>NZ_JMSQ01000007.1 GCF_000696575.1 Siccibacter colletis | reverse complement strand
TACGATATTGCACTCGGTTTTTATGGTGGGTGCGCTGGCGCTTACCCACCCTACGATTTTGCACTCGGTTTTAATGGTGGGTGCGCTGACGCTTACCCACCCTACGATTTTTATCCACCCTACGGGATAGTTTGTAGGGCGGGTAAGCGCAGCGCACCCGCCAGCAGCCATCAACCTCACGCCACCAGCATTTTCACCACGACTTTACGCACGGTGGCGGGCGCGCCCACGGCGCACAGCGGCTTGTGAACTTCGCCCGGCCAGAACACCACGAAATCCCCTTTCTGCATCACGAAGGTCTTCTCCTGCTCGCCTTCCGGCAGAAACGCGATGTCCTTATCCGCCAGCCAGTCGGTGTCCGGCGTACCGGCCGGCAGCGTGCTGAAGGTCATGCCTTCGGTGCCGCGCATGACAATCTGAATATCCAGATAGCGGGCGTGGTACTCGGCACGGCGCTCGGCGATCGGCTGGGTGCTGTCTTCGGATACCAGGCAGAACAGGCGGTTGCCGTCGATGTCATGTTTACCCAGCGGCGTCGCGTCGGTGATGTTCTGCTTCACCCACTCAATCGCCTCGCGCAGATCCGCCTGCAGCCACGGACGCAGAACGTTAATATTTCCAGTCAGCATGATTTACCCCTTAATTAAAACGATGTTTCATTTTCACCGTTATACGAGGAATGCCGCATTCGTACCAGTGCTTTATGCGCTAAACCTGCGCCAGCGCATATTTCCACAGATAGCTGCCCTGAGCCTTGCCCGACGCCTGCCTGATTTATTCACTATTAATGATTTTTTATGCAAGGTAATCGATTAGCTTACCGGGAATGTGCGTTCGATCCTTGATATGCGATCCCAGGCGGGTATAATGCCGGGCAATTTGCCGGGAGGAAGCATGGTTCTGTTGACTGAACAATCCGTCTTGTCGCGTCGCCACAGCGCTGGCGCAGCAGCCCCATTTTTTCTTTCCGCTGCATTACCCCATTACTGAAGCCCCTCGTTGAGGGGCTTTTTTTTGCCCGGCGTTCAGGAGACAACCATGACGAATCCGCTTTATCAGAAACACATCATTTCCATAAACGATCTCAGTCGTGAAGAACTTGAACTGGTGCTGGCGACCGCTGCAAAGCTGAAAGCGAACCCGCAGCCGGAGCTGCTGAAGCATAAGGTGATCGCCAGCTGCTTCTTTGAGGCCTCGACCCGCACCCGTTTGTCGTTTGAAACCTCGATCCATCGCCTGGGCGCGTCGGTGGTAGGTTTCTCGGACAGCAGCAACACCTCGCTGGGCAAAAAGGGCGAAACCCTCGCTGATACCATTTCGGTTATCGGCACCTATGTGGATGCCATCGTGATGCGCCACCCGCAGGAGGGCGCGGCGCGTCTGGCAACCGAGTTTTCCGGCGGCGTGCCGGTGCTGAACGCGGGCGATGGCGCAAACCAGCATCCGACCCAGACGCTACTCGATCTGTTCACCATTCAGGAAACACAGGGGCGCCTCGAAAACCTGAACATTGCGATGGTCGGCGACCTGAAGTATGGCCGCACCGTGCACTCGCTCACCCAGGCGCTGGCGAAGTTCAGCGGCAACCGCTTCTGGTTTATCGCGCCGGGCGCGCTGGCGATGCCGCAGTACATTCTCGATATGCTTGATGAGAAGGGCATCGCCTGGAGCCTGCATGACACTATCGACGAGGTGATGCCGCAAGTGGACATTCTCTATATGACCCGCGTGCAGAAAGAGCGTCTCGACCCGTCGGAGTACGCCAACGTGAAAGCGCAGTTTGTGCTGCGCGCGGCCGATCTGCAGGGCGCGCGCGACAACATGAAGGTGCTCCATCCGCTACCGCGCGTGGATGAGATCACCACCGACGTGGATAAAACGCCGCACGCCTGGTATTTCCAGCAGGCGGGCAACGGTATTTACGCGCGCCAGGCACTGCTGGCGCTGGTTCTGAATCGCGATCTGGCGCTGTAAGGGGAGAATGCACATGACACACGACAATAAACTTCAGGTTGAAGCCATCAAACGCGGCACGGTGATTGACCATATTCCGGCCCAGGTCGGCTTCAAGCTACTCACCCTGTTTAAGCTCACCGAAACCGACCAGCGCATCACCATCGGCCTCAACCTGCCGTCCGGTGAGATGGGCCGCAAGGATCTGATTAAAATCGAGAACACCTTCCTGACCGACGAGCAGGTAAACCAGCTGTCGCTGTATGCCCCGCAGGCAACGGTTAACCGGATCGACGACTACGACGTGGTGGGCAAAAGCCGCCCGAGCCTGCCGGAGCGTATTGTTGGCGTGCTGGTGTGCCCGAACGGCAACTGCATCAGCCGCAACGAGCCGGTGGCCTCCAGCTTCGGCGTGAAACAGCGTGCCGGGGATATCGCCCTCAAGTGCAAATACTGCGAGAAAGAGTTCTCGCATCACGTGGTACTGGCTAACGGCTAACAGCCGCATTTGCGGCGGCGCGAGGGCTTTTTGCCAGCCGTGCAGCCGCAATGATGATGTGTATAATGACCCGAGTCTTACCCACTGCAGCTAACTTCAGGAGAAATTATGTCCCGCACTCTCGCGACGGAAAATGCACCCGCAGCTATCGGCCCGTATGTTCAGGGCGTCGATCTGGGCAATATGATCATCACTTCCGGTCAGATCCCGGTGGATCCGAAAACCGGCACCGTGCCGGACGACATCGCCGCGCAGGCGCGTCAGTCGCTGGATAACGTTAAGGCGATTGTGGAAGCGGCTGGCCTGAAAGTGGGCGATATCGTAAAAACCACCGTGTTCGTCAAAGATCTTAATGATTTCGCCACCGTTAACGCTACGTACGAAGCGTTCTTCACCGAGCACAACGCCACCTTCCCGGCGCGCTCCTGTGTGGAAGTGGCCCGTCTGCCAAAAGACGTGAAGATTGAAATTGAAGCCATCGCGGTGCGTCGCTAAGCGCGAGCACTCAGGAAAAAGGCCACCGCGGTGGCCTTTTTTACGGGCGACGGCCTTCCCTCCCCGCCAGCGGGCAGAGTGAAAAGCCTTATTCCGCAACCGTCGCATTCAGCAAGCGCTGCAGCGGCGTCACGGCCGCGATCACCACTTCATCGCGGGTGAGCGCCGCGCTGTCGAGCTGTTTCTGGATCACGGCGCGCTCGTCCGGGTTCAGCGTTCCCTGTCGGGCCACCACATCCACCAGCCGAATACCCAGCCCCGCCAGCGTCTCAACGTCCTGTACCACCGGCTTCAGCGCCGCCAGCTGATAATTCTCGCTCGTCAGCGCCAGCACGTCCGGCACGTTATGTTGCCAGCGGCTGAATACGTGGCGCAGCGCCCCGGCGCTTTCGCTGCTCTCCGGGTCGGCAATCAGCGCGCTGACCCAGCCGTTGATCTGGCGCACCTCCTCGCTCTCGGCGGGTAACGCATCGGCAAAACGGTTGAGCGGTTCAAACTGATGGTAATTTCCCGCCTGGAATTTGAGATGCTGTCGGGTGTAATACTGCGCCGGCTCGATGGCCTGCGCGAGAATTTGCAGCGGCAGCACGCCGCGGCTGCCGCCAAGACGGGTGAACTGCTCCACCTGCTGAGTATGCTGGCGCAGCCCTACCGATACCGTACTCCAGCTGTCGATGGCCTCCAGGCGCTGATACATATTGCTGACGTCGTTAACGTCCTGCGCAGACCAGAGTCGTTCAGCGACGGCAAAAGCACGCGGCCAGAGTTTGATATCCAGCACCGGCGCAACCACATTTTCCGCCCATAGCGCCGCTTCACCGCCAATAATATTGCTGCTCTGGGCTATGGACGGCACCACCGGCGCCCGTCCGGCTGGCACCGCATCCAGTTTGCTGCCGGTAGTGGGATAGCGTGCGTTACCGAGCAGCGTGTAGCCGCTGAGCTGCCGATCGTTGAGGGTAAACACCGCCTGGGTATCGCCCATCCAGGTATCAACCCGAAACGTCAGCTGCGTATCGCTGAGCCACTGAATGTCGTGCAGGGCGCGACGCGACTTGCCGTTAAAATCAATAAAGCCGCGCCAGCCGTGCTGCGGGTGATTAATCAGCGTAAAGCTGCCCTCAACCGGGCTGCCCTTGAGACGCGGCAGGGTAAAGGCCCAGCTCTGCGCGCTGTCGTCAGCAGCAATCACATCCACATCATGCAGCCCCTGCGGCAACACCTCATTGCGGTAGTGATAGGCCGTCGACTGTGGCTGGTCAAGATAGAATCCGGTAGAAAGGATGCCCTTGTAACCCTGGCTGGCGATATTGCCGAGGGCGTCCTGCCCCTGCCAGGACTGGATCAGAATGCTTTTTGGCAGGTCAGGATGGAAAATCTCATCCCAGCCCACCATGCGGCGCTGATGTTTTTCAAGGATCTTCTCCACGCGCTGATTGAACCACGCCTGAAGCGCGTGACTGTCTGCCAGCCCTTTCGCTTTCATGACGTTCTGAATCGCCGGGTTCGCTTTCCACTGGCTATCGTCCACCTCATCGCCGCCAATGTGCAGATAGCCATCGGGGAAAATGGCAACCAGTTCCCCGACCAGCGCATCGATAAAGGTCCAGGTCGCCTCCTTCGTCGGGTCGAGTACCGGCTTGAGCACGCCCCAGCGGCGCTCCATCTCATACGGACCGGGGGCGCTCATGAGCTCGGGATAAGCAACGGCGATAGCCGAAGCGTGCCCCGGCAGATCGATTTCCGGCACCACGCGAATACCGCGCGCCGCAGCGTAGCGCACTACCTCGCGCATCTGCTCTGCGGTGTAGAATTGCCCGTCGCTGGCGTGCTGTTGCAGCTTCGGATAGCGGGCCGAGGCGAAACGCCAGCCCTGATCGTCCGTCAGATGCCAGTGAAAGACATTGAGCTTCGCCGCGGCCATGCCATCCAGCTGGCGCAGAATATCCGGCAGCGGCATAAAGTGACGCGCCGAATCAAGCAGCAGCCCACGCCAGGGGAAGCGCGGCACGTCCTCAATCGACACCAGTGGGATCGCAGTATGGCGGGGACCATTCTGAATAAGCTGTAGCAGCGTCTCCATGCCGCGCATCGCACCAAAACGGGTATTCGCGGTGAGCTTGACGCCGTCGGAGGTCACGCTCAGCTGATAGCGCTCGTCGCTGTCTGCCTGCGGAACCGCCGCCACTTTTTGTTTGATAACGATGCTAATGGTCGGTGCGCCAGGCTGGGCCGGCTGCGGTTTCAGCACCCAGCCGGTCTGACGTGCGATACGCTCGCGCCACCGCTCAACCGCGTCGCCCATATCATCGCCGCGTACCGCAATGGTTACCGCATTGTTCAGGACCAGCTCACCCTGGCCTGCCGGTCGTTCAACCTTTTGCGGCCAGGGCATCAGCGGCAGATCGCCGGCGGGGGCAGCCAGCGCCGGATAAGCGGTCATTAATGAGCAGAGCAACAGCACTAAACGACGCGGAAAGACCATAGCAGTTCCTTTTTTCTGACGGGCCAGATGCGGCAAAAACAATCAGTTACCATGCCAGGGACTATTCATCAAGCTAATGGCGAGAGCACTATAACATCTCGCCATTTATGAGATTACTGCCAGCCAAATCGGCGGGTGTAGATCCCTTTCACCCACTGCGTCATGACCATATAGCCCGCCAGAATTCCCACCAGCCACGGGAAGTAGCTGAGCGGCAGCGCCTGCAGATGCAGCCAGCCGGCCAGCGGTGTAAACGGCAGCGTGATACCCACTGACATCACCAGCAGCGTCATGACGATCAGCGGCCAGGCGGCGCGGCTTTGCAGGAACGGCACGCGGCGGGTGCGGATCATATGCACAATCAGCGTCTGGGAGAGCAGCCCGACCACAAACCAGCCGGACTGGAACAGGGTCTGCGCCTCCGGCACGTTGGCCTGGAACACCCACCACATCACGCAGAAGGTAATGATGTCGAACAGCGAGCTGATCGGGCCAAAGCACAGCATAAAGCGTCCGAGATCGGCCGGGTTCCAGCGCTGCGGCGTGCGGATCTGCTCCTCATCAACGTTATCGAACGGGATCGCCACCTGGGACACATCGTAGAGCAGGTTCTGGATCAACAGATGCAGCGGCAGCATCGGCAGAAACGGCAGGAAGGCGCTGGCCACCAGTACGCTGAACACATTGCCGAAGTTAGAGCTGGCAGTCATTTTTATGTATTTCAGCATGTTGGCAAAGGTGCGCCGCCCTTCGAGAACCCCTTCTTCAAGCACCATCAGGCTTTTTTCCAGCAGAATGATATCGGCGGCTTCGCGGGCAATATCCACCGCGCCATCCACGGAAATCCCGATATCCGCCGCGCGCAGCGCGGGCGCATCGTTGATGCCGTCACCCATAAAGCCCACCACATGGCCCTCTTCGCGCAGCAGATGCACAATGCGCTCTTTTTGCAGCGGCGTCAGACGGGCAAACAGCGTGGTGCGTCTGGCAAGCGCGGCCAGTTCCTCATCGCGCATGGCATCCAGCCCGGCGCCGGTCACCACGTCACCGGTGACCAGCCCGACGTCGCGACACACTTTGGCCGCCACCAGCTCACTGTCACCGGTGAGGATCTTCACCGCGATCCCGCTGGCGTGCAGGGCTTTCAGCGCCGGTGCGGTGCTCTCTTTCGGCGGATCGAGGAAAGCAATGTAGCCTTCGAGGATCAGATCCGACTCATCCACACGGCTGTAATCTCCTGCGCGCGCCGGCAGCTGACGGGTGGCAACCGCCACCACGCGCAGCCCCTGCCGGTTCAGATCGTCTGTAACGCGGCGCACGTTCTCCAGCCGGGCCGCATCCAGCACCACGGCGTCGTCACCCTGCCGGGCGTGGGTGCAGACGCTGAGGATCTCCTCCAGCGCGCCTTTGCAGATCAGCTGGTGCGTCTGCGCCTCCCGGGAGACCACCACCGACATGCGCCGGCGTTCAAAATCAAAGGGGATCTCATCCACTTTCTGCCAGCATGCCGCGGCTTCACGGGCGCGGGCCTCATCCAGCCCCTCCAGGACCGCCACATCAAGCAGATTCTTCAGGCCGGTCTGGTAGTGGCTGTTCAGCCAGGCGTTTTCCAGCACCCGATCGCAGCGGTTCCCGGCGATATCCGTGTGCGTTTCCAGCATGATGCGATCCTGGGTCAGCGTGCCGGTCTTGTCAGTGCAGAGAATATCCATTGATCCAAAATTCTGGATAGCATCCAGATGCTTGACGATCACTTTCTGCTTCGACAGCTTCACCGCGCCGCGCGCCAGAGTCGAGGTGACGATCATCGGTAACATCTCCGGCGTCAGGCCGACCGCCACCGACAGGGCGAACAGCGCCGCTTCCCACCAGTCACCTTTGGTGAAGCCGTTGATCAGCAGCACCACGGGGGTCATCACCAGCATAAAGCGGATCAGCAGCATGCTGACGCGACCAATGCCCTGCTGGAAAGCGTTGGGTTCGCTCTCCTGGCCGCTTACCCGCCCGGCCAGCTGACCAAACCAGGTATTGGCCCCGGTAGCGATAACCATCGCCTGCGCTGTGCCGCTCACTACGTTAGTGCCCATAAAGCACAGGGTATCGCTCTCCAGCGCGTGGGTCTGGTCGGGATGGCGGGTCGAGGCAACTTTCTCCACCGGCAGTGATTCACCGGTCAGCGACGCCTGGGCTACAAACAGATCCCGGGCGCTGAGCACGCGCAGATCCGCCGGGATCATATCCCCGGCAGCCAGTTTCACGATATCCCCCGGCACCAGTTGATCTATCGGGATCTCAAGCCAGTCATATTCGCCGAGATCGTTCAGCACGCGGCGTACCGTGGCGGTGTTGGTCACCATCGCTTTCAGGGCATCAGCAGCGCGGGTGGAGCGGGCCTCCTGAATGAAGTTCAGCAGCGTTGCGATAGCCACCATCAGCCCAATCACGCCCGCCGCAAACCCGTCTTCGGTGGCATACGAGACGATGCCGAGCACCGTCAGCAGCAGGTTGAACGGGTTGCGGTAACAGCGCCACAGATGACGCCACCACGGGGCGGGTTGCTCGCCGGGAATGACGTTTTCACCGTGACGCTCGCGGGCAGCGGTCACTTCCCGGGCATTGAGCCCTTCCGGATGGCTGCCGAAAAAGGCCCACAGCTGGGCGTGGCTTGCTTTGCCGTAGCGCAGACAGGCACTGGAAAGCGACGCGGGAACCGCGGTACGCTTAAGGATCTTTCCGTCCGGCAGCGGATCGCGGTGCGTCAGACGATAAGGGAGATGGCGGCTGAGCTGCGCCAGCAGCTGCCGGGTCAGATTTTTTACAGACATAGCTGTCCCTCCGCGCCCGGAATCGGTGCGCGTTATTTTTCAGGCATGGCGAGGCCGGTGCCTGAGCACAAACAGAGTTGCAGGGACGGAATAAAAACGTCGCTGCCTTGCGGAGTCCGGCAAGGCAGCGTGGCTGCATTACCGGAAGAACGTTACCCCTGCGGGGTCGGGGGCAGGATCAGGATTCATAGCACCTCCGGTAAAAACATAAGAAATCCTGCGGCCGGGTGAGCGGCAGCAAGACACCATAAAGTGTGGGTATATTACTGACGTCTCTCTAAACCCTTCCTAAACCAGACATTACCCCTTGTTTTTCAGAACAGGAGGTTTACCTTCAGTGATCAAATTGCTAACAGAGGACATCCAATAACTGATGAATAAAAGGCTTACTATCAAAGACATAGCACGACTAAGCGGGGTCGGAAAGTCCACCGTCTCCCGGGTGCTTAATAACGAAAGTGGCGTCAATGAACGTACCCGGGAGCGGGTTGAAGCGGTAATGCAGGAGCAGGGATTCTCGCCGTCACGCTCGGCACGTGCCATGCGCGGCCAGAGCGATAAGGTGGTGGCGATAATCGTCACGCGCCTCGATTCGCTGTCGGAGAACCTGGCGGTGCAAACCATGCTGCCGGTCTTTTATGCCGAAGGCTATGACCCGATCATGATGGAGAGCCAGTTCTCTCCGGCACTGATCGCCGAGCATCTCAGGATGTTGCGCAGCCGCAATATCGACGGGGTGGTGATTTTTGGTTTCAGCGGGGTAACGCCGGAGATGCTGCAGCCGTGGCAGCCATCGCTGGTGCTGGTGGCGCGCGATGCGCCGGGATTTGCGTCGGTCTGCTATGACGACGAGGGTGCTATGCAGCTGCTGCTTCAGCGCCTGTATGATATGGGGCACCGCCATATCAGCTTCCTCGGCGTCCCGGACAGCGACATCACTACCGGGCTGCGTCGCCATCAGGCGTATCTGGACTTCTGCGCACGCCATCAGCTCACGCCGCACGTGGTGCAGCCGGGCCTGACGATGGTGAACAGCTATGAAAATTTTACCCGTACGTTGACGCCGGATACCACCGCGGTGGTGTGTGGCACCGACACCATGGCGCTTGGTGCCGGTAAATATTTGCATCAGCATCCGGAACTGCGTATTCAGCTGGCCAGCATCGGCTATACCCCACTGATTGCGTTTTTGCACCCGGATCTGGTTGGTGTGTCGCTGGGGTATGCGGAAGCCGGGCGTAAAGCCGCCGTTCAGCTTATGGGCCAGATTACGCGTCAGGCTGAGCTGAAACAGATAGTGATCCCCGCCACGTTAAATTAACCCTTTACGTGCTGTTCATTTTTGTCGCCCCTTAACGGGAACGATCCCCTCACCAACACTTCTCAATCAAACCTCTGCCTGACTCCTTCGTTATCACCCTGCTTATTTATCCCCTGCACCATTGATTACGCACTCTTTACCTTTCAACAGATGCTCACCCCTGCGCACCCGACTACGCTTGCTACTGACGCAGCGATTTTCACAACCCGGAGGCAGTTGCCCGGTGTCGCCCCTGGCAGTGCTAACGCCCTCTTCAGCAATGCAGGAAAACGAGATGAAAACAGTTCCGCCCTGGTGGCAGCACGGCGTGATTTATCAAATCTATCCTAAGAGCTTTCAGGACACGACGGGCAGCGGCACCGGCGATCTGGCCGGGGTGATCCAGCGCCTCGACTACCTGCAGACCCTCGGCGTGGATGCGATCTGGCTGACCCCGTTTTATATCTCTCCGCAGGTGGATAACGGCTATGACGTCGCGAACTACACGGCCATCGACCCGACGTACGGTACGCTTGATGATTTTGATCGGCTGGTGACCGAGGCGCACGATCGCGGGATCCGCATTATCCTCGATATGGTGTTTAACCACACCTCCACCCAGCACGCGTGGTTTCATGACGCGGTGAACAAAACCAGTGCGTATCGTCAGTTCTATATCTGGCGCGAGGGCACGCCAGAGCAGGCACCCAATAACTGGCGCTCAAAGTTTGGTGGCAGCGCCTGGCGCTGGCATGCCGAAAGCGCTGAGTACTATCTGCACCTGTTTGCCCCGGAGCAGGCCGATCTCAACTGGGAACACCCGGAGGTGCGCGCTGAATTAAAGAAGGTCTGTGCGTTCTGGGCCGATCGCGGCGTGGACGGGCTGCGGCTGGATGTGATCAACCTGGTCTCCAAAGATCAGGCGTTTGCGTCGGACATGGCGGGAGATGGTCGCCTGTTTTACACCGACGGGCCGCGTATTCACGAGTACCTGCAGGAGTTCAGCCGCGAGGTGTTCAGGCCGCGCGGGCTGATGACCGTGGGAGAGATGTCTTCGACCACGCTGGAGCACTGTCAGCGCTACGCGGCCCTCGACGGCAGCGAACTGTCAATGACCTTCAATTTCCATCATCTGAAGGTGGACTACCCCGGCGGGCAGAAGTGGACCCTTGCCGCGCCGGATTACGTGGCGCTGAAAGCCATCTTCAGCCACTGGCAGCAGGGCATGCATAACCGGGCGTGGAACGCGCTGTTCTGGTGTAATCACGACCAGCCGCGCATCGTGTCGCGTTTTGGCGATGAGGGTGAACTGCGGGTGCCCGCCGCGAAAATGCTGGCGATGGTGCTGCACGGTATGCAGGGCACGCCCTATATCTACCAGGGCGAAGAGCTGGGGATGACCAACCCGCACTTTACGCGCATTGTCGATTACCGCGACGTGGAGAGCCACAACATGTTCGCTGAGCTGCGTGGGCATGGCCGCCAGGCGGAAGAGCTGCTGGCGATCCTCGCCCATAAGTCACGGGACAACGGCCGCACGCCGATGCAGTGGTCGGCAGGCGCTAACGCCGGGTTTACCACCGGCACGCCGTGGATCGGCCTGTGCGATAACTATCAGTCCATTAATGCCGAGGCGGCGAT
This sequence comes from Siccibacter colletis, assembly GCF_000696575.1. Lineage (GTDB taxonomy): Bacteria > Pseudomonadota > Gammaproteobacteria > Enterobacterales > Enterobacteriaceae > Siccibacter > Siccibacter colletis. Next base: position 248,756 of record NZ_JMSQ01000007.1, on the reverse strand, counting down.
GAGCGACCCCGACTCGGTGTTTCACGCCTATCAGACGCTGATCCGCCTGCGCAAAGCCCAGCCTGTCTTCACCCAGGGCAACTATCAGGATCTGCTGCCCGACCATCCGCACCTCTGGTGCTACCGTCGCGAGTGGCAGGACCAGACGCTGCTGGTGGTCGCCAACCTGAGCCGGGACAGCCAGCAGTGGATGCCGGACGCCCTCAGCGGTGACTGGCAGGTGCTGATGAGCAACTACCCGGACGCCTCCCCTGCCCCCGCAGAACTCAACCTGCGCCCCTTTGAAGCCGTGATTTGGCTGCAACAGTAAATGTTACCCGGCACCCGCCGGGCATCATTTACTGACCAGCGCGTTCACGCGGCTCAGCCACTGCGCCACGCCCGCGTCGAGATCGGCATCGCTCAGCACATGCGTGCCCTGAATCAGCGCGGGCGTCTGCCAGACCATGCCGGTCATATTGGCCATCGCGTGGAACGGCAGCCAGAATTCCTCTATCGGATACCGGTTGTAGCCCTGAGGCGAATACGCCTGAGCGTTGCCGCCGGTCGACACCATCAGCATAAACGGTTTGCCATGCAGGCGGTCACCGCCGCTGCCATACGCGAAACCGTGCTCCAGCACGTGATCCTGCCACTCTTTTAAAATCGCGGGCGCGCTGTACCACCAGAATGGAAACAGCATTACCACCGCGTCATGAGCCAGCAGCAGCGCCTGCTCGCGCTTCACGTCGATCCGGAAATCCGGGTATTCGCGCATCAGCTCATGCACGGTCACCTGTGGCAGCGCCTTCAGCGCCTCGATAGCGGCGTGGTTAACGCGTGATTCATCCGGGTAACGGTGCCCGGCCAGCACCAGTACTTTTTTCATTTTTTCTCTCCTCAACGGTATTGTTGAGGTAATGTTGGCACGACGCAGGATTAACCTGTAGTGCGGTTCCGGGCATATCTGTTTCAACCAAAGGTATCAACCATGACGCTGACTTCCGACGTGCATCGCCTGCTGCCGGCTTTTCTGGCCGCGGCGCAGAGCCAGAGTTTTTCCGCCGCCGCGCGCCTGCTGGGCGTGACGCCTGCCGCCGTGAGCAAAAGCGTGCGCCAGCTGGAAGCGCGGCTTGGTCGTGTGCTGTTCCAGCGCAACACCCATTTTGTAGTCCTGACGGAAGAAGGCGCGGCGCTGCGTGACCAGGTGGCGCCGCTGTGGCACGCGTTAAATCAGGCGCTGGAAAAACCCGCCGACGAGCCGCAAGGGCTGGTGCGCGTCAGCGTTATCCGGTTTTGGTCGCTATCTGCTGATGCCAGCCTTGCCCGCGTTTCAGGCGCGATACCCGCAGGTACGGCTGGATCTGGCGATGGACCCGCGCCGCGTCAACCTCATTGGCGAGCGGATAGACGTGGCGGTCGGCCAGCGCACCGTACAGGACAGCCGGGTAGTGACGCGCGAGATCCGCCCGATGCGCATGATGCTCGCCGCGTCGCCCGCTTATCTGGCGCGCTTCGGCACGCCGCAGCACCTGCAGGAGCTGCTGCATCACCGCTGCCTCGTTCACCGCAACCCCGGCAACGGCAAGCTGCAAAGCTGGCTTACTGACGAACTGGCGATGGAAGAGCAGCACGCGTTTCTTATCAGCACGTTTCCCGACGTGCTGGTCGACGCGGCGCTGGCGGATATGGGCATCGTCTCGCTCGCTGACTGGTATCTGGCGCCGCCCATCGCAGCAGGCCGCCTGGTGCCGCTTATGGAGCCCTACTGGCCCGTGCCGCAGCCGCTGTGGGTGAAGTATCCCAACCACCGCCTGGCCCCACGGGTGCGGGCATTCGTCGATTTTTTAATCGAAAAATTCACGGCGTAAATATTTCGCATCCATCAGCGCAGATGCTGAGCGCGCTCGCCGCTTTGCTTTGTCCTGCATCAATAAAACCGCAAACTTGTTTGATGCAAATCACTATATATAGACATTAAAATCCACCGCGGCCCAATATCTTGTTATTTCAGGCTACCCTTTCACCAGTCAGGCTTTGTTGAAACCGACACAAGGCTGTGGATAAAACGGGCCGGCTTCGCCGTTACTGAGGATTTATTCGGAAGATAGCCCTCATGCCGCGCGACGGAGTTTCTGTGGATAACCTGTGCTTAATATGGAGTGATCATGACACCGCATGTAGTGAAACGAGACGGGTGTAAAGTACCTTTCAATTTAGCGCGCATTCACGAAGCGATTCTTCGTGCAGCGCAGGCAGCGGGAGTCGATGACGCAGACTATTGCGCCACCGTCGCGGAAATCGTCAGCAGTCAGATGCAGCATCGTCGTGAAGTGGACATTCATGAGATCCAGACGGCGGTGGAGAATCAGCTGATGGCGGGCAACTACAAGCAGCTGGCGCGCGCTTATATTGAGTATCGACACGACCGCGATATCGCCCGCGAGAAACAGGGCCGCCTTAACAAAGAGATCCGCGGCCTGGTGGAGCAAACCAACCCGGCGCTCCTGAACGAAAACGCCAATAAAGACAGCAAAGTGATCCCAACTCAGCGCGATCTGCTGGCCGGGATTGTCGCCAAACACTATGCGCGCCAGCACCTTTTGCCCCGCGATGTGGTGCTCGCCCACGAACGCGGCGAGATCCACTATCACGATCTCGACTACTCGCCCTTCTTCCCGATGTTCAACTGCATGCTCATCGACCTCAAAGGCATGCTGACGCGCGGCTTCAAGATGGGCAATGCCGAGATCGAGCCGCCGAAGTCTATCTCCACCGCCACCGCAGTTACCGCACAGATTATCGCCCAGGTCGCGAGCCATATTTACGGCGGCACCACCATTAACCGCATCGACGAAGTGCTGGCCCCGTTTGTCACCGAGAGCTTTGAGAAGCATCGTCAGATTGCCCATGAATGGAATATCCCGGACGTGGACGGCTACGCCCACGCCCGCACGGAAAAAGAGTGCTACGACGCGTTCCAGTCGCTGGAGTACGAAGTCAATACGCTGCATACCGCCAACGGCCAGACGCCGTTCGTGACCTTCGGCTTTGGCCTCGGCACCCGTTGGGAGTCGCGCCTGATCCAGCAGTCGATTCTGCGTAACCGCATCGCCGGTCTGGGGAAAAACCGTAAAACCGCCGTATTCCCGAAGCTGGTGTTCGCCATCCGCGACGGGCTGAATCACAAGCCGGGCGATGCCAACTACGACATCAAGCAACTGGCGCTGGAGTGCGCCAGCAAGCGCATGTACCCGGATATTCTCAACTATGACCAGGTCGTGAAGGTTACCGGCTCGTTCAAAACGCCGATGGGCTGCCGCAGCTTCCTCGGAGTGTATGAAGAGAACGGCGAGCAGATCCACGACGGACGCAACAACCTCGGGGTTATCAGCCTTAACCTGCCGCGTATCGCGCTGGAAGCAAAAGGCGACGAGGCCGCGTTCTGGGCACTGCTGGATAACCGCCTGGCGCTGGCGCGTAAAGCACTGATGACCCGCATCGCCCGGCTGGAGGGCGTTAAAGCCCGGGTGGCACCCATTCTCTACATGGAAGGGGCGTGCGGCGTGCGGTTAAATGCGGATGACGACGTTTCGCAGATTTTCAAAGACGGCCGCGCGTCCATTTCGCTGGGTTATATCGGCGTGCATGAAACCATCAACGCGCTGTATGGCAAGCATGTCTATGACAGTGAGGCGCTGCGCGCCAAAGCGCTGGCTATCGTGGAACGCCTGCGTCAGGCGGTGGAGCAGTGGAAGGATGAGACCGGCTACGGGTTCAGCCTCTACAGCACGCCGAGTGAGAACCTGTGCGACCGCTTCTGCCGCCTCGACACCGCCGAGTTCGGCGTGGTGGAGGGCGTCACCGATAAGGGCTACTACACCAACAGCTTCCACCTTGACGTAGAGAAGAAGGTTAACCCGTACGACAAGATTGATTTCGAAGCGCCCTATCCGCCGCTGGCGAGCGGCGGGTTCATCTGTTACGGCGAATACCCGAATATTCAGCACAACCTGAAGGCGCTGGAAGACGTGTGGGATTACAGCTATCAGCACGTGCCCTATTACGGCACCAACACGCCTATCGACGAGTGCTACGAGTGCGGTTTCACCGGTGAGTTCGAGTGCACCAGCAAAGGCTTTACCTGCCCGAAATGCGGCAATCACGACGCCTCACGCGTATCGGTGACCCGCCGCGTTTGTGGCTATCTCGGTAGCCCCGACGCGCGCCCCTTCAACGCCGGCAAGCAGGAAGAGGTGAAGCGCAGGGTTAAGCATCTCGGAAACGGGCAGATTGGTTGACCCGTTTTGTTCAGTTACGCGGTGGGTGCGCTGCGCTTACCCACCCTACAAAAGCGCGGCGTACAGGGATGCAAAATTACAGAGAGGGTAACCTTTCCCTGGAAAGCTGCGCTGCTTTTCGCAATGCAATTGACGCCAGGACAAGGCGGCAAATGCGCGAATCCCGGGGAGCTTACATAAGTAAGTGACCCGGGTGAGCAAATGCAGCCAACGCAGTAATGGCGTTAATTGAGAAGCGAAAAATGAATTATCACCAGTATTATCCTGTAGACATCGTCAACGGCCCCGGCACCCGCTGCACCCTTTTTGTCGCAGGGTGCATCCACGAATGCCCTGGCTGCTACAACAAAAGCACCTGGCGGCTCAACTCCGGGCTGCCGTTCACTGCGGAAATGGAAGATCGCATTATCGCCGATCTCAAGGATACGCGTATCAAGCGTCAGGGACTGTCGCTGTCCGGCGGCGATCCGCTGCATCCGCAAAACGTACCGTCGATACTCAATCTGGTGCAGCGCGTTCACGCCGAATGCCGCGGGAAAGATATCTGGGTCTGGACGGGCTATACGCTGGATGAGCTCAACAGTGCCCAGCTTAAGGTGGTGAAGCTTATCAACGTGCTGGTGGATGGAAAATTTGTGCAGGATCTGAAAGACCCGGCCCTGATCTGGCGCGGCAGCAGCAACCAGGTTGTGCACCGGCTGCGCTAATGTGAAGGCGGACATGCGTATCCGCCTTCAGGCTGGCAGTCAGGCCGCTATGCTTCCACTGCCCCACGTCGCGCTGTCAGCGGTAGCCCCTCCGTCACAGCATCAATCAGCGCCCGATCGCTGACCTGCCGTGGCATAACGCCAATCGACTGGCTGTAAAGCGGCGGCAGCGCCTGGCAATACGCCGTCAACGCGCTTTGCGGGATCGAGGGCACGACATACTGCAGTGACCACGGATTTTCTGCCGGTAACGCCTCTTCCATTGTGGACCCATAAGCTCCCAAATCAATAAGGCTGGATGCTGAAGTATCCTGCCCCAGCGTCAGCACGAAAGTGCCGTATTTAGGATGACCAAAATACTGCAATACGCGATCCCCTTCCTGCTGATAAAGCTGATGACGCAGCTGCGCCCAGCTTCGGGTAGTCAGCATAAACGGCGTCTGCACCGGGGAGTGGACCTGATTCCCGGGCAGGCACAGCATCAGGTTGCCGAAGTAATCGAGAAAGGCTACCGAGCTGCCCTTACCGCCCCGTTCAGCATCGATGGCTGCCGCTTCAAGCAGATAAGGCGCCAGACCTGCGTCCGGCGTCCCCAGTGACGGCGCTTTATAGGTGAGCGCCTGGGGATAGATATCTCTGAGCGCAATAACCAGCGGATCGTCAGGTGCCAGCGTCGCCGGATCAATCAACAGCTCCGGCGGAAGATCGTTATTCACCGTATCCTGAACCCCGGACAGCGTGGCTTCAAACAGGGATAAACACAGCGCCTGGGTGTTCTGATTAATCACCGTCTGGCTAAAAAAAGCAGGTAGCGGTGCCGAGGTCGCAGGACGCGCAAAACAGGAGTCGCCGCCCACTTCTGGATAACTGAAAGTAGCCTGGGCTACCGGGCGTAACGCAGGATCTAATGAGGGGAAATCGGCAAGGGTGTCGTAATCAATGCCGGAAAAGGTATCGAAGGCGGCAGACACGACATTAAAACCGCTGCTGAGGATCGAGCCGGAACACATACAGCACGGGTCGAGCGAGGTCACGATAGTAATTTCTTCCGGCGGCGGCAATAGTGCGCCAGAAGAGATTTGATCATAATACCAGTCGATAAGCTGCCGCTCGCCATGGGCCGTCGGATCGAATGTCATCCCGTCTTCCACCACGTTATTATGCAGTGCATTTAACACATTACCGCTTTTGTCGAGCATAACGCCGCCGACGCTGAACGTGCCCTGACAGTAAGCACGAACCGCCTGATTTGCAGCCTCGTTTACGGCGTCTTCCAGCGATTCATACGTCTGCGATAATAACGTCGCGCCCAGCGGAGAACAGTGGCGAATTTCCATTTTCATTGCCCTTAATGTGAATGAGTGTCAGATCAAAAGTGTTTGCGGATAAATATTCCCTGGCGCGATATGCGCACCGGAATAGTATTTATCCGCTGCCCTCTCTTATTCTGACTGCGCACGCACAGTTTCCGGTCAAATAATACCTGGTTACTTTTCCTGAGGCAGACTGGATATTTATTAATATCTTTCCGGAACGCTTTCCGGATAATTAACAGAGCGCAGAAGTAACCAGCGTATTAATAAAATGGTTAACGATTTCAGGCTGTTTTTCTCCATACCAGAGCGCATAGAGATCGGCCGGGATGGCTTCCCGCAGGGGAATAAAGGTCACGCCCGGCCACTGAATTAACGCGCAGCTTTCAGGCAGCAACGCGATACCCATGCCGGCACTGACCAGCGCCAGCGCGGTCTGCGGTTCACGTACCTGGTGGGTGATATGCGGATAAAAGCCCGCGCTGACACAGTAATCATAGAGCTGAGAGGCAAAATCACTGTGACTGAAGGAGAGCGAGATGAACGGCTGATGCGCGAGGGACTTCAGGGTCACGCGCTTGCGCTGGCTGAGCGCGCTCTGTTCCGGCACGGCGACCTGCAGCGACTCATGGGAAATAAGCTGACAGTGAATGCCTCTTTCCGTATGTGCCGTGAGGTTGCGCTGAATACCAACGTCGATGGTGCGCGATTTTAGCGCGTCGATTTGCTGTAACTGCGACAGCTCATGAAGCTGCCACACCACGTCAGGATAATCCTGCTTAAACGCACTCAGCCGCGGCAGCAGCGCCCCCCACAGCGCGCTGCCGATGATGCCAATCTGGATGCGCTGATGGGCGTGACGCCCGGTCTGTCGCACATAGTTCAGTGACTGCTCGGTGGCGCTGAGCAACCGGTCCACCTCGGCTTTCAGCGCGATGCCCGTGGCCGAAAGCACAACCTTACGGCTGGTTCGCTCGAAAAGCGCACAGCCCATAATCTCTTCCAGCTCTTTTATCTGCATGCTCAGCGGCGGCTGAGAAATATTCAGCCGCCCGGCGGCATGTCCAAAATGCAGCTCTTCCGCCAGCACCTGGAAATAGCGCAGCATCCGCAGGCTGATTCGACTATTAGCACTCAATTCGGGCATGGCAATGACGTGTTGAAAAAAGGGATTGTCATCATGCACTTCCGGCTCAGACATCGTCAAATGTCCGTTGCCCCGTTTCGGTGTAGCCGCTCTGCCCGGCTGCATAGCACCGCGGCGATCAGCGTTATCAGCAGGACGCCATAGGCTACGGTGGAAGTATTCACCGCCGCCTGTATTCCGTACTGCTGATTAACCAGCGATGAGACGCTGGCAAACACCAGCGTTCCCACCGTACCGCAGGTCAGCAGCGCAGACAGCAAGGTTGGGGAACTCTGGCTTATCTGCAGCGAGCCGTAGCTCATCAGTCCGGAAAACAGCCCGGAATTGAAGAAGCCAAACACGCCGCAGGCGACCAGGATCAGCGTAGTATTCGTGCTGTTGGCAATGATGGCGATAGCCAGCAGCCCGGCAACGGTACAGATCAGCAGGAAGGTGCGCAGCTGCATCCATTTTACGGTGAACTGATTCACGAACAGGCCAATGGCCTTCGTCACCCAGTAGACCGTGGTAAAAAGCGCGGCTTCCTCGGCTGGCAGCGTGAAACGCGATTGCAGATAGCCCGGCGTCCACATCGTGAAGATCGGTTCTGCCAGTAAAAAGGCGAACAGCGCGAAGCAGAGCAGATACACCGCAGCGCCCCACCCTTCACCCGCGCTGGCTTGCGGCGTGGACGGTGCGCGCTCATCTTCGGTAGTGGGAAAACGACAACGCAGGCTTAACGCCAGCATCAACGCGCCCAGCGCCCCCATGATGCCGTACATCGCCATCCAGGTTGCGCCCAGCTTAAACAGCCACGCCAGCAAAAAGGAGAGCGTGGCACCCGCCAGACTGAAGAAGAAGTCGGTGAAGATGAGGCTGGCGGAGCGGCGCTTTTCATCCGGATTAATGCGCACCACCAGATAGCTGCCGAGGGTCATGAAGACCCCGCCGCAGGCGCCGATGCCCGCTACCGCAATACTGAACATGGTCAGCGTCGGCGTGATAAAAAGCACGGCGCTGATGACCACCGTGGCCGCAGCCGCGATAACCAGCGGCATCTTCAGGCCCCATTTTTTCATCAGCAGACCACCCAGCATGATCGGCACGAACATGCCGAGATTCATCAGGGTAAAGACCTGGCCGATAAAACTCGGATCTTTATTAAACGCCTGGCATAACGGCCAGAGCACGATGCCGAGGGTGGAAACCAGCGCCCCGACGAAGTAATAGCTCAGATAAGAAATGGCATTCAGGTTGCCGCGTGAAAAAGGCTGTTGTGTCATGTCATAACTCCTGAGAGCAGGCCTGTCCATGCCCGCTCCGGTAGCGGATTAGCGAGAGTAGCTTTTAATGAAATGGCCGATGAGGCGCATAAAATCGTCGGTGACCAGCGCGGCGCATTTCAGCGTTTGCTCATGCGACAGCGCCACGTCGCTCAGCCCTTCGGCCATATTGGTGATGGCAGAGACCGCCAGCACTTTCAGGCCGCAGTGGCGAGCGGCGATAACCTCAGGCACCACCGACATCCCCACCACATCGCCGCCCATTCGTTGCATCATGCGAATTTCAGCCGGGGTTTCGAAATTAGGCCCGGTATAGGAGACAAATACCCCGTCGTGCAGCGGCAGCGTGAGCGCCTGCGCGGACAGGTGCAGCCGGGCGCGCAGCTCTGCATCGTAAGCGTTAGCGAGGCTGAAGAAGCGCGGCCCAAAACGATCGTCGTTCGGCCCCTCCAGCGGTGAGGTCGGCATGGTGTTGATATGGTCGGTCAGCGCCACCAGGCTACCGGCCGGGATGGCCGGATTGAGGGAGCCGGCAGCGTTGGTGCAAAGCAGGAAGTCGCAGCCAAGCAGCCTGAAGGTGCGCACCGCGTGGGTCATAATGCCCATGCCCTGCCCTTCATAAAAATGCCCGCGGCCCTTCATGCAGATAATATCCACGCCGTGCAGGGTACCCATTACCACTTCCCCGGCATGGCCCTGCACGGTGCTGACCGGGAAACCCGGCAATTTTTCATACGCGAGGGTGGTGACGTTCTCCATCTGCCCGGCGAGCGCCCCGAGGCCCGATCCCAGAATTAACGCCATGCGCGGCTGGAAGCCTGGCTTCGCGGCGCGCAGCAGGTCGGCGGCATAGAAGGGATAATTGTTGCTGAGTGATAACGACATAACGACTCCCGAACAGTGAATGTTGCACCATTCTGCGAAGCCGCGGCGGGCGAAACCAATTCATTAAACAGGGGGATCGATACGATTATCGAATCAAACAGGCAGTCGGAGTTTTTGAAGCATTAAAATCAGTGGTTTAGTTAAAATTGTTGTTAACGCGCGGCAAATAACAGCATCCCGTGACGCGGCGGGTTTGTGATGCGCTTCACGGCGAAAACGTCAAGATAACAGCGTAAGATCAACTAGTTACCATAAGCCCTGGTACCGGTTTAAAACCGGCTGACGCACTCCACCGCCACGGTTTTAAACTCGTCGAAGCTGCGGCACGCTTTCAGGCGCGGCATGGCGCGCTCGCGCAGGAAGGTGACGAACAGATCGTAGATCGCCATCGCCTCTTCGTATTCGCTCTTGCTGATCGCCAGCAGGAAAATGACGTGCGCGGTTTCGTCGCCCCAGGGAATGCCCTCCGGGGCCAGTACCGTGTAGACCGCGGTTTTGTGGGCCAGCAGGCCCAGCGAGTGTGGCAGGGCGATGCTGTCGCCGAGCATGGTGCTGACGATGGCTTCACGCTCCACCACCGAGGCGAGGAATTCGCTATCAACAAAGCCTTCCTGCTCTAAAGCTCCGCACAACCTGTGGAACAGCGCCTGCTGATCCATCGGCTCGTCGATGATGCAGAAATGCCCGGCGTCGAAATACTTCTCCAGCATCCAGGGCCGGGTGCGGTCCACCAGCACCAGCTTACCAATCTGCTCCAGCTGGTAGTCGGTGGGGAACGGCGACATCACCACCACCGGCTTGTCTTTATCACTGATGCGCGCCGTAGAGATGACAAAATCCTCCTCTACGCTGGCGAGCTGCTCATAGTCGCGCAGGGAGATAATGCGCGTAACCTCAAGCTGCGGGTACTTGCGCAGCAGCATTGCCTGAATCATGCGCACCGTGGAGTTGCCGGTGTCGCACACCAGCAGCACCTGCGGCTGGCGCTGATAGCCAATGTTGTAGTGCCGCTCCAGCCCAACGCCGATATGCAGCACCAGAAAACCGACTTCGTTTTCATTGATGGCGTACGGCGTGTATTTCCCCCAGCTGGATACTGCCGCCAGCGTCATATCCCACGCCAGCGGGTAGTGCTGCTTGATGTTGCTCAGCAGCGGATTGGGCAGCGAAATCTGGTAGCGCACCCGGGTGATCATGGTTTTGATGTGGGTGAGCAGGTCGGCATGGAGCTGGGCGTCGGTCAGCAGGTTGTAATTAAAGTGGGTATTGATGTAGCGCAGAATGTAGTTCACCAGCGCACCGGCATCGTCGGCGCTGATGGTGCTGGGGGCCAGATCCTGCACCTGACGTGCCGCGATATGCACGCGCAGCCAGTGCTCTTCCGATTCCGACAGCGTTTTGCTGGTCAACGTCTGCAGCAGCCCGGCGATGTCGCGCGCGGCCTCGCGCACGTTATCCCCGACGTCATCCGCAGTGAAATCCGAGAGCGGGAAACCTTCGCTGATGCGCCGCACCGCCACGGCGCAGTAGAGGCGGATAAACTGCTCGCCCTCGTCCGTCAGCCGGATACGGTAGTGGTTAAAACAGGCCTGTAACCCCTGCTCCAGCTGCTGTGGCACCCCGGCGTTCAGCGCTTCCTTATTCACCAGCGGATGCTCGCTGTCCTCCTGAATGAGCCGGGAGAGCAGGTCCGTCAGGCAGGCACGGATCGACATCTCGCTACCGAACAGCTTCATGCCGTGGCGCGGACGCGTCTCGATAGAAAGGTTGTAACGGTTGAACCACTCGCGCACTTCGGCCATGTCGCCCTGCAGCGTGGCGCGGCTGACAAACCACTCCTCGGCCAGGTCTTCCAGTTTCAGCGAGTAGGCGGCGGTGAGAAAGCGCACCAGCAGATAGTGGATGCGCTCCGGCCCGGTGCGGGGGATGCGCAGCTGGCGCGGGTGAGCGGTCTGCAACGCCGCATAGCGCCCGGCGTCGGTGATGCTTAGCTGGTAACCGGTGCCGCGGCTGAGAACAAACTGCGCCCCGTGGTGTAACAGCAATTCATTCAGGGCAGTGATGTCGGCACGCACGGTACGCGTGGAAACGGTGAGCCGGCGCGCCAGCTCATCCTGCGGCAGCGGCTCGTTCTGTAACAGGGAAAACAGTTGAGCCAGACGTTGATTCGGGAATCGCACTGCAGTTTCCTCTCGTTGCCCGGGCGCGCCATCGCACCCGGTGTACCGCCAGTAGTCACAGCCATAGTTACGGATTACGCGCCGCGATGCAAAGCGGCGTTAGCCCAGCAGCCTTCTGGTTATCTCCAGCAGCTGACGTACATCATCCGGACGGGTATCGCCCGTGGCGCTGTCGATGATTGAGCTATAGATATGCGGAATGATTCGGCTCACCCCAGCCTCCAGCGCAATGCGCAGGATCGCCTCGACGTTGTCCAGATCGATACCGCCGGTCGGCTCCAGCCAGAAGTCGTGCTCAGCGCAGGCCTGCGCCACCGCACGGTACTCCGCTTCACTTTTCAGCCCGCCCATCGGGAAATATTTGATGGAGCTGCCGCCCATGTCCTTCAGCAGCGCGATGGCGGTTTCTACGGGCACAATGCCGTCCGGGGTTTTACTGCTGCGCGGCCCGGTGGAGATTTTCACCATTCCCGGCGTGCCGGTTGGCGAGACAAGACCGTTCACCACGGTCTCCTGCTGGCCAAGCAGCGCCCGGCTGGTGCCCACCCCGGTAAATACCTGATTGACGTGCTGCGGCTGTACCTGGCGGGAGATCTCGCTGACCATCGCCGACTGGTTCGGATCGCCCGCCCCCAGCCCGACCGAGAGCGCATTATCAATCAGCGCCGCGTACTCGCGCATATCCGCCACCGCGCTCTCCACGTCCGGATAGTTTTTTGACAGCACGCCCACCAGCACATGCCCCTGCGCCGCCTCGTAAATCGCCTGCGCGTTATCCTTCGAGCCGGCCAGCACGTTCAGACAGATGCGGTCGCGGTAAAAATTGGGGGTCAGTTTCATGCCTGGGTCTCCTGGAGTAAAACGGCGATGCTACGGGCGATGATTGCCAGCTGATCTTCGGTAACGCTGCGCACATCGGCTTCGATGATGCCTTCATTTGCTTTGTAACCGCGGAAATAGATGGCGTACTCGCCGCGCTTCAGAGCGCTGACCAGCTCGCCGGTGGCGATGCCGGTTACGCTTTCATCAAATTTGATCTCTGCGCGGGCGATGTCGCGTCCGGCAGCATCCCAGACGACGCGCGCGGTCACGCCGTTCAGGCGGTTAAGTTCGTCAATAAAGGAGGTCATACGCGCCACCATTTCGTCACCGGTGGTTTTGCTGGCGCTGAGGTAGTGTTCAATGGCGCAGGTCAGGCCGAGGATGCCCTCTTTACCAACCTTCATGGCGCGGCCAATTCCCCCCGACTGGCGCTTCACCCACTCGACGTACTGCTGCTTGCCGATCACCAGCCCGCTGGTCGGCCCCTCAATGGCTTTCGCACCGCTGTAAATCACCAGATCCGCCCCGGCGCGATAGTAGACGTGCAGATCCTCTTCTGCGGCGGCATCCACAATCAGCGGCAGGTTGTGCTTCCGGGCGACGACTACCGCCTGTTCCACGCTGAGCATGCTTTTCTGCACGCTGTGATGGGACTTGATATAGAGAATGGCGGCGGTGCGCGGGGTAATGGCCGCCGCCAGCTGATCGGCAGAGCATTCGTTGGCGTAGCCCGCTTCGACCACGCGTCCGCCGCCCAGCGCCACCATAGTGCCGACCGGCGCGCCAAAGTTCACGTTGTGCCCTTTCGGCAGCACGATCTCGTTGTTCTCAATGGGCGTGGTGTGCAGATTTTCCAGCAACCACTGGCTGTCCTGTACCAGCATCGCCGCCACCGACTGGGCGATCCCCGCCGAGGCGCAGGAGACTACGGTCGCCGCTTCCACCTCAAGCAGCTGCGCGATGTACGCCCCGGTTTTGTCCACCAGGTCTTTCATCTCGAAGTAGTGATTCATGCCGGTGGTCACCGCCTCGACCACCTCAGGCCGCGGCGTGGAGACGCCCAGCGCCGTCATGCGCCCCGAGGCGTTAATCACCGGCTTTAGCTGATATTTCTCATAAATCGAAGGCATGTTCCGCACTCCCTTGTTCGGTGGTGAACCACTTCCCGGCGCGCACGGCGGCCAGCGGAAGCAGCTGCAGCTCGGCTGCAAGGCTGTTCTGGTCAGAATCGGTAAACAGGACGGGCTGGCGACGCAGGGCGAACACCGTAAAGTCGGCGTCAGCGCCCGGTTCGAGGCGTCCTTTGTGGCGCAGGCGCAGGCCGTCGGCGGCGTGGCGCGTTACGCACTCAATCACCTGCGGCAGCGACAGGCCGATGGCGAGGAATTTCGACATCACGTGCGCCAGGCTTTTCACCGGGCCATTGATGCGGTTGCGACAGTAGATGTCCGAGCTGATGGTGTGCGGCAGGATGCCCAGTGCGATGGCCTGCTGCGCTACCGCAAAGCTGAAGCTGGCGCTGCCGTGCCCTACGTCCAGCCGCACGCCGCGTTTCAGGGCGTCGGTAATCGAGGCGCGCAGCGCGCCTTCCGGCGTCAGAATGCGGTTCGGCTTGCCGTTATAGCAGTGGGTAATGATGTCGCCGCTCGCCAGCAGCGGGGCAATCTCATCGATCTCCGGCGGGGTATTGCCAATATGCACCATCAGCGGCAGGCCGCCGTTCTCCTGCTGCATCGCTTTGGCGCGCACCAGCGGCTTCAGGCCGTTATTGCCAATGACGCTGCTGCTCATGCGCGCTTTCAGGCCGACGATAAAGTCAGGATGACGCGTCACCGCCTCGCGTACCGCCGCGTCGTCAATGTTCGCCATGTTCGCCAGTTCGTTCTGGGCGATAAGGCCAACCCGCGAGATGTTGAGCAGGGCGTAGACCTCGGTTTCTACCTGGCGGGTGAGCTGATAAAAGTCGTCGATGTCGTCCGCGCCGGTGCTGCCAGCGTCCACGACGGTCGTCACGCCGGTGGCGATGCCGACGCTGTCGGGCTGGTCGTGGTAAATGGGTGAGTTGGGGTAGCAGTGCACGTGGGAATCAATCCAGCCGGCGCTCAGGTAGTAGTCGCCGGACAGCTGGCGCTCGCTGCGCGCGGAGCCGGTGATGTCGCCCAGCGCGGCAATCTTGCCGTCCTGAATCGCAATGTCGATGACGGTATCGTCCACCAGACGGGCGCGGCGCAGGATTAAATCATACATAGGAGGCTCCTGTTTACCCACGCGCCGGACGATGCACGCGTGGGACAGCGGTCTTAAAGGGCTACCGGGAAAATCGACCCGAGGATCATGGCACCGAGGATAGCGCCGCCGGTGATCGGCTTCTGCCACAGGTAGAACACCAGGGCGCCGACCAGCGAGCCGATACCGATGGGAATGGATGCCGCCATGGCGCTGAGGATAATCAGCGGCCCAAGGAAGCGCCCGGAAGCGTTGCCCGCGCCCATCATCACGTCGGCACCATAGGTGGAGTCGCTCTGATTGATGGTGAACTTACGCGCCAGGATAATCAGGTAGCCAATCGCCAGACCAATCACCAGCCCGGTCACCAGCGAAGCACCGAAGTTCGCCACCGGGAATACGAAGCCTGCGCCCAGCAGCAGCGCCGGGACACCAAGACCTACGCCAGTCTGAATCGCGCCGCCGATGTCGAGGATACCCACCAGCGATCCCTCAATAATGCGCGCAAACAGGAAGCTGGCACCGAACGCTGCCACCGCGCCGTAGACGCCGGTATCCATGCCCGCTTTCAGCATTGCCACAAACGCCACTTCGTTAAACGCGCCGATACCGTAGAGGTAGTACATGTGCGTCCCGGCAAACACGCCGGAGGAGAGCAGGCCGACAAGGATCGGGAACGACCAGTCGGCATACCAGAAACCTTTATTCTCTTCCATCATCAGCCCCTTATTTGCCGCTGACCGCGTTGTGGATCAGGTCGAGCCAGTTCGGCACGCCCAGGTGGAAGGACTCGATCATCTTGATGTCGAAGCCGCGGAAGAACGCGCTCAGTACGAACAGCGCAACGATGGCCGTCATCATCACTTTGGTGACGCGGTTCCAGCCGCTCTCTTCTACGCCCTTACCAATCAGAATGCCCAGTACCAGACCCGGTACGGCGTTCCCCATGATCAGCTGCGCTGCGCCGCCGAATACCGTGGCCCAGAAGCCCGATTTCTTACCGGCATCGATGGCCGCCAGCCAGAAAATCACCGGCATCACGGTATTGACCAGCAGGTTAGCGGCAGGGACCAGCACCTTAACGGCCGTCACCTGCAGCGCAGCCGGCACCGCGGACGCGGTGGTGTTGAGGAAGGCAACCACGATCATGCCGATGACGCCACAAGCAATGGCCATCTTCTTCGGATCGTGCAGGGTTTCCGCCACGTTGCGGTTTTTCATCATCAGCGCCGCCGCACCCCAGTTCGGAATGATGCGATGGTCAACGTCCTGGGTGAACGAGCCGGCAGCAACCGACGACGCCCAGGCGTTGAAGAAGAAGCCCAGACCAAACGAGAAATGCGAGGCGGGATCGCCTTCGCAGGAGTTAAGCTCCCCCAGCGTACGAAATGCCCCCATTCCCTGGGTGGTGGGAGCATGAAACATGCGTGCAGCCCCGGCCCCCACACCGACGCCAACCAGCGCGCCGATAATGAGCGATTTTATTAATATTATTAAGAACATTACTCCGTCCTTCTGTTGTGTTGTGGTCCCCGCAAGCGACTACCCGGAGCGTCGCACAGCGGCAACGCCCAGCGGGATATTCAGAGGGAAAGTGGATTACTGCGTGACGAAATCGACCTTATCGGGATTAATCGCGGTCACGTTGACAGTCACTTCCAGCTCCACGCTGAAAATGTGTCTTTCACGGCGCAGGAAGAAAAACAGAAACGCCTCTTTCCGCACCGTTTCCCGCGCATGAACAACCTGCACATCCTGTGGCTCAATACGCAGCAAAACCTGGCTGGAGGACTTCAGCATCGCCCTCTGAACGTGGCTCAGGGCGTCAGAGAAGGCCCGCGCCTTACTCTCTCCTTTACCGCTGACCCTCACCGTGGTGGTGAATTTCTCTTTCATGTCAGTTGCCGTACTTCTTCTTCCAGGCTTCCACCAGGCGCTCGCCCAGTTCTTCTTTATCCATAAAGCCGAAGCCCAGCACGTTGCAGCCTTCATTGATGGCCGTTACGCCCTCTTCCACCGAGCGCATGCCGTATTTTGCTTTGTAGCCGTGTTTGGTCTGGGCAGTGATTGCCCCGGCCCCGCCGCTGCCGCAAAATGAGATCCCGAAGGTGGCGTTTTCCGCTTTCATAACGTCGCCCAGCTTCATATCCGCCGCCACGCCCGGCACCACTACCGCACGGCCACCGGCTTTCTCAACCCCTGCGCCCACTTTCTGGCCTTTGCCCAGACGGTCGCCAATCACCACTGTAATCTGTTCCATATTCCGCTCCTTTGCGCTTAGAGATTGTCTTTCGCCACTTCGAAGTGCACCGACAAAAGCCAGGCCTCTTCCACCGGCAGGTTGCCGAATTCATCCACCACCGCCTGCGCCAGCTGCATCGACTCCTCGGAGATTTCGTCGAACAGCTCCGCTTCCACTTCCGGCAGCGGCTCGCCGCTCACTGACCGGTGCGCCATCGCCCGCACGTGCGAGCTGAGCATCTGCTCCTGCACCGCGTTTGGCGTGATGTGGTTACGCTTAAGCAGGGCGAATACCCAGGCCAGCATGCGATCGCCGAGTTGCGCGGTCTGTTCCGTTTGTTGACACACTGCGTCGTTCATTACCGCTCCGTTGTTAACGCTGCATATATTCTGTGTTGCGATGGGGTAACACTAACGGTGGGCTGGTGGGGTTTGTAGCGAGTTCTTTTCCACTTCCATGTGGAAGCGCGAGCGGCGGCAGTGATCTGTTCCACATAAATTGCGTGAATGATTACTTTATGCTGGGTTTATGTGATGAATATCACCTGAAAGGGAGGCGGACAGGCGAAAAAAAGCGGGTTCTGTTTTGCGGCGTGCGCCGAAGGATTACACAGGAAATAAGCGCGGCTTATGACGGCTGGATAGAATGGGCGTGGGTGCTTGAGACTGGCTGTCTTGAGCGCAGGACTGGTTTGTCTGTCGTGAACGGCAGGCAGTAAAAAGCCCCACCTGATTATTCATCAAAGTGAGGCTTTCCCTTCCAAACCAACAACGGAAGGTTAGCCTTTTCACTGCTGCAAAGCAAGGAGGCGTAACCATGAAACGACACGCATTGACGATGGCGGCGGTGCTGATCGTCTGTCTGACGACAGTGACCATTGCCCTGCTCACACGGCCCGCGCTGTGCGAGATCAGGATCCGCTATGGTGAGTATGAAGTCGCGGTGCGACTGGCTTACGAACCCAGTACGCGAAGGTAAACCGGCGGGGGGAAACCCCCGCTACCGTTGTGGGGCGAGAGGCTCTCAGGCACCCTTTTTTCGCCAAAGTACGCCACTTTCTGAAAAGCGTCGGGCGACGTAAAAAGCGAACGAACGGCGGGTAACGTCTGCGGGTGCAACGTCATGCTGTGATGATACAACGCAGGCCAACGCGGTGGCGCTGGCCCTGATGATTAGCGGTACTTCTTATGGTAGGTATTGCGGGTGGTTTTGAAGGCCTCGGCAGCGGTCTGCGCCTCTTTCACTTTTCCGTCACCTGCCAGCGCCAGCGCGTCATCAATCTGCCCCACCAGCGTATCCAGCCCGTGGCGGTAATCTTTCATCTCTGCGCTGTCCGGCGCGCTGTTTTCCAGCTTCACCGGGGCAGATTTTTTTGCATCCAGTGCGGCGGCGCGCATCTTGCCGAGCGCGGCTTTCATCTCACCGGCGTCATCGGTTTTGAGTACGATTTGATAGTTTTCACTCAGGATGTCCATGTCTTCGTCCAGATCGGCAGCAAAAGCCGCCGATGAGGCAACAAACAGGGATGAAACGGTCAACATTGCTAACAGTGTCTTACGCATGACGGCACCTTTTTATTGTTGTGATGAAAAAGGGGAGCGTTGCGCTCCCCTGATATTACTGGCCGGCGATCTTCATCTCCGGAAGCAGTACGGACCCGCACTGAATATTGCTGCGCGTTTCAATATCGTCGCCAATGGTCACGATATTGCTCCACATATCCTTCAGGTTGCCGGCAATGGTGATTTCGCTCACCGGATACTGGATTTCGCCGTTCTCTACCCAGAAGCCCGCCGCGCCGCGCGAGTAGTCGCCGGTAATACCGCTGACGCCCTGGCCCATCAGCTCGGTGACGATAAGCCCGGTGCCCATCTCTTTTAGCAGCGCGTCAAAGCCGAGGCCCTGGCCCTGGATGCGCCAGTTGTGGATGCCGCCCGCGTGACCGGTGCTTTTCAGCCCCAGCTTGCGCGCGGAATAGTTAGTAAGCAGCCACTGCGTCAGAATGCCGTCTTTGATGATGTCGCGACGCTCGGTGCGCACGCCTTCGCTGTCGAACGGCGTCGAGGCGAGGCCTTTAAGCAGGTGCGGGTGCTCTTCGATGGTGAGCCACGACGGCAGGATCTGCTTGCCAAGGGAGTCCAGCAGGAAGGTGGACTTGCGGTAGACCGCGCCGCCGCTGATGGCACCTACCAGATGTCCGAACAGACCGGTCGCCACTTCACGGGCAAAGATCACCGGCGCTTTCATGGTCGGCAATTTGCGCGGCGACAGGCGCGACAGGGTACGACGGGCGCACTCCTGGCCGACCCACTCCGGGGACTCCAGATCGCCCAGCGCGCGGCCAATGGTATAGGCGTAATCGCGCTCCATGTCGCCGTTCTCTTCAGCAATCACGCAGCTGGAGAGCGAGTGGCGGGTCGAGCAGTAGCTCTGCAGCATGCCGTGGCTGTTGCCGAATACCTTCACGCCGTAGTGGCTGTTAAAGCTGCCGCCCTCGGTGTTGGTGATGCGCGGATCGCCGTTCAGGGACGCCTGTTCGGCGCGGGCCGCCAGTTCGATGGCGCGATCCGGGTCGATGTCCGCCGGATGGAACAGGTCGAGATCCGGTGCTTCAAAGGCCAGCAGTTCTTTCTCCGCCACGCCAGCATACGGGTCCGGAGAGGTGTAGCGCGCAATGTCCAGCGCCGCCTGCACGGTACGGGCAATGGCCTGCGGGCTTAAATCGGTTGAGGAGGCGCTGCCCTTGCGGTTCTGGTGGTACACCGTGATGCCGAGTGCGCCATCGCTATTAAATTCAACGTTCTCCACCTCTCCGTAGCGGGTGCTGACGCTGATGCCGGTGGTTTTACTTACCGCCACTTCGGCGCCGTCTGCTTTACCGGAAGCAAGTTCAAGTGCCTGAGATACCGCCTCTTCCAGCGCTTTGCGCTGCTGCGCTACTTGTGTGATTACTTTCATCGCGAATGCCATAATGTAGGATGGAGTGTTAGTACGTCTTTTTGAGTCTAACAGAGAACCATTTCGCAGTGCGCGCCTTAACTGGTAGTATTAGCCTCTTTTTTAAGGAGCCTGAGAATGACTAAGCAGCCCGATGACTGGCTCGATGAAGTCCCTGATAATGAAAACGAAGACGACGATGATGAAATTATCTGGGTCAGTAAAAGCGAAATTAAGCGCGACGCCGAAGAGCTGAAACGCCTCGGCGCCGAGATGGTTGAGCTGGGCAAAAACGCCCTGGATAAAATTCCGCTGGATGACGATCTGCGTGCCGCCATTGAGCTGGCGCAGCGCATCAAGAAAGAAGGCCGCCGCCGCCAGATGCAGCTGATTGGCAAAATGCTGCGCCAGCGCGACGTGGAGCCGATTCGTCAGGCGCTCGACAAACTGAAAAACCGCCACAACCAGCAGGTTGCGCTGTTCCATAAGTTAGAGCAGCTGCGCGATCGCCTGATTGAGAACGGCGATGACGCGGTGCCGGAAGTGCTGAACCTATGGCCGCAGGCGGATCGCCAGCAGCTGCGTTCGCTTATCCGCAACGCCAAAAAAGAGAAAGAGGGCAATAAGCCGCCCAAATCCTCGCGCCTCATCTTCCAGTACCTGCGCGAACTGGCCGAAGGTCAGCAGTAACGCAAAAAAAACGCCTCTCATTGAGAGGCGTTTTTCATTTCCGGCGGGCTTAAAACCGGTCGTTAGCTGCGTCGGCTTTTTTTGCCAGCGCGTCGAGCAGCTTCTGATGAATGCCGCCGAATCCGCCGTTGCTCATCACCAGAATGTGGTCACCCGGCTGCGCGGCTTTGGTGATCATCTCCACCAGCGTGTCGATGTCGGCACTCCAGTGCGCCGGCTGAATGCAGGCTTCCGCCACTTCCGCCACCTGCCACGGAATATGCTGCGGCTGCAGCAGGAACACTTCATCGGCGCGGCCCAGCGACGGGGCGAGATCGTTCTTGCTGATGCCCATCTTCATGGTGTTGGAGCGCGGCTCCAGCACCGCGAGAATACGCGCGGTACCGCCCACTTTGCCGCGCAGCGCGGCCAGGGTAGCCAGAATTGCGGTCGGGTGATGGGCGAAATCGTCATACACGCACACGCCATCCGCTTCGCCACGCAGCTCCAGACGACGACGGGCATTGATGAACGAGCCCAGCGCCTGCGCTGCGTCCGCCGGGGTGATACCGATATGGCGTGCCGCCGCGATAGCCATCAGGCCGTTCTGCATGTTGTGCTCGCCCACCAGCGACCAGTTGACCTGGCCGACGCACTCGCCCGCCAGCCACACTTCCCAGGAGGCCGCGTCGTTGGTCAGCTTTTTCGCCTGCCACATACCCTGCTCGCCGGTCAGCTCCTGCTCGCTCCAGCAGCCCATCGCCAGCGTCTGCTTCAGGTTGATGTCGTTCTCCGGAGAGATGATACGCCCCTGCCCCGGCACGATACGCACCAGGTGATGGAACTGCTTCTGGATCGCTTTCAGATCGTCAAAGATATCCGCGTGGTCAAACTCAAGGTTGTTGAGGATCAGGGTGCGCGGCGCGTAGTGCACAAACTTGGAACGCTTGTCGAAGAAGGCGCAGTCGTATTCGTCGGCTTCAATCACGAAGAACGGCGTGTCGCCAAGACGCGCAGAGACGTCGAAGTTCCCCGGTACGCCGCCGATCACAAAGCCCGGTGCCATGCCGCAGGATTCCAGAATCCAGGTGAGCATGCCGGCGGTGGTGGTCTTGCCGTGGGTACCGGCAACTGCCAGCACCCAGCGGTCGCGCAGCACGAAGTCATGCAGCCACTGCGGCCCGGACAGATACGGAATGCCCTGCTCCAGCACCGCTTCGACGCACGGATTGCCACGCGTCATGGCGTTGCCGATGATCACCAGATCCGGGCGCGGCTCAAGCTGGCTCGGATCGTAGCCCTGAATTAACTCGATGCCCTCTTTTTCAAGCAGGGTGCTCATCGGGGGATAAACATTGGCATCCGAGCCCGTTACCTCGTGGCCAAGCGAACGGGCCAGTACGGCCAGGCCGCCCATGAAGGTGCCACAAATCCCCAATATGTGAATGCGCATACGTCACGATCCTTTATATGTGCCTGTCCCATCA
This sequence comes from Siccibacter colletis, assembly GCF_000696575.1. Lineage (GTDB taxonomy): Bacteria > Pseudomonadota > Gammaproteobacteria > Enterobacterales > Enterobacteriaceae > Siccibacter > Siccibacter colletis. Next base: position 226,599 of record NZ_JMSQ01000007.1, on the reverse strand, counting down.
GGCGCTGCTGTTGCTGCCCGCCAGTGATACAGCGGAGGAAAAAGGCCTGATGGGACAGGCGCGAAGTTCGGCGCACATTCTAACGCCTCGTTTGCAGGGGATAAATGCATTTCAGGATAATCCGCATTTTGCTGGCGCGATTCACCTGTGCGCTACTATTCGATAGTTTGTTACTATCACGGCATCGCTTTACTCAATCTCAGAGCAGGGAAAGTGTTATGAAAACGTTAGGTGAATTTATTGTTGAGAAGCAGCATGAGTTCTCGCACGCCACCGGGGAACTGACCGCGCTGCTGTCGGCAATAAAGCTCGGTGCGAAAATTATCCATCGCGACATTAACAAAGCCGGTCTGGTGGATATTCTTGGTGCCAGCGGCGCTGAAAACGTCCAGGGCGAAGTGCAGCAGAAACTCGATCTGTTCGCTAATGAGAAGCTGAAATCGGCGCTGCGCGCCCGTGATATCGTCGCCGGTATCGCTTCTGAAGAAGAAGATGAAATCGTGGTGTTCGACGGCTGTGAACACGCGAAATACGTGGTACTGATGGACCCGCTGGACGGCTCGTCCAACATCGACGTTAACGTATCGGTAGGCACGATTTTCTCCATCTACCGCCGCGTCACGCCGGTCGGAACCCCGGTCACCATGGAGGACTTCCTCCAGCCGGGCAACAAGCAGGTTGCCGCCGGTTATGTGGTGTACGGCTCGTCCACCATGCTGGTCTACACCACCGGCTGTGGCGTGCATGCCTTTACCTACGACCCGTCGCTGGGCGTGTTCTGCCTGAGCCAGGAGCGCATGCGCTTCCCGGAACGCGGTAACACCTACTCCATCAACGAAGGGAACTACATCCGTTTCCCGCTGGGTGTGAAAAAGTACCTGAAATACTGCCAGGAAGAGGACAAAGCCACGCAGCGCCCGTACACCACGCGCTACATCGGCTCACTGGTGGCGGACTTCCACCGCAACCTGCTGAAAGGCGGCATCTACCTCTACCCGAGCACCGCCAGCCACCCGGAAGGGAAACTGCGTCTGCTGTACGAGTGCAACCCGATGGCGTTCCTGGCTGAACAGGCCGGCGGCAAGGCGAGCGACGGTAAAGAGCGTATTCTCGATATCCAGCCGGAAAGCCTGCACCAGCGCCGTCCGTTCTTTGTCGGCAACGAGCACATGGTGAATGACGTCGAGCGTCTGATACACGACTACCCGGACGCGTAAGCTTCGCCGGAAAAAACAAAGGGCAGCCGAGGCTGCCCTTTTGCATTTACGCCTGAGGCTGCAACCGGAAAGAAGCCATCGCTTCGGTCAGCTGCTGAGACTGCTCCTCCAGCGAGCGCGTGGCCGCGGACGACTCCTCCACCAGCGCGGCATTCTGCTGGGCTGATTCATCCATCTGGCTGACGGCGATATTTACCTGTTCAATACCGCGACTCTGTTCGTGCGAGGCGCTGGCGATCTCTTTCATCAGACGCGTCACGCGCATTATCTCGGCGGCGATATCATCCATCGTCTCACCGGCCTGCTGCGCCAGCTCGCGCCCTTCCCCGACGTGGGTCCGGGAGTCGCTGATCAGCGTGCGGATCTCTTTCGCGGCTTCACCGCTGCGGCTGGCGAGGTTGCGCACTTCGGTCGCCACGACCGCGAAACCACGCCCCTGCTCGCCGGCACGCGCCGCTTCCACCGAGGCGTTGAGCGCCAGAATGTTGGTCTGGAAAGCGATACCGTCAATTACGCCGAGAATGTCAGCGATACGATCGGAGCTGGTGGCGATGTCGCGCATTTTCTCGATGACGTAGCACACCATCTCGCTGCCGTGATCGGCGGTGTCGGAGACCGCCTGCGCCAGCTTGTGCGCCTGCTCGGCGTTCTCTGCGTTCTGCTTCACGGTAGCGGTGATCTGCTCCATGCTGGCGGCGGTTTGCTCCAGCGAGGTGGCGGTGGACTCGGTACGCTGAGACAGATTCAGGTTACCGGCGGTCAGCTCGCGGCTGCCGGTATCAATCTGTGAGCTGGCATCGCGCACGCGCTGCACCGACTCGCGCAGCGCCTGGCGCATGGTTTCGATGGCGTGCGCCAGCCGACCCAGTTCGTTATCGCTGGCGGGTGGCAGCTCGCGGCTAAGATCCCCCGCCGCGACGTATTCCAGCTGCGCTATCGACTGTTCAAGCGGCTTCAACAACAGGTGGCGCAGCGCCAGCCACACCAGCACGATGATGCCCGCGGTCAACGCCGCAGCAATGATCATCAGCGTCAGCACCACGTTTTTCTGGGTGGCAACCGCAGCTACTTCCGCTTTACCCCGCGCGTCGCCCCAGGCCTTGAAAGCCTGCATGGCGTTGTTGAAATCCCGGGCCACCGGGATCAGGCCGTTTTCCAGCAGGTCATAATATTGATCCGGACTCTGGGCGTGCAGCGCCGCCAGCATCGGCGTGATGCCGTTGCTGTCATAAGCGCTGAACGCTTTCGCCAGGCTGGCGACCAGCCGCTGCCCCTCTTCATCATCGACCGGGGTGGCGATAACGGCTTTCAGCTGCGCCCTGGCCTTAACCACTTCATTTTCGATGGCTTTAGTGGCGGCCGCCGCATCGTCGAGCATGCCGACTTCCATCTGGCGTACCGCCTGCCCGGCTTCGTTGCGGGCGCGCAGCATCAGGGTATAGCCATCGCTGAGCTGCACCATCTGCTCACCCTGGAGATGATTGATACGTTGCAGCGCGTTGGAGCTTTGTGTGAGGGAGTAAATACCGATACCACTAACTACTAACAGCAGCAGCGTCATAACTGCCAGCAGGGACAACAAACCAGTACGAACAGACAGATTTTTCAGCATGTGACGTTTCCCGGTCATCGCGATAGCGTGTGAAATGGTCAGAAAATCGTTATCGGCAATAACCGGGGAAATATTAGGTATTTCTTTCCATAACAAAAACTTATGGAAGGCGCGGGGCGACGTTAACCCGCGTTACGGCGGCATTCTGGCGGTTTTCCCACAGCACTGTCAGACCCCGTTGCAACGCAATAAAAATGAACAGCAGCAGGCCAATGGCGATTTTGGTCCACCACGAACTGAGCGTGCCGTCAAAGTTGATATAGGTCTGGATCAGCCCCTGAATTGCCACGCCAAACAGCGTGCCCAGTACCGTTCCCACCCCGCCGGAAAGCAGCGTACCGCCGATGACCACCGAAGCGATGGCGTCCAGCTCCACCCCGACGCCAGCCAGCGCGTAACCTGCCTGGGTATAGATGGAGAAGACAATGCCGGCCAGCGTCGCCAGCCCGGTGGAGAGCATATAGATGCGGATCGTGGTGCTGCGGGTGGAAATCCCCATCAGGTTCGCCGAGGTGGCGTTACCACCGATGGCGTACACCTGATTGCCAAAGCGGGTGCGATGGGCGAGGAAGATACCGAGTACCACCACGCCCAGCATCAGCAGCCCCATCGCACTCAGGCGTCCGCCGCCGGGGATCTTCCACGCCAGGCTGGAAAGAGTATCGTAGATGGGGTGATCGATGGGGATCGACTCCTCCGACACCAGATAACTGACGCCGCGCAGAAAGAACATGCCGGCGAGGGTGATGATAAACGCCGGAATTTTCAGCGCATCGATCAGCAGCCCCATAAAGGCACCGAAGGCGCAGCCCATCGCCAGCACCAGCGGGAACGCCACCAGCGGCGACAGACCCCAGTAGCCGATGGCTTTAGCAAGGAATACCCCGGTAAAGGCGATCACCGACCCGACCGAGAGATCGATACCGCCGGAGAGGATCACAAAGGTCATACCGACGGCAATAATGCCGAGAAAGGCGTTATCAGTCAGGATATTGCAGATCACTCTCGTCGAGGCGAAACCGGGGAACTGCGTCAGGCAGTAGAGATACCCCAGCACGAACACCGCGAGGGTAATCATCAGCGGCAGGTTACGTTTTATCATGGCGTCGTGCTCCCTTAATCAGCGTAATAAAGCGCGGCGACTGGACAATCAGCACGCAGAGCACCACCACCGCTTTCACTACCTGGTTCAGCTCCGGCGGGAAGCCGGACAGCAGAATCCCGGTATTCATGCCCTGAATAATCAGCGCCCCGACAACCGACAGCGCCAGGTTAAAGCGCCCGCCCATCAACGACGCGCCGCCAATCACCACCGCGAGGATGGCATCCAGCTCCAGCCACAACCCGGCGTTGTTGGCATCCGCCCCGCGAATATCGGCGGCGACGATAATCCCGGCGATGGCGGCGCACAGACCGCTCAGCACGTAGCTCAGCATCACTACGATGCGGGTGTTTACCCCGGCGTTTTTCGCGGCGCGGATGTTGATGCCCACCGCTTCGATAAACATGCCGAGCGCGGTTTTGCGGGTCAGCACCCAGAACAGGATCAGCGTGACCAGGGCGATGGTGACCGGCGTCGGGAACAGCAGCAGCGAGCCGCTGCCGAGCCAGGAGAGCGACGGCGAGTTGAAGGTCACGATCTGACCGGAGGTGATGAGCTGCGCCACGCCACGCCCGGCAACCATCAGGATCAGCGTGGCGACAAACGGCTGGATTTTGAGAATGGCGACCAGCACGCCGTTCCACAATCCGCACAGCACGCCGGCACCAAGCGCGGCGAGGATCACTACCGCCAGGCTATGGCCTTCAACAGTGAGCGTTGCCGCTGTGGCGCCAGCAATGGCGATGATCGCCCCGACGGAGAGATCGATGCCGCCGGTGGCGATCACCAGCGTCATGCCGATGGCGAGCAGCGCGACCGGTGCGGCACGGTTAAGAATATCGATCGGGCTGCCGAACAGGCGGCCATCCTGCAACAGGATCTGGAAAAAATGCGGGGCGACGAGGCTGTCCACCAGCAGGATCAGCGCCAGCGCTGCCAGCTGTGGGACACCCGGCGGCCAGCGGAAGCGGCGTTCAGCTCGCCCGGTTTGAGGCAGGGAACGGGGCATCACGTCTCTCTCCTTACGCCGCAATGGCATTCATGATGGCCGGGACCGACAGCTCGCTGAGCGGGATCTCCGCCACGTGCTTGCGGTCGCGCAGAATAATGACCCGGTCGGCGTAACCCACCAGCTCCTCCAGTTCAGACGAGATGACCAGCAGCGCCAGACCATCAGCGCACAGGGTTTCAATCAGGCGAATAATTTCGGCGTGAGCGCCCACATCGATGCCGCGCGTGGGTTCATCAAGGATCAGGAACTGCGGGCGCGTCAGCAGCCAGCGCGACAGCAGCACCTTCTGCTGATTGCCGCCGGAGAGAAACTCCACCGGCTGTTCGGCGCTCGGGGTGCGAATGCCTAACTGGCGGATAAAACGTTCGGCGATCTGATTCTGCTCCCGGCGCGGGATGGGCCGCAGCCAGCCACGCTGGGCCTGCAGCGCCAGGATGATGTTCTCGCGTACCGATGCGGCAGCGATGATGCCATCGGTTTTGCGATCTTCCGGGCAAAAGCCGATCCCGACCCGGGAGGCGATGGCCGGCGATCGCAGCGTGCGCGGGCTACCCTTGATCAATGCGCTGCCGCTGTCGGCAGGCCGGATACCGAAGATCACTTCGGCGGTTTCGGTGCGGCCGGAACCCAGCAGGCCGGCGAGGCCGACGATCTCACCGGGGCGAACCTCAAGATCGAACGGGGTAATCACGCCTTTCTTGCCGAAATCCTTAAATGCCGCCACGGGTTTCTCACTCAGCAAGGTACGCCCGGCGCGCTGCAGCGCGTTGGTTTCCAGCTCGCGGCCCAGCATCATTTTGACCAGCTCGATCTGCGGCAGATCGGCGGTGTCGCGCGTGCCGACAAACTGCCCGTTGCGCAGGATGGTAATGCGGTCAGTGACCTCATACACCTGATCGAGGAAGTGGGTGACGAAAATCAGACTGACGCCCTGATCCCGCAGCTGACGCATCAGGGTAAACAGCATCTCAACCTCTTTGGCATCGAGGCTGGCGGTGGGTTCGTCGAGGATCAGCACCTTCGCTGAGAGATCGATGGCGCGGCAGATGGCGACGATCTGCTGCATCGCCACGGAAAAACGGTTCAGCGGCTCGCGCACATCAAGGGCAAAGCCATAGGACGCCATCAGCGCCGTGGCGCGTTTTTCCATCTCTTTACGTTGCAGAAAGCCGAAGCGCCGTGGCTCCCGGCCAATAAACAGGTTATCCGCCACCGACATATTCGGCAGCAGGTTCACTTCCTGATAGACGGTGCCGATACCCAGTTGCTGGGCATGGGCGGTATTTTTAGGTGCAATGGGCTGGCCTTCCAGCCAGACGGTCCCGCCATCCGGTTGATAAACGCCGGTCAGGGATTTAATCAGCGTCGATTTTCCGGCACCGTTTTCCCCCAGCAGCGCCATGATTTCGCCGCGCCGCAGGTTGAAGTCCACCCGATCGAGCGCCTTCACGCCGGGAAAGGTTTTACTTAATCCTTCGGTGCGCAAAATTTCCTGATATTTGTCATGGGGCATGGCCACCTCCTCACTGCCTGCATGCTGCCAACAGCGTGGATGCGCTAACGCTTATCCACCCATGTAGCCTGAATGTCGGGATGGATAAGCGCAGCGCACCCGCCGCCACGCGGGATCAGTACCCCATGTTTTTCTTCTTCTCTAACTCTTCTTTTGCCGTATCCGGCAGGTAGAGCGTCGATTTGGTCATGGTCATTTTTTCAGGCTCGGTGCCGTCTTTTTTGAATTTTTCCAGCGCATCGAACGCCGGCCCGGCCATGTTTGGCGTCAGCTCCACGCTGGCGTTGGCTTCGCCGTCAATCATGGCTTTGAAGATGTCCGGCACGCCGTCGATAGATCCGGTGAGAATATCTTTGCCAGGTTTCAGGCCGGCTTCTTTGATGGCCTGGATTGCGCCAATCGCCATGTCGTCGTTATGGGCATAGACCATGCAGATGTTTTTGCCGTTGTTCTCAGCCTTGATAAAGCTTTCCATCACCTCTTTGCCTTTAGAGCGAGTAAAGTCGCCGGACTGAGAGCGGATGATTTTGATGTTGGAGGCGTTGCTGATGGCTTCCGCGAAGCCTTTCTTGCGGTCGATGGCCACGCTGGCACCCACCGTACCCTGCAGCTCCACCACGTTACACGGCTTGCCGTTTACGGTTTTGATCAGCCACTCACCGATAAGCTTCCCTTCCAGCACGTTGTCTGCGGTTACGGTGGTCATGTAGAGCGATTTATCTTTCACATCAATGGTGCGGTCGAGCAGGAAAACCGGGATTTCAGCGTCTTTCGCTTCTTCCAGCACCGGTTGCCAGCCAGTCGCCACCACCGGTGCGATGAAGATGGCATCCACGCCCTGAGCGATGAACGAACGCACCGCTTTGATCTGATTTTCCTGTTTCTGCTGCCCATCGGCGATTTTCAGCGTGATGCCGCGCTTTTCAGCTTCGCTTTTGGCAACGTTCGTTTCCGCTGCGCGCCAGCCCGATTCGGAGCCGACCTGAGAGAATCCCACGGTTAATGGAGCGGCCATCGCGAAAGACGACATCGCCGCCGACACTGCTGTGACAAGAAGTAAGCGCTTCCACATATTTTTATCCTCGTAGGGTAGTGTGAGTGACGACTTCACCTGCGGGATGACTATAGACAACGTGCTATGTAACTGAATGCGTTACATCACAAATCGAAAAAGTAACGAAAATGTTAAAGTCAGGTATAGCGCGGCATGACGGCGAACAAGCGCAGTGGCGCGCCTGGCCCGCTATCTCACTGATGAGGAAAAAGTTATAGCGATATGCGCAAAAAAACGCGCTTTGTAAGCGGTTACAAGAATTTATAAATGATGCGGCTGTGATTATGGACAAATCACTCCGAATAACGTTCTGAAAAACAGGCCGCGGGCCGCCCGCGGGTAAAAACAACCTGAGACAATTAGCCGCAGTTAGCTATAATACCCGGCACTTGTTTGCCATACATTTTAAGGAAACAGACATGAGCCTTCTCAACGTTCCGGCGGGTAAAGATCTGCCAGAAGATATCTACGTTGTTATCGAAATCCCTGCCAACGCAGATCCAATCAAATACGAAATCGACAAAGACACCGGTGCGCTGTTTGTTGACCGTTTCATGTCCACCGCGATGTTCTATCCGTGCAACTACGGTTACATCAACAACACCCTGTCTCTGGATGGCGACCCGGTTGACGTCCTGGTCCCGACCCCGTACCCGCTGCAGCCGGGTTCTGTTATTCGCTGCCGTCCGGTTGGCGTGCTGAAAATGACTGACGAAGCGGGCGAAGATGCCAAGCTGGTTGCCGTTCCGCACACCAAGCTGAGCAAAGAATACGATCACATCAAAGACGTGAACGACCTGCCGGAACTGCTGAAAGCGCAGATCGGCCACTTCTTCGAGCACTACAAAGATCTCGAAAAAGGCAAATGGGTTAAAGTTGAAGGCTGGGCCGACGCCGCTGCTGCGAAAGCAGAGATCGTTGCCTCCTTCGAGCGTGCTGCGAAGAAGTAATTCTTCCGCTTACGCAAAAAGCACCGCCTTCGGGCGGTGTTTTTGTTTGTGCTGTCATATTCTTGTCATATAACTGCAATAAAACCCTGATATCACGACATATCACCGCCAGATCCTGTATTTAAACGTAAATTTCCCGCCGTTTTTATAAAGTCTTATACTTAATTTCCGATAACATCGGCTTAAGCCCCGGTTAAGTCGGGTTTGATGTTCACCTCGGAAATCATCTATGAAACTCAATCATCTCACCATCGGACAGCGCCTCGGCTTGCTGGCTACCCTGCTGCTGCTCGCTACGCTGTTCATTGGCCTGCGCGGCATCACCATTAACGCCGACAGCCTGGCGCAGAGCAATGACACCATGCGTACCCAGATGCTGATCGCGCAGAGTATCGATACCGCCAGAAATGCGCAGGTGCAGTTCAAAATCCAGGTTCAGGAGTGGAAGAACACGCTGCTGCGCGGCACCCAGGGGGAGGAAGCGTTCACGAAGTATCACACCGCCTTTGTGGCGCAGAGCGAGAAAACCCAGGCGCTGCTTGCGCAGCTGATCACCCTGCTGCCGCAGCTCGGTATGGACACCGCCACAGCGCAGCAGACCCGCACACTGCATGCCCAGCTGGAGCGGGAATACAGTGCGGCGCTGAAGCAGTACGTGCCAGGTGATATCAACAGCTCGCAGCACGTCGATAAACTGGTGACCGGTATCGACCGCCAGCCGACGAAGATGATCGACGATCTGGTGGCGGCCACCCTCGCCCACGCTGCGCAGCTGCATCAGCAGATTGACGCCCGCAACCTGGCGCAGTTTGAGAAAACACGGCTGATGCTGGTTATCGCCATGGCGTTCACGCTAATTGTCGGGGCGCTGATCACCATGTGGCTGATCCGCAGCATTACCCGTCCGCTGGCCCAGGCGGTAAACATCGCCCGCACCGTTGCCGCCGGCGATCTGCAGGCCGATATTCCGGTAACCGGGCGTGATGAAACCGCCGAGCTGATGCGCGCGCTGCGCGAGATGAACCATAACCTGACCGACATCGTCTATGGCGTGCGCGAAGGCACCGAAACCATCGCCACGGCTTCCGCACAAATCGCGCAGGGCAGCCGCGAGCTGTCATCACGCAATGAGGCGCAGGCCAGCGCGCTGGAGCAGACGGCGGCCTCAATGGAAGAACTGACCTCGGTAGTGAAGAACAATGCTGATAACTCGCGCCACGCCAGCACGCTGGCGCGCAATGCCTGCGACGTCGCGGGCCAGGGCGGCGATGCGGTAGAGAAAGTCGTCCACACCATGAGCGAGATCCATCAGTTCTCCACCGAAATCAACAGCATCATCAGCGTGATCGACAGCATCGCCTTCCAGACCAACATTCTGGCGCTCAACGCTGCGGTGGAAGCCGCGCGAGCCGGCACTGAAGGGCGCGGTTTCGCCGTGGTCGCCGCCGAAGTTCGCGCCCTGGCGCAGCGCTCGGCCTCGGCCGCCCAGGATATTCGCGTGCTGATCGACCGCTCGGTATCACGTATCGCCGACGGTAATCAGCTGGTGAAAGAGGCGGGAGATGCGATGGACGAGATCCTGCAGCGCGTGAAGCAGGTGAGCGAGCTCATCGACACCATCTCAATGGCGAGCCATGAACAGAGCACGGGTATCGACCAGGTGAATGTGGCCGTGACGCACATGGATGCCGCTACCCAGCAAAACGCCACGCTGTCTCAGGAGTCGTCCAGCGCAGCGCAGTCGATGCATAGTCAGGCGGAACGTCTGCTGGCGTCGGTTAGCGTATTCAAACTGCGCGGTGCGGTCGACCACGCCTGATGCGTTAAACGTAAAACGGATAACCACAGCGAGTAACAGCCCCAAAAAAACAACGCCACCCGAAGGTGGCGTTGTGCGTTTTATTACGGGGTTCTGTCTAACCAGTTCCCGCTTTCTATTCTTGTGCGTCCAGCGACCGAATGTTGGTACACGTACATCCATGCACTTCCATACGGCGTCTGAATCAGCTGACGCTTATATTCACCGCGTGCGGTGCGCAGGGCATCAAGCTCAGCGAGGGTGCTGGCATCGATTCGATACACTTCGCCTTTCACGCTACCTTCGCCAGGTACCGCGCCCGGATAGTGGCCCAGGCTAAAAAGCTGATAGTTATCGACGTCGAAGTCCCCCAGCCACTGGGCGTTGGTCATCCAGTGGCTGTTGCCTTGTTTGCGTCGTAAACTGCCGTAGACAAATATTCGCATTGCTAAAACTCGAACTGATAGAGCAAATCGAGTGCCTGATCGACCCCAGACACGGCTTCCAGATATAGCTTAGGCATCAGGCGATAGCGTAGGGTAAGCGTCGCCAGAGAGTCAAAAATGCCCACCCCATATTTCACCTGCAGACCCGGCAGCACATAGCCGCTGACCACCACCTGGGAGGAGTCGCCCACCCCTTCGGTGTCCAGCGCCAGATTGCTTACGCCAAACGTCTCGCCGATTTTACCCACAACCTGCCCACTTTGTGCAACCCCCAAGCCAATAAGCATGGAGGTCATGGCTTCGCTGTCGCTCTGCGTACTCTCCAGACCCTGGCCGCGAAGCAGGTAGGACAAGGCTTCCTGCTGCGACATCGCCGGATCGGAGAACACTTCTGCCTTCGGCTCATCCGCCGACCCGGTCACCCTGACGCCGGCAATAACGTCATTTTCCGTGGCGTCCGGGTTACGAATCGCTTCGATATTCAGCAACGGCTGGTCCGGCGGGCCGGAGAACAGCAGCTCGCCCTTGCGCACAATCAAATCCTGGCCGTAGGCATGGAAGCGCCCTTCCGGGATGTTGATCTGGCCGTTAAGCCCCAGCCCCTGGCTGTCCTGCGCCACTTTCAGATCGCCGGTAAGGCGCGCTTTCAGCCCGAAGGCGTCGAGCCGCACGTTATTGCCGACGTGGACGATCAGGTTGCTGTTAATCGGAATTCCCGCGCTCTGCGTCTCTTCCGGCTTAAGGTTGTTATCGAGCAGCACCTCATCGCTGGAGACACCGACCGCGCTCTCCGGCAACTCATGCACTACGATACGCGCCCAGGGCACATCAACGCGGCCATCCAGCGTAAACAGGTTCGGCGTGGCTTCAAACACCACATCCGGCGAGACGTCGAGCCGTACCATCGGCGGCACGGTAATGCGTACCCGGCTGCCTTTGGCGGCAATACGCGCCCGCCAGTTATCGATCTGGCTCCAGTTGGCGTCGCCGCTCAGGGCGATTTCACCCTGGCGGGTGCGCACCACGCCCTGCAGGGTGGAACTCATGCCGTTGAAGTTCAGCGCCAGCTGGCTCGGCTGCATGTCGAACGGCATAAAGTTTCCGTCAACCTCTGCGCCATTGAGCTGCATCTGCCCGAACAGCTGCGGCTGCTCAACGTTGCCGCCGAGGCGCAGGCTGGCCCCCAGCGTACCGGTCACCTTCTCGCCACGGGAGAAGATCGGGTTCACCATCGCCAGCGAGAAGTTGCGGATGTTGATGTTACCGCCGAGATTGCGGCGGTTCTGCGGGTCGGTAACCTCGACCTGGCCGTCAAACTGGCCGTTGTTCGCCAGGCGAATCAGCCAGTCGAGACGGGCGCGGTTGTTACGCAGCTCGGCGTTGAGGTTGAGCGTATCAAAGGCTACCGGCAGCGCCGCATCGTTCACCGTCTGGGTCACCTTCACGCCGCGCCCGGCCAGGCGAACCTGCCCCTGCGGCAGCCCTTCCTGGGTGGTATCCCAGCTGACATCCGCATTCCCGGTAAAGACGCCGCTGGCCTGAGTGGTTTCCGGCATAAAGGGTTTCAGCATCGCCAGGTCGAAACGGTTGAGGTTCACCTGGGCACGCCCCGCGGCGCCCGCGTCGATGGTCTGCGGCACGCACAGCTGGGCGTTCGGGTTATTCCAGCAGTGCGGCCCGATGCTGACCTTCTGCTCTTTACCGCGGTAATCGAGCGCGATAGCGCGGCTGATCGACCACGGGCCTACCGGCGTGTCGAAACGGGTATTGTTCAGGTTGCCGCGCCAGCGCTGTTCAGCGCGATCGAAGCTGCCTTCAAGATTCAATTGGCCCGCTACCGGCTCGCCCTGCACGCGCAGCGCCAGCTTATGCTGCTTCTCGCTGCCGCTGGCATCCAGCGTCACCAGACCGATATTCACGCCCGGCTGCACCACGCGCTCCACGCGCAGATTCAGCTTGCCGCCCAGTTGGTCGGTAGACTTAACATCCCCTTTCAGCTGCATCTGAGCCACGCTCAGTTCCTGCCAGCGCAGCCCGCGGGCGGTAACGTCCGCCTGCAGCTCCGGCGCATCCACGGTGCCGCGAATGTTGACAAGCCCTTTCGCCGTGCCGCCAAGACCCGGCAGCGCATTATTCAGATTGGGGGCATCAATCTTCGCGTCCAGCGCCAGCTCTTTTACCCCCAGCTCGCCCTTCACATCGGCGCTGTTAGGGCCAAGCTCCAGATGCAGATCCGGAATGGTCCACTGCAGATAGCTGTTGCCCTTAAGCTGACCGGCGACCTTCACGCGGTTCTGCTTCACGTTGCCGTCCAGCTTCAGCTCCGGCACATCAAGCTGCCAGGTGCCGCCATAGAGGCTGCCGCGCATCTTCATCAGGCCGTTCAGTTTTGCCGGCCACTCCGGGAAGGCTTTCGCGGTATCGATGCCTTTGAGCGTCAAATCGCCACGCCAGCTGATCGCCTGCTGCCAGTCGAGCAGGGCTTTCAGCTCGGTGGTGCCTTCCAGCGCCGCCACGCGCAGGCTGTCGAGGTTAATCTGCTGCTCGTTACCTTTGGCATCGAGCGTGATGGTGGCCGGCGGGATCTGCGCGCCGCGCACGGCGGTTTTAAACGACAGCGCGTAGTCGGTCATTTTGCCGCTGAGCTTCAGCTTCAGATCGTCGGCCTGATACTGCCGTTCGCCGGTAAACGGCCAGTAGAGCTGCTCGCTGGTGATATCCAGATTAAGCGGCAGCCCGGCTTCCGCCAGCCGCGTCTGGGCGCGCAGCGCCATATCTACAGGGCCAGAGAGATTCACCCCGACGTCAAGCTGCTCGCGCAGCGCCCCGCCGATTTTCAGCTTCACCTTCTCGCCCTTCAGCGGCTCGACGTTGAGCGTGCTGTTGAGGGTGAGATCCACCGGCCAGCTGTTGCGCAGCTCGGCGGTGCCGGTGGCATTGAGCGTGCCCTGGTTGGCGTCGATATCCAGCGTGTCGAGGGAGGTTTTGCCATCAATGCTGCTCACCTTCAGCAGCAGGTTGCGCACCGTCAGCTCGGTCGGACCGGTGACGCGCAGCTGCTCGCCGCGAAACGACTCAATATTCAGGTTGAGCGGAAGATGGACATCGGTCATCTCCGGCAGCACCGGTTTGGCGAACAGGTCTTTCAGCGTCTCGCCAAGCGGTTTCTCGTCCGGCTTCGGCTGATTGATTTTCGGATCCACCACCTCTTCCTGCGCCACTTCCGCGACTTCCGGCAGCGCGATCAGCAAGCCCTGCAGGGTGGTCGGGCGCAGCGTCAGGTTTTTCTCCTGCCAGTTCAGGCCGGAGGTGAAATCCATCACCGACACCAGGGTGTCGTCGATTTTGATGTTGATGTTGTTGAGCGCTACCCGGCTCAGGGTGATGGGATATGGCGTCGAGAGATCAAGCGGGCCGCTCTCCTCCTCTTCCACCTGGGCGGCAGGCGGCATCTTTTTGGTGTCCACCACCACGTTGATGTCGCTCAGCGACAGATCGTTGACGCACAGGCTGCTGTCGCGCAGGCAGGCCAGCTTCACGCCGAGGTGTATCCGCCCGGCGTTGACGCTTACCCCCGGCTGGTCATAGCGAATATTTTGCAGCGTCAGGTCGCGCCATCCGCCGGTAACAGAGCCGATTTCCAGCCCCGGCACCCAGCGGTTCGCGGCATTAAACAGCAGGTGAAGCCCGGTGGTGGTGCCCACCAGAAAGGCCACGGTGCCCAGCAGCAGCAGGATAAACACCAGGATGCCGAGGCTGATTTTCTTCCATAAACTCATAATTCAGGTCCCAGACCGATGTAGAACTGCAGATCGTTTTTCTTCTCTTCGTCACCGATGGGGACGGCGAAATCAAGCTTGATCGGGCCTACCGGCGACTGCCAGCGCACGCCGACACCGGCCCCGGTTTTGAAGTTGCTACGGCGAATGTCCATCACCGCTTCACCCGAATCGATAAACGCGGCGCCCCACCACTTGCCGGTGACGTTGTACTGATACTCCAGCGATCCGGTGGCAAGCTTTGACGCCCCGGTCAGCTTACCTTCGCTGTCTTCCGGCGAGATGGATTTATATTTGTAGCCGCGAATGCTGCGATCGCCCCCGGCGAAGAAGCGCAGATCGGGCGGGACACGGTCGAAATCACCGGTTTCGATCCAGCCCAGGTTGCCGCGCACCACGAAGCGGTGGCGATCCTGCAGGGTGCGGATCCAGACGTTCTGCGCCTGCCACACCACGAAGTCCACATCGGATCCCCATGCGGTATTAGAGTAATCCACCGAATAACGCTGTGAATCGCCCCAGGTGGGCATCAGCCCGCCGCGCGAGCGGGTACGGCTTATCATTACGCCCGGATAGAACAGCATGGTGGTGTGGGTGACATCGGCCTGGGTAAAGTGATCGAGGCTCCAGCGCAGGTTGATGGCTCGCTGCCAGCCGCTGGAGAGATCCCAGTAGCGCGACACCGCCAGGGTGGTGGAGTCAGCTTCGGTATCATTTAAATCGGTGCGTTTCAGGCCGCCCTGCACCAGGTAATACTGCTCCAGCGGATTTTTCAGCAGCGGAATTTTGTAGCTGAAATCAAGCTGCTGCTCCGGCGCGGAGATGCTGGCGCTGGTAGTGAAGCTGTGGCCGTATGAGTTAATCCAGGGCTTGCGCCAGGTCGCTTTCAGGCGTGGCCCGACATCGGTGGAGTACCCCACCCCGGTTTCAATGGTGTTCTGGGTGCGTGGCGAAACCACGCCCTGCAGCGGCAGGATTTTGGTTTTGCGGGATTTTTCGAACTCCGGGGCTACCACCACCGAATTAAACCAGCCGGTTGCGGAGAGCCGACGGTTCAGCTCGGCGAGATCGCTGGAGGTGTAGTAGTCGCCCTCATCGAACGGCACCAGGTTTTGCAGGTATTCATCGCGGATCTGCGAGTTCCGGAAGGTTACCGGCCCAAAACGGTAGCGCTGGCCGCTGTCGTAGTCGATATCCCAGAACGCCTGACGACGCTCCACCGCCACCCCGAGCTGGCTTTTCTTATAAGCGCTGTCGAAGTAGCCCTTGCGCAGTGCGACGCTGGTGAGTCCTTTTTTGAAGCTGTCGTAGTCGTTGTGATTCAGTACCGTGCCCACCGCCGGGCGTTTTTTCAGCAGGCCGATAAAATCTTTATCATCACGCGCACCGCCGCGCAGGATCACATCCGTGCCGCCGATACGCACCGGCTCGCCGGCAGTGACTTTTGCCAGCAGCACCTGCCGACCGCCGTTAGCCGGCGGCGGACGCAGTTCGAAATCAATCGTCGGTTCGTAGTAGCCGAGGGCTTTCAGCCCTTCTCTTATCGCATCATCAACGCGCGCCTGAAAACGACGGTCTGGCGTGACCTCGTCGCTCTGGATAGTCGAGAGCTGAGCGCGGACGTTTTTTTCCAGCGCGCCGGATAACCCTTCAACCTGCAACCGCACCGACGCCGCGCTCGCGGCACCCGATGCCAGCAGCAGGCTGGCAATACACATAAGACGGAATCGTGGCACGTTCTCTCCTGAATATCCTTGTTTCCACCCCTGAAGGAAACGTGGTACCGCTCCGCGGCGTAACAAAACTCCAACAACCGGAGTTGAAAAACAGACGATCACCCAAATATTTCTTATGTTTTAATTTAGGCGGTGTGCGGCAAAAGTCACGCTGCGTCTCGCTTTACGTGAGCGAACACGCGCAGACCATACCCTGATGACCCGCGCCGCCGTTTGGCTGCCGCAGTAATCGCCTTCAGTACGTTTCGCTTAAAGCGAAAGCGTATTGTCCGCAAACAGGCACCCTGTGACAACCTTAGTAAAGGTTGTTAACACTTCATTCATTCGCGGGAGACCACTATTGTGACGTTATTTGATAAGAAACACCTCGTATCCAGCGACGAAGCGCTGCCCGGCCGCAGCACGCCGATGCCGGTTGCCACCCTGCATGCGGTTAATGGCCACTCGATGACTAACGTGCCGGAAGGGATGGACGTTGCGCTGTTCGCGATGGGCTGCTTCTGGGGCGTGGAGCGCCTGTTCTGGGCGCTGCCGGGAGTCTACAGCACCGCGGCGGGCTACACCGGTGGCTATACGCCAAACCCGACCTATCGTGAAGTGTGCTCCGGCCAGACCGGTCATGCTGAAGCGGTGCGCGTGGTGTACGACCCGTCCGTAGTCTCTTATGAGCAGCTGCTGCAGGTGTTCTGGGAAAACCACGATCCGGCCCAGGGCATGCGTCAGGGTAACGACCACGGTACCCAGTACCGCTCGGCGATTTATCCGCTGACCGCAGAACAGGATGCCGCTGCCCGCGCCAGCCTGGCGCGTTTCCAGGCGGCGATGGACGCGGCCGGTGACGATCGCCGCATCACCACGGAAATCGCCGAGGCAACGCCGTTCTATTACGCGGAAGACGACCACCAGCAGTATCTGCACAAAAAACCGTATGGCTACTGCGGTATCGGCGGGATTGGTGTCTGCCTGCCGCCGCAGTTAAACGCTGGCTGATTCCACTGTAAAAGCGCCGCACTGCGGCGCTTTTGATTTTTCAGCCTGACTGAGGTGAGGTAATTCAAAAAGCCAGAATTAACGCTAACACAACCAGTATTAATGACAGGGTACGTTCGGGGAGCAATAGCGATTTCAGCATAATAATTAACTGTGCCCCGGTAATGACTATCAGGATCAGGATACGAAATAACATGCGGTTATCGCTATCTTGCGCAATAAGAGAAGGTGATACGCCAGGGTCAACCTCTGACATCCACTCATATTTCGAGCCAGAAAAAAGCATAAGCAACACAATCCCTGCCAGATAGGTAAGATATATATCCGTTCGCCAGTACTTATTCATTTTTACATCACCATAGCAGCTGTGAATAATGGTTCCAGTTGCTGACAATAAAATCGCCGTAGCTGGTGTTTTTTCTGATTGCATCAAGCGTCAGCGCACTGCCGCGGTTGTAACGCGCACCAATTATGCGTACCTGGTCTCTGTTTATTTCACCAGTAAATCCGTCTTGATTTGCTAACTGGCGAAGGTGTCTGGCAACGATATCAATGTTGAAAGCGTCATACTCCAGACATGATGCCAGTTGGGTTAGCTGCAGGAGACTCAAATCAGCTGGGTTAAGCCCAAGCGTATGGGCAGCGGTACGCAACTGCATACTGACCGAGCCGAAGGAGGTTTTTTCTGGTGGGCTCGTTTGCGTGAGCGTTTTATCGACGATGGAAGGCCCACTCCAGTCAATCAGTCTGGCGATAAAAGCGACGCGATCGATAAAATTTGGGTCGCCTGCCACCTCGATCCAACAAACGCCAGCAATTAACTCAGCGGGTAAACGCTGCTTCTGCGCCGCTGCCCTGATGTTTTGCTTATTAAACCTCACCAGGCATTTTTGAATTCCTGAATATAATCAATGCCGCCGCCGAGTTGCTTCGATAACACTTTCCATTTAAATAAATCCACTAATCCCCAGGTCGGCGCCCGGAATTTATTCTTACAGTCAAACGTAACCGTTATTCCATTCATAATCACTCCATGCAGGGTGTATGCGTTTTCCTCAAGCGCAGCACGCGTTGGGAGTAAATTATCTGGGTCGATGACTGAACCTTCAAATTTATTATTACGGAGTGAAGATAAATCAGAATTCTGCGTGAAGTGATTTATATTTTATGTTATTTACCGTCCACCTTCAGATACCGTGCTGGGTTTGAAATCTTCTTTCCGGTACAGGCCGGTCACGAGGCTATCTACACGGTTGCGCACACCCCCTCATCACTCCCCTCTGGCAGCCCTTCCCGCCCTGCTGCTATACTAGCCGTTGAAATTATGGGCTATCGTGGTTTTTGACCCCATTTTTCACGTGGTTACCACATGGATTTTTCAACTTTCCCTTCCGAGGATCTGGCCTGCAGGCTGGATAAGATATGTTAAACAGTATTCTACTGATACTTGCTCTCATCGCCGTCAGTGCGTTCTTCTCACTCTCTGAGATCTCGCTGGCCGCTTCGCGAAAAATCAAACTTAAGCTGCTGGCTGACGATGGCAACATCAATGCCATGCGCATCCTTAAAATGCAGGAAACGCCAGGCACCTTCTTCACTGTGGTGCAGATCGGTCTCAACGCCGTCGCCATTCTTGGCGGTATCATCGGCGACGCGGCATTTTCCCCGGTGTTCCGCAGCGTACTCGACAACTTTATGTCGCCGGAACTGGCAGATCAGTTCAGCTTTATTCTCTCCTTTACGCTGGTGACCAGCCTGTTCATTCTGTTTGCCGACCTCACCCCGAAACGCATCGGTATGATTGCGCCAGAAGCCGTGGCTTTGCGCATCATCAACCCGATGCGCTTCTGCCTGTTCCTGTTCCGGCCGCTGGTCTGGTTCTTTAACGGCATGGCAAACATCATCTTCCGCATCTTCAAGTTGCCGATGGTGCGTAAGGACGACATCACTTCCGATGATATCTATGCGGTAGTGGAAGCCGGCGCGCTGGCTGGGGTGCTGCGCAAGCAGGAGCACGAGCTGATTGAGAACGTGTTTGAGCTGGAGTCGCGTACCGTGCCGTCGTCGATGACCTCGCGCGAAAACATCATCTGGTTCGATCTGCATGAAGACGAGCAGAGCCTGAAGAACAAAGTGGCCGAGCATCCGCACTCCAAGTTCCTGGTGTGCAATCAGGATATCGACCACATTGTCGGCTATGTCGATTCAAAAGAGCTGCTGAACCGCGTGCTGGGCAACCAGAGCCTGAAACTCACCAGCGGCGTGCAGATCCGCAATACCCTGATTGTGCCGGACACCCTCACGCTCTCTGAAGCGCTGGAAAGCTTTAAAACCGCCGGTGAAGACTTCGCGGTGATCATGAACGAATACGCGCTGGTGGTAGGCATCATCACCCTGAACGACGTCATGACCACGCTGATGGGCGACCTGGTGGGCCAGGGGATGGAAGAGCAGATCGTGGCGCGTGATGAGAACTCGTGGCTGGTCGAGGGCGGTACGCCGATTGATGACGTGATGCGCGTGCTGGATATCGACGACTTCCCGCAGTCCGGCAACTACGAGACCATCGGCGGCTTTATGATGTTCATGCTGCGTAAAATCCCGAAACGCACCGATTCGGTGAAGTTCTCTGGCTACAAATTCGAAGTGGTGGATATCGACAACTTCCGCATCGACCAGCTGCTGGTCACGCGGCTCGATACCAAAACCTCGCCGCTGACGCCGAAGCTTCCTGACGCGAATACCAGCGCCTGACCGCACAAACATCAACGGCCCCATCGGGGCCGTTTTGATTTACTGCTGTTTACTGCATAGCACGTTGTGGTTACGCCATCTCGGTATGCAGACGCGTAACCTGACGGTTAACTTCAGACATCACAGACAGATGCTGTTTGTCTTTCACTTTCGGGATAAGGATTTTGCCCTTATCGAACTCAAAAGCGCCTACGTCCTTGATGTATAACCGTCCACGGAACAGGATTTTCACGTACTTCGCCACCTGCAGTGGGTTGTACCGTTGGAAGATTTTCACTTTTTTACTCCTGCTTAGTATTACGCCTCAGCGGAGCCACTCTTGGTCCGACAGGGACAGGCGCAAAATTTATAGCCAGATGACTATAGACCACAAAACTCAGGAGACACAGTCTCTATAAGTTTTTTTACCTTTTGATGACATTTTTTAAGAGTATTCTTTTCAGTAACAAACCTACGCCAGAATAAGACGCCATTTTTGTGCTGTTCTGTGCGATTGCGCGCAAACTGGCATCAAGGTTGCGGGAAAAGCGGCGGGATAGCACATATGCTTTAACAGGGTCGGCGGAGTGGTCCGATCACTTATTCAACAACCTTATGGAGTTAACCATGATCCTGCGCGGTACCCTGGTAGTTACCCTCTTGCTGATGCCGCTTCTGGCCTCGGCGCATAACTTTCAGCAACATCAGCGGGTCTCGCCTGTCGGCATCAACGACAGAGGAGAGCTGATGCTGGATAACGATAAGTTTAGCTACAAAAACTGGAATAGCGCGCAGCTGCCGGGAAAAGTTCGTGTTCTGCTTCACATGGCGGGAAGAACCTCAGCCAAAGAGAAAAACGCCGGCGTAATTGAGGCCATCAAAGCCGCGAATCTGCCGCATGACACCTACCAGACCACCACTATCGTTAACACCGATGATGTGATTCCTGGCTCCGGCATGTTTGTGCGCAGCGCGCTGGAGACCAATAAGAAACAGTTCCCGTGGTCGCAGATCGTGGTTGATGAAAACGGCGCGGCGCGCGGGGCATGGCAGCTGGAAGAGGAAGGTTCTGCGGTGGTGGTGCTCGATAAAGACGGGCGCGTGCAGTTCGCCAAAGATGGCGGACTGACGCAGGATGAAGTGCAGCAGGTCGTCAGCCTGCTGCATAAGCTGCTCAGTAAATAGAGACGCGGAAGCCGGGGTTGAGGAAGGATTCACGCGGAGTGTAGTCGAGGGTTTTCCCCTGCCAGTCGTGAACCTGCGCCCCGGCGGCCATAGCGACCGCATGGCCTGCGGCGGTATCCCAGATGTTGGTCGGCCCGAAGCGCGGATAAAGCTGGGCCTGCCCCTCTGCCACCAGGCAAAACTTCAGCGAGGAGCCGACGGCCGTCGTCTGATGCTCGCCCAGCTGTTCAAGATACTCCTGCAACTCAGCGTTATTCCCGTGCGAGCGGCTGACCACCACCAGCGGCGGACGCGCCTCCCGTACCTGAATCTCTTTGCGCACGCCGCACTCCTCTTTCCAGGCTTTGCCATCCGCCGCGGCATACAGCGTATTCAGCACCGGGGCATAGACCACGCCCATTACCGGCTTGCCGTCCTCTATCAGGGCAATGTTCACCGTGAACTCACCGTTACGCTTCAGGAACTCTTTGGTGCCGTCCAGCGGGTCCACCAGCCAGTAGCGGTTCCAGCTTTTACGCACATCCCATGCCGGCGGATCTTCTTCTGAGATCACCGGAATGTCCGCCGCCAGCGCCTGTAGCCCGGCGACAATAATACGGTGCGCGGCGATATCGGCGGCGGTGACGGGAGAGTCGTCCAGCTTACTGGTGGCCTCCAGCGGTTGCTCACCCTGGTAAACCTGCATGATGGCCTCTCCTGCCTCACGCGCCAGTTGGCAAATTTGTTCTAACATCGTCCACCTCATGTTGTGCCGCAGCCAGCAGGGGCTGCTTATGAATAACTCATTGTTTTTGCGTCATAGTTTTTTTATATCGTATTGCGTCTGATTACGCTATCTGTGAAGCAATGCAGATTAACGCCGTGCGCTTTCTGGCAGCATTCACACTTTTGTAAGCAACAGACTGTAAGTACATACTTTTCTGTGGCTCAGATCGAAAAAGGACCCCTCTCATGATTAAGTTTAGCGCAACGCTCCTGGCCACGCTGATTGCCGGGAGCGTGCACGCCGCCACGGTGGATCTGCGTATTCTGGAAACCACTGACCTCCACAGCAACATGATGGACTTTGATTACTACAAAGACGCGCCGACGGAAAAGTTTGGCCTGGTGCGCACCGCG
The DNA here is from genome assembly GCF_000696575.1 of Siccibacter colletis. GTDB lineage: Bacteria > Pseudomonadota > Gammaproteobacteria > Enterobacterales > Enterobacteriaceae > Siccibacter > Siccibacter colletis. The sequence goes on along the minus strand of NZ_JMSQ01000007.1, from coordinate 204,353 downwards.
TCGCTTATCAATGCGGCGCGCGAAGAAGCGACCAACAGCGTGCTGGTGGATAACGGCGACCTGATTCAGGGCAGTCCGCTGGGCGACTATATGGCGTCGAAGGGGCTGAAAGCGGGCGAGATCCACCCGGTTTATAAAGCACTGAACACACTGGATTACGCTGTCGGTAACCTCGGCAACCACGAGTTCAATTACGGACTGGATTACCTGCATAAGGCGCTGACGGGGGCAAAATTTCCATACGTGAACGCCAACATCATTGATGTGAAAACCCAGAAGCCGCTGTTCACGCCGTGGCTCATTCAGGATACCGCGGTAAAAGATCAGGACGGGAAATCCCATACCCTGAAAATCGGCTACATCGGCTTCGTGCCGCCGCAGATCATGACCTGGGATAAAGCCAACCTTGAGGGCAAGGTGACGGTCAACGACATCACTGAAAGCGCGCGCCGCTATGTACCAGAGATGCGGGAGAAAGGCGCTGATATTGTGGTAGTGATTGCTCACTCCGGCCTTTCTGCGGAGCCATATAAAACCCTGGCGGAGAACTCGGTGTACTACCTGAGCGAAGTGCCGGGCGTCGATGCCATTCTGTTCGGCCACGCCCACGCGGTCTTCCCCGGCAAAGACTTTGCTGCGATCAAAGGCGCAGACATTGAGAAAGGCACCCTGAACGGTATTCCGGCGGTGATGCCCGGCATGTGGGGCGACCATCTTGGCGTAGTGGATCTGGTGCTCAACAACGACGGCGGCAGCTGGAAAGTGGCGCGATCAAAAGCCGAAGCGCGTCCCATCTACGATGCGGCGGCGAAAAAAGCGCTGGTAGCCGAAGATACCAACCTGGTGAAAGTCCTGAAAGCGGATCACGATGCGACCCGCGAGTTCGTCAGCCAGCCCATCGGCAAGTCAGCGGACAACATGTATAGCTACCTGTCGCTGGTGCAGGACGACCCGACCGTACAGGTGGTGAACAACGCGCAGCGCGCATACGTGGAGCACTTCATTCAGGGCGACCCGGATCTGGCGAATCTTCCGGTGCTGACTGCCGCCGCACCGTTCAAAGCGGGCGGGCGTAAAAACGACCCGGCGAGCTTTGTCGAAGTGGAAAAAGGCCAGCTGACCTTCCGCAATGCCGCCGACCTCTATCTCTATCCGAACACCCTGGTCGTAATGAAAGTGACGGGCCAGGAAGTGAAGGACTGGCTGGAGTGCTCTGCCGGGCAGTTCAACCAGATCGATATTCACAGCAGCAAGCCGCAGTCGCTGATCAACTGGGATGACTTCCGTACCTACAACTTCGACGTGATCGACGGCGTGAACTACCAGATTGACGTCACCCAGCCAGCGAAATACGACGGTGAATGCCAGGTCATCAACCCGCAGGCCGAGCGCATCAGGCAGCTCACCTTTAACGGTAAACCTGTCGATCTGAACGCTACGTTCCTTGTGGCCACGAACAACTATCGCGCTTACGGTGGCAAGTTCGCTGGCACCGGCGACAGCCATATTGCCTTTGCCTCGCCGGATGAAAACCGCGCGGTGCTGGCCGCATGGATTGGCGCGGAAACCAAACGCAACGGCGAGATCCACCCGGCAGCCGATAACAACTGGCGACTGGCACCGATCCACAGCGATACGCCGCTGGATATCCGCTTCGAAACCTCACCGGGCGACAAAGCGGCGGCGTTCATTCGCAGCCACGCGCAGTACCCGATGCAGCAGGTCGCTACCGACGATATCGGCTTTGCCATCTATAAGCTGGATTTGCAGAAGTAATTAAAAAAGCGCACGGGGCAAAGCGTGCGCTTTTTCATCACGCCGCATCCACCCCTTCACGCCCGGCGCGGTATGCCATGACGTCCGGCAGATTAAGCTCTATCCAGTCGGCCAGCGCGGCGACCTTTTCACTGACCTGCTCCCCGGATGGCGTCAGGCTGTACTCGACATGCGGCGGGACCACCGGGAAGGAGACGCGGTTCACAAACCCGTCCATTTCGAGCCACTGTAGCGTCTGGGCCAGCATTTTTTCACTGACGCCGCCGATACGGCGACGCAAATCGCTGAAGCGCAGCGTCCCGTCACGCAGCGCGACGAGGATCAGCACGCCCCAGCGGCTGGTGACATGTTTGAGCACATCGCGGGAGGGGCACTCGCCAGCAAACAGATTGCCGGTGCGCAGCTGGTCGGTGAGAGACTGGGTCATTGACACTTACCTTTTTGTGCGTACTTACTAAAAGTTAGTTTGGTTGCTATTGTGCCACAACACACACCAGACAAGAAGGACAACACCATGATTGCTGTTACCGGCGCAACCGGCCAACTGGGCCAGCTCGTTATCAATGCACTGCTGAAAACCGTGGCAGCCAGTGAGATCGTCGCCCTTGTGCGTGACCCGGCCAAAGCGCAAGCCCTGAGCGATAAAGGCGTGCAGGTACGCCGCGGCGACTACAACGACAAGGCGGCGCTGGATCGGGCGCTGCAGGGCGTGGAAAAGCTGCTGCTGATCTCCTCCAGTGAAGTGGGCCAGCGTACCAGCCAGCACCGCAACGTGATTGAGGCGGCAAACGCGGCAGGCGTTCAGCTCATCGCTTACACCAGCCTGCTGCATGCCGATACCTCACCGCTCGGCCTGGCGGCTGAGCACGTTGAAACGGAAAAGCTGCTGGCGGATTCCGGCCTCGCTTACGCCCTGCTGCGTAACGGCTGGTACAGTGAAAACTATCTGGCAAGCGTACCGGCGGCGCTCCAGCACGGCCTGTTTATCGGCAGTGCCGGTGAAGGAAAAATCGCCTCGGCGACCCGGGCAGATTACGCCGAAGCCGCAGCACGCGTGCTGACGCTCGATGACCAGGCGGGACGCGTCTACGAACTGGCAGGGGATGACGCCTGGACGCTGAGCGATCTCTGCGCTTCCCTGAGCGCACTCAGCGGCAAAACCGTGGCGTATCAGAACCTGAGCGAAGCGGACTTCGCGGCGGCGTTGATGGGGGCCGGTTTACCGGAAGGGTTTGCGAAACTGCTGGCGGACTCGGATGCTGGCGCGGCGAAGGGCGGGCTGTTTGATGACGGCCGCCAGCTCAGTGCGCTGATTGGTCGCCCGACCACGCCACTGGCCGCGAGCCTGAAAGCCATGCTGTAAGCCGCAGGCTGGCCTGTCAAAAACTGGCAGGCTGCCTGACGTTTCGTTACCCGCTATGATAGCGGCGTGGCGCATCGCCACGCCTAAAATTACAGGTAACAAGGACGAATCATGAAAGCACTTCTTCTGGCAGGTTCCCTCTTCATCGCTTCCGGCAGCGCCTTCGCCATCAGCTGCGACAGCCCGCGCACCCCTTACGATCGCGCCTACTGCGCCTCGCTGGAGCTGGTACAGAGCGATGAAGAACTCAATCAGCAGTACAAAAAAACCATCACGACGCTGAACGCCGGGCAGAAAAAGAGTCTCAAGGACTCGCAGATCGCCTGGCTGAAGGTGCGCGACCGTGACTGCACCGAAGGCGACACGCTGCTGCTGATGTGTGCCAATGAAAAAATGCGCAGCCGCATCGACCTGCTGAAGCGGATTGAGCGCGAATGCCGCAACGCCGGGTGCGACAGCGCGCAACTCTCCCGCGTCGAATAGCCCTTTCGCCTCCCCGCCGGGGTAATCCTTGTCAGTAAAGGTGATCCGCCGCTGCTGCGCATCCACCGGTGGGTGCGCTACGCTTACCCACCCTACATGCTTAACTGACTGGCATTACTCCCCGCCGGGGGAGGTTTTTCATGCTCATGTTAATAATCTGTTAGCAGCGGGCGGGCGAATTCCTATAATGGAGTGAATCCACTGAGGGGGTGACGGTGCAAGGAGTTCCTGACCAGTTTACCGATGAACGTGACCGTGCCAGCTTTCGCCAGCTCCCGCACCTGCCCGGCGTTGAGCTGTATCACGCCCATATCGCGCAGCACAGCTTCGAGCCGCACACCCATGAAGCGTTCGGTATCGGCGCGGTGGAAACCGGTGCGGAACGGTTTCGCTATCGCGGCGTGCAGCATATCGCCTCTGCCAATTCGCTGCTGACCATGAACCCGGACGAGCTGCACACCGGAAAAGCCATCACCGATGACGGCTGGCGCTATCGCATGATCTATCTTGAGCCAATGCTGCTGGAGCAGGTCACCGGGAAGCAAAACTGGTGGTTTGACGGGGTGGAGCGGCACGATCCGCAGCGCGCCCTGCGCGTCAGCCAGCTGATTAACAGCCTGTGGTACTACGACGATCCGCTCGCTCAGCAAAGCATTCTGCTGGAGCTTATCGAGGCGTTTCTGCCCTACGCCCGGCACTCGCCGGTCTCCCGGTCGTCTGCCGCTCCCCGTTTTGACCGGGTGCGTGACTACCTGCACGACAACTATGCCCGATCCCTGACGCTGGACGAGATTGCCCGCGTCGCGTCGCTCAGCCCGTATCACTTCCTGCGCCAGTTTAAGGCGCATTTTCACGTCACGCCGCACCAGATGCTGATGGCGATCCGCCTGTGGCGCGCCAAGCTGTTTCTGGCCCAGGGAATGCCGGCGGCGACGGTCGCGGCGGCCACCGGGCTCACCGACCAGTCACACCTGACCCGCGCCTTTATGCGCCGCTACGGCATCACGCCGGTACGCTACCAGAAGCAGGTCGCCGGCACGTCAGTGCGCAATCTGGTACAAGAACCGCCCTCCCTGCTGCCCTACACTCCGTCTCTTCTGACCAGAGGCGATAAGTGAATGTTAAGTGGCGTAGCGTATGCCCTGCTCGCAGGGTTGATGTGGGGGTTGATCTTTGTCGGCCCGCTGATTGTTCCTGACTATCCGGCGGCGTTGCAATCCACCGGGCGCTATCTGGCCCTCGGGCTGATTGCGGTGCCGATTGCCTGGCTGGGCCGGGCGCGTTTGCGCCAGCTCACGTCACGCGACTGGCTGACTGCGCTGGCGCTGACCCTGGCGGGCAACCTTATCTATTATCTCTGCCTGGCCAGCGCTATTCAGCGTACCGGTGCACCGGTCTCTACCATGATTATCGGCACGCTGCCGGTGGTGATCCCGGTGTTCGCTAACCTGCTCTACCGCCAGCGCGACGGGCATCTGCCGTGGCGGCGGCTGGCACCGTCGCTGGCGATCATCGCCGTTGGCATTTTGCTGGTAAACCATGCGGAATCCGCCAGCGGTAGCGCCGGAGGAGATACCTGGCGTTATCTCAGCGGCGTCGGGCTGGCCTTTATCGCTGTGGCCTGCTGGGCCTGGTATGCGCTGCGTAACGCCCGGTGGCTGCGTGAACATCCGGATAAACATCCGATGATGTGGGCCACCGCCCAGGCGCTGGTTACGCTGCCGGTGTCGCTGGTGGGCTATGTCGCCGCCTGCTGGTGGATTGCCGCAGATGATGCCGCCTTCAGCCTGCCGTTTGGGCCACGCCCTGCGGTGTTTATCGGCCTGATGCTGGCGATTGCGGTGCTGTGTTCATGGGTGGGTGCGATGTGCTGGAATGAAGCGAGCCAGCGCCTGCCGACGGTGATCCTCGGTCCGCTGATCGTTTTTGAAACCCTGGCGGGACTGCTCTATACCTTCCTGCTGCGTCAGAGCCTGCCTCCGCTGATCGCGGCGATCGGCATTGCCTGTCTGGTGGTGGGCGTGGTGATTGCGGTGCGGGCGAAGCCGATAAAAAGCGAGGTGCTGTCGTCTGAAGCGCACGCCGCTACCCGGAAGTAACGGCGTAATGCCCCGGCGGCTATGCCGGGGCGTTAAAGGGACTCAGAACGTTTCCCAGTTGGAATCGCTGGCACCCGCCGGTGCGGCAACCAGCGGCCTCTTCAGGTCTGGCTTCACCAGTTCGCTGCGCACCGCAGCGGCAGCCTGGCTACGGCTGACCTTGAACACCGCAACGGCCTGGCTCAGACGGCTGGCCTGATCTTCCAGTGCTGCTGCTGCAGAGGCAGACTCTTCCACCAGCGAGGCGTTCTGCTGGGTAACTTTGTCCATCTCAGAGACCGCCTGACCCACCTGGTCGATACCGCGGCTTTGTTCATCAGACGCCGAGGCGATTTCACCCATGATGTCGGTCACGCGGGTGACGGCCGCCACGATCTCTTTCATGGTGTCACCTGCTTCACGTACCAGCTCGGTACCCGCATCCACGCGGGAGCCGGACGCTTCGATCAGGGTTTTGATCTCTTTTGCGGCCTGGGCGCTGCGGCTTGCCAGCGTACGCACTTCCCCTGCCACCACGGCAAAGCCACGGCCCTGCTCGCCAGCGCGGGCAGCTTCTACCGCGGCGTTCAGCGCCAGGATGTTGGTCTGGAAGGCGATACCGTCAATCACGTTGGTGATCTGGGCAATCTGGCTGGAGCTGGAAGCGATTTCGGTCATGGTACGCACCACGCCATCCACCACTTTGCCGCCTTTGCCTGCGGTTTCCGACGCGTTAAGCGCCAGTTGGGTTGCCTGACGGGCGTTGTCGGCGTTCTGCTTCACGGTCGCGGTCAGCTGCTCCATGCTGGCAGCGGTCTCTTCCAGCGAGGCGGCCTGCTGTTCGGTACGCGAGGAAAGGTCGTTGCTACCAGCAGAGATTTCACCCGCGCCGGTGAAGATGGTGTCGGTGCTGTCGCGAACGGCGCTGACGGTACGCACCAGCGACTGCTGCATCTCTTTCAGGTTAGAGGAGAGCAGGCTCATTTCGTTGCGGCCACTTGCGTCGATCTCTTTGGTCAGATCGCCGGCAGCGATAGTGCGGATGTGTTCGATAATCTGCTTCAGCGGCGTGAGCAGCACGCGCTGCAGACCGATCCAGCTCATTACGATGACGGCAATCACGATCGCCATGATGGCGCTCAGCCCCCAGATCATGCTGCGGAAGCCCTCTTCGTTCTCGACCACGCCTTTCTCAGCCAGTTTGGTCTGGGCTGCGCGCCAGTCGAGATAGACCGCCTGCATGGCGTTCTGTTTCTGCTCAGCGTTGAGTTTGAACATCGCTTCCAGCTGATTGGCGGCCATAAGCTTATTCATCTCAGTCAACGTACCGTGATAAATGGCGTATTGCTCTTCCAGATCTTTCGTCAGCTGAGGGTCAAGGCCCGGGGTTTCCGGAATGGCTTCGTAATTTTTATAGTGCTTCTGCGCCTGGGCCAGCAGACGATCGGCATTTTTCACCAGCGCATCGAGATCGCCACCGTTGATGGCGCCCGCCATGCTGCTTTGCAGGCGCAGCATACCGCGGTTGAGGGTGATACGCGTCTGGTTCAGGCTGATCCAGGCGTCGGTAAATTCCGTCACGTTATTGCTGGAAATTTGTGATAAAGCGAAGTTGTCTTTATCTTTTGTCAGCGCGCTAAGGAATAGCCCCCCGGAGATTAATTGCAGGGAGCCCAACACTGCCAGCACCAAAATTAACATGGTGATAACTTTAATTTGCTTAAACATATTTAACCTTATTGTTTTGCAGGATATTGCCTTCACAGGTTATATCGGCAAAATATGATATATGTTTGATTAAAAGCGCTTATGCGAATGACTAAAACCTTTAAATACAATAATTTAATATGATAATTTTTATTTCACCTCGCCGCTAATTTTAATGACGCTGATAACCCTTTGCAGGGTTAATAATTATTTATTCAGTTGTGCTATTCCCTTATTCATTTCTGACTGGAATTACGCCTTACAAATACCTTTCCATAACTTGCTGGTAATAAATAAAAAACCTTTTATTAACCTCAACAAAAATGGTGGTACTGACCCCAAAGAGTAATAGCGTCGCCTTAAAGTTGCATTTAATATGCATCTTATATTTTCAACTAAGGGTATCGATGATGAACTTCCGTGACCGCTCTTTAGGGGAACTGGCGCTGTCTGTCCCTCGCGCTTCCGCCCTGTTTCGCAAACACGATCTCGACTTCTGCTGCGGCGGCAGGCAGACGCTGTTAAAGGCGGCGACGCGCCAGAATCTGGATCTGGAAGCGATTGAGGCCGAGCTGGCTGCGCTTTCTGCCACGCCGCTGGAGAAAGACTGGCGCAGCGCGCCGCTGCCGGAGATCATTGACCACATTATCGTGCGCTACCATGACCGCCACCGCGAGCAGCTCCCGGAGCTGATTCTGCAGGCCACAAAAGTTGAGCGCGTGCACGCCGCGAAAGCCTCGGTGCCGCGCGGGCTGACCAAATATCTGACGATGCTGCACGAGGAGCTGACCAGCCACATGATGAAAGAGGAACGCATCCTGTTCCCGATGATCAAACAGGGGATGGGGAGCCAGGCGGGCGGGCCGGTGAGCGTGATGGAGAGCGAGCACGATGAGGCGGGCGAACTGCTGGAAGTGATCAAGCACACCACCAATAACGTCACCCCGCCGGACGATGCCTGCACCACCTGGCGTGCGCTGTATAACGGCATTAATGAGATGATTGACGATCTGATGAACCACATCAGCCTGGAAAACAACGTTCTGTTCCCGCGTGCCCTCGCAGGCGAATAAAAAAAGGTGCCCGAGAGCACCCTGATTTATGCATGTTTACGGCCGCCTGGGCGGCCGTTTTTTTATTTTCCGAGGCGCGCCAGACGTTTCTTGCCGATAAACCACCAGCACAGACCCAGCACAATAAACCACAGCGGCGTCACCATCAGCGCCTGACGGGTGTCGTCTTCCAGCGTCAGCAACACGATAACGAACGCAAAGAACGCCATGCACACCCAGCTCATCACAATGCCCAGCGGCATCTTGTAGATGGATTTCGCGTGCAGCTCAGGACGCTTTTTGCGGTACACCAGATAGGAACACATGATGATGGTCCAGACGAACATAAACAGGATCGCCGACACCGTGGTTACCATTGTGAACACCTTGATGACATCCGGGATGAGGTAAATCAGCACCACGCCGCCCAGCAGGCAGATGCAGGAGAACGTCAGGCCGGTGGCCGGCACCGCGCGCTTCGACAGGTTACCGAAGCTTTTCGGTGCCACGCCGTCCTGCGCCAGGCCGTAGAGCATACGACTGGTAGAAAACACGCCGCTATTCGCGGATGACGCTGCGGAGGTCAGCACCACGAAGTTGATGATGCTCGCCGCCGCCGGCAGACCCACCAGCATAAACAGCTCGACGAACGGGCTCTTGTCAGGCACCACCGAACTCCACGGGGTCACCGACATAATCATGATCAGCGAGAAGACATAGAACATGATGATGCGGATCGGGATGGAGTTGATGGCGCGCGGCAGGGATTTCTCCGGATCTTTCGTCTCGGCGGCGGTAGTCCCCACCAGCTCAATCCCGACAAACGCAAACACCGCAATCTGGAAACCGGCAAAGAAGCCGCTGATGCCTTTCGGGAACCAGCCGCCGTCATTCCACAGGTGGGCAAAGGAAGCCTCTACGCCGGCCGGTGACTGGAAGTGCATCAGCACCATTACCAGGCCGACCACAATCAGCGAGACAATGGCGACGATTTTTATCATCGCGAACCAGAATTCCATCTCACCAAACATTTTTACCGTGGCAAGGTTCAGGGAGAGCAACACCACGATCACCGCCAGCGAGGCGATCCAGTCCGACAGGCCGGGGAACCAGAACTGGGCGTAGGCGGTTATCGCGACCACGTCGGCCATGCCGGTCACCACCCAGCAGAACCAGTAGGTCCAGCCGGTAAAGTAGCCTGCCCACGGGCCGAGCAGGTCGGCGGCAAAATCGCTGAAGGACTTATATTCCAGATTCGAGAGCAGCAGTTCACCCATCGCGCGCATCACGAAGAACAGCATGAAGCCGATGATCATGTACACAAAGATGATCGACGGCCCGGCGAGACTGATGGTTTTCCCGGAGCCCATAAACAGCCCGGTACCAATCGCACCGCCGATGGCAATAAGTTGAATGTGTCGGTTTGAGAGATTGCGGCGTAGCGATTGCTCACCCTGAGCCTTCGCTACCTCAGCCACTTTAGCCTGATCTACCATGTTTTTTTCCTGTACCTGTCTGTGTTGTTCAGGCTCTGCTGGCCTGTCGTTGTATCCGGAGTTGGGGTGTCTGTCTGAAGCATTTCGATAGTAGGTAAGATTGGGCGAGATGAGTACTATGTTTTAAATATAATGTTAATTTTATGTTTAAATTGAGTATCTAATCACTCTCGCAACGCGAAATAGCTCACAAAAATACCCTTAACCCGGCTATTTGCAAGATAAAATCGCGGTTTGCGGCGTAACAACAAATTAAAGGCGCTGCGGTGCGGATTTTCCCCCGCCCGGGACGATAACGGGCGAGGGAAACGGGAGATTACAGGATCTCGAGCAACTCGACTTCAAACACCAGGGTGCTGAACGGCGGAATGGAGGCACCCGCGCCGCGCTCGCCGTAGGCGAGGTTATGAGGGATAGTCAGTTCCCATTTGGAGCCAACCGGCATCAGGGTCAGGGCTTCAATCCAACCGGCAATCACGCCGTTTACCGGGAATTCAGCCGGCTCGCCGCGTGCGACGGAGCTGTCGAATACGGTGCCGTCGATAAGCTTACCGGTGTAGTGAACGCGCACGCGGTCGGTACGCGCCGGGATAGCGCCTTCGCCCTGGGTCAGAACGCGGAACTGCAGACCGGTTTCGGTGCTGTTTACGCCTTCGCGCTCGCGGTTCTCTTCCAGATACTTCACGCCCTCTTCCGCCATTACCTGCTGGCGCTCGCGACGCACCGCGTCTGCACGCTCGTGGATTTCACGCAGCGCGCGATGTACTACATCAACCGGCACCGCGGGCTGATTCCCCTCAAGCGCATCACGCAGGCCTGCTACCAGCGCTTCCGGCTGCAGACCTTCGAGGCCAGATTCACGCAGCTGCTGACCGACCTGCAGACCGATACCGTAACTTGCTTGCGCTTCGACACTATCAAAAGAAGGGGTTGTCATGGGTTATCCTTTCATCGCGTTTATAAAAATAGCGGGCAGCATAACAGCCGCTGCCCGGTGGGTAAAACACTCTGCGTCAAAAGCCTGCCCGGACCCGCCGCTGACGAACAGTCTTAAAAATTGACCTCTGAGCGCGCAGGCGGTCACGAAAGCGGGCATTGCTACGGTCTTCAAGCAGTTAGCGATCTATAATGGCTTCATCACAGCGCGCCATTCAGGCTATTACCCTGAGCGTAAGCGCGGTTTTCTTTACGTCATGGATGAGCGGTCAGCCGGGCATAGCGCGCCGGACTGACGCCGTGACGGTTAACCTGGCAGGAGGCGTTATGCCCGGGCGATTGAATCTGAAACCTACCCTGATGCGGATCTGGAACGCGCCGGATCGTGTCCGACTGATGGATCCGCTCCCGTCCCTGCACCGCAAAGGGATCATCATTGCGGCGCTGGTGGTGATCGCCGCCGTGCTCTGGCCTTCCCCGCGTCCGCAGACCGAGCGCACGCCTGAGCCGGTAGCGATAGATCGGGACGTGATGCAGGCGCAGCCAGTCGCGCCCGCCGCGCCGGAAACCACAAACGCGCCACCAGCACAGCAGGCGCCAGCGCCGTTCCAGGAGAACGATATCGAGCAGCAGTGGCGCAGCTACCGGGTCGATTCTGGTAAAACCCTGGCGCAGCTGTTCCGCGATCACAACCTGCCTGCGGAAGACGTGTACGCGATGGCAAAGGTAGAGGGCGACGGCAAGCCGTTGAGTAACTTACAGAGCGGGCAGATGGTGCAGGTGCGGCAGAACGCCAACGGCGTGGTGACCGGACTAACGGTGGAGATGGGTGAAGGGGTGCAGGCGCTGTTTACCCGTCAGCCGGACGGCAGCTTCCTGCGGGTGCGCTAGGTTAAGCGCGCCAGAAAAGCAAAACGCCGGCACAAGGCCGGCGTTTTTACCTGATTATCGCGCAGGGGCTGAATTACTCAGCAACCACGTTGATAGTCAGTTTAGCGAATACTTCGCTGTGAACCTGGAAGTCCACTTCGTGCTCGCCAGTGGTACGCAGAACGCCGTTCGGCAGACGAACTTCGCTCTTGGCAACATCAACGCCAGCTGCAGTTACAGCGTCAGCGATGTCGCGAGTACCGATGGAACCGAACAGTTTACCTTCGTCGCCTGCTTTAGACACGATGGTAACGGTTTCCAGTGCGTTGATCTTTGCAGCGCGCGCTTCAGCAGCGGACAGAACGTCAGCCAGTTTGGCTTCCAGTTCAGCACGACGTGCTTCGAAGAATTCAACATTTTTCTTGGTAGCAGGAACAGCTTTACCCTGTGGTACCAGGAAGTTACGAGCGTAACCCGCTTTAACGTTAACCTGATCACCCAGGCTACCCAGGTTTGCTACTTTATCAAGCAGAATAACTTGCATTACCTTATCCTCTCAAAGTCGTATTAATGGACCGTGACCGATTACTGATGACGATCAGTGTACGGCAGCAGGGACAGGTAGCGTGCGCGTTTGATAGCGCGAGCCAGCTGACGCTGATATTTTGCACGGGTACCGGTGATACGGCTTGGGACAATCTTACCGCTTTCGGTGATGTAGTTTTTCAGCGTAGCGATATCTTTATAGTCGATCTCTTGAACGCCTTCCGCGGTGAAACGGCAGAACTTGCGACGACGGAAATAACGTGCCATTTGGCTAGTCTCCAGAATCTATCAATTCAATCTGCTCGGCATGCAACACCATTTTGCTCAGACCATTTCGCGCCTTGTGGCAGCTAATGAAGCCCTGCACGGTGAGTTGCGTACCGACCGTTATACTGTGAGTAATGGCCTGGTTCTCGTGCCCGCTTATTATTACAGGCATCTGGCACCACGCCTGCCGGTGAAACCCGGCTTCCTCCTGCACTGAACGATGCTCAAGCACGAACTGGCAGTGTGGAATTCCTGATGGACTGACCTTTCGTAGGGGTGTCCTGCACACGGTGCCGGACAAAACCAGACGGTTGGCCATCAGAATTACTCTTCAGAATCCCCAGCATCTGCATCATCTGCGGTTTCGTTTGCGAAATCATCGCGACGCTCACGGCGCTCGTCTTTCGCTTTAACCATCGGAGATGCTTCGGTAACTGCGTTCTTGGTACGCATTACCATGCTACGGATAACGGCGTCGTTGAAGCGGAAGTTAGTTTCCAGCTCATCGATCGCTTCCTGCGGCGCTTCAACGTTCAGCAGAACGTAGTGTGCTTTGTGCAGTTTGTTGATCGGGTAAGCCAGCTGACGGCGGCCCCAGTCTTCCAGACGGTGGATCTTGCCTTCTGCACCAGTGATAGCAGCAGAGTAACGCTCGATCATGCCCGGAACCTGTTCGCTCTGGTCAGGATGGACCATAAAAACGATTTCGTAATGACGCATCGAATTGCTCCTTACGGATTATTCAGCCTCCTGTCTGGGTCAGCCGCGGCCCGTGGAGGCAAGGAACGTTGTTAAAGGGCGGCTGAAAAATTGACGCGTAATCATACTGGCGTTCCGGGGCGAACTCAAGGTGAATGATTAATTAATTCCTGCAATCCGCGAGAAGAACGCAACGCAGCCATCCAGCGCCGCGGGCGTGATGCGGTGTTTCACTCCCGCCTCCCACTGCCAGCGCAGATTTTCGGCCAGCCCGGCGGTTTGCAGCGCCAGTTGCAGGCTGAAGGATTCCGTGGCGGGCACGACGTCATCCGCCTCGCCGTGCCAGAGAAACAGCGGGCGATGTGCCAGACGTTCAAGATTGCGCACAGCTTCGAAACGCGCGAGCGGCGCGACGATAGCCTCGAATTCCGCGCGCGCGCCGGGGCGGTTCCAGTCCACCGGTGGAAAGAGCGAGCGGGCAAGCGAGGTGTAATAGCCGGACCCCATCAGCGATGCCACCGCGTCAATCTCCGGATGCGCACTCATCAGGCCCAGCGCGGTCATTCCACCCAGCGACGCGCCGGCAACATACAGCTGCCCGGGCTGAATCAGACCAGCCTCACGCAGCGCAGCCGACAGCGGGGCGAACTCGCTGAGATTCTGCTGAAGGATCTGCCAGAACTGCTGCGCGCGAACGGCCGCATCGCCGTCAAAGCGTGCGCCGTGCTGCGGCGCATCGGGCAAAATGGCGCGAAATCCCGCCTGGGCCAGCGCAACAGCAAAATAGCTGTAGACGGTTTTTGAGGAGCTGAAGCCGTGGTAAAACACTACCGTTGGCAACGCCGCTGTTTTCATACCCGCCGGAACCGCATGCAGCGTCTCAATGCCGGCAAACCGCTCGGTATACACTTCAATCATACCCACACCTCGCTATACTTTTTTTCTGTATGCCATGATGCTGCCTGGACCGCAACCGGTCACTCAGCGCAAACGCATCGCGTGGCGGCGGGTTACCAGAATAAAAAACGTGGAAAAGCGCGTCAGAGATAACAAAACAGGGATCATTCCCTTATCGTCAGCGCGCCTGCCACTACACTTAACCTCATCAGGAAACAAAACATGCATATTCGTCGGATGGTTATACCGGTGCTGGCGCTGCTGTTAAGCGCCTGTTCCGTGCTGGAAGGTACGCCTCAGCCTGCCCCGCCGCTCACCGATGCGCCGCAGGAGATCCAGCGTAATCAGACCCAGGATTTACAGCGCATGGGAACGGTCAGCGTGATGGTACAGGGCGCGCCGAGCGACAGTGAAGCTGCCCTGCATCAGAAGGCCGTCGCGGCCGGAGCAGACTACTACGTTATCGTGCTTAACGATGAAACGGTGGTGACGGGTCAGTGGTACGCGCAGGCCATTCTCTATCGTAAGTAACGGTTTGCACGATATTTACACTGCTTTGCGCCGTTTTAGCGTTTCCTGTGCACAATGGTTTTCATGTCTGAAAAGGGATGGCCTGGCCTGCGAAGGAGTGCCCTGTCGTAACGGGGTAACGTAAATGGAGCTGACGATGAAACGATCTCTTGCCTTAACCACGCTGTTGCTATCAGTGGGACTTATTACCACCTCTGCCCAGTCGGCGGATCGCGCCTGCGCCGATCGGGTCACCGGCCTGAATGAGATCGGGCTGATTTCGGTAAATAATATTTTTGGCAGTGCGCAGGATGTGGAACGGATTATTGCCCTGAAAGCAGACGAACAGGGCGCTTCCTGGTATCGTATCGTGCAGATGCAGGAGAACCACAACCCCGATAACTGGCGGGTCCAGGCCATTATTTACGCATAAATCCGCTTTCTGATTATTACGTCACCGCTCTGCGTGACGTAATTGTCTAATCATTAAACTTGCAATGATCATGATCAACTAATTTACCTGGGAAATAATTTCTTACATTTAACAGGTAAATGTTCCCCGCCCGGTGCCGTTGAACGAGCCACCATTCGTTCGTTTACTTATTGGGCTATGTCATGATTAATTTTTTCCGGCACCTTGGACTGGGAGCAAAACTCTCATTACTGACCGGCAGCACCGTCGCGGTACTGTTCCTGTTATTTACATGGACGTTAAGCCATCAGGCAAGCCAGCAGCTGGAAGCGCTGGCGCTTGAAGATCTCCATAACCAGACCACGGGCGTGGTGGATATGGCGGTGATGTTTGACAGCAGCCTCACGGAAGAGGTCGAAAGCTTTACCCGACTTTTTACCAGTTTCCTGCCCCAGCCGTTAAGCCGGGATGCCAGCGAAACGCGCACCATCAATAACTTTACCGTTCCGCTGCTGAAAGGCGGCGACGTGGCACTGCACGAAAACAACACCATTCCGGACGACTTCCTGGCGCGCACCGGGGCGATTGCGACCCTGTTCGTGCGCAGCGGCGACGATTTCGTGCGCGTGGCGACCTCGCTGCGTAAAGAGGACGGTAGCCGTGCCATTGGCACCCTGCTCGATCGCGCCAGCCCGGCGTTTGCGCCGGTGAATAAAGGCGAGGTCTATCGCGGCCTGGCGAAGCTGTTCGGCAAGCGCTACATCACGCAGTATCAGCCGGTGAAAGACGCCAGCGGCCAGACCATCGCCATTATTTTTGTCGGCGTGGACATCAGTAATTCCTGGCAGGTGATGCGCGACAAGATCCTCAGCCGTCGCCTGGGCGACAGCGGCCACTTCTACGTGCTGGATCGCTCGCCGGGTGCTAACAATGGCAAATTCCTGTTCCATGCCAAAGAGGAAGGTAAACGTCCGCAGTGGGCTGATGAGATTCAGCAGCGCATCATGACCGACGAATCCGGCACCTTTGAGATGGAAAAGCCGGACGGTCGCACTGCCATGCTCTCCTTTACCCATCTGCCGGGCTGGAACTGGGCGATTATCGGTGAAGTGGACAGAGCTTCTCTGCTCTCCGCCGTCAACACCATGCGCAACCAGTTCCTGATTGCCGGTCTGGTGATCTCCCTGCTGTTTGCCGCGCTGTTTGTGGTGATGATCCGCCGCTGGCTGACCACGCCGCTGCGCGAAGTGATCACGCTTGGTCAGAGCTATGCCGCCGGCGATCTGCGCGCCACCATCAACTCCAGCCGTAAAGATGAAGTGGGCGAGCTGATCCAGGCGATCAACGGCATCGGCAACGGCCTGCAGCAGATCGTACACCAGGTGCGCGACGCCGCGGGCGAGATCAGCAGCGGTACCGATGCGCTGGCTGCCGACAGCGTAGAGATCAGCGAGCAGATCAACAAGCAGGCCAGCAGCGTCGAAGAGACTTCTGCCAGCATGGAGCAGATTGCCGCCACGGTGCAGCAGAATGCTGCGAACATGTCGCAGACCCAGCAGCTGGTAAATCAGGCCGCTCAGGCGGTGCATGAAGGTGGTGAAACCGTGGGCAACGCGGTGGCGACCATGAATGATATTCGCGGCGCTTCCCAGCGTATCGCCGATATTACCCACGTTATCGAGTCCATTGCCTTCCAGACTAATATCCTCGCGCTGAACGCCGCCGTCGAAGCGGCGCGTGCGGGTGAACACGGGAAAGGCTTTGCGGTCGTGGCCCAGGAAGTACGCGCACTGGCGGCTCGCAGCGCCAACGCGGTGAAAGAGATCGAGCAGCTTATCGCCGATACTCTGACCAAAGTGGGCGAAGGTCACGCCCTGTCGGAGCAGACGCGCAACGCGATGGATACCATCATCACCCACATCGATCAGATCGACCAGCTGGTGACCGAGATCAACCACGCCTCGCACGAGCAGTCGGCAGGTATCGGCCAGGTGAACATCGCCATGAGCCAGATTGGTGAAGCGACGCACATCAACGCCGAGCGCGTCTCACGCAGCGAGCAGACGTCCCAGACCCTGCGCGAGAAAGGGCACCATCTGAACGAACTGGTGAGCATTTTCCGTCTTTAAGCGGGATTAGCCCACCCCGCCGGTGGCGCGTAACAGCAGGTCATCCAGCACCTGCGTGTTAATCAGCGTGTCGCCGCGCGGATCGAGCATCATGCGGCACCAGGCTTCCGCCAGCGGCGGAGAGAGGTGCCGCAGCAGCTGCGCCCCGCAGGCAAGGTGCGCAAGCTGGCGCGTAATCTCGCGCGCCTGCGCTTCATGGGGCTTACGCAGCCGCTGCTGTAGCTGACGCCAGGCCCGGTCGAAATGGCGGTCCTGTCCCTTCACCTCATCAAACTCCGCACTGAGCATCTCCATAACCCCAGGCTGCTTCGCCAGCACCCGCAGGACATCCAGCGACATAATATTCCCTGCCCCCTCCCAGATGCTGTTTACCGGCATTTCCCGGTAGAGCCGCGGCAGCTCGCTCTCTTCGCAGTAGCCGCTGCCACCGAGGATCTCCATCGCCTCAGCAACAAAAGGAATGCCCGCTTTGCAGACGGAGAACTTCGCCGCCGGGGTAAACAGGCGGCAGAATACGGCTTCCCGCGCGTCGCTGCGCTGCTCCCAGGCGCGGGCGAGGCGAAACAGAAACGCCGTCTGCCCCTCCAGCTGCAACGCCATGCGGCCCGTCTGCTGGCGCATCAGCGGCTGATCGATAAGATTTTTGCCGAACGCCTGGCGCTGATGGGCGTGATACAGCGCCACCGACAGCGCGCGCCGCATCATGCCGTGGCTGGCCAGAGCGCAGTCGAGCCGCGTCATGCCCGCCATTTTCAGGATCTGGCGTACCCCCTCCCCCTCCTCGCCGATAAGCCAGGCGACGGCGTCGTGAAACTCCACTTCGCTGCTGGCGTTCGAGCGGTTGCCAAGCTTGTCCTTAAGCCGCTCCAGCCGTACCGCATTGCGCTGTCCGTCCGGCAGGAAGCGCGGCAGGAAGAAACAGGACAGCCCGCCTTTCGCCTGAGCCAGCACCAGGTGCGCATCGCTCTGCGGCACTGAGAAAAACCACTTGTGCCCTACCAGCCGGTACGCCTCGCCGGGGCCAGGGCACTCCAGCGGCTCCGCCCGGGTGGTATTGCTCAGCACGTCCGAACCGCCCTGCTTCTCGGTCATGCCCATGCCTATCAGCAGGCCGCGCTTCTGGCTACCGGGCTGAAGATGGGCATCGTAGCGGTCGCTGAGCAGCGGTTTCAGCCACGGGCGGAACGGCGCCGGCAGCGTCTGGATGAGCAACGGTGTGGCGGCAAAGGTCATGGTAACCGGACAGAGCGTTCCCGCTTCCACCTGGGCATGGAGCATAAAGCGGGCGCAGCGAGCGACAAACGAGCCGATGCGGGCCTCCTCCTGCCAGGGCAGATTATGCACCCGGTTGGCGCACAGCCCCTGCATCAGCAAATGCCAGGCGGGATGAAAACGTACATCGTCGAGTCGCTCGCCGGTGGCATCGTAGCGCAGCAGTTCTGGTGGGTTAGCGTTGGCGAGCCGCCCCAGCTCCAGCGACTCGGCGGTGCCGAGCTGCTGGCCGATGCTGGCGAGCAGTTCCGCATCCCACTGTGCGCTTTCACGGCTGACCGCCTCGCGCAGCGGGATATCAGAGAGAAAAAGGTTACTGTTGTTAAGGGCTGCAACCTGATTAAACACGGTATGGGTTTGCCAGCGCATTGTGAGTCCCTCCCCGAAGTGGCAACGCCACTAAGTATGGACAGCGCCAGCGTCACTGCGCCGGGGTAACGTCACAAAAAAGGGAATTCGCTAGCCGGCGATGTAGTGCGGCACAAAACGCGAGGTGTCTTTGGTCACCAGCGAGGCGTCTTCGCGCAGGCCGATACCCGCTGCCTCGTCGCCCACCAGCCAGCTACCGATAAGCGTATAGCTGTCGCCAAAGCGCGGCAGCGGGGCGAACGCCTGGTAGATCATCGGCTCGTGACCGTAATCGCCCTGCACATCCTCAATAATGCGATGGCCCCGGTCATAGACCGTGACGTTGCCGCCCTCGCGAGAAAACAGCGGCTTGCGCACGTAGCCGCGATACGCCTCCAGCGCTGAGGTCGGCGGGGTGTCGTCAGCAAACCAGGCGGGGAGCAGGTTGGGATGGTCAGGGAAATGCTGCCACAGCAGCGGCAGCAGCCCTTTATTGCTGAGAATGCTTTTCCACAGCGGCTCGTACCAGCGTTCAGCGCGCTTGCGCAGCAGCGGGCCGTAGTCGTCGCGCATCATCCACTCGAGCGGATAGAGCTTAAACGCCTGGGTAATGATCCGGTTCTGCTCGTCGGTCAGCAGCCCGCCGGTGCCAAGCCCGATATCCTCGATGAACAAAAAGCGCGTCTCCAGCCCGGCCTGGCGCGCGCAATCCTCCAGATACAGCACCGTGCCGCGATCCTCTTCCGATTCCTGACAGCAGGAGAAATAGAGCGGCTCGGCGGTAGCGATGGCGGCAAAGCGGGCAATCAGCTTCTCCTGCAGGGAGTTGAACTGATCGGCATCGCGCGGGATCAGGCCGTGACGGCGGGCGTCCACCAGCCACAGCCACTGGAAATACGCGGATTCATACAGCGAGGTGGGGGTATCGGCGTTGTACTCCAGCAGCTTCACCGGCCCGCTGCCGCTCCAGACAAAATCCATGCGGCCATACAGCGACGGATCGCGTTCGTGCCAGCTGCGGGCGATAGCGTCCCAGTAGAGCTCCGGGATGGCGAGACGCGTCATCATCGCCTCGTCGCGCACGGCGCGGTCGACGATCTCAAGGCACATCTCATGCAGCGTTTCGGTGGGCGTTTCTATCTGCGTCTCTATCTGCTGAAGCGTAAACCGGTAGGCGCGGCTCTCATCCCAGTAAATTTCATTATCGATGATGTGAAAGTTGAAGCCGTGTTCCCGGGCAATGCGTTCGAGGCCGGGTCGCACCGGCACATTATGGCGAAGCATTTAGCCTCCGAAGCTGTGGTGCGCGCTGGCGCGACCAAAGCCCCCGCGGGACAGGGTATCGGCGGTTTTACTGGCGTAGCCGTTGACGCTGCCAGGAGATCGCGAACGCCAGGTATAGCGCCCCTGCGTATCGCGCCAGGCCGGACGAGAATAGTAGTAATGACTGCCGCTGGAGTAGTACGTTGAGCTGGTATAGCCGGACCCGCTCTGGCTGCTCTGCTCCTCCTGCTCGCGCTGCGCCAGCAGGAATCCCGCCATCACCGGCACCCAGGTTTTACGCTCGGCGTTGTAGTTGCAGTTCTGATAGCTGTTGAAGCACTGCTCCCAGCTCATCGGAGAAGGGATGCCCTTCTCGAACTCCTGGCGCGCATTTTCCCAGGCGGCGTTACACGCCTCCAGCGGATGATCGTCGGCGTGGCAGGCTTCCGGTGAACCATAGTAGAGGCCGTCGCCGTCATTGGCATTGGCCTCGTCGCTGTTGCCGCGCAGCACGAAAAAGGCGGCACCGCCCATGATCGCGAGGGTGAGAATGGTGGGGCCTTTGCGTTTTTTCTCCCACGACCCCTTTTCGAGGTCGGATGCCCGCATTACCGGGCTGGGGAGATTCCTTTTTTTGCGCGTCTTCCTTGCTGCCGCCATGCTTATCCCTGTGTTGTGTTTACCATGTCATACATGCCGCATTGAGAATACCACCGGCGATAGACGCCGCGCCCATAAAGATGCCGGCAGCAAGATTGCGGTTGATGATTTTTTCACTCAGCTTCGGCATATACATCAGCACGCCGCCGTAGATTATAAGCTGAACCACCAGCGCGATCGCCCCCCAAATCAGATAGTCGACAATGCTGACGGAGTTGATGGCAGCACTGGCCAGCGGAATGACATAGCCGATAATGGCGCCGCTGAAGGTAACAGCCGCCGCGCTGTTATTATCTTTAATCAGCTGCCACTCGTTGTGCGGCGTGATGCGGGTGTAGATAAACATAAAGCAGTTGATCATCGCCAGGCCGATAAAAAAGTAGGCGGCGAACGCCATTAATCCATGAAATGTCTGCACAATCCTGTCTCCCGAGGCGGTAAATTTTATTGGTTTGCAGGGGCAAACCCCTGTGGCGCTTATAGTAGCAGCCCGCCTGTATATCCTCGCCGGGCTGATAAAACTTTACACTGGGGCACAGGCATAAAAAAGCCACCCCGCAGGAGGTAATGCTTGTCAGTTAAGGGGACCCGTCTCGTAGGGCGGGTAAGCCTGCGCACCCGCCGCCGCGTATCCAAAGGTGGGTGCGCTACGCTTACCCACCCTACGCGCTGGGGCGCAGGCATAAAAAAGCCACCCCGCAGGATGGCGTTTTCAGGCTGGCGGGCTTAACCGCGCTGGCGTACCGCTTCGAACAGGCAGATGCCGGTAGCAACCGAGACGTTCAGTGAGGAGACGCTGCCCGCCATCGGAATGCTGATCAGCTCGTCGCAGTGTTCGCGGGTCAGGCGGCGCATGCCTTCCCCTTCCGCGCCCATCACCAGCGCCATGCGGCCGGTCATTTTGCTCTGGAACAAGGTATGATCGGCTTCACCGGCGGTACCAACGATCCAGATGTTCTCTTCCTGCAGCAGACGCATGGTGCGCGCCAGGTTGGTGACGCGGATCAGCGGCACGTTTTCCGCTGCGCCGCAGGCCACTTTCTTCGCGGTGGCATTGAGCTGAGCGGATTTGTCTTTCGGTACGATCACCGCGTGCACGCCGGCGGCATCAGCGCTGCGCAGGCAGGCACCGAGGTTGTGCGGATCGGTAACCCCGTCGAGGATCAGGAAGAACGGGTTATCGAGTTCAGCGATCAGATCCGGCAGATCGTTCTCCTGGTACTGACGACCCGGCTTCACGCGCGCAATAATTCCCTGGTGCACCGCCCCTTCGCTCTTGTCGTCGAGCCACTGACGGTTGGCGACCTGAATTACCACGCCCTGGGCTTCCAGCGCGTGGATAAGCGGCAGCAGACGTTTATCTTCGCGGCCTTTCAGAATAAACACTTCCTGAAAGCGCTCCGGCGCACGTTCCAGCAGGGCCTGCACCGCGTGGATGCCGTAAATCATTTCACTCATGAAAATACTCGTATTAACTCTGTTATTGGTTTACTCCCGGGGGCGCACCTGAGGAACGCCGCCGGGAGAAGATACTCAGTCGGTCGCTTTCTTGCGCGACCCGCGTTTCGCTTTGGTCGCGGCGGCAATCTTCTGTGATTTCGCCGACGGTTTTTTACTGCTTCTTGCCGGTTTTTCGCTCTTTTCCGGGCGGGCAGCGCTCTCTTTCTTCACTTTGCCTCTACCCTTCTCGCTGCGAAACGCGCTGTCCGGCTCAAAGTTGGCTTTTTTGCCCACCTGACGACGGCCACCGCTTTTGCCACCGGGCGCTTTTTTCCCGCGTTCACGTTCGGTTTTACCGACGTTGCGCGGCGCGCGCTGGCTGGAGATCAGCGTGAAGTCGATCTTACGCTCGTCCATGTTGACGGCTTCGACGCGCACTTCCACGCGGTCGCCGAGGCGGTAGGTCTGGCCGCCGGATTCGCCAATCAGACGCTGGCCCACCTGGTCGAAACGGTAGTAGTCGTTGTCGAGCGAGGAGACGTGCACCAGACCGTCGATAAACAGCTCGTTGAGACGCACAAAGAACCCGAAGCCGGTGACGCTGGCGATAACGCCGTTAAACACCTGGCCCACCTGGTCCTGCATAAAGTCGCACTTCAGCCAGTCGGCAACGTCGCGGGTCGCTTCGTCGGCGCGACGCTCGGTCAGGGAGCAGTGCTGCCCCAGCTGAAGCATCTCTTCCATGCTGTAGTGCCAGCCGCCGCTCTCGGTGCTGTTGCCTTTGTGGCCCTGCTCTTTCGCCAGCAGATATTTGATGGCGCGGTGCAGCAGCAGGTCCGGGTAACGGCGGATCGGCGACGTGAAGTGCGCGTAGTGCTGAAGCGCAAGGCCGAAGTGACCGCGGTTTTCCGGATCGTAGATCGCCTGTTTCATGGAGCGCAGCAGCATGGTTTGCAGCATTTCATGGTCCGGACGCCCGGCGATGGACTCCAGCAGCTGCGCGTAGTCGCGCGGCTCCGGCTTGTTGCCACCCGGCAGCTCCAGGCCCAGCTCAGCCAGTACGGTGCGGAACGAGGTAATCGCTTCGTTAGTCGGACGGTCGTGAATACGGAACAGCGCCGGCTCTTCTGCTTTTTCAACGAAGCGTGCGGCGGAGATGTTCGCCAGAATCATGCACTCTTCGATGAGCTTATGCGCATCGTTACGCTGGGTCTGCTCGATACGCTCAATGCGGCGCTCGGCGTTGAAGATAAACTTCGCTTCTTCACTTTCGAAGGAGATGCCGCCGCGCTGGGTGCGCGCCTGCTCCAGCGCTTTATACAGGCTGTGCAGCTCTTCGATAGGCTTCACCAGCGGCGCGTACTGCTGACGCAGATCCTGGTCGCCCAGCAGCATCTGCCAGACTTTGTTATAGGTCAGACGCGCGTGGGAGCTCATCACCGCTTCGTAGAAGCGAGAGCCGGTCAGACGTCCACCGACGGAGATGGTCATTTCACAGACCATACACAGACGGTCAACCTGCGGGTTGAGCGAGCACAGACCGTTGGAGAGCACTTCCGGCAGCATCGGGATCACCTGCGACGGGAAGTAGACCGAAGTACCGCGGTTACGCGCTTCGTTGTCCAGCGGGGTTGGCGGACGCACGTAGTAGCTCACGTCGGCAATCGCCACCCACAGGCGCCAGCCGCCGCCGCGTTTCTTCTCGCAGTAGACCGCGTCATCGAAGTCACGGGCGTCTTCGCCGTCGATGGTGACCAGCGGCAGTTTGCGCAGGTCAACACGGCCAATCTTCGCCTCTTCCGGCACCTCTTCTTTCAGGGAGGCAATCTGCTGTTCGACCGCTTCCGGCCAGACATACGGGATTTCATGGGTGCGCAGCGCCATATCGACCGCCATGCCGGTGCCCATGTTGTCGCCCAGCACTTCCACAATCTTACCCACCGCTTTGGTGCGGCGGGTCGGACGCTGGGTCAGCTCGACCACCACCACGAAGCCCATGCGTGCGCCGTTAATCTCTTCTGGCGGGATCAGGATGTCGAAGCTCAGGCGGCTGTCGTCCGGTACCACAAAGCCGACGCCCGCATCGGTGAAGTAGCGGCCAACGATCTGGCTCATTTTTGGTTCCAGCACGCGTACCACGCGCCCTTCGCGGCGGCCTTTACGATCCGCGCCCAGCGGTTGCGCCAGCACCACGTCGCCGTGAATGCAGGTTTTCATCTGTTCGCTGGAGAGATACAGGTCGTCCTTGCGGCCTTCCACGCGCAGGAAGCCAAAGCCATCGCGGTGACCAATGACGGTCCCCTTGAGCAGATCAAGGCGCTCCGGCAGGGCATAGCACTGGCGGCGGGTAAAGACGAGCTGACCGTCGCGCTCCATCGCGCGTAAGCGGCGGCGCAGCGCTTCCTGCTGCTCTTCGCCTTCAATGCCCAGCTCAACGGCCAGTTCATCACGACTGGCGGGTTTTTCACGCCGGGTTAAGTGTTCAAGGATGAATTCCCGGCTCGGGATAGGGTTGGAATACTTTTCGGCTTCTCGTTCCTGAAAAGGATCTTGTGACATATCGGTTCCTCCGTTGTCATTTCTGGTGGAATTACGCGTCGTTTCAGGCTGTTGGCTTATGTTTTTACCTTCTGACATAGTTATCTATGCCGCAAGGATCGTCCAGTCAATGCTGTGACGCAGCCTGAAATCCGCGGATATTTATTCCACCAGCAGTAATTTATAAAGCGGCTGGTTTTGGTCGACCATGTCCGCAAGCGTGTAGTTGTCCAGTTCCTGGAGGAAGCTTTGTACTGCTTTTGCCAGCACCTGCTTAAGACGGCAGGCGGGCGTGATGTGACAAAACTCGCTACTACAATTCACCAGCGCCAGCGGTTCGAGTTCACGGACCACATCGCCGATACAGATTTCATGTGCTGGTTTACCCAGCCGGATACCGCCGTTTTTTCCGCGTACTGCAGCCACATAGCCTGAACGGCTCAGTTGATTGACTATTTTCACCATGTGATTGCGTGACACACCGTACACGCTGGTCACTTCGGAAATGCTGGTCATGCGCCCCTCGGGCAGCGATGCCATGTAAATCAGTGCTCGCAAACCGAAATCGGTAAAACTCGTTAACTGCACATCAACCTCAGACTATGGGAAATAACGCGGTCGCCATCGGGCGACATACCCTTAATGATTTGGATTACAGGAAAATGACACCGCCGCGCTTAAGGTGACCATTTCTATCATCGCCTGCGATACGGTCTGAACCCGGATGGATAAAGGGTATGTATCATATTGATGATAAACCAGCCAGCTATGGAGCCGCTAATTTATTTGCGCTTCGTCGGGGTGAGAAAACGGCGTGAAATCAGTGGAAGAGGCAAAGCAGGATAGCATAAAAGTAACAAGGGGCGCATAGCGCGCCCCTCAATGATTATGCGTCGAACGGGTCGCGCAGGATCATGGTTTCTGAACGGTCCGGGCCGGTTGAAATAATATCAACAGGCACGCCGGTCAGCTCTTCGATACGCGTGATGTAGTTCAGCGCTGCCTGCGGCAGGCCACTGCGCGTTTTCACGCCGAAGGTGGTTTCAGACCAGCCCGGCATGGTTTCGTAGATCGGCTCGATGCCTTCCCAGTCGTCCGCCGCCATCGGGGTGGTGGTGACTTCACGGCCATCCGGCATACGGTAACCGACGCAGATTTTTACCTCTTTCAGGCCGTCCAGCACGTCCAGCTTGGTAAGGCAGAAGCCTGACAGGGAGTTGATCTGCACTGCGCGACGCACTGCAACCGCATCCAGCCAGCCGGTACGACGACGACGACCGGTAGTGGCGCCGAACTCGTTACCCTGCTTGCACAGGAACTCGCCGATATCGTCGAACAGTTCGGTCGGGAACGGACCGGCGCCAACGCGGGTAGAGTAAGCCTTGATGATGCCCAGCACGTAATCCACATAGCGCGGGCCAATACCGGAACCGGTCGCCACGCCACCGGCGGTGGTGTTGGAGGAGGTCACGTACGGATAGGTACCGTGGTCGATGTCGAGCAGGGTACCCTGCGCGCCTTCGAACATGATGAAGTCGCCGCGCTGACGTGCCTGATCCAGCAGGTCAGAAACGTCCACCACCATCGCGGTCAGGATGTCGGCGATAGCCATCACGTCATCCAGCACTTTCTGGTAGTCAACGGCGTCAACTTTATAGAAGTTCACCAGCTGGAAGTTATGGTATTCCATTACTTCTTTCAGCTTGTCAGCGAAGGTGGCTTTGTCGAACAGGTCGCCAACGCGCAGGCCGCGGCGGGCCACTTTATCTTCATAAGCCGGACCGATACCACGACCGGTGGTACCAATCGCTTTCGCGCCGCGTGCTTTTTCACGCGCCACGTCAAGGGCGACGTGATAATCAAGGATCAGCGGGCAGGCTTCAGATAACAGCAGACGTTCACGAACCGGGATACCGCGGTCTTCCAGTTCCTTCATCTCTTTCATCAGCGCAGCTGGCGACAGCACTACACCATTACCAATGATGCTGGTGACGTTATCGCGAAGAATACCTGAGGGGATAAGATGGAGAACGGTTTTTTCACCGTTGATTACGAGAGTATGGCCTGCGTTGTGACCACCCTGGTAGCGCACAACATATTTAGCCCTTTCAGTCAGGAGATCGACGATCTTCCCTTTACCTTCGTCACCCCATTGGGTGCCCAGTACGACGACGTTGTTACCCATTTTTCAAAATCACCGTTTGCTTAAAAAAGGATTCTACCATCGGTTTTCATGATGATCAGCACTTTTAGACAACTAAAATCGGCGATAAACCCAGAATTGTGCTCAGTTAATCGTTTTCGTCAACATGTAGTAGATTACAACGCCTGCAACCACAAGACCGCCGCCAAAGCGACGTAAAAGCGTATCCGGTTGCTGGCTAATGCTGAGCACCATTCGTTTCCACAGGCGCGGAAACAGCAGTGGCCCAAGGCCTTCCAGTACCAGTACCAGGGCGAGCGCCAGCCAGATTGTTGAATTCATTGGGTGTTCCTTTATATCAGGTTGCTGCGCAGCATACCCGAAGCGCTTTACCGGAGGCCAGAAAAAGAAAACCACCCGCCGGTAAACCGGAGCGGGTGGTTTCGTTATGCCTGACGCGGGATCAGCGAGTGCTGTTGCCCGGCGACTTCATAAAGCGGAAGAAATCGCTGTCCGGGCTGAGTACCATCACATCCTGATTGCTCTGGAAGCTACCTTCATAAGCACGCAGGCTACGGATAAAGGCGTAGAAGTCCGGATCCTGGCTGAACGCGTCAGCAAACAGTTTCGCCGCTTCGGCATCACCTTCACCGCGCAGGATCAGCGCCTGACGCTCGGATTCTGCCAGCGTACGGGTAACTTCATAGTCCGCCGCCGCGCGCAGTTTCTCGGCCTCTTCCTGACCCTGTGAACGATGACGACGCGCTACCGCTTCACGCTCGGCGCGCATACGGCTGAAGATCGCCTCGGATACTTCGGTCGGCAGGTTGATCTGCTTGATACGCACATCCACCACTTCAATACCTAACGCTGCCATGCTGTTCGGGTTAACCACCGGGATTTTACCGTTGGTTTCCGCCGCTACGCGCTCGGCGGCTTTAGCAATAGCGTCGTCCGCTGCCGGGGTTTCCACTTCGTCTTCGGTGCCGGCAGAACCGGAGTTCAGCGCCTCGCGCACTTCAGAGGTCAGACGACCACGGGAGTCGGTAACGATGTCTTTCACATCCAGACGCCCGATTTCTGAACGCAGACGGTCAGAGAACTTACGCTTCAGCAGCACTTCGGCCTGGGAGATGTCGCCCCCGCCGGTTGCCAGGTAGTAACGGCTGAAGTCGCTGATGCGCCACTTGATGTAGGAATCGACGATCAGGTCTTTCTTCTCTTTGGTCACAAAGCGGTCGGCCTGGTTATCCATGGTCTGGATACGCGCATCAAGGGTCTTCACTGATTCAATCAGCGGGATCTTGAAGTGCAGGCCCGGCTCGTACACCTGCGGCTTGTTGTCTTCATCACGCACCACCTTGCTGAACTGCAGGGTAATACCGCGCTCGCCCTCTTTCACCACGAAAATCGAGCTATAGAGCACGACCAGCACGATGATAATTATCGCAATAACTGACTTCCTCATCGTTTATTCCCCTGGGCGTTGGTAGTCGTTACGCTGCGCGTTGGCGCGGCGTTGGTCCATGATATCGGCATTCGATGATGACGACGATGCGCTGCTGGCGCGGTTGCTGCCGGTATTGGATGACGCCGGCGGCAGACGCAGCAGAGAGTTATCACCGCTGTTATCATTTTTTGCAGCCGGAGCCGCATTGCCTTTCAGCATCTGGTCGAGCGGAAGCACCATCAGGTTGCCGCCTTTATCGTTGACCAGCACTTTACGGGTATGGCTCAGCACGCGCTCCATGGTCTCGATGTAGAGACGCTCGCGGGTGATTTCCGGTGCCGCTTTATACTCCGGCAGGATTTTAGCGAAGCGTGCAACTTCACCCTGCGCTTCCAGCACGGTCTGGGTCTTATACGCGCGCGCTTCTTCAAGAATACGCTGCGCCTGACCGTTAGCCCGCGGCTGAACTTCGTTGCTGTAAGCTTCTGCCTCACGGATGTACTGCTGCTCGTTTTCACGGGCGGCAATGGCGTCATCAAATGCGGCCTTCACCTCTTCCGGCGGACGGGCTGCCTGGAAGTTGACGTCCAGCAGGGTGATACCCATGTTGTACGGCTTAATGGTCTCTTCCAGTTCACGCTGGGTATCGCTACGAATAACGGTACGGCCTTCGGTCAGGATGCGATCCATGGTGTATTTACCGATAACGCCACGCAGCGCGCTGTCGGTAGCCTGACGCAGGCTGTCGTCGGCGCTGGTTACGCTGAACAGATAATGACGCGGATCGGTAACGCGGTACTGTACGTTCATCTCCACGCGCACCACGTTTTCGTCCGAGGTCAGCATCACGCCTGAGGCGGCCAGCTCGCGTACGGACTCAACGTTCACCGCAACCACATCGTCGATAAACGTCGGCTTCCAGTTCAAACCCGGCTCAACCAGACGGTTGAACTCGCCGAATCGGGTAACCACACCGCGCTCGGCTTCTTTAATGGTATAGAACCCGCTGGCCGCCCAGATAATCACAGCAGCGGCGGCAGCGATAGTGACAATACGCCCGCCCATATGGTTACGCGGCCCCTGCGGTGCGCTACCGTTATTGTCGCCTGAACCTTTACCACCGCCGAAACCACCGAGCTTTTTGCTCAGCTTACGGAAGATATCATCCAGATCGGGCGGCCCTTGTTCACGTCCACCCTTATTTCCCCCAGAGTTGCCGCCTGGTTTGCTGCTTCCCCACGGGTCGCGGTCCTGTCCGTTATTACCGGGCTGATTCCACGCCATGTTTATGCTCCATAATTGTTGTGCGGTGATATACCCGACATCTTTTGGGTACCCCCCAGAGAGGGGAAAATTCTTCAGGCAGCCAGCCGGTCAGATAACGTAATCCACCAGGGCTGGTTCTTGTTTACAGAGACGACGCCAGTCAACTACCGGCATACGGATCTGTATGCCAACGCTGCCGTCCTCTTCCATCCACTCTTTTTCTATCGCCTGAAGCTGATAAAAACGGCTCCGCAGACGCCCGGCATCTGGTGGCAGGCGCAGCGTGTGCTGCGCAATTTCACCTGACAGCCGTTCCGTCAGAGCCTGGAAAAGCAGTGGCACTCCCTCACCCGTCTGCGCAGAAAGCCAGACGCGTATGGGCTTGTTCTCTTCATCACGGTCGATGCGCGGCTGGAAATCCTCCAGCGCGTCGATCTTGTTCATCACCAGTAACGTCGGGATCTCGTTAGCATCGATCTCTTCGAGCACGATATTCACCGCGTCGATGTTTTCCTGCATGCGAACGTCCGCCGCGTCGATGACGTGCAGCAGCAGCGTCGCCTGACGCGTCTCCTGCAGGGTCGCTTTAAATGCCGCAACCAGGTCGTGCGGCAGATGGCGGATAAACCCTACGGTATCGGCAAGCACCGTTTCACCGACGTCGGCGACGTCGATGCGGCGAAGCGTCGGGTCGAGCGTGGCGAACAGCTGGTCCGCCGCATAGACGCGGGCTTCGGTTATCTGGTTAAACAGGGTGGATTTACCGGCGTTGGTGTAGCCCACCAGCGAGACGGTTGGCACATCGGCTTTGGTTCGTGACCGGCGCCCCTGTTCTCGTTGTTTTTCTACCTTCTCAAGGCGCGAGAGGATTTGCATGATTCGGTTGCGCAGCAGGCGACGGTCGGTTTCCAGCTGGGTTTCACCGGGGCCGCGCAGACCAATCCCGCCTTTCTGACGCTCAAGGTGGGTCCAGCCACGCACAAGGCGAGTGGCGAGATGGCGCAGCTGCGCAAGCTCAACCTGCAGCTTCCCTTCATGGGTGCGGGCACGCTGAGCAAAAATATCAAGGATCAGGCCAGTGCGGTCGATAACGCGGCACTCGCATAAACGCTCAAGGTTACGTTCCTGAGCAGGTGTCAACGCATGGTCAAAAAGCACGACTGATGCCCCAGTGGCTTTTACTGCATCGGCAATTTCGACTGCCTTACCTTCACCAACAAAATACTTGGGGTGCGGTGCTTTGCGGCTACCGGTAACCACCTGCAACGTTTCGACACCAGCGGAAGAGACCAGAGATTCAAACTCCTGGAGGTCTTCCATGTCTTTATCTTGCGTAAAATAGATGTGTACCAGCACCGCCTGCTCACCGGCATCATAACGGTCAAACAAGCGTAAACCCTCATAAAATACCAGCGGGGAACACAGCTGAACTGGTTCCCCGACATGGAACAACAGCCGTCAGCCTTACTCGGCGTCTTCGCTGTCTTGCTGCGGCGCAGCACTACCCTGCGCGTTGCTACCGTGATGGTAGTTATTGTTGGAACCGCCGCCGGTGTTATTGCTGTGATGAGAGACCGGACGAGACGGAACAACAGTAGAAATGGCGTGCTTATAGACCATCTGGCTAACTGTGTTTTTCAACAGGATCACAAACTGATCGAAAGACTCAATCTGACCTTGCAGCTTAATACCATTCACCAAATAAATAGAAACTGGAACACGTTCGCGACGCAGTGCGTTCAAGAACGGATCTTGTAAAGATTGCCCCTTAGCCATTCTATCTTTTCCTTATATGCTTGTTTTGTACTTAGAACCATGTGGTCCTGAAAACTACCTAAAATCCGCGCAATACGAGTTGATTGTACACATTTAGTGTTGCCCGGCACCAACAACCTGGAGAACGCTGTCGAGAGCCTGTTGAGGCTGTTCACTGTCTAACCAGTGCACCTCTTTCCAGCCTCGCAGCCAGGTCATCTGGCGCTTCGCCAACTGCCTCGTGGCGCAAATACCTCGATAAACCATTTCATCGTGTGATATTTCACCCTCCAGATATGACCACATCTGTCGGTAACCCACACAACGAACGGAAGGCATCTCCGTATGCAAATCTCCGCGAGCAAAAAGCGCCCGCACTTCAGCTTCAAAATCTGAAGCTAACATCTGATGAAAACGCTGCTCAATTCGTTGATGGAGCAGTTCACGGCTCGCCGGGGCGATGGCGAACTGATGCACCTGGTAAGGCAGAGCGTCTCCTGACGTTTGCGTCAGATCCGTTAAAGTTTTACCCGAAATGAAAAAAACTTCCAGTGCCCGGGAAAGCCTTTGCGGATCATTTGGATGAATCCGTGCTGCCGCAACCGGGTCAATTGACTGGAGTTGCTGGTGCAGTACGTCCCATCCCTGCTCTGCTGCCTGTTGTTCGATTTTTGCCCTGACCTCCGGATCTGCCGACGGCAACGGCGACAGTCCTTCGAGTAACGCTTTGAAGTACAACATGGTTCCGCCCACCAGCAGTGGGATTCTCCCGGCTGCGGTGATCTCCGCCATTTCAGCCAGTGCATCGCGGCGGAAGTCAGCGGCGGAATAGGCCTGCGCCGGGTCGAGGATATCCAACAGCCGGTGCGGCGCCTGCGCCTGCTCCTCGGCGGTCGGTTTCGCAGTGCCGACGTCCATTCCCTTGTAGATAAGGGCGGAGTCTACGCTAATCAACTCTACCGGTAATGTTTTCCGCAGGTTTATTGCCAGCGCTGTCTTACCCGAGGCCGTCGGCCCCATTAAAAAAATTGCCTGTGGCAGGCCAGTCTTGCTTACTTCAGTCATGGTTCAGGGCTTTCATCGCCGGATGTAAATCAACAGGTTGTAACAAACCACCAGGCGGTGACTTCACCAGTTGCGGACACAGTCGCTCAAGTTCAGCCAGTAAGGAGATGGCCTGGGCCATGTTCCACTGCTGGTGTTCACTTGCCAGATGACGTGCCAGCCATTGGGCTACGTCCTCTTCTCGCGACTCTGTCTGCTGCGCCAGGTAGCCTATCAGTTCAGGAATCAAGATTTGTAAATTTTGTTGGCGTAAGGGTAAAGGCACCGCCCGAATCGTCACATGTTGCGAGTCAGTTAACAGTTCGATACCCATTTTTGCCAGCAGCGCCTGGGTCTGCGCCACCGTTTTCAGCTCTTGCGGCCCCACTTTCAGACGAACCGGAATCAGCAGCGGCTGCGCGCAGAGCTTTTCGCTGCCCGGCACCAGCTGCGCTTGTCTGAGCCAGCGCTCTGCCACCGGTAGCGCCAGCAGTGCCAGCGTGGACTCACGTTCCATCAGCGCAAAATGCGGTTCAATAATGGTGAGTACACGTCCAAAGCTGTGGGAGTGCGCATCATGCTTCAGCGCTGGCGGCGGTGTGACGGTTGGCGTGCGATTATCCGCCGCCGGGGTTTCCATCAGCTTTTGATAGAGCGCCCCCTGCTGTTTCTGATAGCCAGGCTGAGCGTTGGGCCAGCTGACTCCCGCGCTCTGACGCGGTGCGGAAGAAGCACCGGTTGCCGCCTGGCGCTCCCCGGCCTCGTAGCGCGGAGCGCTGTCCCGCGCCTTTGCAGGATCGGAAAAGTGATTTTTCCCCGCCGCTACGCGGTTTTCCGGCTGCCAACGCGGCGCTTCCGGTTCCGGCACGGTGCTCAGGGGCAGCGCGGGCTCGGCCTGGGGTTGCAGCACGGTTACCACACCCTGGTAGATGAAATCATGCACCAGCCGCGACTGATGGAACCGCACTTCATGCTTGGCCGGATGGACGTTGACGTCTACCTGATGCGGGTCAATTTCCAGATAGAGCACATACGCCGGCTGATCGCCCGCGCCGAGTTTGTCTTCGCAGGCCTGGCGAATCGCGTGGTTAATTAACCGATCGCGCATCATACGACCATTGACGTAGCAATACTGAATATCACCCAGCGCGGTGCTGGTTGGCTCAGCGACCCAGCCACGCAGCGCCAGATCGCCATGCTGCCACTCAATCGCCAGCGCTTTTTCCAGGAACGGCGTGCCGCAAATTGCGCCCAGCCGACGCTCGCGCGGTGCGCCCTGCGGCACGGCGCGATACTGACGCACCATTTTGCCGTTGTGGCTCAGGTTAATGGTGACATCAAACCGCGCCAGCGCAATGCGGCGAACCACTTCATCAATATGCGTAAATTCGGTTTTCTCGGTGCGCATAAACTTGCGGCGCGCCGGGGTGTTGTAGAAGAGGTCGAGGACTTCCAGCGTGGTGCCAACCGGATGCGCGGCAGGTTTCACCGTCACGTCCATATCACGCCCTTCGGCATAGGCCTGCCAGGCCTCCTGCTGCTCCTGAGTGCGGGAAGTGAGCGTGAGGCGCGACACCGAGCTGATACTGGCCAGTGCTTCACCGCGAAAACCAAGACTGATGATGGCCTCAAGGTCGTCGAGCGAGGCAATTTTGCTGGTCGCGTGACGCGCCAGCGCCAGCGCCAGCTCGTCTTTGCCAATGCCTACGCCGTTGTCGCGGATGCGGATAAGCTTCGCGCCGCCGCGTTCAATATCGATATCGATGCGCGTTGCGCCCGCATCGAGACTGTTCTCGATAAGCTCTTTCACCACCGACGCAGGGCGCTCCACCACTTCGCCAGCGGCAATCTGGTTCGCAAGCTGTGGCGGCAGGATCTGAATCGGCATGGCTACTCCTTAGTTGGTCAACATTCCGCTACCCGCCTGGCCAGAACGCACGGTCTGGCTGCTCTGGCTATCGGGCGCGGACTGTAGCGGGTGCGCCAGGAAATAGTTGCGCAACCCCTTATAGATGGCGTCGGCGATCTGCTGCTGGTAATCGTCACTCGCCAGCAGACGCTCTTCGCTGCTGTTGCTGATAAACCCGGTTTCCACCAGCAGAGAAGGAATATCCGGAGAGCGCAGCACGCCCAGACTGGCGTGTTCCGGGCGGCGCTTGTGCAGGGAACCGACACGCTGCATTTCGCTCAGCACTTTGGTCGCCACATCATACCCGACGCGCTGGGAATGTCCGAACTGCAAATCCAGTACCGCCTGGCTGAGATACTTATCGGCGTCGCTGTTGGCCAGCACGTCGCCCGCGCCGCCCAGCAGTTCCGACTGCTTCTCGTGCTGCTCAAGCCAGCCCGCCATCTCGCTGTTAGCGCGACGGTTAGAAAGCACCCACACCGAGGCTCCTTTCGCCTGACGGTTTGGCGCGGCGTCAGCGTGGATAGACACCAGCACATTGGCGTTCTGCTTACGCGCCACGTCCGAGCGGCCCATCACTGAAATAAAGTAGTCGCCGTCGCGGGTGAGCACGCCTTTGAACATTGGGTCAGCATTGAGCAGCGTGCGCAGTTTACGGGCGATAGCGATGGTGACATTTTTCTCACGCGTGCCGCCCTGTCCAATGGCACCCGGGTCCTGACCGCCGTGACCGGCGTCAATCGCCACCACCACCTGCCCCGATCCTGCGGGTGCGCGGGCCTGTGCAACCGGGCGCGTCGTGGTGTTGCTGCTGACTACGCTGGTTGTGCGGTCGCTGCTGTCATTGAAGGGGTTTTTAACCGGCTGCGCGGGCTGTGACGGACGCGCGACGGGCTGCGGCGCGCTGCGCTGCGCCACGACCGGGGCTGGCGGCGGACGCGGCGCATCAGCATTGATGGTAAACACCACCGTATAGTTAGCACCGTTCTTCTGCTTTACCGCCCGGGTTTTCCCGTTCTGGGTGAGATCCACCACCAGCCGCAGCGACTGGTTATCTTTCGGCGTACCGGAGCGAATGCTTTTTACCAGGTTATCGCCGCTGAAGTTGAGCGGCAGCCCCTGAATCACCCCTGTCTGTTTGATGTCGAGGGCGACGCTGCGCTTACCCTGCTGGCTGAAGGCATAGTCCGGCTCACCGACAAAACTAAACGTGATACGTGCCTGGCGGTCGCCGTTCGACACCTGAATATCAGATAAACTCGCCGCAAAAGCCGGTGCACACAGCAACAGCAGTGCGGCCATCAACCACTCTTTTACGCGAATTCTCATGCTGTCATCCTTGTGCAGCGGCAAGCCGCGCCAGTAACGTCTCGCCCGATGCGGAAACCGCCTCAACGCGGGCTTCGCGTCCCTGGGCCTGATAATCAATATGGATCTTAATATCCGGTTCCGGCAGCACGCCCGCGCCCTGCTGCGGCCATTCAACGAGGCAGATAGCGTCGTTAGTGAAGTAGTCGCGGATACCCATAAACTCCAGCTCTTCGGGGTCGGCCAGACGATAGAGATCGAAGTGGTACACCATCAAATTATCGAGGGTATACGGCTCCACCAGCGTGTAGGTCGGGCTTTTCACGTTGCCCGCATGGCCCAACGCCTGCAAGAAACCGCGGCTGAAGGTAGTTTTTCCCGCCCCCAGATCGCCATAAAGGTAAATTATCGTGGCCCCTTCACAGGCCTGCGCCACGCGCGTGCCAAGAGTTAAAGTCGCCTGTTCGTCGGATAGGGGAATAACACGATTCATCATGGTTCAGGTCAGTTCATTTCCGGGTTAACAAAATAGTGCAGCGTCGAAAAGAGATCCGTCGCCAGCATTCCTCGGGTGCCGGTTCGGCTGGCAACTTCATCTGCCGCCGCGCCGTGCGCCACACAGGCCGCGCAGGCCGCTTCGTAGGTTTCCAGCTTCTGGCTCAACATCGCACCTGCGATACCAGAAAGCACGTCGCCCATGCCGCCGCTGCCCATACCGGCATTGCCCGCATCGATCAGCGCCAGGTGGGATTCATCCGCCACCACGGTTCCTGCGCCTTTCAGCACCACGATGCCGCCGTACTGTTGTACCAGACGTCGTGCTGAAAGTAAGCGGTCGCTCTCCACTTCCGCCACGCTACAGTGCAGCAGCCGCGCCGCCTCGCCTGGGTGCGGCGTAATGACGCGATTGTGACGTTTATCGGGGTGGATTGCCAGAAGGTTGAGCGCATCCGCATCCCACAGCATGGGCTTGCGAAAGTTCCCGGCTTTTTGCAGCGCGCGTTTGCCCCATTTCTCCTGACCCAGTCCGGGACCAATCACCAGCACGTCAGCCCACTCAAGGCCCTGCTCCAGCGTAGCGTCCGTCAGCTCCTGCACCATCAGTTCCGGGCGGGCGGTCAGCAGCGGGCCAATATTTTCCGCACGCGTCAATACCCGCACCAGCCCGGCACCGGCTCGCAGCGCCGCCTCACCCGCCATGCGGATCGCTCCGGCAGTGCCGCTGTCGCCGCCGATAATCAGCAGCCTGCCGTTATCACCCTTGTGGGAGGTGGGACGGCGAGGTGTCAGCCAGCGGCCGAGATCCGGGGCAGCGAAGCGCATAATCGGTGCCTGATGCCCGGCAAGCCAGCTCTCCAGCCCGAGGGCATGATGATGCAGACGTCCGGTAACATCCCGCGCGTTGCCGGTCAGCAGCCCCGGTTTCAGGGCGATAAACGTCAGGGTATGCGCAGCGTTTATCACCGCGCCGGGGGTGGCGCCGGTATTTGCCAGCAGTCCGGAGGGAATATCCAGCGCGATGACCGGCGCAGGATGGGCGTTAGCGTTATCAATCAGCGCACTGACCGCCTCGCGCGGCGCATCGTGGATGCCGGTACCCAACAGCCCATCAATGATGACCTCGACCGTTTCCGGCCAGATTGCGTCAGCAGCGTGGATCTCGCCACCCGCATCAAGCCACGCCTGACGCGCGGCCTGCGCCTCTTCCGGCAGCGGCTTATCGCTTTCCAGTGCCATCAACGTGACCGTGACGCCCGCACTCTGCGCCAGGCGGGCCACCACGTAACCGTCGCCGCCGTTATTGCCGTGCCCGCACAGCACCAGCCAGTGCTGCGCATCAGGATAGCATTCACGCGTGAGGCGAAACGCCGCCTCGCCGGCGCGCTGCATAAGCTCGAAAAGCGTGATGCCCAGACAGTCCGCCGCCTCGCGTTCCGCCGCGCGCAGCCAGTCCGCCGGCCAGACCGAGTGTGGTATACTGGCCGGGTGAGTTTTAATCTTATGGTCCGTCATGTCTCAGCCCCTCGATCTCAATCAGTTAGCGCAAAATATTAAACAGTGGGGTACCGAACTGGGTTTCCAGCAGGTGGGTATCACCGATACCGATCTCAGCGCCAGCGAGCCAAAGCTGCAGGCGTGGCTTGATAAGCAGTATCACGGCGAAATGGAGTGGATGGCGCGTCACGGTATGATGCGCGCTCGCCCTCACGAACTGCTGCCCGGTACACTGCGCGTCATCAGCGTGCGCATGAATTATCTGCCCGCCAACGCGGCGTTTGCCAGCACGCTAAAAAACCCGACGCTGGGGTATGTAAGCCGCTACGCGCTCGGACGCGATTACCATAAACTGTTACGTAACCGCCTGAAAAAGCTGGGCGAGATGATCCAGCAGCACTGTTCCACGCTGAATTTTAGACCCTTTGTCGACTCCGCGCCCATTCTGGAGCGTCCGCTGGCGGAAAAAGCTGGCCTCGGATGGACAGGTAAGCACTCACTTATTCTTAGCCGCGATGCCGGTTCGTTCTTTTTCCTCGGCGAGCTGCTGATCGATCTCCCTCTGCCGGTTGATTCCCCCGTTGAGGAGGGCTGTGGGCGTTGCGTGGCCTGTATGACCATCTGCCCCACCGGCGCCATCGTCGAGCCATACACGGTGGATGCCCGCCGCTGCATCTCCTATCTCACGATTGAATTAGAAGGCGCGATCCCGGAAGAATTTCGCCCGCTCATCGGTAACCGTATCTACGGCTGCGACGACTGTCAGCTTATCTGCCCGTGGAACCGCTTCTCGCAGCTTACGGACGAGCCGGACTTCAGCCCACGCCAGGCGCTTCACGCCCCGGCACTGATTGAACTGTTTGCCTGGAGCGAAGCGCGGTTTCTGAAAGTTACGGAAGGGTCGGCGATTCGCCGTATCGGTCATCTGCGCTGGCTGCGCAATATTGCGGTAGCGCTGGGCAACGCGCCCTGGGATGAAGCCGTGTTGCAGGCGCTGCAGCAGCGTCAGGGCGAGCATCCACTTCTGGATGAGCATATTGAGTGGGCAATCGAACAGCAGCTGGCTAAGCGAAACGCGAATGTCGTGGAGGTACAGTTGCCGCAAAAACAGCGTCTGGTGCGGGTAGTGGAAAAGGGATTGCCGCGTGACGCCTGAGCGCCTGAGCGCCTGAATAATTGTGTATAAAATTAAAAATACCTTGTCATTCAACGGCCATAAAAGCGTCAAACAAGCCAGGCGGCGTTTTTGTTAAATTATAAGATTATAAATAACAATAACTTATAGAAACTTGCCAGATAATAATAATCCGACTAGTGGCCGATCAAAATTCACGCGCCTGTGGATAACTCTGTTTAAAACTGTGTGACATTTAAATGAATATCGTCCGCAGCACGATGTTTCCGCTGTGGATAATCATAAATGATGAAGAAGATTTGGAGCGGGAAACGAGACTCGAACTCGCGACCCCGACCTTGGCAAGGTCGTGCTCTACCAACTGAGCTATTCCCGCTTGGGTGGTGCTTGATGCATGCCTGACGGCATTTTCAAATTTTGGAGCGGGAAACGAGACTCGAACTCGCGACCCCGACCTTGGCAAGGTCGTGCTCTACCAACTGAGCTATTCCCGCTTGGGTGGTGCTTGATGCGTGCCTGACGGCATTTTTAAATTTTGGAGCGGGAAACGAGACTCGAACTCGCGACCCCGACCTTGGCAAGGTCGTGCTCTACCAACTGAGCTATTCCCGCTCTGCGTGACAAACATTTCTGTACCGTCACGGGAGGCGCATTATACGAGAATTCCTTCCTGCCGCAATAGTTTGGCGTCACTTTTTTGCGATTTTGTTCCGACTGCAGATTTAATCAACAATCTGACTAAAATGAAAGCAAAATTCCGCTTCTTCTGGCCTGACAACAGGTAACCGTGGGTTATCGCCATGAAAAAAGGCCGGCGAACCGGCCTGTAAGCTTATACCAGATTCAGAGCGAGTGCTCGGTGCGGGCAATGATGTCATCCTGGGCATCCGGCGACAGGGCGGTAAAGAACGCGCTGTAGCCCGCCACGCGCACCACAAGGTCGCGATACTGGTCAGGGTGCTTTTTCGCTTCCAGCAGCGTCTCGCGCGACACAATGTTGTACTGAATATGCCATCCCTTATGCACCTCAAAGAAGGTGCGCAGCAGCAGCATCAGCTTCTGACGATCGCTGTCGTTATCGAGCGTGGCAGGATTAAGCTTCTGGTTGAGCAGCACCCCGCCGAGAATCGACCCGACAGGCAACTTGCCGACCGAGCTGATGACCGCCGTTGGCCCGAGATGATCGGTGCCGGAAGACGGGCTGGCGCCTTCTGCCAGCGGCGTGGTCGCTTTACGCCCGTCCGGGGTCGCCATCGTCGCGGCGCCAAAAGGCACATTCGCGGAGATGGAGGACGTCCCCGCATAGTAGTTGCCGCCAACAGGGCCGCGACCGTAGCGCGGATTATGGTACTGCTTAATTTCGTCGATATAGGTCTGGTACGCACGGGTTAACAGGGTGTCTACGGTGTCGTCGTCGTTGCCGTACTTCGGCGCGCCGTTGATCAACCGCTGCCGCAGCTGCTCGTGAGTCAGCCCCTCGAAATCATCCGCCAGCGCCTGCGCCAGCTGCTGCTGACCAATCACGCCCTGATCGAATACCAGCGTTTTCACCGCCGCCAGGCTGTTGCCAAGGTTGGCGATGCCGACCTGCAGGCCGGATACCCAGTCGTACTTTGCACCGCCCTGCTTGATGCTTTTCGCCCGTTCAATGCAGTCATCCACCAGCGCGGAGCAGAGAATGTCCGGCACGTTCTCCTCCAGCATGGTATCTACCACGTATTCGATTTCGATGGATTTGCGGGTGTAGTAGCGAATCTGGCGATCCCAGGCGGCCATCACTTCATCGAAATGCCGGAAGTTGCCTTTCGACAGCGCCTGCTCCTGCGGCAAAAATACCTTGCCGCTGGTGGCGTCACGCCCGCCTTCCATCGCAGCCAGCATCACGCGTGCAAAGTTGATAAAGCTCATGCCAGTGCAGCGGTAGCCCCATTTGCCGCCGACTGCGGTTTCGATACAGCCGATTGCGGCATATTGATAAGCATCTTCCGGCGTAATGCCAAGCTTGATGAATTCGGGAATGACGATTTCGTCGTTGTTGAATGCCGGCATGCCGAAGCCGCAGCGAATCACCTGCACGCAGGCATCCAGAAAGTCATCGCTCATCCCGGCGTGATAGCGCACGCTCAGGTTTGGCTGGGTGGAGCGCAGCCGTCCGCAGGACTCAAGAATGGCATACGAGAGCGGGTTGACCGCATCCGTCGCCACGCCGTCCACCAGGTTCTGACCGCCAATCGTCACGTTCTGGTACAGCGGGCTGCCCGCCGAGGCTTTAGAGTGCGAGCCAGAGCGGATTTTGTTCACTTCCAGCAGCTTCAGCCAGCAGCCGTGCAGCAGCTCCAGCGCCTGTTCGCGGGACAGCGACTGTTCCAGTTCGACATCGCGGCGGTACCAGGGGTAAAGATACTGGTCCATGCGCCCGAAGGAGACCGAATGACCATTGGATTCAATCTGCAGGATCAGCTGAATGAAGTAGCACAGCTGTAACGCCTGCCAGAAGGTTTTTGGCGGCTCATGGGCAATAACGTCGCAGTTTTCCGCAATCTGCAACAGTTCGTCGCGCCGCCCTTCCCGCGACTCGCTGCGCGCCATCTGACGCGCTTCATCCGCAAAGCGCATGATGTGTTCGCTAACCGCCTGCAGCACGATATCGATGGCCTTCAGGAACTGCTCGCCATGCAGGTCTTCCAGCACCGTAAGATTGATGCGCGCGCGTCGCGCCGCGACGATGTCACGCAACCCGTTGAGGCCCTTTTCCAGCAGCAGCGGGAAGTTCACCGCCAGGTGCGCATCGCCTGAAGTCATATTGCCTTCGGCTTTGATGATGCCGGTGTCCAGCAGCGCTTTTTGCTCAGCGGTAAACATGCCGTAGCAGCGATCCTGTACCGTCTGCCCGCGCCACCACGGGCAGACGTCATGCAGCACCCGTTTATTATCCTCGCTGACGGCGAAACCCGCCCCCGGCCGATCCGCCAGATCGTCGATCTCTTTTTCGATCCACGAGACGGTGTATTCCGGGAAAATCGGCGCAGCGCGCACCTGGCTTGCCTGATTGCCGACGATCAGCTCGTCGTGCTTGATCCAGACCGTGCGAGCCGCAAGATGGTGAGCCAGCGCCATGGCGCGGCGAACCGGTAGCGGCTTATCCATATTCTCCCGGTACGCCTCGGTATAGTGCTGCGCGCGCTCGGTACAAACCGGGGGTTTGACGATATTTACCAGCGCATTTTTATGCGCCTTAATGCGGGGACTCAGAACGTCCAGTTTCAGCATAGTCATAGCATTATCCTCTCAGGGTGGCCGTCAGACCTTTGCGGTGCGCGTAGTCCACGGCGAAATCGAGCAGCGCCGGATCGTTCAGCGGTTTGTCCGGTGCCAGGTAAGGTTGGTTGAGCAGCAGGTATTTGTTCATTCCCAGCGTGTGGTATGGCAGGAAATGAATGTCGCTGACGTGCAGCTCGTCAGCAGCAAAATTGGTGATGGCCCGTATTGAAATAGGATCGGCATTGAAGCCGGGGAGCAGCGGCACGCGCACGGTAAGCGCTTTTCCGCTTTCAGCGATGCGTTTGAGGTTGGCAAGCACCCGTTTCGCCGACCCGTCGGTCCAGGTTTTGAACGCAACGCTGTCGACATGCTTCAGGTCAGCGAGAAAAAGATCGGTATACGGCAACGCCGGTTCGATATAGCGCCACGGCACATGCAGGCAGGTTTCCACCGCGGTATGAATTCCCTGCTGGCGGCTCGCCTTGAGCAGCGCGTGGGCCAGCTCCGGGTTCATAAAGGGCTCGCCGCCGGACAGTGTCAGCCCGCCACCGCTGCGGTCATAGAAGGGTTTATCGCGCAGTACCGTCGCCATGATCTCATCTGCGGTCGCGCGGTTACCGCACACCGTCAGCGCCTGAGTCGGGCAGCAGTCGCGCAGCACGTCGATATCACCAAGCTGGATACGCTCGCGGTGAATCAGTAAGCCGTGCTGTTGATGTTCAATGAGCTGCGGTGCGGCTTCCTGACATAACCTACAGTCGGCAAGACACAGCCGCGCGTCATAGAGCAGCTCCGCCGCCGACGCACGGCTTTCCGGATTCTGGCACCAGCGGCAGCCCAGCGAGCAGCCTTTAAGGAAGACAACGGTACGAATACCGGGACCGTCATGCGTGGAATAACGCTGGATATTAAAAATCATCGCCTTTGCCCTGTTAATTTCGAACGAAAATTAAATGACTTTCATTTGAAATAAACGTTGATGGCGATCAACGCCAGGCGTGGGTGCGTCCCTATACTGCTCAAAAATTGTTAAATCTCACATTTTGAGGAGCGATCGATGGAACTCTATCTGGATACCGCTGATGTCGATGCCGTAAAACGACTGGCGCGCATCTTCCCCCTCGCGGGCGTGACCACCAATCCAAGCATTATTGCCAGCGCGAAGCAGCCGGTGCAGGCCGTACTTCCGGCGCTGCGCGATGCGCTCGGCGGTAATGGAAGACTGTTCGCTCAGGTGATGGCAAACCGTGCAGAGGAGATGGTTGAGGAAGCCCACAAGCTGCGCGGCATTATCAGCGATCTGGTGGTAAAAGTGCCGGTCACCGCAGAAGGGCTGGCAGCGCTGAAGCTGCTGAAAGCAGAAGGGGTCCCTACGCTTGGCACCGCGGTTTATGGCGCTGCCCAGGGCCTGTTTTCCGCACTCGCGGGCGCAGAGTACGTCGCCCCTTATGTCAACCGTGTGGACGCTCAGGGCGGAGATGGCATTCAGACCATCACTGAACTACAGCAGTTGCTGACTCTGCATGCCCCTGGCGCAAAAGTGCTGGCGGCGAGCTTCAAAACCCCGCGTCAGGCGCTGGCCTGTTTACTGGCGGGCTGTGAGGCCATTACGCTGCCGGTGGACGTGGCAGAGCAGTTTATTTCGGCACCGGCGGTCAGCGCCGCGACGGGCAAGTTTGAGCAGGACTGGCTGAACGCCTTCGGCACGCGAACGTTCTAATCCCGGCAACAAAAAGCCCTCATTTGAGGGCTTTTTCTATGGGTTACAGCTTGATGAAATGCTCGCGATAATACGCCAGCTCCGCCACCGACTCGCGGATGTCGTCCAGCGCCTGGTGCGTACCCTGCTTTTTAAAACCGTCCAGCACTTCCGGCTTCCAGCGACGCGCCAGCTCTTTGAGGGTGCTGACGTCCAGATAGCGATAATGGAAGTAGGCTTCCAGTTCCGGCATATATTTGAAGAGAAAACGACGATCCTGGCCGATACTGTTGCCGCAGATGGGTGACGTCCCCGCCGGCACCCATTCACGCAGAAACGCCAGGGTCGCCTGCTCGGCGGCGCTGTCATCAAAGGCGCTGGCTTTCACGCGATCCACCAGGCCGCTTGCCGTGTGGGTGCGCACGTTCCAGTCGTCCATCAGCGCCAGCTGGGCGTCGGACTGGTGCACGGCCATCACCGGGCCTTCTGCCAGAATGTTAAGATCTTTATCAGTGACAAGGGTGGCGATTTCGATGATGCGGTCACGCTCAGGATCGAGGCCGGTCATTTCAAGATCGATCCAAATGAGGTTGTTTTCATTGGCACTCATGCTATTTTCCATCCGTTATCGCGTCACGCTCGGGTGACAGGCAGTTAATTCATTTACAATAGCTGGTATCATAGAGGTTTTGCCCACCAGGGGCGACCAGGAGCCATTAAGATTGAGCAAAAATAAACTCTCCAAAGGTCAGCAGCGCCGCGTGTCAGCTAATCACCAGCGCCGTCTTAAACAGACTACGGAGAAAGCCGATCCCGACGACTCGCAGTTTGGCGAGCCG
Source organism: Siccibacter colletis (assembly GCF_000696575.1). Classification (GTDB taxonomy): domain Bacteria; phylum Pseudomonadota; class Gammaproteobacteria; order Enterobacterales; family Enterobacteriaceae; genus Siccibacter; species Siccibacter colletis. Next base: position 159,807 of record NZ_JMSQ01000007.1, on the reverse strand, counting down.
CGTGACGGGCGCGTCATCAGTCGCTTTGGTCAGCACGCCGACGTCGAGTCAACAGACGGGACCGTGCACCGCTGTAACATTCGCCGCACTATCCGCTCGCTGGTGACCGGCGATCGCGTGGTCTGGCGTCCGGTAAAAGAGAACGTCCAGGGTAAAGGGATTGTTGATGCGGTACACGAGCGCACCTCGGTACTGACCCGTCCGGACTTCTACGACGGCGTAAAGCCGATCGCCGCCAATATCGACCAGATTATTATCGTTTCCGCCATTCTGCCCGAGCTGTCGCTGAACATCATCGACCGCTATCTCGTGGCCTGCGAAACCCTGGAAGTTGAACCGCTGCTGGTGCTCAACAAAACCGACCTGCTTGATGAAGCCGGTCTGGCGTTCGTTAACGAGCAGATGGATATTTACCGCAAGATTGGCTACCGCGTGCTGCTGGTTTCCAGCTATCAGGACGAAGGCCTGAAGCCGCTCGAAGAGGCGCTGATCGATCGTACCAGCATCTTCGCCGGGCAATCTGGCGTAGGCAAATCGAGCCTGCTTAACAATCTGCTGGGGTTGAAGGACGATCGCATCCTGGTCAACGACGTCTCCGACAACTCCGGCCTCGGGCAGCACACCACCACCGCCTCACGCCTTTATCACTTCCCGGGCGGCGGCGAAGTCATCGACTCCCCCGGCGTGCGTGAATTCGGCCTGTGGCACCTGGAGCCGGAGCAGATCACCCGCGGCTTTATCGAATTCCACGACTATCTGGGCCACTGCAAGTTCCGCGACTGCAAGCATGGCAGCGACCCGGGCTGCGCCATCCGCGAGGCCGTCGAACGCGGCGACATCGCCGAAACCCGCTTCGATAACTACCACCGCATCCTGGAAAGCATGGCTGAGGTAAAAACGCGTAAAAGCTTCTCCGCAACCGATGACTGATTCGCGTGCGGTGAGTAGCATAGCGAGCCGTATTGCGGATTTGTGCTATTATCGCGCCCTTTTTTGTACTGCCTGACGCCGCGGCGTCGGGCAAGGACTGGCAAAACCATTAGCCTGGAGGCTACCTTGCTAAACGACATCAAACTTTCGCTTCAATACATTCTGCCGAAACTGTGGCTCACTCGCCTGGCGGGCTGGGGCGCAAGCAAACGTGCCGGCTGGCTGACGAAACTGGTGATTGACCTGTTTGTAAAATACTACAAGGTCGATATGAAAGAGGCGCAGAAGCCTGATACCGCCAGCTATCGCACCTTCAACGATTTCTTTGTACGCGCGCTGCGTGACGACGTGCGCCCGCTCAATACCGACCCAAACGTGCTGGTTATGCCGGCGGATGGCGTCATCAGCCAGTTGGGCAGCATTGACGATGACAAGATCCTGCAGGCTAAAGGCCACAATTACAGCCTCGAAGCCCTGCTGGCGGGTAACTACCTGATGGCCGATCTGTTCCGTAACGGCAGCTTCGCCACGACCTACCTGTCACCGCGCGACTATCACCGCGTCCATATGCCGTGTAACGGTATTCTGCGCGAGATGATCTACGTGCCGGGCGACCTGTTCTCGGTAAACCATCTGACGGCCCAGAACGTGCCGAACCTGTTTGCGCGTAACGAGCGCGTTATCTGCCTGTTCGATACTGAATTTGGCCCGATGGCGCAGATTCTGGTGGGCGCGACCATTGTTGGCAGCATCGAAACCGTCTGGGCTGGCACCGTTACGCCGCCGCGCGAAGGCATCATCAAGCGCTGGACCTGGCCGGCGGGCGAAAGCGAAGGCGCCGTGGCGCTGCTTAAGGGTCAGGAGATGGGCCGCTTCAAACTTGGCTCCACCGTTATTAACCTGTTCGCACCGGGTAAAGTGGAACTGACACCGCATCTGCAAAGCCTGTCAGTCACCAAAATTGGCGAGCCGCTGGCCGTTTCTACCGACGCGGTTATCGCTGACGTAACCCCGGCAGTAGTTTCCCAGGAGGAGATCGACGCCGAGCGCGACGCCAATCCTCTGGTCGATAACAAAGACGACGTGTAACAGCAAAAAGGGTTCTTCCGTGCGCCTGATTATCACTGTACTGATGGCCTGGTGCCTCAGCCTGGGGGCGCACGCAGCGAACGCCCCCGACGCAAAACAAATCTCACAGGAACTGGAGCAGGCAAAAGCGGCGAAAAATCTGCCTAATCAGGCTGAAACCGTAGAAGCCCTCCAGTCCGCCCTTAACGCGCTTGAAGAGCAAAAAGGCTCCGTCGAGCGCGCCGCTCAGTATCAACAGGTTATTGATAACTTCCCTAAGCTCTCGCAAACCCTGCGTGTGCAGCTGAATAATCTGCGCGACGAGCCCAAGAAAGTGCCGCCCGGCATGACCACCGATCAGCTTAATCAGGAGATCCTGCAGGTCAGCAGCCAGCTCCTGGAAAAAAGCCGCCAGGCCCAGCAGGAGCAGGAGCGTACCCGCGAGATCAACGACTCCCTGAGTCAGCTTCCCCAGCAGCAAACCGACGCCCGCCGTCAGCTGAACGAAGTCGAGCGCCGCGTTGGCAGCCTGCCCGCCGGCAGCACGCCGCTGGCCCAGGCACAAAGCTTCGGCCTGCAGGCCGAGTCCGCCCGCCTGAAAGCGCTGGTCGATGAGCTGGAGCTGGCGCAGCTCTCCGCCAATAACCGTCAGGAACTCTCGCGCCTGCGTGCCGAGCTGGCGCAAAAGCAGAGTCAGCAGCTGGACGGCTATCTCCAGGCGCTACGCAACCAGGTCAACAATCAGCGTCAGCAGGAGGCCGAGCGCGCGCTCGAAAGCACCGAGCTGCTGGCGGAAAACAGCGCCGATTTGCCCCCTGCCCTGATAGAACAGTTCAAAGTGAACCGCGAGCTGTCCCAGGCGCTGAACCAGCAGGCCCAGCGTATGGATCTGGTGGCCTCTCAGCAGCGTCAGGCGTCCGGGCAGACGCTGCAGGTGCGCCAGGCGCTAAACACCCTGCGCGAACAGTCGCAGTGGCTGGGCGTTTCCAACGTGCTGGGCGAAGCGTTACGCGCCCAGGTGGCCCGCCTGCCGGAAATGCCGAAACCGCAGCAGCTGGACACCGAAATGGCGCAGTTGCGTGTGCACCGCATGCGCTACGAGGATCTGCTTAACAAGCAGCCGCAGCTGCGCCAGATCCGGCAGGCCGATGGCAGCAACCTTACCGCCGAGCAGAACCGCATTCTCGAAGCCCAGCTGCGCACCCAGCGCGAGCTGCTGAATTCCCTGTTGCAGGGTGGCGATACGCTGATCCTTGAGCTGACCAAGCTGAAAGTCTCGAACAGCCAGCTTGAAGATGCCCTGAAAGAGGTGAATGAAGCCACGCACCGCTATCTGTTCTGGACGTCCGACGTCAGCCCGCTGACCGTCTCCTGGCCTCTGGATATCGTGCAGGATCTGCGCCGCCTGATTTCACTCGACACCTTCAGCCAGCTCGGCAAAGCCAGCGTAATGATGCTGACCAGCAAAGAAACGCTGCTGCCGCTGTTCGGGGCGCTGATTCTGGTCGGGTTCAGCATCTACTCCCGTCGCCACTTTACCGCCTTCCTTGAGCGCTCCAGCGAGAAGGTCGGCAAGGTGACCCAGGATCACTTCTGGCTCACAATCCGCACCGTTTTCTGGTCGATTCTGGTGGCGTCGCCGCTGCCGGTGCTGTGGGCGACGTTAGGCTATGGCCTGCGCTCAGCCTGGCCGTGGCCTATTGCCGTCGCGGTGGGCGATGGCATTACCGCCACCGTACCGCTGCTGTGGGTGGTGATGATTTGCGCGACCTTCGCCCGCTCAAACGGGCTGTTTGTCGCTCACTTCGGCTGGCCGCGCGATCGCGTGGCGCGCGCCATGCGTTACTACCTGATGAGCATCGGGCTGATTGTGCCGCTGATCATGGCCCTCATCATGTTCGATAATCTCAACGATCGTGAGTTCTCCGGCACCCTCGGGCGGCTGTGCTTCATCCTCATCTGCGGCGCGCTGGCGCTGGTGACGCTGAGTCTGAAACGCGCCGGCATCCCGCTTTATCTTGATAAAGAGGGCAACGGCGACAACATGGTCAACAGCATGCTGTGGAATCTGATGATGAGCGCGCCGTTGCTGGCGATCCTCGCCTCGCTGGTGGGCTATCTGGCCACGGCCCAGGCGCTGCTGGCGCGGCTGGAGACCTCGGTCGCCATCTGGTTCCTGCTGCTGGTGGTCTACCACATCATCCGTCGCTGGATGCTCATCCAGCGTCGCCGTCTGGCCTTTGACCGTGCCAAACACCGCCGCGCCGAAATTCTGGCGCAGCGCGCCCGTGGCGAAGAGGAGCCGCCGCATTCGGTGAGTACTGAAGGTGCGGCGCTGGAAGTGGAAGTGTCGGAGGTCGATCTGGATACCATCAGTGCCCAGTCGCTGCGTCTGGTGCGCTCTATCCTGATGCTGATCGCCCTGCTGTCGGTGATTGTGCTGTGGTCAGAGATCCACTCCGCCTTTGGCTTCCTGGAAAACATCAAGCTGTGGGATGTCTCGTCCACCGTGCAGGGCGTTGAGAGCCTGGAGCCGATCACCCTCGGCGCGGTATTCATCGCGATTCTGGTGCTGATCATCACGCTGCAGCTGGTGCGTAACCTTCCGGCATTGCTGGAGCTGGCGCTGTTGCAGCATCTGGATCTGACGCCGGGTACCGGCTACGCCATTACCACCATCACCAAATACCTGCTGATGCTGGTCGGCGGGCTGATGGGCTTCTCGCTCATCGGTATCGAGTGGTCAAAACTGCAGTGGCTGGTAGCCGCGCTGGGGGTCGGGCTGGGCTTTGGCTTGCAGGAAATTTTCGCCAACTTCATCTCTGGCCTGATTATCCTGTTCGAAAAGCCGATTCGTATTGGCGATACCGTGACCATCCGCGATCTGACCGGGAGCGTCACCAAAATCAACACCCGCGCCACCACCATCAGCGACTGGGACCGCAAAGAGATCATCGTGCCGAACAAGGCCTTTATCACCGAGCAGTTCATCAACTGGTCGCTGTCGGATTCCGTGACGCGCGTGGTGCTGACCGTGCCGGCCCCGACCAATGCCAACAGCGAAGAGGTAACGCAGATCCTCTATACCGCCGCCGAGCGCTGCTCGCTGGTGATCGATAACCCGCCGCCGGAAGTGTTCCTGGTCGATCTGCAGCAGGGTATTCAGCTGTTCGAGCTGCGTATCTACGCTGCGGAAATGGTCCATCGTATGCCGCTGCGCCATGAGATCCACCAGCTGATCCTGGCAGGGTATCGCGAGCACGGTATCGATCTGCCGTTCCCGCCGTTCCAGATGCGCCTTGAAACGCTGGATGCCAAACGCCCCGCAGCGACCACGCTTAACAGCGCCGGGCGCGGCAAACGCGTGCCGGGCAGTATGTAACCGCCATAAAAAAAGGAGCCGCATGGCTCCTTTTTCTTTGCTGCTCAGGTCAGGCCCGATCAACCGGGAAAGCGATCACCTCGGCGAGGCTCTCAACGCCCAGCGCCAGCATAATCAGGCGGTCAACCCCCAGCGCCACGCCGGAGCAGTCCGGCAGACCCGCTTTCAACGCATCCAGCAGGTTGTGATCCACCGGCTGCTGCACCAGGCCACGCGCGGCGCGCTTGCGGTTATCCTGTTCGAACCGCTGCTGCTGCTCGCGGGCATCGGTCAGCTCGTGGAAACCGTTCGCCAGCTCAATCCCTTTGAAATAGACCTCGAAACGCTCCGCCACGCGGTGATCTTCGGTACTGATCTGCGCCAGTGACGCCTGGCTTGCCGGGAAGTGATAGACAAACGCCGGACGCTCTTTGCCAATGTGCGGCTCAACGCCGACGCTGAACAGAAGCTGTAGCAGGGTATCGCGGTCTTCTTCGGTATCGGCAATGTTGCTGAGATCGAGTTTTGCGGCGACCTCGCGCAGCTGCGCTTTATCTGCTGACAGCGGGTCGATCTCCAGATGGCGTTGAAACGCCTGCTGGTAAGAGAGGAAATCGGCTGAGCTGCACTCCAGTACCTGCTGTAACAGGTCATCGACCTCGTTCATCAGACGGTACATGTCATAGTGCGGGCGATACCACTCCAGCATGGTGAATTCCGGGTTGTGGTGACGTCCCATCTCTTCATTACGGAAGCTGCGGCACAGCTGGAATACCGGGCCGCAGCCCGCAGCCAGCAAGCGCTTCATATGGTATTCCGGGCTGGTCATCAGATACAGGTTCAGCCCCTGGGAGTGACCCGGTCCAACAAAACGGGTTTCGAACGGGAACAGGTGAATGTCTGTTACCGTCGCCTGGCTCATGCAGGGGGTTTCCACCTCCAGTACGCCACGGTCCGCAAAGAAGCGGCGGATCTCCGCCATGATGGCGGCGCGTTTAAGCAGGTTGGGGATGGATGCGCTCGGCTGCCAGGTGGCCGTCTCGCTCATGGGTGATTCTCCGAAGTCAAACAAGGGCAGGAAGTCTACTCGTTACCCGACAGCGAGACAAATTTTGCGCATTATTTTGCCTGTTTTCTCGCCTTTCTCTTCCCTGCCGCTGGATTGCACCAAAGAAGCGCAAAAAAATCGAACGCGTCAAATTTCCATGAAAACCCTGCGGTTATACTGCCCTACCCACAAAGGAGCAGGAAATCGCGTCGTGCTTATGCCTGGCTGGAAGGCGCGGCGGTAACCCATATACCAGGAGGAATGTCGTGCAAACTTATCAAGCCGATATTGCGGTTATTGGCGCGGGCGGTGCCGGACTACGGGCCGCCATCGCGGCGGCGCAGGCCAACCCGAGCGCTAAAATTGCGCTGATTTCAAAAGTCTATCCGATGCGTAGCCATACCGTCGCCGCTGAAGGCGGTTCTGCGGCGGTGACGCAGGATCACGACAGCTTGGCATACCATTTTCAGGACACGGTTTCCGGCGGCGACTGGCTGTGCGAGCAGGACGTGGTGGACTATTTTGTACGCCAGTGTCCGACCGAAATGACCCAGCTTGAACAGTGGGGCTGCCCCTGGAGTCGTCGCCCGGACGGCTCGGTCAACGTGCGCCGCTTCGGCGGTATGAAAATCGAACGCACCTGGTTTGCCGCCGACAAAACCGGCTTCCATATGCTGCATACCCTGTTCCAGACCTCCCTGCAGTTCCCGCAGATCCAGCGCTTCGACGAACATTTCGTGCTCGATATTCTGGTGGATGACGGTCATGCCCGTGGCCTGGTGGCGATGAACATGATGGAAGGCCAGCTGGTGCAGATCCGCGCTAACGCCGTGGTGATGGCGACCGGCGGTGCGGGTCGCGTCTACCGCTACAACACTAACGGCGGGATCGTCACCGGCGACGGCATGGGCATGGCGCTGCGCCACGGCGTACCGCTGCGCGATATGGAGTTCGTTCAGTATCACCCCACCGGCCTGCCCGGCTCCGGCATCCTGATGACCGAAGGCTGCCGCGGCGAAGGCGGCATTCTGGTGAATAAAGATGGCTACCGCTATTTGCAGGACTACGGTATGGGGCCGGAAACCCCGCTCGGCGAGCCGAAAAACAAGTACATGGAGCTGGGGCCGCGCGACAAAGTCTCCCAGGCGTTCTGGCACGAGTGGCGCAAAGGCCGCACCGTCGCGACGCCACGCGGGGATGTGGTGTATCTCGATCTGCGTCATCTCGGTGAGAAAAAGCTGCTGGAACGTCTGCCGTTTATCTGCGAGCTGGCGAAAGCCTATGTCGGCGTCGATCCGGTGAAAGACCCGATCCCGGTGCGCCCGACCGCCCACTACACCATGGGCGGGATTGAAACCAACGCCGGATGTGAAACCCGCCTGCAGGGGCTGTTTGCCGTGGGCGAATGCTCCTCCGTTGGCCTGCACGGAGCCAACCGCCTCGGCTCTAACTCGCTGGCGGAACTGGTGGTCTTCGGTCGCCTGGCGGGCGAGCAGGCAATGGCGCGCGCAGCGTCCGCTTCCCCGGCTAACGATACGGCGCTTAATGCTCAGGCCGCCGACGTTGAGCAGCGTCTGAAAATGCTGGTTAGTCAGCGAGGCAACGAGCGCTGGTCGGCGATCCGCGACGAGATGGGCCTCGCAATGGAAGAAGGCTGCGGCATCTACCGTACCCCGGAGCTGATGCAGAAAACCATCGACAAGCTGGCTGAACTGCAGGAGCGCATGCAGCACGTGCGTATCACCGACACCTCCAGCGTATTTAATACCGAGTTGCTCTATACCATCGAGCTGGCGCACGGGCTGAATGTCGCCGAATGCATGGCGCACTCGGCGATGGCGCGCAAGGAGTCGCGCGGCGCGCATCAGCGTCTCGACGAAGGCTGCACTGAACGTGACGACGTGAACTTCCTTAAACATACCCTGGCATTCCGCGAGGCCGACGGCAGCACGCGCCTGGCCTACAGCGATGTGAAGATCACGACCCTGCCGCCAGCGAAACGCGTGTACGGGGCAGAGTCTGAAGCAGCCGAGAAGAAGGAGACGGCGAATGGCTGAGATGAAAATCATGAAGCTTGAGGTGGTGCGCTATCACCCGGAAACGGACAGCGCGCCCCACAGCGTGTTCTATGACGTGCCCTGGGACGAGCAGACGTCGCTGCTGGATGCGCTGGGGTACATCAAAGACAACCTCGCCCCGGATCTGAGCTACCGCTGGTCGTGCCGGATGGCGATCTGCGGCTCGTGCGGAATGATGGTCAATCGCGTACCGAAGCTGGCCTGTAAAACCTTCCTGCGCGACTATCCGCACGGCCTGAAGGTTGAGGCGCTGGCGAATTTCCCCATAGAGCGCGATCTGGTGGTGGATATGACCCACTTTATCGAAAGCCTGGAAGCGATTAAGCCGTACATCATCGGTAACCCGCGCACCCCGGATCAGGGGCCTAACGTTCAGACTCCGGCGCAGATGGCGAAGTACCATCAGTTCTCGGGCTGCATCAACTGCGGCCTCTGCTACGCCGCCTGCCCGCAGTTTGGCCTGAATCCGGAGTTCATCGGCCCGGCGGCAATCACCCTGGCGCACCGCTACAATCTCGACAACCGCGATCGCGGTAAAGCCCAGCGCATGCCGCAGCTGAACGGCCAGAACGGCGTCTGGACCTGCACTTTCGTCGGCTACTGCTCTGAAGTCTGTCCGAAACACGTTGACCCGGCGGCGGCCATTCAGCAGGGCAAAGTGGAAAGTTCGAAAGATTTCCTCATTGCCACCCTGAAACCCGACGCAAGGAGCGCATGACCATGACTACCAAACGTAAACCTTACGTGCAACCCATGACGCCGACCTGGTGGAAACGCCTGCCCTTCTACCGCTTCTATATGCTGCGCGAAGGCACGGCGCTGCCGGCGGTCTGGTTCAGCATCGTGCTGCTTTATGGCCTTTTTGCGCTCAAGCACGGGCCGGAGAGCTGGCAGGGCTTTATCGGCTTCCTGCAAAACCCTATCGTGCTGCTGATCAATCTGCTCAGCCTGGCTGCCGCGCTGCTGCACACCAAAACCTGGTTTGAGCTGGCTCCGAAGGCCGCCATAGTCATCGTAAAGGGTGAAAAGATGGGGCCAGGACCGGTGATCAAAGGACTCTGGGCCGTCACTGTTGTGGTGACGATAGTTATTCTCGGCGTTGCGCTGTTCTGGTGAGGAAACCACGATGATTAATCCCAACCCAAAACGTTCTGACGAACCGCTGTTCTGGGGACTGTTTGGCGCAGGCGGCATGTGGAGTGCCATTGTCGCACCGGTAGTGATTTTGCTGGTCGGTATTCTGCTGCCGCTGGGCCTCGGCCCGGGCGATGCGTTCAGCTATGAGCGCATTCTGGCATTCTCACAAACGCTTATCGGGCGACTGTTTCTCTTTCTGATGATTGTTCTGCCGCTCTGGTGTGGACTGCACCGCATTCACCACGCTATGCACGACCTGAAGATCCACGTGCCAGCCGGGAAATGGGTGTTCTACGGTCTGGCGGCGATCCTGAGCATCGTGACGCTGATCGGCGTCCTCACCCTCTGACTCCGCTTTTGGCCTGCCACACCGGCAGGCCACGTCGCTTTCCGGCACGCAAAATTTCCCGCATCTTCTACACTTAGCATAAAAATGCTGGAGGGAATTAGCGATGAGGATCTTACCTGTTGTTGCCGCCGTCACCGCTGCGTTGCTGGTGGTTTCCTGTAGTTCACCCACGCCGCCGAAAGGCGTCACGGTTATTGAGAATTTTGATACCCAGCGCTATCTCGGCACCTGGTATGAAATCGCCCGCCTGGATCACCGCTTCGAACGCGGTCTGGAGCGCGTGACGGCAACCTACAGCCTGCGCGACGACGGTGGCCTGAAGGTGATCAACCGCGGCTACAACCCGGAACGCGGGATGTGGCAGGAGAGCGAAGGGAAAGCCTATTTCACCACTAACGACAAAACGCGCGCCTCGCTGAAGGTGTCGTTCTTCGGCCCGTTCTACGGCGGCTATAACGTGATTGCGCTGGATGATGACTATCAGAATGCGCTGGTCTGCGGGCCGAATCGCGACTACCTGTGGATCCTCTCGCGTAACCCGACGATAACGCCGGAAGTAAAACAGAGGATGGTGGATGTCGCGACCCGGCAAGGGTTTGAAGTGAATAAACTTATCTGGGTGAAACAGACCCCACGTTAGTGGGTGCTGATTTTAAGCCCGATAATCCCCGCCACAATAAGCAGCAGGCTGGCGATACGCGCAACGCTCGCGGATTCGCCCAGCAGCACGATACCGGTAATCGCCGCGCCAACCGCACCTATGCCCGTCCAGACGGCGTAGGCGGTACCGGTTGGCAGCGTCTTCATCGACCATGAAAGCAGTACGATACTGACGATCATCGCCGTCACTGTAATAATACTCGGCGTGAGGCGGGTAAAACCGTGGGTATATTTCAGGCCGACCGCCCAGACAACTTCCAGCAGACCAGCGATAACAAGCACTAACCAGGCCATAACAGGCTCCATTTTCGGTGGGGCCGTCCCCGATTTGATGATGCGCATATAGGTCGTCCCATATGGCCTTGTGATAAGCGAGAATAATGATGTCGTCAAAAAAGGCGCATCTCAACCCTTTTTTCTCATCTTTACCGCGCTTTTCCGGGTAAAAGCCGGAAATAGCGGCACTTGTCTGTTCAGATCAAGCCTTCAACTGGTCAGAGATCTTCCTATGATGATGCGTTTCCTTCGTCCGGGAAACGGGGCACGTATCTTTCTCGAACGCGAAGCAGACCATGTATAAAATTTTAGTGATTGACCGCTGTCACTTCAGCCGCAACGGCCTGAAAGCGTGGCTCAATCATCCCGACAACTTTGGCTCCTCATTCTCCATTACGGGTATCGATAACCTGCTTCATGCCCGTGAGCATATCCTGCAATGGCAGCCCAATATGGTGATTGCCGATCTCTACAGTTTTATGGGTGAACTACACCATATTCAGCAGCTTTCTTCGATTTTTGCCGCCTGCGGTAATACCACGCGTTTAATCCTGCTGCAGAGCGGGCGCGCTGCGGTGCTGGATGACTACTGCGCGCTGCAAACCAGCTGGCGTTCGGTGGATAAATCCCTGTCGCTGAGCGCGCTCCGTCGGCTGATTCAGGACGCGCTGGTGTCGCGTCCGCCGTTTGGAGAACCAAAGCCGGTTCAGCCGCTGCTGACGCTGCGGGAAGAGCGGGTGCTGGCGCTGTGGACTAAAGGTGCCAGTAACGACGTGGTCGCAACAAAAATGGGTATCACGGTGAAAACGGTTTACACCTACAAGCGCAATATTCGCATGAAGCTGGGCGCGGATAATCGTTTTTCGCTGTTTCTGGCGCTGCCGGAGATGGCGGAGGGGTAATGACGGTACGGCCAGACAGCCGTACCGAGGAGCAGGCTTACTGTGAGGCTTTGGTCGCTGCGCCAGAGATGGCGCTGCCGCCGTCCTGAATATCTTCACCTACGCCGCGGGTGGTATTGCAGGCGGTCAGTAAAGATGAAAGGACTACTACAGAAAAGAACGTCGCAATTGCTTTCTTCAACATAATATCTTCCTTTTATTGCCAAAGTTGTTTTGTGTATAGCCACTTAAGCATAGCTAAAAAAGCAACCGCTGCCGGAAAAGGTAATAATTTTAGGAGAAGGAGAAATTACTGTACTGCGCGCTGGATTGCGCCACCCAGATGCTGGACATCTTCGCCGAAACCACGCGCCGTGTTGCAGCCGCTGAGCGCGACACCACACACCAGAGCGATAAGCAGGAAAGAGAGAAAGCGGTGCATCATCCTTGCCATCCTTGAACAACGGCGTGGCAGGGCGCCACGCCGCAGGTTTTCCGCGCTTACTTCACGCGAGAAACGTATTCACCAGAGCGGGTATCCACTTTGATAACTTCGCCGATCTGTACGAACAGCGGAACTTTAACCACAGCGCCAGTGCTCAGGGTCGCCGGCTTGCCGCCAGTCCCTGCGGTGTCGCCTTTCAGGCCCGGATCGGTTTCAACGATTTCCAGCTCAACAAAGTTCGGCGGGGTCACGGAAATCGGCTGGCCGTTCCACAGGGTCACGATGCACTCAGCCTGATCCAGCAGCCACTTCGCGTTTTCACCCACGGCTTTCTCATCGGCAGCCAGCTGCTCGAAGGTCTGGTTGTTCATGAAGTGCCAGAACTCACCGTCGTTGTAGAGGTAGGTCAGGTTCATATCTACCACGTCTGCGCCTTCTGCGGAGTCGGTAGATTTGAAGGTTTTCTCAACGCGGGTACCGGTCAGCAGACGACGCAGCTTAACGCGTGCGAACGCCTGGCCTTTACCCGGCTTAACGAACTCGCTGGCTTCAACCGCATAAGGTTCGCCGTCCATCATGATTTTAAGACCAGCACGAAAATCGTTGCTATAGTAAGTCGCCATAAGGCCCTCTGAAAATTGTTAACTGGTAGCTAAGCCACAAAATGGCGCATATTGTAACCCTAAATACCCCATCCAGAGAAGATTGGTTATCGCAACTTGCAGATGTAATAACCGCTCCCGATGAGCTGCTGCATCTTTTAAAGATAGACACCTTCCCCGACCTGCTGGCAGGCCGCGAAGCGCGACGTCTTTTCGCCCTGCGCGTGCCGCGCGCGTTTGTCGCGCGGATGGAGCAGGGAAACCCTGACGATCCGCTGCTAAGACAGGTACTTACCGCGCAGGAAGAGTTTATCGCTGCGCCCGGATTCACCACCGATCCGCTGGAAGAACAGAACAGCGTGGTGCCCGGCCTGCTGCATAAGTACCGCAACCGGGCGCTGCTGCTGGTGAAAGGCGGCTGCGCGGTGAACTGCCGCTACTGCTTCCGCCGCCACTTCCCCTATGCCGATAATCAGGGCAACAAGCGCAACTGGAAAGCGGCGCTGGCGTATATTGCCGCCCATCCGGAGCTGGATGAGATTATTTTTTCCGGCGGCGACCCGCTGATGGCGAAAGATCACGAGCTGGACTGGTTGATTGGCGAGCTGGAAGCGATTGAGCATCTTAAGCGCCTGCGCATTCACAGCCGTCTGCCGATTGTCATCCCGGCGCGCATTACCGACGGGCTGGTATCCCGGCTGGCGCGTTCGCGTTTGCAGGTGCTGCTGGTTAACCACATCAACCACGCCCGGGAGATCGACGACGATTTCCGCGCAGCGACGGCGCGGCTGCGTCACGCTGGCGTCACGCTGCTTAACCAGAGCGTACTGCTTAAGGGCGTCAATGACAGTGCACCGGCGCTGGCGGCGCTGAGCAATGCGCTTTTCGATGCCGGGGTGATGCCCTATTACCTGCACGTGCTGGACAAAGTGCAGGGGGCGGCGCACTTCATGGTGAGTGACGACGACGCGCGTCGCATCGTGCGCGAGCTGCTGTCGCTGGTATCGGGTTATCTGGTGCCGCGCCTGGCGCGAGAGATTGGCGGCGAGCCAAGTAAAACGCCGCTGGATCTGCAGCTGCGCCAGCAGTAATAAAAAAGGTGGAGGCGTCGCGCTTATCCACCTTATGCCGCTTCAGTTGGCCGTGACAGCCGTTACGGCCTGCCTTCCACGACGTCAGCCCGTCAGTTCGGGCATTTGTAGACCTGACCGGCCATTTCGCTTGCGGTTGGCACAAAGCTGGACAGCATATTCTGGCTCGGGCTGGTGACGCCGTACAGCACGTTGCCGCCCATCGCCGCCGCCTGGTTACGCAGCGCATTTGCCGCACCGCGCATTGAGCCGCCTTCTTCGCCGTGCTGGCCAGACAGCCAGTTGCTCTGTTTGCCGGTGGCCGTGCCGATCAGCTGGCATTCTGAGCCTGGTTGCTCCTCTACAAAGCGAACACCCTGCCCGCCTGCGGACAGCTCGTTGCCGCTCGAACAACCGGCCAGCAGCAGCGCTGCCACAACCATTCCTGCTGAGACTTTTAAGCGCATGTTATTCCTCATATTCGATAAGCTGGACAAACCCTGCCCGACTCAACCTTATACTAAAAACGTGACGAAAAGAAAAACCCCCGGCCATTTCTGACCGGGGGTTTTGCGTGCTGAAACGCGTTGTTGGCTCAAATGAGCAAACTGGCGCGTCGCGGCAGAGACGTCAGCTACCCGTGTAACCGTGACGACGGGCATTTTCTAGGCAGTCGCTCCGGTTTACGTAACCCTGCGAGGATGCCCCCACAATAACGCCATTTGGCGCAGTACGGCGCCAGCGCCATTCATTCTGATTATCCTTATAAATATCCCATTTATCATTCATATAGATTTCCTTTTTCCCGTTATCGGTTATGGCGCAGCGGATGTCATGTATCGCCGCAGGCCAGCCAGATCGGTGCCGGAGCAGAAACTCATGGCAACGACAGGCGTTATATGACCTTTTGTAACGGGTGTAACAAGCGACACGGCCACAGGAGCGGGAAACTCAGAATCAGCTGGGGGTATTTTTCAGACGGAACGCAGGGTGTTAAGGTTTTCAGCGCATAAAAAAACCGGCTGAAACATCAGCCGGTTTTCTGGTGCGGAAGAGCGCAGACGAGACGCTGCGCTCAGGGCAATTACATCATGCCGCCCATACCGCCCATGCCACCCATACCGCCGGCAGCACCTAAGTCAGGCGCGTCGGATTTCGGCAGGTCGGTCACCATGCACTCGGTGGTGATCATCAGGCCAGCCACGGAGGACGCGTACTGCAGCGCAGAACGGGTCACTTTGGTTGGGTCCAGGATACCCATGTCGATCATGTTGCCGTACTCTTCGGTCGCTGCGTTGTAACCGTAGTTACCGTCGCCCGCTTTCACGTTGTTAGCAACCACAGACGGTTCTTCGCCGGCGTTAGAAACGATCTGACGCAGCGGCGCTTCCATCGCACGCAGTGCAACTTTGATACCGACGTTCTGATCTTCGTTCTGACCAGTCAGCTCAGAGAGTTTAGCGGCAACGCGAACCAGCGCCACGCCACCACCAGCAACCACGCCTTCTTCTACCGCGGCGCGGGTCGCAGCCAGGGCATCTTCAACGCGTGCTTTTTTCTCTTTCATTTCAACTTCGGTTGCTGCGCCAACTTTGATTACCGCAACGCCGCCTGCCAGTTTCGCTACGCGCTCCTGCAGTTTTTCACGGTCGTAATCGGAAGTGGCTTCTTCAACCTGCTGGCGGATCTGAGCAACACGGCCCTGAATCGCCGCTTCGTCACCCACGCCATCGATGATGGTGGTGGTGTCTTTGTTGATCACAACGCGTTTTGCCTGACCCAGGTCTTCCAGGGTGGCTTTTTCCAGTTCCATACCGATCTCTTCAGAGATGACGGTACCGCCGGTCAGGGTTGCGATATCCTGCAGCATAGCTTTACGACGGTCGCCGAAGCCCGGTGCTTTCACCGCAGCAACTTTCACGATGCCGCGCATGGTGTTAACCACCAGGGTCGCCAGCGCTTCGCCTTCAACGTCTTCAGCCACGATAACCAGCGGTTTGCCTGCTTTCGCAACGGCTTCCAGTACCGGCAGCATTTCGCGGATGTTGGAGATTTTTTTGTCAGCCAGCAGGATGAACGGGCTTTCCAGTTCAACGGCGCCAGTTTCCGGCTTGTTGATGAAGTACGGAGACAGGTAGCCACGGTCGAACTGCATACCTTCAACCACGTCCAGCTCGTCCTGCAGGCCGGTACCTTCTTCAACGGTGATCACGCCTTCTTTACCGACTTTGTCCATCGCTTCGGCAATCATTTTGCCTACGGTTTCGTCGGAGTTAGCGGAGATAGTACCTACCTGCGCGATAGCGCGGGAGTCAGAGCACGGTACGGACAGGGTTTTCAGCTCTTCAACCGCTGCGATAACCGCTTTGTCGATGCCGCGCTTCAGATCCATCGGGTTCATGCCGGCCGCAACGGCTTTCAGGCCTTCGTTAACGATAGCCTGAGCCAGTACGGTTGCGGTGGTGGTACCGTCGCCTGCCGCGTCGTTCGCTTTGGAGGCCACTTCTTTCACCATCTGGGCGCCCATGTTTTCGAACTTGTCGTCCAGCTCGATTTCACGTGCAACGGATACGCCGTCTTTGGTGATGGTCGGTGCGCCGAAGGATTTATCCAGTACCACGTTACGGCCTTTCGGGCCCAGGGTTACTTTAACCGCGTCTGCCAGTACGTTTACGCCGCGCAGCATTTTTACACGGGCGTCGTTACCGAATTTTACGTCTTTAGCTGCCATTTCTCTTTTCCCTTAAATTCGTATGTTCAGTGAGTTCGCGCGTGGATTACGCTTCAACAATCGCCAGAATGTCGCTTTCAGACATGATCAGCACTTCTTCATTGTCGATCTTTTCAGCTTTCACACCGTAACCATCGTTAAAGATGACGATATCGCCAACTTTTACGTCCAGCGGCTGAACGCTACCGTTATCAAGGATGCGGCCCTTACCGACTGCGATGATTTCGCCACGGGTTGATTTACCTGCTGCGCTACCGGTCAGCACGATGCCGCCTGCAGATTTGGACTCAACCTCTTTACGCTTGACGATGACACGATCATGTAACGGACGAATACTCATTGATAGCTCTCCTTTGAGAAAGTCAGTATCAGTTGTGGGGTAACGCCGACCCTAACGGGTTATCGGCTGGTGACCTGAGAGATGGGGATAGAAAATTCCCCCTTCAAGGGGGGAATAACAAAAATTTTTTATTGGCCGTCGCGATCGCGATCTTCCAAGCGTCGCGGCGTTTCATCTTTACGTTGATATTCGCCGTCGATGGTCTGCCCGTTGCTGTCACCCGTAGTGAAGCCGCCGCCCGGCATACGGTTAAAGCGCAGGTGCGGCATCAGGCGCAGGGTCAGCAGTTTCTGCACCGGTGGCAGAAGCAACAGCAGGCCGAGGAAGTCGGTAAAGAAGCCGGGAATGATGAGCAGCAGGCCGGAGATAATCAGCGACACGCTTTTGATCATCTCTGCCGCCGGGCTTTCGCCTGCTTCCAGCTTCTGCTGCATGATCATCAGGTTTTTAAAGCCCTGGTTGCGCACCAGCGACATACCAATAATCGAGGTGAATACCACCAGCAGCAGCGTCAGCAGCACGCCAAAGACGTGGGCGACCTGGATGAAGATGGAGATCTCGATATAAACGTAAAGAAATATGGCAACTAACGGTATCCAGCGCACTGGGTTCTCCTGTCGATAAGCTGACGCCGCAAGGCCTCAGCGAAAATGGGGTGGCGAAACGCCATCCAGAGGTAATGGAGGCGACCACGCGGGATTTCAATGCGGGCTGCGGGTAAGGGATGGGTAAAGTTTTTTGCGGTGAGCCATTTCACATATTAATAAATGTAATGAAATTGTTGTCATAATAAGTGATCCAGATTACTGCATTTCGCTATTATCAGCATATGATCGTGGGTATCAGAGCGATTAAGGAAATAATCGTCGGTCTGAAAACCAGCATAACCACATAAATACTGCGTATTTAGTGTTTTCATCGGCAGCTTGAAAAAGAAGGTTCACATGTTAAACAACATTCGTATCGAAGAAGATTTGTTGGGTACCAGGGAAGTTCCAGCGGATGCCTACTATGGTGTACACACTCTGAGAGCGATTGAGAATTTCTACATCAGCAACAGCAAAATCAGCGACATCCCTGAGTTTGTGCGTGGCATGGTGATGGTGAAAAAAGCCGCGGCGCTGGCCAACAAGGAACTGCAAACCATTCCTAAGAAAGTGGCCAACGCGATTATCGCAGCATGTGATGAAGTCCTGAACAACGGCAAGTGCATGGATCAGTTCCCGGTGGACGTTTACCAGGGCGGCGCGGGCACTTCCGTTAACATGAATACCAACGAGGTTCTGGCCAACATCGGCCTTGAGCTGCTGGGCCACCAGAAAGGTGAGTATCAGTACCTCAACCCGAACGATCACGTTAACAAGTGCCAGTCCACCAACGACGCCTACCCGACCGGTTTCCGTATCGCCGTTTACACCTCTATCGTTAAGCTGGTCGATGCGATTAACCAGCTGGGCGAAGGCTTCCAGCGTAAAGCGGTAGAGTTCGAAACCATCCTGAAGATGGGCCGTACCCAGCTGCAGGATGCGGTGCCGATGACCCTCGGCCAGGAGTTCCATGCCTTTAGCGTGCTGCTGAATGAAGAAACCAAAAACCTGCTGCGCACCGCGGAACTGCTGCTGGAAGTGAACCTCGGCGCAACGGCCATCGGTACTCGCCTCAACACCCCGGACGGCTACCAGCAGCTGGCAGTGCAGAAGCTGGCGGAAGTGAGCAACCTGCCGGTGGTGCCGGCGGAAGACCTGATCGAAGCGACGTCAGACTGCGGCGCCTATGTGATGGTGCACAGCTCCCTGAAGCGCCTGGCGGTAAAACTCTCCAAGATCTGTAACGACCTGCGCCTGCTCTCGTCAGGCCCGCGCTCTGGCCTGAACGAAATCAACCTGCCGGAACTCCAGGCGGGCTCGTCCATCATGCCGGCGAAAGTGAACCCGGTAGTGCCGGAAGTGGTGAACCAGGTGTGCTTCAAGGTGATCGGCAACGACACCACCGTCACTATGGCGTCCGAAGCGGGCCAGCTGCAGCTGAACGTCATGGAGCCGGTAATTGGCCAGGCGATGTTTGAATCCATTCACATTCTGACCAACGCCTGCTACAACCTGCTGGAAAAATGCGTCAATGGCATAACCGCGAACAAAGAAGTGTGCGAAGGTTACGTTTATAACTCCATCGGTATCGTCACCTACCTTAATCCGTTCATCGGCCACCACAATGGCGACATCGTGGGTAAAATCTGCGCCGAAACCGGTAAGAGCGTGCGTGAAGTGGTACTGGAACGAGGTCTGCTCTCTGAAGCAGAGCTTGACGATATTTTCTCGGTGCATAATCTGATGCATCCGGTTTATAAAGCGAAACGTTATACCGATGAAAGCGAACAATAACAGAACAGGGTAAACGCTTATCAAGGCACGTCCTCCGGACGTGCCTTTTTCGTTTTATACGGCTACGAAATCACAACATTCGTTTATCTATTACTTAACTCACAAGGAAGCAATCATGATAGTCGTTGAACTCATCATCGTTCTGCTGGCGATCTATATCGGCGCCAGGCTCGGGGGGATAGGCATCGGCTTTGCCGGTGGCCTCGGGGTGCTGGTGCTGGCCGCCATCGGCGTCAAACCGGGGAATATTCCTTTTGACGTTATCTCCATCATCATGGCGGTGATCGCGGCTATCTCTGCCATGCAGGTGGCTGGCGGTCTGGATTATCTCGTCCACCAGACCGAGAAACTGCTGCGCCGCAACCCGAAATACATCACCATTCTCGCGCCGGTGGTCACGTATTTTCTGACCATCTTCGCCGGCACCGGCAATATCTCGCTCGCCACCCTGCCGGTGATTGCCGAAGTGGCGAAAGAGCAGGGCATCAAACCGTGCCGTCCGCTCTCTACCGCCGTGGTCGCAGCCCAGATTGCCATTACCGCCTCCCCCATTTCTGCCGCCGTGGTGTATATGTCGTCGGTGATGGAAACCCACGGCGTCAGCTACATTCATCTGCTGTCGGTGGTGATCCCGTCCACGCTGCTGGCGGTGCTGGTGATGTCGTTCCTGGTGTCAGTGCTGTTTAATTCAAAGCTCTCTGACGACCCGGTTTACCAGAAGCGCCTTGAAGAGGGGCTGGTTGCCCTGCGCGGCGACAAGAAAATCGAGCTGAAGCCGCGCGCACGCACCTCGGTATGCCTGTTCCTGCTCGGCGTGGTCTGCGTGGTGATCTACGCCATCGTCAACAGCCCGAGCCTCGGCATTGTCGCCACGCCGCTAATGAACACCACCAGCGCCATCCTGATTATCATGCTGAGCGTCGCGACCCTGACGACCATCCTTTGCCGCGTTGAAACCGAATCCATCCTGAGTTCCAGCACCTTTAAAGCCGGCATGAGCGCCTGTATCTGTATTCTCGGCGTCGCCTGGCTGGGTGATACCTTTGTTTCTGCCAACATCGACTGGATCAAAGCCACCGCCGGGAGCGTGATTCAGGGGCACCCGTGGCTGCTGGCGCTGATCTTCTTCTTTGCTTCCGCCCTGCTCTACTCTCAGGCAGCCACGGCTAAAGCACTGATGCCGATGGCGCTGGCGCTGAACGTGTCGCCGTTGACTGCCGTGGCCTCTTTCGCGGCGGTATCCGGACTGTTCATCTTGCCGACCTACCCGACGCTGGTCGCCGCCGTACAGATGGACGATACCGGCACCACGCGCATCGGGCGCTTCGTGTTTAACCACCCGTTCTTTATTCCCGGCACCATCGGCGTGGTGCTGGCCGTCTGCTTTGGCTTCCTGCTGGGCAGCGTACTGCTGTAGAGCCGTAATCTCAGGTGACAAAAAAGCGGGCTGCGCCAGCGGCCCGTTTCATGAAGCCCTTCCGCCCGCGTGATATAGTGCCTTTTTTCGCCGAGACGAGGTTGCTATGACCCAGCCCGATGCTGTCGTAATTCTCTGTACCGCTCCCGATGAAGCCACCGCCCAGGAGCTGGCCGCCAAAGTGCTGGCGGAAAAGCTCGCCGCCTGCGTCACGCTGCTGCCGGGCGCAACCTCGCTCTACTACTGGGAAGGCAAACTGGAGCAGGAATACGAAGTACAGATGGTGCTGAAAAGCGACACCTCGCGTCAGGAGCCGCTGCTGCGCTGCCTGAAAAACCTTCACCCGTATCAAACCCCTGAATTGCTGGTTCTGCCGGTTCTCCACGGAGATAGTGATTACCTCTCATGGCTCAACGCATCCTTACGCTGATCCTGCTGTTATGCAGCACCTCAGCCCTGGCCGGGCTTTTTGACGCCCAGCCGAAAAGCCAGTATCTGCCTGCCGACCAGGCCTTTGCTTTTGACTTCATCCAGCAGGATCGCGATCTGACCCTGAGCTGGCAGATCCGCGACGGTTACTACCTCTACCGCAAGCAGATCGCCGTCACCCCGGCACAGGCGGAAACCGCGCCGCTGGCGCTGCCGCCGGGCACGCCGCACGAGGATGAGTTCTACGGCAAGAGCGAGATCTACACCCGCCAGCTGCAGCTGCCCGTCGATATTCGCCGCGCCGGGCCGGGCGCAACCCTGACCGTGACCTATCAGGGCTGTGCCGCTGCCGGGTTCTGCTATCCGCCGGAAACCCGAGTGGTGCCGCTGAGCGCCGTCACGCCTGCCGAGCAAGCTCCGGCAGCGAGTACCGCGCCCGTGGAGAACACAGCAGCCAGCCCCGCGCCCGCCCCGCTGCCCTTTTCGGCGCTGTGGGCGCTGCTGATTGGGATTGGTATTGCCTTTACCCCATGCGTACTCCCGATGTACCCGCTGATCTCCGGCATCGTGCTGGGCGGCCAGCAACGCCTCTCTACCGGACGCGCGCTGCTGCTGGCGTTTATCTACGTCCAGGGCATGGCGCTGACCTACACCGCGCTTGGCCTGGTGGTCGCCGCCGCCGGGCTTCAGTTCCAGGCCGCGCTCCAGCACCCTTACGTGCTCATCGGCCTGTCGATCGTTTTCGTGCTGCTGGCGCTGTCGATGTTCGGCCTGTTTACCCTGCAACTGCCGTCTGCGCTTCAGACGCGCTTAACCCTGATGAGTAACCGCCAGCGCGGCGGCTCGCCGGGTGGCGTATTCGCGATGGGCGCGATTGCCGGGCTGATCTGCTCCCCCTGCACCACTGCGCCGCTCAGCGCCATTCTGCTCTACATCGCCCAGAGCGGTAACCTGTGGCTCGGCGGCGGCACGCTCTATCTCTACGCGCTCGGCATGGGGCTGCCGCTGGTGCTGGTGACAGTATTCGGCAACCGTCTGCTGCCGAAAAGCGGGCCGTGGATGGAGAAAGTGAAAGTCGCATTCGGGTTTGTCATCCTCGCCCTGCCGGTATTTCTGCTGGAGCGCGTGGTGGGCGAACCCTGGGGGCTGCGGATGTGGTCGGCGCTCGGCGTCGCCTTCTCTGTCTGGGCCTTTATCGCCAGCCTGAGCGCTACCCGCGCCTGGGTGCGCGTAGTGCAGATCCTGCTGCTGGCCGCCGCGGTCATCAGCGCGCGCCCGCTGCAGGACTGGGCGTTTGGTGTGCCAATAGCGCAAAACCAGACTCATCTCAACTTCACCCGCATCGCCAGCGTTGATGATCTGAATGCCGCGCTGGCGGCGGCGAAGGGCAAGCCGGTGATGCTCGATCTGTACGCCGACTGGTGCGTCGCCTGTAAGGAGTTTGAGAAATACACTTTCAGCGATCCGCAGGTGCAGCAGGCGCTGAGGGATACCGTGCTGCTGCAGGCGGACGTCACCGCCAATAACGCCCAGGATCGCGCCCTGCTCGCGCACCTTAAGGTGCTCGGTCTGCCGACGATTTTGTTCTTTGACGCCGACGGGCGCGAACAACCGGCCCGCCGGGTTACCGGTTTTACAAAGGCAGAGGCGTTTACCCGTCATTTGCGCAATCGGGATCGGTAAACGACACTCTATGTGGGATAAATCACCGAAATAAATGGAGGAACAGTCTGTGGAACGCGAAGCGGTTCTAGACCAGGCTCTGCAACTCCTTGAACAGCAAGGACTCTCCAGCACCACGCTGGACATGGTAGCCACCCGCGTCGACTACCCGCTGGAAGCGCTCGAACGTTTCTGGCCGGACAGCGAAGCGCTGCTTTACGACGCACTGCGGCATCTCAGCCAGCAGGTTGACGCCTGGCGTCGCCAACTGCTGCACGACGACACGCAAACTCACGAGCAAAAACTGCTGGCGCGCTATCAGGCGCTGACCGACTGCGTGACCCGTCAGCGTTATCCGGGCTGCCTGTTTATCGCTGCCTGCACCTTTTTCCCCGACCCGACGCACCCGATTCACCAGCTTGCCGATCAGCAGAAGCGCAATGCGTACGACTTCAGCCATCAGCTGCTGACCGAGCTGGAAGTGGACGACCCGGCGATGGTGGCAAAACAGATGGAGCTGGTGCTGGAAGGCTGCCTGAGCCGGATGTTGGTCAATCGCAGCCAGGCGGATGTGGATACTGCACGCCAGCTGGCGGAAGATATTCTGCGCTTCTCCCAGTGCCGCAAAGGCGGCGCGCTGACCTGAACCTGCTGGTTCTGGCAGTATAGTTATCACCCTGATACGCATATACTTTGTCCGATTTTACTCTTAAAAAGGACTTTATATGCGTCTCCTGCCGACGGCCCTGTTTGCCGCCCTGTTCAGCGCTTCGCTTCATGCGGCCCCACTCGAGGGCATCAAGTTTCAACATAACGACTGGGAAATCGCCTGCGATAACACCGGCACCTGCCGGGCGGCGGGTTATGGCGTTAATGATGGCGAAATCAGCGTATTGCTGACCCGTAAAGCCGGACCTCTGGCGCAGGTTAATGTTCAGGCAACCTTCGCCAACGAGATCGCCGATCCTGAGTCACTGTCACCGGAGACGCTGTTTATTGATGGTAATTCCAAAGGCTCGCTGGAGTGGGGAGAGAACGGCTATCTGCTACTCAATGCAACCCAACGTGATGCGCTACTCCAGGCGTTGCGCGAGGACCGCCTTATAGAATTTGGCAGCAAAACGCGCCGCCTGAGGCTCTCCTCTTCTGGCTCCAACGCGGTGCTGTTGAAAATGGACGACTTTCAGCAGCGCGTTAATACTCCGGGCGCGCTGATACGCCCGGGAAAACGCAGCAACAATACGGTATTA
This sequence comes from Siccibacter colletis, assembly GCF_000696575.1. GTDB lineage: Bacteria > Pseudomonadota > Gammaproteobacteria > Enterobacterales > Enterobacteriaceae > Siccibacter > Siccibacter colletis. Next base: position 135,692 of record NZ_JMSQ01000007.1, on the reverse strand, counting down.
ATGCCCCGCGACATCCCTCTGGTAGCGCGTTATCCCGCCATTTCTGACGCAAAATCTGTACCGCTGACGCCTGCCGAGCTGGCAAAAATCGAGCCGCAGCTGCGAGAGAAATTCGCCGCGGAGTGCGATATCGGAGAGGAAGAACGTGCGGAGCCGTGGGTTAAAACGCCCATCGACGATAAGCACGTTACCGTCACCACCCTCTGCTGGCGCGGTGCCTATAACGAAAGTTATGCCGTCTGGTTTACCGACAACGCGCTTAACACGCCGCCTCAGTTCGTCACCAGTGACGCCAGCGACTTTACCGATGGATTCATTTTTTCATCGCATAAAGGGCGCGGGCTCGGCGACTGCTTTTCCGCCGAGAGCCGCTACTGGAATGGCGAAGGCTTCGTCAGGAGTGAAGCGATCTCTTCAGGAATGTGCAGTGGCATGGGTGCAGGCGGCGTCTGGATCCTGCCGACACTGATCAGCAACGTACGCATGAAAGCGGATGTCGATACCGATCGGCTGGCGCTGAAAACGTTGCGCGCTGCAATGGACACCCTTCAGGACAAAGATGCCGTCACCGCCCTGGCGCAACGCTTCCCGGTGAAGGCCGTGCAAACCCAGTTCACGCTGAACCCCGACACGCCTGACCGCAAACCCTCAGCAGCGATCAGCGACGACGAGTGGCAGGCGTTTGTAAATTCGAAAATTGTGGTGGATGGTAACGAAGCAGGCATCAGTTATACGCTTGTAGACCTGGATAACGACGGTAAGCGCGATCTGATCGTTGACAGCTATGTGGGCGGCACCAGCCTGTATAACTATACGGGGGTGCGTAAAAACACGGATGATCGCTTCTCGGTTGTCGATTCGCGCTCACGGTATAACGCCAACGTTGCTATGTGGCCGATGTCCGGCGTGCTGTACTCTACTGCCGGGCGCGGTGCCGACCAGCATGCGGAGTGGATCGAGATAAATGGCCAGATCTATGCCCTGTTGCGCGACGGTGTGTTTGGCTCAGATACCTACTGGCTGCTGCGTCCGTTCAGCGATGCCGCGAAGGCTCCGGCGGTAACGGTGCGTTATTACTACGATCTGCGGCTTTCACCCACAGAAGATGCAACCCCGGCGCTGACGGCGAACGAGCAAAAATCCCTGATGGACGAACTGGAGCGTGTCCAGCAGGCCATAGCCCGCGGAAAATCGCTCCGCGCCGAAGATGCCCCTGTTTGCCCTGTTCCACCCGGCACCCCCGCCGACGCAGCGGATTTATATTCCGCTGGGCGCCCGGTGATCTATGCTGAACAGGTTGCCCTCCTGCCAGCCTGGCACAACGGAGCGTGCTACATCGGCACGCTGATTAATCTGTATTACTACTCTGCTGAGAGCGGCATTGAAGGCTTTCTCACCTTCGATTCACCCCGCAATGACAACACGGCACCAGCGGGATATACGTTGTCTGGTACACGTCGTATTACAGGCATTGAAGACGGATGGAAAGCCTATGCCAGCGATGCGGAAGAGGAGTGAATATTGGGCATTTTAACGCCAACTCCGCCAGAATCGCCGTAAAGTTGAGCAAACAAACGGGGTGAGGGGAAAACACCGTTGACGCCACTCGCGGATTAAGGTTTAATTCGCCCCGTTGCCCGGATAGCTCAGTCGGTAGAGCAGGGGATTGAAAATCCCCGTGTCCTTGGTTCGATTCCGAGTCCGGGCACCAAATTCATATCAACGGACCTCTACGGAGGTCCGTTTTTGCATTCTAATCCCGCTAAAATCAACACATCCACAACACGTTAACTCCACCCCACTCAATCAAATTCAACCCGCATCAAGTGCCTTGCGAGGGTACAACTGAGGGTATAGTCTGATTCGATAAAATTTATACCCCTTTTACTATCAGGAGACCCCACCAATGGCGCTCACTGACGCTAAAATCCGTGCAGCTAAACCGGATGAAAAACCTTATAAACTTGCTGACAGCGGCAACATGTTTTTGCTCGTTCACCCTAACGGCTCGCGTTACTGGCGGCTCCGCTATCGGTTTCTGGGCAAAGAGAAAACGCTCGCTCTGGGCGTCTATCCTGAAGTCTCATTATCAGAAGCAAGGGAAAAGCGCGATGCAGCGAGAAAACTCATTTCTGATGGTGTCGACCCTTGCGAACAGAAGCGAGTAAAGAAAGCAGTACCGGAGGCCAGTAATACGTTCGAGCTTGTTGCGCGTCAGTGGCACAAGAGCAACAAAAAATGGTCCGAAGCACATAGTGAGAAGATACTGAAAAGCCTTGAGACTCATGTTTTCCCCTTTATCGGCTCACGTGATATTACCGCCCTCCGAACTCCTGATTTACTTATCCCCGTTAAAGCAGCCGAAGCAAAAGAGATATATGAGATTGCTGCCCGCCTTCAGCAACGTATCACTGCAATCATGCGCTATGCTGCCCAGTCCGGCATTATCAGCTATAACCCTGCCGTGGATATGGCTGGTGCTTTAACGACGGTGAAACGCCAGCACCGTCCTGCCCTCGCCTTAAATCGCATTTCAGAGCTCCTTGAACGACTGGATACCTACAGGGGACAACCTCTTACCCGACTGGCAACTAAACTTACCCTGCTTATCTTCATTCGTTCCAGTGAGCTTCGCTTTGCAAGATGGTCTGAGATCGACTTCGAGAAAGCCATGTGGACCATTCCTCCTGAACGAAAACCTATTGAAGGGGTCAAGTACTCGCATCGTGGCTCCAAAATGCGTACAGAGCATCTGGTTCCACTCTCAACTCAGGCACTGGATATTCTCAAACAAATCCAGGTCATCAGCGGTGAGCACGAGCTAATTTTCACTGGCGACCACAATCCATGGAAACCTATGAGTGAAAATACGGTGAATAACGCGTTACGCCTGATGGGCTACAATACAAAAGTTGACGTTTGTGGCCACGGCTTCAGGGCAATGGCATGCAGTTCATTGATTGAATCTGGTCTATGGTCCAGGGATGCTGTTGAACGTCAGATGAGCCATCAGGAGCGTAATGGCGTACGTGCGGCCTACATTCATAAAGCTGAGTTCTTAGACGAACGCAAATTGATGCTGCAATGGTGGGCAGATTTTCTCGATGCGAATAGTGAAAATCCGGTCTCACCTTTCGATTACGCCAGACAACAATTATAATCTATTCTCCCGGCAGAAATGCCGGGAGAATGTTTACTTATTCTTTCCCTGTATACATTTATTCACAGAGGGGGTGATGGCAAGCTGCCGCCTGTCCTTGTGATGAACTATTTTACGTAGGTACAGGGGATTACCTATACTACCCGCTTTAAAGCATGTCACAGCAATTAACGATAAAATAAGACACGAAATAACGGGGTGTCACTATGAGTTTTTTAACGGATGAAGAAATTAATGCACTGACAATAAAACGAATGATTTTTCATGTCGTTGGTGGGGAACTGGAGATCCCAGTGCTGCTCAGCGAAATATCACCACCTGAACACGTCGATTTTTTTCTGGAACGGATTAAGTCTGCATTAAGCGGTAACATGTTCCGGTTTACGGAATTGTCCAATACCGAGCGCATTCTGCGGCTCATAAGGAACAATGCCGATACCGACGCCAGTTGCTTCACCGAACAGTCCACCTTTCTGGCAAACGATTTTCAGTCTCACCACCACACAAAAAATGCCAGCATGGGGGTATTTTTTCTTTTTGAGCTTCACACCCTCAATGATGAAAAACTGTTTGCCCTCATTAAATATGATAACGAGGACGTGGTACGTTACGTGCTGGATGCGGAGGGAGACGAGTTTCAGGTTCCCAGACTCGAACGTTTCCGCGAAAGCTTCGTCAAGAAAGCTGAAGCCATGCAGAAAATTGCTCTGGTCCGCCTGACGGCAGATGCTCAGGGTGGGCGGGTTGTCGTTCGGGATCGCAGCAAACGAACCAATATCTCCGTTTATTTTGAGCGTTTTTTACAGGTACAGCGCGTCAACAGTACAACCGATCTCAGCGACAAACTGGTTGCCGCACTCAAGGATGTCTTCAAAAAGCATCGAGACCTGTTACCGGACGACATCAGACGCAGCGGTGTTAACAAGATTTATGAAACGTTACATCACGGGGCGCAGGATTTTAACACCGATGAACCCCTTTCCCTGCTTAACCAGATTTTTGGACCAATGGAAGAAGATCATCCGCTGGTCAAATCCTTTACCCGTAAAATAAAAGACCTGGGAATTTCAGGTGAATCTTTCCGGATCACCCCTGAGAACATTCCTAAGCCACGGAAAAGAAAACTGGAAACTCTGGAAGATGTTATTGTTATCTACGATGAGGATAATGCACCGGATATCCAAACGATGGAAGACGGGCGAAAACGTATAGTGATAGTGACTGCAGGGCTGGTGACAGATGACATCGATACTGGAAAAAATCGGTAAGGCAATTGACTGCTCACGCCGCGCATCTGATCTGGTGATCACGGAAGATCAGCAGGCAACCACCCGGAAACTGTTCATTTCTGGAACCATGGATAATGACACCCTTCAGTTATGGGGGGAAGTAATGGATACTGATGCCGAAAATCTCAGGATCACCTTTGTTGATGATAGTCGAGATGATATCCACCCCGCGCAAGGTGTTCCCGGTCAGAAGCACTTTATCACCATCATCAGCGATGAACTCCCCGGAATTTTGCGCCTCTTCACACTGGAAGGTTGGCGCACGTTTTTACTCCAGGATCCCAGGCTCTGTCAGTATCACCGCATCTGCGCCCTGTTTATCAGCGAAGCATTTGAAACACAACAATGGAAGGTCGTGCCGTGGAAAGAGATTCTCCCGGATGAGAGCGAAACCGACGTCCCAGCTCAGACAGCCTCCGTCACAAAAAGCATTATCCGTTGTTTTTCAACTGACTTTCTTCCCCCAGAGACCATTGCACCTTGGATCCTTATATCCGGCGATACAGTGTTCGACGAACCAATGAGGCTCTGGGAATCACTCGCTTGTCGGGAATTGTTGAAATGTTTCGTCAATGAGCTTTTTGCTGCCGAAATAAAAAAGGTCGGACTGTCTGGAAAACCGCCGCGGAAAATCCCTTTCGGGGAAGAGCATGCAGCTCTGCCCGCCTTTGACGTCATTCAGGAAACAGCAAAATGGATTTTTCTGGAAGGAAACGAAACCGAGCTTAAACATACCTTTTTGTCCAGTGAACTGGCCAGAGAATGGCCGGAGGGCGTTACGTTTTGTGAAGGCATTGTGTATCGACTCCCCCCGGCACTGGAGTCAGCCCGACTTCTCTACAAGGCCCATATCCGGACAGGGGGAAAAGACACCCTTAAATCGCTGGGCGATTTGCGAAAAAGCCTGACAGAGGACACCCAAAAAATTCTGCAGCAGTCGCGTGACCTGTCTTCCGCGTTGTGGAAAGATATGGCCCTGGTCATCAGCACTCTGATCCTTCGCTACAGTCTGGAGGCCCTGAAGGCAAGTGGTCCGCAAAAAGTGTATGCCCTGGCATTTTGTGCACTGGCCCTGTATATCGCCATCTCATACGGGATGTCGGTCTATATCAATCGGAATGCCCTTTCACTGCTGGAAAAAAAAAGAATAACCTGGAGAAGTAAGTTATATGGTTTTCTGGATGAACAGGATTATCAGGAGCTGGCGGGTCTTCCCATTAATACCGCAATGCGGTCATATCGCCGGGTTGAGCGAATAACGTCGGCCATCATGCTCGTACTGGTCACGCTATTACTCACGGCAGCAGCAAGTGAATTCTGGCCGCTAAGTAGGTAATGCTGCCAACTTACTGATTTAGTGTATGATGGTGATTTTAAGGTGCTTGCGTGGCTTCCATTTCCATCAGATGTCCTTCCTGCTCCGCTACTGAAGGCGTGGTGCGTAACGGCAAAAGCACTGCCGGACATCAGCGCTATCTCTGCTCTCATTGCCGTAAAACATGGCAACTACAGTTCACTTACACCGCCTCTCAGCCCGGTACGCACCAGAAAATCATTGATATGGCCATGAATGGCGTCGGATGTCGCGCCAGTGCACGCATTATGGGCGTTGGCCTCAACACGGTTTTACGTCACTTAAAAAACTCAGGCCGCAGTCGGTAACCTCGCGCATACAACCGGGCAGTGATGTGATTGTCTGCGCTGAAATGGACGAAAAGTGGGGCTACGTCGGTGCTAAATCACGTCAGCGCTGGCTGTTTTACGCGTATGACAGGATACGGAGGACGGTTGTGGCGCACGTCTTCGGTGAACGCACTCTGGCCACACTGGAGCGTCTTCTGAGCCTGCTGTCGGCCTTTGAGGTCGTGGTATGGATGACGGATGGCTGGCCGCTGTATGAATCACGCCTGAAGGGAAAGCTGCACGTTATCAGCAAGCGTTACACTCAGCGCATTGAGCGACATAACCTGAATCTGAGACAACATCTGGCAAGGCTGGGACGGAAGTCACTGTCGTTCTCAAAATCGGTGGAGCTGCATGACAAGGTCATCGGGCATTATCTGAACATAAAACACTATCAGTAAGTTGGAGTCATTACCGGCGTTCGAGCATTATAACGAATGGCATCCGCATAGTGCGCTGGGTTATCGCTCGCCACGGGAATATCTGCGGCAGCGGGCCAGTAATGGGTTAAGTGATAACAGGTGTCTGGAAATATAGGGGCAAATCCAATAGGTCTAAGACTACCTCTTATTTTAAGAGTGAATCGCCACGGATAATCTAGACACTTCCGAGCCGTTGATAATACTGGTTTTCATATTCTGTCGGTGACATCTGATCGCTAGAACCATGCCGACGCTTACTGTTATAAAACATTTCGATGTAATCAAAAATATCGCTGCGGGCTTCCTCCCGTGTTCCGTAGATCTTTTTCTTTATCCGTTCGCGTTTCAACAACTGGAAAAAGCTTTCTGCAACCGCATTATCGTGGCAGTTACCGCGACGGCTCATGCTGCCCTCCAGTCCGTGTGATTTCAGGAACGACTGCCACTCATGGCTTGTGTACTGACTGCCCTGATCCGAATGAACCAGCACCTGTTTTTGGGGATTACGCCGCCATACAGCCATCAGCAGTGCGTTCAGGACAATGTCCTTTGTCATCCGGGATTGCATGGATCAGCCGATAATTTTGCGTGAGAACAGATCAACAACCACAGCAAGATACAGCCAGCCTTCGTGGGTCCTGATATAGGTTATGTCGGTTACCCAACGCTCATCCGGAGCATCCGGATTGAACTGTCGCTGGAGCCTGTTGGGCGACACAATACTGGCCTCGCCTTTACGTGCCCGCGGGCTCCGGTATCCGACCTGAGCCTTTATCCCGACACGTTTCATCAGTCGCCAGACTCTGTTGACTCCGCACTGTTGCCCGCTGTCCCGCAGATCCAGATGGATCTTGCGATAACCATAGACGCATCCCGATTCCAGCCAGAACTGTTTAATCTGTCCTGTCAGTCTCAGGTCTGCCCGATGGCGTTGTGAATGCGGCTGCTGAAGCCATGCGTAAAAGCCACTGGGATGAACATCCAGCACCCGACAGAGCAGGCGAACAGGCCAGCAACGGGCGTTGTCACGGATAAAGGCGTACCTCAGTCGGACAGTTTTGCGAAGTACGCCGCGGCTTTTTTTAATATGTCCCGTTCGTCAGTAACCCGCTTCAGCTCTTTCTGGAGACGCCGGATCTCGGCCTGAGCATCTGACTGTTCTTTATGAGTGGAGGAATCCGGACCGTACTTCTTTATCCAGGCGTAAAGGCTGTGGGTGGTGATATCGAGACGTGTTGCAACGCTGGAAACAGAATAACCACGATCAACAACCTGTTTGACTGCTTCAATTTTAAACTCTTCGGGATAACGCTTACCGCTCATGGGCACCTCTCTTTAAGCCATCTTAAATGACTCTGAGGTGTCTGTTAAACCCGTGGCGATTCAGAGAGGCGAAGTGTCTGGCGATCTATGGGGCTAGTCTAATGCATCTTAAATTACCCCTCTCTCCCAAAAGTATATTTCAAGGTATCCATTAACATTCTAGCTAGCCACTTTACGTACACTCATCCTTCCACGCATACACAAAACACTGCAATTAATAAAAAACTACATTACATTAAGATATCAAATACAGATTACATCAGTGAAAACAAGAACTGTAACCCTACCTACTTCACAAACAAAGACAACAGCACACATGTGATTTATCGGCATTTCTGGCATGAGCTTTAGTGTATTTAATAAAGATTAATCAGTTGAATCAACATTCTAATTGTACACACTGGAAAAATTTCTGACGTTGAGATATATTCACGGAATGTATATTTTATGTGGAGATATCCTCCCATGTTTCATGGTAAGGCCTACGAATTCGAAAATGTCGATTATTTTTGAAAAAGATGTGTTTCAGCAGCAAGGCCAACATAAAGTGATACGAAAACACAAAATTGCATAAGCTGTCAGTGCGGGATACCTACGAACACATAATAACGCATTGCAATTAATTTATTGCTTATTATTTAAATACTCTTTGAATAGCTCTTTTGACATCTTATAACTAATACAATAATCAGTAATGTCGGACAAAATCATTACTAATTCTAAATTTTTAGTTGATACAGCTTGCTTGTCGTTACTTAATTATTTTTAAGGAAAAAGATTGTGAATACATTTAACCGAACTACCACATGCATCGTGATTTCCGCAGCATTGTTACTTGGAGGCTGTGCCAATACCGGAAGCTCTCTCCTGTCTGGGACAAAGCCGGATCCTCGCCTTACCACCACAGAACAATCACAGTTCTTTAGCGCTTCTGGTGCACAAGGTTGTGGCGTAGGCGCCGTATCCGGCGCAGCTCTCGGCGCGTTAGTAGGGGCGCTAGCAGGTGACTCGAAGAAAGCGCTTGCCGGCGCTGCAATTGGTGGCGCTGCTGGCTGTGCTGCAGGTATGACCGCTAACTACTATCTTGACGGACTGAAAAAAGATTATGCCTCCACCGCCGATCGTCTGCAGGCAATGGATAACGACATCAGCAAAGATACCGCAGCGGTTGAAAAATCGACGCTGGCGATGAAACAAGTTATTAGCGAAAACCAGGCCACCTTAACCAAAATCAGCATCCAAAAAGATAAAGCTGGATTTGATAAAGCCGGTGCGAAAACCCAGCTGGCGCAAATTGATGCCAACATCAGCAAGATGAAAGAGACCATGAAAGGCATGAAGGATAAAGAATCTGCCTATAAGGTCGCTTTACAAGGTCAAACGACCACCACAAGTGCAGAGAAAAGCAAGCTGGCAAATTTGAACAAAGAATATGCCAATCTCAATAGCAAGATTGCTGCTCTGGAACAAGAAACCAACGAGCTGTATGAACAGCGCCAGGCGATCTCCCTTGGTTAACCCTTTCGGCCGATAGCATTATCGGCCGGTTTAAGACTGCTTAAAGCAGCGTTATTCGACGCTAATGATGGATTATTTGATGAGAAAATACGCACTTCTTGCCGCCCTTGTCCTTACGGGTTGTACTACGTCTCCCCAGGACTGTGATTTACACGCACAAGATCCAAGCTTTATTACCAAACTGAGCTGCGCCACGTCGGGTGGTTATCGTCAGCAGGTTGATCAAAAAGAACAGCAGGTTCGCCTGAGCCAATATCAAAATGAATCGGCCAAGCAACAGCAGGATTATACCCAAAACAGACAGCAGACCTTAAATCAAAAGCTGGCAGATGAACAAGCAAGGCTAAATGCCGTGCGTTCGGATCTGTCGCAGACTCTCGCAAAACTGAAATCAAGCAAGATTCAAAGCCGCGAACGCCAGCAGGAAATTGCCAAATTGCAGGAGCTGCAGCGCCAGTCACAAACGGCAACGAGCGCCAGCGAAATTTCAGCGATTGAGAAAAAGGTCGCCGAAGCCAAGCACAAAATAAAAGTTCTCGAAGAAGCAAATACGCTCCGCTAAAAGCGCAGAAAACGTTCCGGCTGTCTGAGATGCGATGATACACAGCTCATGCATATCACCCACAACAATAATGATTTGCTTATGCAACGATTAACAACTGCCGCGCCGATTCATGAAGCAACGCTGACAACCTATGAAGAGACGGTCGGTATCATACATCGTCATCTTCCCCCTTCACTGGCGCTGCTGTATGCCACCGCGCGTCGCAATGCCGAAGGACGCCTGGAGTGGTGGACAGCACGTCAGGGGCTGGCTAAACCTTTTTCCGCACTGAATGACGCCGAACGGCTGACTGTTGAGAATAAACGTCAGCAATATCAGGACATTCTGGCGGGGTTAATCAGCCAGCTGGCCGCGCGCGGCGAAGATAAGTCAGCACATGCGTTGCAAACGCTACTCACCCAATCACACCACCTCGACGGCTATAGCGTCGGCGGCGAACCGGTGTTGGTCAATTGGGCCACAGCCAGCACAGCGGCGCCCCTCCATACGGTAGTGGTTATCCCCTGGTGCCGCGGTTTTCTTCCTTGGCTGGCATTATTGCTACTGCTGCTCCTACTCGTCGGTGTCTGGTGGTGGTTTACACATCGCCCGGCCGTGACGCTCCCCGTTGTTACACCAACCCATACCGAATTAACTGACACCAATCCCAGCGTGAAGCTTGAGAAACGTCAGGATTTTGGCCGGATAAAAATCAATCTGCAGTGGAAGCAGGGGGACCACAAAGAGCCTGTCGATCTCGATATTGCCGCCTTTGTGCGCTTAAAAAACGGTGAAATCAGCGGCGCTGAGGCGCTGAGTCATTTGCCCGGCAACTATGACCAGCCACCGTATCTGCTGCTGCAGGAAGATCTGCGTGAAGGCAATGACGTGGATGGCGAATGGCTTTTCGTCAACGGCAGCCACTGGCAGGACATTGATGAGGTGCTGATTTATAGCTTCATATACGCTGGCACCGATAACTGGCAAGGGACAAACGCCTCCGTCACCCTCTATGTCCCCGAACAGCAGCCGATTACATCCATGCTCACGGATAGCGACCAGCGTAATAATGTCGCCGCCATCGCCAGGCTCAAAAATGTCGATGGCAATATTCAGGTTGAACGCCTTGACCGTTTCTTCCCCGACCGCGAGTCGATGGATAAGCACTATGGCTGGGGTTTCAAATGGACGCCCGGCGCGACCAAAAATTAGCCTGCACCACTGTGGCTTTAGTCAAATTACAGCCTTTAAGGGTTAGATAATGCGAAATTCGATTCAGGGACCACTACTTCGTACCGGAAATAACTCTTCATTCAAGGCGCTGGGTGAAACGGGCTATCCTGTTTTCAAGATGGCCTTCCAGCTACGCGAAGCCATCTATCGTCTTGATGCAGGGCGCGATCTGGCCCGTCATCTGGCTATCCCGCAAAACGATCAGGGCGGTGACAGAACCGACTGGTACAGCAGTTTTCCCGGCGATGTTATCCCGTGGAGCGGCGCAAGCGAAGCGGAGCGAGAATCGGCGCGCCAGCAATTTAATGCGTTTCAAATGGCAGTGCAGTCACTAAGCGAACAGTTGCTCAACGCGGAGCAAAGCGGAACCGGCGGCGATCGTCGGGTCTTTGCCCAGTTGCTTAAATCTGTGACCCATTTCCCCGATTATGAGTTTGTCTATCTCGTTAATGGAACGCTGGTGATCACCTTTTGGGGGTTTGTCCACCCGGAAGGGGAACAACGTCACCCGATGCATTGGCTGAGTTCATCGTCCGTTCCCGCCGCCGCCCTCGCGGCCGTTCCGCCGCAGGCCAGCGCCACGGAAAAAACCGTCGAACCCGCTCCCGCGCCCTTTGTTGATGTTCGAACGCGCCGCTGGCGCTGGCGTTGGTTGCTATGGCTACTTTTGGCGTTACTGCTGCTGGCGCTGCTGTTAGGGCTGCTCCGCGGCTGCGCTCCTTCTCTTTCCCTGCCGGGCCTCCCTGGTCTTTCTGCGGATAAAACCACGGTCACCGCTGAACCTGTGGCTACGCACCCGGCCACCAGCACCCATGACGTGGCGATCAGGGGGTCAGAAACCGCCGTTGGCGCTCGCGCCGTACCCGGCATTGTGGAAGGGTCAACCGCGGACGCGCATCCTGCGCTGGATTCAACGGTGCCCGCGATGCCTGCCGACACATCTGACAGAGCGGTAGACGGCGATGCGACGCCGCCGCCGGCTAACGCAAATGAAGCCAGCGTAGAACCGCCACTGCCGCCCGGCGTACAGGATACCCACGACGAGCAGACGCCTCCGGGCGTGACTCCGGTAACCGCCCCGCCGCTCGTTGCGCCGCAGGGCGAACCGTTAACCCTCCCGGCCACCCTGCCGGACGGCCCGGCGAAGTTTCTTAACGGCGAATGGCGCGTGAATGGCGGTATTCAGGACAAGCACACCGGACGCCCGCTCCAGCTGCAATATAATTTTGACCAGGGCAACGGCACCGTCAGCGTCCGCCAGTCCAGCGGCGTAACGTGCCGTGGCCCAGCCAACGGTAACGTGCAGCAGGGGGCGCTCAACATTACCAACCCTGAGCAAATGACCTGCAGCGATGGCTCAAACTTTATTGTGCCGACCATCGAGTGCAAATCACCTTCCGCGGGTCATGCCGATTGTATTGGCAGCAACGATGGGGAAAAAACCTTCCCGATTCGTATGCTTCAACCTAATTCCTGAACAGGGACGAGATAACTATGTTGCCCGAGATTGTATCTTTTGATCGTCAAGTAACCCTGGTAGGCGACTCCGGGATCCAGTTTATGGATTTTGGTTTGTCTCCAGGACGTTTGCCCGCCGGTGAATTTGTTAAATTAGCCAATGGCGTATTGACCCGTTTAATCTACAACGAACAGCGTGATTACTATTTTTATCAGCCCAGCCCGGCAAATATCGAGAAGGCTAAAAGCCAGTACGATATTCCCGTTGAGCAGAGTCTTAAGCTGTTTGACGGGACATGGTTGCCGCTTCCCCTACTCCGTTTCAGCCCGCCTGACGTCTATCAGGAAGGGCCGCTAAACTGGGCGCGTTTTCGTATCGTCAAGCTGGACAAGCCTGATATGGATGGGCATAGCCATCGAATGACGTTGGCTATCGATACTCGCGTAATGGCCAAACAGCAGGCCGCCGCCGACCTCAGCCCGAACCAGGAAGATGTCAATGCCGGGGCAACCTTTGCGGTGGCGACAGCCACCTATGCCCTCAACTGGTATCTCACGCAAGAGTGGATTGTCGACTGGCTGAAAGAGGTATTTAAAGAGGCGAGCAAAGGCCGGGATATCGACGAACGCGAGCAGGAGCTTAACCAGCAGTATCCGCTGGCGCACTACCTTAACCTTCTTTCACTGATGGCGATTCCCGTCGAAGGTTTGCAAAGTCAGACCGCCCCCATCATTGAATTGCCGCAGTTCAGGGTCATCGCCAATCGGGAAACTAACGCTATCAAGCCTATTCCCGTTGATTTGATCCTCGATGTCGGTAACTCACGCACCTGCGGTATTCTCATTGAAGATCATGGGCAATCAGGTTCAGGTATGCAGCACAACTATGTGCTCAAATTGCGCGATCTTAGCGCGCCGGAACATGTTTATACCGAACCCTTTGAAAGCCGGGTCGAATTTTCACAGGCCTTCTTCGGCAAAGATCACTGCTCGGTGCGTAGCGGCCGCCACGATGCCTTCCAGTGGCCGACGATCGCTCGTATCGGCGGAGAAGCGGGTCGTTTAGCGGCGCGCCGAAAAGGCAGCGAAGGTTCAACCGGCCTCTCCAGCCCTAAACGTTATCTTTGGGATGAAAAATATTACGGTCAGGGCTGGCGATTCAACGGTAGCTACGTGCAGGACAGTAATCCACTCGCCACCGCTGCGCCGTTCGCGAATCTGATCGATGAACGGGGCGAGGCGTTACACACCATCGAAGATGAGATGGATCGCATCCCGGTCTTTACGCCACGCTATTCCCGCAGCTCGCTGATGACCTTTATGCTCGCGGAAGTATTAACCCAGGCGATTAGTCAGATTAATAGCCCGGAACAACGCATACGTCAGGGACACGCAGGTATTCCGCGTCAGCTACGCCATATTATTCTGACCGTGCCGCCCGGTATGCCGATGGCTGAACGTTGCGTACTGGATGACCGTATGCGTCAGGCGGTCGGTTTAGTCTGGAAAGCGCTACGCTGGCACAACGGCGAAAACGATCCTTATGAGGATGAGCAAGAAGATCATAGTCAGACAAACATTAAAATTCCGCTGCCGAAAATCAGGGTCGAGTGGGATGAAGCGTCCTGCGCGCAGTTGGTTTATCTCTACACCGAGATAAACCAAAACTTTGCCGGTCACCCGGAGTCGTTTTTCGACGCCCTTAGCCGACCCGACAGCACGCAACGTGAAAGAATATCCATCGCATCTATCGATATCGGCGGCGGCACCACCGATCTGGTCATCACCGATTATCATCTCGATCGCAATGGTCATAGTGGGGGCGGCGCTAACGTCCATATCATCCCGCAGCAGCGTTTTCGCGACAGTTTTAAAATTGCCGGCGACGATATTCTGCTGGATGTCATCCAGTCCTATGTGCTTCCAGCCTTTGAGCAGGCGCTGCGTGAAACGGGGGTCATATCCGTTGAGACGCTGATGTCTCAACTGTGCGGCTCGCAAAATATTAGCGCGGCGGAATCCGTGCTGCGCCAGCAGCTCACCCTGCAACTCTTCGTTCCCCTCGCGTTGCACATTCTGGGTAAATACGAGCAATTCGATCCGCTGGACGAGCAAACGCATATCGTGATTAACCAACGTGTCGGCGATCTACTGCCGGTAGGTTCTCTGCGTGATGAAGTCGAGAGCTTTGTTCGCCGCGAAGTACAAAAAGCTGGTGGTCCGACCGATTTCAAACTGGCGGAGGTAATGCTCACTCTGCCGCTCGCCAGAGTGCATAACGATTTGTGCTCGGGTAAGTTCAACATTGATAAAGTGCTAACCGCGCTGTGCGAAGTGCTGAGCTATTATCATTGCGACCTGCTACTGCTGACGGGCCGCCCTTCGCAGCTGCCGGGCATTCAGGCAATTATCCGTCGCAACCTGCCGTTGCCGCCGGGGCGTATTTTACCGCTGCACGGTTATCAGACCGGCACCTGGTATCCGTTCCATAAAAATGGCCATATCGACGATCCGAAGAGCACCGCCTCCGTTGGCGCGATGCTCACGCAACTGTGCGCAAATCACAGCATTCCTAACTTCCATTTCCGTACCTCGGCGCTGAAGCCTTACTCAACGATTCGCCATATTGGCACCATTGATATGGATAACCTGATTCGCAGTGCCGATATCGTTTATCGCCATATCGAATCGGAGAACGGGCAGATAAAACTGCCGACATTCACCGACGAAAATGGCGAGAACACCACGCAAAGTATCATCATGCGTGGCGATTTGCGGCTGGGTTATCGTCAACTGGATGCCGAACGTTGGGCCGCCGCACCGCTTTATACCTTACGTTTTAGCGAAGAAGGCCGTAAGAAGTTTTCCGCCGCCTTCTCCGTGGATAACGGTTCACCGTACCTGAAAGTGAGACTGGCTATCGACAAAGGCAAACGGGCGCGCCAACTGGGCTTAATCAGCGATCGGCTGATGATTGCGGATATCACCAGCAACACCGATAAGTCATTCAGCAAGCGTGATGTAGATCTGGAACTCAATACTATGCCCGATACGGGGCTCATTGATAGCCGACACTGGCTCGATAGCGGGAGTGTTAAAAAATAATGAATAGCGATCAAAAATCTCTCACTCAGGGTTGGGCAGCTATCGCTCAGGGCTGTCAGGACGCACTTGGCTGGGTTGATGCAGTGCGTTCCGGTTCACGTCGCCTCGACAACGAGGCGGATAAACTCAACCTTAGCTTGCTCCGCACGCGTAACCAGGCCAATAGCCTGACGTTGGTCGCCAGAACGCCAATGACCGTCGGTTTTTTCGGCATTTCTCAGGCCGGGAAATCCTATCTCATCTCCGCATTGGCAGCTGGCAGCAATGGTTCACTGGAAGCCCTTTATGGCGAACGGCGCGTCGACTTTATCAAAGAAGTGAATCCCGTCGGCGGCGGTAAAGAGGCCACCGGCCTGGTCACCCGCTTCACCCGCCAGGCCCCCGCCGCGCCTGCGGGCTATCCTGTGCCTCTGCGCCTGTTCAGTGAAATCGATCTGGCCAAAATTCTGGCAAACGCCTGGTTTAATGATTTCAACCACGAGCAGCTGAGCTTTCAACTTGATGAAGCCAGGGTTGAAGAGCGACTGCGCCCCTTCCTGCAACGCGCCACACAAGCAAAAAGCTATAACGGCGTGAGCCAGGAAGATGTGGTTGCCTTATGGGATTACCTGAACGCCTCGTTCAGAAAATCGGTTGAAAAACTTGAACACGCCTATTGGCCGCAGGTGTTGAAAATTGCCCCTGCGCTGAGTCCTGGTGAACGCGCAGAGCTATTTTCTTTATTGTGGGGAGAACTGCCGGCCCTCACCGAGACCTATCGTTCATTAGCCAATGTGCTGACCAAACTCAATCATGCCCGGACGGTGTTCGCCCCGCTGGAGACGCTTATCGATCACAGTAATGGCAGCATTATGAACGTCGACAGCCTTAACCGGCTAGGCTCCAGCCAGGATCGCCACGTGGAGATCCGCTACTGGAAAGAGGAGCAGCAAATCGGCAGCGCCAGCTTAACCCAGGCGGAACTGGCAGCGTTAACCACCGAGCTTATCTTCCCGTTAGCGGAAGTCGAGGCCGACAGCGTCGTGGAGCAGGTCGATCTGCTTGACTTCCCTGGGTATCGCGGGCGTCTTAAAATTACCGCACTGGAAGAGGCCGGTAGAGAGGGGCTTAATCCCATTTGCCAGCTTCTGCTGCGCGGTAAAGTCGCCTATCTGTTTGAACGTTACACCGATAATCAGGAGATGAACGCGCTGGTCGTGTGCGCCAGCTCCGCCAAACAGAGCGATGTTGCTGACGTTGGTCCGGTATTAAACCGCTGGGTAGAAAAAACGCAGGGTAAAAGCGCCGAAGAACGTCAGGGCCGTAACCCTGGGCTGTTCTGGGCCATCACCATGTGCGATATGCGCATCAACAGCAGTCTGCAACTCACCACCGAACAGTTAAAAGAAGGCTGGGAAGGTATGCTGCACATGACCTTGCTGGAGCGTTTCGCCCAATATGATTGGCTGCAGCAATGGGCGCCCGGCCAGGCGTTTAATAACTGTTTCCTGGTGCGAAAACCGGGGCTGGATAATCCGTTCATCGACCTAAAAGACGGTACAGAACAGGAGCGAAACAAGGAAGCGTGCATCACCGAGCGCTATCGCCAGAAGCTCGACGAAATGGGCAGCACCTTCATTAGCGCTAAAAACGTGCTGCAACACGTCACCGAGCCGAGCAAAGCCTGGCACGCGATGCTCGAGCTCAACGATGGCGGCATGGGACGCTTAACCAAAGCGCTGCGCGGCGTCGCGCATCTGGAATTCAAGCTGGCACGTTTGCAGCAACAACTTGAGCAGTGTCGCGAGGAGACCGGCAATCGCCGCCTGGGCCGCTGGTACGAAAAAGACGGCGACGGGCAGCTCGTGAAAAAACAGGCCATCGCGAAAGAGCTATGGCAGGGGCTGTCCGCCTGCTCCCACAGTATGGGAGAGCTAATTAATCGTCTGGATCTGCCGACGCAGGAGCTTAATAACATCTATTTAAGCATTCGCGACCGCAACCCGGAACCGTCAAACGATGGCGACAGCCTGGCGGCAAACGCGTTTACCGCCAGCCCATTTGGCAACAACCCCTTCGGTGATAACCCGTTTGGCAGCGATCCCTTCGCCGACGCACCGGCTGAAATCGCCGTGGTTGACGCGCCAGCGTCAACTGCCCAGGAAAGAGTCGGCCAGGACGATGATTTCGCCCATCAGGCGTTTAAAGCCTGGGTCGCGCATTTGCGTGAACTGCCGCAGCAAGCGCCGCAGTGGCGTCAGTTGGGGATGAACAGCGAACTGATTAATCATCTCAGCGAAGAATTGATCACCGCAGCCACGCGCCTCGATCTGGAAGGCACGCTGAAACGCGCGCTGGCGGGTCAGGAGCAAGCGGGTACGCGGCGTGAACATCTTATGGCACGCCAGGTTCTGCGCGCCCAACTGACTATGCGTGATTTTATCGCCTGGTTTGGTTATCTCACTCTACCGCCTGAAAAGGTGCCCAACAGCTATGTTGGCGAGAAAAATAAAGTCTTCCTGCGCCAGAAACCGCTGATGAACGACGAGCTGCCGCAGCTCGCCGCCGTTGCGCCGCAGCCGGGTGTCTCTTATCTGGGAGACTGGCTATCCGCCCTGATGAGCGTCGTACTTGATAACGCTGGTCATAGCGCCACGCGCGATATTTCCGTCGAACATAATCGCCAACTTGGTCAAATTATCAGCCAATTGAAACAAGAGAACATGCCATGCTAGCTAAAATCATCGCCTGCCAACCGGCAGAGCCGGGTACCGCACAATTGATGGTTCGCCTGCGCGGCGAAACTGCGGTGCTGCCCGATCTGACCTTTACGCTTTGTAATAACGAGCAGAACTATCTGCAGCCCGATGGCAGCTGGAGCCCTGCACAGCACTGGTTTACTGTCAACGGCGGTTACTCCCTGGCCAACGGCAGCGGCTTTCGTATCGGCCCTACTCTACTTGACCCTTTGCTGGCAAACGCAAGCCAGGTCCAGATTCAGATCAAGCTGGCTTCAGGAGAAGTGCGCAATACCACCCTCCAATTGGTGCGTGATGAGTTGCTCTCTTCTGAAGCCAGGGGCGCGACGGGTAATTACAGCAGCAGCAGTATGCTGGCAACCCCAGAAACCGACTCCGCACCAGCGGCCATCGTAGAAGCGCCCGTCGCAGAATCTGAAACCATTGCGCCGACCATTCATGCCGAGCCGCAGCCGCAACAAAAACCTGCGGCTTCCCGCCTCCCGCTCATCATCGCCGCCATCCTGCTTTTAGTGGTGATTGCTGGCGCGCTTTGGTGGTTCATGGGCCGGGACAAAGGTCAGGAGGTGGTCCCGGCGGTACAAGCTCAGCAAGCCCCCGCCGCCGCCGCCCCTGAAGCGACGAACACCGAGCCTAAAGCCCCGGCTGGCTGTTCCGCACAGAGTTTAGACACGCTGAGCGAGCTTGAATTCGTGCAGACGTGCGTTCAGGAAAAACTCGATAGCGATAAACTGCTGGCCATTATCCAGTCAGCGAAAGAGGCGAAGAAATGCGGCGTCGCCCAGCGCCTGTACGCAAATCGCGCGCAGGGCGGCGATACCAAAATCGCCCTGATTTACGCCGGTGAGTACGATCCGAAATACCATCAGGCAAGCGAATGTTTCAAAGAGGCGGATAAAGATACCGCGGCCTATTGGTACGAAACGGTACTGCAATCAGAACCCGAGAACCAAACGGCTAAGCAGCGCCTTGAGGAGCTAGCAAAATGACCCGGACTTTTTTTTGCCGTCTGGCGCTGCCCTTATGCGGCCTGTTGTTCAGCGGGCACCTCTTTGCCGCCGAGGGCGATAAACCGCTGCTTCAGGAAGGGAAGAAAACGCTATACCAGCGCATCCTGACGACGCCAGGCTGTAAGCTTAGCGACAACGCCGGGGATGAAAATGGGCAGCTTCAGCCTGCCTTTAGCAGCCTTTATGTTTATCAAAAGGAAGAGGCTAAGGGGCAAAGCTGGCTTAAAGTCGGGCCGGATAGCTATGGCAAAACCCTTGGCTGGTTGCCGAAATCCTGTACCGTAGACTGGAAAATGCAGCTGACGCTGGCGTTTACCAACCCGGCCAACCGCGATCGGTTACTCTTTTTCAAAGAGAAAGAAAGTCTGGATAACATTCTTTCTGCCCCCGATCCTGTCTCTCTGGTGGCGCCGCTGCGCGCCAAATTGAAGCGTGACGGCCACGCTGAAGGTATTCAGGCCCAGGAGCCGGAATATTTTGTCGATCTGCAAAAGCAATTTTATCTGCTGCCAATCCTGAGCGGCGAAGAGGTCATGACCGAAGATGGCTTCTATACGCGCCTGCTCAACGTGGCCTCCGTCAGCAAGGCGGATGATAACGCAGCGGCAAAACAAGATAACGACGTAAACCAGTTGAAAGGCTTTAACGCTTCGGTGGTGTTCGTTATCGATTCAACCATTTCAATGGGGCCGTATATTGAGCGCACTAAAGAGGCGGTCAATAAGATCTACGACAAAATTAAACAAGAGCATCTGGATGGGCAGGTCAAGTTTGGTTTGGTCTCTTATCGTTCAAATACCAAAGCCGTACCGGGACTTGAATATAACACCCGCATTTTCGCCGACCCTAACCAGGTCAAGGACGGCGCGGATTTTCTGCAGAAAGTCGCCGATCTTAAAGAAGCGAAGGTCTCAAGCTCTTTATACGACGAGGATGCCTATTCCGGCGTGTTATCAGCTATTGATGACATTGACTGGAGTCCATTCGGCGCCCGCTATATGGTGCTGATTACCGATGCTGGCGCGATTGAGGGCAGCAATAAACTTTCAGGAACCGGCCTTGATGCCAGCCAGCTCCGTCTGGAAGCCGGTAACCGCGGCATTGCTATTTATACGTTGCACCTGAAAACCGCCAGCGGCAAAGCAAACCATACCAAAGCCGAGAGCCAGTACCGCGATCTCTCCAATTTTGATAGCACGCAATCTAACCTTTATCAGGCGGTGAATGCAGGCGATATCAAAATGTTCGGTCAGCAGGTTGATGCCCTGGCGTCAGCCATTACGGAACAGGTGAAAGCCGCCTATATGGGGGATGCCGCCATTGGCAGCGCGCTGTATGCCAAAGATGAGGGGCAAAAGCTCACGGCGGAGCAGAAATTGCTCCAGGATACGGCGTTAATCGGGCATGCGATGCAGTTAGCCTATTTGGGCAAACGCAACAGCACCCAGGCCCCGCTGGTGTTCCAGGCCTGGATTAGCGATCGCGATCTGATTAAGCAGAACATCCCCACAACAGATGTTCGCGTGCTCTTAACCAAGGGACAGCTGAGCGATTTAAGCGATGCCGTCAGCCAGATTCTGAAAGCCGCTAATGAAGGGATGATCTCGCCCACTAAGATGTTTGAACAACTGCGCACCGTTGCGGCAACAATGGGGACCGATCCTAACCAGTTGAAACAGCAAGACAGCGCGAGCATCGGCGATCTTGGCGTGCTGGGCGAGTATCTGGCCGATCTTCCCTACAAAAGCGATGTGCTGAATCTCGATGAAGAAACGTGGAAAAGCTGGGATGGGCTGTCACAGGAGAAATTTATCCGCACACTGTCATCCAAGCTGCGTCACTATCAAAAATATAATGCAGATGTCGACCGCTGGGTCGAGCTGGCGCAAGGTAGCGATCCGCGCGATCGCGTGTATCCCATCCCACTGGAAATGATGCCCTGATGCTGCACATTGAAGACTTGTGCGTGGTTCGTGGTCAGGATCATCAGGCTCACCGTGTTTACCTGCCGCAGCTTTCGCTGCGGCCAGGCGAGGTGGTGGCGGTAACGGGTGAAAGCGGCTGCGGTAAAAGCACGCTTCTGGAAGCCATTGGTTTAGTGTTGCATCCCAGCAAAATTGGGCGTTACACGCTCAGCAAAGGGACACAGCAGCAGGATATTGCCGCGTTGCTTCTGGGCGAGCGACATAATACACTCGCTGCGATTCGGGCACGCGAACTTGGCTTTGTATTACAAAACGGTGGCCTCCTTCCCTACCTGAACGTCAAAGATAATATTCTCTTGCCGTGCCAGCTGCTGGGAGCCCGCCCTGACAGCACCATGCTGGATAGGGTCATCGACACGCTAAAACTGTCGCCACTACTGGCAAAATATCCTACCCAGCTCTCCTTTGGCGAACGGCAGCGCACCGCTTTTGCGCGCGCGATATTACATCGCCCGGCGCTGGTACTGGCAGATGAACCGACGGCGGCGCTCGATCCCTACAATGCCCAGAAATTATTTAGCCTGTTTATCGAACTAGTCCGTCAGGAAGACATGATGGCGCTGGTCGTTTGCCATGACTGGCCTCTGGTCAAACACTTCAATTTACCCTGTTTAGCTGCGCAGCCAGAATCGCTGACGGCGTCATCACAGAGCGAACGGGGAGGTACTTACTTTGTCCTTTAATCGTGCAAGACTGCTCGGTCGCCTTGCAATGCAAGACCTGTGGCACGATCGCATCATCTCTTTTTGCATCGTCTCCTCTCTTGTTGCGGTCATCGCCCCTTTACTGCTCCTTTTTGGCCTGCGCTTTGGCATTGTGAACCAGTTACAAAACGATCTGGCCAACGATCCCCGCAATCTGGAGATCCGCATGTTGAGCAGCGGAAGCTACGATCAGCACTGGATCACGCAGCTACGGCAGCGGCCTGATGTCGGCTTCGCCATCGGGCAAACGCGCTCGCTCAATACGCTGACTGACTTGCAGACGGACAGCACACATTTTATTGAAAATGCGGAAGTCATTCCGACAGAGGCTGGCGATCCTTTGCTCGGCACGCAGGTGCTCCATCATGACCATGAAGTTGTTATTACTCAGGAAGCGGCACGCAAGCTGGCGGTGAAAACCGGTGATACGCTCACGCTACGCGTGAGTCGTATGCTCGATGAACGCCGCGAATGGGGACGTAAGCGCGTGACCGTGGTGGGGATTTTGCCAGCCACCTATTTTAATCGCCCCGCTATCTTTACCCGCCCTGCGTTATTAATGGCTCTTGAACATTTTCGCGATGGCTATGCGGTAACAGCGTTAGGGGTCGCCAGCGGCGCTCAGCTTAACGGTAACGCGCCGCGCTACGCCCGCGCAAGGTTGTACGCACGCGATATTGACCATGTCGCCAGCCTTGAACGCGATTTGCGCGCCCAACGCATCGAAACCACCAGTCGGCTGGCGGATATTGAGAATGTAAAAAGCATTAACCGTGTGTTGGGCATCATCTTTAACACGATCGCCATCACCGCGCTCATTGGCTGTATCGCCTCGTTAATCGGCTCGTTTATCGCCAATGTCGATCGTAAACGTAAGCATATTGCTGTACTTCGTCTGCTGGGCTTCACGCGACCAGCCGTAGGCGTTTACGTCATTAGTCAGGGCGCTTTGCTCAGCCTGATGGCCTATATCGGCGGTTTTGGCATCTATTTTTTAGCCAGCCAGATATTTAACCGGGCGCTGTCCACAAGCCAGGCCACCGGTCAGATGATTTGCAAGATAACGCCCTTACACGGCCTTATCGCCCTCTTACTGACGCTGGTTGTGGCGACGCTGGTTGCCGGTATCGGTGCCTGGCGCGCGATCCATATTGAACCTGCGCAGAGCCTGCGCGAGGCATAACCCTTATTTTTTTAATTTGCCCTAAGCATCTATTTTAGCGGAGATCGTTCATGGCCTTTACTCCTTCCACATTATCGCGCTGCCTGGCGCTAGCCCTGCTGGTGAAGATCTCCCCCGCGCTGGCAGAACCGTGGGCAGAGAAAACCTATAATCCGAAGCCAGATAGCGATGACGTGATTTTGCCTATGCCCTGCGAAGGTTCGATGGTATTTCGTCGGGTAGAAATTCCAGTAGCCGGTCCTCTGGATGATATTCCCATCACCTTAGGGGAAGATGGCGGTGAATGGAGCTTTGTGGAACACAGTTATCCCACGTTTATCGCCGGTAGCTTTACTGAAACGCCCCAAAATAAAGGCCGTTATTATTTAATGGCGAAATATGAGCTGACGGCATTGCAATATCAGGCATTAACTTCCGATACTTGCCCGACACCATCGCGTAAACTTAGCCTCCCTCAAACCAGCATCAGTTGGTTTGAGGCCGTTAATTTCTCCGATAAATATAACCAGTGGTTACGCGCAAACGCGCTCGACAAGCTGCCGAAAGAAGATAACAAGCCAGGTTTTTTACGACTGCCCACCGAAGTAGAGTGGGAGTTTGCCGCGCGCGGCGGTCTGAAAGTGGATACCGCACAGTTTCGTGATTCCTGTTATCCGATGGACGACATCAAAAATTATGAGTGGTATTCCGGTTCGCAGTCCTCAAACGGGAAACTTCAGCTCATCGGTCTGTTAAATCCTAACCCGCTCGGCCTGTACGATATGTTAGGCAACGTCTCTGAGATGATGTTTACCCCCTTCTACCTCAATAAAATTAATCGATTGCATGGCCAGGCTGGCGGTTTTGTGGTGCGTGGCGGCAGCGTGATGTCCAGTGAGTCGGATATCCGCAGCGCTAGCCGTAAAGAAATTAACTATTACGATAATGCCCAGCCTTTTACCAGTAAAACAATGGGCCTGCGGTTGGTGCTGGTTTCCCAGGCAATTACCTCAACGGACCGGGTCAAACTTCTTGAGAAAAACTGGTCGACTCTCGGTGATGATAAAACGGGCGCAGAGAGCAGCAAATCCGGGTCCAATGATACGGCGAAAGCGTTAGGTAGCCTGGCTTCTGGCGTTGAAGACGGCGAGCTGAAGAAAAAGCTGAAAGATCTGGAAAACCAACTTCGTGCCAGCAACCAGCAGCAGCAAGAAGAAAGAGCACAGTCTATCCGCGCCAGCCTGAATCTGGGCTCTTTTCTCTGTACCAAATTACAGGACGATGGTCGTTTCCTTGACTTCCTCAATCACAATTATGAGCTGCTGTGCAAAGATAAAGACAGCAGCGATGCCAACTGTGCCATCCGCAAAAATAAGCTGGCGGAACAAACCGATCGTCTACAGCAGCTAACGAGCTACTACGCCAGCAGTCTGGTGGATTCCGGCACCCTGTATGGGCAAGCAGGGCTAAAAGGCGAAGTGAACGTGTTCAATCAGATGCTGATGCTGAATAAACGTCTTTCCGGTCTTAAGCCGTTCCTCGCTGCTCATTGGCAGAATCAGCAAAAATACCTAGCGAACGGCAAAATTGATACAGCTGGCTGGCTGGATACCTGCAAACAAGTAAAGAACGGCCACTAATCTTAAACATGTCAGTTTATAAAGGAGTAAGGAACGTGAAATTAACTCTACGAATTGCGGCGTTGACCATTGTCTGTATGTCACTCAGCCAGACAGCTTTAGCTGCGTCTTACAGTGCGGAGGATCAGGAACAATTAACGCTGGAATGCCTGCTCACCAATAATAAATACGCCAGCGCCTTTATTCC
Source organism: Siccibacter colletis (assembly GCF_000696575.1). Classification (GTDB taxonomy): domain Bacteria; phylum Pseudomonadota; class Gammaproteobacteria; order Enterobacterales; family Enterobacteriaceae; genus Siccibacter; species Siccibacter colletis. The sequence continues at coordinate 110,531 of NZ_JMSQ01000007.1, read as the reverse complement.
GCAGGATAGCGCGCGATATGCCCTGGGAACCCAGTCTGCTCCGACTGCTGAGCTGAATCTTGTCACTAATCAACCGGGGGTTAACGCCTACTATAATTCTCAGATGATCGCCGGTGGCTCGCTTTACTGGATACGTGTCGTCAAAGGCCCCTATGAATATATTGTTTACGATAAAGAGCAGCACGGCGATATGTCAGGTGTGGTTGTCACAAAAAAAGGGAAAAGAATCTTCCACAAAGATTGCAAGGAACCTATCAAGGTGGGTACACAAAACGATGGCAGCATCTTTAGCCGATTTGCGCAAGAAGATACAGAAGGCGATCGTATTATCGATTTAATCAACAAAGCATAAACGCTTATTTCGTCGTAATGGGGATGTATATCTATCATCCCCATAGAAGGCAGCTAAAGCTATCCGCTTTTTTGTACGCTCATTTTTAATGGTTGATAATATTGCGGATCAAACATCGACAGTGGCAGAGCATGGACTGAACCATCCGAAGACGTTTCCTCAACGTCGGTAATCACGATGTTGGCTGTATTTTCAACCGCATCACAGCTGAATTCAGTTGCCGAAAGGGTTGAACGAGTTGCACTGCTATCGCCAAACGGCTGAACATCAAGAGTTCCTTTTTCCAGAACGGCTCCCGATTTATCAGTTAATTGTAAGCTGACTGTCAGGTTATTGAATGTCCCATCACCGCCGTTATCCAGCCGGAATACCAAAGAACACACGCCCTGCACCCAACTGCTATCCGTATTACGAATACTAATATACCGATGGTCATTCTCCGTACTCACTGCGGGGCCAACCATGCCGCCACAAAGTACGGCCAGCAATAAGCTGCATAATGTTTTCTTAATCATAATCTTCTACGCCCTCATTCCTCACGCCGCCTCACAAAATTCTGTTCTCTTCCCCGATACGTATGTCGGTTTTAGCCTATTTCAGTGCCAACTCAATCTGTTCTATTGCTTTCTAAGCATATTGTAATGAGCTATATGGTTAAAAAATAGTAATACACTAAACAAACTAGCACTTCAATTTAAAAGCGTTACTCACGAAAAAATTAGAGCGATAATTAGTTCGTTAAAAATAATAACATTACAAAATTAGTAATGTCTATTCTTTCTTGTTGCTTGTAGAAAAAACAGCCTAATCAATAGACCCTATGCAAAATTCATTGAGATGGATCATTTGAGTATATGAACGGTTTTGCTAACGTCATTAATCGTTATTATGTAAAACGTTGTTTTGTTTTCCTACGTATACCTAATGCGGAATATAAGGAAATAGCATTCTATAAAGATATTGGTGAAGAATAATTAATGAGTAGTTATTGCATGGATGTTTTTAAAAAGTTAATGAATGATTCCATGAATAACATAATATCAATTAACAAATAGGTGTAAAAAGTAATGGCTACTAAAATTCGCATGGAGAATCCACGTACTGGCGAGACAGTAACAGGATTTTATGGTTTTTCCTGGACTACATTGTTTTTCGGAGCGTTTCCAGCTCTTTTCAGAAAGGACTTCATAACCTTCATTGGTACTTTTATCGTGCTGATTATCCTTGCTTTTCTCACCATGGGTATTGGCTCGATGATTGGCATGATTATTTGGGCATTCATGTATAATAAGTACTATACAACTAATCTTATTAAGAAGGGTTTTGCTTTTGCAGGAACCAACACAGAGAATGAGCTTGCATCAGGTAAGCTTAATCTCCACTTAAATGCTGATAACTGCCTCACATACAGAATTGGTAATTAAGTATCCAATTGAGCCACCAATGAGTGGCTCAAGTATTCATTATTCTTCAGGTACGAACTCAGTTGTTACCAACGGTGCAAAACTGATCCACCCCAGCGGTTGAAAATTGATCCAGGGGTTAATCTGCTCCTCTGAATACAGGGGAGCTTATGATCACTTTTGAGATTCGTATGGAAATTAAAGTCCTGCACAAGCGGGGAATGAGTATCCGGGCCATCGCCAGAGAACTGGGTATTTCGCGCAATACTGTCCGCAGCCACCTGAATGCCAATCCTGAAAAGCCGCAGTATTCACCACGCCCGGCATCATCATCACTGCTCGATGAATACCGCGATTATATCTGTAAGCGGATCAGCGACGCGCATCCCTACAAAATCCCGGCTACCGTTATTGCCAGGGAAATCATGGAGCTGGGCTATCGTGGAGGTCTGACTATCCTGAGGGAGTTCATCCGTTCGCAGACACTCCCCGTACAGGCAGAGCCGGTTGTTCGCTTCGAAACCGAGCCCGGACGGCAGATGCAGGTTGACTGGGGGACCATGCGAAACGGTAAGTCTCCCCTGCATGTGTTCGTTGCTGTTCTGGGGTACAGCAGAATGCTTTACATCGAGTTCACCGACAACATGCGCTACGACACGCTGGAATCCTGTCACCGCAATGCGTTCAGCTTCTTCGGCGGCGTACCGCGGGAAGTTCTGTACGACAAGATGAAAACGGTAGTGCTCCAGCGAGATGCTTACCAGGCCGGACAGCACCGGTTCCATCCTTCCCTGTGGCAGTTCGGCAAAGAGATGGGCTTCTCTCCGCGGCTGTGTCGCCCCTTCAGGGCACAGACTAAAGGTAAGGTGGAGCGAATGGTGCAGTACACCCGCAACAGCTTCTACATCCCGTTAATGACGCGTCTTCGCCCGATGGGGATCACCGTCGATGTTGAGACCGCAAACCGTTACGGTCTGCGCTGGCTGTACGATGTGGCTAATCAGCGGAAGCATGAAACTATCCAGACCCGCCCCTGTGATCGCTGGGTGGAGGAACAGCAATCCATGCTGGCACTGCCACCGGAGAAAAAACAGTATGACGTGCAGGTTGACGAAAGCCTGGTGACCTTCGACAGGCAGCCGTTGCATCATCCGCTGTCCATCTATGACACGTTCTGCAGAGGAGCCGCATGATGGTCGAACTACAACATCAACGGCTGATGGTGCTTGCTGAACAGCTCCAGCTGGACAGCCTTATCGGCGCGGCGCCGGCACTGTCGCAACAGGCAGTGGTTCAGGAATGGAGCTACATGGACTTCCTGGAGCACCTGCTACATGAGGAGAAACTGGCCCGGCATCAGCGTAAACAGGCGATGTACACGCGGATGGTAACCAGTACGCTCACGGGCAAATAACACCCGTTCTGGCCGTAATCACGGGAGGTACCATGTTATCCATTCCGGCCTTCAACCGGCCAAACGGCACGGTAAAAGCGTTCTTATCTGAACGACTGATGATGAAAGATGACATGCTGGTAACGTTATTATCAGTGTGTATCACCGCACACCATGCCTCTCTGAGTATCCTGCTCATGTCCTGCTGTACGACCCCATCGCGCAAGGCCCCCAGCGTATCAAGATTAATCAGCAGCAGTATTTTGCGCTCTGGTGCACTGGCAGACTCCCACATCCATCGCAGGATCGTTGGCGGTGAACTCTGCCGCGCCTGCTGACGCTGGCGCGAATATTCGCCGGTGCGCTGCCAGACTTCAGTATGAAAACGCAGAATCAATGACCGGTATTCGCTCATGGTTTCTCGATACGGCAATTTCAGCGTAAAGCTGAATGCCGCCAGTCGCGGGTAATGGTCAACAGCCTGTTGCAGAAATGCACGCGTACTGACGGCATCCGCGCTGACAGCATCAGAAGCCCGTGTGTAAGAATGATTCACAATGCAGACTCTCTTTGGGTTAAATCAGGGAAGACCCCGCCAGTGCGGCGGTATCTGGTTCATAAAGGCGAGGGAGGACTATCCGGTACTGCAGCAGTAGTTTCTCTGCCAGTTCACTTCTTCGATGCTGTAGATACCGGTCTGGCATCGGTAACAGTGCTTCACGCCCTGATAATGGTCGCCGCACCACACACAGTACCAGGACAGCGTCATCACCGTAGCATCCAGTCCGTTGAGCATATTGCGCAGCTTCCTGTGCCGGGCCCCGGCTTTCACTTCCGGGTCGAGATGGGCACAGTTCATCAGCACATCCCGGGCCACGGTCCGCGTATCGTGTTCAAACCACGCAGGGTCGCTGAAGGTGCCAGCATGCAGCACCAGACGACAGCCACAGGAAGCACAGCTCCATACCTGCCCCGGTGCGCTCATGGCTTCACCGGCCGTCACAAAGTGACCTTCACGGTCATTTGCCAGGTAACATTTCAGTACGCGCATGCCGTTACCTCTGCAGTCCGGATTTCAGCATCAGAGAGCGTCCTGCTGAACTCACCGGTTCGGCAGGTCAGGCAATAGCGCTCACCGTGATAATTACTGTCGCAACCACTGCAGTGCCAGACGGCGCGGTAAACCAGCGGACGGGCATCCGGTACATACCATTGCAGCTGCCGGATATGGCGGGTCCCTTTCGCTTCCAGGTTGACATACGGACAATGCTGTCGCCCGTTATCTGTCAGCATGTCGGACCGGTGTTCAAAGAACGGTCGCTCAGTGTTGTATTCAGGATGGTATCGCAGCGCACTGCCGCACAGGTGGCAGGTGTAGCGGTCATACGGATACCGTTGTGCTGTTCTGGCTCCGGTGAGACGACCATTACCGTCAAGGGCGATGAAAGATTTGGCGTACATCGTGGTACTCCTTACCGCCAGACGACACGCAGGCGTAAGCCGTCCCGGTATGGGCTGCATGGCTGCGTGAATGGCGGGTCAGTTATGCGTTAGCGGAAGATGATTCTTGGTATTCAGTCTCTGCAGCCCACCGGGATTACGGTTGTGCAGATGCTACAGAGGTGCGAAAACAAACGGGGCAGGGTCTGGCACCACAATACTGCCTCCGGCAACGGGGACACTTCCAGCGCGCCGGGATGTTCTGTGGTTTAGTACGGCGTTGTTTTTCCATCAATAAACCTCGTCTGCTCAGGCGCCACGGGAATCTGCGATACGCTGCTGCATCCAGGTTTCCACCTCGCTTCTGCGCCAGCGCGAACTGCGGCCCAGCTTAATGGGTTTGGGAAACAGACCGTCGCCAATCAGTTTATAAAACCACTTGTCCGTCATACCGGTGTACGTGGTGATAAAAGTCATGTCGATAAGCGGGTCCTGAGCTGAAAGCAGTGTGTCAGGACTGGCATTAATGTTCGAATTCGTCGTGGTCATGGTATTTTTCTCCCTCTGAGGATATGGCTGTCGGGAGACGTCCGGTAGTGGTTGAATCATGGGGTTACCGGTTCGCCTCAGAGGATAGGGAAACGTTGTAAAAAATTACCCGGCCCGTACGTTCAGGACTGGTGAATCGATATATGCCTGGCTCAACCGCGGCTGCAACCGAAGTTACGTTCACCATCGCCGGTGACTTTGGTTTCGCGTTTGGCAAGATAAGCGGCCTGCGCCAGCGCCTGTTGAAGCTCTGTGGTATTACCGCGCGTCAGCCAGGACACCGGGCTCTTCGGGAAGCGGGCCAGAACGGCATGCGCCTGTGCATCCACCTTCAGAGCACTGCACCACGCCTGTTTAATCATACCTGCGAGCGAATCCGGGTCCTGGTAATCCCCCGGTCCGCACCACGTATCGCGGTTCAGCAACAGCACCGCGTGGTAATGCTTCTTCCCTTTGATTTCACCAAACTCCCGCGCCCAGACAAAACGCAGCGTGGTCGGCCAGACGCGTTTGCCCTCGCGACGTTGACGCGCCTGAAGGGCTGTAATTCGGGCTTTCAGGGAATCGGTGAAACGGGAGATAACGGCTGTATCGCTTGCCGCTGGCGTATCCGGCAGACGGAGGTCAACACGCAGGGCCAGTAAGCGGGTGTAAGCGTTAAGCGCACAACTGAAGGTATCGGCGATGCGTTGCTGCCAGAAAGGGTCGTATGTGTAACTCATTAAAATGGACTCCGGTGGGTTATCGTTCATAACCATTACCAGCGCCGTAAAAAATAACTTTTTGCCTTCAGCGGGTCCCTAAGCAGGTCCCCAGAGATGGCTGGATTCGATAAAATATCGGGGGTGGCAGGGAGATATATGCAACGGGTAGCAGCACAGTGACTGAAGCCATGAGGTCAATACGAATTAACAACGATTCTGGCGCAGGGTGACCCGAATACTGCGAAAAAACAGTCTTCCCGTTACCGACATCTCCAGGGCTACAGTGAACAATGGACATGGAAAGAAGATAACCAGAGGAAATAACGATGATTGTTGACGTTGAGGAAACCCCGGCGATCGCGCTGGCACTGTTGAAAGAAATACTTCACGACTGGCAAAAGACCGTTCCACCATCCTGGCCCTCAACCTGGCCTGTATTTAACCGGCTGGTTGAACGTCATGACGAGATGGTGGTGGTATACAGGGAGATAGCGTCCAGCAGTCTCTCCAGACAACAGCTCTGGGTGCTGCTTGAGCAGATTATCCATGCCGGTAGCTTTGGAACCGATGAGCGCTTTGCACAACTACGGGCTGATCATCAGGAGCTTACGGCCCTGAATGACAGTATCAGCGCCATGAGCCAGAAACTGGCTGAAATGCTGGAGCGACGTACAGAGCTTAGTGGGAACGGTCACTTTCATTGCGAGCGTATGCGTAAACTCACCGAATTTATCGATGATGCCGGAGAGAAGAACGATCATTATCAGCTTCACCTTAAACCAGAACTGCAGCGGCTTAATAGTTTCGATCTTAAGTACTGGCCTGACATTGCCGGGATTATTCGTTCGCTGGGTATGGAGGAGGTTGAGGTTACATTTGCTGATGAAGCGACGGAGGCGATAATTAATGCACGCCGCCCTTCGCTGACGGATTTCTTCAGAGCGTTATTCGATAACATCGGTATGCAAAAAACAGGGGATTACTACGCCTTACCACGAACGTTTAAACTCTCAGATGCAGCGCTGGCGACAATTTGTAATATCACCCGTAGTTTGCCACCCGATGAACTCGTTGACGCCGCTTATGTCAAGCGTACCCGTCATCGTCTGAAAACACAGGATTTTAGCGCGATATGGTGAAGCCACCAGCCCATGTGATAGTCATTGCCAGATTTACTTAAGCGTTTGATGTTTTGTATTGACCAGGTTTAAAAAGGGTCTGTGGTTACCCTGAAAAGCGAATATGACTCCGGCGGGATGTATATACCCGGGGTAAGAGCCCCTGTACCAGCCCCCGCTGCCATCATGATATTACTACCTCGTTCAATAAACCCGATAAATAATCGTTATCGGGACTACTGTTAAAACGCTCTGTAACGCATCACGCTCAACGTATTCATACCATCCACAGGTTTCCATTAGCGTTATCTTTTATGCGATTACAGGGGCTTACAGAAAGCTTCAGTAACATTCAGGTTTATAACATCAAACCGTTTATCAGATAACTTACGATAATGCGTTAATTGTTTCTCAGACACTGAAAGATTTGGCCATAACAATACGCGATGTTACCTGCATTATCCGGCCTGCGGTACATGCCCGAACTATTACTCCCGACAAAATCTACATACCCGGATTTATGGTTCGTTGATGTAATCAATACCCTTGCACATACTTAGCGTATTAACACGATCCTTTCAGCTTCCATTGGTTATCACATTACCTGTTATAGTCAACCCTCGTAATAACACGTTAAACAGACAGGCTAACACCAGTAGCACCCACCGTGTATTTACACTTCGCACAACGCTGCCATACGCTCAGTCCATCCTCCGGCAATATTATCGACCGCACTACCCTCCCTGAAGATTTACACACCAAAGATAATATCACTAAGTTTAATATCTAACGTATTTACTCATTTACGCAGTCTTATCTCAAAGTAATGGCCTCGTCTTGTCTCTTTATAAAGGGAAATGACTGAGAGAAAGCACTGTCTGACGAGTAGCCTCACCTGCCGGTTGATATCATCGGCAACTACCTTTTCAACTGTAATATTGCCTTTCAAGTGATACTCTCTTCCAGGCTGTCATTCATCCCTCTGAGTAATGTTCTTGTACTAACTGTTGTTTAACCATAAAGATAGCCCTTTCTTTATTATATTAATACCAATCCAACACATCGGGCCTGACTGCAATACCAGAGCAGGTTACGTCAGGCCTGGTCTATACGCGATAAAAGCCATGCACGTTCACTCTGGAATTATCTTTACCAACAACCAAAAAAAAACACTTTGTCGCCTCAAATAACCTCAACCACTATAACGCCCAAATTTCCACAACTCACAGAAGCCATCTCCCTGATTCTGAGCAATGAAATGAAAATATACTAGGGTAAACCTGCCTGCTGCCAGAAATTCCCTCTGAAGCGAACCCGGTATCATGACGGGGTGAAGACGAGAGCATGCAGAAGAACAAACGGAGGAATAAGATAAAGTTAAAGAGTAGTGGGTAAGCGAACAAGAATCCCTAAAAACAGAGCACAGAAAGAAATAAATCATTAAAAACAGCAACATTAAAACCATGGTGAAACCGTGATCAAACCAACATAAAACCACAATCTTACTTCACGATGACTACCAGATATGTTTTTTAGTGACGATAAAACCATTGTCATGCTACTTTACCCCCACAATAATCACTACACAAACCACTACTATGTAGTTTGTTTTATGGAGCCTTTTATAATGGCAATAAATTACATTAATGGCAGACAAATACCCGTTAAAAATCGTGACATACGAATCTGCAATTTTTATCTTGCCTGGTTAGAAATAAACAAAAACATCAGAGCAGAAGGGGTTAACCGTCAGGAAGCAGGCAGCTGCCATCAGGCAGTTAATCATCTCCTCAATAAGTACTATCCTGATAAAGAACAGCAAGACAGACTCCTGGCAGATATGCATACCGCCTGCGACGAGAATATCTTACCTGCAGAAAAATTTGACTGGATTGAAAACGACGAGCGGGCCGCATTCTGGATGTGGGGTTATCTCTGTGAAGCGAGTGACTATCAGCTTGGTATTCCCCGATCAGGAGATGCCCCTTTCGGTCAGAACTGGTATCAGTTCCTTCAACTCAATAAATCCCCGGCAAGCCACCGGGAAAGAATGCAACTTCTCTTCAATTTCTTTGACTGGATAATTATTCCTGCCCCACCAGTTAATCACCTTAAGAGCCAGGTAATGGACAGGCTCAAAGACCAGTGGAAAAATATTTACAGCAAACCTGCTCCGCTGAAATGGTTACCTGATGAGGAAGAGGCGGTACTGTGGGCATGGAACAGTCTTAAATCGCTACAGGAAGAAAGAAACGCCCCCACCGGCGGGCTTTCATTTACGCTTTCTTCGCCGGGGCTGAGCACCTGGTTTACCCCTCTGAGCCATGCTGAACGAAATTTAGCGCTACGTGCCGCACTTGATTTATGGGATGACGCACCGGATACCAAACGGCTATTCCTGCTTAATCTGAATAAAGCCTGGAATCAGCAGAAGCTACGTCAGTCCCGCACAGATAAAAAAGCACTCAATACGTACCTTAAGAACGAAACTAAAATGCGACTCGACTTTATGGCTGAACGCAGCGGAGTTCGCATCAGCGATATGCTGGAAACTCTGATTAATGACCATTACCGAAAAACCTGTGGTGGTGAGTGAGGACTTTGAGCTAAAAACAAGGTGAGCGGAGGCAGTAATACAGCCCATACATGACATTCAAAAAAATTTCAGACCTATATTACCTGTGTGAGAAGGGCAGCAGAAATGCTGCCATTTTGTTATTTCACTCACGGAGGTTAATGTGTCAGATAAAACTGAACAGGGTCTTGATGGCCTGAAGCAACAGCTGTCTCTCCTGCCCGAAACACTCTCCCGTACGATACTAAATCGCATCCGCCAGCACATCCATTACGAGCCGGTCGTTGGCATTATGGGTAAAACAGGGAGTGGGAAAAGTTCTCTATGTAATGCGCTCTTTCAGCAGCCCCTAAGCCCGGTCAGCGATGTGCAGGGCTGTACCCGTGAACCGCTTCGCTTCACGCTCGATATTGGCGGGCGTCGCATGACGCTGGTCGATTTACCCGGTGCCGGTGAATCTCTGGACTATGACCGTGAATACCGGCAGCTATATAAAGATCAGTTACCGACGCTGGATCTTATCCTCTGGGTGATGAAAGCGGATGACCGGGCCTGTGCGACCGACGAAGCGTTTCACCGGTTCCTGCTCAATTGTGGCGTCTCACCGGGCAGCATTGTCTTCGTCATTAACCAGGCCGACAAGGCGGAACCCTCGCTGGAATGGGACAGGGAAGCGTGTCTGCCCTCCACTGGCCAGTTGCTGACGCTGACCACCCGAAGCGCAGCCATCTCACGGCAGTTCTCCTGTCCTTATCCGGTTCATGCGGTGTCAGCCAAAACAGGCTACAACCTGGCCCGTCTGGTCGAAACCATGATATTTGCCCTGCCCCCGGAGGCCAGCAGCGGCGTTTTTCGTCAGGTCAGGGAAGAGCACCGGACTACGGAGGCAGAGAGTACCGCCCGACAGGATTTCGGCGATCTGCTGGGTGAGTTATTCAGCCGGATAGTGGACGCCATTCCGCTGCCAAAGGCGGTCCGTGAAGCGCTGGGAACGATCCGCGACGGCATTGTGAATGCCGCTTCTGCGCTGTGGCACTTACTTTTTTGAGGTGGTGGAAATGATACTCAGGACACTGACATGGTCCCTGTTACGCATGCTGCTGCGCTATATCCGAAGACGGGTGGTTAACAGGATCCTGGATTACTGCCGGCGCGCAGGCTGGCCGGAGAAAGAGATCCACAGCGTCCGTTGGGCTCTCATCGTTCTGTTTCGCCTCTTACTGCGTTTACTGAGGGCGAGATTAATAAAACGCAATACTACAGCCACCTTCAGCCCTGACAACGCCTCCTGCTGACCGGCTTTATGACAGGGTATGACCGCGTAACGCTCACCAGCTAAGCGATGTGAAATTATCATCGTAAATTCAGACAGTTATCGTGGGAAAAATATTGCATCTTTTCTGCCGCGCTGTCTTATCGCTGGTCATATCCTGTCCACACCGTCCTGCATAATAACCGCATGAGTTATCTCGGTATTTTTCATTCACGGAGGGCATATGCGCGCCACGGACCCTGCGCCCCGACACGACAGGCTGGCACTCAGGCTGTCAGTTATTATTAGCCGGCTTTTTGCTGGTGAATCCCTTTCACTAAAAGCGCTGTCCGGTGAATTTGGCGTATCTGAACGCACCCTGCGCCGGGATTTTTCTCAGCGTCTGCTGCATCTGGATCTGACTGGCGATAACGGCTGCTGGCGGTTACGAACAAACCCGATGCGCGACCATACTCCTGGTGCGCTGGCGTTTGCCCGCAACACCGGAATAGCCCGTCTCATTCCCTCACAGAGCCGCCATCTGATGCAGCTGTTGATGGATGAAAACGGCACATCTCCATGCCTGATAGGCCATGCACAGCAGCCCGCGGGGATCCTCCCGGACTGCTTTCAGCGACTTGCTGAAGGCATTTACCACCACCGTCTGGTCAGCCTGTTGGTTAAGGGGATTCGTCACGACCACCTTGAGCCCTATCGGCTAATTTTCTCACATGCAGACTGGTATCTGGTGGCCAGCCAGTATGGTGCGATACGGGTATTCAGGGTTGAGGAGGTAACGTCGGTCTCCTTGTCTGAACGCTCTTTTCACCGGCGCAGTGAAACCAGCGCACTCATTGTAGACGCGGATTTCATCAATGCCCTTCCGCATTTTCACTTTATCAGCAACGTCATTCATACCTTCCGGGAGCTTTCTCCCGAACCTCACACCAGACCAAAAGGAGTTAAAACATGAAACACGGTACAGCCCTGCTGCTGAGCGCAGGAATGATGCTGGCATCGCTGTCAGCCGTAAATGCCGCTACGCCCGATGCCCTTATACAGGCATACCACCAGCGTTGCGGAAAGCCCGTCTTCTATGCGCAGACCGTTAACCACAAAAAGGAAGTCGAGATTTGCATCATCACCCCGTCGGTATCGTACTCATTCGGCAGGACCGGCGCAGAACATAAGGAAATGGACCTCACCGTACCGGCAAACACCACCACGTACGCTTACAATATGACCGTTGGGGATTTCACTTCCGTCATGGGCGTAGACGTGAGCAGTTAGCAGATTTAGATCGTATGCTGAATCTGCTGGATGGTAAACCTGTTCCGGAGAATCGCAACGATCTTTCCGTCAGGCTCGATGCTCATATCTCCAAACAGCACGCTTCCGTTTACGAAGACGAGTATGTTGAGATACGTTACTTCCAGAAAGGCACTGGGCACATCATCTTTAAACGCTCTGATTTGATTGATAAGATGAACGAAATAGTTGCCCGCTATTTTCCTGCAACCCTACCACCTCGTACCTGAACCCAAATTCGAGTCACCAGAATCAATGCAAACGGACCGAGGGTACAAATGAGGGCACAAAAATCACCAAATTAAAAATAAACCTTGCATATCAATTAAATAGCAACAAGACTCGATTCCGAGTCCGGCACCACTATTTAAAGAACCCAGCCTATGGCTGGGTTTTTGCTTTCTGTCGTCAGGACTCTCCATCGAACGTCGTTCGATGATTCGCTTCTGCGAAGCTCACCCCTTCGGGGCCAGCGCGACAAGCGCGCTGTTCAAACGCCTGCGGCGTTAGTCCGAGTCCGGCACCACTATTTAAAGAACCCAGCCTATGGCTGGGTTTTTGCTTTCTGTCGTCAGGACTCTCCATCGAACGTCGTTCGATGATTCGCTTCTGCGAAGCTCACCCCTTCGGGGCCAGCGCGACAAGCGCGCTGTTCAAACGCCTGCGGCGTTAGTCCGAGTCCGGGCACCACTATTTAAAGAACCCAGCCTATGGCTGGGTTTTTGCTTTCTGTCGTCAGGACTCTCCATCGAACGTCGTTCGATGATTCGCTTCTGCGCTGCACGTAGGGTGGGTAAGCGCAGCGCACCCACCTTCACAAACGCAGCAGTGGCGGGTGCGCAGGCTTACCCGCCCTACGATAATGCCTCATCCTCAATACACCTCACGCCATCCGCGGTGCGAACCCAGCGCGGGGCTTTCATTTCTGCGGTGAAATAGTTGATCAGATCGTACAGCAACCCGCTCAGCTGTCGCTCCGTCTCCGGGGATAACCCCTGCCCTGCCAGCAGATGCGTTAGCGTAAGGCAGTAGCGGCAGAGCTGGGTGCAGTCCGGATCGAAACGCGGTGTTCGCACGGGCAGTGAATTCACCGTCAGGCTGTCAACCAGATGCGCTGGCACCGGGTCGAGTAATGTCGGTTCCAGCACCGACAGGCATGCATTGAGCCTGCCGCAGAGCGCCATTTTTAATGCCGGATCGTCGCTCTCTATCAGGGTTTCGACAAACTGCTCGCAGTGGTCAGCAAGGAGCGTGAAATCCGTGGTCGCGCTGAAAGGAACGGTGAGTAACGGGTGAGTCAGGGTGAGGGTCGTAGCCATAGCGGCAGCCTCCTGTAACGGGATGATAAACCCACCACCAGAGGTTCCAATCTCCTGGGTGGTGGACTGAGCGAGGTTGGAACTACCGGCGTTACAGGGAACCGGCGCACCTTGCGGTGCCCTCGCCCAGCCCACCATTGAGGTGTAGCCGTGCGCACGACACAAAGTGAACCTGTGTCGCCTGTAACAATACTCCGGGGTTCCAATCCCGGCACCTGAATTTTGTGGGTGCGAGCGCACAATACCGCTAACCATTACCGGCGGCAAGCGACGTCGCGCTCGAAAGCGAGGCAAAATGATAATCAGGAAACCGCCTCGCAAAACTCTGCAAAAACCCTACCGGCCTTCTGGTTTTTGCGATTGAATAGCGACCGCAGCGGGCGTACTATTTGTACGGAATAAAACCGTACAAAATCGGCACCGGAGAGCCTTGATATGCCCGCTCAAAAAAACCAGCGAATCGACCTGAGGCTCAGTCTGGAGGATAAGAATATGATTGAGGAAGCCGCCGCGATGACGAACCAGACAATGAGCCAGTTTATGCTGAACAGCGCCTCGGAACGGGCGGCGGAAATTATCGAGCAGCATCGGCGTATCGTGCTTAATGACGCCTCGTGGGACCAGGTGATGGATGCCATCAGCACTCCTCCGGTGCCCGTTGCAAAACTGAAACGCGCCGCCAGACGCCTGAAGGATCTGGAGTAAGCGATGCCCGGCCTGAAAATTGAGATTCTGGCGGAGGGCTGCTGCTACGACACCACCGCATTTGACTGCGGTGATGCGACGTTAAACACGTTTCTGACCGAACATCTGCAACGGCAGCACAGCCGCCGGGTCTTGCGAGCTTATATTCTGCGAACAACCGATGAGGCTGCCAGAGTGCGTGGGTTTTACACCCTGTCCGGCAGCTATTTCGAGAAAGTGCAGCTGCCCTCCAGAACGCAGCAAAAGAAAATGCCGTACCGCAACGTGCCCGCCGTTACGCTCGGCCGTCTGGCAATAGATCAAAAGCTGCAGGGCGAAGGCTGGGGATCCACACTGGTCAGCCATGCGATGAAGGTCGTTTACCAGGCGTCGCTGACGGTGGGTATCCACGGCATGTTTGTTGATGCGCTGAATGAAAAAGCCCGCCGTTTTTATCTGAGCCTCGGGTTTATTCCCCTTACTGGCGATAATCACCAGGCGCTGTTTTATCCGGTAACCGCAATGGAAGCGCTGTTTGCCGAGCATAATTAACCTGCGCCTTCAAACAAAAGCGCGGTTTACCTGCCAGGAATTTCATCACGCCTGTATCCAGCAGCTGATTTTCTCTTTTGGCTCTGACAAACCACCATCGATACCCGTACCTTAACGTCTTAAGCTTCCCTTAATTAACTTCTGAAACCATAGCGGCATCATTATTCCGGATGCCGTTGCTATGTTGACCATCAAAAGACCCCGCCTCAGCCACCTGGGCGTGATTCTGGCCTGTGCTGCGTATATTGCGCTGCTGTTGAATATCCCGTTTTACCGCCAGGTGCTGGCGCTGGTGCCGCTCAACAGCCTGCATAACGGGCTGATCGTCGCCTCAATGCCGGTGGCGCTGTTCAGCATTATCAGCGTGCTGCTGCTGCTCGCGTCGTTTGTCTGGCTGGAGCGGCCGCTGGCGGTGCTGTTTATTCTGCTCGCCGCTGCGGCGCAGTACTTTATCCTCACCTACGGGGTGATTATCGACCGCTCGATGATCGTTAATATCGTGGATACCACCCCGGCGGAGAGCTTTGCGCTGATGTCGCCGCGCATGGTTATCACGCTGCTGCTGTCTGGCGTGGCGATGGCCTTGCTGGTCTGCTGGGTGAAATATAAACCGGCGGCCTCGCTGGCGAAGGCTGTGGTGCCGCGGCTGGCGGCGCTGGTGGTCACCTCGCTGGCTATCCTGCTGATCGCGTTCTTCTTTTATAAGGATTACGCCTCGCTGTTTCGTAACGATAAACAGCTGGTGAAGGCGATCAATCCGTCGAACAGCATCGTGGCGGTGTGGTCCTGGTATCGCCATCATCAAATGGACAACCTGCCGCTGGTGCGGTTGGGTGAAGATGCGCACCTGAGCCCGCAGGCTCAGGCTGGCGAGAAGAAGAACCTCACCATTCTCATCGTGGGCGAAACGTCGCGCGCGGATAACTTCTCGCTCGGTGGCTACGGGCGCCTCACCAATCCGCGTCTGGCGCAGGACGCGGTGATCTACTTCCCGCACACCACCTCCTGCGGCACGGCGACGGCGATCTCGGTGCCGTGCATGTTCTCCGGGATGCCGCGCAAAGCGTACAACGAGCAGCTCGCCAGCCATCGGGAGGGGCTGCTGGACATCCTGCAGCGCGCCGGGCTGAGCGTGCTGTGGAATGAAAACGACGGCGGCTGCAAAGGGGTATGTAACCGGGTGCCGCACCAGAACGTGACCCAGCTGAACCTGCCGGGTCAGTGCATTGATGGCGAATGCTACGACGAGATGCTGTTTCACGGGCTGGACGACTACATTCGCAACCTGAAGCAGAACGGCGTGATTGTGATCCACACCATCGGCAGCCACGGCCCAACCTATTACAATCGTTACCCGCCGCAGTTCCGCACCTTTACGCCGACCTGCGACACCAACGAGATCCAGACCTGCACCCGGCAACAGTTGATCAATACTTACGATAACAGCGTGCTGTACGTCGATTACGTGGTGGATAAGGCCATTGCGCTGCTGAAAGCGCATCAGGACCGCTTTACCACCAGCCTGGTTTATCTTTCAGATCACGGGGAATCGCTGGGCGAAGACGGTGTCTATCTGCATGGTCTGCCTTACCACATCGCGCCGGAAGCGCAGAAGCACGTGCCGATGCTGATCTGGCTGTCGCAGGATTACCAGACCCGATACGCCATTGATGAAGCCTGTATGCAGACGCGCGCTGCCCGCGACGCGTACTCCCAGGATAACTTATTCTCTACCATGCTGGCGCTGACCGGCGTGCAGACCCGGGAATACCATGCGGCGGACGATGTGCTGGCACCCTGCCGGAGAGCGAGCTAAATGAAGATCCTGATTGTTGAAGACGATACCTTGCTGCTGCAGGGGCTGATGCTGGCAATGCAGACCGAAGGTTACACCTGCGATGGTGTCACCAGCGCGCGCGAAGCCCAGGCCAGCCTGGAGAGCGGGATTTACAGCCTGGTGATCCTCGATCTCGGGCTGCCCGATGAGGACGGCCTGCACCTGCTGCGCCGTCTGCGCCAGCGCAAGCACAGCCAGCCGGTGCTGATCCTCACCGCGCGCGACACGCTGCACGACCGCGTCGCCGGGCTGGATGCCGGGGCGGACGACTACCTGATGAAGCCTTTCGCGCTGGAGGAGCTGCACGCCCGCATCCGGGCGCTGCTGCGTCGGCATCATAATCAGAGTGACAACGCGCTGACGGTGGGCGATTTGCGGCTGAATATCTCCAGCCGTCAGATCTGGCTCGGCGAGGCGCTGCTGGAACTGACGCCCAAAGAGTACGCCCTGCTGTCGCGCCTGATGCTGAAGGCGGGCAATCCGGTGCACCGCGAGATCCTGTTCAACGACATCTATAACTGGGATAACGAGCCGTCGACCAACACGCTGGAGGTGCATATCCACAACCTGCGCGAGAAGATCGGCAAGTCGCGCATCCGCACCCATCGCGGGTTCGGCTATATGCTGGTGCCCTCCCCGGAGATGCGCTGAGCCATGTTTACACGTCTGCTACCCCGTTCCATGACGCTGCGCCAGAAGTTAATGCTCACTATCGGTGGCATCCTGCTGGTGTGCCAGTTCATCAGCGCCTTCTGGCTGTGGCACGAAAGCAAAGAGCAGATCCAGCTGCTGGTGCAGGGCGCGCTGCACAACCGCAATAACCATCGCCATATCGAACATGAGATCCGCGAGGCGGTGGCCAGCCTGCTGGTGCCAAGCCTGGTGATGATCACCCTGACGCTGTGCATCTGTTTCCAGGCGGTAAAGTGGATCACCCGCCCGCTGCTGGATTTGCAGCGCGAGCTGGAAACGCGCACTGCGGACAACCTGACGCCGGTGACCCTGACCAGCAACGTTACCGAGGTGGATGCGGTGGCCGACGCCATCAACCAGCTGGTCACCCGGCTTAACACCACACTGGAAAGTGAGCGCTTATTTACGGCTGACGTGGCGCACGAGCTGCGCACGCCGCTGGCGGGCATACGCCTGCATCTGGAGCTGTTGTCGAAGGCGCAGGGCATTGATGTTGCGCCGCTGCTGACGCGTATCGATCAGATGGCCCAGAGCGTGTCGCAGCTATTGCAGATGGCGCGGGTCAGCCAGTCATTTTCGGCGGGTATCTATCAGCACGTGTCGCTGCGCGAGGACGTGATCCTGCCGCTGCACGATGAGCTGACCACCATGCTCAGCACGCGCCGGCAAACCCTGACGCTGCCGACGTCAGGCATAGCGGATACCGTGCCGGGCGATGCCACGCTGCTGCGCGTTCTGCTGCGCAACCTGGTGGAGAATGCTCACCGCTACAGCCCGGAGCAGGCGGTGATTGCGCTGGCTATCCTCCCGCATGACGGTGCCGTCGAGCTTATCGTCGATGACCAGGGGCCGGGCATTGACGAGGCGAAGCGCGGCGAGCTGAGCAAAGCCTTTGTGCGCATGGACAGCCGCTACGGCGGTATTGGCCTCGGGCTAAGCATCGTGACGCGCATTACCCAGCTGCATCACGGCCAGTTTATTTTGCAGAATCGTGAAGGCGCGACGGGCTGTCGCGCCGCGGTCCGCCTGCCCCTGGCCACAACGTAAAGATCCGCCCCACGCTGTTGCTTGCCGGGGCTGAACATCTATACTCCAGCCACCAGCCCCGATCCGGTGATCCCATGACAACACGTACCCGCCCCGCTCCCCTTACCTTTGCCGCCCCGCTGATGATAGCCGTGCTGGCCATCGTCGGCGCGTTTACGCTGCATGCGCACTGGGGCGCGTTTTTACAGTGGTGCCTGTCATTGCAGATCGCCCTGCATCGCTATCTGGTGCTCTACCTGCTCCAGCTAAATAACCATCAGTACACCGGCGGGCTGTGGCTGCTCACCGGGGCGTTTATCTACGGCGTGCTGCACGCCATTGGCCCCGGCCACGGCAAATTTATCGCCACCACTTACCTCTCCACCAACCGCGAAACCCTGAAAGCGACGCGGCTGATCCCCTTCTTCGGCAGCCTGATGCAGGGCGTGAGCGCCATCCTGTTCGTATTTATTCTCGCCGTGGGGTTCAACCTGGCGGCAGGCGATCTCAGCCAGAGCCGCTGGTACGTAGAGAAGATCAGCGCCGTGCTGATCGGCGGTTTCGGGCTGTGGCTGGTGCTGCGCGCGGTGAAAGAGAGCCTGCCCGCCCTGCGACCCGCGCCGCGCTTTACCGCCTTTCGCCCGCATCAGCATGATGCCAGCTGCGGCTGTGGGCATCACGGCGTGGGTCACGCTCAGGCTCAGGCGGGCGACTGGAAAACGCGGCTCGGGATTATTCTCGCCATCGGCGCGCGCCCGTGCAGCGGGGCAATCATGATCCTGCTGTTCTCCAACGCGCTGGGGATTGTCACCTGGGGGATTGCCGCAGTGATGACCATGTCGCTGGGCACCGGACTGTCGATCATGGGCATGTCGCTGGCGGTGCGCTATGCGCGTCAGGCGGCCCTGCGCTATGCCGATAACCGGCCACCGCGCCAGCTACAGTGGCTGCTGCTCGCCCTCCGCGTAGCGGGCGGTCTGGCGCTGATGCTGTTTGCCCTCATCCTGTTCCTGACGGTCATTCCCGTCAGCGCCAACGGCGACTATATCGCGGCGGGATGCTAAGACCTTCCGCCCCGGCCATTGATTTCCTTCGCTAATCCTTGCCATGAAAAAGTTAATGCGTACAATTCTCATTCTCTTTCTTAGAGCATGCGCAGTTAACATGACCTCGCAGCGACGGGTCGAACCCGGATCGTCGCCTTTTACTATGGTTGGCAAGGAGTTCTGGAATGAAGGTAAAAACATCTGCTCTGGCGTTGCTGGTTGCGGTAACGCTCAGCGGTTGTGTGTCACACAGCGCCGAAACCAAATCTGCAACGGCGCCAGAGAAAGCCCCGGCCGCGCAGGCGACGAATCTCCAGCAGCGTGATCTGGCTGACGGCCTGTACGAAATGGCGCTGGCCCCGAAAGGTGACGCGCTTTACGTTGCCAGCGCAGAAGGCTTCAAGGATGTACAGGGCGGGATGGTCTACAAGCTCGATCCGAAAACCCTGAAAACCATCGGCGCGACCCACACCGACCTGAAAAACTTCGGCATGGCCATCAGCCCGGCGGGTGACACGCTGTACGTGACCAACTCGCTGGACGGCGGCGTAAGCGCCATCAATACCGCCGACGGTAAAGTCAAAGCGCGCGTGATGTTTAAAGAGCGCAACAAAGAGGGCTTCCCGTACGGCGCGCGTCAGGTGCTGCTGCTTGATGGCAAGCTCTACATCGGCGGCGTGGCCGATCCGGGCGTCATCTGGGTGGTTGATGCGAAGACCATGAAGCTGACGAAAACCATTCAGAACGCCGGCAAGTGGGTGACCGGTCTGCTCTACTCTGAGCAAACCCAGCGCCTGTACGTGGCGAACGGCGGCGGTGAAGTGCTGGTGGTTAACCCGCGCACCAACCGCATCGAGAAACGCTGGAAGCCGCTGGGCGAGAAAGAAGCCCTGCTGCTGAACTTCGCCGAAGATACGGCCACCGGTCGCCTGTTCGTTACCGACAGCTCGAAAGCGAAAACCACGCTGGTGCTGGATATTCGCACCGGGGACGTGGTCAAACAGCTGCCGGTCGGCGACTCGCTGGCGGTGAAATTCAACGCGAAGCGCCACGAGATCTACATCACCCAGCGTGATGCCGGGAAAGTGCTGAGCCTTGATGCCACCACCTACGCGGTGAAAAACAGCTGGAGCCTGCCGCCGCATCCGAACAGCCTGCTGCTTTCTGACGACGGCCAGACGCTGTTTGTCACCGTGAAGCAGTCCTTCAACAAGGACCACTCCACAAACGGCCCGGACAACATCGTGCGCATCGATCTCAACAAGTAAGCGCACCGGGTTGAACAGGGGAGGCTAACGCCTCCCCTTTTTTTATGCCTGTGGGACGGCGAGGTGGCGAGTGCGCAGCGCACCCCGGCGGAAAAACGGCAAAAAAAAAGAGCAGCCCGCAGGCTGCTCTGGTAGGTCGCGCGACACATTACTCTTTAATGTCCGGGTGCTGCTGCACCAGGCGCGTACGCTTCTCCTGAAGCTCGGCGATTTCGCGGTCGAGATCTTCAATTTTGTTCTCGATGTTGTCGTGATGCTCCTGCAGGATCTCACGCGCTTCCGCCAGGTCAGAGGCAGCAGGCGTTGCGCCTTTCAGCGGCAGGTTAGCCGTCTCTTTCATGGTCACGCCGGTGATGAGACCGATAACCGCAATCACCATCAGATAGTAGGCCGGCATCATCAGGTTACCGCTGCTCTCCACCAGCCAGGCGGCCAGCGTCGGGGTCAGACCGGCAATCAGTACCGAGATGTTAAAGGCGCTTGCCAGCGCGCTGTAGCGGATGTGCGTCGGGAACATCGCCGGCAGCGTGGAAGCCATCACCCCGGTAAAGGAGTTCAGGATCACCGCCAGCAGCAGCAGACCGGCGAAAATCAGCCCCAGCACGTCACTGTTGATCATGATGAACGCCGGGATGGCGAAGATAAGCAGCGCGATACTGCCGATGATCACAAACGGACGGCGGCCAAAACGGTCGCTCAGCAGGCCCATAATCGGCTGTACAAACAGCATACCGATCATGATGGCGATGATAATCAGCACCCCATGATCTTCCGAGTAGTGCAGGTTATGCGACAGGTAGCTCGGCATGTAGGTAAGCAGCATGTAGTAGGTGACGTTAGTTGCAATCACCAGGCCGATACAGGTCAGCAGGCTGCGCCAGTGCTTAGTAGCGATCTCTTTGAACGACACTTTCGGGCCGTGCTGCAGGCCTTCGCGATCGCCCTGCTCCAGCTTATCCACGTGCTGCTGGAACGCCGGGGTCTCTTCAAGTGCGTGACGCAGGTAAAGCCCGATGATACCCAGCGGCAGCGCCAGGAAGAACGGGATACGCCAGCCCCAGTCGAGGAAGTTGTTCTCGCCGACGACTGCGGAAAGCAGCACCACCACGCCCGCACCCAGTACGAAGCCGGCAATAGAGCCGAAGTCGAGCCAGCTACCCATAAAGCCGCGCTTACGGTCCGGGGAGTACTCCGCCACAAAGATGGAGGCACCGGTATATTCACCGCCGACCGAGAAGCCCTGCGCCATCTTACACAGCAGCAGCAGAATGGGTGCCCAGATGCCGATAGAGGCGTAGGACGGTATCAGCCCGATACAGAAGGTACTGACCGACATGATAATAATGGTGATGGACAGTATTTTCTGACGACCGTACTTATCGCCGAGCATACCGAAGAACAGGCCACCCAGCGGGCGGATAAGGAATGGAACGGAGAACGTACCGAGGGCGGCGATCATCTGCACGCTGGGGTCAGCATCCGGGAAGAACACTTTCCCGAGGGCATAGGCTACGAATCCGTATACGCCGAAGTCAAACCACTCCATCGCGTTACCCAGCGAGGCGGCGGTGATGGCTTTGCGGAGTTTGCTATCATCAATGATGGTTACGTCGCCGAGCGTAATCGGCTGAACCTTCTTCCTTCTTAATTTCATTTATTATCCTCTATCAGTCGCTTCATGCTTGCCGGAAAGCCAGAAATAACGATGCGCAAAAGGATCTGGCGCACTGAAGAAATTTTATTTTTTAGGCCTGAGTCGCGGCCATGTCGCTTAACTTCAAGCGTAGCAGGTTTGCAATCTCTGGCTGGTCATATAACGCGCAATGGCGCAGAGGGCGGGGGAATTCTGGGGGTAATAAGGTGCCTTTCTGGCCGGCCGCGCGGTCATTTGACGGTCACTACCCTACCAGCGTTTCAAAAAGTGATCAACTTCACATTATTTTGCAGGAATTTACCCGGCACCGGACAAATATCATTTTCAGGCTAATTGACCCGAATAAATTCGGGGTTTTAACGCCTCGTCTGGTAGAAAGTTCTTATCGTCTTACGAGACGTTTTCCACATTATTAGCGACATCATTATTCACCTGCAAAGCGATTTTCCTCACAGTTAATTACAAGCCTTTTACAATACTTTTTCCTCTTAAAGCACCCCGAGATTATTCATCTCAATTATGTGATCAAGATAACTAAAACAGCGTTTCATTATCATTGAATCAATATTCCAAAGACTTCATGATATTCCCATCAAACAGCATTCAGGAGCGGAAACCTTTCTCACATCCTGTTAACTGAACGCCAGATGCACGCTGCAGGCCTACCGCAACGCCCTCAGCGACACATACAAATAACACTTTGAAAAATATCAATTTTTCATTGCAGGATTCTTTTGTCTTTTACTTGCCGCAATGCCAGGCAGAAAGTGAGGTTCGTGTATGAAAATCAAAGCGACTATGGAGCGTATCCCTGGCGGGATGATGCTTATTCCTCTGTTACTCGGCGCAATGCTCAATACCTTTGCCCCGGAAACCGGAAATTATTTCGGCTCATTCACTAAAGGAATGATTACCGGTACGGTACCGATCCTTGCCGTGTGGTTCTTCTGTATCGGGGCGTCGATTGACCTGCGCGCCACCGGTACGGTACTGCGTAAATCCGGCACCCTGGTGCTGACCAAAATCGCCGTAGCCTGGCTGGTGGCGATGATTGCCGCCTCCTTTATTCCGGACACCGGCATTCAGACCGGCTTCTTCGCCGGACTTTCGGTGCTGGCTATCGTTTCCGCGATGGACATGACCAACGGTGGTCTGTACGCCAGCCTGATGAACCAGTACGGCACGAAAGAAGAGTCCGGGGCGTTCGTTCTGATGTCGCTGGAATCCGGCCCGCTGATGACCATGGTGATCCTGGGTTCTGCCGGCCTCGCGTCCTTCGAACCGCATCACTTTATCGGGGCTGTCCTGCCGTTCCTGATCGGCTTCACACTCGGTAACCTCGACCACGATCTGCGCGCGTTCTTCAGCAAAGCCACGCCAACCCTGATCCCGTTCTTCGGTTTTGCGCTGGGTAACACCATCAACCTGAACGTGATTCTGGACACCGGCCTGCTGGGTATCGTCCTGGGTCTGGCGGTCATCGTTATCACCGGTATCCCGCTGATTCTGGCCGACAAATTCATCGGCGGCGGTAACGGTACGGCGGGTGTTGCGGCCTCTTCTGCCGCCGGCGCGGCGGTTGCTAACCCGGTAATCATCGCTCAGATTAACCCGGCGTTTGAACCGGTTGCCGCTTCCGCTACCGCGCTTGTCGCCGCCAGCGTGATCGTCACCGCGATTCTGGTGCCAATCATCACCGCGCTGTATGCCAAATACATTGGTAAACCTGAGGTCTACCACAAAGAGCAGGTTGTAGAGCCGGAGCGCTCAACGCAGCCGTAACATCCCGGCAGGAAATCCAGTCACGCCCCCGCCCCGCTCATCCGGTGCGGGGGCGTTCTGCTTTTCGCGTCAGCCTTCGCTGAACAGCTCCTCCACCAAGGCATCCACTAACCGGGCGGCGGAACAGAGCCTCGGCATACCCAGCGCCACGCTCTGCCAGGTTTGCGTGACCGAGCGGCTCACCGGGTGGTGCTCCCCGTCGCTCCACGCGCCGAGCCAGCTCAGGGTATCTTTATAATCCATCAGTCCTGCCGAAGACGGTGTCGACAGCCACCGGGAATAGAAGTGGCGGGTGCGAGGGGCGGCGTCCACGCTGGTCGCCAGCAGGCCCGTCGCCCGCTCCCGCAGCATCTCTTTGAGGCGCACGCGCTCATGCGGAGCACTCAGCCGCATCGCATCGCCAAACGGTCCCCAGCGCAGCTCTTCCAGCGCAATATAGCAGCGTCCTGCCGGAGACCAGGCCGCGAACTCTCCGCTGCGCCAGCGATACAGCGTCTTTTCGGCATGAGTCCAGGCCTCCTGCACCATGTCGCGCTGGCGCAGAAAAGCCTCACGCCGCGCCAGCCGCTCGCGACACTGGCGCAGCACGTTGCCCATTGCCAGCTGCATATTGCCGGTCTGATTGCCGCACACCACCGCCAGTCGGGTACTCATATGCAGCAGCGCCAGCTGTCCGGGGGACCAAAGGTGCATCAGCTGCTCCAGCCATGCCAGCCGCAGATCGGCGCGCGTAGCCAGCATGTCCGGCAGCGCCCAGGGCGGTTGCTGGCTGCGGGCAATCATCTCCTGCTGTAACCGCTCGCGAAACGGGTCCAGGTGCGGACAGGCGTGCCGGGTGGTATCCAGGCTGTCGGCCAGATCGGTCATAAACCGGGCGGGCAGGCACGTCAGCACCCGGCCAGGCCCCTCAAGTAACGGGCGGCTCATGGCAGCGGCTCCGCAAACAGCGTCTGAATATCGTCGCGCAACAGCCGCGCATCCTCCTGCAGCCAGGCAATGGATGCAGTGCAGCGCTGAAGCTGGCGCTCAAGCGTCTGAAGCTGTGCTTCGCTCTGCTGCCGCGCCGCGAGACTCTGGCGCAGCGTGGCGTCGATATCGCCCAGCACGCGGGTAAAATCCGCGAAAAAGGTCGTCAGGCCAGCGCCAACCGAACCGTTGATTTGCGTGGTGACGGCATAGTTGAGGCGGTCGCCAAACTGATTGATATGCGCCAGCAGGCTCTGCTTGAGGTTATCGAGATCGATAAAGTAGTGGGTGCGTGTGGCAACCGCATCCTCCCAGCCCCAGTCGCTGCTGTTGAGCCAGCGCGCCATGGTGCCGCGCATTCCGCCCGCCCGGCGCGGTGTGGCAACGGGGATATCCTGCGGGGCAACGGCATTGTGAAACAGCTGCTGCACGTCCAGATGCAACGCCGCCGCCTGAAACGCCGGCAGCACGATACGCGTGCGGAAACCGGCATCCTGTAACCCGTCGGAGACCCGCTGCTGAACCGGTGCCAGCGCGTCGTGCAGAATGCGCGACAGGTTGCCTTCCAGCGCTGGCAGCAATCCTGCCAGTTCACGGCTCAGGCGCTCCTGACCGCGGTGCAGAATGAATTCGCAGGCAGAACGGATGGCCTGCATCATCAGGCGGGCGTCATCCTCATTCTCCATCGTCAGGCGGCTGCTGTAGGGGATAAAATCCCGACGCCGGGCCTGCGGCATCTCCAGCGGGTCGGGCCGCCCGGTCTGCGGCAGCAAGCCTTCGCTGAAGTAAAACTCCACGTCGCGACTCAGGTGCAGCTGCTGATTATTGACGCAGGCGGCTACGGTTTCCAGAGTGCGTACCACCTCCTGATGAACGGCCTCTTCGATACCTTGCTGGCTGTGAGCCAGCATCTGACGATCGCGCTCCAGCCCGGCGATATTGTGCGCCAGCGCCTCGCTGGCCACGTTAAGCCCCTGGCAGCGAAACGCCAGATAGTCGCGGGTGCGCTGTGCATAGTTCAGTAGCTTATGGGAGGCTGAACGCAGCGCGTAGAGCGAGGCGCTGGCGTGAGCGGCATGCAGAATGGTCGTCACAGGCTGCTCGAACAGCGAATCCTCCCACAGCAGATCGGCGGCCTGACGCAGCGCAGCGCTGTCGGCCAGATCCGCATTACGCCAGCGCCGTCCCAGCGCCGCCTCGGCAAAGTCCTGTACCCAGCGCTGCTCGGCGGGATCGGGCAAGCGGCCGCGCTGCGCTAATTCGTCCCGCGCCCGGTTCGCCAGATAGCCCCACATCGAGGAGACCGGGAAAATGTGCTCCGGCTGGATATCGCCTTTCATCAGGGTGCCGGAGATCAGCGCCCGGACCTGATCTTCATCATCGCTGTTGCGATCCTTTTGATCGAACTTATTCACCAGCGCATACAGCGGCACCCCATTGCCAACGGCGGAAATAGCGCGACGCACCTCTTCATCCGAGACCGACTTGAGCTGGGTGTAATCCATCACCGCCAGCACCGCCGAGGCCCGCGCCAGCTGCTCGCTCAGCATCTGCTGCAGATGCGGCTGCCCCGCCTCGTTCGGCCCCGGCGTATCCAGCAGCGTCAGCTGCCCGTGCCCTTGTGCCAGCCCGGCCAGATGAATAAATTCCACTTCGATAAAAGGAACATGCTCAATGGCAGCGTAAGCGCTGAAGGGGAACGCCACGCCGAGCACTTTCGACAGCCGCACCAGGTCATTAAGGCTTTTCAGACAGTGAAAGATCGGCTGCGAGCCGAGATAGTGTTTTTCGAAATGGGTGCCCTGCTCAATGCGCTCGAGCAGCGCGGCCATATCCCGATCGAGCTCGACGTGCTGGGCCAGCAGATCGCGGGAAAAGTGTTGCAGCTGCTGCTGCAGTTCACCCATCAGCGCTTCGATAGGCGCGACGTGGGGAAAATGCAGCACCGGCTGTTTCTGGCCGGGTGTGTGGCGGATCAACGTCGGCAGCGCGGTCATCGGCCGGTTGCGATTGGGCAGCACCTCTTTACCAACAATGGCATTGATCGTGGTTGATTTCCCGGCTTTCATGGTGCCGACGATAGCCAGCACCATCTCCTGACGGGTAATTTTTCGCAGCTCGTTTTGCAGCGTCTCCTGCTGATCCTCTATGCCTTGCTGACTGAAATGCAGCGGCAGCACGGAAGCCCCGGAGGAGTCCTGATGCAGAGCGGCGAACGGCACGTTTTGCAGCGCCTGAAGATGTTGTAATGCCAGCTGCAGGAGACGCTCGGCCTCCTGATTAAGTTCAAAAACTGTCTGTGTGTGCATGAAAAAATCTTTCCTTAACACAAATTATCTGGCTTTTATTAGAGTCTTATAGTTTTAATAATGAGATAACAGCTTTTATAATTACGTGAGGAAAACATATAACTGATAACTGCCCGCTTGCGTGTTATTGCGCATAACGTGTCGGAGCAGAAGTGTGGCACAGAATTATCAGGGGAAATAATCCCTGATACGCAAGGCCTCATCATTGTCATGATTCAGGAAAAAGAAAAACGCACGCAATTATACTAAATTGCGCCGGAGATCGATAAGCATTTATCCGCAGGCAAATTACATGAGCGCCTGGCAGAAGAAAAGAAAAAAAGAGTCATTAAAGGGTAATAAGGTTAACAGTAGCATTTATCCGGAATAAAAGCCGATATATGCCTCGCACTCCTGCATTTAATCTCAGGAATCATCATCTTCTCAGGATCGCCCCGCGTGACCGGCCCGCGGCAAAATAGTCCCTTTTTTTGCATGGATTTGCTGTACAATAGCGTTCTTTTGCGGCGCATGTGCATTTCAACGGGTGAGATGACTGTTTTGCGTAGCGTATTCATTTAGCGAGGTTTTTAACATGGAACTGCCCCACTGCCCGAACTGTAACGGTGAGTACACCTACGAGGATAACGGCATGTATATCTGCCCTGAGTGCGCCCACGAATGGCAGGATGCACCGGCAGAAACCGGCAGCGATGCGCTTGTCGTCAGGGATGCAAACGGTAATCTGCTGGCCGATGGCGACAGCGTTACCGTAGTAAAAGATTTAAAAGTCAAAGGTAGCTCTTCCATGCTGAAAATCGGCACAAAAGTGAAGAATATCCGCCTTGTAGAGGGCGATCATAACATTGACTGCAAAATTGATGGTTTTGGCCCGATGAAACTCAAATCCGAGTTCGTGAAAAAGAACTGAGTCAGGCCAGCACCCTTGTATCCGTGCCCCACTGCGTACTGCGCAGGGGGCATTTTTTATTTTACCGTTCAGCGCATGCCGCATTATTTACGCCTGCGCCTGCGGCGTGTTGCCTGCCGTTCACGCTGCGCATTCCATTGGCTGCTGCGGTGCGCTTCATCCTGCACCCTTTCCGCCTGCGGGCCGGGCAAACGTGACGTCAGCGCAGTGAGCTTATATTTATATTTCTCACTGGCGATAAATAAACTGTGAATTAACAGAAGGCGTGCGCAGATTTAATTTCGAATATAGAGTGTTAAATTATTAAATGAAAAGGCTGGGTTTTTTATTTTATCTGTGGTTAACTATTAGCCTCGCAACGCCCTTCAGTAAATCATCTTTAAAATCAACGATATAAAGCACACCTAAACTCATATTAAGCACTACTTAAATTAGCCACTGCCAATTTATTGCGCATATCTCGCTCATCTTTCCAAAAAACGATCGGCATCACTATTTAGCGTTAAAGCAAATTTACTTTCAGCCGAAACTTATATCGGGCCTTCTTCGGCAATTCCTATTTTTCAGGCAGGTAAAAAATGCGCAGCGCTTCTTATGTAACCGATACAGAATATATTCTTGAAGATAATGCGACATTGATGTCCACCACGGATACCCAAAGTTATATTACCTACACCAATGACAGCTTCATTGCCGCGAGCGGTTTTACCAACGATGAACTCATCAACCATCCGCACAATCTGGTGCGCCACCCGGATATGCCGCGTCAGGTGTTTGCCGATATGTGGGCCACTTTGAAACAGGGTGAACCCTGGACCGGCCTGGTAAAGAACCGACGCAAAAACGGCGACTATTACTGGGTTCGCGCCAATGCCGTGCCTATTGTGCGCAATAACCAGACCATCGGTTACATGTCGATTCGCACTAAAGCCAGCGCCCGGGAAACCGCCGAGGCTCAGCGCCTCTACGACGCCATGAACAACAACACCCTGAAGGGGTACGTCTTTCACCGTGGCCTGCTGGTGCGCAAGGGGTTCGGGCGCGTCTTCAGCCTGCTGAAAACCATGCCGCTACGCTGGCGGGTGCGCACGCCGCTGCTGCTGATCCAGCCGCTGATGGCGCTGCTGTTGTGGTGGATGGCGCTGCCGCTGGCCCAGGCCGCGACATTATTCGGCGTTACCGCCCTGCTGAGCCTGCTGGCCGACCTGTGGCTGGAGTGGCAGGTCTCCCGCCCGGTGGAACGCCTGTGCAAACAGGCGCTGAACGTAGCCACCGGCGCCAGCCACAGCGTGGAGCATCTCCAGCGAGCTGATGAGATTGGCATTACGCTGCGCGCCATCAGTCAGTCCGGGCTGATGTTCCGCTGGCTGGTAAACGACGTCAGCAGCCAGGTGGTGAACGTGCGCAACGGCAGCGAGGCGCTGGCGCAGGGGAATGACGATCTTAACGAGCGTACCCGCCAGACCGCGGCCAACGTGCAGCAGACGCTGGAAACCATGACCCATCTCGCAGGCAGCGTGCAGGACAACACCAACACCGCCAGCGAAGCGGATAAGCTGTCCAAAGCGGCCAGCTCGGCGGCCATCAACGGTGGCGCGGCGATGGAAACGGTGATCGCGACGATGACGCAGATTGCCAGCAGCACGCGGGAGATCGGCAGCATTACCTCACTCATCGACAGCATCGCCTTCCAGACCAATATCCTGGCGCTCAATGCGGCGGTGGAAGCGGCGCGCGCCGGGGAACAGGGTAAAGGTTTCGCCGTGGTGGCCGGAGAGGTACGCAGCCTCGCCAGCCGCAGCGCCACCGCCGCCAGCGATATTCGCCGTCTGATTGAGGCCAGCGAAGGCAAAGTGGAGTCCGGCGCAGTGCACGTCCAGGAAGCCGGCCGTACCATGGGCGATATCGTGCAGCAGGTGAAAAACGTCACCCAGCTGATCGGCCAGATCAGCGCCGCTACGGTACACCAGGCCCAGGGGCTGAGCGAGCTGACCCGCGCGGTAGACGAACTGGACGACATCACCCAGCAGAATGCGGAGCTGGTGCTTGCCGGAACGAAAACGTCCGCCACGGTGAAGCAGCAGGCTACGCGTCTGGTGGATGCGGTGGCCGTGTTCCGCTAGAGATTAGGGGGAGATTCGGACAGCAGGCAATCCGCATCCTCCCCCGCTCTGCTACAGTCAGAAATCAGGTTTAGCGTAAGGCTACGACTATTTGACGAAGGAGGAACCATGCCCGACTGTGATTTACGCCTCGCCACTCTCGACGATGCCGATACGGTTTACGCCCTGATCTGCGACCTCAAAGAGCAGGAGCTCGATCGCCAGGCGTTCAATATCGGCTATGCCGCCAATCTTCAGGATCACAATCGTCGCTATCTGCTGGCGTTTCTGAATGACCATCCGGCGGGGCTGCTTGGGCTGCACATGCAGTTTCACCTGCACCACGTGAACTGGATCGGCGAGATTCAGGAGCTGGTGGTTACGCCATCAGCCCGCGGGCAAGGCGTAGGTAAACAGCTGCTGGCATGGGCGCAGGAGCAGGCGCGCGAAGCGGGTGCTGAGCTGACGGAGTTGTCTACCGGTGTGGCGCGTAAAGAGGCGCACCGTTTTTATGAACGTGAAGGCTATCAGCAGACCCATTTCCGTTTTACCCGGCCGCTACAGCTATAAAGGAAGGCGTCTGAAAAGGCGCACCGCCTGCGCAATGGCAGACGGTGCGTAAGGCGGGTTAGTTTCCGGCGGTTTTATCAAACTTGCCGAACAGCTCGCGTTCGTAAGCCTGGGCTTTTTCCGCGTCGAACTTGTTCTCCCACTTGGCGATCACCAGTACCGCCAGCGCGTTACCTACCACGTTCAAAGCGGTACGTGCCATATCAAGGATGCGGTCGACACCGGCGATAAACGCCAGACCTTCCAGCGGAATTCCGACACTGCCCAGCGTCGCCAGCAGCACCACGAAGGAGACGCCCGGCACGCCGGCGATGCCCTTTGAGGTGACCATCAGCGTCAGCACCAGAATGATCTCCTGGCTCAGCGACAGTTCAATGCCGTAGAGCTGGGCGATGAAGATCGCCGCGATGCTCTGGTAGAGCGTGGAGCCGTCGAGGTTAAACGAGTAGCCGGTCGGCACCACGAAGCTGGTGATGGCCGGTGGCGCACCGTAGGCTTCCATCTTCTGAATAATACGCGGCAGCACGCTCTCGGAGCTGGCGGTGGAGTAGGCCAGGATCAGCTCGTCTTTCAGGATGCGGATCAGCGTCATCACGCGCAGTTTGCACATGCGAGCCACGGCACCCAGCACCACCAGCGCAAAGAACAGGATCGCCACGTACACCAGAATCACCAGCTTGGCGAGCGGCCACAGCGAGGCGAAACCGAAGTTAGCCACGGTCACGGAAATCAGCGCAAACACCCCGACCGGCGCATAGCGCATGATCATGTGGGTCACTTTGAACATGGTTTCGGACACGGAGCGGAACACCGTGACCAGCGGTTCACGCTGGGCGGACGGCAGCGACGACAGTCCGAGACCGAACAGCACCGAGAAGAAGATAATCGGCAGCATGTCGCCCTTCGCCATCGAGGCGAAAATGTTGGTCGGCACCAGCGAGAGAATGGTTCCCATCAAACCGTGGGCGTGGCTCTGCACTTCTTCCGTGGTGTGCTGGTATTTCGAAATATCCACGCTCGCCAGCTGGGACATATCAATCCCGCTGCCTGGCTGAAACACATTCGCCAGCGTAATGCCCAGCACAATGGCAACCGTCGTGATCACTTCGAAATAGATAATGGTTTTTGCGCCGATACGCCCGAGCTGCTTAGCGTCACCAACGCCGGCAATGCCCACCACCAGGGTAGAAATAACAATTGGCACCACGATCATTTTGATCAGGTGAATAAAAATATCGCCGGCAGGCGACAGCAGATTTGTTACCAGCCATTCGCGGCTGTCGGTCTGGTAATGCAGAAAGCTCCCCAGGAGGATACCCAGCACCAGGGCCAGCAAAATCTGCCAGGCCAGGCTGACTTTCATATTCTTCATAAACGCAATTTCCTGAATCAAATCGTCACGCCCCCGTGCCCTGCGTGTCCGCAGAGGAACGACACTTTCTGAATGGGGGAGTAACCAGGCTATGTTATGTGGGATTTTTAATGCGCGTAATCAGTACCATTTGCACGGCATGCTGCGCAACCCTTTAAGAACAGGGCATTTCACTGATTTTTTATTTTAAAACGCGAGTTTATATCCATGTCGTGCCATAACTAATTGTTATGATTTGTGTTTATTTTGCGTTTCCCTCAATAATTCCCGCTGATAACTATTTCTCTTCAAAGATTCAGTTGCTGAATTTTCATACGATTCAGACATAGCGTGATCTGTCGCGCAAATAGTAAACAAAGCTCGTGGCACCTTCCGCAATTAACGTTTACGTGACATATCATTAACATCTTACAAGGAGAAAAATAGCCATGAGCCAAATCCGCAAACACCCTATTCCCGCAAATATTGCGGAACACTGCCTAATCTCTCCGGAGCAATACGCGGCGAAATACCAGCATTCAATTGACGATCCTGACGCATTCTGGGGGGAAGAAGGAAAGATCCTCGACTGGATTAAGCCCTACAGTCAGGTGAAAAACACCTCCTTCGCCCCCGGTAACGTCTCGATTAAATGGTATGAAGACGGCACGCTGAATCTGGCGGCAAACTGCATCGATCGCCATCTGCATGACCACGGCGATCGCGTTGCCATCATCTGGGAGGGCGACGACGCCAGCCAGAGCAAAAACATCACCTACCGTGAACTGCACCGGGACGTCTGCCGCTTCGCCAACACCCTGACCGACCTTGGCATCAAAAAGGGCGATGTGGTCGCCATCTATATGCCGATGGTGCCGGAAGCCGCCGTGGCAATGCTGGCCTGCGCCCGCATTGGCGCGGTGCACTCGGTGATTTTCGGCGGCTTTTCGCCGGAAGCCGTCGCCGGGCGCATCATCGACTCCAGCTCGCGCCTGGTGATCACCGCCGATGAAGGCGTGCGCGCCGGACGCAGCATCCCGCTGAAAAAGAACGTGGACGATGCGCTGAAAAACCCGAACGTCACCACCGTGGAACACGTGGTGGTGTTCAGACGCACCGGGGGCGATATCGCCTGGCAGGAAGGACGCGATCTGTGGTGGCATGAGCTTAATGAGAAAGCCAACAGCCACCACCAGCCGGTTGAGGTAAATGCCGAAGATCCGCTGTTCATCCTCTATACCTCTGGCTCCACCGGTAAACCGAAAGGGGTGCTGCATACCACCGGCGGTTATCTGGTGTATGCCGCTACCACCTTCAAATACGTCTTCGACTACCATCCGGGCGACATCTACTGGTGTACCGCCGATGTGGGCTGGGTCACCGGCCACAGCTATCTGCTGTACGGCCCGCTGGCCTGCGGGGCCACCACCCTGATGTTCGAGGGCGTACCGAACTGGCCAACCCCGGCGCGTATGGCTCAGGTGGTGGACAAGCATAAGGTCAACATTCTCTATACCGCCCCGACGGCAATTCGCGCCCTGATGGCGGAAGGCGATAAGGCTATCGAAGGCACCGACCGCACGTCGCTGCGCATTCTTGGGTCCGTGGGCGAACCGATTAACCCGGAAGCCTGGGAGTGGTACTGGAAGAAAATCGGGAACGAGAGCTGCCCGGTGATGGATACCTGGTGGCAGACCGAAACCGGCGGCTTCATGATCACCCCGATGCCGGGTGCTACCGAGCTGAAAGCCGGCTCGGCGACGCGTCCGTTCTTTGGTGTGCAGCCGGCGCTGGTGGATAACGAAGGTCATCCGCAGGAAGGAGCCACCGAGGGCAATCTGGTGATCACCGACTCCTGGCCGGGCCAGGCGCGCACCCTGTTTGGCGATCACGAGCGCTTCGAGCAGACCTACTTCTCCACCTTTAAAAACATGTACTTCAGCGGCGACGGCGCGCGCCGCGATGAAGATGGCTACTACTGGATCACCGGGCGCGTGGATGACGTGCTGAACGTCTCCGGTCACCGTCTCGGCACCGCCGAGATTGAATCGGCCCTGGTATCGCATCCGAAAATTGCCGAAGCGGCGGTGGTGGGTATTCCACATAACATCAAAGGCCAGGCGATCTACGCCTACGTGACGCTCAATCACGGTGAGGAGCCGACACCGGAGCTGTATGCCGAAGTGCGTAACTGGGTACGTAAAGAGATTGGCCCGCTGGCGACGCCGGACGTGCTGCACTGGACCGACTCCCTGCCGAAAACCCGCTCCGGGAAGATCATGCGCCGCATCCTGCGCAAAATCGCCGCCGGGGATACCAGTAACTTTGGTGATACCTCGACGCTGGCCGATCCTGGCGTGGTAGAGAAACTGCTTGAGGAGAAGCAGAGCATCGCCATGCCGTCGTAACACCGTTTTCCTCCCCCACTTCGGGGGAGCGTATCCTCACCCTAACCCTCTCCCAGCCGGAGAGGGAATAATAAAAACCTGTCTCACCTCTGGAGATGCTGTGATGAATGACCCCATTTATCAGCGGATAGAACAAAGTGCGCATTTTAAGGAGTTAGTGCATAAGCGGCAGCGCTTCGCGACCATCCTGTCGCTGATCGTGCTGGTTATCTATATCTGCTTCATTATGCTCATCGCCTTCGCGCCGGGCTGGCTCGGCACGCCGCTGCATGCCGGCACCAGCGTTACGCGCGGCATACCCATCGGCGTCGGCGTGATCCTGATTTCATTCATCCTTACCGGCGTCTATGTCTGGCGCGCCAACGGTGAGTTCGATCGGCTGAATAACGCGGTGATCCGCGAGGTGAAATCATGAAACGACTTCTGACGGCGCTTGCCGCCATGCTGCCTTTCGCCTCGCACGCCGCCGATGCCCTGACCGGCGTGGTGGAGCGCCAGCCCACGAACTGGCAGGCGATTGGCATGTTTGTGGTGTTCGTGGCCTTCACGCTGGGTATCACGTACTGGGCGTCGAAACGAACCCGCACCCGCAGCGACTATTACACCGCCGGGGGCAACATCACCGGTTTCCAGAACGGCCTGGCAATCGCCGGGGATTACATGTCCGCCGCGTCTTTCCTCGGCATCTCGGCGCTGGTATTCACCTCCGGCTACGACGGGCTGATCTACTCCCTCGGCTTCCTGGTAGGCTGGCCGATTATTCTGTTCCTGATTGCGGAACGCCTGCGTAATCTCGGGCGCTACACCTTCGCCGACGTGGCGTCGTACCGCCTGAAGCAGAAACCGATCCGTATGCTGTCGGCCTGTGGCTCGCTGGTGGTAGTGGCGCTCTATCTCATCGCCCAGATGGTGGGTGCCGGGAAGCTCATCGAGCTGCTGTTCGGCCTCAACTACCACATCGCGGTGGTGCTGGTCGGCGTGCTGATGGTGATGTACGTCCTGTTCGGCGGCATGCTGGCGACCACCTGGGTGCAGATCATCAAAGCGGTGCTGCTGCTGTTCGGGGCCAGCTTTATGGCGTTTATGGTAATGAAGCACGTCGGCTTCAGCTTCAGCAACCTGTTCAGCGAGGCGATGGCGGTGCACCCGAAAGGCGCAGCGATCATGAGTCCGGGCGGGCTGGTGAAGGACCCGATTTCGGCCCTGTCGCTGGGTCTTGGCCTGATGTTCGGTACCGCCGGGCTGCCGCATATTCTGATGCGCTTCTTTACCGTGTCCGATGCGCGTGAAGCGCGCAAAAGCGTGTTCTATGCGACCGGCTTTATGGGCTACTTCTACATCCTGACCTTTATTATCGGCTTTGGCGCCATCATGCTGGTCGGCGCGAACCCGGCATTTAAGGATGCGGCGGGCGCGCTTATCGGCGGCAACAACATGGCGGCGGTCCATCTGGCGAATGCCGTCGGCGGCAATCTGTTCCTCGGCTTCATTTCCGCCGTGGCCTTCGCGACGATTCTGGCGGTGGTGGCGGGTCTGACGCTGGCGGGCGCATCGGCGGTATCGCACGATCTCTACGCCAATGTGTTCCGCCGCGGCGCCAGCGAGCGCGACGAGCTGCGGGTATCGAAGATCACCGTACTGGTGCTGGGCGTGATTGCTATTCTGCTGGGCATTCTGTTCGAGAATCAGAACATCGCCTTTATGGTGGGACTGGCCTTCTCGATTGCGGCGAGCTGCAACTTCCCGATCATTCTGCTCTCCATGTACTGGTCGAAGCTGACCACGCGCGGCGCAATGATTGGCGGCTGGCTGGGGCTGCTGACGGCGGTGATCCTGATGGTGCTTGGCCCGACAATCTGGGTGCAGATCCTCGGCCATGCCGCACCGGTGTTCCCGTATGAGTACCCGGCGCTGTTCTCGATTGCGGTGGCGTTTATCGGTATCTGGGTGTTCTCCATTACCGATAACAGCGCGGAAGGCCTGCGCGAGCGCGAGCAGTTCCGTGCGCAGTTTATTCGTTCCCAGACCGGGATCGGCATTGAGCAGGGCCGCGCCCACTAAGTGACACTCCCGGCCTTCCCCGGCCGGGAATTTTTACTCCGCCTGCGTGCTACCGTACTGGAAGGTTTCGTAACGGTAGCCGTAGTGCGTATCCGGCTCGATACCGTTCAGCACCGCACCAAACAGCGGTACGCCGTTACCTTCAAACCGCTTCACCGCCAGCGCAAACTCCTGCTGCGACTCCTTGTTGTAACCCGCCACCAGAAGAACGCGTCCGGCCTGTTTGCCGAGGATCACCGCATCGGTAATCGGCAGCACCGGCGGCGTATCGATAATCACGTAGTCAAACTGGCTACTGGCCCAGCGCAGACCGTCAGCCAGCGCGCTGTGCATCAATAGCTCGGAGGAGCGATTCACGTACTGCCCGCACGGCAGCACCTTCATGCCTGGCTCCGGACCGTCGCGCAGCGCATCCTGAAACGATGCGCGGCCATTCAATACCTCAGACAGCCCCGGTTTGTGCGGGCAGGACAGCAGATGATGCTGGGTGCCGCAGCGCAGGTCGGCGTCGATCAGCAACACGCGCTTGTTCGCCTGAGCGAGTACAACGGCCAGATTGCTGGCGACAAAGGATTTACCCACGCCGGTGGTGGCGCTGGATACCGCAATAACCGCGTCCGTTTTTCGCGCCAGGCCAAGGGTAATGCTGGTTCGCAAATTACGAATCGCTTCGACAGAAACATCGGTCGAATTCTCTTTCGCCAGCAGCGTGCGCGAACGCACCTGTATCTTGCGGGAGATTTTTTGATTTTGCTGTTTCAGCCATTTGCTCACCGGCACCATCGCCAGCACCTCTATACCGCTCTCTTCGATATCGGCGGCAGAGCGTATCCCGTTGCGCATCGCCTTTTTAAACAGCACCCAGCCGCAGGACGCCATCAGCCCGAGCAGCATGCCCATAATGCACAGCAGCGATTTCTTCGGTGCCACAGGACGCGTTTCCGCCACCGCCGGGTCAACGATGCGCGCATTATTTACCGTGCTGGCCTTCATGATCTGCAGCTCCTGACGCCGGGTCAGCATCTGGGTGTAGATCTCCTGGTTGGTCTGCACGTCGCGGGTCAGCTTCAGGATCTCCTGCTGCTTGCGCGGCATGGTGGAGATGTTGCGGTTGAGCTGCGAGAGCTGCTTCTTCAGCACCGCCTCTTTTTCCGCCAGCGACCGCGACATCGGGTGGCCGGGCGTGTAGAGCTTGGACATCTCTGCGCGTCTGAATATCACCTCGTTGAGCTGGGTCTGCAGCGCAGAGGTGGTATCCAGCGCCGTTTTCGCCTCCAGCGACATATCCACCGATTCATTGCTCTGTTGAAAATCACGCAGGCTGGCAATGGCATCGTTCAGGCGTTTTTCGATATCCGGCAGCAGATCGTCAACAAATTGTAGCCGTTTGGTGGTCTCTTCCGCCTTGCGCGCCAGCCCCTGCTCCAGGTAATAGCGCCCGATTGCATTGAGCGTGCGCGCGATCTGCACTTTATCTTTGCCGGTCAGCTGCACCGACAGCAGGCCGCTCTCTTTACCGACGTCGCTGATTTTGAGCTGCTTCAGCAGGCTCTCTACCACATCCAGCTCGTAGAGGTGGGTGATGGTGTATTCGCTGTCTGGCTCGGCATTGATATGCGTTACCAGCAGGCTTAACTCTCCTTTACGCAGCGGCTGGTTGACCCGCCCGGTCAGGGTCTCGCCCTCTGGCAGCGTCAGCTGATAACGCTCCGGCCCGATCACCCGTAGCGTCAGCGGCACGTTGATATACTCCGCCGGCACTGCAAACGCCCCCACCGTTAGCGCGGAGCGCGCGCCGTCGCGGCCAGAAAACAGCCGCGCCAGAAAACCGCTGGGTTTGACGTCTGTCAGCATGCCCAGCGACTCACTCACTTTTCCGAGCACCATACGCGACTGCAGCAGGCCGATCTCGGTTGCCGAGTGCTGGCTGTCGCCCACCATGTTGTCGGTGATACGGTCCAGCAGATTCTGGCTTGAGGTTTCATCCACCTGAATCAGCATATTCGCCCGGTACATCGGCGAGGCGCAGAATGCATACACCGTAAACAGCAGAATGCTCGTCAGGGTGATCGCGGCGATCTGTATTTTGTGGCGCAGCAGTTCAGCGATAAGCTCAAGCAGATCGATATCGGGTTTATCGGTGCGGTTATCAGATTGCATAGTGGGTCTCACTCCCCGTCAGGGGCAAAAAATCTCTTTCCATGTGAAGGCGGCGTCCTCAATGCGCTGAAAAATGGTGATATTGAATTCCCGGCTTTTTTTGTACGGATCGGCGATCTCGCGATCTCCCGCCAGCCATTGGCCAAAGAGCTTAATTTTTCCGCACAGCGTGGGATCGGCTCGCAGAAGGCGCTGGCGCATGCTGCTCTCCATCACCAGCAGTAAATCGTAGTGTGCGGCCTGCGCCAGAGAGAACAGCGTGGCCCGGTGGCCGCTCAGGTCCAGCCCCTGTTCCGCGGCAAGAGACTGCATAACGTCATCCGCTGGCGCACCGGTGACGGCTTCCAGCCCGGCGGAGGAGACGTTCAGCGCCGGCACAGCCTGCTTCAGCAGCAGCGCCGCCACGGGCGAGCGGCACAGGTTGCCGATGCAGATAACCTGAACGGAACGAATCATCACCATTGCCTGATATAACGCGTAGTTTCGGTCATGTCGTGTATGCCGCTGATGGTTGGAATGAGCTGGCTGATGACGCGGTTCCAGCGCGAGACCGGTGCGGTGGTCACATAAACGATGTCGTAGGGCTGAAGCTGAAAGGCGGTACCCAGCACCAGCGCACTGGCATCAGACACATCAAGCTGATAGAGCGTGGCGAGCTTGTCCCCAGGAGGGGTACTGCCCGCGGTGCTGCGGATCACGAAGACCCCGGTGGCGTCGGCGGCATTCTGGTTGATGCCTTCGGCCTGGGTCAGCGCCTCGGTGAGCGTCATGCCGCTGCTGTCCATTTTCAGCGTGGTTTGCTTATTCACCTCGCCCATAACAAACACTTTCTGATCGTCGTTGCGCGGCACATAGAGAATGTCGCCATCTTCCATCAGGCGGTTCTGGGTCAGGTCGCCGGCTTTCAGCAACGCCTGCAGCGATATCACTTCCTTTTTACCGTCGTGGGTATAGACCGCGTGGCGCCAGTCGGCGTTCTCCAGCAGACCACCGGCCTGATTGATGGCGTCAATGATAGTCAGCGGTACGTTGGTAACCGGCTGTGGGCCGGAGTTTTTCACTTCCCCGGTCACGTAGGCTTTTTTCGAGCGAAACGCGGCAACGCTGACGTCCACCTGCGGTTCTTCAATCCACGGTGCCAGCCGCTGGGTTAAGGCTTCGCGCACCTGCGCAATGGTTTTGCCCGCAACCTGCACTTTTCCGGCGTAGGGATAAAAAATAGCACCGTCCGGCTGCACCCAGTTGCCGGTGTCACTCGCGCTGCGGTACTGCCCCGCCGGCGTGGTCAGTTCCGGGTGATCCCAGACGGTGACCATCAGTACGTCACCCGAGCCGATCTGGTATTCGTAATGAGAAACCTGTTCATTGAGCGCCGTATTCTGACGCGCAATGGGTGATGCGACTGCCAGCGTCGAAATCAGCTGCGGGGTAATGGGTGCCAGCGTGACGGCGCTACTGATATCGCTGCCCGCCTTATTTTTCTGCGCTTCGCTATTTTTATTATGCAGAGAAATATCGCTGCCCGGTATCAGGGTGCAGCCCTGAAGAAGGAACGCAGAAAGCATTATCGCCAGATAATGTTTGGAATTCATTGCCATGATA
Source organism: Siccibacter colletis (assembly GCF_000696575.1). Lineage (GTDB taxonomy): Bacteria > Pseudomonadota > Gammaproteobacteria > Enterobacterales > Enterobacteriaceae > Siccibacter > Siccibacter colletis. The sequence continues at coordinate 70,137 of NZ_JMSQ01000007.1, read as the reverse complement.
TTTAAATGTCTCGCGCCAGGCGCGGTAGAGGTAGATGCCAGAAACAAAGGCGGTGAAATTAATTAATTCGTCACAGGAAAGCAATGTATAAAACGCGAACAGCAATAAATTAAGAATCGACAAAAACAATCTAATTCATCGCCGTAATATCCTGCGAAAATTCGCAAAATCATCCTTTTTCATTATTAACAATGTTATCAGCCAGTTATTCTCTAAGGCGCTATACAACACGGCTATTACCCGGTAATTACAGATTATTATTCTTAACTCTGATGAATTTTTAAGAATGAACTCAACTATTCATAAAAATTGATAGCGAGCGCAAAGTCATCCAAAGCAGTTATGAATTAAAATAATAGTTTCTCACCAGCCAGGTCGGGCATATGGATATCAAAACGCTGCGTTATTTCGTTGAGGTCGTCCGTCGCCAGAGCTATACCCAGGCGGCTAATGCGCTTTATGTGACGCAGCCGACCATCAGTAAAATGCTGCGTAACCTGGAAGAGGAAGTTGGTTCGACGCTGCTTATTCGCGAGGGGCGCAAGCTGCTGCTCACCCATACCGGACAGGTGCTGTACGACCACGCGGAAACCATTTTAGCGGAGCTGCGCGAGCTGGAAACCGCCCTGGAAGATATTAATCAGATGAATGCCGGAACCCTGCAGCTGGGGGTTTCCAGCCTGCCGGGCGTGCAGATTGCCGGGCCGGTCAGTCTCTACCGCCAGCGCTATCCTGGCATCAGGGTCAACATTATCGAGTATGACGATGCCGCGGCGCAGCAGGCGGTGCTGAACGGCACTCTGGATGCCGCCCTCACGTTTCAGCCGGTGGACGAGCAGCACGGCTTTGCCAGTCTGCCGCTGTTCAGCTACCCGCTGTGCGCGGTAGTGCCACGCTCCGGCCCCTGGCCTTCCGTGCATTCAGTTGATCTGCATACCCTCTCCCGTTACCCGCTGCTGCTCAGCAGCGATACGTTTGCTCCCAGCCAGCAGCTGCTGACGGCGTTTACCCGTCTGGGGCTGACACCGACGGTGGCGGTACGCAGCAGTCAGTGGGAGTTTCTGGCGCAGATGGTGCAGGCGGGGATGGGAATAGCGGTGATGCCGGAGCCGGTATGTCAGAAGCTGGATGCCTCAACGCTACTCTGGCTGCCGCTGGACAGCCCGCTACGCTGGCGGCTGTCGCTGTTCTGGCGCGACGGCGTATGGCTGTCGAACAGCACGCGGGCATGGATTGCCTGCTGCCGCGAATTCTGGCCGGCGGCAGAGGCGGAGTGACGCATCACCCCGCCCCGTCGCGTTACTTGTGTTCGATCAGTAGCGCTTCCAGCAGGTCGAGATCGTGCAGCATTTTCTGCAGCGTCTCGTTGCTGATTTGCTGGGTCGCGCGCAGGTGATACAGCTCGGCACGCTCGGAACGCAGTGCCGTCAGGCGGAAGCGGCGCTCCAGGCTCTCTTCCAGCTCTGAGTTTTCCACATCGTTGCGCCCGTCAGCGCGGCGACGCAGATTACCGATGACCCGCGAACTCACCTCTTTGAGCAGCTGATTATCGATGTTCTCGTTCACGTCTGCGGCCAGCCGCTGCTCCATTTTTTCGATAGCGACAATCGCCACGTCGGCGGTGACGGATTTTGCCATTCGCTCCTCTTTACGCGCCTTGCCGTGGTCAGTGACCTCGACGTCCTTCAGCAGGAACGGCAGCATGATCACGCCCACAAACAGCGACAACAGGATGACGCCCGCGGCGAGGAATACCAGTTCATAGCGCGCCGGGAACGGCTCGCCGGACGGCAGCAGCAGCGGAATGGAGAGCACACCCGCGAGGGTAATCGCCCCGCGCACCCCGGCGAAGGAGGAGATCAGCAGCTCGCGCGTGGTCCACGCGCCAAACTCCATCGGTTTCTTTTTCAGGAAGCGCACGCTAAAGCGCTTCATCACCCACAGCCACAGGAAACGCACGCCGATCAGCGCGCCGTAGATCAGCAGCACGTCGGTGAACAGCATCCACATTTCCACGTTCGGATCGGCTTCAGCGGCGCTGAGCGACGTTTCCATAATGCCCGGCAGCTGCAGCCCCAGCATCAGGAACACCATGCCGTTAAACACGAACTCCAGCATTGCCCAGACGCTGTTGGCACGCAGGCGCATCGCCAGCGGCGCGCTGCGCATCACCCCGGAACGGGTGATAGTCATCCCGGCGGCAACCGCCGCCAGAATGCCGGACACACCAATGTGTTCGGCAATCAGGTAGGAAGCGAACGGCAGCAGAAACAGCAGCACGATCTGGGTTGCGGGCTCGTCGCCGCCCCAGCGGCTCAGCAGACGCAGCGAACGTCCGTACAGCCAACTGACGGCGATACCGGCCAGCAGACCGCCGATGGCGACTTTGGCAAACTCCAGCGTCGCACCGCCAACGGTAAACACCATGGTGCCCATCGCCACGGCCACGGCAAACTTAAGCGCCACCAGGCCAGAAGCGTCGTTCATCAGCGCCTCGCCCTGCAAAATGCCCATGATTTTCTTCGGAATGCGCCCTTCGCCAACAATGCCGGACAGCGCCACGGCATCGGTCGGTGACAGCACTGCGGCCAGCGCAAACGCGGGGATCAGCGGAATGCCCGGCACCAGCCAGTAAATCAGGAAGCCAATCCCGACGACGGTAACCAGCACCAGCGCCAGCGCAAGGCCAATAATCTCCCGCCCGTGGTCGAGAAACTCACGCGTCGGCGTCTTCCAGCCGTCAGCGAACAGCAGTGGCGGAATAAACAGCACCAGAAACAGTTCAGGATTGAAGTCCACGTGCAGCCCGAAGGTGGGCCAGGCGAGAATGGCACCGATACCGATTTGCATCAGCGGCAGTGGGATCTGGAAGGGCAGCATACGCGTTGCGACCCCGGAGAGAGAGACCACGAGGGTCATGATCAAAATAGTAAAGAAGATTTCCATGCGTTCCCTGAATGTCTGTTTTCTTAAAACACTTAACCTGTCACACATAATGATAAGACATCAGGGTGAACATAAAGGAAACAGGATGTGCCTTAAAAACAAAAATGCGGGCCGTAGCCCGCACCTCAGGAAAATCAATGGGTTCAGATCGCCCAGCCGCCAGCGTAGAACGCCACCAGTGCGACCGCGATCAGCACGGTGCCGATATTCAGACGACGCCATTCGCCACTGAACACGCGGCCAATCACCAGCGACGCGAAGCCGATCATGATGCCGGTGACGATGTTGCAGGTCAGCACGATAAACACGGCGGTGATAAGCCCGGCCATCGCATCAACGAAGTCAGCAAAGTCGATTTTCGCCACGTTGCTCAGCATCAGCAGGCCAACGTACATCAGCGCTGGCGCGGTGGCATACGCCGGCACCAGGTAAGAGAGCGGCGACAGGAACAGGATCAACAGGAACAGCACGCCGACGGTGAGCGCCGTGAGGCCGGTTTTGCCGCCCGCAGCGGTACCCGCGGCGGATTCGATATACACCGCCGCCGGTGCAGCACCGACCAGGCCTGAGAATACGCTGCTCAGGGAGTCGGTGGTCAGGGCTTTGCCGCCGTCGATGATCTGTCCGTCTTTGTCCAGCAGGTTAGCCTGTCCCGCCACGGCGCGGATGGTGCCGGTGGCATCAAACACTGCCGTCATTACCAGCGCCAGCACGCTTGGGATCACGATCGGGTCGAGCGCGCCCATGATGTCGAGGCTGCCGATCAGCGAATTGCCGTTTTCATCGCTCAGGGACGGCATGGCGAACAGACCGGAGAAGTGTACGTTAGGGTCGAAAATCAGGCCGACCACGGAAATCCCGATAATGGTCAACAGAATGCCGCCCGGCACCTTAAGTTTTTCCAGACCGATAATCACCGCGAGACCAATCAGCGACATGATCACCGGGAAGCTGGCGAAGTGGCCGAGCGCCACCGGCAGACCGTCGAGCGGGTTTTTCACGACCAGGCCGACGCCGTTGGCCGCGATCAGCAGCAGGAACAGGCCGATGCCGATGCCGGTACCGTGCGCAACACCCTGGGGGAGATTACGCAAAATCCAGCTACGAATGCCGGTTGCGGAGATGATGGTGAACAGCACGCCCATCAGGAATACCGCACCGAGCGCCACCGGAACGCTGATTTGTTGACCCAGTACCAGGCTGAAGGCGGTGAATGCCGTCAGGGAGATCGCGCAACCGATGGCCAGCGGCAGGTTCGCCCACAGCCCCATCAGAATTGACCCTACGCCCGCCACGAGGCAGGTGGCGACGAACACCGCCGCAGGTGGGAAACCGGCTTTACCCAGCATGCCCGGTACCACGATGACCGAGTAAACCATCGCGAGGAAGGTCGTCAGACCGGCAACGATTTCCTGGCGCACGGTGCTGCCGCGGGCAGAAATTTTGAACCAGGCGTCGAGTGAACCGCCGGTACGCGCAGAAGGCGTAGACATAGTGAAACATCCCCTGAAATTATTATCGTTCGCTCCGGTATGCGGTGGACAACCCGCTGCTTATCAAACGTTTCAGTCCTGCGCTGCGTTGCGACCAAAGGGGGATCGCAAAAAAGCAAACGTTTAACTCCGCATACAGAAGACGGCTAAAAATCGACAGCGCCCGCGGATAAACGGCGGGCGCTGACTGAAGCAAACGATTATCCAGTGTTCTTACTGCGCTTTTCAAACATAATTTGCGACGTTTCGCCAAAATAACGTCCGGATGGCGAATCCCTCGCCAGCGTGTGCGCAAACGTTATCGTCGCTGCGCAACCTGTTAACACTTTCTCACGCGCCGGGGATCTCGAACGGGCCGCCCTGCTCAATGGCGCGCTGAAACGCCGGACGGCCCTGGATACGCTGATACCAGGCCTGGGTGTGTTCCAGATCGCGCATCCCGCCGCGCGCCAGCAGCGCCATGACCGGGAAGCTCATCTGGATATCGGCGATGCTGAAGGTGTCGCCGGCGAACCACGCCGACTGTGCCAGGTGGTTTTCAATGTAGTCCGCGTGGGTCACCAGCTGCTTATTGAGCCAGGCTTTCTGCACGCCCTGCCCCAGCGCCTTCCCTACCGGACGCAGCACCCAGGGCACCGGCTTTTTACCAAGGCTACTGAACACCAGCTTCATCATCAGAAGCGGCATCAGCGAGCCTTCGGCATAGTGCAGCCAGAAGCGGCACGCCAGCTTCTCACCCGGCGATTCCGGACGCAGCAGGCTTGCCGGGTCGTAGGTTTCCTGCAGATACTCCAGAATGGCCCCTGATTCCGCAAGGATCAGGCCGTTATCCTCCACCACCGGTGATTTGCCCAGCGGGTGCACTTTCTTCAGCGCGGGCGGGGCCATCATCGTCGGTTCACGCTGATAGCGCACAATCTGGTACGGCAGGTTCAGCTCCTCCAGCGCCCAAATCACGCGCTGCGAGCGGGAGTTATTAAGGTGGTGAACGATCAGCATGGCGAACCTCCTGGATATTCAATTAATTAACTATAGGAAAGGGTCCGGCCAGACGGCGGAAAATTATCGTTCAGCAATCCCGGCAACCGCCGGGCAGGAAAAATCACTCCTCAAGAAGACGCGCTCCAGTACCCTGGCTGCCCAGGCGATCCTCCGGGTTACGCAGCGGGCAGTCGCGGTGCGACAGGCAACCGCAGCCGATGCAGCCGTCAAGATCGTCACGCAGCGCTGTCAGGGTATGAATGCGGCGATCCAGTTCCTCGCGCCACTGGGAGGAGAGCTGCTTCCAGGCTTTGGCATTGATGCTCTGCCCTTCTGGCAGCACGCCGAGCGCATCCTTAATGGTGCCGAGCGGAATGCCAATACGCTGCGCTATTTTGATAATCGCGACATAACGCAGCACATCACGCCGGTAACGCCGCTGATTCCCGCCGTTGCGCGTACTCTGAATTAAGCCTTTGCTCTCATAGAAATGCAGCGCCGAAACCGCCACGCCGCTGCGCTTTGCCACTTCACCCGGTGTGAGCAGCGTTTTTACCCGTTGAGTTTTCTTTTCCATGGGGCTTTACCTCAAGTTAACTTGAGGAATTATACTCCTGGCCACACTGAACGGCTAATCGATAACTCAGCACGAGGAAGAGCTATGTCACATCAGGAGATCATCAACACCCTGACGGCGTGGATCGATGAACACATCGATCAACCCATGAATATCGACGTGGTGGCAAAGAAGTCAGGCTATTCAAAATGGTATCTGCAGCGGATGTTCCGTACCGTGAAGCGCCAGACGCTGGGGGAATACATTCGTCAGCGCCGTCTGCTGATGGCGGCGGAAGCGCTGCGCACCACAGAACGGCCCATTTTCGATATTGCGATGGATTACGGTTATGTGTCGCAGCAGACTTTTTCGCGCGTTTTTCGCCGCGAGTTTGACCGCACGCCGACCGACTATCGCCAGAGTGCGTAAGTGACAGGTTACGCGCCTTGCCGGGCAGGCTCCGCCGCCTCAGGTTTATCCATCCAGGCGATAAATCCCTGAGGCGGCAGCGCCTCCGCAAAATACCAGCCCTGGCAATACTGGACGCCACGTTTCAGAAGCCAGCTCACCTGCTCGGCAGTTTCCACCCCTTCGGCAATAATCTTCAGGCGCAGGCTGTGGGCCATATCAATAATATGTTCAGCGACAAGGTGGCTGGTACTGTTGGTGGCGAGCGTGTCGATAAAGGATTTATCGATCTTCAGAATATCGACGTTGAGCGAATAGAGGTTGTGCAGGTTGGAATAGCCGGTGCCGAAATCGTCAATCGCAATTTCATACCCGGCCTGACGAAACGCCTGAATAACCGGCGTGGTTTTAGGGACATCAATAAAGCCCCGCTCGGTAACTTCAATTTTAATCTGCTGCGGGCGCACCTGATGCTGTTTCGCTTTTTCAGCGATCATTGCAATAAGCCGCGGCGAATGAAAATCCGATGCCGACAGGTTGAGCGAAATATAAATATCAGGGTGACGGGCCAGATAATCACCCAGATCGATGAACAGCTGATCGACAACGTAGTCGGTGACCTGGGCAATCATGCCTTCACTTTCCGCCAGCGGAATAAATTCCGCCGGGCTCATTACCGTGCCATTAAAACCCGGCCAGCGAAGTAATGCTTCCGCCCCGACACAGCGCCCCTGTCGAATATCAATAATCGGCTGATAATAAAGACGCAGCTGTTGACGGCGCAGCGCACGCTGCAGCCGGCGGCGCGGGGACTTTAGCTGCTGACGTGTGCGCGACCATACCAGCGAGACAATAAGACTACAAATCAGCCCCAGCGGTAGCGTCAGGGTTAACTGATGCCAGAATTGTTCGTGAAACCGCGTCATGGTCGTGGAGACAATAATCGCAACCGGACGCGTCGCGGAGCGGGCAATAGTATAAAAGCGCCCGTCGAGCTGGAACGTCTGCTGATTGCGCTGAATCAGCGGACTTAACGTCTGCATATCGGCGTGTGCGCTCAGGGAAAAGAATTCGTCATTAACCGTGTCATAGGTGCCATACACCAGCGAGGTATCGTCAGACATCACATCGCCAAACGCGCGCGGATTAATCACCACAGCATAATTCCCACGCTGCATATATAACATTTTATAGCCGGCATAAAACGGGGTATCACGATAATAATAAATAGCCGTATCAGACGTATCGCTGAAATTTGCCCGTCGCAGGGTTAACGGCGTTGAAAGCGTTAATTGAGTCGAACACAGGAAATTATTTCCGCGGGCATAAACAAGATCTTCAACAAATAAATGCCCGCGTACAATATCGAGCATAAATTTTCGATGATCGTCACTGCATGATGCCCCGCGGAATGATTCTGCCATCGCGCGAGCGCGCATCGCATCATCCACGACAATACTGGTGCGGTTGAGTATTAAGTGTGCGAAGGAGCGCAGGTGATCCCGGGTATCGCTGACCGCACGCAGCTGAGCAAACCAGACGGCAAAAATCACAGGCAATAACACCACCATGATAATACCGGTAATACGCAACGCGTTACGCCCTGCCCTGTGATGCATGATGGTTTGATATCCCTGCAAAACGTGTCACTTTTGACCGCGTTCAGACATTCACAAAATCGCATTACGGTGCATGAAGAGTGGCATTTTAGCAACTGACTTTTGTATTTCAGGCGGCCTGCTGAGGGCTGCTGATAATATAAGCAAATTGCCTAAAGCTAAATTCAGATGCTTTCATTACGGCATGACGTTTTTTATTTTCTGCGGGCTGTGCTTTTTTTATTCTCAGAGCAAAAAACCAGACGCTGCGGTTAAGAGAGCATTCGGGTCAGCCGCCATGTGCGGGCCAACGTGAGATTTGTAAAACCGGGGCGTAAAGCGGCGCGGCATCTGGCGAATTAATAACCAAACGTGATATAGTTCACACAACTCTTGTAACAGAGTGCAATTTCCTGTTTGTGACGTTTTCTCCGCGGCGTACATCTGCCCTGATGTGCTGGCGGAGATGGTTTTCTGTTGAGGATGTTTTGATGGCTACCATCACTACCGGCGTATTACTGATGCGCTGGCCGTTACTGAGTGCGCTGCTGATGTTTATGGCCAGCACGCTGCATATTCAGCTGCGTAAGACTGACTATCGCGGTCTGGCAATCGTCTGCACCGGCCTCGGTATCGCGGCTGCCTGCTGGTTCGCCACCGGCCTGCTGGGGATCACCCTGATCGATATCGCCCGCGTCTGGGCCAATATCAAGACCATTATGGTGGATATGGCGTACCAGGCACCGCCGCAGTTTCCGGTGATGTAATCACCGGTTTGCCTGCGTTTCAGCGTAGCGGAAATGAAATGACATAAAAAAAGCCTCTGTAAACAGAGGCTTTTTTGTTTCCGGATGCAAACAGTGCTGCAAATCAGAACGGGATGTCGTCGTCGAAATCCATCGGCGGTTCGTTAGACTGCGCCGGGGCATTGTTCTGCTGCTGCGGGCGAGACTGCGCGCCGCCGCTGAACTGGTTGCCACCCTGCGGCTGCTGAGGCTGACCCCAACCGCCCTGCTGCTGCTGACCGCCGCCCATGCCGCCGCCAGCCGGTGCACCGCCGCCCTGACGGCCACCCAGCATCTGCATGGTGCCGCCGACGTTAACCACGACTTCCGTGGTGTACTTCTCAACACCGGCCTGGTCGGTCCATTTGCGGGTCTGCAGGGAACCTTCGATATAAACCTGAGAACCTTTGCGCAGGTATTCACCGGCCACTTCAGCCAGCTTGCCGAACAGCACAACGCGGTGCCATTCAGTTTTCTCTTTGGTTTCGCCGGTTTGTTTGTCGCGCCATGACTCTGACGTGGCCAGGGTAATGTTGGCAACTGCGCCACCATTCGGCATATAGCGCACTTCCGGGTCCTGACCCAGATTCCCGACGAGAATCACCTTGTTTACGCCTCTGCTGGCCATGTTCATGTCTCCTGAAAAACGATTCTTTAAGAGTGTAAACCGTGAAGTCTACCATTGAAACCGCGCAGTGTAATCGCTGGGAGGCTCATTCCACAATGTCTTTCCCGATAAACATTTTTGCAGCCTCATCCGGAAAGCGCCTCCCAATACTGTATATCCATTCAGGTTAATTTGTGTCATAATTAGCCGTTTCAGATCGCCGGTTGTCCTTCTGTCTCCGGCCGCGATGACATGACCGTCGCTATGTCGCTGTTATGTCACTCAAGGTGGAGAAAATACCAGGCTTACGCGTTTATTCCGGGAAAGGTGAATGGATAAGATCGAAGTTCGGGGCGCCCGCACCCATAATCTCAAAAACATCAATCTCGTTATCCCTCGCGACAAACTGATTGTCGTTACCGGGCTTTCGGGTTCAGGCAAATCCTCTCTGGCTTTTGACACCCTTTATGCGGAAGGGCAGCGTCGCTACGTCGAGTCGCTCTCGGCCTATGCGCGTCAGTTCCTGTCCCTGATGGAAAAGCCGGATGTCGATCATATCGAAGGGCTGTCGCCCGCGATCTCTATCGAGCAGAAATCCACCTCGCACAACCCGCGCTCGACCGTGGGGACCATCACCGAAATTCACGACTATCTGCGTCTGCTTTATGCCCGCGTCGGCGAGCCGCGCTGTCCGGATCACGACGTGCCGCTGGCGGCGCAGACCGTCAGCCAGATGGTGGATAACGTGCTGGCGCAGCCGGAAGGTAAACGCCTGATGCTGCTGGCACCCATCATCAAAGAGCGCAAAGGTGAACACACCAAAACGCTGGAAAACCTTGCAAGCCAGGGTTATATCCGCGCGCGTATCGACGGTGAAGTGTGCGATCTCTCCGATCCGCCGAAGCTTGAGTTGCAGAAGAAACACACCATTGAAGTGGTCATCGATCGCTTTAAGGTACGTGAAGATCTGACCCAGCGCCTGGCCGAGTCGTTTGAAACCGCGCTGGATCTCTCCGGCGGCACCGCGATAGTTGCCGACATGGACGACACCAGCGTGCCTGAACTGCTGTTCTCGGCGAACTTCGCCTGCCCTATTTGCGGCTACAGCATGCGCGAGCTGGAACCGCGTCTGTTCTCGTTCAACAACCCGGCCGGTGCCTGCCCGACCTGTGACGGCCTGGGCGTGCAGCAGTATTTCGACCCGGACCGCGTGATCCAGAACGGCGAGCTGTCGCTGGCCGGCGGCGCGATCCGCGGCTGGGATCGCCGTAACTTCTACTATTTCCAGATGCTGCGCTCGATGGCGGAGCACTATAAGTTCGATGTCGATGCCCCGTGGGACAGCCTGAGCGCCAGCGTGCAGAAAGTGGTGCTGTTCGGCTCTGGCAAAGAGACAATTGAATTCAAGTACATCAACGATCGCGGCGACACGTCCGTACGCCGTCATCCGTTCGAAGGCGTGCTGCACAATATGGAGCGCCGCTACAAAGAGACCGAATCCTCTGCGGTGCGCGAAGACCTGGCGAAATTTATCAGCAACCGCCCGTGCGCAACCTGCGAAGGCACGCGTCTGAACCGCGAAGCGCGCCACGTGTTTGTTGAAAACACCGCGTTGCCGACCATCTCTGATATGAGCATCGGTCACGCGATGGAGTTCTTCAACAACATGAAGCTCTCCGGCCAGCGCGCGAAAATCGCTGAAAAAGTGCTGAAAGAGATTGGCGATCGCCTGAAATTCCTGGTGAACGTCGGCCTGAACTACCTGACGCTCTCCCGCTCGGCAGAAACCCTCTCCGGCGGTGAGGCGCAGCGTATTCGTCTGGCCAGCCAGATTGGTGCCGGTCTCGTGGGTGTGATGTACGTGCTGGATGAGCCGTCTATCGGTCTGCACCAGCGCGACAACGAACGCCTGCTCGGCACGCTTATTCATCTGCGCAACCTCGGCAACACCGTGATCGTGGTGGAGCATGACGAAGACGCGATTCGCGCAGCGGATCACGTGATTGATATCGGGCCAGGTGCCGGGGTGCACGGCGGCCAGGTGGTCGCGGAAGGCACGCTGAAAGACATTATGGCGGTGCCGGAATCCCTGACCGGGCAGTTTATGAGCGGGAAGCGCCAGATTACGGTGCCGAAAAACCGCGTCCCGGCCGATCCGGAAAAAGTGCTGAAGCTCAGCGGCGCGCGCGGCAACAACCTGAAAGACGTCACCCTGACGCTGCCGGTTGGCCTGTTTACCTGCGTGACCGGTGTTTCCGGCTCGGGCAAATCGACGCTGATTAACGATACGCTGTTCCCGCTGGCCCAGCGCCAGCTCAACGGTGGCACGCTGGCCGAGCCGGCGCCGTACCGCGAGATTCAGGGGCTGGAGCATTTCGATAAGGTTATCGACATCGACCAGAGCCCGATCGGCCGCACGCCGCGCTCTAACCCGGCGACCTACACTGGCGTGTTCACGCCGGTGCGCGAGCTGTTTGCCGGAGTGCCGGAAGCGCGTTCACGCGGCTATACGCCGGGCCGCTTCAGCTTTAACGTGCGCGGCGGGCGCTGCGAAGCCTGTCAGGGCGACGGGGTGATCAAGGTTGAGATGCACTTCCTGCCGGACATCTACGTCCCGTGCGACCAGTGCAAGGGCAAGCGCTATAACCGCGAAACCCTGGAGATCAAATATAAGGGCAAGACCATCCACGAAGTGCTGGATATGACCATTGAAGAAGCACGCGAGTTCTTTGATGCCGTACCGGCGCTGGCGCGTAAGCTGCAGACGCTGATGGATGTGGGTCTGACCTATATTCGTCTCGGTCAGTCGGCCACCACGCTTTCCGGCGGTGAAGCCCAGCGCGTGAAGCTGGCGCGCGAGCTGTCGAAGCGCGGCACCGGGCAGACGCTCTATATTCTTGATGAGCCGACCACCGGTCTGCACTTCGCCGATATCCAGCAGCTGCTGGAAGTGCTGCACCAGCTGCGCGATCAGGGCAATACCATCGTGGTGATTGAACACAATCTGGACGTGATTAAAACCGCGGACTGGATTGTCGATCTCGGCCCGGAAGGCGGGAGCGGCGGCGGGGAGATCCTCGTTTCCGGCACGCCGGAAACCGTGGCAGAGTGTGAAGCGTCGCACACGGCGCGCTTCCTGAAACCGCTGCTGAAAGCCTGATAAAACGCCCCGGTCGGGGCGTTTTTTTATGGTGAGCCGTGGCGCAGCGTAGGGCGGGTAAGCCTGCGCACCCGCCACGGCGGCTACCCGAAGGTGGGTGCGCTTCGCTTACCCACCCTACAGTACGCCCCGGTCGGGGCGTTTTTTTTAACTGCCTAACTGCTGGCGGGCACTGTCCGGTAGCGTATCAATCACCTGCTGGTACGAGGCATCCACCAGGAAATAAATCTGGGAATCCGGCAGCTCGCCGTCCAGATGCACCGTGCTCCAGTGCGCTTTATTCAGCTGCGCGCTGGGGAAAACATCCTCATGCTCGTCGCGCAGCAGTTCCGCCAGCGCCGGGCTGGTTTTCAGCGATACCACCGGGCGACCATCCGCCTCGTGCACCATCGCGAACAGCACATCCGCCACTTTTATCTGCGTCGCATCGAGGCCGCTATGTATATCCTGGCTGGCGCCCGCTTTATTCATGCAGTATTGCAGGATCTCCGAATGGGTCATTTTTCATCTCCTTGTAGCGTGGCGATAATTTTTCGCGCACCGCCATGAATACGGTGTTCCCCCAGCCAGATGCCCTGCCAGGTGCCGAGCTGCAGCCGCCCGTGACTTACCGGCAGCATCAGCGATACCCCCAGCAACGACGATTTGATGTGCGCGGGCATATCGTCCGGGCCTTCATAATCGTGCTCGTACGGGGCATCCTCCGGCACCGCTTTCAGGAAATGGCGTTCCATATCCTGGCGTACCGTCGGGTCGCAGTTTTCATTGAGCGTAAGGGAAGCGGAAGTATGCTGGAGCAGCAGGTGAAGCAGGCCCGTTTTAACGCGTGAAAGATCCGCTAGCTGGTCGAGGATCTCATCGGTAACCAGATGAAAACCGCGTGACCTGGCATTCAGCGTCACGGTCTGTTGAACCCACATAATTCGCTCCTGTGAAAGAATGTCCCGTTAAGTGTGTAGGCTGCGCGCCAAAAGGCAAAATCTTCGCGGTAATTTAATGTAAATAGCGGCAACAACAATAAAAAAGCGAGGCCGGTTTCCCGCCTCGCTTCTGGTGTCAGAAGTAAGCAAGTGCTTACATCACAGCAGCAAATGCCTGCGCGACGCGATGCACATTGTGACTGTTGAGGCCGGCGACGCACATGCGTCCGCTGGCGATCAGGTAAACCCCAAACTCCTCGCGCAGCCGCTCGACCTGAGCGGCACTCAGGCCGGTGTAGCTGAACATGCCGCGCTGGCGCAGCAGATAGCCAAAATCGCGGCCCGGCATGGCGGTTTCCAGCACCTTAACCAGCTCTTCACGCATCGCCAGGATACGCAGGCGCATGGCCTCCACTTCCGCCAGCCAGCTGGCTTTCAGCGTGGCATCGTTCAGCACGGTAGCCACCACCTGCGCACCAAAGTTCGGCGGGCTGGAGTAGATGCGGCGCACCGTCGCTTTCAGCTGGCCCAGCACGCGGCTGGCGGCATCCGCATCATCGCACACCACGGACAGACCGCCGACGCGCTCACCGTAGAGCGAGAAGATTTTTGAGAACGAGTTGCTGACCAGCGCAGGCAATCCGGCGCGGGCGATGGCGCGAATAGCATAAGCGTCCTCTTCCATGCCTGCACCAAAGCCCTGGTAGGCGATATCGAGGAACGGGATCAGCTCGCGCGCTTTCAGCACTTCAGTGACGCGGTCCCACTCATCATTGGTCAGATCCGCACCGGTCGGGTTATGGCAGCACGGATGCAGTAGCACGATACTCTGCGCCGGCAGGGTATTCAGCGTTTCCAGCAGCGCATCGACGCGCACGCCGCCGGTGGCGTCGTCGAACCACGGGTAGGTGTGTACCTCAAAGCCCGCACCAGCAAAGATAGCGACATGGTTTTCCCACGTCGGATCGCTGACCCAGACCTGCGAACCGGGGAAGTAGCGTTTCAGGAAATCGGCACCCACCTTCAGCGCGCCAGAGCCGCCGAGCGTCTGAATAGTGGCAATACGTCCGTCGCGCAGCGCCGGGTGAGCGTCGCCGAACAGCAGCGGCGCGATGGCGTTACGGTAGGAGACCAGGCCTTCCATCGGCAGATAGAGCGACGCACCGTGCGGCTGAGCGTTGAGACGCGCTTCGGCCTGCGCTACGGCATCGAGCTGCGGAATGATGCCCGCTTCGTTGTAGTAGAGGCCGATGCTGAGGTTGACTTTGTCCGGGCTGGGGTCTTCTTTGAAACGCTCCATCAGGGAAAGAATCGGGTCGCCGGCGTAGGCGTCAACATTCTGGAACACGCGTGGTTCTCCTGCTTTACGGTGGGGTAAGCGGACACAATAAACCGGAAAGAGGATGAGATCGAGAGGTTACTGAGGCGTTTAGCCTGTGGCCGGAACCGGCGTTTGCAGCGGGCCTCAGGGCGAGACCCGCCAGACACAGCAGGATTACTCCACGTACTTCATCGCCACCCGCGAAGTCAGGCGCGTAATAAGTTCGTAAGCACTCACTTTTGTGATTTCCGCGATGCGCTCAACCGGCAGCGCGTCGCCCCAGAGCAGCACTTCATCCCCGGCACGCTCCTGCGCCTCAGGGCCAAGATCGACACAAATCATGTCCATCGCCACACGCCCCACAATCGGCACTTCCCGACCGTTAACGATGACTGGCGTGCCCGAGGGCGCACAACGCGGATAGCCGTCGCCGTACCCCATTGCCACCACGCCGAGCCGGGTATCGCGGGCGCTGACCCAGGTTCCGCCATAGCCTACCGGCTCGCCCGCTTTGTGGGAGCGCACGGCAATCAGGCTGGAGGTGAGCGACATCGCCGGCATAAACCCGGCATCGGCGGCGCGCGCCCCGCCTTCCAGCGGCGAGACGCCATAGAGGATGATCCCCGGACGTACCCAGTCAAAATGCGACTGCGGCCACAGCAGAATGCCGGCAGACGCCGCTATCGAGCGCAACCCCGGCTTCCCTTCGCTAAAGGTGGCAAAGATATCCAGCTGGCGCTCGGTTGCGCCACACGCTGGTTCATCGGCGCGGGCGAAGTGGCTGACAACGTTTACCGGCTGGCATACGTTCGGGCAGCGGACCAGACGCTGATAAAACGCCTCTGCCTCTTCCGGCTGCACGCCCAGGCGATGCATCCCGGTATCCAGCTTCATCCACACCGTGACCGGCTTATCAAGCTTCGCCTGTTCCAGCGCGACCAGCTGCTCATCGCTGTGCACCGCCGTATGCAGCCCCAGCGCGGAAATCATCGGCAGATCGTCGGCGTTAAAGAAGCCTTCCAGCAGCAGAATGGGTTGTGTGATACCGCCTTCGCGCAGGCGCAGCGCCTCTTCAAGACGGGCCACGCCGAACGCATCGGCATCGGGAAGTGAACGGGCGGTCTCCAGCAGACCGTGCCCATAGGCGTTTGCTTTCACCACCGCCACCAGCCGACTGGCAGGTGCCAGTTCGCGCAGGCGTTGCAGGTTGTGTCGCAGAGCGCGGCGATTTACGACTACGGTTGCCGCTTGCATTGTCTTTCCTTGCTGTTGTTAAGTCTCTGGTTTTTTTAATCAATAATTTGGCGTTATTGGCGCAGCGAGTTTGGGCGCGGCCAGCGCACAGCCACCGGAGCGTACTGAAGTACGTGAGGATGGCGAGCACTGCCCAAGCCCAAAATCGCAAGTAAAATAGCCAAATTAATTATTCGTCGTCGTACTGCGGGCCAGCATAGTTATCAAACCGCGACCACTGCCCGTTAAACGTCAGGCGCACCGTACCGATTGGGCCGTTACGCTGCTTGCCGAGGATGATCTCAGCAATGCCTTTCATGTCGCTGTTCTCGTGGTACACCTCATCACGGTAGATAAACATGATCAGGTCGGCATCCTGCTCGATGGAGCCGGATTCACGCAGGTCCGAGTTCACCGGGCGTTTGTCGGCGCGCTGCTCCAGTGAGCGGTTAAGCTGCGAGAGCGCCACCACCGGCACCTGCAGCTCTTTCGCCAGTGCTTTAAGCGAGCGCGAGATCTCAGCGATCTCCAGCGTACGGTTATCGGAAAGCGACGGCACGCGCATCAGCTGCAGGTAGTCGACCATGATCAGGCTCAGACCGCCGTGCTCGCGGAAGATGCGGCGGGCGCGGGAGCGAACTTCGGTCGGGGTCAGGCCGGAGGAGTCATCAATGTACATATTGCGCTTCTCCAGCAGAATACCCATGGTGCCGGAGATACGCGCCCAGTCTTCGTCGTCAAGCTGGCCGGTACGGATACGGGTCTGGTCGACGCGGGAAAGCGAGGCGAGCATACGCATCATGATCTGCTCTGCGGGCATCTCCAGACTGAAAATCAGCACCGGTTTGTCCTGCAACATTGCCGCGTTTTCGCACAGGTTCATGGCGAAGGTGGTTTTACCCATCGACGGACGCGCCGCCACGATAATCAGATCCGAGCGCTGCAGGCCGGCGGTCTTTTTGTTGAGATCCTGATAGCCGGTATCCACGCCGGTCACGCCGTCATGCGGCTGCTGGAACAGGGTCTCGATACGCGCAACCGTGGCTTCCAGAATCTGATCGACGCTTTTCGGGCCTTCGTCTTTATTGGCCCGGTTTTCCGCAATCTGGAACACGCGCGATTCCGCCAGGTCGAGCAGCTCATCGCTGTTACGCCCTTGCGGGTCAAACCCGGCATCGGCAATTTCGTTGGCGACGCTGATCATATCGCGCACCACCGCACGTTCGCGCACGATGTCGGCGTAAGCGCTGATGTTCGCCGCACTTGGCGTGTTGCGCGACAGGTCTGCCAGATAGGCAAAGCCGCCCACGCCCTCAAGCTGGCCCTGCTGCTCCAGCGATTCCGAAAGCGTAATCAGGTCGATGGGTTTACCCATCTCCTGCAGGCGCTGCATTTCGGTAAAAATATGACGATGGGGACGGGTATAAAAATCGTTGGGTACTACGCGCTCCGCGACGTCGTCCCAGCGCTCGTTGTCCAGCATCAACCCACCCAACACCGACTGCTCCGCCTCGATAGAGTGTGGCGGCACTTTCAGCCCGGCGACCTGTGGATCGCGCGTTTCAGAAGGTTTGTTGAAGGGTTTATTTCCTGCCATAGTGAATGGAGTTACCGAGTTAGATTAGGGAGACGGGGCATTATATACCCTTGTTGAATCAGGTTACATGCGGCATTGGCCGTGATGCGACCGGGTGACGGGTATCGCCGCCGCACAACGATATGACACCGGAGGAGACATGGCAACACGTATCGAATTTCACAAGCATGGTGGGCCTGAGGTACTTAACGCCGTGGAGTTTACCCCAGCCGACCCCGCTGCCCATGAGATTCAGGTAGAGAATAAAGCGATCGGTATTAACTATATCGATACCTATATCCGCAGCGGGCTTTATCCTCCTCCGGCCCTGCCGGCGGGTCTTGGCACCGAAGCCGCTGGTGTTGTCAGCAAGGTCGGTCGCGACGTAAAGCACCTTAAAGCGGGTGACCGCGTGGTGTACGCGCAGTCCGCGCTGGGCGCGTACAGTTCGGTGCATAACGTGCCGGCTGACAAAGCGGCGCTGCTGCCGGACGCGATCTCCTTCGAACAGGCGGCGGCCTCGTTCCTGAAAGGGCTGACGGTGTTTTATCTGCTGCGTAAAACCTACGAGATCCAGCCGGACGAGCCGTTTCTGTTCCATGCCGCCGCCGGGGGCGTGGGGCTTATCGCCTGCCAGTGGGCAAAAGCGCTGGGTGCGAAGCTTATCGGCACCGTCGGCTCCGCCGAGAAGGCGCAGCGGGCGAAGCAGGCCGGAGCCTGGGAGATCATCAACTATCGGGAAGAGAACGTCGGCGAACGGGTACGCGAACTGACCGGCGGTAAAAAGCTGCGCGTGGTGTATGACTCGGTAGGGGAAGATACCTGGGAGTCGTCCCTCGACTGCCTGCAGCGCCGCGGGCTGATGGTGAGCTTCGGCAACTCTTCCGGCGCGGTCACCGGCGTGAACCTCGGCATTCTCAATCAGAAAGGCTCGCTCTACGTCACCCGCCCTTCGCTTCAGGGCTACATTACCAACCGCGAGGAGCTGGACGAAGCCAGCGCCGAACTGTTCTCGCTGATTGCCAGTGGGGTTATCAAAGTTGAAGTGCCGGAGAGTCAGCGCTTTGCGCTCGCGGATGCGCAGCGCGCCCACGAAACGCTGGAGAGCCGTGCCACTCAGGGATCGAGCCTGCTGATCCCATAAATAATCAGGGCTTCCCGAAGGAAGCCCTTTTCTTTTTGTTCGTCTGTATGTAGGGTACAGAACGATGAATTTGCGTTACAGCCGGTGCATAGTGACAGATTGCCGCCGTAAATCCTATTCTGCACCCGCCAAACTGCACACCAGGTTACAAAGATGTGATCAAGCGCTCAGGAATCAGTAACGCCAGCGACGCTTTTTGTAATAACGCGTTGAATCGGGTCTTTTTATCGCTCGCACGATCCACACCACGATCACCGCCAGCAGCAGCCACGGCAGCATCTGAATAAACAGCGCGAACAGCCCGCCCAGCATCATCACCACGCTTGCCAGAATCAACGCCGCCAGAATGCCGAACAGCGAAACGCCGGTACCCAGCAGCACCAGAAAAAACGCCACCACAAACAGTAGCTCCAGCATGGTTCTTGTCCTCCTGAAAATGATACGGGGTTATTACAAGATCCGTGCCAGAAATAACGTGTTGATTAACAAACAAAACGCCCCGTGCAAAAGCACAGGGCGTGGTCAAATTCACTATCTTTTAGCGTGATTAACGCCGACCTGCAACCTGCTGCAGCGCGTTCTCCAGCACCTGAATATCAGCCCCTGGCTTATGGGCGTTCTCGCTGAGATAACGACGCCACTGGCGTGCGCCGGGAATGCCCTGGAACAGGCCGAGCATATGACGGGTGACGTGCCCGAGGTAAGTTCCCTGGCTTAATTCACGCTCGATATAGGGATACATAGCGCGTACGACGTCGAACGGGTCGCGGTCGCTGCCCGCCACGCCGAAGATCTCACGGTCAACCGTCGCCAGAATACCGGGGTTCTGATAGGCCTCACGCCCGACCATTACGCCATCGAGATGCTCAAGGTGCGATTTCGCATCGGCCAGGGTTTTAATACCGCCGTTAATCGACATCGTCAGATGCGGGAAGTCGCGCTTGAGCTGCCAGACGCGTGGGTAGTCCAGCGGCGGGATCTCGCGGTTCTCTTTCGGGCTTAAGCCGGAGAGCCAAGCCTTGCGGGCGTGGATGATAAACATCTCACACTCGCCGCGCCCGGAGACGGTGTCGATAAAGTCACAGAGAAATTCGTAGCTGTCCTGCTCATCAATGCCGATACGGGTTTTAACGGTAACCGGAATCGACACCACATCACGCATCGCTTTTACGCAGTCGGCCACCAGCTGGGCATCGCCCATCAGGCAGGCACCGAAACGACCATTCTGCACACGGTCAGAAGGGCATCCGACGTTAAGGTTGATCTCATCATAGCCACGCGCTTCGGCCAGCTTTGCGCAGTGCGCCAGCTGCGCCGGATCGCTGCCGCCAAGCTGCAGTGCGACCGGGTGTTCCTCTTCGCTGTACGCCAGGTAATCCCCTTTGCCGTGAATGATGGCCCCGGTGGTGACCATTTCGGTGTACAGCAGCGTATGCTGCGTCAGCAGACGCAGGAAATAGCGGCAGTGGCGATCGGTCCAGTCGAGCATCGGCGCGATGGAAAAGCGGTGTGCGGGAAAAGTCGAAACGGGGTTTTCAGGCAACATAGTGGCTACAGGTTCGGTTTACCGGTCAAAAACAGGGGCGGCACTATAGCATAAAAAAGAACCGGAGGCGTGAGCCTCCGGCATCGCATCAGAAGGTGAGGCTCAGCTGCGCCCCGGCCCCCCAGGTTTCGTCTTCACCCACCATCCCGGCGAGATCGACACGTACTTTTTCGAATGGTGCAAAGCCCACACCGGCGGTGACGACGTCAGCATCGTTATCTTTGACGTCCGCCCGGTAACCGGCACGCAGCGCCAGCCAGCTCAGCGGACGAATTTCGCCACCGACGCCAACGTACTGTGAGTCATCTTCACTCTTGAAGTGTTTGGTTGGCGTCAGATCGCCATCGGCGCTGAGCGTAACCAGATCGTTTTGCCAGGAAACGCCGGCGGTCACCAGCGGACGGATCTGATAGGTATCCTTGAAGCCGTTAACCTCTTTAGTGTCGAGGTCGCGCGACATCAGGTTTTGCCCACTTAACCCGACGCTCCAGTTCTCACTGAGATCGGCCGCGATACCAGCGTCAACGTTGAAGCCGGTGTCATCCTTACGATAGCGGCTGTTACGCAGATCGCTGCTGTCGTAGTTGTAGATGGACGCGGAATAGTTATACAGCCAGGTTTGCTGCAGTTTCGGCGTCACGCCCAGGGAGACCGGCACACCGCCGATATCAAACTTTTTCGCCACCGCCACGCCGTAATCGGTGACGATAGCTGCACGACCAAATGCCGACGAGCGCAGGTTGTCGGTGATGGCATCTCCGCCGTTAATCACCGCGTCGAGGATCTCGCCCCCGGCGAATAGATCGTTATTCTGGATATTACGCAGATAGGTGATGTCGTTCGGATCGACGTCCGAGCTGATGCGCGCGTGGGCATAAGCTTTGGTAACAAATGCCACTGACAAGACATCGTTCGGAATGCTCACCGCCACGCCTGCCGCAGCGCTGGCGCGAGCCGATTTACCATCAAGATATTCAAGCTTGTCTGCCAGCTCGCCCGCTGCGCCCTGGAACTGGCGGAAACGGGTGCCGATATTCAGCAGATCCTCTGGCCCCAGGCTGTCAACGATATCGTCGTAGTAATCAATACGATCGTTAATCTCATCGATTTCATCACGCAGATTATCCGGATCGGTAATTTGCGCCTGAACCGAAGGCAAGATCACCGTAATGTCATCCTCGGGGTTGGCTTTCGCCAGTAACGCCGGGTTGATTAACACACCACTGCCATAGCGGGCTGACGCAACGCCCGTTCCGCCCATCGCATCGTTACGTGCTTCCGCCCAGTTATTTGCTGCATTTGCCTGGTGCGCAAGTACCAATGAAAGTGCGATAGATATCACCGAAGGTTTGATTATTTTTTTCACAGTGTACCGTCTTATTATCAGATGAAGACTTATACCCCCGCCTTTTCAAGCGGCCAGAGGTTGGTGATTGCTGTGTTACCGAATCAAAACGGGTATGACCCAAAAAGTTCCCGACTTCCCTGTACTTTTTTTATGTTACTCAATGTATATAGACGAGGGTTTCATTTTCGTGAAGGTTTGCCGTTATGAGATGTAAAAATCTGGTGGGGAGGGTCAATCCAGCGATCGGGACGCGTGGCGGCATAGTCGGGGTTTAACGGGTAATAAATACGGTTGCTGGATTTATTGGCTTCGCCAATAACTAACAGGCGAACCTCGCTGTCGGTGTTATTGATAAAGGTATGGCAAATCCCTGTTCCGGCAGGAAAAGCGATGCTGTCGCCCGGCTCCAGCGGCCATAACTCGCCGTTGATCCATGCTTCAGGAAACCCTTCCAGCACAAACACGAACTCCTCTTCCGCACTTTCGGCATGAGGATAAGAAGTACGGCGGCCCGGTGGCAGGCGTTCGTGATGGATCCCGAGCCGCGAGAGACCGAGGCTTCGCGCCAGCGGTGCGCCGATGGAGAACAACTCCGGGCTATCCGGATAGGCCGAATCGTCTTTCCCTTCAAGTTCGCGCCAGTGGCGGATAAATTCAGGACGTTTCATCATTAACCTCGCGAATGGTTGAGCGGCACCGAACAGAAGTGCTGTCTCGGAGTTTTATCAGCTTTGTGATAAAGTAACACCCTACTTTTCCCGGAGGTTGCTGATGGATATGACCACATCTCAAAACGTGTTAACGCAGGCTGAAAAGCTCTGTCTGCAGCGTAATGTGCGCCTGACGCCACAGCGCCTTGAAGTGTTGCGTCTGATGACGCTGCAAAAAGGGGCAATCAGCGCTTACGATCTGCTGGATTTATTGCGCGAGAGCGAACCGCAGGCCAAGCCGCCCACCGTTTATCGCGCGCTGGATTTTCTGCTTGAGCAGGGGTTTGTGCATAAGGTGGAATCCACCAACAGCTATGTGCTGTGCCATCTGATCGATCAGCCGACCCATACCTCAGCGATGTACATTTGCGATCGCTGCGGGCAGGTGAAAGAGCAGAGTGCGGATGGGGTAGAAGATATTCTCCAGGCCGTCGCGGCGCGGATGGGCTTTGCCTTGCGCCACAATGTGATTGAAGCACACGGGTTGTGTTCTGGCTGTGTTGAAGTTGAAGCCTGCCGCCATCCGGGTGCATGCGATCATGACCATTCAGTGCAGGGAAAAAAGCGCGGGAAGTAATGAAGGGGTTAAGTGGTACATCCTTGTACCTGGGCTGGGTAGGCCCCGAGGGTCAGCACAATTGAGTTAGCGTGCGTTACCAGCGATAGTTATGACGGGTTTCCCAGTCAGTAACCTGCTTATCAGCCTCGTCTTTGCTGTTGCCGTAGCGCTCCTGGATCTTACCAACCAGCTGATCGCGCTTACCTTCAATGACAGTCATGTCATCGTCGGTTAATTTACCCCATTGTTCTTTCGCTTTACCTTTGAACTGTTTCCAGTTACCGCCGACTTCGTCTTTATTCATGATAATGTCCTCATCGTTCGGTTTATGAGATTGCGTTTATGAACCGTCCTGACATTCATCTCATTTCCTGCTGGACGTGATAATAATTGTAGACGAGCCTGCGGGAACGGGGCGGTGATTCGGAATATTTAACCATTTTCACCCCCTGACGCATGAAAAAAGACCATGAAAGGGCTGCAAAATCAGGAAGCTGGAGGCTGCTTAAAGCCCGGTAAAGGGATGTAACTGACTATGTAAACCAGCGGTCTTGTTGCCAGAAACGCCGCCACATCCAGCCCAGCGTCACACCTCGCAGCGCCAGGAAGACGCACAGCGCCAGCCACAAACCATGATTACCCAGCAGCGGAAGCGACAGCAGCGTCAGGGCAAACCCCAGCGCGGCCAGCGCCATGCTGTTACGCATCTCCCGGCCACGGGTGGCGCCAATAAACATACCGTCCAGCAGATAACACCAGACACCCACCAGCGGCAGCAGGATTTGCCACGGCAGATAGTGCCCGGCAAGCTGCCGCAGGCTGTCGATGGAGGTCAGCATGGCGACAATAGTCGAACCGAAACAGGCATAGACCAGGGCAAATGCCAGCGCGACAATCCCCGCCTGCCGACAGGCAGCGCGCCAGACATCAAGCAGCGAAGAGCGATCGCGCGCGCCAAACGCGTGGCCGGAATGCGCTTCCACCGCATAGGCAAAACCGTCGAGCGCATAGGCCGTGAAAGTGAGGAGCGTCATCAGCACAGCATTCACCGCCACCACCTCAGCCCCCAGCCGCGCCCCGAGGACGGTAATGGAACCGAAGCAGAGCTGGAGCAGCAGCGATCGCAGCATAATGTCGCGGTTAAGCGCCAGCAGCTTACGCATATTCCCGCGCCATGCCGCTTTCAGCATGGTTACGCTGACACCCCGCAGCCGCAGGACTTTCCACGCCATCAGCAGGCCGATAAGAAAGGTGACATATTCGGCGATAACCGTTGAGAGCGCCGCGCCCTGCACATTCATCTGCAGCCCCATTACCAGCCACAGGTCGAGCACGATGTTAAGCAGGTTACCCACCACCAGCAGGATCACCGGTGCACGGGCATACTGCACGCCCAGCAACCAGCCGAGCAGCACCAGATTTGCCAGCGAGGCGGGCGCGCTCAGCCAGCGGATCTCAAGAAAGCGGCGCGCCTGAAGCAGGACGTCGTCGCTACCACCGGTGATATGCAGCGCAAGATTGATAAGCGGAGTACGCAGAAGAAAAATGGCGAAGCCAGCAATAAGCGCCAGCATCAGCGGCTGTACCAGCGCCCGCGCCAGACCGGCGGGGTCTTTCGCACCAAAGGCCTGGGCCGTCAGCCCGGTGGTGCTCATACGCAGGAACAGCAGCAGCATAAACAGGAAGCTGGTGGCCATTGACCCTACCGCCACGCCGCCAAGATAGGCTGCGCTGTCGAGATGACCAATCACCGCCGTATCCACCAGGCCAAGCAGCGGCACGGTGATATTCGAGAAGATCATTGGCAGCGCAAGACGCCACAACGCTTTATCAGTGGAGGAGAAGAACGACATGCTGCCCCGAACTGGTAATGAGGTCAGAAGGCTAACCTCACGGCAACACGCAGCGCCATGAGGTTAAAATCAGAGGGAGGTTACAGCCACTCGCCGTTGCGGATCACACCCACCGCCAGGCCTTCGATTGTGAAGCTCTGTTCGCGCAGGTCAACCACGATAGGATCGAAGTCGCTGTTTTCAGGCAACAGCTGAACGATGTTGCCCTGTTTTTTGAGACGTTTTACGGTCACTTCATCTTCGATACGCGCCACCACAACCTGGCCGTTACGCGCTTCTTCGGTTTTATGCACCGCCAGCAGATCGCCATCCATAATGCCGATGTCTTTCATCGACATACCGCTGACACGCAGCAGAAAGTCTGCGCTCGGCTTGAACAGGGAAGGGTCAACCTGATAGTGACCTTCGATATGCTGGGAGGCCAGCAGCGGTTCACCCGCCGCAACGCGACCAATCAGCGGCAGCCCTTCAGCTTCTTCAATGAGCAGACGAATGCCGCGCGATGCGCCTGAAACGATCTCAATGACGCCTTTACGCGCCAGCGCTTTCAGGTGCTCTTCCGCCGCGTTCGGGGAACGGAACCCCAAACGCGCTGCAATTTCCGCACGAGTAGGCGGCATGCCGGTCTGGCCGATATGATCCCGAATGAGATCGAACACCTCTTGCTGCCTGGTCGTTAACGCTTTCATTCCGCCCCCTGGGTGTATATACAGTTATGCTGTGAGTATATACAGTCAAAGGCGACTTTGGAACCACAAAATGCGCAAAAAACCAGACACACGGCCCGTTCTGGAAAGGTTATCGCAAATGCTGCCAAAGTAGCGTGCCCCAGGTGATAAGAGCGGTGATGATAGACAGCAGTACCGCACCGGACCCCATATCTTTGGCACGCCCGGAAAGCTCGTGGAATTCCGGCCCGATTCGGTCCACTACCGCCTCAATGGCGCTATTAAGGATTTCGACAATCATGACCAGCAAAACGGAACCGATCAGCAAAACGCGCGTGATGGCATCAACATCCAGCCAGCATGCAATCGCAATTGCCACAACTGCCGCGACGGCCTCCTGGCGGAAGGCGGCTTCATTTTTCCATGCTGCGCGATATCCTTTCCAGGAGTAGCCTGCAGCTTTGATAATACGGGTTAACCCGGTGGTGTTATTCGCCATGAAAAGAAACCTTTTTGAATTCTGAGCGTCAATGCTTTTACGTCGCCTTCAGCGCAGCACAGAAATTCCCAACGGATTCTGATATTCTTGCGGCGCGATTGCATTATTAACCAGAGGCTTTACATCGTTTATGTCCGGTTGGCCACGAATTTACTACAAATTACTGAATTTACCATTAAGCGTCCTGGTAAAGACCAAGTCTATTCCGGCAGACCCCTGCGCCGAATTAGGGCTGGATACCTCTCGCCCTATTATGTATGTGCTGCCCTATAACTCTAAGGCAGATTTGCTGGCGCTGCGCGAACAATGCCTGGCGCATGATTTACCCGACCCGCTTGAACCGCTGGAAATCGACGGCGCTATTCTGCCGCGCTACGTGTTCATTCACAGCGGGCCGCGCGTATTCACCTATTACACGCCGAAAGAAGAGTCTATTAAGCTCTTCCACGACTATCTGGATTTACACCGCAGCAACCCGAATCTCGATGTGCAGATGGTGCCGGTTTCGGTGATGTTTGGCCGCTCTCCGGGCCGCGAAAAGGGCGAGGTTAACCCGCCGCTGCGCATGCTGAACGGCATTCAGAAGTTCGTCGCTATCTCCTGGCTGGGGCGCGATAGCTTTGTGCGCTTCTCGCCGCCGGTTTCGCTGCGCCGCATGGCCACCGAACACGGCACCGATAAAATTATCGCGCAAAAGCTGGC
Organism: Siccibacter colletis; assembly: GCF_000696575.1. Lineage (GTDB taxonomy): Bacteria > Pseudomonadota > Gammaproteobacteria > Enterobacterales > Enterobacteriaceae > Siccibacter > Siccibacter colletis. The sequence continues at coordinate 43,524 of NZ_JMSQ01000007.1, read as the reverse complement.
GCGCGTGGCGCGTATGCATTTTGCCCGCCAGCGTCTGGCCACCGTTGGCCCACGCCTGCCGGTGCGTCAGGATCTGTTCAATAAGCTGCTGGCGTCAAAAGCGATTGCCCGTGCGGTAGAGGACGAAGCGCGTACCAAAAAGATCTCCCATGAAAAGGCGCAGCAGAATGCCGTCGCGCTGATGGAAGAGATCGCGGCTGACTTCTCCTATGAAGCTATTCGCGTGAGCGATCGCGTGCTGGGCTTTACCTGGAACCGTCTCTATCAGGGCATCAACGTTCATAACGCTGAGCGCGTACGTCAGCTGGCCCACGACGGTCACGAGATCGTCTATGTGCCCTGCCACCGCAGCCATATGGACTATCTGCTGCTCTCTTACGTGCTCTATCACCAGGGGCTGGTACCGCCACACATTGCTGCGGGCATCAACCTGAATTTCTGGCCCGCTGGCCCGATTTTCCGCCGTCTGGGCGCGTTCTTTATCCGTCGTACTTTTAAAGGCAACAAGCTCTATTCCACGGTGTTCCGTGAGTACCTCGGCGAACTGTTCAGCCGCGGCTACTCGGTTGAATATTTCGTGGAAGGCGGACGCTCCCGTACCGGTCGCCTGCTGGATCCGAAAACCGGCACGCTTTCGATGACCATTCAGGCGATGCTGCGCGGCGGCACTCGTCCGATTACGCTGGTGCCGATTTACATCGGCTACGAGCACGTCATGGAAGTGGGCACCTATGCCAAAGAGCTGCGCGGCGCTACGAAAGAGAAAGAGAGCCTGCTGCAGATGGTGCGCGGGCTGAGCAAGCTGCGCAATCTCGGCCAGGGCTATGTCAACTTCGGCGAGCCGATGTCGCTGACCTCATGGCTGAATGATAACGTGCCGGAGTGGCGCGAATCGGTTGACCCGATCGAAGCGATACGTCCGGCGTGGCTGACGCCAACCGTCAACGGCATTGCCGGTGAACTGATGGTGCGCATCAACAACGCCGGTGCGGCTAACGCCATGAACCTCTGCTGCACAGCCCTGCTTGCGTCACGCCAGCGTTCGCTGACCCGCGAACAGCTTACCGAGCAGCTGAACTGCTATCTCAGCCTGCTGCGTAACGTGCCGTATGCCGCGGACGCGACCGTGCCTGCTGCCACCGCCGATGAGCTTATCGATCACGCGCTGCAGATGAACAAGTTCGAAGTTGAGAAAGATACCATCGGCGACATCATCATCCTGCCGCGCGAGCAGGCAGTGCTGATGACGTACTACCGTAATAACATTCTGCACATGCTGGTGCTGCCATCGCTGATTGCCGCGATTGTTACCCAGCACCGCAACATCAGCCGTGAAACGCTGCTGAGCCAGATTGAAGTTATCTATCCGATGCTGAAAACCGAGCTGTTCCTGCGCTGGGATAAATCAGAGCTGGGTGGCGTCATTGATGCCCTGCTGGAAGAGATGCTGCAGCAGGGGTTAATCGTCGCCAACGGCGAGCAGCTTCAGCTTAATCCGGCACGCTCACGCACGCTGCAGCTGCTGGCTGCCGGGGTGCGGGAAACGCTTCAGCGCTACGCCATTACCTTCTGGCTGCTGAGCGCTAACCCGGCGATCAACCGCGGTACGCTGGAAAAAGAGAGCCGTACCGTGGCTCAGCGCCTGTCGGTGCTGCACGGCATCAACGCGCCGGAGTTCTTCGACAAAGCGGTCTTCAGCACGCTGGTGCTGACGCTGCGCGACGAAGGTTACATCAGCGATACCGGAGATGCCGATCCGACCCGCACCATGGCGATTTACCAGCTGCTGGGCGAGCTGGTGACCTCTGACGTGCGTCTGACTATTGAAAGCGCCTCGGCGCAGACCAGCTGACAGCCGAACGTTAGCCAATAAAAAAGGCGGGGTTCTCCCGCCTTTTTCATCTCCGTAGCCCATGCTGGGTGGATTAACGCGTCAGGTAGCTGACCGCAATACCAATAAACAGCGCCATCCCTGCGTAATTATTGTTCAGAAACGCGCGGAAACAGGCCTCGCGCTCGCGTCCGGCGGTGATACGCTGCTGATAGATAAACAGCGCGCCCGCCACTGCCAGCGAAGCGTAGAACACCCAGCCCAGCCCGTTCAGCCAGCCTACCGTCGCCATCAGCGCCAGTACCATAATTTGCAGGATGCCGATAATCATATTGTCGAAACGTCCAAACAGGATTGCCGTGGATTTCACGCCGATTTTCAGGTCGTCGTCACGATCGACCATCGCATACTGGGTGTCATAGGCTACGGTCCAGCAGATGTTGGCGAAGAACATCAGCCAGCAGCTCAGCGGCAGCGTTTCGCTGACGGCGGAAAACGCCATCGGGATCGACCAGCCAAACGCAGCGCCCAGCACCACCTGCGGCAGATGGGTGTAGCGTTTCATGAATGGATACATCCATGCCAGCCCCAACGCAGCCACCGACAGCAGGATGGTCATCAGGTTCAGCGTCAACACCAGCGCAAAGGCGAGCAGCACCAGAATAATGAACAGGTTGCGCGCCTCTTTTTCCGTCACCGCCCCGCTCGGTAGCGGACGATGCGCGGTTCGCTTAACGTGCCCGTCGATTTTACGATCGGCGTAGTCGTTAACCACGCAGCCCGCGGCGCGCATCAGCCAGACGCCGGTGACAAACACCGCCAGGATCCACAGCGGCGGAACGCCGGGTGCAGCGACCCACAGCGCCCACAGCGTCGGCCACAGCAGCAGCAGCGCGCCGATAGGTTTGTCAGTACGCATCAGCCGATGGTAAGCCAGCAGCTTGCTTTGCGTCAGACTCCACTCCATTAGTTTTCCCCTTCATATAGTGGTGATGCTGTCAAAAACAGCTCGGTCAGCAGCAGCGGCTTGCCTGACAGGCGCAGGCGCGAACGTCGCCCCCAGAGCGCATCACGCTGGCCTACCTGAATAAAATCGCGTGTCAGGGTGGATGCGGTAAAAAGGTAGCGCCCGAGCGGCGTGGTACCAAGCTGCTGCAGCGCCAGTTCCGGGCCACTCAGGGTGGACTCGGGGACCAGCGTGCGCCCGGCAAGCCAGGGTTCGCCATCACCGCACAGCAGGATCTCCCGCAGCCAGTAACGCGGTTCTGCGGGCAGCAGCTCAAGGGCATCGCGCGCCATGTCCGGGCCGACAAAACCTTCGTTAACGACAATTACGCTCACCTTTTCGCAGTGCTGTTCGAAGCGTTTGGTCATGGAATCTTCCAGCAACAGCCAGTCGAGCAGTTCGCCGCTCAGGGAGGGGATCTCATCAAAAAAGGACAGTGCGCGAAGCTCCGCCAGCGCAGGGTGGGACATGCGTTTCACTCCGGAAGTCGTCATAACAAGCATTGTAACGCAGAACCGGAACAGGATGGGGAAAGGTGAGGGATAACGCAAGCGTTCGCCACAGGAAAAAGGGTGCGCCGAAGCGCACCAGGTATTGCAAGCATCAGCAATGTGGGGAAACGATCACCCCTTGCCTTTTACACTGCTGATAAAAACAGAACGGGCGGAGGTGGAACCCAGACGCTCGGCTTCATTCAGCAGTTTCAGGGCTTTATCGACATCCCCACTGGCAACGGCCTGCTTGATGGCCTGATTGAAGTAGGCTTCCGTATCGTTCAGTACCGGAGCCGCTTTCGGCGCTGGCGCCTGGGCTGGCACGCTGGCCGGGGCGGGTGCGGCATAAGCCTGGGCCGGTGCCGGGGCGCTGTAAGCCTGCGCGGGCGCAGCGGTATTGCCCACGGTCACCGATGCCTGGCCGGAGGAGCCAAACAGCGGGCCAACCAGAATACTGGAGGCTGAGTTAGTACTTACTTTCAATCTCAGCGTGCCGTCAGCGGTATGACGCGCTACCGGGTCAGCAATGTCAGGCACCGCATTCCCTACGCCCTTCGCATAGGCTTTCGCAGGGTTGGTCATGGTGGTGGTCTGCTGGAGATCCTGCGGTGTGGTAAAGGCCAGCACATAGATCTTCTGCTGCCCTAATGCCGGGGTCAGCTTGATGGTGCCTTCCAGGCGGTCTTCAGACACCACGCCCGGCTCTTTGTATTCGAAGTAGCTCGACGGGAAATAGGCCGCCGGAGAGAGATTCTCATCGAGCACCAGCACGTTCGGTGCGAACACGCTGCGCTGCTTATCGGCCACGCTGGTCAGGGTGATGGTGAGCTCGCCGACATTAGCCGGGACGCTCCAGGCGGCAACTTTCCCGCTGATACCAGGTGCGTTGAGCGACTGACCCGCGCTGGCAAGCACGGCGGTCTGGGTTTGCGACGGCGCAACCGGGGTCCAGACAATCTGTTGCAGCGCCGAGGCCGGGATGGCCGGTGCGGCGGCGGTATTCTGCGGCACGATGTTCACTTCCGCGAAGCCGGTTACGGGCAGCACGGCCAACAGGCTTGCGCTCAGGCAGAGTGCAATGACGCTTTTTTTCATTTTCATTGTGATGACCTCAGATGATGAAGTGAAGCGGTAGCCAGGCAATAGCGCGCTTCACTAAGGCTCTTACTTAATTGAGGGTTAACGAATGAGGGGCAGCGCCCCTCATGTGGTCATGACACAGAATTACCACCAGATTTCCATCTGGGCGCCGAAGGTGACTTCATCGCTGTCGCCACGGCTGGTGGTGCCAAACGGCGTAAAGGTGCCGTTGGTGGCCGCGAAGGAGGTTGCGCTGTCGTTGTCAGCTTTCACGTAGCCCCACTTCTCATCCCACTTGGCATAGGTCGCAAATACACGGATAGCCGGACGAGACCAGATGCTGTTGCCTGCCTGCCACTGCTGCGCGAGGGTGATTTTGTACTGGCTGTTACGCTCGCCCACTTCCTGGGATTTCACGTTGTCGTAGCCCACTTCCATCAGGGTGCTCATGATCGGCGTCCACTTGTACATTGGACGCACGCCGACGGTCCACCAGGTGTTGCCGCGATTGTTGTCACGGTCGGTGTCCTGATACATACCGACGTACATCATGTCCCAGTCATCGCCCAGGCTGATTGAACCGTGGTCGAGGAAGCGAATCATGCTGCCGTCGTTATCGACAGAACCACCGCGCGCCTGGCCTTTACCCTGAGAAATCATAGAGTCGGTAGCGTACTGCACCACGAACTTGTTGAAGCCAGTGCCGATAGTCTGTGTATGTTCAGCGGTGAACATCCAGCCATCTTTGGTCGCGCCCGGCTCAAGGTAGTAGTCGTCAGGAATGTTAGTGTGACCGTAGTCCACGCCCAGCTCTAATGCGCCGTTCGGGTTAGTTTCGATACCAGCTAAACGCACGTCAAAGACATCGTTCGGCACTTCGTTGTTATAGGTTCTGATACCGGTTTCTGGATCAACATCGCCGAATGCGGAAGATCCACCCTGCTCAGATGAACGGGTTGCCGCGAAGGAGAGCTTACCGATACCAACGTCGATGTTTTCCAGACCCGCACCCGGGCCGGAAATATCCCAGTAGTAGAAGTCGATCATGTGCACGTCATGACGCTGGTAGAAACGCTTACCGGCCCAGATATTGGCACCCGGCAGCGCATCGATCAGGTCCTTACCGACGACGTTAAATTCGCGAATGGCTGGGGTATTGCTGTCTTCCCAGTCGTTGATCTGATCGGATTTATAGGCAATGTTCGAGTCGAAGTAGAAGCTCTTATCGCCCTCTTTCCACACTTCCTGGCCCAGCTTAATTTCAGCGTAGGTTTCGCACTCGTTACCAAGACGATACTTGGCATCGGCACCGGTTGCCTGGAAACATTGTTGCGTACCGCCGCCGCCAGTCCAGCCAATACCGGAACGGGCGTAGCCTTTGAAATCAACAGCGGATGCCTGGGCGGCGAAAATGCCGGCCATTACAGCCACTGCCAGAGGGAGTTTGCGCAGAGTAATCATCGTTCTGTCTCCTGAGACCTTGCTTTTCTTTTGTTATGGAATGCTTAAACGCCTGGCTCTTTATGCAGCCGACGGCACGCGGTTCCATCTTCACGGAACAGATGGCAACGCTCTGGCGGCAAACCGATGGCGAATGTGGCACCCTCTTCTACCAGCACCACGTCATTCTGGCGGTAGACCAGGTTCTGACGAATGGCCGGAATTTGGATATGAATCTGCGTTTCGTGGCCGAGCTGTTCGACAACCTGCACCACGCCTTCCAGCGTGACGTCAGCGATATCGCTGGGCAGCAGATGTTCAGGACGAATGCCCAGCGACATGTTGGCACCCACCTGCACGTTTTCACTGTCAACCGGCAGCCAGACCTGCTGACGGTTCGGTAACTCAACCTGCACCTGATCGATAGCGGTGGCTGTCACTTTCACCGGCAGGAAGTTCATCTTCGGCGAGCCGATAAAGCCCGCGACAAAGCGATCTGCCGGATAGTGGTACAGCTCCAGCGGTTTGCCGACCTGCGCCACGCGCCCGGCATCCAGCACCACGATTTTGTCGGCCAGCGTCATCGCTTCGACCTGATCGTGGGTGACGTAAATCATGGTGCGCCCGAGTCGCTTATGCAGACGGGAAATCTCTATGCGCATCTGTACGCGCAGCGCTGCATCCAGGTTCGACAGCGGTTCATCCAGCAGGAACACCCGCGGCTGCGCCACCAGCGTACGGCCAATGGCGACGCGCTGGCGCTGCCCGCCGGAAAGCGCTTTCGGACGGCGATCCAGCAAATGTCCGAGCTGCAGCACGTCAGCGACCTGGGTGACCTGCTGATTAATCAAATCTTTTTTGGCACCGGCCAGCTTCAGGCCGAAAGACATGTTCTCCGCGACGGAAAGATGCGGGTAGAGCGCATAGGACTGGAACACCATGCCGACGCCGCGCTCGGCGGGCGGGACATCGTTCATGCGCGTAGCACCAATGTGCAAATCGCCGCTGGTGATGGTTTCAAGCCCGGCAATCATGCGCAGCAGCGTTGATTTGCCGCAGCCAGATGGCCCGACAAATACCACGAACTCCCCTTCCTGAATGTCGAGGTTGATATCTTTCGATACCACCACGTCACCCCAGGACTTCGTTACATTCCGCAACTGCACGCTCGCCATGCCTTTCTCCCTTCGTTACAACGGTCAGCCAAAAACAACAATGCCGTGACTATGCGAGCTGACCCGGTTCAGGTAATCCTCCACCCCCATGCTTTTTTATGGGGGAGGAGGCGGGAGGATGAGGGCCGGACGTCTGCCACCGGCCAGGCGCGGCGACAGCGATTTTCGTGACGAAGGTTTTAATTTTCCGCGCCTTTTTGTGTGCGCCTGGACACATAACTCCATTTTATGGAGCCGGGATCACACAACCAGACGGTGGGGCGTAGGCCACAGGAGGATGAGAAGCGCTTGCCAGATGCGCAGACTGTGCCCTGTAAAAGCCACCACCTGTATATCCATGTGCACTCAGCAAAAAGGATGGGATCTATGAAAATGAAAACCGGCGTGCGCATCCTCGCTTTGTCCGTTCTGACAACGATGATGTTCCCGGCCTCTGCCCTTGCCAAAATTGAAGAAGGGAAACTGGTTATCTGGATTAACGGCGATAAGGGTTATAACGGCCTGGCCGAGGTTGGTAAGAAATTCGAGAAAGACACCGGTATTAAGGTCAGCGTAGAGCATCCGGACAAACTGGAAGAGAAGTATCCGCAGGTGGCCGCGACCGGCGACGGCCCGGACATTATCTTCTGGGCGCATGACCGTTTCGGCGGCTACGCGCAGTCTGGCCTGCTGGCAGAAATTTCCCCCGATAAAGCGTTCCAGGACAAGCTCTACCCGTTCACCTGGGACGCCGTGCGCTATAACGGCAAGCTGATCGCCTATCCGATCTCCGTCGAAGCGCTGTCGCTCATCTATAACAAAGATCTGGTCGCCAACCCGCCGAAAACCTGGGAAGAGATCCCGGCGCTGGATAAAGAGCTGAAGGCGAAAGGTAAGAGCGCGCTGATGTTCAACCTGCAGGAACCGTACTTCACCTGGCCGCTGATTGCCGCAGACGGTGGCTACGCCTACAAGTTTGAGAACGGCAAATACGATGTGAAAGACGTGGGCGTGGACAGCGCTGGCGCGAAGGCGGGTCTTGGCTTCCTGGTTGAGCTGGTGAAAAACAAACACATCAACGCCGACACCGATTACTCCATCGCTGAAGCCGCCTTTAACAAGGGCGAAACCGCAATGACCATCAATGGTCCGTGGGCGTGGAGCAACATCGATAAGAGCAAGGTTAACTACGGCGTTGCGCTGCTGCCGAGCTTCAAAGGCAAGCCGTCGAAACCGTTCGTTGGGGTACTGAGCGCCGGTATCAACGCCGCCAGCCCGAACAAAGAGCTGGCGAAGGAGTTCCTCGAAAACTACCTGCTGACCGATGACGGCCTCGACATGGTGAACAAAGACAAACCGCTGGGTGCAGTCGCGCTGAAGTCCTTCCAGGAGACGCTGGCGAAAGATCCGCGCATTGCCGCCACCATGGATAACGCGCAGAAAGGCGAAATTATGCCGAACGTGCCGCAGATGTCTGCCTTCTGGTATGCGGTTCGCACCGCGGTGATCAACGCCGTGAGCGGTCGCCAGTCTGTAGATGAAGCGCTGAAAGACGCCCAGGGACGCGTAACGAAGTAAGCAACACGGCGGGTGGCGTTCCGCTCACCCGCCTGGTCCTGCGGCGTGGTCCGTAGGTCAGGTAAGCGCAGCGCACCTGACGTCAGTATTCACAGTTGTAGAGGAAGAACCCCATGGATGTTGTAAGAAAGACCCACTGGTGGCAAAGCGATACGCTCAAATGGTCGGTTATCGCGCTGCTCGGCCTGCTGGTGGGATATCTTGTCGTTCTGATGTACGCCCAGGGGGAGTACCTGTTTGCCATCATGACGCTGCTGCTCAGCGCCACGGGGCTCTATATTTTCGCCAGACGTAAAACCTACGCCTGGCGCTATGTCTATCCTGGCCTTGCCGGCATGGGGCTGTTCGTTCTGTTCCCGCTGGTCTGCACCATTGCCATTGCCTTCACCAACTACAGTAGCACCAACCAGCTCACCCAGGAGCGCGCGCAACAGGTGCTGCTGGATCGTCAGTATCAGGCCGGGAAAAGCTACAGCTTTGGCCTCTATCCGTCGGGCGATGCCTGGCAGCTGGCGCTGACCGATGGCGACAGCGGCAAATACTATCTTTCCGACGCCTTTACATTTGGCGGCGAGCAGACGTTAACCCTGAACGAGGCCGACGCCCTGCCCGCCGGCGAACGCGCTACGCTGCGCGCGATCACCCAGAACCGCCAGGCGCTGAGCCAGATCACCGCCCGGCTTCCGGACGAGAGCGAACTGGTGATGAGCTCCCTGCGTCAGTTCTCCGGTACGCGCCCGCTCTATACTCTGGCCGATAACGGCACGCTGACCAACAACCAGAGCGGCGTGAAGTATCAGCCCAATAATGACATTGGCTTCTACGAGTCGGTGAACGCCGATGGCGGCTGGGCGGGCGACAAGCTCAGTCCGGGTTATACGGTGACTATCGGCTGGGATAACTTCATGCGCGTCTTCGTTGACGAAGGCATCCAGAAACCGTTTATCGCGATCTTCGTCTGGACCGTGGTGTTCTCGCTGTTAACGGTGGTGCTGACCGTGGCGGTGGGGATGGTACTGGCGTGTCTGGTGCAGTGGGAATCCCTGAAGGGCAAAGCCATTTACCGCGTGCTGCTGATCCTGCCCTACGCGGTGCCGTCGTTTATCTCGATCCTAATTTTCAAAGGGTTGTTCAACCAGAGCTTCGGTGAGATCAACATGATGCTGAGCGGCCTGTTCGGCATCAAACCCGCCTGGTTCAGCGACCCGAACACCGCCCGCGCGATGGTGGTAATCGTTAACACCTGGCTTGGCTATCCGTACATGATGATCCTCTGCATGGGGCTGCTGAAAGCGATTCCGGACGATCTCTATGAAGCCTCGGCGATGGACGGCGCGGGTCCGTTCCAGAATTTTTTCAAAATTACGCTACCGCTGCTGATCAAGCCGCTGACGCCGCTGATGATCGCCAGCTTTGCCTTCAACTTTAATAACTTCGTGCTGATCCAGCTGCTGACCAACGGCGGGCCGGATCGCCTCGGCACCACCACGCCGGCGGGCTATACCGATCTGCTGGTGAGCTACACCTACCGTATCGCCTTCGAGGGCGGCGGCGGCCAGGACTTCGGGCTGGCGGCCGCGATCGCCACGCTGATCTTCCTGCTGGTGGGTGCGCTGGCGATTGTGAATCTCAAAGCCACACGCATGAAGTTTGATTGAGGAGAAATACGATGGCTATGGTTCAACCCAAATCTCAAAAGCTGCGCCTGCTGATAACGCATGCCGGACTGCTGCTGTTTATCGCGGCCATTATGTTTCCGCTGCTGATGGTCATTGCCATCTCGCTGCGCGCGGGCAACTTCGCCACGGGCAGCCTGATCCCGGAGCAGATCTCCTGGGAGCACTGGCGGCTGGCGCTGGGATTCAGCGTTGAGCACGCCGATGGCAGGGTCACCCCGCCGCCGTTCCCGGTGCTGCTGTGGCTGTGGAACTCGATTAAGGTCGCGGCGATCACCGCCATTGGCATTGTCGCGCTCTCGACCACCTGCGCCTATGCATTCGCCCGTATGCGTTTCCCCGGTAAAGCGACGCTGCTGAAAGGGATGCTGATTTTCCAGATGTTCCCCGCGGTGCTGTCGCTGGTGGCGCTCTACGCGCTGTTTGACCGTCTCGGCCAGTACATTCCGTTTATCGGGCTAAACACCCACGGCGGCGTGATCTTCGCCTATCTGGGCGGCATCGCGCTGCATGTCTGGACGATTAAGGGCTATTTCGAAACCATTGACGGGTCGCTAGAAGAGGCTGCTGCGCTGGATGGCGCGACGCCGTGGCAGGCGTTCCGTCTGGTGCTGCTGCCGCTGTCGGTGCCGATTCTGGCAGTGGTGTTTATTCTGTCATTTATTGCCGCGATTACCGAAGTGCCGGTTGCTTCGCTGCTGCTGCGTGACGTGAACAGCTACACGCTGGCGGTGGGGATGCAGCAGTATCTCAATCCGCAGAACTACCTGTGGGGCGACTTCGCAGCAGCGGCGGTGCTCTCTGCCATCCCGATTACCGTGGTGTTCCTGCTGGCCCAGCGCTGGCTGGTCAGCGGGCTGACGGCGGGCGGCGTTAAAGGTTGACCTTGTTATCGTTAAGCTGTGCCACTGCGCGTTCTGTTATCCCTTACTATGATGTTTGTTGCGGCCTGCGGGCCGCTTTTTTTTATTCTCGCTTCAGGCGTTTAGAGTTACACAGCCAGAGCGTGATCACCATCAGCAGGATGGCCCCGGAATAGATCAGCACATCCATCGGCGATTTATGGTCGATGATGATCAGCCGGATAATGGCCGTGATGCCGATATAGATGAAATAGCGCAGCGGAAAGTGGAACCCGGACTGGAAGTACTTCACGATCAGCGCGATAAATTCGAAATAGAGGAAATAGACCACCAGCCCTTCCACCAGCTCATACTTGGTGATTTTTTCCCCGTCGCTGAACAGCACGTCAGCGAGGTGCAGCGTCTCTTTACCCAGAAAGATAATCAGGATGATCCCGAGGCATAACAGCGCCAGGTTAAGCACCGTTTGCAGGATGGAAGAGACCCACTCAACGCGCGGGCGTGAAGACGGGAGCATTGAGGACATAGCGCACCTTTATTAACCGAATCGGGAAATCCGTTATACGGTAAAAGTGTGATCCAGATCCACATTATTTGCTTATCTTTAGTGTGCGTTTACCGCAGGAGCGTGGAGGGACAAACGCGGTTATTCGAAAAGAGATGAAAGCAGGTGAAGTTATTGAGATGGCTGACAAAGTAAGACATGAACAGCCCTCTCCGGAGAGAGGGCTGTTCACTGATTAACGGAAGTTAATGCTCTTGTCGCTGGTCATGCTGTAGAGATCGAACTTACGACCCAGCATCTGACCACCGTCACGCGTCAGCGGCGTCCAGCCAATAGCCGCGCGGCTACGGGTTGGCCCGGCGGTGAACAGATCCAGCGGCACAGAGACGTACACCCCTTTGGTGAACTCCCCTTCGCCGTAGGCTTCCGCCGACACGTTGGTGATAGTGGCATACGCCCCCACGACCACGCCGCTGTCGTAATGCTTCGCCACTTCCAGCGTGCCGCCCTTATCGCCTGCCAGATACTGGCCGACGCTGGCCTTGATCAGCACGTCCTGCGCAAACGGCGGCGTCCAGTAGGCGGTCAGGTGACCGGTTTTCACGCTGTAGTCGGTGAATTTCATCATGTCCTGCGCGCTACGCCAGTCACGCTGCTTCACGTAGTTGGCGTTGACGCCCAGCGCCCAGTTGCTGTCCACCGGACGCCACAGCACTTCGGCACCGGCACCGCCGTACATGGTTTCCAGGTAACCGCCGTACACCTGGCCGTAGAAATCATTTCCCAGATACTGGAAGTAGTTGGCCTGAAGGTTGTTGACGTAAACGTTGTTCTTCACGTACTCACGCACCATAGTACGCACGCGCGGCAGCGAGGAGTCGCCCGGCGAGTCGCTGTAGCTGAACTTGTCGTAGTTGTTGGCGATATTGCCAAACAGGCTACCGGTGGTCAGCAGGTGGTCGGTCAGCCACCAGTCAGCGGTGCCCATCAGGCCAACCTGGTACATGTAGAAGCTTTCCGGGCCGCCGAAGGACTGGTTCAGCACCGGGTCAAAGTGAATATCAAAGTCCTTCTTCTCAATGTACCAGCCCTGATCGGTCTGATCCGGCACGATCGGCGTGGTGCGATGCTGCACCAGTTCAGTTTCGTGACCCAGCGGCTCACCTTCCAGATGACGCTTCAGGCTGGCGACATCGGTCTCGGTCGTCACCTGCGGCATATTGAGACGGTTTTCCGTGATGCGGATAGTGCGCACCCCGTCCGGCAGATCGTTCATCACGATGCGGTTGGCACGTTCGATGCCTTCGCGCGAATCACGGTATTTCACCTGTTCGCCGGTGACATACAGCGTGTCGCCTTTCACCTGAATCCGCGGGTTGGTCAGCCCGGCATTGTATTTCAGCTGGGTAAGCTGGTTGGCAACCACCGAGTGCTGAAGGATCGCATCCTGCGGCTGCGGACGATATGCCGGACGCGCGTTGTCGCTATACGACGGACGCAGGTCATTGAAGTTATTGCGCAGCGTCACCCCGAACATCACGGTGTTTCCGCGCTCGTAGCTGACGTTAACGTCGGCCCAGTCGGTGACGCGATAGATGGCCCCGACGTTGAACTTGCGCTTCTGCTCAATCTTGCCAGCGAACTCTTCGCTGTAGTTGTTGCCTTCGTACTCGACCTTCAGGCGCAGCGGCTGCCACGGCGTCTGGTATTCAATCCCGCCGAACAGCGCCGCCGGGCCGTGGAACATGTCGCTGCTGTCTACGGAACCGGCGCGCTGATAGCTGCCGTCGCGATAGCAGAACTTATCGCTGTAGGAGCAGAACGGGTTACGGACGTTGGCATTGGTGCCGAGGTAGCCCCAGCCCATGCCGAGCGTAAAGTCGAATGGCCCCCAGGCCTTGCTGGCAACGAGGTATTCGGCATCAAACAGGCCGGTACCGCCGATATCGCGCGCGCCCACCGCCACCTGCGGCAGCCAGTAGCCCTCTTCCCACAGGCGCAGTTTGAGATCGAAGGCTTTATCTTTATAGGTCTGGTCGCCGGAGAAGGAGTCAACGTTACTGTAATCACGGGTACGCACATCGGTGTAGCGCAGCGTGGTTTCCAGCCACGGGAACAGCTGCACCGAGGCGGAGTAGTAGCGGTACTGATCGTTATCGCGGTAGTTAAGGCTGATTTCACCCTCGCGCGCCATACGCGCGGTGGGCGTCTGCATCAGGCCAACGCCGCCGAAGTCAGACTGCGACGGGCCAACCGGCGGCGGCAAGGTTTCAGCGTGGCAGGCTGCCGAAACGGCGAGCGCCAGCACGCTGTAGAGACAGGTCTTTTTCATCAATCCGGTATCCGATGGGTCAGAGAGCGAAGGATTTGCGCATTGAGGTCTTCCCAGGTGGAGCTAAACAGGGAATCCGCGAAGCCGACAAAAATGATGCTGCCGGGCATCGGCTCGACATGACGTCGGTTCCAGTACGCCACCGGCGTTTTCTCCGTCCGTCCATCCGGATAAATAATCCAGGCATAGCTGCGCTCTGCGCCGCTCAACAGGCTGACATCATCCAGATAGTCCACCACCGAGCGGCCCGCGGAGAAGGTGACGCGGCCAGGCTTATTGATCAGGCCAAACATCGTTACCGTGGAGGGCTGCGCCCCGACCCACAGCTGATACTGCCCCTCTACCGGTACGTTATCCTGCTGGCGCACGCGTACCCGATCGGGGTCGAGATTGACAATCTGCCGCCCGGTCACCTTGATCGCCTCAAGCTGGGCACGCAGGCTGTTGATTGCCGCGCCGTCATCCCCACCCTCTTCGGCGGCCACCTGGCGCAGCGTATTCAGTAGCTGCTTGTGCTGCTGCTCTGCCACGGCCGTCGCCTGGCGTTCGCTAATTACCGCTCCCGGCCACCAGGTGCGCGCCAGCGCCGGCTGGGAAACCACATCCGCCAGCCTTTTGGCACCGCTAATGGTCAGCGGCGCGACGCCCGGTCCCTGCATCACAGTGACCGTGGCATCGGCGAGAACCGCGGTGGAAGAGAGGCAGAAAATGAGCGAAGCGAGTGCTGTGTGTTTCATTCTTTCGCTGCCTTAATCAATGTCATGGTGACAGGAAAATAGTCTGCACCAAGGTACTGTTGCGACTGGCGGATAATGCCCTCGCTATCTATCCAGTAGCGATTGCGCCAGCTTTTATGATCGGTTTCGACCTCTTCAACGAGCACGCGCACCGGCGTCACGCTGCTGCCCACGGTCAGGGTGTCATTGCCATCCCAGCTAAAGGTGGAGCGGGCCGTGGCATAGCGCACGCGCTTGTGTTCGGTCCAGCCGATGGTGCGCGTCCAGCCTGTGCCGTCAATGATTTGATTCGGCTTTGCCAGCGGGTCAGCGGAAAGGTTAGAGACGTCAATCAGGTTGTCGCCGCCGAGCAGGGTTTTTACCAGTCGCCCTTTTTGCGTCACCAGCGTCGCCTGGTCCTGGGTTACCCATTTTTGCTGGCCGTTTTCGGCAAACGCCAGCACGACAAACAGCTGGGGTCCGTTGTTCAGCCGGACATACTGGCTGGCATAAGGCATGTTCTGGATGTCGTCATCCGTGAGCTGTACGCCATCTTCGCCAAGCACGCTATTCCAGAGGGTTGTGCCCAACCCTTTAGTGGTGGATGAGCACGCTTGTAGAAGCAGGCACACTAAAATTATCGCAACTCGCTGCACGATATTTCCCCGAGGTCAAAATAACCACACCGAAGTGTGGTTATGGTTAAAACACCCTGATTACTGGGTGGCGGTACTGGTTGTGGTAGTTGTGGTGGTCCCGGTGTTAGAACCATCGCCACCACCGGTAGCAGCAAGTGCCACACCGACTACCGACCCTACAGTACTGGCGCTGGTCGCAGTAGAACTACCTGCAGACACAGACGTTGCCGCGCTACCTGCTGCTTCACCGACCGCAACCGGATCCGCCCAGGCAGACGAAGCCGCCAGCGAGGATATGGCAAGAATGCCATAAATAATTTTCTTCATAACTATTTCCCTTCATTTAATGAATGGAGAGGTGCCCAAAAAGCTTTTCAGGCGCATTCGAGTATACACAACAACCCCTTCACGTTTACGTGCCGGGGAAATAGCGGAAGAGTTTTAGGACTAGCAGATAATATATATCACAATGACAATATAATTTAATATAAAAACGTTAAATTACAATTAGTTAAAATATAACCACCAGAGTATGAACGTCGGGGTTTTCTGAAAAGGATGGCATGTCATCTGCACAGCTATAGCGACTTTCAGATTAACCTGATCGGTGTGAAGGCAGGGAAATAAGCGACAAGAAGATTAGTCTGAGAATAAGCGCCAGCATTACGCTGGCGCTTTATAAGAAGAAACTATTGCTTAAGCGCGCCACGCTTTGTAGCGGTTGATCAGCCCGTTGGTGGAACTGTCGTGGCTGTTGATTGCCTGCTCATCGCCCAGCTCCGGCAGGATACGGTTCGCCAGCTGTTTACCCAGCTCTACGCCCCACTGGTCGAAGGTGAAGATATTCAGGATAGCGCCCTGGGTGAAGATTTTGTGCTCATACAGCGCAATCAGTGCGCCCAGGCTGAACGGGGTAATTTCACGCAGCAGGATGGAGTTGGTCGGGCGGTTGCCTTCAAACACCTTGAACGGCACCACGTGATCCAGCGTTTTCGGGTCTTTACCCTGATCGGCAAACTCTTTCTCCACCACATCGCGGGACTTACCAAACGCCAGCGCCTCGGTCTGAGCAAAGAAGTTAGACAGCAGCTTGGCGTGGTGATCCGAAAGCGGGTTATGGGTTTTCGCCGGGGCGATAAAGTCGCACGGTACCATTTTGGTGCCCTGATGAATCAGCTGGTAGAACGCGTGCTGGCCGTTCGTACCCGGTTCACCCCAGATGATTGGCCCGGTCTGGTAATCCACCGGATTGCCGTTGCGGTCAACGAACTTGCCGTTGGACTCCATGTTGCCCTGCTGGAAGTAGGCCGCAAAGCGATGCATGTACTGGTCGTAAGGCAGAATGGCTTCGGTTTCCGCGCCAAAGAAGTTGTTGTACCAGATACCGATCAGCGCCAGCAGCACCGGCAGGTTTTTCTCAAACGGGGTGCTGGAGAAGTGCTGGTCCATCGCGTGCGCGCCGGACAGCAGCTCGACGAAGTTGTCGTAGCCCACGGAAAGAATAATCGACAGACCAATCGCTGACCACAGAGAGTAGCGGCCGCCAACCCAGTCCCAGAATTCGAACATGTTGGCGGTATCAATGCCAAACTCGCCGACCGCTTTAGCGTTAGTGGAGAGCGCCGCAAAGTGTTTCGCTACGTGCTGCTGATCGCCCGCCGCCTTCAGGAACCAGTCACGCGCGCTGTGGGCGTTAGTCATGGTTTCCTGGGTGGTGAAGGTTTTGGACGCCACCAGGAACAGGGTGCTTTCCGGATTCACTTTTTTCAGCACTTCGGCGATGTGGGTGCCATCGACGTTAGACACAAAGTGCATATTAAGATGGTTTTTGTACGGGCGCAGCGCTTCGGTCACCATGAACGGACCGAGGTCGGAGCCGCCGATACCGATGTTCACCACGTCGGTAATCGGCTTACCGGTGTAGCCTTTCCAGCTACCGGAGATAATGGATTCAGAGAAGGCTTTCATCTTCTCCAGTACCGCATTTACTTCTGGCATCACATCTTTGCCATCAACCAGAATCGGCGTATTGCTGCGGTTGCGCAGCGCGACGTGCAGTACAGCGCGGTCTTCGGTGCGGTTAATTTTTTCACCGGAGAACATGGATTTGATAGCGCCTGCCAGATCGGTCTCTTTCGCCAGATCCAGCAGCTTGCTCAGGGTTTCGTCGGTAATGCGGTTTTTGGAGTAATCCACCAGCATCAGGTCGTCGAAGGTAGCGGAGAATTTGCTGAACCGGTCGCTCTCTTTGGCGAACAGATCCGCAATACTCACCGTTTCCATGTCAGCGTAATGTTTCTCTAATGCCTGCCAGGCTGAAGTCTGCTTCGGGTTGATGTTTTTCATAGCAATACTCTTGTGATTTGAGAACTGTGACTGCGGTCGATTGTAGCGCCTGTCACTGGAAGTGCGATGATTTTTATCATGCTGCCCCGCGGAGATCGCACGGTCGTTCAAAGCCCAAAGTATAGCCGTTATAAGATATTTTCCTGGCGCCCGGCATAACATGAAAAATCCACATAACCCCGGCGTTGACAATAACCCCGCCAACCCTTTATTTATGAATAAGAACTCGTTATGCGAGTCGACATACCCGGCCTTTCAGGCAAGGGGTATGGCCAGAAGAGGCGCGTTGCCCAGGTATCGTGTGTGAGGAGCCAGTCCGCAGACCGCACGAGAGGGGGAGCAACGCCGAGGTAGCGCAGCGTCTGGCAACGCGTGCTATCGACCGCAGGGGCTGAATCCCCTGGGTTGTCACCCGAAGCGCCCGCAGTCGGACGCTTCGCAAGGTGGAGCGCTTCTGGGTGAATGTGGTTGTGGTTTTTCCCGTCTGCGTCCGCCCCCTTACCGCTCTCTCCTTGTGCCATGGCTGAATAACGTTGTGCCATCCCGGATGGCTCCCTGACACGAGGTTGTTATGACAAATGCTTTTGTTGTCGCCAAATTTGGCGGCACCAGTGTGGCCGATTTCGACGCGATGAACCGCAGCGCCGACGTGGTCCTTTCCGATGATACCGTGCGTCTGGTGGTGCTTTCCGCCTCGGCGGGCATCACTAATTTGCTGGTGGCGCTGGCAGAAGGTCCGGAAGCGACCGAGCGCTTCGTCAAGCTCGATGCGATCCGCAAAATCCAGTATGACATCCTCGAACGCCTGCAAAACCCGACCGTTATCCGCGACGAAATCGATCGTCTGCTGGAGAACATCGCCACCCTGTCCGAAGCGGCGTCGCTCGCGACCTCCACTGCCCTCACTGACGAGCTGGTAAGCCACGGCGAACTGATGTCCACCCTGCTGTTTGTCGAAGTGCTGCGCGAACGCGCGGTGGAGGCGCAGTGGTTTGACGTGCGCAAGGTGATGCGCACCAGCGACCGCTTTGGCCGCGCCGAGCCGGACGTTACCGCCCTGGCCGAGCTCTGCGTTCAGCAGCTGCAGCCGCGCATTCGCGAAGGCCTGGTGATCACCCAGGGTTTTATCGGCAGCGAAGGTAAAGGCCGCACCACCACGCTGGGTCGTGGCGGCAGCGATTACACCGCAGCGCTGCTCGGTGAAGCGTTGAAGGCAGCGCGCGTGGATATCTGGACCGACGTACCAGGCATCTACACCACCGACCCGCGCGTAGTGCCGGCAGCGAAGCGCATCGATGAGATCGCCTTTGAAGAAGCGGCCGAGATGGCGACCTTCGGCGCGAAAGTGCTGCATCCGGCAACGCTGCTGCCTGCGGTGCGCAGCGATATTCCGGTGTTCGTCGGTTCCAGCAAAGATCCGGCGGCGGGCGGCACGCTGGTGTGTAACAAAACCACCAATCCGCCGCTGTTCCGCGCGCTGGCGATGCGCCGCAAGCAGACGCTGCTTACCCTGCACAGTCTCAACATGCTGCACTCGCGCGGTTTCCTCGCCGAAGTGTTCAGCATCCTGGCGCGCCACAATATCTCGGTGGATCTGATTACCACGTCGGAAGTGAGCGTTGCCCTGACCCTCGATACCACCGGCTCTACTTCCACCGGCGATACGTTGCTGACCCAGGGCTTACTGACTGAGCTTTCTTCCCTGTGCCGCGTGGAGGTGGAAGAGAATCTGGCGCTGGTGGCACTGATCGGTAACAACCTTTCCAAAGCCTGCGGCGTCGGCAAAGAGGTGTTTGGCGTGCTGGAGCCGTTCAACATTCGCATGATTTGCTACGGTGCTTCCAGCTACAACCTCTGCTTCCTGGTGCCGGGCAATGACGCCGAGCAGGTGGTGCAGAAGCTGCATCACAACCTGTTCGAGTGATAAAAAAATGGCCTGACAACGTCAGGCCATCACCGTGCGGAACAGTAAGTCGTCGAGCAGCGCCGGGTCGGCGTTATTGCTGCCGGGCAGTTCGGGCGGCGTTTCCCCTCGCGCCAGTTCCTGCAGGATAAACGCGTGGATGTGCGGGCGCATTGCCCCATATTCCGCTTCACCGGCCCGCTGTTTGATGGCGAGCAGCTCGTCGATCTCCCGGCGCAGCAGCGCATCCTCCACCGTCCCCTCCAGCAGCTGCGCAAAGCGCATCGGCGGCATTCCCTTCCCGGCTTCGATCCAGCGCACCGCCAGCAACGGACGCAGCACGTAGAAATACTTTTTCAGCCGCACTGTGTCGCCCTGCAAATAGCCGTGAAAGTTTTTGCGCGCCATTGAATAGTAGTGCCAGCGCGCCCGCTCGGCGGAGAACCACGCCGGCACCTGCGCCCGTAGCGCTGCCAGCGCGTGGTCATCCTGCTGATAGACCACCGGCGAATCCAGCCACTCGATGAGCGTCGGGTTGGCGCGCTTGAGCAGACCCAGCGCTTTGCGCCACTCCCAGCCCGACACGTCCAGCACCTCATCAATGGGCAGCTCGATCACATCCCGCGGCGGATCGACGCGCAGATACCATTCCGGGGGATGAACGTAGAGGAAACGCACATCATAATCGCTGTCCGGGGAAGCGAACCCCCAGCCCCGGCTGCCCGACTCGCAGGCATACAGCACACGCACGTTATCGCGCTGCTCCACTTCTTTCAGCACCTGCCGCACGCGCTCGCGCATGGCAGTGCTCACTCCGTTGTTGTTCATTGTCTTATCCTTTTACGCAGACCACCTGGCGCAGCGTATGCACCACTTCCACCAGCGAAGCCTGAGCGGTCATCACCGCATCAATATCTTTATACGCCATCGGGATCTCGTCGATCACCTCGCTGTCCTTACGGCACTCGACGTGCGCGGTGGCGCGGATCTGATCCTCAACGGTATAGCGCTTTTTCGCAGCGGTCCGGCTCATGGCGCGCCCGGCACCGTGGCTACAGGAGCAGAAGCTCTCTTCATTGCCCAGCCCGCGCACAATGAAACTTTTCGCTCCCATCGAACCGGGGATGATGCCCATCTGCCCTTTCTGCGCCGACACCGCGCCTTTACGCGTCACCAGCACCTCTTCACCAAAGTGCTGCTCTTTCTGCACATAGTTGTGATGGCAGTTAACCGCTTCCTGCTGAGTCATAAACGGCTTCGCGATCGCCGAGGAGAGCGCCGACAGCACGCGCGACATCATCACTTCCCGGTTATGGCGGGCATAATCCTGCGCCCACTCCACTGCCTCGATGTAATCCGCATAGTGTTTGCTGCCCTCTGCAAAATAAGCGAGGTCGCGGTCGGGCAGCGTTGCGATATGGCGTTGCATGTCCTTCTGCGCGAGGCTGATGAACAGCGTGCCGATGGCGTTGCCCACGCCGCGCGAGCCGCTGTGCAGCATCACCCATACCCGCTGCTGTTCGTCGAGACAGATCTCGATGAAGTGATTCCCGGTTCCCAGCGTACCCAGATGCTGATAGTTGTTGGTTTTCAGCAGCTGCGGGTATTTATCCGTCAGGCGCTTAAAGCGCGGAGCCAGCTGCGCCCAGTGGCTATCCACCTCCTGCGGCGGACGCGCCCATGCGCCTTTATCGCGCTGGGTGCGGGAGCCGGTGCGCCCGTGCGGCACGGCCTGCTCAATGGCGCTGCGCAGCCCGCTCAGGTTATCCGGCAGATCCCCTGCCGTCAGCGAGGTGCGCACCGCGATCATCCCGCAGCCGATATCCACACCCACTGCCGCCGGAATAATCGCCCCTTTGGTCGGGATCACGCTGCCAATGGTGGAGCCTTTCCCCAGGTGCACATCCGGCATCACGGCCAGGTGTCTGAAAATAAACGGCATCTGTGCGGTTTTCAGCAGCTGCTCGCGCGCTTCAGGCTCCACCGGCACGCCGTGCGTCCACATTTTTACCGGCGCGGTGTTCTCCCGCGCCATCAGTTGATAGTCGTTATGCTGCATGGATGTTTCCTTTAATGTTCACGAGGCCGTGCAGAACCTGGTCCAGGCCGCCGTAGACCGAAATTTTATCGATGCGCTCCGCAACGCGCTCCAGGGTTTCCATCTCCTTAAGACGCAACGCCACCGGGTTGTTCTCCATCACTTTTGCCGTGTTCAGCAGCGAGCGGGTCGCAGCGGTCTCTTCACGTCGGCGAATAACGTTAGCCTGGGCCAGTTTCTCCGCCTCAACCAGCCGCGAGAGGATGGTTTTCATCTCGCCCGGCAGCACAATATCCTTCACCCCAATGGAGGCAATCTCAATGCCAAACGGTGCCATGCGCGTTACTACCTGGGCGCTCACCACCTCGTCGATAACCTGCTTATTTTCCAGCAGCTCATCCAGCGTGCGGGTACCCACCGCTTCACGCAGGGCAAACTGCAGCTCGCGATAGAGGTGCTCAAGCGGCTTAGCCAGCTGGCTGTATGCCTGTAACACGTCGCCGTAGCGCCAGTTGGCACCGAGGTTAATACGCAGATTCACCTTATCTTTAGTCAGGATCTCCTGACCGGAAACCTCCAGCGCCTGCAGGCGGGTATCCACCGCTTCCGCTTCCACCAGATGATTGATTTTCCAGTACGCGCTTAACCCCGGCGACAGCAGCGGCTGCGTGACGCCATCAATTTTCAGCACCCCAACGTGCCACGCCGGTACGTTAACGATGAGGATCGCCTCGCGCCCCTTCACCGCCGCATCGCGGCCACGCGGTTGCAGAACGGCAGTCACGATCTCTGCCGGCACCTGCACCTCACGGGTATCCAGATGCACGGCCCGCAGGCTGTCGCCGTCGCGCCAGAACAGACGCCGTGCGCCAGGAGGGACGATCTCCACCAGCACGTTGTCGCGCCAGATCGCCGCCGTTTCGTTATCGGCGGTATCGACCACCAGGCAGTATTTCTCTACCCATGCAGGCTGAAACCGGCGCAGGTAGTCAGCCAGTTCGGGGGCTACGTCGCCGCTGTTTACGTCGATCACCACCACGTCCGGTTTGTTAAACCACGGCAGGCGATGCTCGCCCGCTTCCAGAATCTGATAAAAGTCGCCCTGTTTTGCCAGTAAACCCAGCTGGCCTTTACGAATCGTCAATGTGTTATTCATTTTGCTTTCCTTAATGTTGTGGCTGGCGCGAATGCAGGCGCGAAGCGGGAGGGGGAAGTGACCGCTGCTCTGGTCTTTTCTGCCTGCCGCCCGGCGCCGTTACCGGCGTCAGCTCTGGGCGGTCGTTACCAACCCAACCGCCGGGTACTGCTGTTTAAGTTCTCTGGAGGAGAATGCAAATTCAGGATTCGAACCTGATAAACCGATGTTTTGCCGGTGTCTCGCTGCTGGCGGAACGCCCCGTGGATAACCTGTTACTGTTCCCGGTGCGCCGGCGGGATGATGATTCCCTGCGATTCCAGCGTGCTGACGAGGTTATCTTTGCCAGAAGCGTGCCAGTTTCATTTAAGGCGAAAATAAATTCATAACCATATGAAATTTATCAATTTAATTTTTCTGTCTTTTCAGGACCCCCGGGCAGGAAAGCGCTACTATTTATCTTTTGGTATCGATTTTTATCTTTAAGGATAATCAATGAAAAAGCGTCGGGTGGTGATTGGCATGCTGGGTACCGTGCTGGACAAGCGCGGAAAACGCGCCAACCGCTGGAACAAGTGGCGACCGACGGTCGGGCTGTGCCTGCATCCCGATCTGCCTGTGGATCGGTTTGAGCTGCTGTGCCAGCCGCGTGACGCCGTGCTGGCGCAGCGGGTGGTGGAAGATATCGCCCTCGCCTCGCCGCATACCGAGGTTCGCCCGCACACCGTGACGCTCAACGATCCCTGGGATTTCGAGGAGGTGTACGCCGCGCTGCTCGACTTTGCCACCCGCTACCCGTTCGATACCGAACGCGAGGAGTATCTGGTCCACATCACTACCGGCACCCACGTCGCGCAGATCTGCTGGTTCCTGCTGACCGAAGCCCGCTACCTGCCCGCGGGCCTGGTGCAGACCAGCCCGGCGCATCGCGATGTCACCGATGCCGCCCTGACCGCAGCCGGAACCTACTCGGTTATCGATCTCGATCTGAGCCGCTACACCACGCTCACCAGCCGCTTCCAGCGCGAACAGCAGCAGTCGGTCTCTTTCCTCAAGGCCGGCATCGACACCCGCAATGCCACCTTTAACCGTCTGATTGACCAGATCGAACGCGTGGCCCTGCGTTCAACCGCCCCGATCCTGCTTACCGGGCCGACCGGGGCCGGAAAATCGTTCCTGGCGCAGCGCATCTTCCAGCTGCGGCAGTCGCGCCATCAAGTACAGGGCCGGCTGGTGGCAGTGAACTGCGCGACGCTGCGTGGGGATAACGCCATGTCGACCCTGTTCGGCCATGTCAAAGGTGCGTTTACCGGCGCGTTGCAGGCGCGGGCGGGTCTGCTGCGCGAAGCGGACGGTGGCGTGTTATTTCTTGATGAGATTGCAGAGCTGGGCCTCGACGAACAGGCGATGCTGCTCAAGGCCATCGAAGAGAAAACCTTCCTGCCGTTCGGCGCGGATAACGAGGTGCGCAGCGACTTCCAGCTGATCGCCGGCACCCACCGGGATATGCCGCAGTGGGTAGCGGAGGGCCGTTTTCGTGAAGATCTCTATGCCCGCATCAACATGTGGACCTTTGCCCTGCCAGGCCTCGCGCAGCGCCGGGAGGACATTCCCCCCAACGTGGAATATGAGCTGCAGCGCTTTGCCGGGCAGCAACAGACGCAGGTACGCTTCGATAAAGAGGCGAAGGCAGCGTATCTGGCCTTCGCCTGCTCGCCTCAGGCAGCCTGGCGCGGCAACTTTCGCGAGCTGAGCGCCTCGGTCGCGCGTATGGCAACGCTTGCCGAGCAGGGGCGCATTACGCTGGGTCTGGTGGAGGAGGAGACGGCACGCCTGCGGCAGAACTGGCGCAGCAGCAATCCCGCTCCGGCGTCGCTGCCGGTGCAGGACGAGATCGATCTTTTTGACCAGCGCCAGCTGGAAACGGTAATTGAGGTGTGTCGCCGCAGCGCCTCGCTGTCGGAAGCGGGTCGCACCCTGTTTGCGGTATCGCGTCAGAAGAAGCAGAACCCTAACGATGCCGATCGGCTGCGGAAATACCTTGCCCGCTTCGATCTCAGCTGGGAGCAGATCCGCGCCAACGATGAAGGCATTTCATCATAATTTATTTGAATAAAAATCCTTAGCACGATAAACAATACCTCTGGCCGGGCGTTCACCCGGCCTTTTTCATTCCCGGAGCGTAAACGCACGCCGCGGCTACAGCGGCACGGGAAAACACAACGACACTCTTCCGACCGCAAGGAAAATATCATGCTTGCCACTCTCACGCGGCTGTTCCCGCTCTGGGCGCTGCTGCTCTCGGTAATTGCGTATTATACGCCCGCCACCTTTACGCCCGTTGGCCCCTGGGTCACCACGCTGCTGATGCTGATTATGTTCGGCATGGGCGTGCATCTGAAACTCGACGACTTCAAGCGCGTGCTCTCGCGTCCGGCCCCGGTAGCAGCCGGCACGTTTTTACACTATCTGGTGATGCCGCTCGCCGCGTGGCTGCTGGCGATGCTGTTTGATATGCCGCCGGATCTCTCCGCTGGCATGGTGCTGGTGGGTAGCGTCGCCAGCGGCACCGCATCAAACGTTATGATCTATCTGGCAAAGGGCGACGTTGCGCTCTCGGTCACCATCTCGTCGGTCTCCACCCTGGTGGGCGTCATCGCCACACCGCTGCTGACCCGTCTGTATGTGGATGCGCATATCCAGGTGGACGTGATGGGGATGCTGCTCAGCATTCTGCAGATTGTGGTGATCCCGATTGCGCTGGGGCTGGTGATCCATCACCTGTTCCCGCGCGTGGTGAGAGCCGTGGAGCCGTACCTACCCGCGTTCTCGATGGTCTGTATCCTCGCCATCATCAGTGCGGTCGTGGCCGGCTCGGCAGCGCATATCGCCTCTGTAGGCCTGGTGGTGATCGTGGCGGTGATCCTGCACAACACCATCGGCCTGCTGGCCGGATACTGGGGCGGACGCCTGTTTGGTTTCGACGAGTCTACCTGCCGCACGCTGGCTATCGAAGTGGGAATGCAGAACTCCGGCCTCGCAGCGGCGCTCGGGAAAATCTACTTCTCCCCGCTCGCCGCCCTGCCCGGCGCGCTGTTCTCGGTCTGGCATAACCTCTCTGGTTCGCTGCTGGCGGGCTACTGGTCCGGCAAACCGATTAACGATAACCGCGCCCGCGCGCTTAAAAAGCGCCGCGCCTGAAAACAATAAAGCCCGCAGACGCGGGCTTTTTTTCGCAGGTTAAGGTGCAGATTTTACTGAGGCGCGCACCGCTTTGCTTTACACTGCAGACTCTTTCCTTCCGAGGTCGCAATAATGTCCACATCCCGACTGACGCAAAAAGAGATGACGGAAAGCGAACAGCGCGAACTGAAAACGCTGCTCGATAAAGCCCGTATCTCGCATGGCCGCCCTCTTACCAATTCCGAAACCAATCACGTAAAGAAAGAGTACATCGATAAGCTGATGGCCGAGCGCGCTACCGCTGCAAAGCAGGCCCGTGCGCAGAAAAAAAAGCAGGCGTTCAAGCCTGACACGGAAGCGACGTTCTCGTGGTCAGCCAGCAACCATACCCGTGGTAAGCGTTAGCTTAACGCCCTTTCTTCTTCCGTCCTGGCTGGTTGAAACGCTTGCGTGATGCCAGCTCGGCCGGGGTTTTCGCCATGCTTTTCGATCCGCTGGCAGCCGGGGTTTTCGCCACGGCGGCTTTGGGTTTCGCTTTTTTCACCGCTTTTGCCGGTTTGGCTTCCGAGGACGAGTTTTCAATCAGCTTAAACAGGTCGATCAGCTCATCGTCGGTTAAATCGCGCCACTCGCCCGGCGGCAGCCCGGTCAGACTGACGTTCATGATGCGGGTGCGTTCAAGCTTCGTCACCTCAAACCCGAAGTGCTCGCACATGCGGCGAATCTGACGGTTCAGCCCCTGCACCAGCACGATACGGAATGAGAACGGCCCTTCTTTTTTGACCTTACACTTTTTGGTCACGGTGCCGAGGATCGGTACGCCCGCGCCCATGCCACGAATAAAGTCGTCGGTGACGGGCTTGTTCACCGTTACCACATACTCTTTTTCGTGGTCGTTGCCGGCGCGCAGGATCTTATTCACCAGATCGCCGTGATTGGTCAGGAAAATCAGCCCCTGAGAATCTTTATCCAGGCGACCAATCGGGAAGATGCGCTTGCTGTGATTCACGTAATCAACGATGTTATCCCGCTCGCCCTCTTCGGTAGTGCTCACGATGCCGACCGGCTTGTTGAGCGCAATCAGCACCAGATCTTCTTCATCGCGCGGCTCAATCAGCTGGCCGTTGACCTTCACCACATCGCCAGCAACCACCTGATCGCCAATGCCGGCACGCTTGCCGTTGATGAACACATTCCCTTGCTCGATATAACGATCGGCATCGCGGCGTGAGCAAATCCCGCTCTCGCTAATGTATTTATTTAATCGGGTAGAGTGAGTTGGCAGCATAGTTTCTCCTGTAAAGGCGAAATATAACCTGCCTGCGGGACGATAAAAACCGTGCACGCGTAAGTTTATCGACCCGAGAAATCACCGCTTGAAAAATAACCACATCGTGAGCACAATGTACCCACAAAAAAAGCGAGGTGATGTTATGCAATCCAGCATCAAAATGCGTATTTCCGAAGAGCTGAAAAACGAAGCTACGCATATCCTGCGCGACTGTGGCCTCACCGTCAGTAGCGCAATACGCCTGTTTCTGGAACAGGTCGTGAGCCATCAGGGCATACCGTTCGAAGTCAAACGCCCCTCGATCAAAATGCAAGCCGCGCTGCAGGAAGCACGCGACATTGAAGCACATGCCAGCCACCGCTTCACGTCGTCAGACGACATGCTCAAGGAACTGAGCCATGATGAGAAACAAGAAAAGTAGCTTGCCTCGACGCGTGGACTACACGCGTACCTTTGCAAAATCCTGGGAGCGTTATAACAAAGCGGGGCGTCATGACATGCCTGCCCTGGTCGAGGTAATGACGCGCCTTTTCCACGGCAGTGTTTTGCCAGCCAGCTACTGCGATCATCAACTGAAGGGCGAACAGTGGGAAGGCGCAAGAGAGCTGCATATCGGCGGGGATTTCCTGCTGGTTTACCGCTTCAGTCCGGCGCAAAACCTGCTGACCTTTATCGATATTGGTACTCACAGCGAGCTTTTTGGATAAAAAACGCCTCCGCAGAGGCGCTTGCCGCTTTACTTCTCTTCCCGCGCATCATCCTCATCCGGCTGCTCCAGCACGCTGTACGCCACGGCACAGAACAACGAGTTCAGGCGCTTCATATCGCTCAGTAACCCCAGATGCAGCGAGCTGGTTTCGATGCTCTGCACGTTTTGCTGGTGCAGACGGTTAACGTGAGCGTGGGAGTAACGGCGGCTGAGAATGCGCAGGCGATGCTTGTTGCGGCGCAGACGCCGTGCACCCGCAACGTCGCCGGAGAAAAAGACCGTCAGCGCCAGCTTAAGGTTGTCGGAGAGCTGTTCCAGCAATGCGTCCAGCTCCTGAAGCCCCTCGGCGGAAAACGCGCGCCGCGCGGCGAAGGACTTACGCGCCACGTCGCTGGCCATACGTTCGATGATGTCCGCGGCCTGCTCCAGGTTGAGCGACATCTCAATAATCTCCGCCCAGCGGCGCGACTCGTCCCCGGTTAAATCCTCTTTTGGCATCTGCGCCAGATAGAGCTTGATGGCGGTGTAGAGCACGTCCACATCGTCGGCCAGCTTGCGCAACTCGCGCTCCTGACGCGGTTCGCCGCGGATCACGTTACCCCACATCGTCAGCATCTGCTCCAGCGCCTCGCCCATGCGCAGGGTTTCCCGCGCCGCGTTTGCCAGCCCCAGCGCCGGTGTGTCGAGCGCGGTGTTATCAAGATGCTTCGGCTTCAGGCGCGTATCTGCTTCCGGCGCATCGGCAATGACCCGCTGGCAGAAACGCGCCATCGGTTCGACAAAGGGCACCATCACCAGGCAGCGGATCAGGTTGTAGAAGACGTGGAAATAGATCACCAGTTCGGACTCGGGCAGGGAAATCTGACGCATCGCGTCGGCCAGCAGGTGCACAAACGGCAGTACCAGCAGGCTACCCACCAGCTTAAACAGCAGGCTACCGAGCGCCACGCGGCGTGCGGCGGGGGTCGCGGCGCTGTTGTTCAGCATCGCCAGCAGGCCTGAGCCGAGGTTGGCACCAATGACCAGGCAGAGCGCCACATCAAAGGAGATGACCCCGGTGGCGTTGAGCGTCGCGGTGAGCAGCACCGCTGCGAGGCTGGAGTAAGTGATCACGGCAAACACGGCGCCAATCAGCGCATCCAGCAGCATATCCCCGGTGAGGGAAGCAAAGATCACCTGTACGCCGGAGGCCTGGGTGATAGGCGTTACCGCCTGCACAATCAGCTCCAGCGCCAGCAGAATCAGGCCCAGGCCGATGCTGACGCGCCCGAGCTGTCCGGCACGGCTCTGTTTTTTGCTGAGGAAGAAAATGACGCCGATAAAAATCAGCAGCGGCGAAAGCCAGGAGAGATCGAAGGTCAGCACCCGGGCCATCAGCGCCGTGCCGACGTCGGCCCCGAGCACAATCACCAGCGCCGGTGCGAGCGCCACCAGGTCCTGGGCGACGAATGAGGTGACCAGCATAGTCGTGGCGTTACTGCTCTGCACCAGCGCCGTGACGCCAATCCCGGAACAAAACGCGAAGGGTTTCTTCTCTACGCTGCGGCTCAGCACTGTGCGCAGCCGCGCACCGTACACGCGCATCACGCCGGTGCGTACAATGTGGGTGCCCCATACCAGGAGCGCTACCGCAGAAAGCAGGTGCAGCAGAGTTAACACGGTTTCTCCTCTGTAATGATGGTTGAAGTTAGTATGTCCTTACTTCGCACAAAAGCGTTGAGCCAGCAAGGCGCGATAAGATGAGTATAAAGGGTTAATGCCAGACGGGGGCGGTTGCGCGTTGTGTGGGTGAAGGCTGTTACTGACGGGTGAGTACATCCACACCGTACCGCTTGTTATGGCGGGTGCGCAGGCTTACCCGCCCTACACGGCAATGAGTCGATAATCATGGCGGGGAGACGTAATTATCCACCGCCATGACGTTATGGCCTTTTATGCGCGTAGGATCAGATCAGTCCGCATCGTACCCCAAATTCGGGGCGAGCCACCGCTCCACCTCGCTGACGCTCATGCCTTTACGCTGGGCGTAATCCTCCACCTGATCGCGCTGGATTTGCGCCACGGCGAAGTACTTGCTGTCGGGATGGCTGAAATACCAGCCGGACACCGACGCGCCCGGCCACATGGCGTAAGACTCGGTGAGCTTCATCCCGATGCGGGTTTCCACATCCAGCAATTGCCAGATGGTGGCCTTCTCGGTGTGCTCCGGGCAGGCGGGATAGCCTGGTGCCGGGCGGATGCCCTGATAGTTCTCGCGGATCAGGTCCTCATTACTGAGGTTTTCATTCGGGGCGTAGCCCCAGATCACTTTGCGCACCCGCTCGTGCAGATACTCGGCAAAGGCTTCCGCCAGGCGGTCGGCCACCGCTTTAATCATGATCTTGTTGTAGTCGTCGTGCTGCGCGTCGAAGGCGTCGGCCAGCGCGTCCTCCTCCAGCCCGCCGGTGACGGCAAACGCGCCAAGATAATCCGCTTTACCGCTCAGTTTCGGTGCCACGAAGTCTGCCAGGCAGTAGTTAGCGAAGCCGACCTTCTCGGTTTGCTGGCGCAGATGGCGGCTGACCGCCAGCACGTGGGTGCGCGTCTCGTCGCGGTAGACTTCCACGTCGTCGCCCACCCGGTTCGCCGGGAAGATCCCCACTACGCCGCGCGGCGTGAGTGATTTTTCCGCCGCGAGCTGGTCAAGCATCTCGTTGGCATCCTTAAACAGGCGCTGCGCCTCCTCGCCCACGACGTCATCTTCAAGAATGCGCGGGTATTTCCCGGCCAGCGACCAGGTCATAAAGAACGGCGTCCAGTCGATGTAGTTGCGCAGCGTGTCGATGCTGGCAGTCACTTCTTCAACACCGAGGCGGTGCGCAGCGGGCGGAGTGTAACTCTCCCAGTCGAAGGCCAGATCGTTTTCCCGCGCCGCGTGCAGCGTGACCGGCGGGGTACGGGGTTTCTTACGCGCATGCTGAATACGCACGGTGTCGTACTCTTTACGGGTACGCGCCACGAACTCATCGCGCAGGGTATCGGAGAGCAGCGACGACACCACGCCCACGGTGCGCGAGGCGTTTTGCACGTAGACCGTCGGGCCGCTGTAATTTTGCTCAATCTTCACCGCGGTATGCGCTTTCGACGTGGTCGCTCCGCCAATCAGCAGCGGAATGGTAAAGCCCTGACGCTCCATCTCTTTCGCCACGTTCACCATCTCGTCCAGCGACGGGGTGATCAGCCCCGAGAGGCCAATCAGGTCCGCATTCACCTCGCGCGCGGTTTTGAGGATTTTCTCCGTCGGCACCATCACGCCAAGGTCAACAATTTCATAGTTATTGCACTGGAGCACCACGCCGACGATGTTTTTGCCGATGTCATGCACGTCACCCTTCACGGTGGCGATCACCATCTTGCCGTTCGTTTTGCCCTTCTCTTTGCTGGCTTCGATAAAGGGCTCCAGGTACGCCACCGCCTGTTTCATCACGCGGGCGGATTTCACTACCTGCGGCAGGAACATTTTGCCTTCGCCGAACAGGTCGCCGACCACGTTCATGCCGTCCATCAGCGGCCCTTCAATCACCTGAATCGGGCGCTCCGCCTGCTGGCGTGCCTCTTCGGTATCCTGCTCGATAAACTCGGTAATGCCCTTCACCAGCGAGTACTCAAGCCGTTTTTTCACCTCCCAGCTGCGCCACTCCGCCTGCTGGGCATTGGCGGCCTCGTCGCTTTTGCTGCCGCGATACTTTTCGGCCAGATCGAGCATCCGCTCGGTGCTGTCGTCCCGGCGATTGAGGATCACATCCTCGACCGCATCACGCAGCTCTGCCGGCAGATCGTCGTAGATTGCCAGCTGACCGGCGTTCACGATCCCCATGTCCATGCCGTTGCGGATCGCGTAGTAGAGGAACACCGCGTGAATGGCTTCGCGCACCGGGTCATTACCGCGGAACGAGAAAGAGACGTTGGACACGCCACCGGAGATCAGCGCATGCGGCAATTCACGCTTGATGTCTTCGCAGGCGCCAATGAAGTCCTGGGCGTAGTTGTTATGCTCTTCGATGCCGGTCGCCACGGCAAAGATGTTCGGGTCGAAGATGATATCTTCCGGCGGGAAGCCCACCTCTTCGGTGAGAATTTTATAGGCCCGGCGGCAGATCTCGATTTTGCGCGCGCGGGTATCGGCCTGGCCCACTTCATCGAAGGCCATCACCACCACTGCGGCACCGTAGCGGCGCACCAGCTTCGCGTGATGAATAAAGGTGTCGACGCCTTCTTTCATCGAGATGGAGTTAACGATGCCTTTGCCCTGAATGCACTTCAGCCCTTTTTCAATCACCTCCCACTTTGAGGAGTCGATCATGATCGGCACGCGGGCGATGTCAGGCTCGCCAGCAATCAGGTTGAGAAAACGCACCATCGCCGCTTCGGCGTCGAGCATCCCCTCATCCATGTTGATATCGATAATCTGCGCGCCGCTTTCCACCTGCTGACGCGCCACGTCCAGCGCTTCGCTGTACTTCTCTTCTTTAATCAGGCGCTTGAATTTTGCCGAGCCGGTGACGTTGGTGCGCTCGCCGACGTTCACGAACAGCGAATCGTCGCCAATCGTGAGCGGCTCCAGCCCTGCCAGACGGCAGGCGACCGGGATTTCCGGCAGTGGGCGTGGGGCAACGCCTTCTACCGCGCGGCTCATGGCCGCGATATGTTCCGGCGTGGTGCCGCAGCAGCCGCCGACAATGTTCAGAAAACCGGCCTGCGCCCATTCACCGATTTGCGCCGCCATTGGTGCCGGGTCGAGGTCATATTCCCCGAAGGCGTTTGGCAAGCCGGCGTTTGGGTGGGCGGTGACGTAGCATTCGGCGATGCGCGACAGCTCCTGCACGTACTGGCGCAGTTCGTCCGGCCCCAGTGCGCAGTTCAGGCCGAAGGAGAGCGCATCGGCATGGCGCAGGGAGTTGTAGAACGCCTCGGTGGTCTGGCCGGAGAGCGTGCGCCCGGATGCATCGGTAATGGTGCCGGAAATCATGATCGGCAGGTCAACGCCCAGCGCCTCAAATTCCGCTTTCACCGCGTAGATCGCGGCTTTCGCATTCAGGGTGTCGAACACCGTCTCGATCAGGATCAGGTCCGACCCGCCTTCCACCAGCGCGCGGGTTGATTCCCGGTAGGCCACCACCAGCTCATCAAAGGTGACGTTACGGTAGGCCGGGTCATTCACGTCGGGCGAAATGGAGGCCGTGCGGTTCGTCGGGCCAAGCACGCCCGCGACATAGCGCGGTTTATCCGGCGTGCGCGCCGTCCACTCGTCCGCACAGGCGCGGGCCAGCTTCGCGGCCTCAAAATTGATTTCCGCCGACAGCGCTTCCATCTGGTAGTCGGCCATCGCGATAGTGGTGGAGTTGAAGGTGTTGGTTTCCACAATGTCAGCGCCCGCTTCGAAGTAGGCGGAGTGGATCGCGGCAATGATCTCCGGTTTGCTGAGCACCAGCAGATCGTTATTGCCTTTCAGGTCGCAGGGCCAGTCGGCGAAACGTGCGCCGCGAAAATCCGCTTCCTCCAGGCGATAGCTCTGGATCATGGTCCCCATGCCGCCATCCAGCACCAGAATTCGTCTGGCTAGCTGCGCGTGCAGTTGTTCAACAGTGCTACTCACATTCACTCCCGGCGTTATAGTCAGGCCAACAGGCCAGCGAACCATACTGGCATAAAGCACCAGGGTGGAAAAGTCACACTGCAGTAACATGAGACATGTTCATAATTGACTCATCCGATCAGTCAGACGCCGGTTGCATTATCGCCAGATGAAACGAAAATGATTTCCACGATACAGAAAAGGAGTCCGTTATGGTCGCGCCCGTCCCCGCCAAACGCGGTAAAAAACCCCGCACTGCCGTCGCTGCCGCGCCAGCGCCCGCTACCGGGCAGGTACAGTCTCTGACCCGTGGCCTGAAGCTGCTGGAGTGGATCGCGGAATCCCAGGGCAGCGTCGCCCTGACCGAGCTGGCGCAGCAGGCTGGCCTGCCGAACTCCACCACGCACCGCCTGCTCACCACCATGCAACAGCTCGGCTTTGTGCATCAGGTTGGCGATCTCGGCCACTGGTCCATCGGCGCGCACGCGTTCATCATTGGCAGCAGCTTCCTGCAGAGCCGCAATCTGCTGGCGATTGTCCACCCGGTGCTGCGTAAGCTGATGGAAGAGTCAGGGGAGACGGTAAACCTGGCGGTGCTCGACCAGAACGATCATCAGGCGATTATCATTGACCAGGTGCAGTGCACCCAGCTGATGCGCATGTCCGCGCCAATCGGCGGCAAGCTGCCCATGCATGCTTCCGGGGCGGGAAAAGCCTTTCTGTCGCAGCTCAGCGAGGAGCAGGTCACCGGTCTGCTGCACCGTAAAGGGCTGCACGCTTATACCCCGGCGACGCTGGTTTCCCCGCTGCACCTGAAAGACGATCTCGCCCAGACCCGCAAACGCGGCTATTCGTTTGATGACGAGGAGCACGCCCTCGGCCTGCGCTGCGTGGCGGCCTGCATCTACGACGAACATCACGAGCCGTTTGCCGCCATCTCCATCTCCGGCCCGATTTCACGCATTACCGACGATCGCGTGACCGAGCTGGGGGCGCTGGTAATCAAAGCGGCGAAAGAGGTCACACTAAAATATGGTGGAGTGCGTTAATTCCTGATTGGTTTTATACTGGGTGCCCAAATTTTACCAACCTGGTTAATGACTTAAATGGAAAAGGATATTCACGATCGCCGTCCGGTAAAGACGCGCGATGCGCAGTGGGCGGTGTCTGCCGCTGCGTTTTTACGGCATAAGGGATGCACGCCGAACGGCATCTCTCTCTTCAGCATCGTCTGCGCTGCACTTTCTGCACTCTGTTTTCTCTGCGTCTGGCATCTCGACAACAGCCTGCTGCAACGCGGCGCGCTGCTGGTCGCGGCGGTGGGCATTCAGGGGCGCCTGATCTGCAATCTGCTCGACGGCATGGTCGCCGTGGAAGGCGGCATGCGCAGCCCGGCGGGTGCCGTATTTAACGAGCTGCCCGACCGCCTCTCCGATACGCTGCTGTTTCTCGGCGCGGGCTATGGCCTGACGCAGGTTGCGTATGGCGTGGAGCTGGCCTGGGCCGCCGCGTTCTTTGCTATCTTTACCGCCTATGTTCGCCTGCTGGGCGGCACCTGCGGGCTGGCGCAGCGTTTCACCGGCCCGATGGCGAAGCAGCACCGTATGGCGCTGTTGACCGGGGCCGCGGTACTTGCTGCCGTTGTGCCGCAGTGGGGCGAGCCGATCCTGCTGGCAACGCTCGCCATTATTGCCGCAGGCTCTGCGCTGACCGCGCTGCTCCGCACCCGGGATGTGTTAGCCCGCTTGCGTCAGGGAGAAGCCGGATGAGCCGTTTCTCGCTGGATAAAACCCTTGTGCAATCCTTTCTGGTCACCCTGTGCCGCCTGTTGACTGGCGTAAAGTCGTTCTGGCATCAGGTGCCGCAAAAAGACCGCCCCACTATCTACTACGCCAACCACAGCAGCCATCTGGACGGGCTGGTGATCTGGGCCAGCTTGCCGCGCGCGCTGCGTAACCAGGTTCATCCGGTGGCGGCGGCAGACTACTGGCAAAAAACGCCGCTGCGCCGCTACCTCGCTTCGCGCGTGTTTAATGCCGTGCTGGTTGAACGCCGTCGCCAGGCCGCAGATACGCCGGAAGCGAGCGAGTCTGCCGCGCCGCGCGATCCGCTGGCCTCGCTGGCAGACGCGCTGGAGAAAGGCGAGTCGCTGATCATCTTCCCGGAAGGTACTCGCGGTGACGGGAATGGGGTAGCCACGTTCAAAAGCGGGCTGTACCACCTGGCACGCCGTATGCCGGAGGCGCAGCTGGTCCCTGTGTGGCTGGAAAATATGAACCGGGTGCTGCCGAAAGGCTCGCGTCTGGTGGTGCCGATTATCTGTACCGCCACTTTTGGCGCGCCGATTGACGCGCCTGCCGGGGATGAATCAAAACAGGACTTTTTAGCACGGGCAAAAACGGCGCTGGGGGCGCTTGCGAATGATTAATATGGATCCCGCTCTCAGTCTGCTGCTGATGGGCCTGTTTGGCGTGTTAGCCGTGGCGAGCATCATTGGTTTCGCCCTGTCGCGCCGCTACAAGAACGCCACTATCGCCAACCTCAACGCCCGCATCCGCGCCTGGTGGCTGATGTGTACCGTGTCGGTCATCGCCATGCTGATCGGCCCTATAGGTTCCGTGGTGCTGTTTGCCCTGATGTCGTTTTTCGCGCTGCGGGAGTGCATAACCCTGATGCCGACCCGGCGCGGGGACCACGAGGCGCTGTTCTGGTGCTTCTTCGCCATTCTGCCGGTGCAGTATTTCCTCGTCGGTTTCGACTGGTACGGGGTATTCGTGATCTTCATTCCGGTGTACGCGTTCCTGTTTATCCCGGTACGCGTCGCGCTGGCGGGCGATACACAGCATTTCCTGGAACGCAGCGCCAAAATCCAGTGGAGCCTGATGATGGCGATCTACTGCGTCAGTCATGCGCCCGCCCTGCTGATGCTCGACATCCCCGGTTACGCAGGCCAGAACATCAAACTCATTCTGTTCATGATGATTGTGGTGCAGATCTCCGACGTGCTGCAGTATGTGTTCGGCAAGCTGTGGGGTAAGCGCGCCATCGTGCCAAAGCTCAGCCCGAACAAGACGGTAGAGGGGTTCATCGGCGGCATTTTCACTGCCAGCCTGGTAGGCGCCGGGCTGTGGTGGATCACGCCCTTTAACCCGCTCCAGGCGTTCTTTATCTCGCTGCTGATTACGCTGCTGGGCTTTGCCGGCGGGCTGTGCATGTCTGCCATCAAACGCGATCGCGGCGTAAAAGATTTTGGCGCGATGCTGGAAGGCCACGGCGGCATGATGGATCGTATTGATTCCCTGTGCTTTGCCGCGCCGGTCTTTTTCCACGTCGTTCGCTACTAC
Organism: Siccibacter colletis; assembly: GCF_000696575.1. Taxonomy (GTDB): domain Bacteria; phylum Pseudomonadota; class Gammaproteobacteria; order Enterobacterales; family Enterobacteriaceae; genus Siccibacter; species Siccibacter colletis. Next base: position 6,648 of record NZ_JMSQ01000007.1, on the reverse strand, counting down.
TTTACCTGAGGCTACCCCGCCTGCCGGCGCTGACCGTAGCGCACGCTGAACCGCTGGCGTCTACGGTACGCATAGACGTCCTCCACGTGGCCGCTGCGAATGCGCGCCTGCAGCTCGCGCCACCAGGCGGCGCGGAACAGGTCGGCGTGCATCTCTTCAAACAGCGGCCCGATACGTGGATCGGCACACAGCCAGTGGCGGAACTCCTCAGGAAACACATCGCCGGGCGCCACGCTGTACCAGGGCTCGGCGCTCAGTTCGTCTTCCGGGTAGCGCGCGGGCGGAATATCGCGGAAGTTCACTTCCGTCATGTAGCAGATCTCATCGTAGTCGTAGAACACCACCCGGCCGTGGCGCGTGACGCCGAAGTTTTTAAACAGCATATCGCCGGGAAAGATATTGGCCGCCGCCAGCTGACGGATGGCATTTCCGTACTCCTCCACCGCGTTGCGTAGCTGAGCGCCGCTGACCTGTTCAAACCAGATATTCAACGGCACCATGCGGCGTTCAATATAGAGATGGCTGAGGCTGATGCGATCTCCCAGATCGGTGATCTTCTCCGCCACTTCAGCCTGCAACAACGCCATCAGCGACGGGCTGATGTGCCGCTTCTCCAGCACGAAATTTTCAAACTCCTGGGTGTCCGCCATACGGCCAACGCGGTCGTGCTCCTTTACCAGCTGATAGCAGGCCCGGACGTGGGCCGCGCTCATCTCTTTTTGCGGTGCGAAGCGGTCTTTGATCACCTTAAATACCCGGTCAAAGCCGGGCAGCGTGAACACCAGCATCACCATGCCGCGAATGCCGGGCGCTTCGACAAACTGCTCATCGGTGGCGGTGATGTAGTGCAGATATTCGCGATAGCTTTCGGTTTTGCCGTGTTTCTGGCAGCCAATTGCCATATAGAGTTCCGCCGTGGTTTTCCCCGGAAGGATTTCCCGCAGCCACTCCACCAGCGCGCCCGGCAGCGGGGCGTACACCATGAAATAGCTGCGCGCGAAACCAAAAACGATGCTCGCCTCGGCGTGGCGCGTGAGGCAGGTATCGATAAACAGCGTGCCGTCATCGCTTCGGTGGATCGGCAGCAGAAACGGTAGCGTACCGCCCGGCAGGATCAGCTTCGCCACCAGCCAGGCGGCTTTGTTGCGCCAGAACAGCTCGTTTACCATCTCCAGCGAGGCCTTACGCATCATCTCCGGGCCGAGGCTCTCCGCCAGGTGCGCGGTAATGTAGCCCACGTCGCGCGCCAGATCCTGCCACGGCAGGCGCAGCGGCAGATCCCGCAGTAAGGTAGTAAGCAGCTTCTCCCAACCCCGGTCCGGTTGAAAGGTTTTGCTCAACGGACGCGGCGGATTGCGAAAGCGCTGCGGGGACTGCGAGCTGAAAATAAACAGGCGCTCGGGGGAGAGCGCGCGGTGATCGAACAGCCGACAGTAGACAGAGTTAAAAAAGCTTTCGGCAATTTCAAAACGCGGATAGCCCGGCAGCAGATCGGTGTACTGCGCTTTTACCCGCAGTAAAAAAGTGGCGTCGGTGCGTTTGCCTGCCATGATGCACCTGACCTGCTCCACCACCAGACCTACGTGGTGATCGTAGAGATGGATGCGGCTTTTCATCGCCTGCTGCACAGCGTGCCAGTCCGCCTGTTCGAAGCGCTGCTGCGCCCCGGCAGTCACTTCGAGAAAACGGCCATACTGGGCGTCGAAGCCCTGCAGTATGGTCTGCGCAATCAACAGTTCCAGTCCGCGTGTCACAGGCAGGCTCCTGAGGGAAAGGTGATGCAACCGAGAGATAACCGAAAACACGGCGGGTAACGCTGACGCTTGCCCGCCGTGCGCGCCGCTAGAACTGCTGCTCTTCGGTCGAACCGGTGAGCGCAGTCACCGACGATGCGCCGCCCTGAATGATGGTGGTGACATGGTCAAAGTAGCCCGTCCCCACCTCCTGCTGGTGCGACACGAAGGTGTAGCCATCCTTCCCGGCGGCAAATTCAGGCTGCTGCACTTTCTCCACATAGTGCTTCATGCCCTCGCCCTGCGCGTAGGCGTGCGCCAGGTCGAACATGTTGAACCACATGCTGTGAATACCGGCGAGGGTAATGAACTGGTACTTGTAACCCATCGCCGACAGCGCATCCTGGAAACGCGCGATGGTGTCGTCGTCGAGCTTTTTCTTCCAGTTGAACGACGGCGAACAGTTGTAGGCCAGCAGTTTACCGGGGAAGCGGGCATGAATAGCCTCGGCAAAACGGCGCGCCTGGTCGAGGTCCGGGGTGGAAGTTTCGCACCACACCAGGTCGGCATAGGGCGCGTAAGCCAGTCCGCGGCTGATGGCCTGCTCAATGCCGGCATGAGTACGATAGAAGCCTTCAGAGGTACGCTCGCCGACAATAAATTCGCGGTCGTAGTCGTCGCAATCGGAAGTAATGAGATCCGCAGCATCGGCGTCGGTGCGGGCAATCAGCAGCGTCGGTACGCCCATCACGTCGGCTGCCAGCCGGGCGGCGACCAGCTTCTGGATCGCTTCCTGGGTAGGCACCAGCACTTTGCCGCCCATATGGCCGCACTTTTTCACCGAGGCCAGCTGATCCTCAAAGTGGACCCCCGCCGCCCCGGCTTCGATCATCGATTTCATCAGCTCGAACGCGTTAAGCACACCGCCGAATCCGGCTTCGGCATCGGCGACGATCGGCAGAAAATAATCGGTATAGCCCCGATCGCCCGGCTCGATCCCGGACGCCCACTGGATCTGATCCGCCCGTCGGAAAGTGTTGTTGATCCGATCGACCACCGCAGGCACTGAGTTCGCCGGATAGAGCGACTGATCCGGATACATGCTGGCGGCGAGGTTAGCGTCTGCGGCCACCTGCCAGCCGGAGAGATAGATGGCTTCAATCCCCGCCTTCGCCTGCTGCAGCGCCTGCCCGCCGGTGAGCGCGCCCAGGCTATTGATATAGCCCTTCTTCGACTCGCCGTTCAGCAAGCGCCAGAGTTTCTCCGCGCCACGCTGGGCCAGAGTGCAGGCCGGATTGACCGAGCCGCGCAGCTTTATCACCTCTTCTGCGCTGTAGGGACGAACAATCCCCTGCCAGCGCGCCTGCTTCCATTCATGTTCCAGCTGTTCGATTTGTTGGGTACGTGAAAGTGTCATGGCAGATGCTCCGTTCTTATCGTGCCTGTGTCAGGCGTTAAGGATGCAAACCGTCAGACCGCAGACGACATCAGTTTTCACTCTGACCGCGGGCGTCTTTACCGGGTAATTCAGGCCAGCCAGCGGTAGCCCGGCAGGGTGAGGAAGTCGATCAGCGTATCGGAGGTGGTGATCTGCTCCATCAGCCTGGCCGCTTCACTGAAGCGACCGTTGCTGAAACGGTGCTCGCCCAGCTCTTCGCGGATCACCATCATCTCTTCATCCAGCCACTGGCGGAACAGCGCGTTGGTGACCGGCGTGCCGTCGTTCAGGGTTTTGTGGTGATGGATCCACTGCCAGATCGAGGTACGCGAAATTTCCGCCGTGGCCGCGTCCTCCATCAGGCCATAGATAGGTACGCAGCCGTTGCCCGAGATCCAGGCTTCGATGTACTGCACCGCGACGCGGATATTGGCGCGCATCCCCTCTTCGCTGCGCTCGCCGTCGCACGGTGCCAGCAATTCGGCTGCGGTAATCGGGGCGTCTTCTTCACGGGTGACGTGCAGCTGATTTTTATGTTCGCCCAGCGCCTGGTCGAATATCGCCATCGCGGTGTCGGCGAGCCCCGGATGCGCAATCCAGGTACCGTCGTGGCCGTTCTGCGCTTCCAGCGATTTATCCGCTTTTACCTTGTTCAGCACCCAGCTGTTACGCTCCGCGTCTTTGCTCGGGATGAACGCCGCCATACCGCCCATCGCAAACGCCCCACGGCGGTGACAGGTTTTGATGAGCAGCCGGGAATAGGCGCTCAGGAAAGGTTTATCCATGGTAACGACCTGACGGTCTGGTAAAACCCGATCGCCGTGATTTTTCAGCGTTTTGATATAGCTGAAGATGTAATCCCAGCGCCCGCAGTTGAGGCCGACGATGTGGTCGCGCAGCGCATGCAGAATTTCGTCCATCTGGAACACCGCTGGCAGGGTTTCAATCAACAGCGTGGCTTTAATTGTGCCGCGCGTCAGGCCAAAGCGATCTTCGGTAAAGCTGAATACTTCGCTCCACCAGGCGGCCTCCTGCCAGGACTGGGTTTTCGGCAGATAAAAATAGGGGCCGCTGCCTTTGGCGAGCAGCTGCTGATGGTTGTGGAAAAAGTAGAGCGCAAAATCGAACAGGCTGCCCGGGATTGGTTCCTCACGCCAGGTGACGTGCTTTTCCGGCAGATGCAGACCGCGCACGCGGCACACCAGCACCGCAGGGGTGGGTTTGAGCTGATAGATTTTACCGGCTTCATTGGTCCAGGTGATGGTGCCATTCACGGCATCGCGCAGGTTGATCTGGCCCTCGATCAGTTTGCTCCACGCCGGCGACAGCGAGTCTTCGAAGTCGGCCATAAATACTTTCACGTTCGCGTTCAGCGCATTGATCACCATCTTGCGCTCTACCGGACCGGTGATCTCAACGCGGCGATCGAGCAGGTCGTCCGGTATGCCCCGAATTTTCCATGCGCTTTCTCTTATGGAAGCGGTTTCCGAAATAAAATCAGGCAGCGTGCCGGCATCAATCTGTGCCTGCTGGTGTACGCGCGCAGCCAGAAGCGTATTGCGCTGCGGCGTAAAGCGTGACACCAGTTCAGTGAGAAACGCGATAGCGTCTGGCGTCAGGATCTGCTGCTCCTGCTTGCCAAAACGCTGGGTGAAGCTTAACTCAGTGGTTGTAGCCTGTTGCGACATAATGCTCCTCCTCCCGATTGATCCTGTTTTACGCGGCTAATCATGGGCACGATCCTTTGCGTAATATTCGTTCAGCACCATTAAATCTACTTAATCTATTTCTAAAATCAAAAACAATTTCCATTTTATGTATTGCATTGAGGTAAACCGTTATTTAATAAACGATTAAAGTTGTGACAACATTGAGAGGAGATTTTGAAAATAAAAAAGGCACCCGAAGGTGCCTGATTCGTAAGGAGAGGATCAATCCAGCGTGGGATTCATGTGGCGCAGATCGAACGGCGTGATCTGGTAAACATAGTAATTTAGCCAGTTAGTAAACAACAGGTTACCGTGGCTGCGCCACGTTGCGCGCGGCTTCTGCTGTGGATCGTCGCCCGGGAAGTAGTTGTACGGCACAGAGGGATCGATGCCGGCTTCTACGTCGCGGAAATACTCTCCAGCGAGGGTATTGGCATCATATTCCGGATGCCCGGTGACAAAGGCGATACGTTTATCTTTGCTGGCAAACAGGTAGGCGTCGCCATCCTGTGATTCAGCCAGAATCTCAAGATCGGTGTAATCGCGGATCAGCGCCGCCGGGAAATCAGCATAGCGCGAATGCGGAGCCAGGAAGGAATCATCAAAACCACGGGTCAGCAGCGCGTGTGGATGGGTGATGAAATGCTCATAGACACCGGAAAGCTTCTCGCTGCGGGTCTGCTTCGGGATACCGTAAAGGATATTTAACGCGGCCTGTACGGCCCAGCAGACGAATAGCGTGGAGGTAACGTGATCTTTTGCCCACTCCAGCACCTGTTTGATCTGCGGCCAGTAAGCAACGTCATTAAATTCAACCAGACCAAGCGGCGCACCGGTAACGATCAGCCCATCGAAATTGTCGTTCTGAATATCTTCAAAATTACAGTAGAAGTTATTGAGATGTTCCGCCGGCGTATTACGTGATTCACGGCTATCGATACGCAGCAGCTGAATATCGAGCTGCAGAGCGGAGTTCGACAGCAGGCGCAGGAACTGATTTTCCGTCTCGATTTTCTTTGGCATCAGATTGAGGATGAGCACCTTAAGCGGTCGGATCTCCTGATTACTGGCGCGGGAATGCGTCATAACAAAGACATTTTCCTCACGCAGGAAATTTACGGCAGGTAACTCATCAGGCACCCTTATTGGCATAACCTTTTTCCTCAAATCATACGTTTAAACGTTTAGACATCCAGATGCCCAACATTAACCAGAAATGGCCTGAATGTCGAGTCTGCAAGCGGAAGGTGAGAAAGTTTCAAGGTACAGGGTGCGGCAGGCTTCCGGGAGGCGTAAAGCCTGTTAACCGTTAACGTGTGCTGGGGGAGTTTCAGTCTGCTACCGGGTCGTTTACGGGTGGTGTGCCGCTTCCCTGCAGAGTGGCGCAACGCTCACATCCGCGCCCGGCGGCGCGGCCCTGCGCAGGGATGTGGTGGCAGCCGGTGTTGTGATGGTATGGACTGATACCCAACAGGGTTGATCCTGCAGCTGCCGGCGGTGGCAGAAGCCTGGATGACAGCCAGGGATGGTACGGGCAGATGACCTGCCGGGACGTTTTCAGGAATACAAAAGCAAAAAACCCTCAGCTTTCGCTGAGGGTTCTTTAATTTGATGCCTGGCAGTTCCCTACTCTCGCATGGGGAGACCCCACACTACCATCGGCGCTACGGCGTTTCACTTCTGAGTTCGGCATGGGGTCAGGTGGGACCACCGCGCTACAGCCGCCAGGCAAATTCTGTTCGCTTACCGCCTCGCGGCCATAAGCTTT
>NZ_JMSQ01000006.1 GCF_000696575.1 Siccibacter colletis | reverse complement strand
TGCTGCTGTTCCTGCTGCTGTTCCTGCTGCTGTTCCTGCTGCTGTTCCTGCTGCTGTTCCTGCTGGGCAGGGTTTTTATCAGCGGCCTGCTGAGCTGCAAGCTTTTCCGCTTCACGCTGAGCGCGCTGCTCTCTGGTTAATCCGGCCATTGGGCCTCCTGAAAAACAAAGGGGCCGCAGCCCCCCTCTGGGTTAACCCATGATGATGGTGGAATGTTCAGGTTGAACAGATGCCACACCCCACGCCACACCCACCTCATAACGTACCTGGCGGTACTGACGATAAAGCGCGATCTGGAAGGTGATCCCGGACGCGGGGTCGGTAACGTTCATCACGTCATCAGCAGTATCACCACCTTTCGGCATTGCCGGAGTACGGCAAGCCAACAGGAAAGCATTGCGGTCGAATGCCATGTTAGGGGTGAATTCGCTCACGACAGTTAACGCTGTCGCGTCTGCCAGATCCTGACGCAGGCCCGGCGCACCAATGGTGATGCTGGAGGAGGTAGCAGCAACAACCAGGTACTGGTTATCGTCACCGTCGAATTTCACCGCCGTGCCAGCTGCGATCCCTCCAGTGCCTGCAGAGATGGCAATGATGATGTCGCCTTCTTTCTTAGAGCCATTGACCTTGTAGCCCGCCGCGGCGCTTTTTGCAGTGCGTTTGATGTTGGCCGATTCGTGCAGGTTAAAGCCCATCACACGGCCGATAATGCCTTCGCGCAGCAGTTGGTCCGTACCCGCCTCATTCGCTTTGAACAGTACGGACTGTTTGCCACGAATGGATGCCATCGCTTCGCCCCCCAGCACCATACGCAGGTCGGTAGTCGGGGCTCCGTTATCTACCAGAATCTGCCGGGCCAGTGCTGCATCGGACAGATCGTCCTTAATGCTGAACGGGGTATCTTTTGGCGCGCCAACAGCGCGGGAGGATTTGTAAAACAGCGCCGCCAGATCGGCGTCCATTTCATTGGCCAGTGCACGGAAGGCCTGCGAGAACTGGTCGGCAAGGATAACGTCATAGTTACCTGACGGGCCAATAGCCAGCTGCTCTTCACCATTCCATTTGACCGGGGCCATTTTTGATTTGGTGATTTTGACATCCACAGAGCCGATGTTCTGATCGCCATCGTTCGGTGCGGTCGCCGCCGGGGTGATATCAACCGTGGTGGTCTTGGGGGCCACCGGCGCGGTAACTGTTTGGTCCTTGGCGGCCGCATCGGCTTTGGCGTTACGGGCCACAGCAGGGATAAAGCCGACCTGCTCACGGGAAACGCGGTTCAGCGCCGTATAGATGGTCGGGATCAGGCCAGTCAAAGTATTGGACATTTATTTTTCCTTTCGGTTAATCGACGATGCTCGTGCCGCCGCCAATTGCAGCCTGTTGTTCCGCTGGTGGCAGGGCATCAAAAGCAACGCGTTTCATGGTTTTTTGCCCGGCCTGATGCTGCGACTGGTGGGAACCGCCGCCGCTGTTGCCGGACGCTTTGAGGATGTAGTCTTTCTGAGGATGCAACTCGACCAGAGATTCCAGCGCTTCGTCGAAGCCTGCCAGCTCGCCGGGCTTGGTGCGGGAGAACACCTTGTTGCCCTGGCCGTCGTAGGCCACAACCTTGCCGTCTTCGATTTTGAAGTTCTGCCCGAAGTAGGAACGCACGAACTCAGTCGGGATCGCCATCTTCTCGGAGATGAACTTGGAGCCACCGAAGCGGCCGCCAATCATCTCGTCGTAGAGCTGGCTCTCCAGCTGCTTGGTCTTGCCGTTCGCTTCTTCCAACTGCTGCTGGTATACCTTGGTAATCTCAGCTTTTACCTGGTCGACGGCGCCAGCATCGATCAGCTTCTTCTGGTCGATTTTGGTCATCATCTCCAGGGCTTCGAGCGCCTTGGCCGGGTCGGCGATGCCGGAGAATTTTGCGAGATTGGCTTCCGCCGTCTCTTTCGCTTCGCGGTGAGTTTTGGCCTCGCCATTAAGGGAGGTGATTTTGGTCATCGCTGCGGCTGCATCGAACGGGATCTCTTTTCCGTCATCATGGACGTACACAGGCATACCGTTTTCAACGACCACATTCCCGTTAGCATCAAGTTTGAGTTTCATTGTTTTGCTCCAGCCTTCCGGCTATTGGTAGTGGGCCATCCGACCCGGTCACCGCATCGCATCCGCTCAGCGGCAGGCATAAAAAAAGCTGCCCGGAGGCAGCCTGATGTTGATGAGGTTCGTGTTACTCGAACGCTGACGCATCCACGCGGCGCAATTCGTCCAGGGTAAGAAACTCTCCGGCATCGTTGAACATCTCCGGCACGGTGATTTTGCCGTCACGCAGCATCTGCGCCCGGGTGACGCCCAGCACCTGCTCCTGCCGCGCGTATGATTGCCGGGTAAGCCAGTCGGCATAACTGGTATGCGCTGGCACCTGCCCGTCCATCGAGGCCCGTGTGGCGCTGCTCAGTTCGCCTGAGGCTATCTGCAACTCTTCCCACGATTTGGTGATCAGGATTACGCCGGAGCGGCAGCAGAAATGGATTTTGCCTGGGCCGCGGAGATACGGAACCACATGCCCCAGCGGCTTGCCGTCCAGGGTGTAGAGTTTGCGGTCGCGAATGATGCACCACTGACTGGTATGCGTATCCAGCGTGGAGGACCACTGCTTGGCCTTCACGATATCGCTGTTGGCCTGGGCAAACTCCTGGCGCGCCGTGGCGGCCATATGATTCACCGCTGTGCGGGCCACAACAGCCAGATCGCGCCGGGATGTGTTGATGACGCTGTCCTGCCTTTGAAGCTGCGGCGTGCCGGCAACGCGACGGACAATCTGCTCAACGGTTTCACCCTGAAGGAAGCCAGAGCGAACAGCGTTGGTGATTTTGTCCAGGCGATCCGATTCCAGCTTCCGCCCCCACTCCTTAAGCAACCGTCCCTGAAAGGGCTGCGCCGCAGCCGCGGCGTAAACCTGCTCCGAAGCGATGCTCTGGAGTGGCACATGCCGAAGGATCTGCTCAGGGATGATGCTGCTGAAAAGGTCCATCTGATAGCCAGTCTCATAATCAACATAACGCGTTAGTTCGCGCGCCAGCGCCACGTTAACCGGTTCATAGGCTTGTTGGTTGAGGTCTCTAACACCTGCCAGTAGCGAGGCCAGGCGGCGGGCGCTGTAGTTGTCCGCGCGCTTACCGTCCAGCAACACCAGCAACCTTGCAGCCAGGTCTGCATCCATCTTGTTCAGAAGCGCTACCATGCGCCGACCGACGCCGGTACCGTAGCGCGTCACGTACAGTCCGTGTGCTATGGTCTCGTCCTGGAGCCTGTCATTGACGGAACGGGACATATCACACCTCGTCTGGCAACGGCTCTGTAAGTGAGGCCGATTCGGTCAGTAGCTCGCTCAACACCTTGTCAGGATCCGCATCAGCATCAATCAGACTGAGCTTCTGCAGGGCTTTGATGGCATCAATACGGCGGAGGTCTCCACCCTGGCGCAGAGCCTGAATGGCCAGCGCCGCCGGCGGATTAAACTCTTTCGACTCAACATCCAGTTCTGTGCGGACGTCTACATTGCCACCTTCCGCCTCGCCGATGTACTCAGCCATAATCTGCAGGATGTTGTCGATCGCATCTTCAAGGCTGGTGGCCATAGTGTAGAGTGGCGATTGCTCCTGCATTTTCTCTTCTGAGGTCTGGTCTACAGACTTTGTCGAAGTGTTATCAGTTCGCAGCAGCTTCGCGCCAGCCTGGCGCATCTGTTCCACCAGCTCGGCCAGCGACTCTTTGCCGGCCCCGATTGATGAGCCAGTATGCTCAACGTATTCGAGCCCTTGCCTTTGGCGATCGGAAAATGACGTGGCGGACGAAGAGCCAATCACCAGCTCTTGTCCCTCCTCGAGGCCGAACACGGTTAGGATCGGGACCCGGGCAACATGAAGAATGTTGTCCTGTTCGCTCTGACTCTGCCAGTGCTTAACGTTCAGCAGCGCCATATTGAGTAGCGGCGGTGAGCCGCACATAAAGCCAGTGCGTTTGGTATAGAGCGTGACCAGCGTGATGTCTTGGCGAGAGGTCCGCCATTCGTCGAATATCACCCAGCTAGCCACCCCATCGGCACCATTAGACTTGCGGTAGATTTCCACCTTACCCGGCGTCAGGAGGCGGATTTGTTCCACTTTTGTCTGCCCGAAGTCATCGCCATCCTCGACCACCACTTCTTTGATGCGCAGAGCAGTCAACACGACCTTGCCACCGACCATCTTCGACTTCCAGCCGATCACCTGCCGGGGGTTGAGCATAGTGATGTATGGCCGAGCCCCGGTGGCCTTTTCATCGGCTTTAGTCCTTACCTGTTCGGCGTCCACCCTGGGGTAATCCACCAGCGCGTGGGAGAGTCCATATTGCATTGCCAGACTGAAGAATGCCTGCGCCCAGACATCGAGGCGGGTTCCTTCAAGGTCTACATCCTTCGCGAACTGGCGTAATTGGCCCGGGACGTTTTCGCCCAATTTGATCGGTTCAGCGAACACACGTCCGACGTTCTGGTTGATCGTCTCTTCGTATGCCGGTAGCAGCGTGGCCACCGCCAGGCGCTTTTTATAATCCTCTTCATCTTCTTTCGGCCAGCGCGGGAGATATGACTCGCCCAGCTGGCGCATATACAGCGTGCCGCCCATTAGGGCATCGTTGATATCCCACGCCTCGACCATGTTCCCATAGTCCAGATTGGGTGTTGAAATGTCAGGCATGGAATCAGATCCGTAGTTGGGTAACCTTGCCGGTCGGCTTAATGATCGGGAATTGCTTCACGATGAAATAGCCACCAGCATCGTTTGGGTGATCGTTATCGGCGGATTTATCCGGCTCGCCGTTGGCAGCCCATACTTGCTGCTCCAGGCTGTCTGTATAGACCGGGCAGCGTGTTACGTTCACTTTGTAGCGACGCTCCCCGTTCCCATTGCAGAACATGGCGTTCACTGAATTGATGCGATCCTTCACCGGCGGGTTTGCGGCATTCACTACCACGCTGAAGCCAGCCTGTTTGAGCTGCGCAATATCAGTAACGCTGGCGTTGTTGGACTTCCGGGAATCGCCAGATGCATCCGGATAGATATAAATCTGCCTGGAGGCAACATAGCGCCCGCCCTCATAGCGCCAGAATTCTTCCTGAATGCGCTTAATCATGGCCGGAGTGTCATAAACTTTTATCAGTTCGCGTACTGCTCGCGGCTCACCGTCCCGTAGTACATGGACGATGGCCGCCATCTTGCCTACGTTGAAGTCCATGCCGATATAGAGCGGCTCGCCTGCATGCTCTTCATCGGTACAGTTATTCAGCCGGCGATCGAACTGGTGATAGATAGTGCCGCTGGTCAGGTTGGTGAAGCGCCCCCTCAGATACGCCTTAATCAACTCCGGAGGGTAGGAGTTCATCAGTGAAGGGATGTAATCCGCGGGCAGGTTTTTCGCGTTGTCGAACGTGCTGGCCTGTATCAGACCGTACAGGGCCGCAAGCTCAGGCTTTTCACGCACTGCCTTCACGAACTGCTGATACACGAACTTAAAACCTTCCGGGGTGGTCGTTACATCAATGCCGTTACGAAGGCCATCAACCTTGTAACGCATACGGGCAATGATTTTTCGCCAGGCCTGCTGTGCTTTCGCCGCGGCCATGACATCCAGCTCATCTACCATGGCGTTACCGATTTTGAAGCCGACTATCGAGCCAGGCTTCTCCATCGAGCGGCAGATTGTCGTACCGCGATACCGACGCCCTTCATAGAAGTGAACCTCTTTGTTCCCCTCATTAATTTTGACGCCCAGCCCCCAGTCAAAGGCCACCTCTTCTATCGTTGGGTAGAAAATGTCACGAATCTGCGGATAGGTTGGCGCGAAGTAACCCTGGTTAATCTTCGGATGCTCCCACATCCCCTTACAGATGCCGCCACAGCCCACCCATGTCTTACCGGAACCGAACCCGGCGACGTAGGCTTTGAATTTGTGCTCCATCGCGAGGAAGCGCGCCTGCGGGATGTTAAGTTTCGGGCTGATCCCCATCGTCTGCCCTCGCATCCACTACGTTGATATTAATCTGCACTGGGGTAGGTTCGTTATCATCACCATCACCGGCTAACTCTTTGCGGAGTTTTTCGACCTCCAGCTGGCGGCGCTCAATTTCAATCTGCTGCAGGCGCTGCGCGAACTCACTGTCGGCCAGGCCCAGTCGCTTCATAATCGCCTCGTACATTCGCTCGCGGCTGATGGCCGTAATTTCCACGCCATTCTTGCCAAGCTTCACGCCTGAGTAAGCGAGCGCAGCATCAGCGGAGAGCTTTCGTGTGTCGGCGAAGTAAGGTTGGCCTATTCCATCGCCATTGCAGCGTGGACATTCAGGGTGCGGCTCACGATTATGGTCATAGCCATAGCCGCCGGGATCCTCCGGAAGCTTTGCTCGTTCATTGCCTTCAGCCTTTGCAAGAGCCTCTTCAAACTCAACGTCATCACGCCACTGATAGTAATGGCCATCGCCCCAACAGTAACGACACGCCCCGCGGCGGTATTGCGAAAGCTGGTTGGCATCGAAAGTGGCGAGCTGCCACATCTGCGTGAGGACTTCATCGGCAGAGCCAATCGCGCGCGCGATGGCGGCTTTTTGCTGCTGCGCGATGGCCTGAGCAATACTAACTTTTGCTAACAGCCTCGCTCCCTGCTCATTGGCCGTCTTCTTGCTGTACCCCGCCCGGATAGCTGCCTGTGTGGCATTGCCATCCTTCAGGTATTCAGCCACAAAAAGTCTTTGCTGGGCCGTTAAGCGATCCTCATCCACCAGCGCCTCTGCGCATTTTTCTTTTTGCGCAGTGCGCATTTTTTTCTGCGCAGATATTTGCGCACTTTGCGCAGCTGGCTTTTTGATGTATCTGCGCGCAGATGTGTAATTCAGCCCCTGCACTTCGCACCAATCTTTAGGCGATATACCTGTTCTGGCATGCTCGGCGAGGAACTGGTCTTGCAGCGCTCCCCAGTCCGGTTTTGCCATGGTCCTTTTCCTGTGTCTAAAGCCATTAAAAAATTATCATTTAGAACGACAGCAAGTGCTTGAGTACTGTCGCTTGTTCGTCAGTTAGTAATAACAATCGCGATTCGTATTCGTTAAGCCACTTGAACCCAAGTTCAACTAAATGCTGGTAAGCGATATCGGCGGGTCCGGCACTGACTGACCGGATTACTTTTTCAAAGTTTTCACCGTCTATTGTATGCATGATGGCCTCCTGTTTTGCATGCGTTCAGGATTCCATCACGACGCCTACAGGAGCAACCTCTATTGAGCCATTACGATGGACCTGCTCACTGCTAAGGCAATAAAAAAGGCCGCAAGAGCGACCTTGTCTGTATAGGGAATGTTAAATAACTTTAATTGTCACTTCATAACCTTCAAGACCGGCCATCGTTTCACGAGCAACAAACTGAATTTCAGAAACTTCTTTTCCGGTTTTCTTTCGTAATTCTGAAATTTTTTTTGCTATCAGAGCGGCAATTTCTTCTTCTGCCTTTTGCGTCAGAGCTTCAACTTTCATTTTTACCTCTTCTGGTTCATCAACTGTTCCCATTTCCAGCAAGGTGACAATTGTTGATTAACTGTCCTTAACCATAACTGTCTATAAATTATAGACTACCGAGGTTACTGGTGCTGCATGCTCATAGGCTTTGCTTGCTACTTCCTTCAAATGGTATCCCAACATGAAGGATGCTTTCGTTGCAGGCAATAAAAAGCCCCTGCATTTCTACAGGGGCTTTGGGTATATGATGCCGGGTGCCTCCCGGTGAGCCTTTGGGTTAACCACCCATGACCCGCTGCTTCAGACGTTCACGATTAGCGCCAGTGAAGAGGAGCCATCAGGTTACTTAGCCCCACCGCTAAGGGGTATTCACCATAATCTTCAACTGTAGATCCTAATTTCAACACACTCATTAACAGGTTGAGAGGGTTTTCGAAGCTGCATGCGTTCTCGTTAAAGATATTTTTTCGCCGCACTTACCACTTCTTCTTGGGACAATTCCCGATCAGAAGCAACACAAATCTCAACGTGATCGCCTGTTAATGAATGTATTCCTGTGGTCATTATTTTTAATGATACTTCATCACCGTTTGGATAATTCCGCGTGACAGATGTTACAGGTTTAAGCACATCTACCACTTCTACCGGCTGCGAGTTGAAGAAGACCAATACCTTTTTCATCAATTTGCCTTAATCCTTAAGCGTTTGTTTTAAGGTAATTGCCGCCTTGGCTTCAAAAAAACGCTGATACTTAGAAAAGGCCATGCTATCGCATGGCCTTTATTAGCACCGCTTATCTTCCAGATCATAATGCTCTGGAGCCACCCGGAGAGCTACGATTGACAAACAAGCAATACACCCTCCTGATAATCATTTCAGGAGGGTGGGCTGAGTCTATACATAAAAAAAAAATTAAGCACGGCCCAAACACAAATGATTGTGAATGTGTCGCTGAATGGCACATTGCTACGCGAGAAACGCGGCACGGCAGCATAATCGACTAGTTATGAGCCTGATATCTCGATGTAGCCATTATCGAGTCTACCGGCAAGATGCTCCAATCACTTGCGAAGTTTAAACTCTGAGGAGGGAATTTACTGAACCTCAGGGATGGTGATCTATTTCAAGCACTGCGTATTAATGTACTCCTGCAGAGCCATTAGTGCGGACTGGTCTTTTTTGATGCCTGATCTGATACCGAGAACGTTTCGTCCAGCAATGTCAGAGAGTTCGATGGTGGCATCATTGCCCATGCCGGCGGGGCCGGAGCTTTTAGTGTCGGTTGGCACTGGACATCGGCCATTGACGAGCACCCGACCACCATTATCAAGCTTACGCTGCAGAACATCATTTTCAGCTTTTGCATCTGCTAATTCCTTCGTGTACTTCGCATCCAGCGCCGCAACGTCACGCTGGCGCTTCTGCATATCTGCGACGCCATCTTTAGCCAGTTTTAATTCATGATTAACTTTGGTTAAAGATGAGCGGGTTTCTGTGAGCCGTGTGTGGTAATAGTTCGCCAGTTTTCCGGCAACAACCAGCCCCACCACCAGCAAGCCAGCGAGCATGGTTTTCCAGCTAAAGGCCATCTTTGCCCTCCGCCAGGCACATGGAGCGTTCCATCTCTCGCCGGTTCTGAAGCCCTTTCCACTTCATGCCACCAGCGTAAACCCACCGGCGCATTTCATCGCACGCACCGGCCTGGTCACCTTTGTTGAGTTTGCGCAGGAGCGTTGATTTAAAGAACGCGTCAGACCCAACGTTGAAAACGAAGCTGTATAGCGCGGCCCGCTGATACTCACCCAGAGGCACTTTAACCAAGCGGTCTACGGTTCGCTTCGCGGGCTGCAGGTCTTTGCGCAGCAGGGCATCGCATTCACCGTCGGTATAGGTCTTGCCGATGACGATGCCGCGCCCTGTGTGGCCGTCGCAGACTGTCCAGACACCAGCAACGTCTTTATAGGCTTCATAGCGACGACCTTCCACGCCACCCTGACCGCCAAGGAATAGCGAGGCGATGAGCATTGCACCACCACCAGCGGCGGCGATGAGTTTGTTACGCAGGCTGCTGGTCATAGGCATGTTATTCATCTCCCACTTTTACCGCCGGGCCATACTTCTCCAGCGCTTTTACCTGCGCGTTAGCGACCTTGCGCTTGAAGTACCAGTTAATCAGCCCTGTGATGATGATGCCCACGATACCAGCCAGTACACCGACGGCACTCCACTCATCAGGACTTAGTTTTGTCAGGACACCGTTTAGAATGGTGCCACCAGACGTGCCGAGGGCGACTCCGGTTACTAGCTTGCTCATATGCGACATATCTCTCACCTCCGCTTAGGTTCGGAAGTGCTGTGTGGTTGAGGGGCGAAAAAAAACCAGCCACTGGGGCTGGTTTGAAATGTTTATCAGGAGGGCCATTCCTGGCCTTATACCGCAGCGTACAGTTGCCGCCTGAGTTTATGGGTAGAGACGATCTAACGTCCTGGTCAGACTTGAGGGTTCCCTACGCATACCCGGAAACTTACTGCAGTTATGACTCTCGAGTGCACCGTCTTAAGATGCCAGCAAAGTGTAGGCTTTCTATAGGATTAGGATGAGACGCACTTCAAAAAACTCGTCAATATTTCACCTATGACAGACTAAACCTTTATCGGGCCGGGATTACTAAACATTAAGATTACATTTACATTTACATTTGCTTCATCGTGCATGCAATTCCAAGCAATTAATTCGCAATTGCCTTTCATAATGCCTATAAAGTCAAAAGCCCCACGGGGTTAACCGCAGGGCTTAAATAGGGATTGTGGCTTCATCTCAAGGCGTCTTCTGACCCGGTGTGCGATGTTTACTTATTTCCTCACCACTTCAACGAAGGCATTAACCCATCGTTAGGACAAAAGTAACACAGATTCGGGAAAAGTAAATAGCCGGCAATAATATCGTTGGCTATTTTCGTGAGCACTATCTGGTGATCGCCTTAAGCTGTGTTTCGGCCCACGTCTCTTCGATATCGAATTTGGTGATCAGCTGGTCGTAGAATGGCTTAACCGACTTCTTCCACGTGTCCAGGCTGATCGCATCTGTAATCTGGCTTATGGCGGCATATGCCTCAGTTGAAGGGATGCGCTCATAGCCGCGACCGCCGCAGCGCTTACAGTCAGCCATCACCGGCACGCCCTGCTTGTCCGTCAATTCCTTACTCATTGCCTTGCCGCGCCCGTGGCAATCGCTGCAGGCTGCACTGACCGTGCCGGCACCATTGCACTTTTTGCAGAGGATGCGCACCGTCTCTTTGACCTTCACCATCCCGGATACGGTCATTTTGCCTTCTGGTTTACGGAATTTATTCGTGAAGACGTCGGCCTGAATAAAGCCCGCCCCGGCGCAGCAATCGCACTGCTTAACGCTGGCGGCGCTGCGCGAATAGTCCTCGAAGGCGAATATGGCCAGCTGGCGCATCACCAGCGGCTTGACGCCGGCGCCCAGCTTGCGCAGCGCTGCGACCTTATCGCATTTTGTCAGCGCATATTCGGCCAGAAGCGCGATCGCCCTCTCCCGGTCGTTGTTGCTGATGCCCATCTTGCCAAGGAAAGCGCTGTAACCCATTGCGGCCCGTTCCTGGGTCATCCCCATAGCCGCCATGATATCCGTGCCGGTCAGGGAGTCTGATGCGGTGGCGCGCGGAGAATCGCTGATCATCGTCGACTTAGCGAAGTGATACTTAACGGTGTTTTCGAGGTTCATGCCCTGGTTCCTGCCATCTGGTGAATACGGATAAGGTTGCGAAGTATGCGGTAGTCCACCAGCACGGTTCCCCGGCGGCGATAAACGCGCAGGCGCTGCCAGCGCATGCGGAATGACGCAATTAGCTCTGGACTCATGATGGCTCCAGTTCGGTGATGGTCAGCAGCAACATTCCGCCTTTGATGATCGGCATGCGCTTGACCCGGTAATCATCCACCAGATGGTCGTCCTGCCAGAACCCGGCTTTTGTCAGCGCATCGAATGCGGCCTTCTGTAGATTGTCCAGGTCCCGGCGGCGGCGGTCAGGCATATGACACTCGATGCGGATCTTCACCGGTGTAGCAATGCCGATATCCAGCATCTGGTCTTTGATGATTTGGGCCACGCGGTCACGGTAGGCCTGCCCTTCGGCGCTGATGTGCGTGCGCCCGCGGTTATGCCGGTAATAGCGGTTATTACTCGGCGGCCACGGTAGTATGATGCTGTAGGTATTCATGCCTTCACCAGTCCCTTTTTCAGCCATATAACCTGCGTACGTGCCATGCCTTCCAGCGCGCACTCCTTTGCATACTCCGCATCCACCAGCTGGGTTCGGCGGTCTATTTCGTCGTGACAACAGCTGCATGCGATGGTGGCGATCAGGTCTGGTGGCTTGATTCCGGTGCCGCACAGTCCGGCCAGGCGGATATGCGCCAGAACGGACGTTTCAGGATTGCTATTGCACACGCCAGGGATCCGTACCTGACATTCGCGGCCGCGCGCCGCGTTGCGTAAATTGGCCACTCTCACCCCCACACTCGGTTTTGCCAGCGGCGGTCAGCCCGTGGCGGATTCTTGCCTTCAGGCAGCCGGGCGCTGACAGTCCAGGTGGTCAAATCTGCATTCAGGCTGCGCTCGACTGTCACACCGCGGCGCCGGTATTCCGCTAAAAGCTCTTCTGCCTGCTGGGTGGTGCAGTCGGTGTGCTGAAACCATGTCTTCTTCATCGCCATCACCCCGCGAAGCTCATGAGCTGCGCAGCGGCGTTCTCTGCGTCGCGTTGGCTGTTGAATGCCCTGGACAATATCCAGCGCCACAGAACATCCAGCGCGGCCTTATACAGCTGCTGAAACTCGGTTTCGTCCATATTGGCAAAGGCAATGCTGCGGGGATGTTTGCGTAGGGTGCCGTCAGGCAGCTGGATCGCGTCGTAGTGGCCAGATTCGATGGTTACCCATGCGCGATATGCGTCGAACGACTTGCAGGCACTGATGCTGCCTGTGCGCTTATCTGCGATGCGGTCAAGGTATTGTTCGGCGGCATCCAGCAGCGCGCCTTCGTTCCCACCGTATGAGGTCAGAAATTTGGCATAGCCGGTAACCAGCTTGCGCTCATTAGAGGAGATCGCGCCGCCAGTCGGCTCCCAGTATTCGAAACCGAGATTCAACAATGCGAAGAAGCGGCGATGGAAGGCCGGGTTGCGGACCTGCTTGAAGTCGGCTACCAGCACGGCACCGAGCTTGATTTTTGAGTGCAGAAGATCGCTGGTCTCCGGCGTTGCGGGGATCAGGATTCCTGAAGACTGTTTGATAAGTTGTAACTGCGCCATGGGATTCTCCGTGGCGCATCAGGCATAGGTTGTTCAGACCTATGAAATGATAATATCAGACGGTGGGATAAGCCGGTAGCCCAGACGTGTAGCAAACTGCATAAACCCATTAAGGGTAAAGATTTCTTCATCCTCAAGCAGAGGACGCAAGGAAACTAATCCATTCAACTGATAGACCAAATATCTACCATTGGCAGGAAAACTGTAAACAACGGTGTTATCAGCTCTCCTAATCACATCGTACCACTGGTCATTTTTTGTTGAATCATCGGCACTGCTCACAATTTCCCCCAAAGCGACATATTGACGCAGTAAATCGTTATGAGGAGCAGTTAGAGAAACGCAAAAGCGAAAAACGTGTTTACTACCCCTGTAAAATTGATGCGATCAATAAAACCACTCATCCGCACTTTCCCACGTTTCCTGAAGAATCTCCTCGATACGTTTTTTGTCAGATTTGTCAGCACCATGAACACTCAGTCCATCAGTACCCGCGCGGCGGATATTCAGTTTACAGTCGGGGTAGTTGTTCGTGAGGCGCTTAACCAGTTCGGTTTCTAAAGCAGGGATTGCCCCTTCCGGCAGTTTTTTGTTGCGGTCGATCATCACTTCAACTCTCATCATTCCTCCTCATCACAATAACTGTACATTCATACAGTATTAATCGGATGTAAGATGATTGCAATAAAAAAACGTAGATTTAACGGTAAGTTACGTTGTGCGTTGATTTTAAGCGCTTACGCTATGACATATTTCGATATCCCGTACATGCATGTCTGCATAGTAAAAAGGCCCGCAGTGCGGGCCTTGATAATTCTGTAATGACGGGGATGGTTACGCTACTTCGTGATGATCTTTCTCTGCCAGGAAGGATTCAGCCTTAACAACGCGGCTGAGCTCTTCCTGAGTTCTTGCGTCGTTCTCTACTTCCCATACATCAACGTTACTTTGTAAATTCAGCCAGAATTCCACACTTGTATCGAAGGCCACAGACAGCCTAAAAGCCATCTCTGTGGTAAGTTTACGATTGTTGTTCACGAGAGCACTTACAGAATTCCGGTGAACGTTCAACATTTCCGCGAGATCGTTGATTTTGAGACCGAGTGGTTCAAGATATTCGTAAAGTAACACGTCTCCTACAGTGGTTGGTTTCCTCATGGCTTGTCTCATGCGCTTCGTCTCTTGATTGGTGGTATCGCTACTTCGAGAAAGATTAGGGCCGAAGCCCTAACCATTTATATTTATAATTTTATTTATGCTTTGAGTATTTGTGCGGATCAAGATAGATATCTGAAGCTTTACCATCGATCCACTTGAAAATTAACCGGTATTTTTCATTCACCCTTATTGAAGAATATTCATCTAAAGGTGGATTTAACTGCTCATACCGATTCCCCGGCGGCGATCTCAAATCCCTGTGCGAAGCCGCTGCATTCAAAATATCCAGCTTCCGGTGGAGCGAGGATTCTATGTCCTTAGGAATCCTTCTATCTGGCTTACTATAGTGAAAAAAGTCAGATAGCCACTTCTCCCGGAAGCCCTCAATGCTCTTTAGCATTTCATTGCAGCCCCCTATGCCAACAACGTGAGATAATGATAGCGCACCGTAGCACTGTGCGCAAGTGCATCCAATGTAGTTTTATCCACTTACTCGGCTTCGTCTTTTTACAAACCATATCAGGGAGGTTTGCCATTACCAGCGCTTCAGTGAACGGCGGGGTTACCAAGTTGCCGGAGCGGGCCACCTTTATCTCAATGGGATTTCTTATTGTAAGAATGTCTTACAGATAGGTATTCAATAAGTAGGACTCCAATCTATATACATTGTTAATAATTTCATTTATGTGCTTATTAAACACTTGTAGGAAGGTTCAGGATCATAGGTGAAATTTTTTTAAGCGAGTTTGCCTCCAGCCCACTAGATCTTATCGATTCCTGCAAGTATTATTCAAAATGAGAAAACTCTCATTTTAAATAAGGATTTTATATGAAGTATTTTTCTACCGAGTTTTTCATTTCAAGTAATATTTCTTTTGAAGATATTTTCAATGAATGCTTTTCATGGATCAATGAGTCACCACACACTAATTTCATCACCGCTCAGTTAGCATGTAATTATAAAAATGATGATTTCCATATTGAATCTAAAAACGAAAGCATTGATATTATAAACTATGAAAATACAGAAATAAACCTTGGGTGTTTTAGGTATTCAAAAATATCCGAACCACATAAGTGGGTTACAGACATTTCTATAAATAAAAACCTCACAAACGGTAAAACTTGGATTCAAGTTGAATCAAGTGTGGTAAGTCAAGAGGCTGCATATCTCGCTCCGCAACCAAAAAAACCATTAATAGTAATGCGATTGATAGATAGGTTTTCTGGTGGCTCAGATGATGCATTTAAGACATCAGTTGAACCGCATTATTTATCGACAACCAATGATCATTTAAACATGGCTGCTAAGGTGATCAACGGGGAGACAGATAATCGGCTACCAATAATATACGTTAGTTCAAAATATTTTTTTAACGAGCATCCTCACAATATAATCCCAGAGCGACTGGCAAGGAAAGTATGTGGTTTAGCTCATATATTAATAGAGCCGAGCGATAGAATATTCTCCATCAAACTAAAAAATCAAACCAATGCAAAGAATGCTTACGCCGGTGCAATTGGTATTTATTGGCCCCGAGGACAGAACATAAGTTTTTATCGTCGAGGAGATAAAACCGCAAAAGAATTTGAAGATGAATTATTTGATGATGTTGTTAAAGCCACAACTACTATGGCACCTGTATCTGAAAGTGGCTGGAGTGAAATACAGAAAAGAATAACCAAGGACTCGATTAATGCGCTTAAAGTCCGAGGAGAATACACTCATGAATTAATGAATTTGTACGAAGCTGACAACATCGCTAAGGATGAGCAAATTGAAGAACTCAAGAATAAAATACACTCTTTAGAAAATAGAGTTCGCACGCTTCAATCACAGGCTTTTGCTCAAGGCAGCATCTTATTAAATGCAGGTGAGGAAACTGACTTTTTTGAAGGGGAGATAAAAAACGTCATTTTAGCCTCAATTAAATCCACACTTATCAATACTAAAGAAAACAGCAGAAGCCATCACATACTCACTTCTCTACTTTCAAACAATCAATCTACATTGGAAACAGAAATAAGATCCCAGAAATTACGAAAAGCATTAAATGACTATAGGAGCATGGATAGAAATACTTCAAAGCAACTTAAAGATTTAGGCTTTGAACTCTCTGAAGAAGGAAAACATTGGAAGATTATTTACAATGGTGATTCAAGATATACTTATATTCTTCCAAAAACAGGAAGTGACTACCGTGGCTCACTAAATGCAATCTCTGATATAAATAATATCATTTTCTAATCTTAAGCGGCATCGCAGTGAAGATGCCGCGGCTTTATTATCGAATAAATTGAATAGTTATACCATATTCTTGCATAGTTTCAATTACAGCTTTTTTAGTTATAATCTCCCCCACCATTAGTGCTTTTAACATCCTCCCTTGGAAAAGTTCCAAATCACTCTTTGAGAGTTTTGGTAATCGTACCAAGATATCAGAACATTTGATTTTACCCTCAATACTTCTCGTAATAACTCCTTGTCCTATCCACCCTATACAACAAAGCTTGTTATCACAGACACCATTTTTTTCTCTAGAGTATCTACATTTTAACCCATCCCTATCATTTAACTCCTTATGTAAAATTAGGGTTGAAGCGTTATCTGGTAGCCCATCGTTTTTTTGCGCCGATTGACGCATTGCTGTAGTTATGCAGTCTAGCCTTTCAGCCAGGCGAGAAATCATCTTCGCAATGTCGCAAATCGCCGTGTCACTGCTCAATGCCATAGCAAACTCATGGCTTGCTGCTACTAACTCTTTGTTGTTAAGTGAATCGATCATACTCGCGCACTCCCGAAAATTTTATGAATTTGATAACCGACCCAGTTCTGGCGGCAAATATCTGTGATCACGTTGACCTGAGCGCATGCGCTCGGCTGCTCGGCTTTTACGCGCAGAGGCTGTATTTTCAGCTCGCCGTTATGCTTAAGCCGGTATTCCGGATGGCGATGCTTCCCGATGTTCGCCACGACGCCACGCTGGTGCAGATAGTTCAGTAGGTCGTTCGCTTTCCGGCAGTCGCACCCCAGCAGACGCTTCACCTGCCGCGGGGTAATGGTCGGGTGTGCTTTCAGGTAATGAACGATTTTCCATAGCTTTTCACTTCCCATGAGACTGCCCTCCGCGCAGACCGTGCTGCCTGCGAATATCAGCGATTCGCGCCAGAGCCTGCTCTCTGGACAGGGCTTTTCCACCCAATATCGGGAGGCGCGCAACCGGCTCGGGAAGCTCTTCACCACCACGGATACGCTTTACCATCTTCGCCAGTTCATCAGCTGCTTTGCGGTTTAGCTCCAGATCGCTGAGGCTTGCGGAACGCATCTGCTGGTACAGCGTGGTTACCAGCCAGTAACAGGCACGGTATTTCACGGTGTGCGGCTTAATGCCGTGATCTGGCCACGGGTAGGATTCAGCATCGTGGTAGCGGCTCCGGTTGCGACAGTACTCGTACACCAGTGAGACAAGTTCATTCTGGTTAGGAAGCCCGAGTGAGGCGCTGTCCTCTGCTTTACACCACGCGACGAACTGACCCGGGGACGGCAAAAATGGTTTTTCCTGACGTCTTGCCACGCGCATACCCGCGCGAACCTGCTCAAGCGTGGTGATCCCATTTTCACGAAATGCCATTGCCCACTGCCGGCGCAGCTCGTTGAACTCTGATTGTTCCCGGAAAGCGGACATCGCCGCGGGGAATGCAGCGCGCAGCTGGCTGAACAACTCATTGAAAATCACAGCGGCCTGGTCATGCTGCGGGCGATCACCTTGCACCTCAGGAAGCCCATGCGCCACGCGACGGAAGTTTTCGCGGTCCAGGTTGCGAATCTGGTCAGAAAGACTTTTCATCGAACACCCCGTTGATCCAGTCTGTGTTGTTGAAGTCGATGCGCTCAGTAGCGTGCCGTGCAACGGATGGGTTATGCAGGCGCTTTGTGCTCAGCTGATCCCACTGCTTGCGCAGGCTTGACGGGCTCAGAATATTGCGCTTCCAGAAGTCGTCTTTGCTGGCCCACTTGAGCAGATCGCAGATGTCGAAGTGCGTGCGGTGGTCTTGCACGCGCATGAGGCGAATTGTGTTGGCCCATTCGACCCACTTCGGCTCGCTCAGACTGGCGTTAACCGTTAGCAGCTGTGCGTACATCCAACGAGCAGCTTTGAGATCGTCAGCGGTACCCCAGGATTTACCGGCGGGTGTGTAGATTCCATCAGCAGCGTCTGGATGACGAGAAAGGAATTTTTCAGTCGCCTCGTTTCGGGATTCGGCAGAATTCCGAGACGAAGATCTTTTAGTATTAATATTGTTGTTATTACCTTGTTGTTCATGATGCGCGGGGAATCGCTCGGCCTTATGCGCGCGGGTATGCGCGGCACCACCGCCAGAAGCACCGCCATTCCTGGCTTCGTCATGCGCGGGGTAATGCTCGGGATAATGCGCGGGTAAATGCGCGGGTAAATCGTCCATTTTTTGAGCATATACAGCGTAGTTCGTGATGGTTATTACAGTGCCTTTTCGCTTCTCTCCGGCAGTCGAAATCATCCCCTCTTTCTCGAAAACTGCGAGCATCCGATCCACTGCATGGCGACTTGTAGGCTCTCCTGCCCGGTCGCATAATTTCAGCCCCAGATCGGCCGATGTGGTAACCAGTTGTCCGGTTTGTAGGGGCCATTGGCGACCCTTGAAGTTAGCCGTGTAGGGCTGACGGGCAGCGCCCAATAGGAGGTTTTCCCACAACGTGCGCAGGAAAACGTCTTTCGCCCAGGGCTGCTTCAATACACTCCGGTACAACGGGATGAATCCGGTCTTCTGGTTTTCCATCCTGTTGCTCCTGACGGCAGAACGCGCCGCAAAATCGGCGTAAGCGACATTCGACATAGCTATGCCCCTTTCGCCTGGTGTTTTGTACATGTGTTTGTCATAATGACCTCGCAATGACTTGCCGTTTTTGCACCTGAAAGCCGTTGGTGTTCGCGCACCGCGGCTTTCGCCATTTTTGAACCAGTCATATCGCCCCCAGCATCGTTGTAACCATTGCCATCAGTGGCCCTGCCAGATCAGGCTCAAGCCTGAAAAGAGCAGTAATACCCTCGCTCATCTCTTTCAATTTTTGATGCTTTGGTGCGTCCAGCAGCACAGCCCTCTTCGCTTCGCTTATCTCCTTCTCGGCGTGCGCTAGGCGCGTCATCTTGCAGTCGCCACCTACCAGAGAGCCGCGGTGTTCAAGTGGCAAAACAGCCAGGATGGCGGGAGTCAGCTGGCGCACCCGTTCTCTGCAGTCGTCAGTATCGAAACGGTTATCAAGCCAGCGAAAGAGCTTCTGCCTGGCACGGCTAATATCTTCCGGGAAGTCGATCCCCTCTCCTCCGCTGTTGCGCCACTGGTCCACGATATGAGCAGCAGCAACGTCCTGTCCGGCAGCAGCTGCCCAGGCGCGAACGGCAGAACATATAGCGCGTTGATCGAACGCCTTACTTTCGGCCTTACTCTCTTGATACTGGAATTTCATGCGCTCCGATTGCGCTCTGTTATTCTGTTGAAAAGACAGTGTTTGCATTGCCAGTTCTCCTACTTAGGTAAACCATCAGTTGGGTTCGGATAGAGATCAGGGCGCAATTCATGTGGCGTTACGCCGGTGACATGGAAAATCGGCAGAACCCGGGCCTGAGGCACTAAGCCACCATTGCGATTACGCCAATGACTCACATTCATAGCGCTCGTGGATAAAAGTTCTGCAAGTTTTGTTGCACTACCAGCTGCGGCAATAGCTTTGTCTAATGCGTTCATATTGGGCTCCATAAGTTGGGTGATAAGAATTAAACATAATGTTTAGTTTAATGTCAACTTTTTGAGTGTTGAGCTAATAAACATTTGGTTTAGAATCCTGTTATGAAAGAAAAAACTCATCAAACGGATCATCCGCAGGTGCTAAGGCTCAATGAAATAATTGAGCAGAAGGGCATTTCCAAAGCTGATATGGCGAGAATATGTGGCGTCAGTTCCCAGTCAGTTAACAACTGGTTCGTGCGTGGGACGATAGGTAAGAGTTCCGCTATCAAACTGGCGGATGCCCTAGGGGTCAGTCTCGCGTGGCTTTTAGGGCAAGACGTCGATCAAAAAGATGGTCTCAAACCGGATGAACAGCGCCTGCTGGAGCTGTACCGTCAGTTGCCTGAGGAAGAGCAGCAGAACATGCTTCGCATCTTTGCGCTTCGCCTGAAGGAGCTGGATGAGCTGTATGAGCGTTATATGAAGGGGCGGATACGTTCGCAAGGGGAATAAATGTCAAAAGTCGATCAGGCAAAAATTGCCTTCGTTTATTCAGGGGTTTTTGCCCCCGGTGTCCTCGTAGGCGATCCTCATCCAGCAATTGCATTAGCTTGCAATAAGTTCCCCTGCGAGCATTCTTTGTCGATAAACTTTGGCGTAATCAATTTTAATGGTATCGATAATTATTCCCTTGAAATTGAAATTTTTTTCAAAGGTGAAACAGTCTCATTGGCATCAGATAACAAAAAAGTCTTTAAGTATCATCCACAATGGGGGAATAAAGGAGAGTATGTAGCGACGATGACTACTATTCAGTCCTTTATTGCAAAAGGGCCGGGGTATTATACAGTTGAGGCAACTCTACTTTTCAAAGACACCAGCCCTGAATCTGTATGGGAAACCATTGATGTTATGCGATCTTATTTCGCTATCGCATCCGAATGGAGATCAAGTATCGATGGCTGACTCGAATGTTTTCCCCCTTCCAAATGGTCGACTTGATGCTGAGAAAGAAATGCTACAAGATGATGCCTATGGTGGAGGCAATGGAGGAGGTAGCGATATGCTGCAAAGAGTTAAGGACCTTGAAAAAGACGTCCAGCAGATGAAAACCGACATTGCGGTCATGCGTTCAAACTACGCGACTAAAACAGACGTAAGTGATGCAAAAAATTCTATAATTCTTTGGGTTGTA
The DNA here is from genome assembly GCF_000696575.1 of Siccibacter colletis. GTDB lineage: Bacteria > Pseudomonadota > Gammaproteobacteria > Enterobacterales > Enterobacteriaceae > Siccibacter > Siccibacter colletis. The sequence goes on along the minus strand of NZ_JMSQ01000006.1, from coordinate 662,541 downwards.
GGAGCAGTAGTATTTTCCCAATTGATTCCAGCAATACCAAAGGTATTGGAAATGTTTTTATCGAAATAACCCGGCCACCGCGCCGGGTTTTTTATGCCCTCTCCCGCCCCCCCATCCCGAACTATCCGATCCCGACCTTCGCGTCGGGATTTTTATGCATTCACATCGCAGCTAACCCCTCTAAACCCCCACATTAAACTTTTTGTTTATCTTAAATTACTCATTTTGTTGACAGGAAACTAAACATTGTGTTTAATTCATCTCACCAAGACGCATTACGAACTACTTAGGCAAGCATTTACCTAAAGTGGCAAGACAGCAGCGCATCAGGTTAAACGTTCCGCTGGCCGGCGATAAGGCAAAACGAGGGTTAGATGATTGATTACGCACGCAAACCATCACGGCAGCAGGCCGTAAAGCTGAATTTTGTAGAGGTGATTCTTCGCCGCCTCTGCTATCTGCTGGCTCAGAAGGGGAATCCGGATGTGTGACTCGAAAAAATGTGCTTACCACCTCTGTGGGAAGCCGATTGAGAAAAGCGAAGAAGTAAAAAACGAACTGACCTTAATCCGCGGCGCGCAATTGACGCACGAAGAACGCGATTACTGCTCTGTACGCTGTGCTTCATACGACCAGATGGCTCACGAAGCATAACGTAAAAGCCCGCGCAAGGCGGGCCTGAACGCCCGGTGCCACCGACCAAAGTTACACCGGCATTAATACCAAAACCAAAAACACACCCAATGGGCGCTATTTCTGGCCCGGGGATCTTACATCCAAAAAAGAGGATCTCACATGGAATTTTTCTATGTGGTCAAAGCCACTCAGAAATCCGGTAAGCAAGATGCAGTGGTCTGGTTCACTGCGAAAACCGAATCCCGTGCCAACCTTCAGCTCGATGTCGCGCTGGAAGACGCTGAAATCGAAACCGGCCGCGGCAAGGACTATTCGAAGCCGATCCGCACCGACTTCCCGGTTTATGACGACCTGCCGGAAGAAGCAGCCGTGGATTTCGCCTGGTGCGAACGCTACGAACTGGCCGAAGATCAGCGCACATGGAAGTTGAAGCAGAAAACTGAATCAGCCTCAGTTGAACCTGAAGAGTGTGATGAAGAGGAAACCTTATCCTCCGATACCGACAGCGAAGTTGTGCTAGCTGCCAGCGTTGATGAGACCAACACGTTTAACGCGCTGGCGCCCATGTCGTTCCGCACGCAGCTGCTCGCCCAGTTTGCATCCGATGAGACCCATGTTTATCACATCAATAAAGAGACCCAGTCCGCACTTCTCGGGATGGAGATGGACACGGACAACACCTACGTCCAGAACCTGCTGCTCGCTGCGAGCAACGTACCTGAGCTCAAAAAATATGACATGCCTGGCCTGTGGAAGCTCACCCGCGCGGTTAAGGAAGTGTTCCCGCAGGACTTACGGCATGAGCTGGGCTTAATCATCCGATTTATGAAGCTGTGGGTGGTAACTAATCACATTGACCGTGGGATCCTCACGCGTGAATGGGCTGCTGGTAACAGGATTGATGAAATTCAGCGCACCGACGCGGAAACCAATGCTGATAGTGGGCATGTCACGGACCGCGGCGCCGGCGCGCACCATACTTTCGATACTCTCGATTTAGAAATCGCATGCGCCCTGCTGCCGATGGATTTCAATCATATGGAAATTCCGGGGAGCATACTCCGCCGCGCCAAGGAGATTGTCGCAAACAAAGAAGAGCCATGGAAAAGCTGGAGCAAAATCCTGCGCAATCAGCCTGGCATTCTGGAGGTCAACCGCGCGGCCATTTTCAACCTGGTGCGCATCGCGACGGAGAATATTCACCTTACGCCGGTTGATCATCTTGAGTTTGTGAACCAGACGATGACGGCTGAATTCAATGCTGAAACTGAGTTGCTGCCACTTCCTACGCCAGCTGCCGAACCTGAGGTGTCAGCAGCACAGCCGGGCGGCAGCGGAAAAACCGATCGAAATCCTAACTACCAACCCGACTTCGACGGGCTCGATACTGAGATTGCATTAGCAACGCTGCCAGCGGATTTCAATATCTACGATGTCCCAAGTGATGTTTTCCGCCAGGCGAAGGCTATCGTCGCAGCAAAAGACAGTCCGTTTAAAGAATGGTCTGAAGCTTTGCGCGCAACACCCGGCATTCTGGATTATTCCCGCGCTGCAATTTTTGCGCTGATCCGTAGCGCTCACCCTGAGCACTACAAACAGCCAGGACGTCTTGCCGGCTACATCAATGCGAACCTGACCGAAACCGACCACGAGAAACCTACAGCGGAAACGCTGGCGGCAGCACGTCACACCCCAGAAGTAAGCTGGGAAAGCGAAGTTAACAAGAAGATTGAAGCGGAAAAAGCCGCCACAAGCCAGCCACAGGTTGCGAACCTCGGCGGCGGCATGTTCTCCATCGATGGCCTGCTGGCCACAACCACCAATGAAGTTGCTAATCAGGAATCGGAGACCACCAGCGATGTGCAGATGGAAGAGACTGAGCGCTCCGAAAGCGAAATTAACGATACGGTATCAGCAGGCGAAAGCGCTGATGCAGCTGATCCGCAAGCAGTTACATTAGCCTCAGCAGACATTCTGGCCGCCGCTGCGCCGAGCCTCGCGAACAGCACTGCGCCGGAAGTTACCACCGAAGCGCCGGAGGAAACCGCCAGTGCGCCGGAAGAACCATCATCAGAACCGGTACCGGAATACCCTGCTTACTTCGAACCGGGCCGCTATGAAGATGTGCCGAATGACGTATATCACGCGGCGAACGGGATCAGTAGCACCCAAGTGAAAGATGCCCGCGTCAGCCTGATGTACTTCAACGCGCGCCACGTTGCGAAAACCATTCCGCGCGAAGGTTCCAAAGTGCTGGATATGGGTAACCTGGTGCATGCGCTGGCGCTGCAGCCGGAAAACCTTGATGAAGAATTCAGCGTGGAGCCGGTGATCCCGGAAGGGGCATTCACCACCGCGGCGACCCTGCGCGCCTTTATCGATGAGTACAACTCCATCCTGCCCGCGCTGCTGAGCGCAGACGATATCAAAGCGCTGCTTGAAGAGCACAACGCCACCCTGCCAGCGCCGGTGCCGATGGGGGGCAGCCTGGAAGAAACAGCTCAGAGCTATATGACGCTTCCAGCTGAGTTCCAGCGTATCGAGGCAGACCAGAAGCAGACCGCCGCAGCCATGAAGGCCTGTATCAAAGAGCACAACGCCACCCTGCCAGCGCCGGTGAAAACTACCGGCAGCCGCGAGGCGCTGCTGGAGCAACTGGCGACAATCAATCCTGACCTGGTAGCTCAGGAAGCTCAGAAGCCGGTACCGCTGAAAGTTTCCGGCACTAAGGCAGACATGATCCAGGCGGTGAAGTCGGCCAAACCTGACGCTGTGTTTGCTGACGAACTGCTGGACGCATGGCGTGAAAACCCGGGCGACAAGATTCTGGTTACGCGCCAGCAGCTGGCAACCGCGCTGGCTATCCAGTCCGCCCTGTTAGCGCACCCGACCGCCGGCATGCTGCTGACGCACCCGAGCCGTGCCGTTGAGGTGAGCTACTTCGGCTTCGACGAAGAGACCGGGCTGGAAGTGCGCGTGCGCCCTGACCTTGAAATTGACCTAGATGGCGTGCGCATCGGCGCTGACCTCAAAACCATCAGCATGTGGAACGTTAAGCAAGAGAGCCTGCGGGCCAGGCTGCATAGGGAAATCATCGACCGCGATTACCACCTGAGCGCGGCTATGTACTGCGAAACCGCGGCGCTGGATCAGTTCTTCTGGATTTTCGTCAACAAAGACGAGAACTACCACTGGATCGCCATCATTGAGGCATCGGCAGACCTGCTGGAACTGGGCATGCTCGAGTACCGAAAAATGATGCGAGCTATCGCGACCGGCTTCGACACAGGCGAGTGGCCAGCGCCGATCATCGATGATTACACCGACGAACTAAACGACTTCGACCTGCGCCGCCTCGAAGCGCTGCGTACTCAGGCATAAGGGGAAAGACGATGGAAAACACGAACATCATCACAGCAGAACAGCAGGCACCGAACACCATTTCTGCTAGCAACGCTATTTTCAACGTGCAAGCGCTGAGTCAGCTTACTGCCTTTGCCAACCTGATGGCTGACTCTCAGGTTACCGTACCGGCTCATCTAGCAGGAAAGCCAGCCGATTGCATGGCGATCGTCATGCAGGCGATGCAGTGGGGCATGAATCCATACGCGGTGGCGCAAAAAACGCATCTGGTAAACGGCCAGCTGGGTTATGAAGCGCAGCTTGTTAATGCCGTAATCACAAGTTCCAGCGCCATTCATGGTCGTTTTCATTATCGCTACGGCGGTGATTGGGAGCGCTGTACCAGAACTAAAGAAGTGAGCCGCGAGAAAACGGGCAAGAATGGCAAATACACCTCCATTGAGCGCGTTCGAGACTGGGCTGACGAAGATGAAGTTGGGCTCTACATTCAGGTCGGAGCCATTCTTCGTGGCGAAACTGAAATCACTTGGGACAAGCCTCTTTACCTGTCTCAGGTGGTAACCCGCAATTCGCCTCTGTGGGTTTCAAAACCAGACCAGCAGATAGCCTATCTTGGGGTGAAGTACTGGGCGCGGCTCTACTGCCCGCATGTGATCCTTGGCGTTTATACGCCTGATGAACTGGATCAGCGCACAGAGCGGGAGATCAATCCAGCTCCCGCTCAGCGCGTAAGCCTTTCGGACATCAAAGGTGACAGCGTAACAAGCACTCAAGATGTGCAGGAAACCGCAGCAAATATCGATGGCCTGGCTAATGAGTTACGGAAGCGAATCGAAGCTGCACAAGATGTGGATAGCGCGAAGGCCCTTCGAGCCGACATCGAAACCGCCAAACCGACGCTGGGATCGGCCCTGTTCACAGAGCTGAAAAACAAGGCAGTGAAGCGTTATTACCTAGTGGATGCGCGTAACAAAGTGGAAGCGGCGATCAACTCTCTGCCGCAACCTGGCGAACCGGGCGCAGCTGACCGCTTTGTTGAAGTGGAACGCGTTCTGGCATCTGCGAAACGTCACCTGGGTGATGAACTGCACGATCAGTTCAGCATCACCTTGGCAGATATGAAACCGGAATACGTGGCCTAAGGGAGGCGGGAGGGTTCGCCCTCCCGGTAACGACATGACGAAAGTTACAGAACGCGGAATGATTTTTAACGGCGAGATGGTGCGGGCGATCCTCGACGGCCGGAAGACGCAGACGCGGCGGATCATGAAGCCGCAACCTGCGGATGATATCGCTCGTGGCGTTTTCCCCAATCCAGATGCCTATGGCTGGAAATCTTCACTAAAACATAAGCATGGCAGCACGACCGCACATTTTTGCCCGTTCGGCCAGCCCGGCGATCGCATCTGGGTGCGTGAGACGTTCCGTGTACATAGCCGGGCAACAGACGTAGCGACCCTAGTTTATAAAGCCAGCGAACGCCAAATCTGGACTGAGCAAACACACCGCGTGCCAGTTTCTGTATGCAATAAGCCAGCGGTCATCGAAAAATGGACGCCATCCATCCATATGCCGCGCTGGGCCAGCCGGATTCTGCTGGAGATTACCGATGTGCGAGTCGAGCGGCTGAACAGCATCAGCGAAGAGGATGCAAAAGCTGAAGGCGCACCGACTGAATGTTGCGTCATTGGTGATAAGCACTTCCTTGGTTTTCGAAGCCTGTGGAAGGACATCTACGGCGACGACAGCTGGCAGGCTAACCCTTGGATCTGGGTGATTGAGTTTAAGCGCATCGAAGGAGATGGCCATGCGACTGATTAACCGCGGAAGCCAGCAATCACCGTTAGCTCGCCGGGCTTGCGATCTTGCTCTGGCTGCCCACGCAGAACGCTACGGCGATTATGGGCGCAGCAAGATGAAAGAGACGTACACGGTGAGGGTTGAAGGCGTGAAGGTATGGGTGGAGATCGTGAACAGGAAAGCGAGCTATGTGGCCACCGCGATGACCGGCATGCGCCGGCTCCGTTCCCTCCCCGGGCAAGTCGCCTGATATTGAATTATCACAAACACTTTTCCGGCAACTTTATAATGAGTTGTCGGAAGCAGGAGGATGTATGGCCAAGCTTCTAAATTTACAGGAATGGGCAGAAGAGACTTATTCAAAGCCGCCTTCCCTTTCAACTCTTCGCCGCTGGACCAGGGAGGGCCGCATATACCCTCCGCCGGAGCTTCACGGTAAGGAATATAAGGTTCAGCCCGATGCCACTTACGTGGATCCGAGCAAAAAGAACCTTCGCCCTAAAACTAAACGCATGACACTGCCAGCCGGCGGCACCCTACTGGAGAGACTGACTCATGGCGAAAAGGCCAATTCGTTACGACGCTAACCTGCCCCGTAACCTGACCTATCGCAAAAGAGACCGTCTTTATAGCTGGCGAAACCCGATAACCGGCCAAGAATTATCACTTGGCCGGATCGATAGAAAGGACGCTATCTCCCAGGCCATTGAGGCCAATAACTACATCGACCAGAACTACATCCCCTCAGCGCTGCTGGACCGTATAAAGGACACGCCTACCTTTACGGTTAAGGCGTGGCTTGAGCGCTACGAGGTGATTCTGGAGCGGAGGGAGTTGAAAGCCAGCACAATGAAGGTCAGGCGAAATCAGATTGCCACGATAAGAGATGCTTTTGGGAAAATGCCATTATCGTCGGTCAGTACTAAGGACGTGTCGGCATTTCTGGAAACCTATATCATCTGTGACAAGAAAAGCATGGCATCTGGTTTAAGGTCTGTGCTGCTGGACGTATTCAGGGAAGCTATCGTTGAAGGGCATATTGAGAGGAACCCGGCGGAACCGACGCGCACACCGACACCAAAGGTAAAAAGGGAGCGTTTGCTGCTTGAGCAGTTTGAAGTGATACGAGCTGCTGCTGTGGCCCATTCTGAATGGCTTCCCAATGCGTGCGATCTTGGATTAGTGACCGGGCAGCGCCGCGAGGACATTACCCTTCTACGGTTCTCAGACATCAGGGCTGGCAGGTTATTTGTTGTTCAGGAGAAAACCGGGCATAAACTTGCGCTGCCACTCGACCTGAAACTTGAGGCTGCCGGATTGGTGCTTCACGAAGTGATTGAGCGTTGCCGGGATAATAATCCCACAGATTTTATGCTCTACTCTCCGGTAAGGCGCGGGGGAAGAAGACCAGGCCCACTGACACCTGATGGTGTAACCCAAGCTTTTTCAGAAGTCCGGGACATGACGGGTCTACAGTTTGGGCCGAATCCTCCACCATTTCATGAGATCAGAAGTCTTGCCAGTCGTCTTTATGAAAGGGAGCGCGGGGAAGAGTTTTCGCAGCGTTTACTTGGGCATAAAAATTTAACAATGACCAAAAAATACCTGGACGCGCGCGGTTCAGAATATGTTATGGTTTAGACAGGATATGAAATATTCGAGTGTTTTTCGGGGGATTTAGGGATGGACACCAAAAAAGCCTTGAAAATCAACCGGATAAAAAAAGACCGAAAACGATTCCTGTTTTCGGTCCAGGGAAATGGCTCCTGGGATGGAGCCGTGCGCTAAAAGTTGGCATTAATGCAGGCTTAGTCGCCTTGCACTTTAAGAATAGATGACGACGTCAGGTTTTCCAGTCCGCAACTATCACGCGGGCAAAAAAAGCCGATCTGGCGCGATCATCCAAAAAAAACCGCGCTGCAGCGCGGTTTTTTTATGCCTGTAGCCTGTGGCTCAGGACTTACACAGCGCCTGCGCACGCTCGATAAACGGTTCAAGACTCATCTTGTGGCCCGGGCGCGCCGGATCGTCCACCACCAGGATAGAAATCGGCTGACCGCTGGTTTTACCGCTCGCGACCTGCTGCTGGGCCTTATCATTCAGCGGATACTGCATCAGGGTAGACGGATTGATAACAAACAGCGCACCGTCAGGACGACATGAGAGCATCACCTCTTCACGATTAAACGCCCACTTGTCTTTACCTATCTCAAAACGGCTCACGGTTGTCACCTGCGGCGCGGCAAGCGCCATACCGGAAACGGCGGTTAACAGCAGTGCCAGTAACGTTTTTTTCATAGCTTTCTCTTGTTACCTGTCAATCATTCAGAATGGTGCCCAGGTCGCGAACAGGCTGACTGTTGCAATGACCATGACACCGAGCAGCATTTCAGTTTGCGTCATGCGGATGAAGCGCGATACCGCCGCACCGCTGGCGTGAAAACGTGGTACCAGAACATAACGGTTATAGAGCGCTATTGCCACCATCCCGACCACCAGCGCACATTTGATCAACAGCAGCTGGAACCACGGCGTGAACCCGTGCCAGGCGAAACGCCCGATGAGTAGCGCATTCAGCACCCCGGTGATGATAGCGCCCGCCACTGCCAGGTGCCCGGTCAGGGAAAATCGCCGCATGGCGGTAATCGCCAGCGCCTGCAGCCCGGGCTTCACCGCCAGCCGCATACAAAGCAACAGCGGCAATAACCCACCCAGCCACCAGGCGACGCACAGCAGGTGCAGCGTATGGTTAAGGCGCTGTAACGCCCCGACTGCCCCGTCATTCATCGCGGCATGACCGGTCCAGGCCAGCAGCATCAGTTGCCCCGCAGGCAGCAGCAGGATCGCCGCCGTGGGCATGCGCAGTAACATCGCCAGCAGCGTTGCTGCCGCCAGCGCGCCCTGCACCATCCAGACGCTGCCAAAGCGCGTACCGGCGACGGCCTGCAACACCTGCGGGTTAATCATATCCCCCGGCCCATCCCCCATCAGCCCCGCCTGGGCGAGATAGATGCCGACCGTGGTGAACATCAGCAGCGACACTGCCACGACCTGATAACCACGCAGGGCATCTTGCAGCGCGGGTTTCAGCGCGCCGGCGGCAAAAAACGCAAGGCAGACCGCTGCACCAAACAGGGTGCAAAGAGAGAGAACGTGCAGGCAGCGCAGCGCGGGATAGAGCAGCTCAGGCATTATTTGATACTGAACGCGTAAGTTCCTTTGGTTTTATGCCCGTCGACGGAAACCACCTGCCACTGCACCTGATAACGCCCGGTTTTCAGCGGGGCATTAAGCGGCACCAGCAGTTGCTTATCATCGCTGGCATTCAGGGTGGCCTTTCCGGTCGCGACCGGCTGGTCGTCCGGGCCAAGCAGGACTACCTTACTGAAGTTCTGCTCCACGCCTTCGGAGAAATTAAGCGTCAGCGCTTTCGGCGCTTCGCTCACGGCGGCATTGGCTGCAGGGGTCTGCTGCGTGAGGTGCGCATGGGCCAGTGCGGCAGACGAAAATGCCAGCGTGGCGGTCAGGGTTAACAGGGAGGAGAGCATACGGCGGGAAAATGACATATTTCCATTCCTTATTTGCAAGACTGGCAAAAGAATATCAGTTTTAGCAGGGAAGTCGAAACGATAAGGGCTTGTCATCTGCCCGGCTGCACAGTACCTTTGCCTGCATCCAGAAGGAGAACCCTTATGCAATATAATCTGGCACAACTTCCCCAGGATGAGATGGACAAGGTCAACGTCGATCTGGCCGCCGCGGGCGTGGCGTTTAAAGAGCGCTATAACATGCCGGTGGTGGCCGAGATGGTGGAGCGCGAACAGCCTGAAGCACTGCGCGACTATTTTCGCGAGCGTCTCATCGCCCACCGTCTGGCGTCGGTCAACCTGTCCCGTCTGCCCTACGAACCTAAAACGAAATAGCGCTTATCCTCGTCAGGCTCCGCCCTGGCGGGGTTGCATTTGCTATTCCCGGAGTAAACCATGCTACGCGTTATCGATACCGAAACCTGCGGCCTTCAGGGCGGCGTGGTGGAAGTCGCCTCGGTAGACATCATCGACGGTCAGATCGTCAATCCCATGAGCGATCTGGTGCGCCCTGACCGGCCTATCAGCCCGCAGGCGATGGCGATACATAAAATCACCGAAGCAATGGTCGCCGACAAGCCGTGGATTGAAGACGTCATTCCACGCTATCACGGCAGTCCTTATTACGTGGCGCACAATGCCAGTTTCGACCAGCGTATGCTCCCGCCGATGAGCGGAGACTGGATCTGTACCGTCAAGCTGGCGCGCCGCCTGTGGCCCGGCATCAAATACAGCAATATGGCGCTGTATAAGTCACGCAAGCTGCACGTTGAGACGCCGCCGGATCTGCATCATCACCGCGCGCTGTTTGACTGCTACATCACCGCGGCGCTGCTGATTGATATTATGGAGAACTCTGGCTGGACGCCGGAAGAGATGGTAGAGGTGACCGGACGACCAGGGCTGATCCAGACCTTCCCGTTCGGGAAATATCGTGGCCGGCCGGTGGCCGAAATCGCCGATCGCGATCCCGGCTACCTGCGCTGGATGAAGAACAATTTCAAAGCCATGACCCCGGAGTGGCACCTGACGCTGCGCCACTACCTGGGCGAAGAGTAATTACCGGGTCGCCTGGCCGGGCAGCGTGCCCTGCGCCAGTGCGATCAGGAAGGCGTATTCCATCGCCACCCCTTCGTAGGACTTGAAGCGCCCCGATTTCCCACCGTGCCCGGAATCCATATCGGTACAGAGCAGTAGCAGATTATCGTCCGTTTTATACTCCCGCAGCTTCGCCACCCATTTGGCGGGTTCCCAGTACTGCACCTGGGAGTCGTGCAGCCCGGTAGTGACCAGCAGATGCGGATAAGCCTGAGCTTTTACCTGATCGTAAGGGCTGTAATCCTTCATGTAGTGATAGTAGGTTTCATCCTTCGGATTGCCCCACTCCTCAAACTCACCGGTGGTGAGTGGGATGGATTCATCCAGCATGGTGGTGACCACATCGACAAACGGCACCTGGGCGACTACCCCGTGGAACAGCTCGGGACGTTCGTTGATGACGGTCCCCATCAGCATCCCGCCCGCGCTGCCGCCCATGCCATAGACATAGCGCCTGTCGCCATAGCCCTCTTTCAGCAGGGCATCGCAGACGTCAATGTAGTCGTTGAAGGTATTTTTCTTCTTCAGGAATTTGCCGTCTTCATACCAACCCTGCCCCAGTTCTCCGCCGCCGCGGATATGGGCGATGGCATAGACGAAACCGCGATCCAGCAGGCTGAGGCGGCTGGTGCTGAAGTCGGCATCCATGCAGGTGCCATAGGAGCCGTAGCCGTAGACCAGCAGCGGGTTCTTGCCGCGCTGGAACCAGGACTTGTGGTACACCAGAGACACCGGCACTTCGACCCCGTCCCGCGCCTTCACCCACAGGTGCTCGCTGCGGTAGTTCCCGGCATCAAAGCCTGCTACCTCGGTCTGCTTCAGCACCCGCCGCTCGCCGGTATCCATGTCCAGCTCAAACAGGGTGTCAGGCGTGGTCATGGAGGAGTAGCCGTAGCGCAGGCGTGACGTCTCCGGCTCCGGGTTGTAGGCAAGCCAGGTCACATAAGCCGGATCGTCGAAGGCGATGCCGGTCACTTCCCGGGTTTTGCGGTTGATCTGCCGCAGGCTGGTGAGGCCGCGCTGGCGCTCTTCCACCACCAGCCAGTCGGTGAACAGGGTGAAGCCTTCCAGCATGATGTGGTCGCGCGCCGGGATCAGCACTTCCCAGCGCGCTTCGTCACGCACTCTGGTGCGGTACAGACCGAAGTTTTTGCCGTCGCGGTTCGAGCGCAGGTAAAAGGTATGCTGATAGTGGTCGAGGCTGTATTCGTGATCTTTGCGGCGCGCGAGGAAGCATTGCGGCTGCGCGTCTGGCAGCTCGGCATCCAGCAGCAGCACTTCGCTGGTGGTGGCGCTGTTGAGGTAGATCTGGATGAAATGCCGGGAGGTGGTTTTGTGCAGGCTGACGTAGAAAGTGTCGTCCTTCTCTTCATAAACCAGCTCATCCCACTTCGACGGCGTGCCGATGGTATGACGCCACACCTGATACGGCAGCAGCGTGGTGGCATGTTTACGCACGTAATAGAGCGTGGTGGAGTCGTTGGCCCAGACAAAGCTCGGCGAGACGTTCTCCAGCATTTCGGGATACCAGTTTCCGGTTTCCAGATTGCGGAAACGCAGGCCGTACTGGCGGCGGGAGAGGAAATCTTCCGCCAGCGCCATGATGCTGTTATCAGGAGTAATTGACAGGCCGCCAAGGGTGTAAAACTCACTGTGGGCCGCGCGCTTGTTGGAATCAAGCAGCAGCTCCCAGTCATCCCATTCTGAACACATCACCGACTGACGCTGATAGATCGCGTACTCGCAGCCGGTTTCATACACGTGCCGGTAGCGATAGCCGTTGTTCACGTAGGGGGCGGAGACATCGCGCTGGGGGATGCGGTCAACCATCTCCTTGAGTAAACGGTCCTGCAGCGCCTGCTGCGTGGACATGATATCGCGTCCGTAATCGTTCTCCTGGTGCAGGTACTCCAGCACTTCTGGCTGCGAACGCGTGTCGTCGCGCAGCCAGAAGTAATTGTCGATACGGGTGTCGCCATGCTCGGTGAGCGCATGGGGGATTTTTCTCGCTTTTGGTGGCATGTCATTTTTCTTTTGCGTTTAACACCCTGTAAGGGTGGCAAAACCCACGCGTGATGCAAGCGAAACATGACATTTTGCAAAGAGATTACCCCGGCAGCGTCTGTTTTTGCTGTTTCAGATCCTGCTCGATGCTGGTACGTACGTCCTGCGGGATCTTCAGCTCGTCGCCGAGCGCGTTGAGGTAGCTGCGCTCCATAAAGTGATCAATATCGATGGCGGCACAGCTCAGGAAGTACACCTCCAGCGCTTCTTCTTCATTCTGAATGCCGCTGGCGATGCGTTTTGGATCCAGCGGCTGCTCAATGGCCTGCTGGATCAGCACCCGTCCCTGCTGCTCAACGCCAGCCTCACGCAGCTGCTGCTCAATCGCCTGGCGCTCCTGGTCGTCGATATGCCCGTCGCTTTTCGCGGCAAATACCAGCGCGAGGATCAGGCGCTCAGTGCGCACATCCAGCGGCGAATGATGCTGGCCGTAGCCCGGTTCATCCTGATGCGCAGCGCGCACTTTGTCTTTGTACTTATTCCACAGTACGGTGCCCGCCACCGCCCCGCCGCCCATCAGCAGCGCGCTACCGGCATATTTGGTTAATAGCTTACGCGATGAGGAGTTCGCCACCAGCAGCCCCGCGAGGCCGCCCAGCGCGCCGGGCATGTATTTGCTGTAACCCTGTTCTTTGCCGCCGGACTGCTGGGTAGCGGATTTCGCCTGACCCAGAACGGACTGAAGCTGTTTCAACCATTGAGACATTGTTTTTCCCCGTTAATGCATATGTTTAACCGAGGGTAAGTGACCGAGCGTCAAGAAATGTCGGGGTTGAGCAAGGAAGGGAAAATTATTGCCTGCTGACCGGGCAAAGCAGTGTCGCGCCGCCGGGAGGCAGAAACAACACAGGCAGCCTGGGCTGCCTGAGGGTTCAGTGCTGATAGCGGGCGGTGCCTTTGCGGCAGTCGATAGTGACCCGATACTGGATGTCGGTGTTTTTACCACGCACCGTCAGCGGCACCTGCCAGGTGTCGTCTTCCCCGCGTACTTCTTTGGGGTTCACCCAGGCAACCGGATCGGCCTGGCCGAGAATACGCTGGTCATCAGCCCAGCGCGGGATACGGTTTTGCTGATAGTCGCGCTTCACGCTCGACGCGATGGTTTCGGCATCACTGCCTTCGCAGCGCGGAAAGCTCACGTCGTGGGCGGGCGCGGCCAGAGCCGGGGCGCTGCACAGTGCCAGCAGCCCCATAAGTAGCGTTCCTGTTTTGATCATGCTGTTCTCCTGTCAGTACGTTCAGAAAAAGCATGGTCGAAAACCTTAGTAACGCCAGTGTCTCTGGTCTGATTATGCCGCTTTGATTGGCTTCACGTCGGCAGAAGGCGCATCAGAACTGGCCTTTTTACGTGATGCCGGGGCCGCTTTTTCTGACGCGTCGCTTTCCGGCAGCTTGCCGGTTTTGATGATCGCGCTCAGGGCGTCACGCTGCTCGGCCAGCCACATCGCCAGCGCTTCGTTCTGGTCATCTTCCAGCTTCAGCGGGCTCTCCTGTAACCAGTCGCCAAGCACTTCTGCCAGATCGAGCATTTTGTCGTAAGCGTCAGCATCTTTTTTATTGGCAAAAGACATCTTTTCCTCACCTTCGCGGACAACTACATATTTAATTTCAACGGTCATTTTGCAGCCTCGCATCACTGTATTTATATACAGTATAAACCTTCGTCGCCCCAGGATGCAACCGTAAAATCACTGCCAACGCAAACGTTTTCGTTTATACTGCGCCGGTCATTTTTTTCACATCAGGATACAGGGTTATGGCTAAGTTGGGTACGGCGCTGCGCCCCGCAGCTACGCGGGTAATGCTTTTGGGATCGGGTGAACTGGGTAAGGAAGTCGCGATTGAGTGTCAGCGTATGGGCATCGAAGTGATTGCCGTGGATCGCTACCCTGACGCCCCGGCCATGCACGTCGCCCACCGCAGCCATGTCATCAATATGCTTGATGCTGCCGCACTCAAAGCGCTGGTTGAGCAGGAAAAACCACACTACATCGTGCCGGAGATCGAGGCCATCGCGACCGATATGCTGGTGGAGCTGGAGCAGGCCGGGCAGCACGTAGTACCGACCGCACGCGCCACACAGCTCACCATGAACCGGGAAGGCATTCGCCGTCTCGCGGCTGAAACGCTGGCGATCCCTACCTCAAGCTATCAGTTTGCCGACAGCGAAAGCGCCTTCCGTGCGGCGGTGGACGCCATCGGCCTGCCCTGCATCGTAAAACCGGTGATGAGCTCTTCCGGGAAAGGTCAGAGCTTTATCCGTAGCGCAGACCAGCTGGCGCAGGCGTGGGAATACGCGCAACAGGGCGGCCGCGCCGGGGCCGGGCGGGTTATCGTGGAAGGCGTGGTCAATTTCGATTTTGAGATCACCCTGCTCACCGTCAGCGCGGTAGATGGCGTTCATTTCTGCGCGCCGGTGGGCCATCGTCAGGAAGACGGCGACTATCGCGAGTCCTGGCAGCCGCAGCAGATGAGCGAGCTGGCGCTGACGCGCGCCCAGGAGATGGCGCGAAAAGTCGTTCTGGCGCTCGGTGGCTACGGCCTGTTTGGCGTGGAGCTGTTTATCTGTGGTGATGAAGTCATTTTCAGCGAAGTCTCGCCGCGCCCGCATGACACCGGCATGGTGACCCTGATTTCACAGGATCTCTCGGAGTTCGCATTGCACGTGCGCGCCTTTACCGGGTTGCCGATCGGCGGTATTCGTCAGTATGGCCCCTCCGCGTCCGCCGTCATTCTGCCGCAGCTGACCAGCGATAATCTGACGTACGGAAATCTGGAGCAGGCGCTGGGTGCCAGCGTCCAGCTGCGCCTGTTCGGCAAGCCGGAGATCAACGGCACGCGCCGTCTCGGCGTGGCCCTCGCCGCCGCCGATAGCGTGGAAGAGGCCGTTGCACGCGCTAAAACCGCTGCGGCGGCTGTGGTGGTACAGGATAAAAAAAGCCCGGCTACATGGCCGGGCTGATGATATTGAGGCGAGTGGCAGATGCCCTCGCCTTTTTTATTACTGCTGCGCGCCAGCGACCGCTTCGCGCGCCAGGGTGGTGATGCGATCGTAATCGCCGCTTTCCAGCGCGTCAGCCGGCACCAGCCAGGAGCCGCCGATGCAAAGCACGCTTTTCAGCGCCAGGTAGTCACGGTAGTTAGCCGGGGAGATACCGCCGGTCGGGCAGAAACGCACCTGGGAGAACGGCCCTGCGATAGCCTGCAGCGCTTTGGTGCCACCGTTCGCTTCCGCCGGGAAGAATTTGAACTCTTTCAGACCGTAGTCCATGCCCAGCATCAGCTCAGACACGGTGCTGATGCCAGGGATCAGCGGGATGGTGCCTTCGGTAGCCGCTTTCAGCAGCGGCTCAGTGAGACCCGGGCTGATGGCAAACTGTGCACCCGCTTCGGTGACCTCTGCCAGCTGCTTCGCGTTCAGCACGGTGCCCGCGCCGATGATGGCATCCGGCACTTCTTTAGCAATCAGGCGAATCGCTTCCAGCGCGCACTCGGTGCGCAGGGTCACTTCCAGCACGCGCACGCCGCCAGCGACCAGCGCTTTTGCCATCGGTACAGCGTGTTCGAGTTTGTTAATGACGATGACAGGGACAACCGGGCCTGAGGTAAGGATTGCTTCGGCACTTGTTTTCCAGTTTTTCATTCAGATTTACTCCCGCCAGTTTTAATTAATTCATCTGTGTCCGGCGCATCGTTGCGCCGGGAATTATTCAAAAGTAATACAGGTTGCGCCCTGTTCCGCGCCAGATAACTTCTCGCGTAACGCGCCAAACAGCTCACGTCCGGTGCCGACACGCATCGCGCTCAGATCCGGCACAAAGGCTTCACGGGCCGCCAGTTCGGCGTCGTCCACCAGCAGCGTCAGCTCGCCGGTCTGCCCGTTAACGCGAATGAGGTCGCCGTCGCGCACCTTCGCCAGCATCCCGCCGCCGTAGGCTTCAGGCGTGACGTGGATAGCGGAAGGTACCTTACCGGATGCGCCAGAGAGTCGTCCATCGGTAACTAACGCAATTTTGAAACAGCGGTCCAATAATACACCAAGTGGCGGCATGAGTTTATGTAATTCTGGCATCCCGTTCGCTTTTGGCCCCTGATGACGAACCACCACCACGCAATCGCGGTCCAGCAGACCCGCTTCAAAGGCGGGTAGCACGTCATGCTGGCTCTCGAACACCACCGCCGGGGCTTCAATAATCTGGTTCTCCACCGGCACTGCCGAAGTTTTCATCACCGCGCGCCCGAGGTTGCCGCTCAGCACTTTGGTGCCGCCGTGACGCGAGAACGGTTTTTCAATGGTGGCGATGATCTCGCTGTCGAGCGAGGCCTCTGCCCCCTCGCGCCAGTCGAGCTGGCCGTTGTTAAGCCACGGCTCCAGGGTATAACGACGCAGGCCAAACCCGGCCACGGTGTTGACGTCCTCGTGCAGTAATCCGCCCTTCAGCAGCTCGCGGATCAACACCGGCACGCCGCCGGCGGCCTGGAAGTGGTTGATGTCCGCGGGGCCGTTGGGATAGAGCCGCGCCATCAGCGGCACCACGTCCGACAGCTCGGAAATGTCATCCCAGTTGATAATGATGCCCGCCGCGCGCGCCATCGCCACCAGGTGCATGGTGTGGTTGGTGGAGCCGCCGGTGGCCAGCAGAGCGACAATGCCGTTAACCACCACTTTTTCATCGACCATTTTGCCGATCGGCATCCACTCGTTACCGTTCCCGGTGAGGCGCGTCACCTGGCGTGCTGCTGCGCAGGTCAGCGCTTCGCGCAGTTCGGCATCCGGGTGAACAAACGACGAACCGGGCAGCTGCATCCCCATGAACTCCACCACCATCTGGTTAGTGTTGGCGGTGCCGTAGAAGGTGCAGGTGCCGGGAGCATGGTAAGAAGCGGCTTCCGACTCCAGCAGCGCCATGCGATCCACTTTGCCTTCGGCATAGAGCTGGCGGATACGCACCTTCTCTTTGTTCGGCAGGCCACTGGTCATTGGGCCGGAGGGGATAAAGACCGACGGCAGATGGCCGAAAGAGAACGCAGCCATTGCCAGGCCCGGGACGATTTTGTCGCACACGCCAAGGTAGAGCGCGCCGTCGAACATGTTGTGCGACAGGCCGACCGCCGCGGACATGGCGATCACTTCCCGGCTGAGCAGCGACAGCTCCATGCCGTCCTGGCCCTGGGTAACGCCATCGCACATTGCCGGCACGCCGCCTGCCACCTGCGCCACGGCACCAATCTCATGCAGCGCTTTACGGATAACGTCGGGGTAACGTTCATAGGGCTGATGCGCAGAGAGCATATCGTTGTAGGAGGTGATGATGCCGATGTTATGGCGCAGCATACTCTTCAGGGAGGCTTTATCGTCCGGCTGGCAGGCAGCAAAGCCGTGGGCCAGGTTACCGCAGGCCAGCGACGCGCGGTGCACCGTGTCGCTCTTCGCCTGTTCGATCCGGGCGAGGTAAGCGCTACGGCTCTTTCGCGAGCGCTCAATAATTCGATTTGTTACGCGTAACATTGAAGGATTCATAAAAGCTCCTGATAAGAGTAGTGCCTCAGGGCGCTGAATTGCAGGCGTAACAGAGAGAGCAACTGCGCTGAAACGCTTTATCCGCGCCCGGCAAGGGCAAAATCGCTTCAGCCAGTGTAATGAAAAAAGCCCTGCTGGTGAATCCAGTCAGGGCGTTAAATTTGTAAATCAGGAGTCAACCTGCGTCAGATCATGTTACCGGTAAAATTGGTAACCTGACGCAGCGGGGGTTATTCGAACTCGTTCCAGGAACGGCCATCCCGGGTGATCATGGCAACGGACGCCACCGGGCCCCAGGTGCCGGCCTGATACGGCTTCGGCGCATCGTTGTCTGCCGCCCAGGCTTCGGTGATGGAGTCAACCCACTTCCACGCCTCTTCCACTTCGTCACGGCGAACAAACAGCGCCTGGATACCGCGCATGGTTTCCAGCAGCAGACGCTCATAGGCATCGGCGAGGTGCGTTTCGTTGAAGGTCTCGGAGTAGCTCAGATCGAGCTTGGTGATCTGCAGGTTATGCTTGTGGTCCAGACCCGGCACCTTGTTCAGCACCTGGATGTCCACGCCTTCGTCCGGCTGCAGGCGAATGGTGAGCTTGTTCTGCGGCAGATCCTGCCATGACTCTTTAAACAGGTTCAGCTCCGGGGTTTTGAAATAGACCACGACTTCAGAGCATTTGGTCGGCAGACGTTTACCGGTACGCAGGTAGAACGGCACCCCGGCCCAGCGCCAGTTGTCGATGTCCACGCGGATCGCCACGAAGGTTTCGGTGTTGCTGGACTTGTTCGCGCCCTCTTCCTCCAGGTAACCCGGCACTTTTTTGCCCTGAGCAAAGCCAGCAGAGTACTGACCGCGTACGGTTTTTTCGCGCACGTTGGTGCGATCGATGCGGCGCAGGGATTTCAGCACCTTCACTTTTTCATCGCGAATGCTGTCGGCGGTCAGATCAGACGGCGGCGACATGGCAATCATGCACAGGATCTGCAGCAGGTGGTTCTGGATCATATCGCGCATCTGCCCGGCCTGGTCGAAATAGCCCCAGCGCCCTTCGATACCCACCTCTTCCGCCACCGTGATTTCCACGTGGTCGATGGTGCGGTTATCCCAGTTATTTACGAACAGGGAGTTGGCAAAGCGCAGCGCCAGCAGGTTGAGCACCGTCTCTTTACCGAGATAGTGGTCGATACGGTAGACCTGGCACTCTTCAAAGAACTCGCCCACCTGGTCGTTGATTTCCCGGGAGGTATCCAGCGAGGTGCCGAGCGGTTTTTCCATTACCACGCGCGCTGGCTTGGCGTTCAGCTTCGCTTCGCCAAGCCCCTTGCAGATGGCACCGAAGGTGCTCGGCGGCATGGCGAAATAGTTAATGGTGACGCGGTTTTTCTGGTCCAGCATCTCACCCAGGCGGGAAAAGGCGGAGACGTCATTCACATCGAGATTGCAGAAGTCGAGACGGCCGCTCAGGGTGTCCCACAGCGCTTCGTCAATCTTCTCTTTCATGAAGGTTTCCAGCGCTTCACGCACTACTTTGGTATAGGCTTGTTTATCCCATTCGGCGCGCCCTACCCCCAGAATGCGGGTCTCCGGGTGGATCTGACCGGCTTTTTCCAGCTGATACAGGGATGGCAACAGTTTACGGCGCGCCAGGTCGCCTTTCGCCCCGAAAATGACCAGGTCACATGCCTGAGCCGTCTGCGTTACCGCCATATCATTCTCCTCGTTTCGGATTTGCAGGTCTTCTTGCCAGACCCTGCTTGTAATTTTATTACGCAGCACTCTACTGCTTTTGCCCGTTTCACGAAACCTTTAGCACGTGGCGTAAGGTGCGTTATTGCCGTTGCGTGGATCTCACCGGACGCGTGGCAGCAGGCGTGAACAGCAGGTGCTGATAAAATGAACGCGACGGCACAGGAAAAGTCGATGTTGATCAAGTTATGAAAAAAAACAACAACATTCCCGTGACTGACTTTCCCCTGCTGTGCCATCGCGGAGTATATTCGGGCATTCGCCTCACGGTTTTACCACGTTGTAGAACCGCTTACCTCGCTGAGTTATACGCAAATCATGAATATGCTGGAAAAGATCCAGAGCCATCTGGAATACCTTAGCAAATCAGAACGTAAAGTGGCCGAAGCGATTCTGGCTTCCCCCTCAAGCGCCATTCATTCAAGCATCGCGACCCTCGCCAGCGAGGCCGGCGTGAGCGAGCCGACGGTGAACCGCTTTTGCCGCAGCCTCGACACCCGTGGCTTTCCCGATTTTAAACTACATCTGGCGCAAAGTCTGGCAAACGGCACCCCGTATGTGAATCGCAACGTCGATGAAGACGACAGCGTGGAGGCTTACACCGGCAAGATTTTCGAATCGGCAATGGCGAGCCTCGACCAGGTGCGCCAGGCGCTGGATATGTCGGCGGTGAACCGCGCGGTGGATATGCTGACCCAGGCCAAGAAGATCGCCTTTTTCGGGCTGGGTTCGTCGGCGGCGGTGGCTCACGATGCGATGAATAAGTTTTTCCGCTTCAACGTGCCGGTCGTCTATTCCGATGACATCGTGGTGCAGCGCATGAGCTGTATGAACTGCAGCGACGACGACGTGGTGGTGTTGATCTCCCACACCGGGCGCACCAAAAGCCTGGTGGAGCTGGCACGGCTGGCGCGCGAAAGCGATGCGATGGTGCTGGCCATTACCTCGGAAGGCTCACCGCTGGCGCGGGAAGCGACGCTGGCGCTGCTGCTGGATGTCCCGGAAGACACCGACATCTATATGCCGATGGTGTCTCGCCTGGCGCAGCTGACGGTGATTGACGTGCTGGCTACCGGTTTTACTCTGCGCCGCGGAGCAAAATTCCGGGATAACTTGAAGCGAGTCAAGGAAGCGCTTAAAGAATCGCGCTTTGATAAGACGCTACATATCCCCGGCGAACGCGACTAATTTTTTATAACAAAGCTGTAACTTATTCATACATTCGGTTATGGTCACTCTCTTTGCCCCAGCGGCAGTTTGAGTTACCCCCTTTTATATTCACGCAACGCCTAAGTTGTTTCAGTCAACGGAGTAATACATGTCCAGACGGCTTCGCAGAACCAAAATCGTCACCACATTAGGCCCGGCTACTGACCGCGATAACAACCTCGAAAAAATCATCGCTGCGGGTGCTAACGTTGTTCGTATGAACTTTTCCCACGGCACCCCGGAAGATCATCAGTTGCGCGCAGACAAAGTGCGTGAAATCGCCGCGAAACTGGGCCGCCACGTCGCGATCCTTGGCGACCTTCAGGGGCCAAAAATTCGTGTTTCCACCTTTAAAGAAGGCAAAGTCTTCCTCAATATCGGCGACAAGTTCCTGCTCGATGCCAACCTGGGCAAAGGCGAAGGCGATAAAGAGAAAGTTGGCATCGACTATAAAGGTCTGCCGGCCGACGTGGTGCCGGGCGACGTTCTGCTGCTCGATGATGGCCGCGTACAGCTGAAGGTACTGGAAGTGAACGGCATGCGCGTGTTCACCGAAGTGACCGTCGGCGGCCCGCTCTCCAACAACAAGGGCATCAACAAGCTCGGCGGCGGTCTCTCCGCGGAAGCGCTGACCGAAAAAGATAAAGCCGACATCGTTACCGCCGCGAAAATCGGCGTCGATTACCTGGCCGTCTCCTTCCCGCGCTGCGGCGAAGACCTCAACTATGCTCGCCGTCTGGCGCGCGACGCCGGTTGCGATGCCATGATCTGCGCCAAAGTTGAGCGTGCGGAAGCGGTGTGCAGCGACGAGGCGATGGACGACATCATTCTGGCCTCTGACGTGGTGATGGTCGCCCGCGGTGACCTCGGGGTAGAAATCGGTGACCCGGAACTGGTAGGCATTCAGAAGACCCTGATCCGTCGCGCCCGCAAGCTGAACCGCGCCGTGATCACCGCTACCCAGATGATGGAGTCGATGATCACAAACCCGATGCCGACCCGCGCCGAAGTGATGGACGTGGCAAACGCCGTGCTGGATGGTACCGATGCAGTGATGCTCTCAGCCGAAACGGCCGCCGGGCAGTATCCGGCCGAAACCGTGGCGGCGATGGCGCGCGTCTGCCTGGGTGCCGAGAAGATCCCGAGCATCAACGTCTCCAAGCATCGTCTCGATGTGCAGTTCGACAATGTGGAAGAAGCCATCGCCATGTCGGCGATGTATGCCGCTAACCACCTGAAAGGCGTGAGCGCCATCATTACCATGACCGAATCAGGCCGTACCGCGCTGATGACCTCACGTATCAGCTCCGGCCTGCCGATCTTCGCCATGTCGCGTCACGAGCGCACTCTGAGCCTGACCGCGCTGTACCGCGGCGTGACCCCGGTGTACTTCGATAACGCGAACGACGGCGTGGTCGCCGCGCAGGATGCGGTCAATCTGCTGCGCGACAAAGGTTACCTGGTGTCGGGCGACCTGGTGATCGTCACTCAGGGTGACGTGATGGGTACCATTGGCACCACTAACACCACCCGCATTCTGACCGTCGAGTAACCGGCCTCAGGCAATAAAAAAGCCCTCATCGCGAGGGCTTTTTTCATTTGGCGCTTTTGCCCCAGAGATCTTTGCGCTTGTACGGCTGGATCTCGCCCTCCTTACGGGTTTTCAGCAGCTTCAGGATCCAGGTGTACTGCTCCGGGTTCGGGCGCACGAAAATCTCCACTTCCTCATTCATGCGCCGGGCGATGGTGCGGTCATCCGCATCAATGAGATCGTCCATCGGCGGACGCACGTAGATTTCCAGCTGGTGGGTTTTGCTGTTGTAGACCGGGAACAGCGGCAGCACACGAGCGCGACACACTTTCATCAGGCGGCCAATCGCCGGCAGCGTGGCTTTATAGGTACCGAAGAAATCGACAAACTCGCTCTGCTCCGGGCCGTGATCCTGGTCGGGAAGATAGTAGCCCCAGTAGCCGGCACGCACCGAGCTGATAAACGGCTTGATGCCGTCGTTACGCGCGTGGAGCCTGCCACCAAAGCGCAGGCGCACTTTATTCCACACGTAGTCAAACACCGGGTCGCCCTGGTTGTGGAACATGCCGGCAACCGGATAGCCGCTGGCGGCCATCAGCATCGCCGGAATATCGATGCTCCAGGCATGCGGCACCAGGAAAATCACTTTTTCATTGGTGCGCTGCATCTCATCAATGATCTCGCGACCGTGCCAGACGATGCGCGGCATCACTTTATCTGCGCCGCGGATCGCCATCTCGGCGGTCAGGGCCATCGCCTGCGGTGCCGTGGCAAACATCTCATCGACTATCGCTTCGCGCTGGCTTTCCGGCATATCCGGGAAGCAATACAGCAGGTTTATCTGTGCACGACGGCGGGCGCTTTTACCCAGCCGACCGCCCAGCCGTCCGAGTTTCGCCAGCAGCGGATCGCGCACCGACGGCGGCAGCATTGCTACGGCAGCGATCGCGCCAACACCCGCCCAGGAGCCCCAGAAGCGAGGATGAAGAAAAGCACGGTCAAAGGTGGGAATGTACTCGTTTACGTTTTTTTTAGTTTCCATACGCCTTCTCGGGCCAGAATATAGCCACTACTACCGGGAATAAATTATCAGACATTGTAGCGGCGGGCGGCGGGTCAGACAAAAAGAAAAGCCGGCATCAGGCGATGCCGGCTGTCAATTGCGCAGCGGTTAATCGAATCGCAGCTGCGGCGTAACTTCGCGGGTTTTCGCCAGGTAGTCGCGACGATCCGAGCCGGTAAGCCCTTCGGTACGCGGCAGCTTCGCGGTCAGCGGGTTCACCGCCTGCTGGTTGATCCAGATTTCATAGTGCAGGTGCGGCCCGGTTGAGCGTCCGGTGTTACCCGACAGCGCAATGCGATCGCCGCGTTTCACTTTCTGGCCCGGTTTCACCAGCAGCTTTCTCAGGTGCATGTAGCGCGTGGTGTAGGTACGACCGTGACGGATAGCCACGTAGTAACCGGCTCCGCCGCTGCGTTTTGCCACCAGCACTTCGCCATCACCTACTGCCAGCACCGGCGTGCCCTGCGGCATAGCGAAATCGACGCCCTTATGCGGGGCGATTCGACCCGTTACCGGGTTAACGCGGCGCGGGTTGAAGTTGGACGAGACGCGGAACTGTTTTGCGGTCGGGAAGCGCAGGAAGCCTTTCGCCAGACCAGAGCCGTTGCGATCGTAGAACTTACCGTCATCGGCGCGCACCGCGTAGTAGTCTTTGCCGTCAGAGCGCAGACGCACGCCCACCAGCTGGCTCTGCTCGCGCTTACCGTCGAACATCTCGCGCGACATCAGCACGGCGAACTGGTCGCCTTTCTTCAGCTTGCGGAAGTCCATCTGCCATTGCATAGATTTGATCACGGCGCTGATTTCGGTACTGGTCAGGCCGGCATCGCGCGCGCTGCTGACAAAGCTTGAGCCAACGGTGCCTTTGAAGACGTTATTTACCCAGTCGCCCTGCTGCATTTCGCTACTCATTTTGAAGCCGGTAGCAGTGCGGTCGTAGGTGCGGGTTTCGCGGCGGGAGAGTTCCCAGGTGAGGCGCTGAAGTTCGCCGTTGTCGGTCAACGTCCAGGAGATCTGCTGGCCGATTTTCAGGTTACGCAGATCTTTATCGACGGTGGCGAGCTGGCTGATCTCTCCCATGTCGATACCGTACTGATTGAGCACGCTGCTCAGGGTATCGCCGGTGGAGACGACATATTCATGAACCCCTGCTTCGCCGGCGGTTTTATCGTCCAGTTCATCCTGCGGGATGGCATCGTCTTCCGGCGGTGCCTGGTCGATAGGTTCACTGGCTTCCGGCAGCAGGGAACGAATGTCGTTCTGCTCAAGCTCAATCGCCTTAACGATTGGCGCGGATTCAGGGTGATAAACGTAGGGTCGCCAGACGGCGACCGCAAGTGTAAGAACAGTAAGTGACCCCAGCATAACGCGGTGGGGTCGAGGCAGATTGTTAAATGCCAGGGCGACAGAGCGGGCTATCTGTTGCACGTATTCACTTCCTCGTTAATCTCCTTTCAGGCAGCTCGCATACTGGTTCGATAGTTGAGTCAGGAACTGCATATAGCTCGCTTTGCTCACACCGATGGCTGTTCCCAGTGGATCCAGAGTACCCATTCGCACCTGCGTTCCTCTGGCAACGGCTTCAACGACCGCTGGCCTGAATTGCGGTTCAGCAAAAACGCATTCGGCTTTGTGCTGAACCAGCTGTGTTCTGATTTCATGTAAACGCTGCGCACCGGGTTGGATTTCGGGATTTACCGTGAAATGCCCGAGGGAAGACAGCCCGAAATGTTTTTCGTAGTAGCCATAGGCGTCATGAAAAACGAAGTACCCTTTCCCTTTCAGCGGTGCGAGCACGCGACCAACCTGCTCATCGGTTCGGGCTAATTCAGCCTCGAATTCTTTCAGGTTGGCGTCCAGTTTGGCTCGACGTTGCGGCATAAGTTCCACTAATTTATCGTGGATTGCAACCGCAGAGGCTTTTGCGATTTCAGGCGAAAGCCAGATATGCATGTTATATTCACCATGATGATGATGTTCTTCCTCATCTTCACCATCATGATGCTCGTGCTCATCGTCGTGCGCTCCTTTCATGAGTAGCGGTTTCACCGCAGGAAGTTCCGCCAGAGCGATTTGTTTTTGCTCAGGTATGTGAACCACCGCCTTTTCCATGAAGGCTTCCATTTCCGGGCCGATCCAGACGACTAAGTCCGCGCCCTGCAAGCGTTTTACATCTGACGGGCGCAGTGCATAATCATGCTCGGATGCGCCATCGGGAAGCAGGACTTCGGTGTCGGTAACGCCGTCAGCAATGGCGGCGGCGATAAAGCCCACGGGCTTAAGCGAAGCGACAACAGCCGCATCAGCATTGAGTGCAACACCACCGGTAAGCGCCGCGCCGAGCGCCGCGCAAAGAAGCGTATTTTTATGTAACATAATGCGTCTTTTCATCTTCATCAGTGCGGGGGGTGTGATATTATAACATCCGCTGACTTGTGCAATGTTTAAATTCCTATGACGAATCTGGTTGAACTCGAAAAAGTCTCTGTAGTATTCGGTCAACGCCGTGTCCTCTCTGACGTCTCACTGAAATTAACGCCGGGCAAAATCCTCACCCTTCTGGGGCCAAACGGAGCCGGAAAATCCACGCTGGTACGCGTCGTGCTGGGACTGGTAGCACCCCATTCGGGGGTTATCAAGCGGGGTCCGCAGCTGCGCATCGGTTACGTGCCGCAAAAGCTGCACCTTGATGCCACCCTGCCGCTCACGGTAAGTCGGTTTATGCGTCTGCGCCCCGGTACCCGCAAAGCCGACATCCTCCCTGCCCTGAAACGCGTGCAGGCCGGCCATCTGGTGGATGCGCCGATGCAAAAACTCTCCGGCGGGGAAACCCAGCGTGTGCTGCTGGCGCGTGCGCTGCTGAACAGCCCGCAGTTGCTGGTGCTGGACGAGCCAACTCAGGGGGTGGACGTCAACGGGCAGGTGGCGCTCTACGATCTCATCAACCAGCTGCGCCAGGAGCTTAACTGCGCGGTACTGATGGTCTCCCACGATCTGCATCTGGTGATGGCGAAAACCGACGAGGTGCTGTGTCTGAACCAGCACATCTGCTGCTCAGGTACGCCGGAAGTGGTGTCCATGCATCCGGAGTTCATCTCCATGTTCGGGCCGCGCGGCGCTGAACAGCTCGGCATCTACCGCCATCACCACAATCACCGCCACGATCTGGAAGGTCGTATTATTCTGCGCAGAGGAAATGGCCACTCATGATTGAATTACTGTTACCCGGCTGGCTGGCCGGGATCATGCTCGCGTGCGCGGCGGGTCCGCTTGGCTCATTTGTGGTCTGGCGTCGCATGTCCTATTTCGGCGATACCCTGGCGCACGCCTCGCTGCTGGGCGTCGCTTTCGGCCTGCTGCTGAACGTCAATCCGTTCTATGCGGTGATTGCCGTTACCCTGCTGCTGGCCGGTGGGCTGGTGTGGCTGGAAAAACGTCCGCATCTGGCCATCGACACCCTGCTCGGGATTATGGCCCACAGCGCCCTGTCGCTCGGACTGGTGGTGGTGAGCCTGATGTCGAACATCCGCGTTGATCTGATGGCCTACCTGTTTGGTGACCTGCTGTCGGTGACGCCGGACGATCTGCTCGCCATCGGCTGCGGTGTAGTTGTGGTGCTGGGCATTCTGTTCTGGCAGTGGCGCAGCCTGCTGGCCATGACCATCAGCGCGGATCTGGCGTTTGTGGATGGCGTGAAGCTGCAGCGGGTGAAACTGCTGCTGATGCTGGTGACCGCGCTGACCATCGGCGTGGCGATGAAATTCGTCGGGGCGCTGATTATCACCTCGCTGCTGATTATTCCTGCTGCCACCGCGCGCCGCTTTGCGCGCACGCCGGAGCAGATGGCAGGCATTGCGGTAGGGATCGGCATGGTCGCGGTTACCGGTGGCCTCACCTTCTCCGCCTTCTACGACACCCCTGCCGGGCCGTCGGTGGTGCTGTGTGCCGCCCTGATGTTTATCTTCAGCATGATGAAGAAAAACGCGGTCTGAGCCGCAGAGACAAAAAAGCCCCGGTTAACCGGGGCTTTTTTTATGGCATAGCCGGGGGCGTGATGCCGAAGTGGTTCCAGGCGCGGACTGTCGCCATACGCCCGCGCGGGGTACGCTGCAGGAAGCCCTGCTGGATCAGATAGGGTTCGAGCACGTCCTCAATGGTATCGCGCTCTTCGCCGATAGCGGCGGCGAGGTTATCCAGCCCCACCGGCCCGCCAAAGAACTTATCAATCACCGCCAGCAGCAACTTGCGGTCCATATAGTCAAACCCTTCCGCATCGACGTTAAGCATATCCAGCGCCGCCGCCGCCACTTCATGGGAGATGTCGCCATTGTGGCGTACTTCAGCGAAATCGCGCACGCGGCGCAACAGGCGGTTGGCGATACGCGGCGTACCGCGGGAACGACGCGCCACTTCCAGCGCGCCCTCTTCGCTCAGCTCCAGCCCAAGATAGCGGGCGCTGCGGCTGACGATGTGGCGCAGATCTTCAATCTGATAAAACTCCAGCCGCTGGACGATGCCAAAACGGTCGCGCAGCGGCGAGGTCAGCGAGCCGGCGCGGGTGGTGGCGCCAATCAGGGTAAACGGCGGCAAATCGATTTTAATCGAGCGCGCCGCCGGCCCTTCGCCGATCATGATATCGAGTTGATAATCTTCCATCGCCGGGTAGAGCACCTCCTCCACCACCGGCGACAGACGATGAATTTCATCGATGAACAGCACGTCGTGCGGCTCAAGGTTGGTGAGCATCGCCGCCAGATCGCCGGCTTTCTCCAGCACCGGGCCGGAGGTGGTGCGCAGGTTAACGCCCATTTCGTTGGCCACGATATTCGCCAGCGTGGTTTTTCCCAGCCCCGGCGGGCCAAAAATCAGCAGGTGATCGAGCGCATCGCCACGCAGTTTCGCCGCCTGGATAAAAATTTCCATCTGCGAGCGCACCTGCGGCTGGCCGACATACTCCTCCAGTAGCTTCGGGCGAATCGCACGGTCAGCGACCTCTTCGGCGGTAATACTGCCCGGGGCGACCAGGCGGTCTGCTTCAATCATCCTTTACCTCACAACGCGGCGCGGAGCGCTTCACGAATCAGTGTCTCGCTGTCTGCATCAGGACGCGCGATTTTGCTCACCATACGGCTGGCTTCCTGAGGTTTATAACCCAGGGATACCAGGGCAGCAACCGCTTCTGCTTCGGCGTCGTCTACCGCCGGGCTGGCCGGTGACGTCAGCACCAGATCTGCCGCTGGCGTGAAGAGATCGCCGTGCAACCCTTTGAAGCGGTCTTTCATCTCCACCACCAGACGCTCGGCGGTTTTTTTGCCGATGCCGGGCAGCTTCACCAGCGCAGCAGGCTCTTCACGTTCCACGGCGTTAACGAACTGCTGGGCCGACATCCCGGAGAGGATCGCCAGCGCCAGCTTCGGGCCTACGCCGTTGACTTTGATCAGCTCGCGGAACAGGGTGCGTTCTTGCTTGTTATTAAACCCGAACAGCAGCTGGGCATCTTCGCGCACTACAAAATGGGTAAAGATCACCGCCTCGCTGCCCAGCTCCGGCAGCTCATAGAAACAGGTCATCGGCATATGCACTTCATAACCAACGCCTGATGCTTCCAGCAGCACCAGCGGCGGCTGCTTCTCAATAATGGTGCCTCGTAATCTGCCTATCACAATGCGCTCCTGCGTTTCGCGGCAAAAAGTTGCCCGTATCATATAAAAAAGGCTGGATAAACATCCAGCCTTAATTTTACCGCAGCCGCCCCCGGGCCAGATTAAGCCGCGTTTCGCTTATCTGGGCCAGATTCTGGCTGAGATGACAATGGGTAATGGCGATGGCCAGCGCATCCGCGGCATCCGCCTGCGGGTTCGCCGGCAGCTTGAGCAGGGTGCGCACCATGTGCTGCACCTGGCTTTTGTCGGCCCCGCCGGTGCCAACCACCGTCTGCTTTACCTGACGCGCGGCGTATTCAAATACCGGCAGATCCTGATTCACCGCCGCCACAATCGCCACCCCGCGCGCCTGGCCGAGCTTCAGCGCCGAGTCGGCGTTTTTTGCCATAAACACCTGCTCAATGGCGAAATAATCCGGTTGAAACTGGGTGATGATTTCACTGACGCCAGCGTAAATCAGCTTCAGGCGGGACGGTAAATCGTCAACTTTGGTGCGGATGCAGCCGCTACCAAGGTAGCTGAGCTGCCGTCCGACCTGGCGGATCACACCGTAACCGGTGATGCGTGAGCCCGGGTCGATACCCAGAATAATCGCCATCACGCCTCTCCCGTTACGCTACTGGTGAACGTACCCATTACAGCGTGGCTGCGACCTCGTCAGAGATCTCACCGTTGTGATACACCTCCTGCACGTCGTCACAGTCTTCGAGCATGTCGATGAGACGCAGCAGTTTCGGTGCGGTTTCCGCATCCATGTCGGCTTTGGTGGACGGGATCATGGTGACTTCAGCGTTGTCGGCTTTCAGACCTGCCGCTTCCAGCGCATCTTTCACCGCGCCCATCTCTTCCCAGGCGGTGTAGACGTCAATCGCGCCGTCGTCGTAGGTCACCACGTCTTCCGCACCGGCTTCCAGCGCCGCTTCCATGATGGTGTCTTCATCGCCCGCTTCGAAGGAGATCACGCCCTTCTTGCTGAACAGATACGCCACGGAGCCGTCGGTGCCGAGGTTGCCGCCGGTTTTGGTGAAGGCATGACGCACTTCCGCCACGGTACGGTTGCGGTTATCGGACAGGCATTCGACCATCACGGCGGTGCCGCCCGGACCGTAACCTTCATAGATGATGGTTTCCATGTTCGCGTCTTCATCACCGCCGACGCCGCGCGCGATAGCGCGGTTCAGGGTGTCACGCGTCATGTTGTTGGAGAGCGCTTTATCGATGGCCGCACGCAGACGCGGGTTAGAGCCGGCATCACCGCCGCCCAGACGCGCAGCGGTCACCAGCTCGCGAATGATTTTGGTAAAGATCTTACCGCGTTTGGCATCCTGTGCCGCTTTGCGGTGTTTGGTGTTGGCCCATTTACTATGACCTGCCATAAAAAATATCTCCAGAAAGCTCGCCGTTCAGGCGTCGTTAATCACAAATTCTTCAATCGCCTGCCGGTTGCTCCACGACTTGGTGAGCGCGGCGGCGTCCGCGGCGTCCACCCAGCGGTAGGTCAGATGTTCGGTAAAGACAATCTGCCGCTCGTGGGGCAGCGCAAGACGGAACCAGTATTCCGTGTTGCGCTTAACGCCCGGCTCGTAGCGATGACGCAAATGAGTAAAGATTTCGAATTCCACCGTGCGCTGACAGTCGACCAGGCTCAGCGGCTCCTGCGCCACATCAATAGCGACCTCTTCCATTACTTCACGCGCGGCGGCCTGCAACGCGGTCTCCCCCGCTTCCAGGCTGCCGGTAACCGACTGCCAGAACTCGGGATCGTCGCGTCGCTGTAACATCAGCACCCGTTTCGTATCTTCGGCATAGATGACCACCAGTACCGAAACGGGTTGCTTATACTGCATATTACTTATTCTCCGGGGACTCTTTTTTGATCACCTGAATACCCAGCTCGCCGAGGGAGGCCGGATTCGCGAAGCTTGGTGCTTCGGTCATCAGGCACGCCGCCGCGGTGGTTTTCGGGAAGGCGATGACGTCACGGATGTTATCAGTACCGGTCAGCAGCATGGTCAGGCGATCCAGACCAAACGCCAGGCCCGCATGCGGCGGGGTACCGAATTTCAGGGCGTCGAGCAGGAAGCCGAACTTCTCGCGCTGCTCCTGCTCGTTGATGCCGAGAATACCGAATACCGTCTGCTGCATGTCGCCGCGGTGAATACGCACGGAACCGCCGCCCACTTCGTAGCCGTTGATCACCATATCGTAAGCGTTAGCCACCGCCTCTTCCGGCGCGGCTTTCAGCTCGTCGGCCGTCATGTCTTTCGGCGCGGTGAACGGATGGTGCATGGCGCTCAGGCCGCCCTCGCCGTCCTCTTCGAACATCGGGAAGTCAACCACCCACAGCGGCGCCCATTTGGCCTCGTCGGTCAGGCTGAGATCTTTTCCGAGCTTCAGGCGCAGCGCGCCCAGCGCGTCGGCAACCACTTTTTTCTTGTCGGCGCCGAAGAAGATCATGTCGCCGTCCTGCGCACCGGTGCGCTCAAGGATAGCCTCGACGATGTCCGCGTTGAGGAATTTCGCCACCGGGCTGGTGATACCTTCCAGACCTGCTGCGCGCTCGTTAACCTTGATGTACGCCAGGCCTTTCGCGCCGTAGATCTCGATAAACTTGCCGTAGTCGTCAATCTGCTTGCGGCTCAGCTGGGCACCGCCCGGCACGCGCAGTGCGGCAACGCGGCCTTTCGGATCGTTAGCCGGGCCGGAGAAAACTTTGAATTCGACCGCGGTAAGCAGGTCGGCGACATCCACCAGCTCCAGCGGGTTGCGCAGGTCCGGCTTGTCGGAACCGTAGCGGCGCTCGGCTTCGGCGAAGGTCATGATCGGGAACTGGCCCAGGTCCACGCCTTTGATCTCAAGCCAAAGCTTGCGGATCAGATCTTCCATCACTTCACGCACCTGCGGCGCGGTCATGAAGGAGGTCTCAACGTCGATCTGGGTGAATTCCGGCTGGCGGTCAGCGCGCAGGTCTTCATCGCGGAAGCATTTTACGATCTGATAATAGCGATCGAAGCCGGACATCATCAGCAGCTGCTTGAACAGCTGCGGGGACTGCGGCAGCGCGTAGAATTTACCTTTATGCACGCGGGACGGCACCAGGTAGTCGCGCGCGCCTTCCGGGGTCGCTTTGGTCAGCATCGGGGTTTCGATGTCGAGGAAGCCGTGGTCATCCATAAAGCGGCGCACAAAGCTGGTGATTTTAGCACGCGCTTTCAGGCGCTGGGCCATTTCCGGGCGGCGCAGATCCAGGTAGCGGTACTTGAGACGCGCTTCTTCAGAGTTGACCTGGTTGGAGTCAAGCGGCAGCGGCTCGGCGCGGTTGATGATGGTCAGATCGGTGGCGAACACTTCCACTTCACCGGTCGCCATGTCGCGATTCATGTTTTTTTCATCACGGGCACGTACGGTGCCGGTAATCTGAATGCAGAACTCATTACGCAGTTCAGAGGCGAGCTTGAACGCATCCGCGCGATCCGGGTCGAAAAACACCTGCACGATACCTTCGCGGTCGCGCATGTCGATGAAAATAAGGCTACCGAGATCGCGACGACGGTTGACCCAACCAGACAGAGTCACCTGCTGCCCCACGTGGGACAGTCGGAGCTGCCCGCAATATTCTGTACGCATGAGATATCCCTTAACTTAGCCACAGGCCGTTTGCCGCCTGGCTTACAGGCGCCACTGTCGCAGCTTTAGCTGAATGTCACTACTGATGAAAAAAGGCGGCTATTATACTGGAAATTCCAGTCCACGATAAGTCCGCAGCCACACGGTAGCGCGTTTGCTGCGCGTCTTATTGCGCATTCTCACAAAAATTAACAAATTTAGTAAACAGCAATACCTTATAAAACGCGTAAGGTACTCAGCTCACAACAAAAAAGAGGGAGTGACGATGTCAGATTTTAATCCTGCAACTACCGCGCTGGTAGTGATTGACCTTCAGGAAGGCATTTTACCGTTCGCCGGTGGGCCGCACAGCGCCGACGACGTGGTCTCCCGTACCGCGCAGCTGGCCGATAAATTTCGTGCCCACGCCGCGCCGGTGGTGCTGGTGCGCGTAGGCTGGTCGGCGGATTTCGGCGATGCGTTACGACAACCGGTTGACGCGCCGATGGGCGGCCACGCGCTGCCGGACAACTGGTGGACATATCCCCCGGCGCTGGGCAAGCGCGACAGCGATATTGAAGTCACCAAACGCCAATGGGGCGCGTTTTACGGCACCGATCTCGAGCTGCAGCTGCGCCGTCGCGGGATCGACACCATCGTGCTGTGCGGGATCTCCACCAATATCGGCGTGGAGTCCACAGCGCGTAACGCCTGGGAGCTGGGTTTCAACCTGATCGTGGTGGAAGATGCGTGCAGCGCCGCGGATGCGGAACAGCATCAGGGCAGCATGACCCATATCTTCCCGCGCATCGGTAAAGTCTGTAGCACCGCGGAGCTGCTGGCGGCGCTATGAGTACAGCCCCGCGCGTCTGGATCGGACTGCCGCAGTGGTCGCACCCGAAATGGGTGCGGCTCGGCATCACCGGTCTCGAAGAGTATGCTCGCCATTTTAATTGTGTGGAGGGCAACACGACGCTCTACGCGCTGCCGAAGGCGGAGATCGTGGCGCGCTGGCAT
Organism: Siccibacter colletis; assembly: GCF_000696575.1. Taxonomy (GTDB): domain Bacteria; phylum Pseudomonadota; class Gammaproteobacteria; order Enterobacterales; family Enterobacteriaceae; genus Siccibacter; species Siccibacter colletis. The sequence goes on along the minus strand of NZ_JMSQ01000006.1, from coordinate 628,638 downwards.
GCCCAGACCGATGACAACTTCCGCTTCTGCTTTAAGTTTCCGGCCACCATTTCCCACCAGGCGGCGCTGCGCAACTGCGAGGCGCTGACGCAGGAGTTCTTTACCCGTCTTGACCCGCTGGCCGGGCGCATCGGTCAGTACTGGCTGCAGCTTCCGGCCACCTTTGGGCCACGAGATTTGCCCGCGCTGTGGGCGTTTCTTGATGGGCTGCCCGGCGCGTTCAGTTACGGGGTGGAAGTCCGCCATCGGGCGTTCTTCACCAAAGGCGAGGACGAGCGGGCGCTCAACCGCGGGCTGCACGCGCGCGGAGTCAACCGGGTGATCCTCGACAGCCGCCCGGTACAGGCCGCCAATCCACACAGCGAGGCGATCCGCGAGGCGCAGCGCAAAAAACCGGTGTTGCCGGTGCATGCGGTGGTTACCGCCAGCCACCCGATGGTGCGCTTTATCGGCAGCGACAACATGGCGCAAAACGTCGAGCTGTTTGACGTCTGGCTGCGCAAGCTGGCCATGTGGACGCAGACCACCACGCCGTATCTATTTCTGCACACGCCGGATATCGCCCAGGCGCCGGAGCTGGTGCATACCCTGTGGCCCGCGCTGCGTCAGCATCTGCCCTCGCTTGGCCCGGAGCCGGCCATCCCCGCCCAGGATTCTCTTTTCTGACGACTAGCGACAGCGCGTAATGCGCACGCTATCATAGCCCCCGCATCCACCCTGGCTGTTAAACGGAGTTTCTATGGTAAGCGCGCTTTATGCCGTGCTTGGCGCTCTGCTGTTGGTTAAGTTTTCAATTGATGTACTGCGCCTGCGCAGCCAGTACCGCGTCAGCTACGGCGACGGTGGTTTTAGCGAGCTGCAAAGCGCCCTGCGCATTCAGAGCAACGCGATGGAGTACATTCCCCTCGCCCTGGTGCTGCTGCTGTTTATGGAGATGAACGGCGCGTTCACCTGGATGGTGCACGTCTGCGGACTGCTGCTGATTGCCGGCCGGCTGATGCAGTACTACGGTTATCAGCATCACCTGATCGGCTGGCGTCGCTCCGGCCTGAGCGCCACGCTGTGCGCGCTGTTGCTGATGGTGCTGACTAACCTCTGGTATATGCCGTGGGAGTTGGTTTTCTCGTTACGTTAGCGCACAATACGCCCCTTTTGTTTTTCGCAGGATTACGCCATGTCCAATCGCGACACGCTATTTTCCGCGCCCATCGCCCGTCTCGGCGACTGGACCTTTGATGAACGGGTAGCGGAAGTCTTCCCCGATATGATCCAGCGCTCGGTGCCGGGTTATTCCAATATCATTTCCATGATCGGGATGCTGGCGGAGCGCTTCGTTACCCCGGCAAGTCAGGTGTATGACCTCGGCTGCTCGCTGGGCGCGGCGACGCTGTCGGTGCGGCGCAACATTCATCATGACGACTGCAAAATCATTGCCGTGGACAACTCCCCGGCGATGGTGGAGCGCTGCCGTCGTCATCTCGATGCGTTCAAAGCGCAGACCCCGGTCGAGGTTATCGAAGCCGATATTCGCGACGTGCCGATTGAAAACGCCTCGCTGGTGGTGCTCAACTTTACGCTGCAGTTCCTCGCCCCGGACGACCGCCTGACGCTGTTAACCCGCATCTGTGCCGGGCTGAAGCCGGGCGGTGCGCTGGTGCTGTCGGAAAAATTCAGCTTTGAAGACGCCACCGTCGGCGAACTGCTGTTCGACATGCACCACGACTTCAAGCGTGCCAACGGCTACAGCGAGCTGGAGATCAGCCAGAAACGCAGCATGCTGGAGAACGTGATGCTCACCGATTCGGTGGAAGCGCACAAAGCGCGTCTGCATCAGGCCGGCTTCGCCCACAGCGAACTCTGGTTCCAGTGCTTTAACTTTGGTTCGCTGGTGGCGCTGAAAGGCGGAGCACGCGCATGATCGACTTCGGAAAATTTTATCAGCAGATTGCTGTGGGTCCGCTGGCGGGCTGGCTGGAAACCCTGCCGGCCCAGCTCGGGGAGTGGCAGCGTGAGGCGCTGCACGGCCAGTTCCGCCTGTGGATGAAGTCGGTGGGACACCTGCCGGAACTGGCCCCGCATCACCTCGACCTGCTGCACAGCGTTACCGCCGACGCAGCGCAGCCGCTGAGCGAAGGTCAGGTACAGCGCATCGACACCCTGATGCGTAACCTGATGCCGTGGCGCAAGGGGCCGTATTCCCTCTACGGCGTGGATATCGACACCGAATGGCGTTCTGACCTGAAGTGGGATCGCGTTCTGCCGCACATTCAGCCACTGGCGGGCCGCACCATACTCGATGTCGGCTGCGGCAGCGGGTATCACCTCTGGCGCATGATCGGTGCCGGGGCGAAACTGGCGGTGGGCATCGATCCGATGCAGCTGTTCCTGTGCCAGTTCGAGGCGGTGCGTAAACTGCTGGGCGACGACCAGCGGGCGCACATGCTGCCGCTGGGTATTGAGCAGCTTCCGGCGCTCGCCGCGTTCGATACTGTTTTCTCAATGGGCGTGCTCTATCATCGCCGCTCGCCGCTGGATCACCTCTGGCAGCTGAAAAACCAACTGGTCAGCGAAGGGGAACTGGTGCTGGAGACGCTGGTGGTGGAAGGTGACGAGCACCGCGTGCTGGTGCCGGGTGACCGCTATGCGCAGATGCGCAACGTCTACTTTATTCCGTCCGCGCTGGCGCTGAAAAACTGGCTGGAGAAGTGTGGTTTTGTGGATGTCACCATCGCCGATCACTGCTACACCACCACCGAAGAGCAGCGCCGCACCGACTGGATGAAGACCGAATCGCTGGCCGACTTCCTCGACCCGCAGGACAGTCTGAAAACCATCGAAGGCTACCCCGCCCCGCTGCGCGCCGTGCTCACCGCGCGCAAACCCTGACGCATCGATAAAAAAAGCCCCGGCAAAAGACCGGGGCCTGGTACGAGCAAGCATCATATGGGCGACATGATGCGCGGTAAAAATCGTCAGGCGTTCAGGAAACAGGCCGCGTCAGTGCGGCTTTCATCGCGGCGACGCTTTCGGCGTCCACCTCGTAGCGGGCATATTCATCCGCACTGGCATCCGCTGACATCGATACCCCGGCGTGGCGATAGCGCATCGGCGAGGAAGTGTAGCGTCCTGCGGAACTGTGGAGTTCATCCACGCCCGCAGCGATAAAGGTTTCCAGATTGTTCAGCCGTACGCCTGCACCGGCCATAATGATTGGAGCACGGGATCGGTGCTTTAGTTCCGTAATTAATGAAATACCTTGCTCTGCGCTTGCCTGCTGGCCCGAAGTTAAAATCCGCGCCACGCCGAGTTCGGTCAGTTCCTCCAGTGCAATCATCGGGTTAGCACACATATCGAAGGCGCGATGGAAGGTGACCGCCATGCCAGGCGCGGCGCGCATCACCGCCTGCATTTTTTGCCGATCCACCCCGCCATCCTCATTCAGTATCCCAGTCACCAGCCCCGGAAAGCCCAGATCGCGAATAAAGGCGATATCGTCGAGCATGGTGCTCAACTCCGCCTGGCTGTAGCAGAAATCGCCGCCGCGCGGACGCACGATGGGATGCACCGGGATAGTGACGTTATGCCTGACGCCCTTCAGCACGCCCGCCGACGGCGTCAGGCCGCCCTCTTTTGGCGCGCTGCACAGTTCGATGCGATCGGCACCCGCCTGTTCGGCGGTGATGGCACACGTCATGCCGTAACAACATATCTCAAGCAAAGCCATTGTTTTCTCCTGCAAAACCTTTTCAGTTGTCGCCTTTTCCCGGCGTGCTAGTCTGAGTTATCACAATAAAAAGGACAACGCATCATGGCATTCAACTTCAACGAAGCGATCGACCGCCGTCACAGTGACAGTTCAAAGTGGACAAAATTTGCTGAGGACGTACTGCCGATGTGGGTCGCGGATACCGATTTTCGCTCTCCGGCCTGCGTCACCGACGCGCTAACGCAGCGTATCGCCCACGGTGTATTCGGCTACGGCGGCGCGCCTGCCGGGCTGGCGGATGCGTTTATCGCCTGGTGCGAGCGCCATTACAGCTGGCAGGTGAAAGCGGAGTGGCTGGTCTTCCTGCCGGGGATCGTGTCGGCGCTGAATCTCAGCGTCCGCGCCTTCAGCGATGCCGATGCGGGAACCCTGGCCCCGACGCCGATCTATCCCCCGTTTCGCAAAGCCGCGAAGGCAGGCGGGCGCAGCCAGATTAGCGTGCCACTGCGCCCGCAACAGGGCCGGGAGGTGCTGGATCTGCAGGCGATTGACGACCAGATGACCGGGCGTGAACAGCTGCTGATGCTGTGTAACCCGCACAATCCGGGTGGCACGGTCTATCGCCGCGACGAGCTGGAAGCCCAGCTGACCTTCGCCCGCCGTCACGATCTGGTGGTGTGTTCCGATGAAATTCACTGCGATTTGCTGCTGGAGCCGGGCTGCAAACATATCCCGTTCGCCACCCTGAGCGAGGACGCCGCGCAGCGCTCCATTACCCTGATGTCGCCGTCGAAAACCTTCAATATTGCCGGGCTTGGCGCCTCGGTGGCGGTGATCCCGAACCCGGAACTGCGTCAGCGCTTCAACGCGGTGCGGGACGGCATCGTGCCTTCAGCGGACGTGCTGGCAATAGTCGCGGCCCAGGCGGCGTGGCAGGACGGGGACGCCTGGCTGCGCGCCCAGCTCGACTATTTACGCACCAACCGTGACCGGCTGTACGAGGCGGTGAACGGCCTGCGCGGGCTGCAGATGAACAGCCCGGAAGCTACCTACCTCGCCTGGGTCGATGCCTCCGGGCTGGAAGTGGACAACCCGACTACCTTCTTCCGCCGGGCCGGGCTGGGGTTCTCGCCGGGTGAGGACTTTGGCGACGCGCAGCACGTGCGCATAAACTTCGGCTGCACCGCCGCCACACTGGAAGAGGCCATTGGGCGGCTGACGCGTGCCGTGACGCGCTAGGGCTTGAACACCGCGCGGATGCAGCCGTCCTCTTTACGTTTGAACATCTCGTAGCCGCGCGGGGCATCCTCCAGCGAGAAGCGGTGGGTGGCGAGGAAGTCGGTGCGCAGTTCACCGTGCGAGGCGTGATGCAGCAGGCGCTCCATATAAAACTGGCCGTGCTGCTGGGCGGTGCGGATCGTCAGCCCCTTGTTCATCGCCACGCCGAGCGGGAATTTGTCCATCATCCCGTACACGCCGAGGATCGCCAGCGTCCCGCCTTTGCGGCAGGCATGAATCGCCTGACGCAGCGCGGTGCCGATATCGGTGTGCATTTTCAGCGCCTGTTTGGTGCGATCGTAGGCGTACTGCAGTCCTTCGCCGTGCGCTTCCATCCCCACGGCGTCGATGCAGCTGTCCGGCCCGCGCCCGCCGGTGAGGTGCAGCAGCGCTTCGTAAATGTCCACCTCGGTATAATCGAGGGTGATTGCGCCGATTTTCTCCCGCGCCATCGCCAGCCGCTCCGGGAAGCGGTCGATGACGATCACCCGCTCGGCCCCCATCAGATACGCGCTCTGTGCCGCCATCAGCCCGACGCCGCCTGCGCCCCACACCGCCACGGTATCGCCGGGGTGAATATTGCAGAAGTCAGCCCCCATATAGCCGGTGGGTGCCGCATCAGAGAGAAACAGCGCCTGCTCATCGGACACCGCATCAGGCACCACAAAGCAGTCGGTATCGGCAAAGGGGACGCGCACGTACTCGGCATGTGAACCTGCATAGCCACCGAAGGCGTGGCTGTAGGCGTAGATCCCGGCAGTGGGATAGCCGAGAATCGGCTCCTGTAAATGGGCGTTCGGGTTGGTGTTATCGCAGCAGGAGTACAGGCCGTGATTGCAGTACCAGCAGGAGCCGCAGGCGATAAACGACGGTACCACGACCCGGTCACCGCGCCGGATATTTTTCACCTCGTGTCCCACCTCGACCACCTCGCCCATAAACTCATGGCCAAGAATATCCCCCTCCTCCATGCTCGGGATCAGCCCGTCAATGACGTGCAGATCCGAGCCGCAGGTGGTGGTCAGCCCAACCTTAATGATGGCATCGTGCGGGTTAACGATTATCGGGTCGCCCACGGTTTCTACGCGCAGATCGTTTACGCCATTCCAGCAAAGTGCTCGCATCGTTTACTCCTCTACCTTGTCCATGCCACCGTGACGTCCGGCCGGCTGCGGCTTATTGGTGGCAAACTCACCGGTTTCCGCCATGCTTTTGAAGCGCCGCAGCGCCTGGCTGAGCATCGCTTCCGGCACCAGATCGATTTTCTTCGACAGCCACTCGCCAAACACGCCGCCGGGCGGCGAAAAATGCAGGGTCATGGTCACTTCGGTGCCTCTCTCATCGGAAACCGGCCGGAACGCGAGCCGCCCGGCATTGGGCACCGTGGCCTTCTTTTCCGAGGCCCAGGCGATGTACTGCCCACGCGCCTCGTCAACGATATACGCATCCCACTCGACGTTTTTGCCAAGCGGTACCGGCACCTCCCAGTGGGACGCGGTATTGCTCAGGACGGTAATGCGCGCAAAGTGCGCCATCAGGCGGGGAAAAATGGCGGGGTCGCGCCAGAGGTCGAACAGCGCCTCGGGGGAGCGGTGAATGAGAATGGATCGGTGCAATCCAGGCTCGTCGGGGTGGTTCCAGAGATCGTCTCGCTTTACGGTATCGTGCATTGGTCTCTCCCATCAGGTCGAAAACAGGCGTGAATACTCCTTACTGTGCGCGGTCAGACTGCATACCCCTATGACTATAGACAATAAAAAGGGCCGCCCGGAAACCCGAACGGCCCTGATTGCATGGCGAAGGCGCTATTCCCGCTCGCTGGCGACGATGTCCTCTATGGACCACGGGTGGAATTTAATCGTCACGCTGCCGTCGGTCACTGCCAGCGTCGGGTTTGGCAGGCGCTCCCGCTCGCCCTTGGGTGAACTGGTTTTCACTGAAATCCCCGGCTGGCTCAGCCCTTCATCGGAAAGCAGCGCGACCGCGCGGGCATTCAGCGTTTCCGGGTCGCCCGGCAGCACGATTTCCACGTGCTCCCACCCCTCATGCGGGTAGCGCTTCTCCCCCGGCCACGGCAGCTCAACAATGGAAAACTGCCAGTGCGCCACCATGACCGGCGTATGCAGCCTGAACAGGCAGATAGAACGCCCGTTGATGATGTTCTCCGACAGCAGCTCGCCGCACTGTTCAAAGCCCTTACGCCAGCGCTCGGCGGTAGCGTTCTGATGGCAGCGCAGTGAGATGTGGTCGGCGTCAAGCGGGGCAATATCCAGCCCGAGACGCGCCGCCAGGGCGGTGAGCGCGGCGCCAAAACGCGGCAGGTCGGCGTGGATATCGTGAAGGTCGTCAATGGCGTGCCAGTCGGTCATCGGTGCTCCGGGAAGGTGTGAAAAGGCGCTACTCTACCCTGGTGCGGGCCGCTTAAAAACCCCCGCCTGCCCCGGCCCAGCGCAGGGCTGACGTCTCCCGCCAAATGCAGTATAATCCCGCCCCTGGTTTTTCAAATGCATCATGCGGCACCCCTGTTGTGCTGCCTCTTTACGGTAAGGTATCCCGGTGAATATTCAGGCTCTTCTCTCAGATAAAGTCAGTCAGGCACTGATTGCCGCAGGTGCGCCTGCGGATTGCGAACCCCAGGTTCGCCAGTCAGCCAAAGCGCAGTTTGGTGACTACCAGGCCAATGGGGTCATGGCGGTGGCGAAAAAACTGGGCATGCCGCCGCGACAGTTAGCTGAGCAGGTTATCGCCAGCCTCGATCTCACCGGCATCGCTGCAAAAGTGGAAATCGCCGGCCCGGGCTTTATCAATATCTTCCTCGACCCGGTGTTCCTCGCGCTGCGCGTGGATGAAGCCGCTGCCTCCGACCGCGCGGGCGTGACAAAAGTTGCCCAGCCGCAAACCGTGGTGGTGGACTACTCTGCGCCGAACGTCGCGAAAGAGATGCACGTCGGTCACGTGCGTTCCACTATCATTGGTGACGCTGCGGTGCGCACCCTTGAGTTCCTCGGGCACAAGGTGATCCGCGCCAACCACGTCGGCGACTGGGGCACCCAGTTCGGTATGCTGATTGCCTTCCTTGAGAAGCAGCAGAACGAAAACGCTGGCGACATGGCGCTGGCAGACCTGGAAAACTTCTACCGTGAAGCCAAGAAACACTACGACGAAGACGCTGAGTTCGCCGAGCGCGCCCGCGCTTACGTGGTGAAGCTGCAGGGCGGCGACGAGTACTGCCGCCAGATGTGGCGCAAGCTGGTGGACATCACCATGACCCAGAACCAGCTGACCTACGAGCGCATGAACGTCACCCTCACCCGCGACGACGTGATGGGCGAAAGCCTTTATAACCCGATGCTGCCGGGGATTGTGGCCGACCTGAAAGAGAAAGGTCTGGCGACCGAGAGCGAAGGCGCTACCGTGGTCTTCCTCGACGAGTACAAAAACAAAGAAGGCGAACCGATGGGCGTCATCATCCAGAAGAAGGATGGCGGCTACCTCTACACCACCACGGACATCGCCTGCGCGAAATACCGCTATGAAACCCTGCATGCCGACCGCGTGCTCTACTACATCGACTCGCGTCAGCACCAGCACCTGATGCAGGCGTGGACCATCGTGCGTAAAGCGGGCTATGTACCAGACTCCGTACCGCTGGAGCACCACATGTTCGGTATGATGTTGGGCAAAGACGGCAAGCCGTTCAAAACCCGTGCTGGTGGTACCATCAAGCTGACCGAGCTGCTGGACGAAGCGATGGAGCGCGCGCGCCGCCTGGTGGGCGAGAAGAACCCGGACATGCCGGCAGACGAGCTGGAAAAACTGGCTGACGCCGTGGGCATCGGCGCGGTGAAATACGCCGATCTCTCCAAGAGCCGCACCACCGACTACGTGTTTGACTGGGACAACATGCTGGCGTTTGAAGGCAATACCGCGCCCTATATGCAGTATGCCTACACCCGCGTGCTCTCCGTGTTCCGCAAGGCGGGCGTCGATGAAAGCAGCCTCACCGCTCCGGTAACCATCACCGAGGATCGCGAAGCGGCGCTGGCGGCACGTCTGTTGCAGTTTGAAGAGACGCTGACCACCGTGGCCCGGGAAGGTACGCCGCACGTGATGTGTGCTTACCTCTACGACGTGGCGGGCCTGTTCTCCGGCTTCTACGAGCACTGCCCGATCCTCAGCGCCGGGAGCGACGCGGTGCGTCAGAGCCGCCTGAAGCTGGCGCTGCTGACCGCGAAAACCCTGAAGCTGGGTCTGGATACGCTGGGTATCAAAACCGTCGAGCGCATGTAATACCTCGCCTGCGGTAACAAAAAAGCCTGAACGTGATGTTCAGGCTTTTTTTATGGCGTCGTGCTCGGGTCAGAGGTAGCTGCGCAGATACTCTGCCAGACAAAGGATCGCCATCGCCTGGCCGTAGGGCATCGAAGTGAGCGGGATCTGACGATAGAATTCCAGGTCATGGCCCATGCCGGTACCAAACGAGGTTTGCAACAGCTCGCCGTCCGGGGAGATGTTCGCCACAATGCCCTTCACCGCTTTTTCGGCGACGGCAGCATACGCTTTCCCGATGTAGCGCTTGCGTACCGCTTTCAGGATACCAGTGGCAAACCCGGCGGTGGCCGACGCTTCAAGGTAGGAATTCGGATCGTCGAGCAGCGTATGCCACAGCCCGCTGCGATCCTGGCATTTGGCCAGGGCAGCAACCTGATTCTCCAGCACCTGAATCAGGTAGCGTCGCACCGGGTCGCGCTCCGGCAGATCCACCAGCTCCAGAAAGTCCGGGATGACAATCGTCAGCCAGCTGTTGCCGCGCGCCCAGCGGGCGTTCGCGAAGTTGTGGTTGCCTTCGTAGCTCCAGCCGTGGAACCACAGCCCGGTTTCCCGATCCATCAGATTCTGGACGTGCAGCAGGAACTGATACACCGCTTCCTCGACGTACTCCGGCTTCCCGAGCAGCTTGCCGATCTTCGCCAGCGGCAGCACCGTCATCATCAGGGTGTCGTCCCACATCTGCTGATGGTTCTCTTCCGCCAGGGTGATGTGTTGCATGCCGCCCCATTCGGTGCGCGGCATCTCATACATTGCCCACTCGGCCCAGCTCTCCAGCCACGGCAGCCAGGCCGGATTCCCGGTCTCCTCATAGCGGTACGCCAGGGTGAGGAATGGCGCCATGGTGTTAACGTTTTTGGTGGTCGCCCCTTCGGCAAAGCGGTCGGCGAACCAGCCGTCGATGATGTCACGCATGGTGGTATCGCCGGTCTGACGCCAGTACTGGTACATGCCGTACAGTCCGACACCGTGGGTCCACTCCCAGCCGGCCCAGCCTTTGGTGTCAATCACGCGGCCATCATCCAGGCGCAGCAGGAACGCGCCGGTTTCATCCTTGATATTGACCAGATTATCAGTGAGCTTGTGGATCAGGGACTTCAGCTCATCCCGGGCGATAAAACGCTCCGGCTGGCACAGTAACGGGCTGTGTTTGACAGGGTAAACAATCATTAACTTAACCTCTGTGTCGTGTCGAATTCAGGTGCATGGCCCTTCAGCGCGGGGGCTGCCGGTTTGTTGCGGTTCAGATAGCCGATGTTGTTGTTGCCCCACAGGTTCTCGTAAGGCATACCCGCCAGCATCTCAACCGTGGCGCGATTGTGCGGGCTGGCGCTTTCCGGTATCGCCCGGCCGGTGGTGCGCATTTTGCTGGTCTCTTCGCGCAGAATGCTGTGGGTGGCCAGGTTGAGCTTAAAGCGCAGCGAAACCAGGAAACCGCAGGCCAGTACGATGAGCGTGCCGACGCTGAGGATCATCAGAATGGTGTGGCTCACTGCCGGGGCCTGCACGCTCTGACCGGATACGAAGCCGGACATCTGCATCACAATGCCCACCAGCATCACGGCACCCGCCTGAGAGGCTTTACGGGTGAGCGTCATGATGCCGGCGAAGATGCCTTCGCGGCGCTGGCCGGTAATGACCTCATCCACATCGGCGATATAGGTATAGGTGTTCCACGGCACATAGTTGATGCCGCCGCGCCCGAGGCCGGCAATAGCGGAGATTAGCAGCAGCAGCGCGTAAATATCGCTTAACCCGGCGTAGTAGAGCATCGCGTAGGAGAGCGAGCTGAGGCCGAACAGCACCACCACCATCCGGTAAGAGGGTGCCGGTCCGAAGCGGATGCACAGCGGGATCATGGCGATCACGGCGATGAACTGGAAGATAGCCATGGTGCCCAGCAGGTTTGAGGCCATCGCCGCTTCCTGCATCAGCACGAACACCACGTAGTAGGTGAATACGGCGTTGAACACGTCCTGGGCGATGTAGCCCCCAAGGTACATGCCAAGATGCTGACGGAAAATCTTAATGCGCAGGGTGGAGATCAGCTCGACGAACAGGCGGTTGAGACTCTGACCCAGCGTCAGGCTTTTCTTCTCTTCTTCGGCACGCAGCGCCGCTTCAGACCACTCCTCACGCGGCCGCTCCCAGGTGAAGAACCAGACGAACGTCAGCATGATGGCGCACAGCACCGAGAACACCAGGCTGGCGTAGAAGAAGGAGATCGCGTTGTCTTTACCGAACTGGGTGAGCAGCACGCCCGGCAGGAAGGAAGCGAGAATGGCCGACATCTGCGCCATCGAGATGCGCGCCCCGGAGAACTTGGTTTTCTGCTTGAAGTCATCGGTCATCTCCGGCACCAGGGTTTCGTATGGCACCAGGATCATGGTGTAGACAATGTCGAACAGCAGATAGGTCAGCAGGTAGTACCAGAAGCCCATGTCCCCGACCCACATCAGCGAGTAGCTGAAGACGCAGGGAATACCGAGCAGGATAAAGAACTTGCGGCGGCCAAAGCGGCGACCAAACCAGGTGGTGCCGAAATTATCGGTCAGAAAGCCCATCAGCGGGCTGACCACCGCATCCAGCACGCGCGCGGCGGCAAAGATAAAGGTCGCCTCGATAGGCGTAAGGCCACAGAAGGTGGTGTAGAAATAGAGCAACCAGGCCGCCGTCAGGGCGGTGGTCCCTGCCCCGAGGAAATCTCCGGAGCCGTAGGCGAGGTAATTAGGAAGGCCAATTTTTCGTGTTTTCATTGCCGTCAACCCTGTAGGTACTAATGGGAGATCCCCGGCAACGCTGCCCGAAGGGCAACAGGGAACCTGTTACGGCTAAAGTAAAAGTATGAAGTAAGGGATACCTTTTTGTTTCTGCCATCCGGGAAGCGATGCTGGCAAAAATGCAAAGAGTGCCGCTATCCGTGTCACTGATTTATAAAACAGTGTTTTGGGATGTTCAAAAGAAGGTGTCGGATTTGCGAAGCGGCTCGTAAAGCCTGGGGGAAATGCGGTAAAAAAACAGGGCTGCGCATGGCAGCCCCGAGAAATTAGTGATAGTTCACAATCACCTGGTTCGACTGCACCCGCATCATCGGGAACAGCTTCCCGCCACCGGGCACTTCCCAGATGAAGCGCAGCGGTTCGCTGGCGGGCACCCCGGTCAGACCGCGCGTGGTCCCCTGCCCGCCTTCAATCGCGACGCAGCGGCTGAGCGAGCAGAGGCGCGTCTGCAGGCCCGCCGGAATGGGGCCGTTCAGCTCGTAGCGCCAGACCACGAGGTTCATCACCCCCTCCGGCTTATCCTTCGGCATCAGCGGCGAGGACGACGCCGCCACGCCGCGCCAGGTTAGCGTAGTGCCGCCGTTGCTGGCTTCCCACGCCCCCTCGCCCTTCGCGAACGCGGCGAACGGCAGGCAGAGCAGCAGCAGTAAGCCACGCATCACTGGCCTCCGATGGTGGCAGTCATGCGGATGTTGCGGTTGTCAGTCATTTCGAGATTCGACAGCACCACCAGCTGCGGCAGGCTGCGGCGCAGGAAGCGCGCCAGCAGCGGACGCAGGGCGTGGTTCACCAGCAGCACCGGCGGCGCACCCAGCATCTCCTGACGACTCAGCGCCTGCTGCGCCTGCTCCAGCAGACGGTCCGCCAGCCCAGGTTCCAGCCCGCCGCCGCCCTGCAGCGCCTGCAGCAGCAGACGTTCCAGCGCGGTATCCAGACCAATCACCTGCACTTCGCCGTTGCCCGGGAACCACTGCTGGGTGATGGCGCGGCCCAGCGCCACGCGCACCACGTTGGTCAGCTCGTAAGGATCGCTCTGCACCGGCGCATGTTCGGCCAGGGTTTCGAGAATGGTGCGCATATCGCGGATCGGCACTTTCTCGGCCAGCAGGTTCTGCAGCACCTTGTGCAGCGTGGTGAGCGTCAGAATGCCCGGCACCAGATCTTCGGTCAGCTTCGGCATCTCCTGGGTCACGCGATCCAGCAGCTGCTGCGCTTCCTGACGACCAAACAGCTCAGGCGCGAACTGGCCGATGAGGTGATTGAGGTGGGTTGCCACCACGGTACTGGCTTCCACGACGGTAAAGCCCTGGATCTGCGCCTGCTCTTTCAGGGCGCTCTCAATCCATACCGCGGCCAGGCCAAAGGCCGGATCGACGGTGGTTTCACCCGGCAGCGTGCCGGCAGCGGTGCCGGGGTTAATCGCCAGCCAGCGGCCCGGATAGGCCTCGCCGCTGCCAATCTCCACCCCTTTCATCAGGATACGGTAGCGCGCCGGCGGCAGATCCATGTTGTCACGGATATGCACCACCGGTGGCAGGAAGCCCATCTCCTGAGCAAATTTCTTACGAATACTGCGAATACGACCGAGCAGCTCGCCGTCCTGCTGATTATCCACCATCGGGATCAGGCGATAGCCCACTTCCATACCGAGGGAGTCTTCCAGCTGAACATCGTTCCAGGTGGCTTCCACCGCCTGGGTGGTTTCCGGGGCTTTCACCGGTGCCGCCGGGGCTGGCGCTTTCATTTCGCGTCCGCGCATCCACCAGGCCAGGCCCAGCAGTGCCGCGGTGAACAGCAGAAACACCAGGTTAGGCATGCCAGGCACCATGCCGAGCAGGCCCAGTACCGCCGCAGCCAGCAGCATGACGCGTGGGTTGCTGAACAGCTGGGTCACCATCTGCTCGCCCACGTCCTGCTCGGTCGCCACACGCGTAACGATTACGCCCGCCGCAGTGGAGATCACCAGCGCCGGGATCTGGGCAACCAGGCCGTCACCGATGGTCAACAGCGTATAGCTCTCTGCTGCGTGACCAAACGCCATATCGTGCTGCAGCACGCCGACCAGCAGACCGCCGACGACGTTGATCACCATAATCAGGATCCCGGCGATGGCGTCACCGCGCACGAATTTACTCGCACCGTCCATCGAACCGTAGAAGTCAGCTTCCTGGGTCACTTCCGAGCGGCGCTTCTTGGCTTCTTCTTCCCCAATCAGGCCGGCGTTGAGATCGGCATCGATGGCCATCTGCTTGCCGGGCATCCCGTCGAGCACGAAACGCGCGCCCACTTCGGCGATACGACCGGCACCCTTGGTGATAACCATGAAGTTGATGATAACGAGGATGATGAACACCACGATACCGATGGCGAAATTGCCGCCGACCAGGAAGTGCCCGAAGGCTTCCACCACTTTACCCGCCGCCGCGCCGCCGGTATGCCCTTCCATCAGAATGATACGGGTGGACGCCACGTTGAGCGCCAGGCGCAGCAGCGTGGTAAACAGCAGAATGGTCGGGAACGCCGCAAACTCCAGCGTGCGCTGGGTGAACATCGCCACCAGCAGCACCATGATGGAGAGTGCAATGTTAAAGGTGAAAAGCAGGTCGAGAACAAATGCCGGCAGCGGCAGTACCATCATCGACAGAATCAACAGGATGAGGATCGGCCCGGCAAGGATCTGCCACTGGGTCGATTTCATATTGCCAGGCAAGCGCAGCATTGCAGCCAGATTAGCCATCAGTGTCCTTCTCGTTCATAAAGTCCAGCCCCGGAGGCACCGGAAGATTTACAGGTTTTTTCGGGATCAGGCCGCCCGCCACGCGCCAGCGGCGCAACTGCCAGACCCAGGCCAGCACTTCCGCTACCGCCGAATAGAGGGTGCCGGGAATTTGCTGACCTATCTCCGCATGGCGGTAAAGCGCACGCGCCAGCGGAGGTGCTTCGAGCATCGGAATGCGATGCTCGTTGCCAATTTCACGGATGCGCAGCGCCACCAGCCCTGCGCCCTTCGCCACCACTTTCGGCGCGCTCATTTTGTTCTCTTCATAGCGCAGCGCTACGGCGTAGTGCGTCGGGTTGGTAACGATAACGTCGGCCTTCGGCACGTCGGCCATCATGCGGCGACGGGCAGCGGCGCGCTGCTGCTGGCGGATGCGCCCCTTCACGTGCGGGTCACCCTCGTTCTGCTTGTGCTCGTCGCGGATATCCTGCCGCGTCATGCGTAATTTTTTGATGTGGCTGAAGATCTGGAAGAAGACGTCAAACCCGACCATCGGGATCAGACCAAGCACGATCAGCACGCCGCACAGCGCCACAATATTCAGGGCGTTACGCAGCGCCGAAACGGGCGACTCGCTGACCAGGCGCAGCATCTCCGGCCAGTTATGCCAGACATAAAAGCCGGTGACCGCACCCACCAGCAATGATTTCAGTACCGCTTTCAGCAGTTCAGCCCCGGTCTGGGCCGAGAACATGCGCGCGATGCCCGGCAGCGGGTTAAGCTTGCTGAATTTAAACGCCACCGCTTTACCGCTGAACAGCAGGCCGCCGAGCAGCATCGGTGCGGCAAGCGCCACCAGCACAAGTCCGGTAATCAGTGGCAGTAACGCCATCAGGGACTGCTTAAGAAGGCTGCCGATTTGGCCGACAATCAGGCTGGGGTCATTGATAATGCTGTGATCGAAATGCAGACCTGCCGCCAGCATGGCCGCCAGTTTTCGACCAAGGGGCGCCCCGCCCACCCAGAGGATCGACACGCCTGCCAGCAGCATCAGCAGCGAGGTCAGTTCTCTGGATCGGGGTATCTGCCCATCCTCACGCGCTTTTTCTATTCGGTGTGGTGTGGGGGCCTCTGTCTTTTCCTGGTCGCTATCTTCAGCCACTACGTCAATCTCGACACGTTTTTCCCGCAGTTATCATGCCAGAGGGCCGCGTAGCCAATGCCGTGAATAGCCCGCGTAAAGGGGGCTTTTTACTGCGTTTAGTAAGGGGTGCACGCCGCGTGTTACGGACCGGGAGATGCGATTTGCTACCGCGATAATGGACGGTAAACCAACGCCCGCTGCGGGAACGCGCTCGGATTAAACGCGGGTCTGATTTAACCTAAGCCCAGTAAATAATGTATAAATTAGCATCGCCTGACGCTAAAAATAATATATCTCTGCGCCCTTTTATTTATCAGCCCTATATTAAACGCGGCACAATTAAACATTCTTACAAAATTCTCTTTCGTAATTAATATTCTTATAAAGAATCCGCTTCGCGCTTTGAATACAGCGTATATAATGCCGAAAAAACAGGTTTTATTATTTTTTGCTTCAATTGCAATTGAATTACGCACCAGGGAATATTAATAAGGAGTGGTTGTTATGCGTTTTACGAAAAATATGTTATTCAGCACGCTGCTGGCAATGTGCTCAGCCTCGGCAATGGCGTCAGAAATGAATGCGGGTGTGGTGCATTTCACTGGTGAAATTATCGAACCAAGCTGTGAAATCTCCGGCGATGACGGGCACGACAGCACCGTGCCACTGGGTAGCTATCCCACCTCGCTGTTTGCCAAAACTGGCGATGAATCACCGGAGGTTCCGTTCTCCATTGCGCTGGTCGATTGCCCGGTCACGACAGATGGCCTGGCAATGGTACAGCTTACTTTTAATGCGCCAACCACGCTGACCGGCACCCCCACGCTGATGGACGTTAGTACCATCACCACCGAGGGCGAAACGGCCGCGACGGGCGTCGGCATCGCAGTGAGCCTGGACGGTAAAACCGAGCTGCTGAAGTTCGACGGCAGCGAAGATCAGGTCTATGTTCCGCTCTCCGCCATGCCGGACGATACCCTCACCACCAACTTTAATGCCCGCTATAAATCCTTTACCGATAAAGTCACTGCCGGCCCGGCTGACGGTGATATGACCGTCAATATTCTTTACCGTTAATTTTATTTTAGTGGATGCCTGAACGGGCACTTACTCATTAATTACTTCATGCCCGGCGCTGGTCGGGCATGAAGTAATACTCTCAAATTATAATTAGCATTGATGGTTAGCATAATGCGAACAGTGAATTTATTTATCCTTTGCCTCTCAGCAACTATTACTGCTCCTGCGCTTGCTGGCGGAGTACAAATAGGGCGTACCCGCGTTATTTACGACATCAATAAAAAAGAGGTCGAACTGGCCCTGATAAACCGGGACCGTGAATTGCCCTGGCTGGTGCAGTCCTGGGTCGATACCGGCGACGGGAAAACCCGCGGGCCGTTTATTATTACGCCTCCGCTGTTTCGGCTGGATGCGCAAAAAGAACAGAGCCTGCGCATTACCTGGACCGGTGCGCCGCTGGCAGAGGATCGCGAATCGATGTTCTACCTTAACGTCCGCACAATCCCGGCCAACGAAAAGGGCTCGGAAGATAAAAACGTGCTGCGTCTGATCTTCAAAACCCGGCTGAAGCTGTTTTTCCGCCCGGCAGCCCTGGCTGGCACGCCTGCTGAGACCTGTAAAAACCTGAGCTTCAGCCGCAGCGGTAATACGCTGATCGTTACCAACGGCGGCCCCTATTACAGCGTTTTCGAATCGCTACAGCTCGGCGCTACCCGGCTGGATAACATTGAACTGGTGGCACCCAAAAGCCAGGCGCAGTTTGCGCTGCCCACAAACGCCAGCGGCAACAGCGTCTCCTGGCGCTGTGTTACCGACTATGGCAATGCCTCCGCCGCCTACAGCGCTGCGCTGCAGGCAAACTGAGCATCCCGATGAGCAGAAAAAACGCTGTTAGCGGTGGGCGATTACGCACCCTTCTGCCCTGCGTGGGCGGAACCCTCCTGCTGGCATCATCGACCGCCGACGCGCGCGAATTTTATTTCGCCCCTTCATCGCTGGAAGGCGACCTCCTGGCACAGCAGGATATTGACCTGTCGCTGTTTTCGCGCCCGGATGCGCAGCTGCCCGGCAGCTGGGTCTCGCGCATCATCCTTAACACCCATTCACTGCCGGATGAGAGCATCAGCTACCTGAGCGGCCCGGACGGCACTCTGCAGCCCCAGTTGACGGTGGCGCAGCTGCGCCGATGGGGCGTGCGGGTCGATGAATACCCTGCGCTTGCCGCGCTGCCCGACAACGCGCCGCTGCCGCAGCCAATGGGGCACTACATCCCTTTTGCCTCCGCCGCGTTTACTTTTTCCACCCTGACGCTGCACCTCAGTCTGCCTCAGGCCGCGCTCAACGAAACCCGCGCCGGGGAGATCGACCCCGCGCGCTGGCAGGACGGCGTGCCGGTGCTGTTCACCGACTATGCGTTCTCCGGCTCGCAGAACGAGGACAGTGCGCACCAGCGCGACAGCAGCCAGTACCTTAACCTGCGCAGTGGCCTGAACCTTGGTGGCTGGCGGCTGCGCAACTACTCCATCTGGAGCGAGACTAACGATCGGCACAGTTGGGAATCGCTCAGCAGCTGGATACAGCATGACGTGGATGCCCTGCGTGCGCAGTTCACGGCCGGCCAGAGCAGCACGCGCGGAGACGTGTTCGACAGCGTGCAGTACAGCGGCGTTAACCTGGCCTCCGATGAGGAGATGCTGCCTTACAGCCAGCGCGGGTTTGCACCGGTGATCCGCGGCATCGCCAGCTCCAACGCCGAGGTCTCGGTGCGGCAGAATGGTTACATTATCTATCAGCAGAACGTCGCGCCTGGCGCGTTTGAGATAACCGACCTGAACTCCACGACCAACAGCGGCGATCTGGAGATTTCCGTAAAGGAAGCGGATGGCACGGTGCACAGCTGGACTCAGCCCTACTCCAGCGTGGCGGTTATGCAGCGTCCCGGTCAGATAAAGTATGAGGTCACGGCGGCGCGCTTCCGGGCGGATAACAACAGTCAGCAAAATGAACCGCTGTTCACACAGGGCAGCGTAATCTACGGCATCAATAACACCCTGACGGCATTTGGCGGCCTGACCGCCTCTGCGGATTACCAGGCGGGCAATGTGGGCGTCGGTCTGGTGCCGGGTGAGCTGGGCGCGTTCTCCTTCGACGTTACCTGGGCGCGGGCCACGCTGGATGACAACACCCGCCACACCGGGCAGTCTTACCGCGTGCTCTGGTCCGGGAAAATCGATGCCACCGATACCAACTTCACCCTTGCCAGCTACCGCTACTCCACGGCGGGCTACTACAGCTTCGCCGACGCGAATCAGCGCTATGACGAAGACGACTGGACCTTTCGCTACAACAAGCGCAACCGGGTGCAGGCCAGCGTCAGCCAGACGCTGCTCGGCAGCAGCCTCTATCTTAACGGCTACCAGCAGGATTACTGGGGAACCTCGCAGCGCGAGCGCAGCGTTACCGCCGGTATCAACCGCACCTTTGGCGGCGTCAGCGCGCATCTGGCCTGCACCTATACCACCTCCGGGGATGATGACAGCGATCGCATGATAAGCCTCGGCTTCAGCGTGCCGCTCAGTCGCTGGCTGCCCAACAGTTGGGCCAGCTACAGCATGAGTAACAGCCGCCACGGCGATACCAGCCAGAGCCTCGGCCTGAGCGGCACGCTACTCGACGATCAGCGCCTGAACTACTCGCTGCAGCAGAGCCATACCAACCATGACGGCACCGATAACAGTAGCCTCTATACCAGCTACCGTTCCGAATACGCGAACGTTAATGCAGGCTATTACTATGGCGCCGACGACTCCTCGCGCGTCAGCTACGGAATCAGCGGCGCGGTGGTGGCCCATCCCGAGGGCGTTACCCTCTCCCAGCCGCTCGGCGATCAGTTCGCTATCGTCAGCACTGGCGGGGCATCAGGGGTGCGTTTCAAAAATCAACGCGGCATTCAGACCGACTGGTTTGGCAACGCCATTATCCCGTCACTGACAGCCTATCAACAAAATACACTGCGCGTAGATACCACTACCCTGCCGGAGGATGTAGACACCAATGCCACCGCGGTGATGGTGATCCCAAGCCGCAACGCGGCGGTGACGGCCCGATTTGATGCCCGCATCGGTTACCGCGTGCTGGTGACCCTGACCCGGGACAATGGTCGTCCGGTGCCGTTTGGCGCGGTAGCCAGCGTAGAGGGCCAGGCACAGAGCGGTATCGTTGACGATGGCGGCCTGCTTTACCTCGCCGGAGTTGGCGAACAGGCAGGCGTCAACGTGCAGTGGGGCACCGATGCGGCACAACGTTGCCGCGCCCGGGTGCAGATCCCCGCCACCGCGTCAGTACCTCGCGCTACGGGTATCCGCACCCTGTCAGCGCTCTGCAAACAGGAGACCCGACATGCAGACTAACTCAACAGTATGCATGCTAACGCTGCTCGTCATGCTGATAAGTGGCCAGGTGCAGGCCACGATCCTTCACGACTGTTTCAGCGCAGCAGCAAGCTATGAAAGTAGCTTTAACCACGAGATGACAGCGGATGAAAACGTCACGCAACATATTTTACCGATGTCGCATTATCTGGTGGGCAGCGGGACGGAGATCGAAGCTAACTGTAGCTGTCCGGGCAACCTGCTCGCCAGCACGCCAGTCATGACCACTAACTATGCCGGTAGCCCGTTATCGCCAGGCATCTCAGGCTATGGTTATCTGACGGAGTTTCTCGATGCCGACGTGCAGGCCTATAGCAACGCCGTTGACTCTCCGGACGGCACTGGCCTGACGCCCATTCCCATCAACAGCTACCCGACGCCGATGTCCGGAATGATGAAGGCGCTTGAGCAGAAGAAACCGACCGAGCAAACCGCCAGCGTCTGCAGCGAGAGTACGCGCCCCGTCGGGGCCAGTACCACTAAACGCAAGTTCAAATGGAACGTGATCGCCGTGACGCTGTATGTCAAAAAACCGATCCTCGGTGAGGAGACTATCCCCGCGACGCTGATGGCGCAAAACTATGCCTGCCTCTCGTTCGGCTCCGGCAGTTGCGATATCGGCAGCGCCCAGCAGGTCTCCAACATCTGGCTTAGCGGTACGCTCACCGCCCCGCTAAGCTGCGTGATCAACGCAGGGAGCACCATTGAGGTGGATCTGGGGCAGACCATGACCAGTCAGTACGTTGCGGCGGGTCAACCTCCGCAAGGCTTTACCCTGAAAGACGTGGATATCTCCTACCGCTGCGATAATCCGGCGGTGAATAACCAGCAGAAAATCAAGCTTACGCTGAGCGCCGACCGCGGCGTGGTCGATTCAGGCAAGTTAATTGCGCGCATGATCGATCGTGACGATATGGGAGTACGGATGTTTGATAACAACAACAACCCGGTGATGCTGGATGGCAGCGTCGAGTTTCCGGTGACGCTTGATGAACAGGGGAACGGCAGCATCGTGATGAAGGCCGCGCCGGTGAGCACCACGGATTCGCGCCCGGCAGCCGGGAAATACGAAGGGAATGTGACGGTAAAAATGGATTTACGCTAGAAAAACTACGCCCCCGGATACCCTGGCATCCGGGGGCGTATCAGACTCAGAAACCGAGACTGTCGAGCAGATCGTCAACCTGATCCTGGCTTGCCACGACGCCAGCGGCGGTCGCATCAAGCTGCGGGCCGTTGAGCAGGCTGTCGTTCGGACGTTTGGCGCGGCTTGGCTGATCCGGAATGTTTTCCAGCAGCACCATCAGCAGCTGGCGCTCAATCTCCTGCACCACGTCCATCATGCGCTTGATAACCTGACCGGTCAGATCCTGGAAATCCTGCGCCATCATGATTTCCAGCAGCTGTGCGTTCGTCGCCCCGGTATGGGACGGCACGTCTGCCAGATAATTACGGGTGTCGGTGACCAGCTCACGCGCGTCACTCAGTTCGATCGGGTTCTCAAACCACTCATCCCAGCGGCTGCTCAGCGCTTTCGCGCCGGACTCCATCTGGTTCTGATGAGGCTGGGAAGCCTCTACGCAGTTCAGTGCGCGCTCGGCGGCCTGCGCCGTCATCTGTACCACATAATCCAGGCGGTCGCGGGCATCCGGAATCGCCTCAGCTGCTTCTGCAATCGCCTGATCGAGTCCCAGCTCCTTCATGGTGTCGCGCAGCATACGCGTGAGACTACCAATGCGGGCTATGATATCGCCGGGCGTATGCTCATCAGTCGGTTTGATTATTGGTTGCATCATCGTCCCGCCCTCACATGCCGAGTTTTTCGAAGATTTTGCCCATCTTCTCTTCCAGGGTCGCAGCGGTAAACGGTTTTACCACGTAGCCGCTGGCACCCGCCTGCGCTGCTGCGATGATGTTCTCTTTCTTGGCTTCCGCCGTGACCATCAGCACCGGCATGGCAGCCATGTTGCTGTCGGCACGAATGGTTTTCAGCAGCTCAAGGCCGTCCATATTCGGCATGTTCCAGTCGGAGATCACAAAGCCAAAACCGCCAGCCTGCAGTTTTGCCAGCGCGTCCACGCCATCTTCCGCTTCTTCTACGTTGTTGAAACCCAGCTCTTTCAGCAGGTTACGTACAATGCGACGCATGGTGGAGAAATCATCCACTACCAGGAACTTAAGATCTTTATCTGCCATAACCACTACTCTCCTCTTAAATACGTATTGCCTGTCCGGCACTGATTTTCGCCAGCATCTGCTGGCTGACCTGGCTTAGATCGACCACTTCGCTGACGCCACCTGAATTGATGGCCTCTCGCGGCATGCCGAACACCACACAACTTGCTTCGTTTTGCGCGATGGTCCAGGCACCGGCCTGGTGCATCGCTAACATTCCGGCCGCGCCGTCGTTGCCCATCCCGGTGAGAATAACCCCCACCGCGTTGCGCCCCGCATGCTTCGCGACTGAATGAAACAGCACATCGACGGCCGGGCGGTGGCGGTTTACCGGCGGCCCGTCATGTAATTTGATTTGATAGTTTGCCCCGCTACGCGCCAGCTCCATGTGCCGATCACCGGGCGCAATATAGGCGTGTCCTGGCAATACACGTTCGCCGTCTTCTGCCTCTTTCACGCTAATCTGGCACAGTTTGTTCAGGCGCTCGGCGAAGGAGCGGGTAAAGCCCGGCGGCATGTGCTGGGTAATAAGCACCGCCGGGCTTGAGAGCGGCAGCGGTTGCAGCACGTGGCGAATCGCCTCGGTGCCGCCGGTTGACGCGCCAATTGCAATCAGTTTTTCCGAACTGAGCAGCGGGCCGGCCTTCAGGGTGGCCGGGGCCGCTTCCGGCGCGCGCGCCGAGAGTTTTGCCCGCGAGGCGGTGCGCACTTTATCGGCGATCATCTCGCTGTAGGCCAGCATCCCTTCACGAATGCCCAGCTGCGGCTTAGTCACGAAGTCGATAGCGCCCAACTCCAGCGCGCGCAGGGTGATTTCCGAGCCCTTCCCGGTCAGGGAGGAGACCATCACCACCGGCATCGGACGCAGGCGCATCAGTTTTTCCAGGAAATCGAGGCCGTCCATGCGCGGCATTTCCACGTCGAGCGTGAGCACATCCGGGTTAAACTTTTTAATCAGGTCGCGGGCAACCAGCGGGTCCGGTGCGGTCGCTACCATTTCCATGTCGCTGTGGCTGTTAATGATCTCGGTCATTATCTGGCGCATCAGCGCAGAGTCATCCACTGACAACACTCTGATTTTACTCATGCTCTTTCCTTACTCAGCGAATAGACGGTCTGGCCACGTAACCAGAAGTCGCGACTGAGGTTGCTGAAGTTCTCTGAATGCCCGGCGAACAGCAGGCCGTCGGGTTTAAGCAGCGGAACGAAGCGCCGCAGGATCTCTTGCTGTGTGTCCTTATCGAAATAAATCATCACGTTGCGGCAAAAGATTGCATCGAACGGGCCGCCGATGTCGTACTGCTTTTGCAGCAGGTTAAGCGAGGCAAACTCAACCTGATTCGCCAGATCCTGGCGCACGCGTACCAGGCCATCATGCGGACCGGTGCCGCGCATGAAATAGCGCTGCAACTGCTGCGGCGACAGCGTTTTCAGCTCTTCCAGGCGATAGATGCCGCTGCGCGCTTTTTCCAGCACTTCGGTATCAATGTCGCTGGCAAAGACCTTCCAGCGACCCGGTGCCGTGCCCAGCGTATCCGCCAGGGTGATGGCGATAGAGTACGGCTCTTCCCCGGTTGAGGCCGCCGCGCTCCACACGCGATATTCGCCGCTGTGCTTGCGGGCATGCTCCGCCAGCACCGGGAAGTGGTGCGCCTCACGGAAAAAGGCCGTGAGGTTGGTGGTCAGGGAGTTGATAAACGCCTGCCACTCCGCGCTGTTCTGGTTCGCTTCCAGCATACCGAGATAGCGACCAAAATCGTCCAGCCCGAGGGTGCGCAACCGGCGGACCAGGCGGTTGTAAACCATATCCCGCTTATGGTCAGCCAGCACGATCCCCGCGCGCTGGTAGATTAATTGACATATCCGACGGAAATGAGCGTCGGACAGCGCGAGGCGCTGTGTCATCTGCAACAATAATGACGTTTGCCCGGTAGGCAGTGATGATGTCATAGCGCCTTCTTATTACCGTCAGGGTGTAACCGGCACCGCGTCAAACGGTACCTGCTTCTCCTCGCGCACCTGCGCGTGGTCGAGCTGAAATGCTGCCACCAGAGTCGTAAGGTGGTCAGCCTGATTTGCCAGTGCATCCGTGGCCGCCGCAGCCTCTTCCACAAGCGCGGCGTTCTGCTGAGTAACCTGATCCATCTGGCTTACTGCTTGGGCAACCTGTTCGATGCCGCGGCGTTGTTCGTCTGAGGCAGAAGCGATCTCCCCCATAATGTCGTTAACCTGCGTGACCGAGCGGACAATGTCCGCCATGGTGGTGGACGCGGTATCCACCAGCACGCTGCCCTGCTGGACGCGTGCCACGGACTCGTCGATCAGCACTTTGATCTCTTTTGCCGCATCGGCGCTCCGGCTGGCGAGGTTACGCACTTCCCCGGCCACGACCGCGAATCCGCGTCCCTGCTCACCGGCGCGGGCGGCTTCCACCGCCGCGTTGAGCGCCAGGATGTTGGTCTGGAACGCGATGCCGTCAATCACGCTGGTGATGTCACCAATCTTTTGCGAGCTGGCTTCAATCTCGTGCATGGTGCGCGCCATGCGCGCGGTCTGCTCGCCGCCCTGCTCTGCGGTTTGTGCCGCGTTCTGCGACAGCTTCGCTGCCTGACGGGCGTTGTCCGCGTTCTGGCCCACGGTGGCAGTCAGCTGTTCCATGCTGGCCGCGGTCTGCGCCAGCGAGGCCGCCTGCTGTTCGGTACGCGACGACAGATCGTTATTGCCGGCGGCAATTTCACCGATGCCGGTATGCATCGCATGGCTGCCGTTACGCACCTGGCTTACGGTGTCGCGCAGCGAGGTCTGCATATGTTTCAGGCCGTCGAAGATCTCCGAGATCTCGTTGCGTCCGTACACGGCAATGGGCCGCGCCAGATTTCCCGCCGCGATGCTCTCAAAGTGGCTGCGGATAATCGCCAGCGGCTGCACCAGCATCACTTTCGACCACAGCAGCGCCCCGGCCATGAGCAGCAGGGCAATCACCGTCACCACGGCAAAAATAATCCCCGAGATCTGGTAGTTCTTTTTGCTGTCTTCGCTGGCGCTCACCACAAAGTGGTTGATGTACTGCTGCCAGGCGTTGAAGCTCGCTTCAAAGGCATCCTGCGACTGCTGCACCGGCGCGGTCAGAAAGTCGGAAAGCTGATTACTCTCAAGCCAGGTGGCCTGATGCTCAAGATCCTCACGCCAGGCGGTATAGCTTTTGGTTGTCGCGGCAGTCAGGGTCGCCGCGGTGTCGGTCGCCGGCTCGCTGGCGGCAAACTGTTTAAACACGCCGTCCGCTTTCTGCATGCTGGCACGCGCGGTGGTCATCAGCGCTTTGATGTCCTCCGCCGGGTAGCTCAGCGCCGTCAGAGTACCGGCACGACTCAGGGCGGTGCTGGCCTGTAACAAGGCCGCGCGGCTCTGCGCCAGGGTATCGCGTTGAAGGTTGCTCGTCTCGACCGTTTTCAGGTTCTGAAAGTCGTCACGAAAAGCCCAGAAGGACAAACCATTACTGCCAATTTGTAAAACGCCACACACAATCAGAATCAAAAAAAGACTGGTCGAGATACGAATACGGTTCAACATCAACGTTCCCTTATGCGGCGTCACGCCGTCGTGTCGTTATCAGAAGGTTTCCCAGTTATCGTCCTGCCCGGCCATCGCCGGTTTTTGTTGGGTTAAGGCCGGCGCGGACGCTGGCAAATAGTCAGCACTGCTTCGTGTTACCGTATCCCTGGCGCTGCGTTGCGCGTTAAGCCGGAATGCTGCCACTGCCTGACTCAGGCGGCTGGCCTGCTCTTCCAGCGCTGCTGCCGCCGCGGCGGACTCTTCCACCAGCGAGGCGTTCTGCTGCGTAACGCGATCCATCTCCGTCACCGCCAGCGCCACCTGGTCTATACCCCGGCTTTGCTCATCCGACGCGGAGGCAATTTCGCCCATGATGTCGGTAACGCGCGTCACCGCGCTGACGATGTCGTTCATCGTCTCCCCTGCCGATTCGACCAGCACTGAACCGGTATCGACACGAGAGACAGAATCTTCAATCAGAGCTTTAATTTCTTTTGCCGCATTGGCGCTTCGGCTGGCGAGATTGCGCACTTCCCCGGCAACCACCGCAAAGCCACGGCCCTGCTCACCGGCGCGGGCGGCTTCTACCGCCGCGTTAAGCGCCAGGATATTGGTCTGGAAGGCAATCCCGTCGATAACCCCGGTAATGTCGGCGATTTTTTTCGAACTGGCGGCGATGTCGTGCATGGTTTTCACCACACCATCCACCACTTTTCCGCCGCGGGCGGCGGTTTCCGAGGCGCTGCTTGCCAGTTGCGTGGCCTGGCGGGCGTTGTCGGCATTCTGCTTCACGGTGGCGGTCAGCTGCTCCATGCTGGCCGCGGTCTGCTCCAGCGAAGCGGCCTGCTGTTCGGTGCGCGAGGAGAGATCGTTATTCCCGGCGGCGATTTCACTGGTGCCGCTGTAGATAGCATCGGTGCCCTGACGCACGCTGGTGACGGTCGTAATCAGCTCCTGCTGCATATGCTGCACGCTGACCGCCAGCTCGGTGATCTCGTTACGCCCGTTCGCAGCCAGCGTCCCGGTCAGGTTGCCAGCGGCAATCTCGCGAATGTGAGCGATAACGGTGGCCAGCGGGTTTAGCAGGATGTGACGAATGCCGTACCACACCAGCGCCAGCACGATCACCAGCGCCACGGCGAGGATGCCGGTCTGCCATTTGGCGAACTGATAATCCGCCTGGCTGTCGCTGAACGCCGCCTGATAGATGGCATCGCCCTGCTTGCTGTAGGCCTCAATGGACTTATCGAGCGCGTTCTGCATTCCCTGAGTAGGCTGGGCAAAGAAGGCATCCATGTTGCCGGTTTCCAGATACTGCACCAGCTCGCCCAGCGCGCCGGCGTATTTCTGGTAATCGCTGTCCAGCGCGGCGCTCACCGCTTCCATGCCCGCGACCGGAGCAATATTGCGAAACGCGGCATAGCGCTGCCCGGCTTCCGCCAGCGAGGCTTTAGCATTGTTAAGCAGATCGGTTTTGGCGCTGCTCTGCTGGTTGGCAGGGTCCATCATCATGCGCGCCGAGGAGCGGCTGAGGTTGATGCGAGTCTGGAGCATCAGCTCCCAGGTCTGGGTCAGTGCGGCCTGCTGCATGCGCAGGCTATTGGAGGCGGCAAAGCTCTGCTGATTGCTGTTCAGCGAGGAGAAAAAAAGACTGCCGGAAAGAAGCTGTAAGCACGCGAATACAACCAGCACCAACATCAGCAGTGTGACAACCCGGATACGATTCAACATACAACACCTTTCGATTAATTCGTTATCGGTGTTATCGGCATCCGGGAAGGGAACTTTACCTCAAACTACAGGAAATCTGGCGCCCACGGGGCGCCGCAGAAAGCACCTCAGAAGGCGACATCGACCACCAGAGTATCGGTGTAGGTTCCGCCTGGCGGCGTGGTTTGTGTGGGCAATACCCGGGCGGTGTAGTTATAGGTGCGGCTGAGCTGGTCAGTACTGATTGATGACGAGGCGGTGCTGGCCCAGCGTTCCGTACCGCTGATGCCCCAGCGGGTGTTGGTATTGCCCTTATAAACCTCGTAGCTCAGACGGTTTGCCGGCGTGGTGGTTGAGGCCATATTGCGCACGTTGCCGTTGGCATACAGCCCGTTGTTCAGCCCCACGGTGTAGGCACTGCCTTTGGTGCAGGTGATGACGATATTCTGGGTCACTGCGGCAAAGTTCTGCACCAGCGGTGCGCTGCCGAAGCTTACCGCCGGGGCGTTGATGGTGGAGCAGTCGTTGGTGACGATCACATTCAGCGTCATGCTAAAGGTCGGGCTACCGGTCTGGGCGGATAGACAGACCGCTATCCCGGTTTCGCAGATGCTGTAGTCGAGACGGAAGTTGAGCGTCGCCTGGTAGGTGCCGGCGCTGATGTTTTGCCCGGCAACGGTGCGAAAGTAGAACGGCAGCGCGTAGCGTTTGCCCGACAACAGGCCCAGCAGCTGGTTGCCGCTCCAGGTATAACTTCCGGCTGTAGCAATCTCCCCGGGCGCAGCGCAGTTGGCCTGGCTGCACACCACGAAAGGAATGCTGTCGGTGTTGGCGGTATTGCGCAGGGTGCCGCGGGTTCCCACCGGGTTAGTCGAACTGACATAGGTCAGGCGAATAAAATCGTTGGTAAGCAGCGTCAGCACAGCAGTACAGTCAAGGTTAAAGGTGGCGCTGGTGTCCAGTACCGTGCTGTTAATAACAAATGACGTACGGGTACCGAACGAGGCGGTGGAAGGCGGCGTCAGCGTACAGACGGCCTGCGCCGTCTGGCACAGGCCCACCAGCAGTAACAGTGCCCAGAGTAAACGGCGCATTAGCGTGACTCCTCTTTACAGATAACCGGCCCGTAGGTACGCAGCTGATGGCCGGTATCACTGGCCGCAGCAAAGGTGACGTTGCAGCGTCGCCCGTCCGGGGTCGTGACCGTGAGATGGTTAACGTCGCTGATATTTTCCAGCCAGGCGATGCCGTCATAGCCGACGATGGCCGACGGCAGCATCGGGCGGATCACCTGGCTCGATACTGGCAGCGGCTCGCCGTTCTCATCATGCAGAATGACGCTGGCGACCCGCTCCTGATCCATCGGGAATTCGATCACGTAGCCGCTGCCGCGTTTGATGGCGATACGGCGCTCGGTGTCTTTGATGCGGGTGTCCGCTGGCAGATTAAGGGTGTTAATGCTGTAGTTCGCCGGGTAGTAAGAGGTCACGCTACTCACCAGCAGATAGCCATCTTCATCGGTCTGCCCTGCCGGCTGGTTTTCGAAATTCACCGTGACGTCCGGCTGACCGTTGGTGCTGACCACCGCAAAGGCATCGTTGATCTGGTTGGCAGCGAATACCGATTTATCCATCACCACCAGCGCACCGCTGGCCTGACCCCAGCGCGTATAGCTGCCGCTCTCACCATAGATACCGCCCTGCAGCTCAATATCATTATTGCGCCAGCCCAGCGAGGCTTGCTGATAGTCGTCGTTACGACTCTGGTTGGCATAGGCCAGATCCCAGCTAAAGCCGCCGTCGCTCGGCATGGCGTGATTGTAGTTAACCCGGGTACTGGTGCCGGTATCACGCGAGTTGTCCACGCTCAGCGCAACGCTGTCGAGGCTGCCGAACGGGATCTGCAGCGACATTGCCACGGTCCAGCCCTCTTTATCCGGGTCGTGACTGGCGGCCACGTAAAAGCTGCTGTCCCAGAAGTTTTTACTCCAGGAGAGGTTGAGCAGCCGGGTCTTTTCATCATCGAAGCTGCGCACGTCAATGTACGCCGCGCCGAGGTTGCCGTAGCGCCCCATATTCAGGCTAAAGGTGTATTGGTCCGAGGTGCGGCTGAGGGTGGAGATGGGCTGGCGATTAATATCGTAAACCGGCTGCAGATCGTAGAGCGCCAGGTTGCCGAAGCGGCGATCGCGCAGGGTGTGTTGGGTGCTGATATTGAACCACGAGCCGTTGTACTGATAGCCCCAGTTGACCTGCTGGCCCTGCTCGCCGCGCATCCGGCTCTGGCTGATGGCACCGTTAACCACCCCAAACTGGCCGAGACGAAACATCGAGCCGACGCCCCCCAGCGCAAGGGATTCAGCGCCTTCGGTATGGGCTTCGGCGGTCCACCAGTCAGTGACCCCGTAGCGCAGCGACCCGCTGCCCGCCGCCGGGCCATAGTCGAAATCCTTGATGCCGTAGTTGCGGCGCAGTGCGCCGAGGGTAAACGCCCCGTCGGACAAGCCCTGTTTTAACAGGTCGCTGGCAACGTAGAACGGCAGCGTGGTGGAGACCTGCCGCCCCTGCGCATCGGTGGTGACCAGCACCGCATTCCCCGAACCGTTCACGTAGGGCAGATTGGTCAGGGTGAACGGGCCGGGCTGGAGATCGGTTGAGCCGGAGCGGTAGCCGTTGATGAACACGTCCACAGTGCTCGGCACCGCCGCTTCGCCGGAGAACGCCGGCAGCGGATAGGTGATCAGATCCGGGCGCAGCGAGAAGTCGCGCCCCCAGGAGAGCCCGCCCATACGCACGCTGCTGCTCCAGCTCAGCGAGTCGCTGATCACGTCCCCCACTGACCAGCTGACGGTGTCTCGCTCATCGGTGGCGGTGAAAGTGGTGTCGTAGCGGCGATAACCGTTGGCCTGACTGGTGTAGCCCCGGAACGTCTGCCGGGCGATACCGGTGCTGGAGAGCGTGCCGACATCGCTGAAAAAGCGCAGCTCGTGCCAGAGTGAGGCCTGGCTGCCGCTGTTTTGCGTATCGTTGGTATAGAAGTCGTAGTTGAGCAGCGCCCCGGTGCTGTTACGAGGCGTAACCGCCTCCTGATCCTGCCCGAGCGTAATATCCCGCGCCGGCAGCCAGTGGTTGGGTACGGTGAGCAGCAGTCGCTGGCGGGTGCTGTCGTAATCGGTCTGTACCTCCGGCAGGCGCGAGACGTTGACCTCCCCGCCTGCCGGCAGGTGCTCGGCGGGGATACCGGCGCGTTTCAGATCGTCAATCGCCACATAAAAATCGCCCTCGCGGCGGGTAGCCTGCACCAGTTGCCCGGTATCGTAGTGGTTGACCACCAGCCCGAGATGGTACGTGGCGCGGGCGTTGATCGCACGCACATCCGGCGGTGGCGGCAGCGCATCATCCCCGTTCGCCGCCTGCGCGGCAGGAGGCGCCGTGGCGATAACCGTCGCGACCGACAGCGTGGTCAGGGCGCAGGCGCGGTTTGCCATTTTGCATCATGCGCATTGATGGAAGCGGAGAGCTGGTTGGGGCTCGGCGTACCGGCAGGCAGCGGGAAGTTACGCACACTGTGGGGCAGCACATACCCCAGCAGACCCTGCGCCATCTCCCGCCGCTGGCCGCCCTGGGTGACGGTCACCTTGCTGAGCCGCACATGTACATCGCCCCGGTTAGTGACCTGAACCGCACGCTGGCCGCCATCGTTGACCACGCGCCAGCTGAGATCGCCGGGGTTAACAAACGCGTGGTGCGCCCCGGTACGCTGGGTCGCCATCCCCTGGCCGTAGACGAACAGCGGAATGGAGTAACGCATCTGGAGTTTCAGGCCGATTTTCGGGTCGCGGGCGGCGTCAGGCTGTGGGATTTCATCGACAACGATGCGGTAAGCCTGCTCAATGCCGGCCGGAACGGTGCTCTGTTTAATCAGGCGAATAAGCTGTTTACTGCCCCCTTCGACCCGGACAATCGGCGGGCTGGCGACCACATCCTGCTGCTGCTCGTAGCGTTCATTGCCATTCTCCTGCCGCCAGCGAACGATGCGCACCTGCATGGTTGTGGCCTGGTTGCCCTGATTCTGTAACCAGAGTTCAGCGGCTTTATCTTCCGGGGCAAAATAGGGGTCGATAGGCCAGATTAACAGGTTGCTGGCGGCACCAGCCTGCCCGGCGATGAGCAAGCCGCTCAGCAAGGCGCATGCGGATAACCCACGTGGTGTCATGTCACTTCTCCCTGATTACCATGACAATGTCACGGTAAGTTGATCGGTATAATTTCCTGCCGGGCTGAACCCGGTTAACTGCGCCGCGCCAAAGATGGGCAGCGTAATGTTATTGCTGTTGGTGTAACTCAGTGAGACCGCCTGATTGACGCCGATCTCGGTATTGGCAGCCAGCGAACTGCTGGTATAGAGCCGGTACGGAACCGCCTGGGTGCCGCCGTTGCGCAGCATACGCCGTACCGTGGTGTAATTCTGACCGCCGTTGATGCTCATACTCAGCGCCACGCCTGGCGTACAGGCCAGCGACAGCGAGGTATTGGGAATAAAGCTGGTCGTCACCCGGCTGCCGTCCACCCCACTGCGGGTGCCGAAGTTCAGGGTGCCGTATACCCCGCCGGTACCGCTGGTGACGGAGCAGCCGGGTGTGATGGTGGCACTCACCTGAAAATTCTGCGTGGTGATGCCGAACGCGGCTGCGCTGCTCAGCAGCAGCGTTCCCAGAATCGCGTAGCGGCACATTTCGGGCAAAACGCTCCCCTCGACAGCCCCGAAGGGCTGCCTGTCGATTGACGGTTACCACCTGAAGAGTGATTAGTAGGTTACGCTGACGTTGATGGTGTCGTTGTATGTGCCCGGCACCACAGTCACGCTGTTACCGCCGCCGGTGATACGGCCATAGATGGTGTAGCTGTCAACGCCGCCCGCGGTGGACGCCGCCGGAATTGAGGTGTTGTTGGCAATCACGTTGTTGAACGCGCTGTCGCTGTAGAGGCTGTAGGCCACGCCCTGCGCCGCGTTAGTGGTGTTGATCATGTAGCGTGCCGGGGTGCCCGGAGTACCGACCACCGTGCCCGGCGCGGTGTTGGTGCTGCCGGTGATCTGGACGGTGTAGTCGGTCGTCGTACACTGAATGGTGAAGGTGTTACCGCCGTTGGCACCGGTCAACTGCGTGGTCAGGGTGCTGAAGGTAGCAGCCTGGGTACCAAAGTTCAGGGTACCGAAGTTAATACCGTTCTGACTGGGCGAGCCGTTGATCAGGCAACCGTTAGTCAATGTCAGCGACGCCGTAATCGTCCCGCTGCTGGTCACCGCATGGCTCACTGAAGTAGCGAGCAACAAGCTGCTGGCGCTAAGCGCAAGTAAAAGGCGTGAGTTCATCATACTTACCTCGTGTTGACGATGCCGCCGGCATCCCTGGTTTCGATTAGCCTTCAGAATGTTTCTGGATGTGCCAGATGTTAAAGGTTGTTAAAAAAAATTTAGATTAGGCAGGCCAAAATCACCATCAAAACAAGCGCAGCTCAGCACAGAGGCGTATAACGAAGAAAAACTA
The DNA here is from genome assembly GCF_000696575.1 of Siccibacter colletis. Lineage (GTDB taxonomy): Bacteria > Pseudomonadota > Gammaproteobacteria > Enterobacterales > Enterobacteriaceae > Siccibacter > Siccibacter colletis. Next base: position 595,246 of record NZ_JMSQ01000006.1, on the reverse strand, counting down.
TTTATAACAAAGGGTTAATGAGGAAAAATGAGTGCAAAAGAGGTCAAAAAAGAGGATATATTCATTAGTCCATGATCGCAGTCACATTTAATGAAAGTGGTTACTGCAACAAAAAAAGCGGAGAGTTTAGCGGTACTTAAAGAAGCGGTGCGATACCTTAATGTATCGCACCGTAAATAGTTACGCGACGTGCGCAGCGGCGGTGTCGATCAGGGCCATCTCTTCGCTGTTGAGCAGCTTCTCGATGTGGACCAGGATCAGCATCCGCTCGCCTACCGCACCGAGGCCGGTGAGATATTCGGTAGAGAGGGTCACCGCGAACTCCGGCGCCGGGCGGATCTGATCGGCATTCAGCGACAGCACGTCAGACACGCCGTCAACCACGATACCCACCACGCGCTGGCCGAGGTTCAGCACGATCACCACGGTATTGTCGTTATACTCGACGTCCTGCTGATTGAACTTCACGCGCAGGTCGACGATAGGCACGATAACACCGCGCAGGTTGGTCACCCCTTTAATAAACTCCGGGGTGTTAGCGATGCGGGTCACCTGGTCGTAACCACGGATTTCCTGCACTTTTAAAATATCGATACCGTACTCTTCATCCCCGAGGGTGAAGACCAGGAATTCCTGGCCTGACGGCTCGCCGGCCAGTTTTGTCACGTTGCTCATACCGGTCATGTGTTTACCTTCTTAATCTCAAAATCAGGCGGCAGCGCCCGCCACACGTTGTTCACGGTTCAAACCCTGCAGGGCAGAAATATCGACGATCAGCGCCACGCTACCGTCACCCAGAATGGTGGCAGCAGAGATGCCAGGCACCTTGCGATAGTTGCTCTCCAGGTTTTTCACCACCACCTGGTGCTGACCAATCAGCTGGTCCACCAGCAGCGCGTAACGACGTCCCGCGCTTTGCAGAATCACCACGATGCCCTGGGTCGCTTCGGTTTTCGCACCCTGAACATTAAATACTTTCCACAGCTCGACCAGCGGCAGGTACTCACCGCGGACTTCCAGCACGCGCTCGCCTCCGGCCAGCGGATGCAGATCGTCCTCCAGCGGCTGGAGCGATTCCATTACCGCGTTAAGCGGCAGGATGAAGACTTCGTTGTTCACTTTCACTGACATGCCGTCGAGGATGGCGAGGGTCAGCGGCAGCAGAATACGGATGGTCGTGCCCGCGCCCTGCTTAGACTGGATCTCAACGTGTCCACCCATCTCCTGGATGTTACGTTTCACCACGTCCATGCCCACGCCACGGCCGGAGACATCGGTCACCTGCTCAGCGGTGGAGAAGCCCGGGGCGAAGATCAGCATGCCCACTTCTTCGTCGGTCATGTTTTCGCTCACCGCCATGCCCTGGGACATCGCCTTCGCCAGAATGCGCTCGCGGTTCAGCCCTGCGCCGTCGTCGGTGACTTCAATGCAGATGTTCCCGCCCTGGTGTTCAGCGGCCAGGATGAGGTTACCCACCGGGGATTTACCCGCGGCTTCGCGTTTTTCCGGCGACTCAATGCCGTGGTCGAGGCTGTTACGCACCAGGTGCGTTAACGGGTCGATAATACGTTCTATCAGGCTCTTATCGAGTTCGGTAGAGCTGCCCTGCAGGGTCAGTTCGACCTGTTTGCCGAGTTTACCGGCCAGATCGCGCACCAGACGCGGGAAGCGGCTGAAGACGTATTCCATCGGCATCATACGGATGGACATCACCGATTCCTGCAGATCGCGGGCGTTACGTTGTAACTGACTCATGCTGGTGATCAGGTCGCCGTGGGTGACCGGGTCCAGCTCATTAGAGCGCTGGGCCAGCATCGACTGGGTAATCACCAGTTCGCCGACCAGGTTAATCAGCTGGTCAACCTTCTCTACCGCGACGCGGATACTGGTGGATTCGCTGGCGCGCGCGGCCGGTTTGTTTTCACGTTCGGCGCGTGGGGCTGCGCCCTCCGTCGGCACCGCTTTAAGCGCCGGGGCCGCTGCCGGAGCAGGAGCCGGTGTTTCCACTGCGGCAGGGGTTGCGGCTTCCGCCGGAGCCGGTTCAAAGGCAATCTGATCCGGTTCGATGACGAAGCACAGCACCGCCGTGATGTCGTCTTCGCTGATACCGCCAATGGTCGCACTCAGGGTGTCGCTGCCCTTCTCGATCTGCGTCAGGGTGCCGAGGTTGCCAAGCTCCTCCAGCAGCACGTCCACTTCCCCCGCCTTGAGCTTGCTCAGGGTGACGCGCAGTTTGCTGTCAGCGCCCGCCGGTGCGGCATCGGCCACCACCGTCAGCTGAGCGGCATGTGCCGCAGCAGCCGGGGCTTCACCTTTCGCTTCCAGCGCAAGTTGACGCAGCGCCTGGCAGATATACTCGAAGCTGGCCTGATCCGGCTGCTCTGAGCTTTTATAGGCGTCGAGCTGTTCTTGCATAATATCTTTGGTTTCCAAAAACAGGTTGATGATATCGGTGTTCAGTTGCATCTCACCGCGGCGCGCTTCATCAAGCAGGTTTTCCATTAAGTGCGTGGTTTCCTGCAAAATGGTGAACCCGAAGGTTCCGGCGCCACCCTTGATGGAGTGTGCGGCGCGAAAAATTGCATTGAGCTGTTCGGAATCAGGTGCTTCCGGCACAAGATCCAGCAGGTGCTGCTCCATATCCGCTAACAGTTCGTCAGCTTCGTCAAAAAATGTCTGATAAAAATCGCTGATATCCATGCTCACGGTATCACCTCGTACCTGGTTGTTGCTGTGTCGGTTCTGTTACCGGGGGCACGGCTCCCGGTTGTTCAATGGCGCTCAGTGACTGGTTTTCGCTTTCTGCGTTTTCGTGCACGATTGCCTCTTCGGACTTCTTGTTCAGTACCAGCAGACTGATACGGCGGTTAAGCGCTGCATCAGCCCCCTGATCCGCCAGGCGCATGGTGGCAGCCATCCCGACAACGCGCAGTACTTTGCCGTCATCAAGGCCGCCGACCACCAGCTCGCGGCGCGAGGCGTTGGCGCGGTCCGCTGAAAGTTCCCAGTTGCTGTAGCCGCGCTCACCGCCTGCATACGGCAGGTCATCGGTGTGCCCGGACAGGCTGATTTTGTTCTGAATGCCGTTCAGTACCGGGGCGATAGCGCGCAAAATGTCGCGCATGTAGGGCTCTACTTCCGCACTGCCGGTTTTAAACATCGGTCGGTTCTGGCTGTCGATAATCTGAATACGCAGCCCTTCCTGCACCAGGTCAATCTTCAGGTGCGGGCGCAGTGCACGCAGTTTCGGGTCGGCTTCAATCAGCTGATCCAGGTCGCCGCGCAGCTTGCGCAGGCGGGTGTCATCCATGCGCTTTTTCAGCTCGTCGATGTTGGGCTGCTTTTTCACTTCGCCCTGCTGCTGCGTGACGTCATCCCCACCGCCCGGAATCGGACTCTCACTGTCGGCAATACGCTGACCACCGGTGATGGCCTGGGCAAGCGGCGTGCGGAAGTAGTCCGCAATCTGCGTCAGCTCCTTCGGACTGGCGATGGAGATAAGCCACATCACCAGAAAGAAGGCCATCATTGCTGTCATAAAGTCAGCGTACGCAATCTTCCAGGAGCCATGTCCGCCGCCGCCGCCGTGACCTTTATGTTTGCGCCGTTTTACGACGACAATGGGTCTGCTTTGATGCTTCATGCGTCCTCTGTCACCTGCTGTTGGTTAGGCGATCTCACGGCGCGCACGTGCTCTTCCAGCTCGATGAAGGAAGGACGTTCGCTGGAGTAAAGCGTTTTACGACCGAACTCAACCGCGATTGGCGGCGCGTAACCATTGAGGCTGGAGAGCAGCGTCACTTTCACGCACTGCATCATCTTGGTGGTTTCGGCGCTTTTCAGGCGCAGTACGCTGGCCAACGGTGAAATAAAACCATACGCCAGCAGAATACCGAGGAAGGTTCCCACCATCGCGTGAGCGATCAGCGCCCCCAGCTCTGCTGCCGGACGGTCCGCCGAGGCAAGGGCGTGAACTACCCCCATCACCGCCGCCACGATACCGAATGCCGGCAGGGAATCCCCGACCATCGCCAGGCTGTTCGCCGGCACTTCACATTCGCTTTCATGGGTTTCGATTTCTTCATCCATTAATGCTTCAATTTCAAAGGTATTCATATTTCCGCTAATAATCAGACGGAGATAATCAACGATGAATTCGAGCATTACGGTGTCAGCGAGAATACGCGGATAGCTGGCGAATATTTCGCTTTCTTTTGGATTTTCAATATCACGTTCGAGGGAAAACATTCCCTGCTGACGAGATTTAGCCATCAGGCGATACAGCAGCGCCATCAGGTCCATATACATACTTTTGGTATACTTGGAACGGCGAAATAACAGCGGCAGCGCCTTAAGCGTGGCTTTAATAGCCTTGCCGTTGTTACCCACAATAAAAGCACCAATACCCGCGCCGCCGATAATGACTAATTCCGCCGGTTGATAAAGTGCCCCAAGGTGTCCGCCGGTCATCATATAACCGCCGAATACTGTTCCGATTACGACCAGATAACCTATTAAAATCAGCACGACATCATCCTTACGCTGTTGAATACATTGAGGAGTTGCAGGTGACGCCCGTTTATGGGGTTCGTTGGGGTAAAAAAAAGCAGCGGTAATTGCTTACCGCTGCTGGAGTGTTCACCACACCGAACTGTTAAACGGCCTTTTCGACCTGTTCATCCAGCAGTTGTGGATTAATATCGGCACCTTCCCGGGAAAGTTTACGTCTTTTTACCGCGCGGGAAGGAGGCTGGCACAAACTGCAGGCGAAGCTGCCGGCAGGCTGATGCGCGTGGGTAATGAAATTGCCGTTACAGGAGTTGCAACGGGACAGCTCAAGCATGCCGCTCTCGACAAAACGCACCAGCGTCCAGGCGCGGGTAAGCGCCAGGAGCGGCCCGTTCTCCTGCTCGGGGCACTGCTCAAGGTACAAACGGTAGGCTTTGATAACCGCATCAACACCGGTACATAAACCAGTGCGCAGCAGGTACTGCCAGGCGTTACAGAACATGGAAGCGTGGATATTTTGCTCCCAGGTCATAAACCAGTCAGTGGAGAAAGGAAGCATGCCTTTCGGCGGAGGGCTCCCACGCAGTTCTTTGTAAAGCTTAATTAAGCGTCCGCGGCTTAACTGAGTTTCACTTTCGAGCATTTGTAAACGCGCACCCAGCGTGATTAATTCCATTGCCAGCTGGATGTCGCGAGCTTCCTGAACAATACTCTTCTCGCCCATGGCTTAAGCCCTTTTCTTCCTGACCACATCTTCTGTGGATGACGATTCATTAAGCAAACGCGTAGATAATAAAATCCCGGTATGAATTTGCTGTAAATCGTCTACGCGAGATTCCTGCGTTAAACGCGTGATAGTCTGATTGTCGCTGAAACGAAACTGACAAATAAGCTGATTGGTTTCTGCCAATTTAACCATCTGAGGTAACGTTAATTCACCGAGCGTGGCTGCCATATCATCTGTGATCCCCAGACGAAACATAGCTGACGCTTTATCCTGACTAATCAGACGCTGAGCGAGTAATAAATATGACAGGTTGATGTCATAAATATGCTTCAGCAACTCGGAGGCGTGCATTTTTCCCATCCCGAATAACCAACTTTTATTTTATGCGGTGTCAACCGCACCCCGTGATGTCGCCGGGTAATACCCGGTAAAAAAGAAAAACAATCGTTAAGGCCAAATGCATCGGTGAACTTTGCGTTGCTTACGAGAGAAGTCGTTTTCGACGCGATGTCCGTTCCCTGTCACTATGTTCACTCGTCGTTCATCATTTTCTTACAAAAATCTAAGACTTTTCCTAATTCGAGCAAACTGTACTCGTCAGCCCTGGCACATACAACGTGATTATGAATGAATTTTAGAAATTATGTGATCTATATCACACTTTTTCACCAAATAACGCAAGCAAACCATCAGCGAGACTGTTCATTTGCTCAATTTATGTACGAATTACACCCTTTACTATTCCTGAACGACGAATAGCCATTCAGTGAAACACTCTTTAACCACTTCGCACAGAGCCAACCGGCCTGCAAGCGGCACCAGCTCTGGGTTTGTGACAATTTGATGCAATCTTTGTTACCGTATAACTACTAAAATCAGTAGGTTAAGTTACCTCTTTTTTTGAGCTATCACGCTCCGTTATGATGAGGTCGATGTTAATTGATTACCTGAAGTAGTTAACATTTTCGTGCAAAGTTGTGTAAATCCTTATGAATAAATTTGCGCTTCGATTGTTAAAAGCGGATGGACTATTTCTTTCCATAAGAATAATTAATGATTTTTTATGAAATCACTCACAGTTTGCCCTTCCCTCCCTCTTGCACACGGATTTAACAGGGTGTATGACCGGATAACTCCCCTTAAGAGTAAGGGTTTAAAAGGAGGTAATGTGAGCTATCAACATGTGCTGGTGGCGGTTGCCGTCACCCCGGAGAGTCATCGTCTGGTCGCCAAAGCCGTTTCCGTCGTTAAACCCACCGGCGGGCGGATCTCGCTGCTGACGCTGGCCGCCGATCCAGAGCTTTACAACCAGCTGGGGGCACCGATGCTGGATAACCTGCGCGGGTTAATGCAGGAAGAGACGCAGCTGTTTCTGGATGAGCTGACGACACAGGCGGGGTATCCAGTATGGAAAACCACCATCGCCAGCGGGGAGCTTAGCGAACATATTCTGGCGGCCTGCGAGGAGCATGGCGTGGATCTGGTGGTGTGCGGGAACCATAACCAGACGTTATTCAATAAAGTGACCTGCTCAGCGCGACGCGTGGTATCCGCCAGCCGGGTCGATGTGCTGCTGGTCCCCCTCTGAAAACAAAACAGGCTCACCTCCGTGAGCCTGTTTTCTGTCAGCCGTTATCTCAGGCCAGTTTCGGGAAGGTCGCCACATTTTTTTGTAGCGTACTCTCTTCGCTACGTGGCGTTACCCCCTTTAGATCTTTGATAAACGTCCTCTGCCAGTGATCGATATCATTATCACGAATAATATCCAGCATCTCGCTGTGACGGGAGATACGTTCTGCCAGCGGCATGGTCAGCGCGCGATGCAGCGCGTTCGCCACGTCGTCGCGATCGTAGGGGTTCACCAGCAGCGCGGAGGTGAGTTCATTGGCAGCCCCGGCAAAGCGCGACAGCACCAGCACACCCGGATTTTCAGGGTCCTGGGCGGCGACATACTCTTTGGCTACCAGGTTCATCCCGTCACGCAGCGGCGTCACCAGCCCGACGTCAGCATGACGGAACACTTTCATCAGCAGCTTGCGGTCAAAGTGCTGGTTTAAGTAGTAGAGCGGGGTCCAGCCAAGCTGGCCGTATTTCCCGTTGATGCGCCCTGCTTCGGTCTCCAGCTGGTGACGAATGTCCTGATAGGCCTGCACGTCGCCACGCGAGGTTGGCGCAATCTGGGTATAGCGGATCTGACCGTGGTGCTCCGGATACTTCTCCAGCAGTGCTTCAAACGCCAGGAAGCGTTCCGGCAGGCCTTTGGAGTAGTCCAGACGCTCCACCGAGAAGATATTCTTCACGCTGCCCAGCTCGTTTTTAAGCTGCGCCAGCTTGGGCGGTAGTGGGCCGGCGGCCTGTTCGGCGATTTCGTTCGGCTCGATACCGATAGGATAGACTTCGGTCTGGAACTCTTTCCCCCAGGCGGTATGGTTTTTACTGCCGCGGGTAAAGACGCGAGTCTGTAGCGCCAGGCTGTCAAGGAACGCCAGACGGTCGTTCTCGGTCTGGAAGCCCAGCAGATCGTAATCGCACAGCGCTTCAAGCAGCTCGGTGTGCGGCGGCAGCGCATTGAAGATTTCCGGGGTCGGGAACGGAATGTGCAGGAAGAAGCCGATACGATTATTGATGCCGCGTTTACGCAGCTCGCTGGCGAAGGGCAGCAGATGATAATCGTGGATCCACAGCACGTCGTCCTCTTCAATCAGCGGTTGCAGCTTATCCGCCAGCAACGCATTCACGCGCTGGTAGCCATCCCATGCATCACGCTGATAGTTCACCAGATCGAGGCGATAGTGGAATGCCGGCCACAGTACCGCGTTGGAGAACTGGTTGTAATACTGCTCATGGTCTTCTTCACTGAGATTGAATGAAGCCCAGGTAATGTTGCCTTTGCTGACTTTTTTAAGCGGGGCATCCTCATTGCCGATTTCACCGCTCCAGCCAAACCAGAGTCCACCTGTGGCTTTCAGCGCCCCCAGTATTCCTACCGCCAGCCCACCGGCGCTACTCTTTTTATCATCTGGCGGGGCAATACGATTAGATACTACGACTAAGCGACTCATAGCCTTCTCTCCTTTCGGTGATGTGCTTTTTTTCTTGTTCTTGCTGCAAGGTTAATTTTTCAAGCCAGAGATGAACCTCTCTGACGGACTGCAGACGCCACTGTGCAATGGTATCCCCTTTCCCGACTTTAATCGTGACGCCGCCCCTCTGGTTCACAACCTCAAAACCGGCTTCATCGGTCAGGTCGTCGCCCACGAAAACAGGCTGACGTCCGGCAAAAGGCGCTTCATCCATAAATGCCGCAATGGCGGCGCCTTTGCTGATACCTTTTGGTTTGATCTCCACCACGCACTTGCCCGGTTGCAGCGCCAGCAAGGTATTGTGGCGCACGTAGGTGCGCGCAAGCTCGAGGATGCGGGTTTCGAATTCAGGGGCCTGACGGTAGTGCAGCGCAAAGGCCATGCCTTTGGATTCCAGTTCGCTGCCGGGCATTAAGGCCATTTCGCGCTCAAGGTCGCGCTGCAGGGTCGCCACCAGCTCTGCCGGAAGCGTTACCAGGTGGGTATTTTCACTGATATCACGGCGCTCGGCCCCGTGTACGCCAGCCAGCGGGAAACGGAACGGTAGCGAGAGATTATCCAGCTCTTTCATCGAGCGCCCTGAGATCAGTGCCAGTGCCCCGTCGTTAAGTTCCGACAGGCGCTTGAGCATAGCGCGAACCTCAGGCGGGATAGAAACTTGATCGGGATGCGGTTTGATTTCCGCCAGGGTGCCATCCAGGTCAAAAAAGAAGGCGAGATTGCCGGTTAATAGAGGCGGTACGGGTAAATCTTCAGCCACCAGGTTCTCCTCCTTTCAGGTTGAGGGATAACCAAACGGTTACCCCGTATTATCATTAGCCATGTAAGTATAGACAGTGTCTGAGAGCTCGCTATGAGAATTATCTGTGCCGCGAGCCATGACAGTAGCGGGAAAAATATAAAAATAGCGTAAAAAAAGAGGCCAGGCGCGGAGGCCTGACCCATAACCGGAGCGAATAGATAACGCAGAAAAAAATTAAACGGTACGCTTCGCTTTCTGCTTGTAGCGGTCAAATATTACCGCTGCGAGCAGAATCAAACCGCGCACTACGTACTGCGAGAACGGGGAGATATTCAGCAGGTTCATGGCATTCTCAACCGTACCCAGAATCAGGATCCCGGCCATGACATAAGAGATTTTACCGATGCCGCCTTTCAGAGAAACCCCACCCAGCACGCAGGCCGAGATGACGATCAGTTCATAGCCGATGGAAGTCATCGGCTGTCCGCTGGTCATGCGCGACGCGAGGATAATCCCTGCGGCAGCAGACACCAGGCCTGAGAGCACGAAGATGATGATTTTGGTGCGTACCACCGGCACCCCCGCCAGCCGCGCCGCCTCTTCGTTGCCACCAATCGCCAGCGTGTTGCGTCCGAAGGTGGTTTTATTTAACAGGAAACCAAAGATGATCAGGCAGCCGACGGTGAGCCAGATGGGTGCCGGCAGCCCCAGCCAGTTAGCGTAGCCGAGGGTGAAGAAGCGCTCATCTTCAATGCCCACAGCTTTACCGTCGGAGATGATGTAGGCCAGACCGCGCACGATCTGCATCGTCGCCAGGGTAGTGATCAGGGCATTGATTTTCAGCTTTGCGATGACAAAGCCGTTGACCAGACCGCTCAGTACCCCAAGCATCAGCCCGGCAAACACACCCAGCCACAGGCTTTCCGTCAGGTTGATGGCCACCGCCGCCGTTACCCCGGCACAGGCAATCACCGAGGCCACCGACAGATCGAAATCACCCGAGGCGAGGCAGAACAGCATGCCGCAGGCCACCATCCCCGACATTGAGATAGCAAGCCCGAGGCCTTTCATATTGACGAAGGTGGCGAAGTTAGGGACAAAAATCGCGCAGGCGAGAAACAGCACCGCGAACACCACCAGCATGCCGTACTGATCCCAGATACGGCCAAAGGTAAACGGCGACTTAGACTTCGGTGCGCCGGATGTAGTGAGTGAAGACATAACCTCTCCTGATTAAGCGACAGCCTGGCTGACTTTAGGCATAGCAAGTGAGAGCGCCTGCTGTTCGCTGGCCTCCTCGTGCAGTAACTCCCCGGCGATCTCGCCTTCGCGCATCACCAGAATGCGGTCGGCGACGCCGAGCACTTCCGGCAAATCGCTTGAGGCAAACAGCACGGCCACACCCTGCGCCGCCAGCGCATAGATAACGTTATAAATTTCGTGTTTAGCCCCGACATCAATACCGCGCGTCGGCTCATCAAGCAGGATCACCTTCATCTCTTCAGACAGCCAGCGCCCCAGAATGGCCTTCTGCTGGTTGCCGCCGGAGAGGTTCATGATCAGCTGTTCCGCATTTGGGGTTTTGATGTTGAGCGAGCGGATATGACGATCGGCATTGCTGGTTTCCCAGGCACGGTTGATCAGACAGCCGATGCTGATGTGCTTGCGTCGGGCGCTGATATTGATGTTGTCCTGCACCGAATGCACCGGGATGATGCCGTCGGCTTTGCGATCCTCCGGACAGAGCATCATCCCGGCGCGAATGGCATCGCCGGGCTGCCGGATATTGACCGGCTCACCGTCGATGAACACCTGCCCGTCGCTGATGCGCGTGCCGCCGAACAGGCCTTTCATCAGCTCGCTACGCCCGGCTCCGACCAGGCCAAACAGCCCGACGATTTCGCCCTGTCGCACAGACAGGCTCACCGGGCAGCGCACGCCTTTGGCTTTCACGTTCTCCAGCCGCAGCCGCTCCGCGCCGTGCTCCCGCGGCTGCCAGCCGTACACGTCGCCCAGATCGCGCCCTACCATCGCCTGCACCAGCGCATCGTGGTTCACCTGCGCCATGTCATCAAAGGTGCGCACGTAGCGCCCGTCTTTAAACACGGTGATGGCATCGCTGAGGGCAAAGATCTCCTCCATGCGATGAGAGACATACAGAATGACGCGTCCCTCTTTGCGCAGCTCGCGGATCACGCGGAACAGGTTGTCAATTTCCCGTGCCGACAGTGAGCTGGTGGGTTCGTCAAAGGCAATGATTTTGGCATTGCGCGCCAGCGCTTTGGCAATTTCCACCATCTGCCACTGGCCGATGGAGAGATACTTGAGCGGGGTTTCGGGATCGATATCCAGCCCGAGGTGTTTAAGCTGCAAACCGGCTTCATAGTTGAGCAGCGAGCGGTTAACCAGCCCCGCTTTGTGCGGTAGCTGGCCGAGATAGATGTTTTCCGCAACGCTCATTTCAGGCACCAGATGCAGCTCCTGATAGATAATGGCGACGCCAGCATCCAGCGCAGCGGTAGTGTCACTGAAGCTCACCTCCTCGCCGCGGATGGCGATAGTGCCGGTACTGGGGGCATAGTTGCCGCTGAGAATTTTCAGCAGCGTGGATTTACCGGCACCGTTTTCGCCCATCAGGGCATGGACCTGCCCGGCGTGACAGTCGAAGCTGATATCCGAAAGCGCTTTTACACCGGGGAAGGTTTTCCCGATGCCGCGAAAGGAGAGCCAGGGTGTGGGTTGTTGCATAACGTCTCCCGCATCCAGTAAAGGAGTGGTGTTGTCAGAAAGCAAAGCGGCGCGTGGCGCCGCAACAGCCCCTCCGCAAAGGGGCGGATCACCGGCGCGTTACTTGCCGCCGAGGCCTTTCTTCGCCAGTTCCTCTTTGAAGTTGTCGCGGGTGATGAGCACCACATCGGTCACTTCGGTGAATTTTGGCGGTTCAACGTCTTTGGTCACCCAGTTAAACAGCATTTCGCTGGACTTGTAGCCGTGCACGTCCGGGCTTGGCAGCAGCGAGCCGTAGAAGCCGGTCGCCTGGCCTTTCGACAGTTCGCTGACCGCATCCACGCCGTTAATGCCGATCCCGATGACGTCAGCGGCTTTGAAGCCCTGCCCTTCCGTCGCGCGCACGCCGCCGAGCACGGTGTTGTCGTTCATGCCGACCACCAGCCAGTGCTTCACTTCCGGGTGCTGAACCAGCATGGAGTTAGCGGCATCAAAGGCACCGGGGATGTCATTAGATTTGGTGGGAACTTTATAGATCTGTTTTTGCGGGAAGCCAGCGGCCTTCAGCGCGTCCATTGAGCCGGAGGTGCGGCGACGGGCGGTATCGAGTTCATCAGCGGTAATTGCCATCACGGCGGTCTCTTTCACATCCCAGCCGCGCTTCTGCATCTCTTTATAGAGTTCCTGCCCCTGGCGCTCGCCAATTTTGGTGGCGGCCATCATCACCAGCGGCACGGTTTCCATCGGTTTGCCTTTTGCCGTGACAAACTGGTCATCCACGGCGATCACTTTCATGTCGTATCCGCGGGCTTTTGCGACAATGGCGGAGCCAAGTTTCGGGTCGGGCGTACAGATAACAAAACCTTTCACGCCGCTGGCTGCCAGGCTGTCGATGGCGTTCAGGGTTTTTTCACCGTCAGGCACGGCAATTTTTATCACTTCGAAGCCCAGATCTTTTCCGGCTTTATCGGCGAATTTCCATTCGGTCTGGAACCAGGGTTCTTCTGGCTGCTTCACCAGAAAACCGAGTTTCATTGTTTCCGCGATAGCGGATTGTGACATAACCGCAGCCAGACCTATGGCTGCCAGCGCTTTAGTGAATTTGTGCATGGTATGCTCCAGCTTGTGCTTGCTTTTGTGCAGGGTAAAAACGCACTGCGAATGATTAATCGGACCGAAAACAAGGCATTAGCGCCGCACAGGGTGGCGGCACCGTTGCTGGAGATAGTTGTAGCGGGAAATTAAAAATCCATAGGAGAGCAACATCACACCGCTGAATTACAGTAAATGTGTACATAAATTCAGCGGATTAAGGCATAAATCAGACTGTATATGTATGATGATTAAAACTGGCGTCAGCCATTATCTCCATATTCTCACTCAAGGCGTCCAGTAGCTGTTGATACCACCCTCCTCACCAAACAGCGGATCGCTCCCCGGACGCGGTACCTCAGCCACGTTACGCTGCGTTTCCGTCAGTTTTTCCGGCTGGTCGAGACATTTGTCTGGCGAAAATCCCGCCGGGTAAGCCCCGACCGCCATGAAATCTTTGCTGGCGGTAATCTGCTTATGGCCCACGCCTGCCGGGATCAACACGGCATCACCTTTGCTGACGGCGATCACCGGCCCCGCTTCGCCACCAAACTGGATCTCTGCCGAGCCCTGATAGATCCCCAGCACTTCATGGGTGTTAGAGTGAAAGTGGGTATAGGTGAATACCGGATAACGCCAGCGCGGCGGCCAGCCGTTAGTGTCGAAACGCTGCTCAAACCAGTCAGCGATATCACCGGTTGCCGCGGCGGCAATACCGGGATACAGCATCAGGGGCAGTGCATTATTGGGCACCCCGCCGCAGGGTTCAGATAAAAGGTGCGTTGCGCATGATATCGTCATCAGGCCTCCCGAGTTGAAAATTAAAGTATAGTTTTAGCCAGAGGCTTTATTAATTAACTGCTGCTAAAATATTAACAAGCGAAGCGCTAAAAATATATTTTCTGCTTATTACGCGGTTAATATGAGGATATATCTTTATAAATAAAAATTTTCATATCCAGTCATCCATTCGGATAAATAAGCATATATATCAGTATATTACAAAACTTAACTTTAAGAATTTACCTACTTTTAATGACAAAGCGTTGCACTCCCGCTCTTTTATTAAGATTATTCTTAAGGTAAATTTCCCCACGTATGATTAATTGAGCGCGCAGAAAAATATTTTAATTTCTCTGCGTGTTTTTAATGAAGAGTATCTACACTTTATTTTATCACCCTTTTATGGCGCGAAATGTGCATCCGACTTATTGCCTGGTCTGATGCACCGGAAATGTGCGCCTGTCTCCTGGCATGCAAAATAAGGAAATTACGATGAGAGTCGCTGGTGTGGCACAAAAGCTTAACGCTCAGATAAATCGCGAGTTTTACTCTTCTAACCTTTACCTTCAGCTGAGCGAGTGGTGCGCAGCGCACCGCTTTAACAGTAGCGCCCTGTTTTTACGCCATCAGGCGCAGGGCAACGTGACGCAGATGATGCGCGTCTTTGATTTCATGAAGCATGCCGGCGCCATGCCGGTGGTACGCATGAGCGAAACACCAAACAGCGCCTGCACCTCGCTGGAAGAGATCTACATCCAGACGCTGCAGGATTGTCAGCTGCGTCTGACAACCCTGTCCCGCCTGGCACATGAAGCAGAAAACGCTGACGATCTTGAAACCCTGACCTTCCTGCGCGAGCTGGAAGAGATGCAGCAGGAAGAGGGATTGCTGGTTAACACGCTGCTTGAAGAAGTGCGCAAAGCGAATGAAGCCGGTCTGGGCATGGAACAGACCGACAAATCGCTGCTGCCGATCTTCACCTCTAACCTGCACTAACGCCCACGCTCGCCGGGATACCAGAGTAACCATTCCCGGCGGGCAGTCTGCGTCGGCGGCAGCGCCGCCAGCGCATCGCAATACCGCTCCGCTCCCGTCCCGTATCCCCGCACTGCCTGCAGCAGCACCCGCAGCAGCGTTTCATCATCACGATCGACACCGTCGCGCCACGGCCACAGTTCCGGTTCAAGCACAAACGGCAGCAGATAATCCAGCCCGGCCCGCAGCCGCCCTGCGTGAGTTACCGACTGCCAGCGGTCGATATCCAGCGGTTCGGCATAGCGATTAAGCCGCAGATGGGCATCAAGATTATGCAGCGCAGCGCGGAAAGGGTGATCGCCGTCCAGCGCGGCGGCCTGACGCCCGTCGCGATCGAACTGGCCCGCCAGCCGCAGGGTCAGACCATGCTGGATCACACGCCGCGCCAGCGGGAAATCGTGACAAAACAGCAAAAAAGCGACGCGCTGCGCATCATGCGCCGTGCCGCGCCAGTCGTGCCACGCGTAACCCTCAAAGCCGATGTCGGTATGAAACATCCAGTGGCTGAAGGCCGCGAACCACTGGCGCAGCGCGCCGACATCCTCGTCATCCAGCACCCCGGAGTTGGCAATCAGCCCCAGCGTATCCATCACCATCCAAAGCGGCTGCGTCTCGCTCAGCCCGCTCCCCTGCCCAACCAGCTCGCCGGGAACAGCATGGCCGAAGTTAAGGTGAGGACGCATCCGGGTTTCCCGGTCGATAAACCAGCAGCGGATCTGTTCTGCGGCAGCCTGAGCGTAAACGCGCTGGCGGGTAAAATACCAGGCAGCGCCCAGCGTCAGGCAGCGGTTCGCCATGCGGGTGAGACGTGCGGCATCAAACGTGTCGCTTTCGGCGTCAGGATTGAGCATGCCCTCGCGCCGCTGCCAGCAGGGTTTGTCGCCCCGTAATAAGGAAGGCCAGGCATCGGGGGCGAGACTGTAGTAATCGTGTGCATCCCCGCCGGGGGCAGCGGCCAGTTTCATCACCACGCTTTCCGGCGGCGTACGGCAGATGCGATCGGCATCCACCCGCAGTTGTTCCAGCGCCGCGCTTAACGGGTGACTCCCACGGCTCAGGGCGCGTCGGGCGCGCTCCAGGCAGGAACTGTCCAGCGTGTACAGCATCATAAACCGCTCCGGTACAGCATCATTCACACCATCAATGATAAGAGGGGCTTATTGTTACGAAGTGTAAACAGGGGTGAAAGCAGCGTGGGTTAAAAATCGCGGCGCGGTCACGGAAATGCGTGGCGGATGCACTGAGCCGCGACGCCTGGCGGTCATGCTATGGGAGGTGGTTATCAGAAAATGTTAAAATTAAGTTATTAAGTGATTGCTTTTACAGCATTTTATAAACCCGATCCCGCTCGCAAAGCAGGCGGCGAAAATTTGTCATGATGCTCGCAATAACCTTCTTTTCATTAAGGGATTGTCATGATCGTCATTGAATTTATCGTCATTATTCTCTGTCTGCTGCTGGGAACGCGCTTCGGCGGTATGGGACTGGGGCTCATCAGCGGTATTGGCCTTTTTATTCTTAGCTTTATCTTCGGCCTGGAGCCGGGCAAACCTCCGGTTGACGTGATGCTGACCATCCTGGCGGTCATCGGCTGCGCCGCCACGCTCCAGTCCGCAGGCGGGTTAAACGTGATGATGCAGTTCGCCGAGCGCCTGCTGCGTCGCCATCCTCAGCACATCACCCTGCTGGCCCCCTTTACCACCTGGACGCTCACCTTCCTGTGCGGGACCGGGCATGTGGTCTACACCATGTTTCCCATTATCGCGGACATCGCCCTGAAAAAAGGGATACGTCCCGAACGGCCGATGGCGGTATCGTCCATTGCCTCCCAGATGGCGATCACCGCCTCACCGGTTTCGGTGGCGGTGGTCTCGCTGGTCTCGATTCTGGCCGCCGGGCACGGTGTCGGCCAGGCGTGGGGGATATTACAGATTCTGGCAGTGTCGGTACCGGCCTCGTTGACCGGGGTGCTCATCGCCGCGCTGTGGAGCCTGAGGCGCGGCAAGGAGTTAGCCGATGATGCCGTGTTCCAGGCAAAAATTGCCGATCCGCAGCAGCGGGAATACGTGTACGGCAGTACCGATACCCTACTGAGCCAGCGCTTTCCGCGTGAGGCCTGGTGGTCCACCTGGATCTTCTTTGCCGCGATTCTGGTGGTGGTGCTGCTCGGTTCCATTCCGGCACTGCGTCCGGCGTTTGAGATCAAAGGGGCGCTTAAACCGCTGTCGATGAACCTGGTGATTCAGATGCTGATGCTAATTGCCGGGGCGCTAATTCTGATGAGCTGTAAAGTGAAACCGGCGGCAATCTCTGACAGCGCGGTGTTTAAGGCCGGGATGGTGGCGATTTTTTCGGTATTTGGCGTGGCGTGGATGAGCGATACCTTCTTTCAGGCTCACCTTGATGAACTGAAAATGGCGCTGCAGGGGGTGGTAAGAACCCATCCCTGGACCTATGCGCTGGTGCTGTTTCTGGTGTCCAAGCTGGTGAACAGCCAGGCGGCGGCACTCACGGCGGTCGCGCCGATGGGTTTGCTGCTCGGGGTAGAACCGAAGATGCTGCTGGCTTTCTTTCCCGCATCGTACGGCTATTTTATCCTGCCGACCTATCCCAGCGATCTGGCCTGCATCGGTTTTGACCGCTCGGGCACCACGCGCATCGGCCGATTTATCCTCAACCACAGCTTCATCATACCGGGGCTGATTGGCGTAAGTAGCGCCTGCGTGGTGAGTTACCTGTTGGTGCAGGTATTATTCTGACTGCTTCCCCTCGCGCCGCGATGGGGCGAGGGGAAAACCGATCAGTGGGCTTCGTTCTGCGGGGTGAACTTCAGCTCAATCAGCGCTACCGCTTTTTGCACGGCGCGCACGGTAACCGGATCGGCCGCCGGGCTGGAGGAGAAGTCGATTGCCTTCAGCTGATTGGCCATCTTCTCACGCACTTCGACCGGTGCGATCACGTCGATGACATCGAGGATCTGTTTAATCACTAACTGACAGGCGACAACGTCAGATACCAGCTCTTCATCGGCGCTCAAAACCTGGGACATACTCTTCTCCTTATATTGCGAGCGGCAATAGTACCCGAGGGCCGAAGCCGCAACAAATTGCAGCTATAAAAAAACCTGCCGCAGCAGGTTTTTTTATCAGAACATCGCGCCTGGCGGCACATCTTTGAAAGTTTTGCAGTAGTTTTCAAACATGCTTTTCAGGATTTTGCGCAGTTTCATGATAACTCCAGTGTATGTGTGCAGATGATGTTTTGCGATGCGCTTATAATATGACCTCCATCACAAAAATCAACAGTTATGTGATGCGCGTCACATAAATTGGTTAAAAAATAGCAGGCAAATGTTAAATAAATGTCTTACGAATCCGTAAGTTAGCGCGCTATACTTTCTGAAAACTTTTTTAAAATGGCGTTTCTTTTATGGCTGAACAGGATACCGAAACGGCACGACGCGGCCTTTCACCCGCCGCGTTGCTGGTGGCCGGCGCGTTTTTTATGGAGTTTCTCGACGGCACGGTGATTGCCACCGCCCTGCCCGACATGGCGAAAAGCTTTGGGGTGGATGCGGTCGATCTGAATATCGGTATCAGTGCCTATCTGATGACGCTGGCGGTGCTGATCCCCGCCAGCGGCTGGATTGCCGACCGCTTTGGCGCGCGTCAGGTGTTCACCACGGCGCTGGCGATTTTTACCCTCGCCTCGGTACTGTGCGGGCTGGCACCCAATCTCGAAACCTTTGTGGCAATGCGTGTCCTGCAGGGCGCGGGCGGGGCGTTGATGGTGCCGGTAGGCCGTCTGGCGGTGCTGCGCACCACGCCGAAGGAACACCTCATCACGGCGATTGCGACCCTGACCTGGCCGGCGTTGATTGCGCCAATAATCGGCCCGCCGCTGGGCGGATTCATTACCAGCTATGCTGACTGGCGCTGGATCTTCTTTATTAACCTGCCGCTTGGCCTGATTGCCATGCTGCTGGCGTGGCGCATTATTCCCGAGGTGCGCGACGCGTCGCGCCGCCGCTTTGACCTGCCGGGTTTTCTTGCCACCGCGCTGGCGATGGTTAGCCTCGTCTGGGCGATGGAGCTACCGGGCGCACCGGGATTCAGCCTGCCGCTGTTCATCGGTCTGCTGGTGTTGAGCGTCGCGGCCTTTATCTTTGCCCTGCGCCACTTCCGGCGGGCAGCTGCCCCGATGATCCGCCTCGATGCCATGCGCATCCCCACGTTCGCGGTAACCATGTACGGCGGCTCGCTGTTCCGCTGTTCTATCAGCGCCGTGCCCTTCCTGCTGCCGCTGCTGTTTCAGGTGGGGTTCGGCATGGATGCCTTCCATTCCGGTCTGCTGGTGCTGGCGGTATTCGTCGGCAATTTAGTCATCAAACCCGCCACGACGCCGCTGATCCGCCATCTGGGTTTTAAGCGCCTGCTCATTGGCAACGGTATTCTCAATGTCGTGGCGCTCGCGGCCTGCGCCTGGCTGACGCCGCAGACGCCGGCCTGGCTGGTGCTGCTGGTGTTGGGTCTGGGCGGCGTATTTCGCTCGGTGCAGTTTACCGGCATCAGCACGCTGGCGTTTGCCGACGTGCCCGCCGCCCAGATGAGCTATGCCAACACGCTGTTCAGCACCGCAACACAGCTGGCGATTGGGCTTGGGATTACGCTGGGGACTGCCGGTATCCGCCTCGGAGAAGCGATCGGCGACGGGCTGGGGCTGGAAAATATGCCCGGCATCAGCTTTCGCATTGCGTTTCTGTTTATTGCGGCGGTGAGTCTGGTGGGGCTGCTGGATACACTGCGCCTGACGCGCGATGCCGGGCAGAGCGTGTCGCGCAAAGCGGCGGGCTGAAATGCAAAAGGCCAGCATCGCTGCTGGCCTTTAATAATGCTGCGTTTACTCAGGAAAGGATTTCGCGCACGAAGGCTTCGATCTCTTTGTCCTGGTTGTTTTCAAAGAAGCACTGCTGGAAGCGCTCGCCGGACACGGCGGTTTTCACCAGCTCCGGGTCGATGGCGCGCAGCGTATCAAGATAGTTGTCTTTCACTACCGCCGCTTTCACCTGGTTGAGGATACCGGCGTTACGCACCTGCGGCTCTTTACGCTCCGGCGGATAGCCTTCGCCTTTACGGCCGGTGAAGGCTTTTTCGAAGATAAAGCGCACGTTCAGCTCAGCGCCCCAGCCGAAACCTTTGGCAAACGGCAGCGCCAGCGCGTTACCGTTGTTGATCTGGGCAAACAGGAAGGCGTCCGCCGGATCGATGCAGTAGCCGCAGTTTACGCCCGGATGAATATTAAGAGACATCAGCGCGCCCTGACCGGTACCGCAGCCAGCCACCACGAAATCAACCGCACGCGAGTTCAGCAGAATGCTCGCCATGATGCCCAGATGGATATAGGTCAGGTGATGGTCCTGTTCGTCTTTCATCCCGACGTTGAACACCGGGAACTCTTTTTCATCGGCAACTGATTTCAGCTCGTTGAAAATGATGGCGTTTTTAGCCGCCTGGCTGTTTTCCATCATCAGTGCAATTTTCATCTGTTACTCTCCGACATAGCGTGCGGGTTTCCCCGGGGTGGATAACGTACTGTGGCTAAACCTTACTACTTAGCAAACGTTCTTTCAAATTTAGTAAAAAGCAGTTTTAAAAAGTTAAGATGCGCTCACAGTTTTGTCGCTGCGCTATGCAGGCAAAAAAAATCCTGCTGTGCACCAGGCAGAGCAGGATTTTGTCAGTGCGACGATGCGCCGCGCTGCGAACTATCAGCCGCGTGGTGAGGTCAGCGCCGCTTCAAAAGCCGGGGCCAGCACTTCCGCCGCGCGGAAGACCGAGACGATCTCGGTCAGCCGGTTCGCCTGACGCGCTAAATCTTCAGCCGAAATGACTGATTTTTGCACCAGCTGAACGTTCGCCTGAGTCACCGTGTCCAGTTCTCTCACTGCCACCCCCACCTGATTGATGCCATCACTTTGTTCACCTGTTGCATTGGCAATTCTTTCCATAATGTCGTTCACCTGGCCAATAGCGCGAAGAATGTTGTCCATTGCTTCGCCTGCTTTTTTAACCTGCTCTGAACCGGTCTGCACATTGGTTACCGATTCGCCCAACAGCGCCTCGATCTCTTTTGCCGCCTGCGCGCTGCGGCTTGCCAGACTACGAACTTCGCTTGCTACCACGGCAAATCCTCGTCCTTGTTCACCCGCCCTTGCCGCCTCTACGGCTGCATTCAGTGCCAGAATGTTGGTCTGGAAGGCGATGCTGTTAATCGTCGTTGTGATATCCACAATGCGCTGCGAGCTGCTGGAGATGGTGTCCATGGTCTCCATAACCCGGCGTACTGATTGTCCGCCTGCTTCAGCAATCTGCGTTGCGTTACGCGCCAGCGAGCTGGCATGCGTGGTGTTTTCGGCGTTGCGTTGTACCGCGCCACCAAGCTGCTCCATGCTGGCGCTGGTCTCTTCCAGCGCGGCGGCCTGCTGTCCGGCACGGCTGGAGAGATCGTTGTTCACCCCTGCCAGTTCGCCGGCGTTATGGTGCAGCGCCACGGCACTGGTACGGATGCCGGCGACGGCCCGCGCCCAGTTAGCCTGCATCTCCTGAATGTGCGGCACGATAAGCCCGACACAGTTACGTCCGAGATCCGGCAGCTGTTTTTCCAGATCCCCTTTCGCCAGCACCTGCATATGCCTGCGGATCACATCCACCGGTTTGACCAGACAAAACCAGAGATAGCGTTCGGTCAGGATGGTGATACCGATGCTGGCAAAGGCCGAGACCACCAGCAGCGTCTGGGCAATATCCACCCAGTGTTTTTGCTGTTCGGTCAGTGCCACAGACTGCTCAAGGTGATACAGAAATCCGAGCGTCACTCCTGAGACGCCAAGCCAGGCGAGCGTGGACAGGATAAGGATCAGCACCACCATGATGCGGATCTTGATATTGCGGATAAAATTCATAGATGGTTTCCTGGTGTCTACTTTGCCTCCCTGCACTCTGTGTTCTGCACCGTCTCCCTTCTTCCTTTGCAGGCCTATTCCCGCAAAAGAATGTGCCACACAGATATTTTCGGCAGGTTAAGTAAAACTTAATAGAATCCGCAATCTATTTTAGTGTTACTTAATTCTTGATTTTTCAGGGGTGTTGAAACGCACAAAATCCTTTGTTATTCCGCCGATTGGTTGTCAACCACTCTGGCATGATGCTAAGACCTGAGAATGCTGCGAGTTTTATCATGTTGAAATATCTGGCCCCCGCGATGCTGGTTATGCTGAGCGGTTGCACTATTACGAAATCTCCCGACGTGGTTGATGTTAATCAGACCACCGGTACCGTGCGCCTCGGCTATACGCTTGCGCCGTTACAGAAAGGAAAAGTGGACAGCTACGCCGCTAACTCAACCGCGACGCGCCAGTGCCAGCAGTGGGGTTTTGCTACCGCGCTGGCTTACGGTAACCCTATCACCACTTGCAGCGTGGTCAGCGGGACGCAATGCCTGGCGAAAAGCGTCGTGCTGGAATATCAGTGCCGCGGCATCGCTATCAACACCACCACGGCAGCGTCACACTGGTATTAATCCAGGGGCGGGCGGCGTTTCGCCAGCCTGCCGGAAGGGAACGGCCTGATACGGGCTGATAACGCGGGTGTTACTGTGGATCTAGCATGAGCGAAAAACGCGAGCGACAGCAGCTGTACCGAAGCGAGGGGATTAAGCTCCTCTATAGCAATGCGCTGCCCGGCATTATTATCACTTTTATCGCGGCCACCATGCTGACGTTTACCTTTATTGATAACGGCCAGCGTGACGGGAAACTGCTCTGGTGGGGAACACTCTGCACCGTGCTGGTGTGGCGGCTGATCGACACCCTGCTCTGGCAGCGCTGCTCCGACAAGCGTAAACACGAACGCGGGTTCTACCTGCGTTTTACCGTCGGGTGCCTGCTTACCGCGGTGCTGTGGAGCAGCTATTTCTGCCTGTTCGAACGCCACTTCACGGTAGAAGAGTTCACCGCAACGGTGGTCATACTCTCTGCCATGGTGGGCGGTGCGGCGAATGTGCTGTCGGGCAATGTTATCCTCGCTTCACTCTATACGTTAATCGTGCTGCTTCCCTGGTCGATCATCCTGATAGAGTCCCCGCTCGACTACAAACGCAGTCTCGGCTTTCTTGGACTGTTCTTCACCGCGACCATGATCTTCTCAGCCATCCGCTCGGCGACGTACATCAAACAGGCCATAGCGCTGAAGTATAAAAACCAGCGGCTGGTGGATCGCATGGAGGACACCATCCGCGAGCGCACCCAGAAAATCTATGAGATCTCCTACAAGGACGCCCTGACCGGCCTCTCCAACCGCGTGGCGTTTCAGACCGAAGCCGAGGAGTTGATTTATCAGTATAAACGCGGTGAAATCCCCGGCTTCAGCCTGTTCTTTATCGACCTCGACGGCTTTAAGTCCATCAATGACGCCCTCGGCCACGACGTCGGCGATCGGGTGCTGCTGGCATTCAGTAATCGCCTGGCCGCCTTTCAGGATAACGGCACGCTGTTGTGCCGCTGGGGCGGAGATGAGTTTATCTATTGCACACCGCAGGTTGACCACGGCACGCTGCGTAACCTTGCCGCCCAGATGGTGAAAAGCTTCAGCCAGCCGTTCTATCTGCGTGAACAGGAGATCACCCTGAGCGCGACGATAGGTATCGCCATCTGCCCGGAGCACAGCACCAACCTGACGCGTCTCATCCAGATTGCCGACATCGCGATGTATGCCCTGAAGGGCAAGCAGCCGGAGCGGGTACTGTTTTATAACCACCAGCTGGAAGAGAACCTGCGCAGCAAAGTGCTGTTGCAGGAGGCGCTGAATAATGCCCTCGCCCGCCATGAGCTGCGTCTGGTCTTCCAGCCGATTGTTGATGCTGAAACCTTTGCCATCCGCAGCTTTGAAGCGCTACTGCGCTGGAAGCGCGGAACACAGATCATCGAACCGTCAGTGTTTATTCCCATCGCCGAGCGCAGCGGGCAGATCGTCAATATTGGTTACTGGGTACTGGAAGAGGCGTGTAAAACCCTCGCGCATGTTCCGAACGATGACACGTCAATTGCGGTTAACGTTTCGATTGTGCAGTTCCAGGATCAGCAGTTCGTGGCGAAAATAAGCCGGCTGCTGGAGACCTATCATATTAATCCCGGTCGCCTGCACATTGAGGTGACGGAATCGCTGTTTCACTCCGGCCAGAGCGATCTGACGGAAAAAATCATCTGGCTGCAGCGTAAGGGAATTAAAATATCGATTGATGATTTCGGTACCGGCTATTCCAGCCTGTCGGTTATTCAAAATTTAAATATCGACTTTGTGAAAATTGACCGTAGCTTTATTCAGAAAATTGAGGATAAAGGACTGGCTATTGTCGAGGCGGTAATGAATATGTCGCACTCGCTCAATTTCCGCATTATTGCCGAAGGCGTGGAGAGCGAGGAGCAGGCGCGCCTGCTGCAGCGCTGCGGCATTCACTACATGCAGGGCTTCCTGTTCAGCCAGCCGGTGGAGATGGTTGATGTCTTCCGGCTGGCCGGCAAAACCATACCCCTCCCGCAGGCCTCGTAACGTCGTACTGCTGCGTATTAAATAA
Source organism: Siccibacter colletis (assembly GCF_000696575.1). Lineage (GTDB taxonomy): Bacteria > Pseudomonadota > Gammaproteobacteria > Enterobacterales > Enterobacteriaceae > Siccibacter > Siccibacter colletis. The sequence continues at coordinate 570,918 of NZ_JMSQ01000006.1, read as the reverse complement.
GAATGAATAACATTCGCTTATTTTAATTATGCGCAGCAATACGAGTTATTCCCATTCGTATTATTAATAATAAATTATTTTATTTAACCTTTTGCAAATAAATAAACTGCAAATTATAGTGTCGCGAAACAACACTATTACCTGCGGAGTTATTATGCTGAAAGCGGACATGATCGAAAAATTAAATGAACAGATGAACCTGGAATTATTCTCATCTCTGCTTTATCAGCAGATGAGCGCCTGGTGCAGCTATCACAGCTTTGAAGGTGCCGCTGCGTTCCTGCGTCGTCATGCGCAGGAAGAGATGACCCACATGCAGCGCCTGTTTGATTACCTGACCGACACCGGCAGCCTGCCGCGCATCAATGCCATCGCGTCGCCGTTTGCCGAATACGCTTCTCTGGATGCGCTATTTACCGCCACCTACGAGCATGAGCAGCTGATCACCCGTCAGATTAATGAACTGGCCCACGCCGCGATGATCTCCCAGGATTATCCGACCTTCAATTTCCTGCAGTGGTATGTGGCTGAGCAGCACGAAGAAGAGAAGCTGTTCAAGTCGGTGCTGGATAAACTCAGCCTCGTGGGTAAGAGCGGCGAAGCGCTGTACTTTATCGACAAAGAGCTGGCGACGCTCGACGCGCAGAACTGATCCCGCAAACGTACCGTTTTTACATACAGCCCGCACAGCTGGTACAGCGCCAGTCGTGCGGGTTAATGGCGCGAAAGAACCAGCGGTAGTTCGCCGTCTCCAGAGGAATGGCGTTATCGCAGAAGAAATCCGTTAGCCATTCAACATTCTCAATAATCCACTCATCCTCTTCCAGCCCGTCGCGGTAGGTTTCGTCTTCGGGATCGATGATGGAATAGATCCCGTTGGTCGCCATATCTTTCTCGCGGCGCGTTTCAGGGAGCTCAAGCGCTCTGCCCTGCCAGCTGATGTTCCAGTGCCCATGACACAACAGGTTTCCGCTCCGACTCCACGACGCCTGAAAAGGATTCTCGCTCGTCATCTCAACCTCTTTTTATTCCTTATGAATTTTTTTTAAGGTACGCCCGATTGTTGCCGAAAAATATTGTCCTTATGAAGTAGAGGGTTGCCTGAATGTTCACAGACATTTGCCCTGGCGCAACCATCTGTAAAGATAACGAAACACCTATGTAATGGCTGTTTGACGGCATGGCGCTTTTGCCTTACTCTGCGCCGCAGATGTGGTTAGCGTGTGGTTTGATTACAGAGGAATACGTGAAGAACAGAACGTTAGGGAGTATTTTCATCGTCGCCGGTACCACCATTGGCGCAGGAATGCTGGCAATGCCGCTGGCGGCAGCAGGCGTCGGGTTCGGTATGACGCTGCTGCTGTTAACCGGCCTGTGGGCCGTGATGTGCTACACCGCTCTGCTGCTGGTCGAAGTGTATCAGCATGAGCTGGCAGACACAGGGCTGGCAACGCTGTCGCGTCGCTATCTGGGCAGACCGGGGCAGTGGCTGGCAGGCTTCAGTATGCTGTTTTTGATGTATGCACTTACCGCGGCCTACATCAGCGGGGCCGGCGAGCTGCTGTCAGCCAGCCTTGAGAGCGGGCTGGGGCTGCATATTCCGCCTGCGGCTGGCGTGCTGCTGTTTACGCTTATCGGCGGCGGCATTGTCTGCGTTGGTACCCACAGCGTGGATTTCTTCAACCGCATCCTGTTCAGCGCCAAAATCGTGTTGCTGATCGTTATGCTGGTATTGATGATGCCGCATGTTCACAGCGCCAACCTGATTACCATGCCGGTGGAGAAAGGACTGGTGCTGTCGGCTATCCCGGTGATTTTCACCTCGTTTGGCTTTCACGGCAGCGTACCCAGTATCGTCAGCTATATGCAGGGCGATGTGAAAAAGCTGCGCACCATCTTTGTCACCGGCAGCGCCATCCCGCTGGTTGCTTATATCTTCTGGCAGCTGGCGACCCTCGGTGCCATTCCGTCCGATACTTTTGTCGGTCTGCTGGCGGCGAAAAGCGGCCTGAACGGCCTGCTGCAGGCCGTGCGCGATGTGGTGGCGACACCGCATGTGGAGCTGGCGGTGCATCTGTTTGCCGACGTGGCGCTGGCAACGTCGTTTCTGGGGGTGACGCTGGGGCTGTTCGATTACCTGAGCGATATGTTTGCTCGTAAGCGTAATCTGAGTGGACGTCTGCAAACCGGAGCCATCACCTTCCTGCCGCCGCTGGCTTTTGCGCTGTTTTATCCGCAGGGCTTTGTCATGGCGCTGGGCTACGCGGGGGTGGCGCTGGCGGTGCTGGCACTGATCCTGCCGTCGCTGCTGGTGTGGCAGAGCCGCAAGCACCACCCGGATTCCCGCTGGCGCGTGGCCGGCGGCAAGCCGGTGCTGACGCTGATTTTTATCTGTGGTCTGGGGATTGTGCTGATACAGGCGCTGATGAGTAGCGGGATGCTGAAACAAGTGGGATAAATCGACCGGCCTGAGGGCCGGTTTTTTTACAGGGTAAAGCGTTATTTCCCGATCGACAGGCAATAAAAAACCACCCGAAGGTGGTTTGCACGACACTGCTTATTGCTTTGATTATTCTTTATTTCCCATGGTGCCCGGAGCGAGACTTGAACTCGCACAGCGCGAACGCCGAGGGATTTTAAATCCCTTGTGTCTACCGATTCCACCATCCGGGCTCGGGAAGAAAAGTGGAGGCGCGTTCCGGAGTCGAACCGGACTAGGCGGATTTGCAATCCGCTACATAACCGCTTTGTTAACGCGCCGTAAACTTTTGGCCTTTGCAGGCGATACCAGCTGAAGGCTGATATCAAAATCTGGAGCGGGAAACGAGACTCGAACTCGCGACCCCGACCTTGGCAAGGTCGTGCTCTACCAACTGAGCTATTCCCGCATCATCAAACTTTTAACTAATTGTTTGATTTTGTTATCTTACCGCAAACTGTGCTGCCGTTCGATGCGTTGCATTCTACTTACCTGGCGCAGTGAGTCAACGATATTTTTCAGCATCCCCACTCGTTTGCTGAATTTTACGACGATGTGATCACTGATCGAGCAAATCCCCACGCGCGGCATTGAGATATTGCATCATCGACCACAGCGTCAGCACCGCAGCGACGAAGAACAGCGCGATCCCGGCGTATTCGATCCACATATTCGGACGCCACAGCATGCCAATCAGCGCCAGCATCTGAGCGGTGGTTTTCACCTTACCGATCCAGGAGACCGCGACGCTGCTGCGTTTGCCCATTTCTGCCATCCACTCGCGCAGTGCCGAGATAATGATCTCACGGGCAATCATGGTCGCGGCGGGCAGCGTCACCCACCAGCTGTGATAGTGCTCCGCCACCAGCACCATGGCGATGGCGACCATCACTTTATCCGCTACCGGATCGAGAAACGCCCCGAAGCGGGTGCTCTGGTTCCAGCGACGTGCCAGGTAACCATCAAACCAGTCGGTGATCGCCGCGAGGCAGAAAATGAAGGCACAAACAAACGGTGCCCAGACGAATGGCAGATAGAACGCCAGCACAAAAAACGGGATCATAACTACACGAAAAATCGTAAGCAGCGTTGGGATATTAAATTGCATAGTGCTGGTAACTGTCTGTCATCAGTAAAATTTACCCAGTATGTTGCTACATAGGCCCTAATGTTTCAACGAATAGAAGATCTTTTCTGCCAGCGCGTGGGAGATACCCGGCACTTTCGCAATTTCTTCCACCGTCGCGTTTTTCAGCGGCTGTAATCCCCCCATGTACTTGAGCAGCATCTGCCGCCGTTTCGGGCCGATGCCTTCGATGGTCTCAAGCGTACTGGTGCTTTTCACCTTCGCACGTTTTTTACGGTGCCCGGTTATCGCATGATCGTGGGATTCGTCGCGAATATGCTGGATAACGTGCAGCGCCGGCGAATCGGGCGGCAGGTTAAACCCCTCCCCCTCTGGCTCAAAGAACAGCGTTTCCAGGCCGGCTTTACGATCGGAGCCTTTCGCTACCCCCAGCAACAGCGGGTGATGCTTGTCCCAGCTCACATCCAGTTCGGCAAACACCATCTTCGCCTGGCCAAGCTGCCCCTTCCCACCATCGATAAGAATGACGTCCGGGATTTTGCTCTCTTCGATATCCTTACCATAGCGGCGACGCAGCACCTGGTTCATAGCGGCGTAATCATCCCCGGGGGTAATGCCGGTAATATTATAGCGACGATATTCCGACCGCACCGGCCCATTCGTGTCAAATACCACGCAGGAGGCCACGGTCTGTTCACCCATGGTGTGGCTGATATCGAAACACTCCATGCGCTTCACTTCCGGCAACTCCAGCTCCTGAGCCAGGGCGGCTAAGCGCTGATGAACCGTAGACTGCTGCGACAGGCGCGTTACCAGCGCTGTGGCGGCATTGGTGCGCGCCAGCTTAAGGTAGCGCGCCCGGTCGCCGCGCGGACGCGTCTGGACGTTAATCCGGCGTCCTGCCAGTTCAGAGAGCGATTCCGCGAGCAGCGTCTGGTCGGTGAGCGCAAAGTCGAGCAGGATTTCCCCCGGCAGGGTGCGCATCTGGCTGCCCTGCAGGTAGAACTGACCGACAAAGGTTTCCACCACTTCGGCAAGATCGGTCCCGCCCGGCACTTTCGGGAAGTAGCTGCGGCTGCCGAGCACTTTGCCCTGACGGATAAACAGCACGTGGACACAGGCCATGCCCGCATCAAACGCCACACCGATAACGTCGAGGTCGTCGCCGGTGTTAGAGACGAACTGTTTCTCCGTGACGCGCCGCACGGCCTGAATCTGGTCGCGGATGCGCCCCGCTTCTTCAAATTCCAGATTCTGGCTCGCCTTTTCCATACGCTCCACCAGCTGGTTCAGCACCTGGTCATCCTTGCCGGCGAGGAACAGACGCACGTACTCGACCTGCTGAGCGTAATCGGCTTCGCTGACCAGCCCCTCCACGCACGGCCCGAGACAGCGCCCAATCTGATACTGCAGGCACGGACGCGAGCGGTTACGGTAGACGCTGTTTTCACACTGGCGGATCGGGAAGATTTTTTGCAGCAGCGCAAGGGTTTCGCGCACCGCATAACCGTTGGGGAACGGACCAAAATACTCCCCCTTCGCGTGTTTGGCGCCGCGATGCATTGCCAGCCGCGGGTGCGCGTCTCCGCTCAGGAAAATATAGGGGTAGGATTTGTCGTCGCGCAGCAGCACGTTGTAGCGCGGCTGATAGAGCTTGATGTAGTTATGCTCAAGCAGCAGGGCTTCGGTTTCGGTATGGGTGACGGTAACGTCAATCTGGGCTATCAGCGCTACCAGCGCTTCGGTTTTACGGCTGGCCAGATTGGACCGGAAATAGCTGGCGAGGCGCTTCTTAAGATCTTTGGCCTTGCCAACATAGATGACCGTGCCAGCGGCGTCGTACATTCTGTAGACGCCAGGCTGGCTGGTGACGGTTTGTAGAAACCTTTTTGAATCGAAAACTTCACTCACTGACTTGTTAACGTCTCCGCACTACACAGGCCATGTCGAATTGCGAGGTGCGTCAGTTCAACATCGCCGTGTATGTTTAGTTTGCTGAACATCCGATAGCGATAGCTGTTTACCGTCTTCGGACTCAGATTAAGCTGCTCAGAGATCTCATTGACCTTCTGACCTTTGGTAATCATGAGCATAATCTGCAATTCGCGTTCAGACAAACTGGCAAACGGCGATTGGGTCTTTTCTGGCTCGATCTGGCTTAATGCCATCTGCTGAGCGATATCGGAAGCGATATAGCGCTGGCCGGAATGCACACAGCGAATCGCATTCACCACGTCCTGCGGCGCGGCACCTTTACTCAGGTAGCCAGCCGCACCCGCCTGCATGACTTTCGCCGGCAGCGGATTTTCCGTGTGAACCGTTAACATAATGACTTTGATGTCTGAAGATGAGCGGGCAATTTTGCGGGTGGCTTCAAGGCCCCCAATGCCTGGCATGTTCATATCCATGAGCACAACGTCAACCGGGTTTGTTCTGCACCATTTAACGGCATCTTCACCGCAGCAGGCTTCACCGGAAACTTTTATGCCTTTTATATCTTCAAGAATGCGTCGTATCCCTGCGCGCACCAGTTCATGGTCATCAACAAGAAGAACGTTGATCAAAGGAACAATCTCCTGAAAGGGGATAACGCGGCTGAAATTAAATTTGCCATATATTAGCGGGTTTTAAGCTAACTTTAAAATGTAGAGCGCCGGTTTTTGCGCTCATTTTTGGAAATCAGATTTTACATCGAACAGAAACAACCGGTTAGCATAGCCAGCCAGAGAGGGTAAGCCGGGCGTTAATTGCTCTGACTTAACATTGATGCCCCGCCCGGTTGCAACTCAACCTGAGGCACCCTAACGCAAATCACTATTTAACGCTTTTTAAACTTTATAGATAGCGTTATTTTTCAACGCCGATAAAAAACGCCATTGCGCCACGCTTTTCACGCCATCAATGAAAAAATGCATCTTTTCGTTAAAACCTGTGCACCCGTTAATTGATTTTTTCCGCGCTGTGTTATACTCCGCCGCCTTCAGTTTTCATCAGCCGCTGTCGTTGCGCGCTGCACACGTAAAGAGGAAAATAAATGAGCACTCCCGACTTTTTCACTGCGGATAATAACCAGAACCTGGCCGTTGAAGTCGCCTGCCTCAAAACCCTGCTTACCCTGATGCTTCAGGCGATGGGCCAGGCGGATGCCGGTCGCGTGATCCTTAAGCTTGAAAAGCAAATTGCACAGATGGAAGATGCCTCGCAGGCAGCGGTATTTGCCAATACCGTTCAGCAGATTAAACAGGCATATCGCCAGTAATACCGTGCCGGCTGGACGTTAGCGCTTCAGCCGGACTTCATCCCTTTCCAGCCGTAAGGTTAAATAATCCCCGTCGCTGCCGCATAACACGCAATCTGCGTTTTATTGGGCGCGTTGAATTTTTTCTGCATATTCTTCTGGTGGAAATTAACCGTATTTTCTGAAATGGAAAGGATCATCGCTATTTCCGCCGAGGTCTTGCCCTCCCCCGTCCACTGCAATATTTCCCGCTCGCGCTTACTTAATTTCATCTCCAGCGGCAGCATCGTCGGGTCGCCAAGGCGTATCAGGGTAAACATACTTAATTCGCCGAGCAACTGAAGCCGCATCGCCAGCTCATCCATATTGGGCACTTGTCCTCGCGTACTGGTACGTGAGACTGACAGAAATGACGTGATGCGCTCCGGGCTTATTACGCACTGGGTGAAACCCTGGCGCAGACCATGGTCGCGCGCCGCATCCCAGAATGTCAGGGTATCCGGGGTAAATAATGCCCCCTCCCACACCACGTGGCCGCGTTCATAATTATGCGGTTTGAGTACCGGATCGATGAGGAAATAGTTTTCTGCGGTGTACTGCTGCCACCACGCCTTTGGGTAGGTGGTTTCCACCGTTATTTTGGGGCGCGTAAAAGGAACAGGATGCCGGACACAAAACGAGTAGTAATCAAATTCCAGCTGCTGCGTCTGCTGTTGTAATAGCGCGTATACTTCACTGCCATCCTGAATATGTTGAAATCTGGTCAGCATCTCCCGCCGCCAGCTAAAAAAGTCACAATCCCTCATTGTTTATAGTAATTCCCCGCGTTCGTTTTATTTGTGTTGCTGATATATCAAAATACCACATTCCGGTGGTCAATTAATTAATAACTATCGGCGCGTATTCTGCGTTCTTGAGAAAATTATTGCTCAGCCCCGCGATAGCGGGGGCTGAACGTACCCGTTACGCCATCATGAAAATTTTTCCGCTGCGTTAATACCAGCGGAATAAGGGTTATTGCATGAGGAATTTTTCGAGAAACTGACGCGTGCGCGGCTGCTGTGGATCGGCAAACAGCGTTTTCGCCGGCCCCTGCTCAATAATGCGACCTTCATCCATGAAAATGGCGCGATCGGCAACGTCCCGCGCAAAGCTCATTTCATGGGTCACAATCACCATCGTGCGCTTCTCTTCCGCCAGACGGCGAATGGTGTTGAGCACCTCCCCCACCAGCTCCGGGTCGAGGGCCGAGGTCGGCTCATCGAACAGAATCACTTCCGGGCGCATCGCCAGCGCGCGGGCAATCGCCACACGCTGCTGCTGCCCGCCGGAAAGCCGTTTGGGGTAGCTGGTTTCTTTCCCGCTCAGCCCGACCTTCGCCAGCAGCTCCCGCGCCCGGGTGCTTGCCTCTTCGCGGTTTTCGCCCTTCACAATCACCGGCCCTTCGATGATGTTCTCCAGCACCGTGCGATGCGGGAACAGGTTAAAGCTCTGGAATACGAAGCCCACCTGCTGACGCAGCGCGCGAATCAGCCCCTTCTGCTTGCTCACCGGCTGCGCGGCGTCGATGATGATTTCTCCCACGCGCACGGTGCCGCCGTCGGGCTGCTCCAGCAGGTTGATGCTGCGCAGCAGCGTGGTTTTTCCCGAACCGCTCGGGCCGATAATCGCCACCACTTCGCCCTGCGCCACCTCAAGATCGATGCCGTGCAGCACCGTCTGGCCGTGGAATTTTTTAATCAGGTTTTTAACTTCAATCGCACTCATTTCGGATCGCGCTCCTGACGGTTAAGCTGATTTTCAAAATAGTTCTGCAGTGCCGACAGCACCGTCGCCATCACCCAGTAGATCAGCGATGCCGCCAGATACATGGTAAAGACCTCCAGCGTGCGTGAGGTGATCAGCTGCGCCTGGCGGAACAGCTCCGGCACCTGAATGGTGGCCGCCAGCGAGGTATCCTTCACCAGGCTGATAAAGCTGTTGGAGAGCGGCGGAAGCGCCACCCGCGCCGCCTGAGGCAGAATGGCGCGACGCAGCGTCTGCCACGGCGTCATGCCGATGCTCGCTGCCGCTTCCCACTGCCCCTTGTCGATGGACGAAATCGCCGCACGCAGCGTTTCAGATGTATAGGCGGCGGTATTCAGCGACAGGCCAATCATCGCCGCCGGCATCGGGTCCAGCTCAATACCAAACTGCGGCAGACCGTAATAGATCATAAACAGCTGGGCGATAAGCGGCGTACCGCGAAAGACAGAGATGTAGAAGCGCGCCAGCCAGCGCACCGGCAGGATCGGCGACATACGCATCAGCGCCAGCACGAAGCCCAGCACCAGACCGAAGAACATCCCGCCGATACTGAGCTGCAGCGTAAACACCGCGCCGTTCAGCAGATAAGGTGCGGAATCCAGCACCAGTTGAATACTCTCTTGCATTAGCTTATTTCACTCTGCCGGTTCAGACATGGGGATGATAGGCGAATAGCGCAGGCGCGCCGCCGGTATGCACGAACAGGATCGGGCCATCGTCTTTGAAACGCTGCTGGCTGATGCCGTCGATAAGCCCGGCCATCGCCTTGCCGGTGTACACCGGGTCGAGCAGGATGCCTTCGAGACGCGCCAGCAGCTTCACGGCTTCCATCCCTTCTTCATTTGGCACACCGTAGCCCGGCGCGTAGTAGTCATCCCAAAGGGTGATATCCGCCCGGGCGGCGATCTCCAGATCGCGCGCCACTGCCTGCTGCAGCGCGACCACTTTCGGTTTCTGATCGGACGTGCGACGCGAAACCGTCACGCCAATCAGCTCCACGTCCGGCATCAGCTGCTCCAGCCCTACCGCCAGCCCGGCGTGGGTGCCGGCACTGCCGGAGGCCACAACCACCGAAGAGAGCGCGACGGCCCCTTCGCACTGCTGAGCTATCTCCAGCGCGCTCTCGACGTAGCCCATCGCGCCCAGCGCATTCGAGCCGCCGACCGGGATAACGTAAGGGCGGAACCCCTGAGCTTCAACGCGGGTCGCCAGCGCCTGCAGCTGATCGTCCGGGCGATTCAGCGCCTCGCACAGCTCCACTTTTGCATCAAACAGATCGAGCAGCAGCCGGTTGCCGTTGGTCAGGTAGTTTTCGGCGTGGGTACCAATCGGATTTTCCAGCAGCGCAATGCACTGCAGACCAAGCTTCGCCGCCACCGCCGCGGTCTGACGCACGTGGTTGGACTGAATCGCTCCGGCGGTAATCAGGGTGTCAGCCCCCTCCTGCAGCGCCTGCGCCGCGAGGAACTCCAGCTTGCGCAGCTTGTTGCCGCCCATCGCCAGTGGGGTGACGTCGTCGCGCTTAATGAAGATGTCGCGCCCCAGATAATCAGAGAGTCGCGGCAGGTATTCCAGCGGCGTCGGCGCGCCGATAAGTTCAAGACGCGCAAAACGGGTCAGGTTGTGAAGGGACATGCAGCCTCCGGTATTCAGGTTAAGCAATGATTTCATTATGCACGACAGGGCCGGGCTTTCCGCGCCGACAAATAAAAAAGGTGCTGATATCAGCACCTTTTTACTGTCAGGGCGTCGCTTACTTCGTGACGTCGGCCCCGAACCACTTCTCAGAAATCTTGCTCAGCGTACCGTCTTTCTGCATCTCGGCGATAGCCGCATCGATAGCTTTCAGCAGATCGGCGTTGTCTTTACGCACCGCGACACCGGCTTCCTGACGGGAGAACGGCTCGCCCGCGACCGCCAGGGTGTCTTTGGTTTTCTTCACCAGATCCAGTGCCGCCAGGCGGTCAACCAGAATGGCATCGATACGCCCTACGCGCAGATCCTGGTATTTGGTCGGGTCGTCGTCATAGGTGCGGATGTCCACGCCCTGCACGTTAGCACGCAGCCACTCTTCATAGTTGGTGCCAAGACCCACGCCAACCTTCTTGCCTTTCAGATCGGCGGCAGTTTTGATGCTGCCCGCGTTATCTTTTTTCACCAGCGCCTGGATACCGGATACGGTGTACGGCGTGGAGAAATCATACTTTTTCTTACGCTCATCGGAGATGGTGACCTGGTTAATCACCACATCAATGCGTTTAGAGTCCAGCGAGGCCAGCATCCCGTCCCACTTGGTCGGCTTCAGCGACGCCTTCACGCCGAGATGCTGCGCCAGCGCTTCGGCAAACTCCACTTCAAAGCCGGTCAGCTTGCCGTCATCGCCCTGGAAACTAAACGGAGGGTAGGTGCCTTCCAGCCCCACCAGCAAGGTACCGCGCTCTTTCACTTTATTGAGCAGGTTATCCTGTGCCACGGCATTAACACTAACTCCGGCGACCAGCGCCACCGCCATCACGCCCATCAGCGCCTGGCGACCCAGTTTTGCTAGTTTCATAATTACCCCGAATAGTAAAATTTTGGTTGTAGTGTAATGAGTTAATGCCGAATAACATAAACCACTCCGCTACAACTTATGCCTTTTTAATATATATCAGAAGTCGCTTTGTGCTCTTCTTTATGCATCATCCCGTGATCCCGCAGCTGCTGGAACTGGGCGTATTTGCGCAAGGCGATACGGTAATTATTGGTGCTGGTCGGCGGCAGCCAGGGTTCGAGCCGTTCATCGAGCAGGCCGCCCTGAAGCTGAGCATGAGGGATGTTGTGCACGCCAAGATGATTGCCGAGGCGGCGCAGGCGCACCACGTACTCGCGGATGGTGCCGTGGCTCATCTCGGTCTGTTCGAAGAGATACTGTTTGAAGCCGATAATATCGAAATAGTCGCTCTGCTCTTTGCAGTGCAGATCGCCACAGAAGCGGCACAGCGCCACCCACTCTTTTTGTTCGCGCTGCCAGGTGGCCTCGTCGATGAGCGTGTCGAGCTGTGCAATAGCCAGTTTATTGACGATGGCGCCGCGGTGGACCAGCGTAATGCGATCGAGCAATTTATGGCAGTGAGCGCAATGGGTTTGCGTGTGCTTAAAGTCTTTCAGGTAGCGGCTTAATGGCCGTCTTTTTTGCAGCACAGTCATGATAACTCCTGGTTGTCAATGCGTTGTGCGGCATTCTCAGGCGGCGTAAAGCGCTACCGCCTATAACTTACCCAGCTTGGTACGAAGCCGTTTTATGGCCTGGCTGTGCAACTGACTGACCCTCGACTCCCCTACTTCCAGAACAGCCCCAATCTCCTTGAGATTGAGCTCTTCCTGATAGTACAGTGTCAACACCAGTTGTTCGCGCTCCGGCAGTGCCTCGATGGCGTCCATTACGCGCTGGCGTAAATTGCTTTCCAGCAATTGTTGTAGCGGGTTTTCTTGTTGATGCTCGTCCGTTACCAGTTCGATGCTGTCGCCGTGCTCTTCACGCCACTCGTCATAAGAAAAAAGCTGACTGTTGTTGGTGTCGAGCAACATCTGGCGATACTCTTCGATAGCAATCCCTAAGCGCTGCGCCACTTCGGTTTCCGAGGCGTTGCGACCCAGTTCCTGCTCCAGTTGGCTTAACGCCATCGCCACTTCGCGGGCATTACGTCGGACGCTGCGCGGCACCCAATCCCGGCTGCGCAATTCATCCAGCATCGCTCCACGAATACGTTGTACTGCGTAAGTCGTAAATGCCGTTCCTTGCAGAGCATCGTAGCGTTCAACTGCATTCAATAACCCGATGCCGCCCGCCTGAAGCAGATCGTCAAGTTCCACGCTCGCCGGCAATCGCACCTGGAGGCGCAATGCTTCGTGACGCACCAGTGGTACATAACGCTGCCACAGCGAGTGTTTATCCATTACACCTTCAGCGGTATACAGTGAATTCACGATAAACAGCCCTGCGTTAGTTGAGTTATCGGCTTGATTATCCGTTTCTGGAGGGCTTTTAATCGGATGAATAGTGGGTAAAAGAGGGGGTTATTTTGATTGTTAAGCCAAATTTCGTTAAAAAAGCTGAAGATAGCACTAAGGGAAACGCGTAATAAAAGCGACATATCGCCCGCCTCACCAGAACGGTTCCGGTGAGGCGGGCGACAGCGTTATCACAGCGTCAGCGGGCCACGCGTATGGCCCGCCGCGGCATCAGACGGCCACGTACTTATACTTTTCGAGCACTTTTTCCAGCAGCGCCGGGTTGATGTTCTTCTTCACCCGGAACAGCCCTGCGCTCTCCGCAACCTGTTCCGTGTCGAGGAACTCCAGCACCACGTGGTAGTCAGCGCGATCCCAGAAATCGTGAATATAAATCAAAGTATCGGCAGGGTTCTGCTGTTTCTTTAGGGTATGTTTGATGGCGTTGAGCGTACAGGCAACGCGGAAGCGACCGTCCACCAGAATTAAGTCGAAGGCGCGATCGTGCTTCAGGATCGCTTCGCTGTAGTCGGTGAACTTCTCTTTGTGGGTGTCATCCACCGGATAACCCCAGGCTTTGGTTGGCCCGATATCCACGTAGTCCACTTTGCACAGCGGCCCCGCTTCTTTATGCAGGGTATCCACCCAGAATTTATCGCTTTCCACGCCCCAGACTTCAACATTGTTGCGGGTCGCCAGCTTGGTAGAGCCGCCGCTGCCGAACTCGAAGTAGCTACCGGCGTTTTTCAGATGACGCTCGAACAGCTCCGTTTCACGCAGGGACATGCGCGGCATCTCGGGAATAATCGATTTATTCGCCGCCGGTGCGGAGGTAGTGCTCTACTGCCCCTGCATACTGCCGAGATAGTCCTCGGCGCGTTCCGCAGAGCCGGCTTTGAACACGCTGTACGCCACGTCCTTCATGCCGTAAGCGGCGTGCATAATGAACGCCAGCCGCTCGCGCTGCTGATCGTCCAGCACCTTCAGACGCTGCGCCGATGGAATAAACAGCGCGCTCGCGGCGGTCATTTTCGACGAGTCCAGGGTGCCAAATGCCTCGCTGACCAGCGGCTGAGCCTGTTCGGTCGCGGTAAAGGCGTGGAACGTCAGCCCGAACTCGCCCAGCGCGCGGCGAATGGCATCGAACGACATCTGATTTTCATGGGTGTCGTCAAAGGTGACGCGCACTTCAATTGCCAGGCAGCCGGAGAGAATGCGCTGCCCGTGCGCCAGCACCGCCTGCAGATCGAAGCGATTATCCAGCACGAACCACTCCAGCTTGTCGAGACCGTGGATCTCATCCAGGCGCGAACTCTGGGCCTGCACTTCAGTGATGACCTGCGCCCCGCTGCCGCCAAGCGGCTTCAGGTTTGAGCTATGAGCATTATCCAGACAGATGTAGACCGGCTGCATTTCGCCGTCGCCGAGCGCGTGCAGCTTGATATGCTGGATCGCTTTTTTGCGCAGCGGCAGATGGTCATCCTGCACCGCCCCCACGGTATCCATCAGGATGAACCAGAACGCATCCAGCCCGCTCAGGGTGATGAACTTGCCGCCGGTTGCGAAGTTGCCGCCGTAATCCATCATGAAAATTTTGCCGCCGGTTTTGAAGGCAAAATCGTTGCTCTGTACCGCGGTGCTTTCTACCGCCGCGCCCGCCGGCATCGCCAGCGTCATCGGCTCAGCGTCATCGGCAAACTGCGGCGCATGCTCATGGCTGAGGGTCAATGCCGCCGGGGCTTTGCCTTCGCAGTAGCGCTGCCATACGGCGCGCATCGCCTCGGAGAAGTGTTTCGAAAAACGCTGAGCGTCGCAGACCGGTGACGCGAGCAGAATGTCGCGCAGATTACTGCGGATAATCGCCAGGCTTTCAAGGTCGTGGGTTAAGCCAACGGTAATATCGAGATAGTTTTCCCAGTCGCTGGCTACCAGCTCCTGCAAACCAGCGTTCACCAGGTGCGAGGCGGAGTGGCGTCCGGCAAAAGTCGGGCCAGGAAGGGTCACTACCGGCACGCCCATCGCCATTGCTTCACAGGTGGTCAACCCACCGGAGTAGGGCCAGGGATCGAGGGCGATATCGACATCGTGGTAGCTGGCCAGCAGCGCCTGGTGCAGCGACGCGCCTTCGATACGCACGCGATCGCGGGTAATCCCGTGGCTCTCCAGGGTGCTCAGCACGTGCTCGCTCAGGGAGACGTTGTCGAAGTTGAAGCTTTTCAGGAACAGGCGCGAATCCGGGACGCGGTGCAGCAGCGCAGCCCACTGGGCCAGCAGCGGATCGTTAATTTTTGAGGCATTGTTAAAGCAACCGAAGGTGATATACCCGTTGCTCTTCACCGGGTTTTCATTGACTGACGGCAGATAGAACGGCGGATCGTAGCAGATGTAGTCGTCCGGCATACGAATCAGCTTCTCGGTGTAGAGCGCATCGCTCCCCTCCGGCGTTTCGATGCCATCGCTGAGCAGGTAATCCATGGTTTCCAGCCCGGTGCTGCTGATTAACCCGCCGACCCACTTGATCTGTACCGGCGCCGGAGCCAGCTGCATCGTCTGCATCCGGCTGTTGGCGTTGTAGCCGCTGAGGTCGAACAGGATATCAATCTGATCAGCGCGGATAATTTTATCCAGCTCCACCGGCGAGATATGCTCGATCACCTGCCATTTGGCGCACATGCGCTTGATGCGGTGCGTCAGGTGATCTTCTTTATAGTTAGTGCTATAGGCATAAAACTCGATCTGCGACTCGGGAATATTGCTCAGCCCCAGGGTGATCATCTGCCCGACCGGGTGCGAGCGCAGCCCGTCAGAGATAAGCCCAATGCGCAGGCGTTTGTCGGCGGATTTGTTCTTTGCCACAGCGCGCACCACGCTTTTTGGCGCGAACTTCTGCTGCCAGTCGCGGCACATCTGCAGAATATCTTCCGCGCTGCGTTCGGGATCGTAGTGAGCACCGACGATGCGGTTGAAATACGGCGTCGGGTTGTCTTTGGTCACCGCACAGCTTTTGACATAGGCGGCATCCATCGCCGCAAACTGGCTGCGATCCTGCCCGACCATGCCGAGGTTGTTCCAGTAGAGCCAGTTGTCCGGTGCTTCATCGGTCAGCTCCTGATAGAGCGCCTGCGCCTGCTCATATTTTTTCTGTTTCTGCAGGACGGTGGCGAACAGGGAGCGCAGCGGGCGCGACTCGCTCTTGCCAATGCGCGTGACCGCGTCAGTGAGATACCTTTCGGCTTCCGCCAGACGATCGCTGCGGTAGAGCAGGTCGGCTTTGGCGTAGATGGCTTCGATATAGTCCGGGGCGATCTTCAGCGCTTTATCCACGCATTCGTCAGCCTGGAAAAACTGCCCGAGTCGCTGGTTGGCTTTGGTGGCGATGACCCACAGCAGCGGATTACCGACATCTTTTGCCAGCAGCTCGTCCACCAGTGCCAGTGAATTTTCAGGTTGGGTGGAAAGCCAGTCAAGTGCGAGACGGATTTTTTTATTCACGGCAGGTTCGGCCGCTTTATTGGCGTGTGGGGCAGGTTTAGCGAGTGACTTTTTCATGTGCGCGCTTCATTCCAGGTTAACGACCGGGTCGCTGCGTCTTCACGCTCGGGAACCCTGTCAGACTAAGGCCCAGTATAAAAAACGCAAAAAAAAATAACGGGTATAATACCCGCTATTTTTTATGCTAATTACTGTGATTGCTGATGCGATATTAACGCAGCAGAGACAGTACGGTCTGCGGAACCTGGTTAGCCTGAGACAGTACAGAAGTACCAGCCTGCTGCAGGATCTGCGCGCGGCTCATGTTGGAAACTTCGGTAGCGTAGTCGGCGTCTTCGATACGGCTTTTCGCAGCGGTCAGGTTGTTAACAGTGCTGTTCAGGTTGTTAACAGTAGATTCGAAGCGGTTCTGGCTCGCACCCAGGCTTGAACGCAGGGAGTCAACTTTAGAAATAGCAGTATCGATACTCTTAAGTAAGCCATCTGAAACAGTTGCAGTGGTAACACCACCTGTAGTTGAGTATGTTTCTAAGATACCAATCTTGCTAGCACCTGTGTCAGCTTCATCAATCGTCTCCATACCAGTAACACCTTCAAACAACTTAGAGGAGTCGATCTGCTTGAGAGACAGGCTAATAGTTTCTCCATCGTTGGCACCAACTTGAATAGCCAGTTCCTGATCGGTAGCTAAAACTTTCACACCGTTAAAACTGGTTTCTTCAGAAATACGGTTGATTTCTTTCAGACGATCAACAACTTCATTGTTAATAGAAACCAGGTCGTCACCGGAGTTAGTTTTATTGTTCGCCTGAACGGTCAGCTCACGGATACGCTGTAAGTTGGTGTTGATTTCGTTCAGCGCGCCTTCAGTAGTCTGAGCAACAGAGATACCGTCGTTAGCGTTACGTGCAGCCTGAGTCAGGCCTTTAACCTGTGCAGTCATACGGTTGGCAATTGCCTGGCCAGCAGCGTCATCTTTCGCGCTGTTGATACGCAGACCAGAGGACAGACGCTCGATTGCAGTACCCAGTGCAGACTGAGATTTGTTCAGGTTGTTCTGAGTAGTCAGGGACAACAGGTTAGTATTGATAACTGCCATGATTTTGTTTCCTTCAAATAATGGGTTTTTAGATTCGGTGCCTAACACTCACGGCGTCTCTCACCGTCAACAAGGTTATCGACGGGCCTTAAAAAGACTTTAGAATCAATTTTAAAAAAATCGTAACGCTATGTATTTAAAGAACATTTATTTACCAAGCTGTTTTTTAACTCGCTATTTAATTCAACTCTTTGCGGCCACGTCAGATTTTTCATCAGCGCCGGTTTCTTCCTTATTATTAGATCGCGTTTGCGCCTCCCCTGCTCTGCCTCCCGTTATTTCCGTTGCCGCTTTTGACCAATCGACCTAAATACACGCGAAGCGCCTGGCTATTCCACGGATTATTTTTTTTGCCTGGCCGTAAACTTTCGTCATCGGTCGCCGATATAGAGTCCTGAACTACTATCGTATTTTAAGGAAAACATGCATGGCTACTATCAGTAATCTCGGGATAGGCTCTGCCGGACTCGGGGATCTGTACGATCAGTTAGAAACCGCAGAAAGAACCAAGCTGACCACCATTACCACTCAGCAGACCAACTATAATGCGCAGCTGAGCGCTTACGGCAAACTGCAGAGCGCGATGACCAGCTTGCAGACCGCCACGGCGGCGCTGGGTAAAGCGGCCACCTGGAATTCCACCTCCGTCAGCAGCACTAACACCGCTTTTACCGCGACGACTACGTCCGATGCGTCCGTCGGTAGCTTCACCGTCAACGTAAACCAGGTGGCAAAAGCCCAGGTGCTGACCACCGGTTCGATTGCCAGCAATACCGAAAAGCTCGGTGGCATCACCGGGGCGTCGCGCACCATTACCATCAGCCAGCCGGGTACTGAAAAGCCGCTGGAGGTTCAGCTGTCTGACGCCGATACCTCCCTGACCGGGATCGCCAGCGCCATTAACAAAGCGAACGGCAACGTCAGCGCCAGCATCATTAAAGCAAACGATGGCGACTACCGTCTGATGCTGACCTCAAAAACCACCGGCACCGAAAGCGCCATGACCGTCACCGTCACCGGTGATGCGAAGCTGCAGAGCGCCATTGGTTACGACTCCGCGACCGGCACCGGCGCACTCTCTCAGCAGACCGCGGCGAAGAACGCCATTGTGGTGGTGAACGACGTGGAAATCGAACGTCAGAGCAACACCATTTCCGATGCCTTGCCGGGCGTCACCTTTACCGTGAAAGCGGAAAGCAAAGCCGACGAGACGCTGGACGTTACCCGCGCCACCGACGCCAACAAGAAAGCGATTACCGACTGGGTCAGCGCCTATAACTCACTGCAGGCCACCATCAGCTCTGTGACTAAATACGTGGCAGTGGATAAAGGCACCGACGCGCAGTCCAACAGCAACGGCGCGCTGGTTGGCGACGGCAACGTGCGCGGCATTCAGTCGCAGCTGCGCGGCATGCTGACCGACATTCAGGCGGGTTCCGTGCAGATCATGGCGCAGCTGGGCATCACCCAGGATACCGCCAAGGGCAGTGAAGGCACCATGGGCACCCTGAAGATTGATTCTGACAAGCTGAACAAGCAGCTGTCCGAAAACCCGGCAGCGGTGCAGGCCTACTTTATCGGCGACGGTAAAACCACCGGTCTGGCGACCAAAATGAACAACACCCTGACCGATATGCTGAGCACCAGCGCGGGCAAAACCGGTGTGATTCAGACAGCCAAAGACGGTATCAACAAGACGTTGAAAACCCTGGGTGAACGCTACGACGCGATGGAAGTTTCAATTGATGCCACCATGGCCCGTTATAAAACGCAGTTCACCAACCTGGACGTGATGATGACCAAGATGACGAATACCGCTAATTATCTCACGCAGCAGTTCTCAAAAAGCAGTAGTTAAGGATTAGATATGTACAACAACTCTGGTGTTCAGTCCTATCAGAAGGTAGGAGTGGAAAGTGCGGTAATGAGTGCGAGCCCACACCAGTTGATCGTAATGTTGTTCGACGGGGCACACAGTGCCCTTGTTCGCGCACGCCTGTTCCTGGAAGCAGGTCAGATGGCGGAGAAAGGCGAAGCCCTGTCGAAAGCCATCAACATTATTGATAACGGGTTAAAAGCCGGGCTCGATATGGAAGCCGGTGGCGAGCTGTCGCAGAACCTTGCTTCACTTTATGAATACATGGTGCGACGACTGTTGCAGGCCAATTTGCGCAATGACGTTGATGCCATCAGCGAAGTGGAAGCCCTGCTATCTAATATTGCTGACGCCTGGAAACAGATCGGCGCAGGTTCACCTACTTTCCAGGATTCGATCTGATGAATGACCTCCTCTCATCCCTCAACAACTGGCACGCACTACACGCATTAAGCAATACCATGCTCAACCTGGCTCACTCCGGGAAATGGGATGAGCTGATTGAACAGGAAGTCAAATACGTTACCCTGGTAGAAACCATCGCGCGTAACCCCGTCTCGCCGGGCAACATCGTTCATCAGGAACAGGCACGCCAGCTGCTGACGAAAGTGCTGGGCAATGAAGCTGAACTGCGTACCCTGCTGCAGCAGCGTATGGATGAGCTACGTGAGCTTATCGATCAGACCGGCCGGCAGAAGTCCGTCTCCACCACCTATGGCAAGCTGTCGGGCAATATCCTTTTCCCGCACGATTTTAATCAATAAACGCCCGCTTATCATGTTTTCGTCATACTCCAGAAGTCACACTGACTGACTTCTGGAGCGGGATTACGGCGTCACGCCGTTGAGCGGGTTCTTCGCCAGATAATCCGCACACTCCTGGGTCGGTCGATCCACTTTCTCAAGCGTCATACCGTCATACTCAAGCGTGCTGCCTTCGCGTTCGATGTCATAGATCTCACGTTTAGCCGTGACGTTATACAGCGTTCCGGAACGCAGCGTCAGCTTGCCCGGTAGGGCAATCACCCGCTGCCACTGGCGACAGTCAAGGGTATCGCCTTCAGCGGTAATGATAAGCGAACCGATCGCTTCCGGGCTGACCAGCGAGCTTTGTGGCCCTTTCGACTGCCAGTTGCCCACCAGATCCGCCGGTGCCGGGGTTTTTACCACGGCAGTGTAATCATCGACCTGCACACAGCCGCTCAGGGCCAGCAGTGCCGCTACGAGTGCAACGTTTTTCATCATCAATCCTGTCAGGGGCGAAAAAACCTATTCTGGCATCAAAGCCGCACGGGTGCCAGCCGTGATAAGCGCTGGTTGTTGAACCACTTAGCGACTGTACCCGCTGCGCAAGCCCTGCTATCGTCATCCGCTACGCACGCTTTTATCAGGACGCCTCTATGATCGCTTTTCGCCCCTTGACCGCTGCGGACTTCCCCGCCTGGCGGGACTATTTTATCTCCGACTATGCGCGGGAAATTGTTGAAAACTACCGCCTCACTCCCGGAGAGGCGCAGCGCCAGGCAGCCCGGGACGTCGAACTGAGTTTCCCGGATGGCCCCGGCACGGCGGGCCAGCAACTGGTGCATATTCTTGCGGCGGATGGGGAGAGCAGCCAGTCCATCGGCTACCTGTGGTACAAACCCGATCCGATCATGCGTTCGGTCTTCATCTGCGATTTCTTCTTGTTTGCGCATTGCCGCGGTCAGGGTTTCGGCAAAGCGGCCCTGCATCAGCTGGAGACGCAGCTGGCGGCCGAAGGCTATACCCAGATGATGTTGCGCGTCGCGGCGCACAATACAGCGGCCAGACGGGTCTATGACGCCTGCGGATTTAACGTGACGGGAATAAATATGAATAAGGTGCTGAACCGCACCGGAGATGAACAACGCAAAGATTAACCGCCGTGGGCCCTGAGCGCAGCAATCGCCTGCCTCAGGTTGCCAGCCTGCGCGGCGGCGAGCATATGGAACCACCCCCTGCTCTGCCGCACCGGCCCGCTGCCCACGCCGTGCTAAAAACGGACGTGAGAACGTCGGATACTACACCTGCATGCTCATGATGTCCTGGTACGCAGTGATCAGTTTATTGCGCACCTGAATACCCATCTGCAGAGAGACGGATGATTTTTGCAGATCGACCATCACATCATTCAGCGCTACCCCCGGTTTACCCATCGCGAAATTCTCCGCCTGAGTACGCGCCGTGGTGGACGCCTCGCTGATACGGCCCAGCGCGGCCTGTAACTCACCGGCAAAGCTCACCGCCGGCTGTGCTTCTACGGCCTGGTTGCGCGCTACGCCTGCGGTGGCCTGCAGCTGCTGAAGAACGCCTTCAATACCCTGTATTGCCATGGTAATCCCCTGGATATTTTTTTACCGGGATGAGAATACCAGCTTGTCAATGAGATAAAGGCGTTAAATAGCCGCAAAAAATCGAGCTATTTGAGCCATAGAAAATCCGGAATCATCAAATAATGGCACAGCCATCATTATGGAACTTTTGTCGTGTTTGCCGACCCGGGAGTCCGTCTTGCTTCATTACACGAAACATTCAGTTAACGCAGAGCCGCGAGGTAAGCAATGAACGCCGCAGCTACAGCTCAACCCTCACAAAACAAACCTGTCGAGTGGCTGAACCGCTTACGCGCTAACCCTAAAATCCCGTTAATGGTGGCCGCAGCTGCTGCCGTCGCGATTGTTATCGCGCTGGTTTTATGGGCCAAAACCCCAGACTATCGCACCCTCTATAGCAACCTGACGGATCAGGATGGCGGGGCCATCGTCACCCAACTGACGCAGATGAACATCCCCTACCGCTTCTCTGATAACGGCAGCGCCATTATGGTGCCTGCCGATAAAGTGCATGAGCTGCGTCTGCGCCTTGCCGGTCAGGGATTGCCGAAAGGCGGCGCGGTTGGTTTTGAACTGCTCGATCAGGAGAAGTTCGGCATCAGCCAGTTCAGTGAGCAGGTGAACTACCAGCGCGCGCTGGAAGGTGAGCTGGCCCGCACTATCGAGACTCTCGGTCCGGTGAAGAGCGCCCGCGTGCACCTTGCCATGCCGAAACCGTCGCTGTTCGTGCGCGAGCAGAAATCACCGTCCGCCTCGGTCACCCTGAATCTGGAACCCGGCCGCGCGCTGGATGAAGGCCAGATCAGCGCCGTGGTGCACATGGTATCCAGCGCCGTCGCCGGCCTGCCGCCGGGCAACGTAACCCTGGTGGATCAGGGCGGTCACCTGCTGACCAAATCTGAAACCAACGGTCGCGACCTGAACGACGCCCAGCTGAAGTACGCCAGCGACGTCGAAGGCCGCATCCAGCGTCGTATCGAATCGATCCTCGGCCCGATTGTTGGGAACGGTAACGTCCACGCCCAGGTCACCGCGCAGATTGACTTCGCCACCAAAGAGCAGACCGAAGAGCAGTATCGTCCAAACGGCGATCCGTCTCAGGCAGCCATTCGCTCCCGTCAGCTGAACACCAGCGAGCAGGTTGGCGGTCCGTATCCGGGTGGCGTTCCGGGCGCGCTGTCTAACCAGCCGGCACCGGCAAACAACGCACCGATTGATGCCCCGGCGGCGAATCAGAATAACCAGAACGGGCAGAATGGTCAGAACAACCAGAATGGTCAGCAGACCACCACGGCGAATACCTCTGCACCGCGTAACTCGTCTAACGACTCAACCACCAACTACGAGCTGGACCGCACCATTCGCCACACCAAACAGAACGTAGGCGACATTCAGCGTCTTTCTGTCGCCGTGGTGGTGAACTACCGTGCGCTGGAAGATGGCAAACCGCTGCCGCTGACCGCAGAACAGATCAAACAGATTGAAGATCTGACCCGCGAAGCGATGGGCTTCACCGAGAAGCGCGGCGATACCCTGAACGTGGTCAACTCACCGTTCACCGCAACGGATGAGACCGGTGGCGAACTGCCGTTCTGGCAGCAGCAGTCCTTCATCGACCAGATGCTCTCTGCGGGTCGCTGGCTGATTGTCCTGCTGGTGGCATGGCTGCTGTGGCGTAAAGGTATCCGTCCAATGATCCAGCGTCGCGAAGAAGCCGCACGCATGGCAGTGGAAGCGGAGCGCGAGCGTAAAGAGATGGCCGAGTCCGTCGAAGTCAGCCTCAGCAAAGACGAGCAGACCCAGCAGCGCCGCACCAACCAGCGCCTGAGCGCCGAAGTGATGAGTCAACGTATTCGTGACATGTCTGATAACGACCCGCGCGTGGTAGCGCTGGTCATCCGCCAGTGGATGAGTAACGAACTATGAGTAGCACCAGCCCCCTGACAGGAACCGATAAAAGCGCCATCCTGCTGATGACCATCGGTGAAGATCGTGCGGCAGAGGTGTTCAAACACCTCGCCCCGCGCGAAGTGCAGCACCTGAGTGCTGCGATGGCCAACGTGCGCCAGATCTCGAACAAACAGCTGACCGAAGTGCTGGCTGAATTCGAGCAGGAAGCAGAGCAGTTCGCGGCGCTGAGCATCAACGCCAACGACTACCTGCGTTCGGTGCTGGTGAAGGCGCTGGGCGAAGAGCGCGCCTCCAGCCTGCTGGAAGACATCCTCGAATCGAAAGAGACGACGACCGGCATGGAGACGCTCAACTTCATGGAGCCGCAGAGCGCCGCCGACCTTATTCGCGACGAACACCCGCAGATCATCGCTACCATCCTGGTTCACCTCAAGCGTGGCCAGGCTGCCGATATCCTGGCGCTGTTCGACGAGCGTCTGCGTAACGACGTGATGCTGCGTATCGCCACCTTCGGCGGCGTGCAGCCAGCCGCCCTGGCGGAGCTGACCGAAGTGCTCAACAACCTGCTCGACGGCCAGAACCTCAAGCGCAGCAAAATGGGCGGCGTGAGAACCGCAGCGGAAATCATCAACCTGATGAAGACCCAGCAGGAAGAAGCGGTTATCACCGCGGTTCGCGAGTTCGACGGCGAGCTGGCGCAGAAAATCATCGACGAGATGTTCCTGTTCGAAAACCTCGTGGAAGTGGACGACCGCAGCATCCAGCGCCTGCTCCAGGAAGTGGAGTCCGAATCGCTGCTGGTGGCGCTGAAAGGTGCCGAAGCCCCGCTGCGCGAGAAGTTCCTGCGCAACATGTCCCAGCGTGCAGCAGACATCCTGCGCGACGACCTTGCCAACCGTGGCCCGGTGCGTCTGTCTCAGGTGGAAAACGAACAGAAAGCTATCCTGCTCATCGTCCGCCGTCTGGCGGAGACCGGCGAGATGGTGATTGGCAGCGGCGAGGATACCTATGTCTAATCAACTGCCGTGGCAGCCGTGGTCACCGGAAGACCTCTCCCCTGCGCAGAGCTTTGAACTGCCGGAGCCGGTGGAAGTCAGCGGTCTGGATGACGGCGAGATCCCGGAGCCGGACCTGCAGCAGACTCTGGCCCTGATGCAGGCCCAGGCCCGCGAACAGGGTTTTGCCGCCGGGCATGAAGATGGCCGCGTACAGGGTGTGGAACAGGGACGTAAAGAGGGTTTTGCCCAGGGGCTGGAGCAGGGTCTGAACGAGGCGCGCCAGCAGCAGGCGCCGGTTCATGCCCGCATGCAGCAGCTGGTGAGCGAATTCCAGTACACCCTGGATGCACTGGACAGCGTTATCGCCTCACGCCTGATGCAGATGGCGCTGGAAGCCGCGCGTCAGGTGATTGGCCATACCCCAAGCGTCGATAACAATGCGCTGATTAAGCAGATCCAGCTGCTATTGCAGCAGGAACCGCTGTTCAGCGGCAAACCTATTCTGCGCGTCCATCCGGACGACCTGCAGCGCGTGGAAGAGATGCTCGGCGCGACCCTCAGCCTGCACGGCTGGCGGCTGCGCGGCGACCCGACCCTGCACCAGGGTGGCTGCAAAGTCTCGGCTGACGAAGGCGATCTTGATGCCAGCGTGGCGACGCGCTGGCAGGAACTGTGCCGCCTCGCCGCACCAGGAGTGGTGTGATGACCGCACGTCTGACCCGCTGGCTCAACACGCTTGATAATTTCGAAGCGCGCATGACGCAGCTCCCGGCGCTGCGCCGCTACGGCAGGCTGACGCGTGCTACCGGTCTGGTGCTGGAAGCCACCGGTCTGCAGCTCCCGCTGGGTGCCACCTGCATCATCGAACGTCAGGACGGGGAACAGCTTAAAGAAGTCGAAACGGAAGTGGTCGGTTTTAACGGCCACAAGCTGTTTCTGATGCCGCTTGAAGAGGTGGAAGGCGTGCTGCCTGGCGCGCGCGTCTACGCCCGCACCGGTAACGGCGACGGTATGCAGAGCGGTAAACAGCTGCCGCTCGGCCCTGCCCTGCTTGGCCGCGTGCTGGACGGGGCGGGTAAACCCCTCGACGGCCTGCCGGCACCTGACACCAAAGAGACCGGCGCGCTGGTCACAGCCCCGTTTAACCCGCTGCAACGTACCGAAATCACCGACGTGCTGGATGTCGGCGTACGTCCGATTAACGCCCTGCTGACCGTCGGTCGCGGGCAGCGTATGGGCCTGTTCGCCGGTTCCGGCGTCGGGAAATCCGTGCTGCTCGGCATGATGGCGCGCTACACCAAAGCCGACGTGATTGTGGTCGGGCTTATCGGCGAGCGTGGCCGCGAAGTAAAAGATTTTATTGAAAACATTCTCGGCGCCGAGGGCCGCGCGCGTTCGGTGGTGATTGCCGCCCCGGCGGACGTCTCGCCGCTGCTGCGTATGCAGGGTGCTGCTTACGCCACCCGCATCGCCGAAGATTTCCGCGACCGCGGTCAGCACGTGCTGCTGATCATGGACTCCCTCACCCGCTACGCGATGGCGCAGCGTGAGATTGCGCTGGCTATCGGCGAGCCGCCGGCCACCAAAGGCTATCCGCCTTCGGTATTTGCCAAGCTGCCGGCGCTGGTGGAACGTGCCGGGAACGGCATTCACGGCGGCGGGTCGATTACCGCGTTTTATACGGTACTGACCGAAGGCGATGACCAGCAGGACCCGATCGCCGACTCGGCGCGCGCCATCCTCGATGGTCACGTGGTGCTTTCGCGCCGTCTGGCGGAAGCCGGCCACTACCCGGCTATCGATATTGAAGCCTCTATCAGCCGCGTAATGACCGCCATCATCAGCGAACCGCATTACGCGCGGGTACGCACGTTTAAACAGCTGCTCTCCAGTTTCCAGCGCAACCGCGACCTGGTCAGCGTCGGCGCTTACGCCAAAGGCAGCGACCCGCTGCTCGACCGCGCCATCACGCTGTGGCCGGAACTGGAAGGCTTTTTACAGCAGGGCATTTTTGAACGCTCAGGGTGGGAAGACTCCGTGCAGTCGCTGGAGCGCATCTTCCCGACGGTGTGATGAAGTGGGAGTAACAGGCGATGACGCAACATAGCGCACTGAATACGCTGAAAGACATGGCGGAAAAAGAAGTTGACGATGCCGCGCTGCAGCTGGGCGAAATGCGCCGCTGCTGTCAGCAGGCAGAAGAGCAGCTCAATATGCTGATCAACTACCAGTTTGAATATCGCAACAACCTGAACAGCGATATGAGCCAGGGGATCGGCAGCCAGCGCTGGCAGAACTACCAGCAGTTTATCTCCACGCTGGAGAAGGCTATCGAGCAGCATCGCCTCCAGCTGGCGCAGTGGGCCACCAAAGTGGAACAGGCGCTGGACTTCTGGAAAGAGAAGAAAATACGACTTCAGGCCTGGCAGACCCTGCAGGATCGGCGCACCAGCGCCGCGCTGCTGGCGGAAAACCGGCTCGATCAGAAAAAAATGGATGAATTTGCCCAGCGGGCATCACTGAGGAAAAGCGAATGATTACGTTGCCCAACATTGTGCTTACCGACGCCGACGTCGCCGCCACTGGCGCGAACGGCAAAGCGCCGGCCAGCGCAGGGGATTTCCTGGCCCTGTTGAGCCAGGCCCTGCCGGGTGGCATTCCTGGTGCCGACGGCAAGCCGTTGACGCTGGCGGAGTTAAAAGCGGAAGTGGCCGGTAAAGGCGCACCGCAAAGCGCCCTGGCTGCGCTGGTCAACGCCGCCGATGCCGACGCCGACAGCGCAGTAGAGAACCCGCTGGCGGAGCTGCTGGCAGCGACAGACGGCGAAGATCCGCTGGCCTCGCTGGGTCAGCTGCTCGGTAACGTGAAGACCGCCGATGTGAAAGGTGAGAAGCCGACGCTGGAGAGCGATAAAAAGCTTTCTGATGACGACATGGCGGCACTGAGCGCGCTGTTCGCCATGCTGCCGCAGCAGGTTCCGACCGCCCAGAGCGCCACCCTGAGCACCGCGACCGCTGGCCAGAGCATTGCCGCCGTGACCACCTCCGGTGCGCGCGCGTCCCTCGCCGACACCCTGAATAACCGTACCGCCGCCGCCAGCGCAACCGCCGCTGACAGCAAAGGCGCGGGCGCAGCCGCGGCGGTAACGCCGGCGGCCACTGCCCAGCAGCTGGCAGACACCCAGGTGGTGCAGCCGGTGGTAGCAGGCGAAAAAGTGCAGGCTGATACCAGCGCTACCGCGTCACCGGCCAGTCATAACCTGACGCCGCTGGCGGCCAGCATTGCCAGCGTCAACACCACCACTGCGCAGATCGCTACCCCTGTTGCGCCGCACATCAATGCGCAGCTGGGTACGCCGGAGTGGCAGACCTCGGTATCCCAGCATATCACCCTGTTCACCCGCCAGGGTCAGCAGAGCGCCGAGCTGCGTCTGCATCCGGAAGATCTGGGTAGCGTGCAGATCAGCCTGAAGATTGATGATAACCAGGCGCAGCTGCAGATGGTCTCCCCGCACAGCCACGTACGTTCAGCGCTGGAAGCAGCGCTGCCGATGCTGCGCACCCAGCTGGCGGAGAACGGCATTCAGCTGGGCCAGAGCAGTATCAGCAGTGAAAGTTCCGCTGGCGGCCAGCAGACTGACCAACAGCAGCAGCAGGCAAGTCGCGGAAATGGCTTCAGTTTCTCGGGCAGCGAGGATGAAGTGCTGAGCGCACCCGCTGCGCTTCAGGCGGCGGCCCGCGGTAATAACGCGGTAGACATCTTCGCCTAAACGCCAGAGGTAGCGCGATTATACGTGTCTTTTCCGCGCTTTGACCGCGGAGAGACACGGGATAATCAGCCCATATGCAGTACCGATACAGGAAGACCGCACTAGATGACTGACACCGCTATCAACAAAGGCCGCAAACGCTCCATCTGGATGCCGTTGCTGGTGCTTATCACTCTCGCAGCCTGCGCCACCGCAGGTTACAGCTACTGGCGGATGCAGCAGCATCCGGATGCGGCTGCCGCTACTGCAGCTGCTGAGCCGGTTCCACCGCCTGCGCCGGTCTTTTTCGCGCTCGATACCTTCACCGTTAACCTCGGTGATGCGGATCGCGTGCTGTACATCGGCATTACGCTGCGCCTGAAAGATGACGAAACGCGCATGCGCATCAGCGAGTACCTGCCGGAAGTACGCAGCCGTCTGCTGCTGCTGTTCTCCCGTCAGGACGCTAACGCGCTGGCGACGGACGAAGGCAAACAGAAACTGGTCGATGCCATTAAATCGACGCTTGAGGCACCGCTGGTTGAAGGTCAACCAAAACAAGTGGTGACCGACGTGTTGTATACAGCCTTCATTTTGCGGTAAACCCATGGGCGACAGTATTCTTTCTCAGGCCGAAATCGACGCGCTGTTAAACGGCGACAGCGAGCAAAGCGACGCCGCGAAAACCGGCGCCGCGGGCGACAGCGACATTCGACCCTATGATCCCAATACGCAACGTCGCGTGGTGCGCGAGCGCCTGCAGGCACTGGAGATCATTAACGAACGTTTCGCCCGTCAGTTCCGTATGGGGCTGTTTAACCTGCTGCGCAGAAGCCCCGATATTACGGTGGGTGCCATTCGTATTCAGCCTTACCACGAATATGCACGTAACCTGCCGGTGCCGACCAACCTTAACCTTATCCACCTCAAACCGCTGCGCGGAACCGGCCTGTTCGTGTTCTCGCCAAGCCTGGTGTTTATCGCCGTGGATAACCTGTTCGGGGGCGACGGTCGCTTCCCGACCAAAGTGGAAGGCCGTGAATTTACCCATACCGAACAGCGCGTAATCAACCGCATGCTGAAGCTGGCGCTGGAAGCGTACAGCGACGCATGGAAGGCGATTAACCCGCTGGAAGTGGAGTACGTGCGTTCTGAGATGCAGGTGAAATTTACCAATATCACCACCTCCCCGAACGACATCGTGGTTAACACGCCGTTCCACGTAGAGATCGGTAACCTGACCGGCGAGTTCAACATCTGCCTGCCGTTCAGCATGATCGAGCCGCTGCGCGAAGTGCTGGTCAACCCGCCGCTGGAGAACTCCCTCCACGAGGACCAGAACTGGCGCGATAACCTGGTACGCCAGGTACAGCACTCCGAACTGGAGCTGATCGCCCATTTCGCTGATATACCGCTGCGCCTGTCGCAGATCCTGAAGCTCCAGCCTGGCGATGTACTGCCGGTGGAGAAACCGGACCGCATCATCGCGCACGTCGATGGCGTCCCGGTACTGACCAGCCAGTACGGCACCATGAATGGACAATACGCCCTGCGCGTCGAACATCTGATCAACCCGATTTTGAATTCGCTGAATGAGGAACAGCCCAAATGAGTGACATGAACAATCCGTCCGACGACAACGCAGGCTCCGTGGACGATCTGTGGGCTGACGCGTTAGGCGAACAGAAAGCAGCGGGCAAAAGCAGCGCCGATAATATCTTCCGTCAGATGGACGGTGGCGATGTCGCCGGTTCACTCCAGGATATCGACCTGATTATGGATATCCCGGTCAAGCTGACCGTGGAGCTGGGCCGCACCCGTATGACCATCAAAGAGCTGCTGCGTCTGACCCAGGGGTCGGTTGTGGCGCTGGACGGTCTGGCCGGTGAACCGCTGGATATTCTTATCAACGGCTACCTGATTGCCCAGGGTGAAGTTGTGGTGGTCGCCGACAAGTACGGCGTGCGCATCACCGATATCATCACCCCGTCCGAGCGTATGCGCCGTCTGAGCCGTTAATTGATGAAAACCCAGGCCACTGTGACACAGCCGGAGACCAGCGCGTCATCCGGCTCGCCGCTGATGCAGGTCAGCGGCGCCCTGCTCGTCATTATTCTGTTTATTCTGCTCGCGGCCTGGGTCGCCAAACGCGCCGGCTTTACCCCGAAAAAAGGCAACAGCCGCGATCTGAAAATCAGCGCCAGCATCAGCGTCGGCACCCGTGAGCGGGTGGTGATTGTTGATGTGCAGGATGCGCGCCTGGTGCTCGGCGTCACGCCGACGCAGATCACCACACTGCATACCCTTCCTCCTGCCCCGGAAGAAGCGCCGTCCACGTCCGCGCCTGCCGGGCCGGAATTCCAGGCATTACTGAAAAATCTGCTTAAGCGTAACGGGAGATCCTGATGCGTCGCTTGTTGTCTCTCTCGTTGCTCGCGCTGCTGGGCATTGCCCCTGCGGCGTTCGCCCAGCTTCCGGGGCTGATTAGCCAGCCGCTGGCCAACGGCGGTCAGAGCTGGTCGCTGCCGGTGCAGACGCTGGTGTTTATCACCTCGCTGACCTTTATCCCGGCGATTCTGCTGATGATGACCAGCTTTACGCGCATCATTATCGTGTTCGGCCTGCTGCGTAACGCCCTCGGTACGCCGTCGGCACCGCCAAACCAGGTAATGCTTGGCCTGGCGCTGTTTCTGACCTTTTTCATCATGGCTCCGGTGTTCGACAAGATCTATACCGATGCCTATCAGCCGTTTGCTGAAGATAAAATTTCCATGGACGTGGCGCTTGAGCGCGGCGCCCAGCCCCTGCGCGAATTTATGATGCGCCAGACCCGTGAAGCCGACCTGGCGCTGTTTGCCCGCCTGGCGAATGCCGGCCCGATGGCTGGCCCGGAAGCGGTGCCGATGCGCATTCTGCTGCCGGCTTACGTCACCAGCGAACTGAAAACCGCATTCCAGATTGGCTTCACCGTTTTTATTCCGTTCCTGATCATCGACCTGGTTATCGCCAGCGTGCTGATGGCGCTGGGTATGATGATGGTGCCACCGGCAACCATTGCCCTGCCCTTCAAGCTTATGCTGTTTGTACTGGTTGACGGCTGGCAGCTGCTGGTCGGGTCACTGGCACAAAGTTTCTACAGTTAACGAGGTGCGCAATGACGCCTGAATCGGTGATGATGATGGGAACAGAAGCGATGAAAGTCGCGCTGTTTGTTGCGGCCCCGCTGCTGCTGGTGGCGCTGGTCACCGGCCTTATCATCAGTATTTTGCAGGCGGCGACGCAGATTAACGAAATGACGCTGTCGTTCATTCCGAAAATCCTCGCCGTGGTCTGTGCCATTATCGTTGCCGGCCCGTGGATGCTGAACCTGCTGCTCGACTACGTGCGCACGCTGTTTACCCGCCTGCCTTACATCATCGGATAATTCCCCGCGCATGTTTCAGGTTACCAGCGATCAATGGCTCCACTGGCTGAGCCTCTACTTCTGGCCGCTGCTGCGCGTGCTGGCGCTGATCTCCACCGCGCCCATCCTGAGTGAGCGCATGATCCCCAAGCGCGTAAAAATCGGGCTGGGGATCATGATTACCATCATCATTGCCCCGACCCTGCCGGTTACCGGCGTTACCATCTTCTCGCCTCAGGGCTTCTGGCTGGCGCTACAGCAGATCCTTATCGGCATAGCGCTGGGGTTCACCATGCAGTTTGCTTTTGCTGCGGTAAGGATGGCGGGCGAGCTGATTGGTTTGCAGATGGGGCTGTCGTTCGCCACCTTTGTGGACCCGGCATCGAAACTCAACATGCCGGTGCTGGCGCGCTTTATGGATATGCTGGCGATGCTGCTGTTCCTGACCTTCAACGGTCATCTGTGGCTGATTTCCCTGCTGGTGGACACGTTCCATACCCTGCCCATCGGCGGCGAGCCGATGAACAGCAACGCGTTTCTGGCGCTGACCCGCGCCGGCGGTATGATTTTTATCAACGGGTTGATGCTGGCGCTACCGCTCATCACCCTGCTGCTGACGCTGAACCTGGCGCTTGGCATGCTCAACCGTATGGCACCGCAGCTGTCGGTATTCGTGATCGGTTTCCCGGTTACGCTCACCGTTGGCATTATGGTGATGGCGGCGATGATGCCGTTAATTGCCCCTTTCTGCGAACATCTTTTCAGTGAAATCTTCGATTTACTGGCCGATCTGGTAAGCGAAATTCCCACTACCCCAATCCCACAATAATATTATTGTCATCATGAGGATAATCCTAAAATTTTTATTAAGGACATCCTTCCAGGATATACGTGGCGCGGATTAATAGTTTTAAGCCGTTTCACATAACTAAACATTTACTTTACTTTGAGAACATTCCTGGCAAATTATACGTAACTTTACGGGATAGTGAGTTCGCCTGATTGTCTTCGCCCTGTTTTTTTGCATTCTTCGCTGCAGTTGAAGAGTGTGTAGTCGTCTGCTCAAGAAACAGCTTATGTATCTCAGGACCAGGGTTATTTGTTATCGATGCGTTTCGCTTACCCGATAATTAATGCGCTGGTTACAGCATATATTCTGTGCAGACGCCAGGATATATTTTTGGAGTCCCGTATTGTGCCGTTCAGGACGAATGCCAGACTTACTCAGGTGAGCGCTCAGGGTAGATATCGTTGTGCTTTAACGGATAACGCGTTTAGTGAGGGTTTGCTATGTCAACGATTATTATGGATTTATGCAGCTATACCAGACTCGGACTTACCGGCTATTTAGCCAGTCGGGGGGTTAAGAAGCGGCAAATTTGTGACGTAGAAAGTGTGGACGGCCTGGCCGGGGAGTGCCAGAGACGACAACCCCATGTGGTGTTCATTAATGAAGACTGTTTTATCCACTGCCCGGACAGCAGCGAGCAGATTAAGCAGGTCATTACTCAACATCCCGACACGCTATTTATTGTCTTTATGGCAATTGCCAATATTCATTTTGATGAGTATTTATTAGTACGTAAAAACCTGTTAATTAGCTCGAAATCGATCAAACCAGAATCGCTGGATAATATATTAGGCGATTATCTGGCCAAAGATATGCAGTGTACCGGAAACATTAATCTCCCTACACTCTCTTTAAGCCGCACTGAATCAAGCATGCTGAAAATGTGGATGTCGGGTCAGGATACGATTCAGATCTCCGATCAGATGAATATTAAGGCCAAAACGGTATCGTCACATAAAGGAAATATTAAAAGGAAAATTAAAACGCATAATAAGCAAGTCATATATCACGTGGTGCGTCTTACGGATAACGTGACAAATGGTATTTTCGTAAATATGCGATAATTTCACTCTTTACCCTACACGCCAAATAAATATAACGGGTTGCGGCCCGAATTCAGACATTATCACCGGCTTTAAGCAATGATGTCGCCTGCATGCGGTGATAAGTAAATGTGATTTGCCGGTGCGAGCTACTCGCCCCCGCTGACGCGGGGGGCAAATACATCAGGCCTTTTCAACAAAGATGCCGTCCGGGTGATCCTTTTCATTAAAGAACCAGATGCCCAGCGGGTAGTCTTCGAGTGACACTAAATACATCGTCCCCTCGCTGAACTCCTCAATCGCCAGCACCACGCCAGGCCTGCGCGGCCCGCCGTCCGTTTTCACCGTGACGCGATCGTTAACATTCATTCCCCTCTCCTCTTACTGGTTTTGTGCCAGTGTAGAACAAAAGCGCCGCGCTGGCACCGCCCCGATGACCGTTTGCCTGCCCGTAAACGTCTATACTTACAGGTGGGTTTGCCGGAGGGAGTGCTGATGAAAACTGTCAAAGATCATCCCGATAGCAGCGTGGACGTTGATGCGCTGCTCGCTGCTATCAACGAGATAAGCGAAAGTGAAGTGCGCCGGGTTGAAAACAGCGACGATCCCCTGCGCGTCAGCGTGGACGGGCGTGAATATCATACCTGTCGCGAACTGGCTGAGGCGTTTGAGCTGGATATTCGGGATTTCAGCGTCGGTGAAATCACCTGCCGGAAATGAGTCTGGTCAGCGCCCTGCCGGAAGACAGGCAAAAAAAACCCGGCCGGGGAGGCCGGGAATGAAACTTGCTTTTGCAAGAAGCACTTGAAAATTCGTTACACCAGGAAATCTGATGTGGGACCAACATATCCGCATTTTTTTTCAATAACAAGGATATATTCTATTGGTAAATAACAATTTCTTACTTATATCTTTTAGCTATGGGTCTGCATCCCTTGTGCCCTGCGGCCTGAACGGTAACGTTCCCAAAAATGAGCCATCAACAATAATAAAGAATTGGGATTTATCCTAATCTCGGGCGTTTTCGCCCCGCCGTTTTCATCTGCTTAAGGAGAGCACGTTATGCCAGCGTTAAATGAGTCATTAGTCATTTTCTCCGATCTCGACGGCACGCTGCTGGATCACAACACCCATGAGTGGGATGCCGCCCGGGCGTGGCTGACGCGCCTGACTAGCAAGCAAATTCCCCTGGTGCTGTGCAGCAGTAAAACCGCGGCAGAGATTATTGCCCTGCAGAAGGAGCTTGGCCTGCAGGGGCAGCCGTTTATCGCCGAGAACGGAGCTGTGATCGCGCTGGATGAGAGCTGGAACGATCACCCGGACTACCCGCGCCTGCTGGCCGGCGCGCGGCATGAAGAAATCCGCCTGTTACTGGGCCGCCTGCGCGACACCCACGGCTACAAGTTCACCGGCATCAGCGACGTGGACGAAGATACGCTGGCCGAGTGGAGTGGTCTGCCGCCGAAGCGCGTATCGCTGGCGATGCTGCAGGAGGCTTCGGAAACCCTCATATGGCGCGACAGCGATGACAGGCTGGCAGCCTTTACCACCGAGCTGGAACAGAACGGGCTGATGTTGATTGAAGGCGGCCGCTTCTGGCACGTGCTCGATCAGCAGGGCGGTAAAGGCCAGGCAGTAGCCTGGCTAATGAAGCAGTACCGGGCGCAGCGCGGGAGTAGCCTGACCACACTGGGTCTGGGCGATGCCCCTGGCGATGCCCCACTGCTGGATGCGGTTGACTACGCCGTGATCGTGAAGGGCTACAGCCGCAATCCGGTGATTCTGAAGCAGGATAACCCTGAACGCGTGTACCGCACGGAACAGCATGGCCCGGCCGGGTGGAGCGAAGGGCTGGACCATTTTCTTGCTGACGCCTGACCCTCAGCGGGCGCAGACCTGATTGCGCCCGCGCTGTTTCGCCTGATAGAGGCGCGCATCGGCGCTGGCCTGCAACTTGCTCGAAGTTATAGTTATTTGCCTCAGCCGAGCAGCTCACCCCGAACGAGGCGCTGAACCGCAGTGACCCGTGACGTTTTACCAGAATCTCTCTGGCATTTAGCCGGGCGCGAATGCGCTCTGCGATGTTTGCGGCTTCATCCAGCGAAGTATCCGGCAGCAGCATGCAAAACTCCTCCCCGCCGACGCGTCCGGCGATGTCCCCGTCACGCAGCAGCGTAGCCAGCATGGTAGCGGCATGGCTCAGCACTTTATCCCCTGCCTGGTGACCGTAGCGATCGTTAATGCTTTTGAAGTGGTCGAGGTCAAACTGGATCACCGAGTACGGCTTGTGCTGCTGTTCACACTCGCGCGCCAGCATCCAGGCGCGTTCGAAGAAGGCACCGCGGTTGTAGAGCCGGGTAAGCGGATCGTGCCACGCCTGCCAGGTGAGCGTACTCTGCAGCCGGGTCATGTTGTTCACCATACGGCGGATCACCAGCCATGACACCAGCAGCATGGCGGTAAACAGCGTCCAGAACAAAATCAGCGCCACGGTGATATTCCCGAACTCGCCCTGCATTCCCTGTTCCACGGTATGCACCTTGACCAGCACGCCATCAAAATTGCTCAGTTTTACCCAGCTGATATAGCGGGTATCCAAACGCAGTCCGCCCTCACCCGCCAGCTCAATAGCATGGGCAAGCTGCGCCTGCTGGACAGGATCGAATAACCGCTCCGCCGGGGGCGCATCCTGCGCCGCAGCAACAATCTGCAGCCGGCTGTCAAACAGGTAAATATCGCCCTGTTCATCTTCATCAATCACGCGTTGCAAATAGCGGTCGAGGGTCTGCAGCGGAAAATCCATCGCCAGTACGCCATACCAGTAGTGCTGATAGTCGAGGGCGACGCTGGCGGTTACGGTGCGGGTGTGTCGCGCCGGATCGTAGAGATGAAACCAGCTGATGCCCCGGGCACGATGGTGCTCCCCGGCGTGTTCGTTAAACCAGGGGCGGGTGACCTGATGATAGTAACGGGGAAGCAGCGACGGCGTGCCGCGGGTAATGTCACTGGCAATAAAGAAGCCAGCGCGTGAGGTGTACCAGGTGCTCTGCTGCATATCCCGGCCTTCGCCCCCAGCCGAAAGGTGCATCAGATAGCCAAACTCAAGGGCTGCGCTCAGCTCTCCGGGCAGCCGGGACTCATCGCGGTTCAGCAACGGGCTCTGCCTGACGAAATCGTCCGAGACGCCGTTGATCGGCATGCTGCGCGTATTATTCTGCAGCAGCTGCCAGCTGCTTTCCCGACGCTGCTGAGCGAAATCACGCAGCATCTGGCGCGCCACATCGGTATCCAGCGGCTCTTCCAGCGCAAAACGCATGGCGTTACGGTAAAACAGCAGCTTATCAACGCTGTACTGCAGATGGCGGTCGAAACCGGTCGCGACATTA
Organism: Siccibacter colletis; assembly: GCF_000696575.1. Taxonomy (GTDB): domain Bacteria; phylum Pseudomonadota; class Gammaproteobacteria; order Enterobacterales; family Enterobacteriaceae; genus Siccibacter; species Siccibacter colletis. The sequence goes on along the minus strand of NZ_JMSQ01000006.1, from coordinate 534,156 downwards.
TCCAGACTGTTGCGCTGGGAGGCGACGTAAGCCTGCTCAAGCACTACCAGCTCGCGCCAGGTCAGCAGGACCGAACAGATAAACACCACCAGAAAACAGATATTCACCACCCGAATCGGGCGTTGTCCCCAGAACTCACGCCGGGCGATCATCGCTGCACGCATAAAAACTCCCTGAACAGGCTCAGTAACGTCCCTGTAACCGTCGGCGGCAGGTGACGACATCCCTTGTATCCGGTCGTAGAGCGCGGCCAGACCGAGCACCGTTAGACATTAGTATGGGTAAACTGTAGACGCAGCGCCGGGCCATTACCACTGATTACACTGAGAGGCAAAGCACCGCTGGCGTGCGTAACGCCGGCTGAGGATACGATGCATCAGCCGAAACGGCGTGAGGCAGATCAAGGTATTGCGCGACATGCGCGGGGAATAGCGAGCGTTGATGAAATTCCCCTCGCCGGACGCGAGGGGAATGGGGTGTGTCAGGCAGTCTGCGGCTCTGCGTTACGCTGGGCCACCAGCTCATCTTCACGAAAGGCTTCGCGCTGGACGCCGTAACCATCATACCAGCGGCACTCTACCATGCCGCTTGAGTAGCCGGTCACCACCATACGCGGACCACCATTTTTACGCTTTACTTCATCGCTGACCACAAAGCTCATCATTGCCTCCGGTATCATCGGTGAAAACCTCTTCAGGATAGTCAAAAGGCGCGATTTTTGCCTGGGCGCAGCGGCTAACAATTAGATTAATCCTGGTGCGCCGGTTTGCCGCGCATACGGCTGATCAGCTTCACTCCCAGCAGCACGATGCCGCCGATAATAAACCCGAGCACCAGGTTCAGCAGCGTTGGCAACACCAGCGCGGCAAACCCGCCCAGAGAGTGGGAGAAATGCTCGATGGCATGATGGAGCGGCGCGATGCCGTGCACTACGATACCGCCGCCCACGAGGAACATAGCTATGGTACCGAGCACCGACAGGGCTTTCATCAGCCACGGGGCCGTCACCAGCAAGCCTTTACCCACGGCCTTTGCCAGCGCCGAGGCGCGTTCTGACAGCCAGTAGCCGATATCGTCGAGCTTCACGATAAGCCCCACCAGTCCGTACACCCCTATGGTGACCAGGATGGCGATACCCGACAGCACCAGCACCTGGTTGAGTAGCGGCGCGTCGGCGACGATACCCAGGGTGATGGCCACGATCTCTGCCGAAAGAATAAAGTCGGTGCGGATGGCGCCTTTGATCTTATCGCGCTCCATCACCTTCGGGTCCTGCTTCGCCAGCTCGTCGAGACGCTGCTGACGCTGTTCCGGCGTCTCTTTGTGCTTACGGGCGTGCAGGCTGTGCATCACCTTCTCGACACCTTCGTAGCAGAGGAACGCGCCGCCCACCATCAGCAGCGGCGTAATAGCCCAGGGCGCAAACGCGCTGATTATCAATGCCAGCGGAACGAGGATCAGCTTATTTAAAAACGAGCCTACTGCTACGCGCCATACCACGGGCAGCTCGCGATTGGCGCGCACGCCGCTGACCTGCTGCGCGTTCAGGGAGAGGTCATCCCCCAGTACTCCGGCGGTTTTTTTTGCCGCCAGCTTCCCCATCATTGAAATATCGTCCAGCAGCGTGGCGATATCATCCAGCAAGGTTAATAAGCTACTTCCAGCCACAGTTTCTTCCTTTGTTTTGGTGACAGAGATCATAGTATGGAGTAAAAGCGCGCTTCGTGAAATGTAAACGCTTTGTCAACAATTGTTTAACGTCGTCCTTAAAGTAATTTGCTCGCCGCCAGATAGTTTTGATGATTACTATAAGGGCTCTTTGTTTCTGGTCGTGAGGGAGTATGCGTTTCGCAAAAGTATTGCCGCTCGTTGGATCGCTCTTTGCGCTCTACATTATCTGGGGTTCCACCTATTTCGTTATCCGCATCGGCGTCGAAAGCTGGCCGCCGTTTATGATGGCCGGGGTGCGTTTCCTCTCTGCCGGTGCGGTGCTGCTGGCCTTCCTGCTGCTCACCGGCCACAAACTGCCGCCGCTGCGCCCGCTGCTCAATGCCGCGCTGATTGGCGTGCTGCTGCTGGCGGTGGGTAACGGGTTCGTCACCGTGGCGGAACATCAGCACGTGCCGTCGGGCATTGCAGCGGTGATCGTCGCGACCGTCCCGCTGTTCACCCTGTGCTTCAGCTACTTCTTCGGCATCAAAACGCGCAGAATCGAGTGGCTGGGGATCGCCATCGGTCTCTGCGGCATCGTGCTGCTCAACAGCGGCGGCAACCTGAGCGGTAATCCCTGGGGCGCGCTGCTGATCATGGTGGGGTCGGTGAGCTGGGCGTTCGGCTCGGTCTACGGCTCACGCATCACCCTGCCGCAGGGCATGATGGCGGGGGCCATCGAAATGCTGACAGCCGGTATTGTGCTGCTTATCGCCTCGATGATTTCCGGCGAAACGCTTACCGCCATGCCGCCGCTCTCCGGTTTTCTCGCGGTGGGTTATCTGGCGGTGTTTGGCTCGATCATTGCCATCAATGCCTACATGTATCTGATCCGCAACGTCAGCCCGGCGATTGCCACCAGTTACGCCTACGTCAACCCGGTGGTAGCGGTGCTGCTCGGTACCGGCTTTGCCGGCGAGGTGCTGTCTCCCGTGGAGTGGCTGGCGCTGGGGGTGATTATCTTTGCGGTGGTGTTGGTAACGGTGGGGAAATATTTCTTTCCGGCGAAACCGGTGATCACATCGTGTGAAGCGGAGAAGCCTGGCGACCTCAGTCGCTGAGGTGAATGCCGCGAATGTCGATATCCGCGCGCACGCCACCGCTGCAGATCCACTCTTCAAGGCGCTCGCTGAGCGCCTCATCACTGAGCTTCGCCCGCCCGCGTAACGCGCACTCCCATACCACCAGCACCCGCCAGCCCTGCTCCAGCAGCAGCGCAATATCCCGCTTATCGCGGGCAACGTTTTTGCCGATTTTATCCAGCCAGAAATCGGTGCGGGTAGCAGGAACCTTAAACAGATAGCAGTCGTGATGATGCCAGAAGCAGCCATGGGTGAAGATCACCGCCTGGTAGTCGTCTACCACGAAGTCCGGGCGACCGGCCAGGGCGGCATCCTGCACCCGGAAGGAAATGCCGAGCGTGGTAAGCAGCCCGGCAAGGCGTTTTTCAATTGCGGTATCGCGCGTGGCGATAGCGCGCATGTTTTTACTGCGCGTCGCTTTGTCGTGTACGTCTGCCATCGGCTTTGTCGCCCCGCGTCATTGCCACCGCCTGCCGGATACGCGCCGACAGTAAGCGCGCCACTGCCGCAAATGCCGGCACCACCACCGAGTTACCAAACTGGCGATAGGCCTGGGTGTCAGACACCGGAATACGGAACTGGCTCTGCCCCGGCGCTTCGAAGCCCATCAGGCGCGCGCACTCGCGCGGCGTCAGGCGACGCGGGCGGCGCTGCTGGTTAGCGGCATCGTGGAAATCCTGCACACCCAGGGCTTTATCCCACCCGCGATCCACCAGAATTTCTGCGCCGTCCTTGTAGTAGCGCGCCGACAGCGTGCGCGCCACGCTGGCAGGGTTATGCGGATCCACCAGCCCATAGCCAAAGCCATTGCCTTTCGCCTGGTGCTTCAGGGCGTAACGATAGAGATAATCCCACAGGGTCGGGCTGAGTATGTATTTGGCATTCACCGTCGGGTCGAGCAGCTCGCCAAACGCCGGACGCTGCGCCGGATAGTGCTGCGGCAGGTCGCGCAGCGTAAAGCCCTGATGCAGATTGAGATCGCGGCGGAAACCCACCAGCACAATGCGCTCGCGATGCTGCGGCAGGAAGTGCCTGCCGTCGATCACTTTCGGATCGTCGCGCCCGCTCTCGGCGGCGTCTGCCACCTCGTAACCCAGCTCATCCAGCGTCTGCATGATGATGCGGAAGGTATTGCCTTTATCATGACTCTTCAGGTTCTTAACGTTTTCCAGCACAAACATGGCCGGGCGATGGGCATCGATGATGCGCACCACGTCAAAGAACAGCGTCCCCTGGGTTTCGCAGGCGAAGCCGTGAGCGCGCCCCAGCGCGTTTTTCTTCGAGACCCCCGCCAGTGAAAAAGGCTGACAGGGAAAGCCCGCCAGCAGCACGTCATGCTGCGGCACCGTGGCGCGAATATGCGCCGCCGCCTCACTGTCGCTCACCTCTTTCCGGTGGCTAAGGGTGACATCGCGGATGTCTTCGTTAAAGTGATGCTGCTTTGGATCGCAGTACCAGTTCGCTTTGTAGGTGCGCACCGCATGCTTATTCCACTCGCTGGTAAAGACGCACTGACCGCCAATGGCTTCAAAGCCGCTGCGGATCCCGCCGATGCCAGCGAACAGATCGATAAAGCGGAACGCATAGTCGGGATGCGATTTCGGTGGACGCGGCACCAGCGGCGCTAATGCGGCCTGCTCTGTGCTACTGAGCGGCAAAGCCTCAGGCGTCAGGAGCGCTTTTTTCAGCCGGGCAATCGTCCAGTTGCGTTCCCCCGCCGCGTTGAGCGTCGCCAGCAGATGCCGGGTATCGTAGATCGCCGCAACCTGCGCCAGCAGACTGCTGTGCTCCCCGTGACCGGCATCGTTCGCCGGCAGCGTCATCTGATCGTTAATCGCCTGTGTATCGTGCATCGCCCTGACCCGAAAAATAAATATTCTACAGCCTAACACAAAACAGAAGGCTGCCCGCACCCTGTGCCATTAATCCCGCAGCCGCGCCGCCACGCGGGTATCGCTGGAGGCATAGTCGCCGTTCAGTTCAGCGCACAGTTTCGCCAGATAATCGATTAGGAAATCGGCATTGCGCTGCGCCAGCTCGCGTCCGCCGGCGGTTTGCATGGTAGCGGGTAGCTTCAGCAGCTTTTGCTGAAAGTGATCGACCGCGTAGCGGCTGTCATCCAGCGAACGTCGCTCCGCCAGCGGGTCCGCACTGTCGAACAGCTCGCGGCCAAGCATGCCGGAGACATAAAACACCCGCGCCAGACCGATTGCCCCCAGTGACTCCAGCCGGTCGGCATCCTGCACGATCTTCGCCTCGATGGTGCGCGGCGCTACGCCAGCACTGAAGCTGTGCGCATGCACAGCGTGCGCCACCGCGTCGTGAAGCGCGGCGGGAAAATCGGGAAAGTCCGCGCTGAGAATAGCGCGGGTGCGCTCGGCAGCCAGCGCAGAGGAGAGGTGGCGTTCAGGATGGTTTTTCGGCAGGCTGACGATGTCATGAAAATAGCAGGCGGCTACCACTACCCTGCCGTCTGCTTGCTGCTGGGCCATAATGCGCTGCGCGCTGCGCCAGACACGTCTGAAATGCGCCAGGTCGTGCGCCGCATCGCTCGACGGCGGCTGCGCGCTGAACCAGGCTTCAAAGCGTTGCTGCCAGTGTTCTGACACGACAGAATTCCTCGCAGGTAGTACCGCACCATGAATAACTCCGCCCACGGTTGCGCCAGGATGAAGCCGAAAAGGCACATCGCGGCCTGTTGCGCAGCGGATGATGCGGTAGAATTAAGAACAGTTTTTGGTCTGAATGCGGGGGCGCGGAAATCGCTCAACGGGATTTTTGTCACTGAAATGTAACGAAATAACTGCTTGAATGAGTGGCGGAGAGAGGGGGATTTGAACCCCCGGTAGGGTTGCCCCTACTCCGGTTTTCGAGACCGGTCCGTTCAGCCGCTCCGGCATCTCTCCGCATCAGTGGGCGACATAATGCCAGGTTCTGTGGCGTATGAACAGACCCGAAATGACCGATTTTGACCAAGTGATGACGTTGCGAGCAAATACGATGATTAAGTGGCCCTGGAAAATTAGCGAATCCTCACCGCACCTCGCGTTGCCCTGGGAGCAGGCGCTTGCCATCCCGGTTCTGGCACCCCTGTCGCCGGAAGAGCAGGAGAAACTGATCCGTCTGGCTACCCGCTTCGTGGAGCAAAAACGCCTGGTTCCGCTGCAAAATTTCGAACTGGACGATCTGAAAACTGCCCGCATCGCCCTGTTGTTCTGCCTGCCGGTGCTGGAGCTGGGTCTGGAGTGGCTCGACGGCTTTCATGAAGTGCTTATCTACCCTGCCCCCTTTGTGGTGGACGATGAATGGGAAGACGACATCGGGCTGGTACACAGCCAGCGCGTGGTGCATTCCGGCCAGAGCTGGCAGCAGGGGCCGATCGTGCTTAACTGGCTCGATATTCAGGACTCCTTTGACGCCTCGGGCTTCAACCTGATTTTCCATGAGGTGGCGCACAAGCTCGACGCCCGCAACGGCGACCGCTCAAGCGGGATCCCGTTTATCCCGATGCGTGAAGTCGCCGCCTGGGAGCACGATCTGCACGCCGCGATGGACAATATTCAGGATGAGATCGACCTCGTGGGCGAAAACGCCGCCAGCATTGATGCCTATGCCGCGACCGATCCGGCCGAGTGCTTTGCTGTGCTGTCGGAGTATTTCTTCAGCGCCCCGGAGCTGTTCGCCCCCCGTTTCCCGGCGCTGTGGCAGCGGTTTTGTCACTTCTATCGCCAGGACCCGCTCAAACGCCTGCGCGACAGCTCGCCGGACGATGAAAACGCCACCGGTCAGCTGCACTAACCCAGCGAACTGTTTCTAAAATAATCAGTCGAATCAAAAACCTGATTCGTTAATTGACACTCACCGTCGGGGCTATTACTATGCGCCCCGTTCACACGATTCCTCTGTAGTTCAGTCGGTAGAACGGCGGACTGTTAATCCGTATGTCACTGGTTCGAGTCCAGTCAGAGGAGCCACATTTTAGTATTGAGATGTCTTAATGAGTCTTAATACGTTTTAAAAACAATCAGTTAGATTGACCCAGTTGTCCTGGTAAGGATTACCGGGTTTTTTGACATATGTAGTTTTTGGGGCTTAATCGGGGGCCTTACGGTTCGTTGAACGAATGGAGCCCCCCGCTATGGCACTCACTGACACCGCTATCCGCAAGCTCAGAACTACTGACAAACCCTTCAAACTCGGCGACAGTGCCGGACTGTACCTGCTGATCAAACCCAACGGCTCAAAACTCTGGTACATGAAGTACCGCATTGACGGGAAAGAGAAGAAGCTGGCCTTTGGCCCCTACCCGGATGTTTCCCTGCTTACGGCACGCCAGCTCCGCGATTCGGCGCGTATTAAAATGCGTGCAGGGGTCGATCCCGCCGTTGACAAAAAAATCGCGCAACAGAATAAGGAAAACGGACAGACATTCCGCCAGATCGCCATGAACTGGCATGCCGATCACCGCCGCTGGTCTGCACATTATGCGACGACCATTCAACGCAGGCTGGAAATGTATGTATTTCCGGATATCGGGGACAGATATATCGATCAAATCGTCACGGAAGATCTGCTGTTTACCCTGCGTAAGGTGGAGAACAAAGGCTTTCTGGAGATCACCGCGCGACTGAAAAACTACGTTACGGAAATCATGCGTTATGCGGTGAAAAAGCAGTTAATCAAATCAAACCCCGCTCTGGATCTGGACGGAGAATTTACGCCGCCGGAAACACAGCATTACCCGGCCCTGCCGCTTGAGAAACTGCCAGAATTATTATCCCGGACGGATAACGGTCGCAACAGTGCGGACATCAACATCCAGATTCAGCAACGGGCTGTTATTCTGTACCTGCGCCAGCTCCTGCTGGAAAGCGGAGACCTCCTTCTGGAGGTTGATGTCTTCACGGCAGGCTTTCAGCGAGTCGGTGAGCTGCTTTTCGGTTTCATATTGTGACTGAAGGGCAGCTTTCTGCTGGTTGAGATCCAGAGTCAGTTGCTCGATCTGAGGCAGACGGCTGGTATCAACAGTGTTACCCAGAGAAATATCTTCCAGCAGCTCCTGTTGCTCCATGGCCAGTGATGTCAGCTGGGCCTGCAACCGGGTAAGCTGTTCTGGCAGTGTGTCCAGGCTCATCCGCACCCGGGCCGCAGCGGTATCCAGTAAGTCCACCGCTTTATCAGGCAACTGGCGGCCTGTCAGGTAGCGACGGGATAGCGTCACCGCTGCCCGGACGGCCTCACCGGTAATATGCACGCCATGATGTTCGGCATAACGGGATTTAAGACCGCGCAGCATCAGGCAGGCCGTGTCATCATCGGGCTCATCAACCTTGACCGTCTGGAAGCGGCGCTCCAGGGCAGCGTCACGTTCGAAGTACTGCTTGTATTCACTCCAGGTCGTGGCCGCTATGGTACGCAGTTCGCCACGCGCCAGCGCCGGTTTCAGCAAGTTGGCCGCATCCGCGCCACCCGCCTGATTGCCGGCCCCAATGATAGTGTGCGCTTCATCAATAAACAGCAACACCGGCACCGGGGATTGCTGAACGGCGTCGATGATGTTTTTCAGACGCTGTTCGAATTCACCCTTTATACCGGCGCCCGCCTGAAGCAAACCCAGATCCAGTGTCCTGACGATGACAGGCTTAAGACTATCGGGCACATTGCCCTCAGCAATACGTAGAGCCAGGCCTTCGACCAGAGCCGTTTTGCCAACGCCGGGTTCACCCACGAGGATTGGGTTGTTCTTCCTGCGTCTGGAGAGAATGTCCACTATCTGCCGGATCTCGTTATCGCGTCCAAAGACCGGGTCAATCTTGCCCTGTTTGGCTTTGGCGGTGACATCAAGCGTGAATTTATCCAGTACATTCTGCAGGGCCGGGTTCAGCTCGCCGTCTTTTATCTCAGCGCTGACCGGACGACCGACAAACTCCACTTCACCACCATGGCTTTGAGCCAGCTCGGCTTCGTGCTGCATATCCGGGCGTTCATCTGACTGCGCATCCAGCAGCGGACGAAGACGTTCAAGCTGGCTCTGCCCAAGGGTCAGCAGCGGCCAAAGACCATCGCAGCGCACCAGTGCAGGCTTATCGACCAGCGCCATCAGCAGATGCACACTGCGAATGTGCTCTTCGTTGTTGAGGGAGGCAATCAGCCAGGCTTCCTGCATCAGCGTCTGAATGCTGTCTGAAAGTTGCGGGCGACTGCGCACCGAGCGGGGAAGTGTATCCAGCCAGCCGAGCAACGCCTGCCACAGCGCATCCATATCCCAGTCGTAGCGGCGTGCCAGCACGGTAAGGTCGCCTTCCCCCTGTTCAAGCAACTTCAGCAGCCAGTGCTCCGGTAAAATTTCCGCATGAGCACGGGTCTGGCAGAGCGAAGCCGCGCTTTCCATCGCACGAGCACAGTAAGGGTTCAGACGTCGCAACAGGATGGCTGGATTTTCCATTTTTTTCCCTCAGTCAGAATTTCCGGGCACGCTACCGCCCGTAGCCGTTAACCAATGCCCATAAGGTTTTATTATCAAAAAGCGGCACAGTGACGCTTAATCAGTGCCGCGAATATCAATCACAGATCGCTCATTGCCCGGGTGCGCTTACAGACCTCAACAGGCCGGGTGACACTGTTATCTAAAATAATGTGCCAGCAGTTGGCTTTATTAGCGGGCTCCAGGGTCATATGCCAGCGGGCATCTCCACCGCCACCGGGCCCCGCTTTACGATGTGGTCCTGCAATGACTTTCAGTGTTCCATTGCGATAAGCGTTATCCAGGAGCGCATCAAGGGCACACGCTTTCTCGATTAATCGCGCCGTATAGTTTTTGCTAAAACGTGGGTCTTTCTGCCAGTTGGTCGCCCACTTAGCGAGTGAAACAGACATGCTATTTCTCCTGTTAAAACATTGCGGCACGTCCATATACCGCAATATTTTTCATCAAATTTAAGCAGTTGCTCGTTCGTTCCAGGAATCGGAATGAATGATGTTGCCGTCTTTGTAGGTCCAGGTGATTTTTTCGTAGCGCAGCTCAATCATTTCCAGATGATTGTGCTTCTCTTTGGATGGGTCCTTGATGTCGTACATCACCGGATTCACCTTCACCACCTTCACGTTTTCCAGTTTGGTGTTGAAGTACTCGGCTTCCTGACCTGCGTCGTTGATTTTGTACCACTTGAATTCAGCAGACTTGAGGGTCTGGCCCGTGGTCACAGCCTTGTAGAGATACGGACTGGAAGAGTCGATTTCTTTGGTAAACAGGAACGGCGTGTGAATACGGGTTCCGGTCAGTTTGCCGGTGTTGTTATCGGTGGGGATGTACAGGTTGTGTTCCTGAGCAATGACCTCAATGCTGCCTTCGCGATCTTTCACATCCACAGAACCTTTGATGTCCGCGCCGCCGTCATCCTTCAGCCACAGATATACTGGTATTGCCATGTTTACTTCTCCATTTCTTGAGTTGAAACGTCACGTTTTTCCTGTGACGCTGGTTTCGTGCCTGGCAGACGACAGGCGTCAGCCTGCGGTACCAGACTGATCTCGACACGCCGGTTACGTGCACGGCCATCAGGCGTATCGTTTGATGCAATCGGTCGGCTGTCACCGTAACCCTGCACGGCAAAGCAACTCTCCGGTACGTCCCCGGTATCGCGCATCCAGTTACGGACAGCCTCCGCTCGTTGCAAAGACAGGGTCTGGTTAAGCCGAACGCTGCCGGTATTGTCTGTGTGGCCGCTGACCACGATGAGCCAGCCTGGTCTGGCTTTGATCCCCACCAGTGCGTTGACGAGTATTTTGGTTGAGCCGTCTTTGAGTGCCGATTTGCCGGAATCAAACAGCGACATGCTGTCGAGCCGTACAATTTTCGGTACCGGTTTTAGTTCAGGGGCGGGTGGAGGTGTCCAGGTATCGATAGCCTGCTGCAAGGCCAGCCACAGGCGTTGCCCCGGGTAATAGCCCAGGCTGTAACGTAAAGGCTCTCCCTGGCGCTGCCATCGCTCAAGCAGGAGCGCATCCTGTTTCAGTGCAGCCAGTGATTCTGCTTTGGGACGATAGTGATTCATCGGAATAGCATTCCAGCGCTGTAAATTGGCACTGACATGACGGATAAGATCACGATTATTGAGCGCGGACATGCCCAACGCCGTCAGAACGCATAGCCATATAAGCACAACCAGCCGGCGGGTACGCTGGCCCCCCTGTAGCGTCGAGGCAAACGGTGCCAGAAGTGGCAGAACAGCATCCGGGAACAGACCTGTATGAAGCGGCTGCGCGGATTCACGGGAAAACAGTAAGCAGGTGCGGGAATAGAGCCAGGCGGACCAGACTGACTGAGTCTCTGGACTGACTGCTCCGAGGCGCATTGCCACGGAAAATGCGTGCTCAGGCGGCATTAACCGGTCAGGCTTCTCCAGCTCATCTGTCAGCGTATTACGGATAAAGGAAAATGCCTGATTGATCGCTGGCAGCGCCACGATATTGTCATCCGCCTGCTGCCAGTCAATGAAAGCCTGAGGTGAATCATTAACCGGACATACAATCGGCTTGTCACCCCGAACGATTATCCACGGTGTTTCAGGCCCGGAAAATTCGACGCTCAACAAAACGGGCAGTGTGAAACCCATCAGGGATTTAATCTGTTTACTCTGCTGGCGGAGCGTTTTCAGCGTGGAGCGCAGAACGGCTTCATCCTGATGATAATCAGGCAGGCAACGGTACATCATCGAGAGCTGTCCGGCCTGGCGAGGAAACTGCATCTGTATGCTGCGGACAACATCGGTTATCCGGCTGACGTCATCGACACGAAGCCACCACCCCTGGGCTGTTTTACGCAGAGAACTCCCCTGAAACAGCGCATCCAGCCTGTCACCGCATACCAGTACAACAGGGCCCTGGGTGTCAGATAGTGGCAGATCAGCAGTTGAAACGGTGGTGTCGGATACTGGCTGCTCCCGGCGGCAGTTTTTAAAAACATACCAGCCTGCCAGCAAGAGAATCAGCAGAGTGGTCAGGCCATTAAAAACGTTGCCTGTCGGGATGAAATACCACAGCAACCACAGCAGCGCGGCTACGGCTACTAAGGTGTGCAGGATTACCGGAATGACGACTGTTCTACGCATTAGCCATGCAGCTCCGGTAGTTGTGTTGACAACAGTGACTGGAGCCAGAGATGACCACCCCACCACATAACTCCGGTAAGAATGACGGCGAGCGCTATCCAGAACCAGACTGAGCGCATCAGACTCCAGCGATGCTTTCCCATCCGGTGAACAACCAGAGACAAGTCTGCAACAGGCGGAGAAACCCGTTCAGAAAGGGCTTTCACTACCTCATCACGCTGCGACTGGCTGACCGCTTGCAGGCTATATAACCCCTGAAACCCCAGCGCTATCACCCGGTGATAACAGGTTAAGACGGCCGGGTTCGGTGTAGGCTGACGCAGCACCTCTGCAATCCGATCCCATAGCGCTTCACCAGCCCGAAGTGAGCCAAAAAAACGGGCCTGAAGCGGAGCTTTACGCCAGGCCACCTGGCCTTCATCAACTTTCGGCGCATCCCCTTCCTCGCTTTTTTCAGGCTTACGGCTCATCACCGTTTCGTCCAGCAAGGCACATTGTGCGTAGGAAATATGCTCCACACTGGCGTCGTCATAACCAGCACGCTCCAGCGCTTCCCGCACACTTTCAACCTGTTCAACGCATTTGCTATAAAGCGCAGGGCCATCAAGCGTGACGGCGCCTTTTTTCAGCATGGTGACGGTGAGCCAGGTCTCCGTCATCAGTTCGTCGATATCGATATCCTGTCTCATGAGCGCAATACCGCAAACAGTTCAAGTTCCAGGGCACCAAGTAACTCAGGCACATAGAACATACACACCCCCTGCTCCTGCATTTCATGCGCAGCGGGGCTTTCCATATCAAGTGCGAAGTACTGGTTTTCCATGCGTACTGGTAACGCTGCCGGGACTCTGCTTACCGGGATCAACGGGATCCCCTTGAGTGCCGCACCATAGATCTCGCTGACTTCATCAGGTGAACCCGCCTGACAGAGTGCAGGGAATTTCTCAGCGATCTGCCAGGCCGGGATATCCGAGCGCACAGAGAGCCAGAGGTCAGCCTCTTGACGCAGACGAATATCGTGGAGGTTGTCGGGGCCATACGGCAGGCGGCCCAGCACGCGCGGCATTACCAGGCCGATATAGCGCGCGTCGTCGGTGTCGCGGAACGATTTCCACTTAATGTATTCGGCGCGATCGAAATAGTTGCCGATATCCTTGATTGCCGCCACGTCTTCCATTGATTCTTTAAGGAAAAATTTCGGACCTGCTGAACCAATAAACGGCATATGGGCGGCGGCAGAGACTTTAGAGATATTGCGCAGCAGGGTGATATCCTGCGGGCCGGCATCAAACTCATACGCCGAAATAATCGCGCCAATCGGCTCGCCGCCGGGGGTGTCATATTCCGCGGTATAGGTGTGCCAGTACAGCCCGCTCTGAATAAGCTCCGGCGCGTCGTCAAAATCCTGACGTAAATCGTCTTTTGACACGTCGAGAATTTCGGTTTTTACGTTTTGACGATAATCGGTGTTATCCACCAGCTGCTTCAGACCGCGCCACAGTGATTCCACTTTCTGGAACTCATCATGATGCATCACCGCGTCTAACTGGCGGCTGATTTGATAATCCAGTTCGGCGATATGGTGATCAATTAAGGTTTTGTCGAGTTTATCGACGTTTTGTCCTGACTGACGGATGCAATTTAAAAAAACCTGCATCGCCGCGGTGAGACGCTCGCTGGTCGAGGCTTCCGCCAGCGCGCTATCATCCAGAAAGTCATTGATATCGCCGAGGCGTGATGCGGGCGTCAGATTAATTTTTTTAAACAGCGACGTATAAACGCTATCACCCGCAGTATTTTCCAGAACCGTCGTATTTCCCTGTGCAGGCGTTGTTTCAGTATTGACAGACATTAGCATTCTCTCGATTAATCCATTAACAGACAGGCCCGGAGATTATTTCGGGGCGAGCGCACTCATTTCATCGCGTAACTCTCGGGACAGCGCCGGATCTTTAAGGATTTTTTCCAGCTCTTTTCTGAAAGTGGCGTTATCAAGCAGATTAGATTTCAGATCGCGTAATAAATTACGCATCGCCAGCATGGCGCGTAGCTGAGGGATCTGACGGGCGACCTGCTCGGGTTCGAAGTCTTTGATATCCCTGAACGCCAGACGGATATTCTCTTCGCTGCCATCATCAGCCAGGGTATTTTTAACAGTAAGATTTACTGACGGGGAAAATTCTGAAAGCACGCTGTTGAAATTATTTTTATTAATATCAACTTTTTTCCTTTCTGATAAAGGCCTCGCTTCCTCGCCGTTACTGAAATCCCCCGTGACCAGCAACTTCAGCGGTAATTCAATTTTCTTCTGCGCCCCGCCGGTATGCAGGTCGAGCCGCAGGTTTATACGTGCCTTAGGCACTTCGTTCTGAAAACTTTCGCTCATAAATCCCTCTGTTACATCGCCATTTAATAATTTTCCGAACTGCACATCTTTACAACCATGATAAAACGGGCATCTGAATAAAATCAAATAAGCGACCTTAAGACTTTCTATGAGAAATCCATTAGTAATATTTACGTTTGGTGGTTATCTCAGGTTTTTCCCCTTGGTTTATTTTGCTAGTGAATGTTCAACTGTCGGCTTAGCTTCAGGAAAAAATAGTGAAATCAGCACATTTTTTGATTATTATTTTTCCACTAAATTATTCTGTCGATGAATATAAGCACGAGCACGTGCTACATAATATACGCAGAAATACTCATTATTCTATTCTGGTGCCTGCAACTTATGTTTAAACTGCTGCTTCTCCTCCTTCATTTATGATAATTAATTTATTTTTTGTATAAAAGCCTGTATCCCAACGCACAGCATACTGTGTGCGAATTTATCGCCAACGGTATTAAAAGCAGAAGTAGTGAAACGCATTAAAATAATGCATAACCGTCATCTGTTTCGGACACAGTAAAATATCTATTTTTACAAAAAGAAAAGTATTCATTTGAAAAATAAACTTTATCATTTATTGATGGAGTTTATTAAACCGCGTCCCCGGTCAAGCAGGCTACGGCTCTGACTGAATCGCTGGCATAAAAAAACCCGCATTGCGCGGGCCGGGGTTAAATCTGATAGTCGATGACCGTCTCGGCTGTGTCCAGCGCCTGACGTTTAATCTCGTCCACCGACAGCGACGGGTTACACAGCTCGATAAAACGCCATACGTAGTTGCGCTGTAGCTGCCCGCGCTTCAGGCCGAGCCATACGGTATTAGCATCAAACAGATGACGGGTATCCAGCCGCAGAAGATGCCCTTCCTCTTCACCGCTCGCCTGATCCGCCACCAGCCCGATGCCCAACCCCAGTTCAACATAGGTGCGGATCACATCGGAATCCTGGGCGCTGAGCACCACGTCAGGCGTCAGCCCTTTGCGCTGAAACGCCTCATCGATACGCGAGCGCCCGGTGATTCCCTGGCGGTAGGTAATCAGCGGCCAGCGGCTGATGTCCTCCAGGGTAAGCGCGCTGACCTGGGCCAGGGCGTGATCCCGCGGCACCAGCAGGCTGTGATACCAGCGGAACCAAGGATAAGCCACTAGCGTCGGGTCGTTGCTCAGCCGCTCGCTGGCGATGCCAATATCCGCCGTGCCGCTTTGCAGCAGCGCTTCGATCTCCTGCGGGGTGCCCTGAATCAGCTCCAGACGGACGTCCGGGAACAGCACGCGAAACTCTTTAATGATCGACGGCAGGCTGTAGCGCGCCTGAGTATGGGTGGTGGCTACCGTTAATATGCCGGAAGCATCGTTGGTAAACAGATCCGCCAGACGACGCACGTTGCTGGCCTCATTCAGGATCCGTTCGGCAATCACCAGCAGGGCTTTACCCGGTTCTGTCATACCTAATAACCGTTTTCCGCGTCGGATAAAGATCTCAATGCCAAGCTCCTCTTCCAGTTCGCGAATGTGACGGCTGACGCCAGACTGAGAGGTATAAAGCATGTTAGCGACTTCGGTCAGGTTGTAGTCCCGCCGCGCCGCCTCGCGAATAATTTTGAGTTGCTGAAAGTTCACATTACCCCCAGGGCATGTCCGACATGGCCCTATTGTTAAAGTGTGGCAAAGGGGTTAACAAATAATAAAAACCTGCATTTTATTACTTTATGGAATAACGCAATGGAAAAGCTGCGGGAAAAAACGGTATTGCCGGAGATGGGTAACGAGGGTGAAAAGAGAGGTAAAAACAGAAAGCGCCAGGTACCGGGCGATGCGATGCGCCGCCCCGTACCTGTTAGCAAGTATCAGCTGACCAGCATCAGTTCGCGATTCTCCAGCGCCGGACGCGTCACCAGTGACATAAGAATTTCTTTTACTGCCTGTGCCTGCGGAGAGAGCGGCATCCGCGCCGACACATTCAGCGACAGCGGCAGGCTCATGGAAGGCGTGGTGATACGCGCCATCCAGCCGTTGGCTGCACCCGAGAGCGAACGGGCAGCGGATTCCGGTAGCACCGTAGCACCCATACCACTGGCAATGGCGGCGGTCAGGGTAGATACCGATTCGATTTCGCCGATGATTTTAGCCGTCAGACGACGCAGGGAAAATGCCTCATCTACGCGCTTACGCACGGCGCTGTAGTCGCGCGGCAGGAAAAGATTCATCTCCGCCACTGCCGAGAGTTCTACCACCTGGCCCGGGCAGTCGCGGGTGCCGACGAGGTAGAGATCCTCCTTCAGCAGCGGCTGGCTGTTGATGCCGGCGGTGGGCGAGCGGTCGTATAACACGGCCATATCAAGCTGGCCGTTGAGCACTTTATCATTCAACGTGGAGCCGCTGTTTTCATGCAAATACACCACCACATCCGGCAGCTCGGCGCGCACCGCCTGCAGCAGCGGCATAGTGACAGAGGACGCTGCGGTTCCCGGAGCCAGGCCAATCGAAACGTGACCGCTCAGGGTTTGCCCGACGTTGGTTACCGCCAGCTGCGCCTGTTCACACTGCCGTAAAATGGTTCTGGCATGGGTGTAGAGGATCTTACCCGCTTCGGTCGGGGTGACACCGCGTTTGGTGCGGATCAGCAGCTGCTGGTCAAGCTCCCCTTCCAGGGTTGCGACCTGCTGGCTCAGCGCGGGTTGCGCAATGTGCAACACTTCTGCGGCCTGAGTCAGGCTCCCGATATCGACGATTTTTACAAAGTACTTCAGCCGTCTTAAGTTCATGTGGTGTCTCCTGTGCGGGATGCCGATGCCAACGTCGGCAGTAATGTCCCAGGAGGAGTTGCAAGATGCTTGCCAGTTTTAAGAATTGTCTGCGTAACCGGCTAAGGGGCTGGATAATAAGAGAAACTAATAAGGTGGGCTGGTTTCATTATTGAAACATCGGTTCGTTATATGCCCCATAAGGGGTATCTCTGCACCATCACGGTGCACAACGATAAGAAATGCGCATGGCTGCTGAAATTGTCAGCAAACGATGCGCGGCAGGTGAATCGGACTTTGACAAGCGTCCGCCCCCCCGCTACTATTCGCACCGTTCACACGATTCCTCTGTAGTTCAGTCGGTAGAACGGCGGACTGTTAATCCGTATGTCACTGGTTCGAGTCCAGTCAGAGGAGCCACATTTAAGAAGCCCGCTTAAGGAAACTTAAGCGGGCTTTTTGCTTTTACGGGCCATGGCAGGTGCTGCGCACACTTCTTCACGCATAGCTTCAGTATCCTCATTTAAGTCAAATTGCTAGTTTACATCTTAAGCATAATGATATTTTTGTATTTACCAGCTTATAAGACAACCTAACTAAAATTACACTGCGCGGCCTTTTTCTACTAATTTTGTAACTTTTGTGATGCGGGATCTGGTGATAGAATAGTTCAAGTCAATAATCATATTAAAGGGAAATTTGATGGCTAATTCAATCTTTATGACGTTAACGGGTAAAACTCAAGGGCTGATATCTGGTGGATGTTTAAGCATAAATTCTGTAGGTAATAAGCACATCGCCGGGCATGAAGATGAGATCTATGTATATGCAACAAATTACGACTTGTCACGTGATAATCATGTTAATCATCATCCATTTTTAATCACAAAAACTATAGATAAAGCAACACCATTATTGATAACGAGCATTGCTGATAATGAACTGCTGGAATGTGAGTTAAAATATTACAGAACGTCTGCTAATGGAACGCAGGAAAATTATATGACTATAAAGCTTAGTCAAGCGTCCATAACAAACATTTCAAATCAAAACCCTAATTCTCTAACACATAATGACATGCAACCATTTGAAACCATTTCATTAAGATATGAGAATATTACATGCCAACATAATACTGCCGGCACATCAGGCTATAGCTTTTTAACTGAACAGCTTTTTTGATTAACCTATGAACAATACCTTATCGGATGTTTGTAACAATGATGACTCTACAAACAACTATCCACGGTGGTCATTCATCGATGCTGTCTGGTGGAAAACTTTTGGTGGCAGTGACTATATCACTAAGTATAAAGATGGATATGTCGCCTTCCACAAAGACAGGATAAAATCTATTGCGAAAGATAATAATATACCAGCAATTCTTCTTGCATTGGTAGCAAGAACAGAAGCAGGTGGTATGCCTGATAACTTCAAGTATCCTGTTCTTCTCTCCAGACAAATAAACTATATGGGAAACAACTGGCTTGATGATAAGATCGGTGTGCTACCAAGGCCTGAAAAGACCTCGATGGGAATCATAGCTATGCAAATTAGAGTTGTTGCTGAAATATTTAATAAAGACCCTGTTAGTTTAAGCAATACTGAAATGATCTACATCTCAAATTGTTTGCATAAAGATAACTTTAATTTAAGTATGGTTGCACACCATTTGAGAGACCTAATCAAATATGATTACCCTAATCAAGATCCTCTTCATATGTCCGATGAACAAATAATTGTCCTTGGCTCCCGATATAACCGGGGCACGCAACGCAGCTTAGAGGATTTCATACATTCGATCTATGCTAATGAGGGTGCGCCTGAAAGAGAGTGGTCTTCGTATGGTCGAAGTCTTATACGGCACAAAAGTCGGGTTGCTAAGATTCTGGGTAGTAAATAAATTAAAGCAAGGGCATGCTATGTTGAATAAAGAAAGAATAGCGGTAAATTTTGTTTTTTATCTGTACTCAGTTCTCTTAACTCTGTTCATCACTGTTTTCTCTATCCGAGAGTATGAATGGATGGTGGATGATGGCAGCGTGAACAGCATTTGCGATATTCCATATTCTGATGGTGATGGCGTTTTTACATGGGTTGTTCTGCTACTTTTTGTACCGTTTATTTTTTTTAAACGAAACGTAATCTACGTGCGTATCGCCTTGATTATTTTCTGTTACTATCTTTGGTGTTTTCATTTGAAATATTACGGCTGCTGGATTAAATAAAAAATAAACATAGTCGCTGGCCCGCAACAGCGACTAGTGGCAAAAAACATATGTATTTATCACTTGCTGATAATGTCTACATAATTCAATAACACCTAAAGTGTAAAATCGTAGCGCGTGCCGTCTGGCAATTTGATATCAAGCCGAACCTTTCCGCCTAACGCCTCAACATAGCGCTTCAAGGTGGAAAGCTTAAGATCGCGCCCTGCCTTTTCAATGCCGGCAATGGTCGGCTGTTTCACGCCCAGCGCCTGCGCCATCTCCATCTGGGTTTTTCGCACCCGATCGCGCAGCATGGCCAGATTAACCTCCAGCAGCATCTCATTCGCTTCGGCCTGTGCAGCGGCAACCACCTCCGGTTTTTCATCCGCCAGCATCTGTTCCAGTGTTCTGCCCATCGGCTACTCCTTGTTGATCAATGTGTTGAGGTGACGCGTGAACTCCCTGTCAGCAACGGGGATCGTTACGCTGTAAAAGCGTTGGTGTCCGTCACGCTGCTCACTCAGCCATGCATCAAAATTATCCGTTGTTTCTATGGTCCACATCGTTGCTCCCTGCAATATAGGTTAAATGCTATATAATCTCAAGCCTATATCACACTGTGCAGCACGGGAGTTTAAAACGCAGCGGTAAAATCAAGAATATGTGTGCAGGCGCCAACGCTTTTTACGCTGTTACCTTCAGGATGCAGTCGCGCTGCGAAGCGCACCGCAAAAGAGAGCGGGAGGCCACCCGAGCCTCCCGGTTAACCGAATCACCCCTCGTTATCGAGGTCGGCGCGCTCGGCTTTGGCGATGCGCTTGCTCCAGATCACCGCCAGCTTTTGCGCCCGGTTGATCTCCTCCGGCTCCATAGAAGCTTCGAGGTCGTTAAGCGCGGCCAGCGCCTCTTTCATGCCTTCGGTCGAGGCCAGAGAGAACCAGGCATAAGCGTGGATACGGTTGCGCGGCGCACCCAGGCCCTCCTGACGCAGCAGGCCCATCCGGTACTGCGCCATGCGGTTCCCGGCATTCGCCGCCAGACGGTACTGCTTAAAGGCGGCGGCGAAATCCTCTTTTCCGCCCTGCCCCAGCCGCAGCATTTCCCCATAGGCCAGCCGCGCCTGCGCATCGCCTTTCTCCGCCAGCGCCGCCCAGAGGGCGCGCGCTTCTTTATCTTCGCCGCGTGCGGTATAGCGCCCTGCCAGCGCGTACTGAGCATCGCTGTAGCCGCCCGCCGCTGCGCGTTTCAGCCACAGCTCCTGGGCCTCATCGCTGCGCTGACGCTGGCTGTAGAGGTACTGCGCCTGCGGATCGTTGCCGTTAACCGCTTTTTGCAGCCAGGCCGCCCCGGTCTGGTCGTTCTTTACCACGCCACGGCCGGTGAACCAGGTTTCAGCCATCCAGCGCTGGGCGGCGGCATCGTTGCCGTTGGCGGCTTTTTCATACCACCCGTACGCCTCTTTGCCGCTGGTGTGCTCCCCCATCCAGCGCTGGGCCGGGGCATAACCCTTTTCAGCGCTGACGAAGTAGAGCCGCTGCGCCATGTCGCTGCGCTTCTCCACGCCCGCCCCGGTTTCATAGCGCTGCGCCAGCTGCCAGAGCGCCCGGGGATGTTGCTGATCCGCAGACTTCTGCAGCCACTCCAGCCCCTCCTGCTCCGCCCCTTCATGGTCAGCAAACCACTGCGCTAACGCAAGCTGCGCCGGAGCATGCCCCTGCTGCGCCGCGGTTTCGAGAATGTCGATGCAGTCGGTTTCCAGCTTACCGCTGTGCTGTTGCTGGCAGTCCTGCGCCAGACGGTAGCTGGCTTCACCATTACCGAGCGATGACCCCTTTTCCCACCAGACCCGCGCCAGCTTCTCATTGCGCGGCTCACCCAGCCCGGCGCTGTACCAGTCTCCCACCTGCCTGGCGGCATCGCCGCGCTGCTCGCTGGAAACCGACGCGAGTATGCTCTTGTCTCCCACCTGCTTCATCAGCGTCATCGCCTGCGGGTAATCCTGACGCGCCGCCAGCATGCGGGCGTAACGATACTGCGCCTGCGGGTTGCCCTCTTTCGCCGCCAGCGCCAGATCGCGTTCCGACAGGGAGTCCACACTGGCAGCACAGCCCGTCAGCAGCACGCCGCCAATAACCAGCGTGACGAGTCGTTGTTTCACATGGCCCCCTTTCATGGCGCGGTGCGGGTTTGCTCAAGCAGATACATGCGGGTGTTCAGCCCCTTCAGCTCGTCCAGCATGGCGTTCAGTTCGGTCGGGCTGATGCGCTCCTGCGCTGCCTGACGTTTTTCCAGCTGGCCCAGCCGCACGCTGAACGGCACATCCCGGTTGAGGTTTTTCTGGATGTCATACACCGCTGACTTCAGGTAAGAGATGGTGACGGTTTTACGCTTGCGCTCCAGATCCATCAGCTCAGCGATAAGCCCGTCAACGCTGCGGTTCGCCTGCTGCCAGGCGGCCTCGTCGTGTTTGTCGCCGGTCTGGGCGCGCAGCATCTGCTGCCACTGGGTATCCATCGCGTTCACCGCCAGCGAATCCGGGTAGAGCACGCGCACCGAGTTACGCAGATCGTCGCCGAACTGATAGAGCCACAGCGGCGAGGCCTGCTGCACGCGGGTGAGCTGCGCCTGATAGTTGCTGGTCACCTCTGGCTCCATCTCGCGCAGGGTCTGCTCGCCCAGCGCCATGCGAATATTGCGCAGCTCGCTGAAGTTAAGCGCGCCCGGCAGCGCCCGCGCCGGTTTACCAAGCAGCGCAATGGCGTCGTTTTCGCGCGCCGCTTCGGTGGTGGTCCAGCGGTCCCAGCCGGCAAACAGCGCCACCGGCAGCGCGCAGGCCAGCAGGCCGCTGGCGAACCAGAACCACGCCGGTTTGGCTTTTTTATGGGTTTCGATTTTCAGTACCGTCGGCTTGAGTGCGCCCTTCTCGCGCCCGACGATGATGCTGCCTTTTGGCATTGCCTGCTCCATGCCCGGCTGGGCGCTATCGCTGTCCGGACGGAAGTACACCATCGGCGGGATCTGCATGTCCTGCTGATGAATGTCCTGCTCGTCCGAGACAATCACGATTTCGGTTTCATCAAACAGATGGGTATAGCCTTCGATAAAGTGGATCAGGTTTTCGACCCGCGGCACGCGGCTCAACCCGACGTTGTGCAGCTTCTCGCTCATCAACTGCAGGGCGCGCTCGCAGCGGTAGATATAACGCTTGTCTTCATGGCTGATGCTGTACTGGCGGATCACGTCGCTGATGCGGGCGATAAACCAGTCCAGCATGTCAACGCGCGCCCGCGCCTGGTGTACCGGCGGCCAGAAGTTGTCCCACTGGGTAACGATCAGGTTGGCGAGAAACTCGCAGCCTTCGGTAAAACCGTTCAGCCCGTGCAGGCGCGAGCGGGCGAGCGTGAAGTAGATCGCCGTCTGCAGATCGACGCCCTGCTTCTCAAAGATGATCATCGCCATCTGGTGAACCAGCTGCCAGTCAATCTCCGGGCGCGAGGCGTGGCTGAGCTTGTTGATCTCCCCGCGCAGGCGCTCATACTCCGGCAACATGCGCGGATCGCGGCCTACATTCATTGCTTGCTGTGCATCGTGCATAACCAAATTCCATCAAAGAACCGGGGCCACGCGGCCCCGGTGAATTAGTAAAGGGTTTCCGGCAGGCGGAACTGGCTGAACAGGCCGCTGGCAAACGGGTTGTGGCTCTCATCGCTGTAGACGCGATAGGTCATCGACCCGTTATCCACCGCGAAGCGCGCATCAAAGGAGCCGCGGTTCATCTTCGTGCGGGCGCTGGCGTCCATCATGCGGAACATCGCCCACGGCCCGGCATAGCTCAGGCTGCGCGGTGAACGTTCGGCGTTGTCCGGCACCAGAATCAGCTTGCTCTGCGCCCCGTCACGCATGGCGTTCGGCCATACCAGCGGGATCTTCTGGCGGCGGCCGTGGGTGTACTCCAGCAGCTGACCGTCGAGGTTAAGCACGCTGCGCCGCTTGTTGGCAGTCAACTCAATCGGCTCCATCACGAAGTGGAACTCCAGCCCGCCCTGGGTGTTAAACAGCGCGTTGCGGATGTTCTGAGCGCGCTCCAGCTGACGCAGCAGCTCCATCTGCACCTCGCTGCCCGATTCACTCTCCAGCATCCCGGCATCCACCAGCGGTTTGAGGTTGCTGGTATAGAAGCCATCCAGCGTGCCGCCCGGCGCGAAGAAGCGCTCCACTTCCGAGAGCGGCGCATCGTCTTCCGCCTGCGGATCGAACGGATAGCGGTGGGCCAGCTGATCGTTAAACGGCGTCACCACCTTGTTGATCCACTCATCGTTGAGCGAGGACATCGCCAGGTTAACCGTCAGGCCCGATACCTGCTCAGCAATCTGGGTGACCCAGCGATCCAGCGGCGCAGGCAGGCTGCGGGCGTACTGCTGCAGCACAAACGCCGGGTCGGAGTACTGGTTCGCCTGGCGCTGCTGGAGCGCTTTCAGCGCTGCGGCACCGGGGTCCACCGCGTTCACAATCTGCTCCAGCCAGTGGTAGAGGTCGGTCAGTTTCTGGTTCACTTCCTGGATCAGCGCCACGTTGTCGCCGCGCCCGCTCAGGGTGTCGTTGAGCGGAATGAACGGCCTGGCGATACGGGTGTTGATACTCTGCGCCGCCTCGCTGCTCTCCTCGCCCAGCTTACGGGCACGGGTGTTGTCGCTCAGGGTAGTGATAACGCGCTGGAACGGCTGCTCGTTACCGGTGATGGTGGTCAGCACGTCCAGCGCCTGTTCCGGGGTCTCAAAGGACTGCACATCAATATTGGCGAGAGTTTTCTGCCAGTGGTTGACGTAGTCGGTGATGTAGCGGTCGTTGACCTGGCGCTGGATCTCGTTGCGGTCCGCCTCGCTCAGGTGCACGCGTTCGCGCAGCCCCAGCACCCACGCATCCAGCGCGGTGAGATCGAACAGGGTTTTATCCTGACGCACAAAGTAGTCATTAAAGCCCGGCCAGGTGAAGAAGCGCGGCACGGCCCCGGCTTTATCATTGCGCAGGGCAAAGACGTTATCGAAAGTTTGTCCGACTTCGTCACGCACCATCAGATCCGGCGGCAGCGCATCGGTAGCACGCAGCACCAGGCTCTGGTAAACGCGCTGGAACAGCGGCAGCTTGCTAAGCTCGCGCTGCGCCTCCGCCACCGGCGTAACGAACGGCTGCCAGGCTGCGATCGCTTCCGCGTCGCGGTCGGCACGCGCTTTATGCCAGTCGGTGTGGTCGAGGGCGTACTCCAGATGCTGCATCAGCTGCTCCTGGATCGCCCCCTGGTTAGGGAAAGCTTTCTGCCAGCGCTGGGCCATATACTGCTGCACCAGCGGCTTGTTGCGCCCGGAGGCATCTTCGATCATGCGCATCACGCGCAGTACGCTGAGCCTGGCTTCGCTCGACGGCGGCGCATCGCGCAGATCCTGCTCCAGCCCCACCATCAGCGCCGGCAGGAAACGCACCTGCAGCAGCTGCAGGTAAGAGCCTTCCACGTAAGGGCCAATGCGGTCGCCCTGGTACAGCCCCATATCCGCCAGCCGGGAGTCCTTCTCACGGTAGTTGCCGAACGACAGCGTGGCCTCGCGGATCAGGTTGAGGCGCGGCAGCTGGCTGACGCCAAACCCGCCGCTCTCTTCCACGTCCCGGGCGTTAATAAACTGCTGGGCGCGGGCCAGCACGTTGCGCCCCGCCTCTTCGTTAGTGCGGTAGTAGTGATGCCAGCCGGCGGTGAGCGCCACAGCACCCAGCGCCATCAGGCCGACGCCGGTGGACATGCGGCGGCGGCGGTACAGGCTGTGCAGACGGCTCTCGCCTGCGAGGTGCGCTTCCGGGAACACCACGCTCTTAAACAGCTCGCGCACAAAGAAGGTATTGGACTCACCGCGCTGGGAGGCATAGACCGCCTCCGGCAGGTGATAGCGCTGGGAGGCCGCCTGGGCAAAGGCATCGAACGGCACGCCCTGCTGGTAAACCGAGCTGAGGTAGATGCCGCGCACGCGCAGCATGTTGCGGTCGTCCTGCACCAGCGCTTCGCTCAGCACTTCATGCAGATAATCCTTCAGACCGGCCAGCTGGCGCACAAAGGAGAACAGCTCGGCGGCAGCGGCTTCCCCGGTGTAGGGCAGCATTTTGTCGGCGAGGTTATCGTTCAGCCCATCCACCCAGCGATCCCAGAAGCTGTCCAGCTCTGCCAGCCACTCGTGCGGCTGCTGGCTCTCGCTGCTGAAGGTGACGCCGAGCAGCGACTGGCGGGTCTCTTTATCCAGATGCTGAAAGAACGCGTTGAAGCCGTTCAGCATATCGAGCCGGGTCAGGGCGAAGTAGATCGGCAGCCGGGTGTTCAGGGTCGAAGTAATATCCAGCAGGCGCGCGCGCAGCAGCTGGGCGCACACCTTACGCTCGGCGACGCTGGCCTGGGAGAGCCACGCCAGATCGAGGGTCAGCACCAGCCCGTTGAGCGGCTGGCGCTTGCGGTTGTCATTGAGCCAGTTCAGCAGGTGCTGCCACAGGCGCTCATTGCGCAGCCCGTTCGGCTCCAGATCGGAAACCGACTGCATCAGCAGCTCCCCTTTCGGGTCGAGGATCACAGCCTCTTCCCCCAGCCAGCAATCCACTTTCTGATCCACCGCCAGGCCACGCAGCTCGGCGGTAAGACGGGCATTGAGCTTGTTGGCGTTGTTGGCGCGGTGTACCAGGCTGCTTTTTCCGCTGCCCGGCAGGCCCACCATCAGATACCAGGGCATCTGGTAGAGCGAACCGGCGCCCAGATTGGTGCGCAGCGCCGTCATCCAGCCGTCAAGGAAACGCTGCTGGTTATCGACGAACACCTTGTTGGGGTCCTGCTCTACCTCGACCAGCTCCTTGCGCTCGGCTTTTAGCTGCTGCATACGTTGCCAGATGCGCCAGACGCTGACGCCGCAGGCCACCCACAGCCAGACGACGGTGAAGATCACCCGTCCCCAGATGCTCTCCAGCGGGCGCGCCCCGGCCAGCGCC
The DNA here is from genome assembly GCF_000696575.1 of Siccibacter colletis. GTDB lineage: Bacteria > Pseudomonadota > Gammaproteobacteria > Enterobacterales > Enterobacteriaceae > Siccibacter > Siccibacter colletis. The sequence continues at coordinate 507,901 of NZ_JMSQ01000006.1, read as the reverse complement.
AGCTTTGGTCCCAGCCACCAGGCCAGCACCAGCACGACACACCACAGCACGATACCGAGCAGCAGCCACGACGGCTTGAGTTTCGGCAGTTGCTTACGCAGTAAGGTAATAAGTTTATTTAACATAGGTTACCGCTCAAAAAAGTCCTGTTAACGGGCTTTGGCCAGACGCTCAAGGCGTTTCACCAGTCCCGGTTCCCACTGCGCCAGCCCGAGGCGGTGCGCTTCCTGCAAAAGATGGTGATAGTGCTGTGCGGCCAGGGTTTTCATGCCTTCGGCGGCCAGCAGCTCCGCCAGCATCATCCCGGCGTAAAACTGCTCGCGCGGCTCCGACTGCTGCCGCGTTTTGTCATCCAGCAGCGTCAGCGCGGCGTTCAGCCCCTGTGCTTTCCGGCAGGCAGCCACCTCGGCGGCCAGATCCTGGCCCTGCTCGCTCCCCTGCCCGGCGCTGCCCTTCGCACCGCGCAGCCACTCTGCACAGCTTTCGGTGAGAAACGCGCTCTTGTCGCTGAAGGTCAGCTCGCGCAGCACCGGCAGGCGCTGTAGAAACGCCTCCAGCTCCGCCGCGATGGCCGCCGCCACTTCGGGAAAGCCCAGCTGCGCGGCCACGCGTGCCGACAGGCAATGCCCGTCGAACCAGTACGGCGACAGCACCAGGCTCTCTTCAATCTGCTTCCACAGCGCGTTATCCGCCTGGGGCAGCGCTGCGTGGTATTCGCTGACGCGATCGGCCGCCACCGGGGCGAGCTGGGTCTGATTGCCGCGCGAGGTCACCGGTGCGGCGGTGATGGTGCTCCAGATGGCGTGGCGGCGCAGCCGGTAGCCCACCGCCGCATCAGGCTGCTGTTCAACGATCAGCCCGGCCACCTTCAGCAGGGTCTGCCGCCAGGCGCGTTCATTCGAGGTATCGATCTCCGGCGCGGCGGCGCTGCTCTGGGTGGTGACCACCGTGCTGGCGGTGACCGGGGCCGGGGCGCTGTCGGCCTTCGCCTGCTCCTGCTGGCGCGATCGGGCGCGACGCAGCGCCGGGATCAGGGTCTCCAGCGGATCGGTCTTGTCCGGCGCGACGCGCAGCAGCGTCTGCTCCAGCCGTTCGGCGTGGGCCAGCAGCTGATCCAGCTCGGCCGCAGAGGCCTGCTCGCCGACGCGACCGAGCGCCCCGTCGAAGCGGCGCACCATCTGTACCAGCAGGCGCTGCTTCTGCATGGCGCTGGCGGGCCAGGCGATGGCCCAGTAAGCCTCGACCCAGCTGTCGAGCAGGATCAGCGCGGTGCCGAAGGGCGTGGCTTTTGCCGGGTGCTGCAGACAGCGCACCAGCTGCACCAGCACGCGCATGTCTTTGGTTTTGCTCTCCAGCAGCGTCAGGCACAGGCCTGCCACTTCGGTCAGGTTCACCTGGCTGTGCGCCAGCGACCCAAGCTTCACCAGTTCGGTTTCGATGTTTTCCCACAGCGGATCGTCGGCTGCGATGGCGCTGCGCTGCGCCTCATCGGGCAGCGCGGCCAGCAGTCGCTGACACCAGGGGTGACGATGCTCCATCCGGCCCCCTACCAGCGACACAGCTGGCGCAGCGGCTTCACCGCCTCGCCCATGCCGGTTAACGGGATACGCACCTCGCGCCCCTCATCGCTGGTCAGCGTCAGTTCGTGCTGACCGGACCAGCGCTTCAGTTCGTCGATGGCCGGCAGACCACGGCCAAACTCCAGCAGGCGGCCCTTATCGCGCACAAACCAGTTGCCCGAGGCGGGAACGCCGTCGAGGGTGGCAGTGACGTTCTCCCCTTCCCAGGGCAGGGTCATGCGCACGCGAATGTGGGTGATGGCGTTCAGACAGGCGACGCTGAAGGTGGCACCCGGCGGCACGCTGCGCATCAGGGTCAGGTCGCCGCTCAGGGCATCTTTCTCCAGCCGCCAGCCGGTGGGGTCGGCTGCGGGCGCGGCGGTGGTCGCCGACACGCGACCCAGCGCGTCGTAGCAGGCCAGCCGCAGCTCAGCGCTCTGCTCCTTCTGACACTGCTGAACGCTGCGCTCCAGCGGCGCCGGGCCGAAGGCCGAGGTCAGGAGCGGTAACAGGGTGAGGACGCTCATTACTGCACCTCCAGCTTCATGCATTTATGATCCAGCGTGCGCCGGGCGATATTCAGACTCTCGGCGACCCGCAGGCGATTGCCCTGGTAGTAGCGCAGCCGGGCCGCAATCACCGCGGCCTCGTAGTCGCATAACGCCTGGCGCAGATCCTGAATGTGGTTGTAGTCGTCGCCCATGTCGCAGGCATCGTCCTCAAGACGGGAGAGCATCTCCAGCGGCAGCGCATCAGGCCCGATGTCGCCGCCGTCGGCGGTGTGGGCGCAAGCCACCTCCAGCAGGTTGCGCAGCTCGCGCACGTTGCCGGGGAAGGAGTAAGCCAGCAGCATAGCCAGCAGCGGACGGCGCAGGGTGCCGAAGCGTTTCCCTTCCCGCTCGCCGAAGCCGGCGATGAAATGTTTACTCAGCAGGGCAATATCCTCGGCGCGCTCGCGCAGGGCGGGCACGAGGATCTGGCTCTGACACAGGCGGTGAAACAGATCCTGACGGAAACGACCGTCGGCGACCTGCTCATCCAGCGGCTGGTGGGTAGCAGCAATCACGCGAAAATCCGAGTGGCACTCTTTGTCACTCCCCAGCGGACGGTAGCAGCGCGTCTCCAGCACCCGCAGCAGTTTGGCCTGCATCGCCAGCGGCATATCCCCCACTTCATCGAGGAACAGCGTGCCGCCGTGGGCCTGGGCCACCAGCCCCTCTTTGTTGCTCTGCGCCCCGGAAAATGCCCCTTTAAGGTAGCCAAACAGCTCGCTCTCAATCAGGTTTTCCGGAATGGCAGCGCAGTTGATGGCCACAAAGGGCCGGTCGGCGCGCGGTGAGCACTGGTGCAGCAGGCGGGCCACCACCTCCTTGCCGGAGCCGGTTTCGCCCTGGATCAGCACGGACAGCGAGTGCCCGGCGATCTGCGCAATCTGATCCCGCAGATGGCGCGCCGCGGTTGACTGCCCCACCAGCTGATTTTCCAGCAGCGTAGCGGTGTGGCGACGCGCTTCGCTCTCGTCGGCAATCTGGCGCAGCGAGGCGCGCAGCTGGGTGCTTTCCCGCTGGTTGCGGCGCAGGGATTTCACCCGCGCCAGCTGACGGCCAAACACCTGCAGCAGCAGCTCCAGATCGCCGGCATTACGCCAGGCCCACAGCTGGTCGCCCTTGTCGAAGATCCCCAGCACGCCGCACAGCTTGCCGGCGGCATCAGGGATCGGCAGCGCCAGCAGCCCGTTGTGCGTCCCCATATCGGTCAGCAGCTGACGAAACGCGGCATTGTCGATGCGCGCGCCGCCATATAGCGTGTCCCAGATGCGTACCTGATTTTTCAGCATCACGTAGGCCAGCGGCTGGCCGAAATCATCGGCTTCGAGCGCGAGCGCGACCGGCGTGTTGCCGGCCAGCCCACGGCACTCCAGCTGGCGCCCGCTGAACTCCGGCAGACCGACCAGCACCCCCTGCGGCTGCCAGTGCTTGTGCAGCACCGCCAGCAGCCAGTCGGTCAGGGCGGTCTCATCATCCGGCAGGGTCAGCGAGAGAGCGAACTCCAGCGCGCGTTGCATGCTCACCCCTCCAGGCCGCACGCAAACTCACCCTCAGCCAGGGTGAAGGTGATGCGCGACACCGGCTCGCCCGTCGCCATGCGCTGCAACAGCTGCAGCGAAACCGGCGGCAGCAGCGCACCGTCGATGATCGACTCCAGCATGCGCGCTCCGTTCTCGCTGCGGTTGGCACGACGCAGGATCTCTTCCGGCACCGCGTCGTCAATCTCCACGCTGGCACCAAAGCGGGTTTGCAGCAGCGTCACCAGACGCGCCAGTTTGCCCTGCACGATGGCTTTCAGGGTGTCGTGGCCCAGCGGCAGGTACGGGATCACTTCCATACGCGCCAGCAGCGCCGGTTTGAAGAAGGTGGTCAGCTCCGGGTAGAGCGCGTCCAGCAGCACGTCCTGGCGCTCGGCGTAATCGACAATGGTCTGGAAACCGAGGTTAGAGGTCAGGAAGAACACCACGTTTTTGCAGTCGATGATGCGCCCTTCCCCGTCGGCCAGCTCGCCCTTGTCGAACGCCTGGTAGAACAGGTTCAGCACGTCCGGGTGCGCCTTCTCCACTTCATCCAGCAGCACCACCGAATACGGTTTCTGGCGGATGGCTTCGGTAAGAATGCCGCCCTCACCAAAGCCGACGTAGCCCGGCGGCGAGCCGATCAGGCGCGACACCGTGTGCTTCTCCTGATATTCGGACATGTTGATGGTGGTGAGGTAGTTGCGCCCGCCAAACAGCAGGTCGGCAATCTGCACCACGGTTTCGGTTTTACCGACACCGCTTGGCCCCACCAGCAGGAACGCCCCGAGCGGGCGACCGGCGCGACGCAGATCGGCGCGGGCAGTAAGCAGATGCTTGTGCAGATGCGCGATCGCCAGCCCCTGGCCTTTGATGCTGTCGCCCAGGTAGTCCGGCAGACGCGTCACCACGTCCAGCTCACTCTGGGAAATGCGGTTCACCGGCACCCCGGTCCATTCGGCGATCACCGCCGCAATCTGCGCGGCGTCAACGTGGGCGGACAGGCGCACTGCGCTCTTTTCAAATTCCGCCAGCGCCGCTTCCTGCGCTTTCAGTTCCGCACCGGCGGCCTCAATGTCTGCCGGCGGCTCGTCGCTCAGCAGTTCAGCGCGCAGGGCAATAATCTGCTGCACCAGCGCCTGCTGCTGCTGCCAGTGGGCTTCGTGCTCAGCGAGCGTTGCGCGGTCGCTCCCCTGCTCGCTTTCAAGGGATGTCAGACGCTCGGCGTGATCGCCAAGACCAATGCGGCGCTGGCGCTCAAGCTGAGCGATCTCCAGCTCGCGCTGCTGCAGACGGGTTTGCAGATGGCTCACCGCGCGCGGCGGCGTGGTGAGGTTGATGGCAACGCGCGCACAGGCGGTATCCAGCACGTCAATGGCTTTATCCGGCAGCTGGCGCCCGGAGATATAGCGTGCCGACAGCGTGGCCGCCGCATGCAGCGCCGCTTCGTCGATCAGCACGCCGTGAGCTTTTTCATAGATGGTGCGCAGACCGCGCAGGATCACCGTTGCCTGTTCGGCGCTCGGCTCGCCCACTTTCACCTGCTGGAAACGGCGCGACAGGGCAGCGTCTTTCTCAACGTACTTTTTGTACTCGCTCCAGGTGGTGGCGGCGATGGTGCGCAGCTCGCCGCGGGCCAGCGCCGGTTTAATCAGGTTGGAAACATCAAGGCCACCGGCCTGGTTGCCTGCGCCAATCAGGGTGTGCGCTTCGTCGATAAACAGGATCACCGGACGCGGCGCGTCTTTTACTTCCTGCATCACGCCCTTGAAGCGCTTCTCAAACTCCCCTTTTACCGCCGCACCGGCCTGCATCGCGCCGAGATCCAGCGACAGCAGCTCCACGCCCTGCAGCTTTTCCGGCACCAGGCCGTCAATGATGCGCAGCGCCAGGCCTTCAATCAGGGCGCTTTTCCCGACGCCCGCTTCGCCGACGATGATCGGGTTGTTTTTGCGGCGGCGTGAGAGGATGTCGATCATCAGGTCAATCTCTTCATCACGGCACAGCACCGGGTCCAGCTGCTGCTGGCGCGCCTGCTCGGTGATGTTCTGGGTGAAGCGGCCCAGCAGGGTGGCATCGGTAGCCACCGGGGCGCTTGCGCCAGTGTCACTGCTGACCACCTCGGTTTCGGCGGAGGTTTTTACCCACTCGTCAAACTGCTGGGTAAGCAGGTCGCGGTTGACCTTCGCCAGCAGGCGCGTCACCGGCGTGGAGAGATAGCGGTGCGGCGTCATCAGCAGCACCAGCAGCATCACGCCGCTGCGCAGCTGGGGATGGCGCATCTGGGCGGAGGCCAGCAGCCAGCTGTCCTGCAGCCACTCCACCAGCAGCGGAGAAAACGACGGATAGCCCGGATTCAGGGTTTTGTCATGCTCGTTGGGTTGCAGCAGCGTCCTCGCCTCATCCAGATCCACCCCGGCACGGTTCAGGATCAGCCGCACGTCGGAGAGCGGCGTGTCGATAGCTTTCAGCAGCAGATGCTCAATGCGGATCTCAGCGCCCTGATGGTTAACGCACAGCGCCGCCGCCTCTTCAAGCATGTGGCGGCATACCGGGTTCAGACGTTCAACAAGTACCGGCAGGTCAATACGAATCACGGTGTCTTCCTTATTTTAATAATTCTCCCAACTGACGAAGTACGTCCTGGGTCTGATTGCTGAGTTGATAGTGATAGAGGCCAAAAATCCCGGCCAGCGTGAGGCAGATACCGATAAACACCGTGCGCAGCGTCACCTGGCGCTTCAGGCGGTAGCGCGATGCCTGCTGCCCGAGGTCAAGGTGAAACACCGTCGGGGCGTTAACCGGCTCCGGGCGCAGGGTGCGGTGCAGCTTGCGGATCACGTTTAAAAATTCGCCGTGGCCCTGGGGCATCACGCGGTAACGCCCCTGGAAGCCGAGGGTCAGGCACAGCCAGATAAACTCCAGGATGTCGCGGTAGCGCTGCGGCTCCTCCTGCAACTTATCGAGCAGGGCAAACACCTTTTCGCCGCCCCAGGTCTCATTGTGAAAGCGCGCCAGCAGCGAGTTTTCCGACCAGACGCTCTGGCTGCCCCACTCCTTGCTCATCACCGCCTCATCAATAAAGGTGCAGAGGATGTAGCGAAACGAGAGGATCACCCCGGCTTCGTAGCCGTGGGTGGACAGCTCCTGCTCGATGGCCTGAATCTCTGTCACCACGGTCTGGTAGAGATCCGGCACGCCGGTGTACTGGTTCATCTGACGCACGCGCCCCACCATGCCGAGCAGCGGCGTGACCGCGTCGATCATCGGGTTGATGCTCTGGCCGCGCATGCGGAACCAGTAGTCGGAATCCATATCCATCTGGCGGGCGTGCTCGAACAGCAGCTCCCCCAGGTTGTCGTTTTTCAGTACCTCGATGGTCATCGTTCCCTCTCCCGATTACTGACCACGAATGGCCCAGAGCTGAAGATCCAGTTCCGGGAACTCGCCGGCGATATGGAACGCCAGAGTGTTGCCGATCACCAGCATCTGCCAGGCCGGGCTCTGGCGATCGAGCTGGAAGTAGCTGTAGCCGGCGTGATACGGCAGCTGACGCGGGGCCACCGGCAGCGGCAGCAGCGGAACGCCCGGCAGCTGCAGGCTGATAAGCTCGCGGATCTTCTCGCTGGAGGCGACTTTGGTCTGCTGCAGCAGCTGTTTGCGCAGCTGCTCCTGCGGCATGCGGGCGCGCACCGCGAGGATAAATTCGGCGCTGTTCATCAGCTCGCTGTCGCCGACGATCGCCATGACGATGCCGTACGGGTGTTTACGCAGCTGGAGCGACACGGCGCGCGGCGACAGCACGGTGCTGAGCGCCTGACGCAGCGCCTGCATCACCGGTTCGAAGCTGACGCGCTGGTCGTCGTGGCGGTAGGCCGGAAACTCCGGCGGCAGGCGCGACTCGTCGGTAAAGGTCATCAGCTCGCCGCAGAAGCTCACCAGCGCTTCGTGCAGGCGCTCCGGGTGCAGCGTGCCGAGACGCGCCAGGTGGGAGAGCTGCGGCTGCACGCGGTTGAGCAATTGCAGCATCATGAATTCGGCAACGTCAGCCACCCCCTGCTGGCCCGGTGCGGCAATGCGCTGCGACAGACTGCGGGCGCGTTCGGCCACCAGCCCGGCAGACTCGCCGAGAAAGCGTTTCAGCACCGGGATCGCCGCCACGCTGGCGCTGCACGGCATAAAGGTCGGGTCGAGGATCAGGCCGCCGTCCGGGCGTTTGTCCTGAATACAGGCGATAGCCATCGAGGCGTAGGCGCTGCGGTCGTCGCGCTCCAGCATCAGGCGCAGGCTGACGCGGCCTACGTCCAGCGACACCACATCCCCGCCGTCGCTGTGCAGATCGCGCACGTCATAGCGGTGCGCCGCGAGGCGGGAAGAGACCTGCTGCTCCTCGTCGCTCACTTCCCGCACGCCGCTCACCGCCAGTGGAATAGCCAGATAGACTTTCTGATTGGTGACCGAGGCATCGGTGATCTCCAGCGGCTGCGGCAGCGCGTCGTCGCCGGGGACGTTGAACACCGTACCGTCCGGCATCACGCCGGTGGCGCTCACCAGCGCGATACGCCCGAAGTTGAGATACTCTTCGTTGATGGTCAGGCTCTGCAGGCCGTAGTAGTAGTCGCTCACCGCGCTCAGTCGGGCGTGGAGCGCGTAATCGGTGTGGCGCTGCTGCTGTTGAAAGTGCTGAGGCTTGATAAACAGCCCTTCACGCCAGATAACACGGTTTCGAATAGACATCGTTATTCTTCTTCTTGCTGTAATTCGACTTCATCCAGGCGCAGGTGCACCAGGATCTGGTAAGCATGGCCGGTGTTTTTCACTTTGATCACCTTGCGCCATTCCGAGCTGTCGGGGTCGGCGTAGCGGGCGATGACGCCGATGTAGCGCACTTTCTCATCCAGCTTCACCGGCGGCAGGTATTTGAACTGGCCCGGCAGCAGGGTGTAGTCCTGGTGGTCGATATAGTTTTTTGCCAGCGCCGCTTCGATGTCGGTGGTGACCTGATCGAAGTCGGTGGCCAGCAGGCGGGAGTCTTCAGACAGCATCACGATCTGGAACTCCAGCGGAGCCGCGTCGCCGCTCTCGTTGGGGTTCATGTCCGGTTCGGCGACCATGCTGAAGGCCACGGTGGAGGGCTGATCGTTGTTGCTGCCCACCTGAATATCAGGATCCATGGCGACATCCGCCATTTTGCCGAGGGTGGTACAGCCGCCCAGGGTTAACGCCACCAGAAAAACCAGTGCCGGTTTCAGCATTATGCTTGCTCCTGCTGCTCACGCACCGCACGGTCATATGCCTGGGCATACACCTGCTGGAACAGTCGCTGGAAGCCCTGCTGACGGCTTGACGTCAGCTCCTGGAAGTAGTGCTCGTACATCTCCCACGCCCATCCGTCGTGCATCGGCACCTCCTCCCCGCCGCGGCGGTAGTGGCTGAAGCGCTTGAGCAGCACGTCCGGCGAGAACGCCTGCACCATGCTGTTAAGCGCCGCGCCAATGGCCTGCTGATTGGCGATGTGATGCACGCGAATATTGCGCAGCACTTCCGCCACCGCCGCCGGGGCTGAGAGATGCACCGGGCTTTTGGTTTCGGCGAACAGCAGCGCCAGGGTGTCGTCATAGCTGAGCCCGAGGCGCAGCGGGTTATCTTCGATCGGACGCAGCAGCTTATCCGCCAGCGCCGCCTGCTCGGCCTGCAGCGTCAGCAGCCCTTCCAGCGTGGCACGCAGGGTTTTGCCCATCTCGTGCAGCATCTCCTGGCTCTGCTGGCCGTCCCGCAGCGCCAGCGTCTGCCCGAGGCCGCGCATCAGCGGGGCCAGCGATACGCCAGCGGCGCTGTTGAAATCACTGCTGTAACCCTGAACGTCAGGGAGTTCGATAAATTCCTGATCCATCTTGTCCTCAATTCCCGAAAGCGGATTACGTTGCGGCATCATGTCCGGCACGCTCGCGCTGCCGTTGAGCATGGCCGCGGCGCTGTTGCGCTCCTGCTGCAGTACCCAGAGCGGATCGCTGTGTTTGTCGTGACCCGGACGGTCCTCTGCCGGGGCGGTAAAACCGGTAAACTCGTCGCCCAGCCAGTCGTCAATATCGTTGTCGCGGCGGTTGCCGATGATCTGATCCAGCTGCGGCTCCACCTGCACGGCACCGATAAACACCCGAATGCGGAACGGGCCAATCAGCAGCTCGTCCCCCTGGGTCAGCGCCACGCGGCGGTTGCGGCCCACCGGCGAGGTGGCCTGATTGATGTAGGTCTGGCCGCTGAGATCGCACAGGCAAAAACGGCCATCCACCATCTCAATGCGCGCGTGCTCCGGCTGCACCGCGCCGAGACGCTCTTTGAGCTGCCAGTCGTCGCGATCCGCCGCACCGAGCGAGCCGCCTTCCGGCCCGAAGTGATGCTGAACCTGTGTATTCCCTTCCAGTTGCTCGCTGTTAAGCACCAACAGCGAAAGTTGCTGATTACCGTCGCTCACACTTACTCCTGTACACAAATCGTTACCCACGGGTCGGCCGGCGGGTTACCGAGAAAACTACTCCATCCCAGGCTGGCGTAACGCGCATCACCGAGGCGCATCCCGCTGGCCTGCTCCAGGCCAAAACCGAGGCGTAAATCCCACGCCAGCTGGTCGCGCAGAATGAATGAAACAAAGCGCACCAGCGGTTCAAACTGATCGCCGTTGGGCAGAAACCTGAGGAAATCGCTAAAGCTCAGGTTGTTAATCTTCAGCAGAAACTTACCGGCGCAGTCGCTGACCTTTTCGCCGATGACGAAGTCGTCCCCGAGCCGGCTGTTGGCGCGGCCCAGGCGGTTCTGCTGCTCTTCGCACACCGGCACCTTGCGCGCCTGCCATACCTCAACCTCGACGCTCTCAAGGTCAAAACAGTGCATCACCAGCCCGGCCACCACTTCCGGGGAACGGCTGGGGCTGGCCAGCATCCCGGCGTAGGAGAGCATCTTGGCGCGGTTCACCGGCAGGCTCTCGCGCACCGCATCGTTGCCCAGCCCCACCAGCGCAAACATCAAGCGCGAAAAGCCGTCTTCGCCGTTGTCCTGAAAGCGCACGTGATAGCGGTATTTTCGCCATACCCGGTGCAGCAGCGTCAGCAGGCGGTGATGGAAGAAGTCGAGAAACAGCCCGAGCTTCGGCTCCTGCTGGGCATACTCCCAGGCCAGGTCGTCGAGGTAGTAGCCCGGCATCGGCGACTGGCTGCCGTGCAGCCCCATAAACGCCACTTCCAGGTGATGCCGCCCGGCATCGTCCTTCGACATGCCGACGATATCGCTGGGATGAAACCCCAGCGAGGCGGTGGATTTGAACCGCAGCCGCTCGCTGACCGGATCGAAATCCTGCCCGCGCTCCGGATCGACAGCTTCCATGCGGTTGAGCAACTCAACCAGCTGATAGAAGGAGTAGTTCGCCAGCGCCCTGTGGTCGATTACATCATCGAGTGCTGACCCGCTTTCACCGGCCATCGGTAGCGCTCCTTGTTATCGAGGTTGACCACCTCCAGCAGGTGAAACGCGTTCACGCTGGCATACAGCGACAGGAAGTGCGCCAGCACGGTGCTGAACAGATACAGCTCCCCTTCGCTGGCAAACGCCGACTGGCGAATCGACAGCTCCGACTTCAGGCCGCGCACCGGCATACCGCGCACCAGCCTGTCCACCGGCACGGTATTAATCGCTTCAATGCCCGCCAGCCGCTTGCGCGACGCCTGTTCTGCCTGCTTGTCGTAGAGCGTCGGGAAGTCGTAGGTGCGCAGCACCTGGACCAGCGCATCGCGCCGCAGCAGCGAGACGTAGTTCAGGGACAGGTTAGAGATCAGCGTCCAGTGCAGGCTGCCATCGAGCGCCGGGCGCAGCGGACGCGTCGGGCGCACAATGTTGCGGAAGGTGGCGAAGGTCGGCGAGTCGCCGGTGGGCACGCAGATATCCCCCACCAGCAGCTGGGCGGCACGTCCGCGGTTGGTGCAGGTTAGGGTGACCGATACCGACTCATCCAGCCCCACCACTTCGGTTTCATCCCCGCGCACAAACGACAGCGCGTGATCGAACCCGGCCCCGTTCACCGCTTCGCGCACGCGAATACGGTAGTAGAGCGCCTGGCGCCCGTTGGCGCGCTCAATCTGGTGCTGGAAGCTTTCGAACGGATGGTAGAGGCGCTGTTTACCGCGTGCGCGGCCCGGCTGCCCTTCCACCCAGCCCTCGACTTTATCCACCGAGAAGATCTCAAAGCTGTCCGCCTGGCGGTAGCTGGCCTTCAGCGGGTACTCCACCTGACGCCCGTTAAGATCGATCGGCTCGCTTTCGTGCTGGAACAGATTGATCGCCGGGACGCAGTTGAGCATGAAAGAGTCCTTGCGGATCTTCAGCTCCGGCGGCAGCGGGCTTTCGAAACAAAAATGCAGCTTAAAGCTGTCCACCGGCAGCGGCTGTTGCGGCCAGTCGCTGGTTTCAAGCTGAAAAAACAAGAAGCTTTCCGGGAAGCAGAAGTACTCCTGCAAAATGCGGTAGCCGGAGTAGACGTTACCCGGATAGGGCAACAGCGCATCTTCCCGGTCAAAGCCAATGGTTTTCAGGATACTGGCCGGCAGCGGGAAGCGTTTCCCGTCCACTTCCACTTCAATGTGGGAGAGCTTGCTGGCGAGCCAGAAATAGAGCTCATACGCCGTCCAGCTATCACCACCGAGCCAGAAGCGCAGCTTGTTCAGCTCCAGTTCGGCCAGCGGCAGCGTGCTGTGCAGCGCGATGTCCAGGGTAATGGCGGAAGCGTCGTTGCCGCTCTGGGCGCTGACATCGGTGATATCCGCCGGGTAGACCCACATGTCGTGACAGGTCTGGAAATGACACACCACCTCATCCTGCGGTTTGCTGTCGAGCGGACAGCCGCGGGCAACAAACGCCGGTTGCGCCAGCGCGCCGGGGATCGCCGAGAACTGCATGATGGTCATGCTCGGCACCGGTCGCAGATAGTTCGGCCACAGCATGTTGAGCAGCCCGTGCGTCAGCTCCGGGAACTCGTCTTCAATTTTTGCGCGCAGGCTGCCGGTGAGAAACGCGAAGCCTTCCAGCAGACGCTCTACGTCCGGGTCGGTGGTTTGCTCAGACAAAAAGCGCGTCAGTTCGGGATGGGCTTGCGCAAACTGGCGGCCCTGAAGGCGAAGCCAGGCCAGTTCATCCCTGAAGTAGTGTTCCAGCTGCATAGTCAGATCATTCTGTAGTGGCGGTGGCTGTCCATATGGACGTTGAACGAGGTAACCTGCTCCAGCTCGTCGAGGCGCACATGCGCGGTCACCCGAAAGGCCATTTCGAGTGGGGTGGAAACGTTGTCCGAGAACGACACCTCCACCTGCACAATGCGCGGTTCGTAATCGCAGATGCACTGCCGGATGGCTTCGCGAATACGGCTGCGAATATCGGCACTGCCCTGCGTGGCGTCATTCAAATCGATGACGCCAAGATCCGGGGCGCTGCGGCAATTGCCGGGTCGGGTATTGAGCACTCTGTCGAGCTGGCGTTTCACCGAGCTAATCAGAGCGGTCAACTGTGCGTCCGGCGAGGTGACGCGTTCTTCACCCCGGATCCTGTCGAACAGGCTGGCGGCGCTCCCTCTGTCCCATGACGAGAGAGACGACATGCCGGTTACTCCTTGTCCAGACGACCAACGAGCGACAGTTCGAAGTTGGCGCCCATGTATTTGAAGTGCGGACGCACGGCGATCGCGACCTGATACCAGCCTGGCTCACCCTCAACGTCCAGCACCTTGATCTGTGCGGCACGCAGCGGACGGCGGCTGCGCACGTCTGCCGGCGGGTTTTCCTGGTCGGCAACGTACTGTTTGATCCAGCCGTTCAGCTCACGCTCCAGATCCTGACGCTCTTTCCATGAGCCGATCTGCTCGCGCTGCAGCACTTTTATGTAGTGCGCCAGGCGGTTGATGATGAACATGTACGGCAGCTGCGTGCCCAGCTTGTAGTTGGTTTCCGCTTCTTTGCCTTCGCGGGTGTTCGGGAACACCTTCGGCTTCTGCACCGAGTTCGCCGAGAAGAACGCCGCGTTGTCGCTGTCTTTACGCATGGTCAGGGTGATAAAGCCCTCTTCTGCCATTTCGTATTCGCGACGATCGGTGATCAGCACTTCGGTCGGGATCTTGGCCTGCAGCTGACCCATCGCCTCATAGACGTGAACCGGCAGGTCGGAGATGGTGCCGCCGCTCTGCGGGCCGATGATATTCGGACACCAGCGGTATTTCGCGAAGCTGTCGGTCAGCGCGGTACCCATCAGGTACGCGGTGTTGCCCCACAGATAGTGCTCGTGGCTGGCGCTGATGTTCTCTTTGTAGTTGAAGCCCTTGATCGGGTTCTCAACCGGGTCATACGGCAGACGTGCCAGGAAGCGCGGCGCGGTAAGACCGAGATAGCGGGAGTCTTCTGACTCACGCAGCGAACGCCATTTGGTGTAGGTCGGGCCTTCGAACACGGACTTCAGATCTTTGATGGTCGGCAGGTCGGCGAAGCTGTCCACGCCAAAGAAGGTCGGCGCAACGGAAGAGATGAACGGCGCGTGCGCCATCGCCCCTACCGCACTGACGTACTGCATCAATTTGATGTCCGGGGAGCTCTGGGTCATGGCGTAGTCGCCAATCACCGCGCCGATCGGCTGACCGCCGAACTGGCCGTAGCCGGTGGAGTAAACGTGCTTGTAGAAACCAGACTGGGTGATTTCCGGCGCGAACTCGAAGTCCTCCAGCAGCTCCTGCTTGGTGGCGTGCAGCATCAGGATCTTGATGTTTTCGCGGAAGTCGGTGCGGTCGATCAGCAGCTTCAGCGAACGCCATGAGGATTCCAGCTCCTGCAGCTCGGCCGCGTGCAGGATCACATCCACCTGCTTGCTGAGCTTTTTGTCCAGCTCAACGATCATGCTGTCGACCAGCGCTTTGTTGACCGGCTCAGCCGCATTACCGCTGTCGAGAATATTGGAGACCAGCGCCGCGATGCCCTGCTTCGCGATGGTATACCCTTCGTCAACAGGGGTAATTCGCGCCTGCGCCATAATGTCATCCAGCAGTGAGGACGACGCGCCCGCTGCGGCTACCAGAGGTTGATCTTCAACCGTAGACATGTGTTTTTCCCTTTACGTTAGCCGCGTGGTTATTCGGCGGGTTTGACGAGATCCAGCTCTTTGAGCAGCTGCTCACGCGCATCGGAGCTGGCCAGCAGATCCTGCAGGCGATTACGGAACGCCGGGATATTTCCCAGAGGCCCTTTCAGCGCCACCAGCGCTTCGCGTAATTCGAGCAGCTTGCGCAGTTCAGGAACCTGTTCAGCAATACGGTCCGGGGAGAAATCGTCCAGAGAAGCAATATTCAGCTTCACCGGAAGTTCATCTTCACTTTCTTCTTCGAGGCGGTTGGGAACGCAGAAATTGAGTTCCAGATTGGCCTCTTTCATTACCGACGTGAAGTTGTTTTTATCCACGGAAACCGTCTGACGCTCCTCAATTGGCGTCTCTTCGGTGCGACCTTTCATATTGCCAATAACCATCATGGTCAGCGGCAGTTCTATTTCAGCCTGCTGCCCACCGGTTGCCGGAACGTATTTAATATTAATACGTTCCTTCGGCGCTACAGATGCTCCGTCAATTCCTTTTCCCATATTCTCACACCAGATTCATGTTATGCGTGACTGAATACACGGATCAAAAGATGTGCCTAAGGAAAATTACAGGCATGACGAATACGCGATGATTAAATCGATATTTCTGCCGTGCACATATTTTGAAACCGCAATAGCGTTGCTTTGTAAGGCATTTATTAATTTGCGATAAATACCTTAAAAAACAGCCATATAGCTATTTACAGGTTACCAGCAAAATGAATATTACATTACGTTTGTTATTGCGCCGTGGCCTACCAAATTTAGTAGTCTGGACATTGATATCTACTGCCTCCCTGTAACGTGTTCCCTTTACGATCGAGCGGAATCTCAACAAATCTGCATGCGCGTAACCAGCCGTTGCCGCGTTTCATCCAAATGTTATGCAGTCTGTAAGAATTAACCTATTTTTACTCTATCCAGGTCAGTTAATCCAGCGAAAAGGATACTTTTTTTAGCCTTAATAACGTTATTAACGATATCTACTAACGTGTTTACGCATTATTTTCGACCTTAAGTCAAACTCACTGGCTTATTGTAAAGATATATTCTTCGCGGAGAAATATATAAGCAATCCTGTTACGCGTTGTCGTTATCTGTATTACTAAATTAAATTTAACTTAGGGAGGATAATATCATATGCGAATGCACATGACGGTATTATTACTAATAAAAAAGATACCGCAGTGAAATTGATCGTTTATTGATCAATTTCACTTAAATAGACACGAAGATATATCACCCAATAATTAAGTAATAATTAACGTATATTAAGCAGGATTTAATGGATGCAGGAGGTGTGAGGAAACGCGGAGAAAAAAGAGGCGATGCGGTGAGCCTGTCACCACATCGTAGTAAGGGATTAGCCCTGGCACTTGCCGGCAACGTCGCCGACCATGACAATCACGCCGGCTTCTTCGGTGCCACGCACATTCTGGATCACCGAGCTGTAAAACACCTTGTCATTCTGGATAGCAAAGTTTTCCGTTTCGGTTACCCCGTCGTTGCTGCGAAAGCTGTTGAGCGCGGTCGGGCTGAGGATGGTTAACGCGCGCGGCTCGCCTTGCTGCGTACCCGGCCCCGCCGTGATGGAGGCTTTTTTACCGTCGATGGCGATATGCAGGGTGTAGTTTGGCTTACTGAGCCGCTCGAACTTCCACTCGTTGCGCCCGCTGGTGAATTCACCGTTGAAGTTAGTGACTACCCAGCAGTCGGCGCTGGCGCTGAAAGCGGTACAGGCCAGCAGGAATAACAGCGTCGTTTTCATAAACGTCCTTATAAAGGTTGAAGTGGCAACCTCAGGCCTCCGGCATCACTTTTTTGCAGCGCGGTTCACCTACGATCCCCATTGACGGGCACTGCCAGGTGACGGCGCCGTCGCTTACTTCTATATCGCCCATTGCGCTGTCAACTTTAACGTGTTTCGCATCAAGGCCTTCCAGCAGCATGCCGCGAACCGAGACGAACCAGACGTGCTTGCCGTCGGTATAGACGTCTTCATCAATGGCGCGGATCTGATCAGGGACCACGCCTTTCGGGAATAGCGCCAGGACTTTGCCTCCGCCGCTGTAAAAGCCGTGTTTATCCGCCGCATTGCTGAACGAGAAGCAGCGGAAGGTTGCGCCATCGGCATGAGGCTGCTTGATCCCTTCGTAATAGAGCGTGCCGTCGACATCGGCCCAGCCGTAGCACGGCGCAAAGGCGTGGGCAGATTTGGTCACGGGCAGCGTCACATCTTCCCCGGCGTTAAAGAAATAGTGCGATTTATCTTTCGCCTGGTTTTGCCTCAGCACGGTAAAGCTGGCCGCATCCGCCCCTTCCACCAGACTACCGCTAATGGTAACCACGGTTTTGCCGTCGGTGTAGTACGGGAACGCCAGCGCATGGAAGGTTTCCGCATCCAGCGTTACGGCGGTTTTCTCACAGCTGGCAAAGGAACCGACGTTCGAGAACAGGAAGTTTTCATTCACGGTTGCGCTGTCCGGGTTGAACCCCTTCGGCAACGTCTGGCCGTTACAGTAAAAATAGCCCTGCGACTGCGCAATATTGGTATCGCCACCGGTATAGATGGCGGCAAAGGCATTCGCATCGGCCCCGGTCAACGGCTGCGGTGGGGTGTTTTCATTTGGCTGAAAGACCACTTTGCCGTCGATGGTTTTCCACGGGGCGGTAACACCGCTGGCGGCGAGTGCTTGCTGTGAACAGGCGAAAGTCGCGCTGCAGGAGATGAGCGCTAAAGTGAGCGAATGGTGTTTCATGGTGATTCCTTGTCAATTGACAGATAGAGCCGGCCCAGGACCGGCAATGAAAATAAAGGTGTAAAAATCACGACAGCAGCGTGGTGGTGTGATGTGGAGGTAGCGCTGTGGTAATTCGGGTGATGAATGCAGTTACGCTGGGTAAGTTACGCTGGGCAGCCAGCGACAGCGCCGTCTCGCCCTGCGCATTGACGGCTGACGGATCGGCCCCGGCGGTAATCAGAGTAGTAACAATGTTGAGCACATCCGCTTCGCTGGTAGCGCCCGTATCAAACATTATGGCCGTGTGGAGCGCCGTGTTGCCGCTGCTATCCGCTGTATTGACATCCACGCCACGCTTGCAGCAGCCGTCAACGATCCCGACATGGCCTTTCCACGCCGCATAGTGTAGTGGCGTTATGCCGTGTTCGTTCGTTTTCCAGGCAGGGGCAAACTTTATCTCAAGTATGCGGAATAGTTTCTCTGCGGTGGTGCGATCCTCGCGCAGGCACACTGCATGCAACACAGTGCTACCGTCATTACTGATAAACGACAGAAGCTGGCTCGCATCAGCATGCTTCAGTAATGTATGTACTATGAGAGGTGACCCATACCTGACGGCCAGCATGAGCGGAGAATAGCCATCGCCATCCGGCTTATTACACGCGGCGCCTCTTTCCAGCAGTGCTTTTACAAAGGCGGGCCGGTCGTTCTAGATCGCCATGTTCAACGGCGTGTTGCCATCATTATCCACGGCATTAATATCCACCCCTGCTTCGATAAGTTTGTCGAAGGACGTAATTTTTAGTTTTTCATCAAGCGGATGCTCGCCACGTGGCCCGTCCTCCCCGTCGGGATAACTATCGTAGCTGTCAGCACCTGCGACGGCACGGTGCAAGGCTGTCTGACCGTCCGGCAGTGTCAGTGTTGGATCTGCGCCTCTGGAAAGCAGCACCTCAAGGGCAGTGACGCTGCCATATTCCGCCGCAACAATCAGTGGCAAATCCCCGTTCGGATCGCGCAGATTAGGATCGGTACCCGCATCGAGCAACAGCTCGACCGCCTCGCGCCGGGTGTTTTTATTCACCCAGTTCCAGTTACTGATTGCCCGATGCAGCGTCCCTGAATTATCAAACCCGCCAAAAACATCCAGTTTCGCGCCGCGCGCAATAAGATAACGCATCAGGGGGATCTGGCACTTCGACACCGCGTTAAGCAAAGGCGTCGCATTGGTTCCATTTAGCGCTGCGATATCCAAAAGACCGCGACGTTCAAGTTCATCAAGATGGCGGATGATGGTTTCAGGCGGTTCAGCGCTGGCGCGCAAACAGAGCAAATGAACTAACTGTTCTTTCATGACGCAGGTAGCACGGTGCGGATTTGCGCCACGATCGAGGAGCAGCCTGAAAATGTCGAAATTTTTTGCATAAACCGACCACTCAAGCGCAGTCCATGCATTCCGTAGAAATCCTCTATCGTCAGACCTGACTGGCCCCCATTGCGCGACAACA
This sequence comes from Siccibacter colletis, assembly GCF_000696575.1. GTDB lineage: Bacteria > Pseudomonadota > Gammaproteobacteria > Enterobacterales > Enterobacteriaceae > Siccibacter > Siccibacter colletis. Next base: position 488,872 of record NZ_JMSQ01000006.1, on the reverse strand, counting down.
TCAGGACTGGCACCCTGGTCAAGCAACATCCGGCAGATCTCTACCTGCCAGGTTCGCATCGCTGGCTTAGACTCGGAATAATGGAAATCGAGCAGATGAAGCAGATAAGTGAGATCTATATATTGCCCACCTCTGCCGTTATCTTTGTGGACGCGAATGGTGCGATTGATATTATCCAGTAATGGCAATAACCGCGTAAATGTGTTCGGTGATGCCATGCTACTGATGGCTTGCCATACGGGATCGCCTGACTCTGGCGAATTAACATCAAGCGGTTCGGGCAGGTTTTCCAGCAGTGGGCTGATGTCTTCATTGAATTTCAGATAGCGCAACATAAAAGCCACTATATTCCCGCTAAAAGTGCCGGTGGTCATAACCTGATTAACTGGCCAACCACTATCGAGGAGTGCCCTGACAAGCGTAATACTGTTGACCGGGCGATAACTCGCAAATATCACGCCTAAAGGTTTATGCTCCTCAAACTCTCCCCATTTATCAGCGTTGAAGTAGATATTATCCGCAAGCGGTAATGTCATCCCTTTAGTGCGCCATAGCAGACCAAGCTGGCGTAACATCATGGCAGCCTCTGTGGATGTTGACTGTGCACGCCAGGGATTACATGAAACCAGATAAGAGAGTACGGTACCTTTATTCTCATCCTGCCACTGCAGGTCAGCACCATGTTGAAACAGCAATCGAACCAGGGCGGTATTATCCAGCCAGACCGCAAGGTGTAATGCTGAATAACCGTGACACTCGATTGCAGCGCCATGATCAAGTAGCCAGGCGATTAGTTTCTCGGCATCTTCAATTTCACGATGCTGGCACACTGCAATCTGCAATGGACTAAAACGATAGCCGCTGAATTTTGTTGGTGTGTTGATGTCGGCTCCTTTTTTAAGCAGGCTCCCCAACATAAACAACTTATCATCGATACGGTGATTTATGGCTAAGACCAGATCGCTGAACATCGTGTTGATTCGCGTATCGCCGTCATTCAACGCCTCGACTACTTTTTTTTGCTGAGGAATATCATAAATGAGAATGCTCATCGGCAAATTAAGGCCACGTTCACGATCGATTTTGAGCAGTTTTTTTACGCCGTTTTTACCGAAGCGGCCTGACCCCAGATAACTACCTAATTCCTCTTTCGCCGTTTCAGGCACGGGCATACCCGCTTCCAGCAGTTGAATAAATCCGTTATAGCGTGTCTGATAAAGAGGCTGCATTGCAAGGCATTTGAAACCGTAACGTTCCAGATCAAGATCAAAGCTGAGGCCGCCTTTTACGAGTTCATTCAGTACACTGCCAAACCGTGTCACTGACATGGTTTCCTGCGTGTCGCGTAATTCAGGGTTATTAAGTGCTTGCCAGAGTGGTGCTTTGATCGGCTCTGACGCGAGATTAACGTCTGCGCCCAGCTCGATTAACCAGCGCACTGTTAATGTATTGATACGAATATTCTGCTGGCTTACATACCAGGCCAGCACTGTCATTTGTGTTATTTGGGTATCGATATGGTTGATATTCGCACCCACGCCTGTCAGGAGAGTAAAATGCTCTCGTTTTACCTTCGGGTTGAGTATCAACTGATGGAGAAGTGGAAGGCCATCAAGACAGGCTGGTAGCGCCAGCCCATGATTGCATAGCACTTCAACCATTTTATAGTCCCCCTGCCTGAGACATTCGCTAATCAGCGTGTCAGGCTCGTTATCAAGCGAGCATCCAAGCGAAAATAAGTAAATAACGATTTTTGCCTGCCGATACTGCAATGCGTATTGCAACGGTGCGATGCCATGACCGTCCGGCTCGCAACAATTATCGGCATTGATGATATGGCGAACAGCTCGCAGTCGACCTGCTTTGATAAGCTCAGGGAGGGTCTTTTTTTTAAACAGGGGGAGCATAGTAACGTCCTTGTAGTGAATAATGGTTCTTGATATTTTTAGTTGTAGAATGAGGCAAAGATGAGGGGTTGTGATAAAGCGTAATAAAGGGGGAGATTCCGCTCGGCAGTGAATCCGTAATAATATCGGAATTAAGCCATTATAATAGTGATATCCTTACTCCCTTAAGAGCATGAATTTGACCTTGCTTTACTTAACATATCAAGCATCTCGCTTTCAACAATTCCACCATTTAGTTCATCCGTGAGCACCCAAGAATGAAACCATAAAATAAAATTTAACTCCGTAGCCAGTAACTCAGGACTTTCACACTTTATATCATAGCCGAAAATATGTTTTTTTGACTTTCCCTTGTAAATATTATAACTAACAACATAATATGAATTAATGATGGCCTCACGCTTTTCATCTCTATTAATAACGCACTCGACGTCAATAACAGACTTAAACAATAAATTATCATTTAGAAATTCGTGACTAGCATAAAATATACAAGATGAAAAGAAATTTTCCTTGACTAAAAACCTATCCTCTACGCCAGGAATCTGATTTAAAAAACCAGCGTCAAGTTTGATAAGATTATTTTTCGCTATCAACCAACCTGACGGGACAAACATTTTATCCAGAGGGTGGTTTTTTATTAGCCAGCGAACAATGTTCATTTTTCACCTTAAATAATTATTATGATCATCCTGTGATATTGGATGACCATGAAATTCTGGATTAGGTCTATTAGTGACTTCCACACGAATAAACAGCGTCGGTTGACCATTATTATAACCGATAGTTTTCCCCATGTCGTGCACATAATAAGACGAGCCTTTGTTTGCTTCTATATCGGCAGAGGTTTCATTTCAGGACTCCATTTTCAGTCTGATTTCTGAAAGTTGCATCTCGTGTTAGCTTTAAAATCTTTCCCTGAGGGAATATTCGAAACGGTCTTATGCGACATTTTACATTATGAAAAAGAAACCTCTGACTTCCTGATTTTTATCGACAGACCAGAAATCTGATACCTGTACCGTGCTCAGTGTCTCCACCCCATTCAAAAACGAAGCCGAATCAATTATTCATATAGGCAAAATATAAATCTTAGTTAATTTAAACGTAATACTTCCAGCATTGTAATCCCTGGTAACATATATTGATATGCTAACCTTTGATAGATTAAAAAACTCATTTTGATATTCAACCAAGAAGTTTATATCATCAATCATTTTTCCATCACTGGATTCGGGCTACAGAAAATAACACGAATACTCACTCCATCAAAAGCATGAAGGTTAAAATTTACTGCATGGCTTCATCATTCTCATAAAAATAAAAAGTGTGGTTTTTCATATAAACCTCTATTTTTTTGTATGTGACTACAGGGGCTCTAATATTCGTGGAGAAAAAGCATTTCACTTCTCATACTCAGTATAAGAACATGTATATGTATCATCATTTATGGAGTTGCTGAAATCAACCGTTGCGACTTTATCTCCCTCCCTCGAAAAGAATCGCAGCTCATCACATACAACATCATCAAAGTTGAAATCATCTGAAAGACGAAACTCTTTATCAACAACAATCGCCCCGCAGTACTGCCAGTCAGTGTCTACTAAAAGATAACAATCAGTTTCTTGCATTTTCCCTTCAATATACCTCCACGTATCATTTAAGCTCGAAAACGCAAACTCCTCATGGTAAAAAAAATTATTCCTTAGTGCTTGCTCAACTATTTCATCCGTTTCACTTAGACTTAAGAATGACTTAATACCTATATCACCCAGCAGATTTGCTATTTTATTTTGCAGTCCCGGTAACTTCAATTTTTTTTGAGCACTGCGGTACAAAAGTTCTCTTTCTTTTCGAAAACGGCATATCATTTGCAATGATTATCCATAATTAGCCTGGCTGGTTTGATTTTAATGAATTCATGAAAATTTTACTTACAAGTCAGATAAAGTTATTTCAGAATTACTTGCTCACCATGCTTTAAGTTCATCAATCGAGTCAAAATGCACTAAACCAATACCCTTGTTTTTTATTTTAGTCATAAATGCATCGAAACTTACTTTCTCGAAAAACATTAAAGTCTCGCCCGCCTGAGGCATATAATAGTTAACTATCATGACACCATAACCCTGATGCATTATCTCAGCAATATCCTCAACGCTTCGTTCAACCTTTTGTAGATACGAAAGCACCAGAGGTTTGGTGGGTGTCGATTCAATCTTAACGCCTCTTTTCTTGAGTATTTCAGACTTGACCAGATTACTAGCATATAATGTGCATTCGTTATATAGATTAGTGACCTTTTTTTCCGCGAGAATAAATAAAGCCCCTTTCTGGAACTAAACTTATGGAGTGCCAATTTATTTTTATGGGATTCACTATAAGTCAACAAGCCATCTTTAAAAAAATCGCCAACAAGGTTAGCAGCGCTATTTGTAGTCAGTCCATACGGGCCATAGCCTGAATCATCGAAATCGTATTGATAGCAAACACAATAACAATAGAAATCATCATTATTATTTTTCACATAGGGAAGATTCCATTCAGGAGCAGGGAAAGTTATGAATCGTTCATTTTTTACCATAAAAATATTGCCTCTTCGCCTTTAGAATTTACAGAGTGTATATGGCCGCCACTATGATGCTCAGGAGCACCCGGCATTCCCGCATCAGGATGTCCATCTGGATGTTCAAACCAACAATTCTTACCTGCAGGATTTCTTCTATTCAGAACCTTTAGACCTTAATATTTCATTTGTATCTGGCGCGTCGCACCCGGTGCGCCATAGCCCACGTCGCATCGGTTATGCTCGCTGTCGGAGCCAAACAGACGCGCCTGGCGTTCGCTGTTTTAATCCCGCCGTTCGAAGGTGATCTGTCCGATAACGTTGAGACGAAACGTCTGGTAATATTCTGCATTTAAACTAGCAGGATGAAATAGTGATGCTAAATTTTAACATCACTCATTGATAGATTCATATTTACATGTGGACGCTAAATTCCTCATCTAAAGATACTGCTTTTAAAAAATCCTTCGCATGACTTAGCTCATGGGTCATCGATATAACTCCGAAGCCAGTATCTTTATGCGGATAAACAATAACACCGTGATTTATGAATGCTATAAAAAGAACCTCACCCAGTACCCCACCATGTATCATAAATAGCCTGCAAAGATCCCATGTGAATTTATCATTTACACCTAAGATGATATCCGCCACAGGCAGTCTGGACTCACCATATAAAAATGAATTGTATTCTTCAGTTAGTGGATGAAGAAGCCTACGTTTTTTTGCTTTATTGTAAATATCGCGGTAATCACTTATGACTGTTAGATCCTGTTCGCGCTCATCATCATAAGATAAAGCAGACAGGGTAATGTATAAAGTACTATCAGGTTGAAAATAGTCAATGACATGCGAAACAGATCTTTCTACATAATCATAATAAAAAGACTCCTTACGTTCAAAATATCCCACCCAATTTTTCGATTGACTAAAACTATCGAAGTTCAAATCATTCAAGTTAAAATATTTATTTGTCAATTTTGATAATTTTCCCATCATTCATACCTACTGTTATTTTTTTGGGAGGTGATGGCGCATTTTTCCCAATACCGACCTTCCATTCCCCAATCTTATCGCTATGTTGAGTATTACTTTTACTCCATATTTCCCCGGTATTGGTGTTCTTAAAGTCACCTCCACGAATTTTAGTAAAATCACCAGGGTGCGAGGATGGCGTTCTCACCATATCCCCAATTTCAGCAGAGTTTACTTCTTCTTAACGTTATCAGTATGATTACTTGAACATCCGGGGGTTAACCCAGCGGGTTATGCACATACCCCTGCGTGCGCAATCCATCTTTAGCCCTGGCGGGTCCGGGGAAATGTACTGCTCGGCCTCCGGATCGTAGTAGCGATGGCGGTTGTAGAATAACCCGCTTTCCGAGTCGTACAACTGGCCGGGGTAGCGCAGGTCGCAGTGCACTTACTCATTGGCGGGGCCGGCTAAGTAGCGCCGCAGTAGCACCGGTTTACATTCTTCGTGTTATCCCCACACTGCTAAAAATCATCATAATAATGCATGCTATAAGATGTGCTGGATAATGAACCTAACTGTATTTATGTTAATTAAGGTACGGTGAAATATAAGCATCTACTGTTAAAGGTGTGTCGACAGTTGTAATGAACATCTCTTTATAATCCTCACATAAAAAATAAATGTAAAAATCATATCCAAAATGGAACTCCAAATATGGTGACACTAATTTAGCCCAAATTTTTCCTCGGAGTATATCTCTAACTATCTGTGGTATACTACCTATATCTAAAATCAACATGTCTTCATATTCAGTCGATCCATTGACCTCCAGCCCTACAATCTGTAAAGCCGTTACTTTGTAAAATTTGCATGCATCCATCAAAAAATTAACATATAATTCTTCTACCGCAATGTACTCCTGCAAGGTTACTTTAGAGCCTACATCAAAAAAACTGCTCCATTCTTGATCATGACTATAATAGCTCCCATTGTCATGTTTATCTGTATATTTTGTTATCCTGTAAGACAGCTTCATATCAATCGCTTATTTCTATTATATTTCATCAAATATGCGTATTCTGGTGATTCCATTACAAAGCTTGTTATAATGTCTGCAGCCTTCTAAGAACCACCATTATGTTTATCAACATTAGGTGTAATATAACGAAAAGCCTTGAAACTTTATTATTTACAAAAACAGGCTGCCCATGCGAACGTTTCAGGCATAGGGCCAACTGCGTCTATATAGCATTAGCGCACTGCCCCTAAAATGAACGCAGATCATAAAGTCATTAATCTTGCACCAATAACTTTATATTTCTAACTTTCGTAAGTCAGTGAGTTTCTATTCCATCTTAAGGTAATTTTATTTTTTTCACTTTTTTATTACCTTGTAGGTCATACCTATAATCCTTGCAGTACTCATTCAAAGCATCTCCCGTTGCAACGAATTTAATCCCTTTAAATTTCTTTAAAGATCCCAAAGCAACTTCATTAACAAAAATAAAGTTATGAAACAGCGTTTTTTTTATCGAAACAACATCATATTCATTCGCAGTCGAGTTGAAAACTAAATTACTTGGGATGATATTTCCGCGTTTATCCTCTTCCAGACATGAACTATCAACATTAATAAAACTCTCACCACCAACGAAATAAATATAATTCAAATCATCTCTGATGATAGCGCCATCCTTTATTGATGTAGCAACAAGCTTTTTGACGATATAGTGACTCGTCTTTAATTTTTTAATCACATCCAAAAGCTTATTGGAAACAATATGTCCAGCACCATGCTTATAATAGTCAAACTTTAACGCTCCTGCATTCTTTCGACATAACAAAAATAGTGAATCAGGGCAAGAACCATCCAACATAAACTCTGGAAAAGACTGATCACTTGACTCATAGTCCCAGTCACAATTGATTTGCTTTCTATAATCAATCAAAGCATGTAAATATCTGGGGATTACTGAAGAGTTGTAATCGTTCATCATCAAATAAAACATTAATTCATCCTTCCACACTTAGTTTGAGAAACATCGCGATGGTGAATAAAATTCTTTTCACAAAATGAACGGTGAAATCAAATGTTACCATCTATTAGCATTGCATACTTGATTCGTTTATTAAACATTATTTGAAAAGCGTGTAATTGATTAGCACTGATGATAATTTTTAAAGTTATTAGTAACAACCTAAACCACGAGCGACCACATATTTATTTATAGTTTACTTATTTCAACGTTTTTCTCCCCCTCAACATAAGTTAATATTGCCTTGTAGAAGCTAGCAAAAGAATCATAAAGCTTATAAATATTTCCCTCACCGTCTTTTTCGGGATGATCAGGGAAGTCATTATAGTGGATATGACCCCTGTCCCAATAATATATAGCTTCATCATTGAACTTACAGTTCATTACAAAAAAATTACCTCCAGGATCGGCACCGATAATCAGAGGGTTGGCTAACTCGGTGATTTCATCTCTATACTCGTTGATTTTAAATAAATCTAACAATGGTGATACTGTTCCAATGCCAAACAATTCCTGAAAATCAATCTGACCATCATCTACTTTGGAAAATGGTATAGTACAATATGATCCCGACCCAATTATCATCCCATTTTCACGTGTCAAAAAATCCATGTAGTCAGATGGTAAGACCACATTATAAAAATCAACTATCTTTTTTAATTCGCCAGCATCAATACCAACTGATTTAATTATGGACATATATTTCACCTTTTACCGCATTTATCTTGCTTGATATTAGAAGCGCCACCGCGATGAGTAAATTCTGAATGTATATCTTTCGGAACTTCCTGCATTGTTTTACCATTTTGATGATGGTGCCAGGTATTTTTCGAGTAATCAGCTGGCCCCTCTGGTGCTAGTGCGTCAGCTTTACCAAAATCACCTGAAGGTCCACGGCCATGGTTCCCTTTCAAATCTGGAACATCAATCTCCTGAACTACATAAGGATTGAAATCTGGATACCCATTAGGATAGCGCACAACAGTCCCAGAGCGGTTTTGATATACCCAGGTACCATCTAACTCATTCCAGACTGACCCTCCTTTATCTATCCATTTTAATGGATCTGGAGAATTTAAGGGCTTACCACCAAACAACCCCAGCGGATCCACCCACTCCAGCGGATTATGCACATACCCCTGCGGACGCAATCCACCCATCAGCCCTATCGGGTCCGGGGAGATATACTGCCCGGCCTCCGGATCGTAGTAGCGATGGCGGTTGTAGTATAACCCGCTTTCCGCGTCGTACAACTGGCCGGGGTAGCGCAGGTCGCAGTGCACTTCCTCATTGGCAGCGTCGCCCAGGTATCGCCGCAGCGCCAGCGGCTTACGCGCTTCGCGGTGCCCGGCCCACAGCTGCTGCTCACCGCGCCAGTGCACTTCCCCTTCTTCACTGCACAGCTCGCGGGCAGTGCCGGTGAGGTCGGTGATGATGTAATGCAGCTGCGTACTTTCACCCTGCGCGTCCAGCTGCGCCAGCGGGCGGAAGCTTCCCGGCTCGTACACCCACTGAATCTGGCGGGCCGCGCTGCCGTCGGCGAGATAATGCTGCTGCCCCACCAGCTGGTCACCGTCCCAGCGGTAGTCGATGCGGGCCACGGACTGTGCGGAAGGCACGTTGCCCTCGCGCACCTTACTCACGCGCCGCCCGAACGGGTCGTAGCGGTAGCGCCAGCGCGCCCCGTCCGGGAGCTGAATGCGCACCAGCCGGTCGTGAACGTTCCACTCATAGCGCGTCTCCTGCGGGCGGAACCCCGCGGGGGTACGGCGTTTCATCACCAGACGCCCGCAGTCATCGTACTGATACCAGCTGTCGCCGCGCCGGATGATGCGCCCGGCAACGTCGTACTGCGCGGTTTCAGTGGTGGCATCCTGGCGCGTCGCGCCCGGTGCAACATACGCCACGTCGCACAGGTTCTGCTCGCTGTCGTAGCCAAACAGACGCGCCTGGCGTTCGCGGTTTTTATCCCGACGCTCGGCGGTAATTTGCCCGGTGCCGTTGAGACGAAACGCCTGGTCGCCCCAGTGGCTGTCGCTGATCCCGGTCAGGCGGTCGAGGGCATCATACTGATAGCGGCGCTCCAGCGTGTCGCTGACCTGCCCGGCGTCCGTCTCCAGCTTCTGACGCGTCAGCAACCCGGTCGGCGTCCACTCATGCCGCAGGGCAAACCCATGGCCGTTGCTGCGCTGCTGTTCAAACCCCTGTGAGTTATGGCTGAAGGCCAGCGGCTGATGCGACCCGATGCTCAGCGTCACCAGACGCCCGTGCTGCCAGCTCAGCCCCAGCGACGCGGGCAGCCCCTCCACCACCGCGCGCTGCCCGGCTTCATCGTAGCCTTTTATATGTCGACCGGCAGAAGTTAAGAAAAAAAGCAGGAAGATTGAATTCCTTTCCCGTCTTTATTTTATTGACTGATATATACTGAAGGACCCATCAGTTGTATGTGTGCACACTCAAGATTTAAGAATATACTATCTCCCTTTATTATAACCTCATTACTATTAGTATCTATTTCTATCTTTGCCAACATATCTGTCGACATACCGTCTATATTTAAATTTTTTACGCCGCTACAGTTTATACCACACCTGCATCTATTATAACCTTTAACCCATTTCGGCCGGGGGTTATCTGGCAATTGATTTACCAGATCAAAAATTATCATTACGGTAGCAACTTCACGGTCTATTTTTATTTCAAAAATATCAATTTCACTTACTTCAATAGCATTCGTAAACACTCTGTTGAACAAAAGACTTCCATCAATATCATTCCAGTACATACTTATCCCCTTAAAATTCATAATGATCAAATGTACCAGGAACTGAACCCGTTCGCGTATTCTCGATTGGTCTTACGTTTAAGTGAGGGCCTTGATTTCCTACTCCGCCAGGATAGGCGTGCTCAGCAGAATGATCTGGTATAATAATTTTAGAGCCATCCGCTTTGGTAAACTGATATTCTCTTGTCCAGATTTGATCACCATTGCTATCGAAAATAGGATCTTTGCTGGAATCAGTCATTGGTACAGTACTGTGGTCGCCATAAAATCCAGTTTTAGGATTAAATATCCTATCTGGTTGTTGACTCATTGGAACACCAGCATCTCTTTTTGCAGCTCTGAAAGCTTCATTTCTCGATTTGAACTGAGCGCTACAGCCAGCAAGACCTAATGGATCGTTCCAGGTTAACGAGTTATGCACATACCTTTGCGGACACAATCCCCCCATCAATCATATTGGTCTGGGGAGATGTAATGGCCTGTCTCCGGATCGTAGTAGCGAGGCGGTTGTAGAATATCCCGACTTCCGAGGCGTACAACTGGCCGAAATCAAATATCAATTAACATTTAAATAGCATTGTAGTATTCATGTAGATCTTCTTCTTGATTAAGAACATATTCATCATCACTCTGATAGGTTAATATAAAACGCCCTTTGCTATCATTATCTTCGATTGCTCGAACTCCGTCCAGAACACACAAAAAACCAAACACCCCATTGTCAACTGAAAGTTTTATAATATTTTTAATTACTTCCCTTTCTTGTTCTGTACATTTGTTATAAAACTCAGACATCTTTAATAATTCGGATTTCGGCTTTCTTCCTGGTGGAGAAATCAAAAGAGATGTAACTCCTTTTACGGAAGATTCTGTTACAACTGTTTTTATACCTTCTATAAATCTTTCAGTGTTCATTCTTATGTCTCTTTTTGTTAAAACTTCATAAAGGCTTCAGGATACATTTCTTTATTGAGCTTAATTAATTCTTTTATAGATGAAGCTGGTGCATTAGTATACTCTCTAAGATCCCGTATATCCTTTGCCAATAAATCTCTTGCTGAGCCGCTGTAAGGTCCTTTCATAGTAGGAATTTGCTGGTGCTCCGCTCTCGGTAAAGCAATTGATGGTCCCGTTTTCGGATCATAGCCTGTCACTACCTGCCCAGCAGGATGTTTTTGCATAGCATGATGTATATCCAGCTCATCACCGCTTTGAGACCTATTTCTTAAGTCGTTATAAGTACTGACTTCATACGCTTTTACAGGACATCCAGCAAGCCCCAGCGGATCCACCCACTCCAGCGGGTTATGCACATACCCCTGCGGGCGTAATCCGCCCATCAGCCCTATCGGGTCCGGGGAGATGTACTGCCCGGCCTCCGGATCGTAGTAGCGATGGCGATTGTAGTATAACCCGCTTTCCGCGTCGTACAACTGGCCGGGGTAGCGCAGGTCGCAGTGCACTTCCTCATTAGCGGCGTCACCGAGGTAGCGCCGCAGCGCCATGGGTTTGCGCGCTTCGCGGTGCCCGGCCCACAGCTGCTGCTCGCCGCGCCAGTGCACTTCCCCTTCTTCGCTACAGAGTTCGCGGGCGGTGCCGGTGAGGTCGGTAACGATGTAATGCAGCTGCGTACTTTCACCCTGCGCGTCCAGCTGCGCCAGCGGGCGGAAGCTTCCCGGCTCGTACACCCACTGAATCTGGCGGGCCGCGCTGCCGTCGGCGAGATAATGCTGCTGCCCCACCAGCTGGTCACCGTCCCAGCGGTAGTCGATGCGGGCCACGGACTGCGCGGAAGGCACGTTGCCCTCGCGCACCTTACTCACGCGCCGCCCGAACGGGTCGTAGCGGTAGCGCCAGCGCGCCCCGTCCGGGAGCTGAATGCGCACCAGCCGGTCGTGAACATTCCATTCGTAGCGCGTCTCCTGCGGGCGGAACCCCGCGGGAGTACGGCGCTTCATCACCAGACGCCCGCAGTCATCGTACTGATACCAGCTGTCGCCGCGCCGGATGGTGCGCCCGGCAACGTCATACTGCGCGGTTTCAGTGGTGGCATCCTGGCGCGTCGCGCCCGGTGCAACATACGCCACGTCGCACAGGTTCTGCTCGCTGTCATAGCCAAACAGACGCGCCTGGCGTTCCCGGTTTTTATCCCGGCGTTCGGCGGTAATTTGCCCGGTACCGTTGAGACGAAACGCCTGGTCGCCCCAGTGGCTGTCGCTGATCCCGGTCAGGCGGTCGAGGGCATCATACTGATAGCGGCGCTCCAGCGTGTCGCTGACCTGTCCGGCGTCCGTCTCCAGCTTCTGACGCGTCAGCAACCCGGTCGGCGTCCACTCGTGCCGCAGGGCAAACCCCTGGCCGTTGCTGCGCTGCTGTTCAAACCCCTGGGTGTTATGGCTGAAGGCCAGCGGCTGATGCGACCCGATGCTCAGCGTCACCAGACGCCCGTGGTGCCAGCTCAGCCCCAGCGACGCGGTCAGCCCCTCCACCACCGCGCGCTGCCCGGCGTCATCGTAGCCGGAGCGCACTTCCGCACCGTTCACGGTCTCGCTGACAATATGCCCGGCCGGGCTCCAGCGGTACTCCACCAGCGCATCCGGGCCAGCGGCTTTAAGGAGCTTACCGGCAGCATCGTAGTCAAACGTGGTGATGCCATCGCTGTCGCCATTCGCGCGCAGCGCATCAATCTGTACCAGCTGGCCTGCCTTATTGTACTGATAAAAAAGCGTACTGCCGTCCGGCGCATGGCGGTGGGTCAGTTGCCCGGCAACGTCGTACTCATAGCGGTAGACGCGGCCGTCGTAGTGCTTCTCTTCGCTCAGCCGTCCGCAGATATCGAACCGGTAAGACCAGGTTCTGCCCTGGCTGTTGGTGACCCCGGCGAACTCCGCTTCGGCGTTGTAGTGATAGCGGACCGTGGCACCCAGCGGATCGGTCGCCTCCAGCAGGTTGTCGAATGCCCCGTAGCGCAGAAGATGCGTCTGCCCGAGCGCATCCTGCACCGAGGTAAGATTACCTTCGATGTCATAGCTGAAGCGGGTGGCAGTGCCATCTTCATAAATGACTTTTGCCGGCGTGGTGCGCGAGCCGTGATACTCCCAGCGACGGATCTGCGTGCCGGTTTCATGGGCGATATGGCGTTCAATCAGGCGATCCTGAGAGTCATAGAAGAAGCTTGCCGGCGGCGCGTGATGCGGCTCCAGCCGGTCCAGCAGACCGCGGCGATTATAACTGTAGCGCTGTACGCTGCCGTCTGGCCCGGTCGCGGCGGTCAGCAACCCCTGCTCATTCCAGGCATAGTGCCAGCTGCGCCCTTCCGGATCGCTGGCCGACTCCACCAGCCCCAGTGCGTTACGGGTGTAGGACCAGGTGTTACCCAGCGGATCGGTCCAGCTCAGCAGTTGCCCTTCGTCATCATAATCGTAACGATATACCGCCCCGTCTGGACGTTTCACTTCAACAATCTGGCCCCAGTCGTTGCGCGTGAATTCGGTGCGGTTGCCGAGCGGATCGATGTGGGCGACCAGCTGGTTATTGAGCCACTCTCTTTTCTCTTCCCCGCCGTCCGGCGTGCGGCGCACCAGAATGTTATTACGCTCATCACGGATGTAGCTGATCACGCCGCCGAATCCGCTGCGGTAGTGGTTTGTCAGGTTAGCGTCGTCATAGCTGAAGCGCCCGGACCAGTAGCCGCCCGCGCAATTATCGCTTAACGCCCGCCCCTGTTTGTCATAGGTATGTTCCACCCAGGTATGCGCCAGATCGTTCCAGCGCAGCAGCCACCCTTCAGGCGAGTAGCGGTAATCGAAGCTATGCCCTTCATCAGCCCGCACGCTGAGCAGATAACCGTTATCGTCATACTGATAGCGCACCAGGTTTTTTAGCGGCTGGCGAATGGCATCGCAGAGCGTTAACGCAGTGATGCGATGAGCCCGGGTTTCCACGCGGATCAGGCGGCTGTCGGGTAAAGCAATCCAGCGCAACCAGCTTCGCTCCCACAGGAACGTGGCGCGGTTGCCCGCCCGGTCTGCCATGCTCGTCAGGCAGAGCTGGTTCCCGAGCGCATGTTCGAACTGATAGCGCATTCCGTCGAGGTGGCTCAGCGTCAGCACGCCGTTGACGCGTGCCAAGCGCCACACCGGGTTCGACGCCGCTTTGAGGACTTCCCCTTCGTTTGGCAGCGCAAACCAGACCTGGTTGAACTCGCCGTCCATCAGCCTGACAAGACCGTCTTCCAGCGTCAGGTTGATGTCCCAGTTGCTGCGCCACAGCCGGCCCAGCAAGCCTGGATGACGCTCCCCCGCAGAACGGTAGTAGCGTTTCATTGCCAGCGGCAGCAGGCCGCTAAGGGCAAAATCGGTACGCCAGTCGACCACCGCGCCGGTGGCCATATCCACCGGTTCCCCCTCTTTATCGCATTTGGTGGGGCACTGTTCACTTTTCGCGTTCTGCTCATCGGCCTGATGTTTCGCCGCGGTGTTGTCTGCTGCCTCGTCCGCATTCCTCCCGGCATTTTTTGGTGCCATCGCCAGCGGTTTACCGTCCGCGTCCTTGAGTTTATAGCTGCCTTTGGTTCTGGAGGTGTCATCCAGCCGGGTAATCACTTTCCCGATGAACTCATTAAACTTGCTGTCGATATCCGTCAGGGCCTGGTCGAATTTTTTAATCAGATCGCCCATCGCCTTCACCATGGCGTCGAAGCTCTCTTTCATCATCGACACGATCCAGTTGCCCTTCGCTGCCGACTCGGCAATCACTTTTACCAGCGCAGCATGGATCTCCTGCAGCAGCTTTTTCGCCTTCGCACCGTAGTCGCGAATGCAGCCGCGCATGTTGGTTAAGCCTTTAATCAGGTTACCGTCTGAAAGGTTACGGATGGTTTTGATCGCGAACTGAATTGATTTGGCATCGGAATTGCGCAGCGCTTTGATAATGGCGCGTCCGGCCACTTTGAGCGCATCACCCAGGCCTGGGATCACGCCGATGACGCACAGTGCACCTTCGGCAATGTGCATGTTGTCGCTCAGTAGCGCCGGGGTTTCCCAGGAGCGGTAGCCCCACTCGCCAATGGCGTAAACGTCCATCGCCTGGCCCACCACCGGAATAAATCCGAGAGCAATCTCGCAGAACAGCAGCAGCGCGGCGTTATCGTTGCCTTTGTCTGCCACTTCCGCCGCCAGGCTATGATGGATTTTATTTATCGCGCGCCGTAATTCCGGGCTCCCGCGGTTGATCTTGCGGTCAAGCTCCCAGAATCGCGCATAGGCTTTGCGGTACTGCTCGGGTATTGAAGTAAACAGATTACCGAACATGCCGCTCTCATCAACGTCGACCTCGTTGTCGCTACTGTCATCGGCGTCATATTCAATCAGCCCCTGCTTACGCAGGATCAGAAACAGCGTGAAGTACTCCCCGGCAATACGGGCATAGTCCGGGTTGGCCTGAAGCACCGGATTATTAGCGACCGTCTGCTTCGGGTTAAAATCGTCAGACCCCTCCTCCATCAGCATCTCGAAGGGACCGCAGCCCATGTCATGAATAAAACAGAGGCCGTTGGCATCCGTTTTACCCACGATTTTGGTTTCCTTGCTGTCGGTCAGTACAAAGGGCGCATTGGGTACCGGTTTGCCGGAATCGTAGTGGTAATAGATCAGCACTTCGCAGCCGCATTTGGTGCAGCCGCCGGAGATTTTGTTGTCGGTGTTAAATTTTTGCTCGATGGCTTTGTTGCTTTCAACCAGCGTGGCGGATTTGTTCTCGCTCATGTGACATCCCTTTCCGTTCAGGCATTTTCCAGGTGTTGAATCGCTTTCTCAAACAACCGATCCATGCGATTTTGCGTGCCGATATATTCCGGCTGGCTCAGAACAGGCTGCGCCCACTCTGCCTCGATAAACGACGGCTCCAGCTCAGATGCCAGTGCCAGATAGCGCACAATGTCGCGCTCGCTGTTGAACCCGTGCAGCTGGGCTGCCTCGCTCTGCTGCTGCGTAAACGCCAGTAGTGCATCGTCATCCGTATCCCGCCAGCGTCCGTGATATTCCCGCAGATGCGCCATGTAGCGCTGATACACGTCCAGTTCGGACGGACCCAGCAGCGCCAGCCACTGCGCAGCGCTGAGCGTGCGCGGCGGCGGCGCGGCGGCAACCTTTTCACGCTGCGTTAAGGTCAGGGTTTCCGCACCGCCTTCCGGTGTGAGCTGCCAGAACGACCCGATCGGACCATAAAAGGCGGAAGCCTCCGGGGCGGTACTGGCCTCCAGCAAAGGCTTTACCACCCGCCAGTCGCCGACGCGCAAAATGGCATTCTCACCGGAAGGCGTAACCACCGTATTCCATTCGCGCAGATGCTTCTGCAGTGACTTAAGCTGTTCGACAGGCGGCATGGCGCGCATAAACCAGTCGAGCTGGATCCCAATCCCCCAGCCGTGCTGCGTCAGCAGTTGTTCGCGCACCGCATCCCAGTTTTCTGGATTAACCGGGAAGCAGTACGGGGAGATCGATGCATGAACGCGGCCGGCTTCGCCCCAGTAGAGGCGGGTTTGCTCCAGGCTCCCGCCCCAGCGTTCCGCCACGCCGGGAACCGCGCTATTTATGGCGGCTTCGGCAATAAGGAAGCAGCCACCCTGAGCAAGTTTTTCCAGCCACTGCGCCTGTGAGCTTGTGCTGTGTAACAGAAATGCGTGTGAAGTATTCACAGGTTATCTCCGTAAAATAAATATCCGGCGTCCTGCCGGGTGTGATTATTTTTAAATGATGAAGTTAAGAACTGTTCAGGTATTACTACCAGTGGCGGAGTAACAAACGGCATATTTATTTAAGAATGGATATTCAACCGCCTGGCAAATAAACGCTTAGTATATTATTTTTAATGGGATTCTTGATACGATTTAATCGCTGCTGCGTTTTTATTATCAATTATAACTTCCCGAAGAAAAACAACTCAACCAATATCAGCTTCAGAGAAAGCTTACAAATATGCTGATGCCCATTATATTCAGCAGCTAACATTAGATTGTCAAAGAATATCCGCAACGTTAATCCATGCGCTGGCCAATTTGCCCCGGGAGGTAAAATTTATTTTCACCAGGGGATGTTTGTAGTTTTCGATTACCACCTTGTCTCCCTTTATTAAGTATGGCTTTCTGGGTTTGCTATTACCTGCGCGATCTAACAAGAAAGCTTTATCGCTGCTTATCAGGGCGCTCACTGGAGCCTGTAGCCGTAAGTTGTCCACCTGCAATAAAGCATCTGCCTTCACATCAGGCAAGGAGTAAGAGTTTTTCTGGATATTTATGTCGCAGAGTGTCATAAGCGCTACCGCTTCCATCTCATCTGATGACGCGATCCTTATTTCTCTGCAAGCGGATCGTAACACGGGTACAGTGCCGCCTGAAAATTCATATGCCAGGGTATCACGCGGATAGGCGATGGCTACTGTAACGGTGCCATCAGAGTGACTGCTCAGAAAAAGATCACTTTCATTACTGTCTGGCTCAATAAGAGCGGTATTTCTGTAAACTTTTTTATTAATGTTAGCGTATAGCAGACTGTATTTATCTGCATCCTGCTCGACAGACCATTCACTACCATCATGCTGTTTTACGCTTGTTACCGTCCTGTCCTCATTAGCGGATGAGACTATCGCGATTGAAAAGAACACCGAAGACAGGATCGCTTTTATACAAAATTTCATTATTGATTCCAGGGCGCGCTGTAATACCTTCATCATTGATATCAACTTTCATACATTTTGAAGGCTGCATGAAAACACCACGTTTCATATATGAGAAATTATTCGTTCAGCCGATGTGCAACCCGCACAGGAATAAGGCTATTTTTACCTGCTTTACTCATTAGCTTTTTGTAATGAGAGTAATATGATCTGGCGGTGATTTTCTCACCAATAATCCAGTATGAGTCAGCCATATTTAAATAAACAACTATCCTGCCGGGGTTCTTTTCAATGACCTTCTCAAAATAGCTGATTGATTCTTCGGCCCGCCCTGCCTCTTGCAAAAAGTAGCCATAATCATTATAAACAGCCATATTGTAAATATTATTACTCAATGACTCCTTCATATAAGGCTCAAGATACGTTATAGCTTGTTTCGTCTTGCCTCCTCTGGCTTCGCTTATAGCGCTGTAATAATTCATGGCCAGAAGAACGTTAAAGTTATCTTTGAAAGAAGCATCGTTCATTTCGATTTTTTTATAGTCACCGCTGAACTCGGTGCCGAGCGGACAAACACTCAGGGATTCAGGGAAATAGAGTCGTATTTGTTGTCTGTCGCGTTCTATAAGTGCGACATCTCTGGATACATCGTCATAATCCATGAGTTCTGTATGGAAAGGTGCAAGATCGGCACTCCAGGTTCCCTTCTTCTGTTTTAGCGCCAGTTTCACTGTGCAATCCGCGGGTGATGACGCTCCCGCATCGTTGCTTCCACCTGACAACGTTAAGGTGGTAACGTTATCTTGCCCGTCTTCATAAGCCAGCACACTATAGTCATTCTTATAAATAGTGACATTTCCATTAGCTACAACTGGGCATAACAGAAATATTAACTGCACGCTTTTACGCATCAGCGGAGAAAAGCGTTGATTAAAGTTCATTGTAGTATTCTCATGCATTTTTCAGGTTACGAGCATAACCACCAGTTATCACCATTGACAGTCGTGGCGAATGCTATCGTAGGCATTCAGGTTTTCTGTAAACCTGACAACGCGCCCTGTGCTACTTTTGTAGTCAAACTGGTAATACCGTGCGCCTTGCGTCATTACTGTATAACGACCATTGATTTTGCTTTTCAAAACCTCATCCCATTCAGTGGTAAATGCTGAAGGGCGCCCTTCGGGAAATTTCTCTTCAGTTTCTTTAATAAACAGCAATGGTATAGCCTGCTTCGACTTTTGATACTTAACATAGGCCATATCCAGGCCATCCTGTGATATTTGCACAAATTTTACATTTATCTCTCCTGAGCTGAAACAGCCAACACTTTGAGTTGCCAGTGCCACCGAAGGAAAGATGAGTGTTAAGGTAATGGTTGCGAATGCTGCATTCAGATAGATAAAATTAATAAATGTATTATTAACCATTCGCTGCGCTCCAGTTAATCAATGTCATAGCATAGCCTTTTAAATCACCTGCTATTAAGGACTCATCTTTTCGCTTTGCTGGCTATTCCGTGATGATTCTATCAAACACAATCACAGCAGGGACTGACATATTAGCCTCAATAAAGGGTTTGTTGTCTTTAAGAACAAATATCAGCTTATCATTGTTAATGGTCAAAGTTGCTTTGCCTGTTCCTCCAAACGTGCTCATGAATGATTGTGTTTTCATACTAAGTACGACAAGTCATAAGCTCCTGGCCTGTCAGGAAGAATGCTGCACAATTAAGCAATCCAAATGACTATACTAATCTAATATTGAGTTTCACTTTCGATCGCAACACTTGTTCCGGATATTTGCTTATGAAAAATATAACTTCCGCGTTCACTATCTCCGGTTACCGTCACTTTTAATACAGTCCTCCCTTCCCACTGATAAGTAGTTTCGTTTCCATTCAGTTCATAGTTAGCATTAGCTTCAGGTGGTATACTTTTTAATACTTCTTGCTTGCCCGAGTAAGCATTCTTCAATAGTTTATATGATTCTTGTATGTTCATATCTGGAAAGAAACAAGTATAGCTATCTATCCCGTCATAAATTCTACCGGGGTTATCTTCCTTACAAAAGTTAAGCAGATTTCCATTTCGAGAACTTAATATTTTCTGATCATCATCTTTTATTTTCTTAAAGAATATAACATAGTCATTCTCAATGATTGTTAAATAGTCACCAATCGCAATGATTTCATCATAGGGCGATGGGCAGCTATTATCAGGATTTACTGAAATTATCAAATTGATTTCACTCGGCAGGGTGATGCCATTATTTTCATATAATGCCTCATAAAGATTTGTCGTTGTATTTGACATGAAGTATGCGGAAAGTGTTTTTTTAACGCTCGCATATTCTACTGAGCATATTTTGCTATTTTCTAACATCTTATTTTTAATTGTTAAAGCTTTATTATCAAAAAGCAATGAAACATTTTTAAACTTACTTTCTATTTTATGAAGCAAAACTGGATCTCTTTTACCTAAAACATTAGCGTTTGACACTTTATTATAAAACCAAATTGACGCGTCAAGTGGATTCTTTGCGTGTGCCATTCCTGACAATATTAGAGATAATGCACAGATTACACCAAAATAATTATTCATCGATTTCCTTAGCTATTGCTGCGAAAAATTATAATTGCCGGTAAAAAAAGATCATGTTTTTTATCATGGGGAACTATAATGGCAGCGTTACGCTATTTGTTATAGGTAAATTATCCATACGAGAACCTATCTAAATTCTTAAACGTCGATTCCTTCCAATGTACAATTAAAATGACAAGTTCCATGAAGGTCGGCTTGCCTTGCCATAACGTCCAAAGTTAGATCAATTAATACGCTATTTTTACCGTCACTTCCATGCAGTTTAAAACACTCCACTTTTTCTGACCAGAACCAATAACATAATATGCCAGGATAAAGCACTCTCAAGAAAAATAATTTCCTGAATGATTATTAATATTTCCCTAAAATGTAATTTTTAATTTTTTCTGCGTTTTGATATTTGAAAAAAAGTCGCTCGCCGCCAAAATCTCCTTCCGCACCACTTAGGTTAGGATCACTATTAATTTCATTGTTCACTGTAAGATTATTGTTCTCATAAATGTACCCGTAAACTTTAAACGACTTACCATTTATATTTTCTGCTCGATGCAATTGTGCCCATGAGATTAACACTATGACATTTGTTTTGTTATGAATTGTCATAAAGAAAACAGCTTCCACCGAAGGTTTACCACCTTCAGTCTCATAAGTATCAATTTTGGTTAATTTATTATCTTTCAAAAAATAAAGAGCAAGAGGATAATCATCATCGTTCTCCTTCTGAAGATATACTTTAGCGTTCTGTCTTATCTCAAATGCCCCCTGTACTATTTCAGAGTTAGAATAAGTAAGAAAACTCGCAAACAGCAATGATGAAGCGAGAATCAACTTAAACATTTGCATTAATCCTCTCCGACCTTCAAAAAATTAGCGGCTCTGTTGAATCTATTTAAACGATCCGCATATCTGTTCAAGGAAATATTTTAACCGTTTCGTTTAGTCCTTTGCTTGTCCCAAATGAACAAGCAGATTCATTTTTTTACTTGATAGTGCTAATGAACAAGTCTGGATGTTTAACGAAACCTTACAAACCTCAGGGCTTATTTTAATATGTATCCCTTATATAGGATTTACATTTCGATAGCGTCACTTTTAATCCATGCGATTAAAGGTGCCCCTTTAGAAGTCACATAGCCTACATTGATCCACTGATCGTTTTTGGAGAACTGGATGACTTTTATCTTATCTCCCTCTATCAAATAAGCCTTAGTTTTACTGCTTTCATCGGGTAAAGAATACAAAAAGGTTTTTTTTATTACTGACGCATTTTGAGTTGATCCATCAATAAATTCTATCAAATACGGCTCAACTACTTTCTTCGCGGACTTATTCTCTTTTATCAACTTTTGATATGTGTTTATATTATCCTTGCTAACATAATCGCAACGAAGATAACCATCAACTTCTTCGACATTTAAAGACGACAATTTTTTGGTTAAGCTATTAATGTTCGGTTTAAATGAAAGGAAATCAAAAGTCTCTGTATCTTGCTCGTCTGAACTAGCAAGTTCGTCACTATCTTTTTTCCAGTCATATCCGCACGCTTCACCATCCCAGTCACTGATGATGCATCCCGTCTGCATATCCACTACACTGCAGTAAGCTTTGTCAACATACTGCTCGCCCCTTCCATCAAACATATCGACATATCCACCTGCAACACTATCGACAACAATGTATCTTCCAGAAGGAGAGAAATCCTTACTACCATTCTCAACAAAATAACGCCCTTCAATACTCAAATTGATAACGCCTTTGTTATTTTTAAACACCAATTGTTCCCAAGCATCACGATCATAGTTAGGCCCTGTTTTTTTATCAGAAAATCTCAGCTCGGTTCCTAAGGGAGATTTCATGATGACATCAGCATGTACTCCAGTTGAAAATATGGCTGCTATATAAAAAATCAACCACAAAAATTTTAATAAGTTCATGAGTTCCACTTTGATGATTTACTTTTGCCTAAAAAACCTGTAATTTTCGTATCGTTTTATATTATTCCACTAATTATTTATTTTAATAAAGGTTAACAACTTACGTAGCCAAAGTCGACTGACATTCGAATCGTGAGTATAAAACCGGTCAACAGCACTCTTAAATTTCAACCTGAAATGTTCACTCTTATCGACAGAATTTCTCTTAACTGTTCGATGTTTTTGCATCAATATGTTTATGCTCTTTATTCCGAATTCTCAGTAGTAATTTTGACCGGATATATAATAAGATATATTAGTGTGATTTACGTGATAACTTTAGCCACCCGCCGGGTTCATAAATAAGAGGCATGCCTTTTATATACATTTCACCACCTTTGTTAACGATATTAAATTGTGGCGATGGATACATACAAGCATCCTTACCTCCTAAGTAATACAAATTATACTCACCATCAATTTCCTTTATTTCGTAATTGCCCTCACATGGGGCAGGAGCATGCCAGGTTGTTACTTTAACATATGCTAATTTATTTGAATATGATAGTGAGATATCATATCTGATATAAACCTGAGAACCATCAGACAATGTTTCACCATTCATTTCAAAAAAAAATTCTTCTTTTGACTGAGGACGTTCGGATGCTTGCGAAAAGCCTGAAAATAAGATTAACATCATCAGCCCAAAACAATTTATTAGCTTCGCCATAATTCTAACCTTTTATCCTGCGCAAACTACGTCTGATAACATTAATTTGTCTTTACTTAATAAGCTGAATTTGTAAGTGCAACTAATTTCGGCATCCATATCATATGGAGTAGAAATAAGGATGTTTTCTATAATTAATAGATTTCCATTTCTTATTGTGGCTATAAAGGCATAGCTACCAGCATCATCTACGAACTGCTTTTTAGCATTCACATTCACCGCATTGTTTTGTAGCAAACTGGAGTTTATAAACTTCAAAAAATATTTTTTTGAAACCGCGCCATTAAAAATGACATTCGGATTTTCCCTTTCATTATCATTATATGTTTCTGGTGGAGTTTTATCAAAATTGATAAACAGTGCAGGCGTAAGCTTATAAGAAGATAATTTAGAATAATCATATTCAGAAATGGCGGAGCGAGAAAAAACCGCACTAAATTCCTTGAAATAATTATAACATATTGAATCGCTGGCGTTCGAATTGAAACTAACAAACATAAGAAAATATAATATATATTTCATTTGCAACCCTTAATGCGTGTCACTATAACTTGAACTGGAACCAATGATGTTAACAACTTTCAAGTCATAATCCTCTGGTTTCACATTATAACCTTTAGGTTTCATCAAAAACTTAATCGATGATGATGGGTTAGCTCTAACGGAAATGCAGTTTGCTTTTCCTTCTCTACCACCACCCTGATTTCCTCCAAGTATTAACAACCGTCCATCCGCACTCATGCCGCAGACAAACCCAACGTGGCTATATTTCATTACTGCAATAGCTCCATAAAATGGCTTATCCACCACTTCGCCATTTCGCCACGAACCTTGCCCCCATGAATATGCCATTGCACTATTTGTAGCTAGTGATGCATACTTCGTCTGGTTGAAACACCAATTCACAAATGATGAACACCATGAAATCGCACCATCACTACCTTTAACATTAGTTGTATTGTGGTATTCTTTTATCTTATTATTTAGTAACGTGTCAGTTTCAATCATGCCTTTATATTGTTTATATTCTTCGAGAGCGACTAGCATCCAATCGGGCCCATCGTTTGTTTGTGCTTTACACATACATAGATTTTTATATTTTTCACCTTCAGAAATCAACCTATTCAGTCGAACAAGCAGTTCTCTTTTTTGTATAACTCCATCGCCATTTCCTTGATTTCCATTTTCTGATGAATCTAAACTAGCATTTTTATTGTAAGCTTTCTCATTGTCTGCCTTTGAATAGAGTACCGCATCATCTGGTTCACCAACTCCCTCTGGACAAAATATATAGGTATATACATCCTCAGGGTTCTTTATCTTACTGAATTTCTCTTTATTAGATGTGAAATATAACTTCACATAATCTAACTGCTCTATTTCGTCCATCAGCGCTAATTGCATCTTGGTTAGCGCCATATTATATGTTATATTTATTTGCTGTACTGCTATTGATGTAAACTGTATCAATCCTACCGCATTCCTTTCCACTAAGGTTTTATCATTTATTATTTCATCCTTTGTATAAACATGAAGTTCAATTTTCGGCCTAGTTCCCGATGCGGTAGAAACAAATATAATTTCGCCACTTTTATGGCGTGCTTTTCTGTATGCAATCACAGATGATGTGAACATCCGGTTCGTTTCAACTGACATACAACCCATTAGGACATTTGCATACCTTAATTTTTCATCCTCACCCCACATTTCGGCGCATATTTTGACAACTTTCTTTCTAAAGAGGCATGCCTTCGCAGATCCTAGCCTCTGGTTCACTACTTCACCCCAAATCAATTCCGCACAATCTTCCTGTGTTTTTAGCGCCGATACAAACTCCACCGGATGGAAATGCCACACCGCTTCATCTTTCGCTAACGCAGGCACCTGACTCATCCATTCATGGTTATCAATCCAGATCTTCGCGTAATCCTGTCCGGCTTTCGGGAGTGAACCCAGCAGCGTCTGCCAGCGCGGGTGCGAGCTTTTACCGTACCATTCGCTTTCGTGCTTAACGATGAGACGACGCAGCAGCATTTCAACTTCCTCGTTGTTGTGTCGTAAGCCCTGCAATACAGCGGTCCGGTACAATTTCAATTCCGTAGCGGATATTTTGCCATCGCCGTTAGCGTCCAGCACCTTCGCTATCTGCGAATAGTATTCGCTAAGCTCCTGACTTTCCAGTGCTCTTTCCGGGTGAACGGCACCGCTGATAAAATTGAACGCTTTACTCAGCCATTGTTCGCCCAGGCTTTGCTGGAAATCCTTCGCCGGTTCCTGTTCAAGCGGCGTAAATCGCAGGGCCTTGAGATCGTGCTGAATAATCTCTTTTATGCCGTCCTGCTTTATCCATGTCTCAGGCTTTATGAGATACCAGCTGATACCCGCCTCGTCCTTCCAGGGTTTGGCATCATCCCGCCGCAGCAATTTGCCAGCCTCAGCATCACTGGTATTTTCCAGTGGCGTGAGGATTTTTTTACCGTCCCTCTCTTCGCACCGGTACAGCGGCTGACCACCCTGTACTTCAATGTACAGGGTGCCTTTTGTCAGATGGCCGGGGTTGCTTAAAAACGCCGGCATATTGACATCGTTGCTGAGCACTTCAATGTGCATAAACCAGTCGCTCTGCACCGCGCCGCCAGTGACAGGCGCATCATCCTGCGCCAGAAAACCAATGGCATCCCCGGCACGAATGGCGATGGGTTGAGGAGGAACCACCACCGCATCCATTGTCCCGTTCTGCACGGCCTTATCCATCCAGTCGGGCAGATAAGCATATTTTTCCCCCGCTGGTGCGACAAATTGCGGCATAACCGAGGTCCAGAACTTCTCACCGGAAGGCGCACCATCTTTTATATTTCGCGCTAAACCGAACTGGAATGGCACATCGGGTAGCCGCTGCCCGTCCCTGCCACGATGTCTCTGAGGCACCAAAAACATCATCTCCTGTTCCACGATTACCTTTTGACCTGCACTCAGAGCGCCAAAAGAATGTGGGGCCACCTGGCCTGAGGTTTCCGTTCCGCTATAGCGACGTTTGCTCAGCCCGTCGCCCTCAGGCGTCACCTCATACACCATCAATTTCGGAAAACAGCTTAACGGTGCAAGGTGCATATAGAGGGTATAGAACGTCAGCCAGGTGGCCGGGTTTTCATCCGGTTTGTGCACGGATCGCACCAGCACAAATGCGCTGGAGTACTTCAGGTTGATCGCCTCTTCACCCTCCGCCGCCTCACCATAAGGCTGCTGGTGATAATCCTGCTGAAGTCGCCATGCCACAATTTCACCCTGGGCGATACACTGCAGCGGGACGGCCCCTTCGGCGCTCTCCGCTGAGATAACGGCCTTCAATGCTAAGGTTAATAAGTCCTTTTTTATTTT
Organism: Siccibacter colletis; assembly: GCF_000696575.1. GTDB lineage: Bacteria > Pseudomonadota > Gammaproteobacteria > Enterobacterales > Enterobacteriaceae > Siccibacter > Siccibacter colletis. The sequence goes on along the minus strand of NZ_JMSQ01000006.1, from coordinate 462,307 downwards.
TAAAAAACATATCTCCCCAGGCATCACTATCATAGTTCTGCCCAGTTTTTATATCAGAAAATCTCAGCTCGGTTCCTAAGGGAGATTTCATGATGACATCAGCATGTACTCCAGTTGAAAATATGGCTGTAATATAAGAAATAAAATTTAATGTTTTGAATAACTTCGTATTTACATCCAATTTTGCATTCCGATAATTTTTTTCTAAGTAAGATTTGCGCCTGCTTGACTTTTATTTATAAACCAGTTCATCCGCTGTGTGTGTTTTCATTAGATATCGCTATTTTGCCATAAACAACCTTTTAAGGTATTCGAACATGCCTAATAAAATATTTGTCATCCCCTGCATGTGCTTTTAGGCTGAAAAATCATGTGTTGGAACATGACACGTCTAATGACGTCTTTAATTTTTTCGCATCAGTCCCAAGGGAAGGGCACATTGATTAATACTTACCCTGATAGACCCCAATTAAAAAATCAATGATTTGTGGTTATTTATATTATTGTCACTGCATCAGCATTTTATTAATTTCAACAACCCTCTGATTTGTCATATCTATTTTGCATAAGTACAAAGATGTTTCATATGCCTGTGATTGCGGATCAATCTGGTACGAATAAACTAAACAATTAGTATCTCTAAAAATAATCCAGGCTCTTTGAGAAATTTTAACTTTACCTATGAAATCAGCTTTCAGGTCAGGCTTTGATTTATAGTCTTTAGCTATTTTAGCCATGAGTTCTTTATAAGACTTATTAAGCAACGCGTCACTAGCTGCATATTTATTTTTTGCACATGAAAATATTTGATCGGACAACTGAATGTTTTCACAAGAGTCACTCGCGCTCACCCTAAAAGTAATCAATAAAAAGCATAGAATTATTTTTCTCACATAAACCACCTCGATATTTTGTTTGTAATGGCACCCTTTTACGTAAAATAAGCTCTCTGATGCATTTCAAAAATAATCTATTGATTTGTACTCATCATTATTTTGTTTTTTACATAGGTTCTGCAATACAAATGACACTTGATGAACACAATGTAACATTTAAATTTAGCTAAAGTATCAAATCTGAACATAACATCACATCATCAATCGATTTATTTTTAATATTAATATATCTTACTTTACACCATTTTTGATTACCGCTAATTGATAGTAAATTGATTTTATCACCTTTTATAAGATACGAATTTTTGGGCTTATAGGAAGAATCATAAAAGTAAGACTTTGATGCTTTTACAATCATCGCAGGATAAGATGAACATATATTAGCAACGGACTTGTTGGGTATTGATTTACTTAATTCTAGCTTATCGCCTACGTTAATCTCATCCATGATTACAATATCATCCTGATATATTCTGTGAAATATAGTCCAAGGGCTATTTTCATAAACCTCACATTGCCCATCATCCTTCAACGCTAAAATAGAATATTCATCACTTAATAATGCCTCTTTGCTTTTATACAACTTATAAAGCAACACGCCTTTGCTATTAAAGATAACAATCGGTAAGTAATCTTTTTTGCCATTTAAAAGTAAACTCGTGTCGACAGAGTCTATATCATTGACAACTTCGGATTTTTTTTCATCTAGAAATTTTTTGTAGTTGTGCGCAGATACCCGTTCGAGACCACAAATACCCTCTTTGGCAAAAATACCATTTCTTTTACTTTTTACAGCTAAATAAACACAATCAATAAAGAATTCATTATCAATAGTGTTTAATGTGGCATAGATTGTAGCATCATGTAGCGAGCGGCTGTCAGCAACTATCGCAGGAAAGCCGTTAAAAAAATCAAAGGCATAAGAAGGATTCCCGTTATAATCCTGCTTGAATTGCAACGTCAATTCCATATTGTTTTTTTGGGCGTAAATAACACTTTTTTCTTTGTCATATCCATAACCAAAAGAGCCATGAGCATAACTTAATAATGAATAACCACAAAGCGCAAAGAACATTAAAAAATTACATTGCTTCATTTTAAAAATCCTTTGGAATGTTTGAAGTTCTTTCTAAAATTGATTGAAACCTATCTGCGTATGAGGCAATTAAAACCGCCTGATCGCTGCCATTAATGATCCCCCTCGCGCGCACATAATCAATTTCCTTACTGTTTATGTAGGAGGAAAGTTTACCTCCGGTGAATACTCCCCCATACATCCCCCAAATCATAATAGGGACAGCATGATCAAAATTAGCTGCGAGTTCGGGCTGCATAACATAGTCAGATCCAAACTTTTCTTTTGCCTTCTGATAGTTGTTTTTCCATGTAAGATGCACGCATCCTCGCCCCCTATATTTATATCCATCCCCCTGTTTTGTATTACCATTATCTATTGCTCTTTTTCTATAGAATGGCGTTGCCGCAAGTATTGGGTCATATTTATTGAAGTACTTCAGATCCCCAACCTCTGGCTTTTCGCTAAAATACTCCATTGAAGGATAATGATATGTTTCATGCCTGGCAGTAGCTAACATATATGAAACCCAATATAAATTGGGTTTATATTCTTTGTGCTTAGGGTAGAATTCATTTATATTTGCCAAGATCCTACGCAAATTAATTTTAGAAACTTGTGAGAGCGCTGTCGTTTTCGGAGCAAATGAAATATGTTCTTTTTCATATTGAGACATAAAAGAATCAACATCAATGAGTTCTGATTTAAAGTATAAAGTATGCACAAACTCCACCGGATGGAAATGCCACACTGCTTCATCTTTCGCTAACGCAGGCACCTGACTCATCCATTCATGGTTATCAATCCAGATCTTGGCGTAATCCTGTCCGGCTTTCGGGAGTGAACCCAGCAGCGTCTGCCAGCGCGGGTGCGAGCTTTTACCGTACCATTCGCTTTCGTGCTTAACGATGAGACGGCGCAGCAGCATTTCAACTTCCTCATTGTTGTGTCGTAAGCCCTGCAATACAGCGGTCCGGTACAATTTCAATTCCGTAGCGGATATTTTGCCATCGCCGTTAGCGTCCAGCACCTTCGCTATCTGCGAATAGTATTCGCTAAGCTCCTGACTTTCCAGTGCTCTTTCGGGATGAACGGCACCGCTGATAAAATTGAACGCTTTACTCAGCCATGGTTCGCCCAGGCTTTGCTGAAAATCCTTTGCCGGTTCCTGCTCAAGCGGGGTAAATCGCAGGGCCTTAAGATCGTGCTGAATAATCTCTTTTATGCCGTCCTGCTTTATCCATGTCTCAGGCTTTATGAGATACCAGCTGATACCCGCCTCGTCTTTAAATGGTTTGGCATCGTCCCGCCGCAGCAATTTACCGGCCTCAGCATCACTGGTATTTTCCGGTGGCGTGAAGATTTTTTTACCGTCCTTCTCTTCGCACCGGTACAGCGGCTGACCACCCTGTACTTCAATGTACAGAGTGCCTTTTGTCAGATGGCCGGGGTTGCTTAAAAACGCCGGCATATTGGCATCGTTGCTGAGCACTTCAATGTGCATAAACCAGTCGCTCTGCACCGCGCCGCCAGTGACAGGCGCATCATCCTGCGCCAGAAAACCAATGGCATCCCCGGCACGAATGGCGATGGGTTGAGGAGGAACCACCACCGCATCCATTGTCCCGTTCTGCACGGCCTTATCCATCCAGTCGGGCAGATAAGCATATTTTTCACCTTGTGGTGCTATGTGTTCCGGTAAACTCGATGTCCAGAATTTGTCTCCCGTGGGAACGCCATCTTTCAACAGTTGCACAAGACCAAACTGTGCGGGCTTATCAGGCAGAGCACGACCTGAATTATCCCGGCCTTTCCGCTGCAGTAAGAATGTGATTTCGTCAAAGAAGGTTAACCTATCACCGGCACTGAGCTTCCCGCAGGGATCCGGAGCTATTTGACCAGATTCCTCGGTTCCGCTGTAAAGCCGCTTCCTCAGATCCTGCCCCTCAGGCGTCACCTCATACACCACCATTTTTGGAAAACAGCTTAACGGCGCAAGGTGCATATAGAGGGTATAAAACGTCAGCCAGGTGGCCGGGTTTTCATCCGGTTTGTGCACGGATCGCACCAGCACAAATGCGCTGGAGTACTTCAGGTTGATCGCCTCTTCACCCTCCGCCGCCTCTCCATAAGGCTGCTGGTGATAATCCTGCTGAAGTCGCCATGCCACAATTTCACCCTGAGCAATACACTGCAGCGGTACGGCCCCTTCGGCGCTCTCCGCTGAGATAACGGCCAGCGGGGCGGATTCACGGCTGATATGTATCCCGCCATGCCACATACCATTATTGCCTGCCAGCCACTGGCCGTGTCTTTCATTGCGTAGCAGAGCCAGTATTTCATCCGGGCCGGCAAAATCCTTGCCGTCCGCTTTCCTTATCGGGTAGCGCGTTTCCATAATGATTCCTTAAGGCGACGTTCCGTTTTCCTGTCAGCGTGAAAGCAGTGCTACGGTATCGTTGAGTTCTTCCGGGTTGAGTGCTGGCGTCAACGCAAGCAGCGGGGCACCGCGCAGCACGGTCTGTTTGCCGCAGTCGTGGGCGGGAGATTGCCACGGGGTATTGCCGATAATCACATCGCCGCTGCCGGTGATGATTTTGCCGCCGCAGTCGATGGCGTCACCAATACGTGCCGCGGCCTTACCGTTGAAAATGACATTGGACGAGCCCGCGGCTATCGCACGCCCGTGCAAACCATGAGGGCTACCGGAACAGGGGCAGCCGTGCGGGGCGAGGGCATCCCCTACCCGCGCGGCTGGCTGGCCATTGATAATGATATCCGGGCTGCCCGCGATAACGGGCGTATCCGGAAAACACTCATGCCCCTTTCCCGTGTCATTTAATCGTGCTGCTCCTGGCATGATGTATCCTTAGCGTCTGTCCGGCGCATCCGGGAGGGTAGGTTTCGCCGGGGCTTCCGGTTCGATCGAGACCGGCGCGGTGCCGGCTCCGCCTGCGCCACCGTCGTTAATTTTCACTACCGCACCAACCATCGTGATGCCGGCGCCATCAATTTTAATAAAGCCGCCCGGCGCTTTGATGGTCAGGGACTGCCCGGCTTCCAGCACGATATCGGTGGCTTTCAGGTAGCTGTCGGTGTTGACCAGCACCCGCTGGTGCGCGCCGATCAGCAGCTCTTCCGAGCCTGAAATCGTGCTCTGACGGCTACCGCTGATGGCGGTGATTTCCCCGCCGCCGATGAAGCGTTTTAACGACTGACCGATATTCTGGAAGAAGCTGCGCCCGATGGACTGGTGATGATCCTGACCAATCTGCTCAATATCGTCCTGCCCGATGGTGCGGTGACTGTGGCGATCGACCCGCTGGTACTGATCCTGCTTCACGCTCAGGTGCTGGTCGCAGCCCACGCTCTGACGATGGATGTGGTTAATTTCAGTGTCCATATCCTTCTGGGCATGGGTGTAGATCTGCTCGCGCGTCGCTTCATCTTCAAAACGGATCTCATTGAAGCCCGTCCCTTTATGGGTATCGGTACGCAGGGTGGTGCGGGTCTTGTGTTCCGGTAATACATACGGCGTCTGGTTAGTTGCATGATACGTGCGCCCGGTGACGATCGGCTGGTCCGGGTCGCCTTCGAGGAAGCTCACCACCACTTCATGCCCGATGCGCGGGATGGCCACCATCCCGTACTGTCCCCCGGCCCAGCCCTGGCTCACCCGCACCCAGCACGAGCTCTGGTCGTTGCGCGTGCCGTACCGGTCCCACGGGAACTGCACCTTGATGCGTCCGTATTTGTCGCAGTAAATCTCCTCGCCCGACGGGCCAGTGACGGTGGCTATCTGCGGGCCGTCCACCATCGGCTTGTGCGGCATCACCGCGCGCCAGGTGGTTGACGCCTTCACCACCGTAAAGCTGTTGCTGAAGGTGGTCGGCTCGCCGCCGCCCTCCTCTTCCAGCGCCTGTGGCTGGCGGCCGGTGTGGGTCACCCCCACGGTCTGCCAGGCGATGTTCAGCTGCGGGTTCGGGTGCTCGCTCAGCACAAAACTCTGCCCCGGACGCAGCCCGGCGCAGTTCGACTCCCCGCTTCCGGTCACCGCCCCGGCGCGCAGGGCGTCCAGCCGGAACCCGGCGAAGGCCTTCCCGTTCGGGTCCCCCTTGTAGCGGCCGGGGTAGTCGTAGTGCTCGTACTGCTCGCCCTGGTGCTCCAGCTCGCCGCTCATCTTTTTGTGCGACAGGCCGTAAGCCGGGGTTTTGAAGCTGTAGTCCTTCAGCTCCACCCCGGCGGTGCTCACCGCCTCGGCGTAGTGGAAACGCCGGACGTAGGCCCCCTGGGACAGCCCCTGGTTTGCCAGGTTGAAGAACAGCGGCTCGCCCTTCGCCACCGCGCCTGCGTCGTCGGCGAACACCACCCGGTGGGTGCCGGCCTCAAACTCGTGGAAGAAGAACATCCCCTCTTCGGCGGCAATGCGTGTGATAAAGGCTAAATCGCTCTCGCGGTACTGGACGCAGTACTCCCGCTCCGGGTGGTCGTGGCGCAGGGCGAAGGCGAAGTCGGTGATGCCCGCCTCGGTGAGCAGCGTGGTGATGATGGCGTCGGGCTTTTTCGCCTGGAAGATGCGGGCGTTGGTGCGCAGCCCGGTGCGCCACAGCGCCGGGCGCACCTGCGCCTGGTAGCGGGTGCGGCGAAACCCGGTCTCGCCCTGGGCGAAGCGGCTGACAATCCCGCTGACGCTGCGCTGCAGCTGCCCCTCGTACCACACCTTCAGCTCGCACGGCTGGTCGAGCACCTCGCCGAAATCAATCCCCGGCAGGTGGCTGGCCAGGTTCAGGCTCAGCGCGAACGGGCGGTTAAGCGCCTCGTCCAGCTCAAAATCCACCACCGCAAACGTGCTCTCCGGCAGCGACCCGATGCTGACCGTGAACTGGAGTCCCGTACTGTTTGCCATCTTCCCTTCTCCTGTGAACGCCCATAGCTACCGCACGCCCGGTTTTCACCGTGCGGGGGGCCATAAAATGAAGTTGTGCTCAGGTCTGGTTTCGCCACACCTCAGCACAAACGCAAAAACCCGGCCGCAGCCGGGTTACGGGGCTTACGCCTCGACAGGCGCGCGCCAGTCGTCCGAGCCGGAGGTGCCGGCGACGGTGTGCTCCCAGTCGATTTTGCGGTAGGCCAGTGAGACTTCAATCAGCTGGGTGAAGTCCGACTTCGCCGGGTCCTGGCAGTGCGGCATCTGGCAGTCGATGTCCACGATGGTGGCGTCGGTCAGGGTGGTGGAGAAGAAGTGCTCCTGCTTGCCTTCCACTGAGGTGCGGTACCACTTCAGGGTCACGGTCGGCAGCATCTCCCCGGAGGCCAGGGCGTTGTACATCAGCGGCACGGCCTTGTTCAGGGCAACGGTGAATTTGAACGGCTTGTGCACGCGCTGGCCGGACGGCTGGCCGGATTGCGGGTCGGTCGGGACGGTAACCACATGGTTGAACTCCTGAACCAGCATCTCGTCCTCGTGGCCCTGGACGTAGATGTTGCCGACGGAGTCAGAGGTGAACGCGCCCGCGGTGATGTTGCCCTGGGTCTTGCCTTCGATGCTGATATAACATGGGGTTGGCATGGTAATGCTCCTTGCTTGTGTATGAGTGAAAGAACTTCACAAAATACATAGCAATTTGCGTGCCAGTTTTTAAGTTGCTGTAATTTAAGGATATTATATTTTCCGGAGTAATCCGACAGACAAAATCAAGCAAGATCTTGCCGAAACTGCGCACATCGTTTGCAGACATTGCGCAAAAAGTTTTTTATTCGGAAATCAAAGCAAGAAGTTGCGCAGAATGCGCAGAAATATCGTTTAGCGCCTGTGACCGGCTCGGATTCGAGCCGGTGCGGGGTAAAACCGGGCTTAAAAGCGCGGCATGCGCAGGGTGAAGTGGTTCCCGCCGTCGCGATGGCTGACGCTGAGCGTGCCGCGGTGCAGCGTGGCGATAGCCTGTGAGAGCGCCAGCCCAAGCCCGGTGCCCGGCGTATGGCGGGCATCATCTCCACGCCAGAAGCGGGTGAAGATCTTCTCCGGTTCGGCAATCGGCTCGCCGGGGTTAGCGACGGTGATGATGACCTCGTCGTCGTTCACTGCGGCGCTGATACGGATCTGCGCCCCTGGCGGGGAGTGACGCAGCGCGTTGGTCATCAGGTTCGTCAGCAGGCGCTGGAGCAGCAGCCTGTCGGCCAGCACCTCGCCCTCCGCTTCCACCACAAACTGCTGCTCGCGCTCTTCCGCCAGCGGCTCCAGGAAATCCACCACCGAGGCGATAAAGCTCGCCAGCGCTACGGGCTGGCGGTCAAGGGCAACGTTGCGGTGATCGGCCCGGGAGAGGAACAGGATATTCTCAATCAGCCGCGTCAGATGCTCCAGCTCTTCGATATTGCTCGCCAGCAGCGCCTGATACTCTTCGCTGCTGCGCGGCTGCTGGAGCATTACCTGGGTCTGGCCGAGCAGAATATTCACCGGCGTGCGCAGCTCGTGGGCCAGATCGTCGGCGAACTGCGTCAGGCGCGAGAAGTCCTCCGCCAGCCGCTGGCGCATCACGTTCAGCGAGCGCCCGAGCGGCAGCAGCTCGGCGGGCAGGGTGTCGAGCGCCAGGGGCGTGGCCAGCTGCTGGCTGTCGGTGCGGGCGGTCTGGCGGCTCAGCGCCCGGATAGCGCGCAGGCTGCGGCGGATCAGCAGCGGGCTGACAATCGCCGCCAGCAGGATCGCCGTCAGGGAGATCACCAGGCTGTGCTGGCGATAGCGGGCCAGCACCTGCTCGCGATCCTCAGACAGTCGGGCAACGGTGATCATCACATCCCCCTGCCCGTCGGCACCGCGCAGTGTCAGCCCGGCGGCATCCGCACCGCTGGCGGTGCGCCAGTGGTGGAGCAGCGCCGCCGACGGCGTCATGCCGGCGGGCACCTCATCCATCACCGGCAGCGTAATGCCCGCCTGATTCACCTCGACAATGATGCCCTGCCCGGGGCGGGCGATACGCACAATATCAAGCCGGGTGTTCATCATGCGGTTGAAGTAGAGCGGCAGCGAACGCGGCTCGGCCCCGTCCAGCAGCAGCTGGCGCAGCTGGGCCCCGCGGTTTACCAGCGTCTGGTTATCGCGCCACACCAGCTCGGTATACAGCGAGCGGTAGAGCGAGACGCTGACCAGCGCGCTGGTGGCGGCCACCAGCAGAATAAACGCCAGCGTCAGGCGCAGCGTGAGAGAGGGACGAAACATCTACTCCTCCGCCGTATTAAGGCGATAACCCATGCCGCGCACCGTCTCCACCAGCTTCAGCGGCCAGGGATCGTCGATTTTGCGGCGCAGACGGCGGATCGCCACGTCCACCACGTTGGTTTCGCTGTCGAAGTTAATACCCCACACTTCGCTGGCGATAAGGGTGCGCGGCAGGATCTCCCCGGCGCGGCTGGCGAGGAACCACAGCAGCGTGAACTCCTGCTGCGTCAGGCTGACGATCTCGCCGCCGCGGGTAACCTGATGGCGCACCGCGTCAAGCTCAAGGTCGGCAATGCGTAGCTGGTGGGAGGCAGCGGGATGACGACGCAGCTGCGCCCGCACCCGGGCCAGCAGTTCAGCAAAGGAGAAGGGTTTTACCAGATAATCGTCCGCGCCCAGCTCCAGCCCCTTAACGCGATCGCTGACCGCATCGCGGGCGGTCAGGCACAGCACCGGGGTGGCTTTGGCGGTGCGCAGCGTCTGCAGCACCTGCCAGCCGTCCATGCCCGGCAGCATGATGTCGAGGATAATCAGGCCGTAGTCGTGCTCCAGCGCCAGGTGCAGGCCGTCGCGCCCGTCCGCCACCGCGTCCACGATGATGCCGGCCTCACGCAGACCTTTCACCAGCCACTCGCGGGTTTTGTCGTTGTCTTCAATCAGTAATACTTTCATGGGGAGCATTCTCGCAGAGTCTGGCGGCGTCGCCCAGCGCGGGGGCGCAACATGACAAGATTGTAATACTTCTGTCGCGAACCGGACAACGCACTGCCCCGTTTCGCTTACCCGCTTCGCCCGTTCATTCGTTGGCTTAAAAACAGCATAAAATCGCGCCTTGCGCCGAATCACGCTGATTTTTCTACTACCCTTAGTCTCTGTTAAGGATGGTTTCCATCCGCGTGAGCGCGGCACTTCCGCTGCGCGCTGTCACTTTGCCGTTATTTTGCGGTTACCAGAGGAGAACGCATAATGTCCGAACAACGACCAAATCCTCCCTTCCCTGAACAGCAGCTCGAATGGCCTGGCGCTACGCGCGATATGCAGCCGGTGCCGGATCACGGTGAAACCAGCTACAAAGGCTCCGGGCGTTTAACCGGCAAGGCGGCGATTATTACCGGCGGCGACTCCGGGATTGGCCGCGCGGTGGCCATCGCCTATGCCCGTGAAGGGGCAGACGTGCTGATTTCCTATTACAACGAACACGATGATGCTAAAGAGACGGCGCGACTGGTGGAAGAAGCCGGGCGCAAAGCGGTGCTGGTTGCCGGGGACCTGGTGGAAGCCCGTCACTGCCAGGAAGTGGTTGATAAAGCGGTAGAAGCCTTTGGCAAAATCGATATCGTGGTGAACAACGCCGCGTTCCAGATGACCCGCGAGTCGCTGGATGAGATCGACGATGACGAGTTCGACCGCACCATGAAAACCAACATCTATGCGATGTTCCGCATCTGTAAAGGCGCGGTGCCGCACATGCCGGCGGGTGGGTCAATTATTCATACCGCGTCGGTGAATGCCGATCAGCCAAAACCGAAGCTAATCGCCTATTCCGCGACTAAAGCGGCGATCGTTAACTTCTCGGGTAGCCTGGCCGCGCTGCTGGCTGAGAAAGGCATTCGCTCGAACGTGGTGGCACCGGGTCCGATCTGGACGCCGCTCATCCCCAGCACCATGCCGCCTGAACAGGTTAAAGAGTTCGGCAGCCAGGTGCCGCTGCAGCGTGCCGGACAGCCCGCCGAGCTGGCCCCGAGCTACGTGATGCTCGCCAGCGACGAAGCCAGCTACATCTCCGGTGCGACGGTTGCCGTCACCGGCGGCGTGGCGGTGATCTGAGCCATGACCTCACGGGTGCGCCCGTGGGGTTAACTTAATCCGCCACCGGCCACGACACCGCCGGCGTGTCGTTGAGTACCGGTTTCGCGAACAGATAGCCCTGGAAGTACTTGATGCCCGCCGCTTCCAGCCAGCACCACTCCTCCACTTTCTCTACCCCTTCCGCCACCACGGTGATCTCCAGCTCCGAGCAGCAGCGCACGATGCCGTGCACGATGGCCTGTTTCGGGCCGTAGAGATGAATATCGGTGACGATGCTGCGGTCGATTTTGATGCGTCCCGGCTGGAAGCGCGTGAGCAGCGACAGCCCGGCAAAGCCCGCGCCGAAATCATCGATAGCCAGGTTAATGCCCGCTGCGCGCAGCTGGCGAATAACGTGCTCAAACTCGTCAAAACTGGAGATCACTTCGCTCTCGGTGACCTCGACGATCACCTGCTGCGGCACCAGCCCCTGACGTTTAATCTGCGCCAGCAGGATCTCCACCGCGTTCGGAACCTGCACCAGCGAACCGGGCAGCAGGTTAACCGAGATCATGTGGCTGCCGATATTCACCTCTTTCGCCAGCGCAAAGGCTTTTTCTTTCGAGTGAATATCCACTTCATACAGCTCGTCGGTGGAGACCGAGGCGAACCAGGCGGCGGGCGAACCGCCGTCGGGCGTGCGGATCAGCGCTTCGAAGGCTTTGATTTTACCGGTCAGCGGCTCCACGATAGGCTGCAGCGCAAACTGGCAGTCATCGCGCACCACGGAGGGAACCTTGCAGGGAATGCGGGCTTGGCTGTGCGTGACGCGCCACGCATCCGGCTGAAACTGCTGCGAGATGTGCGGCTGTGCCGGGCGCCGCAGAAAGGAGCGAATAAATTTATACACCCGCTCCTCGCGCGCCAGGTTGAAGGGAACGACGCTGGATTTGATCACTGACTTCAGCACCGTGTGCGCTCTGACGCGGCGCAGATCGAACAGCGTCATGCCAACCGCTTCAAAATGGCGTTTGGGGGCATAGTCGCGCATCATCTCCACCACAAAATCGTGGCGCGGATCCTTACCGATAATGTTGAACAGCGTTTGTACCGACTCCAGCGGGCCTTCCAGCACCTGCAAAAACTGACTGCCGTCATAAAGCAGAATGCCGCTCACCTGCAGTTCAGCATTGCGCTGCTGCGCGCGCGCCAGGATTGCTGCCAGCCCGACATCGTCAATATCGCCGCGCAGGCGACTACGGTAAATCAGGGTAGATAGCATCATTTTCCTGCATTTTTAGGTCATTAAGCCGGGCAGTATACCCTGACTCACTTTTTATACGAGTCGCTTATCCAGCTGGAGACCGCGCGGTTCAACGCCTGACGGGATTTTCATCAATTAAAACAGGCGGCTAGGAGGGAAAATAATTATAGATGACGTGAATGAATTAAGAAGTGTGCTGAGGCGCGAAGAGATGAAAACGGACAGCCCTTGATGCTCAATATATTCTCTTATATTCCTTCACGGACAGAGGGATAAAAAAGCAGCACCTGCGTCGCCGTGTAAAAAAATCTCTTTCTGACGGTTCGATTACGGATTTATGCCATTGCGTCCGTCCCTTTCGTTTCATAATTCTGTGACATACTTCGGACATGGCACCTCTCCCCGCCGTGCCATGCGGGACAAGGAGAAATGATGAACAACACCGCAACAACCCTGACGCCGGAACAGGCGATCGATAAACTACACGAATGCTATAACGCTGCCGTCACTGCCCTGCGCGAGGCCATTGGCGCTTTTATCGAAAACGGCACGCTGCCCGATGAGACCGCCCGCGCACAGGGGCTGTTTGTCTATCCCGAGCTGTCGGTGAGCTGGGACGGCATCGCCCGTCAGGAAAAGAAAACCCGCGCCTACGCCCGCTTTACCCATCCCGGGTGCTACACCACCACCATTACACGCCCGGCGCTGTTCAGCCCGTATCTGCTGGAGCAGCTCACCATGCTGGTGGAGGACTACGGGGCGCGCATTGAAGTGGGGCCGTCGCGCCACGAGATCCCCTATCCGTACGTGATTGACGGTTCGACGCTGATCCTTGACCGCTCCATGAGCGCCGGGCTGACGCGCCACTTCCCGACCACCGAGCTGGCGCAGATTGGCGATGAGACCGCCGATGGCCTGTTCCACCCCACGGAGTTCTATCCGCTGTCGCACTTTGATGCCCGCCGCGTCGATTTCTCGCTGGCGCGCCTGCGGCACTACACCGGCACCCCGGCGGAACACTTCCAGCCGTTCGTGCTGTTCACTAACTACACCCGCTACGTGGACGAATTCGTCAGCTGGGGCTGCAGCCAGATCCTCGACCCGGACAGCCCGTACATCGCCCTCTCCTGCGCGGGCGGGATCTGGATCACCGCCGATACCGAAGCGCCGGAGCAGGCGATCTCCGACCTGGCGTGGAAAAAACACCAGATGCCGGCGTGGCACCTGATCACCGCCGACGGCCAGGGCATCACGCTCATTAATATCGGCGTCGGCCCGTCGAACGCGAAAACCATCTGCGATCATCTGGCGGTGCTGCGCCCTGACGTCTGGCTGATGATTGGCCACTGCGGCGGGCTGCGCGAGAGCCAGGCGATTGGCGACTACGTGCTGGCCCACGCCTATCTGCGCGACGACCACGTCCTCGACGCGGTGCTGCCGCCGGATATCCCGATCCCGAGTATCGCCGAGGTGCAGCGCGCGCTGTACGACGCCACCAAAGAGGTGAGCGATATGCCGGGCGAAGCGGTGAAACAGCGCTTGCGCACCGGTACCGTGGTTACTACCGATGACCGTAACTGGGAGCTGCGCTACTCCGCCTCCGCGCTGCGCTTCAACCTGAGCCGCGCCGTGGCCATCGACATGGAGAGCGCAACTATCGCAGCCCAGGGCTATCGCTTCCGCGTTCCGTATGGCACGCTGCTGTGCGTCTCGGATAAACCGCTGCACGGTGAAATCAAACTCCCCGGCCAGGCGAACCGCTTCTATGAAGGGGCGATTTCCGAGCATCTACAGATTGGTATTCGCGCCATCGACCTGCTGCGCGCTGAAGGGGAACGTCTGCATTCGCGTAAGCTGCGTACCTTCAACGAACCGCCGTTCCGTTGATCGCTCATCAGAAGGAAACAGGATGCACCCCATTACACCGCTCGGCGCGCTGCGCGCGCTGATGCAGGCCCGCGGGCTGGATGGCCTGCTGGTCCCGCGCGCCGACGCGCACCAGAGCGAAGACTGCGCCCCGCACGATAATAAACTCGCCTGGCTGACCGGATTCACCGGATCCGCCGGGCTGGCGCTGGTTCTTGCCGACCGCGCCCTGCTGTTTGTTGATGGTCGCTATCAGGTTCAGGTGCAGCATCAGGTCGATACCACCGCGTTTACTGTTCACCACCTGCATAACGAACCGGTAGCGCAGTGGATTGATAACCATCTACCGCCGGGCCAGCGCATCGGTTTTGAGCCGATGCTGATGACCAACAGCCAGTACGAGGCGCTGCGTGCCAGCCACTGCCAGCCGGTGGCGCTGGATGACGATCCGTTCGATGCGGTATGGGAAGACCGACCCGCGGCGCCGTACGGAGTAATCACCGCGATGCCGCCTGAGATCGCGGGTGAGTCCTCAGCCGATAAACGCCTGCGGGTGGCAGCGGCACTGCGCGAGGCGGGCCTGGATTATCTGGCGGTGACGCTGCCGGACAACATCGCCTGGCTGCTTAACGTGCGCGGCAGCGATGTGGCGATGAATCCCGTCCCGCACTCATTTTTACTGATTAACCAGCAGGGCGATGTCGAATGGTTTGTGGACGAGGAGAAACTCGCGCAGCTCGCCCCTGAGGTTACCCGGAATATCACCCTCTCTGCGCCCGGGGCGTTTCTTACGCGCTGCCGTGCGTGCGCTGCCGGTAACGTCATCGCGCTGGATGCGGACTTCTCCCCGGTGGCGCTGCGCTTCGCGGTGGAGCAAGCCGGCGGCAGCGTGCGCTGGCAGAGCGACCCGATTACCTGGATGAAAGCCCTGAAAAACCCGGTAGAGCTGGAAGGATACCGCGCCAGTCATCGGGAAGACGGCGCGGCGTGGGTCAACTTCCTTGCCTGGCTGCATCATGAAGCGCCGCTGCGTGACGCGGCGGGCGATCCGATCACCGAGCTGGAGGCTCAGCAAAAGCAGCTGGCGTTTCGTCAGCAGCGTGAGACCTTTATCGAGCCGAGCTTCAACACCATTTCGGCAGCGGGCAGCAATGCGGCGATGTGTCACTATCACGCGTCCCCTGAGACCAACAAACCGCTGACCCGCAGCGAGTTCTACCTCAATGACTCCGGCGGGCAATATGTGAATGGCACCACCGATGCCACCCGCACCCTGGCATTTGGCCCGCTTACCGCTGCGCGCCGCCTGCACTACACCGCGGTACTGAAAGGTTTCCTGGCGCTAATCACACTCCCGTTCCCCAACGGCACCTGCGGCCACCAGCTCGACGCTGTCGCCCGGCGTCCGCTGTGGGAGCTGGGGCTGGATTTCGACCACGGAACCGGGCACGGGGTCGGTCACCGTATGCTGATCCACGAGCAGCCACAGCGCATCGCGAAGAAGGTCAATCCGTGGCCGCTGCTGCCGGGTAGTATCATGACCATCGAACCGGGCTACTATCTGGCGGACCAGTACGGCATCCGCATTGAAAACCAAGTGGAAGTGGTTGCGGGCGCGCCAGGCTTCTGCCGGTTTTCTTCCCTGACGCTGATCCCCATCGACCTCAACCAGGTGGAAACGGGCCTGCTGAGCGCTCAGGAGAAGGCGTGGATAGATGATTATCACCAGCAGGTGCGGGACACGCTGGCACCGCTGATAAACAGTGACGCACGGGCGTGGCTGTTCGCCGCCACCGCTCCGCTCCGGGTTCAGACAGGTGTGCAGGCCTGAAAAGTGGTTATTTTTGCGCTGTTTTGCGGAATTAATCAGCAACCGAGCAGGTATGTGAAAAAAGGGCTTTGACAAGCCCTTTTACCCTCGTTACTATGCGCCCCGTTCACACGATTCCTCTGTAGTTCAGTCGGTAGAACGGCGGACTGTTAATCCGTATGTCACTGGTTCGAGTCCAGTCAGAGGAGCCACATTTAAGAAACCCGCTTAAGGAAACTTAAGCGGGTTTTTTGCTTTGGTGTATATGCAGAACGTACATCCGTCATTATCACTTTTTTAGTGGTGGGTGCGCTGCGCTTACCCACCCTACGGACTTTTTCGCACCTGCAACCAGCGTTACTCGTTGCCCCACTGGTTCAGGAACATGGCGATCTCATCGATACGGGCTTCATCGATACCGGCTTCGACGGCCATCTCTTGCTGCGCCTGTTCGCTGATCTCTTCGTTATTCATCAGGCGCTCAATCAGCAGCTGGAAGTAGTGCGCCAGCGCGTCGCGCTCCGCTTCGCCCACCGCCTTTTCCGTTTCCGTCGCATACTCATCGGCGATGTCATAATACTTCAGCGGTATCTCTTTGTTCATACGTTGTCCTCTGAGGATAAATCTGTTCTGTAGTGTCTGGCTACACAATTTACTGGCTGCGTAATGCCCGGTCGGCGCGGCCTGCCTGTAGCCTGGCGAGTCGGCAGCGCTTAAGTATGACAATTTCACACCTTGAGCATTTTCACCGTGGCATCAATGTCTATCTCCTCTTCCGAGAAGATCAGGGTGGTTCCCTGAAAGGTCGTGATAGCCAGTTTTTTCAGCGAGCGCATTTCACCCGGCTTTATGGATGATTTTGGTCGGATGCTGTTCATCAGCCCACCCACAGACAGCACCGCGTTTTCTTTATCGATGCGGGCGTCAGCAGGTACTTCCTCGCTGTAGACCAGGTAAGACTTGATGGAGGTGAGCTTCAGACGTTCGCCTGCAATGTAGATGTATTTGCTGTCCGGCACGACCTTGACCGCGTAGGCCGACAAGCCTTTATTGTTGGTGGTCGGTTCGAACGTCACCGCCGCATCTTTCTTGATAAGATCAGGGTTGGCGACCTTAATCACGTGAAAATAGCGGTTATCGCCGTTTTCATCTTTGATAAATCCAAAACCTTTATCTTTAAACCATGTTGTGATCGTACCGTTCATCGCCATTACCGCCTGATTAATCGTTTATCTGTGCAAATTTTGCAGCGCGCAGTGTAATGCACAATGGCTGCGCAGGCCATGTCTGGTGATTCACTTAAGAACGTGAACCGCCCCTTCTTTTACCACTGCAAGAAGCTGGTTTGCCTGTTTCAGCTGCCGGTTGAGTTCACAGACATCATCGTTGTCGGGGATCAGCACGATACAGTCCGCCGCGATTTTGATAGTCACACCTTTACCGGTTTCAAATCCGGCATCGCGCAGCCACTTCCCGCTCAACCGTATCGCTGGCGTAGTGGTGTCGCCCGCGTTGGGCAGATAGCCCACGGTGCAACGACGCTGATTTTTGCCAGGGGCGGAGGTTTGCTGCTGGTACTGCAAAGAGGTAGTCATAGAGGGTTCTCCCGTAAAGACGCGACGACGCCCCGCTTGTCAGGTAATGCTGGCGGGGGAAGACAGCATAGCGCCGCAAACCCGCACTGTGAATGCGGCTATCTAGAAGGCGACTCGCAGAACCGAATGTAACTTTTGGGCACCTTTTGCGGCTACATCCGTTCAATGGCATCAGGGCGATGTGTTGTCGTGCCGTTAACCTTCACCGGCATCCCGGAGCGCCGCTCCAGCACCTCGTCAACGCGCAACACGTCCACATCGCTGCCTTTTAGCGCAGCGCGCATCACCGGCGTGATCGGCAGCGGTACTTTGTTATCGGATTCAAATTCGGCGCGGTTGCGCGACAGCGGTTCATGCACCTCCAGCCAGCGGCTGCCGTCCGGCTCGGTGGTCATTTTTACCGGCTGATCGATAAGCTGTACGCGAGTGCCTTCAGGTACGTTATCAAACAGGAATTTGATGTCGTCATTACGCAGGCGAATGCAGCCCTGGCTGACGCGCAGCCCAATACCGAAATTCGCATTGGTGCCGTGAATAGCGTACAGCCGGCCAATGTAAATGGCATACAGCCCCATCGGGTTATCCGGCCCGGCAGGCACCATTGCCGGCAGGGTTTTGCCCTCTTTGGCATATTCACGCCGTGTATTGGCAGTTGGCGTCCAGGTCGGGCCGGCCTGCTTACGCTCCACGCGCGTCACCCAGTTGCGCGGCGTCTCGCGTCCCGCCTGGCCGATACCAATCGGCAGCACTTCCACCGTGCCGCCCTCTTTCGGATAGTAATAGAGGCGCATCTCCGCCACGTTCACCACGATGCCTTCACGCACGGTATCCGGCAGGATCAGCTGCTCCGGGATGGTCAGCGTGGACCCCGCTCTCGGCAGGAAAGGATCGACATCGGGGTTGGCCTCCAGCAGGTTGCTGAGCCCCTGCCCGTGCTGTGCCGCGAACGCTTCCAGCGGATAGCGGTTGTCCTGCGGCACGGTAATGGTGCGCACGCTCCCCACCAGCCGGCTGCCTTCCGGCGGCAGCGTATAGGTTACGGCCAGCGCGCTGTGGCTGGCGATAAGCATAAGCAGACTACAAAGCGGAATAAGACGAGACATAATGCCGGTTCCTGAAGGCTGACGTTTCGCTAAGCATAGCTGCTTTTTATCGATTCAACGTGCCGCCGCAGCGCGACTCTTTACACAGCTTTTCCCCTCAGACATTGCACCCTCCCGCTTCGCTGGGCATCATACCCGGCTGTTAGTAAAGGAGTTGTTATGCAGGAACTGTTATCCACGCTTAAAGCCTACGGTTTTGGGCTGCATCATCCGGGCTCGCTGGCGATGGCATCGCTGGTGATCCTGCTCACCGCGCTGATTGTGCATTTTATTCTTCACCGGGTCGTGCTGCGCACCTTTGAGAAGCGCGCCGGATCCAGTTCGCGTTTGTGGCTGCAGATCATCACCCAGAACAAGCTGTTTCACCGCCTCGCTTTTACGCTACAGGGCATCATTCTTAATGTGCAGGCGGTGCTGTTGTTGCCCAAAGGCGGCGATGCGGCGCTGGTGCTCAGTACCTGCGCCCAGCTGTGGGTGATGCTCTATGCCCTGCTGTCGTTTTTCTCGCTGTTGGACGTGGTGTTTGAGCTCTCCGGGAATTCCACGCTCGCCACCCAGCTGCCGCTGAAGGGTATTTTTCAGGGGGTGAAGCTGATTAGCGCCCTGGTGATTGGCATCCTGATGATCTCGGCGCTGATTGGCAAATCCCCGGCCATCCTGATAAGCGGTCTCGGTGCGATGGCCGCGGTGCTGATGCTGATCTTTAAAGACCCGATACTTGGGCTGGTGGCGGGCATTCAGCTGTCGGCCAATACCATGCTCAAACTCGGCGACTGGCTGGAGATGCCAAAATATGGCGCTGACGGAGCAGTGACCGATATCGGCCTGACCACCGTCAAAGTGCGCAACTGGGATAACACCATCACCACTATTCCCACCTATGCGCTGGTCTCGGACGCGTTTAAAAACTGGAGCGGAATGCAGGCGTCCGGTGGGCGACGCATCAAACGCAGCATCAATATTGATATCACCAGCATTCATTTCCTCTCCGAAGAGGAACAGGCGCGACTTATTCGCGCCCGGCTGCTGAAGCCCTATATGGACAGCCGCAGCGCGGAAATCAGCGAATGGAATCAGGAAAACAGCGGCGATGAGTCGGTGCTGAACCGGCGCAGCATGACCAATATCGGCACGTTCCGCGCCTGGCTCAATGAGTATCTGCGCAATCATCCGCGGCTGCGCAAGGACATGATGCTGATGGTGCGCCAGCTCGCGCCAGGCCCGGACGGGCTTCCGCTGGAGATCTATGCTTTCACCAATACGGTGGTCTGGATGGAGTACGAGGGGATTCAGGCGGATATCTTTGACCATATTTTTGCCGTCACGGAAGAGTTCGGGCTGCGTCTCCACCAGTCGCCCACCGGGAGTGACATGCGGGCGCTGGCAGGCGTGGTACAGCGCGACTGATTCGTCGCGCCGCTGAAGGCATCAGGGTGGCGAAGTAGGTGAATCGCCACCGCCGGGGGTATAGCCCGCCGCCGGGGCTACGCTCACCGGCTGTTTTTCCGGGCGCGGGTATTTCCACAGCCAGCGTCCGCTCACCATGCGCCAGTAGAACAGCGCGCCGCGAACCGCCCAGTCCATGAACATTCCCAGCCAGACGCCGACCACGCCCATTCCAAGTTCAATCCCCAGAATGTAGCCCGCCACCACGCGGCAGCCCCACATGCCGAGCATGGATACCCACATGGCGAAACGGGCGTCGCGCGCGCCTTTCAGCCCCGCCGGCAGTACCCAGGAGGCGGCCCAGATCGGCATAAAGGCGGCGTTAAGCCAGAGCAGGATCTTCACTACCTCTTTCACGTCCTCCTCCCGGGTATAGAACGAGGCGAAAACTCCGGCGAAGGGCGCGGTAAACCAGGCGATAAAGGTCAGGCCAATGGTTGAGAGCCAGAACACATGGCGCAGCTGGCGCTCCGCCTGACCAATCTGTCCTTTGCCGAGCCGCTTACCGGTAATAATGGTGGACGCAGAACCGAGGGCGTTCCCCGGCAGGTTAATCAGCCCCGCCACTGAGAACGCAATAAAGTTACCGGCGATAACGTTGGTGCCCATCCCGGCGACAAACATCTGGGTCAGCAGCTTCCCGCCGTTAAACAGCACCGACTCGATACTGGCCGGAATGCCGATCGCCAGCACTTCCCAGAGAATGTTGCCCTGAAGCCTGGTGAAGTAGCTTTTGAGCGAGATGCGCAGAGTGGGATTAATACCAATCACCAGCACCCAGATAATCGCCACCGCGCCGATATAGCGTGAAATGGTGATGCCGAGCCCGGCACCGATAAACCCTAACCCGTCCCATGAAAACAGGCCGTAGATCAGGATGGTACTGATGATGATGTTGAGGATATTCATCCCGCCGTTAATCAGCAGCGGAATTTTGGTGTTACCAGCCCCGCGCAGCGCCCCGCTACCGATCAGCGCAATGGCCGCCGCCGGATAGCTCCAGGCCGTAAGTTGCAGATAGATAAGCGCCAGGCGCTTCACCTCGGCGGTCGCTTCCCCGGCGACAAAATCGATGATTTGCTCGCCGGTCACGTGAATCAGACCCGCAAGAAATACTGAGAAGATCGTCATCAACACCAGCGACTGACGCGCCGCAGCGCGCGCCCTGGCAGGATCGCGCTTGCCAATGCTGTAGGCCACCACTACCGTGGTGCCGAGATCCACCGCCGCGATAAAGGAGAGGATCACCATGTTGAAGCTGTCTGCCAGTCCGACGCCCGCCATGGCCTCTTTACCCAGCCAGCTCACAAGGAAGGTGCTGAGCACCCCCATCAGCATGACGCAGGTATTTTCCAGAAAAATAGGCACGGCCAGCGGGGTGATTTCGCGCCAGAACAACACGCGATAGCTCTTTCTTTTTGCATACCACGGGGTACGCATCACCGCCTGACGTAGCGTGGCAGTCAGGTTCACGTTTGCTCCAGGGAAGAAAGATAAAACTTCATTTCAATAATGAGACAGAGAAACCGATCCTGCAAAGCATTTCCCTGCGAATTGTTGGTTTTAGCGACAGGGCGGCGAGAGTTTCGCCAGACGCACGCGGTTCCCCGCATTGGCGTTTGACAAAACTTTTTTGGCCGCTAAGATAGGCCTCCACAATTCCTCTGTAGTTCAGTCGGTAGAACGGCGGACTGTTAATCCGTATGTCACTGGTTCGAGTCCAGTCAGAGGAGCCAGATTTAAAAAGCCCGCCGCGTGCGGGCTTTTTGCTGTCCAGCGTCAGCCTGTGTTCTGCAGGCATAAAAAAACCGCCCTGACGGCGGTTTTTTTATTACTCGGCTTTAGGCTCGGTTGGCGCTTTCAGTTCGCCCATCGCTTTCAGCTTTTTAGAAATCTCACGACGTTCTTTTGAGATCTCGGCGTTTTTGATGATGTAGTCATCAACGCGATCTTCATAGTCGGTTTTCATGCTGGCGATGATGCCCTGAATCGCTTCCACGCTCATACCCGGCTTGATGTAATCGCTCAGGTTGTCGAGCAGCAGCACGCGCTTCTGGTTGTCACGGATCTTTTTCTCAACGTCCTGGATTTCACGCTGAAGTTTATTCTTACGACGGAACAGACGGACAAACTCCAGTACGTCCTGGAATGAAGGTCTGGTATTTTCCATTTTTACACCCCTGCTAATTTGAGACTTGGATTCGTTACTACAACCATCACCGGTCAACAGTAATGGTAGCGGCTATTCAAGACAATGGTTTTATCCCTTACGGGCGGCCTGCCGCTATCATACTCTTATTTCAGGTTTAATCGACACCGCCACCTGGCGCGAGCGGTGCATCCGGTGCTTATTTACGCAGCGCCCGGCAAACCAGCTGAGACAGCAGCTCCAGCTGACGGGCCAGTTCAAGGCTAAGCCAGACGTAGCCATGGATCGGCGTCTCCTGCAGGCGATCGCCTTGACTCTCGCGAATGAGCTGATCCAGCTCACCGATAATCTCATTCAGTTTCTCGCGGCTGGCGATGGCCGGCGTCGGGTTGCCCTCATACAGCGCCTGAGAGAGGTTCGCCAGCGTGCGCTGGGTCATGTGCTGGGTGTCACGCAGTGTACGGGCGTTAATCATCACGAAATGACTTTCTCGCGACGCCCAGTGCGCGTTGATTTGCAGCTCCAGCGTACAGACCATGTTGCGACAGGTTGTCTGAATCGCTTCAAAGATACTTTTCTGGATGTGGGTCTCTTTGCAGGCGGGCGTGATCAAACCGCGCATTTTTACTACGTCGTTCAGCACCTGTTGCAGCGGCTTCTCAAGCCGCGGACGCTCCACCAGATTAGGTGAGAAACCGGCGTTATAAACCCGGCCAAAGGCCTTCATAAAGCTTGCCATCTGGATACGCCAGTGAACAAATGCACGCTGGGGCCAGATGCTGGTAAACAGCATCGCCAACAGCGAGCCGAGGATAACGTCGCCGCTTCGCCACAGTGCGGTAACCATATCGCCCTGCGGGGCACCCACCACCACACCGAGCGTAATGCCGATAAGCAGCGCCTGATAGGGCCGCTTGCCGAGCGCCAGCCAGCCGCACAGGAACATCGCCAGCGCGCACCACAGCAGCATCGCCGGTAATGACCACAGCTCCAGACGCAGCGCCACCAGGCCGAGCGCCGAGCCAAAAATAGTGCCGCCGATACGTTCGAAGGCGCGGGGAATGACATTTCCCCAGAACGAGATCGGCCCCATTACTACCACCAGCGTGATCAGCGGCCACGACCCTTCCGGCACTTCCAGCAGACGAACCAGTAAAAACGTCAGGACGAACGCCAGCGCAATACGCAGACCATGGACAATCCGGTAGTGCTGATAAATACGAATTTCAAAAGGGCTTAAGGGCTTATCGGGACGCACACCCGCTCTCCGGTGATGAAAAGAGCGGATTGTACTCGTTTTTGCTGCGGTGGTATCGGTTTGCCCGGTAAATCCGCCCTTCTCCACTGGCTATTTTTTATCAACGGCTGCAAATTAGCACCCCGTAAACCATATTTAACCGCTGCGTTAACATATCATTATCTACCTTTTAACATGACCTGCGGGTTAAAGGCGGAAAAGTAAGAGTCAGCCCTGATTCGTTCAGTCCACCTTCTCCGTCACCGGAATATGCATTTCAATATCCCAGAAACCATCTGCCTTGCCGTCATTGAGGTAGATTTCAAAGCACGGCAACGGGGCTGGCATAACGCTGGCATCCCCGAGCAGGCTGTTGAAGAACAACAGCCAGGGTTTACCAAAATCACCGTCCTGTACCCTTGCGCGCGCGACCGCATACTGCCCACCGGTGATTTCCGTGTGGATAACGCCCACGCTGTTTTCCGGAATGGCAAAACCCTCCGGCACTGACACCACCGTGGCTGCACGCAGTTTTTCAGGCGGGGTACAGTCCGGGTTATCGTAGTAGACCGCGATCCATTCGTCCGGGCGAAGATGGTGCGTTTCAACCCACATAAGCAACTGTTCGAACCCTTGTGGAACGGTCTTTTCCCACGGCCCGACCAGATGAAACCCGGCCACGTTACGGGCTGGCACTGCGGTAACGTTGTATTCCATGCTCCCACTCCTGTTAATCAAGATGACTGTATATATATACACCACCGAGGCGATAATGCGAGATGCAGAACGGTGAATATGTTCATTATGCGAGCAGCCTCGAGAAGCTGCCAGGCGGCAGGAAAAATGCGCGCGCCGGGCACGCATCTTTGTCGGAATTGATTTACCATACGGTGGTTAACAAAACTGATAAGGATGGTTTTCCTGGTGTCTGACTCCCCGGCGCAACCCACATTTCTGTTTCACGATTACGAAACTTTCGGCAAAAGTCCGTCGCTCGACCGCCCCGCTCAGTTTGCGGCCATTCGTACCGATGCTGAATTCAACATCATCGGCGAGCCGGAGGTGTTTTTCTGTAAACCTGCTGATGACTATTTGCCCCAGCCGGAAGCGGTCATGATCACCGGAATCACGCCGCAGCACGCGCTGGCGCAGGGCATGAATGAAGCTGATTTCGCAAAGCGTATTCACGGTTTATTCAGCGTGCCGAAGACCTGTGTGGTGGGCTACAACAACGTGCGGTTCGATGACGAAGTCACGCGCAACATCTTTTATCGCAACTTCTACGACCCTTATGCCTGGAGCTGGCAGCACGATAACTCGCGCTGGGATCTGCTGGATGTAATGCGCGCCTGCTATGCGCTGCGCCCGGACGGTATCGTCTGGCCGGAAAACGACGATGGTCTGCCGAGCTTCCGGCTGGAGCATCTGACCAAAGCCAACGGGATTGAGCACGCTAATGCTCACGATGCGATGGCTGACGTGTATGCCACCATTGCGATGGCGCAGCTGGTGCGCACCCGGCAGCCGAAGCTGTTCGATTACCTGTACAGCTTCCGCCATAAGCAGAAACTGATCACCCTGATTGACGTGCCGCAGATGAAGCCACTGGTGCATGTCTCCGGCATGTTCGGCGCGCTGCGCGGAAATACCAGCTGGATTGCGCCGCTTGCGTGGCATCCGGAAAACCGTAATGCAGTAATAATGGTAGACCTCGCGGGAGATGTGTCGCCGCTGCTGGAACTGGATGCCGACGCATTGCGCGAACGCCTCTATACGCCTAAAGCGCAGCTCACCGATGCCGCGGTGCCGGTGAAGCTGGTGCATCTGAATAAGTGCCCGGTGCTGGCGCAGGCGAATACGCTGCGTCCGGAGGATGCCGAGCGGCTGGGAATCGACCGTCAGCACTGTCTCAACAACCTCAAGCTGCTTCGCGACAATCCGCAGGTGCGGGAAAAAGTGGTGGCAATTTACGCCGAAGCGGAGCCGTTCGTGCCGTCGGACAACGTGGACGCGCAGCTGTATAACGGCTTCTTTAGCGACGCCGATCGGGCGGCCATGAAAATTGTCCTGCAGACCGATCCACAGAACCTGCCTGCGCTGGATATCAGCTTTGTTGATCCGCGTATTGAGAAGCTACTGTTCAACTACCGGGCGCGCAACTACCCAGGTACGCTGGATGAGGCAGAGCAGCAGCGCTGGCTCAATCATCGCCGCGAAGTGTTCAGCGCGGACTATCTGCAGCGCTGGGCGCAAGAGCTGGAAATGCTCTACAACCAGTACGAAGGCGATAAAGAGAAAACCGCCCTCATTAAAGCGCTGTATCAGTATGCGCAGGAGATCGTCGGGTAAAGGCGGGTGCACCGGTAAATGGCGGGTGCACTTCGTTTACCCACCCTACAAATTCCCCATCCCGTAGGGTGGGTAAGCGCAGCGCACCCACCAAAAAATCAAATAACCCATGCCGGAGGCATGGCCCCGTCCGGCATCAAAACCGCCGCGCCACAGGTGTTGAGTCCGGGCTGGCGGTCGGGAACCGCCAGAGGGCGCGAGCCCCGGGATGGGGTATCGCGCCCGACCGGAAGCGAAACGCCGGAGGCAAGGGCAGCCCGTAGGGCCGGTTTTACTGGCCGGGAGCCGGGATGGTGAAGGGGGTGGCGGCGAACCCCCTTCACCCGTTCACGTGCGGCAGCGTTTGCATGTGAGCGCGGTGCCACGGTGAACGGAACCTTTGCCGTAATTCCATAGACCTCACGCCACAAACGGCGGATGTGCGGTAAACGGTGGGTGCGCTGCGCTTACCCACCCTACAATCCCCCTTACACCTGCCCTTCCCGTAGGGTGGGTAAGCCTGCGCACCCACCACAAAAAACAAATCATCCAATGCCCGAGCGATGGCCCCAACCGGCATCAAAACCGCCGCGGCGCAGGCGTTGAGTCCGGGCTGGCGGTCGGGAACCGCCAGAGGGCGCGAGCCCCGGGATGGGGTATCGCGTCCGACCGGAAGCGAAACGCCGGAGGCAAGGGCAGCCCGCAGGGCCGGTTTTAGTGGCCGGGAGCCGGGATTGTGAAGGGGGTGGCGGTGAACCCCCTTCACCCGTTCACGTGCGGCCGTGTTTGCATGTGAGCGCGGCGCCACGGTGAACGGAACCTTTGCCGCCCTGCCATAGTCCTCATGCCAGAACGGGGGCGCACGGTAAACGGTGGGTGCACTTCGTTTACCCACCCTACAATCACATCCATACATCCGCAAATAAACGGTCGGTGCACTGCGCTTACCCACCCTGGAATCACATCCGCATACCCCGCAGATAAACGGTGGTTACACTGCGCTTACCCACCCTACAAACCGACCCAAACTCACCTTCCCGCCAATAAGAAAGGCCGCAAGCGCGGCCTTTTCTACAACTTATACGAACAACAACATCACCCTTTCATTACCGTGATGGTCCAGGAGGCATCGCCGACCTGCTGGTAGTCAGTGACGCTGTGGCCCTCTTCTGCTGCCCACTGGGGGATAGCTTCGGTTGCCTGGGTGCAGTCAAACTCAATGACCAGCTCATCGCCTTTAGTCATCTCAGCCATCGCCGCCTTCGCTTCGATCAGCGGGAAAGGGCATACCTGATTTACTACGTCTAATTTCTTAATCGTCATTCTCTTTCTCCACGTGCTCAGGCCGCAGCGGCAGTCAGTTTCGCTTTGCGCTGCGGACGGATAAACAGGAACCACGAGGCGGTCCATACGCCAAGGATCATAAATACCAGGCCAATCCAGCCCTGCCAGGTCAGCATCGCGGTCATCACCAGACCGTTACCAATAGAGCAGCCACCCGCCATACTGGCGCCGAAGCCCATCAGCAGGCCGCCAGCAACGCTGCGCAGCGTGGTGGTGGCATCGGCGGCGCGCACGCGAAATTCGCGGCTGGCTTTAGCGGCGATATACGAGCCGAGGAAAATCCCCAACACCAGGAACACGCCCCAGTTGATGTATTTGCTGTCGCCGACCACCAGGTACTGCAGAATGTTCGCCGTTGGCGAGGTGATGCCGAGACCAAACAGGCGACCGGTGGCTTCACTCAGCGGCCAGGCAAGGGTCGCGATCAGACCAATCAGGATCGCGGTAACGAACGGGTGCCAGCGCTTTTCAAACAGGATATGCGCCAGCCCGGTGCGACGTGGCGGCAGGCTGGCCACCTTCAGCTTTGGCTTCGCCAGCTCTTTACGTACCAGCCACAGGGTGACGGCCACCAGCAGCACAATCAGCGGCCAGGCCGGCAGGTTGAAAGTTTCCGGAATCGAGTTGTGTGTTGTGCTGTAGTGCTTCAGCGTCTCGTTCAGCCCGGCGGCGTGCGGGGAGCGCATGATGGCGCTCATCAGCATATAGGTAAACAGCGCAATCCAGCTGCCAATAAGCCCTTCCCCGGCGCGATACCAGGTGCCGGTGGCGCAGCCGCCAGCAAAAACGATACCCAGCCCGAAGATGTAGCCGCCCACCACGGTGCCCAGCCACGGGAACGCGCCCGCGTCATAGCGCACAATGCCGGCCTGGATCATGGCGAATACGCCGACGCACTGGATGGCAATGGCAATCAGCAGGGCGTAAAACATGCGGTTATTCTTTGCGATATACATATCGCGGAAGCCGCCGGTGAGGCAGAAACGGCCGCGCTGCATAACGAAGCCCAGCAGCCCGCCGCATACCAGGCCGGTTAAAATCATCTGTAACATAGCACCACCCGTTTCCAGGTCAGAAAATCAAAACGGCCATTATTCACGCCTGCGCCAGCGTGACCAATAACCAAACTCACTAGCATATAGCGAAAGGTTATAGATGATTCTGCCAGCCAGATTACGGGCAAAAAAAATCCGGAGGCCAGGCCTCCGGATTGATGCGATGCAGGTGTCAGAAATTACTGGGCAACGTCTTCGTACTGCGGCACCGGGTTGCGGAAGCTGCGGGTCACACATGCCAGATAGACGATACCGATAGCACCCCAGATCAGGCCCAGCACCATCGAGCTCTCTTCCAGGTTGAGCCACAGCGCGCCTACGGTCAGAGCACCGCACAGCGGCAGGATCAGGTACTGGAAGTGATCTTTTAGCGTTTTGTTGCGCTTCTCACGGATCCAGAACTGCGAGATCACCGACAGGTTAACGAAAGTGAACGCCACCAGCGCACCGAAGTTAATCAGGGCCGTCGCCGTCACCAGGTCGAAGTTAATCGCCAGCAGTGCGATGGCGCCAACCAGCAGCACGTTAAATGCCGGGGTACGCCATTTCGGATGCACGTAGCCAAAGAAGCTGCGCGGGAACACGCCGTCACGGCCCATCACGTACATCAAACGCGAAACGCCCGCGTGTGCTGCCATACCGGAAGCCAGCACGGTAATGGTGGAGAAGATCAGCACGCCGTACTGGAAGGTTTTACCCGCCACGTAGAGCATGATTTCCGGCTGAGACGCTTCCGGATCTTTAAAGCGTGAGATGTCCGGGAAGTAGAGCTGCAAGAAGTAGGACGCCGCGATAAATACCAGGCCGCCAATCAGGGCAGTCAGGAAAATCGCACGCGGGATCACGCGCTCTGCGTCTTTGGTCTCTTCAGACAGCGAGCTGATGCCGTCAAAGCCGAGGAACGAGAAGCACAGAATGGTTGCACCGGTAATCATCGGCACAACGTGCGCATCCGCACTCCAGAACGGCTGTGAGCTGACCAGCGTACCAGCGCCTTCACCGTGGGAAACACCATAAATGATGAGACCGACGATAGCCGCTACGATGCCCATCTGCAGCACCACGATAACGGTGTTGAAGTTAGCCACGGTTTTCAGGCTGCGCAGGTTGGAGATGGTCATAAACGCGACCAGCGCGACTACGAACATCCACGACGGTACGTTAGGTACCAGCGCTTCGAAGTAAATTTTCGCCAGCAGGATGTTGATCATCGGCATGAACAGATAGTCCAGCAGGGATGACCAGCCAACCATAAAGCCAACAGCCGGGCTGATGGATTTCTGGGCGTAGGTATAAGCGGAGCCAGCCGACGGGAAGCGGCGCACCAGTTTACCGTAGCTGATAGCGGTAAAGAGGATCGCGACCAGCGCGAAGGCATAGGCTGTTGCGACGTGACCACTGGTCAGGCCGGATACGATACCGAACGTATCGAACAGCGTCATCGGCTGCATATAGGCAAGGCCCATCATTACAACCGGAATCAGCGTAAGGGTCTTACGCAATTCCACGCGAGAGGTGGTAGTACCTGGAGTAACGTTATGCGACATGGCTGATCTCCATTACGGCGTGTGCCGTCGCAAATGCAAAAAATTGCCCCATCTTTCTTATTTCCTCGGCGACACGACTGTCGATCTTTAGTAAGTATCTATCCGGTACGAAGCCCGGCCTCTTGTTTTAAAATGACGTTTCTTAATTGCAAAAAAATAACCGACGTTATTCACGTCGGCTAATTCTCATTTTGCAGGGCGCGTATTTTGCAACACTTTCAGGCACGATGACAAGATGTTGAGCCCCTCATCGACAATTTCTTTTTCCGCCGTCAGCGGAACCAGGAAACGGATTACGTTGGCACGCACGCCGCAGGAGAGCAACACCAGCCCCTGCCGCCCCGCTTCCTGTATCAATAACTGGGTCAATTCTTTATCTGGCTTCTGGCTGTCGCGCCCCTCTACCAGCTCCATCGCCACCATTGCTCCAACGCCGCGCACGTCGCCGATGCAGTCATACTCCTCAGCCAGCCGGGTCAGGCGCGTCACGATCTGCTCGCCCACCGCCTGGGCTTTCTCATTCAGCTGCGCGCGCTCGATCAGATCGGTCACCGCCAGCGCGGCGGCAATGGCTATCGGCGAGCCGGCGTAGGTTCCGCCCAGCCCGCCCGGCAGGGCTTTATCGAACAGCGCCTTACGCCCCACCAGCGCCGCCAGCGGGAAGCCGCCCGCCAGGCTTTTCGCCATGGTGATCAGATCCGGCTCCACGCCGGTGTGTTCAATGGCGAAGGTTTTCCCGGTGCGGCAGAAGCCGCTCTGGATCTCATCAACAATCAGTACAATGCCGTGCCGGTCACACAGGGCGCGCAGCTGCTGCATGAAGTGCGTGGAGGCAGGATAAAAACCGCCCTCTCCCTGCACCGGTTCGATGATGATCGCTGCGACCTCTTCCGGGGCGACGTCGGCGGCAAAAATGCCCGCCAGCGAGGCCAGTGCCTGAGTATCGCTCACGCCGAGATAGGCTGCCGGATAGGGGGCGTGGTAGATACCCGCCGGGAACGGGCCGTAACCTTTCTTATAGGGCTGAACTTTACCGGTCAACGCCATACCAAGCAGCGTTCGTCCGTGGAAGGCACCGCGAAACGCGATCACCGCTGAGCGTCCGGTAGCGATGCGCGCGACCTTAATCGCGTTCTCTACCGCCTCGGCACCAGTAGAAAGAAACAGCGTCTGGCAGGCAGCCTCGATCGGCACCAGGGCGTTGAGCCGCTCCGCCAGTTCAATATAGTTGCCATACGGCGTCACCTGAAAACAGGGATGGGTGAAGTACTCCAGCTGCGCTTTCACCGCGTCGATTACCGCTGGATGGTTATGCCCGGTATTCAACACCGCAATCCCGGAGGCAAAGTCGATGTAGCGCTTGCCCTCTACGTCCCAAAGTTCGGCGTTGCGCGCGCGCGCAATATAGACCGGCAGCGCGTTTCCTACCCCCTGCGCCACCGCCGCCTCACGCCGCGTCTGCCACTGCTGATTGGTCTGACTCATACCTTCTCCTTGCGAGAAAAATATCCGGCGCATGCCCGCCCTTCTTAAACATAGACGAGGGTAAAGGCTTTACCAGAGAAGTGAGACGAAGCGCAGAAAGCCGCCGCAGGAGGCGGGAGAGGCGATAAAAAAACAGGGAAAATGCAGCAGGAACAGCATGAGATCCCGCTCCGGCGCAGGCCGTCGAAGCGGGGGCGCGGGGGTTATGCCATCGGCATCACCAGCGGGTCGGGATAGCGGTATTCGAAACCAAGCTCGTTGCAGATGCGGTTGCCGTCAACGCGCTTGCCCTGCGTGCCGGCTTCACTGTTACTGAACTGCGGCGGTTCAAGGCCCAGCTGGCGCGCCATCAGCGGATAGAATTCGGCGCGGGCCGGATGGTGCGGTGCACAAAGGTTATAGGTGCGGCCCCCCTTTGGGGTTTCCAGCAGCAGCGTAATGGCTGACACCACGTCTTCGAGATGAACCATATTCACGCCGTGACTGCCGTTGGGGGCTGTTTTGCCAGCGAAGAAGCGGCCGGGATGCCGCCCAGGCCCGACCAGCCCGGCGAGGCGCAGAATGTCCACCGAGGTGCCCGGTAGCTGATGCAGCCACGCCTCCAGCTCCTTCAGCACGCGACCGCTGTGGGTAACCGGCTGCAGTGGGGTGCTCTCTTTTACCGTGCCGTCCACGTCACCGTACACCGACGTGGAGCTGGTGAAGATGATGCGCGGGATACGGTGCGCCAGCGCGCTGTCGACTATCTCCTGCACCGCCTGCTGATAAAAGGTATCGCCCTCCCCGGTGCGACGGGCGGGAAGCGTCACCACCAGCGCATCAACGTTCAGCAGCGCATCCAGTTCATCGCTGTCGCACACCAGCTCCGGCGTGAGCTCAAGCGGATAGCTCTCAATGCCGCACATGCGCGCCGCCTCTACGCCGTCCGGCGTGGTCTTGCTGCCGGTAACCTGCCAGCCGCGCGCATTCAGCGCGAGCGCCAGCGGCATTCCCAGCCACCCCAAACCGACAATAGCCACCTTTTTCATACCTTTCTCCTGGATCCTGAAGCGACGCGATGCGCATCGTTAAAGCGTAACCGACAACGGCACGGCCTGCACGGCTGCCGCGGGGTAAGGCTACCTCTGCCCGGTGACGGTGGCAATCGGCAGGCGCAGGATGAAACGCACTCATGATGAAAAAAAGCCCTTGCCTTCCTGCACATACCTGGTTTACGGTAAGACCCATTGTGAATACTCATTCATCAGAGAATTTTATGAACTGCGTTCAGATTAAAAACCACCATCATCACCATCACCCTGACTAGTCTTTCAGGCGATGTGTGCTGGGAGACATTCAGGATCTTCCAGTGGTGCAGAACGCAACAGAAAGCCCCCGGAAGATCGCCTTCCGGGGGCTTTTTTTTGTGCTTACACCAGCCGAAAGCCGCGGATAAAAATAAAACCTTTACGATGATTGCAGACCGACCACGACAGGATTACGAGGAACCGAGAATGTTAGATAACACCCGTTTACGCATAGCTATTCAGAAATCAGGGCGCCTGAGCGACGATTCACGCGAACT
The DNA here is from genome assembly GCF_000696575.1 of Siccibacter colletis. Lineage (GTDB taxonomy): Bacteria > Pseudomonadota > Gammaproteobacteria > Enterobacterales > Enterobacteriaceae > Siccibacter > Siccibacter colletis. The sequence goes on along the minus strand of NZ_JMSQ01000006.1, from coordinate 429,539 downwards.
GCTGGCCCGCTGCGGCATCAAAATTAATCTGCACACCCAGCGCCTGATTGCTCTGGCAGAGAATATGCCGATCGATATTCTGCGCGTGCGTGACGACGACATTCCGGGGCTGGTGATGGATGGCGTGGTGGATCTGGGGATCATTGGTGAGAACGTGCTGGAAGAGGAGCTGCTGACGCGCCGCGCTCAGGGCGAAGATCCGCGCTACTTCACCCTGCGTCGTCTCGATTTCGGCGGCTGCCGCCTGTCGCTGGCAACCGCGGTTGACGAAGCCTGGGACGGCCCGGCGGCGCTCAACGGAAAACGCATCGCCACCTCCTATCCGCACCTGCTGAAACGCTATCTCGACCAGAAAGGCGTGCAGTTTAAATCCTGCCTGCTCAACGGCTCGGTGGAAGTGGCACCGCGTGCCGGTCTGGCCGATGCCATCTGCGATCTGGTCTCTACCGGCGCGACGCTTGAAGCCAACGGCCTGCGCGAAGTGGAAGTTATCTACCGCTCCAAAGCCTGCCTGATCCAGCGCGACGGCGACATGCCGGATGCCAAACAGCAGCTCATCGACAAGCTGTTGACCCGCATCCAGGGCGTGATCCAGGCACGCGAATCCAAGTACATCATGATGCACGCGCCGACCGAGCGCCTTGATGAAGTCATCGCCCTGCTGCCAGGCGCTGAGCGCCCGACCATTCTGCCGCTGGCCGGGGATCAGCAGCGCGTGGCGATGCACATGGTGAGCAGTGAAACCCTGTTCTGGGAAACCATGGAAAAACTGAAAGCGCTGGGGGCCAGCTCCATTCTGGTGCTGCCGATTGAGAAGATGATGGAGTAAATCATGGCCTTTACCACTCTGATTGACTGGAATGCCTGTAGCGACGCCGAGCAGCGTCAGCTCCTGACCCGTCCGGCAGTATCGGCGTCTGACAGCATCGCTCGTACCGTCAGCGAGATCCTGGATAACGTCAAACGCGACGGCGATGCAGCGTTGAAAGCCTACAGCGCAAAGTTCGATAAAACCGAGGTGGCGGCTCTCCCGGTGAGCGCAGCGGAGATCGATGCTGCCTGCGCGCGCCTGGGGGATGACATCAAAGCCGCGATGGCGGTGGCCGCCAGCAATATCGAGACCTTCCACCGCGCCCAGCAGCTGCCGGCGGTGGATATCGAAACCATGCCCGGCGTGCGCTGCCAGCAGGTGACGCGCCCCATCGCCTCGGTGGGCCTCTATATCCCCGGCGGCTCCGCGCCGCTGTTCTCCACGGTGCTGATGCTGGCGACCCCGGCGCGTATCGCTGCTTGCCAGCAGGTGGTGCTCTGCTCGCCGCCGCCGATTGCTGACGAAATTCTCTATGCTGCAAAGCTGTGCGGTGTACAGCAGGTGTTCCGGGTGGGTGGTGCGCAGGCCATTGCCGCTATGGCTTTTGGCACCGACAGCGTGCCGAAAGTAGACAAAATCTTTGGCCCTGGTAACGCCTTTGTTACCGAAGCCAAACGCCAGGTGAGCCAGCGTCTGGACGGTGCGGCGATTGATATGCCCGCCGGGCCGTCGGAAGTGCTGGTCATTGCAGACAGCGGCGCCACGCCAGCATTTGTCGCCTCCGATCTGCTTTCCCAGGCGGAACACGGGCCGGATTCGCAGGTGGTGTTGCTGACCCCGGATGAAAACATGGCGCGTGCCGTGGCCGACGCTGTGGAACAGCAGCTCGCCGACCTGCCGCGCGCTGAAACTGCCCGCCAGGCGCTGGCGTCCAGCCGCCTGATCGTGGCCCGGGATCTGGCGCAGTGTATCGCCATCTCTAACCAGTACGGCCCGGAGCACCTGATCATTCAGACCCGCAACGCTCGCGAGCTGGTGGATAGCATCACCAGCGCCGGGTCGGTGTTTCTCGGTGACTGGTCGCCGGAGTCGGCGGGAGATTATGCCTCTGGCACCAACCACGTGCTGCCGACCTACGGTTACACCTCGACCTGCTCCAGCCTCGGGCTGGCTGATTTCCAGAAGCGCATGACGGTGCAGGAACTGACCCCAGCGGGCTTCTCCGCCCTGGCGCAAACCATCGAAACCCTGGCCGCGGCTGAACAGCTTACCGCCCACAAAAACGCCGTCACCCTGCGTGTGGCCGCCCTGAAGGAGAAGGTATGAGCAGCGAAGATTTAGCCCGCGCCAATGTGCGTGCCCTGACCCCGTATCAGTCTGCGCGCCGTCTTGGCGGCAACGGCGACGTCTGGCTTAACGCCAACGAATACCCGACCGCGGTGCCATTCGAGCTGACGCAGCAGACGCTCAACCGCTATCCCGAGTGCCAGCCAAAAGCGGTGATCGAACGCTATGCGCAGTACGCCGGGGTCAAACCGGAGCAGGTGCTGGTGAGCCGCGGCGCGGACGAAGGCATCGAACTGGTGATGCGCGCCTTCTGCGAACCGGGCCAGGATGCCGTTCTCTACTGCCCGCCTACCTATGGCATGTACAGCGTCAGCGCGGAAACTATCGGCATCGAATGCCGTACCGTGCCGACGCTTGACGGCTGGCAGCTCGATCTGGAGGGCATTGCCGCCCGGCTCGACGGCGTGAAAGTGGTCTTCGTGTGCAGCCCCAACAACCCTACCGGCCAGTTGATTAACCCGCAGGATATCCGTGACCTGCTGGAGATAACCCGCGGCAAAGCGCTGGTTGTGGCGGACGAAGCCTATATTGAATTTTGCCCGCAGGCCTCGCTGGCCAGCTGGATTGAAGAGTACCCTCACCTGATGGTGCTGCGTACGCTCTCCAAAGCCTTTGCCCTGGCCGGGCTGCGCTGCGGGTTTACCCTCGCCAGCGAAGAGGTTATCGCCCTGCTGATGAAGGTGATCGCCCCTTACCCGCTCTCTACCCCGGTGGCGGACATCGCCGCTCAGGCGCTAAGCCCGCAGGGCATTGAGGCCATGCGCGCCCGCGTGGCGGCAATTCTTGAGAACCGCCAGCGGCTGATTGACGGCCTGCAAAGCCTGCCCTGTGTGGAAGCGGTGTTCCCGTCGGAAACCAACTACGTGCTGGCGCGCATCACCACCTCCAGCGCGGTGTTTAAATCGCTGTGGGATCAGGGCATTATCTTGCGTGACCAGAACAAACAACCGTCGCTCAGCGGCTGCCTGCGCATTACCGTCGGCACCCGCGACGAGTGCCAGCGCGTCCTGGATGCGCTGCGTGACCAACCCGGCCTGACCGCCACGGAGAAGCAATGAGCCAGAAGATCCTTTTTATTGACCGCGACGGCACCCTGATCTCTGAACCGCCAGAGGATTTCCAGGTAGACCGCATGGAGAAGCTGGCGTTCGAACCGGACGCCATTCCGGTGCTGCTGCAGCTGCAGAAAGCCGGCTACCGGCTGGTGATGATCACCAATCAGGACGGGCTGGGTACTGCCAGTTTCCCGCAGGCGGATTTTGACGGTCCGCATAACCTGATGATGCAGATTTTTACCTCTCAGGGCGTGGCGTTCGACCAAGTGCTTATCTGCCCGCACCTGCCTGCCGACGCGTGCGACTGCCGCAAGCCGAAGCTGGCGATGGTCACTGGCTATCTTGAAGATGGCGTGATGGATCGTGCCAACAGCTACGTCATCGGCGACCGCGCTACCGACGTAACGCTGGCGGAAAACATGGGTATCCAGGGGCTGCGCTATCAGCGCGACACCCTCGGCTGGGCGGCTATCGGCGAACAGCTGACGAAGCGTGACCGCTACGCCCACGTTGAGCGCAACACCAAAGAGACGCAGATTGACGTTAAGGTGTGGCTGGATCGCGAAGGCGGCAGCAAGATCAATACCGGCGTCGGCTTCTTCGACCACATGCTGGACCAGATTGCCACCCACGGCGGTTTCCGCATGGAGATTGCGGTGAAAGGCGACCTCTATATCGACGACCACCACACCGTGGAAGATACCGGCCTGGCGCTGGGCGAGGCGCTGAAGCTGGCGCTGGGCGACAAGCGCGGCATCAACCGTTTCGGCTTCGTGCTGCCGATGGACGAGTGTCTGGCGCGCTGTGCGCTGGATATCTCCGGCCGCCCGCACCTCGAATACAAGGCGGAATTCACCTATCAGCGCGTGGGCGATCTCAGCACCGAGATGGTTGAGCACTTCTTCCGCTCCCTCTCCTACACTATGGCGGTGACGCTGCACCTGAAAACCAAAGGTAAAAACGATCACCACCGCGTTGAGAGCCTGTTTAAAGCCTTTGGCCGTACGCTGCGCCAGGCGATCCGCGTGGAAGGCGACACCCTTCCCTCGTCGAAAGGAGTGCTGTAATGAGCGTGGTGATCCTTGATACCGGCTGCGCCAACCTCTCATCCGTCAAATGGGCCATCGAGCGTCTCGGCTATGAGCCGCTGGTCAGCCGCGATCCGGACGTGGTGCTGCGCGCCGACAAGCTGCTGCTGCCCGGTGTCGGTACTGCCCGCGCGGCGATGGACCAGCTGCACGAGCGCGAGCTGGTGGACCTGATTAAAGCCTGTACCCAGCCGGTGCTGGGAATTTGCCTCGGTATGCAGCTGCTTGGCAGTCACAGCGATGAAAGTGGCGGCGTTGAGCTGCTGGGCATTATCGACGAGCCGGTGCCGCACATGACCGACGTCGGCCTGCCGCTGCCGCACATGGGCTGGAACCGCGTCTACCCGAAAGCGGGCAACCACCTGTTCCGCGGGATCGAGGACGGGGCGTACTTCTACTTCGTGCACAGCTACGCGATGCCGGTGAATCCCTGCACCATCGCCCAGTGCAGCTACGGCGAGCCGTTTACCGCCGCGGTGCAGAAAGATAACTTCTACGGCGTGCAGTTCCACCCGGAGCGCTCCGGCGCGGCGGGCGCGCAGCTGCTGAAAAACTTCCTGGAGATGTAAATGATTATTCCGGCACTGGATTTGATAGACGGAACGGTGGTGCGTCTCCATCAGGGCGACTACGGGCAGCAGCGCGACTACGGCAGCGATCCGCTCCCGCGCCTGCAGGATTACCAGGCGCAGGGCGCAGAGGTGCTGCACCTGGTGGATTTAACCGGGGCGAAAGATCCGGCGCAGCGCCAGATCCCGTTGCTGAAAACCCTGGTAGCGGGCGTCAGCGTGCCGGTACAGGTTGGCGGCGGCGTACGCAGCGCAGAGGACGTCGCGGCCCTGCTGGACGCAGGCGTGGCGCGGGTGGTAGTTGGCTCCACGGCGGTGAAGTCGCCGGAGCAGGTTCAGCAGTGGTTTACCCGCTTCGGCGCCGACCAGCTGGTGCTGGCGCTCGACGTGCGCATTGACGCGGCGGGCAACAAACAGGTGGCGGTAAGCGGCTGGCAGGAGAACTCCGGCGTCACGCTGGAAGCGCTGGTGGAGCAGTATCTCCCCTTCGGCCTGAAGCACGTGCTGTGCACGGATATTTCGCGCGACGGCACGCTTGCTGGTTCAAACGTCGAACTTTACAGAGAAGTGTGCGCCCGCTACCCCCAGGTGGCATTCCAGGCGTCCGGTGGTATTGGTGGTCTGGCAGACATTGCGGCGCTCACCGACAGCGGCGTCAGCGGTGTGATCGTGGGTCGCGCGCTGCTGGAAGGTAAATTTACGGTAACGGAGGCAATTCAATGCTGGCAAAACGGATAATCCCCTGCCTCGACGTGCGCGACGGTCAGGTTGTGAAAGGCGTGCAGTTCCGCAACCATGAGATCATCGGCGACATCGTGCCGCTGGCGAAACGCTACGCCGAAGAAGGCGCCGACGAACTGGTGTTCTACGATATCACCGCATCCAGCGATGGCCGCGTGGTGGACAAGAGCTGGGTCTCACGCGTGGCGGAAGTGATCGACATTCCGTTCTGCGTCGCTGGCGGGATCAAATCCGCGGAAGACGCGGCGAAAATTCTCACCTTCGGGGCTGACAAAATCTCCATTAATTCCCCGGCGCTGGCCGACCCCGAGCTTATCACCCGCCTTGCCGACCGTTTCGGCGTGCAGTGCATCGTGGTGGGGATTGATACCTGGTTTGACGAAACCAGCGGGAAATATCACGTTAATCAATATACCGGCGACGAAAGCCGCACCCGTGTGACCCAGTGGGAGACCCTCGACTGGGTGCAGGAAGTACAGAAGCGCGGCGCAGGGGAAATTGTGCTGAACATGATGAACCAGGACGGCGTACGCAACGGCTATGACCTGGTTCAGCTAAAAAAAGTGCGAGAGGTGTGCCACGTTCCGCTCATCGCCTCCGGCGGTGCCGGGACCATGGAACACTTCCACGAGGCGTTTCGCGATGCGGACGTGGACGGCGCGCTGGCGGCATCGGTGTTCCACAAGCAGATTATCAATATTGGCGAGCTAAAAGCGTACCTGGCACTGCAGGGCGTGGAGATTCGGGTATGTTAACAGAGCAACAACGCACGCAGCTGGACTTCGAAAAAACCGACGGCCTGCTGCCGGCGGTGATCCAGCACGCGGTGTCCGGTGAAGTACTGATGCTGGGCTACATGAACGACGAGGCGCTGCGCGTCACCGAACAGAGCGGGAAAGTGACTTTCTGGTCGCGTACCAAACAGCGGCTGTGGACCAAGGGCGAGTCCTCGGGGCATTTTCTTAACGTGGTCAGCATCACCCCGGACTGCGATAACGACACCCTGCTGATTCTGGTCAATCCTGTCGGGCCGACCTGCCACCTCGGCACTTCCAGCTGCTTTGGCGAGGCGCATCATCAGTGGCACTTCCTGTGGGAGCTGGAGCAGCTGTTGGCGTCACGCAAGACCGCCGATCCGGAGAGCTCCTACACCGCGAAGCTCTACGCCAGCGGCACCAAGCGTATCGCGCAAAAGGTCGGGGAAGAAGGTGTCGAGACCGCGCTGGCCGCTACGGTGAACGACCGCCACGAGCTGACCAACGAGGCTTCAGACCTGATGTATCACCTGCTGGTGCTGCTCCAGGATCAGGATCTCGATTTGACCACGGTGATTGAGAATTTGCGTAAGCGGCATTGATGAGGTGCCCTGATATCCGGGATCCCCCGGATATCATTCCTCAGGCAAGCTGCGTCTGTTGAGATAGCGCGTGCTGCAACCCTTTTCGCGCTATCGTTATCGCAGCACCTGTAATAACGCCTGCCAGTAACGCCAGCACGATCAGTAACGCTGAACGCCGGTCATCGGGCTGCAACGGCACCGTCGGTTTGACGATGTAGCTAAAAGCAGAATACTGGAAAGGCTGTTGCCTGAAGGTTTTTAACTCAAGCAACTCCTGACGAAGCTGATAGTAGCTGTCTGAAAGCTGAAGCGGACGTGAACGCTCATTGTCGATCATGGCGCTCAGCGCATCGCTGCCCAGCACGAACAGAGCGTCATTATTCAGAGTAGACACCTGCTGCACACTCAGTTGCGCCACGTTCGCCTCGCGCGCGACGAGAAGCGCCTGTTTGAGGTTGTTCAACCTGTCGGCTTTCTTTTCTTCCGCCACAGTTTCCTGGGCGCTAATGAACGTGTTCAGCTGCGTGATACGGGTATCAATCAGATAATTCAGCTCTTCTTTTACGGCCTGACGCAGCTGCATGTCAGTCTCCATCAGAACAGAATTAAGTTCACGCGCCGCTGACTGGGCATCGTCTGCTGAAACACTGATCTTCACCGGCCAGGGCATTTTTTTATCCTGCGCTTCTGCCCTGAAACCCGCAATGCCGGTGCCCTGAGCGTCAAGCATGGCCATGGCACGGCTGAAATTCATCTCTTTGATATCGCCATTGCTGACTGGTTTTTTGTCATCCGTCGCGTTATTCACCACTTTAGAAGCAATAACCGGCGTAAGAATGTTTGTCAGACTGGTATATCCCGCCATATCCGCATCCCCGGGTAAGGTTATCAGCGCGGAAGCGGTCCAGCTGGGTTTATCGAACCAGAGATAGCCCGCTGCAAGCACGGCAGCCAGCGTAGCGCAGATAAGGATAGTTATTCTACCCTGCCAGAGTGCCAGCAGAAGGTGCAGTAAATCTGGTTCGTTAGACGGACCGGAATGCGGTTGGGCATGACGTGCAGACATGGTTTATTTCATCGCTCACAAAAAAACGGACGATAATTTATCGTCCGTTATAGAGAATTATTTAGTGGCGCTAACATATCAGCAGATACTTTTATTTCAACTACCTGAAATAGTAAAACGATGACGGGAATAGCGTGCCAGGGCGAGAAGCAAGAAGGCGGGATGAGATTCGGGGCTGACAGGTAAGAACATGCTGAATACGTCCGGGAACTGACGTACTCAGCACGACGATTATTACTGCTTGCGCATGTTATATTCGCGAATGGCGTTACGCCCCAGTACCGCCGCAGCACCGATCATGCCACCCAGCAGCGCGGCAAGCACCAGGGTCAGAGCACGTTTCGGGCTGTCGCGACGGATTGGCTTGTCCGGTTGCATCACGTAGCGGAAGGCATAAAGGGTATCCGGCTGCGCTTTCAGGGCAGTGACCGCCAGCAGGTTCTGACGCAGCTCATAATAGTCTACCGTCAGCGGCAGCGGGCTGGTGGCATGGTTCTGGATCATCGCTTTAAGCGCATCGCTGCCCAGCACGAACAGCGTGTCGTCTGAGATGCCCTCTGACTGCTGCACCTGCGGCTTGGTAATACCTGACTGCTCGGCAATCAGCAGTGCCTGGTTCAGGACTTTCGCGCGCTCTTCCTGCTTCTCTTTGGCAACGTGTTCCATCGCCTGCAGGGAGGAGGTCAGCTCTTTAGCGCGGGAATCGATATTTTTGGTGAGGTCTTTTTCCATTTCGCCAGCGATGGCGCGGTTGAGCTCGGTGATGTACTTCTCAAGCGTTTTGGTGGCTTTCTCAGGCGTATCGGATACATAGCTGATAGCCAGGGGTGCTGGCTGCCCTTTCACCGTCGGTTCGATAGAGAGTTTTTCTGGCTCTTCCTGATTGTTCAACTGTAATGAACGAGCCGACAGCGCAGCATTGAGGCGCGAGAAGAATTGCTGTTGGATATCCGATACCAACGGTGCGTTACCCGGATAAAGCGTATTCATGGCATTGGTGTAGCTGGAAACCTGGCCGGAATCGGGGGTGGTGATGATTGCTGACGATGTCCACTTCTCTTTAGCAAACACCAGATAAAGACTGGCTAAAATAACGGCAAAAATAACAAAAGCAATGATGATGACTTTTCCACGCCAGAGCTGGAAAAAAATATCGATGAGATCGATGGTTTCTGAATTGTCGTGGTTCCGTTCCACTGTTTTATACGTGTGCGTTGTCATGATTACCTTAAGTATAAAGTAGAAAAACAAGCGAAGCGCCGGAGCTAAGTGTAGCGGGTTTCCGTGACTCTGCCTGTTAATATTTGACGCGGTACGCTAAGAATAGCCCGAAACTACGGGCGTTTAAGGCAGTAAAAAGGCCCTCCGTAGAGGGCCTGAGCAGTTATTCCATCCACTCGGTGTGGAATACGCCTTCTTTATCGATACGCTTGTAAGTGTGTGCGCCGAAGTAGTCGCGCTGCGCCTGAATCAGGTTGGCAGGCAGTACAGCGGAGCGATAGCTGTCGTAGTAGGCAATGGCAGCAGAGAAAGTCGGGGTCGGGATACCGTTTTGTACCGCATAGGCCACAACGTCGCGCAGTGCCTGCTGGTAATCATCAGCAATCTGCTTGAAGTAAGGGGCCAGCAGCAGGTTAGCGATCGCCGGGTTCTCGGCATACGCATCGGTGATTTTCTGCAGGAACTGGGCACGAATGATGCAACCAGCGCGGAAAATCTTCGCGATTTCGCCGTAATTAAGATCCCAGTTGTTCTCATCCGAGGCCGCACGCAGCTGGGAGAAGCCCTGCGCGTAAGAGACGATTTTGCCCAGGTAGAGTGCGCGACGCACTTTTTCGCTGAACTCAGTTTTGTCACCGGTAAACGGTTTGGCCTGCGGGCCACTCAGGACTTTAGAGGCGGCAACGCGCTGCTCTTTCAGCGACGAGATGTAGCGGGCAAATACGGACTCGGTGATCAGCGACAGCGGCTCGCCAAGATCCAGCGAGCTCTGGCTGGTCCACTTACCGGTACCTTTGTTGGCGGCTTCGTCCAGAATCACATCAACCAGGTATTTACCCTCTTCATCTTTCTTAGTGAAGATATCTTTGGTTATGTCGATCAGGTAGCTGCTCAGCTCGCCGTCGTTCCACTCGGTGAAGGTGGTTGCCAGCTCTTCGTTAGAGAGGTTCAGACCATGCTTCAGCAGGGAGTAGGCTTCCGCGATGAGCTGCATGTCGCCGTATTCGATGCCGTTATGCACCATCTTCACGTAGTGGCCCGCGCCGTCTGCGCCGATATAGGTGACGCACGGCTCGCCGTCTTCAGCAACCGCAGCGATCTGTTTCAGGATCGGGGCAACCAGTTCATAAGCTTCTTTCTGACCGCCAGGCATGATAGACGGGCCTTTCAGCGCGCCCTCTTCCCCACCGGACACACCGGTACCGATGAAGTTAAAACCTTCCGCAGAGAGTTCGCGGTTACGGCGGATAGTGTCGTGGTAGTAGGTGTTGCCGCCATCAATGATGATGTCGCCTTTCTCCAGATACGGCTTCAGGGACTCAATCGCCTTGTCGGTACCCTCGCCCGCTTTCACCATCAGCAGGATGCGACGCGGGGTTTCCAGCGACTCGACAAACTCCTGAACGGTGTAATAAGGAACCAGTTTCTTGCCCGGATTTTCGGCAATCACTTCTTCGGTTTTTTCACGGGAGCGGTTGAATACGGAGACGGTATAACCACGGCTTTCGATGTTGAGCGCCAGGTTGCGCCCCATCACTGCCATACCGACGACGCCGATCTGTTGCTTGGACATTACATACTCCTGTCAGGTTTGGTCACTGCGGATTAGCGCAGTAGGTTGTTATTGCAATGTTATCGCATAATCAAAGGTGGTGGTAGGTATTGATATTTTTTTCAAAAAGAGATATGAATAAAACGAGGTAATACTTGCAATTTGACCAGTTATTTTATAGCAATGCATTACTTGCGAAAAATACAAGATATATTCAACTTAAAAAAAGGCTTCTCCATATAGTAGATACTTAGCTCTAACGCATCCATTGTTTATATGATACTGAAATAAAATTGCTTAGTCATATTTTTTGTGAGCCAAAATTCTTACGAGTGGTATAGTTAAAGAATCAATCTTCCTGATTAAAAATCATTTTAACTTTAGCTGGATTCCCACTCGCAACACAATATGAAGGAATATCTTTAGTCACGACGCTTCCGGCCCCAATTATGGATCCCTTACCTATTCGCACACCGGGTAATATAATAGCTCCAGTACCTATCCATACGTCATCTTCGATTATTATAACCTTACCTTCACTCGTTGTATTAATTCTGTCTTCAACATTATCGAACGAAGCGGCATGGCCATTAAAATCAAAGATTTGTACATTGGCGGCTATAAGACATCTATCGCCAATATTAATGCCTTTACTTGCATGGATACATGCACCATGTATTCTTGTCGAATGGCCAATGCTGATTTCCGTTCCTTCACGCTCTGCAAATATTTTTACTGGGGTAAACATATTCACATGATAATATTTATTTGAAGAATTGATTAAAGTATCATGTCCAATTTTAAGTGAACATCCTTTGCCGATTGATAAATCAGGTTTACCATTGAAATTTACTTTAGCACCAAGCTTAATATTTGAGCTAAGCTTATAGTAAAAAATATAGCATGGTGTTATTATTTTTTCATTTATAATTCGCAGGAAATTCATAGCTTAAATCCTTTTTTTAAGTGCAAGCGCTAAATAATTCACAAAGTAATATAGAGATCTAATAAACCCCATTTTTAAATAGTTACGATATATAAACCACTGCCACTTCATTGCTGTTACTTTGTTAGACGACAAAGAATAGGTTGAGATACTATAAACTGCCAAAGGCTCCTGGATACAGTAAGCTAAATTACCTTTTTTTAATACGTCCAACCACATTATATAATCTTCATGCCCTAGTCTGCACTGTTGGAATTTCCCAAGCTCACTGCAATCATAAGCCCCAGTCAAATTACCAACGAAGTTGCTTTTAAGCATCATTCTGAAATCTATTATTTCAGGCGATACTCTGAGGATGCGTTTTTTTTTAGAATCATCGTCGGCATAGTAATTTGAACATACAACCTTATAACCCTTGTCAAAATATTTCTTCTGTTGTAGTAACTTATTCTCCATCCAGTAATCATCACTATCCAAAAAAGCAATGTATCGTCCTTTGCAATGCTTAATCCCTTTATTACGACTTAGAGCCACACCTAGATTTTTTTCATTTCTAAGATATATAATACGACTATCGTTTAAATATTTAGAAACTTTTTCTTCAGTGTCATCAGTTGAGCAATCATCAATTATGATAAGCTCAAAAGATTTAACGCTTTGATTTAATACTGATTCGATACTACGGCATATTGTTTTTCCAGCATTAAAAGCTGGCATAATAACTGAAAAAATCGCGGTCATTATTGAGTACTTCCATTGCTGATATATTTTTTTAACTTATCTTCCTGTATCTTTCTGGCAAACCAATATTTTTTTTGATTTATTAATTTTTCAATCATAGCTTTGTGAATGTAATCAGGGCTGGACTTTCCAGAAAATTTAATGTATCGATTATTACAATCTACAATGTTTTCCTGTTTACCGTAAAGTGTTCTGGAAAAGATGGCAAAAGCGTGCTCATCCGCGCAGGTAATGTTATGAAATTTTTTAAAAAAACCACTTGTTGTGTAAGCATCAAGTACTTCGTGCACAAAGCCTCTATTTACGGAAAACCACTGTGAGCCAAAATAATAATTTTCTTTACCGAAAGAAACGCTATCATAAAAAAAGGCTTTAAATTTAAAGCATTTGTTTAAACATTTCCCAAAAAATGTTCGTAAGAATGGAGTATTTGAATGAGGAACCCGGGTTCTTAACCGCCACTCATTTTTGTTGTCTCGATGACTTTCAATAAATTGCTTGTCAGGATATTGCATCCATTCTTTTTCAATATCTTCGAAACTTTTTAGGACCATGCATTCCGAGCTAATCAAGTGAAAGAAAAAATTTCTTTCATCTTTATAAGCGCTTTTTAGTAACCTAATCGTGGCCTCAACTTGACTACTACCTCCCCAATAAACTTTTACTGGGTCCTCAATAACTTTAAGATTTGATAATCCCTGAGAAATTAACCAATTTCTTTTTTCAGGATATTTAGCGTCAAAGTGTACGTAAAACCGCACACCTTGATTATTCTCAGCGAGACTTTTAATATAACATTCATTTTTATGTGCTTGTATTAGAACAGCTGTCTTCATTTTCTGATACCTGTATAAAACCTTTGGGAGAAAGTTGCAAAAAGTCCCACATTATATATTGCTATAGTATAGTAATTTTCAGATAAAGAGATTGCTAAAGCGCCCCAAAGAGCCACGCACATGGCAAATGTGAAGGTTTGTTCTTTCATTTTATTATAGTAAATAAATATAAAAACAAGACCCGGCAACCATCCAAGGTTGTAAAAATAGGATAAAAAGAAAAAGTCTATAGGCATATAAATGTCTATGTTTATAGAGTGAAAAATTGCAGGGTAACTCATTTCCGTAATCAACAAATAAGAATACCAAATACGACTTGATAGGAGTTCATTAAGTAATTTCGCAAGGTCCGAAGTAATGTAAATAGACGAGTAATAAAATTGTAAAAAAGCAATAACTAACGCAACACTAAAATAACTTAATACAAACCAACTTCGCTTTTTGTACTGCTTACGTAAGGTAAAGCTCATTAAATATCCACATAACAGAATAATCGATAATAATATCGACGTTCTTGAACCGCTCATATAGGTTACTAAAAGTAAAACGGAAAATGCGATTACGAGGTTTAATGTTTCAATTGAGACTGATTTTATATGTTCCCTTCCCCATAATACAATAATACTGAATAGGGTTAAGGCATATTGGCTTAGGGTATTAGGGTTATGAAATCCAAGCGTTAACCTTTGCCCCGTTCTGTCATCAATCATATAGTGACTATCAGCAAGAAAAAGCAATGGTACACATACTACAATTACCAATACATTAACAAAAAATAGTATTGAGATTACATTTTTCCATGGCATCCCATTTGACAACATCAATAAATGCATTAGTACTAAATATCCAAAATAAACAGGGTTATTATATATCAAAAGATTAATAACAAATAATATCGAAGTAAACGCTATCAGTATTTTCTTTTTATTATCAAATAGTAAGAAGCCTAAACAAACCATTGTAATTATAATACTATTTGAGACTGAAGACACTATCGTTATATAATCCTCATCAATCTCCAAAGAAATAATGATGCTTTTCAAGGTATAGATAAAATAGGTTACGATAAATAAAGTTATTTCCCCTTTGATTATCTTGATATTTCTTTGCTCAATCATAAGTTCTTTTTACCAAAAAAAGTTACTCTAACAAGGCATTTAAAAAAAGATATTAAATCGTTGGCACCAGACACACTTCTTAATGCTTGATATAAGAACTTCAATGTTGAAAGATAATTATTTTCATAACGCTGTATTTTACAATCCATGAGCGAGTTTTTGAATGTATATTCCTTTTTTTGACATGGATTTAAAATATGATAATATCGCTGCTCTATTTGTTGTCTTAAACGATAAGCTTCAATAGAATTATTTGAAAAGGTTATTCGTTCACCATCATGGAAATTATGAATAAATAACTGTTCAGGTAAACGAGCAACTTTGAACCCTGCGGCAAGTAATTTAAGCATCAAAACATGGTCTTGGTAGCGACTAATCTTAGTAAAACCGTTCACGCTTTTCAAAACTTTTGCAGTTGTTAAGATCATAGGAGTGAAGCAGTTACCCCTGATTATGAATTCTGCCAACGTTGATGCATTTGCAAAGCAACTATTATTTAAAATAAACTTCTCATTCTTTAAAAAAAACATATCGCACACGCTAACGTCAATGTTTTCTTTTACCAAATGTTCTATTTGTTTTTCAATTTTATTAGGAAGATAGATATCGTCATCATCTAAGAAGGTAATGTAATCACCGTCAGCTATATCAATCCCTAGGTTACGTGCTCCTGCTCCGCCTCTGTTTACTTTATCTGAAAAGTATTTAATGCGCACATCGTGAAACTTGTTTTTTATGAAGTGTACTTTCTCTATGTATGATTCATCATCATTATCATTCACGATGATGATCTGCAAATTTTTATATGTTTGTGTTAAAACACTTTGAATAGCTTTTTCAAGTCCGTCTGCGCGCTTGTAAGTAGGAATGATAACAGAAACCAGCACTTCATTATTCATTTAATTAACCTTGCCTTTATTAAAGTTAATTTTAAGATTTTTAAAGGACTGCTAAGTGCAATAAAATGCATCGCAGCTATACTTCCTTTTTTGAAAAAATAGTTAGCAATGGTAGCAGAAATTAACTCAATAATTAGAGCAGAGTATGCTGCGCCCAAAAGGCCATAGCTTTTTACCAACCATAAGTTGAGAGGTAGGCTTACCACACCCATGAATAACATTTTTTTTGCAATGTATTTATATCCATTTTTTGCAATTATCATTCTATATGAAATCACACCTATTAGTGAAAAGATTGAGCTAATCATCAAATAAGGGAATATTGAAGCTGAAGCTTCATATTCTTCACCATACAAAAACAAGATAAAATACTTACCATAAGTAACACTAATTACTGATATCAATATTCCTATAAACATACACATTACTATTAACCCGGATCCCAATTTTATTTGGGTCCCGTTATCTTTTTCATTATAAATTAGCGTAAATAAACTTGTAATTAATGCGATTGGGATGACTGTCCAGGCAACCGAGATGGTATATGTCGCGTTATAATGCCCTACAGCTTCTACCCCGTCAAAGTACTCTAAATAAAGATTAGACATCCTTGTATAGATAAGTATCGACATTTCGCTTAGAAATAAAGGAAATCCGAGACATAATAATGCCGGTAAATACCTTTTTGCAACTTTTATTTTTTTTATGACATTAAAATTATCATTAGGTAAGCACTCCGCTTTATCAAAAAAATATTTTTTAAGTAAAAATGAAATTGCAAAATTAACTAAATAGGGTAGAGCTAGCCATTCGATGGACAAAGAAAAATAAACCACGAGATATCTTATTACAAGAGCAATTGCAAGTGCTGAGACATTAATTATGCTATTATATTTAGATTTAAGCTTAGCGTCAAAATACCAACTGTAACAATCAACTGATTGAAACAAAAAACTTACCGCTAGCAGCATATATAACGTTCGATTATTTTCGCCGCTTGTGTAGTACAAATAATTATAAATTATTAAGCTGATGCCTGCATATATAAAGAATCGCAAAAACAAAGCATAGGAAACAATACTTCTGGCACTTTTAGGATTTGCGCTTACTTTTTGAAATATAATGGTGTTAGTACCAAAATTACTTGCAACAACAGCTAAGCTTAGCCATGTTATTATATAAGTGATAACTCCAAATCCAGTTGGTCCAAGATATCGCGCAACGTAAATATTAATGGCAAGCATTGCAACTGACAATATTATTTTTTCGAGGACCATCCATAAACTATTATATAATATTTTCATTAGATTTATATTTGCCAATAGCTCGCCATGATTTTTTCAAGCTTAGATCCAAATTCAAAAGAAGCTGCTGCTCCTGGGGTAAACGTTAATTCACCAAAATAGATATTATTATTAACAATATACCAGTCTGCTCTAACATAGTTAAAGTCTTCACATAATTTTTTTGATAACTGCATAGCTTCTTTTAATTTAGGTTTGAGCTCAGGGTCAAGTTGATGGTGGCCTTCTCCATGAGACCAAATGCATTCATCCATTTCTTCAAGATAATAACCTCTTGATTCTTGATTAAAGCGGCCATTTACCAATTGGAGTACAAACTTAAATGTTCCATCATTTTGTTGGAATGTATGTAGTTTATAATCTATCGGAGGCTTACCATTTATACATAAAGATTCTTCTACAAGAATTTTTTTTACAATTTTAGCATAATGCCTCTCGTTTGATTCTTGAGTGTAATCATAAGTCATCCATTGGCCTAATTTTTGCTTGATATCCGTGATGTTTGCTTGATCATTAACAAACATAACCATTCCTGCGCCATGGTTAGCTTTTATTACGCTATTTTTAAAATCCATCTCATTCGTAATATCTGTTACATCATCTATACAATATCTGAGTGGAACAAGATATTTTTCACCGATTTTATTTTTAATATAATCCCTAACTTTTATTTTATCAGCGCATTTAATGTACAAATAATTTTGATCATATTTCATTCTCCAGCGCACTTTCTCATTAAAGAATTGTGGATTATTAATATCAGGCCATTTTTTTAAATTCGAATAGAACTTTAAGCTCCAATAGAGATCTTCTCCTAAAAAATTTTTCAAAAATTTCCTGATATTCAATTTATGCACCATTTATTGTCAAAAGAATTAGGTTATGCTACCGCCCCTGGCTTAACAGCTACCAGTGCACTATTATCCAGGCCTTCTGTATCCGAAACGTCATTGATAACACGGGCAGAAAGCATTGTATTTACTTACTTCTGAACCGCTTCTGGCTACTGTCATATGGGAAAAGCCCACATTACACCGACCGCTAATGCTCTGTATTTTGTAATTAATCTCTCAGAAATGCAAAACGGCAGCGTCATTCGGTGTGTAAAAATCAACCAACCTGAATGCTCGACTACCGTTTCGTTATTACTTTGGCTAAAAGGTCAGGCCTTAACCCGCCAGCACCTTCTTAATGCTCTCGCGGAACTTCTGCCCTTCTTTCATATTGCGCAGACCATAGTTTACGAATGCCTGCATGTAACCCATTTTCTTACCGCAGTCGTAGCTTTCGCCTGTCATCAGCGTCGCTTCAACCGGCTGTTTCTTCGCCAGTTCGGCGATGGCGTCGGTCAGCTGGATACGGCCCCAGGCACCCGGTTCGGTATGTTCCAGCTCATTCCAGACATCGGCAGAAAGCACATAGCGGCCTACCGCCATTAGGTCTGAGTTCAGCGTCTGCGGCTGATCCGGCTTCTCAATGAAATCGACAATGCGGCCAATCTTGCCCGGGTTCTCCAGCGGATCCTGAGTGGTAATCACTGAGTACTCAGAGAGATCGCCCGCCATACGTTTTGCCAGCACCTGGCTGCGGCCGGTCTCGTTAAAACGAGCCACCATCGCCGCAAGGTTATAGCGCAGCGGATCGGCGGTTGCGTCGTCGAGAATAATGTCCGGGAGTACAACCACAAACGGGTTGTTGCCGATGATGTGCTGGGCACACAGGATGGAGTGACCCAGGCCCAGCGGCTGGCCCTGACGCACGTTCATAATAGTTACGCCCGGCGGGCAGATGGACTGCACTTCTGCCAGCAGCTGACGCTTAACGCGTTGCTCCAGCAGGGCTTCGAGTTCGTAGGAGGTGTCGAAGTGGTTTTCCACGGCGTTTTTGGAAGAGTGGGTTACGAGAACGATCTCTTTGATGCCCGCCGCGACGATTTCATCGACGATGTACTGAATCATCGGCTTATCAACGATAGGCAGCATCTCTTTAGGGATCGCTTTGGTTGCCGGCAGCATATGCATACCCAGACCCGCTACCGGAATCACCGCTTTCAAATTACTCATTTCTCGTCCACCTCTAAATAGTTGATATTCCAGAATGCCGTAAGCGCGGTCGCTAAAGATCGTTTAATTTCAGCGAGAAACCGCGGTTCTTATATCAAAACATCTTGCTACATAAGAACTGACTTACTGTTCAATGTGGCTCAGAGAATTCGGAAAAGCCAACATCCATGCTGTTTCCAGGAACAACCGCAGCCCGTTATGGGCTGCCCTGTTACCATCATTCAGATACGAAAGTGATATCGTCTTTTTTAACCGCAACAAACTCATATTGTAGCGTGCGATCGAGCCCTTCAGAAAGAGTATAGGGCGCTACAAAACCTGACTGATGCACTTTAGTGGCATCAAACTGCGTAGTCGCGCAGAATTTTTTTACCCGCACTGAACTCACCGCGTATTTTTTACCGGTCACCTTACTCAGGAGATCGAAACAGAGGCCGCCAATCATACCCACCGGATAGGGGAGATGTACGGAGGGGATCTTTTTGTTCAGGCTTTGCTCAACTTCCGCTACCAGCTGGTTCATATTCAGGTCTGGCTTATCAACATAGTTATAGACCTGATAGCCCGGCTCAGCGTGGTGCAGTTTGTACTTTATAAACTCAACGATGTTGCCGACGTAGGCCATCGACTTGTAGTTGTTACCCGCTCCCACCATCGCAAAACGACCGCTGGCAATCTGTTTAAGCAAGTTGTAGACGTTACCGCGGTTACGCTCGCCGAAAATCACCGTTGGGCGCACGATAGTCAGTGAACGTGATTCCGGAGCACGCTCAAACCACTCACGCAGCACTTCTTCAGCCTGCCATTTGCTTTTACCGTAGTGGTTGAATGGATCGACAGGATGATTTTCATCGGGATTGGTTTTGTTCAGCCCGTAAACGGCAACCGAGCTGGTAAAGATGATGTTTTTGATATTGTGCTTATCCATCGCCGCCAGCACATTACGGGTACCCTGCACGTTCACATCGTAGTAAAGCGACGTCGGGCTGACGTCATCACGGTGTTCAGCTGCAAGCAGTACGACGGTTGAGCAGGAAGCGAGCTGACTATCAAGAGAGGCCTGATCGCGCACGTCACCGATGACGGTGAGGTCTGGATAAAAGTGACTCGATTGCTTGTCTACGTTTTTGATATCAAAATCAGAGATAGCGGTTTCAATGAGTCGGGTGCCAACAAAACCGGACGCGCCGATAAAAATGACCTTCTCTTTCATGTCCTGTCCGATGCGTTATTTATGCGAAAAAAAACTGAAAGCGTTCTCCCGCTTTCACAATCAGGAAGCCACTTTCAGTAATTGAATTGCGTCCCTTAAAGTCAGACCGAAAAGTATAACCCTTTCGCCCAGGACCGCCAGTAGAAAAAATCCCAAACCCTGTCAAAGTTCACGATACAAATGAGTGATGTACGGCGGACTGTGGTCGCGATTTGAGATTTTTTCCCATCACCCCTTCCTTGCCGGCAGTGCGAAGTTGATGGTCGATGCATTCAGATGCTGATGATCCAGCCGGTCGATATCCACCGAACTCTCCCCTTTTTCATTCACCGCGTTAATATTCGCCATCGACAGCAGGGTGTCGTGCTTCGCCGCGAACTTGCCGCGCACGTCTTTGCGCAGGTCGAAGTGGAGCCGCATTGCCGGGCCGCGCGATGCTTCCTGCATGATGTCGATATTGCGCAAAAACAGGTGCTGCGGTTTGTTGTGCAGCTCAAGGGAGGCGCGCTTCATCTTCAGGTTGGTGATTGCCACAAACGAGGTGGCATTCCCGGAGGAGATCTGAATGCCGCGCAGCTTCCACGGCAGGTCGCCGTTCTCCAGCGTGACGTCGTTAAGCTTGAAGTTCTGCGGGATAGAGAGGTATTTGCCCCTTACCACGCCGTAGCCAATCAGCATCCCGGCGCTGTTTTTCATCTTCACGTGGTCGATGATGAAGTTATCGCAGCCGTAGATCGCCACCGTGGCGTTATCGATACCCGCCTTTTTGCTGAAGTCCGGGGTAATATTCTCGGCCTGAATATTACGAATGATAAAGTGCTTACCGTTTTCCACGTGCACCAGCTGGCGGCAGTTGCGGCCGGTGATGTTGGCCACCACAAAATGCTTCACCGCCTGGTCTTCCGGGTAGTCGTTATCATAGGTACTGCCCGCCAGCCCGATGCCGATACCCCAGTTGGTTTTGCCGTTGGTGCAGTTGATATCCTCCAGCAGGTGATCGGAGATCAGCAGGTCGCGGTCATTGATGGCGACGTTCCACTCGATGGCATCCCCCTGCAGGCGGCGGAACTGACAGTGGACGATGCGCACGTTGGTCATCTGGTTATGGAAGCCCTGACGCAAAATGGCGTAGTTAGCGTCGTGCACATTGAGGTTTTCCACCAGGAAGTTGTTCATCACCCGCTTCTTCTTACCGCCAATGTAGATCAACGCCACCGGCGCGAGGCCGGTCATCTCCAGATCGCGGATGGTACAGTCGGAGCCGCGCACGTCCAGTACGAGGTTATTGATGCGCCCTTTCCCCTCCCCGCGCACGCTGCAGCCGTCCTGCAGGATAAAACGGCCTTTGCCGTTGCCCTTCATGCCGCCGGCGATACGCAGCGTGGCACCAGGCGGCATCCATACCGCGCTGTTAATGTTGTCGCAGACCAGATCCGCCGGGACATGAACGGTTTTCCCGCTCTGAAAGGCGCGCTTAAAGGCATCCGGCCAGTCGGAACGGAAATAGTCCTGCACGTTGACGGCATCGCCGCCGGTGGCCGCGCGCGCCAGCGGGGAGTGAAGCAGCGGTGAGACGGCCAGCAGCGAGCTGGCCTGAAGCAGAGTACGGCGTGAGAGTGTGGAGAACGCAGTCTTTTGGCTGTCGTTGCGCATAAATCCTCAACGTAGTCAGAGTGTGCTCAGCAGTCCGGAGAGTTTCTGGTAAATCACCTGCTGATTGAAGTCGGTTTCCACCTTCTGGCGGGCGCGGGCGAGCACTGGTTCCAGCGCGTCGCGATCCAGCGCGATAAAGTCTTCCAGGCTCTGGGCCAGCGCCTGCGGGTCGTTTTCCGGCACCAGCCAGCCGGACTCCCCGGCTTCAATCAGCTCGGGAATACCGCTATGGACCGTAGACACCACCGGAATACCGACCGCCATCGCTTCCATCAGCGCCACCGGAATACCTTCCATATCGCCATCGATACCGGTCACAGACGGCAGCAGGAACAGGTCCGCCTGATCCAGCATCGCCTTCACCTCGTGGCTCGGTTTAAAGCCCGGCATGAAAATGACGTCGTCCAGCTGATACTGTTCGATCAGGGTGCGCAGACGCCGCTCCCAGGGACCGATGCCCAGTATGTTGTAACGAAAATCAACGCCGCGCCCTTTCAACAGGCGGCAGGCTTCGATGGCAACGTGCAGCCCTTTTTTCTCTGTGAGACGCGCCACGGAGATAATCTCCAGCGGCGAGCCGGGGGCTTTGGTCGGGCGACGGGAGAATTTCTCCATGTCCACGCCCATGCGCGACACGGCAATTTTCTGCGGTGGACAGCCCATCTCTTTCAGGCGTCCGGCCCAGAGATCGCTGATTGGCAGCATCAGGTCGCCGCGGTCGAACAGCTTTTTGTATTCCGGGATATAGTGCTCCAGCACTTCGCGGTGCGACACGTCAATCCCGTGGAACACGGTAGCGATTTTCCCGCGCAGCACTCCCAGCTCGCGCAGTTTGGCGGCGGTAACACCCGCCGGGCCAAAGTGGGCGATGAAGACGTCGGCGCTGATGGTCCCCTGCACCCGGCCACAGATAGCCGAGAGGATCAGGTTGCGGGCTTCATCCCCGTAGCGCGCCATGTTCAGCGCCCGCCAGGTGCGGCCTTTGGTGATGCCCTTCAGGGTGCTGCCGGCACGGAACTTCAGCTTATCGACCTTGCCCTCCGGCTCGTCGAGCAGCCAGGTGGTTTTCTGCGCCAGGTTATACTGCTGCCACGCCGCATGGGTGTTCTGCAGGTCGCCTTTGTGGATGGAAACAATCTCCACCTCATAGCCCATGTTAATGAAGGCCACGATCTGATTGAGCACGAAGGTTTCAGAAGCGACCGGGAATTTCAGCAGGAAGAAGCTGACTTTCATGCGCGGCCTCCCGCGCGCGCCAGCACGGATTTCACCATCTGCTGGCCCTTCTCGCGTTCGGCAGCCACGGCCACGGCCAGACGCTGGTTGATCTCCGGCAGCTGGCCGAGGGTATCGGCCACCATCGCCTGCAGCGAGCCGTCCAGCAGATGGCGGATCTCAATCGCCATCTCCGGCATGCCGAGCT
The DNA here is from genome assembly GCF_000696575.1 of Siccibacter colletis. Classification (GTDB taxonomy): domain Bacteria; phylum Pseudomonadota; class Gammaproteobacteria; order Enterobacterales; family Enterobacteriaceae; genus Siccibacter; species Siccibacter colletis. The sequence goes on along the minus strand of NZ_JMSQ01000006.1, from coordinate 406,554 downwards.
GCTGCATGATGCCCGCCGACTTGTGCTCATAGTTGATAGCAATTGCCGGGGTGGCAAAGTTCATAGAGATGATCGCCGAGTGCAGGCGCGTACCCACGGTCAGTGCGCAGGCACCGAGGATCTTGCCCATCTCCAGATCGTTAAGCTCGTCCATGACCACGTGGAAGCGGGACGGATCTTTCACCCGCTTGCTGAGGTTGAGCGCCACCATGCGGTCATCTTTGTTGTAACTGTCGATGCCGGTACAGGTCGAGAGCGCCAGCACCTGATAGCCTTCGTCGATAATGCGGTTTACCACATCGGCAAATGCCTGCTCGTAAGCCTGCTGGGTGGTGCCGAGGCGCTTATCGAATGGGGCCAGCTCACGCAGGGTGATGGCCACGGTTTTTTCGCGCGCCGCCACGTCCAGCCAGTGCTGCACCGCGTAGCTGGCAACGAAGTCATCGTTGTGATGCTCCACCAGCCAGGCGGTATCCACCCCCAGCTCCACTTTCGAGGTGTCGATCTGGCCTTTTTTCATCAGATCAAGGCTGACGGTTTCACGCAGGATCAGCGCATCGCAGTGGCCAAACACGTAGTTCGCCAGCTGGTTAAACTGCGGCTCCTGGAACGGGCCGACGCTGTGACCAATCATATACAGCGGCTTTTTCGCCATAAAGGCACACAGGGCGTGCTCGAACTGCGGCGTGCCGTAGAGATCGACAAAGAACGAGCCGCCGACCTGAATAATCGCATCGTAGCCGCTCAGCAGGCTGACGAAATCGGTAAAGCCCTGCGGCAGGGAGATATTACGCAGCTTGCCGTTGCCGGTCACTTTCGACAGCAGCACCTGGTGCTGGTAGCGACGGCGCAGCACTTTCTTCACCCGGCCCATTACGCCCGCGGCGTTGTTAAACTGCTTCATCTGCTTGTAGAGCGGGTCCGGCATCACCTCGCGATCCAGCAGCCAGGCGGAGCTCACCGGATAGCGGCTCATGACGTCCACCTCGGCGGTGGGGTCCTGCAGGGAGATGGAATCAATCAATCCGCGCAAAATGGCGCTGTCACCGCGGTTACCACAGGTGTGGTTGCCTAAAATTAGTAACTTCATGTTGACCTCAAAACGGGGTTCTAATAATGGATGTCCGGCTTAACCAGCGCGAAGCAGCATTTTCATTTTTTCGTTGCGGCAGAACTGACGCTTCAGCTCCACCACCAGCGCATTGCGCGACAGCACAATCATTACGCCGAAGGCCAGCACGCCGGCTGCAATCTGCACGGCTAACAGTGAGGCCAGCGGCAGATGACCTTTAAGCGCCACGCCCAGCGCCCAGCTCACCACCAGGGTGGGCAGCGACAGGTAAAACGGCAGCCAGATGCTCTGGATGTACTGACGGTAGCTGGAGCCCAGCACCGGTTTAATCATCACGAAGTAGCTCAGCACGGTGTTGATAATCTGCACAAGCAGGAAGCCCAGCGTGACGCCCAGCGCACCCGCCATGTGTCCGCCGATGATAATTGCCGGAATAAACAGGAAGGTTTTAAACACGTTGAACTTGAAGCTGATATCGACGCGCGCTTTCGCCATCAGCAGCGAACCGATGGGGTTGCCGATGGAGCGCAGCAGGCCGACGATGCACAGCAGCTGCAGGATTGGGATAATGCTCACCCACTTCTCACCAAACACCAGCGGCACGAAGTTATTGGCGACCACCATCAGGCCGAGCAGCGCCGGGAAGTTGATGATCCCCACCACCGACAGCAGCTTGTAGAAGTTCACGCGCAGCTTATCGATGTCGTCCTGGATCTTGGCGAACGCCGGGAACAGCACGCGGGTAATGATCGGGTTGAGCTTCATCGGCGGTACCACCGCCACGTTGTAAGCCAGGTTGTAACCCCCGGCGACGCTGGCCCCGAGAATACGCGCCAGCACCAGCGTCGAAAGGTTCGTGTTGACGTAGTTGATCAGGCTGTCGGCGGTCAGCCACGCCCCGAAACGCAGGTTTGATGCCACCGACGCCAGCGAGAAGTGCAGCCCCGGACGATAAATTTTCCGCCCGAAGAAGCCGAACAGCGCCGTGCGCACCAGGCTGTTAACCAGATAGCCCCAGATAGCGGTCATCGCTACCGGCCAGTACTGGGCGGTCACTACCGTGAAGGTAAAGCCCGCCAGCACCGAAAAGGTCTCAATCGAACCGATCTTGCTGAACTCCAGCTCTTTTTGCATCAGGGCGCGGAACTGCTGCCCGTGCGGGATCACCACGAAGGCAAACGCCAGGGTCTTGATCAGCGGTGCCAGGTCCGGGTTATTCAGCGCATCGGCAATCACGTCGCCCAGCAGGAACATCGCCACGCACACCACCAGCCCCAGCCCGACGTTGAGCCAGTAGAGGGTAGTCAGTTCGAGATTCGAGATCTCCTTGCGCTGGATAATCGAGTTGGCGATGCCGAAGTCAGACAGGGTATCGGCGAGGGCGATAATCACCAGCGCCACCGTCAGCAGGCCGAACTGGTGACTGTCGATGATGCGCGCCAGCACCGTCATCTGGATCAGCCCGAGGCTAATGATGATGACGGTGGCCATGGCTGACCACTTCGCCCCGCTGATGGTTTTATTTCTCAGGCTCATCGCGTACTCACTTAATAGGCCGCTTTGTTAACAAAGCCTTTGAAGATGGTCAGAAAGACGATTTTGATATCGAACCAGACGCTCCACTCGCGGATGTATTCCAGATCGAACTCGATGCGTTTTTCCATTTTTTCCAGCGTGTCGGTCTCGCCGCGCCAGCCGTTAATCTGCGCCCAGCCGGTAATACCCGGTTTCACCTTATGACGCAGCATGTAGCCCTGAATCAGGGTGCGGTACTGCTCGTTGTGCGCCACAGCGTGCGGGCGCGGACCGACGATAGACATGCCACCGGTCAGTACGTTGATAAACTGCGGCAGTTCGTCGAGGGAGGTGCGGCGCAGGAAGTTGCCCACCCGGGTCACCCGCGGGTCGTTCTGGGTCGCCTGGGTCACCACCGCGTCGTTTTCCATCACGCGCATTGAGCGGAACTTCCACACCTTGATCGGCTTACCGTCCATGCCGTAGCGCGTCTGACGGAAAATAATCGGACCAGGGGAGCTCATCTTCACCGCCACCGCGATGCAGCACAGCACCGGGGAGATCAGCAGCAGGATCAGCGAGGAGAGAATAATGTCCTCAACGCGTTTCAGGATGCGGTTGATACCGCTCAGCGGAGTATCGAACAGCGGCACCACCGGTACGCCGTTCACCTCTTCGATGCGCGAGTGCAGGATGTTGAAGGTAAACACATCCGGGATGAGGATCACTGAGCAGGTGGTATCGGCAAGCGCACGCACCAGCTTCTTGATCTTCGGCTCGTCACACATCGGCATGGCGATATAAATATTGTGGATCTTCCCGGCGCGGGCATCTTCCACCAGCTGCTCCAGGGTACCGGCCCACTGAGCCGACACGCCCTCTTCGGTGGGATCCTGATACACCCCGACCACCTCGAAACCAAGCCACGGCTGGTTGCGGAAGCTTTCTGCCAGCTCGCTACCCACCGGCAGCGCACCGGCGATGGCCACGCGGCGCGTGTTATACCCGAGATTACGCAGGCAACCCGCCCCGAAGCGGATAAAGGAACGGCACACCACCAGCCCGACGCTGCTGAGGAAGTACCAGGCGAAAATCAGGCCAAACGAGGCATCAAAATCGCTGTTAAAGGCCATTAACCCGGCGCTGAAGATGATGCTCAGCGTCCAGTTCTGCAGCAGCAACAGCAGTTCGGTGGATATTTTCACCCCGCGCCAGGAGCGGTAGAAGTCGGTGATCCCCCCGATCATCTGGAACACCACCAGCGTCATCAGGGCCATCAGCAAATGGATGTAGAAAAACGGCAGCGCGTAAAACTTACATACCAGCCACAGTCCGAAGAACATGATGGTGATATCAGAGAATCGTTGCACCATTGAAATTAACGATGCATTCGTTTTCGCCCGTTCGCGTTTTTTTAGATTTGTCATCGTTGTACCTGTAAGCGCCAAAGCGCAGTGTAGACGGTCGGCGTCGTCTGGTCCTTTTCACAGTAAGGGACGCCATACGCGTCTCGCCTCACCTTCCATTCGTGTGTTACGACGGGCCGGGAGCGCCGACCCGAGGTAATTACTGCGTCAGCAGTGCCAGAATCTCTTTGGTGCGCGCCTGCATCAGTTCGGTGTTACCGCGCGACTCAACGTTGAGACGCACCACCGGCTCGGTATTCGAGCTGCGCAGGTTAAAGCGCCAGTCCACGAACGCCATGCTGATGCCATCGGTGCGGTCTACCGACAGCGCCTGGGAGGCAAAGTGCTGCTCGACGCGGGCAATCGCCTCTGCCGGCGCGGCAATCTTGTTGTTGATTTCGCCGCTGGCCGGGAACGCCGCCATGCGGTCGCGCACCAGCTCGCCCAGCGACTGGCCTTTCAGGCTCAGCAGCTCGGCCACCAGCAGCCACGGGATCATGCCGCTGTCGCAGTAAGCGAAATCACGGAAGTAGTGATGGGCGCTCATTTCGCCGCCGTAGATGGCGTCTTCCTGGCGCATGCGCTCCTTAATGAAGGCGTGGCCGGTTTTCGACATCACCGGGGTGCCGCCCGCGGCGTTTACCACGTCCACGGTATTCCAGGAGAGACGCGGGTCGTGAATGATCTTCGCGCCAGGGTGTTTTTCGAGGAACGCTTCGGCCAGCAGGCCAACGATGTAGTAGCCCTCGATAAACTGACCGGTTTCGTCGAACAGGAAGCAGCGGTCAAAGTCGCCGTCGAAGGCGATGCCCATGTCTGCCCCATGCTCGATCACCGCGTTGCGAGTATCGTCGCGGCACTCCGGCAGCAGCGGGTTAGGGATACCGTTCGGGAAGTTACCGTCCGGGGTGTTGTGCACCTTGATGAACTCCACCGGCACGCCCAGCGTTTTGAAGCGCGCTTCGATGGCATCCACCACCGGGCCGGCCGCGCCGTTCCCGGAGTTGATCACCAGCTTCAGCGGCGTCAGGTTGCTGACGTCGATATAACCCAGCAGGTGGTCGATATAGGCGTCACGCAGGTTAATCTGCTTATAGCTGCCGCGCGCAGCCTCGTTCACCGGCGGGAAGTCGTTGGCTTCGGCCAGGCGCTGCACGTCGCGCAGCCCGGTGTCGCCGCTGATCGGGCGCGCGCCTTCGCGCACCAGCTTCATGCCGTTATAGTCCATCGGGTTGTGGCTGGCGGTGACTTCAATGCCGCCGTCCACGCCGAGGTGGAAGGTGGCAAAGTAGATCTCTTCGGTACCGGACAGGCCGATATCCAGCACGTCCACGCCGGCATCCTGCAGACCGCGCGCCAGCGCCAGCTTCAGGGCTTCACTGGTCAGGCGCACGTCGCCGCCCAGCACGATGGTTTTTGGTTTCAGAAACTCGCCGTAGGCGCGGCCAATCCGCCACGCAATATCTTCGTTCAGCTCTTCGCCCAGACGGCCACGAATGTCATAGGCTTTGAAACAGGTTAACTTTTCCATTTTTTTATCTCTTACGTCGTTTTTTATCGGAAAAACGTCAGTTATACGCGCCCGTAGCGGTCAGCAAACCGCACCACGTCGTCCTCTTCGAGGTACGAGCCGGAACGCACTTCAATCAGGTCGAGCGGGATCTTGCCGGGGTTTTCCAGGCAGTGGGTGGCACCGAGCGGGATGTAGATCGACTCGTTCTCGCCCAGCAGTTTGATCTCGTCATCGATGGTCACCTTCGCGGTGCCTGCCACCACAATCCAGTGCTCGGCGCGGTGATGGTGCATCTGCACCGACAGCCCTTCACCCGGCTTCACGGTGATACGCTTCACCTGATAGCGGTCGCCGGAATCGATGGAGTCATACTTGCCCCACGGGCGATACACTTCGCGGTGGATGTGATGCTCATGGCGACCGTCGGCTTTGATCTGCTCCACCACCTTTTTCACGTCCTGGACGTGATTACGGTCGGCAATCAGCACCGCATCTTTGGTCTGCACCACCACCAGATCCTTTACGCCAACCGTCGTCACGAGGCCGGATTCGGCGTAGACGTAGCTGTTTTCGGTCTTATGGCTGATGACGTCGCCATGATGGACGTTTCCCTCCGGGGTCCGCGGGCTAATCTCCCACAGCGATGACCAGGAGCCGACATCGCTCCAGCCTGCATCCATCGGAACCACCACCGCATCGGCGGTTTTTTCCATCACCGCGTAGTCGATAGACTCTTCCGGGCAGGCGAGGAAGGCTTCCTCATCCACACGCACGAAATCGAGATCCGGGTCAACGGTGCTCATGGCGCGCTCGCAGGCTTCCAGAATGTCCGGACGGTATTTGCCCAGCTCTTCCAGGAAGCGACCGGCGCGGAACAGGAACATCCCGCTGTTCCAGTAGTACTCGCCGGAGGCGACATAGGCCTGGGCGGTATCGAGATTCGGTTTCTCCACAAACTGCGCCACGCTGAACGCCACGGCGTCCACCTCTGCGGTACCCGGGTTGGAGACCTCGCCGCGGCGAATGTAGCCGTAGCCGGTTTCCGGCAGATCCGGCACGATGCCGAAGGTCACCAGCTTGCCGCTTTCGGCAAACGGCATCGCATTACGCACCGCCTGGCGGAACGCGTCTTCGTTCTGGATAACGTGGTCTGCCGCCAGCACCAGCATCAGCGGATCGCTGTCCGGGCTGTTGCGTTTAGCCGCCAGCGCCGCCAGGGCGATAGCCGGCGCGGTGTTGCGGCCCGCCGGTTCAAGAATGATGTTTTCGGTCAGCTTGTTGAGCTGACGCAGCTGCTCGGCGACGATAAAGCGGTGCTGCTCGTTGCAGATCACCACCGGGCTTTCGCACTGCACGCCGTTCAGGCGGCAGATGGTGGCCTGCAGCATGGTGAGTTCCCCTTTCAGGCAGAGAAACTGTTTCGGATAAAGCACGCGGGAGAGCGGCCACAGACGGCTGCCAGAGCCGCCTGCCATAATCACCGGGTAGAGTTGTGACTGACTCATGATTGATCCCCGTATCCACCGTCGCTCACGGTCGCGTGCGGCACAGCCTGCACGCCCTCGCGTTGCGCGGTGATATCAGCAATAAACTGGCTTAACACGTTCTCTTTTTCGAGCGTGCGTTCGGCATATTCACGTGCCACCGTGTTCTCTTCGGGCATCGCCAGCGCCTGCAGGATACCTGCCGCCAGCGCATCGACGGATTCAGGCTCTACGCACACGGCAATGCCCGGATAATTTGTGCAAAGCTGCCCCAGCTCGGTCTGCGCCTCGGCGGTGATCACCGCGTTGCCGCCGACCGCCAGAATGTTGGTGAGCTTGGAAGGCAGGACCGCATCTGCTGCACCGCGACGCTGGATAACCAGGTGGCAGTCGCCCATTTTCAGCAGGGCCGGCAGCGCCTCGTAAGGCTGGAGCGGGAAGAATTTCACGTTGGTCAGGCCGCGCTCGGCCACCATCTTCTCAAGGCGCGCTTTACCGCCGCCCTGGCCGACAATGGCGAAGGTCCAGGCCTGATTGCGGAAGCGGTCCGCCACTTCAATGACGTTCTCAAGCCCCTGCTTCTCACCGACGTTACCGGAGTAGAGCAGGACTTTATGGTCAGCGGGCAGCCCAAGCTGGCTGCGCAGCGCCGCCACCTGTGCGGCCTCAACGTCGCGAAAACGCGCCACTTCTGACCAGTTCGGGAAGAAGACCACCCGCGACGGCTCGACGCCTTTCTCGATGGCTTTGTTCATCATCGAGCGCGAAATGGTAGAGACGTTATCAACGTTGTGCAGCGCACTGCGTTCAAAGCGGCTGGCGAGACGGGCAACGGTGCCGCCCTCCCCTTTGCCGGCCATACCAAGACCGAGCATCGCGTCCACTTCGTAATCCTGAATGTGCAGCACGGTGTGCGCCCCGGTGAGCTTCGCCAGCAGGCGCATGCCCGGTGAGCAGAACAGGGTCGGCACCACGCCGATAATCACATCGGGTTTCCAGCGGCGCTGGCCCAGCAGCGGGAACAGCGAGCTGAATGCAAAGCTCCCGAGGTGGATCAGGCGCTTCAGGGTAGAAGGCTGTTTCGGCACGTAGAGCGGGCAGCGCCAGACGGTTGCTTCGCCCTGCTCTTTGCGGTAGCGCCAGCTGGCGTAGCCGTTCTGTACCGCCCACTGCGGGTAGTACGGCGGCGCGGTGATGACGTGAACGTCATGGCCCTGACGGGCCATCCATTCCACCATCTCGCCGGTGTATTTGCCGGTGCCGGTCAGTTCAGGGGCATAGTTGATGCCATACACCAGAATCTTCATAGCCCCGGCGCCTCCGCCTTACGTTCGTCCAGAAAATAGGCGCGGCTGTTGTCATGCACATCGTCGCGCGCCAGCAGCGCTTCAGGGGTCTGCCAGCGGTAGTCGTTGTGCTGCTCGGTAGGGAGGCGGAGATCCGCCTCCTGCACCTTCAGCCGGAAGCCCAGCACGATGTAGTGGGTCGAAAAATCGCTGCCGGAGAAGTTATCGTCGTAAAAATGCTGCCATACGCCGTAAAACTCGCCGTCACCCATCGTGAAGCCTTTGCCCAGTTCCGCCTGCGTCAGACGTTCAAACGCGGCGGCCAGGGTCTCATCTTTCTGCACGCGTCCCCCCGGCACGAACCAGAAGCCCTGTGCCGGACGGTTATTGCGTTTGCCGAGCAGAAACTCTCCCCGCTGGTTCTCAACGATCAGATCGATGGAGATAAGCGGCGTGGAGCGCACCACGGTGGCAAAGTCTTGCTGGCTTAAAAACATCCCTTACCCCCGGAACCGGTTCTGGTTTTCAAGGAACCACTGATAGGTGCTGGCCAGACCCGCTTCCAGCGAGATCTCGTGATACCAGCCCAGCGCGTGCAGACGGGTGACGTCGAGCAGTTTGCGCGGTGTGCCGTCCGGCTTGGTGGCATCAAACACCACGCGGCCCTTGTAACCCGTGACCTGGGCGATGGTCTGCGCCAGTTCGCGAATGGTGCAGTCCACCCCGGTGCCGACGTTGATGTGCGACAGCATCGGTTCGGTGTTCTCCTGCCATACCTCGCGGTCCAGCTCCATGATGTGAATGCTGGCCGCTGCCATGTCATCCACGTGCAGGAACTCGCGCATCGGCGTACCGCTCCCCCACACCACCACGTCAGGCGCGTTCTGCCCGGTCGCTTCATGGAAGCGGCGCAGCAGCGCCGGAATGACATGCGAGTTGCTCGGGTGGAAGTTGTCGTTCGGCCCGTACAGGTTGGTCGGCATCACCGAGCGGTAATCGCGATCGTGCTGGCGGTTATAGGACTCGCACAGCTTGATCCCGGCGATTTTGGCAATCGCGTACGGCTCGTTGGTCGGCTCCAGCGTCCCCTGCAGCAGTTCGCTCTCGGCGATAGGCTGTTTCGCCAGCTTCGGGTAAATACAGGATGAGCCGAGGAACAGCAGCTTGTTCACGTTGTTCAGGTGAGCCGCGTGAATGATGTTGCTCTCGATCATCATGTTTTCGTAGATGAAGTCGGCCGGGTAGGTATTGTTCGCCACAATACCGCCCACTTTCGCCGCCGCCAGGTAAACCTGGTCAATCTGCTGCTCAGCGAAGAAGGCGTTCACCGCCCCGCTGTCCAGCAGGTTGAGCTCATCACGATTGCGCAGCACCAGCTCTACATCGTCACGCTGTTCGAGCTGGCGTACGATGGCCGACCCCACCATTCCGCGGTGGCCGGCAACGAAGACACGTTGTTTTTTCATGCTCAGGACTCCAGCGCGATGGCAACCTCGTAGCCATGAGACTTAAGCAACGAGTGTTTTTTCGCCGCTTCGAGATCTTTGGCAACCATCTCGGAGACCATTTCCTGCAGGGTGATTTCCGGTTTCCAGCCCAGTTTTTCGTGTGCTTTGGTCGGGTCGCCGAGCAGGGTTTCCACTTCAGCAGGACGGAAGTAGCGCGGGTCAACCTGAACGATAACGTCGCCCGGCTTCACGCCCGGTGCGTCGTGACCGGTAACGGAAACCACGATGCCTTTCTCGTCAACGCCGGTGCCTTCGAAGCGCAGTTTGATGCCGAGCTGTGCAGCAGCCATCTCAACGAACTGACGTACGGAGTACTGCACGCCTGTCGCAATAACGAAGTCTTCCGGCTGCTCCTGCTGCAGCATCATCCACTGCATTTTCACGTAGTCTTTGGCATGGCCCCAGTCACGCAGGGAGTCCATGTTGCCGAGGTGCAGGCAGGATTCCAGGCCCTGAGCGATATTGGCGATAGCGCGGGTGATTTTGCGGGTCACGAAGGTTTCGCCGCGACGCGGGGATTCGTGGTTGAACAGAATGCCGTTGCAGGCATACATGCCATAGGATTCACGGTAGTTCACGGTGATCCAGTAAGCGTAGAGTTTTGCAACCGCATATGGAGAGCGCGGGTAGAACGGAGTGGTCTCTTTCTGCGGGATTTCCTGCACCAGACCGTACAGCTCAGAGGTAGACGCCTGGTAGAAACGGGTTTTCTTCTCAAGGCCGAGGAAACGAATGGCTTCCAGCAGACGCAGGGTACCCATCGCATCCACATCCGCGGTGTATTCCGGGGATTCGAAGGAGACCGCAACGTGGCTCATCGCGCCCAGGTTGTACACTTCGTCCGGCTGCACTTCCTGCAGGATACGGGTCAGGTTGGAGGTATCCGTCAGATCGCCGTAGTGCAGGTGGAATTTCGGGTTGTTGCTGTGCGGATCCTGATAGATGTGATCCACGCGCTCGGTATTAAAGGACGATGCACGACGCTTAATACCGTGCACTTCATAGCCTTTTTCCAGCAGAAGTTCAGCAAGGTAGGAGCCATCCTGACCGGTTACACCTGTGATGAGAGCAACTTTACTCATGGTTTCATTTCCTCTGTTATTCGACTATGCCTTAGACGTTTTCAAAAAAGGCGGATTTCGTGTTGCCCTGTTCAGGCGCTTGCGGTGAGAGTCCACTCTCACCCCGGTCCCCTCTTTCCTGAGGGGTCAAATCATGTCCCGTTTCATCGGGAACGCGTTGCCGCACGATGACGGCCGGGTTACCCCGACACACCACGTTCGGCGGTAAAGATTTAAAGACGCTGCTGCGGGCACCGACCACGGTGGTATCGCCAATGGTCACGCCGGGTGCCACAAACACATCGGTGGCCAGCCAGCACTTCTCGCCAATCACAATCGGCGTGGCGGTAATATCAAAGTGCTCGCTTAAATAGTCATGGCTGCCGGTGCACAGATAACATTTCTGAGAAACCACCGCGTTGGCACCGATGGTAATATCGCCTAGGGTATACAGCACCGCGTCGTCGCCAACCCAGGCGTAATCGCCGAGGGTTAATTTCCACGGGTAGGTTATTTTTACCGATGGACGAATAACCACATTCTTACCAATACGGGCACCAAACAGACGTAATAAAAAGGCTCGCCAGCGGTAGGCTATTTGCGGAGACCAGGCAAATAACGTGGCCTGCACCGCCCACCAGAGTTGAACTTTAATAGCATTGCCACCCCGGAAGCCCGCAGGCACCGAGAATCCTCTTAAATTTTGCATAGTATTTCCCTATATTAACCGCGTAAGGATATTCTTAAATATGGTTTACGCTTTGTGATATAAGGCTTTTGTCTTACCGGTGGTGCGCATCCGTAATAAATAAGATAATTCTGCCCAGAAGCCCGGCACACGTAATATTTTACGCTGTACATTTTTTGCGTCGCGACAGAGTTCCATATTATTAGAGGTGGATACACCGCCCATCGAAAATTCAGACACGAGGCCTTTAATTCGTTTAAAGGCATAGCCTGATTTATACAGGCTGGCGGCCAGCGCATAATCGGATGAGACTTTATATTGTAAATCGTAGGGGTGGCGCTTTAGTCCATCGACCGGGAAGAAGATTGCCTGATGGCTGGCCGGCAGGCTGTGATAAATATACCAGCCGTGTTTCGCACTGCGGCGAATTTTTGTGCCGTCACCAAAATCAAGCAGCGCATCGCCAATATACATGGCGCGCTCGGACTGCGGCTTACTGGCGAGTTCGCGCACCACGTCACTGACGTCTTCGTGGAACACATCGCCGGAGTTGAGGAAGATTGCAAAGCGGCCTTCGGCCATGTTGATGCCTTTATTCATGGCATCATAAATACCGTTATCTTTTTCGCTGATGTAACGTAAGTTGTACTGTCCGTTGAGGTTTTCGAGGAAACCTGCGGTGCCGTCACCGGAGCCGCCGTCGACGACAATCCACTCAAAGGTAATGTCCGTTGCCTTCGCCAGATGCGCCAGCGACTGCCAGGTTTTCACCACCCCTTCGTAATTTTTCCAGGCGACAGTAATAACGCTTAATAACATTTCGGCATACCTCATCAGGAATCAGCGATTTTTAACGCTTTTCTCAGAATAAACGGACAGACAATTAAGAACGCATATTCCGGGCTAAATATCGAACCGGTAAAAAAGAGCGAGACCGGTGTGAACAAGTAGAGCTGAACACGAAAGTTTTGGTTATTGCCAAATGCGTTTCGCGCCATTTTCAAAATCTTGTACATGAACCAGCAAGCCAGCAACACTGCAAACCATGAGAAATAGATGATGAGCAGGTAGAGGCCATTGTCTATGGTTTTACCGACATCCGCACCGTTAAAAATTCCGAATGATGCAACATATTCATAAAGTGAACCGAAACGTACCACACCATCGATATTGGTTAATGAGTAGCCGACCATCGCCAGCGGACCAATGATACGATAATATGATGACGACCCTTCCGTTCCCAGATCGCCGAGGCGGTCCGCAATATACGGAAACGCAAATACCAGCCCGACGATAAAGACACCCAGAGAGATTATTGCCAGCGGCAATTTCTTTCTGATGGCACTTTTATTAAGATATTGAAACGCCCATTCCAGCAGATAGAAAATGATGAACGTCATTACCCCTGAAAACGATCCGGATAACACTATTCCGGCAAGGATCATACCATCGGTTTTCGGCGTTTTGATACCAAACTGTTTGATGCAGAGCCAAATTGAGATTAACGCCAGAGCAAAAAACGCCGGTTCGAAATAGAACGCGGTGGTGCGTCGGCCGCCAAACTTAATAAAATTCAGAACATAGCTGTTACTGTAAATAAGATATTTCGAAATTGCTTCAATTAAACTGCTGCCGCCGGTGAGAATAATTTCCGCCATTTCCACTGCTGCCAGGCCTACCACCAGCGTGATCACCACGTAAAACAGCCGCAGGATTTTCTTGTGGTTGCGCGCCGAGATGGTTTTGAAGCGGATCGCCCACACCATACTGATGATGATCACCAGATAGACGAACAGCATGGTGGAGGTCACGTACTTACTGGCATCCAGCGAGCGGCCAAACAGGTAGTTAAACAGCGTTAAGCCGGCACCAATCCCCAGGCCAATCATCAGCTTTTTAAGGTTGATCTTCTCTACGTACAGCAACAGCAGCAGCGGCAGGAAGGTGACGATGGTGATCGGAAAACTTTCGCCCAGCTGGGCGATCTTGATATTGACCACCAGATAGATAAACGGCAGCAGCAGATAGCTACAGACCCTGATAGAACGAGACATATTCCTCCAGCATCTGTTTTCCGCTGTACGCCTCACGGCTGCGCGCGCGAAACGTCGCCAGCTCCGTGCCAAAAATCGCCTGGGCGATCTCCGCTTTATTGCGCTGCACCAGGGACAACACCTTATCGTCATCGACGGTGACGCCGCCCGACTTGCGCAATACCTCTTCCGCCGCCTCGCTGTGGGTGGCAATCACCGGTACGCCGATGGAGAGCGCTTCGCACAGGATCAGCGGGTAGTTATCCACCCGCGAGCTGAACACCAGGGCATCCATCTGATTCAGCTCGCTCATCAGTTTCTTTTTGTCGGTCAGGAAGCCGTGGTTCACCACGTTGGCCCCCTCAAACGGCGAGAATTTGCCGAAGGTGTGCACTTCGATCTTGTCGCCGAGGGCGACCATCTCGCTGACCAGCTTCTGATTGGTTTTGCCGTCGTAGCGCAGGTCGTGCGCCACGACCGCGATTTTCGGCGTGCCGACGCGCGCCGGCGGCTCCGGCAGCTCGGCCAGAATCGCTTCGGTCGCGACGTCGATGCCGTTGTTGATAATCTTGCACTGCCCTGCCCCGTAGAGGCTGTTGAACGCCTCCGCCACATGCTGGCTTGGAGAGATAAACTGGCAGCCGAGGGCGAGCATTTCGGTGAAGCAGCGGCGCTTGTCATCCACCAGCTGGCGGGCGCGATCCACTTTTACCGGCGGGTAGTTGCTGAGCGTCGGGCATTTAACGCAGCCGCGCTTCCAGCCGTCGCAGCCGTCCAGAAACGCACAGCGTCCGGTGACGCTCCAGTGATCGTGCAGCGTCCAGACAAAGGTGACATCGGCTTTATGGGCGCGCAGGCGGTGGCAGAATTTCACCACCTCATCGAGATTCAGCCAGTAGCTGTGCAGCACGTGGAAGTGCAGCACCACCGGTCCATGCGTGCCGACGATCTGGCGGTAGAGATTATTGAGGTTGCCGAACAGGTCGCGGTTGAAGAAGCGGAACAGCGCAATGTTCGCCATCGACACCAGACGCGGGGTCTGTTTTTCCACCTGGCGGAACTGGTCATGGCTGACGCTCTTTTTACCGCCCTTGCCATAGCCATAAATAAAGCGGGAGTGCATCCCCTGGTTGAGCGCACGCTGATGCAGATCGAGCGCGACGCCTGCCGCCCCGCCTTCCGCGAGACGCACGTTAAATTGCAGGATATTCACGCGATCACCTTAATTTTTGCTTTTTCGCCGACCACCAGCGCGTTATCCGGTACGTCGGTCACTACCACGCTGCCAGCACCGACAATCACGTTGTTACCGATGGTGATGTCACCAATCAGAATGGCGTTAGCGCCCAGCTCCACGCCGTTTCCGATTTTCGGGCAGGCGAGGCTGTCCGGGCCGCGGTTGCCAATGGTGACGCCGTGACGGATGGTGAAATCATCCCCGGCAACGACGTTTTTATTGATTACCACCGCGTAGCCGTGGTGGATGGTGAAACGACGTCCGATGGTAGCCGCAGCCTGAATTTCGTAGCCGAACAGGCATTCGGTAATGAACCGGTAGAGCACCAGCACCGGCGCGGCCCAGATATTGTTAATGACGTGTTTTTTACGCCATACCGAGCAGAAATGAGCGATGCGGTAAGCGATCACCATGCAGCACGGGCGCAGGCTCCAGCTATTGGCGCGCAGATCTTCCATTATCATTACTTACTCCGCAGTCCGTCAGTCAGGCGCTTGGTGTTACGCACGCTCAGCAGCGTCAGCAGGGTACGGAAGCTCATCTGCTTGTTGCGGATCTGATACAGCGTAAACAGCTGGTATTTCTTGCTGGCGCGGTCAAATACATGCTTGTGTTTGCGATAGAAATTGAAATAACCGGCAAACTTCTTCGCCGATTTGGTGATCTGCATTTCGCCGTGGTTAACGTGCAGGATCTGCGTCGCCTCTTCCACTTTGAACGGCTCGCCGTACTGCAGCACCATACGCAGGAAGATGTCGTAATCCTGCGCGGCCATCAGATGGACGTCGAACAGGCACTCTTTGAAGCGCCAGGCGAAGGTAAACACCTGGTTGCCGACAATGTTGCGCTTGAAGAACAGCTTCAGCGACCAGGGCGATTTCGGGTAAAGCGGCAGACTGGTGGGCTGGGAGTAAACCTGGCCTTCGCACATGTAGTCATTGGCATACAGGAACGCGTGGGTCTGCAGCTTGTCTTTGTGCGCCAGGAATACCGACAGGCGATTCGGGGTCCACTCGTCATCATCATCGATGCCGGTGATAAAGGTTCCCTTCGACTTGAGGATCGCCTGGTTACGTACCGAGCAGGCGCCGGAGTTGTAATCGTTGCGGATGTACGTCACGCGCGGATCCCCCAGCTCGTCCACAAACTGCTGCAGCTGTTCGTACGCCGCGGAGCAGTCATCAACGATGATCATTTCCCAGTTGTCGTAATCCTGGCGCAGCACGGATTTGATAGCGCGGATAGCCAGTTGCTGACGGTTCCATGTCGGCATATAGATTGAAATGAGCGGGCGCGATGTGCTGGTCATATTCCGTTCCCCGATGTGGTTAATTTTTACGATGGGTGTGGCCACCCTCACCCGGTTTTATTGTTGTATTCCGGCAGCGTCACCCTCACCCCGCCCCTCTCCCGGCGGGAGAGGGTGCAGACACGTCACGTTCAGGGGAGGTGTGGGATGAGGGAAAGACGACCGGTTATTTTTTGTCCGACTTGTACTCGTACTCGTAATAACCGTAATCCTGGTAGCCGGTGGCGCGGCGGAAGATGGAGTTGAGGATCACCCCTTTCACCTGAATACCGTTCTGCTCGAAGCGGCTGAGGCTGGTTTCCACCTCTTTCAGGGTGTTGACCGCATAACGGGCCACCATCAGGGTGGTACCGGCATGACGCCCTACCACCGCGGCATCGGTCACCGCCAGGATTGGCGGGGTATCGATCAGCACCAGGTCATAGTTTTTGCTCGCCCACTCCACCAGCTGGGTGAAGCGCTCGCTCATCAGCAGCTCAGACGGGTTCGGCGGCACCTGACCACGCGGCACCAGGTCAAAGTTCGGGATGGAGGTCGGCTTCGCACACTGCGAGACTTCCCCCATGCCTGCCAGAATATCGGACAGCCCGTTGACGTTGTTGGTACCCAGCAGTTCGTGGGTATAGCCCTTACGCATGTCGCAGTCGATCAGCAGCACGCGCTTGTTGGTCTGGCTAATCACCGCCGCGAGGTTGGCGCAGACAAAGGTTTTACCGATAGACGGGCTGACCCCGGTCATCATCAGCACGTTGTTGCTGGCCTGCATCATGGCGAAGTGCAGACTGGTACGCAGGCTACGAATCGCTTCGATGGCCAGATCGGTTGGGTTCCCCACCGCCAGCAGCTGACTCTGCTTGTACCGCTTAACCCCTTTGGTGGTTTGCACGTTATCACGCGCCTTCTGCCACTCGGAGAGCGGGATGCTGGCGTAGACGCTGATCCCGGCCTCTTCCAGCACCTGCGGGCTTTCGATACCGCGGTTAAACAGCGAGCGCAGCAGTACACCCACGATGGAGAGCAGAAGGCCGAGGATGATGGCACCCAGAATAATCAGGGCGCGTTTCGGCTTCACGATGCCCGGCTGAGCAATCGCCGGGTCAACGATACGCACATCGCCCACGGTGCTCGCTTCGGTGATCTTCAGCTCCTGCTGCTTGTTGAGCAGTTGCATGTAGACCTGCTGACCGGACTCCACGTCGCGGGTCAGACGCACGATCTCCTGCTGGGTTTTCGGCATCGCCGTCACACGGTCGTTCAGACGTGCTTTCTCATCTTCCAGCGCCTGGCGTTTTTCCAGCAGCGTGCGGTACGCCGGGTGCGCTTTGGTATAGAGCTTGGAGATTTCCGCTTCTTTAAAGGTCAGCTCATTAAGCTGGGCGTCGATATTGACCATCGAATCCAGCACCGCTTTTGCTTCCAGCGGCAGGTCAACCGAGTCTTTATCCTGACGGAAGGCGTTCAGCTTGTTCTCCGCAACATCGAGGTTGTGACGCACTTCCGGCAGCTGCTTCGCCAGGAAGGCAAGGCTTTTCGCCGCCTCTTCTGACTTGCGCTGCACGTTCTGCTCAAGGTAGTTGCGGGTAATGCTGTTAAGGATGTCGCGGATCTGGTCGCGGTCCTCACCGGTGTAGGTCAGGCTCAGTACCCCGGAATCCTTACCGTTCTCGGTCACAACCAGATTGTTTTTCAGCTGGTTAACCATGCCGAGGGTGGAGTATTTGGTAACGGTAAAGGTGCTGCCTTCCGCGGCCTTGATCTCGCTCACCGTGATGCTGACGCCGTTTTTATTCAGCGGCTGGCCTACTTCGCCCCGGGCGCTGAAGCCCGCATCGCTGGTCAGCTCATACTGTTTCGGCCCCAGCACCTCCAGGGTGAACACGTCATTTGCCGTGCCTTTAGGCAGGTTAAAGGTGGTGACCGACACCGTGTCGTTGGCGCGTCCCATCAGGCGATCCCAGCCAGCGCCAAAGATCGGGAAGCTGTTTTTCTGCACCGCGATATCGAGGTTCAGATCGTCTACCGTTTTACCCAGCACCAGACGAGAGGTGATGAGCTGAATTTCCGCCTGCGACGCCGGCGGCTTGTTGCTCAGCGCGCTGTTAATGTCCTGCACCAGCGAGTTGCCGGAGTTCTGCTCAATCTGCACCATCGCATCGGCGCTGTAGATTGGCGTGGCGAACATCACATACACCAGGGCCGCCAGCGCAAACAGCGCGGTGATCCCCAGCACCCACCAGCGCGCCTCGATAACTGTCCCTATCAGACGGCCGATATCAATTTCATCGTTGCCTTCACTCGAGGCGGCAGAATGTCTCACGTGATCTGTCATTGTTATCCCTGCTGAGCTTTCAGTGCATGCGCCCACTTGCGGGCAGAATGGTCAAGGAGTGAATAGACCGCTTCAAATGCCTCGCGGCTTTTGCGGTACGGGTCCGGGATCTCGCGTTCGTTATCCCAGTGTCCGAACAGCATCACCTTGCCACGCATCTCCGGTGCCATTTCGCATAGCGTATGGATATGGCGTTTTTCCATGGCGAGGATCAGGTCGTATTCGCGGCACAGACGTCCGGTAAGCTGACGCGCAACGTGCCCTTCCAGGGAAAGATCGTGCGCCTGCGCGACATCAATGGCGGTAGCGTCTGCCCCTTTTCCGACCAGCGCCCCCAGCCCGGCTGACTCCACAGTCAGTTCCGGCTGGTAGCGCCTGAGCAGGCGCTCCGCCGTGGGGGAACGACAAATGTTCCCCACACACACCACTAAGATTTTGTTAAACATGGGCGTTACCAGTTGTGAACATCGCTTGCTGTATCCGTCATATAACGAACACCGCTGATGGTTGGCAGCAGCTGGCTGACCAGACGGTTCCAGCGCGCGACCGGTGCGGTGGTGACATACACCACGTCATACGGTTGCAGCCTGAAGTTGGTGGCCATAATCAGCGAGGTCGCATCAGACATATCAAGCTGGTAGATGCTGGCAATCTTGCCGTCGCGGCTCTGTTCCGGACGCAGCGGACGGATCACGAAGATGCCGCTGGCGTTGGAGGTGGTCATATCCAGCCCTTCCGCCTGGCCCAGTGCTTCGGTCAGGGTCATGCCGCTGAAGTCCATTTTGAGGGTGCTCTGTTTCTTCACTTCACCCATCACGAAGACTTTCAGATCGTCATTGCGCGGTACGAACAGGATGTCGCCCGGATAGAGCAGACGGTTCTGGCTGAGATCGCCATTCTGCATCAGCGCCTGCAGGGAAATACGCTGCTCGCGGCCTTTGTGCGTCAGCACGACGTTGCGCCAGTCGGCATTTTCCGTCAGCCCGCCCGCGGCGTTAATCGCATCCAGCACCGTCAGCGGCACGTTGGTGATCGCCTGCTGGCCCGACTTATTCACCTGGCCTGAGACATAGGCTTTCTGTGAGCGGAACGCGGCGATATTGACGTCGACCTGAGGGTCATTGATGTATTGCGCGAGGCGGCCGGTGATTTCCGTGCGGATCTCGGCGAGGGTTTTACCCACGACGTGCACTTTACCGATGTAGGGATAGAACATGGTGCCGTCGGACTGCACCCAGTTACCGGTGTCGCTGGAGCTACGGTACTGCCCCGCCGGCGTCGTCAGCTCCGGGTGGTCCCATACGGTGACGCTGATAACGTCGCCGGGACCGACACGGTACTGATAGTTGTTAATTTCCTGCTCAAGGCTGGCGTTCGGCTGAGCGAAGTTAGGACGCGGTTTTAATTGTTCGATGAGTCGGGGGGTCAAAGGATAAACGTTCACCATCCGATCCAGATCAAAATTGGCATCCTGCTGCTTGATCACATCCTTGCCTAGCGTGGACATATTGCTTCCCGGAAACACGGTACATCCACTCATCAAGGTTACAGATACCAATAATGGCATCAATTTTAGTTTGGATTTCATCATTGAATATTTATCACTTTGGCAGAGTAATTATCCTGAGGACTTAAATAAACGTACGACAATAACTTGCGTGTCAAGAATGCAGTCATCAGAGCCCAAATATAACTGGAATCTGTCCTAAAATACGCTTATTTACCGCTATCATATTGACAGAATAATCGAGGCTTATTGGCAGGTATTCAGGCACGCTACCGCCCTTGGCTTTCAGTTACCAATCCACTGCATAAACAAAAGGTTAAATAGTTCTTTAACAGCAGAATAGCTGCATTAGAGAATTATCTTATTACCCGTAAAATTAACGTAAACGTCATCTTTGGTACATTTTCAGCTTAACGCTCGCTCGAATCCCGCAAAGCAATCATTAAGACTGATTGGATTGTTACAGCTAACGTATACGCAGGCAAGGCGGCATAAACCCTTAAATAGCATTTTAAGATTAATATGAAGCGCGCATTTTGTCGTATTTAGGATTAACCTGAGGTTGACAATATTGCAGGTGAAAACTATGGCTTTGACTATTATTTTGCAGTGTCAGAACATTTACCTGATAAGCACGGAGTATTCTTATTGGCAGCAGCGATAAAAAAGGAGCAATAAAGTTGCGCGCCGGGAATATATAATGTGGCGATTATTGCTCATTATTCGGTCAGCGCTATAAAAGCGGACTAAAATTGATTTTTATGAAGATGTTATCCATGATCCCCCTCATGCCCCATTTTTACTAACGCAGGAAACCACGCCTTATGGAATGGATTGCCGATCCCTCAATCTGGGCCGGTCTCGTCACGCTGGTAGTGATTGAACTGGTGCTCGGAATCGATAACCTGGTGTTTATCGCCATCCTCGCAGAGAAGCTGCCGCGCGAGCAGCGCGACCGGGCGCGCGTCACCGGCCTCATCCTGGCGATGCTGATGCGGCTGGTGCTGCTGGCTTCCATCTCCTGGCTGGTGACGTTGACCAGCCCGCTGTTTACCGTCTCGGACCTGAGCTTCTCGGCTCGCGACCTGATTATGCTGTTGGGCGGGCTATTCCTGCTGTTTAAAGCCACGGTCGAACTCAACGAGCGGCTGGAGGGCAAAGACAGTGACAACCCCACCCAGCGGCGCGGCGCAAAATTCTGGGCGGTGGTCGCGCAAATCGTGGTGCTGGATGCGGTGTTCTCCCTCGACTCGGTGATCACGGCGGTGGGCATGGTGGATCACCTGCCGGTGATGATGGCTGCAGTAGTGATTGCCATCTCGGTGATGCTGCTCGCCAGCAAAGCCCTCACCCGCTTCGTGAACAGCCATCCCACCATCGTTATTCTCTGCCTGAGCTTCCTGCTGATGATCGGCTTTAGCCTGGTGGCGGACGGGTTTGGCTTCCACATCCCCAAAGGCTACCTGTACGCCGCCATCGGTTTCTCGGTGATGATCGAAGCCCTGAACCAGCTGGCGATTTTCAATCGCCGCCGTTTCCTGCTCTCGGCTAACCAGACGCTGCGCCAGCGCACCACCGAAGCGGTTATGCGCCTGCTGAGCGGTAAAAAGGAAGATGCCGACCTGGATGTGGAAACCGCCTCCATGCTGGCAGACCACAACGACCAGGCGATTTTCAACCCGCAAGAGCGGCTGATGATCGAGCGCGTACTGAATCTTAACCAGCGCACGGTGAGCAGCATCATGACTTCGCGTCACGATATTGAGCACATCAACCTGAACGATGACGAGGCGCACATTCGCGCGCTGCTGGATAAAAACCAGCATACCCGGCTGGTGGTAACCGGCGGGGATGACGATTTACTCGGCGTGGTGCACATTCTCGACCTGCTTGAGCAGTCGCTGCACGGCGAGCCGCTGGATCTGCGCCCGCTGATCCGCCAGCCGCTGGTGTTCCCGGAAGGGCTGCCGCTGCTGGGCGCGCTGGAGCAGTTCCGTAACGCCCGCACCCACTTTGCCTTTGTGGTGGATGAGTTCGGTTCGGTGGAGGGGGTCGTGACGCTGAGCGACGTGATGGAAACCATCGCCGGTAACCTGCCGAATGAAGTGGCGGAGATCGACGCCCGGCACGATATTCAGAAAAACGCCGACGGCAGCTGGACCGCCAACGGGCATATGCCGCTGGAAGATCTGGTGCAGCACGTGCCGCTACCGCTGGACGAGAAGCGGGAGTACCACACCATCGCCGGGCTACTGATGGAGTATCTGCAGCGTATCCCGACGCCGGGCGAAGAGGTGCAGGTCGGGGACTTTATCCTTAAAACGCTCGACGTTGAGAGCCACCGGGTGCAGAAGGTCCAGATCGTTCCGCTCGTCGCCGACGACGCGCTGGATTATGAGGTGTGAGTGTTTGTAGGGTGGGTAAGCGTGGTGCGCCCACCGTTTAGCGACGTACCAATAATCGTAGGGTGGGTAAGCGTAGCGCACCCACCTTTAACGTGCACCCACCGTTTTGGCATGAGGTCTATGTGATTGCGGCAAAGGTTCCGTTCACCGTGGCACCGCGTTCACATGCAAACACCGCCCCTCGTGAACGGGTGAAGGGGGCTCGCCGCCGCCCCCTTCACCATCCCGGCTCCCGGCTAAAAAACCGGCCCTGCGGGCTGCCCTTGCCTCCGGCGTTTCGCTTCCGGTCGGGCGCGATACCCCATCCCGGGGCTCACGCCCTCTGGCGGTTCCCGACCGCCAGCCCGGACTCAACGCCTCCGGCGCGGCGGTTTTGATGCCGGATGGGGCCACCCCTCCAGCATGGGTAATTTGATTTTGTGGTGGGTGCGCTACGCTTACCCACCCTACACGTATCTCCAACACGTAGGGTGGGTAAACGGAGTGCACCCACCGTTTACTGCGCAGCCGCTTTCACCATAAAAAAACGCCCCTTACGGGGCGTTTTTCATGTCAGCATCGTGGCTCAGAGTTTATCTATCAGCTCTTTCACGTCTTTGCTTTTTTCGTTGTTCTTGTGCCGGTCAGCCCACTCGTTGAGACGGCGCTTCGCTTCGTCCTGCAGCTGTTTACGCAGCACCTGATCCACTTCCAGACTGTAACTCAGCTGCTGCCACGGGCCGTAAACCCGCAGCGGTACCGCCGTTTTTTTCAGGCGCGCAATCAAATCGCTGTCGCCCTTCCAGCCATCGGTGACGCGCACGTTGAAGCGGGTATCGCACTGCTCTTTCACCAGATCCAACAGGCCGTTGCCCTCCAGCGCCAGCATGGCGGACTCGCCTTTCATCTGATCCAGACGCAGCTGACCGTTATTCAGCCGCGCACTGGCGGAGAGGCTGGCCAACGAGGTGGCGTTGTCGTAATTCTGCTGCGCGCTGACGTTGCTGCTGCTGCGCTCAACCGCCTGCTGCACCAGCTGCTGGAAGTTGAGCCCTTCCATGCGGCTGTTGGCCATCTCAATCGTGGCTTCACCGCGCCAGCCGTCGCGAAACGCCTCAGCATCAATGCGATCGCCCGCGAAATCACCGCGCAGGGAGAATGCCCCGGTGAGCGCAATGGGATAATTGAAGGCCTTCAGCACCGAGCCGATTTCAATATTATCGATGGCCGGACGGAAAGCGGCTGATGGCTGCGCGCTGCGCGCATCAAGCTTGCCGGGAAGCGATAAACGACCGTTGCCCAGAACGCCATCAAGCGTGCCGATCTCCAGCAGCCCGGCGTTGTTTTTCATGACGGCATTTACCTGGGTGAAATCCAGCCCGCGCCAGCGCACGCTGTTGGCTTGCAGCCGGGCATCGGCAATAAACCCGCGCAGCATCTGGTAATCATCATGTTCGGCTTCGGCGGAGATCACCGGCCGCGCCCGCACCGGCATCGCCTGCTGACCTTTCTGAGCCGGCGTAGTGCCTGCCGCCGCATCGGATGCCAGCAGATTCTCAAGGTTGAGTTTGTCGAAGCGTAAATCCAGCATCCAGCGCGGCGTATCGCCCAGCACCACGCTGCCCTCGCCTTTCAGCGCGCTGTCATTGGCGGTCAGCGCCAGATTGCTGAAGGAGAGTTTTTTCACCGGCTCCTGCCACAGCGCCTGAAGGCTTGCCTGACCGCTGATGCCGTCCTGCGGCAGACCGGCACCGCGCAGCTGCCAGCCGAGCTGTGAAATGTCGGCGGTGAGGCGCTGCGGGTAGTCGCTGCGGTCGAGACTGGCGCTCATCGCCAGCGTCAGATCGCGCTGATCCCGGGTGATGCGCCCGCTCAGCTCAATACTGGCCTGCCGCTTATCGTTCTGCTCCATATCAATATTGATATTGCGCACCGTGACCTGCTCGTCGCCTTCGTGCTGGAACACCAGCAGACTGTCGGCGACTTTCAGGCGCGCAATATCAAATGACCAGCGGGGATCGGTGTCCTGATGGGGAACGGTATCGCGCGGGCCGACCGGCGCATTTTCCGGACGGCGCGCTTCACTTTGCGGGGTAAGCTGGATTACGGCCCCTTTGAGCATCACCTGCTGCACCTGAAGCTGGTGAGAGAGCAGCGGCCAGAGCGCCACGTCAAGGCGCATGTTGTCGGCGCTGACCAGCGCATCGGTGGCACCGGGCGCGGTCAGTGACATACGGCCGGACAAAATGCTGAGCTGGGGCCAGACGTGCCAGCGTAGCGGGCCATCAAGCTTCAGCTGATAGCCGCTGCGCGCCTCCACCTCCCGCACCATATAGGCGCGGAAATCGTTCGGATTCACCAACATCACCAACGCGGACAGGCCGGCAACCAGTACGACCAGCAAAATCATCAGCGTGGTTAAAAGTCGTCTCATGGCATCCTCAGAGTGGGGGCAGACAATCAGTCTTTATCGATACGGCTGGCAACCGCGCCCTGCTGGTCGCGATACTTCGCGTCTTCACGGCGGTTATAGGGGCGTGCCGCCGGGCCGGAGAGCGGTTCAAAGCTTAACGCGCCAATCAGCATACCCGGGCGCAGCGCCAGCGGCAGCTTACCGGAGTTATAAAACTCCAGCACGATGCAGCCCTGCCAGCCCGGATCGATACGGTGCGCGGTGACGTGGACCATCAGGCCAAGACGCGCCAGGGACGAACGTCCGTCAAGCCAGCCCACCAGATCAGCAGGCAGCGTCACCGACTCAAAGGTAACGGCCAGCGCCAGTTCTCCGGGATGCAGGAAAAAGGCCTCGCCTTCATCCAGCACGATTTCATCGCTCATCACGCGATCGAGCGCGGCGCTCACTTCCGCTTTCGGGCCGCTTAAGTCGATAAACGGCGCGGTATGCCCGCTAAAGGTACGGAATTTATTGCCCAGCCGCACGTCCACGGTGGCACCATTGATACGCTCAACCGGCGGGCGCGGGGTAATCGCCAGACGACCATCATCAAGCCAGGCTTCAATATCGCGGTCACATAGACGCATCGCACTTTCTCCTTACGTGCTTCTTGGCTGTTGCGAAGAAGAGGGTGACGGCAAACGGATAACGCGCCGTCAGTTTTACCGTTGCGGAAGGTGTGAACGCCGCAGCGATCGGCAACGCTCCTTCCTCAACGGTACACAATCTACCGAATTTATTCAAAAAACTGGCTGATTTTCGCTTTCAGAATATCAATCGCGATACGGTTTTTGCCACCGCGCGGCACGATGATATCGGCGTACTGCTTGGAAGGGTCGATAAACTGCAGGAACATCGGGCGTACGGTTTTCTGATACTGGCTCATTACGGAATCCATCGAGCGCCCACGCTCGTTGACGTCACGCTTGATGCGGCGCATCAGGCAGATGTCGAGCGGCGTATCAACGAAGATAGAGAAGCTCAACTCCTGGCGCAGGCGCGCGTCGGTCAGTAACAGAATGCCTTCGAGGATAATGACTTTCTTCGGCTTGATGTGAATTGTTTCTTTGGTGCGGGTGTGTTCAACGTAACTGTAAACCGGCAATTCAATCGGGCTGCCCTGCTTGAGCGTCTGCAGATGCTGGAACAGAAGATTGTGATCCATTGCGTTCGGATGGTCGTAGTTCGTTTTAACCCGCTCTTCCATCGACAGATGACTCTGATCCTTGTAATAGCTGTCTTCTGGAATGACACCAATGTGTTCATCACCGACCTGTTCACGTAATTCACGGTAGAGCGTGCTGGCGATAAGACTTTTACCTGAAGCCGATGCGCCGGCGATGCCGATGATGACGCATTGATGAGACTTGTCAGTCATAAATAAGCGACCTGGTTGTAGCAAGAGTTAAGGAAGGGTGACGCGGGTGCGTCTGACGCGGCGATTATAGGGATTTCCGCCTGCTGATACCAGCCGAAGTGCCTGCAGAGTGATGAATTCTCGCGCCGTTACGCAAAACCAGGTTAAGCCCAGGTGTACGATTTTGCTCAACATTTCCGCAGCTGGGAAGATTCCAGGGGGGGTTGCGCAAAATATAGTGAAGCGGTGGTAAATTATGGGTGGGCGGAATAGGAATTGAAAATCGTTTGTACTAGCATAGCCCAAACCCATTAATTTTATGCATCCGGGGCTCACTCTCGGCAGCACAGCCTTTGCGGATCCCGTGGTAATGAACAGACAGAAAGCGCGCGTTTTAGCCCCCGTTCCCCATCCTGTCTTGCGGGTAGTGAGTTTAGGTTTACTGGCCTTTGCCTTCACCCTGTTTTCGCTGGAGCTGACGCTGTTCGGCAATATGCTGGCCCCGCTCTGGTTCCCTACCGCCGTGATGATGGTGGCGTTCTTCCGCCATCCCGGCCGCCTGTGGCCCGGCATTGCGCTGGCCTGCACCCTCGGCAACGTCGCCGCCACGCTGGCGCTGTTCCCCCCGGAAAAGCTGAACCTGCTGTTCGCCTTACTCAACGCGCTGGAAGCGGCGATCGGCGCGCTGCTGCTGCGCCGCCTGCTGCCCCAGTACAACCCGCTGCAGAATCTCAATAACTGGCTGCGGCTGGCGCTGGGGGGCGCCATCGTTCCGCCGCTGATCGGCGGCCTGCTGCTAATGGCGCTGAACGATGAAGGTGATTCGCTGCGTACCTTCTTTATGTGGGTGCTGTCGGAATCCATCGGTGCACTGGCGTTAATCCCGCTGGGGCTGCTGTTTAAGTCGCACTATCTGCTGCGTCACCGCAACCCGCGGCTGCTGCTGGAGTCGCTGCTGACGCTGATCGCCACTCTCGCCCTGAGCTGGGTAGCGCTGCATTATCTGCCGTGGCCGTTCACCTTTATTATCGTCCTGCTGATGTGGAGCGCGATCCGCCTACCGCGTCTCGAAGCCTTTGCCGTGTTCCTCGCCACCGTGATGGTGGTCTCCATGATCATGGCGGCGAACCCGGAGCTGCTGGATATTCCCCATCCCGCCATGACCTTCAACGCCCCCTGGCTGCCGTTCCTGATGATCCTGTTGCCCGCCAACGTGATGACTATGGTGATGTACGCTTTCCGCGAAGAGCGCAAGCACATCGGCGAAAGCGAGGCGCGCTTTCGTAACGCGATGGAATACTCCGCCATCGGTATGTCGCTGGTGTCGAACGAAGGGCAGTTCCTGCAGGCCAACAAAGCGCTGTGCAACTTGCTGGGCTATAGCCAGGAGCAGCTGCACCGCCTGACGTTTCAGCAGCTGACCTGGCCGGAAGATTTGCAAAAGGATCTGGAGCAGCTCGATCAGCTGCGTGCCGGTATTATCAACAGCTATTCGATGGAGAAGCGCTACTACACCAGTCGCGGCGACGTGGTCTGGGCGCTGCTGGCGGTGTCGGTGGTGCGTCACACCGACGGCACCCCGCTCTATTTCATTGCGCAAATTGAAGACATCACCGACCTGAAGCAGACCGAGTGGATGAACAAGCGGCTGATGGAGCGCATTACCCTCGCCAACGAGGCGGGCGGCATCGGCATCTGGGAGTGGGATCTCGGCCCGGATACCCTGAACTGGGATAAGCGCATGTTCGAGCTGTACGACATCTCACCGGACGTGCGCCCGACCTACCAGTTGTGGAAGGAGCGGCTGGTCAGCGAGGATATTCCCCAGGCCGAAGCGGTGATTAATGAAGCCCTGCGGGCGCGGCTGCCGTTCAAGCTGGAGTTTCGCATTAAGGTCAACGGCGGCATTCGTCATATCCGCGCCCTCGCCAACCGGGTGGTGAACAAGCAGGGTGACGTCGAGCGTCTGCTCGGCATTAATATGGACATGACCGAGGTAAAACAGCTCAACGAAGCGCTGTTCCAGGAGAAAGAGCGGCTGCATATCACCCTCGACTCCATCGGCGAGGCGGTGATCTGTACCGACGTCGACATGAAGGTCAACTTTATGAACCCGGTGGCCGAGAAGATGAGCGGCTGGCAGCAGGATCGTGCCATTGGCCAGCATGTCTTATCGGTACTGCGCATCACCTTCGGGGATAACGGCCCGCCGATGGAAAATATCCATAGTGGAGACGTCTCGCGCTCCGCCATTGAGCAGGACGTGGTGCTGCACTGCCGCAACGGTGGCAGTTACGACATTCACTACAGCATTACCCCGCTCAGCACCCTCGAAGGCCACAATATCGGCTTTGTGCTGGTAATTCAGGACGTTACCGAATCGCGTAAAATGCTGCGCCAGCTCAGCTACAGCGCTTCACATGATGGCCTGACGCATCTGGCGAACCGCGTCAGCTTTGAAAATCACCTCAAGCGCCTGCTGCTGAACGTGGGCGAAACCCGCCAGCAGCATGCGCTGGTGTTTATCGATCTCGACCGCTTTAAGGCGGTGAATGACAGCGCCGGACACGCTGCCGGGGATGCGCTGCTGCGCGAGCTGGCGTCTCTGATGCTCAGCATGCTGCGTACCAGCGACGTGCTGGCGCGTCTGGGTGGCGACGAGTTTGGTCTGCTGCTGCCCGACTGCAACCTTGAGAGCGCACGCACCATCTCCGCCAGATTGATTCAGGCTATCAATGATTACCACTTCAGCTGGGATAACCGCACCCATCGTATCGGTGCCAGCGCCGGGATCACCCTGATTGATGAGCACAACAATCAGGCCTCGGAGGTGATGTCCCAGGCGGATATTGCCTGCTATGCCTCAAAGAATAATGGTCGCGGCGTGGTCACGGTCTACGAGCCGCAACAGGGGCTGCATCCGGCACGCGCCCATATGCCACCCGAAGAGCAGTGGCGCATGATCAACGATAACCCGATGGCGATGCTGGCCCGCGCCGTGGCCTCCCCGAAAGTGCCGGAGGCCGCCACCTTCTATACCCTGACGCTGAAATTCTGGACCAGTACCGGTGATGTGATGGAAGAGAAAGCGTTCCGCGCCACCCTCGGTGAAAATGACCTGATGCTGGCGCTCGATCGTCGGGTTTTCAGCGAATTTTTCAGTACGTGGAGTACGCCGGTGGCACAGAAAGGCTTCGGTATCGCCCTGCCGCTCTCCACGGCGGGGCTGGCCTCGGAGAGTTTTATCGACGAACTGGCCGCCATGCTGGCTGGCAGCACCCTGCCCGCCCGCCTGCTGCATATTCTGGTGCCGGCGGAAGCGCTGCACCGTGAGGATGATGCCCCGCGCCGCCATCTGCGTCGGCTGCGTGAGGCCGGCTGCCAGCTGGTGCTCCATCAGACCGGACGCGATCTGGAAGTTTTCAATCTGCTCAGCCACGACATGGTCGATTACGTGATGCTCAATCCCGAACTGGTAAGCTGGGTACACACTAACCTGATGGACGAGATGATGGTTACTATCATCCACGGCCACGCCCAGCGCCTCGGTCTGAAAAGCATTGCCGGCCCGGCTAACCAGCCGCAGGTGATGGATACGCTCTCCGGGATCGGCATCGATCTCATCTATGGCGACACTATCGCCCCGCAGCAGCCGCTCGATCTGCTGCTCAACAACAGCTACTTCGCGATTAATTAACCGGCTGCCAGCCTGAGCTGTACCAGATGTGCAGCAAAGCATAGGCCCGCCACGGCTGCCAGCGCGTCGCATAGCGACGAATGGTGGCCGGGGTCATGCCGGCGAAACGCTGCTTGATGGCATAATCATCCGGCAGGAACACGTCCGGTGCCTGCCAGCCGCGCATCGCATAGTAGTTTGCCGTCCAGCGCCCAATCCCCGGCCAGGTCATCAGCGCTTTTACCCCCAGCTCGACGTTTTCAGGGCGCACCAGCGGAAAGGTTCCCGCGACGCAGCCCTGCGCCAGGGTAACAATCGCCTGCGCGCGCTGGAGCGGAATGCCGATAGTTTTTACCGTTTCCGGTGCCAGCCGCGCCAGCGTGGCGGCATCCGGAAACAGCAGCCAGCCATCGTGGCCCGCGCAGGGGGTGCCAAAGGCCGCGGCGAGCTTGCCGGTCAGCTTCGCCGCCAGCGCCACGCTCACCAGCTGCCCGAGGATGGCGCGGATCGCCTGTTCAAAACTGTCCACGCAGCCCGGCAGCCGCAGGCCCGGACGCGCCGCCGCCAGTTCGCCCAGCGTGGCCAGCATTGCGGTGGGGTCGAGCCGGAGATCCAGCAGCTGCTCCACCTTCGCCAGCGCCAGATTCGCAACCGGCAGCAGCCCATCGCTCAAAGTCACCACCAGCGCCGGTTTCTCTGCATGCGGCGTGACGGTGATAATCCCCTGATGCCCGTCCAGCGCCAGGCTGCGGCTGTAATGGTTCTCTCCGACCTGTTCAATACCTGTTACTGCACGATCGCGTAAAAAACCGAGGATCCACGGCCAGTCGTATGGCGGGGTATAAGGCAAGATGTACATGGCGTCTCCCTGGTTATTCTGTTCCAGCTTAGCGGCAACCTGCTGATACTGCCCCACTTTTATATTCCATTTGCCGCCGTCGCGACATTTCGCTAAAGTCGCCCCCCTTTCTTCACCGGCATGGGGATGATGATGTTTATTGGTTTTGATTACGGCACCGCCAACTGTTCGGTCGCGGTCATGGAAAACGGCGCGCCGCGCCTGCTGCGTCTGGAAAATGAGTCCACCCTGTTGCCGTCGATGCTGGGTGCGCCAACCCGTGAAGCGGTGAGCGAGTGGCTGCACCGCCACCACGCCGTGCCCACCGGCAACGAGGAGAACGCCGCGCTGCTGCGCCGGGCAATGAATCTCAATCGCGATGAAGATATCGAGGTCACCCCGGCAAGCGTGCAGTTTGGTCTGAGCGCGCTGGGGCAGTATGTCGAGGACCCGCAAGAGGTCTGGTTCGTTAAGTCACCCAAATCCTTTCTCGGCGCCACCGGCCTCAAACCGCAGCAGGTCGCGCTATTTGAAGATCTGGTATGCGCCATGATGCTGCACATTCGCCAGACCGCGCAGCAGCAGGTCAGCGATGAGATTAGTCAGGCGGTGATTGGTCGCCCGATCAACTTCCAGGGTCTCGGCGGTGAAGAGGCCAACGTCCAGGCACAGGGAATTCTGGAGCGCGCCGCGCACCGTGCCGGATTCAAAGATGTGGTGTTTCAGTTTGAACCGGTGGCGGCGGGGCTGGATTTCGAAGCCACGCTGCGCGACGAGAAACGCGTGCTGGTTGTGGATATCGGCGGCGGCACCACCGACTGCTCACTGCTGCTGATGGGGCCGCAGTGGCGCGCTAAGGCCGATCGCGCGGCCAGCCTGCTCGGCCACAGCGGCTGCCGTATCGGCGGTAACGACCTGGATATCGCCGTGGCGTTTAAGCAGTTTATGCCGGAGCTGGGCATGGGCGGCCAGACGGAGAAAGGCATCGCCCTGCCGGCCCTGCCGTGGTGGAACGCGGTGGCGATCAACGATGTTCCGGCCCAGAGCGAGTTTTACAGCACCGCGACGGGGCGTCTGCTGGCGAGCTTAATCCGCGATGCCCGCGAGCCGGAGCGCGTGGCGCTGCTGCAAAAAGTATGGCGCGAACGCCTGAGCTACCGCCTGGTGCGTGAAGCGGAAGAGGTTAAAATCGCGCTGTCGAATACCGCCCGCACCGTATCGGCACTGCCGTTTATTCGCAGCGATCTCGATGTGGAAGTGACGCAGCAGGCGCTGGAACTGGCCCTGGCGCAGCCGCTGGCCCGGGTGCTGGAGCAGGTGACGCTGGCGCTGGGCTCGGCGAGCGAAAAACCGGATGTCATCTATCTGACCGGCGGCAGCGCCCGCTCTCCGCTGATCAAAGCCGCGCTGGCGCAGCTGCTGCCGGATACGCCGATTGCAGGCGGCGATGATTTCGGCTCGGTCACCGCCGGGCTGGCGCGCTGGGCTGAGGTGATGTTCCGCTAACGAGGTGGTGGTGGTGGGTATGTAGGGTGGGTAAACGGAGTGCACCCACCTTTAACGTGCATCCGCCGTTTGTGGTGTGCGGTCTATGTGATTGCGGTGAGGGTTCCGTTCACCGAGGCACCGCGCTTACATGGGAATGCTGGGCACGTGAACGGGTGAAGGGGGCTCGCCGCCGCCCCCTTCACCATCCCGGCTCCCGGCCACTAAAACCGGCCCTGCGGGCTGCCCTTGCCTCCGGCGTTTCGCTCCCGGTCGGGCGCGATACCCCATCCCGGGGCTCGCGCCCTCTGGCGGTTCCCGACCGCCAGCCCGGACTCAACGCCTGCGGCGCGGCGGTTTTGATGCCGGATGGGTCCACGCTTCAACTCCTGCTTTCTGCTGTTATGGTGGGTGCGCGTTGCTTACCCACCCTACGGGATGGCAGTAGTTGTAGGGTGGGTAAGCGCAGCGCACCCACCGTTTAGCGACGTACCATTAGTTGTAGGGTGGGTAAACGCAGTGCACCCACCGTTTACCGCATCCCCCCCTTACCCTGCCTCATTCAGACGAATCTCGACGTTGTTTCATATTTCCTCCATCTTTCTACCCGCAGGGATTACTACACTTAGCTGATTATGCCGCCCGGCTCACGCTGTGCAGCCGGCAGCCCGACGGGTTATCATCCCCGCTAATGTTATGGAAGAGAAAATCACGCCATATGAAAGGTATGCAGAAATCCCGGTGGGTCATGCTCGCGGGTGTTGTTGTTCTGATTATTGCCGCCGTTGCCTGGTGGCGTTATAGCACCTCTACCGAAGGCACACCGCAGGCCCAGGGCAGCGCTGCCCGCGCGGGCGCGGAAGGTCGTCGCGGCATGCGCGGTGCCATGCTGGCCCCGGTGCAGGCAGCCACGGCACGCAGCGAATCGGTTCCCCGCTATCTGACCGGGCTTGGCACTGTGACCGCCGCTAACACCGTCACGGTGCGCAGCCGCGTTGATGGCCAGCTACTGGCGCTGCATTTCGAAGAAGGGCAGCAGGTTAAAGCCGGCGATCTGCTGGCCGAGATCGACCCGAGCCAGTTTAAGGTGGCCCTTGCCCAGGCGCAGGGCCAGCTGGCGCGCGACCAGGCGACGCTGGCTAATGCGAAGCGCGATCTGGCCCGCTACCAGCAGCTGGTGAAAACCAATCTCGTTTCCCGTCAGGAGCTGGACACCCAGCAGGCGCTGGTAGCGGAATCCGCTGGCACCATCAAAGCCGATCAGGCCGCGGTGGCGAGCGCCCAACTACAGCTGGACTGGAGCCGCATCACCGCCCCTATCGATGGCCGCGTGGGCTTAAAACAGGTGGACGTCGGCAATCAGATCTCCAGCGGCGATACCGCCGGGATTGTGGTGCTGACCCAGACGCACCCGATTGATCTGGTGTTTACCCTGCCGGAGAGCGAGATCCCGACGGTGATGCAGGCGCGCAAAAACGGCACCCTCAGCGTCGAGGCCTGGGATCGCACCAACAAACGGAAAATCACCACCGGCACGCTGCTGAGCCTCGATAACCAGATCGACAGCACCACCGGCACCATCAAGCTGAAAGCGCGTTTTAACAATGAAGATGACGTGCTGTTCCCTAACCAGTTCGTCAATGCCCGTATGCTGGTGGATACCCAGCACAACGCGGTCGTGATCCCCGCCGCCGCCTTGCAGATGGGTAACGAAGGTAATTTCGTCTGGGTACTCAACAGTGAGAATAAAGTAAGTAAGCACCTCGTGACGCCGGGCATCCAGAACAGCCAGACCGTGGTGATTGATGCCGGGCTCTCAGCGGGCGATCGCGTGGTGACCGACGGTATCGACCGCCTCACCGAGGGCGCCAGCGTGGAGGTGGTGGAAGCCCAGAGCGCTGACGCCGCGCCAGCGGCTAACACCCGCGCCGGTTCTCAGGGAGCGCGTTCCTGATGCAGGTATTACCGCCCAGCGCCACCGGCGGCCCGTCACGCCTGTTTATCATGCGTCCGGTGGCGACCACGCTGCTGATGATCGCCATTCTGCTGGCCGGGATTATCGGCTACCGCTTCCTGCCGGTGTCGGCGCTGCCGGAGGTGGACTACCCGACCATTCAGGTGATTACCCTCTATCCGGGTGCCAGCCCGGACGTGGTAACGTCAGCCATCACCGCCCCGCTGGAGCGCCAGTTCGGCCAGATGTCCGGCCTGAAGCAGATGTCCTCCCAGAGCGCCGGCGGTGCCTCGGTGGTGACGCTGCAGTTCCAGCTCACCCTGCCGCTGGACGTGGCGGAGCAGGAAGTGCAGGCGGCGATCAATGCCGCCACCAATCTGCTGCCTTCCGACCTGCCCAATCCTCCGGTCTATAACAAAGTGAACCCGGCCGATCCGCCGGTGATGACCCTCGCCGTCACCTCCTCTGCCCTGCCGATGACCCAGGTAGAAGATATGGTTGAGACCCGCGTGGCGCAGAAGATCTCGCAGGTCAACGGCGTCGGGCTGGTTACGCTCTCCGGCGGCCAGCGCCCGGCGGTGCGCGTGAAGCTCAACGCCCCGGCACTTGCCGCCCTCGGGCTGACCAGTGAAACCGTGCGCACCGCCATCACCAGCGCCAACGTGAACTCCGCCAAAGGCAGCCTTGACGGCCCGACCCGCGCCATCACCCTCTCCGCTAACGACCAGATGCAGTCGGCAGAGGAGTACCGCAACCTGATTATCGGCTATCAGAACGGGGCGGCGATCCGTCTCGGTGATGTGGCGACTATTGAACAGGGGGCGGAAAACAGCTGGCTGGGTGCCTGGGCGAATAAAGAGCAGGCCATCGTGATGAACGTCCAGCGTCAGCCGGGGGCCAACATCATCGATACCGCCGACAGCATCCGCAAACTGCTGCCGTCGCTCACCGAAAGCCTGCCTAAGTCGGTGGAGGTAAAACTCCTGACCGACCGCACCACCAATATTCGCGCCTCGGTGAGCGATACCCAGCACGAACTGATTCTGGCGATTGCACTGGTGGTGATGATTATTTACTTGTTCCTGCGCAACGTGCCGGCGACCATCATTCCCGCCGTGGCGGTGCCGCTGTCGCTGATCGGCACCTTTGCGGTGATGGTGTTTCTCGACTTCTCGATCAATAATCTGACGCTGATGGCCCTGACCATTGCCACCGGCTTCGTGGTGGACGACGCCATCGTGGTGATCGAGAACATCTCGCGCTACATCGAAAAGGGCGAAAAACCGCTGGCGGCAGCGCTGAAGGGCGCAGGCGAGATCGGCTTTACCATTATCTCCCTCACCTTCTCACTGATTGCCGTGCTGATCCCGCTGCTGTTTATGGGCGATATCGTGGGCCGTCTGTTCCGCGAGTTCGCCGTGACGCTGGCGGTGGCGATACTGATCTCGGCCATCGTCTCGCTCACCCTGACGCCGATGATGTGCGCCCGCATGCTGAGCCATGAATCCCTGCGCAAGCAGAACCGCTTCTCACGTGCCTCGGAGCGCTTCTTCGAGCGGGTGATTGCCGGCTACGGCGTGCTGTTAAAGCGCGTGCTGAACCATCCGTGGCTGACCCTCGGGGTGGCGCTTGGCACGATGGCATTAACCGTCCTGCTGTGGGTATTGATCCCGAAAGGTTTCTTCCCGGTACAGGACAACGGCATTATTCAGGGCACTTTACAGGCACCGCAGTCGGCCTCGTTCGCCAGCATGGCCCAGCGCCAGCGTCAGGTTTCCGACCTGATCATGAAAGATCCGGCGGTGGAGAGCATGACGGCGTTTGTCGGCGTGGACGGCACTAACCCGTCGCTCAACAGCAGCCGGTTGCAGATCAACCTGAAAGCGCTTGATGCGCGCGATGACCGGGTGCCGGAAATCATTGAGCGCTTACAGCGTGAGGTCGCAGCGGTGCCGGGCGTCGCGCTCTACCTGCAGCCGACCCAGGATCTCACCATTGATACCACGGTGAGCCGTACCCAGTATCAGTTCACGCTTCAGGCACCTTCGCTGGAGGCACTCAGCACCTGGGTGCCGACCCTGATGAACGAACTGAAGACCCGCCCGGAGCTGCTGGACGTCAGCAGCGACTGGCAGGACAAAGGGCTGGTGGCGTATGTGAAAGTGGACCGCGACAGCGCCAGCCGGCTCGGCATCACCATGAGCGATGTGGACAACGCGCTGTATAACGCTTTCGGCCAGCGGCTGATCTCCACCATTTATACCCAGGCGAACCAGTACCGCGTGGTGCTGGAGCACAATACCGAGGCGACGCCGGGCCTCGATGCGCTGGATAATATTCGCCTCACCAGCAGCGACGGCGGCGTGGTGCCGCTCAGCGCGGTGGCGAAGGTTGAGCAACGCTTCGGGCCGCTGACGATCAACCACCTCGACCAGTTCCCGTCCACCACCATCTCGTTTAACGTGCAGGACGGCTACTCGCTGGGCGAAGCGGTGCAGGCCATCACCGACACCGAACAGGCGCTGAACTTCCCGACCGATATCACCACCGCGTTCCAGGGCAGCACCCTCGCCTTCCAGGCGGCGCTCGGCAGCACGGTGTGGCTGATTGTCTCCGCGATTGTGGCGATGTACATTGTGCTCGGCGTGCTGTACGAGAGCTTTATTCACCCGGTCACCATTCTCTCGACCCTGCCGTCGGCGGGAGTGGGTGCGCTGCTGGCCCTGATGGTTGCCGGGGCGGAGCTGGACGTTATCGCCATCATCGGCATCATTCTGCTCATCGGCATCGTCAAGAAAAACGCCATCATGATGATCGACTTCGCGCTGGCCGCCGAACGCGAGCAGGGCATGACGCCGTATGAGGCGATCTATCAGGCCTGTCTGCTGCGCTTCCGCCCTATCCTGATGACTACCCTGGCCGCCCTGCTGGGGGCGCTACCGCTGATGCTCTCGACCGGGGTCGGTGCAGAGCTGCGCCGCCCGCTGGGTATTGGCATGGTGGGCGGGCTGCTGGTCAGCCAGGTGCTGACGCTGTTCACAACGCCGGTGATTTACCTGCTGTTTGACCGCCTGGCGCTGGCGGTGCGCCGCCGTTTCCCGACCCGTGAAGAGGAGGCGTAAGTGAAGTTTTACGCCCTGTTCATTCACCGCCCGGTGGCGACGATCCTGCTGTCGGTAGCCATCACCCTGTGCGGCGTGCTCGGCTTCCGGCTGCTGCCGGTGGCCCCGCTGCCGCAGGTGGATTTCCCGGTGATCATGGTGAGCGCCTCCCTGCCCGGCGCGTCGCCGGAAACCATGGCGTCATCGGTGGCAACCCCGCTGGAGCGTGCGCTCGGTCGCATCGCCGGGGTCAATGAGATGACCTCCTCCAGCTCGCTCGGCAGCACGCGCATCATTTTGCAGTTTGATTTCAGCCGCGACATCAACGGTGCGGCGCGCGACGTGCAGGCAGCGATCAACGCGTCGCAGAGCCTGTTGCCGAGCGGGATGCCGTCGCGCCCGACCTACCGCAAGGCTAACCCGTCGGATTCGCCGATCATGATCCTGACGCTGACCTCGGATACGTACTCTCAGGGTAAGCTCTACGATTTCGCGTCCACTCAACTGGCGCAGACCATTGCCCAGATTGACGGCGTTGGCGACGTGGATGTCGGCGGCAGCTCGCTGCCCGCGATCCGCGTCGGGCTGAACCCGCAGGCGCTGTTTAACCAGGGCGTGTCGCTGGATGCGGTGCGGGAAGCCATCAGCAATGCCAACGTGCGCCGTCCGCAGGGCGCGGTGGAGGACGACACCCGCCGCTGGCAGTTGCAGACCAACGACGAGCTGAAAACCGCCGATGAGTATCAGCCGCTGGTTATTCACTACAACAACGGCGCGGCGGTGCGTCTGGGCGACGTGGCGACGGTGACCGACTCGGTGCAGGACGTGCGTAACGCCGGGATGACCAACGCAAAGCCGGCCATTTTGCTGATGATCCGCAAGCTGCCGGAAGCCAACATCATTCAGACCGTGGACAGCATCCGCGCCCGGCTGCCGGAGCTGCAGGAGACCATCCCCGCCGCCATTGATCTGCAAATCGCCCAGGACCGCTCGCCCACCATTCGCGCCTCGCTGGCGGAGGTGGAGCACTCGCTGATTATCTCGGTGGTGCTGGTGATCCTGGTGGTATTTCTGTTCCTGCGATCCGGTCGCGCCACCTTTATCCCTGCGGTGGCGGTGCCGGTATCCCTGATTGGCACCTTCGCCGCTATGTACCTGTGCGGCTTCAGCCTGAATAACCTGTCGCTGATGGCGCTGACCATCGCCACCGGGTTTGTGGTGGATGACGCCATCGTGGTGCTGGAGAACATCGCCCGCCATATTGAGGCGGGGATGAAACCGCTGCAGGCGGCGTTACAGGGGGTGCGGGAAGTTGGCTTTACCGTGCTGTCGATGAGCGTCTCGCTGGTGGCGGTGTTTATGCCGCTGCTGCTGATGGGCGGCCTGCCGGGCAGGCTGTTCCGGGAGTTTGCCGTCACGCTCTCGGTGGCGATCGGTATCTCGATGGTGGTCTCCCTGACGCTGACGCCGATGATGTGCGGCTGGCTGCTGAAGCGCACCAGGCCGCATACTCCGACGCGCTCGCGCGGCATCGGCCGTCTCTGGACCGCGCTCAATCAGGGTTACGCCCGCTCGCTCGGCTGGGTGCTGGATCACGCCCGGCTGGTGGGCGTGGTGTTTCTTGCCACTATCGCCTTGAACGTCTGGCTCTACATCGCCATTCCGAAAACCTTCTTCCCGGAGCAGGACACCGGCGTGCTGATGGGCGGCATTCAGGCCGATCAGAGCATCTCGTTCCAGGCGATGCGCGGCAAGCTGGAAGATTTCATGAAGATCATCCGCGACGATCCGGCAGTGGATAACGTCACCGGCTTCACCGGCGGCTCGCGGGTCAACAGCGGGATGATGTTTATCACCCTGAAAGCGCGGGACCAGCGCAACGAGTCGGCGCAGCAGATCATTGACCGGCTGCGCAAGAAGCTTGCCAGTGAGCCGGGCGCTAACCTGTTCCTGATGGCGGTACAGGACATTCGCGTCGGCGGACGCCAGTCCAACGCCAGCTACCAGTACACGCTATTGTCGGACGATCTCAGCGCCCTGCGCGAGTGGGAGCCGAAGATCCGTAGCGCGCTGGCGAAGCTGCCGACGCTGGCCGACGTTAACTCCGATCAGCAGGATAACGGCGCGGAGATGAACCTGGTCTATGACCGGGAGAGCATGGCGCGGCTCGGCATCAGCGTGCAGGACGCTAACGGCCTGCTGAATAACGCCTTCGGCCAGCGCCAGATCTCCACCATCTACGAGGCGATGAACCAGTACAAAGTGGTGATGGAGGTTGACCCGCGCTATACCCAGGATATCAGCGCGCTGGAGAAAATGTTTGTCATCAACGACGAGGGTAAACCGATCCCGCTGTCGTACTTCGCGAAATGGCAGCCGGCCAACGCGCCGCTGTCGGTCAACCATCAGGGGCTGTCGGCCTCCTCTACCATCGCGTTTAACCTGCCCACCGGGGTCTCGCTCTCCCAGGCGAGCGCCGATATCGACCGCGCCATGACGCAGCTTGGCGTGCCGTCATCGGTACGCGGCAGCTTCGCCGGCACCGCGCAGATCTTCCAGGAAACTCTCGATTCACAGGTGATCCTGATTATCGCCGCCATCGCCACGGTCTACATCGTGCTTGGCATACTCTATGAAAGCTACGTGCATCCGTTGACCATTCTCTCTACTCTGCCCTCGGCGGGTGTCGGGGCGCTGCTGGCGCTGGAGCTGTTTGATGCGCCCTTCAGCCTTATCGCGCTGATTGGCATCATGCTATTAATAGGTATCGTGAAGAAGAACGCCATTATGATGGTGGATTTCGCGCTGGAGGCGGAGCGCCGGGGCGGTATGACGCCGCGCGAGGCGATCTATCAGGCCTGCCTGCTGCGTTTCCGGCCGATCATGATGACCACGCTGGCGGCGATATTCGGCGCGTTGCCGCTAGTGATATCCAGTGGCGACGGGGCGGAACTGCGTCAGCCGCTGGGTATCACCATTGTCGGCGGGCTGGTGATGAGCCAGCTGTTGACGCTGTACACCACGCCGGTGATCTATCTCTTCTTCGATAAGCTGCGGCTGCGCTTCGCACGCCGCCCCCGACAGGAACAGACCGTATCGGCGAGTGAATAGCGATGAATGATTTACCCGACAATGTGCGCTGGCAGCTGTGGATCGTCGCCTTTGGCTTCTTTATGCAGGCGCTGGATACCACCATTGTCAATACTGCCCTGCCCTCAATGGCGGAAAGCCTCGGGGCCAGTCCGCTGCATATGCATATGGTGATCGTTGCCTACGTGCTGACGGTGGCGGTGATGCTGCCCGCCAGCGGCTGGCTGGCGGATCGCGTTGGCGTGCGCAACATCTTCTTCACCGCCATCGTGCTGTTTACCCTCGGTTCACTGTTCTGCGCCAGCGCCTCTACCCTGAATCAGCTGGTGGCGGCGCGCGTGGTGCAGGGCATCGGCGGCGCAATGATGGTGCCGGTCGGACGGCTGACGGTGATGAAAATCGTGCCACGGGCGCAGTACATGGCGGCGATGACCTTTGTCACCCTGCCAGGCCAGGTCGGGCCGCTGCTTGGTCCGGCGCTCGGCGGGCTGCTGGTGGAGTACGCCACCTGGCACTGGATTTTCCTGATCAATCTGCCGGTGGGCATCGCCGGGGCCATCGCCACGCTATGGCTGATGCCCAACTACACCATGCAGACCCGCCGTTTCGACCTCTCCGGGTTCGCCCTGCTGGCGCTGGGCATGGCGGCGCTGACCCTGACGCTGGACGGCTATAAAAGCCTCGGCCTGACGCCGCTAACGCTGACTGCGCTGGCAATCGGCGGCGTACTCGCGCTGCTGGGTTATCTCTGGCACGCGCGCGGCAACCCCAATGCGCTGTTCAGCCTGCGCCTGTTTGCCAACCGCCGCTTTTCGCTGGCGCTGTTCGGCAGTCTGTGCGGGCGTATCGGCAGCGGTATGCTCCCATTCATGACACCGGTATTCCTGCAAATTGGCCTCGGCTTCTCGCCGTTCCACGCCGGGCTGATGATGATCCCGATGGTGCTCGGCAGCATGGGCATGAAGCGCATCGTGGTGCAGGTAGTGAACCGCTTCGGCTACCGCCACGTGCTGGTGGTTTCCACGCTCGGCCTTGCGCTGGTGAGCCTGCTGTTTATGGGCGTGGCGCTGATGGGCTGGTTCTGGCTGCTGCCGGTGGTGCTGGTGGCGCAGGGGATGATCAACTCGGTGCGCTTCTCGGCCATGAACACCCTGACGCTGAAAGATCTCTCTGACGAGATGGCCAGCAGCGGCAACAGTCTGCTGTCGATGGTGATGCAGCTTTCGATGAGTATCGGCGTTACCGTAGCGGGCCTGCTGCTCGGCATGTTTGGCCACCAGCATATCCAGACGGCGAGCGACGACGTCCACCATATCTTCTTCTACACCTATATCTGCATGGCCCTGATTATCGCCCTGCCCGCGCTGATTTTTGCCCGGGTCGCGAAGGAGCGCAGCCAAAACGTCGCCATCCCGCGTCGTACAAGGAGTCATAAATGAAATTCTGGCGCCCCGGCATCACCGGAAAGCTGTTCCTTGCCATCTTCGCCACCTGCCTGGTGCTGCTGGTGACCATGCACTGGGCGGTACGGCTGAGCTTTGAGCATGGTTTTATCGACTACATTAAGCGCGGCAACGAGCAGCGCCTGCAGGGGTTGAGCGATGCCCTGAGCGAGCAGTATGCCCTGCACGGCGACTGGCGTTTTCTGCGTAACAACGACCGCTTTGTCTTTCAGATCCTGCGCTCGCTGGAGCACGACGGGGATGAAGATCGCCCCGGCCCCGGTATGCCGCCCCACGGCTGGCGCACCCAGTTCTGGGTGGTGGATGAGCGCGGCGCGGTGCTGGTTGGCCCGCGCTCCCCGGTGCCGCCGGACGGCATGCGCCGCCAGATTAAGGTCGATGGTCAGCAGGTCGGGGAAGTGATCGCCTCGCCGGTAGAGCGCCTGACCCGCAATACCGATATTAACTTCGACCGCCAGCAGCGGCGCACCAGCTGGCTGATCGTCGGGCTGGCAACCCTGCTGGCGGCGCTGGCCACTTTCCCGCTGGCGCGCGGGCTGCTCTCTCCGGTGAAGCGGCTGGTGGAGGGCACCCACAAGCTCGCCGCCGGGGATTTCACCACCCGCGTCACGCCGTCCGGGGAAGATGAACTGGGCAAGCTGGCCCAGGATTTCAACCAGCTCGCCAGCACGCTGGAGAAGAACCAGACCATGCGCCGGGCGTTTATGGCGGATATCTCCCACGAGCTGCGTACGCCGCTGGCGGTGCTGCGCGGCGAGCTGGAAGCGATTCAGGACGGCGTGC
The DNA here is from genome assembly GCF_000696575.1 of Siccibacter colletis. Lineage (GTDB taxonomy): Bacteria > Pseudomonadota > Gammaproteobacteria > Enterobacterales > Enterobacteriaceae > Siccibacter > Siccibacter colletis. Next base: position 364,020 of record NZ_JMSQ01000006.1, on the reverse strand, counting down.
GTAAATTCACCCCGGAGTCGGTCGCTTCGCTGCAGGCCGAAGTGGGTACCCTGACCAAGCTGGTGGACGATCTGCATCAGCTGTCGATGTCCGACGAAGGCGCGCTGGCTTATCAGAAAGCGCCAGTGGATATCATCACCCTGATTGAAATGGCGGCGGGCGCGTTCCGGGAGCGATTCAACGGCCGAGGCCTGCAATTGCGGCTCTCCCTGCCCGATCGCGCCACGGTATTTGGCGACCGCGATCGCCTGATGCAGCTGTTCAACAACCTGCTGGAAAACAGCCTGCGCTACACCGACGCCGGCGGGGAGTTACTTATTACCGGCGAGCTGAGCGCCCGCAGCCTGGCGCTGCACTTTTCCGACACCGCACCGGGGGTCAATGACGAGCAACTGACGATGCTGTTTGAGCGCTTCTACCGTGCCGAAGGCTCGCGTAACCGCGCCAGCGGTGGCTCCGGGCTTGGGCTTGCCATCTGCCAGAACATTGTCGCCGCGCACAACGGCACGCTGAGCGCCAGCCATTCGCCATCCGGCGGATTACGCGTTACAGTTGACCTTCCTCTGGATCCTGACTTACCGAGAGACGCATGACCGGCTTAATCCTTGATGAAAACGCCCCACGCATTCTTATCGTAGAAGATGAACCCAAACTGGGGCAGCTGCTGATCGACTATCTGCATGCGGCAAGCTACAACCCGACGCTGATAAGCCACGGCGACAAGGTGCTGCCTTACGTGCGCCAGACGCCGCCGGATCTTATCCTGCTGGACCTGATGCTGCCGGGCACCGACGGGCTGACGCTATGCCGGGAGATCCGCCGCTTTTCCGACGTTCCGATTGTGATGGTAACGGCGAAAATTGAGGAGATTGACCGCCTGCTGGGGCTGGAAATTGGTGCCGATGACTACATCTGCAAGCCCTACAGCCCGCGTGAGGTGGTGGCGCGGGTGAAAACTATCCTGCGCCGCTGCAAACCGCAGCGCGAGGTGCAGGCGCTGGATGCGCAGAGTCCGCTGATCATTGACGAAGGCCGCTTCCAGGCCAGCTGGCAGGACAAACTGCTGGATCTCACCCCGGCGGAGTTCCGCCTGCTGAAAACCCTCTCTCACGAGCCGGGCAAGGTGTTTTCCCGCGAGCAGCTGCTGAACCATCTCTACGATGACTACCGCGTGGTCACCGACCGCACCATCGACAGCCACATCAAAAACCTGCGCCGCAAGCTTGAAGCGCTCGACGCCGAACAGTCGTTTATTCGTGCCGTCTATGGCGTCGGCTATCGCTGGGAAGCGGACGCCTGCCGCCTGGGGTAGCCGCGCGGGTTATGAGTACGGTGGGCAGCTACGCCCACCTTTCAGCAGGGTTAACGGCGAGGGTGATCCGGCGCGTAGCTTAACGTTGCGCGCAGATAAAGCATGAACGGCGGGATAACCATCGCTAGGATATAACACCTATAAAAATCGATATCATCGGCTGAAATAGCGACTTCCGCCGCTGCTACCTCGACGTTACGCATCAGCGGATCAACATATCTGTACAGAAATAATATTACCGCCAGAGTCATGAGCCTTGCCAGCAGCAAACCTGCCTGACTTATCAGCGACACCGGATAAAAACGTTTACGCCTCAAAAGATAATACTCGCCAGCAATATACATGCCGAATGCGGCGCTGTTGAATAAAGGTTTTATCATTGCCCAATGGATATCCCTTATTACCAGCGGGTACCCCTGAAAATAACAGCCGATGACAAGATTATCGATATGGTAGCCAATAATCAGCCAGATAATTACCAGTAAGGTTGCGGTAAGAGCACTATTCATCATCGTTTTTTGCATTTATGAGCAACTATTGCCATTAATTGTGAAAGTTCGCGCCGCGACCTGATGACCATCAATTCACCGGTTTTCCTGTTGTATTTCGCCGCAGCGATGGGCGTACCCTGGCCGCCCTCCTCCATAAAAAATGAAAGCCCGCCGCGCGCGTAAAGGTTGATTCTTTTTACCGGATCGCTACCGTAATTAAAAATCGGCGGCGTGAAGACTAATTTTTTTGACAAGAGATTCAGCCTGTTACTTTCAAATCCATCAAGCGGTACAGCAACCATAGTGCTGCCGCTATAGACCAGATTATAAAGACAATCGTGTCCAGGGGCATCGTTAATCGTTACCTTTCCACCCGTCATATATTTAATTGATTGCCAGAGGGTCGTATTGCCGGGTTTTATTTTATGCCCATCAAGATAAATATCTTGTTTCACAATCAGCTCGTAGACCGTCCGGTATACCTGCATGAGTGATGGACCTAACTCCCCGATGGAAGGCATCAGCGAATCGCGAGGATATAACTGCTCAATAATAAAAAATATATCCGTACTTCTGCTAGCATCCTGCATAATAAATACTCGCTGTAATTTCAGTGGAGCCTGTATATATCACCCGTGAGGCTGATTCAAATACTACGCAGAAAAATAAGAATTCTGACTGACTTCAGGCTATCTGTTCGGGCCCATATCAGGTGATGCCAGATCCTCTTCTGGCAAATATTGTTCATTGCCAACGCTGATAGTGAAAGCTACAATTCCCGCCCTTAACGTAGGGGAATACCTTTGCTCCCCGCCGTCTCACCCGAGACGGATCTGACCTGACATCAGACCGAGAACCACATGTTTAAACCAGAGCTACTCTCCCCGGCGGGAACGCTGAAAAATATGCGTTACGCTTTCGCCTATGGCGCTGACGCGGTGTACGCGGGCCAGCCGCGCTACAGCCTGCGGGTGCGTAATAACGAGTTCAACCACGAGAACCTGCAGCTCGGTATTAATGAAGCGCATCAGCTGGGCAAAAAATTCTATGTGGTGGTAAATATCGCCCCGCACAACGCCAAGCTGAAAACCTTTATCCGCGACCTCAAGCCGGTAATTGATATGGGGCCGGACGCGCTGATTATGTCCGATCCGGGCCTGATTATGCTGGTACGCGAGGCGTTTCCGCAGATAGATGTTCACCTGTCGGTGCAGGCTAACGCGGTGAACTGGGCGACGGTGAAGTTCTGGCAGCAAATGGGCCTGACGCGCGTGATCCTCTCCCGCGAGCTGTCGCTGGAGGAGATCGCAGAGATCCGCCAGCAGGTGCCGGAGATGGAAATTGAAATCTTCGTCCACGGCGCGCTGTGCATGGCCTACTCCGGCCGCTGCCTGCTCTCCGGCTATATCAATAAGCGCGATCCGAACCAGGGCACCTGCACCAACGCCTGTCGCTGGGAATATAACGTCCAGGAAGGCAAAGAGGATGACGTCGGCAATATCGTTCACGTTCATGAACCGATTCCGGTGAAAAACGTGGAGCCTACCCTCGGCGTCGGCGCGCCCACCGACAGCGTGTTTATGATTGAAGAGACGAAGCGTCCGGGCGAGTACATGACCGCCTTCGAAGACGAGCACGGCACCTATATCATGAACTCCAAAGATCTGCGCGCCATCCAGCACGTGGAGCGTCTGACCCAGATGGGCGTTCACTCGCTGAAAATCGAGGGCCGCACCAAGTCGTTCTACTACTGCGCGCGCACCGCGCAGGTGTATCGTCGCGCTATTGACGATGCGGCAGCCGGCAAGCCGTTCGATACCTCACTGCTGGAAACCCTTGAAGGGCTGGCGCACCGCGGCTACACCGAAGGTTTCCTGCGCCGCCACACCCATGACGACTACCAGAATTACGAGTACGGCTACTCGGTCTCCGAACGTCAGCAGTTTGTCGGCGAATTTACCGGGGAACGCAGAGGCGCGCTGGCAGCGGTGGCGGTAAAAAATAAATTCTCTGTCGGCGACAGCCTGGAGCTGATGACCCCGCAGGGTAACGTCAACTTTACGCTGGAGCATATGGAAAATGCCAAAGGCGACGTGATGCCGGTCGCACCCGGCGATGGTTATACGGTCTGGTTACCGGTGCCGGAAGAGATGGCGCTGGATTATGCGTTGCTTATGCGCAATCTGGCCGGGCAATCTACCCGTAACCCCCATGCGAAATAGTTAATTATTGTTATTTTTTCCCGACTAACGTTTCTTCGAAACGGATCACATACCGTTTCGTTTAGCATGGGTATTATCGCCGGCGCTGAAAAACATAACTCTTACAGCTGAAGTACCAGGAACCACCTCATTCGCCTGCGTAATCTCCCTTACGCAGGCTTATTTTTTTCCGCTTTCATCCTGTTCCTGGGCGTTTCTGCGCGCGGTGGGATACACTTTCTCTATGATTCTCTCTTTGAGCTTCTATGATGGATAACACCCCGATTTCTCTGTTAATTCTCAACGGCAAAAGCGCCGACAACGTACCGTTGCGCGAGGCGGTGATGGCGCAGCGCGAAAAAGGTCAGGATTTGCAGGTCCGCGTCACCTGGGAAAAAGGCGATGCGGTGCGCTATGTGGATGAAGCGGTGCAGCTTGGCGCCGCGACGGTGATCGCGGGCGGCGGTGACGGGACGATTAACGAAGTGGCAGCAGCGCTGGCGCAGGTTGCACAGGAAAAACGTCCGGCGCTCGGTATTTTACCCCTCGGCACCGCCAATGATTTTGCGACCAGCACGAGCATTCCGGAAGAGATGGACAAAGCGCTGGCGCTGGCGCTGCTCGGCAAAACCACTGCTATTGATATCGTGCGCGTGAATGACGACCACTATTTTATCAATATGGCGACGGGCGGCTTCGGCACACGCATTACCACCGAAACGCCGGAGCGGTTGAAAGCCGCGCTGGGCGGCGTCTCCTATCTGATTCACGGGCTGATGCGCATGGACACCCTGAAGCCGGACCGCTGCGAGATCCGCGGCGAAGGTTTTCAGTGGCAGGGCGACGCGCTGGTGATTGGCATCGGCAACGGGCGTCAGGCGGGAGGCGGCCAGCAGCTCTGTCCGGATGCGTTGATTAACGATGGCCTGTTGGATTTGCGCATTTATACCGGCGAAGAGCTGCTCCCGGCGCTGTTCACCACGCTCACCCACCCGGAGGACAGCCCGAACATCGTCGACGGCAGCTCCGCGTGGTTTGAAATCACGGCACCGCACGACATCACCTTCAACCTCGACGGCGAACCCCTCACCGGACAGGCATTCCGCATTGACGTCATGCCACACGCATTGATGTGCCGCCTGCCGCCGGATTGCGAACTGCTGAAGTAATAACGCCAATGGTAGGCGCATAGTAAACGGTGGGTGCACTCCGTTTACCCACCCTACGCCCGTTCTGAAACCGGTAGGGTGGGTAAGCGCAGCGCACCCACCATAAACGCGAATAACCCACGCCAGAGGATGGCCCCATCCGGCATCAAAACCGCCGCGCCGCAGGCGTTGAGTCCGGGCTGGCGGTCGGGAACCGCCAGAGGGCGCGAGCCCCGGGATGGGGTATCGCGCCCGACCGGAAGCGAAACGCCGGAGGCAAGGGCAGCCCGCAGGGCCGGTTTTACTGGCCGGGAGCCGGGATGGTGAAGGGGGCGGCGGCGAGCCCTCTTCACCCGTTCACGTGCGCAGCGTTCCCATGTAAGCGCGGTGCCACGGTGAACGGAACCTTTGCCGTAATCCCATAGGCGTGATGTCACAAACGACGGATGCGCAGGTAAACGGTGGGTGCACTCCGTTTACCCACCCTACGCCCGTTCTGAAACCGGTAGGGTGGGTAAGCGCAGCGCACCCACCATAAACGCGAATAACCCACGCCAGAGGATGGCCCCATCCGGCATCAAAACCGCCGCGCCGCAGGCGTTGAGTCCGGGCTGGCGGTCGGGAACCGCCAGAGGGCGCGAGCCCCGGGATGGGGTATCGCGCCCGACCGGAAGCGAAACGCCGGAGGCAAGGGCAGCCCGCAGGGCCGGTTTTTTAGCCGGGAGCCGGGATGGTGAAGGGGGCGGCGGCGAGCCCCCTTCACCCGTTCACGTGCAGCAGCGTTCCCATGTAAGCGCGGTGCCACGGTGAACGGAACCCTCACCGCAATACCATAGATCTCACGCCACAAACGGTGGATACACGTTAAAGGTGGGTGCGCTACGCTTACCCACCCTACAATTACTGCCATAGTCCTCATGACAGAACGGGAGGCGTAAGTACACGATGGGTGCACTCCGTTTACCCATCCTACACTTCCCCCTTAATACGCCGCCACCTCCCGCGCCATCTCGCGGGAGTACTGCTGGCTGGCGGTCACCAGCATGCGGGTGTAATCCGCCTCGGCACCGTTGTTCACCAGCGCATCGGTGGTCAGGGTTTCAAGGATTTTACCGTACTGCATCACCGCCACCTTCTGGCACAGATGGGCGATCACCCCCAGATCATGGGTCACCATCAGATACGTCAGCTGCGACTCCTTTTGCAGATCGCCGAGCAGATTGAGGATCTCCGCCTGCACCGACACATCCAGCGCCGAGGTCGGCTCATCCAGCAGCAGCACCTGCGGCTCCAGGATCAGCGCCCTGGCAATCGCCACGCGCTGGCGTTGGCCGCCGGAGAGCTGATGGGGATAGCGATCCCGGAAGGCGCGGTTCAGCCCTACCTTGTCCAGCCAGGTATTGATGCGCTGGTCGCGCTGCGGCAGGTTGTGGATCTGCAGCGGTTCTTCAAGGATGTCGCCGATGGTATGGCGCGGATGCAGCGAACCGTAAGGATCCTGAAACACCATCTGCACCAGCCGGCAGCGCTCGTGGCCGATGCGGTGCTCCAGCGGCGTGCCGTTGATGGCAAGCTCTCCCTGCCAGTGGGTAAAGAGCCCGGCAAGGCACTTGAGCACGGTGGTTTTCCCGGAGCCCGACTCCCCCACCAGCCCGAAAATCTCACCGCGTTTTACCGCGAAGTCCACGTCATACAGCACCTGGTTGCGCTTCTCGCCTTCGCCGAACGCAAGGTTGAGGTTGCGTACTTCAATCATATTATCCATGTTCGCTCCTTACTCGCTTAACCAGCTGGCCTGCCGCTGCAGTACCGGCAGATGGTCGCGGCGGTGATGGATATCCGGCAGGGCATTGATTAGCCCCTGGGTATAAGGATGCTGCGCGCGGTCCAGATCCCGGGCGGCGATGGACTCCACCACCCGTCCGGCATACATCACCAGCACCCGGTCGCAGAAGCTGCGCACCAGATTGATGTCGTGGCTGATAAAGATCAGCCCCAGCCCGCGCTCGCGCACCAGGTCGTCGAGCAGCCCCAGCACCTGCAGACGCACCGACACGTCCAGCGCTGATGTGGGTTCATCGGCGATCACCAGCTCCGGGTCGGTGATGAGCATCATGGCGATCATGATGCGCTGCCCCTGCCCGCCGGAGATTTCGTGCGGGTAGAGCTGATAGACGCGCTCCGGCTGGCGAATGCGCACCACGTCGAGCATCTCCAGCACTTTGGCTTTCGCGGCGGCTTTCTGCCCCGGATGGTGCGTCAACCAGGCTTCGGCGATCTGATCGCCGACGCACACCACCGGGTTCAGCGAGTACTTTGGGTCCTGCATAATCATCGAGATGCGCTTGCCGCGAATGTCGCGCATCTGGGCTTCGCTGACGCGCTGCAAATCGACATCGCCAAACTGCATGCGCGTGGCGGTGATGCGCGCCTTTTTCGGATGCAGGCGCAGCAGCGCGCGCCCGACGGTGGATTTCCCGGAGCCGGATTCGCCGACGATAGCCAGCTTCTCGCGGCCCAGTTCAAAAGAGACGCCGCGCACCGCGTTGGTCACCGCGCGCCCGTTGATAAAGTCGACGTGCAGGTCGCGCACGTCAAGCAGCGGGGCATTACTCGCTGCGAGGATCGAGGATGTCACGTAAGCCGTCTCCTAAGAAGTTGAACGCCAGGCTGTTGATCAGGATCGCCAGCCCCGGAATGGTGACTACCCACCAGCACTCCATCATGTAGGTGCGACCGCTGGAGATCATCGCCCCCCACTCCGGCTGCGGCGGCTGTGCGCCGAGGCCGAGGAAGCCCAGCCCGGCGGCGGTCAGAATGATGCCGGCCATGTTCATGGTGATACGGATAATCACCGACGGCAGGCAGAGCGGCACGATATGACGCCACAGCACGCGCACCGATGACGCCCCCTGCAGACGCACCGCCGAGATAAAATCGGCCTGGCGCAGCGACAGGGTTTCCGCGCGGGCCAGACGGGCAATAGGCGGCCAGGCGGTGAGGGTAATGGCAATGACCACGTGCTCCAGCCCCGGACCTAAGGCGGCGACGAAGGCCAGCGCCAGCACCAGGCTCGGGAAGGAGATAAAGATGTCGGTCACGCGCATCAGCACGGTGTCAATTTTGCCGCCGAAGTAGCCCGCGGTGACGCCGAGCAGTAGCCCGAGTGGCCCGACGGTGATCGACACCAGCAGCACGATATAGAGCGTGATGCGCGCGCCGTACACCAGGCGGCTGAAAATGTCGCGGCCAAACTCGTCGGTGCCGAACCAGTGCGCGGCGTTCGGCGCCTGCAGCGCGTTTTCCAGGTCCTGTACCAGCGGATGATACGGCGCGATCCACGGGGCGAAGATCGCCACAATCAGCAGCAGCAGAATGATGCCGCCGCCAATCGCCGTCAGCGGGTTGCGCGCCATGCGGCCCAGAAAACCAAACGAGCGAGCCGCCATGCGACGCAGGCGCTGACGGCGTTCGCCAGTCGCCACCCGTACCGGAGAATCGAGGGATACCGTCATGATTTCGTCCTCGGATCAAAGAATTGATACAGCATGTCGGAGAGCAGGTTGAGCATCACGAAGATCACCCCCACCAGCAGCACGCAGCCCATCACCGCATTCATATCCCCCAGCAGCAGACTGCCGGTGAGATACGAACCAAAGCCCGGCCAGGAGAACACGGTTTCGATCAGCACCGCCCCTTCCAGCAGCGAGCCGTAAGCCAGCGCCACCACCGTCAGCAGCTGCACCAGAATGTTGCGGAACGCGTGGTTCCAGATCACCTGGCGCTCGGTCAGCCCTTTCACCCGAGCGGTGATGATGAACTCCTGCGAAAGCTGGGCCAGCATAAAGCTGCGTGTCATGCGGCTGATGTAAGCCAGGGAGTGGAAACCGAGCAGTGAAGCCGGCAGCACCAGATGGTTAATGGCGTTCCAGAACACGGTGCCGTTGCCGGCCAGCAACGCGTCCACGGTCATCAGCCCGGTACGGTGCGGCACCGCGCCGTCAAGGCCAAGATCCAGCCGTCCGGCACCGCCCACCCAGCCAAGCCATGCGTAAAACAGCAACAGGCCCATCATCCCGACCCAGAAGATCGGCGTGGAATACCCGGCGAGGCTGATAATGCGCACCACGTAATCTGCCACGCTGTTGCGCCGCGCCGCCGCCAGCACGCCTAACGGGATGCCGAGGCCGGCACCGACGATAATCGCCATCGTCGCCAGCTCAAGGGTAGCCGGGAAGACGCGAATAATATCGTCCACCACCGGCTTACCGGTAAGCAGCGCATTGCCAAGATCGCCGTGCAACAGGGCATTAAGGTAGATACCAAACTGGGTCAGCAGCGACTTATCAAACCCCAGCTGCTGATAGACCTGATCGTACGTGCTCTGGTCAGCGTCCGGCCCGACGATTGCCAGCACCGGGTCAACCGGCATCACGCGACCGATAAAGAAGGTCAGCAGCAGCAGGCCAAACAGCGTCACCGCGACCTGCAACAGCCGGTTTGAGAAGCGTCGGGCGCGGGAGCCCGGGGCGAGAATGGCGCTGGTCATCCTTTGTCTCCTCCTGCATCAGCGGGTTGCTTGTACACCTCGCGCAGCCAGGTGGTGGCTGACGGGTGCGGCTGGTAATTTTTCACCTCGTTGCGCACTACCACCGAATCCACCATCTGCGACAGCGGGATCATCGCCGGGATCAGCTGGTCGTAGCGCGTCTGCACCGCCTGGTAAAGCCCGACCTGCTTCGCCGGGTCCTGCTCCAGCAGCGCCTTATCGATCATCTGGTTCAGCGGTGGGTCGTAGAAACTGGTGCGCCAGCCCTGGAAGTTGGTCAGGCGTGCGGCATCGGCGTTATCCGGGTTGTAGACCAGGGCGCGCAGGCTGGAGTGTGGATGCGGCTCCACGCCGCTGCCGCCGCGCCCGACCAGCATGTCGAATTTGCGTTCGCGCATCGCGCCGTAGATCTGGTTCCCGGTGCCGGTGACGATTTTGGCGTTGATCCCGCCCTGCATCAGGGTGGACTGCACGGCAATGGCGATATTCATGAATGGCTGATCCGCCAGCACGCGCAGCGTGGTATCAAACCCGTCCGGGTAGCCCGCTTCCGCCAGCAGCTTTTTCGCGCGCGGGATGTCGAGGCGGTAGCCAGGGTTCGGCAGCGTCGCCGCCATGCCGGACTGAATCGGCCGCTGGTGCAGCACGCCGTAGCCCGGCATCAGCGCCTTATTTATGCCCTGATAGTCAATCAGGTAGCGCACCGCTTCGCGCACTTTCGGGTTGGCGAAGTGCGCCTCTTTCATGCTCATCGCCACGTAGTAGATGGTGCCCTTTTTCACCGCGTCCACGGTCACACTGGGATCTTCACGCAGGGCATTGACGTCCGACACCGCCATATTGCTGGCGACATCCAGATCGCCTTTGGCAATCATCAGGCGCAGCGTCTGGGACTCCTGAAAATGACGCAGCACCACGCGATCCAGCTTCGGCGCGCCGCGCCAGTAGGCCGGGTTACGCTTCATGCGCAGCACGTCTTTGGCCTGCCACACCTCCAGCATAAACGGCCCGGAACCTGCGGTATGGGTGGTCAGCCAGCGGTTGCCCCAGTCGTTATTCACTTCATGGGTTTGCACCGTTTTACTGTCGAGCACGCCAAGATTGCCCAGCGCTGCCAGCGAATAGACCACCAGCTTCGGATCGTTGGGCTTCGGCAAGCGCAGCTCCACGGTATAGGCGTCCGGGGCGGTTACCTGCTGGTCGATATTGGTTTTGCTGAAGCCGTAGGATTTCCACACCGAGGCCTGCGCCAGATTGAGATGCAGCAGGCGACGCATCGACCACACCACGTCCCCGGCGGTCAGCGGATTGCCGGAGTGAAAGGTGACGTCCTTGCGCAGATGAAAGGTGATGGTGCTGCGGTCCGGGCTGATATCCCAGGACTCCGCCAGCGCCGGGCGCACGTTGGTCAGCTGGTTCGGGTCCAGCTCCACCAGCGAATCATAGAGGTTCACCACAATGCCCACCACCTCGTTGCCGGTCATCGCCGCCGGGTCGAGGGTGAGCAGGTTGTTCATGTTCATGCCCATGATGAGCTGATCGGGCGGCGTTTTTGCCTGCGCCGCACCGCTCCCCATCATCAGCGAGAGCGTCAGCAGGCACGCCCCCGTAACGGAGAATTTTTTCATCGCTATACCGCCGTGTAGGGTAAACCCCGTCTTCGCCGCAGCGGATCGGGGTTGAGGTTTTTATGTGTCAGTCGTGGCTGACGGTATGGGCGTCGATATACGCAAAGTTAATGTCTTCCCCGAGGCCCGGACGCGTGGGCAGATGCACCATGCCGTCGCTGTCCATCGGGTCAACGATGCTGTTGAGGTAAGCCGCCGGCTCGTCGTAGTCGAGGAACGGATGCAGCAGGCCGCGCTCATACCAGCGGCAGTTGCGGATCGCCCCCACCACCGCCAGGCTGGCGGCACCGTTGCCGTGCACTTCGCAGTCCATCCCGAAGGCTTCCGCCAGGTGCGCGACCTTCAGCGTCGGCGCAATGCCGCCCACGCCGTTGGACCCGGCACGCAGAATGTCGCAGGCACCCGCTTTCACCCAGTCGGCGCGGCTGTGGTGTTTGCCGCCGAGGCTTTCCGGGCCAATCACCGGAATTGACAGGTTCTCTGCCAGCCAGGCGTAGGAGGACATGCTCTCCTCCTCCATCGGCTCTTCAAACCAGGCGAAATTGAGTTTTTCCAGCTCCTTACCGATGTAAAGCGCCTCGGTGCGGCTGTACCAGTGGTAGCCGTCGATCATCAGGTCGATATCCGGCCCCACCGCTTCGCGCACCGCCGCGCAGGCTTTGACGTCCATTTTCGGGTTCGGCGCAAAGGCCACCGGCGGCATCCAGGTGTGCAGCTTGATCGCCTTATAGCCGCGTGCCACAAGGGTTTCGGCGAACTGCGCATACTCTTCCGGGGTCGACAGCCCGCCCTTGAGTTCGTCCCCGCACATGGTGCTGCCGTAAGCCGGTACGCGGTCGCGGTAGCCGCCGATCAGCTTCCACACCGGCATATTCAGTTTGCGGCCCGCCAGATCCCACAGCGCCTGCTCAACGAAGGAGAGCGCGCGCTCGGTAAGCTGGTGTGCGCTGCCGCGCTGCCAGTGCACCAGATCCTGCCAGATGCGTTCGCGGTCAAAAGCATCCTGCCCGACCAGCACCTTGCGGAAGAAGGCATTGACCACGAACGGGCGCACCACTTCCGGCGGCGCGAAGGAGTAGCCCTTGCTGCCATCCTCGGCGGTGATGGTCAGCATCGCCATTTTTGCCAGGCTCTCGTCGCCGGGATGCGAGTGGCCGGCGCTGTCCGAGACGCGGCGTGTGGGATAGGTAAATACGGTGACATTGACGGATTCGATCTTCATTACGGGTCCTTAACGACAACAGAGAGTGCAGGTCAGGCCGTTACCTGATAGCGCAATACATTTCCGTAACAGCTCAACAACTACGGTGGGGAAGGCATATATTTTGAAAAAGCGTTTCAGAACTAAATCTAAGCACAAAAAGTATCCGCTGCCTCGGACAAAGCGCGTGATTAAAACGCCGTTTTTCGGGCATATGCACAGGGAGAAGTGAACCTTTTCACAAAAGAAAGGCTAAGTGTGAAGGTGATCGAATTGTTAAAAACGAGGAAAACGCCTCCGCAGAGGCGTTGAGGATCAGGCGATAGTGACTTTGCTGTCGAGATACACATCCTGCACGGCATTGATGAGCTTCACGCCATCCGCCATGGTTTTCTTGAACGCCTTGCGACCGAGGATCAGCCCCATTCCGCCCGCGCGTTTGTTGATAACCGCGGTACGCACTGCATCGCCGAGATCGGTATCGCCCCCGTCCGCACCGCCGGAGTTGATCAGCCCGGCGCGGCCCATGTAGCAGTTCGCCAGCTGATAACGTACCAGGTCAATCGGGTTATCGCTGGTCAGTTTGCTGTAGACGCGCTCATCGGTGTAGCCGAATTTCACCGCGTTGTAGCCGCCGTTATTCTCCGCCATTTTCTGCTTCACGATATCCGCCCCGATCGTCGCCGCGAGGTGGTTTGCCTGGCCGGTCAGGTCGGCGGAGACGTGATAATCGACGCCGTCTTTCTTGAACGCGCTGTTGCGCAGGTAGGCCCACAGCACGGTGACCATGCCCAGCTCGTGCGCCCGCTCGAAGGCTGCCGAGATCTCTTCAATCTGCCGACGGGACTCTTCAGAGCCGAAGTAGATAGTGGCCCCGACCGCCACCGCGCCCATGTTAAACGCCTGCTCGACGCTGGCGTACAGCGTCTGGTCATACTGGGTCGGATAGCTCAGGGTCTCGTTGTGATTGAGCTTTACCAGGAACGGGATGCGGTGCGCATAGCGGCGCGAGACGGAAGCCAGCACGCCGTAGGTGGAGGCCACGCAGTTGCAGCCCGCTTCAATCGCCAGCTCGACGATGTTTTTCGGGTCGAAGTACTGGGGGTTTGCCGCAAACGAGGCACCCGCCGAGTGCTCCACACCCTGATCCACAGGCAGGATGGAGAGATAGCCTGTCCCTGCCAGCCGCCCGGTGTTGTACAGCGTCTGCATATTGCGCAGCACTGCCGGCGGGCGGTTGTTATCCACCATGACGCGGTCAACGTAGTCATGGCCCGGTAAATAAAGCTGCTCTGCTGGAATCGTCATACAGCGATGCTGTAACAGGCTGTCGGCATCTTTGCCAAGCAACTGCACGATATCTGTCATAATAAGCTCCCGAAAGTTACGCCAGGCGTCATGCCCGGCGCACATGGATTGTCCTCGCCCGTGACGTTACGGGCAGAGTAAGCCTGGACCTTTCAGTCGCGTTTTGCCATCGGCTGACGCATTTTTAGCCGGTTTTGCCTGTTAAACGCCCGCTATTTGCTACCACCAGCCATAAAAATGGTGCACCGGACCAATGCCCGCCCCCACCTCCAGTGAATCCGCCTGCGCCAGCGCACCAGTAAGATAATCCTTCGCCGCCGCCACGGTGGTTTCCCAACTGTCATGACGCGGACGCAGCGCTGCCAGCGCCGCCGAGAGCGTGCAGCCGGTGCCGTGGGTGTTTTTGGTGACGACGCGCGGCGTGGTGAAGCGAATTTCTTGCGCGCGGGTAATCAGCCAGTCCGGACTTTCGCCGTTATCTAAGTGACCGCCCTTCATCAGCACCGCCCCGCAACCGTACTCCAGCAGCGCCCTGCCCTGCATCCGCATCGTCTGCTCATCGCCGGCGCTGGTGGTATTCAGCAGCGCCGCGGCTTCCGGCAGATTCGGCGTGATCAGCGCCACCTGAGGCAGCAGCCGGGTGCGCAACCGGTCTACTGCATCCGGCATCAGCAGCGCATCGCCGCTTTTGGCCAGCATCACGGTGTCGAGCACCACGTTAGCCGCGCCGTAATGTGCCAGGCGCTCCGCCACCACATCCACGATCGCAGCGTTATCCAGCATGCCGATTTTGATGGCGTCGATGCGCACATCGCTCAGCACGGCGTCGATCTGCTCCCCGACAAAGGCCGGGTCGAGGTGGTAGACCGACTGTACGCCGCGCGTGTTCTGCGCTACCAGCGCGGTGATAACCGAGGTGCCATAGGCCTCGAGCGCCGAGAAGGTTTTCAGATCCGCCTGGATACCCGCCCCGCCGCTGGGATCGGTGCCGGCGATGGTCAGCGCATTAATACGTTTCATTGCGCCACCTCCCGGTTCATCCCGTACAGCGCATCGAGAAAGGCGCTGGCGAAGCTGCCCGGCCCCGCCGCGCGCGAGGCGGCCTGCGCCCCCGCGCGCTTCATGATCCAGCAGGCACCCGCTACGTTTTCCAGCCTGTCGCCGGGCAGCGTACAGCACGCCGCGACCACCGCCGACAGCGCACAGCCGGTGCCGACCACGCGAGTCATCAACGGGTCACCGCCGCGTATGGCCAGAGTGCGTTCGCCGTCGGTAACGTAATCCACTTCCCCGGTGACGGCGATGACCGTCCGGTACTGCCGGGCCAGGGTGATGGCGGCGTGCAGCGCGTCGGCAGCCCGATCGGTGGTATCCACGCCGCGTCCGCCCGTGCTTTCCCCGGCGAGGGCGCGGATTTCCGAAGCGTTACCGCGAATGGCCGCCGGGTTCAGGGCGAGGATTTCATGGGCAAAATCAGTGCGCAGAGTGAGCGCCCCGACCGCCACCGGATCGAGGGTCCAGGGGGTATTGTGGCAACGGGCGCTGGTAATCGCCGCACGCATGGCATCGCGCTGCGGCTGCGTCAGGGTGCCAAGATTGATCAGCAGACCATCAGCGACAGCGCTGAACTGCGCCGCCTCGTCGGGATCGACCACCATCGCGGGCGAGGCGTTAAGCGCCAGCAGCACGTTAGCGGTAAAGGTCTGCACCACGTCATTGGTAAGGCAGTGAACCAGCGGCGAGCGGGCATGGAGATGATTAAGGACGCGTATCGCAACGGCGTCGTGAAGCAGGTCAGGTTGCATGGTGGGCTCCTGTCCGGCGCGAAGAAGGGATGCCGGACAGGCATCTGACTTCCCTACGCTGGCATTATCCAGATCAGGTAATACGGGTATTTCTCAGCCTTCATTTAAGAAGGGCACCCCGAGTCATTGGTACAAATTAGCTTACTTTCTGGCAGCTTAGGGGATGGCGCGCGGTGATGCAAGCGTGCCTGTTATGTTAATCACATAAGAAACAGAGGATAGAGGAATATGTGTTACCAACGTTTAGCAATCCCACCACTTTTCTCATGGTCTACCGTTTGTTGCAGATGCAAGACGTTCTTTACCCACCCAGCCATTGTGATAGAGCCAACAGAGTGACGAATGCTATGCAGCAGCCTTCCCTGTCGAAAGTCATCAAAATACGAAATCCCAGCCGCTCACGCCGATTCGCAAGCACTTTGCCGCACTCTGTCATGTTTCTGCTCGCCACTTCTGAGAAAATTCGCGCTTTTCACTGGCGATCGACGTACCCCATGAAACGCCGTTCAATTGATACAGGGGATGACTGCCTGTTCAATCTATAAAGACAATATCCTGATAGGTTCCTCTCATCCTGTCGTCACTCCCGCTCATCCCCTTCCCTTCTTACCACTACGCCATTCTCATGGCGGCGTATCGCCGGAATACAGGCTGCGGCCAGAGTAGCAATCACGACCACGGCGGCGCAGGCCAGTAACAGCCGGGGAATACCAAACTGAGCGGTCAGCGGACCGGCGGCGAGCTCGCCGATGGGGATCGCCACAAATGAGCCGATGGCGTCCCAGGCGTAAACGCGGGCGAGCTTCCCGGGAGGAATGTGGGTTTGCAGGGAGTGCGCCCAGACCACGCCGAACTGACCAAACCCGACGCCGGCGACGAAGAAGGCCGCCATCAGCGCGGCCGTGGTGGGGTGCTGGCTGAGCACCAGCAGCGGCAGTGCGCAGAGCAGTACCAGCAGCACGCCGATAAACAGGTCGCGGCGCGGTTTCCAGCGCAGGGCGATCAGCGAGCCGACAATCAACCCAGTGCCCTGCGAGGCGAGCGCAAAGCCCCAGCCGGCGCGGCCGAAAGAGGCATCCGCGACGATGGGACCGACAATCATCATAATGCCGCTGAATGCCGCATTGATCAGGGTGAACTGCACCACTATCACCCACACCCAGCTGCGGGCGATGAACTCCTGCCAGCCGTCGCGCAGATCCTGCAGGATATTGCTGTGGCTTTCTCCCGTCCGGGCAGCGCTGGTGCGGGTCATCAGATAGAGCGGTGCGGCTAGCGCAAAGCCCAGCGCGTCCACCGCCAGCCCCCATCCCGGGCCGACCATACTGGCAAGCACACCGCCGAGCGACGCGCCAATCACGGTGCCGCCGTTGATACCAAGCTGAATAAAAGCGTTCGCTTCGCGCAGGCTGTGGGCGGGGACCGTCTGCGGCACCATCGCCTGTGAGGCGGGAAGCGCGACCCCCGCCGCCGCACCGTTCAGGATACCCAACAGTGCCAGCAGCGCGACCGTCGCCGAGCCGTCAAGCACCAGCCAGGCGACCACGGCCTGAGAGAATGCGGCGATCGCCGACGACCACACCAGCACTTTACTGCGCGAATAGCGGTCCGCCAGCACGCCGCCAATCAACAGGAAGGCGACGTTAAAGATCGAGCGTGCCGCCACCACAATGCCTAAGTCCCCTGCCGACCCGCCGATATCGAGCACCGCAAAGGCCAGCGCCACGGGAGCAATGCTGTTCCCGAGTACTGTCAGCAGACGGGCGAAAAAGAGATAGCGAAACGGGGCGAAGTGGAATGCCCGGCGTGCGCTCACTCTCTGCCCTCTGCACTATATGCGAAGCGTCTGTTGTTCTTCATGTTCGTATCCCGGCAATTGCGTGTGCGCATCATAGTCACTTCCGGTGCCTCATTCATCTCTGCTGATTACTGATTTCTGTTACAAACCCGATGATTTACTCACAATTCAGTGCTTGTCTGACTTTACGCGGAGCGGGGATGATGCAACGCTTAGCAAGGGTTTAACAATAATAAACAGCCAA
The DNA here is from genome assembly GCF_000696575.1 of Siccibacter colletis. Lineage (GTDB taxonomy): Bacteria > Pseudomonadota > Gammaproteobacteria > Enterobacterales > Enterobacteriaceae > Siccibacter > Siccibacter colletis. Next base: position 346,335 of record NZ_JMSQ01000006.1, on the reverse strand, counting down.
CATACCGTGGAGATATCATGGCTAAAACGAAAATGCTGTTGATGGGCGCGCTGTTGACCGTGGCGTCGTCAACGTTTGCTGCACCGCAGGGCGCAGCGCCGACGGGTATTGATTCTTACGAGATTAAAGAGTTTGTTGCCGATTTTACCCAGTTTAAAATTGGTGACCGCGTTCCGGCTATGTATCTGACTGACGAATACAACATCACCAAATGGCAGCTGCGCAATCTGCCCGCGCCGGAAGCCGGCAGCCGCTGGACCTATATGGGCGGCAACTATGTGCAGATTACCGACGCGGAAGGCAAAATCCTCAAGGCCTATAACGGCGATATCTTCTACCACCGCTAATACCTCTCCCGCACACGCCTCAGATGGGGCGTGTGCCATTGCAGGCCGGATAGCGGCCACATCCCCAGAATGCCCGACCATTTCCCGGCCCGCGCCGCGCCAGGCGTCGCACCATCGGTCCCTGACAGCGTGGACAGACGACCTGCGCCGTCGCACGGGTGACCTGCCCGCTGCCAGTGGCAGGAGGCTGGAAGGAGGCCAGCGTCGGCGCGGGAATGGCATTCAGCGGCGGACGCGGCGGCACCGGCAGCGCCAGGCTGCGGATATCCGCCTCGTTCTGCGCCAGCTGCGCGAACAGCGCCGTCAGCTCGCTGTCCACCGACCTTTTCCAGCGATCGATCTCCAGCGCCAGGCCCTGAAAAGCGCTGAGGCTTTTCTTGATACGTTCCTCCATACCCTGCTGCTTGATCAGGATCTCGCTCTGGCGGGTGCGTACCTGATGATGGTCCACCGTCGTCCAGGCGCTGCGGTAACTGAAGCTGCGCTCCAGCTCATGCAGCCAGGTATGAAGATTCGCGCTTTTAATCGGGCCGATGCCCGGTACCACGCGCACGTTCTGCTGCTTCACATCCAGCGCCGTGGTGAAGCCCCACGAGGCCAGGGTGGCGCAGTCGGTGGTGGTGATACGCGACAGCCCGGCGCGACGGATCTGATGGCGCACCAGGTGCTCGTCAAGCTGCTTCGCCCGGCGCTCGCCGTCCCATACCGTCGGCTGCTGGCTGAAGGCGGATGAGAGCTGGCGGAACTGCTCCACCGCCTCGTAAATATCAGCCTTAACCCGGATCGCCCGCGCCGGGGGAGCCGCCTGTTGCAGAGTGGTGAAGCGCGCGACGATCTCGCCGCACAGCTGCTGGTGACGCGCCAGATAGCCCGCCGGGCTGAACTTCACCCCCAGCGGCACCAGCCCCAGCGCGGCAAGCATCAGGGCATACCCCCACGGCAGGCCGAAATAGCCACCCAGCGCCGCGAGCGGCACCAGCGCCACACCGATGCCGCGTGCGATCGGCAGCAAACGCCGTTTCAGGTGCAGCGTGCGGGCCGCTTTCTGCGGCGCGGGCGGCGCACTCACCGGCGGCAGCGGCACGGTAATGGCGGCAGGCAGGTGAACACCGTTGACCGCCGCCATCAGGGCGTTCAGATCCAGAACCAGCCCGTGACGCGCATCCATCTGCCCACCGGCCAGATGCATCCGGGAGTAGTCGCTGTTGAGGAACAGCGGGCGTCCGTAGCGGCTCTCCATCCGGCACCACGGGCACTCGGCGACGTGCCGGGCGTAGTGATGCAGCTTGTTGCGGCTGCACATCCGCAGCTCGCCTTCAAACTCCTGCATCGCCGCTACCCAGTCGGCGGCCGCAGGCCGTTTTCCGACGTGCAGCGGTGAAAATGCTTCCTCAAACAGCTGATGAATGCGCCCGGAGAAGTCCGTCAGCCGCACGGTGCCGGGCGGCGGCTCCATGCCGGTTGCCCGCGCCGAATAGGCGAAGCGAAACTCTTCGATGGCCTTCTCCAGCGGCATCTCGCCGTCACCGGTATAGCTGCCGGAAAAGGGATGACGATCCATGCACAGCAGCTGGAACAGGCACACCGCGAGGCCGAACGCATCGTGATCCGGTGTGCGGACGATGGATTTCAGGGCCTTCCCCTGCAGCTCAGGCGGCGTGTACTCCGGCACCCCGACGGCGCAGAGGAACGCCTGCCCGCCAGCGTTCACCTGGAAACTGTCGGCATCAATCAGCACCACCGTAGCTTCCGGCGAAACCAGAATACCGCGCTGATTGATATCCCCCACGACGCAGCCCTGCGCATGCAGTTGAGCCATCACCCGCGCGACGTTAAGCGCAACGCGTACGATGAAACGGTAGTCGGCTTTGGGAAAATGCTTCTGGCGTGAGGTAGGGGTCTGCAGCTCGTGGATTTCCTGGTGCTTATCCACCCGCTTCATCAGAAAACCGACAAACTGCCCGCGCTGGTTCTCTACCACCTCGCAGGGAAACGCCACCGTCGGCACGCTGTCGGCAAGCCGCCCGGCGACGATGGCGCGAATTTTACGCTCGCGTTCCGCGGCAAGGGTATTGAGATAGCGTTTGAACGCATAGCCCGGAAGATTGCTGACGGCAAACACTTCGCCTTCGCCGCCCTTGCCTATTCGCTTGTCGATGGTCAGCGGTCGCCCGCCGGCATACAGCGACTCCTGACTCATTTCACCACCGCAAGAACCAGGGTTTTATCATCGTCGGTGCGCTCGTTGAGACGCGGACTGGCGAGGAACTGCGTCAGGCTGCGGCTGAGCGCCGCGTCGTGGCCGATGACCGGGGAGTTATCCAGCGGTCGCGCCATCGGGTTGAAAAAGCCCGGCGCAGCGCAGCCGGTGGCGCTGTTAATCACCAGGCTTTCGATGCCGTCGCTGAAAGCCGCAAAAGCGCTGAAGTCGTTGGGCAAGCGGGTAAAACGCACTCTGGCCTGCGGCTCATCGGTGATGAACCAGGTGGTGGACGCGTACTCCCCGTGCTGCGGAGCACTCACCACATGCCACCCGGCGCTGGCCTTATCGCGACACACCACCGCCCCGTCACCGACGTGGGCCACGAGGACGCATTCCGGGCTGACCATCAGCATCACCAGCGTGGCAGCGAAGTCACGCGGCGTCAGTGCCCGGCTCTGCGCCGCCTCGCGAATACGGCTGCGCGCCTGGTCAATCCAGTGATGCAGCGTGGCGTCATCCGGCGCATGCGCCGCGCAAGACAGATGGGCGCGGGCAAGCTGGCTCAGGGTATGGCACACCAGCGAAGCACCCTGGCCGCCGAAGCTTGCCGAGCCGGCACCGTCGGACACCACCGCCACAAACCACGGCGTGCCGTCGGGGGCATCCGCAAGAAAACAGCGGCGGGCATCCTGAAGCCGCGTGCCGCTGCGGATATGCGAGCTGCCGATGGCAGAGGCCGAGGCGTAGCACCAGTCCATCGGCTTAACCGGCCACGGCCCAGCCGTCCGGCGCGGTCGGGTTCTCCAGCGGCACCTGCTCACCCGGATTTGAGCGCGACATGGCGCTCAGGGAGTTCGAGAGCCACTGGAAGAACTCGCTGAACTGCAGCCCCTTGAGCTTCAGCGGCTGGCGCACGGCAATCTGCGACAGGGTGGACATGTCCGCACTTTCGACGCCCACGGCGTAGAACATAAAGGATTTCGCGGCTTCGCCTTCGCGAATAAGCTGCGCGGCACGCTGCCAGCTGTCGGTTGGCGCACCGTCGGTGATGAGAAACACCCACGGGCGATAGAAGCTGACGCCGTTGGTACGGTAGCGCTCTTTGCGATCGCTCAGCATCTGCAGCGCCGTTTCAATGGCTTCGCCCATCGGCGTATTGCCCTGGGTTTCCAGATGCGGCGGGAAGAACTGGGTGGCGCTGGTGAAGTCCACTTCGGTTTTTACCGGGCCAAAGGTGACGATGGCAAACTCCACGCGTTTCGCGGCCAGGCTGTCGCTCTGGATCTCTTCCTGCAGATGCAGCAGCCCCTGGTTAAGCTGCTCAATGGGCGCACCGGTCATAGAGGCGGAAACGTCCAGCAGCAGGATGCAGGGGCAGCGCGCCTGCGGGTTATCAAGAAATTCAGCGTCCGCGAACGGCTGTTGCGTAAAGTCAGTCATTTACCCTCCCAGTGGCGTCATAACATGCACCGTTTTCGCGACGGTGATGCGAGTGCGCGGGTGCGGCAAAAAATCCCCTTTTCGGGTGCGGGCGCATTTTTTGCGGCACAAGCCCCCATGGATATACCAATTGATGACAGCGTTATCAACAACTCACTGAATTTACGCAGGTAATTTGCCTTAAGGCTGATTTTAGCGACACATTCGCCGCCGTTAGCCCCCCGTTTTCCACACTTAAGCCAAACTGCGCAGTGCGGTGACACGGCCGTTCAGCGCGGCGTACTTGAGACATCGCGATGCAGGGTCAACACTTAGCAAAACGATAACAAGGAGCACCTGTGGAAATTCGATGCTGGCAGGAGGGCGATCGCCCTTTTCTGCGCACCCTTTACTTACATGCCCGCCGCGAAAGCTGGACCTGGCTTAACGGCAGCGACTGGCAGCTGGAAGACTTTGACGCCGCAACGCGTAACGAGCGCATTTATGTCGCGCTGGAGGACGGACACCGCGTCGGCTTCGCTTCACTGGTGGAGAACGGTAACTTCCTGCATAACCTGTTTATCGATCCGGCCTGGCAGGGAAAAGGCATTGGCAGCGCCCTGCTTGAGCACGTACAGCAGCAGTTCACCAGCACCGGGGCGCTGAAATGCCTGGCGAAAAACCAGTGTGCGATAGAATTTTACCAGCAGCACGGCTGGACGATTGAAGCGACGGGCGCGTCGCCGGAGGGGGAGTATCTGCTGATGCATTATCGGCTGCCCTGAGGCCAGGGCAGCCGGAAAGGCTTATACCGCGCGGAACGCGATGTCGCCCGGGATCACTTCGCCCTGCCAGTAGAGCTGTGCGGCTACGCGCCCGGCCAGCTGGCGATAGATGGCGGTGAATTCACTCTCCGGACGGTGCACCACGGTCGGCGTGCCGGCATCGAGATCTTCACGCAGCTGGATGTGCAGCGGCAGCTGACCGAGCAGTGCGGTGTGGTACTGCTGCGCCAGCTTCTCTGCCCCGCCGGTGCCGAAGATCGGCTCGTGGTGACCACAGTTGCTGCAGATATGCATGCTCATGTTCTCCACCACGCCCAGCACCGGCACTTCTACCTTCTCAAACATCACCATGCCTTTACGGGCGTCAATCAGGGCGATGTCCTGCGGGGTCGTGACCACAACCGCACCGGTTACCGGGATGTTCTGCGCCAGCGTCAGCTGGATGTCACCGGTGCCCGGCGGCATATCGAGTACCAGATAGTCCAGATCCGGCCACATGGTTTCCTGCAGCAGCTGCAGCAGCGCTTTGCTGGCCATCGGGCCGCGCCACACCATAGCGTTATCGTCGGTCACCAGATAGCCAATGGAGTTGGTTGCCAGGCCGTGGACGTTGATCGGCGCCATACGCGTACCGTCCGGGGAGGTCGGGCGCTGGTTTTCGGTGCCGAGCATGGTCGGAATCGACGGGCCATAGATATCGGCATCAAGGATGCCCACTTTGGCCCCTTCTGCTGCCAGCGCCAGCGCGAGGTTTACCGCGGTGGAGGATTTACCCACGCCGCCTTTACCGGAGCTGACCGCGATGATGTTTTTCACGCCGTTGACGCCGGTCTGATTTTTCACGCGCTTCAGGGTGGCGATGCTGTGCGACAGCTTCCAGTCAATCGCGCTCGCGCCGGTGATGCGCAGCAGATCGGCGCTGCACTGCTCTTTCAGCTCGTCAAACGCGGTGCGCCAGGCAAACGGCATCACCAGTTCAATATGAATGGTGTCGTCCAGCCAGGCGACGTGGTGCAGCGCTTTCAGCGCGGTGAGATTGTGCTTAAGCGTTGGGTGCTGAAAATTTGCCAGTGTACCGGCAACCATGGCGCGCAGGGCTTCCGGGGATTTGGCCTGGGATTGCGAACTCATCCCGACTCCTTTGTTGTTCTGATGTTAAAAAATTGAGTCTGAGAATCATAACAGAGTCCGGGGGAGTAAGACGACACTAAACGCCCGGCTTGCTTTGGCCTGGTGTGCTTTAAATGCGGTGTACCGGGCTGGCAGATAGATGCAGGTCGTCAGGGGACAATAAATTCAACCAGATACCTGCGCAACGCCCCGCCGGGTTTCATCAGAATGTACTCCGCGGCCCAGGTTTCACCTGAATGATAAGTACCGTTCGGCAGGCACTGCTTCCAGGCAGGCAAAGTGACATAATGCCGCCGGGGATTGGTTTCATGAACCGGGTAAATAGCGTACTGAGTAAAAACATCACCTGGCTCGGCGTCTTTGGTACCTGCACACAACTCGCCGTTAATGACTGTCACGTCACCTGCATGATCAAAGGTTGCCTTGTCGCCAGTACACCCGCACAAGAACATAATCGACATTAAATAAGCAGACTTCATTGCAATCCTTTGCTGCCAGCTGCAGCGATTTTTTATCGCTGTTTCAGGCAGATTGTGACTGGTTAAAGACTATGCACAATAACGATTAACTCAGGGAAATACAGGTTCAGGTGCCATTAATGGCGACAACCAGGAATTTTAAGCAGCGCGGAATCTGAGTTATGGAAACTGAAACTGAAGCGCTCAGGCGGGATATCGCGCCCTTAACAACAGTGCCTTACCTGCTATCGATTTTTTCCGCCGTTTTACCGCCTCGCGGTACTCAACGCGGGTTGATTCGGGTAGTATTACTCCCCCATTTGCCACAGAAGACGTAATACTCACTATGACTCAAGTCGCGAAAAAGATTCTGGTAACGTGCGCGCTGCCGTACGCCAACGGCTCCATTCACTTAGGCCACATGCTGGAGCACATCCAGGCTGATGTCTGGGTCCGTTACCAGCGAATGCGCGGCCACGAGGTCAATTTCATCTGTGCGGATGACGCCCACGGCACGCCGATCATGCTGAAAGCCCAGCAGCTTGGCATCACTCCGGAGCAGATGATTGGTGAAATGAGTCAGGAGCATCAGACCGATTTCGCAGGCTTCAACATCAGCTACGACAACTATCACTCGACCCACAGCGACGAGAACCGCGAGCTGTCCGAACTGATCTACACGCGTCTGAAAGAGAACGGCTTCATTAAGAACCGCACCATCTCTCAGCTCTACGATCCGGAAAAAGGGATGTTCCTGCCGGACCGTTTCGTCAAAGGCACCTGCCCGAAATGTAAATCTCCGGACCAGTACGGCGATAACTGCGAAGTGTGCGGCGCGACCTACAGCCCGACCGAGCTGATTGAGCCGAAATCCGTGGTGTCCGGCGCGACGCCAGTGATGCGCGACTCCGAACACTTCTTCTTTGACCTGCCCTCCTTCAGCGCCATGCTGCAGGCATGGACCCGCAGCGGTGCGCTGCAGGAGCAGGTGGCGAACAAGATGCAGGAGTGGTTCGAATCCGGCCTGCAACAGTGGGATATTTCCCGTGATGCGCCCTACTTCGGCTTTGAAATCCCTGACGCGCCGGGCAAATATTTCTACGTCTGGCTGGACGCGCCTATCGGCTACATGGGTTCCTTCCGTAACCTGTGCGACAAGCGCGGCGATACCACCAGCTTTGACGAGTACTGGAAAAAAGACTCCAGCGCCGAGCTGTATCACTTTATCGGGAAAGACATCGTCTATTTCCACAGCCTGTTCTGGCCGGCGATGCTGGAAGGCAGCGGTTTCCGCAAGCCGACCAACCTGTTTGTCCACGGCTACGTGACGGTGAACGGCGCGAAGATGTCAAAATCCCGCGGCACCTTCATCAAAGCCAGCACCTGGCTGAACCACTTCGACGCTGACAGTCTGCGCTACTACTACGCCGCAAAACTCTCGTCGCGCATCGACGACATCGACCTGAATCTGGAAGATTTCGTGCAGCGCGTGAATGCCGATATCGTGAATAAAGTGGTGAACCTCGCCTCGCGTAACGCCGGCTTTATCGCCAAACGCTTCGACGGCAAGCTGGCCGCTGAACTGGCAGACCCGGCACTGTATAAAACCTTCACCGACGCGGCGGCCACTATTGGCGATGCGTGGGAGAGCCGCGAGTTCGGTAAAGCGGTGCGCGAAATCATGGCGCTGGCGGATCTCGCTAACCGCTACGTGGACGAGCAGGCTCCGTGGGTGGTGGCAAAACAGGAAGGCCGCGATGCCGAGCTGCAGGCCATCTGCACCATGGGCCTGAATATGTTCCGCGTGCTGATGACCTGGCTCAAGCCGGTGCTGCCGTCCCTGAGCGAGCGCGCAGAGGCGTTCCTGAACACCGAGCTGAGCTGGGACAGCATCAACGCCCCGCTGCTCGACCATACGGTCAACAGCTTTAAAGCCCTGTATAACCGTCTTGAGATGAAACAGGTGGAAGCGCTGGTGGAAGCGTCAAAAGAAGAAGTGAAAGCCGCAGCGGCTCCGGTTAGCGGCCCGCTGGCAGACGATCCGATTCAGGAGACCATCACCTTTGACGACTTCGCGAAAATCGATCTGCGCGTGGCGCTGATTGAGAACGCGGAATTTGTTGACGGCTCCGACAAGCTGCTGCGCCTGACGCTGGATCTCGGCGGCGAGAAGCGTAACGTCTTCTCCGGCATCCGCTCCGCCTATCCGGAGCCGCAGGCGCTGATCGGCCGCCTGACGGTGATGGTCGCGAACCTTGCGCCGCGCAAAATGCGCTTCGGCATGTCCGAAGGCATGGTGATGGCGGCCGGCCCTGGCGGGAAAGATATCTTCCTGTTAAGCCCGGACAGCGGCGCCCAGCCGGGTCAGCAGGTGAAATAAGCAAAACGCCCTCGAATGAGGGCGTTTTTGTGTGCGCGGGGAAAAGCGTCTGGCGTCAGGCGCTTTTCACGTTATGCCGCGTCGCCAGCCCGCGCAGGAAGTAGCGCAGCACCTGGTCACCGCATTCGCGGAAGTTTTTATGATCCGGCGCACGCATCATGGCGGTAATTTCCGGCATCGAAATGCGGAACTGCTGTTCGGTGAGGATTGCCAGAATATCGTCGGTTTTCAGCGAGAAAGCGATACGCAGCTTCTTCAGCACGATGTTGTTGTTCAGGCGACGTTCGGCCGCCAGCGGCGGTGTGCTTTCATCGCGACCGCGCTTGTCATAGATCAGGCCGTTGAGAAAACTCGACAGGACGATGTCCGGGCAGCGCTGAAAACCGTCCTCTTCTTCCTTTTTCATCCAGCCCTCAATCTGTGCCGGCGTGGCCTCGACCTCGGCAAGCGCCAGAATCCGCACCAGCCCCTCATTATTCGTTTTGAGCGTATAGCGCAGGCTACGTAAAATATCGTTATTCAGCATGGTGTCTTCGGTTTTATCATTGCGGGCGCGCAGTGTACCATTTTCAGAGCGGAGATGCCGCGCCAGAATCAGTACAAAAGCCGCGTAGCGCTTCCAGGGACGATATATCGCGGCTACAGTTAACAGGGAAAGGTAAGGGCAGAGGAACGAAATGGCATTTTACACAATTGGGGAAGTGGCGGAGTTGTGCAATGTCAACCCGGTTACGCTGCGCGCCTGGCAGCGGCGGTATGGATTACTTAAGCCACAGCGCACCGACGGCGGCCACCGGCTGTTCACCGAAGAGGACATCGAGCGCATCCACGAGATAAAGCGCTGGATTGAAGGTGGCGTGCAGGTCAGTAAAGTGAAAGCCCTGCTCAGCGAGGAAGAGAGTAACCAGCAGAGCGGCTGGCACGAGCACCAGGCGACGCTGATGCACCACCTGCAAAACAGCGGCCCGGGGCAGCTGCGCAAGTGGATTGCGGAAGTGGGCAAGGAACACTCTGTCGCGACGCTGGTGACGCACCTGTATGTGCCGCTGCGCCGTCGCCTGCACGGTCAGCAGGCGACGCTGACCGCGATGCTGAGTCTGCTTGATGGCATTCTGATTGGTCATATTTCGGTGTGCCTGGCGCAGGCGCGCAGAAGAGCTGGCCGCGATGCGCTTATCGTTGGCTGGAATATCACTGATGCTACGCGGCTGTGGCTGGCGGCCTGGTCGGCGCTGGATCAGGGCTGGCGTCCGGAGGTGCTGGCGCACCCGCTGACCCAGCTGCGTCCGGAGATGTTTCCCGGCCAGACGCTGCTCATCTGGTGCGGTGATGACCCCTCCCCCGCGCAGCGTATGCAGATTGAAACCTGGCAGCAGGAAGGGCAGCCGGTCGCGCTGCTTGGCTAAGCGGGTATATTTGACGGCCACTTCGCCGTATAATCCCCCGGTCTGAATAAGGAGCACACCATGAAATTTACCAAAGCCGCGCTGGTTACCGGCATGATCGTAATGGCTATTGGCGGTATCGGCGGCGTGATGCTGGCTGGCTACACCGTTATCCTGCATGCCGGGTCGTAAGCCGTACTAACCGCTCAAAACCACGATCGACAATAATGGCCAGCAATGCCACCAGCAGCGCCCCCTGCATCACATAAGCCGTATTAAATCCGCTCAGGCCGATGATGATCGGCGTCCCGAGCGTGCTGGCCCCCACCGTTGAGGCGATAGTCGCCGTCCCGATGTTGATAATCACCGAGGTTCTCACCCCCGCCAGGATCACCGGGGCGGCCAGCGGCAGCTCGACCTTAACCAGCTGCTGCAGCCGGCTCATGCCCATGCCGGTCGCCACCTCTTTTGCCCCGTCTGGTACCGATGCCAGCCCGGCCAGCGTCCCCTGCACCACCGGCAACAGGCCATAGATTGTCAGGGCAATCAGCGCCGGATCGCGCCCGAACCCCATCACCGGCACCGCTACCGCCAGCACCGCCACCGGGGGAAAGGTCTGTCCGGCCGCCACCACCGTTTCTGCCAGGGTGCGAAACTCGCGTCCCCACGGGCGGGTGACCATAATGCCCAGCGCCATGCCGATAACCACTGCCGCGAAGCTGGAGATGGCTACCAGCTCCAGGTGCGCCAGCGCGAGATTAACAAACGACTCCTGCTGATATACCGGGCGCGGCTGCTGCGGGAACAACCAGGCGAACAGCGCCTCGCTGTGGGGTAGCGCGATCAGCAAGGCGATAAAGGTCGCCGTCAGCCAGAGCAGCGGATCACGGAGCAGGCGCACGGCTCACCTCCGGCACGTCCGCCAGCAGATCGCGGAAGTGCAGCACGCCGCACGGTTCGCCCTGGGCTGATACCACCGGCAGCGCATCACACTGGCGCTCGACAAAGTGCGACAGCGCTTCGCGCAGCGTCAGGTGCGCCATCACCCCTTCGCCGTCGAGCCGTTCGTGAGGACGCAGATACTCCCCGACGGTACGCAGAGAGAGCAGCCGCACGCCCAGCTCGCTGCGACCAAAGAAGTCGCGCACAAAAGCATTTTCCGGGTGCGTCAGCAGCTGCAGCGGCGTGCCCTGCTGCACCACGCGCCCGTTATCCATCAGCACCAGGTGGTCCGCCAGCTGCAGCGCCTCGTCGATATCGTGAGTCACCAGAATTATGGTGCGGCCCAGCAGGCGGTGGATGCGCCGCATCTCCTGCTGAAGCGCCGCCCGCGTCACCGGATCGAGCGCACCGAACGGTTCATCCATCAGCAGCACTTCCGGGTCGGCGGCCAGCGCCCTGGCCACGCCGACGCGCTGCTGCTGCCCGCCGGACAGCTCATGGGGAAAGCGGCTGCGGAACTGCGCCGGGTCAAGCCCGAGCAGCGCCAGCAGTTCATCGACGCGCTCAGCAATGCGCCCCTTCGGCCATTTCAACAGCGACGGCACCGTGGCGATGTTCTGCGCCACCGTCCAGTGAGGGAACAGGCCGATGGACTGGATGGCATAGCCCATGCGGCGGCGCAGCGCCTGAAGCGGATAGTCGCGGATCGGTTTTCCCGACAGCAGAATGCGCCCGCTGTCATGCTCCACCAGCCGGTTGATCATCTTCAGGGTGGTGGATTTTCCCGAGCCGGAGGTGCCGATCAGCACCGAGAACGCCCCTTCCTTAAACTGCAGCGAGACGTTATCCACCGCCGCCGCGCCGCCATAAATTTTACTTACCTGGTCAAATTCAATCATGGTGCTTTGCCTCCAGCGCGGCGATAGCAAGATTAAACAGCGCATCCATTATTACCGCGAGCGCAATCACCGGGATGACACCCAGCAGCACCAGATCGAGCGCGCTGCTGAGCAATCCCTGAAACACCAGCGCGCCAAAACCGCCAGCGCCAATCAGCGCCGCGATCACCGCCATGCCTACCGTCTGGATCGCCACCACCCGCAGGCTACGCAGCAGAACCGGCAGCGCCAGCGGCACCTGGGCTTTGAAGAAAATCTGGCGCGATGACATGCCCATCGCCCGGGCGCTCTCCAGCACCTCGCGCGGCACCTGCCCCAGGCCCGCCACCACGCCGCGTACCAGCGGCAACAGCGCGTAGAGCACCAGCGCAATCAGCGCCGGGGCCAGCCCGATGCCCGAAATGCCCCACTGCCCCAGCAGCGGCAACGCGCTGGCCAGCCCGGAAAGCGGCACCATCAGTAGCCCAAACAACGCCACCGACGGCACGGTCTGAATCACGTTCAGCACGGCAAAAACCGGTGCCTGGGAGGCGGGACGACGGTGGCACCACAGGCCGACAGCAATCCCGATCGCCAGCGCCGGGACCAGCGTTCCGAACAGCAGCGTCAGGTGCTGCCCCACCGCATCATTGAACACGTCCTGACGGTTGCTGTACTCCCTGAGCAGCGACAGCGCATCAAACCCGCCGCTGAGCAGCAGCGCGAGAGGTATAAGCAGTAACTGGAGATTAAGCAGCACGCGGACCAGCGCCGTTTTGAACAGCCGCTGCGCCGCATCACTGAACATCAGCAGGATCATCGCCAGCATCAGCCACAGCCCGCTGCCTACCGACACCCGCGCCAGTGCCCCGCTGTCAGCGATAAGCTGGCGGGCCGCATCGCCGCTGCGCCACATCAGCAGCGCAAACAGCGCTTCGCTGAGCAGCAACGTTGCCGCCAGGGCTTTGCGCCCCGGAACAAAAGCCAGCACTACCAGCGCTGCCCAAAGCAGTGCCGGCTGCCAGAATGCAGCAGCCGCAAGATCGCTTACATGAACCGGGGAGCCTGACACCAGACGGTTCGGTGCCAGCGACAGAAACGGCAACAGGGCGGCGGCAGCCATTACAAGTAACAGCAGCAGCACCACCCGATTGTGACATCGTATCAACACGCAACCATCCTTTGGCTTACTTCACAAACCCTTTCTGCTTCAGGTAATCCGCCGCTACCTTTTTCGCGTCCAGCCCTTCCACCGCGATGCTGGCGTTAAGCTGCTGGAGCGTTTTTTCATCGAGGCTGGCGAATACCGGCTTCAGCCAGCTTTCCAGCTGCGGATACTGTTTGAGCACCGCCTCACGCACCACCGGCGTCGGAGCGTAGATCGGCTGTACGCCTTTCGGATCGGTCAGGGTTTGCAGACCCAGCGCCGCCACCGGGCCATCGGTGCCGTAAGCCATCGCAGCATTCACGCCGGAGGTTTGCTGTGCCGCGGCTTTGATGGTGACCGCGGTATCGCCCCCGGCCAGTGACAGCGTCTGGTTCTGATTGAGCTTAAAGCCGTAGGCCTTCTCGAAGGCAGGCAGCGCATCGGCACGCTCGATAAATTCAGCGGAGGCCGCCAGTTTGAACTCGCCGCCCTCTTTCAGATAGCGCCCGAGATCGTCGAGCGAGGTCAGATTATTTTTCTTGGCAAGATCCTGGCGCACCGCGATGGTCCAGGTGTTATTGGCCGGAGCCGGGGTAAGCCACACCAGCTTGTTCTGCTCAGCGTCGAGCTTTTTCACTTTCTCGTAGCCCTGCTGCGCGTTCTTCCACGCCGCGTCGTTCTCGTCTTTAAAGAAGAACGCGCCGTTGCCGGTGTATTCCGGGTAAATATCCAGCTCGCCGGAGGTGATCGCCCCGCGCACTACCGGCGTGGTACCGAGCTGCACTTTATTGATCGTTTTGACGTCATGGCTCTCAAGTACCTGCAGAATAATATTGCCGAGCAGCGCCCCTTCGGTATCGATTTTAGAACCCACTTTTACCGGATCCGCCGCCTGTGCCGTGCCTGCTACCATCAGCCCCGCAAACAGCGGCGCAAGTTTCCACACTGGAATAGTCATCATCGTTCCTCGTTATTTCCCGACCCGGTTCATGGGCTTACGAAAAAGCGTAGTCGATAATCAGGCGAGACGCTCTGCCCCCTGTTGTAAAGACGCAAGCAGGTGCGCACTCCCATCGCGCTGCTGCTTTCCCAACACCCATAAAAAAAGGCCGGTTATCCGGCCTTTTTTGTTTTTTACAGTTACTGCAGTTCAAACTCGCCCTGCTTCACCCGCGCGGAGTCGAGGCCGATAAAGACGTTAAACGTGCCAGGCTCGGCGTCGTATTTCATCCGCTGGTTCCAGAACTTCAGCGCTTCAACGTCAATCGGGAAGCTGACGGTCTGGGTTTCGCCCGGCTTGAGCATCACCTTATCAAACCCTCGCAGCTGCTTCACCGGACGGCTGACCGAGGCGGTCACGTCCTGGAGATACATCTGCACCACGGTTTCCCCGGCGCGTTTCCCGGTGTTGGTCACGTCGACGCTGGCGGTGACCTTGCCGTCACGTTTCATGGTCGGCGACGACAGTTTCACGTCCGACACGGTGAAGGTGGTGTAGCTCAGACCGAAACCGAACGGATAGAGCGGGCCATTGGCTTCATCGAAGTAGCGCGAGGTGTATTTGTTCGGTTTTTCCGGGTTGTACGGGCGACCGGTATTGAGATGGCTGTAGTACACCGGGATCTGCCCGACCGAGCGCGGGAAGGAGATCGGCAGTTTGCCGGACGGGTTGTAGTCACCAAACAGCACGTCGGCGATGGCGTTCCCGCCTTCGGTACCGGCATACCAGGTTTCCAGCAGCGCATCGGCCTGCTGATCCTCTTTCACCAGCGCCAGCGGACGCCCGTTCATCAGCACCAGCACCAGCGGCTTGCCGGTAGCTTTCAGCGCGGCGATCAGGTCGCGCTGGCTCTGAGGAAGGATCAGATCGGTACGGCTGGAGGCCTCATGTGCCATCCCCTGAGCTTCACCCACCGCCGCGACCACAACGTCGGCGTTTTTGGCAGCGGCTACCGCTTCATCAATCATCGCCTGCGGAGTGCGTTTATCCACCACCACTGCCGGTTCATACTGGTTCAGGAAATCGACGATGCCTTTGTCATCGGTAACGTTAGCGCCTTTGGCATAGACGATCTTCGCGTTATCACCGACGGCATTTTTGATGCCGGTGAGCAGCGTCACCGACTGATCGGCGACGCCGGCGGCTGACCAGCTGCCCATGATATCGCGCTTGCTGTCAGCCAGCGGCCCTACTACGGCAATGGTACCGGATTTTTTCAGCGGCAGCGTTTCCAGACGGTTTTTCAGCAGCACCAGACTTTCACGCGCCACCTTGCGCGCCTCGTCGCGGTGCAGGCGGCTCTCAGCATTGGTGTCCTGCGGGTCACTCTCTTTCGCCCCCAGGTGGCTGTACGGGTCGTTGAACAGGCCCATGTCATATTTGACGTTCAGTACGTGGCGCGCCGCGTCGTCCAGCTCCGCCATTGTCACCTTGCCGCTCTTGATAAGCCCCGGCAGATACTTGCTGTAATACTCATCGGCCATGCTCATATCGACGCCGGCTTTAATTGCCACGCGCACCGCGTCTTCCGGATCGGCGGCGGTGCCGTGCTTGATCAGCTCTTTAATGGCACCGTGATCGGAGATGGTGATGCCCTTGAAGCCCCAGTCGCCACGCAGCAGATCTTTCAGCAGCCAGGAATCAGACGCGGCCGGAGCACCGTTCAGCGAGTTCAGAGCCATCATCACCCCGCCGCTGCCCGCATCCAGCGCCTCTTTGTACGGCGGCATATAGTCGTTGAACAGGCGCTGCGCGCTCATATCAACGGTGTTGTACTCCTTCCCGCCCTCAACTGCACCGTAGGCGGCGAAGTGCTTCACGCTGGTCATCACCGAGTAGCGATCCGCCGGGCTTTTGCCCTGCATTGACTCCACCATAGTTTTGCCCATCTGGCTGGTCAGGAAGGTGTCTTCGCCAAAGCCTTCAGAGATACGACCCCAGCGCGCGTCGCGCGAGACGTCAACCATGGGCGCCCAGGTCATATTCAGCCCGTCATCCGCCGCCTCGTAAGCCGAGACGCGCCCGACGGTTTTCACCGCGTCGAGATTGAACGACGATGCCAGACCGAGGCTAATCGGGAACACGGTACGCTGACCGTGCACCACGTCATAGGCGAAGAACAGAGGAATTTTCAGGCGGCTGAGCTGCATCACCTGATCCTGCATGGCGCGGATGTCCTGACGAGTGACGGTGTTGAAAATTGCCCCCACCTGCCCTTCTTTGATCATGTCGCGGATCGCCTCTTTCGGGTTATCCGGGCCGACGCTTATCAGGCGCAGCTGGCCGATTTTTTCATCGACCGTCATTTTCGTGAGGAGATCCGCAACGAAGGCATCCCGCGCTTCGGGGGTTAACGGACGATCGCCGGACGGGTCAGCAGCCAGGGCAGGTTGCAGCGCAAGGCTGACAGCGACACCTACAGAACAGAGCCATTTCATGTAGTAATTCTCTCGGTTAGACGGTCTGATAATGTGAGTCTGCTCGTAAGAGCATGAAGATAAGCACGCAGTGTGCCATAAGCGTAAACGGGTAAGAAGCGTCACGCCACGCCTGTTCTCTGATTTTTCTGCGATTTATCCCGTTCGCTTTGGCGCCTGAGGGCTATGATTAAAGACGTTATTTCCGCCTGACCACAAGGAGTGGACATGTCCCGTACCCTACAAACTACGCTGATAAACGAACTCACCCGGCTGGTGGGCAGCCAGCACCTGCTCACCGACCCGGAAAAAACCGCGCGCTACCGCAAGGGCTTTCGTTCCGGTCAGGGCGATGCTGCCGCCGTGGTGTTTCCCGGCTCGCTGCTGGAGCTCTGGCGCGTACTCAACGCCTGCGTGGCGGCGGATGCCATCATTCTGATGCAGGCTGCCAATACCGGGCTGACCGAAGGCTCTACGCCTAACGGCAACGACTATGATCGCGAGATCGTCATCATCAGCACCCGCCGCCTCGATAAGCTCCAGCTGCTGAACGACGGAAAACAGGTGCTGGCCTTCCCCGGCACCACGCTTTATCAACTGGAAAAAGCGCTCAAGCCGCTGGGGCGCGAGCCGCACTCGGTGATTGGCTCCTCGTGCATCGGGGCGTCGGTTATCGGCGGGATCTGCAACAACTCCGGCGGTTCGCTGGTGCAGCGCGGCCCGGCTTACACCGAAATGGCGCTCTATGCACGCATCGACGAGCAGGGAAAACTGCATCTGGTGAACCACCTGGGTATCGATCTGGGTGCCACGCCGGAGCAGATCCTCTCCACGCTGGATGATGAGCGCCTGAAGCCAGGCCAGGTACGTCACGATGGCCGTCTGGCGTCGGATCACGATTACGTTTCCCGCGTGCGCGACGTGGATGCGGATACCCCGGCACGCTTTAATGCCGATCCGGATCGCCTGTTTGAAGCTTCGGGCTGCGCCGGGAAACTGGCAGTGTTTGCCGTACGCCTCGATACCTTTGTCGCCGAAAAGCGCCAGGAGGTGTTTTACATCGGCACCAACGACCCGGCGGTGCTGACGAACATTCGCCGCCATATTCTGGCCAACTTCGCAACCCTGCCGGTGGCCGGGGAGTATATGCACCGCGACATCTACGACATCGCCGAGCGCTACGGGAAAGACACCTTCCTGATGATCGACAAGCTCGGCACCGACAAGATGCCGTTGTTCTTCAACATCAAAGGCCGTACCGATGCGATGCTGGAGAAGGTGCGCTTCTTCCGCCCTAATTTCACCGACCGGGCGATGCAGAAGCTGGGGAATATTTTCCCGAGCCATCTGCCGCCGCGCATGAAAAGCTGGCGCGAAAAGTATGAGCACCATCTGCTGCTGAAAATGGCCGGAGAGGGTATCGCTGAAGCCCAGGCCTGGCTGTCGGAGTACTTTAAAACCGCCGACGGGGACTTCTTCGCCTGCACCCCAGAGGAAGGTAGCAAAGCGTTCCTGCACCGTTTCGCCGCGGCGGGGGCTGCGGTGCGCTATCACGCGGTGCATCACGACGAGGTGGAGGACATCCTCGCGCTCGATATCGCCCTGCGCCGCAACGATACCGACTGGTTCGAAACCCTGCCGCCGGAGATCGACAGCCAGCTGGTGCACAAGCTCTATTACGGGCATTTCATGTGTCACGTGTTCCACCAGGATTACATCGTGAAAAAAGGCGTGGACGTGCATGCCCTGAAAGAACAGATGCTGGCGCTGCTGCACGAACGCGGGGCGCAATACCCGGCGGAACACAACGTCGGGCATCTTTACCAGGCCCCCCCGGCGCTGGCGCAGTTTTATCGCGAAAATGACCCTACCAACAGCATGAACCCCGGTATCGGCAAGACCAGTAAGCGCAAATACTGGGGCGATACGCTGCCGGACCAGGCTACGCCCGGAGCAGAACAAGAAATCATTCGCTAACAGGCTGTTCGGCACGCGAACTCCGTACTACATTATCCGCATCTTGCCGAAGATATATTCTTCGGCTTTTTTGATAATGACAGGAATCTCGCTATGTCCGTAGTCGAAGTGCTGCCGCTGGCAGATATTGAAATACGCGATGCCAAATCGGACGACAGCACCGCCATTGCCACCATCTATACCTGGCACGTTCTGCATGGCCGCGCCTCGTTTGAAGAAGTTCCGCCAACCGCAGAGCAAATGGCGGAACGGATGCAGGCGGTTCAGGCGCAGGGGCTGCCCTGGCTGGTGGCGATGTACCGCGGCATTCTGGTGGGATATTGCTATGCAGACAGCTATCGCCCGCGTCAGGCGTACCGTTATACCCTGGAAGAGTCTATCTACGTGGATGCCAGCATGACGGGACGGGGCATCGGCAGTGGATTGCTGATGGCGCTGATCGCCCGCTGCGAGGCGGGGCCGTGGCGTCAGCTGCTGGCGGTGATTGGCGACGGGGATAACAACCCCGCGTCGCTGCGTCTGCACAAGCAACTGGGTTTCGTGAAGGCCGGGCAGTTGCGCAGCGTCGGTTACAAGATGGGCGCCTGGCGCGACACCATCATCATGCAGCGCCCGCTGAATGACGGCGACTGGACGCTGCCGGAGTAGCTCAGGCATAACGCACCCTCTCTTTTCAGAGAGGGTACGGTAAAAACATTACTCCACGCTCGCCATCTGCGCCGCTTTCTGGCGCTTATAGCTCAACGCTGACGCCGGCACCGGCGTCACCTTCCCGGTTTCAATCCAGGTCCGTAGCCGGCTCGCGTCGGCAAAATGGGTGTACTTCCCGAACGCATCCATCACCACCAGCGCCACCGGGCGATTATTGATCAGGGTGCGCATCACCAGGCAGTGGCCTGCCGCATTGGTAAAGCCGGTTTTGGTCAGCTGAATATTCCAGTTATCGCGGTACACCAGATGGTTGGTGTTACGGAACGGCAGGGTGTACGCCGGGCTGGAGAAGGTCGCCATCTCCTCGCGGGTGGTGCTGAGCTGGCCGATGAGCGGATACTGCTTGCTGGCGATCAGCAGCTTCGTCAGGTCCCGGGCGGTGGAGACGTTCTGAATCGACAGCCCCGTCGGTTCAACGAAGCGCGTATGGGTCATGCCCAGCGCTTTCGCTTTGGCGTTCATGGCGCGGATAAACGCGTCATACCCGCCGGGATAATGGTGCGCGAGGCTCGCGGCGGCGCGGTTCTCAGAGGACATCAGCGCCAGCAGCAGCATGTTTTTGCGGCTGATCTCGCTGTTGAGACGCACGCGGGAGTATATCCCTTTCATCTCTGGCGTATGGCTGATGTCCACCTTCAGCTTCTCATCGAGCGGCAGGCTGGCGTCCAGCACCACCATTGCCGTCATCACTTTGGTGATGGAGGCTATCGGGCGCACCAGATCGGGGTGGCTGGAAAAGATCACCTTGTTGGTTTCAAGATCGACGATCATCGCACTCCCGGAGGCGATTTCCGGCTGGGAGGGCTGAACAACGGGCGTGGTTTTGGCTACGGCCTGTGGCAGCGCGGGCACGGCCATAAACAGGGCAAGGCTAAGCAGAGAAAAACGGATAGTTTTCGGCATGGCGGTCATTCTGTCGATTATTCATGTGCGTGATGGCGCACACCGCATCCGTCAGTACGCTGAATAACGGAGCTGGCGCCGGCATGATACTCCGGCGTCCTGCTCTGTCGCTACTGGAGAATCGTGACGAAACACTGCAATGCGGGGGCGCGGCAGCCCGCTCCCCCGCGACATTCAGAATAGACGATATCCGTAGCCCCACAAGATCACCGACAGCGCCAGCAGCACCTCAAGCAGCAGCACGCCAATCGCAAGGGTAGAGCTGGAGAAGCTCATCCCCTCTTCGCGGTCAATGTTCAGGAAGGTCGGAATGCCGACGTAAAGCAGATAGCCGGTGTAAAACAGCGCGGCGGTACCCACCAGTGCGCACAGCCACACCAGCGGCCAGAGCGCCACCACACCGCTCAAGAACAGCGGCGTCGCCACGTAGCCGGCAAACACCATGCAGCGCGCCAGGGTTGGACGCTGCGGATAGCGACGCGCCATCCACCAGATTATCCGCCCCATCACCGCCACACCGGCCAGCATCAGGGCGTAGAACAGCACTGCCAGATAAAACCCGGTAAACAACGAGAGCTTAACGACGTTGCCCTCGCCGAAGTCCCAGCCAATCTGCGTAGTGCCGATAAAGGCGCAGATCACCGGTACGGCGGCCATGATCAGCACATGGTGGGTGTAGTGGTAGGTTACGGATTCATTTTCGCGCTTGATAGACTGCATTTCGCGATCGGGATGGGAGAAGAGTCCCCAGACGTGGTTCATATAACCCCCTTCAGGTGGTCATGTATAAAAGCGCGTCAGGACCAGCCCGCCGCGACCTGTCCTCTCAAGTATACGTCAGATTCTGATTATTTTTTGCCCACCTCGTCGCGCCCCGGTCACCCGCTCAGGCGTCAGGGTGTATGCTGAAAAGAAATATGAACAGGGAGATACATTAGTCTGGTGGATATTAATCAACTGATTTCGCAGTACGGGTACGCGGCGCTGCTCATCGGCAGCGTAGCGGAGGGAGAAACCATCACCTTGCTGGGCGGAGTGGCGGCGCATCAGGGACTGCTGCGTTTCCCGCTGGTGGTGCTGGCGGTGGCGCTGGGTGGCATGATCGGCGATCAGCTGCTCTATCTGGTCGGGCGCCATTTTGGCGAGCGCATTCTTCAGCACCGGCGGCTCCAGCGCCATCAGCACAAAATCGATCGCGCCAGAACGCTGATTACCCGCCACCCGTGGTTGTTCGTCATCGGTACGCGTTTTATGTACGGTTTTCGCATTATCGGGCCGATTATTATCGGTGCCAGCCGCCTGCCGCCGCGCGTGTTCCTGCCGCTTAATATCCTCGGGGCCGTGGTCTGGGCGACGCTGTTTACCACCCTGGGCTATGTGGGTGGGGAAGTGATCGCGCCGTGGCTGCACGCGCTCGATCAGCATCTGAAACACCTGGTGTGGGTAGTCGGGGCGGTGATACTCGTCTGGCTGGTGCGATTTGCGCTGCGGCGCTGGAAAGCAAAGCGCCAGCCGTAGCTGGCGCGTGCGCTTAACGCTGGGCGTTGAACTGCGGGTTGGCAAGCATAAAGCCGCCGTCAACGATAAAGGATTGCCCGGTGGTGTAGCTGGCCCCTTCGCCAGCCAGCCAGGCGACCAGGCTGGCAATTTCAAAGGTTTCCCCCGGACGCGCCATCGGCACAATCGGCAGCGAGCCGGGTTTGGCATCACCTTCGTCCATGTCGTTCATCGGCGTGGCAATCGCTCCCGGTGCGACGGCGTTCACCAGAATGCCGTGCTCCACCAGCTCCAGCGCCATCGACTTGGTCAGCCCGCCGAGAGCATGTTTCGCGGCAGTATAGGCGCTCGCTTCCGGCAGCGGGGTATGCTCATGCACGGAGGTAATGTTGATGATGCGTCCGCCCTGCCCCTGCTTCACCATCGCTTTTGCAGCAATCTGCGAAACCAGGAACGCGCCGTCCACGTCCACAGTGAATATCTTGCGCCAGTCGTCAAACGCCAGCTCAAGGAACGGCGCTTTCGACATCGCGCCGGCGTTATTCACCAGCACGTCGATCCGCCCGAAGCGATCGATCAGGGTCTGAATCGCCTGCGCGCCCTCCGGCAGGTGACCGAGGTCGAGCTGGATCATCTCTGCCCGGCGGCCCAGGGCTTCAACGTCCTGCGCGGTCTCCCTCGCCCCCTCGTCGTCCGAGTGCCAGGTGATGCCGATATCAAACCCCTGCTCCGCCAGCAGCAGCGCGCATTTTTTGCCGATGCCTGAATCGGATGCGGTAACAATTGCCACTTTGTTTCCAGAACTCATCTTGACCTCCGTGGTGTGCGATTAAGCGCTAAGTATAGGCGGTGGGGATTAAGCAACCGTAAATATGGGAAAAGCCCGGTGCTGACGCGTCGTTTAATTGCCGTTTAGCAATCGGGGAGGAAATCCGATGCAGAGCGTCTACACTTTTCATAACGTAAACAAGACATTCGCGCGAAGAAGGAGTAAGGAATGAAGATTTTACTGTGGGCAATTTTGATTATTTTCCTGATCGGTCTGCTGGTAGTAACCGGCGTGTTCAAAATGATTTTCTGAACACGCCCCTCTGTCAGCGCTGCGTCTGCGGCGCTGGCATCCAGCGATATCCCTGCCCGTTCTTCTCCACTTTCCCGATGCCCGGGAACGCAATATGCGCCGAGGCAATCCAGTCTCCGTCCGCTGCCGCTTTTTCTAAGACCTGCTTACGCGTAGCCACCGCCTGCGTCTGATCGACATCGAAATGGATCGCCACCTCCGGCTGCGGCATCTGTACCGGTTCGGCATGAATAATATCGCCCCACAGCAGCAGCGTTTTACCGCCGTGCGTTACGCGGTAGATGACGCTACCCGGCGTATGGCCCGGTGCGGGAATGGCCTCGATGCCCTCGGCTATCTTCACCGGTGCCGTAAAGGTCTGAAGTTTTCCGGCATTAATCACCGGGCGCAGCGAGCGTTCCGATTCGGCAAAGGTATGACGCTGGCTGGCCTCAACCTGCGAGGCGTGTGCCGGGTCCAGCCAGAAATCGACATCCTTCTGCTCGACACGCACCGTCGCGTTGGGGAAGACCGGTACGCCGTCGTGCTGCAAGCCGCCCGAATGGTCGCCGTGAATATGCGTCAGCAGCACCTGGTCAATGGATTCCGGGGGAATACCGGCGGCGCGCAGGTTATCCGGCAGATGGCCGCCGGCGTTACCCAACAGCGCCCCGGCCCCGGTGTCCACCAGATAGCGCTGGCGACCGGTATCGATGACATAGGTATTAATGGCGGTCTCGGCCTGCGGCGTTTTCCCCACGGCGGCCATTCGGCTGGCCAGCGCTTCAGGCGTGATATGGGTAAGCAGTTTGTCCAGCGGCACCACCACCGAGCCATCAGACACCGCGGTAATGCGCCAGTCGCCGAGCGACATCTGCCATGAGGTGGCAGGCGTCGCGGCCTGAGTGGGTAAGGAGAGCACCGCCCCAACAAGGGCAGCAAGCAACAGGGAAGCTTTCATGGAATACTCCGTTGGCTAAAAAGTTGCTGAAGTATCCACCGCCCGCTACTATCACTCCAATTGATTGGAGAAATAATGACTATCAAAGAGAATGATTTTCGCAAAATCGACCTCAATCTGCTGATCGCCTTTGCGGTGCTGTTTCGCGAGCAGAGCGTGTCGGCAGCGGCGGATAAGCTGCATCTCGGCCAGCCGGCGGTGAGCGGCGCGCTGTCGCGCCTGCGGGATATGTTTGACGATCCGCTGTTTATCCGCAGCGGCCACCGGATGCAGCCCACCGCCCGCGCCGTGGCGCTGCACAGCGAACTGATGCCGCTGCTGGAGCAGCTGCAGTCGGCACTGTTTCAGCAGGCGGAGTTTCATCCTGCGCAGGCGCAGGTCACCGTCACGCTGGGCATGACCGACTGGGTAGAGATGTGGCTGATGCCGGTCCTGATCCCGGCGCTGCGTGCCGTGGCACCCGGCGTGCGCCTGAGCACGGTGGCGAGCGATCCGTTCAGCGATGCCGAGCGGCTGGAGGCCGGAGAGCTGGATATGGCGATAAGCGTTGCCACTGCCGGGCCGCGCTGGCTGGAGCGCGAACCCCTGACCGCGATGTCCTTAACTACACTGTGGCACCCGGCGCTGCTGCCGTTGCGCGGTGCGCCTGACGTGGACACCTTTACGACGTATCCGCATCTGCTGGTGAGCTACCGCGAAGCGAACAGCAGCCAGATTGATACCCTGCTGGCGAAACAGGGACTGGCGCGTCGCGTCAGCTATACCACGCCGCATTTCGCCGCCCTGCCGGGGCTGCTGGCGTCGCTACCGGCGTTCGCCAGCGTGCCCGCCGGGCTGGCGCAGGGATGGGAAAAAACATGGGGGCTGGCGTCAGCACCAGTGCCGCTGGAGGTGCCGCCGTTTACGCTGTCGCTGCTCTGGCACCAGCGCCATAACTCCGACCCGGCGCTGATGTGGCTGCGGGAGTTTATTCGCCGTCAGGTGGCGGAAATGACTGACGCAGCCGACTGCCCGTCGATGACCGCAGCGATAGCCTGAGACGTTTTCAGGGTGCGAATGGTATCGAAGAGATCGCCCGCGTCTGCGTACTCTTTGCGCAGATAGCCCAGCCACTGCTTGATGCGGGCGACGTGATACATCCCGGTGTCGCCCTGCTTCTCCAGCCGGACATACTTTTGCAGCAGCGCCACCACCTGCGGCCACGGCATGCGCGGCTCGTTATATTTGATCACCCGGCTTAAATTCGGCACGTTCAGCGCCCCGCGCCCGATCATCACCGCATCGCAGCCGGTCACCGCCAGACAATCCTGCGCGCTCTGCCAGTCCCAGATTTCGCCGTTGGCGATCACCGGAATGCTCAGCCGCTGGCGGATTTCACCGATAGCCTGCCAGTTAATGCGCTCGGCTTTATAGCCATCCTCTTTGGTGCGGCCATGCACCACCAGCTCGCTGGCCCCCGCCTGCTGCACCGCATCGGCGATCTCAAACTGCCGCGCGCCGCTGTCCCAGCCGAGACGGATTTTAACCGTGACCGGCAGGTGCGACGGCACCGCCTCGCGCATCGCCTTCGCGCCGCGGTAAATCAGATCCGGATCTTTCAGCAGCGTCGCGCCGCCGCCGCTGCCGTTGACCAGCTTCGACGGACAGCCGCAGTTGAGATCGACCCCCCATGAGCCAAGTTCCACCGCACGGGCGGCGTTCTCCGCCAGCCACGCCGGATGCTGACCCAGTAGCTGGATGCGCACCCGGGTGCCGGACGGGGTACGGCTGTGGTGGTGCAGTTCCGGGCAGAGTTTATAGAAGGATTTCGCCGGCAGCAGCGAGTCCACCACCCGTAAAAATTCGGTGATGCAGAGGTCGTAATCGTTAACGTCGGTTAAAATTTCACGCACCAGGGCGTCGAGGACGCCCTCCATCGGTGCCAGCAAAACGCGCATAGTGCTACCCGGAGAAAAATGAGGCGCTATGGTAGCGCCTCCGCCTGACGGGTGCCAGTGGTGCGATAACGCGGGTAATCTGTCTGAGGCCTGCGCCGGAAAAGCTTGTTATGCTCACAGAGTGATGTGATCGGTAGCACAGAATTATTTTTAATTGTATGATGAATGCGAATAACTAAGGGCTATCCCCATGAATAAATGGCTTATCACATGCTGGCACTTCGTGCGCGCGTTTATTGTTCTCTATGCCTGTCTCTATGCCGGCATCGGCATTGCGACGCTGCTTCCCGTGGCGATTCCTGGCAGCATTATCGGGATGCTGATCCTGTTTGTGCTGCTGTCGCTGCAGATTGTGCCGGCGAAGTGGGTGAAGCCGGGCTGCCACGCCCTCATCCGCTATATGGTACTGCTGTTTGTGCCGGTCGGCGTCGGGGTGATGCAGTACACCGACGTGCTGCGCGCCCAGTTCGGCCCGGTGGTTGTCTCCTGCGCCATCAGTACGCTGGTGGTATTCCTGGTGGTCAGCTGGAGTTCGCATCTGCTGCACGGCGAACGCCCGATCGTTGGTCAGCGCGAGCGTAAACAAAAATGAGCGAAATCTGGTGGTCGTTGCCGTTATCCCTGATCGTCTTTTTTGCTGCACGCAGGCTGGCGGCGTGGGTGAAAATGCCGCTGCTTAATCCGCTGCTGGTATCGATGGCCGTGATTATTCCGCTGCTGCTGGTCACCGGCGTCTCCTATGAACGGTACTTTGCCGGCAGCAAAATCCTTAACGACCTGCTGCAGCCCGCGGTAGTGGCGCTGGCCTTCCCGCTGTATGAACAGCTGCACCAGATCCGCGCGCGCTGGAAATCCATTATTCTGGTCTGCTTTATTGGCAGCGTGGTGGCGATGTTCACCGGCACCTCGGTGGCCCTGTGGATGGGCGCGTCGCCGGAGATCGCCGCCTCGGTCCTGCCTAAGTCCGTCACCACGCCGATTGCGATGGCGGTGGGCGGCAGCATCGGCGGTATTCCGGCTATCAGCGCGGTATGCGTGATTTTTGTCGGCATTCTCGGCGCGGTGTTTGGTCACACGCTGCTCAACGCGATGCGCATCCGCACGAAAGCCTCGCGCGGCCTGGCGATGGGCACTGCGTCCCACGCCCTCGGCACCGCCCGCTGTGCGGAACTCGATTATCAGGAAGGGGCGTTCAGCTCGCTGGCGCTGGTGATGTGCGGGATTATTACCTCCCTGCTGGCCCCGTTTATCTTCCCGCTCATTCTGCTGCTCTGGGGCTAAAGCGCTCCGCTCCCGTCATCTGTCCGTCACCGCTTTAGTGCAGGCTAAAGCGGTTTTGCCCCTCTCATGCCCCAAAAACTTGCGATGCGTCGCGCAATTTTGTTTTTAATTTCATTTATTACATTTTCAGCGCGACACAGATCACATATAAAGGGCAACCGGGCCCGTAAACTACGATCCCGATTTTGATGGTTCTATTTTTGCTAAGAGGCGTAGCCATGCACTCACGTTTTCACTCATCGTTTGAACAGCTGACGGCAGATCTGCAATCCGCGCTTGCTCTCCTGCTCGACCATGATCATTTCCCGGCAATGTTTACCGCCGACCAGGCAACCGGGCTGAAGAAACGAAGTGGCCTCGATGATGACGCGCTGGCCTTCGCCCTGCTACCGCTGGCTGCTGCCTGTGCACGCACCGGGATTTCGCATTTTAACGTCGGCGCGGTAGCGCGCGGCGTCAGCGGCAATCTCTACTTCGGCGGTAACATGGAATTCCCGGGCACCACCATGCAGCAGACGGTCCACGCCGAGCAGAGCGCCATCAGCCACGCCTGGATGCGCGGTGAGACGCAGCTGGCAGCGCTCACCGTCAACTACACGCCGTGCGGGCACTGCCGCCAGTTTATGAACGAGCTGAACAGCGGCCTGACCCTGCGCATCAACCTGCCGGGCCGCACCAGCGCCACGCTGGGTGACTACCTGCCAGATGCGTTCGGCCCGCGCGATCTGGAGATCGTCCACCTGCTGATGGACCCGCAGTCCCACGGTCTGCACGCCGAAGGCGACGCGCTGAGCCAGGCCGCACTGGCTGCTGCCAACCGCAGCCACGCGCCCTACAGTAACTCGCCATCCGGCATCGCCATTGAGATGCAGGACGGCACGGTGTTCACCGGCAGCTACGCGGAAAACGCCGCATTCAACCCGACGCTGCCGCCGCTGCAATGCGCTCTTAACGTGCTGAGCCTGAGCGGCTACGACTATGCTGACATCACCCGCGCGGTGCTGGCGGAGAAAGCCGACGCGACGCTGATGCAGTGGGACGCCACCGTGGCAACGCTGAAATCCGTGGGCTGCGAGCGCGTCGAACGTCTGACAATCGCCTGATACCGGTGTGCGATGCGGTGAAATTTAGCGCAACCGCATCGCCACCGGTTGCCGAAACCCCGCGCTTACAGTAGCCTTGGGGTGAAATTTCATCCGCATTTGAGTCACTTCCATGTTTAAGCGTGCGTTATACAGCCTGTTAGTCATCATCGGCTTACTGCTGTTATCGGCGCTTGTTCTCGATCGCTGGATCAGCTGGAAAACCTCCCCCTGGGTCTATGATGAGCTGCAGGATCTGCCCTATCGCCAGGTCGGCGTGGTGCTCGGCACCGCCAAGTATTACCGCACCGGCGTTATCAATCAGTACTACCGCTACCGCATTCAGGGCGCAATTAATGCCTATAACAGCGGCAAGGTGAACTACCTGCTGCTGAGCGGCGATAACGCCCAGCAAAGCTATAACGAGCCGATGACGATGCGTAAGGATTTGATTGCCGCCGGCGTCGATCCTGCGGATATCGTGCTGGATTACGCCGGTTTCCGCACGCTGGATTCTATCGTCCGCACCCGCAAAGTGTTCGACACCAACGACTTCATCATCATTACCCAGCGCTTTCACTGCGAGCGTGCGCTGTTCATTGCGCTGCACATGGGTATTCAGGCCCAGTGTTACGCCGTGCCGTCACCGAAAGACATGCTGACGGTGCGGGTGCGCGAATTTGGCGCCCGGCTTGGGGCGCTGGCCGACCTTTATCTCTTCAAACGTGAACCGCGTTTCCTCGGACCGCTGGTGCCCATTCCGGCAGCGCATGAAGTGCCGGAAGATGCTCAGGGCTATCCGGCCGTCACCCCGGAACAACTGCTAGAACTGCAAAACAGTAAATAACCGCCCGTTTGTTGCCGGCTGTGGGATTGCGCCCAAACCACGCTTATGGGCCATACTCTGTGCAACATGTCGAAAAATAAGGAAGTCACATGCTTACAGGACGAACCTCAAAAATCCTTTTTGGGTTGATTCTCGCGCTGGTTACGCTGGCGTTTTTTAATATTTTACGCCCCTACAGCTCCCCGGTGCTGTGGGCCGCGATTCTGGCCGTCATCTTCTACAGAACGAAAATCTGGCTCAGCCGCACCACCGGCGGCAGAAACGGCCTCGCCTCGCTGCTCACGCTGCTGCTGATCTGCCTGATCGTGTTTACTCCACTGGTGATGATCACCTCGTCGCTGGCGAGTGAGTTCAACACCGTCTATCGCTCAATGCAGGGCGATAACGCCACCATGACTTCGCTGTTCAATGACGTCGTCAGTTATCTGCCGGACTGGGCGCGCCGCATCATGGCCGACTATCAGGTGGATAACCTGCCCGCCATCCGCACCAGGCTGTCGGATATGGCGCTGCAGGGCAGCCAGTACGCTGCCGGTAGCGTGATGCTCATTGGCCGCAACACCTTCAGCGTCGCTATCGGCTTCGGCGTGATGCTCTATCTGCTGTTCTTCTTCCTGAAAGACGGCGCGCGGCTGGTAGAGTTGATCTTCAAAGCCATTCCGCTGGATAACCACATGAAGTACCGCCTGTTTGCCCGTTTTGCCGCGGTCGCCAGGGCAACGGTAAAAGGCACCATTGTGGTCGCCGTGGTGCAGGGTATTCTCGGTGGGGTCGCGTTCTGGTTTGCCGGTATCGAAGCCAGCCTGCTGTGGGGCGCGCTGATGGCGTTCCTGTCGCTGATCCCGGCGGTAGGCACCGCGCTTATCTGGATCCCTGCGGCCATCTATCTGTTCGCTACCGGTATGGTGGTGAAAGGCGTCCTGCTGACGCTGTGGTTTGTGGTGGTGGTCGGTCTGTCAGACAACCTGCTGCGTCCGTTGCTGGTGGGGAAAGACATTCGCATGCCGGACTGGCTGATCCTGATTGCCACACTCGGCGGGCTTAGCATCTACGGCATCAACGGCTTTGTGATCGGGCCGCTGATCGCTGCGCTGTTCGTGACCTGCTGGAACTACTTCTATCAGGCCGACAGTGAAAAACGTCGTATCACCGGCGACGACGAGCTGACGCCCGGCCATACTGCCCCGGACACGTCCAAAGAGTAACCCGCCTCTGGCGACGCGTCTTTCGCTGCGCGTCGCCCTATTTCCCAGGAATGTTCTATAACCCACAGACTTTATCCGTAAACCCGGTCTGACCTCCTATACTTTCTGCCGAGGAGGTTTTTACCTATGAGATTATTTCGTTCACTTTTTACCAGTCCCGAAAAACTGGTTCAGGTTCTGAGCCGGGAAGATGTCCAGGATGCTATCGATGATGGCGCGCGGATTGTCATTGATGAAGATGGCAATGCGCGGGTCAATATCCACTGTAAGGCGGTTAAAGAAGATTTTGCCCGTCACGTTGAATCGCTGAAGAGGGCTTAACGTGGGTACGGCAATCTTTATGGTATTAATGGTCTGCGGCTACTGGTACACCAGTACCGATCTCTCGACCCGCTTCAAATTCAAACGCACCTCAGGCTGGGATGTCTATTTCCTGGTGGCGCTCTACGGCTGTATCTTCGTCCTGCAGGGCATTCTTGCTACCGCCCTGCTGTGGATCCTGCTCCTGCTTGCCTCGCTCGGTATGAACGCCCTGCCGGGAATGTTCGGCCCGGAAACGCATAATTACCACGTCGATTTTATGACCTGGAGCTTCCTGGGTATTCAGGCACCGGTGGTGATCATGCTGTCGTTTGCGGTGCTGTTCTGCCTCTATCGCTCCAACTGGGCAGGCAGCGCCCGCCTCGACAGCCTGGGCCGACGCAAGCTGTATAAGCAGCTGTCGCGCACCAACGGTTTTGAAGGGCTGCTGTACCAGTGCATGGAGACAGGTCAGCTGGCGTGGGTCACGCTCAAATCCCAACGGGTGTATATCGGTATGGTGCACCGGGCAACGTTCGACAGCTTCGATACTAACAACCTGGTGCTGGTCCCGATGCTCAGCGGCTATCGCGATCGCCATAAGGGCAGCTTTGTGGTGGAGAACAACTACAGTGCCTGGTATGCCAGCCACGACATCGACCTCACGTCTGAGCCACAGTCGGCGCTGGATTTTCGCAAGGTGGTGCTGTTGAGCGAAGTGGAGAGCGTCTCGCTGTTCGACCCGGCACACACGCTGGCGCTGGGAATGCAGAACGCGGAATAAAAAAAAGCCCCCGCAAGCGGGGGCAGGACGATAACCACGTATTTGTTATTTTTTACGCGCGTACTTCAGTGAATCCAGGGCGACGGCGAAGATAATGATTGCGCCCTTGATGATGTACTGCCAGTAAGGGTTGATGCCGATATAGGTAAGGCCATAGTTGATCACGGTGAAGATGATCACCCCGGTCACCACGCCAAACACAGTGCCCACACCGCCGCTGAACGATACGCCACCCACCACGCAGGCGGCAATGGCGTCCAGCTCATACATAAAGCCGAGGTTGTTGGTGGCAGAGCCGATACGGCCCGCTTCCAGCAGCCCGCCGAAGGCATAGAACACGCCTGACAGGGCATAGATCATCAGCAGGTTCAGCGCGACGTTTACGCCTGACACTTTCGCCGCTTCCGGGTTACCACCGATGGCGAAGATGTTCTTACCGAAGCGGGTTTTGTTCCACAGCACCCAGACGAACGCCACCGCAATCAGGGCGTAGAAGGTGATGTAGGAGAGGCGGAAGCTGCCCATGGCGATAAATCCCTGGGTGAAGGTCGAGAATCCACTGTCGAAGCCCGAAATCGGCGATGCGCCCACGAAGTCGTAGTACAGGGAGTTGATACCGTAAACGATAATCATGGTGCCGAGGGTGGTAATAAACGGCGTCACGTTCAGATAGGCAATGATAATGCCGTTAATCAGACCGATAATGGCACCAATGGCGCAGACGATCAGGATCACCAGCGCAATCGGCATGGTTGCCATCTCCGGGAACACCTTGTTGGCGTTCTCCATCGACTGTAGCAGCGTTGCCGCTACCACCGCCGCCAGACCCACCTGGCGACCGGCTGACAGGTCAGTACCCTGGGTCACGATAAGCCCGGCCACGCCGAGGGCGATAATAATACGCACCGACGACTGGGTCAGAATGTTACTCAGGTTGAGCAGACTTAAGAATGTGGGATCCTGGAAAATAATAATGGCTAATAACACTAAAAGGACGACGTAAATACCGCCTTCTTTCAGATAAGTAAGAAAACTTTTCTTATTTAACGCACTCATGAGGAGCCCCTGATCTTAAAGGTGCAAAGACGCAAGACGCAGTATTTCGTTTTGCGTTGTCGTTTTGGTGTCAACAATTCCGGAGACGAGGCCATTGCTCATAACCAGAATACGGTCTGTGATGCCTAACAGCTCCGGCATTTCGGAGGAGATAATAATGATCCCCTTCCCTTTCTTCGCCAGTTCGGCAATCAGCTGATAAATTTCAAACTTCGCGCCGACGTCAATACCGCGGGTCGGTTCATCAAGCATCAGTATTTCCGGCTGGGTTAACAGCCAGCGACCAATAATCACCTTCTGCTGGTTACCCCCGGACAAGGAACCGATCTGGGTATGATGCCCCGGCGTTTTTACGCGCATAGAGTCGATTACCCACTGGGTATCGCTTTTCATGCGTGAAGTATCAAGCAGGCCGATTTTGCTTTTATAGTTACGAATATTGGAAATTAACGAGTTAAAACCAATATCGAGATAGGCATAGATCCCGGTCGAACGGCGTTCTTCGGTTACCAACGCGAAGCCATGATTAATCGCTTCGTTGGCGGTGTGGTTATTAATTTTCTTACCGTGCAGGGAAATAGTGCCGCCGGACTTCTCGCGAATACCGAACAGCGTTTCCACAATATCGGTACGCTTCGCCCCAACCAGCCCGGCGATGCCAAGAATTTCACCTTTATGCAGGTCGAAAGAGACATCACGAATTGACGGCTGGCGCAGCGAAGTCAGGTTGCGCACCTCAAGGATCACTTCACCCGGCTGGTTCTCTTTATCCGGGAAGCGCTGGTTGAGCGAGCGGCCGACCATCATGGCGATGATCTTATCCATGTCCAGCCCTTCCAGCGGCTGGGTGGCGATCCACTGACCGTCGCGCAGAATGGTAATTTCATCGCACAGCTGGAATATCTCTTCCATCTTATGAGAGATATAAACAATACCGCAGCCACGCTCTTTCAGCTTACGAATAATAGAGAACAGGTGGTTAACTTCTTTTTCCGTCAGCGACGAGGTGGGCTCGTCCATAATGACGATTTTGGCATCGTAGGAAAACGCTTTGGCGATTTCGATCATCTGCATCTGCGATACGGAAAGCGTACCCACGCGCGCGCGCGGATCGATATCAATATCCAGCTCGTCAAAGATCGCTTTGGTATCGCGGTACATTTTGTCCTGATCGACAAATACGCCTTTGGTGGGGTAACGCCCCAGCCACATGTTATCCATAACCGAACGCTGTAATACCAGGTTCAGTTCCTGATGCACCATCGAAATACCGTTTTCCAGCGCCTCTTTGGCCGACTGGAAATCAATCTCTTGTCCCTGAAAAAGAATACTGCCGGAATCTTTTTTATAGATCCCGAAAAGGCATTTGAGCAATGTGGATTTGCCCGCCCCATTCTCGCCCATCAGCGCGTGAATAGAGTGCGGACGCACCTTAAGGTTCACATTATCGAGTGCCTTAACGCCGGGGAATGTCTTGTTGATACCGCTCATTTCCAACAAGTATTCGCCTGCCGATTGCGTATTATTGCTGACCATAGTTAACCCTGACGGCGTATATAATGTTTACGCGTAAGCGTCTAAAAGGGCGCACAACGTGCGCCCAGGAATATCGTGCTGACTTTTATTTATTGCTGAACTGCGCGAGGTTTTCTTTATCAACCCCAACGTACGGGATACGCACGACTTTATTTTCGATTTTCCAGTTGGTACCGGCTGCGGCTTCTTTACCGTCGGCCAGGTTTTTCGCCAGATCGAAGGTCGCTTTCGCCTGGTTGTTCGCATCGTTCAGCACGGTACCGGCCAGCGCACCGGATTTCACCAGCGCCAGCGCTTCTGGCAGGGCATCAACACCGAATACCGGAATGCTGGATTTATTGTGTGCTTTCAGCGCTTCCACGGCACCCATTGCCATCGCATCGTTGTTGGCGATCACGACTTCAATTTTGTTGGCGTTCGGGCCAGAGAGCCACGCGTCCATTTTGTCTTTAGCCATAGCGGTATCCCACATGGCGGTATCCATCTGCAGCTGCTGGGTTTTCAGGCCTTTGTCGTTCAGCTCTTTGATCACGTAAGTGGTACGTGCTTCAGCATCCGGGTGGCCCGGCTCGCCTTTCAGCAGGACGAACTGGATCTGACCGTCTTTGTTCAGATCCCAGCCCTGGTTTGCTGCCCAGTGCTTGGCAATCAGGTCGCCCTGAATAATGCCGGATTCTTTGGAGTCGGTACCGACGTAAAACGCTTTGTCATAGCTGTCGAGCGCTTTGCGGGCCGGCTCTTTGTTGAAGAAGACGATCGGCACATTCTGGCCGCGCGCTTTCTCGATAACGGTCCCTGCAGCAGCCGGGTCTACCAGGTTAATCGCCAGGGATTTAACCCCTTTTGCCAGCAGTACGTCGATCTGGTCGTTCTGTTTGGACTGGTCGTTCTGCGAGTCGTTCATCAGCAGCTGAACATCCGGGGAGGCTTTGGCTTCCTTCTCGACGGCCTTGCGCACAACGGACATAAAGTTGTCGTCATACTTATAGATGGTCACACCGATGCGGGTATCAGCAGCATTGGCAGCCGCCCCAAACAGCATACAAGACATCACGGCGGACAGGGTTAACACCTTCTTATTCATGGTATCTCCGGTTTTATGCAGGGTAGTTCGAGTGTATAACTGGCGGCAGGACAGCAATGTTAATGAGACGTTACTGAATGCCGAAGTTCACTGACTAAAGTTTTTTCTTCCGTGTTCGGTAACGCTCCAGAACTGCGTTTTTTTAGATGTTTTAGAGGTAATGACTATGGTTAAAACGATTAATCACCGTTACATAGCGTTTCAGCCCTGAAAACGCTGTCACTATAGACACCGCCTTGTTAATAATCTGTGAATTTACTCA
Organism: Siccibacter colletis; assembly: GCF_000696575.1. Taxonomy (GTDB): domain Bacteria; phylum Pseudomonadota; class Gammaproteobacteria; order Enterobacterales; family Enterobacteriaceae; genus Siccibacter; species Siccibacter colletis. The sequence goes on along the minus strand of NZ_JMSQ01000006.1, from coordinate 311,360 downwards.
CAGATTGAAAACGGTTACATCACGTCAGATAATCAGTTAGTGATCGGCGCCACACTTTGTTTCGAGGCCACAGAATGGCGTCTTACTACCGTCGGCATAAAGCAATGCGTCGCCTCGCGATCCAGCATTCCCGCCGCCCCCTGCAGGGCCAGCTCGGTAGCCAGACGCGCCATCGACACCACCGGATAACGCACTGTCGTGAGCTGCGGATCGGTGTACCGGGCAATGGGAATATCATCGAAACCAATGAGTGAAAGCTGCTGCGGCACGGCGATGCCGTTGTCTTTGAGGGTGGTCAGCGCCCCGGCGGCCATACTGTCGTTGTAGGCGAATACCGCGCTGAGCTGTAAATTGCGGCCGAGCAGTTCCACCATCGCGGCCTCGCCGCCCTGCATATCCGGCGATCCGGTGCCAATCCAGCTGTCGGAAGGGGTAATGCCCTGCTCCGCCAGCGCGCGCAGCCAGCCTTCGCGCCGCTGGGCGTCATCTTCAATACTGTGGCTGGACGCCAGATAGCCAACCCGCTGGTGGCCCTGCGCCAGCAGTAAACGCGTTGCCATCATCGCCCCGGCAATGTTGTCCAGCCCGACGCAGCGGTGTTCGTACCCCGGCACGATGCGGTTGATCAGCACCATCCCCGGCATGTGCTCCATAAAGGCCGCCAGCTCGTCATCTCCCAACGCTTTGGAGTGCACGATCAGCGCACTGCAGCGCTGGCGGATAAGCACCTCAATCGCATGCCGCTCCTTCTCCGCTTCGTGATAGCTGTTGCCGATCAGCACGTACTTGTTGTGCTGCTGCGCCACCATATCCACCGCTTTCACCAGCGCACCGAAGAAGGCGTCGGACACGTCCATCACCACCACGCCAATGGTATCGCTGACCTGCGTCGCCAGCGCCTGCGCGTTCGCGTTGGGTCGATAGCCAAGCTGGGAAACCGCCTGCATCACGGCGTCGCGGGTATCCGGGCTGACCAGCGCGCTGTTGTTCAGCACGCGGGAAACGGTCGCGACGGAGACGCCCGCCTGACGGGCAACATCACGAATGGTGATCATAGACATCACCTTTTTGAATTGAGCAGCAACGCACAGGCACCTCCCTGTTCAGGACGAGGCGCTATTCTGGCAGCGTGCAGGCGGACGCTGCGTGAGGGAAATCACATGCTTGAAAACGGTTACATCCGTTTTGTTAATGATTGTGATCTTGATCGTTATCTGGATGTATCAGTTACAGCACTGCCGCAGGTAAGACGCGTCAGCTGGCGCCAGGCCCACTCTACCGGCCCCTGGCGGAAATAGCGCAGCCACACTACAGAGAGCAGCAGGTTAACGGCCCACACCGCCGGCACGAAGGCCAGCAGCGACAGACGGTCGAATTTCATAAACAGATCGAATCGATAGAACAGCGTGGTACAGATGAGGGTTTGCAGCAGGTAATTGGTAAGCGCCATGCGGCCCACGCAGGCCACGGCGCTGGTCAGGCGAAAGCGTGCCAGCTGCGGCCAGAAGCCAAACGCCAGCGCGGCATAGCCGATGGTCTGAAACGGCGCGCTCAGCTCGCGCGGCGTCTGCAGCAGGAAGCCGCACCAGCGGAAATCCCAGCCGAGCTGCCACTGGGCCACGATTGCCGGCAGGTTAATGGCCATGCCGAGGGGGATCAGGATAGCGGCGCAGCGCCGGTAGTGGCTGAGGCTGAACTGACCGCGCAGCCAGCCGCTACGCATCAGCGCCGCCCCCATCAGCATCATGCCGGCAAGCTGCCAGCCGTACTGCGCGCCCAGCGCCAGCAGATTGTTCGCCAGCAGATCGAGGCGGTTATCGATAGCCTCTGCCCCGCCGTTGAGCTTCCACAGCTGCTCATACTGCAGATTCGCCAGATCCGGCACCCAGGAGCGGCTGGTCTGGTTGCCGGAAATGAGGCCCAGCAGCAGCAGCACAAACACGCCCGCCAGATAGAGCACCACGCCCATGTTAAACAGCGATTTGCCGCTGGGAGCGTCACGGATCATGCGCCAGATCACCAGCCCAATCAGCCCGTAAGCCAGCAAAATATCGCCATCCCACAGCAGAATGGCGTGGGCGAACCCGAGCAGCAGCAGCAGGGAGAGGCGCGACTGGATCCAGCGCTTACCGCGCGCCAGCAGTATCTGCAGGCCCGCGCCAAACAGCAGGGCAAACAGGGTGAGGAATTTTACCTGCGCAAACAGGTCGAGGATCGCCCAGGTCCAGGCATCGCGGGAGGTGATGTCGCCATACCAGGCGGGATTAAGATACGCCGCCTTAGGCAGACCAAAGGCGACGATATTGAGCAACAGGATACCCAGGATGGCAACGCCACGAACGAAATCCAGCGTGACATTTCTCTCCATGCGTATCCCGCCCTGTTAGTTGCTGTGGTGACGTACCGCGCGCAGGAATTCCTGACGGGTGTTCTGGCTGGACTTGAACAGTCCGCCCAGCGAGGTGGTGGTGGTGGCACTGGTGGCATCGCGCACGCCGCGCGCTTTCACACAGTAGTGCACCGCATCCATCGACACGGCGACATTGTTGGTGCCAAGCAGCGTCTGCAGGGCAATCAGCACCTGCTGGGTCAGACGCTCCTGCACCTGCGGGCGCTGCGCGAAGAACTGCACGATGCGGTTGATCTTCGACAGGCCGATAACGCCGTCTTTAGGAATATAGGCGACGGTCGCTTTGCCGTCGATGGTCACGAAATGGTGTTCGCAGGTGCTGGTAAAGGTAATGTCGCGCACCGTGACCATCTCATCGACCTTCATTTTGTTTTCAATGATGGTGATTTTCGGGAAGTTAGCGTAGTCCAGACCAGAGAAAATCTCATTCACGTACATTTTGGCGATACGGTGCGGGGTTTCCGCGAGGCTGTCATCGCTCAAATCCAGGTTCAGCAGCTTCATGATCTCGGTCATATGACCGGCGATCAGGCTCCGGCGCGTCTCGTTGTCCAGTTCATGAACGGGCGGACGAAGCGGGGTTTCAAGACCGCGGGACACTAACGCCTCATGAACCAGGGCGGCTTCTTTACTGAGTGATGACATGATTTTTTCTCCGGCAGGTGGGGCTAACCTCTGCCCTGCATGGGACAGAGTGTTGCCACATTGTGCGCGAGCGCGTTTTCAGAATCCAGCTATTCATGGTGATAATTATTGAAATTGCTGAATCCTTTTATTCATCACGATGCCACACCAGCAGCCCGCCGATAAACAGCGCCGCCCCGGCCAGCCAGAGCGCCGGTTCGAGACGGTGCAGCAGCGCGGTCGCCAGCGACGAGGTCACCGGCCCGACAAGCTGTCCGAGGGCGTAACCGGTGGTCAGCAGCCCCGCCATATAGCGGCTGTGCGCCGGGGCCAGTTCGCGACCGTACTGCATGGAGAGCTGTACCGCGCAGAGAAAGCCGCCGCCCACCAGCAGCGAGCCGGTTACCAGCCCGGCCATACCCGGCAGGCTGGCGGCCGCGCTCACGCCGATGCCCTGCAGCCAGAGCACCAGCGCCAGGCGATGATTGCTCAGCAGGCGATGGCGCAGCAGGATGCTGAGCGCGATGCCGACCACCGCCGCGATGCCGAACACCGGCCAGACAAACTGGGCGAACAGGCTACCGGGAAAACGCTGCGCCGCCATCTGCGACAAAAACGTCGCGGGCAGGATGTAACCAAAACCCGCCAGGCTGTAGCTCCACACCAGCTTTCTCAGGCCAGGAGTTAACATCAGCGGCGGCGGCGCGCTCTCCGGGCGGTGCAGCTCGCCGCGCCCCGGCAGGTTGCGGGCGATAAGCGCGATCAGCACCAGCGCCAGCACGCCGTACACCAGCCAGCCGCCCCAGGCGGGCATCCCGTAAGACTGAACGCCCAGCGCCAGCAGGCCGCTGAGGGCAATACCCGCCCCCGGCCCGGCAAACACCGCGGCGCTGAGTCCCGGCCTGCCGTGGTGCGCCAGCTGTTCGTTAGTCCAGGCAGCGATGAGCACCAGCCCCCAGCCGCTCATGCAGCCAATCACGAAGCGCAGTACGCCGTGTAACAGCGCGTCATTGGCGACGGCTGAAAGCAGCGTGAGCGCCACGGCGCCCCAGACGCCGCCATGTAACCGCCACTCAACGCGCGTAGTGGCGCGCATCGCATCCCAGGCGCCCACCAGATAACCGAGGTAGTTACAGGCGGCCACCAGCCCGGCCGACGTCAGGGTCAGTTCGCCGTCGCGGATCATCAGCGGCACCTGGGGCGTAAAGGCAAAGCGCCCGATGCCCATCACCACCACCAGTGCCAGAAAGCCACTCATTGCAATACGCAGCGCCACGGCCTGTCCTCTTGTTATATTTTTGTTATCAGCATGATGCCGCAGATAAGTTAGCAGGAGAAGTAAAACCTCTGCTGGCTTAATCCATTCCTTGCGTTAATGCGAAACCGCACGGACACTTAGGGTTATGCCATCAATGAAAGAGGAGAACCCGGATGGAAATGGTTGAAGAACATCGTATTTTTGCAGGCCAGCAGCAGCGCTGGCGCCATACTTCGTCGGTGCTCCAGTGCGAGATGACATTCAGTATTTTTATTCCGCCAGCGCGCCACGACGCGCCGCCGCCGGTGCTTTACTGGCTGTCAGGCCTGACCTGCAACGATGAGAACTTCACCACCAAAGCCGGAGCGCAGCGCGTGGCGGCAGAGCTGGGTATCGTGCTGGTGATGCCGGATACCAGCCCGCGCGGCGACGCGGTGGCGGATGATGACGCTTACGATCTGGGTAAAGGTGCCGGGTTTTATCTCAACGCCACCCGTGAACCCTGGGCGGCGCACTACCGGATGTATGACTACCTGCGCGATGAGCTGCCGGCGTTGATCCGCAGTCACTTCACGGTTGGCGAGCGAGAATCCATTTTCGGGCATTCGATGGGCGGTCACGGGGCGCTGGTGATGGCGCTGAAAAATCCGGGCCGCTTCCGGTCGGTATCGGCCTTTGCGCCTATTGTCAATCCGGCGGCGGTGCCCTGGGGTGAGAAGGCGTTCAGCGCCTATCTCGGCGATGACCGTGCGGCGTGGCAGGCGTGGGACAGCTGTGCCCTGATGGAAAATGCCGATGCGATGCTGCCGACGCTTATCGATCAGGGCGAGAGCGACAATTTCCTTGAAGGGCAGCTGAAGCCTGAGCGCCTGGCGGCGGTGGCGAAGGCCAAAGGCTGGCCGCTGGAACTGCGGATGCAGCCGGGGTATGACCACAGCTACTACTTCATCGCCAGCTTTGTCGAAGACCACCTGCGTTTCCACGCGCAGCATTTGTTTTCATAAAAAAACCCGGTCGTTGACCGGGTTATGCCTGTGCTAAACGGCGGGTGCGCATGGTAAACGGCGGGTGCGCAAGCTTACCCGCCCTACCCCGCCCAGGGCCCGCCCTGAAACCGGTAGGGTGGGTAAGCGCAGCGCACCCACCTTCAGGCTCCCGTCAGAAACGGTAATCCATCGCCAGGAAGTAGCGGCGGCCGTCTTCGTTGTAGCTGTAATCGTCGCGGCTGAGATCTTTATCACCCAGGTTCATCACCCCGGCGCGCAGCTTGACGTTTTTCGTCGCCTGCCATGCGCCACCCGCGTTCCAGATCACGTACCCGCCCGGCGTCGGGCCGTCGGTGGTGGTGGTGCGCTTCTCACCGGTATAGTTGGCGGAAACATAGAATGACCAGTCGGCCAGCGGCTTCCAGTCTACCGTTCCGTTAGCGGTGTGCAGCGGTAACTCGGAGAGCGGTTTGTTACCGCCGTCGCTGAGATCGCGCCCGTCGTTATAGGTGTAGTTCAGCGTCAGCTTCCACTGGTCATCGAACGGTATTTTCAGTTCGGTTTCCACCCCGCGAATACGCGCCTTATTGACGTTGTAGTAGCGGAATATCGGGTTACCGGTTTCATCATCAAAGCCAACGAAGTTGTCATAAGACGGTGCCAGCCCGCGATTAGCGGTGCGGTTGATACCGATCATATCGTCGATATCGTTCTGGAACGTGGTGATGCTGGCATCAACGCCCTCCAGCCAGCCCTCTTCCCCCGCATAGTAAATACCGATCTCATAGCTCTCGCTGGTTTCCGGCTTCAGCTCAGGGCTACCGACGATCTGGCAGCTGCCGCGGCACGAACCGGTGGTCCAGTCCGGGCTAAGCTGCAGCAGGGACGGCGCTTTAAAGGCGGTTGACCAGCCCCCTTTCACCGTTACGGTATCGGTGGCGTTATAGACGAGGTAGGCACGCGGGCTCCAGTGATCGCCGTAGGTTTCGTGATCGTCCATACGCAGGCCCGCGGTCAGCGCCAGCGGATCGATAATGCGCCATTCGTCTTCCAGGAACAGGGCGTACTGGGTGGCAGAGGTTTTGCTGCTGGAGCCGCCGGTCAGGTTAACCGGATCGCTCAGTTTGTCGTGACGCCACTCTCCGCCGAAGGTCAGCATCTGGTTGATTTCACCCAGCGGCAGCATGAATTTGCCGTCCACGGCGTTGCTCTCGGAGGTAATGCCCTGGCTGCCCGGATTTTTGTTATCCACTTTTTCGCCGTAGAACTTCAGCTCGCTGTTACCCAGATCCCAGCGCCCGTTGTGGCCCAGCGAGTAGTTCTGGCGCTCCAGACGGTTTTTATCCAGCGAGTCGGAATCGCGGTCCTGACGGTTAAAGCCGTAGCCGAAGTTGAAGTCGTGGTTTTCATGCGGCGTCAGGGCAAATTCCACGTTGGCATCGCGGCTGGTGAAGCCTTCGATACGCGGCGATTCGCCGCTGGCGCTGCTCGTGGAATCCTGCTGCTGATCCTTTTCACGCTTTGACAGGTTGCCGTACACCTTCACCCCCAGCAGATCGTCAATCAGCGGGCCGCTGGTGAAGAACTGCCCTTTGTGGGTATCGCCGCGGTCGCGGTGTTCCTGAATGGTGGTATCGGCGGTCACCGAGCCGTGCCAGCCGCTGCCGACTTTTTTGGTGATGATGTTCACCACGCCGCCGAGCGCGTCTGAACCGTAAAGGGAGGACATCGGGCCGCGCACCACTTCAATGCGTTCGATGGCTTCCACCGGCACCCAGTTGAGATCGAAATCGTTGTGGCGGAATACCACATTGCGGGAGTTAACGCGCTTACCGTCTACCAGAATCAGGGTGTAGCTGCTGCTGAGGCCGCGCAGGCTGACCCCTTTGCGGTTATCGCCTTCGTTAGTGAGCTGAACGCCGGGGATCTCCTGCAGCACGTCCTTCAAATTATTCACCGGACGGCGCTGCAGATCTTCCTGAGTAATGACGCTGATACTGGCGGGCGCGTCCTTCAGATTCTGTTCCGTTGCTGACGCCGTGACCACCATGGTATCGGCGTTATCATCAACCGCCAGAACCGGCAGCGCCAGGGTAAACAGAGACGCGCACAGGCCTCCGCGCATTACAGCATTCAACCTAAACATTCCATTTCTCCATGAGGTAAACACAACTGCAAATAAGGTATTGCTCACAGGGGTCGCTCGCTGCACGGCAGCGCAAGCGTAATGTTATGTAACAGGTACAGGCGAGACTTAACCCCATGAATGGGATGCTTATTTATATGAATGGCCGCCGGGTTGTTTACGTCCTGTTACAAGTGCGGCAAACGATAAAGCAAATGATAATCCTTATCAATACTATTACTGTAAAGAAACGGTCATCTGGCGGGATTAGCAGCAATCGACGGGGAAACGGGCGGGAAAAGCAGACTCCCCTCCTGCGGATGCAGGAGGGGATGGGGATTATTTGGTAAAGCGTTCCGGGAATTCCATATCGCGATAGGCCACGAAGCGGGTGCCGCGGGTGAACTTATAGCCAAACCAGATAATCAGGAACAGCGGGATACCGATGTAGGTCGCCGCCACGCCGCCCCAGTCAATGGTGTCTGACAGGAAGGCTTCATAATTCTGACCCAGCGTGATGATCAGGCACAGCACGAAGGCGAAAATCGGCCCCAGCGGGAAGAAGCCCGAGCGGTACGGCAGGTTATCCAGCGAGTGGCCCTGCATCACATAGCCGCGACGGAAACGGTAGTGGCTGATGGCGATGCCAAGCCAGGCGATAAACCCGGTCATCCCCGAGGTGTTGAGCAGCCACAGGTAGACGGTCTGGTTGCCAAACATGGACGTCAGGAAGCACAGCCCGGCAATCACCGTGGTGGCATACAGCGCGTTACGCGGTACGCCGCCCTGAGAGAGCTTCGCAAAGATGCGCGGCGCTTTGCCGTCACAGGCCAGGGTGTAGAGCATACGGGTTGAGGCGTACATACCGGAGTTACCCGCCGACAGCACCGCCGTCAGGATCACCGCATTCATGATCGCCGCCGCGCCCAGCAGGCCCGCGTGTTCAAACACCAGGGTGAACGGGCTGACGCTAATGTCTTTCACATCGTTACGCAGCAGGCTCGGATCGGTATACGGGATAATCAGGCTGATAATCAGGATGGCGAACACATAGAACAGCAGGATACGCCAGAACACCTGACGCACCGCGCGCGGGATGTTCTTCTCCGGGTTTTCGGATTCGCCCGCAGCAATGCCGATAAGCTCGGTGCCCTGGAACGAGAAGCCGACAATCATCGCCACGCCAATCATGGCGGCAAAGCCACCGGCAAACGGCGCTTCGCCAACAGACCAGTTGCTCCAGCCCGCCGGTTTCGCGCCCTGGAAGATGCCGACGATCATCAGGATGCCGACGATGATAAAGATAACGACGGTAGCGACCTTAATCAGCGAGAACCAGTACTCCGCCTCGCCAAAGCCTTTCACCGAGATCCAGTTCAGCAGGAACATGATGCCGAGGAACAGCGCGCTCCAGATCCAGCCCGGGGTGTCCGGGAACCAGTACGACATCACCAGCTGTGCCGCCACCAGATCCACCGCGATGGTCACCGCCCAGTTGTACCAGTAGTTCCAGCCCAGCGCGAAGCCGAAGCCTTCTTCCACGTATTTTTGCCCGTAGGTCGCAAACGAGCCGGAAACCGGCATGTACGCCGCCAGTTCGCCGAGGCTGGTCATCAGGAAATAGACCATCAGGCCAATCAGAATATAGGAGAGCAGCGCTCCGCCCGGACCCGCCTGGGAGATGGTCGCCCCGGAGGCGACAAACAGGCCGGTACCGATCGAACCGCCGATGGCGATCATGGTGAGATGGCGCGCCTTTAGTTCGCGCCGCAGCGCAGGCTGTTGTGTGGTTTTAGATTCCGAAACCATAGGAATATCTTGTCCATCCAAAAAATGAGGCGCGATTGTAGCAGACCAGACCGCGCCCGCAGGGGATAAATGCGCAGTTATAAGAGAGCTTCATGATCGCCCGAGGATTATAAGTAAAGCAGGATTATGGGGGTTTGCGAGCCGCCCGTTGGGGGCGGCTGGGGATCAGATGTCGCAGTAGCGCAGAAAGCGCATCAGGGCGCTGGAGAGGTGCTTCTGACGATGGCGAATGCGGTATAACGTGCGCACCAGGCGCGGCAGCGGCACCGGCACCTCCACCAGCGAGCCGGTTTCCAGCTGCTCGGCGATTACCCGGCGCGACAGGCAACTGATGCCCAGGCCGTGGCGCACGGCGTGCTTGATGGCCTCGGAGTTGCCTAGCTCCATGCCCAATTGAAACTGCGGCAGGTGCGACAGCAGCAGATAATCGACGATTTCCCGGGTGCCGGAGCCGCGCTCGCGCAGGATCCAGGGGGCGGCGGCGAGACTTCCCAGCGTCACCGGCGCGTTGAATATCGCGCTACCGGGGGCGGCAAACACTACCAGCTCGTCTTCCAGCCAGGGTTCAGTCACGATGTCCGCGGTATGACACGGCCCTTCAATAAGGCCGATATCGACGCGAAAATCCGCCACCGCGTTAATCACGTCCTGACTGTTGCCGACGCTCAGCTCCAGCGGCAGGCCAGGGAAATCGCGGCGATAGCGGGCGATGATCTCCGGCAGAATGTAGTTGCCGATGGTGCTGCTGGCGTACACGCGGATCGCGCCGTTGTCCTCGCGAAACAGCTGTTCTATCTCCCCCGCCTGTTCCAGCAGCGCCACCACGCGCGGATAGAGCAGCCGACCATGCTCGTTCACCACCAGCCGCTTCCCTACCCGGTCGAAAAGCTGGACGCCAAGCTGCCCTTCGAGATCCGCCAGCGCGGCACTGACCGCCGACTGTGACAGCGCCAGCATCTGCGAGGCCTGCGTGGTGGAGCCGCTTTTCAGGACTTCGGCAAACACTTCCAGCTGGCGAAGGGTAATGTGCATAGGGTGTTCCGCAATAAAGGCAATGTTGTTACCACTTATATTGGTTGATTATAAATATATAATCAATTTTATTTTTAAGCGCGCCGACCTTACGCTTTCCTCAATTTAAGGAGGCGACGATGACTGCGCTTACACTCTCTGATTCTGGCCGCTCGCTGCGGCAATTAGTTCCCGGCCTGACCTGCAGCGCCGTGATTACCGGCGTGGCGTTATATGCAGGCGCCCTGCCAGCCTTTTCCCGTGCCGGGCTGAGCGCCCTGACCCTCGCAATTTTGTCCGGCATGATCATTGGCAATACCCTGTGGCCGCGGCTCAGCCCGCGCTGCGAGCCGGGGGTTCTGTTCGCGAAGCAACATTTGCTGCGGCTGGGAATTATTCTCTACGGTTTTCGCCTGACGTTCGGGCAAATCGCCGGGGTCGGGGCCAGCGGGCTGCTGATCGATATCCTGACCCTGAGCACCACCTTTATGCTCGCCTGCTGGCTGGGGCAGAAGATCTTCAGGCTGGATCGCCAGACCAGCTGGCTTATCGGCGCGGGCAGCAGCATCTGCGGCGCGGCGGCAATTCTTGCGACCGAGCCGGTGGTGAAAGCCGAAGCCAGCAAAGTGACCGTCGCCATCGCCACGGTGGTGATTTTTGGCACCCTGTCGATGGTTATCTATCCCCTGCTCTGGCCGTGGCTGGCAGCCTGGTTTAGTCCGCAGACTTACGGGGTGTTTATCGGCTCCACGGTGCATGAAGTCGCGCAGGTGGTGGCGGCGGGCGAGGCAGTCTCCCCGGATGCAGGTAACGCGGCGGTAATTGCCAAAATGCTGCGCGTGATGATGCTGGCTCCATTCCTGCTGCTGATCGCCGCGCGGGTGAAGCAGCTGGCCCCTGCCGGAGAGGCGGCTGGCGGCACGATCACCGTGCCGTGGTTTGCCCTGCTGTTTGTGCTGGTCGCCATCATCAACTCATTCCATCTGCTGCCTGCGGTAGCGGTTGACGCGCTGGTGACGCTGGACACCGTGCTGCTGACGATGGCGATGGCGGCGCTGGGGCTGACCACGCATATCAGCGCGCTAAAACAGGCAGGCATACGTCCGCTGCTGCTGGCGCTGGTGCTGCTGGTCTGGCTGATTATCGGCGGCGGCGCGATCAATCTGGCGGTCACTTATTTGCTGGCGTAATCAGTGCGACGCAGCGGGGCAAGAGCGGTTATGATACCGCCTTTTACCCCTGCGGGTTGCGAAGAGAGACGACAGATGAAGTTTATTGGAGCGCATGTCAGCGCCTCAGGCGGTGTAGCGAACGCTGCTATCCGTGCCGCGGAAATTAATGCCAGCGCTTTTGCGCTGTTTACTAAAAACCAGCGCCAGTGGAAAGCCGCGGCGCTCACCCCCGCGGCAATTGACGATTTTAAGCGCGCCTGCGACACCCACAATTTTCAGCCAGGCCAGATCCTGCCGCATGACAGCTACCTGATTAACCTCGGGCACCCGGAACAGGAAGCGCTGGACAAGTCCCGCGAAGCGTTTATCGATGAACTGCAGCGCTGCGAGCAGCTCGGGCTGACGCTGCTCAATTTCCATCCCGGCAGTCACCTGACGAAGATCCCGGTCGACGACTGTCTGGCGCGCATTGCCGAATCCATCAACATCGCGCTGGATAAGACTGCGGGCGTGACGGCGGTGATTGAAAACACCGCCGGTCAGGGCAGTAATCTCGGGTTCCGTTTCGAACATCTGGCGGCGATCATCGACGGCGTGGAAGATAAATCCCGCGTCGGGGTCTGCATCGATACCTGCCACGCTTTCGCCGCCGGGTACGACCTGCGCAGCGCAGAAGCGTGTGAGCAAACCTTCGCCGAGTTCGGGCGCGTGGTTGGTTTTAACTATCTGCGCGGCATGCACCTCAACGACGCGAAAAGCGCCTTTGGCAGCCGCGTTGACCGCCACCACAGCCTTGGCGAAGGCAATATCGGCCACGAGGCCTTTGCCTGGATCATGCGCGACCCGCGGTTCGACAATATTCCGATGATCCTCGAAACCATCAACCCGGATATCTGGGCCGAAGAGATCGCCTGGCTGCGCGCGCAGCAGCACGCCGCCTGACCGGTCAACGGTGGGTGCACGTCGTTTATCTGCCTCGGAACTGCGGGAGCGTTCAGCGGTGGGTGCACTTCGTTTACCCACCCTACGAGCGCACCTGAAATCACGAAATATATCCCATGCCGGAGGGATGGCCCCGTCCGGCATCAAAACCGCCGCGGCGCAGGCGTTGAGTCCGGGCTGGCGGTCGGGAACCGCCAGAGGGCGCGAGCCCCGGGATGGGGTATCGCGCCCGACCGGAAGCGAAACGCCGGAGGCAAGGGCAGCCCGCAGGGCCGGTTTTTTAGCCGGGAGCCGGGATTGTGAAGGGGGCGGCGGCGAGCCCCCTTCACCCGTTCACGTGCGGCAGCGTTCCCATGTAAATACCGTGCCCCGGTGAACGGAACCTTCACCGCCCTGCCATAGTCCTCACGCCAAACCCGGTGGATGCACGTTAAAGGTGGGTGCGCTACGCTTACCCACCCTACAATTACTGCCATAGCCTCATGCCAGAACGGGGCGCAGGATAAACGGTGGGCGCACTCCGTTTACCCACCCTACAATTCCCCCTGCCTCAAGCCATCCCCCATAAAAAAAGGGCCGATTCGCATCGGCCCTTTTCACTCTGTCTTAACAACCCTTACGCGGCTTTCGCTGCCAGCTCGCTTTCCGGACGTTTCAGGAAGGCATAGGCCAGCCCCGCCACAAGGGTACCGGCAACGATCGCCAGCAGGTAACCCAGCACCGGCGTAATTGCGCCTGGGATCAGCAGCACAAACAGCCCGCCGTGCGGAGCCATCAGCTTAGCGCCTACCGCCATAGAGATGGCACCGGTCAGCGCACCGCCGACGATACAGCACGGCAGCACGCGCATCGGATCGCGCGCCGCGAACGGAATCGCACCTTCGGAGATAAAGCACAGGCCAAGTACCAGCGCGGCTTTACCACCTTCCTGCTGGCCTTTGTCGAACTTACGACGCGCCACCAGCGTTGCCAGCCCCATCGCCAGCGGTGGCACCATGCCAGCGGCCATGATCGCCGCCATCGGTGCATAGGTCTGAGTACTCAGCAGGCCCACGCCAAACGCGTATGCCGCTTTGTTCACCGGACCGCCCATGTCGGTACACATCATGCCGCCGAGGATCGCCCCGAGCAGGACCGCATTCGCTGTGCCCATCGTCTGCAGCCAGTGGGTCAGACCCGCCAGGATACCGGAAACCGGTTTGCCGATGACGTAGATCATCGCCAGCCCTACGACCAGGCTTGAGATCAGCGGAATAATCAGGATAGGTTTCAGGGCTTCCATGCTGTTCGGCAGCTTCAGCTTCGTGCTGATTGCACGCGCCACGTAGCCCGCAAGGAAACCGGCAATGATACCGCCGATAAACCCGGAACCGGTGCTCACCGCCAGCATACCGCCGATGAGACCCGGCGTCAGACCCGGACGGTCAGCAATGGAGAAGGCGATAAACCCGGCAAGGACCGGCACCATCAGGGCAAACGCGGAGCCGCCGCCGATCTGCATCAGCGCCGCCGCCAGCGTACCTTCGACTTTAAAGGCTTCGATACCAAACACGAACGACAGTGCGATCAGCAGACCGCCCGCAACCACCATCGGCAGCATGTAGGAAACGCCGGTCAGCAGGTGACGATACGGACCCGCGCTCTCTTTTTTGTCGGAGGTTGCAGCAGCACTGCTCTGCCCCGCCGGCTGATACGGCTTCGCCTGGGCTACCGCTTTGTCGAACTCCTGCGCGGTTTTCTTCAGCGCCAGCCCGGTCGAGGTGCGGTACATCGGTTTACCGGCGAACTTCGCCAGATCCACTTCGATGTCAGCCGCCACGATCACCAGATCGGCGTCGGCAATCTCTTCCGGGGTGATGGCATTGCCGGCACCCACGGAACCACGGGTTTCCACCTTCGCCCACCAGCCGCGTTTTTTCGCTTCGGTTTCGATGGCTTCTGCCGCCATAAAGGTGTGCGCCACGCCGGTCGGACAGGCAGTCACCGCCACGATACGCTTCGCACCGCCCGCGGCAGGCTGCGGGGCGGCAACCGCCGCCGGTGCCTGATACGGCTGGGCCATGTCTTTAGCTTCGCTCAGGAACAGCTCCGGGTGCGCCACGGCGCGATCGATATCGCCGAGGTACACGTTTTTGCCGTTCAGCGCGCTGTCAGTTGGCATTGCGCTGCCAACGACAATGGCCAGCTCGGCGTCATTCGGGTTGTCGATAATCTCAAGGTGCGCTTTCTGCGCCGCGGCGCTGAGCAGGGTTTTCGCGATGTACGCGCGGGCCTGGCCCAGTCCGGATTCAATAATCAGCAGCGTTTTCATTATGCCTCTCCTGCTGTCAGTTAAAGGGTTTCAAGTCGACGCGCGCCATCATTGCGGCCAACTGGGTTCTGTCAGTGATACCGACGTTGCTCTGGCTCACCGCCAGCGCCGCGACGGCCGTTGCCAGACGCAACGTGTGTTCGCTTGATTCACGCATCAGCAGACCGTAAATCAGACCGCCAACCATCGAGTCGCCGGCACCCACGGTGCTGACCACCTCAACGGAAGGCGGTGTGGCAATCCATTCGCCGGAGGCGTTAACCCACAGCGCGCCCTCTTCGCCCAGCGAAATCACCACGTGGGCGATCCCCTGCTCGCGAAGCGCGTGCGCGGCTTCAATCACATCTTTCAGCTCGGGCAGTTTGCGCCCGGCCCAGATTTCCAGCTCGCGACGGTTCGGCTTCACCAGCCACGGCGAGGCTTTCAGTCCGGCCACCAGCGCATCGCGGCTGCTGTCGAAGATGATGCACGGGCACTGGCTGCGCAGACGTGTCATCCAGTCGGTGAAGGCTTCCGGGCTGACGCCGGACGGCAGACTGCCGCTGACGCAGACCATATCGAACTGGCCGAGCCAGCTCAGGGAATCAGTAACGAAACGCTCCCAGTCTGCCGGGGTCACTTCAAAGCCGGAGAAGTTCAGATCGGTGACTTCGCCATCTTTTTCCGTCAGCTTCACGTTGATGCGGGTACGGCCCTGCACCACCTGGAAGCGGTTGGCGATGCCCAGCTCGCTGAACAGCTGCTGAAAACCATCCTGGTTGTCTTTACCGAGGAAGCCGCCGACGGTGACGTCGATACCAAGATCTTTCAGCACTTTGGCTACGTTGATACCTTTGCCTGCTGCATGCAGCCCGGTGGTACGCACCAGGTTGACTTCGCCGCGCTCGATCTCTGTGCAGTAGCCGACCAGATCGTAGGCCGGGTTCAGGGTGATTGTGGCTACGCGTCTGCTCATGCTGCGCCCTCCCCAAGGCCGGCGGCGATGGCGTCGCCAATCGCTTTCAGCGCCTGTTCAGCATCTTCGCCCTGGGCGGTAAAGCGCAGGCGGTGACCGTGCTTCACGCCAAGCGCCACCACTTTCATCAGGCTGCGACCGTTGGCCGGTTTGCCGCTGCCGTCGAGATTGGTGACGGTAATATCGCTGTTGAACTGTTTGATGGTATTCACCAGCACGGTGCCCGGACGGGCGTGCAGACCATGCTCGTTGCGTACCGTAAACTCGGCGCTCAGCACGTCTTCAGCCAGCGCGTCGTCGCTGGTAAGCAGCGCCAGCAGCGTCGCGCTGTCGGCGTTCAGCAGACGGTCAGCTTTGTTCGCCAGCAGCAGGTCGCTCAGGCGGTTCAGCACGGCCAGCGGCTGATCGTCAACCACGGCCACGGTCAGCAGCAGCCCGACCGTCGCGCCGTGCTGTTCAAAAATATTGGCCGGACGGCTGACGGCGATGGCGCTCGCCAGGTTGCCTTCCGGGCTGTCGTTCAGCCAGATGCCCTGACCGAGATTCAGCGGCTTGCCGGTAATGACGTTGGATAAAAAAGTGGTATCAACCGCGCCCGCTTCACTCAGACGTCCGGCGTTCAGCGCCTGAAGCGTCACCAGATCGCTGGCGGTAACGTCAAGGGAGAACATCTCGTTATCCAGCTTCAGGCCGGAGACCTGCTTCTCGCCCATCAGCAGCGCGCGCAGCTCTTCCGCGGTAGTGGCGGTTTTCAGCGCCTCCGCCACGTTATCGTCGCTCAGAACGTGGGTCAGCTGGCGCAGCAGACCGAGGTGCTCATCGGAGCTGGCAGCGATGCCGATAGCGACATACGCTACCTGATCGTCGCCCCAGGTCACGCCCTGCGGGAACTGGAACACCTGCACGCCGGTTTTCAGCACCTGGTCGCGGGTGTCGGTGGTGCCGTGGGGAATCGCGATGCCGTTACCGAGGAACGTCGAGGTCTGCTGCTCGCGGGCCAGCATGCCGTTGACGTAGCCATCCGCCACGTTCCCGGCCTGCACCAGCGCAGCGGCAATCTGACGGATCGCCTCTTCTTTATTACCGGCCTGCATGCCGGGATGAATGTCCTGCACAGATAATTCGAACATAGGTCTCCTCGCTTGCTGAAATTGAATCGTTTCAGCCATTCTGCGAAATGTAGCGCCAGCCTGTGTGTTCACCTCACTCCGGCCACGCTGAAACGTTTCAAGGAGTTTCATGATATCCAGTAAAGCTGGCAAGCAAAGTCGTGAATAGCGTGACAAAATTTAGATATGCCGCACAAATCTGATTTTAGTTGACGAATTAGCTGAAGTTGAGCGAGGCGGTTGATAAAAAAATTCAGCTTATGTTCAGCGGGGTTACAGCATCTATTAATGAGGGCGTTATGGGGCGGTCAGCGCTTCGAGGTGAATCAGGTACTCCATCGCCTGTTGGCGGGTGCGCCCGCACATTTCTGCGGCAGGCTGAAGCCCGGCGCAGACCTTCGGGCGCAGCGGGGAGCCGAAGATTTTACAGCGCTGGTGCTGGTCAAGCTGAACGCAGGGGGTGTTGGCAGGCTTGCCGTTCGGCATACCGGGGATCGGACTGGAAATGGACGGGGCGGTGCAGCAGGCACCACAGTCTGAGCGGCAGTCCATTCGAGTCCTCATCGGTTTATTTACGCATAGCGCGGGCGAATAATGCTGCGCACACTACCCTGTTTACTGCTGCAACGCAAAAGCCATCAATTCCGCTTGCCTGCACCTGACGCCGCGAGTACCTTGACGCGATATTTTTTGCCACTTTAAGGGATGTTTTTATGCCAAGAGCGAATGAAGTTAAAAAAGGTATGGCTATCAATTACAACGGCAAACTGCTGCTGGTAAAAGATATTGATATTCAGGCACCGAGCGCCCGCGGGGCGGCGACGCTGTACAAAATGCGTTTCTCCGACGTGCGCACTGGTCTGAAGGTGGAAGAACGCTTTAAGGGTGACGATATTCTCGACACCATCAGCCTGTCGCGTCGCCAGGTGACCTTCTCCTACGTGGACGGCAACGAATACGTGTTTATGGATAACGAAGACTACACGCCGTTCACCTTCAATAAAGAGCAGATTGAAGAAGAGCTGCAGTTCATTCCGGAAGGCGGTATGCCGGGTATCCAGGTGCTGACCTGGGACGGCCAGCTGCTGGCGCTGGAGCTTCCGCAGACCGTGGATCTGGAGATCGTTGAGACCGCACCGGGTATCAAGGGGGCTTCTGCCAGCTCGCGTACCAAGCCGGCCACGCTCTCTACCGGCCTGGTAATTCAGGTGCCGGAATATCTGGTCAGCGGGGAGAAGATCCGCATTCATATCGCAGAAAAGCGCTACATGGGCCGCGCCGACTGATAAAAAAGGGACAGCCTGGGCTGTCCCTTTTTTTCGTTCAGCAACTTTACAGCAATTCCGGGAACAGCGTCTTTTTCAGCGCCAGTTCCACGCCGCGCACTTCCGCCAGCCCCTTCAGACGACCAATCGCCGAGTAGCCCGGGTTGGTTTTCTTACGCAGGTCGTCCAGCATCTGGTGCCCGTGGTCCGGGCGGAACGGGATGGGACGCCGATCGCCGGCATTTTTACGGCGCAGCTCCTCTTTCAGGATCGCCGCTACCACTGCCACCATATCCACATCGCCGCCAAGATGCGCCGCTTCATGGAAAGTTTTCGGGTTTGCTTCCCGACAGGTTGAACGCAGGTGGGTAAAGTGGATGCGGTCGCCAAAGGTTTCCACCATCTTCACCAGATCGTTATCCGCGCGTACGCCGTAGGAGCCGGTACACATGGTGAAACCGTTATGAATGCTGTCCACGGTCTCTTTCAGCCACTGCATATCCTCAATGGTCGAGACGATGCGCGGCAGGCCGAGGATCGGGCGCGGCGGATCGTCCGGGTGTACCGCCAGCCGCACGCCAGCCTCTTCTGCCACCGGCACAATGGCACGCAGGAAATACGCCATGTTTTCGCGCAGTGCCGCTTTATCAATGCCGGCATATTCATTCAGGCGGGCGCGGAACTGGTCCAGGGTATAGCCTTCTTCAGCCCCCGGCAGACCGGCGATGATATTAGCCACCAGCTTCTCGCGATCGGCCTCACTCGCCTGGTTAAACCATACCTGGGCGTCGTGCTGCTCCGCTTTGCTGTAATCCGCCTCCGCACCCGGGCGCTTCAGAATGTGCAGCTCAAACGCAGCAAACGCCGCCTGGTCAAAGCGCAACGCCTTAGAGCCGTCCGGCAGCTGATATTCGAGATCGGTACGCGTCCAGTCGAGGATTGGCATGAAGTTGTAGCACACGGTATCGATGCCGCAGGCCGCGAGGTTGCGAATGCTCTGCTGGTAGTTAGCAATATGCTTATCAACGTTACCGGTGTGGGTTTTAATCTCCTCATGCACCGGGATGCTCTCAACCACGGACCAGGTTAACCCTTTCTCGGCCAGCAGCACCTGACGCGCTTTGATCTCCTCCACCGGCCAGACTTCACCGTTGGGAATATGATGCAGGGCGGTCACTACCCCGGTCGCGCCTGCCTGACGCACATCATCCAGCGAGACCGGATCCTTAGGGCCATACCAACGCCAGGTTTGTTCCATGCTTCACCTCGATAAGTTGTTATACCAATTTTATAAATATGGATGACGACTACCATACATGCTTTCAGTTAACGGTCAAATTTCCCGGCAGCATTGATTGATCCACCTCACATTCTGATCTTATTTACGGCTTACCAATTCAATTTGCTGTCATATAACTTTACACTGCGCTTTGTTAATCAATGGTTAAGCAGGTATGAACTAAATGAATACAATTGCCTCCGCTCCGCTTCCCGAATCGGTTCGCCAGCCGCAGTACGACCGCAGCGCGTTACAAAACCGTATCGTCCACTTCGGCTTTGGTGCCTTTCATCGCGCACACCAGGCGCTGCTGACGGACCGGGTGCTTAACCTGCAGGGCGGTGACTGGGGCATCTGTGAGATCAGCCTGTTCAGCGGCGAACAACTGATGACCGCCCTGCGCGCTCAGGATCATCTCTATACCGTGCTGGAAAAAGGTGCTGAAGGTAACCAGGCAACGATCATCGGCGCGGTTAACGACTGCCGCAGCGCCACCCTCGACGGACTGGAAGCGGTGATCGAGGCATTTTGCGCGCCGCAGGTGGCGATTGTCTCCCTGACCATTACCGAAAAAGGCTACTGCATCGACCCGGCAACCGGCCGCCTCGATGTGACCAATACCCGCATCGTCCACGATCTGGAAAACCCGACCGCGCCGCAATCCGCACCCGGCATTCTGATAGAAGCGCTTTACCGTCGCCGCAGCCGTGGGCTGGCACCGTTTACCGTGCTCTCGTGCGATAACATTCCGGATAACGGCCACGTGGTGAAAAACGCGGTACTGGGGATGGCAGAGAAGCGCGATCCGGAGCTGGCGCGCTGGATCGCTGTTCAAGTTACCTTCCCGGGGACCATGGTGGATCGCATTGTGCCCGCCGCCACGCCGGACTCCCTCGCTGAGATCGCCACCGCGCTGGGCGGCGTGGACGATCCGGTTGCCATCAGCTGCGAACCCTTTATCCAGTGGGTGGTGGAAGATAATTTTGTTGCGGGCCGCCCGGACTGGGAAAAGGTGGGCGTACAGCTGGTCTCCGACGTGCTGCCCTGGGAAGAGATGAAGCTGCGTATGCTCAACGGCAGCCACTCGTTCCTGGCATATCTGGGTTACCTTGCCGGGTATGAGCACATCAGCGACTGCATGGCCGACCCGCATTTTAAACGCGCCGCACGCCAGCTGATGCTGGAGGAACAGGCGCCGACGCTGCGCATCACCGATGTCGATCTGGCCGGCTATGCCGACAGCCTGATCGACCGCTTTGCCAACCCGGCGCTGAAGCACCGCACCTGGCAGATCGCGATGGACGGCAGTCAGAAGTTGCCCCAGCGCATGCTGGAGGGCATTCGCTGGCATCTGAAACAGGAGCGGCCGTGGCCGCTGCTGGCGCTGGGGGTTGCCGGCTGGATGCGCTACGTCAGCGGCACCGACGATCGCGGGAACAGCATCGACGTGCGCGATCCGCTGCGTGAAGCCATTGACGCTCAGGTTGCAGGCAGCAGCGAGACCGGGCGCCCGGCTGTACTGCTGCGACTGAACGCTATCTTCGGCAGCGATCTGCCCGCCGATCCACGCTTCGTCAGCGCTGTTCAACAGGCATGGGACACCCTTTGCGAGGTCGGCGCCCGGGAGGCCGTTGCGCGCCTGGTCCGCTGATTTCCCTGCCCTTCCCCCACGGGCGCCCATCGCGGTGCTCGTGTTTTTCCTTCTCTTTCTTTGCGTTTTTCGCCAGGATGTTCCGGCATTTTCCCGCGCCACGCTGTGGCCTGAGCAAATTCTGGAGCGATTGTGACAAAGACCAACCTGATTACCGGTTTCCTGGGTAGCGGTAAAACCACCACCATTCTGCATCTGCTGGCAAACAAAGATCCGGCGGAAAAATGGGCCGTGCTGGTCAACGAATTTGGCGAAGTGGGCATTGACGGGGCGCTGCTCGCCGACAGCGGCGCATTGCTGAAAGAGATCCCCGGCGGTTGCATGTGCTGCGTTAACGGTTTACCGATGCAGGTGGGGTTAAATACCCTGCTGCGCCAGGGTAAGCCGGATCGCCTGCTGATCGAACCTACCGGACTCGGCCATCCAAAACAGATCCTCGATATGCTTACCGCTGCGGTTTACGAGCCGTGGATCGATCTGCGTGCCACTCTGTGCCTGCTCGACCCGCGTCAGCTGCTGGAGGAACAGTACACCAGCAACGATAACTTCCGCGATCAGCTCACCGCAGCCGACATCATCATTGCTAATAAAGAAGATAAAGCCGATGCCAGCAGCACGGCCGCACTCGACGCCTGGTGCAAGGCCCATCTTGACGGGCGCGAGCTACGCTTTACCTCCCGGGGTGAAATTGATGGCGCACTGCTGGACCTGCCGCGCAACGGCGCGCGTGAGGTGCCGGCCAGCGCGGCGCATCAGCACGGGCACAACATGGAACGCGGCCTCGGCGCGCTGAGCCTGCCGGGCCATCAGCGCTGGCGACGCAGCCTGAATCAGGGCCAGGGTTACCAGGCCTGCGGCTGGATCTTTGACAGCGAAACCCAGTTCGACACTATCGGCGTGCTGGAGTGGGCGCGTCTCGCCCCGGTGGATCGTGTGAAAGGCGTGCTGCGCATCCCCGAAGGGCTGGTGCGGGTTAACCGGCAGGGCAACGATTTTCATATTGAAACCCAAAGCGTGGCGCCGCCGGACAGTCGAATCGAACTTATTACGTCCGGCGATGCCGACTGGAATGCACTGCAATCCAGTTTGTTGAAGCTTCGTTTAACCGCATCGGACTAAGTTTGCGGCTGAATAATGACGTAGTGAATCACAATGAAAACATGTCGCCTGCTTCTCATCCTGCTGCTTAACGCAGCGGGTTTCCTGCTTTTCTTCTCCTGGTATCTGCCCGCACAGCATGGTTTCTGGTGGCCGATCGACACCGGGCTGTTCCACTTTTTCAACCACAAAATCGTCGAAAGCCAGTCGTTTCTCTGGTTCGTTGCGATTACCAACAATCGCGCTTTTGATGGCTGTTCGCTGCTCTGCATGGGGCTGTTGATGCTGTGGTTCTGGCGGCAGGCAGACAAGCCGGGACGCCGACGCGTGGTGATGATCGGCCTGACCATGCTGATGACCGCGGTGGTGCTGAACGTGCTGGGGCAGTCTGTCATTCCGGTGCAGCGCACCAGCCCGTCGCTGAGCTTTAATGATGTGGTGCGGGTGCGCGATCTGCTGCCGGCAATCCCCACCAAAGATGCCTCCCGCGACTCGTTCCCGGGGGATCACGGTATGATGCTGCTTATTTTCGCCTGCTTTATGTGGCGTTATTTTGGTCAAAAAGCGTTCGCTGTGGCACTGGTTATTTTTGTGGTGTTCGCATTGCCGCGAATGATGATTGGCGCCCACTGGTTTAGCGATATTTTCGTCGGTTCTTTATCGGTGGTGTTAGTCGGTTTGCCCTGGGTGTTATTAACCCCACTGGCGGATAAGGTTATTAATCAACTTAATCATCGATTACCCGGCAAATATAAACAAATCGATAACAAATAAATAAACTTCCATAACAAAAATCCCCCGTTATCACATCGGTAACGGGGGATTTTTTTGTCAGCGAAACGGCGATGTTTCAGTCGATTTCAGTAAAGTCACGCTTTTATAAGGGGATAGACGCCAGCCCGCGTGATGCCTGGCCTGCGGCAAAATAACCGATTCACATCCTGCATCACATTTTCTTATAAAAAAACGCATAAAAACTCTCGCATTGACTATGTCGATCGGGTAGTCTCACTCGGGTTTCGCCGTTCTGGCACGTTTTGGTAAACGTCTGAATTTTTTTGTGCGTTAAACCACAGTTTCTCATTCAGGTATTTGTCTGCAATTGCGGCGCTAATTAGTCTCGTCACGTTTGGCATTTTTATAACGATTTTTATCGTTAAGGACATCAAGGGAAAATAAATAACATGGTCAGATCTCAGCCGATTTTGAGATATGTATTGCGGGCGATCCCCGCCATAGCAGTCGCGGTTCTGCTTTCAGCATGTAGCTCAACAAACACCGCCAATAACATGCATTCTGAGACGCATGCAGTGAACGAGAAAGATGGTTTTCTACTGCAAGCCTCTCAGGATGAATTTGAAGAGATGGTCCGTACGCTGGATGTTAAAACCCGCCTTATGGATCAGTACGCCAGCTGGAAAGGCGTTCGTTACCGCATGGGTGGCAGCACCAAAAGCGGCATCGACTGCTCCGGTTTCGTACAGCGCACCTTCCGCGAACAGTTTGGCTTAGAATTACCGCGTTCCACGTACGAGCAGCAGGAAATGGGTAAATCCGTCTCCCGCACCAGCCTGCGTACTGGCGATCTGGTTCTGTTCCGTGCAGGCTCTACCGGCCGTCACGTCGGGATCTACATCGGCAACAACCAGTTTGTTCATGCTTCCACCAGCAGTGGTGTGATGATTTCCAGCATGAACGAGCCGTACTGGAAAAAGCGCTATAACGAAGCGCGCCGGGTACTCAGCCGCTCCTGATACCGCGTTGCCATTCAATCCCTTGATGTCAACGAGACTACGCTAAAACGCTGCTTCGGCAGCGTTTTTTTATGGGCCAACCGATAATCCGATGACGATGGTGATTAAGGTGGGCTATAGTCTGCGAAGCGCTATCTCTGTCCCTGCCATCCGTGCGGGGAGGCGACTGAGGATGTCTTAACCTATGCTCACACGCTATCTGTCGAGCCCAAAAAAAATTCTCATCCTGAGCCTGCTTTATGGTCTGCTGGCTGCGTTCCTGGTCGCCGGCATTCACGCCTTTTATCAGCATGCCAAACGCGAACAGCGTTACCAGGTTCTGATAAACGATCTCAGCGTCTATCTCGAAAGCTATTTCCGCGAATTAAAAGTCACCGCCGATAATATTCAGCCTCTGACGGCGTCCACCTGCCGCGACGTGTCAGCCGAGCTGACATCCCGCTCCGCGTTTCATGTTAACGTGCGCGCGTTTCTGCTGGTAAAAGATGAAATAGCCTACTGCTCATCGGCAACCGGTGATATGTCGCTGCCGCTGAATGAGTTCGTTCCGGATATCGATCAGAATAAAGATATCGACATCAGCTTCCTGCAGGGTACGCCGATGCTGCCCGGCAAGCCGGCCATTGCCGTCTGGTTTCGCAATCCGCTGCTGGCGGGCCGCGGGGTCTTTACCACCCTTAACGTCAACCTGACTCCCTACCTGCTCTATACCTCGCGCCAGCGCGATATCGCCGGAGTGGCGCTTATCGTCAATGGTAAAGCCCTCACCACCTTCTCGCCCAACGTGATCCCCGCCAGTGAACTGCCGGATACCCGCATTGGTGAGAGGCCGCTGCCCGGTTATCCGGTCTCGTTTGCACTCTACGGCGATCTCTGGCCGACGGATGATATTCAGATTTCAGTGCTGCTCGGCTTGTTTGTCGGGGTGCTGACCACGCTTGCCAGCGGTTACATACTCAATATGCGCCTGCAGCCGGGGCGCGAGATCTTAAGCGGCATCAAGCGCAACCAGTTTTACGTGGTGTGGCAGCCGGTGGTGGAGTCCGGAAAACTGCGGGTCACCGGCGCGGAGGCGCTGCTGCGCTGGAAGCATCCTCAGGCCGGGGCGATCCCACCCGATGCTTTTATTGGCTACGCGGAAGCGCAGGATCTGATTGTTCCCCTGACCCGCCATCTGTTTAAGCTGATTGCCGCCGATGCCACCACGTTGCAAACCGTGCTGCCGCCCGGCGCGAAGCTCGGGGTCAATATCGCCCCTGGCCATATGCACGCTCCATCTTTTAAGGATGACGTGCTGCGCTTTCTCGCCTCCCTGCCCCACGGCTACTTCCAGCTGGTATTTGAAATTACCGAACGCGACATGCTTAAGGAGACGGAAGCGGCCTCGCTGTTCGACTGGATCCACCAGCAGGGCATTGAGATTGCGATTGATGATTTCGGTACCGGCCATAGCGCGCTGATTTATCTTGAGAAATTTACCCTCGATTTTCTGAAAATCGATCGTGGATTTATCAACGCTATCGGCACCGAAACGGTCACCTCGCCGGTGCTGGATGCGGTGCTGACTCTGGCCAATAAGCTCAATATGACCACTGTCGCCGAAGGGGTTGAAACGCCGGAGCAGGCGAAATGGCTGCGCGCGCGCGGCGTGAATTATCTGCAAGGTTATCTGTTCAGCTATCCGCTGACGGTGCGCGAACTGGTCATCTGGCAACGCAACCGCGTACTGCCTGAGGAGTAGCATGGGGTTTCACAATCCATACCCCGTCACTTATTATGCAGCAGGCCGGGCGCTCGCCCGTGAATTCGCACTGGTTAATAAGGATACTGCCCTGCCATGATTGCGCGTATAGCGATAGTGCTGATGAGCCTGGTGTCACTCCCGGGTCTGGCAGCCACCATTGAAGAGGCCGAAGCATTTGCAGTTATCGGCGAGCCGAAATATGCCGTTGACTTCACCCACTATGATTACGTCAACCCGGCCGCCCCCAAAGGCGGCAGTATTACGCTGGCGAAAATCGGCACCTTCGATAACTTCAACCGCTTTGCGCTGCGCGGTAACCCGGGGGAACGTACCGGCTCGCTGTACGACTCGCTCTATACCACCTCTGACGATGAACCCGGCAGCTACTACCCGCTGATTGCCGAATCAGCACGCTATTCCAGCGACTACGCCTGGGCCGAGATCGCCATCAATCCCCGGGCGCGCTTTCACGACGGCACGCCAGTCACTGCCCGCGACGTGGCGTTTACCTTTCAGAAGTTTATGACCGAGGGCGTGCCGCAGTTTCGTATCTTCTATAAAGGCACCACGGTAAAAGCCATCGCCCCGCTGACAGTGCGCATTGCGCTGGGCGAGGCCGGGAAAGAGAAGCTGCTCAGCCTGTTCACCCTGCCGGTCATGCCGGAGAAATACTGGAAAAGCCGCAAGCTCAGCGACCCGCTGCCAACGCCGCCCCTTGCCAGCGGGCCGTATAAAATCAGCGCCTGGCGCATGGGTCAGTACATCACCTATTCCCGGGTGAAGGATTACTGGGCGGCAACGCTGCCGGTCAATCGTGGCCGCTGGAATTTTGATACCGTGCGCTACGACTACTATCTCGACGATAACGTCGCCTTTGAGGCTTTTAAAGCCGGCGCGTTTGATTTCCGCACCGAGTCGAGCGCGAAAAACTGGGCCACGCGCTATATCGGGCGCAACTTCGCGCAGGGCTATATCACCAAAGAGGAGCAGCCCAATACCTCCGCCCAGGACACGCGCTGGCTGGCGTTTAATATCCAGCGCCCTCTGTTCAGCGACCGCCGGGTGCGCGAAGCAATTACGCTCGCCTTCGACTTCGAATGGATGAATAAAGCACTGTTCTACGGCGCATACAGCCGTGCCAACAGCTACTTCCAGAATACGGAATACGCCGCCCGCGGCTACCCGGACGCCGCCGAACTGACGCTACTGGCACCGATGAAAGCAGACCTGCCACCGGAGGTGTTCACCGCGATCTACCAGCCGCCGGTGTCGAAAGGCGACGGCTTTAACCGCGATAACCTGCTCAAAGCCGCCGCGCTGCTGAAAAGCGCCGGCTGGGAGATCAAGAATCAGAAGCTGGTGAATGTGAAGACCGGTCAGCCGTTTCGCTTCGAGCTGCTGCTCTCATCGGGAGGTAATAACCAGTGGGTGATCCCGTTCCAGCATAATCTTGAGCGCCTCGGCATTACCCTCGACCTGCGTCCGGTGGACAACTCGCAGATCACCAACCGCCTGCGCAGCCGGGACTACGACATGATCCCGACGCTCTATCGCGCCATGCCGTTCCCTGGCTCTGACCTGCAAATTTCCTGGTCGTCGCAGTACATCGACTCCACCTATAACTCGCCGGGGGTCAGCAACCCGGTTATTGACCAGCTGATTGAAAAGGTGATTGCCCGTCAGGATGACAAAGCAGCCCTGCTGACGCTGGGGCGGGCACTTGATCGAGTTCTGACGTGGAATTATTACATGATCCCGATGTGGTACATGGCCTCTGACCGTTTCGCTTACTGGGATAAATTCTCCCGCCCGGCGGTGCGCCCGGTCTACGATCTGGGGCTGGACAACTGGTGGTATGACATCAACAAGGCAGCAAAACTGCCGGAAGCGCGGCGCTAAGGAGCGAACGTGGGAGCCTATCTTGTTCGACGCCTGCTGCTGCTGATCCCGACGCTGTGGGCAATCATCACCATTAACTTTTTCATCGTGCAGATAGCCCCCGGCGGGCCGGTGGATCAGGCCATCGCCGCCCTGCAGTTTGGCAACAGCAGCACGATGCCGGGCGGCGGGGGCGAAGGCATGGGCAGCACCCACGCCCGCACGGGCGTAGCGGCTCCCGGCGACAGCCAGTACCGCGGTGCGCGCGGCCTCGACCCGGAAGTGATCGCCGAAATTACCCATCGCTACGGCTTCGACAAGCCGCTGCACGAGCGCTATTTCCAGATGCTCTGGAACTATGTGCGCTTTGATTTTGGCGACAGCCTGTTCCGCAGCGCGTCGGTGCTGCAACTGATAAAAGAGAGCCTGCCGGTTTCCATTACGCTGGGGCTGTGGAGCACGTTAATTATCTACCTGGTGTCAATCCCGCTCGGTATTCGCAAGGCAGTGCACAACGGCAGCAGCTTCGACGTCTGGAGCAGTGCGGCGATCATCATCGGCTATGCCATCCCGCCATTTCTGTTCGCGGTGCTGATGATTGTCTTTTTTGCTGGCGGCAGCTATTTCGACGTCTTCCCGCTGCGCGGACTGGTGTCAGCAAACTTCGACACCCTGCCGTGGTACGGCAAAGTCATCGACTACCTCTGGCATATCACCCTGCCGGTGCTGGCGACGGTGATCGGCGGCTTTGCCGCGCTCACCATGCTGACCAAAAACTCGTTTATGGATGAGATCCGCAAACAGTACGTGGTTACCGCCAGGGCAAAAGGCGTGCCGGAGCGGCAGATCCTCTGGAAACACGTGTTTCGCAACGCCATGCTGCTGGTGATCGCCGGTTTCCCGGCCACCTTTATCAGCATGTTCTTTACCGGTTCACTGTTGATTGAAGTGGTGTTCTCCCTTAACGGCCTCGGCCTGCTGGGTTACGAAGCGACGGTATCGCGCGATTATCCGGTGATGTTCGGTACGCTCTATATCTTTACGCTGGTGGGGCTGCTGCTCAATATTCTGAGCGACATCACCTATACCCTGGTGGACCCACGCATTGATTTTGAGGGACGCGGATGAGCAGACTTAGTCCGGTAAACCAGATGCGCTGGGCGCGCTTTCGCCGCAACCGCCGCGGCTTCTGGTCGCTGTGGATCTTTCTTGTCATTTTCATTCTCAGCCTCGGCGCCGAGCTGGTGGCGAACGACAGGCCGCTGGTCGCCCGCTATGAAGGCGAGTGGTATTTTCCGGTGGTAAAAAACTACAGTGAAAGCGACTTCGGCGGCCCCTTCGCCACCGCGGCTGATTATCAGGATCCGTGGCTGCGCCAGCAGCTCGACCAGCGCGGCTGGGCGCTGTGGCCGCCGGTGCACTTCAGCGGCAGCTCCATTCATTTCGCCAGCCGCGAGCCGTTTCCCTCTCCGCCTTCGCATGAAAACTGGCTCGGTACCGACGCCAACGGCGGCGACGTGCTGGCCCGCACGCTCTACGGCACGCGCATCTCGATCCTGTTTGGTCTGATGCTGACCCTGCTCTCCAGCGTTATTGGCGTGACGGTGGGCGCGATTCAGGGCTACTACGGGGGAAAAATCGATCTCTTTGGCCAGCGCCTGATTGAAATCTGGTCCGGGATGCCAACGCTGTTTCTGATTATTTTGCTTTCAAGCGTGGTGCAGCCGGGCTTCTGGTGGCTGCTGGCTATAACCGTGCTGTTCGGCTGGATGAGCCTCGTGGGGGTGGTGCGCGCCGAGTTTCTGCGCACCCGTAACTTCGACTATATTCGTGCCGCTCAGGCGCTCGGCGTCAGCGACCGCAGCATCATCTTTCGCCATATGCTGCCCAATGCGATGGTGGCCACCCTCACCTTCCTGCCATTCATCCTGTGCGGATCGATTGCGCTGTTAAGCTCCCTCGATTTCCTCGGTTTCGGCCTGCCGCCCGGTTCAGCGTCGCTGGGTGAACTGCTGCTGCAGGGCAAAAATAATCTGCAGGCGCCCTGGCTGGGTATTACCGCCTTCTTCTCGCTGGCGATCCTGCTGTCGCTGTTGATCTTTATTGGCGAAGCCGTGCGCGACGCTTTCGACCCGAGTAAGGCTGCCTGATATGAGCGCTCCGCTGCTGACCATTGAGAATTTATCGATTGCCTTTCGCCAGAACGGCGTTGAGCGCCAGGTGGTGCACGACCTGTCGCTCAGCGTTGATGCTGGCGAGACGCTGGCGCTGGTGGGGGAATCCGGCTCCGGCAAAAGTGTCACCGCGCTGTCGGTGCTGCGGCTACTGCCTTCCCCGCCGGTAGTGTATCCGCAGGGCAGCATTCGCTTTCGCGGCCAGTCGCTGCTCGACGCCGACGAGCGCACTCTGCGCGGCGTGCGCGGTAACCAGATTGCCATGATCTTTCAGGAGCCGATGGTATCGCTCAACCCGCTGCACACCCTGGAAAAGCAGCTCTGTGAAGTGCTCTCCCTGCATCGCGGTATGCGCCGGGAAGCGGCCCGCGCCGAGATCCTCACCTGCCTCGATCGGGTGGGCATTCGCACGCCACGCGCCCGGCTCAACGACTATCCGCATCAGCTTTCCGGTGGGGAGCGTCAGCGGGTGATGATCGCCATGGCGCTGCTGACGCGTCCGGCCCTGCTGATTGCCGACGAGCCAACCACCGCGCTGGACGTCTCGGTACAGGCGCAGATCCTTACCCTGCTGGCGGAGCTGAAGCAGGAGCTTAACATGGGGCTGCTGTTTATCACCCATAACCTGACGCTGGTGCGCCGCATCGCCGATAACGTGGCGGTGATGCACAACGGACGCTGCGTGGAGCGTAATACCCGTCAGGCGCTGTTCAACGCCCCGCAGCATGACTACACCCGGCGGCTGCTGGCGGCGGAACCGGATGGCGAGCCCGTCCCGCTGGCAGCGGACGCCCGCGTGCTGCTGGAGGTGCGCAACCTCAGCGTCGCCTTTGCTATCAGGAAAGGTGTGCTACGTCGCACCGTCGGACATCATCACGCGCTGAAGCAGCTCAACATCACCCTGCGTGCCGGAGAGAGTCTTGGATTGGTGGGCGAGTCCGGCTCCGGAAAAAGCACGACCGGGCTGGCGCTGCTGCGGCTTATCCCGTCCGGTGGCGACATCATTTTTGACGGACAGCCGCTGCACCAGATGAACCGCAAGCAGCTGTTGCCGCTGCGCCACCGCATCCAGGTGGTGTTCCAGGACCCGAACTCCTCACTCAACCCGCGGCTTGACGTGCAGCAGATTATTGCCGAAGGGTTACGCGTGCATCAGCCGTCGCTTGATGCGGCGGCTCGCGAGGCGGCCGTGATCAGCGTGATGCAGGAAGTGGGGCTTGATCCCGAGACGCGCCATCGTTACCCGGCGGAGTTTTCCGGCGGCCAGCGTCAGCGCATCGCCATTGCGCGCGCCCTGATCCTCAAACCGGAACTGATCATTCTGGATGAGCCGACCTCATCGCTCGATCGCTCGGTGCAGGCCCAGATCCTCACCTTACTGAAAGCACTGCAGGCCCGTCACGGCCTGGCGTATATCTTTATCAGCCATGATTTACAGGTCGTGCGTTCGCTGTGCCATCAGGTCGCAGTGCTGCGCCAGGGCGAGGTGGTTGAACAGGGGAAATGCGACGAGATCTTCACCTCGCCGGGCGCGGAGTACACGCGAGAGCTGCTCGCGCTGCGCTAGATCAGACAGGGTTGTTGGCAGAGAAGCTTTCGGCGATAGCCACGCCAAAGTTTTTTAACCGCCCGGTCGCGGCGAATTCGTCCTGGCGTTTGACGAACAGGCAGGGTTCGCCCTCGCACTCCAGCACCGAACACTCTACGGCGATATCGCTCAGCGCCTGGCTCAGCTTCTGCATCACCACCCAGGCATTTTCGCCGTCGGCGCTCAGGAGCTTCAGCGCGATAAGGCTGTTGTCGCCGGCCTGGCCGTTTTGCGGAATCGGTTCGACTTTAGTGCCTGCGGAACCCGCCAGCCAACGAAAGCTCTGCGGCAAGCGATGGACGATGGAGAGTTGTAACGTATTCAAAATGGTGTCCCCGGATATCATAAAAACAGCTCATCATGCGCGCGGCAAAGTTAATACAATGTTGCATTAATGTTCAACATTCGCAACATTTTTGCTCACCAGCCACAGCACATTTCGCGTTACCCTTTCACTATCAGGGTTTTATTTTTGTGCTCTGGCACGCATTTTCGCGCTATATGTAACGCGTTCTGAGCGCTAACTCAACCTTTTTCACCTACAAATTTATGACTTTTTACTGCCAGCGCTTTTACATTCAGGAAACAAATTAATCGATTCGCTATCATCACCGGCAGCAAAAAGGGGACCGCGGGTCCCCTGAAATCGGCAAGCTGTTGCTTCAGGCTGTGCGCTTCGGCCGACTGGCGTACAGATAGAAGAAGATTGAGCAGCTGGCGCAGATGGCTATAGAGAGCAGCATCGGCCAGGCGGTGGTGAAGGTTGCCAGCGACAGCAGCGCGCCGGTAATCGCCCCGATGCCGAAGCGGAAGGTGCCTGCCAGGGACGACGCGGTCCCGGCCATGTGCGGGAACTCGTCAAGAATGACCGCCATGGCATTGGACGCCACCATTGAGATACAGCCGACAAACACCGCGATACCCAGTACCAGCGTCCAGAACCCGACGTCCAGCAATGCCGTAACTACCATCCATATCGCCATCACAAACTGGACCCACAGCCCGGTGCGGAACATGTTCAGCGCCCCGACGCGCCGCACAAAGCGGCTGTTGATGATGGTCATGATGAACAGGAACACGATATTCAGCGCAAAGTAATAGCCGAAGTGCTGGGGCGAAACGTGATTCAGCTCGATGTAAACAAACGGTCCGGCGCTGAGGAACGAGAACATCGCCGCAAAGCTGAAGCCGCTCGCCAGCATGTAGCTCAGCACGCGCTTGTGGCGGAACAGCGCGGCGAAGTTACCCACCGTGGTGCGCAGGTGAAACTTCTGACGCTTCTCCACCGGCAGGGTTTCGTGGATCAGGAAGTAGATCATGCCGCAGGCCAGCAGCGCCATCACCGCGAGGATCCAGAAGATATAGTGCCAGGTAAACCATACCAGCACCGCGCCCCCGACCATCGGCGCCACCAGCGGCGCAACAGTAGTGACCAGCATGACAAACGACATCATGCGCGAGAACTCCTCTTTCGGGTAGATATCGCGCATCAGGGCGTTGATCACCACGCTCGCCGCCGCTGCCGCCAGACCGTGCACGAAGCGCATGGCGATCAGCTGGTCAATGGTGCTGGAAAGCGCGCAGGCCATCGCGGCAAAGGCAAACACCAGCGTGCCGCCCAGCACCACCGGCTTGCGGCCAAAGCTGTCGGCCATCGGGCCGTAAAACAGCTGTCCCACTGCAAAGCCCAGGATATAGGTGCTGAGGGTCATCTGCGCGCTGCCCGCCGGTACGCCGTACTCGTTGGCAATAACCGGCAGCGCCGGAAGGTACATGTCGATCGACAGCGGCATCAGCATGGCCAGCAGGCCAAGAATAAATACAATCCCCAGCGATGAATTCTGCCTGGATGTCACAGTGTTCTCCTGAATTAACGTGAAGGCGTAATGGCGAGAGCAATCTCTTCGTCGGTCAGCGGACGGTATTCACCGGGTTCCAGTTCCGGGTCAAGCACCACTTCGCCGATGCGCTCGCGATGCAACCCGACAACGTGGTTACCCACCGCCGCGAACATGCGTTTCACCTGGTGGTAGCGCCCTTCGCTGATGGTTACCCGCGCTTCGGTCGGGGTGATGATCTCCAGCGTCGCCGGTTTAGTGAGATCTTTTTCATTGTGCAGCTGAATACCTGCCGCGAACTGTGCCACGGTTTCGTCGCTCAGCGGCGCATCCAGGGTCACCAGGTAGGTTTTCTCACAGTGGTGGCGCGGAGAAGTAATGCGGTGCGACCACTGGCCATCATCGGTAAGCAGCACCAGGCCGGTGGTATCGATATCCAGACGCCCTGCGGCATGCAGCTTGTACGCCATCGGCTCCTCAATGAAATAGAGGATGGTCGGATGATCCGGATCGTCGGTGGAGCAGACGTAGCCTTCTGGCTTGTTGAGCATGAAATAGCGCGGGCCGCGCTGCTGTGCCAGCGTATTGCCCTCGTAGGCCACCTCGTGCTCGGGCAGAATTTTGAAGGCGCTGTCTCTGACGATGTCGCCGTCGACGGTGACGCGGCTGGCGCGGATTTCACGCGCGGCCAGTGCGCGGCTGATTTCGAGCTGTTGAGAAATAAACTTATCGAGTCGCATTAAATCTGATTGCCTGTTGCGCGTTTCGCTGTGTCGGAGGGGCAAAACGCTGAAAAGAAGAAGGTATAAGGAGTAACGCGTCCAGTATAACGAGACTGGGATTGCTCACAAGGCAAAAGCCATATTTCCCTGGCTTTTCATGCCATAATGGCACGGTGTGATCATTATTACGGTTTGAGATGTCTTTTACTCTTCGCCCCTATCAGCGCGACGCGGTGGACGCCACCCTGCGCTACTTCCGTCAACATCAGACGCCTGCGGTTATCGTTCTGCCCACCGGGGCGGGAAAAAGTCTGGTTATCGCCGAGCTGGCGCGGGTCGCGCGCGGGCGCGTGCTGGTGCTGGCGCACGTCAAAGAGCTGGTGGCGCAAAACCACGCCAAATACCAGGCGCTGGGACTGGAGGCGGATATCTACGCCGCTGGCCTGTCGCGTAAAGAGAGCCAGGGAAAAGTGGTGTTCGGCAGCGTACAGTCGGTGGCGCGTAATCCCGACCACTTTCAGGGCGCGTTCTCCCTGCTGATCGTCGATGAGTGCCACCGCATCAGCGGTGACGACGACAGCCAGTACCAGCAGATCCTCACCCATCTGCGCAAGGCCAATCCGCAACTGCGCCTGCTGGGACTGACCGCGACGCCCTACCGCCTCGGCAAAGGCTGGATCTATCAGTTCCACTACCACGGCATGGTGCGCGGCGATACGAAAGCGCTGTTCCGGGACTGCATCTACGAGCTGCCGCTGCGCTACATGATTAAGCACGGCTATCTGACGCCGCCGGAGCGCCTTGATATGCCGGTGGTGCAGTATGACTTCAGCCGCCTGACGGCCCAGTCCAACGGCCTGTTCAGCGAGGCAGACCTCAACCGCGAACTGAAAAACCAGAAGCGCATCACGCCACACATCATTAGCCAGATTATGGAGTTCGCTCAGACGCGCAAAGGGGTGATGATTTTTGCCGCCACCGTGGAGCACGCGCGGGAAATCACCGGCCTGCTGCCAACCGATGAAGCCGCGCTGATCACTGGCGATACGCCCGGGCCGGTACGCGATGAGCTGATTGAGGCGTTCAAAGCCCAGCGCTATCGCTATCTGGTGAACGTGTCGGTACTGACCACCGGGTTTGATGCGCCGCACGTCGACCTGATCGCAATTCTGCGCCCTACCGAATCGGTCAGCCTGTACCAGCAGATCGTCGGACGCGGCCTGCGCCTCGCGCCGGGCAAAACCGACTGTCTGATCCTCGACTATGCCGGTAACCCGCACGATCTTTACACCCCGGAAGTGGGCAGTCCGAAAGGGAAAAGCGATAACGTCCCGGTGCAGGTGTTCTGCCCGGCCTGCGGCTTCGCCAACACCTTCTGGGGAAAGACCACCGCGGACGGCACGCTGCTCGAACACTTTGGCCGCCGCTGCCAGGGGTGGTTTGAGGATGACGACGGCACGCGCGAGCAGTGCGACTACCGCTTCCGCTTTAAGAACTGCCCGAACTGCAATGCGGAAAACGACATCGCGGCCCGTCGCTGCCGCGAGTGCGACCAGGTGCTGGTTGACCCTGACGATATGCTGAAAGCCGCGCTGAAACTGAAAGACGCGCTGGTGCTGCGCTGCGGCGGTATGGCGTTGGCGAGCGGTGCCGACGATAAGGGCGAGTGGCTGAACGTCACCTATTATGATGAAGAGGGTGCCGATGTCAGCGAACGCTTCCGGTTGACCACCCCGGCACAGCGCACCGCCTTTGAGCAGCTGTTTATCCGCCCGCATACCCGCACGCCCGGTGTACCGCTGGCGTGGAAAACCGCCGCGGACATTCAGCGGCAGCAGGCCTTGCTGCGCCATCCCGACTTTGTGGTCGCGCGTAAAAAAGGTCACTACTGGCAGGTACGCGAGAAGGTGTTCGACTACCAGGGGCGTTTCCGGCGCGCCAATGAATTGCGCGGCTGAGGCTGTTTTCGTTGCTGCTGCCTGAAAACAAAGCTATAATGCCGCCCGCTTTTGCATCCGCAAAGCAGAACAATCGCCTGTTGCTGGGTCGCCTGTAACAGGTTTTTTATTTGAAGAGAGACAGCAATGTTCACTATCGAAGCACAAGCACGTAAAGAGCAGGGTAAGGGTGCGAGCCGCCGCCTGCGCACAGCGAACAAGTTCCCGGCCATCATCTATGGTGGTTCTGAAGCGGCAATCGCCATCGAACTGGATCACGACAAAGTAATGAACATGCAGGCGAAGCCTGAGTTCTACTCTGAAGTTCTGACCATCGCTGTTGACGGTAAAGAAATCAAAGTTAAAGTTCAGGCTGTACAGCGTCACCCGTACAAACCTAAACTGGCCCACGTGGACTTCGTTCGCGCGTAAGTGCAGATGAAACCAGAATAAACGCCGCTTATGCGGCGTTTTTTTATGGCTGAATCAGGGCGGCGCACCGCCCGGTGTTATTTGCCCGACGTGCGGCGCTGAAGCTGATCGCGCAGGTTCGGCGGCGTACCCTTGATGGTCAGGGTATCGGTGGCCGGGTCCCAGAAAATGCGCTCGCCCAGCAGCATGGCATCGAAATTGATGGTCAGACCGCCGCCGCTACCGGCGTATTTAGTGAGCTGACGCAGGGTGCTGCGATCCGCCGGGAACGTCTCTTCCAGCTCATAACCCTGCTCGGCAGTAAACTCCTGGAAATTTTTCTCGCCAAAGCTTGGCAGCTCTTTTGCCAGCTCGGAAAGCGCAATCTCCTCCCCCGCCTGAAGCTGCTCGCTGCAGTAGCTGTACACCTGCTGACGCACGTTCTGGCGCTCGTTTTTATCGAGCTGCGCTTCCGCGGTGTAGTCATCCACCGCCTGTAACAGGCCGCGGTTCTGCGCTTTGGTATCCAGCCCCTCGCTGGCACCGAGGAAATCCATAAAGAAGTCTGACACCTTGCGCCCCACGCGCCCTTTCAGGAACGTCAGGTAGCGGGTCGATTCCGGGTTGGTTTCCCACTCGGTGAGATCGATACGCGCCACGATATCGGCATGGGCGATGTCCAGATAGTGCGTCGAACTGATATCCAAATTCTCATTCACGCGCATGCTGCTGAGGTTCGTCAGCACTGCCACCAGCAGATATTCCACCGCCAGATAGCGATAGTGGCAGAACAGCACCACCCCGCCGTCGGCGAACGGGTATTTCGCCAGCTCGTCGCGCAGACGCGCCGTCGCCGCACGGCTGAACGGCAGGAAATCTTCTTCACCCTGGCGGTGCAGACGCAGGGTCTGCGCCAGCTCGCTCTCTTCCGCGAACAGGCCGTAGGCTTTACTTTTGGCGCTATAAACCCGGTGCAGCTCCGCCATCATCTCTTCTACGGCGGCGCTGGTTTCCAGCAA
This sequence comes from Siccibacter colletis, assembly GCF_000696575.1. GTDB lineage: Bacteria > Pseudomonadota > Gammaproteobacteria > Enterobacterales > Enterobacteriaceae > Siccibacter > Siccibacter colletis. The sequence continues at coordinate 274,290 of NZ_JMSQ01000006.1, read as the reverse complement.
TGAATTGCGCAAGACCAGCTCAAGGTTCTGCTCATCACGCTTGATAAGCTGGTGTATGGCAATCTGGTTGATATCCAGACTCATGATAAACTCTCCTTTCAGACCGGGCGGTATTCAACCACCGCCCGTCGCCTTGTGCAACCGTTGATAAAAATGCGGAAAAAATGCCTCTGCTACGGTAAGATGTCGGACTTTCTTCACAAACTGATTTTGAGTTATGCCACAACAATCCCGCTATAGTGACGAACACGTCGAACAACTGCTGAGTGAACTGGCGCAGGTGCTGGAAAAGCATCAGACGCCAACCGACCTTTCCCTGATGGTACTGGGCAATATGGTCACGAACCTTATCAACACCAGCGTCTCCTCCGCACAACGTCAGGCGATCGCCCGTTCGTTCGCCCAGGCCTTGCAGTCTTCCATTCACGAAGACAGCAAGCACTAAGGGATATTAACGACTCGTTATGGTGACTAACCGCCAGCGCTACCGTGAAAAAGTCTCCCAGATGATTAGCTGGGGGCACTGGTTCGCCCTGTTCAACATTCTGGTTGCCATAGCGCTGGGAAGTCGCTACCTGTTCATCGCTGACTGGCCGACGACCCTGACGGGCCGGGTATTCTCCTGGGTCAGCCTGATGGGCCACTTCAGCTTTCTGGTCTTCGCCGGTTACCTGCTGATCCTGTTCCCGCTCACCTTCGTGGTGATGTCGCAGCGGCTGATGCGCTTCCTCTCCGCCGCTTTTGCCACCGCTGGCATGACGCTGCTGCTTATCGACAGCGAAGTCTTTACCCGTTTCCACCTGCACCTCAATCCGGTGGTGTGGGAACTGGTGATAAACCCCGATCAGAGCGAAATGGCCCGCGACTGGCAGCTGATGTTTATCGGCGTGCCGATCCTGCTGCTGATCGAAATGCTGTTCGCCACCTGGAGCTGGCAGAAGCTGCGCAGCCTGAGTCGCCGCCGTCATTACGCCCGCCCGGTAGCGACGCTGTTTTTCGTCTCGTTTGTGGCCTCGCACCTGATGTATATCTGGGCCGACGCCAACTTCTACCGTCCGATCACCATGCAGCGCGCCAACCTGCCGCTCTCCTACCCGATGACCGCGCGCCGCTTCCTTGAGAAGCACGGCCTGCTGGATGCTCAGGAGTACCAGCGTCGCCTGGTGGAACAGGGCAACCCGGAAGCGGTATCGGTACAGTATCCGCTCAGCGACTTGCGCTATCGCGACATGGGCACCGGGCATAACGTTCTGCTGATCACCATCGATGGCCTGAACTATTCGCGCTACGAGAAGCTGATGCCAAACCTGGCACAGTTCGCCGGGCAGAACATCAGCTTTACCCAGCATATGAGTGCCGGTAACTACAGCGATAACGGCATCTTCGGCCTGTTCTACGGTATCTCTCCGGCCTATATGGACGGCGTGCTCTCGGCGCGCATTCCGGCAGCGCTGATCACCGCGTTGAACCAGCAGGGCTATCAGCTCGGCCTATTCTCGTCAGACGGCTTCAACAGTGCGCTCTATCGACAGGCCCTGCTCTCTGACTTCTCGCTGCCTACGGCAAAACCGCAAAGCGATGCCCAGACCGCCGGGCAGTGGATCAACTGGCTCGATAAATACGCAACGGAAGATAATCGCTGGTTCTCGTGGGTCTCCTTCAACGGCACAACGCTTGACGGCGACAGCAACCAGCAGAACTTTACCCGTCGCTATGGCCGGGCGGCACAGAACGTTGACGGGCAGATTTCCCGCGTGCTGGAGGCCTTAAAAGCCGCCGGTAAGTTTGATAATACCGTGGTGATTATCACCGCCGGACGCGGCGTGCCGCTTGACGACGCGCGCGACAGCTTCGCCTGGGATCGTTCGCGCATTCAGGTTCCGCTGGTGATCCACTGGCCGGGTACGCCGGCGCAGAGCATCAGTAAGCTCACGCAGCATCAGGATGTGATGACGACCCTGATGATGCGCCTGCTGCATGTCAGCACGTCGCCGGGGGAATACTCTCAGGGTGAAGATCTGTTTGCCGCGACGCGCAAAAATAACTGGGCCATCGGTGCCGACAGCAACACGCTGGCGGTGACCACCCCGCAGATGACGCTGGTGCTGGATAACAACGGCAACTACCGCACCTGGGACGAGAGCGGTCATCGGCTTGATGACGATAAACCGCAGCTCGGGCTGCTGCTGCAGGTGCTGACCGATGAAAAACGGTTTATCGCTAACTGATTGATTAATTATAATCCAGTCAGTTTGCCGTACCCTTGCAATCGGTCGGGAAATGGGTAGTATTAGCCTCCACGTGTCGGCACGTAGCGCAGCCTGGTAGCGCACTGTCATGGGGTGTCAGGGGTCGGAGGTTCAAATCCTCTCGTGCCGACCAAAAATCCTTTAAAAAAGGGCTTATCATTTCGATAAGCCCTTTTTTATTGCCGCTTCATACCTTCGCTGGCGTAACGCGCCTCATTACATCACCCACAAAGCCGCCAGCACCGCCAGCCAGAACACTACACAAACGAGACACAGGAAAAGTACCAAGATGCGATAAAGGAAATCGATCATTTATCACTCTTCAGCTGCGAGATCCTGATCTCCCTGATGCAGCGCTGATTCACAAGCAGCAGGGCATACACAGAAACTGCAATCACAAAAGCAATTCCGATAAAGCCCCAGCTGTCGAACAGTGCGGTACTGTCACTCAGGCTACAGATGGCAAGGCCGCCCATATAGATAGCCAGCCAAAGAAAAGCGAATAATTTCATCTGCTATCATCCAACGAAAAGCCCCTCTGATGTGGGCTATCATCATCAACCATTACATGTGGAATCCGTGACCCGCTCCGGTATGCCCGCCGAACGCATGGTCATGGGCGTTATCACCCCCCGTGCCCGTGCCATGGTCACCATGAGAACCACCCTTTGTTGCTCCATCATGGCCGCCTTTAACAGAGGGATGGAAAGCAGAATTGAATGCTACCTGAACCTGGGTGCCCGGCTTGAGCGTGCTGGCCTTAACCCTACCTGCAGGCGTATTTACCAGCATATCCGGCTTCAGACTGGAGACATTTACATTGATGGTATTAGCGGCATCGTATCGTTTGTTGTGAGCTGCTAATTCTTTTGCCTGTGCGAGAGCGTTTGTCTGGATTTCTGTACGGGCACGCTGTGCTGCCTCAAGCTCTGCAGCAGTTTTGGCCTGAGTCATGCCAAAAGATTTCACTTGTGATGCGGTTACCTGCTCGCGCTCGACACCTGACCATACAGAACCATAGTCATCTTTCACGGAATAGGAGCCATCAGTAGCCTGGGCAACGATTTGGCCACCTGTAAAATCAACTGTTGCGTTTGCATTCCCGGCAGCAAACCAGGCCAAAGTGCTCAAAGACAGCACCACGAGTTTTGTACGATTAATAAACATAAAATGTGCCTTAAGGGGTAACCGTTGCATGAGTAACAACGTCTTTTTGATTGATGGTCAGGTTAATGGCGTACTTCCCTTTCACCCATTTGAGTGGCGCAGGGTTAGTGAATCCGTACCCATTCAGCGCTTCGTATGCTGCATCCGTCGGCTGATTGAGAACGGAGTCGCGCAGAAATGCGCTGATCTGCTGGCGCTCGGCATTGGTGTTTTGCATTTTTGTCTGGTGAATATCGCAGCCCTGTAGCTCAGTAATCTGAGTACAGCCGGAGCGCTCAAGCTGGGCGCGGTATTTAGTACTGATGGCATGCGATGGCGTGGCAACGATGGCGAGTAACGTCAATGTATAGACCGCGTGTCTAAGTTTCATTTGGTGATATTTCCGGAGGTCAACTATTTGTGTCGCTAATATAGCGACACTCCGGAATGTGATATTGATCACAATCAAGCCTGTTGGTCGTGGCGTTAAACCGCCGAAATCACCCTCCGAATCACCTGCTGGCACGACATATATTTTTAGCAGTTAGTGCGAAATCTTTACATTTAACCGTCATAAACCACTGACAAAAAATCCTCTGCTATAATAAAACCTAAGCAAAACAACCAATAGAGAGGATGGATATGAAAAAGACACTGATCATTCCGTTAGCCGCACTGCTGGCGGTAACCGCACTGTCAGGTTGTACGCGCACAAGCTACGCTATCCACACAACGGACGGGCGTACCATCATCAGCGATGGCAAACCAAAAGAGTCTGATGCTGGCCTGCTGGGCTATACCGATGCGAACGGCGTGAAGCAGCAGATCAACAAAACCGAAGTCGAGAAAGTGGCGGAAGTGCCGCACTGATCGTCGAAGCCCCTGCGGGGGCTTTTACTTACCCTCCATACATCCCTTCAACTAAATCCCCACAAACAGCCTGAAACACCATCTATATTTCATTAACCAGTTTTTTACACCGAAAAATATCGTAAATCTGAATTAATTCATTAAGACCCTATGGTAATCTTTCAGCACGATGAATTTGCTTTAAGGAACCACGATGAAACATGCACTGATGCTGATTATCGCTGCCTGCGCCAGCGGTGCCGCATGGGCTGACACCCTCCCCGCTTCGACGTCCCAGCCGCTTGAGAAAATCGCGCCTTATCCGGCGGCGGAAAAAGGCATGAAGCGCGTGGCGATTGCTCTGCCTGCGCTGGAGAACGAACAGAATTACAAAGTAGAACTGCTGCCCGGTAAAACCATGGGCGTGGACTGCAACCAGCACCGCATGGGCGGCACGCTGGAGACGAAAACCCTGGAGGGCTGGGGCTATGACTATTACCAGCTGAGCCGCGTCAGCGCGCCGGCATCCACCATGATGGCCTGCCCGAAAAACGAGAAAACGCAGAAGTTTGTGCCGGTACAGCTCGGCGATAAGGCTATGCTGCGCTACAACAGCAAGCTGCCGATCGTGGTCTATGCGCCGGAGAATATTGAGGTGAAGTATCGGGTGTGGAAAGCGGATGAGACGCTGCAGAGCGCCGTTGAACGATAAGCATAAAAAAACCCCGCCGCAGCGGGGTTTTTTGTCAGTTACAGCGCGATATCAGATACCGCGTTAACTTCCTGGTCCGGCATTTTGCCTTCCGGCTTCGGCGCCGGAGAGACCGCTTTCGGCGCTTCGTATTTCAGGCCCAGTACGCGGCTGGTGTTTTCCAGTTCACGTTCCGTGGCTTCAACGTTGCCGTTCAGCTTAGTGCCATAAGACGGGATGATGGTTTTCAGCTTCGCCTGCCACTCTGGGGTCGCAACCTTGTCTTTAAACACTTTTTCCATCAGGTGCAGCATGATCGGTGCCGCAGTAGACGCGCCCGGTGATGCACCCAGCAGCGCGGCAACGGTGCCGTCTTTGTCGCTGACTACTTCAGTACCCAGGCGCAGCACGCCGCCCTTCTCTTCATCACGTTTGATGATCTGCACGCGCTGACCCGCCTGCCACAGACGCCAGTCTTCTTTCTTCGCCTGCGGGTAGTATTCCTGCAGCGCTTCGAAACGCTCGTCGTCAGACAGCATTACCTGGCTAATCAGGTATTTCACCAGATCGAAGTTATCCAGGCCTACGTTTACCATCGGCATGAAGTTCGAGGTGGTGGTCGCGCTCATCAGATCCCACAGGGAACCGTTTTTCAGGAACTTGGTGGAGAAGGTCGCGAACGGCCCGAACAGAACGACGCGCTTGCCGTCCAGCATACGGGTATCAATGTGCGGAACCGACATCGGTGGCGCACCCACGGAAGCCTGACCGTAGACTTTCGCCAGGTGACGGTTAACCACTTCCGGGTTCTCAGACACCAGGAACTGACCGCCGACCGGGAAGCCTGCGTAGTTTTCCGCTTCCGGAATACCGGTTTCCTGCAGCAGTTTCAGCGCCGCGCCGCCCGCACCGATAAAGACGAATTTCGCCTTGATGGTACGTTCCTGCTCGTTGTTTTTCAGATCGGCAACGGTCACAGTCCAGGACTTGTCGTCGTTACGCTTGAAGCCGCGCACTTCGGTGCTGAGCTGCAGATCGAACTTATCGTTCTTCTTCAGAGAGGCGACCAGCTGACGGGTGATTTCGCCGTAGTTAACGTCGGTACCGATTTCAGTGCGGGTGGCAGCGACTTTCTGGTTCGGGTCGCGACCTTCCATTACCAGCGGTGCCCACTGCTTGATCTGCGCGTGATCTTCAGAGTAGAGCATGCCGCGGAACAGGGAGCTTTTCTGCAGAGCGGCATAGCGCGCGCGCAGGAAGTTCACGTTCTGATCGCCCCACACGAAACTCATGTGCGGTACGGTATTGATAAAGGTTTTCGGGTTGGTCAGCACGCCCAGGTTGACCTGGTGCGCCCAGAACTGACGGGAGATCTGGAAGGCTTCGTTGATCTCAACCGCTTTCTCGATGCTGATGCTGCCGTCGGAGTTCTGCGGGGTGTAGTTCAGTTCCATCAGCGCAGAGTGGCCGGTACCGGCGTTGTTCCAGCCGTTAGAGCTCTCTTCCGCCACGCCGTCCAGGCGCTCAACCATGGTCATCGACCAGTCCGGCTCCAGCTCGTGCAGGTAGGTGCCGAGGGTGGCACTCATGACGCCGCCGCCGATGAGCAGAACGTCGGTTTGCTCTTCTTGCGCTGCGTTAGCCATTCCGGTAAACAGTCCGGTTCCCATCGCTGCCGCGAAGAGAATGGCAGATAAGTTTTTCATATTCATAGCCTTATCGCTTTCTTCTGGCCTTATTCAGGCGCTTATATGGTCTTTGCAGGTGAAAGTTGTCGCCGCAGCCACGCGCACGCGCGGCCTGGATACGCTGACATTTCCATACTTAAGGGGGGCTAAAGTTAACACTACCAGGAAAAGATTGAAATAATGTTTAAAAATTAAATTAATATTTGTCTTAAGTTGTTAATCCGTTGTTTTTATACGTATTTGCGGCTGAGCCTGAAAGTGATTGCGCTAATGAACTGATATAAAAGCAATAATCCTGTTAATGGACATAGCGATAAATGCACTTTTAGCGCCAAAAAACTGTGACACAGATAACAGTAGCGTGATTTGTTGCAGACTTGTAAGATAACGCGCGCCGCGCCAGCGCGGCCTCTTCGTTGCCTTCACTGCGGCAATATTGACTGATAACTACCCACTCCCTGCGAAAATAATATGTCTGAAAACAATATCGCTGCGGTTGCTACCGTCCTGCGTTCGCCACGTCTGCTGGTGAGAGAGACCCTGGCTGGCGTGATCACTGCCCTGGCGCTGATCCCGGAAGTGATCTCCTTCTCCGTTATTGCCGGTGTCGATCCGAAAGTCAGCCTTATCGCCTCGGTGGTGCTGTGTCTGGCGATGTCCGTACTCGGCGGTCGCCCGGCGATGGTGACTGCCGCTGCCGGCTCGGTGGCGCTGGTGATTGGCCCGATGGTGCATCAGCACGGCGTGGGCTACATCCTGCCAGCGGTCGTGCTGGCGGGCATTATCCAGATCCTGTTTGGCGTCTGCGGCCTGGCGCGCATGATGCGCTATATTCCGCGCTCGGTAATGACCGGGTTTGTTAATGCCCTCGGCATTCTTATCTTCTTCGCGCAGGTGCCGCATATCTGGGGCCAGTCACCGCTGGTGTGGGGGCTGTTTGCTCTGACGCTGGTCATCGTGCTCGGCCTGCCTTACGTGACGAAAAGCGTTCCCTCCCCGCTGGTGGCTATCGTGGCGGTTACCGCTATCACCATGGGCTTCGGTCTGCTGACGCCCACCGTGGGCGACGAAGGGCCGATGCTGCCGGGTCTGCCAGGGCTGACCGAGCTGCTGGTGCCGCTAAACCTGCAAACCCTGCAGATCATCTGGCCGTGCGCCCTGAGCGTTGCCTTTGTCGGCCTGATGGAATCGCTGCTCACCGCCAAGCTGGTGGATGAGATCACCGACACCCCGTCCAGCAAACGCCGCGAATGCTGGGGCCTCGGGGTAGCGAATATTTTTGCCGGCTTCTATGGCGGCATCGCCGGCTGCGCGATGATCGGCCAGACCATTGTTAACGTCGGGCTGGGTAAAGCGCGTTCCCGCGTCTCTACCGTTGCCGCCGGGCTGGTCCTGCTGCTGCTGGTAACGGTACTGAGCGAGATCATGGCGCAGATCCCGATGGTGGTGCTGGCGGGCATTATGATGATTGTGGCGGTGAAAACCCTCGACTGGCACAGCGTCAGGCCCGCCACCCTGAAGCATATGCCGGTGCCGGAAACCCTGGTGATGCTGGTGACGGTGGCCGCAACGGTGGCAACCGGAAATCTGGCGATTGGCGTGGCCGGCGGCGTGGTGTTTGCGATGGTGCTGTTCGCCCGCCGCGTGGCGCATGTGGTGCGCGCCGAGCGCGAACTGGCCGCGGACGGACAGAGCGTGCGCTACACCGTGCGCGGCCCGCTGTTCTTCGCCAGCAGCAACGACCTGTTCGAACACTTTAACTATGCGGACGATCCGGCGCAGGTCACTATCGACCTGACCCACGCCCAGATCTGGGACGCCTCTACCGTAGCGATGCTGGATGCAATTGAAACCCGCTATGCGCGTCATGATGCAACGGTGACCATCCAAGGCCTCGACCTGCGTAGCCGCGATTTCCACCAGCGCTTAAGCGGTAAAGTCTGATGCTCACGTCGGGTGCGCGAACTTACCCGCCCTACTGGACTGGCGGGTGTATCACCCTGCGCCCCGTCAGCTCCCGGTACGCGCCACCGCGTCGCGGCTGGCAAGGGCGCGCTCTTCTCCGTGCAATTCTGCCAACTGGCCGCTGCGCATCTCCAGCAGACGATCGGCATGAATGAAATAGTGGTCGTCATGGCTGATCGCAAAGATGGTTTTGCCCATCTCCTGCATCAGCGGCAACAGCACCTGATAGAACTCGCGGCGGAAGTGCGGGTCCTGATCGGCAGCCCACTCATCCAGCAGAATAATGTCGCGATCCTCAGCCAGCGCCAGCAGCAATGCCACGCGCTTCTTCTGCCCTTTTGACAGGTTCAGGTTGAGGATCTTCCCGTTCTCCAGCGTCAGCTTTTCACTCATCTTCAGCCGCTCCAGCCACTGCGCCACCAGCTCCGGTCGCGCCTCCTGCCCGTTGTGGCCCAGCAGCTTGTCAAACAGCCAGACGTCGGTGAATACCGCGGAGAAATGCGCCCGGTAGTCATCGAGCGTCGCGGCAGTAACCGGTTCGCCATCCAGCAGAATGGTGCCGGATACCGGCTGATACAGCCCGGTGAGCAGCATCGCGAGCGTGGATTTCCCGCTGCCGTTGCCGCCAATCAGGAACAGCAGCTCGCCGCGCTGGATAGTGAGATTGATCGGCCCGACGCCAAAGCTGTTGTCCGCATAGTGGAACACCACATCGCGCAGCTCCAGCGTCTGCCACGTCTGCTTCTCACCGCGCGTCGGAAATGCCGGGTGATAAGGCGCGAGGGCGAATTTGTTCAGCTTGTTGAACGCTACCTGGGCGGTAAGCAGCGTCGGCAGCGCCCCCACCGCAGAGAGCAGCGGCGTGCGCAGGAACAGTAACGTCAGGGAGTAGATAGCCGCCACGTTGGTATCGGCCCAGCCGAGGCTGTTTGCCATCCAGAACACCAGCCCGATGGCACCGAGCATCATGATGTTCGACCAGTTCACCGCACTCAGGTGGAAGGTATCGGCGCGAATAATGTGGTGGCGATACTCTTTCGCGTCGGGGGTGTAGATCTGGTCGAAAATCCAGCCGGCACGCTCGCGGTTGAGGGTCAGCTCTTTACGCCCTTCCAGCACCGTCTGGTAATCCTTGTAAAGCTTGTCTTCGGTTTCGCGCAGGATCGCCATATGCCGATAGACCCGCGATACCAGCACAAAGCCGCCCCAGATGGTGATTGCCAGCCAGATAGTGGTCACCAGCAGCATTTTCGTGGAGAGCAGCGCCAGGTAGGCCGCACAACCGATGCTCAGAATAATGCCCTGCACCAGCTCCGGCAGGCGTACAAAGGCAATGGTGATATTGCGAATATCGCTGGTCAGCCCCGCCAGCAGTGCGGCACTGCCGAGCTGCTCCACGCGCTCAACCGGGGTGTCGAGGATGCGCTTGATGAATTCGCTACGCAGGCGGAATACGAAGTGGTGGCCAAGCGTAGTAAGCGCTAACTGGGAGCCTAAGGTGATCGCCATCAGCAGCAGCAGCAGACCGAGAAACTCCGGCAGCACGGCAAGTGACATATCGACGTTTTCGATCAGGCGCTGATTAATAAACGCGATAAGGCCAATACCGAGCGCGGCGCTGAGCAGGCTCAGCAGCATCACCATCAAAAAAGGCCAGCGATACTGGCGCCAGACAAGCAGCAAGAGATCCATAAAACGGGGCTATCCAATAAGAAAAATTCAGCCCGCAGTTTAAACGGCTCGCGTTTCACGGCAAGAATAATTCTTATTTTTATTCGCCCGCCCCGGCGGCGCGAAACGTCAGGTTATAGCGGTACTCGCCGGTCAGCGGATGCACGCCCGGTTTCAGGGGTTGAATGCCGTGATAATACAGGCGCGACGCCCCGCCCCACACCACCACATCCCCGTGCTCAAGCAACAGCCGTTTGATGGGGTCATTACGCCGCAGCCCGCCGAACTGAAACACCGCTGGCAGGCCCAGGGATACCGAGACAATGGGCGCCCCGAGATCCGGTTCGTCTTTATCCTGATGCAGCGACAGCTTCGCCCCCGGCGCATAGCGGTTGATCAGGCAGGCATCCGGCGTGAAACCAGCATAGCCCGCCGCCGCCGAGGCGCGATCGCTCAGGGCGCGAAACGCGTCGGGCATCGCAGGCCAGGGCTGGCCGGTCTGCGGATCGCGCGTGGCGTAGAGATAGCCGCCGTGGGTGGTGGCCCACCCCAGGGTGCCGCAGTTGGTCATCGCCACCGACATGGTATACCCGCCCGGCGTCACCATATGGCGAAACGGGGAGCAAGCGCTCACCTGCTCAATACCCGCCATCAGCGTACCGGCATCGGCCAGCGCGAAGCGGCGCAGCACCACCGCGCCGTCGGCCAGCGGCTCCTGCCAGGGTTCTTCTCCGTCAAACAGATCGAGCATTACTCCTCCTTACTTTTTGACTCACGGGCCAGCAGCATGGCTTTACGTTCGGTGCCCCAGCGGTAGCCCGCGAGCGCCCCGCTGCTGCGCACCACCCGGTGACAGGGAATGACCAGCGCCAGCCGGTTCGCTGCACAGGCACTTGCCACCGCCCGGCTCGCGCCAGGCTGACCGAGACGCTGTGCCAGCGCCTGATAGCTCAGGGTTTCGCCCGGCGGAATGGCCCGCAGCGCCTGCCAGACCCGCTGCTGAAACGCGGTTCCGCGGATATCGAGCGGCAACTCGCAGGCCAGCTGCGGGTGATCAATGCAGCCGATCACCTGCGCCACCTGCTGATTGAACGCCGCGTCCGCGTCGAGCCGGGTGGCATGAGGAAACAGCTGCGCCAGCTCATCGCGCAGCCTGTTTTCATCCTCCCCCAGCAGCACCGCGCAGATCCCACGCGCGCTGCGAGCCACCAGGCACAGCCCCAGCACGCAGGGGGCGACGGTATAATCCACCGTCAGGTCCGGCGCACCGCGACGATACTGCTGCGCCGTCATGCCCAGCGCGGTATCGGCCTGATGATAGAAGCTGCTGCCGGTCTGAAAACCGGCGTCCAGCATGGCGCGGGTCACCGTTTCACCGCCGTGCAGCGCGCTGCGCACCCGCCCGGCACGCAGCGCCTGCTGCCAGGCTTTTGGTGTCAGGCCGGTTACGGATTTAAACAGACGATGAAAATGCCATGGGCTCATGGCGACCTGACTGGCGATGGCGTTCAGGGTAAGCGGCATTTCGCTGGCAGCCAGAATGCGACAGGCTTCGACAATGCGCTGCGCCCGCTGCTGGTCAGGGTGGATGCGGTCCGGCTGGCAGCGCTTGCACGGCCGGAACCCCGCCGCTTCTGCCGCATCGGGGCTGTCAAAAAACTGCACGTTTTCCCGCCGCGCATGGCGTACCCGGCAGGAGGGCCGGCAGTAGATACCGGTGGTATTCACGGCAAACACAAAGCGGCCATCGGCTTTGGTATCCCGGGCCAGCACCGCCTGCCAGCGCCGTTCAGATTGTGGGGTAGCAATAGTTTTCATGTCCGGCTCCTCCTCAAAGGGTAGCCTCACTCTGGCAGGCTGCCTGCTCCACCACACCCGAAATCTTGCTTTTTAATTCCCGGCATCCACCAGATAGCTTTTGAACTGCGGGGACATCCAGACCGAGAAGCCATCCTGCTCTTTGCTGATCAGATAGACCGCCAGCCCCTGCGCCAGTGCAACTTCACGCGCCTTTTCCGGCCCGAGCACCATAAAACCGGTATCCCAGGTATCCGCTTCCAGCGCTGTAGGGGCAATCACCGTGGCGGAGACCAGCTTATGGGTGATGGGGCGCCCGGTTGCGGGATCGATGACGTGCGACAGGCGTTTGCCGTCCAGTTCATAGTAGTTGCGATAGCTGCCGGAGGTGCTGATGCCGTGGCCGTTGATATCCACCACTGCCTGCACGGCATTTTCACGATCCGTGGGTTTCTGAATGGCTACACGCCAGGGCTTACCTTCAGCATTCATCCCCCGGCTCACCAGCGCCCCGCCGACCGAGACCAGATAGCGACTGATGCCGTTACGCGCCATCAGCTGCGCCAGATGATCGGCGGCATACCCCTCGCCGACGGTGGAGAGATCGACAAAGAGATCGGGGATATCTTTTTGTAGCCACTGGCTGTCAGCGGCGTTGATCACCCGCAGATGCTGTAAGCCGGTGCGAGCCCTGGCGGCGGCGATCTGTGCCGCATCGGGCGTGGCGACAGGCTGTTTATCGGGGCCAAATCCCCAGAGATTGACCAGCGGGCCAACGGTGATATCCATCGCGTCCTGCATCTTGTGCCCAATGCGCAGCGAGAGCGTCACAATATCCGCCATCGCCGCATCGACGGGCCACGGGGCAGTGCTGGTCGAGTGATTAAACTGCATCAGCGCCGAGTCATCTTTCCAGGTGGAGAGCAGGCGATCGTCGGCATCGAGCTGCGCCTGGATTTGACGGCGTAGTTCTGGCGTGCGTTGCGCATCGACCCCGGCCAGGCTCACCCGCCAGGAGGTGCCCATGGTTTTGCCTTCCAGTACCAGCGGCGCATTTTCCGCCGCGCGATCGCAGCCAGCGAGCATCAGCGTTAACAGTAAAAAGAGAGAGTAGCGGAGTCGCATCGGTATTCCTCATTATTCGTGCGCGACAGCGTACACGGTTTTTTGGGTGACCAGAAAAACAAAAAAGGGGCCAGAGGCCCCTTTCGCATGACAACCGTCGAATCAGAACTGGTAAACCAGGCCTACACCCACGATGTCGTCGGTACCGATGCCAGCGGCACGGGTAAAGTCGTTGTCGTCCAGCAGGTTGATTTTGTAATCAACATAGGTGGACATGTTTTTGTTGAAGTAGTAAGTCGCGCCAACATCAACGTATTTAACCAGGTCCTGGTCGCCGTAGTTGATGGAGCCGTTGCTGATGTCTTTACCGCGAGACTGCAGGTATGCCACAGACGGACGCAGACCGAAGTCGAACTGGTACTGAGCAACCACTTCAAAGTTCTGCGCTTTGTCAGCAAAACCGAATGCGTCAGAATCGCTGTCGCCGCCGAAACGGGTGGCGTTATAGGTCTGGGAGTACTGGGCTGCCAGGTAGAGGTTGTTCGCGTCGTATTTCACGCCGCCGCTGTAAACAGAAGCGCGATCGCCGCTGCCGTAGATCTCATCCGCACGGCCTGCGTTGAGGTTGTTCTGGTCGTCAGTACGTTTGGAGCTGGCTGCTGCCGCACCAATGCTGAAGCCCTGACCGATATCATAGGTCACAGAGCCGCCGAAGCCGTCGCCGTTCTGTTTCAGGACGCCACGGCCGGTGTCGTCTTCACCGCGAGCGCTGCCGTTCTGACCCTGATACTGCAGAGCAAAGTTCAGGCCTTCCACCAGACCGAAGAAGTCGGTGTTACGGTAAGTTGCCACGCCATTAGAACGCTGCTGCAGGAAGTTGTCTGCACCGTAGGTGTCGCCGCCGAACTCCGGCAGTACGTCGGTCCAGGAGGTCACGTCATAGATAACGCCATAGTTACGACCGTAGTCGAAAGAACCGGCATCAGCGAATTTCAGACCGGCGAAGGCCACACGGGTCCAGGCGTCGTTGTCGCTTTCGGAGGTGTTGCCCTGGATCTGGTATTCCCACTGGCCGTAACCGGTCAGCTGGTCATTAACCTGGGTCTCGCCTTTGAAGCCGATACGCATGTAGGTCTGATCGCCATCGGCACTCTTGTCATCAGAGAAGTAGTGCAGGCCATCGACTTTACCAAACAGATCCAGTTTGTTGCCGTCTTTGTTGTAAATCTCAGCCGCGTGCGCGGAGCCTGCTGCCAGCAATGCTGGTACCAACAGCGCGAGAACTTTAACTTTCATTATATTAACCCTCTGTATATGCCTTTTTATATGCCTTTTTATGTGCCACTGCTTACTGATTAACCCTGTAATCAGTCGGCAATCCCAATTCTTATGAAATTTAAAACACAAAGCCAACGGGAATATGATACGAAAACTTTTAAGATGTTTCATATATCCGCAACGGTGTAACAAAAGGTTAATAGAAGGGAACTTATTAAAGCACGAATCGCTAAAAATATGCGCACGGATGATCAAAAAATTTCAGTAACTCATTAAAAACATCAAGATAGGTAAATTTATGCTTTACCGCACTGATTGCCAAACGCATTTGTAAAGCGCCGACTAAAATTACTCCCGCTATCATCATTAACTTTATTTATTACCGTCATTCGAATCTGAATGTCTGTTTACCCCTATTATTACCGGATGTTCGCATCCGGTATTTTTTTGCCTTTGATTTATTATTAGCGCTATTTTTAACCGTCACTACGGTGAACTATATTTTTTCGCTGATTTATTTTTCAGCGCTGCGTTGCACTAATTTCTCTCTCCCGTTGTGACAATGCAGCGTCTCCGGTTGCGGACATTTTCCCGCGCCGGGCCTTGTCTTAACGCTATTCGCCTGGAAAATCATTCATTTCGCTTTATACTGCTTTTTTTGCGATACTCGCGTAGTAGTACACCTGCCCGGCAGGACGTGACGTGAGATCGACGCCCAGCGAGCGATATCGCATCCGCTCAGGAAGAGCCTACAAAAGCAGTTTCAGCCGCCACACCTGGTTGAATTCGTCTCTATTTATATGGCGTTGTTAAAGTGAGTTACACACAACAATGAGTCAATCTGACACAATGATCCCCAACAAGTTTTCACTGATGCCGGGTAGCATTACCCGTTTCTTTCTTTTGTTGATCATCGTTCTGCTGGTGACTATGGGTGTAATGGTGCAGAGCGCCGTTAACGCCTGGCTGAAAGACAAAAGCTATCAGGTGGTGGACATTACCCATGCGCTGCATAAACGGGTGGATACCTGGCGCTACGCGACCTGGCAGATCTATGACAACATTGCGGCTGCAAGCAGCGGCAACGCGGCGGATGGCCTGCAGGAGACTCGCCTGAAGCAGGACGTCTACTACCTCGAAAAAACGCGGCGTAAAACCGAAGCGCTGATTTTCGGCTCTCACGACAGCGCCACCCTTGAGATGACCCAGCGGATGTCGAACTATCTCGACACCCTGTGGGGCGCCGAAAACGTGCCCTGGTCGATGTATTACCTGAACGGCCAGGACAACAGCATGATCCTGGTCTCTACCCTGCCGCTGAAAGATCTGGCGTCCGGCTTTAAAGAATCAACGGTGAGCAACATCGTCGATTCCCGCCGCGCCGAAATGCTTCAGCAGGCTAATGCCCTTGACGAGCGCGAGAGCTTCTCTCCCCTGCGCCGCCTGGCCTGGCAGAATGGCCACTACTTCACGCTGCGTACCACCTTCAACCAGCCGGGTCATCTGGCGACCGTGGTTGCGTTCGATCTGCCGATTAACGACCTGATTCCGCCGGGAATGACGCTGGACAGCTTCCGCCTCGACCAGAGCGACACCCAGCCTGCCGGCTCGGGTGCGGATAAAGGCGATCCGGACAGCGTGCGCATCCACTTCAACAGCTCACGCATTGAAATTAGCTCGCTGGTGGACAGCACCGGCCTGCGCCTGGTGTGGGAAGTGCCGTTCGGCACCCTGCTGATGGATACGCTGCAGAATATCCTGCTGCCGCTGCTGCTCAATATCGGCTTGCTGGGGCTGGCGGTATTCGGCTACACCACGTTTCGTCATCAGCCGGTGCGTCAGGCGGAAATGCCTGCCACCATGGCGAATAACAACGAACTGCACCTGCTGCGCGCCCTGAACGAAGAGATCGTCGCCCTGCTGCCGGTGGGTTTGCTGGTGCACGATCAGGAAGCGAATCGCACGGTGATCAGCAACAAAATTGCCGATCACCTGCTGCCGCACCTTAATCTGCAGAACATCACCACCATGGCGGATCAGCATCAGGGCGTGATTCAGGCCACTATTAATAATGAACTGTATGAAATCCGTCAGTTCCGCAGCCAGATCCTGCCGCGCACCCAGATCTTTATCATTCGCGATCAGGACCGCGAGATCCTGGTTAACAAGAAGCTGAAGCAGGCGCAGCGGCTCTACGAGAAGAATCAACAGGGCCGGACGGCCTTCATGCATCATATTGGCGCGGCGCTGAAGCTGCCGGTGAAGCAGCTCGCCGAAGGGTTAACCGCTCTGAATACCCCGCAAACCCAGGTGATGGCGCAGAAAGCGGATACCATCGTGCGGCTGGTGGATGAGATCCAGCTGCTGAACATGCTGGAAGATGAGAGCTGGAAAACCAGTTCATCAAGCTTCGCCATTCAGGATCTGATTGATGAAGTGGTGCCGGAAGTGCTGCCGGTGATTAAGCGTAAAGGGCTGCAGCTGTTCATCAATAATCACCTCTCCCGCAACGAAGAGCGCCACGGCGACCGCGAGGCGCTGCGCAAAATTCTGCTGATGCTGATTCAGTATTCGGTGACCACCACCCACATCGGCAAAATTACGCTTGAGATCAGCGCGGATGAATCCGCCAGCGATCGCCTGACGTTCCGGGTGCTCGATACCGGCGACGGCATCAATAATAATGAAATCGATAATCTGCACTTCCCGTTCCTCAACGAGACCAGCGAAGATCGCTATGGTCACGCCAACGGATTGACCTTCTATCTCTGCAACCAGCTGGCGCGTCGCCTTGGCGGGCATCTTAATATCAAATCGCGCCAGGAGCTGGGTACGCGCTATTCACTGCATGTGAAAATGGCCGCTGAACCGCAGGACGAAGAGCAGGACGAGCGCCTGCTGGACGACGTAGTGGCGATGGTGGATGTCACCTCCAACGAGGTACGCAACATCGTTACGCGCCAGCTTGAGCACTGGGGGGCCAGTTGCATCACCCCTGACGAGCGGTTATCCAGTCAAGCCTTTGATATCTTTTTAACGGATAATCCGTCAAATCTTACTGCCTCAGGGTTGCTTTTAAGCGATGATGAGAACGGTGTACGTCGTATTGGCCCCGGCCAGCTACGGGTAAACTTCAATATCAGTAATGCCATGCAGGAAGCAGTGATGCAGCTCATCGAGGAGCAACTGGCGCAGGAGGAACTGCCTGAATCCCCGTTAGGGGGTGATGAAAACGCCCAGCTCCACGCCAGCGGCTATTACGCGCTGTTTGTGGACACAGTACCGGACGATGTGAAGAGACTGTATACTGAATCAGCAACCAGTGATTTTGCTGCGCTGGCACAGACGGCGCACCGCCTGAAAGGGGTGTTCGCCATGCTCAATCTGGTACCCGGCAAGCAGTTATGTGAAACCCTGGAGCATCACATTCGTGAGAACGATGCCCCATCGACAGAAAAATACATCAGCGACATTGACGCTTACGTCAAAAGCTTGCTGTAGCAAGGTAGCCTAATACATGAACAATATGAACGTAATTATTGCCGATGACCATCCGATTGTTCTGTTCGGCATTCGCAAATCGCTTGAGCAGATCGAGTGGGTGAATGTTGTCGGTGAATTTGAAGATTCCACAGCGTTAATCAATAACCTCCCAAAACTCGACGCACATGTACTGATTACTGACCTCTCCATGCCTGGCGACAAGTATGGCGATGGCATTACCCTGATCAAGTACATCAAGCGTCACTTCCCGGCTATCTCGATCATCGTTCTGACCATGAATAACAACCCGGCCATTCTGAGCGCCGTGCTGGATCTGGATATCGAAGGTATCGTGCTGAAACAGGGCGCACCGGCGGATCTGCCGAAAGCGCTGGCTGCGCTGCAGAAAGGGAAGAAATTTACCCCGGAAAGCGTGTCGCGCCTGCTGGAGAAAATCAGCGCTGGCGGTTATGGCGATAAACGCCTGTCACCGAAAGAGAGTGAAGTGCTGCGCCTGTTCGCTGAAGGTTTCCTGGTCACAGAAATCGCCAAGAAGCTGAACCGCAGCATCAAAACCATCAGCAGCCAGAAAAAATCAGCGATGATGAAGCTGGGTGTGGAAAATGATATTGCCCTGCTGAACTACCTCTCTTCCGTGAGCCTTACCCCGGCGGACAAAGAGTAACGCATTTATACCCCGCCAGGCGTCCTGCCGGCGGGGTTTCTTCATTCTTATACCCGCGTTTTCCGCACCCGCTCCGCATATACCGCCAGCGTCTGGCTTAATACGTCCAGCGTTACCGGCTTCGACAGACAGCTATCCATACCCGACTCGATACAGCGCTGCTTCTCTTCTGCCAGGGCATTCGCCGTTACGCCCACCACCGGCAACGTCAGGCCAAGCTGACGAATGCGCTGCGTCAGGCGATAGCCGTCCATGTTCGGCATGTTGACGTCGCTCAGGACGATATCGATATGGTTCTTGCTCAGCACGTTCAGGGCATCGATGCCGTCGTTGGCAGTTTTGCACTGATAGCCCAGCGAACCCAGCTGGTCGGCAAGCAGACGGCGGTTGATCGGATGATCGTCCACCACCAGAATCATCATATCGTCGTTCTGAGCATCAGAGCCAGAGCCTGCCGCCAGCGACGGCGTGCTGCCCGGTACGTCAACGTCAATGCGGTAGATGCGGCCCAGCAGCGCGATCAGCTCATGCGGCGAGGCCACGCTGTGCAGCCAGAGGTTATCGCCCCGCTCCACCGGAATACCAATGTGGCGACGCGAGAACAGGATCGCCGCGCGACCTGCCCAGTTGCTGAAGGTTTCATCATCGGTGATCAGCACATCGTCCTGATCCGGCACTTCACCGTTATAGCGCTGGGTGCGAATCCCGTTGCGCTCCAGCATATTTTCGATAAAGCCATGCAGCGACGCGTTGCGTACCGCCAGCCAGCAGCGTTTATCCGCCAGGCCATCAACGTTCGCTTTAGCATTTTCACCCGCACTGTAAAGCGGAATGCGGATGGTGAACTGGCTGCCCATACCCGGCTCGGTATCAACGGCGATATCGCCGTCCATCATGCTGATCAGCTTCTCACAGATAGCCAGCCCCAGCCCGGTGCCCTGGAAGTTACGCTGTACGCCGGTGCCGACCTGGAAGAAGGGATCAAACAGCCGCACCACTTCCTTGGCCGGGATCCCGACGCCGGTATCCCGCACCCGGAAGGTGAGGTAATCCCCTTCGGTAGAGACATCAAGAATGATGCAGCCGCTGTCGGTGAACTTGATGGCATTGCTCAGCAGGTTGGAGATCACCTGCTGCAGACGCATCGGATCGCCCTGCAGCGTCAGCGGCACGTCCGGGGAGATAAAGCAGTACAGCCCCAGCTGTTTACGCACCACCAGCGGATGGTAGTTGGCAGTCACGTGGCTCATCACTTCGCGCGGCGAGAATTCGCGCGGCTCAATTTTCAGCTGTTCGGACTCAATTTTCGAGAAATCGAGAATATCGCTGATGATTTTCAACAGCAGGCTGGAGGAGTTGTTCATCGCCGTCACCAGACGATCCACGCCTTTAGGCAGCGCCTTGGTCTGCAGCAGGTCGAGGTTACCGATAATGCCGTAGAGCGGCGTGCGCAGCTCGTGGCTGACGGTGGCGAGGAACATTGATTTCGACTGGCTCGCCTGCTCAGCGGCCTGCGCCATGTCCTGCAGCGACTCTTCCATTTTCACGCGGGCCGACACGTCCACCAGCACGCAGATCGCCACGTTTTCATTGCGATAGCGCGAGTGGACGAAGCTGATTTGCAGGTTAGTCTGGTTGCTGGTCAGGACATCGACGAAGTTGACCTGCTGGCCGCAGATAATCTGCGTCAGCCGCTGCCGATCTTCGTGGGTCAGCATATTGAGGTAGTTATGCGCCAGCTCGTTACTCAGGATATTGGTGCCATCCTGGGTCCGCAGGATACAGATCCCCACCGGCGCCGAGGCGACGATTTTGCGGTTGAACTGCTCGTGCTCTTCCAGACGCTGGGCGTCGTTTTCCGCCGGAATAAAGATGCGTCGCTCGTACATACGCGCGAGGGTAAACAGCACCACGCCGACCAGCACATTCAGCAGCACCGCGTTAAGGATCAGCATGCGGATACGCTCCAGCACCAGATCCACCGGCACGGAATAGACCACGCTTAACGAGGAAGGCGGCAGGCTGCGTTTCAGCACCAGATCGCGGAAGCCGGAGGTATAGCCGAACCAGGCGCGATCCTGGGTCCAGCGCGGATCGGGTTCGATGCGCGATTCCGGGCCGGTCAGCGAGATCAGCGGCTGGTTGTTCTCATCGACGATGGTCACGCCCATCGGCAGGCTGCCAGGGGTAAAGAAGTTTTCCATGCGAATGGTCTGCTCGATACCGAGCAGCGCCTGCAGGCGGTTCGCCAGATAGACCGGCGTCAGGGTATAGAAGTAGCCCACGCCCGGACGCGGACCCTGGCTTATCCAGAACAGGCTGTTGCCCTGCTCTTCACGCGGCGCGTTGCGGTACTTCAGGATGCGCTCGTGCAGCGCTTTCAGGGTTTTATCGTGCTCAACCGGGGCATCACGCAGGCCGAAATCTGCCATACAGAGGTTATCGCTGCCAATCAGGAATACGCGATTCAGATCGTAAGCCGCGGAAAAGTTATCGCGCCAGTAACGCAGGAACCAGGCCAGCGACTGCAGCGAGTCGCGCCAGGTATTACCGAGCATTGCGCAGTCGGAATCCGGGAACAGCGGCTGGAATTCGGGAATGCCGACGCGATCGTTGTTACGCGCCGCGCCTGGCAGCACGCCGTTTTCAACCGTCAGGCGATTCTCAGCGATGTACTTCAGCTCTTTCATTACGTCCGAGGTGCGCTGGATATAGCGCTGCGCCTGTTCATAGCTCAGGTTGAACTCCTGGCGGATTTCAGACTCTTTTTCATGCAGAGCATTAACGATGTAGAACACCGAAAACAGGGCGATCAGCAGCCACAGCAACAGCGCCAAAGCGCGGAACAGATAGCGCGACACTTTGAGCGTCGTACGGAAAGAAACGAAGTATTTCAAAATGACTGAGCCGTCAACAGGATGAAAGAATGTGCTTTAAAGTAGCGGTAAATGTCAGTACTCGCAACGGCAATAAAAAAGGGCGAACAAGCCGCCCTCTTCCCTGCCTTGCTCAGGCCACCCGCTAACCAGCGGGCAGCCTGACGGTCTTACTCGTCAGCGTCGTCCGCTGCTTCGTCATCGCCTTCCGCTTCCGGAGCGATTTCATCGTCCCCTTCTGCGACCGTGCCGTCGATAGAATCCAGTTCTTCATCATCAACAGGCTCAGCGACGCGCTGCAGACCCACCACGTTTTCGTCTTCCGCGGTGCGGATGAGGATAACACCCTGGGTGTTACGGCCAACGATGCTGATTTCCGATACGCGGGTACGCACTAAGGTACCGGCATCGGTGATCATCATGATCTGGTCGGCGTCGTCAACCTGCACCGCGCCTACCACCGGGCCATTGCGGTCGGTGACCTTAATGGAGATAACCCCTTTGGTGGCACGAGACTTGGTCGGATACTCATCCGCCGCGGTACGCTTGCCGTAGCCGTTCTGCGTCACGGTGAGGATCGCGCCCTCGCCGCGCGGCACAATCAGGGAGACCACGCTGTCGCCGTCCATCAGACGAATACCGCGCACGCCGGTCGCAGTACGACCCATAGCACGCACTGCATCACCCTTGAAGCGCACCACTTTGCCCTGCGCCGAGAACAGCATCACTTCGTCACTGCTGGTGGTCAGGTCAACGCCAATCAGCTCATCGCCCTCGTTGAGGTTAACGGCGATAATACCGGCGGTACGCGGACGGCTGAACTCTTTGAGCGCGGTTTTCTTCACGGTACCGCTGGCGGTTGCCATAAAGACGTTCACGCCCTCTTCGTACTCACGCACCGGCAGAATGGCGGTGATACGTTCGTTGGCTTCCAGCGGCAGCAGGTTGACGATAGGACGTCCACGCGCCCCACGGCTTGCTTCCGGCAGCTGGTAGACCTTCATCCAGTAGAGACGGCCACGGCTGGAGAAGCACAGAATGGTGTCATGGGTGTTGGCCACCAGCAGACGGTCGATAAAGTCTTCTTCTTTAATACGTGCCGCCGATTTCCCTTTCCCGCCGCGACGCTGCGCTTCGTAATCGGTTAACGGCTGATACTTCACGTAGCCCTGGTGCGACAGGGTAACAACAACGTCTTCCTGGTTGATCAGGTCTTCGATGTTGATGTCCGCGGTGTTGGCGGTAATTTCGGTACGACGTTCGTCACCGAACTGATCGCGCACCAGCTCCAGCTCTTCGCGGATAACTTCCATCAGACGATCGGCGCTGCCGAGGATATGCAGCAGCTCGGCGATCTGCGCCAGCAGCTCTTTGTACTCGTCGAGCAGTTTTTCGTGCTCCAGACCGGTCAGCTTCTGCAGACGCAGGTCGAGGATGGCCTGAGCCTGCTGTTCGGTCAGATAATATTTCCCGTCGCGCACGCCGAATTCCGGCTCCAGCCACTCCGGACGCGCAGCGTCATCACCGGCACCTGCCAGCATCGCGGCCACGTTGCCCAGATCCCACGCCTGAGAAACCAGGCCGGCTTTCGCTTCCGCTGGCGTTGGCGCGCGGCGGATCAGCTCGATAATCGGGTCGATGTTGGCCAGCGCAACGGCGAGCGCTTCGAGGATATGAGCACGATCGCGGGCTTTACGCAGTTCAAAGATGGTACGACGCGTCACTACTTCGCGGCGATGGCGCACGAAGGCGCTCAGGATCTCTTTCAAGGTCAGGATTTTCGGCTGACCGTGATGCAGAGCCACCATGTTGATGCCGAAGGAGACCTGCAGCTGCGTCTGGGAGTAGAGGTTGTTCAGCACCACTTCACCCACGGCATCGCGTTTAATCTCGATCACGATGCGCATACCGTCTTTATCGGACTCGTCACGCAGCGCGCTGATGCCTTCCACGCGTTTTTCTTTTACCAGCTCGGCGATCTTCTCGATCAGACGCGCTTTGTTAACCTGGTATGGGATCTCATGAACGATGATAGTTTCACGGCCCGTTTTGGCATCGGCTTCCACTTCCGCGCGGGCGCGAATGTAGATTTTGCCGCGGCCGGTACGATAGGCTTCTTCAATACCGCGACGGCCATTGATGATAGCGGCGGTCGGGAAGTCCGGCCCTGGGATGTGCTCCATCAGCCCTTCAACGCTGATGTCTTCATCGTCGATGTAGGCCAGGCAGCCGTTAATCACTTCCGTCAGGTTGTGCGGCGGAATGTTAGTCGCCATACCCACGGCGATACCGGAAGCCCCGTTAACCAGCAGGTTCGGGATCTTGGTCGGCATAACGTCAGGAATGCGTTCGGTACCGTCGTAGTTATCAACGAAATCAACGGTCTCTTTTTCGAGATCGGCCATCAGCTCATGGGCGATCTTCGACATACGGATTTCCGTATAACGCATCGCCGCGGCGGAGTCGCCGTCTACTGAACCGAAGTTACCCTGGCCATCGACCAGCATGTAGCGTAAGGAGAATGGCTGCGCCATACGCACGATGGTGTCATAGACAGCGGTATCACCGTGGGGGTGGTATTTACCGATTACGTCACCAACGACACGGGCAGATTTTTTATAGGCTTTGTTCCAGTCATTGCCCAATACGTTCATGGCGTAAAGCACGCGACGGTGTACCGGTTTCAGGCCATCTCGGACATCCGGCAGCGCACGGCCAACAATGACCGACATCGCATAATCCAGATAGGAGCTCTTCAGCTCTTCCTCAATGTTGACCGGTGTAATTTCTCTCGCAAGGTCGCTCATCTAACCGCTATCCCTCTACTGTATCCCGGATTCAAAGGTCGCAAATTATAACACAAGCCTGGTCATACCGGTAAGCCTTATCCCGCCCGGATAGCAGGTTGATTTCTCGCGGTTTGCACCGGGTTGACGCCGCGTTGCAACCCAGGGCCGCCGGTAATCATTCTTTCTTCAGCGCGGCGGCCTGTTATACTTCTTTTTCTTACGAGACAAGGAGTAAACGCGCTCATGAATGCTGAACAATCCCCAACACCCCATAACGTCGACCACAATGAGATCGCGAAATTCGAAGCGGTCGCCTCACGCTGGTGGGATCTGGAAGGGGAATTTAAGCCGCTGCACCGTATTAATCCGCTGCGTCTGGGCTACATCAGCGAACGCGCCGGCGGCCTGTTTGGCAAAACGGTGCTCGACGTCGGCTGCGGCGGCGGCATCCTCGCCGAAAGCATGGCGCGCGAAGGCGCTACCGTGACCGGCCTGGATATGGGCGCGGAACCGCTGGCAGTGGCGCGCCTGCACGCGCTGGAGAGCGGCGTGAAGGTTGACTACATCCAGCGCACCGTTGAAGAGCACGCGGCGCAGAACCCGGCGGGCTACGATGTCGTCACCTGTATGGAGATGCTGGAGCACGTTCCGGACCCGCAATCGGTGGTACGCGCCTGCGCCGCGCTGGTAAAGCCCGGCGGTCACGTATTCTTCTCAACGCTAAACCGCAACGCCAAATCCTGGCTGATGGCGGTAGTCGGCGCGGAATACGTGCTGCGCATGGTGCCGAAGGGCACCCACGATGCGAAGAAGTTTATCAAGCCGTCCGAGCTACTGGCATGGATTGACGATACGCCGCTTAAAGAGCGTCATATCACCGGCCTGCACTACAACCCGCTGACCAACAAATTCCGTCTCGCGCCGGGGGTTGATGTTAACTATATGTTGCATACCGAAGCAAAAAACGCCTAACGACATAAGTATTTGCTATAAGGATTGCGCGGGCTTTACCGCGCAATTTTGTCGGGTCGTTGAAGAAATCAGCACTCGATCAAATTTTCATTTTTTTTTGCAACTTATTGACATAGCCAACAAGCCTTACGATACGAGGGCTTAGCCATAGACCCGTCGAATAAGACGCAAAAACATCTCAAAATCAACTCTTGTTCTCAAATGATTCCCTACTAGAATACTCATCATCTAGCGTTAAACTTATCTCAAACCCCCTATATGTAGTATTTATCCACAGAGTTAGTCACAGACTGGCGGCTGTGTATAAGCGGGGGATATTTTTTCTATTTCTTACGGACGGGTACATTCCTCATGAATCAGAGTCTGCTGGTGACTAAGCGTGACGGTGCGACCGAGCGCATTAACCTCGATAAAATCCATCGTGTGCTTGACTGGGCGGCGGAAGGCCTGGAGAACGTCTCAATCTCTCAGGTTGAACTGCGTTCCCACATCCAGTTTTACGACGGGATTAAAACCTCTGACATTCATGAAACCATCATCAAGGCCGCAGCCGACCTGATCTCCCGCGATGCGCCGGATTATCAGTACCTCGCCGCGCGCCTGGCCATTTTCCACCTGCGTAAGAAAGCCTACGGCCAGTTCGAGCCGCCGACGCTGCACGACCACGTGGTAAAAATGGTGGAGCTGGGCAAATATGACCGCCACCTGCTGGAAGACTACTCCGTAGAAGAGTTCGAGCAGATGGACGGCTTTATTGACCACTGGCGCGACATGAACTTCTCTTACGCTGCGGTAAAACAGCTTGAAGGGAAATATCTGGTCCAGAACCGCGTCACCGGCGAAATCTACGAGAGCGCGCAGTTCCTGTATATCCTCGTCGCGGCCTGCCTGTTCTCTAACTACCCGCGCGAAACCCGTCTCGACTACGTGAAGCGTTTCTATGACGCGGTATCAACCTTCAAGATCTCGCTGCCGACGCCGATCATGTCCGGCGTGCGTACGCCGACCCGTCAGTTCAGCTCTTGCGTATTGATCGAGTGCGGCGACAGCCTCGACTCCATCAACGCCACCTCCAGCGCTATTGTGAAATACGTTTCCCAGCGCGCCGGTATCGGCATCAATGCCGGCCGCATTCGTGCGCTGGGCAGCCCGATCCGCGGCGGTGAAGCCTTCCACACCGGCTGTATTCCGTTCTACAAGCACTTCCAGACTGCGGTGAAATCCTGCTCTCAGGGCGGCGTGCGCGGCGGGGCGGCAACCCTCTTCTACCCGATGTGGCATCTGGAAGTGGAAAGCCTGCTGGTGCTGAAAAACAACCGTGGTACCGACGCCAACCGCGTGCGTCACATGGACTACGGGGTGCAGATCAACAAGCTGATGTACACCCGCCTGCTGAAAGGTGAAGACATCACCCTGTTCAGCCCGTCTGACGTTCCTGGCCTGTACGACGCCTTCTTCGCCGATCAGGACGAGTTTGAGCGCCTGTACGTGAAATACGAAAAAGACGACAGCATCCGTAAGCAGCGCGTGAAAGCGGTGGACCTGTTCTCCCTGATGATGCAGGAGCGCGCCTCTACGGGCCGTATCTACATCCAGAACGTGGACCACTGCAACACCCACAGCCCGTTCGACCCGGTGGTTGCGCCGGTGCGCCAGTCTAACCTGTGCCTTGAGATCGCCCTGCCGACAAAACCGCTGGACGACGTCAACGACGAAAACGGCGAAATCGCCCTGTGCACCCTCTCCGCCTTCAACCTCGGCGCGATTGACAGCCTGGACGAGCTGGAAGAGCTGGCGATCCTTGCGGTACGTGCGCTCGACGCCCTGCTGGATTATCAGGACTACCCGATTCTGGCGGCAAAACGCGGTGCGATGGGTCGTCGTACCCTGGGTATCGGCGTCATCAACTACGCCTACTACCTGGCGAAGCACGGCGTGCGTTATTCCAACGGCAGCGCCAACAACCTGACGCACAAAACCTTCGAAGCGATTCAGTACTACCTGCTGAAAGCCTCGAACGAGCTGGCAAAAGAGCAAGGCGCCTGCCCGTGGTTCAACGAAACCACCTACAGCAAAGGCATCCTGCCGATCGACACCTATAAAAAGGATCTCGATGGCATCGCTAACGAGCCGCTGCACCTCGACTGGGAAGCGCTGCGTGAGTCCATCAAGACCCACGGCCTGCGTAACTCCACGCTCTCTGCCCTGATGCCGTCTGAGACCTCCTCGCAGATCTCGAACGCCACCAACGGCATTGAGCCGCCGCGCGGCCACGTCAGCATCAAAGCGTCGAAAGACGGTATCCTGCGCCAGGTGGTGCCGGAGTATGAGCGCCTGAAAGATCAGTACGAACTGCTGTGGGACATGCCGAACAACGACGGTTACCTGCAGCTGGTTGGTCTGATGCAGAAGTTCATTGACCAGTCTATTTCGGCGAACACCAACTATGACCCGACGCGTTTCCCGTCAGGCAAAGTGCCGATGCAGCAGCTGCTGAAAGACCTGCTCACCGCCTATAAATTTGGCGTGAAAACCCTCTACTACCAGAACACCCGTGATGGTGCAGAGGACTCCCAGGATGACCTGGCGCCGTCCATTCAGGACGACGGCTGCGAAAGCGGCGCATGTAAAATCTGATTAAGCGGGGCGGGGAAACCCGCCCTCTTGTTGTTAAGGCGGCAGGTGCGCTTCGCTTACCTGCCCTACGAGAATAACCGCAACATCAAGCCGTAGGGTGGATAAGCGAAGCGCATCCACCATTAACAGCAGATATTGTTCGCAGACAGGACCCACATTCATGGCATACACCACCTTTTCACAGACGAAGAATAATCAGCTGCTGGAACCGATGTTCTTTGGCCAGCCGGTTAACGTGGCGCGCTACGACCAGCAGAAATATGACATCTTCGAAAAGCTGATCGAAAAACAGCTCTCCTTCTTCTGGCGTCCGGAAGAAGTGGATGTTTCCCGCGACCGTATCGACTATCAGGCGCTGCCGGATCACGAGAAGCACATCTTCATCAGCAACCTGAAATACCAGACGCTGCTGGATTCTATCCAGGGCCGCAGCCCGAACGTGGCGCTGCTGCCGCTGATCTCCATTCCGGAGCTGGAAACCTGGGTAGAAACCTGGGCGTTCTCTGAGACCATCCACTCGCGCTCCTACACCCACATTATCCGCAACATCGTTAACGATCCGGCGGTGGTGTTCGACGACATCGTCAACAACGAGCAGATCCTCAAGCGTGCGGAAGGCATCTCCCACTACTACGACGATCTGATTGAGATGACCAGCTACTGGCATCTGCTGGGCGAAGGCACCCACAGCGTTAACGGCAAGACCGTAACCGTGAACCTGCGCGAGCTGAAGAAGAAGCTTTACCTCTGCCTGATGAGCGTCAACGCGCTGGAAGCGATTCGCTTCTATGTCTCCTTCGCCTGCTCCTTCGCCTTCGCCGAGCGCGAACTGATGGAAGGCAATGCCAAGATTATCCGCCTCATCGCCCGCGACGAAGCGCTGCACCTCACCGGCACGCAGCATATGCTGAACCTGCTGCGCAGCGGCACAGATGACCCGGAAATGGCGGAGATCGCCGAAGAGTGCAAACAGGAAAGCTATGACCTGTTCGTGCTGGCGGCACAGCAGGAGAAAGAGTGGGCAGAGTACCTGTTCAAAGACGGCTCGATGATCGGCCTGAACAAAGACATTCTCTGCCAGTACGTCGAGTACATCACCAACATCCGTATGCAGGCGGTGGGCCTCGATCTGCCATTCCAGACGCGCTCTAACCCGATTCCGTGGATCAACACCTGGCTGGTGTCCGATAACGTGCAGGTGGCACCGCAGGAAGTGGAAGTCAGCTCTTACCTGGTGGGTCAGATTGACTCCGAAGTGAACACCGACGACCTCAGCGATTTCCAGCTCTGAGTGATGAATAACCGCATTACCTTACGCCTCACCGGCGCTCAGCTTGAGTGCCTGGAAGAGCATCCTTCCCTGCTGCTGGCGCTCGAGTCACATAAGGTGCCGGTAGAGTATCAGTGCCGGGAAGGGTACTGCGGGTCGTGCCGGACGCGTCTGGTGTCCGGGGAAGTCACCTGGCTTACCGAGCCGCTGGCATTTATTGAACCAGGCGATATTCTGCCCTGCTGCTGTAAAGCGCGGGGCGATATCGAAATCGAACTGTAAAAAAAGGCGGGCCTGATGGCCCGCCTTTTTCGTATCTGCCCTTCTCTTACCCGCGTTTCGCCGCGATCGCCTGATGGTGCTTGCGCTCACCAATCATCACCACAATCAGCAGCAGCACCGCCAGTACGCTTCCGCCAATCATGACGATGAAGCCGCCGTCCCAGCCGAAGAAGTCCACGGTGTAACCCACGATAGCGCTGGCCGCTACCGACCCGCCGAGGTAACCGAACAGCCCGGTAAAGCCTGCCGCCGTGCCTGCCGCTTTCTTCGGAGCCAGCTCAAGCGCGTGCAGACCAATCAGCATCACCGGGCCATAGATCAGGAAGCCGATAACAATCATACAGATCATATCGACATGCGGATTGCCCGGTGGGTTCAGCCAGTACACCACGGTGGCGATAGTCACCAGCGTCATAAAGAACACGCCGGTTGCGCCTCGGTTACCGCGGAAGACCTTGTCCGACATCCAGCCGCACAGCAACGTGCCTGGAATACCTGCATACTCATAGAAGAAGTAGGCCCAGGAGGATTTATCCAGCGCAAAGTGCTTCACTTCCTTCAGATAGGTCGGTGACCAGTCGAGGATGCCGTAGCGCAGCAGGTAGACAAACACGTTGGCGATAGCGATATACCACAGCAGCTTATTCGGCAGCACGTACTGCATGAAAATCTGCTTCGCGGTCAGCTCTTCCTCATGCTTATCGCTGTAGTCGTCCGGATAGTCGTTTTTGTACTCCTCAATGGGCGGCAGACCGCAGGACTGCGGTGTATCGCGCATGAGCGCAAAGGCAATCAGCGCCACGATGATGGCCGCAAACGCAGGCATATACAGTGCCGCTTTCCAGTCGTTAAACCAGGCCATACCCAGCAGGAACAGCAGCGGTGGCAGCCCGCCGCCGACGTTATGTGCGCAGTTC
This sequence comes from Siccibacter colletis, assembly GCF_000696575.1. Classification (GTDB taxonomy): domain Bacteria; phylum Pseudomonadota; class Gammaproteobacteria; order Enterobacterales; family Enterobacteriaceae; genus Siccibacter; species Siccibacter colletis. The sequence continues at coordinate 243,980 of NZ_JMSQ01000006.1, read as the reverse complement.
CACACCGACACAATCCCGCCGCGCTCCTTCTGCGACCACCAGTGCACCATGGTGCGCCCGCACGGCGGCCAGCCCATACCCTGGAACCAGCCGCACAGGAACAGCAGCACGAACATCACGGCGATGCTGGAGGTCGCCCAGGGCACAAAGCCCATAAACAGCATTACCGCCGCGGCGAGGATCAGCCCCGCCGGCAGAAAGACGCGCGGATTCGAGCGATCCGACACCGACCCCATGATGAATTTTGAAAAGCCGTAGGCGATGGAGATCCCCGACAGCGCAAAGCCCAGATCGCCGCGCGAGAAGCCCTGCTCAATCAGGTAAGGCATTGCCAGCGCAAAGTTCTTGCGCACCAGATAGTAGGCTGCATAGCCAAAGAAAATCCCCATAAAGATCTGCCAGCGCAGACGGCGGTACAGCGGATCGATCTGCCCGTCGGGCAGCCGCGATTGATGGGGTGCAGGTTGAAAAATACCGATCATTAAGCCTCCGGGGCCATATAGTTATTATCGTCAGCGGAAACGCCCGGCAACGAATCGCCTGTGTTAAACAAAAGGGTGCCAATGTTAGAAAAAGGCGGCCAATGTTACTGTGAAATGACACACGGAATGTTACAGATTTAAGACAAAACAACAAAAAAGAGCATCCGATCACGTTTTATGCTCGAAAACGCGCATTTACGAAGCAAATGCTGGTCGCTGATTTGCGTTATGTGAAGGCGGAATTTAGCGTGACAGCCTGTATGGCGGGATGAGACAGGATATGCAGGGCAGATACAGAGCCGCGCCCGGCAGGTTTGTCGGGCGCGGTAATGCAGCAGGGTATGGTTTTACCTGTCTACTGGGTAAGACGCTCCGTCACCCGCACCCAGCCATGTCCCTGGGAGACATCATCCCCGTTGAGCAGACGGCGCAGCATGTTCTGGGCAATCATTGAGGCCACCGCCTGGCGCACCGGCAGGCGGTGATTCGCCAGGCTCAGCTGAACGCGAATAGCACGGCTGCCCGCGTCGCTGTGCAGCGCAAACAGCAGGCTGTCGTCCTGATGTGCTCCCGTCACCAGCGCCAGTGCGCCGTCCGCCGCCTGCGACAGCGCCCGCGCCCGGGCGGCGATCTCAGCCAGCGACTCAGCACGCGGTGCCAGCACTTCCCCATCCGCCAGCGGCGCGCCGGCCTGATTCAGTTCCAGCGACAGCAGGCCAGCGGTGAACTGCTCGCTCACGCACAGCCGCAGGTCACGGGCGCGCAGGCTCTCGGCCAGCAAACCCGGCAGCCCCACGGTACCTTCGAAAATCAGGCTCTCGCCGGCCACCTGGCGCACCTCCGGCCACAGGGCTTCCATCTGCGCCCGCTGGTTGGCCGGTCCGGTGAGTTTCAGTTCAATGATTGGCATGGAGGAGCGATACCCCATCACCACGCCATCCGGCAGGTTCAGGTGGCTCAGACTCTGAGCAAGATCGCTTTCCGAACGGCCAAACGTAGTCAGGCGCAGGCACACCGGGGGGGCCGGTAGTTCAAAACACTGCTGAATGCGCGGGAGGATCTCTTTCTCGACCATCACTTTAAATTCAGACGGCACGCCTGGGGTGAAGAAGAAGGTGCAGCGGTTAAGCGTCAGTGCAAAGCCGCAGGCAGTGCCAACCGGGTTATCGAGCATCTCGCTGCCGGCGGGGATCATCGCCTGTTTGCGGTTGCTGGGCGCCATCACCCGGCCACGGCTTTCGAAAAAGCGCGTCATATGCTCAAGCCACGACGCCTGCAGCTCCAGCTCAACGCCAGCGGCGCGTGCAGCAGCCAGCGCGCTAAGATCGTCGCTGGTGGGGCCAAGGCCGCCGTTGACGATAACCACATCGGCTTCGGTGCTGCGCTCCTGCAAAATGGCGATCAGGCTGTCGAGATCGTCGCCCACGGTGTTGCGGCGTGTGAAGGGTAAACCCTGCGTGAAGAGGTAATCGGCAAGCCAGGCGGCGTTGGTATCAACGATTTGCCCGTGCAGGACTTCATCGCCGGTAGAGAGCATTTCCACAGTTAACATCGACTTACTCCGCATAGAGTGAAGGCTCTACTATAGCGCAAGGCGATACCGGGGAAAGCGAAAAGGCGCGGCAATGTGCCGCGCCCTGGGGATCAGAAGGAGACGCTGCCACCCACGTAAGGGCCGTCGGCCACCGCGTTGTCGCGATCGCCATCTTTGCCGGCGAGGTTGATGTAGCGATAACCCGCTTCGATGCTGATCGGACGCATAATGGTCCAGCGCACGCCGGCGTTCGCTTCTTCATAGTCCTTCACGCCGCTGGAGAGCGAGTCCGGGGAGTAGTAGTACTCGCCATACAGACGGAAGCTGTCGGTCAGCGGCCACTGCAGGCCACCGCCTACCGCCGCCGCATAGCCTTCGTCACCGGATTTCGGGTTCAGGTAGATGCCCTTGCCGCCCACGGTGGCCAGCAGCGGCCCCAGCGGTAGATTCAGGCCAATGCCCAGCCCGCCGATGTCGCCGTCATCATCGTTATGCGCCCAGTTACCGCTCAGCGCCAGCCCGGTGGTATCGGTGCCAAAGCCCACGCCGACGTTGGTGTACTCTTTGCCCGCCTGGGCATTCACGCTGATGGCGCTGGCGTAGCCTGAAACAAACAATAAGCTGGCGATACCAGCAAGCACGACTTTTTTCATTTTTGCTCTCTTTATAAACTCACAATCGATGTGCCGGCATTGTACCGTTGCGCTTGTTGCTTTCAAGGCGCGATAAACCGTGTTTCTCCAGGGTATTGTAAGGAATTGAAACCTGCCGCTGCGTCTGAAAGGCACCAGCCATTCCTGCAATAGAAACTGCCAGATTGTTCTCGATCGGCCGGGCCGTTACCGTGTTGTGCGAAAAGTCAGTCCGATTGATTGCACAGAGCGATGATGCTCACCACTACCCGTTCGAGGAGCCATGATGAATAAGAAAGGGTTAACCACCGCCTCCGGCGCGCCTGTCGCCCATAATAACAATGTCGCCACCGCAGGCCCGCGCGGCCCGATGCTCCTGCAGGACGTCTGGTTCCTTGAAAAGCTGGCGCACTTCGACCGGGAAGTGATCCCTGAACGTCGTATGCACGCCAAAGGCTCCGCCGCCTACGGCACCTTTACCGTGACTCAGGACATTACCGCTTTTAGCCGTGCGAAAATTTTCTCTGAGATCGGCAAGAAAACCGACCTGTTCCTGCGCTTCTCCACCGTGGCCGGTGAACGCGGCGCGGCGGACGCCGAGCGCGACATCCGCGGCTTCTCCATCAAGTTCTACACCGAAGAGGGTAACTGGGATCTGGTGGGAAACAACACGCCGGTATTCTACCTGCGCGATCCGCTTAAGTTCCCGGATCTGAACCACGTAGTAAAACGCGACCCGCGCACCAACCTGCGCAACCCGACCTGGAAATGGGACTTCTTCTCCCACCTGCCGGAGTCGCTGCACCAGCTGACCATCGACTTCAGCGACCGCGGGCTGCCGCGCTCCTACCGTCATATGCACGGCTTCGGCAGCCACACCTACAGCTTCATCAACAGCGATAACGAGCGCTTCTGGGTGAAGTTCCACCTCAAATCCGCGCAGGGTATCGCTAACCTGATGGACGATGAGGCGAAACGTCTGGTCGCAGAGGATCGAGAAAGCTCCCAGCGCGATCTGTTTGAGTCCATTGAAGGCGGCGACTTCCCGCGCTGGAAATTCTATGTGCAGGTGATGCCGGAAGCCGACGCGTCACGCGTGCCGTACAACCCGTTCGACCTGACCAAAGTCTGGCCGCACGGCGACTATCCGCTGATCGAAGTGGGCGAGCTGGAGCTGAACCGCAACCCGGATAACTACTTTGCCGAAGTGGAACAGGTAGCAATGTCGCCGGCTAACATCGTGCCCGGTATTGGTTTCTCGCCGGACCGCATGCTGCAGGGGCGTCTGTTCTCTTACGGGGATGCGCACCGCTATCGCCTGGGGGTCAACCACCACCAGATCCCGGTGAACAAACCGCGCTGCCCGTTCCACAACTATCACCGCGACGGCGCAATGCGCGTGGACGGCAACAGCGGCAACGGCCCGACCTATGAGCCGAACAGCTTCGGGGTTTTCCAGGAGCAGCCGGACTACAGCGAGCCGCCGCTGTCGCTGGAAGGCGCTGCCGATCACTGGAATCACCGGGAAGATACCGACTACTTCAGCCAGCCGCGCCAGCTGTTTGCGCTGATTGGCGAAGAGGAGCGCCAGCGCATGTATCGCCGCATTGCGGATGACATGAAATCGGTACCGGAGTTTATCCAGCAGCGCCAGATCGGCCTGTTCAGCGAAGTGGACCCGGCTTACGGCGCGGGCATTGCCGCCGCGCTGGATGCGATTAACAACGCGAAATAATCCCCCCTCACCGGCAGCCACGCTGCCGGTTTTTTCCATGCCTCATCGATGCAGCGACAGGACGATGCGCACCCGCAGACCACCCAGCGCTTCGCTTTTTAGCAGTTCAGGCCGCGTCCGGTGCCAGCGCGCGATGTCGTTGACCAGCGCCAGCCCGAGGCCCGCGCCCGGTTGCTCAATCCCGCTTTCCAGCCGCTGAAACGGCTGCAGCGCCTGCTGCGACAGCGCATTCTCAATTCCCGGACCGCTATCCTCAATCTCAAGCCAGACCCGCGCCTGCATCGCCGTCACGCGAATGGTGATGGTTCCGCCCTCGGGGGTGTATTTCAGCGCGTTATCCAGCAGATTGGCGCACAGCTCGCCCAGCAGAATGGGATCGCCCTCGACCCACAGCGCCCCGCTCTCACCTTCATAGCCCAGATCGATGCGTTTTATCCGCGCCTGCGCCAGCCGCGACAAACAGCACTCTCTCGCCACCGCAGCCATGTCCACCGCCTCAAACTCCCGCTCCCCCTGCTCTTTGCGCTTCAGCTGCGCCAGCAGCAGCAGGCGCTCCGTCAGCCCGACAGTGTGATCCAGCGTGCGGCTGATGGCCTCCAGGCTCTCACGCCACTGTGCGGGCTCCGGGCTGGCCAGCGCTACCGCAGTCTGCATTTTAAGCACTGCCAGCGGGGTTTTAAGCTGGTGCGACGCATCGGCGCTGAACCGCTCCTGGCGGGCAATCATGGCGCGCAATCTGTCGAGATAGCGGTTGAACGCCACCACCAGCAGCCGGGTTTCCGACCAGGGCAGCAGATGGTCTGGCAGTGGCGTGAGCACGCCAGGATCGCGGCGCACCATCATGCCCGAGAGCTGGCGCATCGGTTTCAATACCCGACGCAGCAGCCAGCCTGCCAGCAGCAGCGTTATCAGCACCAGTCCCCCCTGGCTCACCGCCGACGAGAAGAGCAGCTGCTGCGCCAGCAGGTGGCGTGACTGCAGCGTTTCCGCCACGGTGATCTCAACCATGCCGCTGACGCCCGCGCCACTTACCGGCTGCAACAGCCGGGCTGCGCGTATCGCCTGCCCGCGATAGGTCGCATGATAAAACCACGCCAGCGCCGGATAGAGCGTGGTGCGCGGCGTACCTGCCGGCAGCGGCGGAAGGTCGTCGTAGCCGGAAATGACCTTGCCGTTAATATCGGTGACTTTGTAGTAGAGCCGGTCATTCATATTGAGCTCAACGCTGTCGAGCACCACCCACGGCACCTCAACCAGGATCTGCTGGTTACGCACCACCAGCCGCTCCGCCACCATGCGCGCCGACGAGAGCAGCGTGCGGTCATAGGCCTGGGTAGCGGCCTGCATCGCGCTGAAATAGCTGGTGAAGGCGGAAAACAGCCACAGCAATAACAGTGGCAGCCCCAGGAACAACAGCAGACGGGAAAATAGCGAGGGCGGCACGCTATGGCGTTTCATCACCGCACTCCAGCAGGTACCCGAGGCCGCGCAGCGTAGTGATGCGTACATTGCCTGGCTGGAGTTTTTTGCGCAGCCGGTGAATGTAAAGCTCGATACTTTCCGGGCTGGCGTCGTCAGCAAGATTGAACACCTGATCGAACAGGTGCTGGCGCGATACCGGGCGACCGCGCCGGTACATCAGCACCGTGAGCAGCGCGCATTCGCGTGGGGTCAGGGCCAGCGGTTTACCGGCCAGCTCGAAGTAGCCTTCGTCATGAAACGCCAGCTCGCCAAGCCGCTGGATCTCCTGTATCTGCCCTTCGCTGCGCCTGAGCAAGGCGCGTAACCGGGCATCAAGCTCCTCCAGTTCAAACGGCTTTGGCAGATAGTCATCCGCCCCGGCATTCAGTCCTTTTACCCGCTCGGCCACTTCACTGCGCGCAGTCAGCAGCAGGACCGGCAGATGCTGACCGCGCTTGCGCAGCCGCTGCACGACCTGCAATCCATCCATGCGCGGCATGCCGATATCCAGTACCGCCATCGCGTAGCGCTCGCTTTGCAGCAGGTGGTCCGCTGCCTGGCCGTCAAATACGCAATCCACTGCAAACCCGTGCTGCACCAGCGCTTTTTCCAGCCAGTGCGCCAGCTCACGATTATCTTCCGCCAGTAAGAGACGCATATCACATCCTGTAAAGTTTCTGCCGCGGTGAAAGGGAAATGAAAGGTTAACGTTTTAACAATCATGTAACTGAATCGCTACAAGGCGGTTCACATAATGAGAAAAACATCTGCCCCTGCGTGCTACGGACTGTAAAAACCGGGCACACCCACGTCACTGACCCGTATCGTGAGGACCCTATGAGCAAGCGTTTCTGTCGTACCTTCATCGCTACCACTTTGCTGCTGAGCACCACACCGCTGCTGGCGGCGGAGCCGCCCTCCCGCACCGAATGCATCGCGCCGGCCAAGCCCGGCGGCGGATTCGACCTGACCTGCAAGCTGATTCAGGTCAGCCTGCAGGAAACCGACGTGATAGAGAAACCCATGCGCGTGACCTACATGCCCGGCGGCGTCGGCGCGGTGGCCTACAACGCCATCGTCGCCCAGCGTCCTGCAGAGCCGGGTACCGTGGTGGCGTTTTCCGGCGGATCGCTGCTCAACCTCTCCCAGGGAAAATTTGGCCGCTACGGGGTGAATGATGTGCGCTGGCTAGCCAGCGTCGGCACCGACTATGGGATGATCGCGGTGCGCGCCGACTCACCGTGGAAAAACCTCAACGATCTGATGGCGGCGCTGGAGAAAAACCCCGATAGCGTGGTGTTTGGTGCCGGCGCGTCTATCGGCAGTCAGGACTGGATGAAGACTGCCCTGCTGGCGAAACAGGCCAATGTCGATCCGCGCAAGATGCGTTATGTGGCGTTTGAGGGCGGCGGCGAGCCGGTAACGGCGCTGATGGGTAACCATGTGCAGGCGGTGTCCGGGGATATGAGTGAGATGGTGCCGTACCTGAAGGGCGACAAGCTGCGGGTGCTGGCGGTGTTCTCGGCGGAACGTCTGCCGGGCGCGCTGGCCAACGTCCCTACGGCGAAAGAGCAGGGCTACGACCTGGTCTGGCCGATCATTCGCGGTTTCTTTGTCGGGCCGAAAGTCAGCGATGCGGAGTATCAGTGGTGGGTAGAGACGTTCCGGAAGCTACAGCAAACCGAGGTGTTCAAAACCCAGCGCGATCTGCGCGGCCTGTTTGAATTCAACAAGAATGGTAAAGAGCTGGATACGTATGTGAAACAGCAGGTGGAAGAGTACCGCAAACAGGCCCAGGCCTTTGGCCTGGCCAACTGAGGAGCGCCATCATGAGCGATCGTATTTTTGCCAGTATCTGGCTTCTGCTCTGCCTCGGCGGCCTGGTGGTCGCCTGGCAGATCCACAGCGAGTACAGCTATGAACCCGTAGGCCCGCGTCCGTTCCCGGTGGGCATTCTGGTGCTGATGCTGCTCTGTTCGGTGCTGCTTCTGCTGCGCCATCCCGACCTGGTGGAGTGGCCGCATAAGGCGGTGCTGCAACGGCTGCTGATCATGGTGATCGCCCTGACGCTCTACGCATGGGCCTTCGAATGGCTGGGCTTCCCGCTGGCCACCGCGCTGCTCACCGCCGTATTCGGCATGCTGTTTGGGGCCACACTGCCCGCCGCGCTGGTCGCAGGCGCCATTATGGGCACTGCGTTCTGGTACGCGTTTGACTCGCTACTTGACGTCACGCTGCCGCTCGGTGTCTGGCTACGCTAACGGAGAACGCTAATGGATACCTGGTTATATCTCTCTCAGGGGTTTGCGGTCGCGCTCACCCCGGAAAACCTGATGATCGCCCTGATTGGCTGCTTCGCGGGCACCATCGTCGGCCTGCTGCCGGGCCTCGGCCCGATTAATGGCGTGGCGATCCTGCTGCCGCTGGCGTTTGCCATGCACCTTCCGGCAGCCTCGGCGCTGATCCTGCTGGCGACCGTGTACATCGGCTGTGAATATGGCGGACGCATCTCCTCCATCCTGCTGAACGTGCCTGGCGATGCCGCCGCCATAATGACAGCCATCGACGGCTATCCGATGGCGAAACAGGGACGCGGCGGCGTGGCGTTATCGATTTCAGCCGTCAGCTCCTTTGTGGGCTCAATGATCGCCATCGGCGGCATTATTCTCTTCGCACCGACGCTGGCGCAGTGGTCGCTGGCGTTCGGACCGGCAGAGTATTTTGCCCTGATGGTGTTTGCCATTGCCTGCCTCGGCAGCATGATGGCGCAGAACCCGCTCAAGTCGTTTCTCTCGGCGCTGCTCGGTCTCGGGCTGGCAACGGTTGGCGTGGATGCCAATACCGGCGTTTACCGCTTTACCTTCGACAGCGTTCACCTCTCCGACGGCATTCAGTTCATCGTGGTGGTAATTGGGCTGTTCTCGGTATCGGAAATACTGCTGATGCTGGAAAGCACCAGCAGCGGTCAGACGCTGGTGCGTAAGACAGGCCGGATGATGTTCACGATGAAAGAGGCGGCAAGCTGCACCGCAACCACACTGCGTTCATCGGTTATCGGCTTTTTTGTCGGCATCCTGCCGGGTGCCGGGGCAACCATCGCCAGTGCGATTACCTACATGACCGAGAAGAAACTCAGCGGTGATAAAGGAACGTTTGGCGACGGGGATATCCGTGGGGTGGCGGCCCCGGAAGCGGCGAATAACGCCTCCGCCTGCGGCTCCTTCATTCCCATGCTGACGCTGGGCGTGCCAGGCTCCGGCACCACGGCGGTGATGATGGGCGCGCTGACGCTCTACAACATCACGCCCGGCCCGGCGATGTTCACCGAGCAGCCGGATATTGTCTGGGGGTTAATTGCTGCCCTGCTGATCGCCAACGTCATGCTGCTGATCATGAACATTCCGCTGATCGGCCTGTTCACCCGCATGCTGACCATTCCGATGTGGTTCCTTGCGCCGGCCATCGCCGCCGTCTCTGCGGTGGGGGTTTACGCGGTGCACAGCACCACCTTTGATCTGGTGCTGATGGTGGCGCTTGGTGTGCTGGGCTACCTGCTGCGTAAGATGCACTTCCCGATGTCGCCGCTGATTCTGGGCTTTGTGCTGGGTGAGATGCTGGAGCAGAACCTGCGGCGCGCGCTCTCCATCAGCAACGGCAACCTGGGGATCCTCTGGGAGAGCGGCGTGACGAAGTCGCTGTTACTGCTCGCCGTGCTGGTAGTGACGCTGCCGCCGCTGATAAAACGGCTGCGTAAGCGCCGCAAGGCAACTCTCCAGCCGGACTAAGTTCAGGCCAGTACGCTGGCAACCCACTCCTGAAGCTGGCGGCGCGAAAGCTTGATGCCGCCGGTTTTCAGGGTGTCCGGCAGCGGCAGCCAGTGCACCGGCTGCTGAAAGCGGGCCAGGCTCTCTCTGACCCAGGCGCTAAGCCGCTCGGGCAGTACGCCATCGCTACACTCCACCACCGCTACCGGGCGCTGACCAAACTCGGCATCCTTCACCGGCACCACAAACACCTGGCAGACGCCGGGATGGCGGGCGATCACCCGCTCAACCTCTTCCGGCTGAATGCCCTCCCCGGCGCTGAAAAACAGGTTATCGAGCCGCCCAACAATGGTGAGCCGCCCATCGGCAATGACGCCGCGATCCCGGGTCGCGAACCAGCCTTCAGCATTGGTGAGCGGCAGCAGCATGCCGTTATGCCAGTAGCCGCTGGCGAGGCTGGCGGCGCGCACCCATACCTCGTTTGCCACGATGCTGACCTCGCGCCCCGGCAGCGGCGCGCCCACATCCGGCAAGCCGTCCGCCGCTTTGGCACAGACCGTGGAGGCAAGCTCGGTCATACCGTAGCCGCAGAAGCAGGCGATGCCCCGCTGCTGCGCCGCATGGGTCAGCTCTACCGGAATGGTCGCCCCGCCAAGCAGCACGGTATGCAGCGTCTCCGGCCGCTGAGGGTCATTGAGCAGCCGCCAGAGCTGGGTCGGCACCAGCGAGGCGTGGCTGCATCCGCTCAACGCCTGCGCCAGCCCCATCTCCTCCCGGACTGCCAGCTGCGCCCCGGCCAGCAGCCAGCGCCAGAGAATGCCCTGCCCGGAGACGTGAAACAGCGGCAGCGACAGCAGCCAGCAGTTGTCCTCGCTGAACGGGATTACCGCCAGCACGCCAGCCGCACTGGCAAGATGCGCACCGGGCGTATGTACCGCTGCTTTCGGCATCCCCGACGAGCCGGACGTTAGCGTCATGGTCGCCAGCCGCCGGGCATCCCACGCCACGCCGCAGTCGCCTGTAGCATTGTCCATGCGCAGCGCCGTCAGACCGGCAAGCGGCACGGCACCGTCGAGGGTCAGGGCAAAGCGCAGGGTCATCCCGGGCAGCAGCGCCGCCAGCTGTTCCGCCGGCAGCTGAGGGTTGAGCGGCAGCAGGCGCGCCCCGCACTGCAGTAACGCAAGCCAGGCGAGCAGCGTGGCAGCCCGGTTGCGGGCGCACAGCGCCACGCCGTCGCCCTCCCGCACGCCCTGCTGGTAAAACCCGGCGGCCAGGGCATCCACCCGCGTACAGAGCGCGCGCCAGCTCAGCTGCTCCCCGGCAAGTTCCACCGCTGGCGCATCGGGGCGCAGCCGACACCAGTGACGCCAGGGCCAGTCGGAAAAGGTCATCGCACCGCCTCCAGATGTTCAACGCCATAAAGCGGTAGCGCACTGCCGGGCCAGGGGCGGATCAGCTGAGCCTGCATCAGCGACAGCGTGTCCAGCCCGGGTAGCGTGCCCGGCGTCAGCCAGGCGGCGATGCGCGCCAGTTGGGTCAGACCGAGACTGGATTCCAGCGACGCGCTGATCACTGCCTCAAGCCCGGCTGCATGGGCGGCCTGCACCTGGGCGCGCACCGCCTGCAGGCTGCCGGTGAGCGTGGGCTTGATCACCACGGCGCGCACGCCCGGCTCGGCAACGAAGCGAAAATCTGGCTCGCGCAGGCTTTCGTCCCAGGCGATAGCAATTCCGCTGTCGGCGGCAAAGGCGCGCGAGGCGTCGCGGGTGTGGCACGGCTCTTCAATAAACGCAATGCGATCGCGCCACGCCGGATTGATGTACTTCGCAAACTGCTGCGCTTTCAGCGGTGTCCAGGCACGGTTGGCGTCGAGCCGCAGCCGCAGATCCGGCACCGCCTCCAGCAGCAGATTCACCAGCATGCCGTCACGCACCGCTTCATACAGCCCGACCTTCACCTTCGCCACTTTCTCCCCCGGCAGCGCCGCCAGCGTGGAGAACAGCGCATCAGGGTCGCCGGTGCATAACGGCGCGGTGCGGTACTCCCCGGCCACAGGCAGCTGCTGCTCCAGCTCCGCCAGGGCGCAGCTCAGGCCAAAGGCTACCGCAGGGAGCGAGGGGAGCGGCGGATGTTGACCGCAGCACCACGCCTCCAGCCACGCCAGCGTCGCCTGACGACAGGCTTCAAGCGACTCCTGACTGAAGCCCGGCAGCGGAGCGATCTCGCCCCAGCCATCGCGCCCCTCTTCGCCAAGACAGACCACCAGCCCGTCACGGGTTTTCAGACGCTGATGGCGCAGCACCACGCCCGCATCCATCGGGATCTGATAAGCAAACAGCCGCGCGCGTCGCATTATGGGTTCCGTTTAAACTTGCTGAAATCGGGCTGGCGCTTTTGATTGAAGGCGTTGCGTCCCTCCTGCCCCTCTTCGGTCATGTAGAACAGCATGGTGGCGTTCCCGGCCAGCTCCTGCAGCCCGGCCTGGCCGTCGCAGTCGGCATTGAGCGCGGCCTTCAGACAGCGCAGGGCCATCGGGCTGTTCTGCAGCATCTCGCGGCACCAGCGCACGGTTTCCTTTTCCAGATCCGCCAGCGGCACCACGGTATTCACCAGCCCCATCTCCAGCGCCTGCTGCGCATCATACTGGCGGCACAGGAACCAGATCTCACGCGCCTTTTTCTGGCCGACGATGCGCGCCATATAAGAGGCACCCCAGCCGCCGTCAAACGAGCCCACTTTTGGCCCGGTCTGGCCGAACACGGCGTTATCTGCAGCAAGCGTCAGGTCGCACATCATATGCAGCACATGCCCGCCGCCGATGGCGTACCCGGCAACCATCGCCACTACCGGTTTCGGGCAGGTACGGATCTGGCGCTGGAAGTCGAGCACGTTGAGGTGATGCACGCCGGAATCATCCTGATAACCGCCGTAGTCACCGCGCACTTTCTGATCCCCGCCGGCACAGAAGGCTTTTTCCCCCTCGCCAGTCAGCACGATCGCACCGATGTTATCGTCGTAGCGCGCCTCTGCCAGCGCCTGCATCATCTCCTTCACCGTCTGCGGTCGAAACGCGTTGCGTACTTCCGGACGATTAATGGTGATTTTTGCTATGCCGTCGCGCGACTTCTCATAGCGGATATCGGTAAAGCCAGTGGAGCAGTCCAGCCATTCGACCGGGGCATAAAGCTCTGCGTCATCAGGGTAAATCATGGGGCATCCTCAGTGGAGTGAGACAAAATGGTGGCAAGGCAGGCGCAGAACGCCTGCGGGTTTTCCCGGTGCGCGTTGTGCCCGGCATCGGGGATCGCATGTCGCTGCGCGGGGATATCCTGCGCGATGGCCTGAAAACGGGTATCGCCCGCGCCATGCAGAAAGTGAAACGCGACCGGCAGCCTCGCCAGATACGGGCGCAGGTTGGGCTGCCGCCCCAGCGAGGTGGCATGCAGCATCGTCGCCAGTGCCGGGGCGTGGTTGTCACGGCGTTGGTCAATAAAAACCTGACGACGGGCGGGCGACAGCGAAGCAAATACCGGCTGGGCGTACCAGTCCTGAAGCACGCACTCCAGCGGCTCAGAAGTGAAGCGGAGAACCCAGCGGGCGTCCGACTCGCGCCGCGCCTGGCGCTCGCGGTATGTTGTTAGTCCCGGGTGAGATCCTTCCACGATCAGCCCCTGCAGCCCACGGGGCTGCCTGCAGGCGTGATACATGGCGACACGACCGCCGAGGGAGTAGCCCACCAGCCAGTAGTTCAGTATGTTGTAATTAAACAGCGTGTTTTGCAGCAGGCGATGGGTCGAGGAAAAATTACCTGGGGGAATGCCGCATGAGCCGCCGTGTCCGGGCAAATCGATGAGCAACTGCGGATGGTCAAACGCCGGGGCTATCTCCTGCCAGTCAGCGGCGGAGCCAAGAAAACCGTGCAGCCAGACGATCCACGGCAGCGCCGGGTTTCCGGGTTTGACGACGGCATGCAGAGTCACAGCTGGCTTACCCGCGACAGCAGCTGCTGGAGTGCCTCCACGCCGCCCGTTTCGCTGACCACGGCCTCAATCACCGTTGCGCGTGGCCTCTGCCACGCCTGATGCAGCACCGCGCTTAACGCTGCAAAACTGGCTGGCTGGTGGTAGTCGAGACCAAACATCGCCGCGGCGTGGCGGAACTCAACCTGCTGCGGCATGCAGTAGAAACGTTCGCGCACCGCGGCATCGGTCGGCAGCAGCGAGAAAATCTGCCCGCCATTATTGTTGATGATCAGTAATACCAGCGGGGCGCTGACCTCGCGCAGTAGCGCCAGCGCGTTGAGATCGTAGAGCGCGGAGAGATCGCCGACCACGGCCAGCGTCGGCCTGCCGCTGCCGCGCTGCACGCCTGCCGCGGTGGAGATCAGGCCATCAATCCCGCTGGCACCGCGATTGCTGAACACCGGGTAACCCGCCGGCAGCCGGGCAAAGGCATCCACCAGCCGTACCACCAGGCTATTGCCGAGGAACAGCTGACCGTCGACGGGCAGCAGCGCGGGCAGCCGGTGGGCAATCTGCGCTTCACCAAACCCGGTCGTAGCCCCTTCCACCTCATGCAGGGCGCTTCGTGCCAGCGCCGTCAGCGCGGGTGCCCAGGGCGCCTGTAACGGTGCCGGATGCGCGGCCAGCCAGTCGCTGATGCTGCCAACCAGACGCCGACCGCGATGATGAGCCGGATCGAGCCGCCCCGCCTGGCTGTCGATGAGCCAGTACTCCTGCGGCGCACAGGCCGCCTGCCACTGCAGCAGACGTTTGCCGGTCAGGCTGCCGCCAAACTGCAGCACGATATCGGCCCCGGACAGCAGACGCTGCGCCTCGGGATGCGCCAGCCAGAGATCGGCGCAGGGCAGCGGCTGACCGGTGCAGGAGAGCGTATCGCCGATAAGCGGCCAGCCAAGACGCTGCGCCCAGGCAGCGAGCTGCTCACCTTCGTTTGCCGCCAGACGCCCGGCGAGAATGACGCCGCGCTTCATGCTCCACGCCGCCCAGTCCGGCTGCGTGTGGATGCGCTGCGGGACTGAGGTGTGCAGCCACGGCGCGTCGCTCTGCCACCATGACCCGGGTTCTTCCAGCCACGCGCTGCCGGTGTCATCCATCACGCCATAAAGCGGCTCGGCAAACGGGCAGTTGATATGCACCGCCCCACCGGACAACGGCCCCAGCAGATTATCGATAGCAGAGAGAAGCCAGCGCGCCGGGATATCCGGGGTCGGGCGCGGCAGCGACAGCGTGGCGGCAGGATGCGAGGCGAAAATATCCGTCTGGCGAATGGCCTGATTCGCCCCGCAGTCGATAAGCTCCGGCGGCCGATCCGCGGTTAGCAGGATCAGCTTTTCACCGGTAAGACCCGCTTCGATGACCGCCGGATAGAGGTTGGCAACAGCGGTACCCGACGTGACGATCACCGCCACCGGCTCGCCGCTGGCTTTTGCCAGCCCGAGCGCAAGGTGCCCCAGCCCGCGTTCATCGAAGTGGGTATGGGTGGTCAATTCTGGATGCTCCGCGGCGGCAAGGGTCAGCGGAGTCGAGCGGGAGCCAGGGGCGATACAGACGTGCCGCACGCCGTGACGGGTAATCGCTTCGACAATGACTGTCGCCCAGCGACGGTTAAACGCGCTTGTAGACATGATGTTGTCCGGTATCAAATTTACCGGGCCATTATAAGGGGCGCGTTTTGGGCTGTTTTGACGTGGGTCGCTATTGTGGCTATCAGAGAGAATTTAGTGCGGGGATGGCGGCAGGGGGTGGGCTGAAAACCAGCCCTGCGCGGAACGCAGGGCGGCGGGCTTAGCGGCGAAGCAGCAGGCCAAGCACCAGGCCAGCAGCTGCACCGATACCGATCCCCTGCCACGGTTTTTCGTGCACGTATTCATCTGCACGATAGGCCGCTTTTTTGGCGCGGAAGTAGTAGTTATCGGACGCATTGCTGACGCGGTTTTTAACATCGTGCAGCGCCTGCTCTGCGCGCGCCTTCAGCTCAATGTATTTCTGGTCAGCCGGATCGCCTGAGGCACGCAGGACTTCTTCCAGCGTATCGCTCAGCAGGGTCAGGTCATCATCCAGTCGCGGTTCGTATGGTTGTGAATTCATTGACATAACGGTTCTCCGTATTCAAACGTTTACTGGTCCGCTAACTATAGACAACATCCCGACATTCTGCGTAACGGCTATTCCCGCGCCATTCCCACGTGCGGAATACCATCTTCGTCGTAAACCGGGGTGACGGGCTGAAAGCCAAACTGCGCATAAAAGGGTTGCAGATGCGCCTGCGCACCCAGATACAGCGCCTTCTGCGGCCAGTTTTGCTGGCAGCTGGCGAGGGCGTGTTCCATCAATTGCGCACCGAGTTTTTCACCCCGGACAGCCGCATCCACAATCACCCGACCAATCACTACCGGCTCAACATCTTCCTCGCTTTTCAGAATCCTCGCATAAGCAATCAGCTTTCCGTCACGCCAGCCGAGAATGTGGCGGTTTTCACCGACCAGGTCGTCACCGTCGATATCAAGGTAGGGACAGGTTTGCTCAACAACAAATACCTGGCAGCGCAGCTGTAATACGGCGTAGAGCGTGGGGACGGTAAGTTCAGAATGGTGCAGGTCTTGCCACTGGATCATGCGTTGCTCCTTGATGTGCGTTATGGTCGTTATACTAAAGGTTTTTCACACTGGCATGGGAGTTACTTGCTATGGAACTAACATTCCTGGGCACCTCGGCGGGTGTGCCGACGAAAACCCGTAACGTCACGGCGATATTGCTCTCGCCCCTGACCAACTCACCGGAACTGTGGCTGTTCGACTGCGGGGAGGGTACGCAGCATCAGATGCTGCATACCGCATACAATCCTGGCAAGCTGACGCGTATTTTTATCACCCATCTGCACGGCGATCACATCTTCGGCCTGCCCGGCCTGCTGTGCAGCCGATCGATGGCGGGTAGTCAGCTACCGCTGACGGTTTATGGGCCAAAAGGCATCAGGCAGTTTATCGAGATGTCGCTGGCGCTGAGCGGCTCCTGGACCAGCTACCCGCTGGAGATTATCGAAATCGGCGGCGGCATGGTGCTGGATGACGACGACCTGCGGGTAACGGCGTACCCCCTCACCCACCCGGTGGAGTGCTACGGCTTTCGCATTGAGCAGCATGATAAACCCGGGGCGCTGGATGCTGCGCGCCTTATCGCTGCCGGCGTGACGCCAGGGCCGTTGTTCCAGCAGCTCAAACTGGGAAAAAGCGTCACGCTTGAGGACGGACGTGTGGTCAACGGTGCTGATTACCTCGGCGCAGCGCAGCGGGGTAAAACACTCGCCCTCTTCGGTGATACTGGTCCTGCTGATGCCGCTCTGGCACTGGCACGTGATGCGGATCTGATGGTGCATGAAGCCACGCTGGAAGCGGACATGGCGGAGAAAGCCAACGAACGTGGCCATTCGACAACGGTACAGACGGCAGATCTGGCGCGTGCAGCGGGTGTGAAGCGGCTGGTTGTCACTCATATCAGCTCGCGCTATGACGCCGCGGGATGCGAGGCGCTGCTCGCGGAGTGCCAGGCGGTATTTCCGGGGAGCGAAATGGCAGAAGACTTTCTTACGGTTGCCGTTTGAGAAGCCATCACCACCTCCCCGATGGTGAGGTGGTTTAAAGGTGACAATAAAAAAGCCGCCCGGAGGCGGCTTTTTAGCGTTTGCTGCATTACATCAGCGGCTGTGCCGTCTGCACCAGCGTAATCAGCGGCTGCGGCCAGACGCCGAGAACCAGTACCAGCAGAGCAGAAATCAGCACTACGATACCGCCCGCGCTATAGGCCCAGTCGGACGGCGCATCACGATTCAGCTGTTGCGGCGCGCTCAGGTAGAGGCTGACGGCAACGCGCAGGTAGTAGTAGAGACCGATCGCGGAACCCACCACTACGGCGGCAGTCAGCCACCACAGACCGTTCTGCACACCGACGGCCAGCACGTAGAACTTGCCGATAAAGCCGAGGGTCATCGGAATACCCGCCAGCGACAGCATCATTACCGTCATCACCGCTGACAGCACCGGACGGTGCCAGAACAGGCCGCGATAGGAGTAGAGCGAGTCGGCGTCCGGACCGCGATACGGGCTGGACATCAGGCTGACCACACCAAAGGCACCGAGGCTGCTGAACAGGTAACCCGCCAGATAAACCCCGACGGTTTCCATCGCCATCTGACCGCTCTGCAGGGCGATGAGCGCCACCAGCAAATAGCCAAGGTGAGAGATGGAGGAGTAGCCGAGCAGACGCTTGATGTTGCTCTGGCTAAGGGCCATCAGGTTACCAAACAGAATGGACGCAACGGCGATAATGCCAAGCACGACGCGCACCGCTTCGCTGTCACCCACCGGGGCGTAGAGGAACAGACGCATCACCACGCCAAAGATGGCGATTTTACTGGCGGTTGCCAGGAAGGTTGATACCGGCGCAGGCGCGCCCTGGTACACATCCGGCGTCCACAGGTGGAACGGCACCAGCGACAGCTTGAAGCCGAGACCCACAATCATCAGACCCAGGCCCGCCAGCAGCAGCGGTTCGTGCAGCATGTTGTCCGCCAGGCTCTTACCGAGCGCCAGGAACGACAGGCTGCCGGACTGGGCATACACCAGCGCCATACCGAACAGCAGGAAAGACGACGCAGCAGCGGACAGAATGGTGTACTTGATGGCCGCTTCCAGAGAGCGCTTCTGACGGAAGGCATAACCAACCAGGCCGAACAGCGGCAACGAGATAAGCTCAATACCGAGGAACAGCGCCGCCAGATGGTTCGCATTCGCAAGCAGAATACCGCCGAGGGCAGCAATCAGCACCAGCAGATAGAACTCTTCTTTGTTGTCGTTATAACCTTGCAGCCACGGGTACGCGAAGGTGCAGGTCGCAAGGCTCGCCAGCAGCACAAGGCCGGTATAGAGCATTGCAAAGCCGTCAATTCGCATCAGCGGTGTAACGTCCATCGGGCCTGCCTGGCCCACGAACCATAGTGATACCAGCGCGGCGTTGAGGCCGATCACTGACAGCGTAGCGTTAAGAAAATGGTCGCGTCGCCATGCTATAGAGAGCATCACAACCACCACCGTCAATCCGACGATCAGCAGCGGGAGCAGCGCGATCAGATGTTGAGGAGTTATAGTCATGAGCGAGTTACGGCCTTGTAGTTGAAACGGAATTAACAAACCACTGCTGGATATTGCTCATCGCGGAGTGCGAGGTATCCAGAATCGGCTGCGGATAGATGCCCAGCAGCACCAGAAGCGCTACCAGCAACAGAATGATTAACAGCTCGCGCGCTGACATCCCACGGATATCCTGCTTCGCCGCTTCACTCTTCGCCTTACCGAAGTAAGCGCGGTGCAGCATCGCCAGCGAGTAAACCGAGGCGAACACCAGGCCGAAGGTGGAGATCACGGTGATCACCGGCACGACCTGGAAGCTGCCGAACAGGATCATGAATTCGCCGACGAAGTTACCGGTACCCGGCATCCCCAGGGTAGCGACCGCGAAGAACATCGACATTGCCGGCAGCCATTTAATCTTGCTCCACAGCCCGCCCATCAGGCGCATGTCACGCGTATGCAGACGCTCGTAAAGCTGACCGCAAAGAATGAACAGACCCGCCGCAGACAGACCGTGCGCGATCATCTGGATCACTGCGCCCTGGTACGCCAGCTGGCTGCCGGTGTAGATGGCAATCAGCACGAAGCCCATGTGCGAGACTGAGGTGTAGGCAATCAGGCGCTTAATGTCGTACTGGGTGAACGCCATCCACGCACCGTAGAAGATACCGATAACGCCAAGCCACATCGCAATCGGCGCAAACTCTGCAGACGCGTTCGGGAACAGCGGCAGCGAGAAGCGCAGCAGACCGTAGGCCGCAGTTTTCAGCAGGATGCCCGCGAGATCAACGGAACCCGCCGTCGGTGCCTGGGAGTGAGCGTCCGGCAGCCAGCCGTGCAGCGGCACCACCGGCATTTTCACCGCAAAGGCGATGAAGAAGCCCAGCATCAACAGCCATTCCACGCCGTGCGACATCGGCGTTTTCAGCAGATCCTGATAGTTGAAGGTCCAGACTCCGGTGGCGTTGTAGTGCACAAACACCAGCGCCAGGATGGCAATCAGCATCACCAGACCGCTCGCCTGGGTGTAGATGAAGAACTTGGTCGCCGCGGTGATACGCGTCTTCCCATCAGAGGCTTTGTGACCCCAGAGCGCGATGAGGAAGTACATCGGCACCAGCATCATTTCCCAGAAGAAGAAGAACAGGAACATATCGATGGCAAGGAACACACCGATAACGCCGCCGAGGATCCACATCAGATTGAGGTGGAAGAAGCCCTGGTATTTTTCGATTTCGTTCCAGGAACAGAGCACGGCCAGCACGCCCAGCAGGCCGGTGAGCACCACCATCAGCAGCGACAAGCCGTCAATCGCCAGATGGATAGAGATGCCGAAACGCGGGATCCATTCCATCACAAACTCGGACTGCCACTGCGGTAAGCCGGCAGCCTGCGTCAGCGTATAGCCACCCTGCAACCAGAGTTGCAATCCGAGCGCCAGCGTCAGCCCCATAGTGATCAGCGCAATCCAGCGTGGAACCTTAACGCCGAAGCGTTCGGTCTGCCAGCAGAGGAAGCCGCCGATGAAGGGGATCAATATCAGCCAGGGTAATAACATGGCAATTTTTATTCCTTGTTTAAGTCCGGCTCAGGCTATCTACCCGCCCTGCTGAACCCCGACTGTGCTCACAATCTTCACGTACATCAGTACGTTCCGGTTGTAGCGCGCAGGCGGTGTTCAGTCTGGCTTCGCCGATAACGCCTGTCCTTTCGGACTTGATTTCAACGAATTCTCACACGAGAAAATTCACTTCAGGCTCACAAACTCAACGCAATACCATCAGCAGGCCCAGCACCACAACGGCACCGATGCTCATCGAAGCCACGTACCAGCGCAGATAGCCGTTCTCGCTGAACACCAGGCCGCGGCCCGCGAGGCGAGACAGAATGGCCGGGGTGTTCATGACCGCGTTCAGCGGGTCGCGCTTGATAAGCCAGGCAATGCCGAGGAATGGCTTGATGAACACTTTGTCATACAGCCAGTCGAAGCCCCAGGCATGGAACCACCAGGTACCGAAGAAACGGCCCGGCGCGCTTTTCGCCACCGCACTGACCAGCGAGCGTTTGCCCAGCCACAGCCATGCAGCGATCAGAATGCCCGCGATGGCGACGACTCCGGAGGTGATCTCCAGCGTCAGCACGCTGTCGTGCGCCAGTTCGGTGGTTTCCGGCAGTACGCCGTGCAGCGGCGGAACGATCATCGCGCCCACAAAGGTAGAGAGGATCAGCAGCACAATCAGCGGCAGGTGATGGGTAATTCCCTTCCCTGCGTGGGCGTGGATCTGCTCTTTGCCGTGGAACACGATGAAGATCATGCGGAAGGTATAGAGCGACGTCATAAATGCTCCTACCAGACCGGCGATCATCAGATTCATATGGCCGTTCGCCATCGCCCCGGCAAGGATTTCATCCTTACTGAAGAAGCCCGCCGTGATGAGCGGCAGCGCCGACAGCGCAGCGCCGCCAACCAGGAAGCAGGCATACACCAGCGGAATGGATTTACGCAGGCCGCCCATTTTGAAGATGTTCTGCTCGTGGTGGCAGGCAAGGATCACCGAACCGGACGCGAGGAACAGCAGCGCTTTAAAGAACGCATGGGTCATCAGGTGGAAAATCGCGGCGTCCCACGCCTGAACGCCCAGCGCCAGGAACATGTAGCCAATCTGACTCATGGTGGAGTAAGCCAGTACGCGTTTGATGTCGGTCTGCACCAGCGCGGCGAAGCCGGCCATCAGCAGGGTAACCGCACCAATGATGCCGACCAGATGCAGCACTTCCGGCGTCATCAGGAACAGGCCGTGAGTACGGGCAATCAGGTAGACACCCGCGGTGACCATGGTCGCGGCGTGGATCAGCGCGGAGACCGGCGTCGGGCCAGCCATCGCGTCCGCAAGCCAGGTCTGCAGCGGCAGCTGCGCCGATTTACCCACCGCACCGCCCAGCAGCATCAGGGTCGCCCACATCAGCATATCGTTACCGGCCGCGAAGTGCGCCGGCGCCAGTTCCACCATTTCGCGGAAGTTCAGCGTACCCAGCTCGTTGTAGAGGATGAACAGCGCGAAGGCGAGGAACACGTCCCCGACGCGGGTCACCACAAACGCTTTCATTGCTGCCGCGCCGTTCTTCGGATCGGTGTAGTAGAAACCAATCAGCAGATAGGAGCAGAGGCCCACGCCTTCCCAGCCGAGATACATCAGCAGTAGGTTATCGGCCAGCACCAGCACCACCATGCTCGCAATGAACAGGTTGGTGTAGGCGAAGAAGCGCGAATACCCTTCTTCACCGCGCATGTACCAGGAAGCGAACATGTGGATGAAGAAACCGACACCGGTCACCACAGAGAGCATGGTCAGCGACAGGCCGTCGAGCACCAGGTTAACGCCGATGTTGAAATCACCGACCGCCATCCAGGTCCAGAGCGGCTGGGTCCAGGGCTGTGCGCCCTGGTTGAAGAAGTCAAAGCCAACAAAGACCGTGGTCAGTGCTGACAGGCCAACGGAGCCCATCCCAATGGCAGCGGACAGATTTTCTGACCAGCGACCGCGGGAAAACGCGAGCAAAACAAAGCCAATCAATGGCCATAAAATGGTTAACGCGAGCATGTTCATCCGCGCATCTCACTTACTGAATCGATATTCAGACTCTGGCGACGACGATGAAGCTGCAGCAGCAGCGCAAGGCCGATACTGGCTTCGGCCGCCGCTAAGCTAATCGCCAGAATATACATTACCTGACCATCGGTCTGGCCCCAGTAGCTGCCTGCCACGACAAACGCCAGCGCGGCGGCGTTGATCATGATCTCAAGACCAATCAGCATAAACAGCAGGTTACGACGGATCACCAGCCCGGTCAGTCCGAGGACAAACAGAATGGCGGCGAGGATCAGTCCATGTTGTAGCGGGATCATGCGTGCTCCTCCGGTTTTCTTTTCACGCTTTCAGCCGGGCGGTTGCTCAGCACTTCACCGGGACGCTCTTCACGACCGATGTGGAAGGCGACAACCAGCCCTGCCAGCAGCAGCATGGATGCCAGCTCAACGGCCAGAACGTACGGCCCGAACAGCGTGATACCGACTTCTTTAGCGCTGATTGGCGTACCGTCAATGCCCTGATCGTTGATGCCCAGAATGCTGTAGACGATCACCGCCAGCAGCACAGCGGACAGAATGCCCGGTCCGATCCAGATCTGCGGCTTCAGCCACTGGCGCTCCTGCTCAATCTCGGAGCCGCCCAGGTTCAGCATCATCACCACGAATACGAACAGCACCATGATGGCCCCGGCGTAAACGATGATCTCCAGTGCGCCCGCAAAATGAGCGCCAATGGAGAAGAACACCCCGGCAATAGCCAGCAGAGAGATGATGAGATACAGCAGCGCATGTACCGGATTGGTATGCGTGATCACCCGTAAGGTGGTCAGGACGGCCACGAGGGCGCAGATATAAAAAGCAAATTCCATTCCTGACTCCTTAAGGTAACAGGCCTTTGACGTCGACAGGCTTAGCTTCGTTTTCCGCGTCGCCCTTGTCTTTGCCGTCGATTGCCATACCCGCCATCCGGTAGAAGTTGTACTCCGGATATTTACCCGGGCCGGAAATCAGCAGATCCTCTTTTTCGTACACCAGATCCTGACGCTTATACTCGCCCAGCTCAAAGTCCGGGGTAAGCTGAATCGCCGTGGTCGGGCACGCCTCTTCACACATCCCGCAGAAGATGCAGCGTGAGAAGTTGATACGGAAAAACTCCGGATACCAGCGGCCATCGACGGTTTCGGCTTTCTGCAGAGAGATACAGCCTACCGGACAGGCTACCGCGCACAGGTTACAGGCCACGCAGCGCTCTTCGCCGTCCGGATCGCGCGTCAGCACGATACGACCACGGTAACGCGGTGCCAGGTAAACCGGCTCTTCCGGATACATACGCGTTTCGCGTTTCGCGAACGCGTGCAGGCCGATCATCCAGATACTGCGGACCTGGGTGCCGAACCCTACCACTAATTCTTTTAATGTCATGGTCAATTCGCCCCTTATTGCGCCTGCCAGAGAATGACAGCCGCCGTTACCAGCAAGTTGATCAGCGTCAGCGGCAGGCACACTTTCCAGCCGAAGGACATTACCTGGTCATAACGCGGACGCGGTAATGCTGCGCGGATCAGAATAAACATCATCATGAAGAACGCGGTTTTCAGCGCGAACCAGATGAATGGCGGTAACCATGGGCCATGCCAGCCACCAAAGAACAGGGTGACGATCAGTGCCGAAACGGTAACGATAGCGACGTATTCACCGACAAAGAACAGACCGAACTTCATACCGGAATATTCGATGTGGTAACCATCGGCCAGCTCCTGCTCTGCTTCCGGCTGGTCAAACGGGTGACGGTGACACACCGCCACGCCGGCGATAGCAAAGGTAATAAAGCCAAAGAACTGCGGGATCACGTTCCAGATGTCGGCCTGATTGTTGACGATGTCGGTCATGTTGAACGAACCGGCCTGCGCCACCACGCCCATCAGGGAGAGTCCGAGGAACACTTCGTAGCTCAGGGTTTGCGCAGAGGCACGCATCGCGCCGAGCAGCGAGTATTTGTTGTTACTCGCCCAGCCCGCAAACAGCACCGCGTAAACTGCCAGCCCTGCCATCATCAGGAAGAACAGGATGCCGATGTTGAGGTCGGCTACCACCCAGGTCGGACTGACCGGGACGATAGCAAACGCCAGCAGCAGCGAGGTAAAGGCGATCATCGGCGCAAGGGTAAAGATCATGCGGTCGGTGAAGCGCGGTACCCAGTCCTCTTTGAAGAACATCTTGATCATGTCCGCGACCAGCTGGAGTGAACCACCCCAGCCAACGCGGTTCGGCCCGTAACGGTTCTGGAACAGGCCGAGCAGACGACGCTCGCCAAAGCTCATGAACGCGCCGCAGATCACCACGACCAGCAGAATAACGACCGCTTTGAGAATGCTCAGCAGGATCTCGATAAGTTCCGGTGTAAACCAGCTCATGCGCGCGCCTCCTGCAGATTTTCAAGACGAGCCCCGGCAAGTACCGGGGCAATACCTGGCATTCCCATCGGCAGACCCACCTGCCCTTCTACCAGCCCTTCAGAGATGACCAGCGGCAGGCTGATGATCTGACCTTCGTAACTGAAGGAGACTTTCGCACCGGCGTTCACGCCAAGCTTCGCGGCATCCGCCGGATTAAGCTTGATGTACGGCTCCGGCATACGCTGCTGGAATACCGGCGAACGCTGCGACATCTCGTCACTACCAAACAGGTGATAGTACGGGGCAATCAGCCATTTTCCGTCCTGCGCTTCGAAGCGCGCCGGAACCTGAGCGAAGTAATCGATACCGGTTTCTGAGGCTTCGATAAGACGCACGCCAGGGTCACCGTGACGCAGCGAACCGCCCACTTCAGCCTGGAATTTGTTCCATGCCTGCGGGGAGTTCCAGCCTGGCGCCCAGGCAAACGGGATCTGCGAACGCGGAGCAGACGGCTGGTTGTTACCTTCCATTGAGAAGGCGAACATGGTGTCTTTATCCTGCGGCTGACGCGGTTCGTGTACGCTGATGTTGGCACGCATCGCGGTACGACCGCTGTAGCGGTGCGGTTCACGCGCCAGTTTCTGACCACGAATACGGAACGACGCTTCTGGCGCAGCATCTTTAATGCCTGCGAGCTGCGGCAGCGCGGTGATGGCAGCATCGATAACGTGGTCGAGCTGGGTCCAGTCAACCTCGCGGTTGGTGACGGTGCTGTGCAGCGAATGCAGCCAGCGCCAGCTTTCCAGCATGATGGCGTTGCTGTCGTAGTACGCCGGGTCATACACCTGGAAGAAGCGCTGGGCGCGACCTTCGTTGTTGATCACCGTGCCGTCGCTCTCGGCAAAGCTTGCCGTAGAGAGCACCAGGTGCGCGTGTTCCATGATGGCGGTGCGCTGGTGATCGATAACCAGTACCAGTGGCGCTTTCGCCAGCGCAGCGTCGACGCGCGCGGCGCTGGCGTGACGATGCAGATCGTTCTCCAGCACCACCACCGCATCTGCGGCACCGGTTTCCAGCTCGCTTAACGCCTCGTCCAGCGAGCCGCCACCGATCATACCGAGGCCGACGCTGTTTACCGCGCGGGCAATCATGGTGATACCCACGTCTGCGCCGCGACCTTTCAGGGCTTTCGCCACGTTCGCCGCCGCCTGCAGCATTTCCACGCTACCGGCGTTAGTCCCAGAGATAATCAGCGGTTTCTTCGCCCCGGCCAGCGCCTGAACGATGACGTCTACTTTGTTCTGCAGATCGCTGGAAAGACCTTCAACCGCCGGAGAGGCGCTGTCGAGGGCATGAGCAACGGCAAAACCGAGACGCGCCTGATCTTCAACCGGCGCGCGGTAGGTCCACGCGGCGATATCGTCCAGACGGGTGCTGTCAACGTTGGTCACAAACAGCGGATGTTTCGCATGCTGACCGATGTTCAGAATTGCCGCAATCTGCCAGTCGGCCACTTTCTGTGCCGCTGCCATCTCACGCGCTTTCCCTTTCACCGCCTGACGAACCGCCAGCGCAACGCGTGCGCCGGTCTGGGTAATGTCTTCGCCCAGCACCAGTACCGCATCGTAGGATTCGATTTCACGCAGCGCCGGGGTGCGAATGCCGCTTTCACGCAGCAGTTTCAGCATCAGCTGCAGACGTTCCTGCTCGCCCGCCGCAATCCCGGTATAGAAGTTTTCCGCACCGACCAGCTCACGCAGCGCAAAGTTGCTCTCGACGCTGGCACGCGGGGAACCGATACCGATCACTTTCTTCGACTGGCGCAGGATATCCGCCGCGCCCTGTATTGCCTGCTCGGCGTTGAGGGTGATGAGGTCGTTGCCACGACGCTGAACCGGCTGACGCGGACGGTCTTTCAGGTTCACATAGCCATAGCCAAAACGACCGCGATCGCACAGGAAGTAGTGGTTAACGGTACCGTTGTAGCGGTTTTCGATACGGCGCAGTTCACCGTAGCGCTCGCCCGGGCTGGTGTTACAGCCGAGAGAGCACTGCTGACAGATGCTCGGTGCGAACTGCATGTCCCACTTACGGTTGTAGCGCTCGGAGTGCGTTTTATCGGTGAAGACGCCGGTCGGGCAAATCTCAACCAGGTTGCCGGAAAACTCGCTTTCCAGCGTGCCGTCTTCCGGACGACCGAAGTAGACGTTGTCATGCGCGCCGTAAACGCCCAGATCTTTGCCGTCCGCATAGTCTTTGTAGTAGCGCACACAGCGGTAGCAGGCGATGCAGCGGTTCATTTCATGAGAGATGAACGGCCCCAGATCCTGATTGCGGTGGGTACGCTTAGTGAAACGGTAGCGACGGAAGCTATGACCGGTCATTACGGTCATATCCTGCAGGTGGCAGTTGCCCCCCTCTTCACAGACCGGACAGTCGTGCGGGTGGTTAGTCATCAACCACTCCACCACGCTTTCGCGGAACTGTTTTGCTTCGCCATCGTCAATAGAGATAAAGGTCCCGTCGGATGCCGGTGTCATACAGGACATCACCAGACGACCGCGAGTATCTTCTGCGTTCTGATATTGCTTTACCGCGCACTGGCGGCAGGCGCCAACGCTTCCCAGCGCCGGGTGCCAGCAAAAGTAAGGAATATCGAGGCCAAGCGACAGACATGCCTGTAACAGGTTGTCCGCACCGTCTACCTCATATTCTTTGCCGTCTACATGAATCGTAGCCATAGTCAGCATGCTTCCAGTTATCCCAGCTAAACGCTGAGCGTTAATCAAAATTCTTTCGTTATTTCACTCCCCTCACCCGTTTCTTCCGCGAAAGAGCGTCAGCCTGAGGGAGTGAAAACGATCACCAGCGTGCTTTTAACAGGTTAGGCTGAATCCCGCTGATATGACGGGTATTGCTGAAGTCCTGTTTGATGCCCGCTTCGAATTCGTCACGGAAATATTTAATCGCGCTTTGCAGCGGCTCTACGGCGCCTGGCGCGTGGGCACAGAAGGTTTTACCCGGACCGAGGAAGCGACACAGCTGCTCAAGCGTCTCGATATCCCCCGGTTGCCCTTCCCCACGCTCAAGCGCGCGCAGGATCTTCACGCTCCACGGCAGGCCGTCGCGACATGGCGTACACCAGCCGCAGGACTCGCGCGCGAAAAACTCTTCCAGGTTACGCACCAGCGGCACCATACCAATTTCATGGTCGACGGCCATCGCCAGCGCCGTACCCAGACGGCTGCCCGCTTTACCGATGCTTTCGAATTCCATTGGCAAATCGAGGTGTGATTCGGTCAGGAAGTCAGTCCCCGCGCCGCCCGGCTGCCAGGCTTTGAACTTCAGGCCATCACGCATACCACCGGCGTAATCCTCAAGGATTTCACGAGCAGTGGTGCCAAACGGCAATTCCCAGACGCCAGGATTTTTCACGCGGCCGGAGAAGCCCATCAGCTTGGTACCCGCGTCTTTGCTGGTAGAGATGTTCTGATACCATTCGACGCCGTTTGAGAGAATAGCCGGCACGTTACACAGGGTTTCTACGTTGTTCACGCAGGTTGGCTTGCCCCACACGCCGCTACTCGCCGGGAACGGCGGCTTGGAACGTGGGTTAGCACGACGCCCTTCGAGGGAGTTGATGAGTGCAGTTTCTTCGCCGCAGATGTAACGCCCTGCGCCGGTATGAACAAACAGCTCAAAATCGAAACCGGTGCCGAGGATATTTTTCCCAAGCAGGCCCGCTTCGGTCGCTTCCGCGATGGCGCGACGCAGGCGATCGGCGGCTTCGATGTACTCGCCGCGCAGGAAGATATAGCCGCGGTACGCTTTCAGCGCGAAGGCGGAGATCAGCATGCCTTCGACCAGCAAGTGCGGCAGTTGCTCCATCAGCAGGCGGTCTTTATAGGTGCCCGGCTCCATTTCATCCGCATTGCATAGCAGGTAGCGAATGTTCATGGATTCGTCTTTCGGCATCAGGCTCCACTTCAGACCGGTGGAAAAGCCTGCGCCGCCGCGCCCTTTCAGGCCAGCGTCTTTTACCGCATTCACGATGTCATCCGGCGCCATGCCGGTCAGGGCTTTACGCGCGCCTTCATAACCGTTTTTGCTGCGATACTCTTCGAGCCACACCGGTTGTTTGTCGTCGCGCAGTCGCCACGTCAGCGGATGGGTCTCGGCAGTACGAATAATTGTCTTCATTTATACTGCTCCAGCAGGTTGGGGATCCCCTCCGGCGTCAGATAGCTGTGAGTATCCTCATCAATCATCATGGTCGGACCGCGGTCGCAGTTGCCCAGGCAGCAGGTCGGCAGCAGCGTGAAACGGCCGTCGAATGTGGTCTGGCCCGGCTTAATGCTCAGGTGCTTTTCAATCGCCGACTGAATGCCCTGGTAGCCGGTGATGTGGCACACCACGCTGTCGCAGTAGCGAATGACATGACGGCCCACCGGCTGACGGAAGATCTGGCTATAGAACGTCGCCACGCCTTCTACGTCGCTTGCCGGAATACCCAGCACGTCGGCGATGGCGTAGATCGCGCCATCCGGCACCCAGCCACGCTGTTTCTGTACGATTTTCAGCGCTTCAATGGACGCCGCACGCGGGTCTTCGTAGTGGTGCTTTTCGTGCTCAATTGCTTCACGCTCTGCCGCACTCAGCTCAAAAGCCTCGGTTTGTGGTTGTTGATTCTCGTGCATAATTAGCGGTCCACATCTGACATAACAAAATCGATACTACCCAGATAGACGATCAGGTCGGACACCAGGCTACCGCGGATCACGGACGGGATCTGCTGCAGGTGCGGGAAGCTTGGAGTACGGACGCGGGTACGGTAGCTCATGGTGCTGCCGTCGCTGGTCAGGTAGTAACTGTTGATCCCTTTGGTCGCCTCGATCATCTGGAAGGATTCGTTGGCCGGCATTACCGGACCCCAGGAAACCTGCAGGAAGTGAGTGATCAGGGTTTCGATATGCTGAAGCGTGCGCTCTTTCGGCGGCGGCGTGGTCAGCGGGTGATCCGCTTTGAACGGGCCTTCCGGCATGTTGTTGAGGCACTGCTCAAGAATACGCAGGCTCTGGCGCAGCTCTTCCACTTTCAGCATCACGCGGGTGTAAGCATCACTGACGCCGCCGCCCACCGGAATTTCGAAGTCGAAGTTTTCATAGCCAGAGTAAGGACGCGCCTTACGCACGTCGAAGTCGATCCCGGTGGCGCGCAGACCTGCGCCGGTGGTGCCCCACTCCAGCGCTTCTTTCGCGCCGTAAGCGGCCACGCCCTGAGAGCGCCCTTTCAGAATGGTGTTGCGCAGCGCCGCTTTCTCGTAAGAATCCAGACGCTTCGGCATCCACTCAAGGAACTCGCGCAGCAGGCGATCCCAGCCGCGCGGCAGGTCATGCGCCACGCCGCCGATGCGGAACCAGGCCGGGTGCATACGGAAACCGGTGATCGCTTCAACCAGATCGTAGATTTTCTGACGGTCGGTAAAGGCGAAGAATACCGGCGTCATCGCACCGACGTCCTGAATAAAGGTCGAGATATAGAGCAGATGGCTGTTGATGCGGAACAGCTCGGAGAGCATCACGCGAATCACGTTAACGCGATCCGGCACTACGATACCCGCCAGTTTTTCCACGGCCAGCACGTAAGGCATTTCGTTCACGCAGCCGCCGAGGTATTCAATGCGGTCGGTGTACGGAATGTAGCTGTGCCAGGACTGACGTTCGCCCATCTTCTCCGCACCACGGTGGTGGTAGCCGATATCCGGTACGCAATCGACAATCTCTTCGCCATCAAGCTGAAGGATGATACGGAATGCCCCGTGCGCCGATGGGTGGTTCGGACCGAGGTTGAGGAACATGAAGTCCTCGTTGTCGGTCCCGCGTTTCATGCCCCAGTCTTCCGGCTTGAAGGTCAGCGCTTCCATCTCCAGATCCTGCTTCTGCTTTGTCAGCTCGAACGGATCGAATTCGGTAGCGCGCGCCGGGTAGTCTTTACGCAGCGGGTGCCCTTCCCAGGTCGGCGGCATCATGATACGCGTCAGGTGCGGGTGACCGTTAAAGGTGATGCCAAACATCTCCCAGGTTTCACGCTCGTACCAGTTAGCATTCGGGAACAGTTTGGTGAAAGTCGGCACGTTGAGATCGTTTTCGCTCAGCGCCACTTTGAGCATGATGTCGCGATTGCGGTCGAGGGACATCAGATGATAGAAAACGGAAAAATCCGCGGCAGGTAAACCCGCGCGGTGGGTGCGTAGACGCTCATCCATGCCATGCAGATCGAAAAGCATGACATAAGGTTTCGGGAGTTTCTTTAAGAAATCGCCAACTTCCAGTAATTGCTCACGCTTGACCCAGACCACCGGAACCCCGGTGCGGGTAGCCTGAACAGAAAAAGCATCCGGCCCAAAACGGTTACGCAGTTCGCCGATTACCGGATCGTCCAGATGATCGCGGGTTTGCCAGAAAGGCGTAGCGGCTTCATGCGCAGTTAAATCGGTCATAATGTTCACCATGTTAAATGGTTCAGTAGTGACTGGCAGATCGTGGCTTCGCGTTTTTGTTTAATAATGTGCGAAGTATTCCCTTCTTATTCAGCCACGCAGCAGGTTCCGCTGCGGCTTAATACGTCCGGGTCATCCACGCCCCGCAAGCGCAAATTAAATTTCGTCTGGTGTACGCAGGTTGGTGACCGCAATGCGCTCGCCGCGTTTACGCTCACGCTCTGACTGCATATTGGCGCGGTACACGCCCTGATCCCCGACCACCCATGAAAGCGGACGACGCTCTTTGCCGATGGACTCCTGCAGCAGCATCAGTGCCTGCATATAGGCTTCCGGACGCGGCGGACATCCCGGGATATACACATCAACCGGAAGGAACTTATCCACGCCCTGGACCACGGAATAGATATCGTACATGCCGCCGGAGTTGGCGCAGGCGCCCATAGAAATGACCCATTTTGGTTCGAGCATCTGGTCATAAAGACGCTGAATCACCGGTGCCATTTTGGTAAACGGCGTACCGGCGATAACCATCAGGTCGGCCTGACGCGGTGAAGCACGCAGTACTTCCGCACCAAAACGCGCAACGTCGTGTACCGCAGTAAACGACGTCACCATTTCTACATAGCAGCATGAAAGGCCGAAGTTATAAGGCCAGATTGAGTTTTTACGGCCCCAGTTGACCATGCCGTGCAGGACATCTTCGAGCTTGCCCATGAACACGCTGCGGTTAACCTCTTGCTCCAGGGGATCCGGAACGATCTCCTGTTTTTGCAGGGGGTAACGGTCGTTCTCACCGTTAGGATCTATGCGGGTGAGCGTATAATCCATCTTATTGCCTCGCTGTTACTGCGTATGACGACTAGTGTCGCTGTCGGTTTCCGGGTTGATACGACTGCGGCGTGAGGCTGCAGGCGTCCAGTCCAGCGCGCCGATACGCACCAGATAAACCAGACCGGCCAGTAACACTAAAATGAAAATTGCGGCTTCAACGAAGCCGACCCATCCGCTTTCGCGAACCGATGTCGACCACGCGAAAAGATACAGGGCTTCTACGTCGAAGATGACGAAAAACATCGCCACAAGGTAGAACTTAGCGGACAGGCGCAGACGCGCTGTACCAACGGAGTCGATACCCGACTCGAAAGGCGTGTTTTTGTGCCGGGCTCTTGCGCGACCGCCGAGGAACCAGGCCCCGAGCAGCATCAGACAGCACAGGCCGATGGCGACAATAAGAAAGATTGCGAATGCCCAGTGATGAGCGATGACTTCAGTGGATGTTGACATACTCATTGCTTACTCATCAAAAGTGATGCGGAAAATCTCTACTCTTATTGGCAGATGAACATCACATCGATTCATGGGGAGGAACAAAGAAACCGTACAATCATTGCCGGAAAACGTGACTTAGGCAGCAAATTGATGTGGTTTTTTACTCCTTTCTATAACCTTTTGTCAACTTTAACAAAAGTATCCTCACATTAATTTACATCGGCCTCATTTCATTAACATTTCATGCCCTTTTTGCCCCTGATGTGTACAGGGGTAAGCGTAATCCATGTTGTTGAATCGTGTCCGTTGATGGAGGAAATAAAAAATTACCCCTCTATTTTGGCAGGAATTCTCAACTATTCATCCCCCTCAACAGGGGTATTTTCTTGATCTGAGACACGCTTTTGTTAATTCCCTCAAAAAAGCAGCAACAAACGAGGTTAATTTTTAACAATAAGTGCCCCTTTGCGCAGCTTGCAATCGCGAGTGAAATTTGCTCAACGACGCGCAAAAGCCCTTGCAGAGCATAAGGAATACGGGGTGTGCGGAAGGATGAAATTTGGAATATGTAAAAAACGCGCCGCTGAAATGCAAAATGTTTTCAGGGGCGCGTTTTTAGCAATTAACAAATTGTTACTATTCCTGAAGGGTTATTCACTGATGCTACCGTCCAGCAGCACGCTGTCATCCCCGCCATCGACCGGGGCCGTATAGCGCCACGGCGTCTGAAGACTCTCCATCGCTTCAAAAATAACGTCTGCCAGCTCGTTCTGGCTGTTGGGATTGCGTGAAAGGTGATATTCCGTTTCCGGCAACTGCGGCAGCCCTTCGCTTTGCCCCAGCACACGCAGTTCCGGGCTCATCATTTCCACCGGCCGTGCGGTAATACCCAATCCCGCCTTCACCGCGGCACGCATAGCAGGCAGCGTCGAAGCAACATAGGCGATGCGCCACGACAGACCGGCTTCGTTGAGCTTTGCCAGCAGCAGGTCGCGACACGGACTCGGATCGTCAAGCAGCACCAGCGGGATGGGTTCCCCGGGTTGCAGGATGTAATCCGCTGCGCAGTACCACAGCGTCGGCGACGTGCGTAGCACCACGCTTTCGCCCTGAAGCTGACGATGCGCGGTGATAATCAGGTCAACCTCCTGTTGCGCCAGCATATCCTGCATCTGGGGGTTGCGCTTCACGCGCACATCCAGCGCAAGCTTCGGATAAACCGAAGTGATGCGGCTTAACACGAACGGCAGGATGGTATCAGCGGTTTCGTCTGACGCCCCAAGCGTAAGCACGCCCTGCAGGTTGCTAAACATTAGCGACATGCAAGCTTCATCATTGAAGCGCAGAATTTTTCTGGCGTAGCCCAGAAGTTGAATCCCGTGCTCGGTCAGTAATTTGTTACGGCCATGCCTGGCGAAGAGTTCCTTGCCGACCAACTGCTCCAGACGCTGCATTTGTTGACTCACCGCAGACTGAGTACGACTTACTGCCACCGCAGCGGCAGCGAAAGTATTCAGGTCAGCGACCGCAACAAAGGTTCTCAGCAGATCGAGGTCGAGATTGAGTATCGGACGATTTGCATTAATCATATTGTTATTCACTGTCAGGTCGCTCGTCTGGAGCTGCCCCGGCCTATTGCTATGTGTTATTGGAAAATTAAGGAATTCCATTTAAAAAATGCGTCCACGGGTTAAATCTGTCTGCCAGCGGTGAGACGGTTTATTTATATAAATTTGCATTAAAAGAGCGCGAGCGGAGCGCGTTCGCTACAAAAAAATATTTAACCCGGGCTACAACATACAAACTTTCAGGTGGTTATACCAGTCTAACGATAAATATGAGGCAACATTAGTAAATATGACCGGTGTTTACCCGGTTAAACTTTACATAACATTTCGCGCTGCGGTTCTCAGCTGGAACAGCCACTCAGGCCTGAAAGGATCAGGAGCATTTACAACGACCTCCACGCTTAATAGCGGTACTTCCCACTGTGCAACGCTGGCTTACCACACCGAAGCGCTAATCTTAACCTAAATCACCACTTTTTATAAGCGTATAAGCGCAATTCTTACCATTACTTACAGCCGGAATGAGATGTATTCTTTCCCGACCCTTTATTTCCCGTCTGTCTTGTCACTAAAGATAAAATAACGCTAACTAATTTCGTTCGTTTTCAATTAACCGTTATAACCGTGTTTCGACAAATTTAATTAAGCTGCCAGAGGGAAGATGGCGTTCTGCTACCGGGGTTAATTCATTTTTTCTGAGCTATTAGCGCGGTCACTTCAGGAGATTTAGCATAAAAAAACATAAAACCATGAGGTTACCAGAGAAACAACCAGTTGAAACTGGCGTACTGGTGACACCACCTGACCGAACATTGCTCTGCCATACATTACCCCATACAGCTTATCCAGCCAACTTTGCTCACAGTGTGCCATTGCTAAAAATAAAATGCTGCCCGCTGCGCTGTCAGACTTCAAAACCGCCGGTGTGAAGAGTACATTGTCGCCATCTCGCTTCCATGGCAGGAAGCGTCGCAACTGCTACAGGCCAAGAGTCATGTCACCAATTGAAAAATCCAGCAAGCTAGATAATGTCTGTTACGACATCCGCGGGCCGGTTCTCAAAGAGGCAAAGCGCCTCGAAGAAGAAGGCAATAAAGTCCTGAAACTGAACATCGGTAATCCGGCACCGTTCGGCTTCGACGCGCCGGACGAAATTCTCGTCGATGTCATTCGCAATTTGCCGACCGCGCAGGGTTACTCGGACTCCAAAGGCCTCTATTCAGCCCGCAAAGCCATCATGCAGCACTATCAGGCGCGGGATATGCGCGATGTTACCGTAGAAGATATCTATATTGGTAACGGCGTTTCCGAGCTGATCGTGCAATCGATGCAGGCGCTGCTGAACAGCGGCGACGAGATGCTGGTGCCGGCCCCGGATTATCCACTCTGGACCGCAGCGGTCGCGCTATCCAGCGGTAAAGCCGTGCATTATCTGTGCGATGAATCATCGGACTGGTTCCCCGATCTGGACGATATTCGCGCCAAAATCACGCCGCGCACCCGGGGCATTGTCATTATCAACCCGAACAATCCCACCGGCGCGGTTTACTCCAAAGAGTTGTTGATGGAAGTGGTGGAAATCGCCCGTCAGCATAATCTCATCATCTTTGCCGATGAGATTTACGACAAAATCCTTTACGACGAGGCGGAGCATCACTCCATCGCCGCGCTGGCCCCTGACCTGTTGACCGTCACCTTCAACGGCCTGTCGAAAACCTACCGCGTGGCGGGCTTCCGCCAGGGCTGGATGGTGCTTAACGGCCCGAAAAAGCACGCTAAAGGCTATATTGAAGGGCTGGAGATGCTGGCGTCGATGCGCCTGTGCGCCAACGTACCGGCGCAACACGCCATCCAGACCGCGCTTGGCGGCTATCAGAGCATCAGCGAATTCATCGCACCGGGGGGCCGCCTGTTTGAGCAGCGTAACCGGGCATGGGAACTTATCAATGAGATCCCGGGCGTGAGCTGCGTGAAGCCTAAAGGCGCGCTCTATATGTTCCCGAAAATAGACGCAAAGCGCTTCAATATTCACGACGATCAGAAGATGGTGCTCGATTTCCTGCTGCAGGAAAAAGTGCTGCTGGTCCAGGGCACCGCTTTTAACTGGCCGTGGCCGGACCATGTGCGCATCGTGACGCTGCCGCGCATTGATGAGCTGGATATGGCCATCACCAAGTTTGGCCGCTTCCTCTCAGGCTACCACCAGTAAGCCGCCGGGGGAGGATTTGCATCTTCCCCCCGCTGCCAGCACAATGGCTCTCCAGTTGTCACCGATCGAGAGTGCTATGAACCAGAGCCATTTTTTTGCCTACCTGTCCCGCCTCAAACTAATCAATCGCTGGCCGCTGATGCGCAACGTGCGCACCGAGAACGTGTCTGAACACAGTCTGCAGGTGGCGATGGTCGCTCACGCGCTTGCCGTGATCAAAAACCGTAAATTTGGCGGCGCGCTTAACGCCGAGCGCATTGCCTTGCTGGCGATGTATCACGATGCCAGCGAAGTGCTGACCGGCGATCTGCCGACGCCGGTGAAATACTTCAACAGCCAGATTGCGCAGGAATATAAAGCGATCGAGAAAATTGCCCAGCAGAAGCTGGTGGATATGGTGCCGGAAGAGCTACGGGATCTGTTCGCCCCGTTAATTGATGAGCATCATTACAGCGATGAAGAAAAGGCAATGGTCAAGCAGGCAGATGCGCTGTGTGCCTATCTTAAGTGCCTGGAAGAACTTTCCGCCGGCAACAACGAATTCCGGCTGGCGAAAAGTCGCCTGGAGAAAACGCTGGAATCGCGACGCAGCCAGGAGATGGATTATTTCATGGCGATTTTCGTTCCCAGCTTCCATCTTTCCCTCGATGAAATCAGCCAGGATTCACCGCTGTAATGCCGTAACGGGGCGCGGTCGATGCGCCCTCAGAATGGAAACAGCAGTGGGATGACGACCACGCTCACCACCATCACGATGAGGGTGAACGGCACACCGATTTTCACAAAATCGCTGAAGCGATAATTCCCCGGCGCCAGCACCAGCGTATTTACCGGCGATGAAACCGGCGTCATAAACGCCGCGGACGCCGCCATCGCCACCACCATGGCAAACGGATACGGCGAGACACCCATAGACTTCGCCGCAGCCAGTGCAATCGGCGCCATCAGCACGGCGGTTGCGGTGTTAGAGATAAACAACCCGATGGCAGCGCACATGATAAACAGGCATATCAGCATGCCGTAAGGCCCGTAGCCGCCCCCCACATCCAACAGCCCACGCACAATCAAATCCACCCCGCCGGTTTTGTGCAGCGCCTGCGCGAAAGGCATCATGCCGACGATGAGAATAATGCTCGGCCAGTGGATCGCCCGGTACGCGCTCTCCACGGAAATACAGCGGAATTTGCCCATCAGCAAACAGGCGATAATCGCCGCGATGGGATTGGGAATTTCATCGGTCAGCATCAGCGCGACCATCAGTACCAGGCAAAACAGCGCGTGCGGTGCCTGACTGTGCGCCGGGGAGGCATCGCTCTCCTCCACCGGCAGATTGAGCACCAGAAAGTTACGGTTGCGCTGCCCGAGCTGAGTGATAAGTTTCCAGTTCCCCACCACCAGCAGAATATCGCCCAGCCGCAGCGGCTCATCGGCCACGTTACCCGACAGCGCCACGCCATCGCGCCGCAACCCAACCACGTTAAGCCCGTAACGGGTGCGGAACGCGATTTCCCGCACGCTTTTCCCCGTCAGCTCTGATTCCGGCACCAGCGAGACTTCCGCCATGCCTACGTCCAGCGCGTGGTCGGAGAAATAGTCGCCACGCAACACCATCGGCTCCAGCAGCTGCTCGCTGCAGAACTGTCGTAGATCGACGTCCGAGGCGGACATATCGATCAACAGGACGTCCCGCTCGCGGAATTCGCTGACGCCCTGCACATCCACCATCACGCGACGAAATCGCCGCCAGCGCTCGACGCCAATGACGTTTGCCCCGTAGCGCTCGCGCAGTTTCAGATCGTCCAGACGTCGGCCAATCATCGGCGACCCGTGGCGCACCGCCAGCCGCCGCGCCCGCCCGGACAGGCGATAGGTTTTGATCAGTTCCCGAAACGTCGGGCGCTTCCAGTCGTCGCCCTGAACGACATCGTCCCGGCCCACCAGCGCAAAGCGCGCCACCAGCATATAGAGAATGCCGAGCATCAGGATTAACACCCCGAGCGGCGTCACGCTGAAGAAGTGAAAGCCCTCCAGCCCCTCACGCAGCAATTCGCTGTGCACCACCAGGTTCGGCGGGGTAGCCACCAGCGTCATCATGCCGCTGATAAGGCCGGCAAAGCTGAGCGGCATCATCAGCCGCGCCGGGGAGGTTTTCATGCGCAGCGATACGCTGAGCACCACCGGGATAAAGATCGCCACCACGCCGGTGGAGCTCATAAACGCCCCCAGTCCGGCCACGGTGAGCATCAGCAGCACCAGCATTTTGGTTTCGCTGCTGCCAGCCACCTGCATCAGCCAGGCCCCCATTTTTGTCGCGACGCCGGTGCGGACCAGACCATCACCGATGATAAACAGCGCGGCAATCAGAATGACGTTAGGATCGCTGAACCCCGCCAGCGCCTCGCTCAGCGTCAGCGTTCCGCTCAGTACAAAGGCGACGATCACCAGCAGCGCCACGGCGTCCATGCGGACTTTACCGGTGGCAAACAGCACCACGGCAATGAAGAGAAGAGAAAGTACCCAGATCAGTTCGCTGTTCACGTCCTGTCCCTGATGGTTAAACATGCAAAAAGCATCGCATAAAAAAGCCCCGGCGATGCGGGGCTACGTCATGTCATGGGCTATTGACAGTGATATCAGGCTTTTTTGCTGACCGTCACCACGCCGTCGCGATCTTTCTCCACGCTCAGCTGTTCAAGGCTGGTCAGCACCAGATCGACCTCATCCAGACGCGGTGTCTCTGCGGGGGCGTTAACGGCTATCACATGACAGCGCGCATTCAGACCCGACAGCACACCCGCCGGGGCGTCTTCCACCACCACGCACTCCTCTGGCGCAAGGCCCAGCAGCTGCGCGCCCAGAAGATAGGCA
Source organism: Siccibacter colletis (assembly GCF_000696575.1). Taxonomy (GTDB): domain Bacteria; phylum Pseudomonadota; class Gammaproteobacteria; order Enterobacterales; family Enterobacteriaceae; genus Siccibacter; species Siccibacter colletis. The sequence goes on along the minus strand of NZ_JMSQ01000006.1, from coordinate 204,823 downwards.
TCCGGCTCCGGCTTACCGCGCGAAACGCGCTCGGCGGTCACGAACACCTCGGGCAGCGGCAGCCCGGTCGCCTCACGGCGCGCCGAGGCCACCGGCAGCGACCCAGACGTGACGATCGCCCAGGGAATGCCGGCTTCGTTGAGGTGAGCAAGCAGCGCCTGAGCGCCAGGTAGCGCAATAATGCCCTCGGTATCGCTGGCTTCAATCTGTTCGAGGCGGGTGAACTCGGCGGCAATGGCTTCGTCCGACTGACCGGCCATAAAGTGGCGTAGCGAGGTGATGGCCTGCTTACCATGAATGAAACCGAGCACCTCATCATGGGCAATACCGAAGCGGTCCGCCCAGTTGCACCAGGCGCGTTCAACGGCCGGGAGTGAATCTACCAGGGTACCATCCAGGTCAAACAGAAAGCCTTTACACTTCAAAACCGCCTCCGGGTTATGCATTGATAATCTGGTTAATTTCATTTGCGCTCAGATGATACTGGCGCGGACAGGCGTGCCACGCCTGCAGCATGCGCTGATATTTTTCCCACATCGGGGTTTGCGCGTTGAAGCCGTGGGTACCGGCATCGAAATGGGTGTAGCGGCCTTCCGTGTTGACCATAAAGCGCACGTAACCCAGGTAGCGCGCTTCGGTTGCGGCATCGAAGCCGAGGAAGGTTACCCGGCGCTCATCAATACCCTGCGTGTCCTTGAGGTTCGTCCGACTGACGTGCAGCGCGTGGTACATCTCCATGATATCGATGATGCTGCGGCAGGTCTCTTCGGTCAGCTGGCCGAACTCATGATCCAGCTCGCGCATCTGCAGGCCGTAACCGCGTTCGATGATGGTTTGCAGGCGGCGGTAGCGTTCGGCGTTATCGGGGTCGAGCAGGGTCATCATTTTGTACTGGTTTGACAGAATCAGGCGCTGAGCGTGGGTCATTTCCATGGGGGACTCCTGTGAGAGATCAAAAATGGATACTGCCCCTACTCTGCCCGTTTTTCCCGATACGCCTTTTGATCAATTACAAGTCATCGAGAAATGTTTTATCGAGCTGTCTGAAGGCGCGTTTTAACGTATCGGCAAGCGCCTGATAGTCGGGCTTACCCTCTACCGGGGCGAGCGCCTGCCCGGCTTCCTGTAACTTGCCGCGCACTTCATAGAACCAGTCGAGCGTGGACGGCGGCAGCGGCGTCACCGAACGCTTACCCAGCCACCACAACCCCTGCATCGGCAGACTCAGGGCAAACAGCGCTGTCGCGACCGCCGGGCCAAGCTGGCCACCGAGGGCGATTTGCCAGGTTAAGGTGAATACCGCCAGCGGCGGCATAAAGCGAATAGCGTAGCGGGTGGCGCGAATGATGCGGTTTTCCACAAAGACGGGCGCGAGACGTTTATCCAGTGGCCACGTCTTCGCGTAATGCTGCCCGCGACGAAACAGGCTAAAAAAGCTGACCGGGCGATTCTCAGGTGTCGACATGGCTTACCTCAACTTCACGAATAAAAAATAAAATTTTTGTGCAAAACAACAACTGCAAATAACAACGTTCAAAATATTTTGTCATACCATAACGCGATCGGGTATCCTTTGCGGGCCTTTATGGCACCCGATACTAAACCGTACGCGGTATAACTATTTTGTGTTTTCGTCATGTCGTACATACCAGGCAAATATGGCGTAAACTCTGTTTATTTCTTCGCCATGTCATTATGCACCGGGCATGACGTTAATCATAAATGTCAGCGCCAACTTGCGCTACGCTACGAGGCTCGCTGACTTTTTTTAGCCACGTTTAATAGTAGGTACTTCCATGTCGAGTAAGTTAGTACTGGTTCTGAACTGCGGTAGCTCCTCACTGAAATTCGCGATCATTGATGCCGCCACCGGTGACGAGTACATCTCTGGTTTAGCTGAGTGTTTCCATCTTCCTGAAGCCCGTATCAAATGGAAAATGGATGGCGCTAAAGAAGAAGCGGCTCTGGGTGCAGGCGCTGCGCACAGTGAAGCGCTTAACTTTATCGTTAATACCATTCTGGCACAAAAACCGGAGTTGTCCGCACAGCTGACCGCTATCGGTCACCGTATCGTGCACGGCGGCGAGAAATACACCCGCTCAGTGATCATCGACGAGTCCGTGATTCAGGGTATCAAAGAATCCGCGTCATTTGCACCGCTGCATAACCCGGCTCACCTGATCGGCATCGCTGAAGCGCTGAAGTCCTTCCCGAACCTGAAAGACAAAAACGTGGCCGTGTTTGACACCGCGTTCCACCAGACCATGCCGGAAGAGTCCTACCTCTATGCCCTGCCGTACAAACTGTACAAAGAGCACGGCGTTCGTCGCTACGGCGCGCACGGCACCAGCCACTTCTACGTGACTCAGGAAGCGGCGAAGATGCTGAACAAGCCGGTTGATGAAGTTAACATCATCACCTGCCACCTGGGCAACGGCGGTTCCGTCTCGGCTATCCGTAACGGCAAGTGCGTAGACACCTCTATGGGTCTGACCCCGCTGGAAGGTCTGGTGATGGGTACCCGCTCTGGCGACATCGACCCGGCGATTATCTTCCACCTGCACGACACCCTGGGCATGAGCGTTGACGATATCAACAAAATGCTGACCAAAGAGTCCGGCCTGCTGGGTCTGACCGAAGTCACCAGCGACTGCCGCTACGTTGAAGATAACTACGCGACCAAAGAAGACGCGAAGCGTGCGATGGACGTTTACTGCCACCGCCTGGCGAAATACATCGGTTCTTACACCGCACTGATGGATGGCCGCCTCGACGCTGTCGTCTTCACCGGTGGTATCGGCGAAAACGCCGCGATGGTGCGTGAACTCTCCCTCGGCAAACTGGGCGTGCTCGGCTTTGACGTTGACCACGAACGCAACCTGGCTGCACGCTTCGGCAAGTCCGGCTTCATCAATAAAGAAGGCACTACCCTCGCGATGGTCATCCCGACCAACGAAGAGTTGGTAATTGCGCAAGACGCCAGCCGTCTGACCGCCTGATTCCCCACCGCCAGCCACCCGCTGGCGGTGTTGTTTTGTATGTGCCAGCGTTTCTGGCCGTAACGACAAGAGGATAAACCGTGTCCCGTACCATTATGCTTATTCCTACCGGAACCAGCGTCGGCCTGACCAGCGTCAGCCTCGGCGTGATCCGCGCTATGGAACGTAAAGGCGTTCGTCTGAGCGTCTTCAAACCTATCGCCCAGCCGCGCGCCGGCGGCGATGCGCCTGACCAGACTACCGCCATCGTGCGCTCTAACTCCGGCCTGCCGGCTGCCGAGCCGCTGCGTATGAGCCACGTGGAGTCGCTGCTCTCCAGCAATCAGCAGGACGTGCTGATGGAAGAGATCATCGCCCGCTACCACGAAAACACCAAAGATGCGGAAGTGGTGCTGGTTGAAGGCCTGGTGCCGACCCGTAAACACGCGTTCGCCCAGTCACTGAACTTCGAAATCGCCAAAACCCTGAACGCGGAAATCGTCTTCGTGATGTCTCAGGGCACCGATACCCCGGAACAGCTGAAAGAGCGTATCGAGCTGACCCGCAGCAGCTTCGGCGGCAGCAAAAATACCAACATCACCGGCGTTATCGTAAACAAACTGAACGCCCCGGTTGATGAGCAGGGTCGTACTCGTCCGGACCTGTCCGAGATCTTTGATGACTCCAGCAAAGCGCAAATCGTGAACATCGATGCGCAGCAGCTGCATGACATCAGTCCGCTGCCGGTGCTGGGTGCCGTACAGTGGAGCTTCGATCTGATTGCCACCCGTGCAATCGATATGGCGCGTCACCTGAATGCAACCATCGTCAACGAAGGCGACATCAACACCCGCCGCGTGAAGTCCATTACCTTCTGTGCGCGCAGCATTCCGCACATGCTGGAGCATTTCCGTCCGGGTTCCCTGCTGGTCACCTCCGCTGACCGTCCCGACGTGCTGGTTGCGGCCTGCCTTGCGGCAATGAACGGTGTGGAAATCGGCGCCCTGCTGCTGACCGGCGGCTACGAAATGGACGACCGCATTAAGGCGCTGTGTGAGCGTGCCTTCGCCACCGGCCTGCCGGTATTCATGGTGAACACCAACACATGGCAGACCTCCCTGAGCCTGCAGAGCTTCAACCTCGAAGTGCCGGTGGATGATCACGAGCGCATCGAGAAAGTGCAGGAGTATGTGGCAAGCCACATCGACAGCGAGTGGATCGAGTCGCTGACCGCGACCTCCGAGCGCAGCCGTCGTCTGTCGCCGCCGGCGTTCCGCTACCAGCTTACCGAGCTGGCGCGTAAAGCGGGCAAGCGCGTGGTGCTGCCGGAAGGCGACGAGCCGCGTACCGTTAAGGCGGCAGCTATCTGCGCCCAGCGCGGTATCGCGACCTGCGTGCTGCTCGGCAACCCGGATGAGATCAACCGCGTTGCGGCCTCTCAGGGCGTTGAGCTGGGCACCGGTATCGAAATCGTCGACCCGGAAGTGGTACGTGAAAGCTACGTTGCCCGCCTGGTTGAGCTGCGTAAGAACAAAGGCATGACCGAAGCCGTGGCGCGCGAGCAGCTGGAAGACAACGTGGTGCTGGGCACGCTGATGCTGGAGCAGGACGAAGTTGACGGTCTGGTTTCCGGTGCGGTTCACACCACTGCGAACACCATCCGTCCGCCGCTGCAGATCATCAAAACCGCGCCGAACAGCTCGCTGGTTTCTTCTGTGTTCTTCATGCTGCTGCCGGAACAGGTTTACGTGTATGGCGACTGCGCCATCAACCCGGACCCGACCGCAGAACAGCTGGCCGAGATCGCTATCCAGTCCGCCGACTCTGCTGCCGCGTTTGGCATCGACCCGCGCGTCGCCATGCTCTCCTACTCCACCGGTAACTCCGGCGCGGGTAGCGACGTTGAGAAAGTGCGTGAAGCAACCCGCATCGCGCAGGAAAAACGTCCGGACCTGGTGATCGACGGTCCGCTGCAGTATGACGCTGCGGTAATGGCTGACGTCGCGAAGTCTAAAGCACCGAACTCGCCGGTGGCTGGCCGCGCTACCGTGTTCATCTTCCCGGATCTGAACACCGGTAACACCACCTACAAAGCGGTTCAGCGTTCCGCTGACCTCATCTCCATCGGGCCGATGCTCCAGGGGATGCGTAAGCCGGTGAACGACCTGTCCCGTGGCGCGCTGGTTGACGATATCGTCTACACCATCGCCCTGACTGCGATTCAGGCTTCTCAGCAGTAAGTTGTCTGCCGATGTGAAAAGGGCCGCAATCGCGGCCCTTTTTTATTGCTCGTTGAACATCAGCGAGAACAGTTGACGTAGCTGCCGCCCTGACGGCGATAGTTGCCGGGCGACATGCTGAAGCGGCGGGTGAACAGACGGGTAAACGTCTGCTGTGAGTCAAACCCGTACTTCATCGAAATATCCAGCACCCGATCGTTGGTCGCGCACAGATCCTGCGCTGCCAGCTTGAGCTTTTTCTCGCGAATGTAGCGCCCCAGACTTTCACCTTTATGGTGATGGAAAAGTCGTTGCAGATGCCACTTCGAATAACCGGCATGACGGGCAACATCGTCGATGCGTAGCGGCTTGTGCAGATTGTCGTCTATCCAGTCAGCAATGGTTTCAATAACCTGAGCGGGAAGTTCCATGCGATCCCCTCCAGAAAATGTGCAAATGGTCGAATCGTTTGCAGGCGGCTGCGCCTGCGGCTGGTTTACTACCGCAACGCTATGGTAGTGCGCGGTCTGTTACGTTTTTACGGTGCTACGATTTATTTGCTCGCTTTTTATACGTCATCACTTTACCTGCCGGTAGGCGCATCTATAATGAGTGAGTAGACACTCATTATAGAAACGATGCTTAATGCGTCAACCCGTTTTTACAATGTGATCCCTCACCTTGCAGCGGCTAATGAGTCATGTTTCAATCTCGGTTTTGATTTCAGGAGAGCAACGTCAGTGGCGCGTCCCCGCAGTGAAGATAAACGTATGGCTATTCTTGAAGCCGCAATCGAGGCGATTGCCGAAGCGGGTTTGGGCGCATCCACCGCTCTGATCGCCCGTAAGGCCCGGGTCGCAGAAGGCACGCTGTTTCGCTACTTTGCCACCAAAGATGAGCTGCACAACGCCCTGTACATTCATCTGAAACAGGGGTTCTGCCAGTCGATGATCGATAAGCTCGACAGCAAAGGCGATCATAAAGAGAATACCCGCTATATCTGGAACCGCTTTATTGACTGGGGCTTAGCCCATCCGCAGGCCAACCTGACGATGCGCAAACTGGAAGTCAGCAACCGCATTACCGAAGAGAGTGAGCAGGTGGTAAACGATCTTTATCCCGAGATGTACGAGATCTGCGAACAGGCAGTATCTCCGGTGTTCCGCTCCCCTGAATTTCGTAACTTCGGGGATGAAATGTTTTTTGCGCTGGCACAAACCACCATGGAATTTGCCGCGCGCGAACCGCATCGCACCGATGATTTCAAAGCCACTGGATTTGATGCCGTGTGGCGCGCCCTCTGCGTCTCGTAACCCCGACGTTTTACGCCCGCCTGAAATGACCGACGCCCCGAGCGGGGCGTCATGGTGAAGGCTTACTGCGCTTCGTGCTCTACGCTGCTGCTGCTTTCTGCGCCTTTATAGCGGCTCATCCACAGCGCCAGCGCTTTCAGCGAATCCGGCGTGAACTCATCGCAGCGGGCAGTGATTTCGTCCGGAGACATCCAGCTGGCTTCGCTGACTTCGCTCTCCTGCAGAGCGAACGGGCCGTGCGACACACAGCTGAACAACCCGCCCCAGACGCGGCAGTGTTCATCTTCAAAGTAAAACTGACCGTGCTCAGCGAAAGGCACCCCGGCAATACCCAGTTCCTCTTCCGCTTCACGACGCGCCGACTCCAGCATTCCCTCGCCCGCCTGCACCACGCCACCGGCGGTGGCATCCAGCATGCCAGGCAGGAAATCTTTGGTTTCGGTACGACGCTGCACCAGCACTTTACCCATGCCGTCGTGAACCACAATATAGGTGGCACGATGACGCAGGCGCTGAGCGCGCATCTGTTCGCGGCTCGACTGTGCGATTACCTCATTGTTTTCACTAACAATGTCTACCCATTCCGTGCCGGAAATTTGACTCTGCTCCACCATCATCGGACCTTTTTTCAATGCGCTCTTGCGGCGTATAAGTGGTTAACTGCGTTACGTTAAGGGCTAATGCGTATCTGTGCAATAACCGCGTCGTCTTTCAGTGTGCGAACGCTCAGAACGCCCTCGTCCAGCATCCCGTAGCTGGCTGCAAAGCCGCCTTTAGGAATGCTCACCGAACCGGGATTGAAGAAAAACAACCCATCGCGTTTCTCCGCCACCGGAATATGAGTATGGCCGGAAATAAACACATCGCCCGGTTCCAGCGGCGGTAAATTGTCCGGATTGTAAAGATGACCGTGGGTCAGAAACAGGCGCTGCTCGCCCAGTAAAATCTGTTGCCAGGCTGCCGTAATCGGGAAGTTCAGCAGCATCTGATCCACTTCGCTGTCGCAGTTGCCGCGTACTGCAATTACTCTGCTGGCGACCTGATTCAGGCGCTCCGCCACCGCCGCCGGATTGTAGCTGTCCGGCAGCGCATTACGTGGCCCGTGGTAGAGAAGATCGCCCACCAGCACCAGCCAGCGTGCACCGCTCTGTTCAAATCGCGTCAGCACCGCCTCGGTTGCCGCCAGCGAACCGTGGATATCTGAAGCAAACATCAGTTTCATCATGACTCCTTACTGCTCTGCGCGCGCTGCCTGACTCAGACTGCCAGCCGGCTTTTCAGGTCAATAAACTGCTGAACCGAGGCGCGCTGCCACTGAAAGGTTGCGTACTCAACCAGACGCGCCGGCACCTTATCACCATTAAGGATCAGTCGGTTAACCATCAGTGCCAGATCGGTATCTGCAATACACCATTCGCCGAACAGATTCTGCTGGCCTTCGGGCAGCAGCGTTTCCACCGCGCCGATCAGCCGCTGTGCCTGGGCCTCCCCCACCGCACTCAGCGCCGGTTTTTTCACCCCGCCAAACACCACGTCGGTAGGACGCTCTTCGCGGATTGGTCCCAGATCGCTGCGCAGCCACGCCTGAATCTGCCGCGCTCGGGCGCGGTTTTCTGGATTATGCGGATAGATACGCTCCCAGGTTGGCGGCGCAAAGCGATCTTCAAGGTATTCGGTGATAGCCGAGGATTCGGTCAGCGCAAAGTCGTCCACAATAAGCACCGGCACGCGGCGCGTCAGATCGGCACCCGGCCAGCGAGCATGCTGATGCTGTCCGGTGTTGAGGTCGATGGTTTCCAGCGAAAACTTCAGCCCCTTTTCGGTCAGGGCAACAAATACCGACATCACGTACGGGCTAAAGAAATTTGCATCTGACCACAGCGTTATCGAAGGCTGACTCATAAATCCTCGCAAAATCAGGGGTGAGAAAGAAAAATATAACGCAGCTTGGGCAGTGTCACCTGCAAAAAATCGCCCTGTTCAGCTATTCCCGTTCCCCACCGGCTTACAGGCGTAATTAAAGCGCTGCGCCCTCATGGGCGCACTGATTTTCCTCGTGTATTATTGACGCGATTTATACACAGAGGATTGTCACCATGTCAGCCCAGCCAGACGCCATCATTCGTATTAAAAATCTGCGCCTGCGTACGTTTATCGGTATCAAAGAAGAAGAGATCGCCAATCGTCAGGATATCGTCATCAACGTGGTTATCCACTATCCGGCCGACCAGGCGCGCCAGAGCGAAGACATCAACGATGCGCTCAACTACCGCACCATCACCAAGAACATCATTCAGCACGTGGAAAACAACCGTTTTGCCCTGCTGGAGAAGCTAACCCAGGACGTGCTGGATATCGCCCGCGGTCATGCCTGGGTCACCCGCGCCGATGTGGAGATCGACAAACTCCACGCCCTGCGCTACGCCGATTCGGTGTCAATGACGATGGGCTGGCGACGTCCGCAATAATCACCTGCCAGTGTGAAGGCCGCGCGGGAATGCGCTACGCTGATAACAGCGGAACACGCACAACAGGGAGCACGCATGAACATTGTGGTGACGGGCGGTACTGGCCTTATCGGTCGCGCGCTGGTGTCGCGTTTGCTTGAGACGGGGCATCAGGTGACGGTGGTGACGCGTGATGTCGAGCGCGCCCGAAAGGCACTCGATCCCCGCATCACCCTGTGGCGCGGTCTGAATGACCGTACCGATCTCAACGGGGTGGAGGCGGTGATTAATCTGGCGGGCGAACCCATCGCCGACAAACGCTGGACCGAGGCGCAAAAACAGCGCCTGTGCGACAGCCGCTGGCAGATAACCCAGCGACTGGTCGATCTCATCAAAGCCAGCGACAAGCCGCCCTCGGTGTTTATTTCCGGCTCCGCCGTGGGTTACTACGGCGATCTCGGCGAAGTGGTGGTGACCGAAGAGGAGCCGCCGCACAACGAATTCACCCACAAGCTCTGTTCCCGCTGGGAGCAGATCGCCGCGGGTGCCTCCTCGCCGGCCACCCGCGTCTGTCTGCTGCGCACTGGCGCGGTGCTGGCCCCCAACGGCGGGATGCTGGGCAAACTGGTGCCGCTGTTCCGCATGGGGCTTGGCGGCCCGATCGGTTCAGGACGTCAGTATCTGGCGTGGATCCATCTGGATGACATGGTGAACGGCATTCTGTGGCTGCTGAATAACGATTTGCGCGGGCCGTTTAACATGGTTTCGCCTTATCCGGTGCGTAACGAACAGTTCGCGCATGCCCTCGGCCACGCCCTGCATCGCCCGGCATTTATGCGCGCGCCGTCAACCGCCGTGCGGCTGATGATGGGAGAATCCTCGGTATTGGTGCTCGGCGGCCAGCGCGCCCTGCCCAAACGCCTTGAAGCCGCCGGTTTCGGGTTTCGCTGGTTTGAGCTGGAGGAGGCGTTGCGGGATGTGGTGCGCTAATCCGGCGATGCCTCATATCTGAGCCCCCTTTCCCACGCCCTCCTGATAAGAGGGCCGGGTGAAGGGTGGCATTGTCGCCTTAACTTACTTCAGCGAGCCTTTTAAGAACTGCTGCAGACGCGGGCTTTGCGGGTTGTTGAATACTGCTTCCGGCGCGCCCTCTTCCTCGATTTTTCCCTGGTGCAGGAAAATAACATGGCTGGAGACGTGACGGGCGAACTCCATCTCGTGGGTCACCACCACCATGGTTTTTCCCTCTTCGGCGAGCTGCTGCATAATGCGCAGCACTTCCCCCACCAGTTCCGGGTCGAGCGCCGAGGTCGGCTCATCGAACAGCAGCACCTCCGGCTCCATCGCCAGCGCACGGGCAATAGAGACGCGCTGCTGCTGGCCGCCGGAGAGATGCACCGGGTATTTCCCCTGGGCGCGCTCGTCGATGCCCACCTTCGCCAGATACTTCAGCGCCCGCTCGCGGGCATCCGCCTTGCTCAGGCCAAGCACCTGAATCGGCGCTTCCATCACGTTCTCCAGCACCGTCATGTGGCTCCAGAGATTGAAGTGCTGAAACACCATCGTCAGACGGGTGCGCAGCAGGCGCAGCTGGTTTTTATCCGCCACCTTAAGCTGGCCGTCTTTGTCGCGCACTAAGGTGATGTTCTGGTTGCTCACCACAATCGTGCCTTCGCTCGGTTTTTCGAGGAAGTTAATACAGCGCAGGAAGGTGCTTTTTCCGGAGCCTGACGAGCCGATAATGCTGATCACATCCCCGGCGTTCGCTTTTAAAGACACCCCTTTCAGCACTTCATGTTCGCCGTAGCGCTTGTGCAGATCGGTAACATTTAATTTATTCTCGGACATGCGTTAATCACTCAGTGCGACGGGGAAGTCGGTTTAACGTGCCCCAGCCAGCGCTTCTCCGCTTTGCGGAACAGGCTAATCAGGACATAAGAGATAATCAGGTACAGCACCGCAGCGAGGCCAAAGGCGGTAAACGGCTGATAGGTCGCCGAGTTAATATCCCGGGCGATCTTCAGCAGATCCGGCACCGTGGCGGTGAAGGCCAGCGCCGTGGAGTGCAGCATCAGGATCACTTCATTGCTGTAGGCCGGCAGCGCGATGCGCAGAGCCGACGGCAAAATAATGCAGCGGTACATTTTGAAGCGCGAGAAACCGTAGGCGCGCGCGGCTTCAATTTCGCCGTGCGGCACGGCGCGAATCGCACCGGCAAAGATTTCGGTGGTATAGGCACAGGTATTGAGCGTCAGCGCCAGCACGGTACAGTTCAGCCCGCTGCGGAAAAAGGCGTTGAGCATCTCGGTGCCTTTTACGATCTCCAGCGTGTACATCCCGGAGTAGAACACCAGCAGCTGGACATAGAGCGGCGTGCCGCGAAACACCCAGGTAAACAGCCAGATCGGGAACTGAATAAATTTATTGCTGGAGACGCGGCCGATGGCGAGAAACACGGCCAGAATACCGCCCATCACCACCGAGGCGATCAGCAGCCACAGCGTAATCGCCACGCCGGTAAAGCGATAGCCGTCGGTCCAGAGCAGGGACTTCCAGTACTCCTGAATAATCTCGATCACAGCTCTGCCCTCTTCACGCCCACGGTGTAGCGACGCTCAAGCAGCCACAGCACGCCGTTCGATACGGTAGTAAACACCAGATAAATCACCCCGCAGACAATGGCAAAATAAAACGGCTCCCAGGTGCTTTTCCCGGCCAGCTGCGTGGCTTTCACCACGTCTTCCAGCCCCAGCAGCGACACCAGCGCCGTAGCTTTGAGAATCACCTGCCAGTTGTTGCCGATGCCGGGCAGCGCATAGCGCATCATCGCCGGGAACAGAATGCGGCGGAAGGTCTGCCCGTTGGTGAAGCCAAACGCGGTGGCGGCTTCGATATGCCCCTTCGGCACCGCCATAAAGGCGCCGCGGAAGGTTTCGGTAAAGTAGGCACCGTAGATAAAGCCGAGGGTAATGATCCCCGCCACCATCGGGTCGATGTCAAACTGTCCGACCCCCAGGGCCTCGGTGATGCTGTTGAGCACGATTTGCAGCCCGTAAAAGATGAGCAGCATCAGCACCAGATCCGGCACGCCGCGGATCAACGTGGTATAGGCTTCAAACAGCAACGCCAGCGGACGGTTGCGGGAAAGTTTTGCCGCCGCACCGGCCAGGCCGATGAAAACGGAGAGGATGACGGAGGTGATGGCGAGTTCAAGCGTCACCAACGCGCCCTGAAATATGACCTGAGAAAACCCGTGCAGCATGCGACTGTCCTGTGATAAGTGGTATTCAGCGAGCGGTGTCTTGTGGTCCGCCGCCGCACATGACGCGCGGCGACGGGGATCGCACCTTGCTCACAGGTGGGGTTTAGCCACCGTACACATCAAAATCAAAATACTTTTTCGCCAGTTTTTCGTAGGTTCCATCCGCGCGCATGTCGGCAAACGCTTTATTCAGCGCTTCGCGCAGTTCCTTATCCTCTTTACGCAGACCCATACCGGTGCCGACGCCAAACAGCTTTTCATCTTTAATTGACGGGCCGCCGAACTGGTAGTCTTTACCGATCGGCTGTTTCAGGAAGCCTTCGCTGGCAGCCACTTCGTCCTGGAACGCAGCGTCGATACGCCCGGCGGTCAGGTCGGCGTAGATGTTGTCCTGCCCCTGATAGGAGACAATCTCCACGCCTTTCGGTGCCCAGTGGACGTTACCGTAGGTTTCCTGCGTGGTGCCCTGCAGCACGCCGACGCGTTTGCCCTGCAGCTTCTCCAGTGAAGGCTCGATAGCCGACCCTTTTGCTACCACCAGACGCGAATCGGCGGCATAAAGTTTGTCGGTAAAGGCGATTTCCTGCTGGCGTTTTTCGGTGATCGACAGGGATGACATGATGGCATCGATTTTCTTCGCTTTCAGCGACGGGATCAGCGCGTCCAGCGGGTTCTCCACGAAGGTACATTTGGTCTGAATGCGTTTGCATAGCTCTTTCGCCAGATCGATGTCAAAACCGACCAGCTCACCCTGGGCATTTTTCGATTCAAACGGGGCATAAGTCGGATCGGTGCCGATACGTACGGTAGACGGCAGCGCGGCGAATGCAGTGGATACGCTGGAGAACGCCAGCGCCAGAGATAAAGACAAAACCAGCTTCTTCATAAAAATCCTCGTCAGACTCTTTTTTTAAACGGAAAGCGTATAAGGATAAAAGTGCTGGTATCGTGCCATTTTATGCATGACAGGGCAAAATATTCTGCGGTATGCGCGCATCTTCACAATTCTGGTGCGTAACTATGCAGTTATGCGCCACGCTGGTGCAATGCGTGCACCAGCGTGGCGCAGGCGCGCTTAGTCGCCGTAGACGTTGAAGTCGAAATACTTCTTCGCGAACTTGTCGTAGGTGCCGTCTTTACGCAGTTCAGCAAACGCTTTATCGAACGCGGCTTTCAGCTCGGCGTCATCTTTACGCAGGCCAATGCCAGTGCCGTCGCCAAAATACTGCTTGTCCTTCACGGACGGGCCCGCGAAGGCAAATTCTTTACCGGCAGGCTGCTTGAGGAAACCTTCGCTGGCAGCCACTTCATCCTGGAACGCGGCATCAAGGCGACCGGCGGCCAGGTCGGAGTAAATCAGATCCTGGTTCTGGTAGGCCACCACGTCCACGCCCTTGTTGCGCCAGTTGGCGTTAGCGTACGACTCCTGGGTTGAGCCCTGCAGCACACCGACGTGCTTGCCTTTCAGGACGTCAATCTCCGGGGTGATCGGCGAGCCTTTGGCGGCGATAAGGCGCGAATCCGCTGCGTAAAGCTTTTCAGAGAAGGCAATTTCCTGCTGGCGTTTTTCGGTGATGGAGAGCGAGGAGATAATCGCATCGATTTTCTTCGCTTTCAGAGACGGGATCAGCGCGTCGAAATCGCTACCCACCCAGGTACATTTCACCTGCATGCGTTTGCACATCTCATTGCCGAGATCGATATCGAAGCCGACGAACTCGCCTTTGGCATCTTTAGAGGAAAACGGCGCATAGGTGGCATCCGTACCAATACGAACGGTCTGCGGAAGTGCTGCAAAGGTGCTGGCGCTGACAGACAGCCCGAGCAGCAGTGACAGAGCAAGAGCCTTCTTGTTCATACATAACCCTCAAGTGATGAGATTTTTATTATCGAATGTTGTGTGTTGCCCGAAGGTGTTGCACTTCTTGTGCCACTTTTCGCGGAACGCACGAGGGGGTGGCAAATGTTAACGAAAGGTTGCAATCACGCTCAGCAATGAAAGATAGCACCCTTCCGGCGGTTGCCGGAGGGAGAAGAGGCTCAGGAGGAAGTTAATTTTGCAGGATATGATCGCGCTTGCAGATTTGCGCCAAAATGAGGCACCGCGCCTCGCTTTGCACTAAAAGCGTGCTTCAGGCACCCTGCCAGCGGGTGAACAGATCGGCGGGCAGCTCAATATCAAACTGGTCCAGCACGCGATTCACGGTCTGGTTAATCACATCGTCGAGGCTTTGCGGACGATGATAGAACGCCGGTACCGGCGGCATAATGATGGCACCCAGCTCGGCGGCCTGGGTCATCAGCCGCAGATGGCCCAGATGCAGCGGCGTTTCGCGCACGGCCAGCACCAGCGGACGGCGCTCTTTCAGCACCACGTCAGCCGCGCGGGTTACCAGGCTGTCGGTATAGCTGTGCACAATCCCGGAAAGGGTTTTAATCGAACAGGGCAGGATAATCATGCCGGCGGTTTTGAACGAGCCGGAGGAGATGCTGGCGGCAATGTCGCGCGTGTCGTGCACCACGTCGGCCAGCGCCTGCACGTCGCGCAGCGAATAGTCGGTTTCCAGCGACAGCGTCTGACGCGCCGCCTGGCTCATCACCAGATGGGTTTCCACCCCCGCCACGTCGCGCAGCACCTGTAACAGGCGCACCCCGTAAATGGCACCGCTTGCGCCGGAGATCCCAACAATGAGTCGTTTCATATCTGTCGCCTGAATAAAAGCATCTGGCGCTGACTTTGCCGTAATACGCAGGGAGTTGCAACCCACGGTTGCCGGGAGGAAAACGGCCTTCCCCCGCGAGAGGGAAGGCAAAAGGCGTTAGCCTTCGTTATGCATTTCGAGGTTTTCGACTTCGTTCTGGCGCACCAGCGCTTTGGTGTCGTCGTTGCGCAGGGAGTCGAGATAGTCGAGATACTGCTGATCGACGTCTTTGGTCACGTACACGCCGTTAAATACCGAGCATTCAAACTGCTGAATATCCGGATTTTCCGCACGTACCGCATCAATCAGGTCGTCCAGGTCCTGGAAGATAAGCCCGTCAGCACCGATGATCTGGCGGATCTCGTCCACTTCACGGCCGTGGGCAATCAGCTCGTTGGCGGTCGGCATATCGATACCGTAGACGTTGGGGAAGCGGATTTCCGGTGCCGCAGAGGCCAGATAGACCTTCTTCGCCCCGGCTTCACGCGCCATCTCGATAATCTGCTCCGAGGTGGTGCCGCGCACGATGGAGTCATCCACCAGCAGCACGTTCTTGTCGCGGAACTCGGCGCGGTTAGCGTTGAGCTTGCGGCGCACTGACTTACGGCGCAGCTGCTGGCCCGGCATGATAAAGGTACGGCCAACGTAGCGGTTCTTCACGAACCCCTGACGGTATGGCTTATCGAGAATGCGCGCGATCTCCAGCGCGATATCGCAGGAGGTCTCCGGGATCGGGATCACCACGTCGATATCCAGATCTTCCCATTCGCGGGCGATCTTCTCGCCAAGCTTCTGCCCCATGCCGACGCGCGCGCTGTAGACGGAAATTTTGTCGATGAAAGAGTCCGGACGCGAGAAGTAGACGTATTCGAACAGGCACGGGTTGCTCACCGGGTTGTCCGCGCACTGGCGCGTGAACAGCTGGCCCTTCTCGGTGATGTAAACCGCTTCGCCCGGCGCCACGTCGCGCAGGAATTCGAAGCCCAGGGTATCCAGCGCCACGCTCTCAGAGGCCACCATATACTCGGTGCGACCATCGCCCACGTCGCGTTTGCCCAGTACCAGCGGGCGAATACCGTTCGGGTCGCGGAAGGCGACCATGCCGTGGCCGATAATCATCGCCACACAGGCATAGGCACCGCGGATCAGGCGGTTAGTCGCCGCGATGGCGGCAAAAATGTTATCCGCCTCAAGCGGGTAGTGGCGGAAGTTATCCAGCTCGCTGGCGAACACGTTGAGCAGGATTTCAGAATCTGAAGTGGTGTTGATGTGGCGACGCTTCTCTTCAAACAGCTTGTTGCGCAGTTCGTGCGCGTTGGTCAGGTTACCATTGTGAGCAAGGGTAATGCCGTAAGGAGAGTTAACGTAGAAAGGTTGCGCTTCGGATGCGCTTGAGCTGCCGGCGGTAGGGTAGCGCACGTGGCCGATACCCATGTTGCCCTGCATACGCTGCATATGGCGTGCTTCAAATACATCGCTCACCAGACCGTTTGCTTTACGCAGACGGAAGCAGTTGTTTGCATCAATGGTGATGATGCCTGCGGCATCCTGCCCACGGTGCTGAAGCACCGTTAACGCGTCATAAATCGACTGGTTGACCGGCATGACACCGGCGATACCGACAATACCGCACATACGTCTTATTCCTCGTTAAGCCACATCACAGGGCTTACGCCCTGGGCAAAAAACTTGACGAGCCTTTCAGGTAGTCGAAGAACCACCCGATGATGACGCTGAAGTGTGGGATTAACACTGACTTCTGCCAGTCTTCGCCTTTCGACATGCCGGTGAAGGTATCAAGGAAGAACAGAATGGCAGCGACGATTAACACCCCGCGCAGTGCACCAAAGCAGATCCCTAACACCCGGTCTGTACCCGACAGGCCGGTTTTTTCCACCAGCGCGCCTAACACGTAGTTAACGACAGCGCCGACGATAAGCGTCGCGATAAACAGCACCGCGATGGCAATCCCATTACGTACCAGTTCGTCTTCAAAGCCCGTAAACCAGACAGACAGGTAAGTGTAGTAATGACTGGCAACAAAGAAAGCACATCCCCATGTCACCAGCGATAACGCTTCACGAACAAAGCCGCGAATCAGGCTAACCAGAGCGGAAAAACCAACGATTGCGATAATGGCGTAATCAATCCAGACCATAAGTGTCCCACGATGTTACGCCCTGTCGTCCAGTTCGGGGCGCATTCTAACAGAAAAAGAAAACGTTTGCGTAGGGATTTCCGTGCCCTACAGAAATAAAAAAGGCGTTGAAAAAACATTCAACGCCATCGCGGAGTTAGCTGCTTTTTTGTCCCGTTTCGCTGCGGCGAACCGCAGCAATCCGGCATCAGTTGGCGCTATACCCCATGACCACACCGTTCAGGCCGGAGAGCTGATTCAGCTCGCCCAGCGAGCCTTTCAGCTTATCGCGTGACGCGTCCGGCCCGACCAGAATACGGGTGATTTTGCCCGGTACCGGCGTGGATGGCGAGGTGTAAACGCGGTACCCGTTGGCGCGAAGTTTACCAACAATTTCATTCACTTTGTCGGCATTTTTTAATGCACCCAGCTGAACCACATACGCCTTGCCGGTCGGTGCCGGGATCGGTTTTTGCTCGGCCACGTCAGGGGACTCGTTAGCCATCGCCAGCTGCTCCCCGGTGGTGTCGCGCTGCGGCTGCGGTTTTTCAACCGGCTTCGGTTTCGCGGCTTCCTGCGGCTTCGGCTTGACCTGAGTCGGTTTCGGCTTCGCGGCCGGCACCGGGGCCTCGTCAATACCCGTGCCGTTATCGGCGACCATCTGCGTCCCGTCCAGCGACGGTGCAGCGGCATTGCCCGCCCTCACCTCTTCTGCGGCACCCTCCGGCGGCTGCGCGGGCAGCGCCTGGGTGGCTGCCGGCAGCATGTCCGGCTCGTCGTTATCCCCGGGCTTCGGCACCAGCGGGATTGCGGCGAACTCATCCTGATAGTGTTTTTTCTGCCCGTCGAGCATGCCCGGAAGCAGGATCACCCCGAGCGCGACCAGCACAATGGTGCCGACTAAACGGTTCTGAAACTTACTTGCCACCGGTTCTCCCCGCTTCGATTTCTTCCATTACCTGCGCGACCGTGTGAAACGAGCCGCACACCAGCACGGTGTCCTGTGGCGTTGCCTCAGACATCGCACGCAGCCACGCCTGCGGCACGCTTGCGAACGGCTCGCCTGCGCCCAGATGGGCAATCAGCTCTTCAGCCTTCGCGCCCCGCGGCCCGTCCAGAGGGGCACAATACCAGCTATCGACTACCGGCTCCAGACAGGCCAGCGTACCGGCAATGTCCTTATCATGCAGCATGCCGATCACCGCCAGCGTGCGTCCGTTTTTCGGCTGCTGTGCCAGGCGCTGCGCCAGATAAGCGGCAGCATGGGGATTATGGGCAACGTCGAGGATCACCTGCGGCGCGTCCTGAACAATCTGGAAACGGCCCGGCAACGTCGCAGAAGCCAGCGCCTCGCGAATAACCGCCTCGCTCACCGCAAGCCCGCTGGCACGCAGCGCGGCAAGCGCCGTAGCGGCGTTAGGCTGTGGCACTAACGGCAGCGGCAGCGCCGTCAGCTCGCCCTGAGCGTCGCTGAAACGCCAGCCGTCGGTTTGCACCTCATAGCGCCACTGCTTATCTCGCTGCAGCAACAGCGCGCCCTTCTCTGCGGCGACATCAGCGATGCTGCGCGGCATATCCGGCTCGCCCACCACCGCAGGCTTACCGGCACGGAACACTCCCGCCTTTTCACGACCGATGCTCTCGCGATCCGGACCCAGCCAGTCGATGTGATCCAGTGCGATGCTGGTCACCACCGCCACGTCGGCGTCCACCAGGTTGGTGGCATCCAGACGCCCGCCCAGCCCCACTTCAAGGATAGCGACGTCCACCCGAGCCTGCTTAAACAGCCACAGCGCCGACAGAGTGCCGTACTCAAAATAGGAGAGCGAAGTTTCACCGCGTGCGGCTTCGATCTGCGCAAAGGAGGCGGTATGGTCTGCTTCACTCAGCTCCGCGCCCTGGATGCGTACCCGCTCGGTATAGCGCACCAGGTGCGGCGAGCTGTACACGCCGACGCGATAGCCTGCAGCAATCAGCATCGCTTCAAGCAGGCGGCAGGTGGTGCCTTTGCCGTTGGTGCCGGCGACGGTAAATACGAACGGGGCCGGTTTTGCCACGTTGAGCGTCGCAGCGACGCGGCTGACACGCTCAAGCCCCATGTCGATGGTTTTCGCGTGCAGATTTTCCAGATAAGAAAGCCACGTGGCCAGGGGCGACGTGGCGTTGGGAATTACGTCTTTGTCCATCATACCCGTGTCTTTTTACGTGCTTGAAAGGCAAAAAGGCAGGGCCAGACTGGCCCTGCCTTTCAGTTACTCGATCTCGTCCTGCTGCGGCGCAGGCGGAACGACGATGCTCTCGCGCGGCTTGTCAGGATTTGGGGCGGGAAGATTCATCATTTTCGCCAGGATGCTGGCCAGCTTCAGGCGCAGCTCCGGACGACGCACGATCATATCGATAGCGCCTTTTTCGATCAGGAACTCACTGCGCTGGAACCCAGCCGGCAGTTTTTCACGTACCGTCTGCTCGATAACGCGTGGACCGGCAAAGCCGATCAGCGCTTTCGGTTCAGCGATGTTGAGATCGCCGAGCATCGCGAAGCTTGCCGATACGCCGCCCATGGTCGGGTCGGTCAGCACGGAAATGTACGGCAGACCGCGCTCCTGCATTTTTGCCAGCGCCGCAGAGGTTTTCGCCATCTGCATCAGCGACATCAGCGCTTCCTGCATACGCGCGCCACCGGAGGCGGAGAAGCAGATCAGCGGGCAGTTGTCTTCCAGCGCCTGCTCAACCGCACGCACGAAACGCGCGCCCACCACGGAACCCATCGAGCCGCCCATGAAGGCAAACTCAAAGGCTGCCGCCACAACCGGCATATCGTGCAGGGTGCCTTTCATCACCACCAGCGCGTCTTTCTCACCGGTCTCTTTCTGCGCGGTCGCCATGCGGTCTTTGTATTTTTTGGAGTCTTTGAACTTCAGAACATCTTTCGGCTCAAGTTCGCTACCCAACTCCACTAACGTGCCTTCATCTAACAGGCTGTGCAGGCGATCGCGCGCCGACATACGCATGTGGTGGTCGCACTTCGGGCAGACGCCAAGGTTACGCTCCAGCTCGGCACGGTAAAGTACCTGGCCGCAGCTGTCGCACTTGGTCCACACCCCTTCAGGGATGCTTGCCTTGCGGGTGGGGGTGATATTGCTCTTATTGAGAATTCGTTCAATCCAGCTCATTGATGACCTTTCTGCCTGAACCTGGGATACCCGAACCGTACTGCCATAGCACTACAGTACATGCCGGCGCGGGTACAGATGCCAGTTTTGACCGTGGGGCGCGGAATGCAAATCCCCCCGGGCAACCAAATAAATGGTGCACATTAAAACATAATGGCCGACGACTTGGGATAAAAAAGTGGTCGAACCGCGCTTAGCTGCGCATATTTCCGGTTATCGTACCGGCCCGGAGGGTGATATTCCACCGGGCCGGAAGCTTAACCTTAGCGCCCCTGCCGCGCCGCTGCACGTTTATGGCGAATAACTTCCACCACGCCCGGCAGGATCGACACGATAATGATGGCCACGATCAGCAGCTTCAGGTTCTCCTGCACAAACGGCAGCGTCCCGAAGAAGAAACCGGCGTAGGTAAACAGCAGCACCCACACCAGCGCGCCGATCACATTGTAGGCGGCGAAGTGACGATAGGACATTTTACCCATGCCGGCGACGAACGGCGCAAAGGTGCGTACGATCGGCACGAAACGCGCCAGGATGATGGTTTTGCCGCCGTGACGGGCGTAAAACGCGTGGGTTTTATCCAGATAGCTGCGACGGAAGATTTTCGAGTCCGGATTGCTGAACAGCTTATCGCCGAACAGTCGTCCGATGGTGTAGTTGACGGCATCGCCAAGGATCGCCGCAATGATCATCAGCAGCACCATCAGATGCACGTTCAGATCGTTGCCCGGCAGCGACGCCAGCGCACCGGCGACAAACAGCAGTGAATCTCCCGGCAGAAAAGGTGTTACCACCAGCCCCGTTTCACAGAACAGAATCAAAAACAGAATGGCATATACCCAGACGCCGTACTCCGCCACCAGTTCAGCAAGGTGAACGTCGATATGCAGAATAAAATCAACAATGAAAAGAATAACATCCATAATATTCCGGTTTCCCAGACTGCATTCAGTCAGCTAAAAAAAGTGGGCCCATCGGCGGGTGCGGCAGGTCAAACTGCGCCGGATAGTCAACTGCTACCAGATACAGCCCTTCCGCTTTCGCCGTCGCTGCCGCAAGCGTTCTGTCCTTTGCCGCCAGCAGTTGTGCAATCCAGCTCTCTGGCTGGTTACCACAGCCCACTTCCATCAGGCTGCCCGTAATATTACGCACCATGTGATGAACAAAGGCATTCGCCTTGATATCTATCACTACATACGCCCCGTAGCGCGCGACGTTGATATGCATCACGTTACGCCAGGGAGTACGGGACTGGCACTGTACGGCGCGAAACGAGGTGAAATCGTTCTCGCCGATCAGGCTCTGTGCCGCCCGGTGCATCCGCTTCTCATCGAGAGGATGATAGAAGTGGGTAACTCCTTGCTGTAAAACCGCCGGGCGCAGCCGCTGGTTGTAGATAATGTAGCGATAGCGACGCGCCGTTGCGCTAAACCGCGCATGAAAATCATCCGGCACATCTTTGACCCAGCGTACCGCGATGTCTCCAGGTAAATTCGCATTTACACCCAGCGTCCAGGCCGCGTCTTTACGCTCAACGCTGGTTTCGAAATGCACCACCTGGCCGGTAGCATGCACGCCGGCATCGGTGCGCCCGGCGCAGAAAACGCTAATCGGCTCATTCGCCACCTGGGACAGCGCTTTCTCCAGCTTCTCCTGCACGCTGCGCACTTCATTCTGGCGCTGCCAGCCGTAGTACTTGCTGCCGTCGTACTCAATGCCCAGCGCGATCTTACGGCGCGGTTTATCGTGCAACTCAGACATCAGTAGAGATACTCCTGCAGGAGCTTCTCTGCGGTTTTAATTGCCATCAGCGCGCCGCCGTAGCGCACGTTATCTGCTACCGACCAGAACTGGATCTGCTCCGGCATACCGTAATCGTTACGCACGCAGCCAATGGAGAGCTGAGCGTTGCCGGAGGCATCCGCCACCTGCGTCGGGAAGGCGTTCTCTTCTGACAGCGCAATGTCTTCCGCCAGACCCAGCGCATCGCGCGCCTCTTCTGCGGCCAGCGGGCGCATCGCTTCGAAGCTCACCATCTGGGCATGACCGTAGAACACCGGTGACTGCACGCAGCTGGCGGAGATCATCACGCCTTCGTCCTGCAGGATCTTACGCACTTCATCAATGATAATGCGCTCTTCCGCCACCACGCCCTGGGCGTCCGGCAGCAGCGGCAGCAGGTTGAACGCCAGCTGACGGCCAAAGAAGTCGTCTTCGTCCACCGGAATACCGTTGAGCAGACGCGCGCTCTGCCCGGCGAGGGCATCTACCGCCGCTTTGCCGTGGCGTGAGGCGGCCAGCAGGCTGGTGACCTGAATACGCGACAAACCGCCCGCGTCGATCAGCGGTTTCAGCGCTTCCAGCAGCTGGCTGGTCAGGCTGTTGGCGACCGCCACCAGGTTGCGGTTGCGGTAGTCGGCCAGCACGAACGGGTTCACATCCGGCACTACCAGCGGCACGTCCGGCTCCAGCGCAAACAGGCCGCTGCTGTCGATGACCAGGCAGCCCGCATTGGTCGCCTCATCACACCAGGCCGCGGAGGCTTCGGCACCCGCGACAAAGAAAGCGAGCTGGGCCTGCGTCCAGTCAAAGGCGGCGACATCCTCAACGCGGATGCTTTTGCCGGCGTAGCGCAGGGTCTGCCCGGCGCTTTCGCTGCGTGCCAGGGGATAAATCTCACCAACCGGGAACTGGCGTTCTTCTAACAGTTCAAGCAAGGCTTCACCCACGGCTCCCGTGGCGCCCAGGATGGCGATATTCCAGCCTTCAGACATGTGGTTTACTCCAGACAATAAAAAAGCGTTCCCCGCCTGCTGCGAGGAACGTGAGAATCGTATTAGCGGGCCGGGTGATGAACGGCGTTAAAACCAAGCTTCGCCAGCAGCGCAGCGGCGTCGGCATCATCACACTGAATATAGAGCGATGACCACTCGCGACGCTCCTGATAATGTTTGCGCAGCTTGTCGAACTCACCCGCCTGCCCGGCGACCGCGCGCAACGGCGCATCGTCGCGGCGCACATCATACACCAGATGCACCAGGCTTTTCAGCGTAGCCTGATCGAGCGGACCGTGCAGCGTCAGGCGACCAAACGCCGGTGCGGGCAACAGGGTATCGAGCGCCACCTGCTGCCGTTGACCGATAAACTCGCTGAATGCTTCAAACACCTGCGTGGTGCCACGCGCCTTGCCTTCCAGGGTATAGCCGGCGATATGGGCAGTGCCGATATCGACCCGCGCCAGCAGCGCCAGATTGAGATCCGGCTCCGGCTCCCAGACGTCCAGCACCACGCTGAGGCGCTGCCCCGCGTCCAGACGAGCAAGCAGCGCGGCGTTATCCACCACCGGCCCGCGACAGGCGTTAATCAGGATAGCGCCGGGCTTCAGGCTGCGGATCAGTGCCTCATCGGCGAGATGATGGGTTTTATAAGGACCGTCTTTGAACAGCGGCGTATGAAAAGTCAGAATATCCGCATCGCGTACCAGGGCTTCCAGCGGCAGGAAATCGCCGTCGTCGCCGCGATCGGCACGCGGCGGATCGCACAGCAGCGTGCGCACGCCGAGCGCCTCAAGACGCGCCTGCAGCCGTGAGCCAACGTTGCCGACACCGACGATGCCCACCGTGCGGTCGGTCAGGGTAAAGCCGTCGCGCTCGGCGAGCAGCAGCAGTGCGGAAAAGACATACTCCACCACGGCAATGGCATTGCAGCCTGGTGCTGCGGAAAAGCCAATCCCCGCCTGCGCAAGCCAGGCGTCATCCACATGATCGGTGCCCGCCGTTGCAGTACCGACAAAACGTACCGGTTTCCCGTCCAGCAGTTGGGCGTTAACTTTCGTCACCGAGCGCACCATCAGTGCGTCGGCGTCGTTCAGCTCCTGCTCCGGGATCGGGCGGCCCGGCACGGCCTTCACGTCGCCGAGACGACTGAAGAGTTCACGGGCGTAAGGCATATTTTCATCAACGAGGATTTTCACGATACGGTACCTGTCTGAGTGCGGGAAATAACCTTTGCAAAGCCTGCCCATCGGGGCTGTTGGGCCAGGGCGTAAGTGTGCCATAATCTCGCCGCCAGGCATACTTGCTCAACTGGCCCAGTGTGGCGCTACCTCGTGGCAGATTTAAGGACTATTGATGATGCAACCCATTCAGGGGGCTCAGGCTCGCCCTCCCGGCGACCCCCCTTCCCCGCAGACCACTGCCGGAGAGCAACCGCTTTCCAGCCATCAGCGCACCGTGCTGGAGCGGCTCATTACGCGCCTGGTGGCGCTGACGCATCAGCAAAGCGCTGAAGTCTGGGCTACCCTGCGCCACGACCTCGGGTTGCAGAGCGAAACGCAGCTGCTGTCGCGCCACTTCCCTGCGGCCGAACAGAGCCTCAGCCAGAAGCTCAGCACGGCCCAGGACAGCCACGCCACCCGTCAGGTGCTGCAGCAGCTCACCGAGTTGCTGGGCCAGGGCAATAACCGCCAGGCGGTGAGCGACTTTATCCGCCAGCAGTTCGGCCAGACCGCGCTGAGCCAGCTTACGCCAGAGCAGCTCAAAACCGTGCTGACGGTGCTGAAAGAGGGTCAGATCGCCATCCCGCAGCCGCAGCAGCGCCCGCAGACCGATCGTCCGCTGCTGCCGGTGGAGCACAACACCCTCAACCAGGCGGTGACAAAACTCGCGGCGGCGACCGGCGAATCCGGGAAGCTGATCTGGCAGTCGATGCTGGAACTCTCCGGGGTGAAAAGCGGTGAACTGATCCCGGCCCGGCACTTTGCGCTGCTTAACACCTGGCTGCAGGCGCGCCAGACGCTGGCGAACCAGGCCGCGCCGACGCTGCACAGCGTGCAGGCCGCGCTCAAACAGCCGCTGGAGCCGCAGGAGTGGCGTGAGATGACCGACTATGCGCAGCAGCGCTGGCAGGTGACGCCGCAGAACATTCTGACTACCGCCCAGGTGCAGGACATTCTCAACCAGGTCTTCCTGCGCCGCGCCGAACGCGCACCTGATTTCCTTGAAGCGCGCAACGTGCAGCCAATCTACAACCCTTTTATCGCGCCGTTTATTACGCCGATCAAAACCCTGACCGCTCGCCCCGGCATCGCGCTGCTCGCCCTGCTGGTGGTGATGATCCTGTTCTGGATGCTGATCTGACGTTGCGCCGCGCCCATAAAAAAAGGAGCCAGTTGGCTCCTTTTTTATTGCTTAGCGGCTTACGCGTTGTATTTACGCATTATCAGCGTGGCGTTGGTACCACCGAAGCCGAAGCTGTTGGACATCACGGTAGTGAGTGCCTGCTCGGTCGGTTTGGTGACGATGTTCATGCCGTTCGCCTGCTCGTCCAGCTCGTCGATGTTGATGCTCGGCGCCACGAAGCTGTGCTCAAGCATCAGCAGGCTGTAAATCGCTTCCTGCACGCCCGCCGCACCCAGAGAGTGACCGGTCATAGCTTTGGTAGCGGAGATAGACGGGGTGTTGTCACCGAAGACTTCGCGAATTGCACCCAGCTCTTTCACATCGCCCACCGGCGTAGAGGTGCCGTGGGTGTTCAGGTAGTCGATCGGGGTATCCAGGCCGTGCATCGCCATCTTCATGCAGCGCACTGCGCCTTCGCCAGACGGAGCTACCATGTCCGCGCCGTCGGAGGTCGCGCCGTAGCCGACGATCTCAGCGTAGATGTGCGCGCCACGTGCCAGCGCGTGCTCCAGCTCTTCAACCACAACCATACCGCCGCCGCCAGCGATAACGAAACCATCGCGGTTGGCATCATAGGTACGGGAGGCCAGGTCCGGGTTTTCGTTGTATTTGGTCGACAGCGCGCCCATCGCGTCGAATTCACACGCCATTTCCCAGCACAGCTCTTCGCCGCCGCCGGCAAAGACGATGTCCTGTTTGCCGAGCTGGATCTGCTCAACCGCGTTACCAATACAGTGCGCGGAGGTGGCACAGGCGGAGCTGATGGAGTAGTTCACACCGTGAATTTTGAACGGGGTCGCGAGGCACGCGGAGACGCCGGATGCCATTGATTTGGTTACCACGTAAGGGCCAACCGCTTTCAGACCGCGCGGGCTACGCATCGCGTCAGCGCCGAACACCTGATATTTCGGGGAGCCGCCGCCGGAGCCAGCAATCAGGCCGACGCGCGGATTGTTCTGGTATTGCTCTTCCGTCAGGCCGGAATCAGCAACCGCCTGTTCCATAGAGAGAAAAGCATAGACAGATGCATCACTCATGAAACGCACGATTTTGCGATCGATAAGGCCAGTGGTATCCAGTTTAACGTTACCCCAGACGTGACTGCGCATTCCGGAATCTTTGAATTCCTGAGAGAAAGTAATCCCTGAACGCCCTTCACGCAGAGATGCCAGGACTTCCTGCTGGTTGTTACCGATGCTGGAAACGATGCCCAGGCCAGTAATCACTGCACGTTTCATTCAATACCTCTGTAATAGCTCTGTTTTAGGATTCGAGACGCAAGATAGCGTACACTTGTACGCCGAACAAGTCCGATCAGCCGATTTGCTGGTAAATTTGCGCCTGGCGGCTCACATCGCTAACATCGCTCCACTGCCTGCCAGACGAGAACTTCCGTGAAAGAAAACGCCATTCAGCCTGCCCGCCTGCACTTCAATGATGAGGGTACACCTGTTTCCCGAGATTTCGACGATGTTTACTTTTCTAATGATAATGGACTCGAAGAAACGCGTTACGTTTTTCTCGACGGCAACGGCCTGCCTCAGCGCTTCGCCAGCCATGAGCGCCAGTTGCTGGTGGTGGGCGAAAGCGGCTTTGGCACCGGGCTTAACTTCCTGACGCTCTGGCAGGCCTTCGCTGCCTTCGCGCGCGCGCAACCGCAGGCTACCTTACAAAGATTACACTTCATCAGTTTTGAAAAATTTCCCCTCACCCGCGACGATCTAACCCGGGCACACGCCCACTGGCCGGAGCTGGCTCCCTTTGCCGCCGAGCTGCAGGCGCAGTGGCCCCTGCCCTTCCGCGGCTGCCATCGTCTGCTGCTTGACGGCGGCCGCGTGACCCTCGATCTGTGGTTTGGCGATATCAACGGGCTGACCGATGAGCTGGACGAGACCCTTAACGGGAAAGTGGATGCCTGGTTCCTCGACGGATTTGCCCCGTCCAAAAACCCGGACATGTGGACCCCCGGCCTGTTCGCTGCCCTGGCGCGTCTGGCCCGCCCGGACGCCACGCTGGCGACCTTCACCTCCGCTGGCTTTGTGCGTCGCGGGCTGCAGGATGCCGGGTTCGACATGCAAAAACGCAAGGGGTTTGGCCGCAAGCGCGAGATGCTGGTAGGCCGGAAGCAGCCAGCCTCACCGGCCAGGCCGTGTACCCCCTGGTACGCCCGCGGCCCGGCGCAGGGTCGTGAAGTGGCGCTGATTGGCGGCGGCGTGGCCAGTGCGATGCTGGCCCTGGCCCTGCTGCGACGCGGTTTTCAGGTCACGCTGTGGTGCGAAGATGACGCTCCGGCGCAGGGTGCCTCCGGCAACCGCCAGGGGGCGCTGTACCCGCTGCTGAGCCAGCACGATCCGGCGCTGGCGGCGTTCTTTCCGGCGGCCTTCACCTTTGCCCGCCGCCTGTATGATGCCCTGCCGCTCGATTTCGACCACGACTGGTGCGGTGTGACTCAGCTCGGCTGGGACGAGAAGTCGCAGCACAAAATTGCGCAGATGCTGCGCCTCGACCTGCCTGAGGCGATCGCCCATGCGGTTAGCGCCGATGCGGTGCATGAGGCCTGCGGCGTAGCCACCGGCTGCGGCGGCATCAGCTACCCGCTCGGCGGCTGGCTGTGTCCGGCGCAGCTTACTGCCGCAGCGCTGGCGCTGGCCAGAGAACAGGGCATGAAAGTGCACTATGGCCGTAAGGTCACGGCGCTTCAGCGCGCGGCAGACCAGTGGCAACTTCAGTTTGCTGACGGCAGCCAGGCCACGCATCAGGTGGTGGTACTGGCGAACGGGCACCAGATCGGCGACTTCGCCCAGACCCGTGAGCTGCCGGTGTACGCGGTGGGCGGCCAGGTAAGCCATATTCCCACCACACCGGGGCTGTCCGCCCTGCGCCAGGTGCTGTGCTACGACGGCTATCTGACGCCGGCGAACCCTGTCAGCCAGCAGCACTGCATCGGGGCCAGCTACCATCGCGGCCAGCGGGAAATGACATACAGCGAAGCGGATCAGCAGCACAATCGCCAGCGGCTGATTGACTGCCTGCCGCAGGCCGACTGGACGCAGGAGGTGGATGTCAGCGGAAGTGACGCCCGTTGCGGCGTGCGCTGCGCTACCCGGGATCATCTTCCGATGCTGGGCGGCGTGCCGGACTATGACGCCACGCTGAGCGCGTATGCCGATCTCTGCGAGCAGCCGAGCGACGCGCCGCTCGCGCCGGTCTATCCCGATCTGTTTATGCTGGGTGCGCTTGGGTCGCGCGGGCTGTGCAGCGCCCCACTGGCTGCGGAAACTCTGGCTGCGCAGATGAGTGATGAACCGCTGCCGCTGGATGCCGCCACGCTGGCCGCGCTGAATCCAAATCGACTGTGGGTACGAAAATTACTGAAGGGCAGACCGGTGAAGTGACGGGCGCGGATGCTGGAACGATGCACGAGCAGTATGATGCCCCCTGCCAGGCGACAGGGGGTCTGACTTAACGCAGCGTGGCCTGCTGGAACAGGTTTTCCCACATGCCGACAACCAGCGCCTGATCGCGCGGTGACAGCTCACCGGCGTGAATGGCTTTCTCCAGGCTGGAGGTCACTTTGGCGTGCACCGCGCGCGGAGAGTGATCGTCGCCGGCCTCCAGTTCAGCCACCGCGAGCGTGAGATGGCCGCGCAGATAACCGCTGGCAAACAACTCATCATCACTGGCGTGCTCCACCATATCGTCAATTAACGCCAGAATGCGTGCTTCAAATTCCGCGATCATCTTCTTTCCTCATTCAAATGACATGGCCGCATCAGAGATCTTCCGGCCATGGAAACTGGTCCGCCGTCAGGGGCGGCGTATTGTAATAAACCTGCAGGGCGGCAATAAAACGGGTCGGGCGCGGCGGAATGCCGTGCTCCAGCCACGTCATCACCTGGGCGTGGACGCGGCGCTGAAATGCAATGCGATCCGGCTCAACGTCACCTTCCAGATTGTCGCAGCTGACGTTAAACGGGAAGCCCGCCGCCACGCAGAACATCCACTCCAGCGCCTGGGGTTTTACTTCCACATCTTCAAACTGCCCCTGAGTTGCCGCATCGCGGCCATCCGGGCAGTACCAGTAGCCAAAATCAACCAGCTCGCGCCGGGCTGCCCCGGCGATACACCAGTGGGAGATCTCGTGCATGCCGCTGGCGTAAAAGCCGTGCGCAAAGACGATCCGGTGATAAGGCGCCTGCTCATCAGCAGGAAGATAGATCGGTTCGTCGTCGCCTTTAATCAGACGGGTATTAAAATCGCCGGCAAAGCAGCCGTCGAAAATGTCGATCAGGTCCTGATAGCGGTGTGTCATTTATCCATTCATCCCCAGCCAGTTTAGGATTTCCTGTCCATGGCTGTCATATAAAAGTTTGGCGCTCATTACCGCCGAGACGATAACGATCATCGGACGGATCAGCGTCTGTCCTTTACTCAATACCAGCCGCGATCCGAGGCGCGCGCCGCAGAACTGGCCGACCAGCATTACCAGCCCGGTGCCCCAGACCACTTTGCCGCCGATGATAAACAGCAGCAGGCCGCCGAAGTTGGAGGTGGCATTCAGTACCTTCGCGTGGGCAGTGGACTTTGCCAGGTTATAGCCGCACAGCGTGACGAACGCCAGCGCATAAAACGATCCGGCGCCCGGCCCGAAAAAGCCATCGTAGAAACCGACGCAGCCCCCGGCCACCAGCGCGAACGGCAGGCCGTACAGGCGGCGGTGGCGATCCTCCTCGCCCAGCTTCGGCATCAGCAGGAAGTAGAGGCCAATGGCGATCACCAGAATCGGCAGGATCTGGCGCAGCAGATCTGAATTAACATGCTGCACCAGCAGCGCGCCGCTGGTCGAGCCGATAAAGGTCATCAGAATATTGAGCTTCTGATCGGCGAGATTCACCACCTTGCGGCGGATAAAATAGAGCGAGGCCGAAAACGAGCCGCCGCAGGCCTGAAGCTTGTTGGTGGCCAGCGCCTGGGCCGGTGACATCCCCGCCGCCAGCAGCGCAGGGACGGTAAGCAAGCCGCCCCCACCCGCCAGAGCATCAATAAAACCCGCCAGCACCGCGACGAAAAACAGCGCGGCCAGCATCAGCGGGGAGACCATAAACCATTCCATTACTCTTCCTTAAAGCAGATGCTTATCGAGCAGCGCCTGGCATGACGGCGGCGGCGGTGGCGGCGTAGATTTCGTCGGAGCTTTGCTGCCCGGCGGCGGTGGCAGGAACCAGCTCTGCAATTCTGCACCGCAACCATCGCCCGGCGGCGGCGCTGCCTGCTCCAGGCACTCCAGGCTGTCAGCCGGGCAGCGCAGGCGCACGTGCATGTGGGCGCGATGGGCAAACCACGGGCGGACTTTATTGAGCCAGCCGCGATCCGGTCCAGCCTCAAGGCAGAGCTGCTGCTTGATTGCCGGGTTCACGAAGATGCGCGTGACCTCATCGTCCTGCGCGGCGGTTTTGATCAGCGTGCCGATCTCCGGCTTCCACAATGACGGAATAACCCCTTTGCCGTTGACGGCCACCAGGTCGATGGCCTGTGGCCTGCGTAGCTGAGCGCTGGTCCAGCGCGTCTGCGGCAGTTGCAGGAAGATGTCGACGTCCAGCCCGGTCTGATGGCTGGCGTGACCGCTGCTGAAGCGCCCGCCGGCGGCCATGCCCATGTCGCCCACCAGCACGGTGCCCAGCCCCTGGCTGCGCACCTGCTGGCTCATCCGCTCGATAAAACGCACCAGATGCGGATGACCGAAATAGCGGCGCTGGTCGGTGCGCATCACCTGATAGTTTTCCGCGTCAAGCGGTAGCGCGGATGCACCGATAATGCAGCCGTTGGAGAAACTGCCGATGGACTGCGGGCTGCCGGCGATGGGATGGGTGATTTGCTGCCAGGGGGTGGCGGCCTGAGCCGCGCTGCCGGCCACGAGGGCCAGCAGCAGAGCGAGCGTTTTTTTCATCGCGTTACCAACGAGGGAGTGAACTGACCACATCGCCGTTCTGTGCGCGCTGGCGCAGCAGGTGATCCATCAGGACGATGGCCAGCATGGCTTCAGCAATCGGCACCGCGCGGATACCGACGCAGGGATCGTGACGACCGCGGGTCACCATCTCCACCGCCTCGCCGTCGCGATTTACAGTGCGCCCTGGCACCATGATGCTGGAGGTTGGCTTCAGCGCCATATTCGCCACAATCTGCTGACCGCTGCTGATACCGCCGAGGATGCCGCCGGCATGATTGCTCTGGAAGCCCGCCTCGGTGATTTCGTCCCGGTTTTCGCTACCGCGCAGGGCAACCACACCGAAACCTTCACCGATTTCCACCCCTTTCACCGCGTTGATGCTCATCAGCGCGTGGGCAATATCGGCATCCAGACGATCGAAGACCGGCTCACCGAGACCCGGCGGAACGTTATCTGCCACCACGGTCACTTTCGCGCCGATGGAGTCGCCCTCTTTCTTCAGGCCGCGCATCAGCTCGTCCAGCGCCTCGATTTTGTCCGGGTCCGGGCAGAAGAACGGATTCTGCTCGACCTGCGCCCAGTCTTTGATCGCCAGCGGAATATCGCCCATCTGGGTCAGGCAGCCGCGGATGACAATGCCAAATTTCTGCGCCAGGTATTTTTTGGCAATGGCCCCGGCGGCGACGCGCATCGCCGTTTCACGCGCAGAGGATCGTCCACCGCCGCGATAGTCGCGCAGGCCATATTTTTGTTCGTAGGTGTAGTCGGCATGCCCCGGACGGAACACGTCTTTGATGGCGCTGTAATCCTGCGAGCGCTGATCGGTGTTTTCAATCAGCAGACCAATGCTGGTGCCGGTGGTGACGCCGTCAAAGACGCCGGAGAGGATTTTTACCTGGTCGGGTTCACGACGCTGGGTGGTGTAGCGCGAGGTGCCAGGGCGGCGGCGGTCGAGATCGTGCTGCAGATCCGCCTCGCTCAGCGGGATGCCCGGCGGTACGCCATCCACGATGCAACCCAGCGCCAGACCGTGCGACTCACCGAAAGTGGTCACGCGGAAGAATTGTCCAATACTGTTTCCTGCCATCACGGCCCCGTTGTCGTTGTTGTGTTTTCAAGGAGTAGTGAAGCGGGCCGCAGCCCGCCGGAGTTATTATTTTAATCTTTGTAGATGCTGAAGTGCTCGCGCGCGGCGATGAGCTGGTCGCGGGTCAGCATGAAGACGCCGTCGCCACCGTTGTCAAACTCAAGCCAGGTGAACGGCACATCCGGGTACTGCTCCATCATGTGTACCATGCTGTTGCCCACTTCGCACACCAGGATACCGTTTTCGGTCAGGTAGTCCGGGGCGCAGGCGAGAATGCGACGCGCCAGCTTGAGACCATCGCTGCCCGCTGCCAGGCCCAGCTCCGGCTCGTGGCGGTACTCGCCCGGCAGATCGGACATATCATCCGCATCCACATACGGCGGATTGGTGACGATGATGTCGTACTGTACTTTCGGCAGGTCGCGGAACAGATCGGAGCGGATCGGCGTCACGTGATTCAGCAGGCCGTGCTCTTCGATGTTGTGCTCGGTCACCGCCAGCGCATCGGCAGAGATATCCACCGCGTCCACTTCCGCATCCGGGAAGGCGTAAGCACAGGCGATAGCAATGCAGCCGCTGCCGGTACACATGTCGAGGATGTGCTGCGGCTGATGGTCGATAAGTCCGGCGAAGTGGTTGTTAATCAGCTCGCCAATCGGCGAACGTGGCACCAGCACGCGCTCATCGACGTAGAATTCGTGGCCGCAGAACCAGGCTTTATTGGTGAGATAGGCCACCGGAATGCGCTCGTTAACGCGGCGAATCACGCGCTCAACGATGCGGTGACGCTCGCTGGAGGTCAGACGCGCATTGCGCATCTCTTCAGGAATATCCAGCGGCAGCCAGAGCGAAGGTAGTACCAGCTGGACCGCCTCGTCCCACGGGTTATCGGTGCCGTGACCATACCAGATACCGGCGGCGCTAAAGCGGCTCACCGCCCAACGCAGCATATCCTGAATGGTGTGCAGCTCATTGACTGCTTCATCGACGAAAATTTTATCCACTGGCCCTCCCCAGGCACGCTCCGCTTTTACTCGGCGGGTAGTTTGCCATGAAGACAGCGATAAATCAGCATTCACGGCGGCGCGCGGCGGCGAAAAGGCGCGTTTTATTTAGCGCCGCGCCCATCGTCAGGTAAACTGCCCGCATTAGCCTGACAGGAAATCGAAAAGATGAAGAAAAAACCATCGCTGAACGAGGAGGATCAGGCGCTGTTCCGCGAGCTGATGCGCGACACGCGGAAGATCACCCACGACACCATCGTTCACCGTCCGGCACGTAAGAAACTGTCCCAGGTGCCGGAAAAACGTCTGATACAAGAGCAGGCCGACGCCAGCCACTATTTCTCCGATGAGTTTCAGCCGCTGCTCAATAACGAGGGGCCAACGCGCTACGTGCGTGACGACGTCAGCCACTTCGAGCTGAAGAAGCTGCGACGCGGCGACTATTCGCCGGAGCTGTTTTTAGATCTGCACGGCTTAACCCAGATGCAGGCCAAGCAGGAGCTGGGGGCGCTGATTGCCGCCTGTCGCCGCGAGCATGTGTTTTGCGCCTGTGTGATGCACGGGCACGGCAAACACATCCTCAAGCAGCAAACCCCGCTCTGGCTGGCGCAGCATCCGCACGTGATGGCATTCCATCAGGCGCCGAAAGAGTACGGCGGCGATGCAGCGGTGCTGGTGCTGATTGAAGTGGAAGAGTGGCAGCCGCCAGTGCTGCCGTAACAAGGGCGCTGCTGATAAAAGGTGGGTGCGCTGCGCTTACCCATCCTGGTCGTTGCGCGCCGCGCCAGAAACGACAAGAGCCGCATCAGCGGCTCTTGTTAGCAGGGAACAGGCACCACGACTTACATCGCTTTCGCCATTTTTAAATTGCACGGACTCATCTGCCAGTTAAATACACCGCACGGGTTGTGCGCATCCAGCGTCACATTTGCGATTGCCGAGGTGGTAAACATCGGCGGGGCTTCCCCCGGGCAGAGCTCTGAGACCAGATACCCCACCAGCGGCAGGTGAGAAATCACCAGCGCGGACTTCACGCCTTCGTCTGCCAGCATGTGCAGGTAAGCACCTACTTGCGTGACATCTCCACAGGGAGTCAGCTCCGGCAGAACGTCAGAGGTTGCCGGCAGGTTCATCACCTCGCTGACCACACCCAGCGTCTGTTCGGCGCGCAGGAAAGGACTCACCAGAACGCGTTCGATATCCACCTTCTGACCTTTTAACCAGGTCGCCATCTGACGGGATTCATCGCACCCACAGTGAGTGAGAGGACGAACCGCATCGCTGGCGGCATCGAGTGCTGCGTCGCCGTGACGCATAATAAAAACTTGCATATTGCACCGCTTTTGTTGACCAGAATCGCCGCGTTCACCGGCACAAAGGGACATTTTTTGTGCGGGAAAGCTGGCGGTCGGGCATTGTGCCTTATCCATACTTCAAATGGAACGCTGTTTTTTACCTCAATGCTGTAAGTATAGTCAATTAGCGTTTACAAATTGACCAGCCAGCGGTTCCGTTCTCAATACTGGAATAACCCTTGTCGGACCACCGTCGACGTGACTTACGCCGTGCGGGGCCAGAAACTGTGCTGCTCCCGGGCCATGCGCAACAATGCCTCGCAGGGGGTAAAACGCTCCCCGTGCGTGGTTGCCAGACGTTGCAGAATGGCGACAACCTCACCCGCGCCGAGACTATCCATATAGCGGAACGGGCCGCCCAAAAACGGCGGAAAACCGATGCCGAACACCGCGCCGATATCGCCATCGCGCGCTGAGCGGATCACGCCTTCATCAAGGCAGCGCGCCGCTTCATTGAGCATCATCATCACGCAGCGCTGGGCGATAGCCTCCGGCGCAAGGTGCTGCCCCGGCGTTACGCCAATCAGCGGATAGATGGCAGGGTCGACCTGCTTCTTGCTTGTACGCCCTTTAGCGGGGTAAAGATAGAAGCCACGCCCGTTTTTTCTGCCTTTGCGATCGTCCTTAAGTATTGCCGCGACCGCGGCATCCGGTGCGCTGAAGCGGCTACCATACGCCTGCTCCAGCACGGGAATGATTTTGGTGCCGACATCAATGCCGACTTCGTCGAGCAGCTGAATCGGCCCAACCGGAAAACCAAATTTCACCAGCGCCCGGTCAATCGCCTCAACGCGCTCGCCTTCCATCAGGCAACGCATCGCTTCATTGATATACGGCGCCAGGATACGGTTAACGTAGAAGCCCGGCACGTCGCCGACAACAATGGGCGTTTTACCCTGCTTCTTCGCCAGCGCGACGGTGGTCGCCACCGTTTCCGGCGATGTCTGCGCATGGGGGATCACTTCCACCAGCGGCATCTTATCCACCGGGCTGAAGTAGTGTAATCCCACCACCTGCTCCGGGCGTAGTGCCCCGGCGGCGATATCTGCGATAGGCAGCGAAGAGGTATTGGAGGCGAAAATAGTGTGCGGCGCCGCGTGCTGCTCCACCTCGCTGACCATCTGCTGTTTCAGAGCCAGATCCTCAAATACCGCTTCGATCACCACATCGCGCTGGCGAAAGCCGCTGTAGTCGGTGGTGCCGGAAATACGCGCCAGCTGGCTGGCCCGCTCCTGAGGTTTGATATGGCGGCGACGCACTTTTTTATCAAGCAGATCCCAGCTGTACTTCAGCGCATGGTTGATACCCTTCTCGCTGATGTCCCTGATGCGCACCGGCAGATTGCCTTTTACCGCCGTGACATAAGCAATGCCGCCGCCCATCAGGCCGCCGCCAAGCACACCGATCTCATGAAGCGGTGCAGGAGCGGCGCTGCTGCCGCTCTCCTTTTTCATTTCGGTGGTCGCAAAGAAGATGTTACGCAGCGCGGCTGACTGCGGTGTCATGGCCAGTTCACCAAAGGCACGCGCCTCGGCGGCCAGTCCACTCTGCATTCCCTGGGTCAGCCCAACGCGCACCACCTCAAGAATACGCATCGCCGCCGGGTAGTTACCCTGCGTTTTCGCTAGCGTCTTTTTCTCAGCCATTGAAAACAGCACCGTGCGGCCCAGCGGCCCGGCGAGCACGCGTTCGCGCACCGGCAGCCGACGGCTTCCCGGCTTGCCCTGTTTCGCCAGCGCCACCGCAGCCTCCAGCAATATCGACGGCGGTACCACATCATCCACCAGCCCCGCCTTCAGCGCCTGACGCGGCCGCAGGCTTTTGGCCGTCAGCATCATCTCCAGCGCGGTGCTGATACCAATCAGGCGCGGCAGTCGCTGGGTGCCGCCCGAGCCGGGCAGCAGGCCGAGCTGCACTTCCGGCAGGCCAAGCTGGGTGCGCTTATCGTCGGTACAGATACGGCGATGACAGGCCAGCGCCAGCTCCAGCCCGCCGCCGAGGCAGGCACCGTGAATGGCTGCCACCACCGGTATGGTCAGGGCGCGGATGTCGCCCATAATCTGCTGCCCCTGGCGCGCCAGGGCTTCCGCTTCCTGCGCGCTGCGGCAGTCGGCGATCATGTTGATGTCGGCCCCGGCGATAAAGCTGTCGGGCTTACCGGAAATAAACACCACTCCTTCCAGCTGCTTGTGCGCGAGGATCTGCTTCAGAATAGCGCGAACTTCACCGGCGAACGCCGCTTTCAGGGTGTTCATCTTCTCCCCCGGCACATCGATCGTCACGACGGCGATATTGTCCGGGCGAACCGTTAACGAAAATGCGGTTAGCTGTTCCATTATTCCACCTCCAGAACCATAGCCGCGCCCAGACCACCCGCCGCACAGGCGGTGACCAGACCGAAGCCGCCGCCGCGGCGTTTCAGCTCGTGCAGCGTCTGGGTGATCATGCGCGCGCCGGTGGCGGCAAACGGATGACCGTAAGCAATCGAGCCACCCGAGACGTTAAACATGCTGTCATCCACCTCACCGGTGGCCCGGGATCGCCCCAGCACCTCGCGGGCAAAGCGATCGCTTGCCAGCATTTTCAGGTTCGACAGGGTCTGGGCGGCAAAGGCTTCATGCATATCGAACAGCGTCAGGTCACCCAGCGTTAACCCGGCACGATCCAGCGCCAGCGGCGTCGCCCAGGCCGGTCCCAGCAGCATATCCTGCCAGACATCAACCGCAGTAAAGGCATAGCTGCGCAGATAGCCCAGCGGCGTCAGGCCCAGTTCGCGGGCGCGGGATTCCGTCATCAGGATCACCGCCGCCGCGCCGTCGGTCAGCGGCGTGCTGTTTGCGGCGGTAACGGTGCCATGCTTGCGGTCAAACGCCGGGCGCAGCTTTGCGTAATCCGCCAGGCTGGCAGATTCGCGAATATTGTTGTCCTGGCTGAGCGGCTCGCGGTACGGCGGAACGTAAGCGGTCATCATCTCCTGCGCCAGTTTACCTTCGCGCCAGGCCTGGGCTGCAAGCTGATGGGAGCGGTGCGCCAGCGCGTCCTGGGCTTCGCGGGAAATGCCGTGGCTTTTCGCCATCTGTTCCGCGGTGTCGCCCATGCGCAGCGCGGTGGAATACTCCGCTACCGCCGGGGGCACCGGCAGCAGATCTTTCAGCCGCAGCCGCGAGAACAGCTTCAGGCGCTGCCCCAGGGTGCGCGCCTTATTGGCATCCACCAGCGTGCGTGCGAGGGTTTTACTGACGCCAATGGGTAATACCGAGGAGGAGTCCGCGCCGCCGGCGATCCCGGCACGGATGGTACCCGCCATCAGGCTTTCCGCTACGTTGGCGACCGCCTGAAAGCTGGTGGCGCAGGCGCGGCTTACGCTGTAGGCGTCGGTATGCACATTCATACCGGTGCCAAGCACGATCTCACGGGCGATATTGGGTGCTTCGGGCATCTGCACCACCTGGCCAAATACCAGCTGTTCGATAACCTCGGGCGGGATCTCGCTGCGGGCCAGCAGTTCGCCAACCACCATTTTTCCGAGATCGACGGCGGGAACGCCGTGAAATGCCGTCGCCTGACGGGCAAAAGGCGTGCGTAAACCACTGACAATGGCAATGCGGCCGCCCTCACGGGCAACCAGCGGAAGTGCCTGACTCATAACGCTCCCCTGTAAAATTTTGTATGTAAAAAAGTGGTCTGACCTGATAACAGTTTTAACCAGATTTTTACATCCAGCCAATCGGGGAAGCGGAAAAGTGAGAGGGATAACACAGTTGCGCCCCGGTTATCGGGGCGCGGGAGGGATTAACGCAGACCGAGCTGGAAGATCATGGTTTCTGCCTGACAGGCAAAGACAAAATCGATATCCATCTGCACGCCGCCATCAACCTCGCTGAAACGCGGGGTAATCTGGCACGGCTCGGATTCCACTTCACGCGCTTTGGCGCTCAGGGCGTCCAGCGTGGCTTCTGCATCGGCGCGGTTGCTGAAGACGCGGCTGTACGAGGCGGTGCAGTCGGTGTTATCCATGATGGTGCCGACATCAATACAGCAGCAAACCGGGGTTTCATCAGCGCTGTTTTTGCTCATCGTGATTTCCTCTGAATAGTGCACCGGAGTGCGTAAATAAACTGTCGGTTATTTTACGCGCCGCCACAAAGCCACTCCAGCCGAGAATTGCCAAACCCGGATTAAGTGACAGATATCACAGTTAAAAATGATCCAGCGCAAAATTAACCAGGTGGGATGAAACAAAGCGGTGGTTATTTTGCCAGCGGGATCTCGTTTATAAGATCACAATTGAAAAAACTTATAAACATACTTGCAACATCCCGTCTGGTCGGACCTATACTCACGCCACTGGTCTGATTTCTCTGCTGTAGCTCAGACCCTACACTCTCGCGCTCCTGTTACGTCACGTAACATTTAAATAAAAATAATGTATGAGGTCATGGTCATGAGCCAGAAAACCCGGTTTGTGAAATCTGTACTCGCAGTCGCAGTGGCAATCGTCTCTACTAACGCCTGGTCAGCAGGTTTCCAGCTAAACGAATTTTCTTCCTCGGGCCTTGGCCGTGCCTATTCCGGGGAAGGCGCCATTGCCGACGATGCCGGCAACGTCAGCCGCAACCCAGCACTGATCACCATGTTCGATCGCCCGACCTTTTCCGGCGGTGCGGTATTCGTTGATCCCGATGTGAATATTTCCGGTACTTCTCCTTCAGGCCGCAGCACCGACGCCGATAATATTGCGCCGACCGCCTGGGTACCGAACCTGCATTTCGTTGCACCTATTAATGAACAGTTTGGCTGGGGCGCGTCAGTTACCTCTAACTACGGCCTCGCCACCGAGTTTAATAACAGCTACACCGCAGGCTCCGTTGCCGGTAAAACCGATCTGACGACCGTTAACCTCAACCTGAGCGGTGCTTACCGTCTGGATAACCACTGGAGCTTCGGTCTGGGCTTTGATGCGGTCTATGCACGGGCGAAGATCGAGCGTTACGCCGGTGACCTGGGGCCATTACTGGCTGCAAGTAATCCATCCCTGGGACCATTGGCACCGACCGTGGCAGGGATCCCGGCAGATACCCAGATTACTCACCTGAAAGGTGATGAATGGGGCTTCGGCTGGAACGCCGGTATTTTGTACGAGCTGGATAAAGATAACCGCTACGGCCTGACCTACCGCTCAGAAGTGAAAATCGATTTCGATGGCGATTACAAGAGCAGCCTGCCGGCCGCGTTTAACCCTATCCTGGCAGGATATAATCTCTACGGGACCAGTGGCGCAACCATTCCGGGTTCTCTGACCCTGAACCTGCCGGAAATGTGGGAGATCTCAGGTTATAACCGCGTTGCACCGCAGTGGGCGGTTCACTACAGCCTGACCTACACCAGCTGGAGCCAGTTCCAGGAGCTGAAAGCGAAAGGCAGCGATGGTCAGACCCTGTTCCAGAAAGAAGAAGGCTTCCGCGACGCGTACCGTATCGCGCTGGGTACCACCTACTATATGGATGATAACTGGACCTTCCGCACCGGTATCGCCTTCGATGACAGCCCGGTTCCGGCTGACAAACGCTCCATCTCCATCCCGGATCAGGACCGTCTGTGGCTGAGCGCCGGTACCACCTATGCCTTCAATGAAGATGCATCGGTAGACCTGGGCGTGTCTTACATGCACGGCCAGAAAGTGACCATCGAAGAGGGTCCGTATACCTTCAAGTCTGAAGGTAAAGCCTGGCTGTACGGCGCGAACTTTAACTATGCGTTCTGATAAACGCCGCGCATAAAAAAAGGTGAGCTTCGGCTCACCTTTTTTATTGGCATGGCATCGCGCCCGCCAGTTATTCCGAATCGATATCTTTTGAGCTTCGTAGGGCGGGTAAGCCTGCGCACCCGCCACCGCAACGTTACTCAAGGTGGGTGCGCTTCGCTTACCCACCCTACATACCAATAAACGCCGGTTATTCCGAATCGATATCTTTTAAGTCACCCTCAATCGCCTGGGCGTTGGGGTTTTCATTCGGCTGTAGCTTCCCGCCGTTAGCGATAAAGTCGTGGCGCTGGAAATAGGCCTCACGCACCAGGATGTACGGATCGGAGGACTGACGCAGCAGACCGTCGGAATCCAGCAGCTGAGCGCGGGTTTCCAGCCCTTCGACCGTCCATTTCCCCACCGACAGCGGCCAGGTCAGCCAGGAGAGCACCGGATAGAGCGTGTCAGCCATATCACCGCCGTCTTCACGCAGCGTAAAGCTGCCATAGAACGGAAGCTGCACGTAAGGACCGTAGCCAACATCATAATGCCCGAGCGTGCTGCCGAAACGGTGCGGCTCAACGCGCTGCAGTTTCGGGTTCGCCATGCCGGCGACGTCAATAAAGCCGCCCATGCCCAGCAGGGTATTCAGGAAGAAGCGGGTGAAGTGCACCATCCCCTGATACGGGTCGCCGCGCAGGAAGTAGTTCACCATCGACGCTGGCTCTTCAAGGTTGCTGGTGAAGTTGCTCAGGCCGTTACGCGCCGGCTGCGGCACGTAATCGCGCCAGGCCACCGCGACGGGGCGCACCACGTAGGGATCAAGCACGTCATAGTTGAAGCTGTACATGGTACGGTTGAACCCTTCAAACGGGTCGGAACGTCCCTGATCATCTGGTGAACTGGCGCAGCCAATAAGCGCTGTGCAGGCCAGCGCAAGCCCGGTCAGGCGAAAATTCATAGCAGTCTCCCTGTAAATGATAACTGTCGCTTCAGGTTCAGGCAGGATGCCCTTTCGCCTGACAAACCAGGCGCATGACCCATGCGGATAATGCCGGTGCGCTACAGGCGCATAAACCTTCAGCACAAGCGATGGCGGAATAACCCGCAGGTGCCCTGGTGCCAGCCGTGACGGGACGCCTCTTGTATCTGATTAATGAGTAAGGTGTTTCCGCCGCTGGCGAGACGTGATTTTAACAGCCAGCGCACGATTGTCTATGCTGCGTCGTCGCGCTACGCCTCCCGCGCGGATGGGGTACGCCGTGCGCGAGTCTGTATTGAGCATAGCCGCAGTTTGCCCCTGTGCCGTCAAAGCTTGTCATAACGTAAGGAAATTTGTCTGAATCCTTCCGCAATTCCATACCTTATGGCCCTGACGCGCTACGCTTATTTCGGAGCAATTCGATAACCGGGGAAGATCATGGACAAACTCGATAACGACAAAATTGATAAAACGAGCGACGAACTGGAAGTAGAAAGCCAGGAGAACGAGAGCGGCGAAGAGATTGAGGTGGACGAGGAGCGCCTGCCTTCCAGGGCAATGGCGATCCACGAACACATCCGTCAGGACGGGGAAAAAGAGATGGAGCGCGACGCGATGGCGCTGCTCTGGTCGGCCATCGCCGCCGGGCTGTCGATGGGCGCGTCGCTGCTGGCAAAAGGGATTTTCCACGTCAACCTCGAAGGCGTGCCGGGCGGATTCCTGATTGAGAACCTCGGTTACACCTTCGGATTTATCATCGTCATTATGGCGCGCCAGCAGCTGTTCACCGAGAACACCGTTACCGCCGTGCTGCCGGTGATGCAGAACCCGACCGGGGCCAACATGCTGCTGCTGGGTCGCCTGTGGGGCGTGGTGCTGCTGGGTAACCTGATTGGTACTGCGGTCGCCGCCTGGGCATTTGAGTACATGCCGATATTTGACGAAGCGACGCGGGATGCGTTTGTGAAAATCGGTATGGACGTGATGGAGAACTCGCCGCTGGAGATGTTCTCTAACGCCATCATCTCCGGGTGGATTATCGCCACGATGGTATGGATGTTCCCGTCCGCCGGCGCGGCCAAAATCTGGGTAATCATCCTGATGACCTGGCTTATCGCCCTGGCCGACACCACCCATATCGTGGTGGGCGCGGTGGAGATCTTCTACCTGGTGTTCAACGGCAACCTGCACTGGAGCGAGTTTATCTGGCCGTTCGCCCTGCCGACGCTGGCCGGTAACATCTGCGGCGGCACCTTTATATTCGCCCTGCTGAGCCACGCGCAGATCAGAAACGACATGATCAACAAGCGCAAAGCCGAAGCCAAAGCGAAAGAAAAAGAAGCGCGTGAAGCCCGCAAGAAAGCGGAAAGCGCAGAGTAAGCCATTGCCAGGGATGGCGACAGAATGAGCAAACGGCCGCGTTACGCTTAACGCGTGATGAAAAAAAGGTATACTAGCGGCCGCGTTGTCCCCTTAGTTAAATGGATATAACGAGCCCCTCCTAAGGGCTAGTTGCAGGTTCGATTCCTGCAGGGGACATATTCCAGCGCCTCTTCTCCTCTTCCTCTTTTTTCCACTGATTCTTCCGCCGCACGGAATCCCCCGAATTCCCCCGCTGCACCCTCACACGCCAGCAAAGCGCGTTATAGTTAACGTTAAACGAGACAGCAGGGAGCGACACATGATTATTAACAGTCGGGTTTATCGTCCAGGGCAAGCGGCGCGCACGATTGATATCGACGATATCAGCGACGCGGTTCAGGAGCCGGATGCGTTTATCTGGCTGGGGCTGTGGCAGCCGGATGAGCCGTTTATGCAGACCATTCAGCATGAGTTCGGGCTGCACGAGCTGGCCATTGAAGATGCGCTGACCGCCCATCAGCGGCCCAAAATCGAGCAGTACGGCGACTCGATCTTTATCGTGGTGAAAACCGCGTGCCGGGACGAAAATAACAATATCGAATTTGGCGAAACCCACCTGTTCGTCGGTAAAAACTTTCTGATAAGCGTGCGCCACGGTGCTTCCGAGAGCTATGCGCCGCTGCGTACCCGCGTTGAGGAGCGTCCGGAGATGCTGGAGCACGGGCCGGGGTATGCGCTTTACTGCCTGCTCGATTTTATCGTCGATAACTATCTGGAAATCACCTCATCACTGACCACCCGCATCAACGAGCTGGAGGGCAATATGTTCTGCAGCGAGTTCGATCGCCAGGAGGTGCAGAACGTCTATATGCTACGCCGTCATCTGCTGGCGATCCGCAACGCGGCGCTGCCGGTGGATGAGATCTGTAACCAGTTGATTCGCCTGCATGAGGACATCATCCCCAAAGCGCTGCGCCCTTATCTGCGCGACGTGCAGGATCACGCCCACCATGTGGTGATGGATACCGAGGACATGCGCGAGATGCTCACCAGCGCGATGCACGTTAACCTGGCGCTGGTGACGGTGCAGCAGAACGAAGTGGTGAAAAAGCTGGCGGGCTGGGGGGCGATTCTGGTGGTGCCGACGGTGGTGTTCAGCATGTACGGCATGAACTTTGAGCATATGCCGGAGCTGGATTCACTTTACGGCTATCCGCTGGCGATGGGCGGGACCGTGGCGGTGTGCTGGCTGCTCTACTGGAAGCTGAAGCGCTCGGGCTGGCTGTAGTCATAAAGCCTGCGGTTTCATGCACGCATGGCTGGCGCTAAGTCTTTTATTTTTAGCAAAAAATTACGCCCGGCGCGCAACGGTTACCGGGCGAAAACTATTTTTATTTGCCCGCCCCTGCCACCGCTTGTTTAGCCCGAAATAAAGGATTACAGTAGCGCCCGCAGGCTACCCAAGTAGCCGAGAATTTCAGGTGCAGCGGCAGGCTGACCGGGGGATTTATCCCAAAGTGGTACAGCGGTGGCTCCACCTCTCTATACTAGAACCTTGCGTGAATGATTTGTGCATGTTTATGCATGCGGAGCGATGTAACGTGAAATATTTCTTTATGGGCGTATCGGTAATCGTCTTACTTTGGGCCGGTACTTTCGCCCTCATGATCTGAGCAGCGCCATTGAAAAAGGAGCCTTTCGGCTCCTTTTTTTATTCTGCGCTTTCGGTCTGCGCTTTGCTCTCTTTCGGCAGCAGGCCGTCGGCCCGGAACATTGCTTTAATGCCTCTCACCGCCTGGCGAATACGGTCGCGGTTCTCAATCAGCGCGAAGCGCACGTGAGTGTCGCCATAATCCCCGAAACCAATCCCCGGTGAGACGCAGACTTTCGCGTCCTGCAGCAGCTTTTTCGCGAACTCCAGCGAGCCCATCGCAGCATACTGCTCCGGAATTTTTGCCCAGACATACATCGAGGCTTTCG
Source organism: Siccibacter colletis (assembly GCF_000696575.1). Taxonomy (GTDB): domain Bacteria; phylum Pseudomonadota; class Gammaproteobacteria; order Enterobacterales; family Enterobacteriaceae; genus Siccibacter; species Siccibacter colletis. Next base: position 159,946 of record NZ_JMSQ01000006.1, on the reverse strand, counting down.
GGCACTCTACCATCCAGCCCGCTTCGTGCAGCCCTTTGACCAGCACGTCGCGGCGGCGTTTGTACTGCTCAGCGATGTCGCGGACGCACTGCTGGTCCCCTTCCAGCGCGGCGATGGCCGCCACCTGCAGCGGGGTGAAGGTGCCGTAATCGTGATAGCTCTTGATCCGCGCCAGCGCGCTCACCAGTTGCTGGTTGCCGACCATGAAACCAATGCGCCAGCCCGCCATGTTGTAGCTCTTGGAGAGAGTGAAGAACTCCACCGCCACGTCGCGCGCGCCCGGCACCTGCATGATGGACGGGGCTTTCCAGCCGTCATACACGATATCAGCGTAAGCGAGATCGTGAACCACCAGCACGTCGTAGCGTTTCGCCAGCGCCACCACTTTCTCGAAGAACTCCAGCTCCACGCACTGCGCGGTCGGATTCGACGGGAAGCCGAGGATCATCATTTTCGGCTTGGGATAGCTCTCGCGGATGGCGCGCTCCAGCTCGTTAAAGAAATCGACTCCTTCCACCAGCGGTACGGAGCGCACCTGGGCGCCGGCAATCACGGCACCGTAGATGTGAATCGGGTAGCTGGGATTGGGCACCAGCACGGTATCACCGTGGTCTAGCGTCGCCAGCATCAGGTGCGCCAGCCCCTCTTTGGAGCCGATGGTGACAATGGCTTCGCTTTCCGGGTCGATATCCACCTGATAACGATCCTGATACCAGCGCGAAATGGCGCGGCGCAGACGCGGAATGCCGCGCGAGGTGGAGTAGCCGTGGGTGTCCGGGCGCTGAGCCACGGTGCAGAGTTTTTCCACGATGTGCGGCGGAGTCGCGCCATCGGGGTTACCCATGCTGAAATCGATAATGTCTTCGCCACGCCGACGCGCAGCCATTTTCAGTTCAGCAGTGATATTGAATACATACGGGGGAAGACGATCGATACGCGAAAAACGACGAACAGGACTGGAATCAGCCATGGTTTCCTCTCAGATGACGTAAGCGCCCGGACCGTCCGAGCGACGCTGCCACAAACGTGGCCTGTAGAGAAAATAGCCTGAAAAATTTTATGCTGTCGAGAGGGAAAGCAAAAAATAATTTTCTGGCGCGTAAAGGGGAAGTCCATTTCGGCAAAATAAAAAAGCGGAAATCCCTGCGCGCGGCCAGTAACCCTGCGGCAACATACAGGTTACCCGCCTCTTATTACGATCCGCGTCATCTGCCCGCTGCCAGGCTCGCATTGTTACAAACCATAAAACCCCTTTTATAAAAAAGGTTTTCCGGATATCGCCTGCTGCACGCACAGCGCTGGTCATTCCGCGTCAGGTTTTCTATGATGCCTCTTTTACTGCCTGCCGTGGATAACCCGTGCACGATATCTTTAACATGCTGCTGGCGGTGTTCGATCGCGCCGCGCTGATGCTCATCTGCCTGTTCTTTCTGATCCGAATCCGCCTGTTCCGCGAGCTGCTGCATAAGAATGCCCATACGCCGAAAGAGCTGCTGGCGGTCACGGCAATCTTCTCAATGTTTGCCCTGTTCAGCACCTGGTCAGGGGTGCACGTCGAAGGATCGCTGGTTAATGTGCGTATTATCGCGGTGATGGCCGGGGGCATTCTGTTTGGCCCGTGGGTCGGTGCCATTACCGGCGTGATCGCCGGGGTTCACCGCTATCTCATCGATATTGGCGGCATTACTTCCATACCTTGTCTTATCACCAGCATCACTGCCGGATTTATCGCCGGCTGGATCCACGTTAAAGTGCCGAAAGCGCAGCGCTGGCGCGCCGGCATCCTCGGCGGGATGCTGTGCGAAACCCTGACCATGATCCTGGTGGTGCTCTGGGCACCTTCTGTTTCGCTGGGGCTGGATATCGTGTCGAAGATCGGTATTCCGATGATCCTCGGCACCGTTTCTATCGGCTTTATCGTGCTGCTGGTGCAGAGCGTAGAGGGCGAAAAAGAGGCCATCGCCGCGCGGCAGGCGAAGCTGGCGCTGGATATCGCTAACAAGACGCTGCCGCTGTTTCGCAAAGTGAACGGCGAGTCGCTGCGCCAGGTGTGCGAGATCATTCGCCGGGATATCAATGCCGATGCGGCGGCGATTACCAACAACGAGCGCGTGCTGGCCTACGTCGGCGTGGGGGAAGAGAACTACCGCCGGGGCAATGACTCGCTGAGCCCGACCACCTGGCAGGCGATCCGCTACGGCAAAATCATTATCAAAAACAATGATGAAGCGCACCGCACCCCGGAAATTCACTCGATGATCGTGATCCCGCTGTGGGAAAAAGGGGAAGTAACCGGCACGCTGAAGATCTACTACTGCCACGCGCACCAGATCACCTCGTCGCTGCAGGAGATGGCGGTTGGCCTGTCGCAGATTATCTCCACCCAGCTGGAAGTCTCCCGCGCCGAGCAGCTGCGCGAGATGGCGAATAAAGCGGAGCTGCGCGCGCTGCAGAGCAAAATCAATCCGCACTTCCTGTTTAACGCCCTGAACGCGATCTCCTCTTCAATACGGCTCAATCCGGACACCGCACGCCAGCTGATTTTTAATCTCTCGCGCTACCTGCGCTATAACCTTGAATTAAAAGATGACGAGCAGATCGACATCAAGCGCGAGCTGTATCAGATCAAGGATTACATCGCCATTGAGCAGGCGCGCTTCGGCGATAAGCTGACGGTGATCTACGATATTGACGAAGAGGTGAACTGCGTGGTGCCGAGCCTGCTGATCCAGCCGCTGGTAGAGAACGCCATTGTGCACGGCATTCAGCCGCGTAAAGGCAAAGGCGTGGTAACCATCAGCATCGCCGAGGCCGGAAACCGGGTGCGCATTGCGGTGCGCGATACCGGACACGGCATCGACCAGCAGGTGATTGACCGCGTAGAGGCGAACGAGATGCCGGGCAACAAGATTGGCCTGTTGAATGTGCATCACCGGGTGAAACTGCTCTATGGCGAAGGGCTGCATATCCGTCGTCTCGATCCCGGCACCGAAATTGCGTTTTACGTCCCGAACACCGCCCCGTCGCAGCAGATGGCCGCCGCGGCGCCCTGGCCTGAGGAGAAAGGATGAAAGTTATCATCGTCGAGGATGAGGTGCTGGCCCAGCAGGAGCTGAGCTGGCTGATAAAAACCCACAGTCAGATGGAGATCGTCGGCACCTTTGAGGACGGGCTGGACGTGCTGAAGTTTTTGCAGCACAACAAGGTGGACGCCATTTTTCTCGACATCAACATTCCTTCGCTCGACGGCGTACTGCTGGCGCAAAATATCAGCCAGTTCGCGCATAAGCCGTTTATCGTGTTTATCACCGCCTGGAAAGAACATGCGGTAGAAGCCTTCGAGCTGGAGGCGTTTGATTACATCCTTAAGCCGTATCAGGAGTCGCGCATCATCACCATGTTGCAGAAGCTGGAAGCCGCTGCTCAGCAGCAACAGCCGCAGGCCGCAGCGCCCGCCAGCCGGGAAAGCGCGACCATTAACCTGATCAAAGATGAGCGCATCATCGTTACCGACATCAACGACATTTACTACGCCGAAGCGCACGAGAAGATGACGTTTGTTTATACGCGCAAAGAGGCTTACGTGATGCCGATGAACATCACCGAATTTTGCAGCCGCCTGCCGGAGGCGCACTTCTTCCGCTGCCACCGCTCGTATTGCGTTAACCTGAGCAAAATCCGTGAAATTGAACCCTGGTTTAACAACACCTACATTCTGCGCCTGCGGGATCTCGATTTTCAGGTGCCAGTGAGCCGCAGCAAGGTGAAGGAGTTCCGCCAGCTGATGCGCCTGTAGCGCGACATACAGTAAAGGCGCCGTCTGGCGCCCTTTACGTTTACAGTACCTGTCCCAGCGTCTGACGCAGATGCGCGCCGGCCCCCAGCAGGCCCGGGTTGTCATGCACGATCAGATAGACCGGAATATCCTGGACGTAGCTTCTGAAGCGGCCCTTATCTTCAAACCCGCCACGGAAGCCCGACGCGCGGAAGAAGTCGAGGAAGCGCGGCACGATGCCGCCTGCGATATAGACCCCGCCAAAGGTACCGAGGTTCAGCGCCAGGTTGCCGCCGAAGCGCCCCATGATGACGCAGAACAGCGACAGCGCGCGACGGCAGTCGATGCAGGTGTCTGACAGCGCACGGGTGGTGATCTCTTTTGGCAGCAGATTTTCCGGCAGGCGGCCGTCTGACTTAACGATAGCGCGGTAAAGGTTGACCAGCCCCGGCCCGGACAGCACGCGCTCTGCAGAAACGTGGCCCAGCTCTGCGCGCAGCTCTTCGAGGATAATTCCCTCTTCTTCGCTGTTCGGCGCGAAATCGACGTGGCCGCCCTCGCCCGGCAGGCTGACCCAGCGCTTATCGACGTGAACCAGATGCGCGACGCCCAGCCCGGTGCCCGCTCCGTACACGGCGACAGGTTTACCTTCCACCGGTTCGGTGCCGCCAAACTGAATCAGGTGATCCCGTTTCAGCATCGGGATCGCCATTGAGACAGCGGTGAAGTCGTTGATGATTTCCAGATGATCAAAGCCGAGGTTGGCTTTCATTTCGGCGATGGAGAATTCCCACGTGTGGTTCGTCATCGCTACCCAGTCGCCGGTAATCGGACAGGCAATGGCGATACAGCCATCGGTCACGGCCACGTTTTGCTCTTCAAGGTAAACGCGCACCACCGCTTCGAGCGACGGATAGTCCAGCCCGGACCAGGTTTTCTCGCAGGAAATGTCGCCGGTTGCGAGGTCACAAAGCGCCAGACGGGCGTTGGTCCCACCCACATCACCCACCAAAGCATATTTTGTCATTATTCAACTGCTCCGCTTAAGTCAGAATAAGTCCCTGGAACACTGTAATTTCAAGGCGCAAGAACAACAATGACCATAGCATAAGGGCTCCGGTATTATTGAAGCAAATCACAGAAAGGGAATACGCTTTCTGCTCGCCTGTAACGCGCGCCTCCCGCACGCGCCCGCCACATTGAGCCGCCACATGCGCCCCCGGACAAGGGGAATTTTCTGCTTCTCCTGGCGTCATATCGCTACGTCAGAATTTTTTGGAAGCGTTACCAGTCACGCGCCGGGTAGAGTGTGATCTGCTTCAAGCTTCTGTATGCTGGATTTCACAGAACGCACGGGGGGCGTGAAAGAGAGAGAGTAAGGTGATGCCTGCCGGATTTTGTGTAACCGTATACACTTATCATTTTCTCACTGATGGGGCAGCGCTATGGGCTATCAGCCAGATGCATCACGCTATGAAAACATGGAATACCGTCGCTGCGGCCGCAGCGGCTTAAAGCTTCCCGCTATTTCGCTTGGGCTGTGGCACAACTTCGGCGATGCCACGCTGGTGGAAAACAGCCGTCAGCTGCTGCGTCGTGCTTTCGACCTGGGCATCACCCACTTCGATCTGGCGAACAACTATGGCCCGCCTCCCGGTTCGGCTGAGAGCAACTTTGGCCGTATTCTGAAGGAAGACTTCAGCGCCTGGCGCGACGAGCTGATCCTCTCCACCAAAGCGGGTTATACCATGTGGAATGGGCCTTATGGCGACTGGGGTTCGCGTAAATATCTTATCTCCAGCCTCGACCAGAGCCTGAAGCGTATGGGTGTCGACTACGTGGACATTTTCTACCACCATCGTCCTGATCCGGACACGCCGCTGGAAGAGACCATGCGCGCACTCGATCACGTGGTGCGCCAGGGGAAAGCGCTGTACGTGGGTATTTCCAACTACCCTGCCACGCAGGCCGCAGAAGCCATCGACATTCTTAATCAGCTCGGCACGCCGTGCCTGATCCACCAGCCGAAGTACTCGATGTTTGAGCGCTGGGTTGAAGACGGTCTGCTGGATGTACTGCAGGAAAAAGGCGTCGGCAGCATCGCGTTTTCACCGCTGGCGGGCGGCCAGCTGACCGATCGCTATCTCAACGGCATTCCGGCGGACTCCCGCGCGGCCAGCGACAGCCGCTTTCTCAATCCGGACCAGATCACCGAAGCGAAGCTGGAAAAAGTGCGCCAGCTCAATGCCATCGCCGAACGTCGCGGGCAAAAGCTTTCTCAGATGGCGCTGGCCTGGGTGCTGCGCGACGAGAAAGTAACCTCGGTGCTGATTGGGGCCAGCAAGACCGCGCAAATCGACGACGCGGTTGCCATGCTGAGCAACCGGGCATTCAGCGCGGCGGAGCGCCAGGAGATTGACGCGATCCTCGCGTAAGCCTGGCCTTTTAGGATTAAACTTAAATGTAAGGGTATCGCCTCTGTTTAAGAGTAATAGCACTGCTCAGGGGCTTTACAGCTTTGTAACATCCTCCTCAACAGGCCTCTGGGGCCATGATCGTGAGGAGAGAAGTATGTTCAGGTCACTGATTCTTGCAGCAGCGCTACTGGTCGCCACGCCATTAGTGGCCAACGCCGGGGAAATCACCCTGTTGCCGTCCATAAAATTACACATTGGCGATCGCGACGACCGCGGGAACTACTGGGACGGCGGCCACTGGCGCGATCGCGACTACTGGCACCGGAATTATGAATGGCGTAAGAACCGCTGGCACCGTCACGACAACGGCTGGCATCGCGGCTGGGACAAGCGCAAGGCCTGGGAGCGCGGCTACCGCGAAGGCTGGCGTGACCGGGACGATCACCGCGGCTGGGGCAAACATGGCCGTGGACACGGGCACAGACACCACCACTGATTAAAAAAGGGAGCCGCGGCTCCCTTTTTACTTTCCTGCGGTTACAACCCCATCGCGGTGCCCACCAGCAGCCAGAGATTGAGCGCAACCACCAGCACCACAATCAACCAGCCGATACGTCGCACCAGCGTGGTGTTAACCAGCTCGCCCATCAACTTAGGATTGCTGGTAAAGATCAGCAGCGGCACCAGCGCCAGCGCGATACCAAAGCTCAGCAGCACCTGGCTCATCACCAGAATACGCGTCGGGTCCAGCCCCATCAGAATGACAATGAACGACGGGGCCATGGTAATGGAACGACGCACCCAGAGTGGGATATGGAAGCGTACAAATCCCTGCATCACCACCTGTCCGGCGAGGGTGCCGACTACGGTGGATGACAGACCGGCAGCCACCAGGCTTAAACCGAAGATAGTTGCCGCGGCATGGCTCAACAGCGGCTCCAGCGTCAGGTAAGCTTCATCGAGATCCGCCACGCCGGTGTGGCCGCTGAAGTGAAACGCCGCTGCTGCGGTAGCCATCATAGCGAGGTTAACGAAGCCGGCGATGGTCATGGCAATCGCCACGTCCCATTTTGTGGCGCTGTAGCGCTCTTTGCGGCTGCCGTCGTGCAGGTTCTGGGTCAGGGAAGAGTGCAGGTAAATCACGTGCGGCATGATGGTTGCGCCCAGCACGCCAGCGGCCAGATACACCGCTTCGGTATTCGGCAGGCTCGGGATTGCCATGCCCCTGGCGAGCGGTGCCAGCGCTGGCTGGGAGAAGATCAGCTCAACGATGTAGGCCGCCGCCACAAACAGCAACAGACCGCCGATCACTCTTTCCAGCGGTTTCTGGCCCCGGCTTTGCAGCATCAGGATCAGGAAGGTGGCGATCCCGGTAAGAATGGCTCCTTGTAACAGCGAAACGCCAAGCAGCAGCTTGAAGCCGATAGCCGCCCCGATAAATTCGGCCAGATCGGTGGCCATAGCGATGATTTCCGCCTGCACCCAGTAGAACCAGACTACCGGACGCGGATAGTGATCGCGGATCTGCTCCGCCAGGTTTTTCCCGGTGGCAATGCCGAGCTTGGCCGACAGCACCTGGATCAGCATTGCCATCAGGTTCGCCCAGACCACCACCCACAGCAGCTGGTAGCCAAATGCGGCACCGGCCTGAATATTGGTGGCGAAGTTACCGGGATCGATATAGCCAATGGCGGCAATAAATGCCGGCCCCATCAGGGCGAGCCGCATTTTACGCGCTGTACGCCCACTGCTTCTTTCAACGCGACTGTTAGTCATGCTCTGCCTCTGAGATATAGCCTTTGCTATGTTTCATGCTATCAAAATGCGAATGATTATCAAGATCATTAAGAGCATTTAACGTGATGATTGTGATAGCTGAAATCGATAGAAGGCAGGAGTATGAATCGAGGCCCGCTTGTGGCGGGACGTAAGGAAAAGTGTAGCACAGCAATTTAACTTTTCACTTCTTTACTTAACATAGCGGAAATGTATGGCAGATCACTATTTTTGAGTCACGTCACATGGCATTACTATACTGTGCATTTGATCTCGTTTTATTCATGCTTGTTGCATAGAATGTGCACCGAAACTTAACCTGCCTCATATTCGGAGCACACATGTCCCGCGTTCTGCACTTTATTCTGGCACTCGCGTTTGTCGCACTGCTTGCCTGGCTGGTCAGCAATGACCGCAAAAAAATTCGTTTAAACTATATCGGTCTGCTGTTAGTGATCGAAGTGCTGCTTGCGTGGTTCTTCCTTAACTCTAACGTCGGTCTGGGCTTTGTAAAGGGCTTCGCCGATATGTTCGAGAAGCTGCTCGGCTTCGCGAATGAAGGGACGAACTTCGTATTTGGCAATATGAACGACCAGGGTCTGGCTTTCTTCTTCCTGAAAGTGCTTTGCCCTATCGTCTTTATTTCCGCGTTAATCGGTATTCTGCAGCATATTCGTATCCTGCCGATTATCATCCGCTCTATCGGTACGGTTCTCTCTAAAGTGAACGGTATGGGTAAGCTGGAATCTTTCAACGCGGTAAGCTCGCTGATTCTGGGACAATCAGAAAACTTCATCGCCTATAAGGATATTCTTGGCAAGATGTCGCAAAACCGCATGTACACCATGGCGGCCACCGCGATGTCTACCGTATCGATGTCGATCGTCGGTGCTTACATGACCATGCTGAAGCCGCAGTACGTTGTGGCAGCGCTGGTGCTTAACATGTTCAGCACCTTTATCGTGCTCTCCATCATCAACCCGTACCGCGTTGAAAACGAAGAAGATCTGCAGATGGCGAATCTGCATGAAGGTCAGAGCTTCTTCGAAATGCTCGGTGAGTACATTCTGGCAGGTTTCAAAGTCGCAATTATCGTTGCCGCGATGCTGATCGGCTTTATCGCCCTGATCTCCGGTCTTAACGCGCTGTTCGCGGCGGTACTGGGCATCTCCTTCCAGGGTATCCTCGGCTACATCTTCTACCCGGTGGCCTGGGTGATGGGCGTGCCGGCGCAGGAAGCGCTGCAGGTGGGCAGTATCATGGCGACCAAACTGGTCTCTAATGAATTCGTTGCGATGATGGATTTGCAGAAAATTGCCACCACGCTGTCGCCGCGTGCGGAAGGCATTCTGTCCGTATTCCTCGTCTCCTTCGCGAACTTCTCCTCTATCGGCATCATCGCCGGTGCGATCAAAGGCCTGAACGAAGAGCAGGGTAACGTGGTTTCCCGCTTCGGCCTGAAGCTGGTATACGGTTCAACGCTGGTGAGCGTGCTCTCTGCATCAATCGCTGCGCTGGTACTGTAAGTTTTCCAGACCAAAACCGGAGCCACGGCTCCGGTTTTTTTATGCCTGCAGATCGGCGAGCGGCTGCGGTTTTCCGGTGAGCCAGCCCTGTAAATATTCCACCCCAAGACGCAGCAGCAGTTCGCGCTGAGCCTCGGTTTCAACGAATTCCGCCACCACGCTAAGGTTTTTCACCCGCGCCAGCTCGCAGATAGATTTCACAATCATGGCATCCATCGAGTCGGTGACAATATCCTTCACAAAGCTGCCGTCGATTTTGATGATGCTGGCCTGCAGGCTTTTCAGCCGCTCGTAATTGGCATACCCGGTGCCAAAGTCATCAATGGCGATACTGAATCCCGCAGCACGCAGCAGGCTGAGATTCTGAATACTGGCTTCGGAGTGGGAAAACGCCTGCTCTTCGGTGATTTCAATGATGACGTGGCTGACCGGCACGGCGTAGCGCGTAAACAGCGCGATAATGTGCTGGGCGGTATCCTTACGCATCAGCGTCATCGGCATCAGGTTGACCGAGAAACGCGGCGTGTTCTGCTGAGCCGGATGCGCCTGCAGCCATGCCAGCATCGTTTCCACCACCAGCAGATCAAAGCGGGCGCTCAGATTGAACTGGGCAATAATGGGAATGAATTTGTCCGGCGTAATGATTTCGCCGTCGCAGTTCAGTCGGGTAAGAATTTCGTGATACCCCTGCCCGCTGGCGTTTACTATCGGCTGGGCATGCAGCAGCACACCGCCTTCATCCAGCGCGCGCTTCACCTTCTGCAGCATAAATACCCGCTCGCTGGTCTGGCCCGATACCACCGCCTGTCTGCCGTTCAGCGGCAGCACCCGGTCCGCCGCCGATGCCTGCTCCGCCAGATAGCTGAGCTGGCCGAGAGTCGGTTGCAGGTTAGTGATATCGCTGTCTGCCACCGCCCATGCGGCGCTGAAATCGATCTCCAGCCAGTGATGATTCCAGCGGATCTTACGGCTGTTGAGCGACTCGACCATATGCGTGAGTCGCGCCTGGGGGGCCGGGCCGGTCAGGCTTATCAGCAGCTCGTTGCCCGGCAGCTGGAATACGCACTCCCCTTCCTGCAGCCATTGCTGTAGCAGCTTGTTGATGGTGACCTTGCAGTGCACACGCATCATCATGCCGTAGTGACGGCTGAGAAACTCCAGGTTGTTCATGCGCAGACAGCACAGGTACGGGGTCTGATGCTGGGTCAGGCTCTGCTCCAGCGCGCGCAGGTTCGGCAGCTGCGTCAGAGGGTCAGTGAGCGCCTGCTCCTGCCAGAGGCGTTTCGCCCATTCGCTTTTGCGGAACAGCCGGGTCATATAGAGCAGGCAGATAGTAAACGAGACGAACACCGACAGCGCAAATGAGAGTGAATACTCGCTCTTCAGCCCGAGCAGGAAATTATGGTTATAGGTCAGAAGCAGCCACGCTGAAACTGACCAGCTGAGTAAAATAAAGCGATGCCCAAGCTTGCGAATGCCAAGTGTGAAAATGACAAAAATTATCGGCACCAGATAGCCACTCAGTAGAATCGAATTATGGGAAGAACAGAGCAATATCAGAGTTAATGCGAGGGTACTAATCCAGCCGATAACAAAGCATCTTTTATCCGCAGCCATGCAGGGAATAATACAGGCCCGCCACAGCGTTTTCGCATAGCGTGGCGTTAATATCATGCGTAACGGGAAATAAAAAATCAGGGTAAACATCAGTGATGCGACAATTAAACTTAACGTATCAACGATGCGGTAGAGAACAGAATCGGAAATAAAAAATGAGGATATCTCAGCGGGAAAGGCGACATATTTCCCCGCCAGCGCCATCAATAATTTCATCAGGCACGGGGCGATAAACCCTAACCAGAAAATCCTGACGCCCATGCGACTATCCGGCAATCCGTAGCGCCAGCGCCGCCCGAGGATCAGGCGCACCGCCGCGCAGCAGGCCAGCACCGGAATCACCTGGCACCCTACCAGCGTGAGGTTCTGCAATGCAGAGAGCTGCCACTCGTTATAATTGACCAGCGCCAGGGTAATGCAAATACCGGCGATAGCATGGCGACCAAAAATAAGCAGCAGCGCCAGCATTACGCTCAGGGGTAGCCAGGTCAGATACAGCGCCTGCCCTTCAATAATCGCCCGGGGAGCAATAACACGGGAAAAAGGCAGCACCAGTAAACATAATGCAAACGCTATGAGGTTATATTTAAATGAAGTGTAATATTTATTTATCATTATGGTTAATAATTCGATCCTGTATGCAATTAATAGCGGCCAGGATGGTATGTTTATTTCGTATACAGTGCAAGCCCGGAATTATATTCAGACTCCACGCTGTCACTAAATAAGAATATGTAACCAATTCACAGTTTGTGTGTAAGTATAATTTTAACGACGGGAAAACAAAAAACCCCCGCTTTTCAGCGAGGGTTTGAAAGGTGGTGGAGCTAAGCGGGATCGAACCGCTGACCTCCTGCATGCCATGCAGGCGCTCTCCCAGCTGAGCTATAGCCCCACGAAGATGTTTTGTTACGCACCAGACCTTGCGGGATGAAGGTTTGGTGGAGCTAAGCGGGATCGAACCGCTGACCTCCTGCATGCCATGCAGGCGCTCTCCCAGCTGAGCTATAGCCCCGTTGCGAACACATCAAATCGTGTTAACGGGCGGCATGATAAGAATTCCACACCAGAGTGTCAACGGCAAAATCGCCCTCGCTGTTCAAATGCTGAAAAAGCCAGCGTTTTCGCATTCTTAGCCGCGTAGCGGCTCACAAAACCCGCCACATTAACGTTTTCTCGTAAAAGGATGTTATAAAATGAACCCGTAATAACCTTACGCAACTTCGGGAAATACTATGCTCAAGGAAAGGATGACTCCGGAAGAGCTGGCGCAGGAAACGGGATTTAGCCGCCAGACCATTAATAAATGGGTTCGTAAGCAGGGCTGGGAAACTTCGCCCAGGCCCGGGGTGCAAGGTGGTAAGGCGCGTTTGATTCACGTAAATCAGCAGGTTCGCGACTTTCTTCTCAGCGCCACGCGGCAAAGCCATAACGCAGTAACGATCGGCATGATACCGGTCGAAAATTCGTCAGAGAGCCTGATACTCAGCTCGCTGCGCGAAATGACGGAACAGGAGCAAAAGCACTTTGCTTCGCTTCTGCTCAGGGAAGGGATTGACAGCGTCCTGCGTCGTCTTGGGATCCGTAACAGCGACTAGCCTATGATAATGTTCAAATCGCAAATGACGCCGGGCGATCTTGCCGAACTGACCGGCTACAGCCCGCAGACCATCAACAAGTGGGTGCACGCCCAGCGCTGGCAGACGCGCAAAATTAAAGGGGTGAAAGGCGGAAAAGCGCACGTCATCATCATTTCCGACCCGGTGCGTCTGTTCATCATTAACACCAGTAAAATGCGTAAGCGTTACCCTGAACTGAGCCGCGCTGAGGAGCCACACGTTCCCTATGGCAGCGTGCAGGATAACGTTGAGCGCCAGATGACCGAGGCGATTCGCGCCATGTCAGAGAGCGAACAGCGGCGGCTGGCGGCGCTTCTGCTGCGCGAAGGCGTGACGGGGTTGCTGGGTAAGCTCGGCATCGGCGATGCCAGTTGATTAAAAAAGCCTCCGGACGGAGGCTTTTTTGCAGGCAGAAAACTCAGTTGTTTACCGGAATAACCGCGCCTTTATACTTGGTGCGGATCCAGTCCTGAATCTCTTTCGAGTGCAGCACGTTAACCAGTGCAACGATGTCTTTCTTCTTCTCGTCGCCGCGGTGTACGGTGATGATGTTGGCATACGGGTTGTTCTCGCCGCTTTCAACAGCGATCGGATCTTTTACCGGATCCAGGCCCGCGTCGATGGCGTAGTTGGCGTTGATCACCACCGCGTCGCCTTCATCATTGTTGTACATCTGCGGCAGCAGAGAGCCTTCCACGTTCGGCAGGAACTTCAGCTTTTTCGGGTTCTCCACGATGTCGCTGATGCGCGCGGCCACTTTATCCACGCCCGGCTTCAGTTTGATCACGCCTTCGCGCTCGAAGATGGAGAGGATACGTCCCTCTTCTGCAACGGCGTCACGCATAATCACTTTCCCGCCTTCCGGCAGATCTTTCAGCGATTTGAATTTTTTAGAGTAGATGCCGATCGGCTCGATGTGAATCGCGCCAGCGCTGACGAAATCATAGGTTTTATCGCCTTCGTGATCTTTCAGCACGCTGTTCAGGTAAGGAATGTGCTGGAAGTAGTTGGCGTCGATATCGCGGCTGGAGAGCGCGGTGTTCGGCAGAATGTAATCCTGGAACGGACGGATTTCGAGATCGATACCCTGTTTAGCAAGGATCGGCTTCGCCTGCTCAAGAATTTCTGCGTGCGGCACGTTGGACGCGCCTACGGTCAGGGTGTCAGCCCAGGCTGAGACGCTCAGGGTGGCTGCGGCAATCAGTGTCAGTACTTTTTTCATGATGTTGTGGTCTCAATATTATTAGCGTTTGTCTAACAGAGAGGTAATAACGTCGCCGCAGAACTGGATAATGAACACGATGATCAAAATGGTCACCGTCGCCACCAGCGTGACGTCGTTATGGTTGCGCTGGAATCCTTCCAGATAAGCCAGATTTCCTAACCCGCCTGCACCGATCACACCGGCCATCGCGCTATAGCTCACCAGCGCAATCAGGGTGACGGTAATACCTGAAACCAACGCGGGCGAGGATTCAGGCAGTAAAACCCGGAAAACCAACGTGCTCAGACGCGCGCCCATCGAGCGGGTCGCCTCAATCACGCCTTTATCCACTTCACGCAGCGCGATCTCCACGAGGCGTGCGTAGAACGGCGCAGCACCGACAATCAACGCCGGCAGTGCCGCATCAGCCCCGAGAATGGTGCCGACGATGCTTTTGGTAAACGGGATCAGCAGCACGATCAGGATGATGAACGGAATGGAGCGGAAAATGTTCACCACCAGCGAAATCACGCTGTAGACCGCCCGGTTCTGGAACAGCCCACCGCGCGCGGTCAGGAACAGCGCCAGGCCCAGCAGCAGCCCTAATGCAAAGGTCGCGACGCCGGAGAGAGTGGTCATGTACAGCGTCTCCTGGGTGGCCGCCCAGAGTTGGTCCCACTTCAGATGGGGAAACAGGTTCTCAGGCATACTTCACCACCTCAGTGTCGATCTCATGCAGCTGTAAATCGTTAAGAATATTGTTCAGTTGTTCCGGCGTAGCGACGACGTGCAGCCAGAGCTGCCCGAACACGCCGTGCGCGGTCTGGGTCATCTTGCCGTGCAGAATATTGAACGGTAGGCCGTAGCGCAGGGTCAGTTCCCCGACCACCGGCTGATGGGTACTCAGGCCGACAAACGTCAGCTTAATAACGTTGCCGTCCAGCCCGGCGGCCAGTTCCGGATTAAACGCCTCTTCTTCAGCATACTGGCTGACCTGGCGCACGAACTGACGCGTAATCGGCTGCTGCGGATGGGTAAAGACGTTCAGCACTTCGCCCTCTTCCACCACTTTGCCGTTTTCCATCACCGCCACGCGATCGCAGATTTTGCGCACCACGTGCATCTCGTGGGTGATGAGCACGATGGTCAATCTGAACTTGCGGTTAATGTCCAACAGCAGATCGAGGATCTGATCGGTAGTTTGCGGGTCCAGCGCCGATGTGGCTTCGTCGCAAAGCAGCACGTCCGGATTGTTCGCCAGCGCGCGGGCGATACCGACGCGCTGCTTCTGTCCGCCGCTCAGCTGCGACGGATAGGCGTTCTCGCGGCCGCGTAGCCCGACGAGATCGATAAGCTCGGCAACGCGGGCATTGATTTTTGCTTTTGGCGTACCGGCAATCTGCATGGAAAACGCAATGTTTTCACTGACGGTGCGCGACCACAGCAGATTGAAATGCTGGAACACCATGCTGATTTTCAGACGCGCCTGGCGCAGCGTTTCGCCGCGGGCGGCGGAAATATCCTGCCCGTTCACCGTCACGGTGCCGGACGTCGGTTTTTCCAGGCCATTCAGCAGGCGAATCAGGGTACTTTTACCCGCGCCGCTGTAGCCGATAATGCCGTAAATTTGCCCCTGTTCGATGGAGAGATTCACATCGTCCACGGCGGTAATGGGGTCGGTGCCGTGTTTAAAAATCTTCGAAATGTTCCTGAGAACGATCATAGGTGTTGTTATCCGGCGTTGCGCAAAGCAAAAGTTTGTAGCCTGTCCGCTTTTATAAATAGCGGTATAGACGTCTGGATGATAATAAACAAGGGCCAGATAATTTGAAATAACAAAAACGTCGGCATTTATAACATTAGTGAATAAAAAGCGCCTTCGATGCCGTTAACGCGCTTAATTTGTACATTTACTATTCGCAACGGGAATGAATATTTTTAACTATCGATTGCCGGGAAAGGCATAACGCAGGGTGTCAGATGCCTGATTTTGAGGCAGAAAACCGTTAAAAATGGCATTTTTAGCCATGTACATAGCCAGGCGACTAAACGGCCTGACATCCTGATGGCTGAATTAGCAGATAATATTACTTTTCGTTCTAATCACCTCAGAAAGGTTCTTTAGTCGCCGCCATTTTTCAGTTCAGGATCGCTCCAACTACCCTGTCTGGAGAATGCATATGGCCATCGTTAATGACGTCGTGGCGCTGATTGGCAATACACCGCTGCTGCGTTTAAGCAAGCTGGATACTGGCCCCTGTGAACTGCTGCTGAAACTGGAGAACCAGAACCCCGGCGGCTCGATAAAAGATCGCGTGGCGCTGTCGATGATTGAGGATGCGGAGCGACGCGGCGTCCTGAAACCCGGTGGCACCATTATTGAAGCCACGGCGGGCAATACCGGCCTCGGGCTGGCGCTGATCGCGGCGCAAAAAGGTTATCAGCTGACTCTTGTGGTGCCGGATAAGATGAGCCGCGAGAAGATCTTTCACCTGCGGGCGCTCGGTGCCCGGGTACTGCTGACGCGCTCAGACGTCAACAAAGGGCACCCCGCCTACTATCAGGATTATGCCCGTCGCCTCGCGGCAGAGACGCCCGGCGCCTTCTATATCGATCAATTCTCAAACCCGGCGAATGCGCTGGCGCATCTCACCACCACGGGTCCAGAGCTGACCGCCCAGAGCGAAGGGGCCATTGATGCCGTAGTGGTCGGCGTCGGCTCCGGCGGCACGCTGGGCGGCTTGCAGGCCTGGTTTAACGAGGTATCGCCGCATACCGAATTTATCCTCGCCGACCCCGATGGCTCGGTGCTGGCCGACCAGGTGGAACACGGGAAGTATGGCGACGCCGGAGCCTGGCGAGTGGAGGGGATCGGCGAAGATTTCATTCCGCCGCTGGCAAGGCTGGAAGGCGTGCGGCACGCATACCGCATCAGCGACGCCGAGGCGTTCGCCACCGCCAGGGAATTACTCAAAGCGGAGGGTATTCTGGCGGGCTCCTCCACCGGCACGCTGCTGGCAGCGGCGCTGCGCTATTGCCGTGCCCAGACCACACCGAAGCGCGTGGTCACCTTCGCCTGCGACAGCGGTAACAAGTACCTGTCAAAGATGTTTAACGATGACTGGCTGCGTCAGCAGGGTCTGCTCACACCCCCGCAAACCGGCGATCTGCGCGATCTTATTGCTTTCCGTCATGACGAAGGGGCCACCGTAGTCGCCGCGCCGGACGATACTCTCGCCGCCGTGCTGGCGCGGATGCGGCTGTACGACATCTCCCAGTTGCCGGTACTGGCGCAGGGCGAGGTGGTGGGCATTGTCGATGAATGGGATCTGCTGGCGCACGTGCGCGGCGACAGCGCGCGCTTCCTGACACCGGTCTCTGATGCCATGACCCGTCACGTAGAAACCCTTGATGCCGCCAGCCCGGAAAGCGCCCTGCATGACATTTTCGCCCGCGGTCACGTTGCTGTCGTCACGCGTAACGGCGCGTTCTCAGGACTCATCACCCGCAGCGATGTACTGAATCGCTGGCGTAACCGCCTTGAATAATAAGGAGTAGATCATGACTAAATTTGCCACACTGAGCGTGCACAGCGGTGCGTTTTCGGATCAATACGGCGCGGTAATGCCGCCGATCTATGCCACCTCAACCTTTGCCCAGCCTGCCCCAGGCCAGCACACCGGATACGAATACTCGCGCAGCGGTAACCCGACCCGCGCCGCGCTGGAAAACGCCATTGCTGAACTGGAAGGCGGCACGCGCGGTTACGCCTTTGCTTCAGGCCTCGCGGGCATCGCCACGGTGCTGGAACTACTGGATAAAGAGAGCCATATCGTGGCGGTGGATGACGTCTATGGCGGCACCTGGCGTCTGATGGAAAACGTGCGCCGTCGCACCGCCGGGTTAAAAATCAGCTGGGTAAAACCGGACAATCTGGCCGCTATTGAGGCTGCCATTCAGCCAGATACCCGCATGATTTGGGTGGAAACGCCAACCAACCCGCTGCTCAAGCTGGCGGATCTGCGCGCCATCGCGGCCATCGCCCGACGCCACGGCGTGCTGAGCGTGGCGGATAATACCTTCGCCTCGCCAGCAATTCAGCGTCCGTTGGCGCTGGGCTTCGATATTGTGGTGCACTCCGCGACGAAATACCTGAACGGCCACTCCGATGTGGTGGCCGGTCTGGCAGTGGTGGGCGATAATCCGGCGCTGGCAGAGCAGCTGGCGTATCTGCACAACGCGGTGGGCGGCGTGCTCGATCCGTTCAGCAGTTTCCTGACGCTGCGCGGCATTCGCACGCTGGATCTGCGCATTGAGCGCCACGGCAAAAACGCGCTGGCGGTGGCGGAGTGGCTGGAGGGGCATGCGCAGGTGGAGAAAGTCTGGTTCCCGTGGCTGGCCTCACATCCTCAGCATGCGCTGGCGCGCGAGCAGATGTCGCAGCCGGGCGGGATGATCGCATTTGTGGTGAAGGGCGATGAGCAGCGTGCGGCGGCGGTTATCGCACGACTGAAACTCTTCACCCTGGCGGAGAGCCTGGGCGGGGTTGAAAGCCTCGTCAGCCAGCCGTTCAGCATGACCCACGCCTCCATTCCACTGGAGCAGCGTCTGGCTAACGGCATTACGCCGCAGCTGATTCGCCTGTCGGTGGGAATTGAGGATGCGGGGGATTTGATCGCCGATCTGGATGCGGCGCTGGCAGGCTAAAAAAACGGCGGAGAGATCCGCCGTTTTTTGCTGCGCGATTATTGCTGCGCTTCACGCTCCGCAATAAAGCCCAGCGCTTTGTTGATGCGCTCGACGGCGCGGGTTTTGCCGATGGCGTGAACGGTCACGTCCAGACCCGGCGACTGCCCTGCTCCGGTTACCGCCACGCGCAGCGGCATACCGACTTTGCCCATGCCCACTTCCAGTTCGTCGGCGGTAGTCTGAATGGCGTGATGCACGTTTTCCGCGCTCCATTCTGTAATGGCAGCGAGCTTGTCACGCACCACTTCCAGCGGCTGACGAGCAACCGGGCGCAGGTGTTTCTTCGCCGCGTCGGCATCAAACTCGTCAAACTCTTCATAGAAGTAGCGGCAGCTTTCCGCCATCTCTTTTAGCGTCTTGCAGCGCTCGCCGAGCAGTTTCACCAGATCCGCCAGCTCAGGGCCGGTACGGGTATCGATGTTTGCCTGCTCGATATGCCACTGCAGCTGGGTGGCAACGTATTCAGCCGGAAGATGGTTAATGTAGTGGTGGTTTAGCCACTGCAGTTTTTCCGTGTTGAAGGCGCTGGCAGATTTGCTCACCGCATCAAGGCTGAACAGCGAGACCATCTCTTCGCGGGTGAAGATCTCCTGGTCACCGTGGGACCAGCCCAGGCGCACCAGATAGTTCAGCAGCGCTTCCGGCAGGTAACCGTCGTCGCGATACTGCATGACGCTCACCGCGCCGTGGCGCTTGGAGAGCTTTTTACCGTCGTCGCCGTTGATCATCGACACATGCGCATAAAGCGGCACCGGCGCGTTCAGCGCTTTCAGGATGTTGATCTGACGCGGGGTATTGTTAATGTGGTCTTCGCCACGCACCACGTGGGTGATCTCCATATCCCAGTCATCGACCACCACGCAGAAGTTGTAGGTCGGAGAACCATCGGTACGGCGAATAATCAGATCGTCCAGCTCCTGGTTGCTGAACTCAATCGGGCCGCGGATCTGATCGTCAAAGATGACCGACCCTTCCTGTGGGTTAGCAAAGCGCACTACGCACGGCTCATCGTCGGCATGATGTTCGTGATCGTGGCGGCAACGACCGTCATAGCGCGGCTTTTCGCCTTTCGCCATCTGCTCTTCACGCAGCTGCTCCAGACGCTCTTTCGAGCAGTAGCATTTATAGGCAGTGCCGGCAGCCAGCATCTCGTCGATCACCGCGTTGTAGCGATCGAAACGTTTGGTCTGGAAATACGGGCCTTCATCCCACTCCAGGCTCAGCCAGTTCATCCCGTCCATGATGGCTTCGATAGCCTCGGGGGTAGAACGTTCGAGATCGGTATCTTCAATGCGCAGCACAAACTGGCCGCCGTGGTTACGGGCAAACAGCCAGGAGTAGAGCGCGGTACGGGCGCCACCAACGTGCAGATAGCCGGTCGGGCTTGGCGCGAAGCGGGTTTTGATTTTCATTAAATGACCTTATATGTCCTGAGTGCCGGTGGCCGGCAGATGCCAGGGATTTTGCGTGGGCAATATTCTACCACCCTGCGCTGATTCCTCAATCGGCATCCCCGCGATGAGGCTTTTCTCTGGCTTTTTGTTTAATAATCATGCATTGCGGTTCAATATCTCGTCGCATCGCCTGATTTTTCAACGAACAATCAAATTCTTTGGAAAAGGCGTTGACTCCTTTTCAGCTCTCCCTATAATGCGACTCCACACAGCGGGGGTGATTAGCTCAGCTGGGAGAGCACCTCCCTTACAAGGAGGGGGTCGGCGGTTCGATCCCGTCATCACCCACCACATTTTATGTGGCTTCCGCAGTGTAGACAGAGAATTGAGAAGTGGGTGATTAGCTCAGCTGGGAGAGCACCTCCCTTACAAGGAGGGGGTCGGCGGTTCGATCCCGTCATCACCCACCACTTTCTCACCAGCGAAGTTTTCTGTCATTGAAGTACCGAAGTGGGTGATTAGCTCAGCTGGGAGAGCACCTCCCTTACAAGGAGGGGGTCGGCGGTTCGATCCCGTCATCACCCACCACTTCGGGTCGTTAGCTCAGTTGGTAGAGCAGTTGACTTTTAATCAATTGGTCGCAGGTTCGAATCCTGCACGACCCACCAGTGTAAAAAGGCGCCCTAAAGGCGCCTTTTTGCTATGCTCTATTTTACCCACTTACTTGCTCTCCTGACGTTTACTATCTCCCCTAAGCTTATCCCTCCGATTGCCGATAAAAGAACGAGTTATGGCAAGAAAGGAGCAGTAAATGACCACTATAAGCAATAGCATTGCAACCACTGCGCAGTCAGCCCAGGGCGGGTCCAGCGCCTCTTCCGGTAGCGATATCGGGTCGCAAATCAACCGCATCACGCAGCAGATTAAAAACCTGACGCAGAAGTTGAAAGATGTGGCGAACAGCAGCGGCGAGACAGAAGACAAGCTTAAGCAGCAGGAGATGATTCAGGCGCAGATTAAGATGCTGCAGGCTCAGCTGGCGCAGCTTCAGCGTCAACAAGCCGAAGAAGCGCAGCAGAAACAGGCGCAGAATACGGTAAAAGCAGAAGGCGTGAATTCACCTTCCGCGCAGCACCAGGTTGATATTTATATCTGATCAGGGGCGTCTGAGGGGCTGAACCAGATGGCCCAGCCCCTCTGTTTTAATAAGCAGCGTCACGGCCATCAGTTCCCCCAGCCGTCCGGCCGGAAACTCGTCTTTACGGGCGAACCACAGCAGATACTCTTCAGGCAAATCGATAAGCCGCCGTCCTTTATATTTGCCAAACGGCATCTCGGTATTGGCGATGGCGACCAGCTGCTCTTTATCCATTGGATTCGCCCAGCAGGCGTACCATCTCCGCCTCGTCGATGACGTCCACGCCCAGCTCCTGCGCTTTAGCCAGTTTCGACCCTGCGGCTTCGCCCGCAATCAGCAGATCGGTTTTTTTCGATACGCTGCCGCTGACCTTCGCGCCGAGTTCGGTCAGACGCGCTTTGGCATCGTCACGCGACATCAGGCTCAGCGTCCCGGTCAGGACGATCGTCTTACCGGCAAACGGGCTGTCGATTTCCTCAGCGTTGATCACTGCCGGCGCAGGCCAGTGAATACCCACTTCTTCCACCAGCTGGCGGATCACCTCGCGGTTGCTCTCCTCCTCAAAGAAGTTGAACACGTGCGTCGCGACCACGATGCCGACGTCCTGCACTTTCTGCAGCTCGTCAATACTTGCCTTAGAGAGCGCGTCGAGATTACCAAAATGCGCCGCCAGCCCGGCAGCCGTCGCCTCGCCTACTTCCCGGATACCAAGCGCATAAAGGAAACGGGCAAAGGTGGTCTCTTTGGCTTTCTCAAGGGCATTCACCACGTTCTGCGCGGATTTTGGCCCCATACGATCCAGCCCGGTCAGCTTGCCGGCGGTAAGACGGAACAGGTCGGCTGGGGTTTTGACGTACTCTTTTTCCACCAGCTGATCGATGATCTTGTCGCCCATGCCGTCAACGTCCATCGCACGGCGCGACACAAAATGCTTGAGCGCCTCTTTACGCTGCGCACCGCATATCAGGCCACCGGTGCAGCGGGTGACGGCTTCGCCTTCCACACGCTCAACGTCAGAGCCGCATACCGGGCAGTGAGCCGGGAAGACCACGGGACGAGTATCGTCCGGGCGGTCGGTCATCACCACGTTAACCACCTGCGGGATAACGTCTCCTGCGCGCCGAATCACGACTCTGTCGCCGATGCGCAGCCCCAGGCGCTCGATTTCATCGGCGTTATGCAGGGTGGCATTGCTCACCAGCACTCCCGCCACCTGTACCGGCTCAAGGCGCGCCACCGGGGTAATAGCCCCGGTACGACCGACCTGGAACTCCACTTCGCGAACGGTAGTCATCTGCTCCACCGCAGGGAATTTAAACGCCACCGCCCAGCGCGGCGCACGCGCCACGAAGCCAAGCTGCTCCTGCAGCTCCAGCGAATCGACCTTAATCACCACGCCGTCGATATCAAAGCCCAGATGCGGTCGGTCATTTTCAACCTGATGATAGAAATCGAGCACCGCGTCCGGGGTGTCGCACAGACGAACCCGATCGCTGACCGGCAGACCCCAGGCTTTAAACTGTTGCAGGCGGCCCATATGGCTGCGCGGCAGCTCGCCGCCCTCCAGCAGACCGACACCGTAGCAGAAGAAGGTCAGTGGGCGTTTAGCCGTGATACGCGGATCGAGCTGGCGCAGGGAACCAGCGGCCGCATTACGCGGGTTGGCAAACACTTTCGCCCCGGTACGGCGGGCATCTTCATTAATTTTTTCAAAGCCCGCCTGAGGTAAAAACACTTCGCCACGCACTTCGAGACGCGCCGGGATATTTTCCCCGTGCAGCTTAAGCGGCACTGCGCGGATGGTGCGCACGTTAACCGTAATATCTTCCCCGGTGGTGCCGTCCCCACGGGTGGCCGCACGTACCAGCACGCCGTTCTCATACAGCAGGCTCACTGCCAGGCCGTCCAGCTTCAGCTCGCAACACCACACCAGCGCATCACTGTTCTTGAGGCGATCCTGCACGCGCTTATTGAAAGCCAGGAAGCTGGCCTCATCAAACACGTTGTCCAGCGACAGCATCGGCACTTCATGGCGTACCTGGCTGAAGGCGGTCAGCGGCGCGGCACCCACGCGCTGGGTGGGCGAATCCGGCGTGATAAGTTCCGGATGCTCCTCCTCCAGGGCGCGCAGCTCGCGCAGCAGGCGGTCGTATTCCGCGTCCGGGATCTCCGGCGCGTCCATCACGTGGTAGAGGTATTCATGATGGCGAAGCGTAGTTCGCAGCTCAGTAAGTTGTTCTTCGATTGATTTCATATCACACCATCAATGATAAAAAACCCCCGACGAGCGGGGGCTTGTAAGCAGTTCGGAGACTTCGTGGCGCTTAGCTGTTAGCCTCGCAGACTTCACGGATGCGATCCTGATATTCACGCAGCTTCTGGGGCGTCATCATACGGCGCTGATCGTCCAGCACTACGCCACCCACTTCGTCAGCAATGTGCTGCGCGGACTGCAGCATCAGTTTGAAATTCTGCTTTTCATCCCCGTAGCAAGGCACCTGCATAAAGATGGTGATGCCAGGGGTAGTGAAATCGCCCATGGTTTCCGGGTCGAACGACCCCGGTTTCACCATATTCGCCAGGCTGAACAGCACCGGGCCGCTGCCGTCCGGGCTGAGGTGACGATGGAAAATGTTCATTTCGCCAAACTTGAAACCGGCCTGCTGAATGCTGTTGAGCAGTACTTCACCATTAAGCTCGGTGCCGGCATGTGCCGCCACGTTCATGATGATAACGGTCTCTTTGAGCCGCGGCTTTTCCACTACCGGCTCAGGGGCATGCTGCGGTTCAGCAGGCTGTGCAGGCTCGTCCCACTGCGGTTCAGGCGCGAACATTGGCTCGGCGCGAACCGGCTGCGCTTCGGGCTGATGAACCGGCTGCGCGGGTTGAGCAACAGGCTGAGGTGCAGGTTCCGGCTGCGCGGCAACGGGGGCCTGCTGGGCCTGAGGTTGCTGGCGAACTGGCTGCGCGGGAGCGACAGGTTCAAACGGGGTTTCAGGAGCAGGCTGCGGTGCGGCGGCCGGACGCGGCTGAGCAGAGGCATAAGGCGGCTGATACTGGTGTTGTGGACCCGGGCGCGGCGCGTCTTCCTGAACAGATTCCTGCGGCGAATTAACCCGACGCACGCGCACTTCACCGACGCCTTCTTCCTCGTCGTCGATGTCGTCTTCTTCCTCGTCGTCACGACGAGATTTCATGCGCTTCAGGGGGCGATCGCGAAACACGGAGGAGCGCTCCTTACGGCTGGTCCAGAGACCGTGCACCAGCAAGGCGATTATGGCGATCGCGCCAACAATGATTAATATCAGACGCAAATCCTGCATCATTATATTCTCTGTTGTTCTAAACCATTAAACTTACGTTGCGCCGGGAGGTCAGTCGTCACCGCAGGTAAGCCTGTGAGACGATCGCAGCTAACTTAGCTGCATCATAAAGATGGTGGGATAACCCCCCGCCACCGCGGCAAACATTTCATCACTAAGAGTATTTGCGCATCTGCTTAAGTGCAAGTGCGCGCTTGGTTTTCATCCCATAAAGATACGATAAATCGTGCTTTTCGCTGATTTTTCGACCATTTCCGAAGTCGTTATCTGAAACGACCTGGTTAATATAGCCGCGCAACAATCCGGCAGTGATAAAGGAGTAGTCTTCTGACATGGTTTCAAACACAGCAAACGCGCCGCGCAGCGGTTTTCATTATTTCGCTCAGGGCTGGAAACTCGTGACGCTACCGGGCATTCGCCGCTTCGTTATCGTTCCGCTGGTCCTGAATATTCTGCTGATGGGCGGCGCCTTCTGGTGGCTGTTTACCCGGCTTGACGCCTGGATCCCCGCATTGATGACTCACGTACCCGACTGGCTTCAGTGGCTCAGCTACCTGCTCTGGCCGCTGGCGGTAATAAGTATCGTGCTGGTGTTCGGCTATTTCTTTTCTACTATTGCCAACTGGATCGCCGCACCGTTCAACGGCCTGCTGGCGGAGCAGCTGGAAGCACGGCTGACCGGGGCGACGCCGCCTGATACCGGAGTGCTGGGCATTGCTAAAGATATCCCGCGCATTATGAAACGCGAGTGGCAGAAGCTGGCGTGGTATCTGCCGCGTGCCGCCGTGCTGCTGGTGCTGTACTTCATACCGGGGATTGGTCAGACCGTCGCGCCGGTGCTGTGGTTCCTGTTCAGCGCCTGGATGCTGGCGATCCAGTACTGCGACTACCCGTTCGACAACCATAAAGTCCCGTTCCGCGACATGCGCCAGGCGCTGCGCGCGCGTAAAACGCTCAATATGCAGTTCGGCACCGTGGTGAGCCTGTTTACGCTAATTCCTTTCCTGAATCTGTTTATCATGCCGGTTGCCGTGTGCGGCGCCACCGCGATGTGGGTGGATGCGTATCGCATGAAGCATGCACAGTGGAAATAACCCGCAAAGGTGGCATCTGTCAGCGCTTATTCCATACTGATCATCATTATTTCGCTACAGCATATAATATGCGATTTACTTACTTCCGCATAAAGCCTGAGCAGGTATGCTGAGGCAGTTCCCAAATTTCAACCAGTTAAGGACGGGCCATGAGTAAGATTTTTGAAGACAACTCGTTGACTATTGGTCATACGCCGTTAGTACGACTGAACCGCATTGGCAACGGACGCATCCTGGCGAAAGTTGAATCCCGCAACCCAAGCTTCAGCGTCAAGTGCCGTATCGGTGCCAATATGATTTGGGACGCTGAAAAACGAGGTGTTCTGAAGCCTGGCGTCGAACTGGTTGAACCGACCAGCGGCAACACCGGTATCGCGCTGGCGTATGTTGCCGCGGCGCGTGGTTACAAGCTGACGCTGACCATGCCGGAAACCATGAGTACTGAACGCCGCAAGCTGCTGAAGGCGCTGGGCGCGAATCTGGTGCTGACCGAAGGCGCAAAAGGCATGAAGGGCGCTATTCAGAAGGCGGAAGAGATCGTTGCCAGCGACCCGGCCAAATATCTGCTGCTGCAGCAGTTCAGCAACCCGGCGAACCCGGAAATTCACGAAAAAACCACCGGGCCTGAAATCTGGGAAGATACCGACGGCCAGGTTGATGTATTTATCGCGGGCGTGGGAACCGGCGGTACCCTGACCGGCGTCAGCCGCTATATCAAAAATACCAAAGGTAAAACCGATCTCATCACCGTGGCGGTAGAACCGACCGATTCTCCGGTTATTGCACAGGCGATCGCCGGAGAAGAGATCAAACCGGGTCCGCACAAAATTCAGGGTATCGGTGCCGGTTTCATTCCGGGCAACCTGGATCTTAAGCTGGTTGATAAAGTGGTGGCCATCACTAACGAAGAGGCTATCTCCACTGCCCGTCGCCTGATGGAAGATGAAGGTATTTTGGCGGGAATTTCCTCCGGCGCAGCGGTAGCTGCCGCGCTGAAACTGCAGGAAGATGAGTCATTCGCGAATAAAAATATCGTGGTGATCCTGCCCTCTTCCGGCGAGCGCTATCTCAGTACCGCGCTGTTTGCCGATCTGTTTACCGAGAAAGAACTGCAACAGTGATGCCAGGTTGTTAAATGCGGCGAAAAAAGCACCCATTCGGGTGCTTTTTTGTGGCGTACATCAAACTTTTGCTGCGCTCAGCATTGCTTCACCCCGTCGGGTCTGGTATTTAACCAGCAATTATTTTGATGCGTGAAATTAATCGTTACCGTAAAAGCCACTGCTGAATCGATTTAAGGGTTTGGTCCCTCTTCTGCTTCGCGGCATAATATTAGTGACGAGCGAAACGCGTACCGCATGGCGTCCTGCCCTGCGTGTTTTGGTTGTTTCTTCATGCATCTTGTGTCGCGTTCTGTTACGTCGGCGCTAACAATACAGGCTAAAGTTGAACCGCCAGGCTAGACTTTAGTTCCACAACACTAAACCAATAAGTTGGGGAAATACAATGTTCCAGCAAGAAGTTACTATTACCGCTCCGAACGGTCTGCATACCCGCCCTGCTGCTCAGTTTGTTAAAGAAGCTAAAGGCTTCACCTCTGAGATCACTGTGACCTCCAACGGCAAAAGCGCCAGCGCGAAAAGCCTGTTCAAACTGCAAACTCTGGGTCTGACTCAGGGTACCGTTGTTACCATTTCTGCTGAAGGCGAAGACGAGCAGAAAGCGGTTGAACATCTGGTAAAACTGATGGCTGAACTCGAGTAAGTTCGCGTTCTTTTAACGATCAGTCACAAGTAAGGTAGGGTTATGATTTCAGGCATTTTAGCATCTCCGGGTATTGCATTTGGCAAAGCGCTTCTGCTTAAAGAAGATGAGATTGTCATCGACCGGAAAAAAATTTCTGCCGACAAGGTTTCTCAGGAAGTTGAACGTTTCCTGAGCGGTCGTGCCAAGGCATCCGCTCAGTTAGAAGCGATCAAAACGAAAGCCGGCGAAACCTTCGGTGAAGAAAAAGAAGCCATCTTCGAAGGGCATATCATGCTGCTTGAAGATGAAGAGCTGGAGCAGGAAATCATAGCCCTGATTAAAGATAAGCTGATGACTGCCGACGCGGCAGCTCATGAGGTTATCGAAGGTCAGGCTCACGCCCTGGAAGAGCTGGACGATGAATACCTGAAAGAGCGTGCGGCTGACGTGCGCGACATCGGTAAGCGCCTGCTGCGCAATATCCTCGGCCTCGCCATTATTGACCTCAGCGCTATTCAGGACGAAGTAATCCTGGTGGCCGTTGACCTGACGCCGTCTGAAACCGCACAGCTCAACCTGAACAAGGTGCTGGGTTTCATCACGGACATCGGCGGTCGCACCTCGCACACCTCCATCATGGCGCGCTCGCTTGAGCTGCCGGCCATTGTGGGCACCGGTAGCGTGACCACCCAGGTTAAAAACGACGATTACCTGATCCTCGATGCGGTTAACAACAAGGTTTACGTTAACCCGACCAACGAGGTGATTGACGAACTGCGCGCTACGCAGGCGCAGGTCGCTGAAGAGAAAGCCGAACTGGCGAAGCTGAAAGATCTGCCGGCCATTACCCTTGACGGCCACCAGGTTGAAGTCTGCGCCAACATTGGTACCGTGCGCGATGTCGCCGGTGCAGAGCGCAACGGCGCTGAAGGTGTTGGCCTGTACCGCACCGAATTCCTGTTCATGGACCGCGACGCGCTGCCGACCGAAGAAGAGCAGTTCCAGGCCTATAAAGCCGTGGCTGAAGCCTGTGGCTCTCAGGCTGTGATCGTGCGTACCATGGACATTGGCGGCGATAAAGAGCTGCCGTACATGAACTTCCCGAAAGAAGAGAACCCGTTCCTCGGCTGGCGCGCGATTCGTATCGCGATGGATCGCAAAGAGATCCTGCGCGATCAGCTGCGTGCCATCCTGCGTGCTTCCGCCTTCGGCAAGCTGCGCATCATGTTCCCGATGATTATCTCGGTGGAAGAAGTGCGCGCGCTGAAGAAAGAGATCGACATCTTCAAGCAGGAACTGCGCGACGAAGGTAAAGCCTTCGACGAAACCATTGAAATCGGCGTGATGGTTGAAACCCCGGCGGCAGCGACCATTGCGCGTCATCTCGCCAAAGAGGTTGATTTCTTTAGCATTGGTACCAACGATTTAACACAGTATACGCTGGCAGTTGACCGCGGTAATGATATGATTTCCCATCTTTACCAGCCGATGTCACCGTCCGTACTGAATCTTATTAAGCAAGTGATTGATGCATCTCATGCAGAAGGCAAGTGGACCGGAATGTGCGGTGAGCTTGCAGGCGATGAACGTGCTACACTTCTGTTGCTGGGGATGGGTCTGGATGAGTTCAGTATGAGCGCCATTTCTATCCCGCGTATCAAGAAGATTATTCGTAACACGAACTTCGAAGATGCGAAGGTTTTAGCAGAGCAGGCTCTTGCTCAACCGACAACGGACGAGTTAATGACGCTGGTTAACAAGTTCATTGAAGAAAAAACAATCTGCTAATCCACGAGATGCGCGGCCCAAATTACTGCTTAGGAGAGAAGGCTAATGGGGTTATTTAGTAAACTGTTCGGTGACAAAGGCAATAGCGACACCGGAACCATTGAGATCGTTGCTCCACTGTCTGGTGAAATCGTTAATATCGAAGACGTACCGGATGTCGTGTTCGCTGAAAAAATCGTTGGTGATGGCATCGCTATCAAACCGACCGGTAACAAAATGGTCGCACCGGTTGACGGTACCATCGGTAAGATTTTCGAAACCAACCACGCGTTCTCTATCGAATCTGACAGCGGCATTGAGCTGTTTGTCCACTTCGGTATCGACACCGTTGAACTGAAAGGCGAAGGCTTCACGCGTATCGCTGAAGAAGGTCAGCGCGTGAAGAAAGGCGATCCGGTTATCGAATTCAACCTGGCCCTGCTGGAAGAGAAAGCGAAATCCACGCTGACGCCGGTTGTTATCTCCAACATGGACGAAATCAAAGAGCTGATCAAACTCACTGGTAGCGTAACCGTTGGCGAAACCCCGGTTATCCGCATCAAGAAATAAGTTCGATACTGCGAACAAAAATGGCGCCCGAGGGCGCCATTTTTTATTGCCGCAGCGGGCTTAAATCCCGGCCCCCTGGCTGTAGCTCTCTTCGCCAAAGACCCCGGTAGAAAGATAGCGGTCACCGCGATCGCAGATGATGGCCACCACTACCGCGCCGGGGTTGTCATGGGCTACGCGCAGTGCGCCCGCCACGGCACCACCAGAACTCACCCCGCAGAAAATACCCTCCCGCACCGCCAGCTCGCGCATTGTCACTTCCGCATCACGCTGATGAATATCCAGCACCACATCCACCAGGTCAGCGTTATAGATGCCGGGCATCCAGGCGGCAGGCCAGCGGCGGATCCCCGGAATGCTGCTCCCCTCCTGCGGCTGCAGACCGACGATAGTGACAGGCTTACTCTGCTCGCGCATAAAACGCGCCACGCCGGTGATGGTGCCGGTGGTGCCCATGCTGGAAACGAAATGGGTAATGCGCCCGCCGGTCTGCTGCCAGATTTCCGGCCCGGTGGTAGCGTAATGGGCGTAAGGGTTATCCGGATTGTTAAATTGATCGAGCACCTTGCCGTCGCCGCGCTCGGCCATCGCCTGCGCCAGCTCGCGCGCGCCCTCCATCCCCTGCTCTTTCGATACCAGAATCAGCTCTGCGCCATAGGCGCGCATTGCGGCGCGGCGCTCCTGGCTCATGTTGTCCGGCATCAGCAGTTTCATGCGGTAGCCCTTGATGGCGGCAATCATCGCCAGGGCGATACCGGTGTTGCCGCTGGTCGCCTCAATCAGCACGTCGCCGGGCGAAATTTCGCCGCGCGCTTCGGCGCGCTGGATCATCGAGAGCGCCGCCCGGTCCTTCACCGACCCGGCGGGGTTATTCCCCTCCAGCTTTACCCAGATTTCACTGCCGTTATCCGGCCCCATGCGCTGCAGTTTTACCAGCGGCGTGTTACCGATGGTCTGTTCTAGTGTGTTCACGTTTGTCTGTCCGGAAGCATAAAAAAAGCGGCCACGAGGCCGCTTCCACATCGTTTTCGTTAAGCTATCAGGCGGACTGCGCCAGGGCAAGGCGTTCGCTACGTTCGATGCGCTGGTCGCCGTGGTAGAGGCGCGCCTGCTCCAGGCCCACAAAGAGCCGTTCGCCACGCTGCGGAACATGCTCATCCTGAAACACCACCGACAGCGGCTCGTCATACCAGCCCAGCGGCTGCACCACCAGCTGCAGATAGTGCCCTTTCGGGCTGACCTCCAGCACCTGCACCGGCAGTGGAGAATCAAGACTGGTACGGCGGCTGATATCCACTTCCCACGGGCGCAGGAACAGATCCACCGGCCCCTGATAGGATGGCGTATAGCCGAGCGACCAGCGATGCGCGCCGACCTGGAACTGGCCGCCGCGAATTGTACCTTTCAAGCGATTCACCTCGCCGAGGAACTCCAGCACGAAGCGGGTCGAGGGCTCGCGCCACACCTGCTCCGGGGCATCCGCCTGCTCGATGTTCCCCTGGCTCATCACCACCACGCGGTCAGCCACTTCCATCGCCTCTTCCTGATCGTGGGTGACGAACACGCTGGTGAATTTCAGTTCAGCATGCAGCTCGCGCAGCCAGCGGCGCAGCTCTTTACGCACCTGGGCGTCCAGCGCACCAAACGGCTCATCCAGCAGCAGGATTTGCGGCTCCACCGCCAGCGCACGCGCCAGGGCGACGCGCTGCTTCTGTCCGCCGGAGAGCTGTGCCGGATAGCGTTCAGCTAAATGTGCCAGCTGCACCATCTCCAGCAGTCGGGTGACCTTCTGCTTGATGGCGGCTGCGTTCGGTCGCTCGCGACGCGGCAGTACCGACAGGCCAAAGGCGATGTTTTCAAACACCGTCATATGCCGGAACAGCGCGTAGTGCTGGAACACGAAACCCACTTTTCGATCGCGGGCGTGCAGACGACTCACGTCGGTGCCGTGAAAACGGATATTGCCGCTGGTCTGATGCTCAAGCCCGGCAATGATGCGCAGCAGCGTGGTTTTTCCGGAGCCGGACGGCCCCAGCAGCGCCACCATCTGGCCAGAAGGAATATCCAGAGAGATATCGTTCAGCACCTGCGTGCGCCCGAAGGATTTGTTAATTGCGTCAATCTCAATGCTCATGATTTTCCTCCTGATGCTGGCGTTTTTCCTGATTATTCAGGCGCCACTGCACCACACTCTTTAAAAACAGGGTCAGGATCGCCATCAGCGTCAGCAGCGCTGCAGCAGTAAAGGCGCCGACGGTGTTGTAGTCCTGCTCCAGAAGTTCAATCTGCAACGGCAGCGACAGCGTTTCACCGCGAATCGAGCCGGATACCACCGACACCGCGCCGAATTCGCCGATGGCGCGGGCATTGGTCAGCACCACGCCGTAGAGCAGCGCCCAACGAATGTTCGGCAGCGTGACGCGGCGGAACATCTGCCAGCCTGACGCGCCGAGCAAAATCGCGGCTTCATCTTCATTACTGCCCTGGCTCAGCATCACCGGCACCAGTTCACGCACCACGAACGGGCAGGTCACGAAGATGGTCACCAGCACCATCCCCGGCCAGGCGAACATAATTTGCAGATCGTGTTCGTCGAGCCAGCCGCCCAGCGGGCCGTTGGAGCCATAGAACAGCAGATAAACCAGCCCCGCCACCACCGGCGAGACGGCAAATGGAATATCCAGCAGGGTCAGCAGCAACTGGCGGCCAGGGAAGGTGAAGCGCGTCACCAGCCAGGCAAGCAGCGTACCGAACACCAGATTAACCGGCACGGTGATCAGCGCGATCAGCACTGTCAGCCAGATAGCGTGCAGCATATCCGGGTCGGCCAGATTATTCAGAACGGGCATCAGCCCTTCAGAGAAGGCCTTCGAGAAGATGTACACCATCGGTACAACGAGAATGAAGATCGAGACCAGCATCCCGGTGCCGATCAAAAACCATTTACCCCAGTTAATGCGCACGCGGCGCTGTCCTGTTTGCGAAATCGTTGTCATCAGTGCCCCACTACCCGGCGGCCAAAGCGGCTTTGCAGCGTGTTAATCGCGAAAAGAAGCAGCAGCGATGCGGCAAGGATCACCGAAGCTATCGCGCTGGCGGCGGGATAATCGAACTCCTGCAGACGCACGAAAATCATCAGCGAGGTGACTTCAGTTTTCCAGGCGATGTTCCCGGCGATGAAAATTACCGCCCCGAACTCGCCGAGGCTACGGGTAAACGACAGCGCTACGCCCGCCATCAGCGCCGGAGAGAGTTCCGGCAGCACCACTTTGCGGAAACTCTGCCAGCGCGTCGCGCCGAGGGTTTCCGCCGCTTCCTCATATTCCGGCCCCAGCTCTTCGAGCACCGGCTGTACGGTACGCACCACGAACGGGATGCTGGTGAACGCCATCGCCACGGCAATACCGAGCCAGGTGTAGGTGACCTTGATACCAAACTGCGCCAGCCATTCGCCGTAAAAACCGTTTACCGAGAACAGCGAGGCCAGCGTCAGGCCCGCCACGGCGGTGGGCAGCGCAAACGGCAGGTCCATCAGCGCATCCAGCAGCGTGCGGCCCGGAAAGCGATAGCGCGTCAGGATCCACGCCATCAGCAGGCCGAACACGCCGTTAAACACCGATGCCACGGCGGCTGAGAGCAGCGTTACCTTATAGGCAGCCACCACCTGCGGATTGGTGATCACGTCCCAGTACTGTTCCCAGCTCATCTGCGCCAGCTGCATCACCAGCGCGCTGAGGGGTAAAAGTAAAATCAGGCAGACGAACAGCAGGCTGGTTCCCAGGCTCAGGGTAAAGCCGGGCAGCACGCGTCTGGAAGCCACTGCAAACATTACTTACGCCCCTGACTCAACAGCGTGTCGAACTCGCCGCCGCTGGCGAAGTGCGTTTTCATCGCTTGTGGCCAGCCCCCGAAGGTGTCTTCCACGCGGAACAGTTCAGTCTGCGGGAATTTGTCCTTCAGCTTGTCCATCACCTGCGGGTTGTTCACGCGGTAGTAGTAGTCAGTGATGATGGTCTGGGCCTGCGGGCTGTAGAGGTAGTTGAGATAGGCCTTCGCCACTTTCCCGGTACCGTTGGCCTTCACGTTTTTATCCACCCACGCCACCGGGAATTCCGCAAGGATATTCACCTTTGGCACCACCACTTCAAAGCCCTGCGCTTCATACTGTTTGCGGATGTTATTCACTTCCGATTCAAAGCTGATCAGCACGTCGCCGAGGCCACGCTCAACGAAAGTGGTCGTCGCCCCACGACCGCCGGTATCAAACACTTCGACGTTCTTCAGGAATTGCGTCATGTACGCTCTGGTTTTTGCTGCATCGCCGCCGTCGGCTTTATCCGCAGCACCCCACGCCGCCAGATAAGTGTAACGAGCGTTACCGGAGGTTTTGGGGTTCGGGAAGATGAGTTTTACATCGCTGCGGACCAGATCGTTCCAGTCGTGAATGTTCTTCGGATTACCTTTGCGCACCAGAAACGCCATGGTGGAGTAGAACGGCGAGCTGTTGTTCGGGAGCCGCGCCTGCCAGTCGGCAGCGAGCAGCTTGCCGCGGTCGTGCAGGATCTGGACGTCGGTCACCTGGTTATAAGTTACAACGTCTGCTTTTAAGCCCTGCAGAATGGCCAGTGCCTGCTTTGAAGAGCCGGCATGGGACTGTTTTATCGTCAGTTTATCGCCAGCGTTTTCGGCGGCCCACTGCTGCTCAAAGGGAGGATTAAGTGCAGCAAACAGCTCGCGCGATACATCATAGGAGCTGTTCAGCAGTTCTGTTGCCTGCGCATGGCCTGCCAGTAGCAACGAGACCGCTACCGCAAAGCACCCTTTTTTCACTGACTTACCGGCCATGTTTCACCCTTACCCGTGTGACGACGAATGAGGGTTCAGTGTATTTATAACCGGTGGCAAAGCTATAACGCTTTTATATACCGTTTGGTGATTTGCAAGCGTAAAAGGGAATAAGCATTCAGGCGTGAAACAGCCCTCTCCGGTGCGCGAAGAGGGCGAAGGATCAGAGCGCGAACAGGCGCTCCAGCGACGGGGCGAAGTAGTAGCCACCGGTGACGGGACGGGTGAAGCGCAGCATGGCGTCGCGCTTGCCGTCGGTATCGCCAAACATGCTCAGCAGCTGTTGCTCAATGTTATACAGGCGGGCGCTGTAGGCGCAGAAATAAAGGCCATTTTTACCGCTGGCAGTGCCCCACGGCAGGCTCTGACGCACAATCTTCAGCCCTTTGCCGTTCTCCTTGAGATCGACGCGGGTGAGGTGCGATGTCACCGGGCGTACATCGCCGTCAATCTCTTCATTAGCCACTTTGGTGCGGCCGATGATCATCTCCTGATCTTCGACGCTGATGCGGTTGAGCTGGCGCAGGTTATGTTCCCAGCGCTGGACCAGCACGTAGCTGCCGCCGGCATCGATGCCGTCCTGGATCACCGCCACCTCACGACGCAGCTCGTCGCCCTGCGGGTTTTCGGTGCCATCAACGAAGCCGCTCAGGTCGCGATCTTCCACCCAGCGGAAGCCGTGGGTTTCTTCTTCCACTGTCAGCGCCTCGCCAAAGGCGGCAAGCGCAGCCTGGGCAACCGAAAAATTCACGTCATGGCGTAGCGACATCACGTGAATCATCACATCACGCTGGGTTGCCGGTGCCAGGCCTTTACCCAGCGGGGCGAAGTTTTTCAGCTCCTGCGCGCCTTCACCTTCGCTGAGGGTGCGCCACAGATCGTGACCAAAGGCAATCACCGCCCCGAGATGCGCATCGGGAAACTGCAGCTGGAAAGTCGCCAGCTTATCCGCAAACACCCGGCAGCCGGCGCGAATGGCCGCGATATCATCGCTGGCGTTCGCTTCCAGCCAGATAGCGGCGCGACAATGTTCGGGCAAAATGCCGCTCTGAACCTGAGACACGTTTTTCTCCTGAAGCACAGATGCCACACCATGTGGCATTAATCGCGCCATTCTACCCTGGTTTCACCCTTTGCCGTTGCGCTGGCGCATGCTTAGCGCTGCCAGATAATACGCTCCACGCTCCAGCGTTTGAGCACGTCATCCGGCGGCATCAGGCCGTCCGGGCCGCTCCATGCGCCGCTGAACAGATAGTGAATATGCTCGCTGCCCGGGGCTTTACAGCTTACGCCTTTGCTCTCCAGGGTGTTGGCGCTCTGGCAGTTGCCATAGGCTTTGTCATAGAGGTCGGTAAACGGCGTGCCGATACTGACGTCGCTGTCGGTGGTGATGTCTTTATCCAGCACCTCAACGCGGCGCACCGTGGCATCGCCATTCACCACCAGCGCGAGACGATCGTCTTTCAGCGCTTCGAAATAGCGCACGATATTGCCATTTTCCGTCTTCATACCGCTGCGTACCCGGTAATCATCGCCGAGCGCATCGGTGATTGCGCCTTCTTCCAGCGGTGTCGCCGCCGTCAGATCGCCAACGCCCTCTTCGGTGACCTCCAGCGAGGAGCCAAACCAGTTCCACGGGTTCGCGGCAGACCAGGGGACATTTGACAGCGTCGAACACCCGGACAGCAGCAGCGCCGATCCGCACAGCAATACACGCAGCTTTTTCATCACTTCTTCCTTTTAACAATTCCAGACACGCACCTTTGAGTGCTAGCGGCGCAAAAAGTGCCGTTAGTCGTTTTCCGGCTGGAAACAGCCGCGCAGACGACGGCTGGTCAGCATCCACAACAGGGCGTAAACGTCGGTAATCAGCAGCGCCAGCGTGACGCCGGTGACCACTTCGCCCCGCCACCACAGCAGCGCCTGCCAGAGTAGCAGCAGAAGCTGGGTTGCCACCAGCACGCTGCGCCATGCCCGCCACAGCGCAGGCCATTGCTGTCGTCTGCCGCTCAGCATAAACGCGACTGCCGCCGGCAGACCAACCAGCAGGCCGGGCCAGAAGGTATCCCGATCCGGGTAAAACAGCGTCAGCAGCGCACTGCCCTGCTCGCGTGAGGCCCCGGCGATAACGAACAGCACCCAGGTGCGGGCCTGCAATATCAGCACGCCCCAGAACAGCAGCGGCAGTTTCAGCCGCCCGAAGCTGTCGTAATCCGATGGTAAAAACATGTATAGACTCTTGGGCTATTTCTGAATCAGGGCCAAAATTATCGCTGTAGTCCCGGCGCGAAGATAGTCTTTCGCCCTCAACCAAAGGAGATGGAAATGAAAAAAGCAACAATCGCACTGTTAATCGCGGCAAGTGGTCTGGTCGCCGCTCCGGCAATCGCTCAGAAGGGCGGCTTCAATGGCCCGGACAGCACCACCAGCCAGAAACAGGGCGGCTTTGTCGGTCCGGACGCGGCCAGCACGACGGTCGCCGAAGCGAAAAACCTGCGCGACGACGCCTGGGTGGTGCTGGAAGGGAATATCGTCCGTAAAATGGGTAAAGAGCTGTATGAATTCCGCGATGCCAGCGGTAACGTCAATGTCGATATCGACGATCACGTCTGGCAGGGGCTCTCCGTCGGTCCGAATGATAAAGTGCGCCTTGAAGGCGAAGTGGATAAAGACTGGAACTCCGTTGAGATTGACGTGAAGAAAGTCACAAAATCCTGATAGCGTACCGGCCCGCCACCCGGCGGGCCTGATGCCCGGACCCGCCTAGTATTCGTCATCCTCAATCACGCGTTTCCCCAACACCAGCACGTCTTCCTGCTCGTAACCCAGCCGCTCATACAGGCCAATCACGATATCGTTGTCCTCGCGCACCTGGATGTTGATCTTCGGGCAGCCGCGGGCGATAAGTTTTTTCTCCAGCCGGCTCAGCAGCGCATTGGCAATGCCACGCCCGCGAAATTCAGGGTGTACGCCCAGGTAGTAGGCCGAGCCGCGGTGGCCGTCATAGCCGCCCATTACGGTCCCGACGATCTCGCCGCCCACTTCCGCGACCAGAAACAGACTGACGTCGTGGTTGAGCTTGCGTTCAATGTCCAGCTCCGGATCGTTCCATGGACGCAACAGATCGCACCGCTCCCACAGGGTGATAACTTCTTCTGAATCTTCCTGGCGAAAAACGCGTATCTCCATGGTAATCCCCACTTTTTTAATCGCTAAACCCCGATTATGGACCGAAGCGCGGTAATAACCAATATTATCCCTGAGCAACACTGAAGAATGTCCTCAGCGTGCCGATGAATGCCCTGAAACGAAAACTAAAACTTTTCTGCTTCAAGGCTGTCGTTCCGCTGCTACGATACGATATTCCATTTACTGACCATCCATTTTGCAACTCAGGCCGCATGAGCACGATTAAATCCCTGAAAATAACCACCTCACGCCGCCAGCTGCTGCTGACGGGCCTTGCGGCGCTTACGCTGTCCGGTATGAGTAAAGCCCTGGCCCGGGAAGAGAGCAAGGCGCTGAATACCAGCACCGGGCACAGTAAACCGAAAGCCAAAAAACCGGGCGCAAAACGCATTGTAATGCTCGACCCGGGCCACGGCGGCATTGATACCGGTGCCATCGGCCATAACGGGTCGAAGGAAAAGCACGTGGTGCTGGCGATCGCTAAAAACGTGCGCGCCCTGCTGCGCAGCCACGGCATTGAAGCAAAGCTGACCCGGAGCGGCGATCACTTTATACCCCTCTACGACCGCGTGGAAATTGCCCATCAGCACGGTGCCGACCTGTTCATGTCGATTCACGCTGACGGCTTCACCAACCCGTCGGCGGCAGGCGCATCGGTATTCGCCCTCTCTAACCGCGGTGCGAGTAGCGCGATGGCGAAGTATCTTTCTGAGCGCGAGAACGCCGCCGATGAGCTGGCCGGTAAGGCGGCGAAGGATAAAGATCATTTACTGCAGCAGGTGCTGTTCGACCTGGTGCAGACCGATACCATTAAAAACAGCCTGACGCTCGGCTCACACATTCTGCGTCAGATTAAGCCGGTGCACCGCCTGCACAGTAAAGCAACCGAACAGGCTGCGTTTGTCGTGCTAAAATCGCCGTCCATTCCTTCGGTGCTGGTGGAAACCTCCTTCATTACCAACCCGGAAGAGGAGCGCCTGCTCGGCACCACGGCTTTTCGACAGAAGATTGCCCGCGCCATTGCCGACGGCGTAGTAAGTTATTTCAACTGGTTTGATAACCAGAAAGCCCATGCAAAACGTAGCTAATTTATGAAGCCTGACAGCCAACGCGTTAAATCTTTCCTGCTTGCGTTACAGGACGACATCTGTCGGCAGCTCAGCGCTGTCGATGGTTCGGCATTCACCGAAGACGCGTGGCAGCGCGAAGCTGGCGGCGGCGGACGCAGCCGGGTACTGCGTGACGGCGCAATCTTTGAACAGGCAGGCGTCAATTTTTCGCACGTCTACGGCGATGCGATGCCCGCTTCCGCCACCGCGCACCGTCCTGAGCTGGCCGGTCGCAGCTTTGAGGCGATGGGCGTGTCACTGGTGATCCATCCGCGTAACCCGTACATCCCTACCAGCCACGCCAACGTGCGCTTTTTCATTGCTGAAAAGCCGGGTGCCGAACCGGTCTGGTGGTTTGGCGGCGGGTTCGATATGACCCCCTTCTACGGTTTTGAAGAGGATGCGGTGCACTGGCACCGTACCGCGCGCGACCTCTGCCTGCCATTTGGGGAAGATGTCTATCCGCGCTACAAAAAGTGGTGTGATGACTACTTTTATCTTAAACACCGCGACGAGCAGCGCGGGATCGGTGGCCTGTTCTTCGACGATCTCAACGCTCCCGACTTCGAGCACTGCTTTAACTTTATGCAGGCGGTGGGCAACGGCTTTACCGCGGCTTACCTGCCGGTGGTTGAGCGCCGCAAAGCGATGCCCTGGGGTGAACGCGAGCGCGCATTCCAGCTTTATCGCCGTGGCCGCTATGTGGAGTTTAATCTGGTCTGGGATCGCGGCACGCTGTTTGGCCTGCAAACCGGCGGACGCACCGAGTCTATTTTAATGTCGATGCCGCCGCTGGTGCGCTGGGAATATAATTATCAACCGGAAAACAACAGCCCCGAAGCGGCGCTGAGCGAATTTCTGAAAGTTAAAGCGTGGATATAAAGGGTATCAGGGCTCACGAGGCCCTGATATTTAACGTAACGATTAACAGGTTCCTTCCAGATTATCATCCGGACGTACAGCGATACGGCGGCGTAAAAACTGCACCAGCTCCGCATTATTATCGATATTAAATTTTTCCATAATACAGTGCTTATGGGCGCTGACGGTTTTAGCATTGATATTCATCAGCCCGGCGATCTGCCGGTTATTAAAACCCTTAATAGTGAAATGGGCGATTTTTTGCTGCTGGCGCGACAGCATAACGTGACTACAGGTTTTACAGTTGGGCATCACCCATTCACAGTTTCCGGTAATGTGCTCATTCCAGGCAAACAGCACATCGTTGCGTATTTTCGTCATCGGGCTGCGCTTATTGAGATAGACCATGTTCTTCAGGCACAGCGGCGCACGCGGCTGAAGCAGCGGCGCGTCGCCTTCGTAGAAACCGACAATAACGCTGCGTTTTTTGCGGTACTGCAGCAGCGGGTAGCACTGCACGTTATCGCCCGGGCGCACCTCAAGGATAATAATATCCATATAGCCAATAGTCTCTTCGGTCATCTCTTCATAGAAGGTCAATGAACGCTGATACTTCGCTTCGAAAGCCTGATGAAGCGCCTCAATGAGACCGCGTTTAAAAAAATTATCCACGTCCTGAATAATTACATTGATCATTACGCGTACCTTCCGTAGTTATTGATAGCTGCAATAACTGCGTTTCACTCAAACAGCCTTAAAAGCTGAGCGTTCGCAGCGAGAATTTACCTGATGCACGCCCGCACATTATTCATGAGATTAATATACCAGCGGTATTAGCGAAACAGAGAGCCAGCAGGCTTTGTCATACAGGATATAGCGCTGACGCCAGCTGAAGCATGGCATCACAGCCCTGAGAAGATAGCGCGTTATTTCTGCCGGGTCGAGCCCCAGGATGCTAAATATTATTTCCGCCCGACTGAACTAATAGAACATATAAAATAACAATTAACGACCAGCCCTTAAATATTCACGCGATAAATTAAGAATTGGAAAGCATATTTTTATTAAATAATAAACGCCGATTTCCGGAATAAAATAAAAAACGGGAGAGCGTCTCTCAACGTCTCTCCCGTCGGCAAAACGCTGCTGATGCAGCGCCTGCGATTACAGCGGGTTGGTCTGAGCTTCTACCACCGCCAGCGCCACCATGTTAACGATACGGCGCACCGAGGCGATTGGCGTCAGCACGTGTACCGGTTTCGCAACGCCCATCAATACCGGTCCAACGGTCACACCTTCGGAGCTGGAAACGCGCAGCAGGTTGTAGCTGATACGCGCGGCTTCCATGTTCGGCATAATGAGGATGTTAGCGGACCCTTTCAGCGGGCTGTCCGGCATACGCTCGTTACGGATGCTCTCCATCAGCGCGGCGTCGCCATGCATTTCACCGTCAATCATCAGGTCCGGAGCAATCTCACGCACCAGACGCAGGGTTTCGCGCATCTTGAGGGCGGACGGCGAACTGGACGAGCCGTAGTTAGAGTGCGACAGCAGCGCTACGCGCGGCTCAATACCGAAGCGACGCACGGTTTCTGAGGCCATAATCGCAATCTCTGCCAGCTGTTCCGGGGTCGGATCTTCATTGACGTAGGTATCGGCAATGAAGGTGTTGCCGCCCGGCAGCAGCAGCGCGTTCATCGCCCCGGCGGTTTTCACGCCGTCACGGTAGCCGAACAGCGGCTCCAGCACGCCAAAATGTTCATGGTAGTCACCAATGGTGCCGCAGATCAGCGCATCTGCTTCACCACGGTGCACCATGATGGCGCCGATAACGGTGGTGTTGCCGATCACTGCACGCTGCGCCTGCTCCTGCGTTACGCCGCGGCGTTTCATGATGTTGTAGTACTCGCTCCAGTACTCTTTGAAGCGCGGATCGGATTCGTTATTTACGATCTCGAAG
Source organism: Siccibacter colletis (assembly GCF_000696575.1). Classification (GTDB taxonomy): domain Bacteria; phylum Pseudomonadota; class Gammaproteobacteria; order Enterobacterales; family Enterobacteriaceae; genus Siccibacter; species Siccibacter colletis. The sequence goes on along the minus strand of NZ_JMSQ01000006.1, from coordinate 118,267 downwards.
TCCACGCCCGGCTTGATCTGCAGCCCGAGTTTCTGAATGCGCATTTCGATGACGCTCGGACGACCAATCAGGATCGGTTTCGCCAGCCCGAGTGACACCAGCTCCTGAGTGGCATGCAGCACGCGGTTATCTTCCCCTTCCGCCAGCACCACGCGTTTCGGATCTTTACGCGCCTGGGAGAAGATTGGCTTCATGAACAGGTTGGTTTTGTAGACGAACTCGGTGAGCTTGTCTTTGTAGGCTTCGAAATCCTGAATCGGACGCGTCGCCACGCCGGAATCCATTGCCGCTTTGGCAACCGCCGGGGCGATTTTCACGATCAGACGCGGGTCAAAGGGTTTCGGGATCAGGTAATCCGGGCCGAAGCTCAGCTCCTGATCGTCATAGGCGGATGCCACCACTTCACTCTGCTCAGCCAGCGCCAGCTCGGCAATCGCGTGCACCGCTGCCAGCTTCATCTCTTCATTGATGGCCGTCGCGCCCACGTCCAGCGCACCACGGAAGATGAACGGGAAACAAAGCACGTTGTTCACCTGGTTCGGGTAATCAGAACGCCCGGTGCAGATGATGGCGTCCGGACGCACCTCTTTCGCCAGCGGCGGCAGGATCTCCGGCTCCGGGTTGGCCAGCGCGAGGATCAGCGGCGCGGTGCCCATCTTCTTCACCATCTCAGGCGTCAGCACTTTCGGACCGGAGCAGCCGAGGAAGATATCCGCCCCGTCAATCACGTCATCCAGCGTGCGCTTGCCGTTGTCGTCGATGGCGTAGGCCGCTTTGGTCTCGTCCATCTTCTCGTCGCGGCCTTTGAAAATAACGCCTTTCGAGTCGCAGACCACGATATTGTGCTTCTGCATACCCAGCGCCACCAGCAGGTTCATACAGGCGATTGCGGCAGCACCCGCGCCGGAGACCACCAGGCGCACGTCAGAGATATTTTTCTCCACCACGCGCAGACCATTCAGGATAGCGGCGGTGCTAATAATCGCGGTTCCGTGCTGATCGTCGTGGAACACCGGAATGTTCATGCGCTCGCGCAGCTTCTTCTCGATGTAGAAGCACTCAGGCGCTTTGATGTCTTCGAGGTTGATGCCGCCAAAAGTCGGCTCCAGCGCCGCGACCACATCAATAAATTTGTCCGGGTTCAGTTCGTCTACTTCGATGTCGAACACGTCAACGCCGGCAAACTTCTTGAACAGTACGCCTTTCCCTTCCATCACCGGCTTACCGGCCAGCGCACCGATATTGCCGAGGCCAAGTACCGCGGTGCCGTTGGAGACCACCGCCACCAGGTTGCCGCGCGCAGTATATTTATGCGCCGCCAGCGGATCGGCTGCGATTTCAAGGCAGGGGGCGGCTACACCCGGGGAGTACGCCAGCGCCAGATCGCGCTGGGTTGCCAGCGGTTTTGTCGGGGAGACCTGGATTTTGCCGGGGATCGGGAATTCATGAAAGTCGAGGGCACTTTGCTTTAACTGATCGTCCATTTTTTGGATCCTTTTTCGTCTCGTTCTGATAAGTGGAGCGTCATGGTGAAGTCACTGGCACACCTGAAGTGCCGCTCAGTATGCCGTCTGCGCCGCCGGTAAACTTTGAAGGCAGCCAAACTCTTACCATTCCCACCGGGTAATGTTAGCAATTCAGGTGCTGTATGTTACCAGGTCTTTAAAGCAATGCCATGCCTGTCTGCTATGCTTTTTTGTTATGCAGCTCATAAATTTCCCGGGCGCGTGACAGGAAACGCACCCACAAGCATTTGCTTTACAAGGAGTATTAACGATGAATCAGTTAGACGGCGTTAAACAGTTCACCACGGTCGTCGCCGACAGCGGTGATATTGAATCGATTCGCAGCTACCAGCCGGAAGATGCGACCACCAACCCCTCTCTGCTGCTGAAGGCAGCGGGCCTGCCGCACTTCGGGCATCTGATTGAAGATGCCATTAGCTACGGCAAGAGCAAGGGCAGCACCCAGGAGAAGCAGGTGGCGCATGCCAGCGACAAACTGGCGGTGTTGGTGGGTGCGGAAATTCTGAAAAGCATCCCTGGCCGCGTGTCTACCGAAGTGGATGCGCGCCTTTCTTACGACAAAGAGAAGAGCATCGCGAAAGCACGCCACATCGTGGAGCTCTATCAGGAGCTGGGCATTGATAAATCGCGCATCCTGATCAAGCTCGCTTCCACCTGGGAAGGCATTCGCGCCGCCGAGGAACTGGAGAAAGAGGGCATCAAGTGCAACCTGACGCTGCTGTTCTCCTTCGCGCAGGCCCGCGCCTGTGCCGAAGCAGGCGTCTACCTGATCTCCCCGTTCGTTGGCCGCATCTACGACTGGTATCAGGCGCGCAAACCGATGGACCCGTATGTGGTGGACGAAGATCCGGGCGTGAAATCGGTACGCAATATCTATGACTACTTCAAGCAGCACCGCTACGACACCATCGTGATGGGTGCCAGCTTCCGCCGCACCGAGCAGATTCTGGCGCTGGCGGGCTGTGACCGTCTGACGATCTCCCCGGATCTGCTGAAAGAGCTGCAGGCTAAAGAGGGCGAGGTGGTGCGCAAGCTGGTCCCGCCGCGTCAGACCTTCCACCGCCCTGCCCCGCTGACCGAAGCGGAATTCCGCTGGGAGCACAATCAGGATCCGATGGCGGTTGAAAAACTGGCTGATGGCATACGCCAGTTCGCTGTTGACCAGCGCAAACTCGAAGATCTGCTGGCCGCCAAACTTTAACCTTTGTCATGGAGAGAAACATGTCTCGTCAAGCGCTTGCTAACGCGGTCCGCGCCCTCAGTATGGACGCGGTACAAAAAGCCAAATCAGGCCACCCCGGCGCTCCAATGGGGATGGCCGACATTGCTGAAGTGCTGTGGAACGATTTTCTGAAGCACAACCCGACCAACCCGACCTGGTACGATCGCGACCGTTTTATTCTGTCAAACGGTCACGCTTCCATGCTGCTCTACAGCCTGTTGCACCTGAGCGGCTACGATCTGCCGATTGAAGAGCTGAAAAACTTCCGCCAGCTGCACTCGAAAACCCCGGGTCACCCGGAGATCGGCTACACGCCGGGCGTGGAAACCACCACCGGGCCGCTGGGCCAGGGGCTGGCAAATGCGGTCGGTCTGGCGATTGCCGAGAAAACCCTCGCGGCGCAGTTCAACCAGCCGGGCCATGAGATCGTCGATCACCACACTTACGTGTTCATGGGCGACGGCTGTCTGATGGAAGGCATCTCCCATGAAGTCTGCTCCCTGGCGGGTACGCTGGGTCTCGGCAAGCTGATTGGCTTCTATGACCACAACGGTATCTCCATCGATGGTGAAACCGAAGGCTGGTTCACTGATGACACGGCGAAGCGTTTCGAAGCCTATAACTGGCACGTCGTGCATGAGATTGACGGCCATGACCCGGAAGCGCTGAAGCGAGCCATTCAGGAAGCTCAAAGCGTCACCGACAAACCATCGCTGATTATCTGTCGCACGGTGATTGGTTTCGGGTCGCCGAACAAAGCCGGTAAGGAAGAGGCGCACGGTGCCGCGCTGGGTGATGAAGAGGTAGCGCTGACCCGTAAGCAGCTGGGCTGGAACTATGCGCCGTTTGAGATCCCGAAAGAGATCTATCAGGCCTGGGATGCGCGTGAGCGCGGCCAGCAGCAGGAAGCAGCGTGGAATGAGAAATTTGCTGCCTACGAACAAGCCCACCCGGAACTGGCACGCGAATTCAACCGCCGTATGGGCGGCGGGCTGCCGGAGAACTGGGAGCAGCTGACCCGCGACTACATCAACAAGCTGCAGGCCGAGCCGGCGAAAATCGCCTCGCGTAAAGCCTCACAGAACGCGCTCAACGAATACGGCCCGGTATTGCCGGAGTTTCTGGGCGGCTCTGCCGACCTGGCACCGAGTAACCTCACCATCTGGTCCGGCTCAACCTCGCTGAAGGAAGATCCGGCGGGGAACTACATCCACTATGGGGTGCGTGAGTTCGGCATGACGGCAATTGCCAACGGTATTGCCCATCACGGCGGCTTTGTGCCCTATACCGCAACCTTCCTGATGTTTGTCGAATACGCCCGTAACGCGGCGCGTATGGCAGCCCTGATGAAAGCGCGTCAGATCATGGTGTATACCCATGACTCGATTGGCCTCGGCGAAGATGGCCCGACCCACCAGGCGGTGGAACAGCTCGCCAGCCTGCGCCTGACGCCAAACTTCAGCACCTGGCGCCCGTGTGACCAGGTTGAAACCGCGGTGGCATGGAAAGCAGCCATTGAGCGCCACAACGGCCCGACGGCGCTGATCCTGTCGCGCCAGAACCTGGCGCAGATGGAGCGTACGCCGGAGCAGGTTGAGGCCATTGCTCGCGGCGGTTACATCCTGAAGGACAGCAACGGCACGCCGGACGCGATCCTGATTGCTACCGGCTCGGAAGTGGAAATTGCCATGCTGGCCGCTGAGCAACTGAGCGCGCAGGGTCATAACATCCGCGTCGTTTCGCTGCCGTCCACCGACGTGTTTGATGCCCAGGACGAAGCATACCGCGAATCGGTACTGCCGTCCGACATCGCTGTACGCGTGGCCATTGAGGCGGGCATCGCGGACTACTGGTACAAGTATGTCGGTCTGAAAGGTGCCATCGTCGGCATGACCGGCTACGGCGAATCCGCTCCGGCCGAGAAGCTGTTCCGGTACTTCGGCTTTACCGTAGAAAACGTAGTCGAGAAAACGAAGAAGGTGCTGGGCAAATAACCCCATACCGTCAATCAACAAAGGCTCATGCGCAGGCATGGGCCTTTTTTTATGGCTCCGCTTTGGATATGCCAGCAGTCAACTCTGGAAACGCGAGGTGGCGGGCGTACTGCGCTCTACCGTAGGGTGGGTAAGCTTGCGCACCCACCGTTGAAAATCGACATGGCAGGCTCAGGCTTACCCGCCCTGAGTGTTTAACCGGTGCTTATGCTATTTGGTTACCCACAGCGTGGGCCAGGCGTCGGGGCTGAGCCAGTTGTCGCAGGTCGGCTCTTCAGCGTAGCGCACCAGGCGGAAGCGCTGCCCGTCGAAGCGCCAGCGGGTTGCGTAACCACAGTCACCAATACCGCGCCCTTTCGCCAGGGTAATCAGCTCTTTGTTCTTTTCATCGAAGCTGGCATTCATCAGTTCCATGTCCGGGCTACCGCTGGCCGGTGTGAACGGCAGGCGCAGTCGAATCTGGCGCGATGCGAACGGTTTGTGGCGCGACACCAGCCAGGCCAAATCCACGGTGTTGTACGCCCCCGCTTCGCAGCTGATAAGCATCAGTGCCTTGTCATCGCTGAGCGCCGATACGCGAACTGTGCGCCGTTCAGGGTCCAGCGAGCACTGGCTGTTGTTCATGCGCCAGCTGCCGTAATCCAGCAGCGCACTGCGCTCCTCAGCGCTGAGCGGCGTAGGCGTTGGGTTGGTAATGGTCACCGCTTTTAATGCCGGCGCGGGCGGGACGCTAAGCGGCGGCTGGTTGCCCTTCTTGATCCATGCCGTTTCATTGCCAACGCGCTTTTGTTGGGCGTCGACAAAAAGTAGCGCGGCCTTCAGACCCACCAGCGAAATCACGCTGTCGCCACCGCGCAGCGCAATGATCCCGGCTTCCTGAATGCGGGCGAGGAAATCGTTGACGGTGGCGGGATCGTCCGTGCGCAGGTGATGCGGGGTAATCTGCCATTTTCCGGTGGAGAGCGGCAGCGGCTCGCCGTCAAGCAACATACGATCGGCTACCGGCGGCGCTTTATCGGCAGCATTGTCCAGCGTGCCGAGATCGATACGCAGGCTGACGTCAACATGCGCGCCCGCGCTGCGGGTCAGGCTCATGACCAGACCTTTATGATCGCCAACGTTGCGCGCTACGCAGAAGTTCTGATTGTTACAGGTCACCTGCCAGTCATCGAAACGCTTCTGCGCGGGTGCAGCCTGAGCCGCTGATACCAGAAACAGCCCCAGGAGAAGCATAAGGATGCGATAGTGCATGGACAGAAAAACCCCGGAAGAAGAAACAGCCTGGCGCGTATCTTCGGTTGCCGCCCGGCTGTGCTCAATCGGATTTATCGGATAGATTTATTTCGAATGCAACTTAAGAGGTGTGAGTCAGGCCATCACGCCGCGCAGCTGAAGCTGCTGTAGCAGAATCACCGTTTTGCCATCGCGGATCTCGCCGCTGGCGACTTTTTCCAGCGCCTCGGTAAAGGGCATCTCCAGCACGTCGATATCCTCATCCTCTACGCCGCCGCCCGCCCAGGTCCGGTGCGAGTCGTCATATTCCGCCATAAAGAAGTGGATAAGCTCGGTCACGCCGCCAGGAGACATATACAGCTCAAACAGTTTCTCCACCGCACCGACCTGAAAACCGGTCTCTTCAATGGCCTCTTTACGCGCGCAGGCTTCAGGTTCGTCGGCATCCAGCAGGCCAGCACAGGCTTCAATCAGCATGCCATCTTCATTGCCGTTAACCCAGGTGGCGACGCGGAACTGACGCGTCAGCACCACGGTTTTCTTGTCACGGTTGTACAGCATAATGGTCGCGCCGTTGCCACGGTCGTAAACCTCGCGCTTGTGGCGCACCACTTCCCCGTCGTTACGCGTCAAATCATAAGTAACGTTGCGCAGGATGAAGTAGTTGTCTGACAGGATTTTATCTTTAATAACGTCAATTTTAAGCGGCATAGCGACTCCATTAATCACAGCTCCGGCGCGTATTCTACGCGCTTCGACACGGGATGTCCTGAACAGGGCCTCTGATTAAATAAACGTAAAGAGCCGCCGCCGCAGTGCGGTTTTGCGCCAGGCTAAAGACGCGCGCGGCGCCAGGAAAACCAACGTAATGATGCGGGACAAAAAATAAACCGTGATGAAAACAGAAGGTTGCAGCAGTGAGGGTGATGCACTGCGTTTGTTAACCTCTTGTATTTATTGCATTAAAATGACGGCGCGCCGCCTGAAAGCGGCAGGATAATTTACATTATCTCCTTATTTTCTCCACGTTTGATGATCCGTTAGCGGCTACAGTGATGGCGGCTACCAATAATAACGAAACGACTTATCCAGAGGTCTTTATTTAATGGCGAATTTCTTTATCGATCGCCCGATATTTGCCTGGGTATTAGCGATCCTGCTGTGCCTGGGCGGAAGCATGGCAATTTTTTCGCTACCGGTGGAGCAATATCCCGATCTCGCGCCGCCTAACGTACGCATTTCCGCTAACTATCCGGGCGCATCGGCGCAGACGCTGGAAAATACCGTTACCCAGGTCATTGAACAGAATATGACCGGGCTGGATAACCTGATGTATATGTCCTCTCAGAGCAGCAGCACCGGGCAGATGACGGTGACCCTGAGCTTTGAGGCGGGCACCGACCCGGATGAAGCGGTGCAGCAGGTGCAGAACCAGCTGCAGTCCGCGATGCGCAAGCTGCCTCAGGCGGTGCAGAATCAGGGCGTGACGGTACGTAAAACCGGGGACACCAACATCCTGACCATCGCGTTCGTCTCCACCGACGGGCGCATGGATAAGCAGGATATCGCCGACTACGTGGCGAGTAACATTCAGGATCCGCTCAGCCGCGTCAGCGGCGTCGGGGATATCGATGCCTACGGCTCGCCCTACTCAATGCGCATCTGGCTCGATCCCAACAAACTTAACAGCTATCAGCTCACTACGCAGGACGTCACCGACGCCATCTCATCGCAAAACGCCCAGATTGCGGTCGGCCAGCTCGGCGGTACGCCATCGGTCGATAACCAGGCGCTGAACGCGACCATCAACGCCCAGTCGCTGCTGCAAACCCCGGAACAGTTCCGCGCTATCACGCTGCGCGTCAACCAGGACGGTTCGGAAGTAACGCTGGGCGACGTCGCTCAGGTTGAGATGGGGGCGGAAAAATATGACTACCTCAGCCGCTATAACGGTCATGCCGCTTCCGGACTGGGGGTCAAGCTCGCCTCGGGGGCCAACGAAATGGCGACGGCGGAAGCGGTGCTGAAGCGGCTCGATGAGCTGGCGGCCTACTTCCCGCACGGGCTGGAGTATAAGGTGGCCTATGAGACCACCTCGTTCGTTAAAGCCTCTATTACCGATGTGGTAAAAACCCTGCTTGAAGCGGTGCTGCTGGTATTCCTGGTAATGTACCTGTTCCTGCAGAACTTCCGCGCCACGCTGATCCCCACCATTGCGGTGCCGGTGGTACTGCTCGGCACCTTTGCCACCCTCTACGCTTTTGGCTACAGCATTAATACCCTGACCATGTTTGCGATGGTGCTGGCTATCGGTCTGCTGGTGGATGATGCCATCGTGGTGGTGGAAAACGTCGAGCGCATCATGAGCGAAGAGGGACTTTCGCCCAAAGAGGCAACGCGTAAATCGATGGGCCAGATCCAGGGGGCATTGGTCGGGATTGCGCTGGTGCTGTCAGCAGTATTTGTACCAATGGCCTTCTTCGGCGGCACCACCGGGGCTATTTATCGCCAGTTCTCCATCACTATCGTCGCTGCGATGGTGCTCTCGGTGCTGGTGGCGATGATCCTCACCCCGGCGCTGTGCGCCACGCTGCTCAAGCCGCTGCATAAAGGCGAGCAGCACGGCCAGAAAGGCTTCTTCGGTGCCTTCAACCGCCTGTTCAACCGCAGCGCGGCGCGCTACGAGCGCGGCGTGGCGAAGATCCTCAACCGCAGCCTGCGCTGGATTATTATCTACGGCCTGCTGCTGGGCGGAATGGTGTTTCTGTTCCTGCGTCTGCCTACCTCATTTTTGCCGCAAGAGGATCGCGGCATGTTTACCACCTCGGTACAGCTGCCCAGCGGCGCTACCCAGCAGCAAACGCTGAAAGTGGTGCAACAGATCGAGCAGTACTACTTCACCCATGAGAAAGATAACGTCACCTCGGTATTCGCCACCATCGGTTCCGGACCTGGCGGCAATGGTCAGAACGTGGCGCGGATGTTTGTACGCCTGAAAGACTGGGACGATCGCGACGCCACCACCGGCACCTCCTTCGCCATTATTGAGCGCGCCACTCAGGCATTCAGCTCAATCAAGGAAGCGCGGGTATTTGCCAGCAGCCCGCCGGCCATCAGCGGGCTTGGCAGCTCTGCCGGTTTCGACATGGAGCTTCAGGATCACGCCGGTGCCGGGCACGATGCGCTGATGGCGGCGCGCGACCGTCTGCTGGCACTGGCAGGCGACAACGCTTCACTGACCCGGGTGCGCCACAACGGTCTGGATGACAGCCCACAGCTGCAAATTGACATCGACCAGCGTAAAGCACGCGCGCTTGGGGTATCGATAGATGACATCAACGACACGCTGCAAACCGCCTGGGGTTCCAGCTATGTGAACGACTTTATGGATCGCGGGCGCGTGAAAAAGGTCTATGTGCAGGCGGCAGCGAAATACCGCATGCTGCCGGACGATATCACCCGCTGGTACGTGCGTAATAATCAGGGCGGGATGGTGCCATTCTCGGCCTTTGCCACTTCGCACTGGGAAACCGGCTCGCCCCGGCTGGAACGCTACAACGGCTATGCCGCGCTGCAGATTGTCGGCGAAGCCGCGCCCGGCGTCAGCACCGGTACCGCGATGGACGTGATGGAAAACCTGGTCAGCCAGCTGCCGGGCAATTTCGGGCTGGAGTGGACCGCGATGTCGTATCAGGAACGGCTTTCCGGCGCGCAGACACCGGCGCTGTACGCCCTGTCGCTGCTGGTGGTCTTCCTCTGCCTGGCCGCGCTGTATGAGAGCTGGTCGGTACCGTTCTCGGTGATGCTGGTGGTGCCGCTGGGGGTCATTGGCGCGCTGCTGGCAACCTGGATGCGCGGCCTGGAGAATGACGTCTATTTCCAGGTGGGGCTGCTGACGGTGATTGGCTTATCGGCGAAAAACGCCATTCTGATTGTGGAGTTCGCCAACGATGCTAACGCCCGGGGGCAGGAGTTGCTGGCGGCGACGCTGGAGGCCTGTCGTCAGCGCCTGCGTCCTATCCTGATGACCTCACTGGCGTTCGTCTTCGGCGTGCTGCCGATGGCCACCAGCAGTGGCGCAGGCTCCGGCAGCCAGCATGCGGTGGGAACCGGGGTTATGGGCGGAATGATTTCGGCAACGGTGCTGGCAATCTTCTTCGTGCCGCTGTTCTTTGTCCTGGTGCGCCGCCGCTTCCCGCTTAGCGACCATCAGCAAAACTGAACAAAAAAGGCGGCTATTAATTAGCCGCCTTTATTCTCATGCGATGAATCGCACTGTTTTAATTTAAGAACATCGTGCTCTTGCTTTTCTTACTGGAGGTTATTTACGAAGCATGGCTTCGATAAAATCTTTCCAGTTCCCCATTTCGTGTTCAATCATAACAACCTCTTCGTATTCTTATTAGAATTATACGAGAATATATTTTCAAAGTGAAGATATTTTAACCAGTGTACAACCGCGCTATGCTGGGTTGCTGGAGGCTATTTTCCGCTATTTTTTATGCAATGACTGTGACAGCCAACAAGCATTTATATTAATTTTTCGCCGCTGAGAGGGTATTGAAGATGCAGTTGCTGACCAAAGAGAATTGTCCGGAACCGGACTGGCGTGCGCTGGCGCTGCTTATCGAGCGAGGCGGCCTGAACGCCCGCGATCCGCAACTGCTGGCCCAGGCGTATCGTCACAGCACCTTCTGCTGGTACGGCTATGAGGGTGACAGGCTTATCGCCACGGCCAGAGCAATCAGCGATTTAACCTGGGCCAGCTACCTCGCCGACGTGGTGATCGATCCTGATTATCAGGGTCGTGGTTACGGTGCACAGCTGATGAATGAAATTAGCCGTACGCTATTACCCTTTGGTAAAGTCTTTATCTATTCAGTTTGCGATAAGGTCGAGTTTTATAAAAAATACCAGTTTTCACTGCTGACCACCGGAATGGTAGCGAGCAGTCCGGAGTCCGGAGTCCTTATTATCCATGCGCGAGCAGGGCTATATTCATGAATAAGCCGCCTGTCTCCGGGTTATATTTAGCGCACTTTTAGTTATCATGATTAGCATTCTAAAAAACTGAACGATTTTTGCAATTTTCATCAAAAGGATTCATTTATGGTTGTGATGTACGGCATCAAGAACTGCGACACCATCAAAAAAGCGCGCCGCTGGCTGGAAAACGCCGGTGTCGAGTACCGCTTTCACGACTACCGCGCCGATGGCCTGACGCCAGCGCTGCTACAGAGCTTCATTGACGAGCTGGGCTACGAAGCGCTGCTCAACACCCGCGGCACCACCTGGCGCAAGCTGGATGAGGCAACCCGCAACGGCATTACCGATGCCTCTGCCGCCGCTGCGCTGATGCTGACGATGCCGGCAATCATCAAACGCCCATTGCTCTGTGCGCCCGGTAAGCCTATGCTGCTTGGTTTCAATGAAAATAACTATCAGCAGTATTTCAACGAGGTGTAGTGCTATGTCTTGCCCGGTCATTGAGCTGACGCAACAGCTTATTCGTCGCCCTTCCCTGAGCCCCGATGATGCAGGTTGCCAGGCGCTGCTCACCGAGCGACTGCGCGCCGTTGGTTTTACCATCGAAGCGATGGACTTCGGCGATACGCAGAACGTCTGGGCATGGCGCGGTCAGGGTGAAACGCTGGCGTTTGCCGGCCATACCGATGTGGTGCCGCCGGGGGATGCCGATCGCTGGATCAACCCGCCGTTTGAACCCACCATTCGCGACGGCATGCTGTTTGGTCGCGGTGCGGCGGATATGAAAGGCTCGCTGGCCGCGATGGTGGTTGCCGCCGAGCGTTTTGTGGCCCAGCACCCGAATCACAAAGGCCGTCTCGCCTTCCTGATTACCTCCGATGAAGAAGCCAGCGCGCAGAACGGCACCGTAAAGGTGGTGGAAGCGCTGATGGCCCGCAACGAACGCCTCGACTACTGCCTGGTGGGCGAGCCATCCAGTACCGAAGTGGTGGGCGACGTGGTGAAAAACGGTCGCCGCGGCTCGCTGACCTGCAACCTGACCATTCACGGCGTGCAGGGTCACGTTGCCTATCCGCATCTGGCGGATAACCCGGTGCACCGCGCTGCGCCGATGCTCAACGAGCTGGTCGCCATTGAGTGGGATCAGGGCAACGACTTCTTCCCGGCAACCAGCATGCAGATTGCCAATATTAAGGCGGGCACCGGCAGCAACAACGTCATCCCCGGCGACCTGTTCGTACAGTTTAACTTCCGCTTCAGTACGGAACTGACCGACGAGATGATCAAATCCCGGGTAATCGCGCTGCTGGAAAAGCACCAGTTACGCTATACCCTCGACTGGTGGCTTTCCGGTCAGCCATTCCTGACCTCGCGCGGCAAGCTGGTGGATGCGGTGGTGAACGCGGTTGCGCACTATAATGAAATTAAACCGCAGCTGTTGACCACTGGCGGCACCTCAGACGGCCGTTTTATTGCGCGTATGGGTGCGCAGGTGGTGGAGCTCGGGCCGGTCAACGCGACGATTCATAAGATCAACGAGTGCGTCAACGCCGCCGATCTGCAACTGCTGGCCCGGATGTATCAACGTATCATGGAACAGCTCGTCGCCTGACGACTGCCACGTAAAGAGGATAAGCGCATGGAATTGCTGGCAAAATACTGGTGGGTACTGGTGATCGTGTTTATGGTCGGGGTGCTGATCAACGTGATTAAAGATTTGAAACGCGTCGATCACAAGAAATTTCTCGCCAACAAACCAGAGCTGCCGCCGCATCGTGATTTCAACGATAAGTGGGATGACGAAGACGACTGGCCGAAGAAAAAGCCGTAATAAAAAAGCCCTCCTGCGAGGGCTTTTTTTATCGGTGCGTTTCGCTACCTACAGCAGCTCAATGATATCGTCATCTTTCGGCTTACCGCCGCTTAACGCCTCATCGAAGTAGCGCTTCGGCACGGTAAAGCGCAGGTGCTCAATGGCGCGCTCCATACTGCGCTCATCAATGGCGTGGCCCAGGTCGTCAATGATATCCAGCGTCACGTCCCCACCCAGCTGAACCAGCGCTTCGGCAGCATCTGCGGCATGAGCCAGCTCAATTACCCGGTCTTCACCGCCGTGGATAAAGTGCACGGTAACACCGGTCGATGCCTGTGCCGGCACGCGTGCGAAACGCCCGTTGAAGGCGATAACGCGCGACGCCAGGTCAGGCTCCGCCTGCGTGCTTTCCAGCGCCATGATGGCGCCCTGGGAAAAGCCGATCAGCGCCGTCGCCGCACCGGCTAATCCACTCTGGCGCTGCCAGTAGCGTACCGTCTCGACAAAGCGCGGCATAATCTCATCGATACGCGCCTGACGGTTCTCCTCCGTCACGCCCTGCACGGAAAACCACTCTCGTCCAGGTTCGGGCCCGCTGGGTGCCGGACCGCCGACGCTGACCACCAGCGCATCCGGGAAATGCGGCGCAAACCAGCGACCGATTTCGCTCATGGATACCGGGTTATCGCCCACGCCGTGAAACAGCAGCAGCAGCTGTCTGGGGGGAACGTCCGGGCTTTGTACTACTACGTGGTCATGCTTCATTACGGCCTCCTCAGGTACTGAGTCACAGTCTACGCCGGGTAATCTCAATGACCATGCCATTTAACTGAATGACTCAGTTAAAAAAATTGCAGTGCGGCGATGGTGCTCTGTAACGCTTTGCCGCGCTCGGGATCGAGGCTGGCAAGCGCCAGGCCCACCTCCTGCCGAAGCTGTTTCACCTGTGCTTTTCGGCCCTCTGCGCCCTGCTGCTGCCCGCTAAACCAGCGACGCAGCGCGGGTAAGGCCAGGTCAGCGGCCAGCAGCAGCCGGTTCAGGCTGCCGATGCAGGCCTCCGGCGGGCGATGCGCAAAGGCAAATCCCGCCAGCTCGCGCCAGTCCTCATCATTAAGGGTAGCCTGGTGTGAAGGAATGACCGGCAGTTCCTCGTCGATCCACGGCTGGAGCCATGTGGCATCCCGGCGCAGCCGCTGGTGTTCATGCCCGGCCAGCGCGTGTCCGGCTGCGCTCAACGGCAGGAGTGCCATTGCGGTATAACATCCGCTGCTCGCTTCCCGATGGCTACCGAAACGCACCAGCGTAAAGCCGCAGCGCTGCCAGAAGCGCCACAGCTCAGGGGTGTATCCGAAGCTGACGGAGAGATAATCACAATCAGGATGCGCGTTCGCCTGCGCCCATGCGATCAGCTGCGCGCCGATACCCTCCCGCTGTCGCGCCGGATGCACCGCGATACGGCTGATGCGTAGCCCGCGCAGCGTTGCGGCATCGGGGCTTCCGCCGTGCGCCGCCAGCGACTGCGCGACCAGGTTGCCGCGCGGCCGGCGAAATCCAGCCCACACGGCGGCACTCAGCGCGGTACTCAGACCGCCCTCCTCTACCAGCCACAGCGCGCCCGCCGGACGTTCGCCCGCCAGCGCCTGAGCAAAACGCTGCCCAGGCGCGTCCATCATACGCCGCAGGTCGAGCGGTGAGGTGCGGTAGTGCGCCCCGGAAAGCAGGCGATAGAGCGCTGCGATATGACCGGGGTTATCACGCCACGCCCGCTGCGTCAGGGGGGCGATGCGGCATTCCCCAGCAGGCCGCAGGCGAAAATCGTCGTCATCAAACAGCAGTAGCGCAGCGATAAAGCGCTCCAGCGCATCGTTCCGCGCCCAGCGTACCGGTTGTTCGAGGCTGAAGGTGCGCAGCCCCGGCACGCTGGCACAAAATTTCAGCATGAAACCGCGCCCGGTGCCTTCGTAGCCCTGCACCGTGGTGACCAGCAGCACGCGCGGGAAATCGGCCAGCAACCTGCGCAGCAGCGGCCCAGGAATGGCGGCAGCTTCATCAATGATGAGCCAGTCATATTCAGTTAACGTGTTCTGTTGCAGGGCAGCGACCAGCGCATCCGGGGCGATAAACTGAAAGCCTTCTCCGGCATGCTGTGCCAGTACCGTCGTGGCGGCTTTTGCCGGTGCGGTCACCAGCACCGCGCCCGGCCAGCGGCGCACCAGCATCCCGGCCAGCGCCGACTTGCCGCGTCCGCGCGGAGCGGTAACTACCGCTGTGCCCCGCGGGAGGGACAGCAACGCATCCAGCACCTGCTGCTGCTCGCGCTCGGGTTCTCCCGAGGCCATGCACCACGCCGGGCCGTCCGGCGGCGTGGGTAACTGAAACGGCTCACCCTGCCGCCAGTGCAGGACGGCGTCGTCCTCCAGACAACAGGCGATAAAATGGCGGACGAAATGCGGGGTGGGAATGGGTTCCGGCCTGTCGCTCCAGCGTCGGCTGTCATTATCCGGCTGCGCGGCCCAGCGCTGCCACGGCGGAGTGAGCAGCACCAGCCAGCTGCCGGCGCGCAGCGTACCTGCCAGCGCCGCCAGCGCGTCGGCGGCAAAACCGTCCCGGGCATCAAACACGGCGTGGGTAAACTCCCGGCCCAGCAGCGTGCGAACCGCGGCTGGCAGGCAGTGCTGCTCCCCTTGTGGGCGCTCACTTACCGTTAGCCAGTCGCCGGGTAACGCGGCGGAGAAACGTGCCAGCTGCATTTCTGTCCAGGCATCATCACCCTCAAGCACCAGCACACGACGCTGACCCGTTCGGGCCAGCGCGGCGGTAAAGGCAGACAAATTAGTCATCGCAGGAGGGGATCACAGACGCACGTCATTACCAAAGGTGTTGCACTGGGCGGGGTCGCCACTGTCGAAACCGCGTTTGAACCAGGTGTAACGCTGTTCAGACGTGCCGTGGGTAAATTTCTCCGGGACCACCCGGCCCTGGCTCTGCTGCTGCAGGCGGTCATCGCCAATGGCTTCAGCAGCGTTCAGCGCCTCTTCCAGGTCGCCGGACTCCAGCACGCCCTGCTGCTGCATGGTTTTACCCCATACGCCCGCAAAGCAGTCGGCCTGCAGCTCCATGCTCACCGACAGCTTGTTAGCTTCCGCTTCGCTGGCATTCTGCTGCAGCTGACGCACTTTTGGTTCGATGCCGAGCAGCTTCTGCACGTGGTGACCGACCTCATGGGCAATCACATAGCCCTGGGCGAAGTCGCCGCCCGCACCAAGCTTGCGCTTCATCTCGTCATAGAATGAGAGATCGATGTAGACGGTGCTGTCTGCCGGGCAGTAGAACGGCCCCATGATGGACTGGCCGTTGCCGCAGCCGGTGCGGGTGGAGCCGCGATACATCACCAGCTTCGGCTGCTGATAGGTGCGGCCCATCTTCTCAAACTGCTGGCCCCAGCTCTCTTCGGTAGTCGCGAGGATCACCGACGTAAACTTCGCCGCCTCGTCCTCGTTCGGGCTGATGGAGCGCTGCGTACTCTGCTGGGAGACCGGCTGTTCGCCGGTGAGCAGCGAAGTGAGATCGACGCCGTAATACCCGGCCACCACCACGACCAGCAGCAGCACGATGCCGCCTTTCCCTCGCGGCAGGCGAACACCGCGTCCTCCCATCGCCGGCCCGCGGGCATTACGTCTGTCCTCTACGTTGTCGCTTTCGCGACGACCTTGCCAACGCATAATTAACCTCTTCACGATTTGTTTTTATGTATAGATCGTAGGTGGTTAACGCGCGGATTACCATCTCATTCCTGCCCATACTGCATGCGCACGCATCAATTACGCTCACGCTGCGCGGTGACGTTGCTCGTGGGCTTCGCGCGATGCCCTGAAAGCGGCGCTGTTGCTGATGATCCAGTTCCACAGCGGCAGCATGGCCAGCAACATCTCTTTCCCGAGGCCGGTGAGGGTGTAATCCACGCGGGGATGCGGCGTTTTTAGTTGATGATCGTGGCGCGTAATCAGGCCATCCCGCTCAAGCTGGCGCAGAGTACGCGTCAGCATCCGCTGCGTCACGCCGGGTAAGGCGCGCGCCAGCTCAGCATGACGCAGCGTTCCCTTTGTCCCCAGCGTATAGATAACGCCAGTCGACCAGCGGTTACCGGCATGGCTCAGCACCTTCCTTTTCAGCCGATCGTCGTCATCGCTCAGGGCGTCACAAATCACTGAAAAGGCTTTAATTTGTTCATCATCCAGCGTCATTTTTGGTTCCGGTATCATCGTTGTGCCTGATTGTCAGCTTCATTCCGCCCCGGCAGGATGACGTTAACAAGAGGAGAAAAGTATGAACAATACCGTTACCCGACCACGAAAAAAAATTCTTATCCTTGGTGCCGGTGAGCTCGGCATGGCGATGCTGAACGGGTTTATCCACCAGCGGGCCACGCACAGGGAAGCCCAGCTCACGGTGCTGCTGCGCCCTGCATCCATTAAAGGAGCGTTATCACCGGATCAGCAAAGCCGTTTGCAGTGGCTGGCGGATAATGACGTTGCGGTTCTCAGCGCTGATTTTAATGCGCAGTCAGACCGCGAGCTGGCAGCGCTGTTTGCCCCGTTTGATGCGATTATCAACTGCAGCGGCTTTGTCGGCGGTGCCGGAACCCAGCGGAAAATCACTCAGGCCGTACTGCTCGCCGGGGTGAAGCGTTATTTCCCCTGGCAGTTTGGCGTCGACTATGACCGCATCGGTAAAGGAAGCGGTCAGCCGGTGTGGGATGAGCAACTGGCGGTGCGGGAGCAGCTTCGGGCCCAGCACCATACTGAATGGGTTATCGTTTCAACCGGCATGTTTACCAGTTTCCTGTTCGAGCCGCTGTCTGGTGTGGTGGATATTCCCGGAAAACGCGTGGTGGCATTGGGCGAGGCGGATTACGCCCTGACGCTGACGACCCCTGCTGATATTGGTATGCTCACCGCGGCACTCTTCTTCCACCAGCCGGAAATCAAAAACGACGTGGTCTATGTGGCCGGTGATACCCTGAGCTGGCGCGAACTGGCCGCAGTCCTGACCCAGCACTATCGCGCTACGTTTACGCTTGAAGTGGCTGATGTCGCCAGCCTGCGCGAGGCGGTGCGCAGGGCACCCGATGATGTTTCAGCAGCCTATCGACTGGCCTTTGCCCGCCCCGATGGTGTGGCATGGGACAAAGCCGCTTCGTGGAACGCCCGTCATGGCATTGCGGTAACGGATGTCGCGGCCTGGCTGCGCGAAAAGGAATAAAGGCGAAAAAAAGCCGGGTGCGGAAAGTCCGCCCCGGCTCAGATACGGCAAAGTGAATTATCAGTCGAGATTTACGCCCAGACGACGCGCCACTTCCTCGTAGGCTTCAATCAGGCCGCCGAGGCTCTGACGGAAACGGTCTTTGTCCATTTTATCCATGGTCTGTTTGTCCCACAGGCGTGCGCCGTCCGGGGAAAACTCATCGCCCAGCACCACTTCACCTTTGAACAGGCCGAACTCCAGTTTGAAGTCCACCAGAATCAGCCCGGCGTCGTCGAACAGCTTAAACAGCACCTCGTTCGCGCGATAGGTCAGTTCCTTCATGCGCGCCAGATTCTCTTTGCTCACCCAGCCGAAGGTTTCGCAGTAGGACTCGTTCACCATCGGGTCGTGCAGCTCGTCATTCTTCAGGAACATATCGAACAGCGGCGGGCTGAGCTCAATCCCCTCTTCGGTACCCAGACGCTTCACCAGCGACCCGGCGGCGCGGTTGCGGATCACGCACTCCACCGGCACCATCTCCAGCTTCTTCACCAGCGATTCGGTGTCGGACAGCAGCGCTTCAAGCTGGGTCGGAATGCCCGCTTCCTGCAGTTTCGTCATGATGAAGTGGTTAAACTTGTTGTTCACCATCCCTTTACGGTCGAACTGCTCAATGCGCGCACCGTCTCCTGCTGACGTATCATTGCGGAATTCGAGCACCAACAGATCCGGGTTTTCCGTGCTGTATACGGTTTTCGCTTTGCCACGATACAACTCAGCTTGCTTTTGCATCTTCAATTACTCCAGGTGTGGTGACCGCTGCGCGGCCTGATAATTAATGCGTAAATGCTGCTTACGTGCCTACGCACACGTTTGCGTAGACAGGATAAAAAAAGGCCGGACGCGTCCGGCCTGAGGTATTACTTGCTGAATGCGGCCTGGAAAGCGGCAACCAGCGCGTCGTTCTGCGACTGCGTAAGGGTATGGCCTTTCGGGTCGATGAACTGCAGGCTGCTGCGGTTATCGAGGTCGCCAACCTGAAGCTTGTAGTCGCCCGCCGGCAGCTCCGGATCGCGCGCGCCCAGCTCCTGCCAGTCGCTGTCGGACAGCGGCTTGTAGGTTACGGCGATGTTACCCTGTGAGCGGGTCGTATCGGTCACTTTCATGCCGACTTTCTCAAGCGCTGCGGGCAGACGGCTCCAGACAACATTGAACGGACCACGGACGATCAGCACCGGCAGGCCGACATCATCGGCACCGCTCTGAACATCAAGGTCGGAAGCGGAACGGTTTTCCTGCGCGGCCTGAGCGGCAGCCTGGGTTTTATCCAGATCCGCAGCGATAACGTTCAGCATCTGCGCGCTGTAGCGCTGCAGGGAAGCGGCATCCGCAACCGGCTTGCCGGACTGCTCAAGATTCAACAGCTTAACCACGATTGCCTGCTGATAGCCCTGCGGCTTCACGGAAACCTGGTAGCGGCCACGATACTGTTCGTCTTCGTCGGCACGGTTCCACTGCACCCAGTCGGTGGTCAGGGTCTGCGCGGCGTCGTCACGTTTGTCGATGGCATAATTCTGCCCCTGCAATACGGAGACAACCTGCGGCCACAGCGAGCCAGAACGGCCGCTTTCAACCAGCAGCGTGGCGGTATCACCGGTAAACTGGGTGCGTGCGCCGGTCACCAGCGCCAGCGGCTGTGCAGGCGGACGAATATCCAGCGCCTTGCCGACAGCGCCGCTGCCGTTGGTCACTGGAATGTTGTAGTTACCGTTTTCGACCGGCAGGATCATCCCGGCGGGTGCATGAAGCTCCGCCAGCGGCTGCGCATCCAGATAGGACTCGTCTCCGCTGACCTGACGCTTGTAGCGTGAATCGGAACTGCAGGCAGCCAGCAACATAATTAATGAAACGCTAGCGACCTTTGCTACACGCGACTTCTGAACTGAATAAGCCATCAAATCTCCCTAAACTTTACAGCAAACCGGCAAACTTAAGCGCACTGGCAACCGCGTCACGACCTGCGTCGGTGATCGGTGTCATTGGCAGACGCAGCGTGTCGGTCGCCACAAGTCCCAACTCCTTACAGGCCCATTTCGCCGGGATCGGATTGGGTTCGACAAACAATTTATGGTGAAGCGGCATCAGGCGCTGATTGATGATGCGTGCCTCGTTGAACTGCCCTGCGGCAGCCAGACGGCACATGTCCGCCATATCACGCGCGGCGACGTTGGTAGTGACGGAAATCACCCCATGACCGCCGAGCTGCATGAAGTCCAGCGCGCTGGCGTCATCACCGCTGAGCAGCACGAAGTCGTCTTCGACCAGCTCTTTGATCTGATGAACGCGGGTTAAGTTCCCGGTGGCTTCTTTAATACCGACAATATTTTTTACTTTCGCCAGGCGGCCAACGGTCTCCGGCAGCATATCGCACCCGGTACGGGACGGCACATTATACAGAATCTGCGGCAGATCGGTGTGTTCCGCGATGGCTTTGAAGTGCTGGAACAGGCCTTCCTGAGTAGGACGATTATAGTACGGCGTGACGGTCAGGCAGCCGGCAATACCGCTGTCGTTGAAGCGCTGCGTCAGGCTAATGGCCTCAGAGGTGGCATTCGCGCCGGTGCCGGCGATGACAGGAATACGTCCGTCAGCCAGTTCCAGCGTCATCATTACCACATCGCCATGCTCGTCGTGGCTGAGCGTCGCCGATTCACCCGTGGTCCCTACCGAAACAATCGCCGACGTCCCGTTGGCAATATGATACTCAACCAGCTTTTTCAGGCTTGACCGGCAGACATTACCTTTGTCATCCATCGGTGTGATAAGCGCGACAATACTTCCCGTGAACATGGGCCATCCTCTGTGCAGACAATAATCCCAATGGTACGTTTGGTGCCCCGGTAAAAGCAAGCGACGAGGCAACGCCGGGGCTGTTGTACCGATGATTTTTTTATGCTTTCCTTAGGATTACCTCACCGAATCACAGGAAGTTCAGGTTTGACTGCATCAGCTCAGCATTTTCTTGTCATTACCGCACTGGGCGCTGACCGCCCAGGAATCGTTAATACCATCACGCGTCACGTGAGCAGCTGCGGTTGTAATATTGAGGATAGTCGGCTGGCGATGCTGGGTGAGGAGTTCACCTTCATCATGTTGCTGTCGGGAAGCTGGAACGCGATCACCATGATCGAATCCACCCTGCCGCTGAAAGGCGCCGAGCTGGAGTTGCTCATCGTGATGAAGCGTACCACCGGCCAGGCTCGCGCCATGATGCCGGAAACCGTCTGGGTGCAGGTAGAAGTGCCCGACTCGCCGCATTTGATTGAGCGTTTCACCGCATTGTTTGACGCTCACGGCATGAACATCGCCGAACTGGTGTCGCGCACCCAGCCGGCAAAAGCGGACACGCCGCCGCAGCTTTTTATTCAAATCACCGCTCACAGCCCGGCCTCGTCCGACGCATCAATAATCGAGCAGGCGTTCAAAGCACTATGTACAGAACTCAACGCGCAAGGCACTATTAGCGTAGTGAACTACCCGTAGCACGACGAACAGGATGGAGAGGAGTAATGAATTCACTGAAAGCCGGTGACATCGCACCGAAATTTAGCTTGCCCGATCAGGATGGTGAACAAGTAAATTTGGCCGACTTCCAGGGACAGCGCGTTCTGGTTTATTTCTATCCCAAGGCCATGACCCCAGGTTGCACCGTTCAGGCGTGCGGCCTGCGCGATAACATGGACGATTTGAAAAAAGCCGGTGTCGAAGTGCTGGGTATCAGCACCGATAAGCCGGAAAAGCTCTCGCGCTTCGCCGAAAAAGAGCTGCTCAACTTCACGCTGCTCTCCGATGAAGACCATAACGTCTGCCAGCAGTTTGGCGTCTGGGGCGAAAAGTCCTTTATGGGCAAAACCTATGACGGCATCCACCGCATCAGCTTCCTGATTGGTCCTGACGGCGTGGTGGAGCATGTGTTCGATAATTTCAAAACCAGCAACCACCACGATATCGTGCTGGACTGGGTGAAAGCGAACGCCTGAGTTTTGCGCTGTGACAAAGACAAAAAAGCCGACTGACGTCGGCTTTTCTTTTAGCGCTCTTCTATCGACAGCCCGTCGGGCCAGGCGTGCACCACCGCTTTCACCAGCGTCGCCAGCGGGATCGCGAAGAACACGCCCCAGAACCCCCACAGCCCACCGAAAATCACTACCGAGAGAATGATCACCAGCGGATGCAGGTTCACCGCTTCGGAGAACAGCACCGGCACCAGCAGGTTTCCGTCCAGCGCCTGGATAATCAGGTAAACCGCCATGCAGCTCCAGAACTCCGGGCCGAGCCCGAACTGGAACAGCGCCACGCCCACGACCGGAATAGTCACCACAAAGGCGCCGATGTAAGGGATGAGTACTGAAATGCCCACCAGTACCGCCAGCAGCAGCGAGTAGTTCAGGCCGAACAGCACAAAACCAATCCAGGTGGCGACGCCCACCACCACCATCTCCAGCACCTTGCCGCGTATGTAGTTGGTGATTTGCTGGTTCATCTCGACCCACACCTGCCCGGCCAGCCCGCGGTTGCGCGGCAGAACGCGGCGCACGGCGCTCAGCATCTGCTCTTTGTCCTTCACCAGGAAGAACACCATCAGCGGCACGAGGATCAGGTAAATCGCCAGCGTCAGCAGACCGACCAGCGATGCCAGGGAATATTTCACCACCGAGTCGCCCAGCCCCATCATGCGGGTGCGCATATTCTCCGCCATCGCATCAATGATGCCGGCATCCATCAACGCCGGATAGCGTTTCGGCAGGGTGGCGGCGAAATCGGAGAGCTTATTGAGCATGCCTGGCATGTCGCGGATCAGATAGATGCCCTGCTGCCAGGCGACCGGGGCCACGACCAGCAGCAACATCAGCAGAATGCCAACGAACAGGATCAGTACCAGCGAGGCGGCCAACGTCCGCGAGCAGCCGAGACGTTCCAGCCGCGCGGTCGGCCACTCAAGTAAATACGCGAGGACAATTGCTACCAGCAGCGGTGCCAGCAGGCCATGCAGGAAAAAGAGGATACAAAATCCGGCAACCAGAATAACCAGCAGCGCTATCGCTTCAGGATCGCTGAACCTGCGACGATACCACTGCATTAACATTTCGAGCATAACCCGTCCCTGACAAGGTGATGGAAGGCAAAACAGGGCTGGAATTGTAGCGAAATGTGACAGAAAAGACTTCGCTTTTTCGAGCCGCGTTCAGAAAAGAGCAGGCCCGGTAAATATCGTTTTTATAAATCGTCGCTGACCCGCTACACTCCGAGAGCGCCCGGTATTATGCGGAACGAAACCGCGCCGGCCCGGTCAAAATGTTGATTTGATTGATACAGGATAGAGGTTATGTTCAGGCAGTTGAGAAAAACGCTGGTTGCGACCCTCATTACGACCCTGATGGCCGCCCAGGTGGCGCCCGCCTGGGCCGATACCACCGACGACCTGCCTGACATGGGCACCTCAGCGGGCAGCACGCTCTCCATCGGACAGGAACTGCAGATGGGTGACTACTACATGCGCCAGCTGCGCGGTAGTGCGCCGTTAATCAACGATCCGCTGCTGGTGCAGTACGTCAACAAGCTGGGGATGCGGCTGGTAAGCCATGCAAACTCGGTGCGCACGCCGTTCCACTTCTCGCTCATCAATAATGACGAAATAAACGCCTTCGCCTTCTTCGGTGGCAATGTGGTGCTGCACTCGGCGCTGTTTCGCTATGCCGACAATGAAAGCCAGCTCGCCTCGGTGATGGCGCACGAAATCTCCCACGTCACCCAGCGTCACCTGGCGCGCGCAATGGAAGATCAAAAACGCAGTGCGCCCCTGACCTGGGTCGGCGCGCTCGGCTCGATTCTGCTGGCGATGGCCAGCCCGCAGGCAGGGATGGCAGCCCTCACCGGTACACTGGCCGGCACCCAGCAGGGCATGATCAGCTTCACCCAGCAAAACGAACAGGAAGCGGATCGCATCGGCATTCAGGTGCTGCAGCGCTCGGGCTTCGATCCACAGGCGATGCCGACGTTCCTGGAAAAGCTGCTCGATCAGGCGCGCTACTCCAGCCGTCCGCCGGAGATCCTGCTGACTCACCCCCTGCCGGAAAGCCGCCTCTCGGACGCCCGCAACCGCGCCAACCAGATGCGTTCCGTTGTCGCGCAATCCTCAGAAGACTTCTATATGGCGAAGGTGCGCGCCCTCGGCATGTATAAGTCGGGCCGTAATCAGCTCACCAGCGATCTGCTGGATGTGCTGGCAAAAGGCAACGTGCGCGAGCAGAACGCCGCCCGTTACGGGCGC
This sequence comes from Siccibacter colletis, assembly GCF_000696575.1. Lineage (GTDB taxonomy): Bacteria > Pseudomonadota > Gammaproteobacteria > Enterobacterales > Enterobacteriaceae > Siccibacter > Siccibacter colletis. The sequence goes on along the minus strand of NZ_JMSQ01000006.1, from coordinate 93,918 downwards.
GCGCTGCAGGCAATGGAAGCAAAAAACTTCGCCGAAGCGAAAACGCTACTGCAGCCGCTGCTGAGCGCCAGCCCGGCCAACGCCTGGTATCTTGACCTCGCGACCGACATCGACCTTGGCCTTAACCGGGCCAGCGACGCCATCAACCGTCTGAAAAATGCGCCGGACCTGCGCAATAATCCGGTGCTGCAGCTCAACCTCGCCAATGCGTATCTGGAAAACAGCCAGCCGGCCGAGGCGGTGAAGATCCTTAACCGCTATACGTTTGCAAATAAAGAAGACACCAACGGCTGGGATCTGCTGGCGCAGGCGCAGGCAGCGCTTAACAGCCGCGATCAGGAGTTGGCCGCCCGCGCCGAAGTGCTGTCTTTGACGGGTCGTCTCGACCAGGCAATCTCCCTGCTCAGCAGCGCCAGCAGCCAGGTTAAAACCGGCAGCCTGCAACAGGCGCGCTACGATGCGCGCATTGACCAGCTGCGCCAGCTGCAGCAGCGCTTCAAGCCCTATGAAAAGATGTAAGGAATAACCATGTCAGAGACGATTACCCTCTATCACAACCCGCGCTGCTCAAAAAGCCGTGAGACGCTCGCCCTGCTGAAAGACAAAGGCGTGGAGCCGCAGGTGGTGCTTTATCTGGAGACGCCGCCGGATGCGGCGACGCTGAAGGGGTTGCTGCACAAGCTCGGTTTCGCCAGCGCGCGTGAACTGATGCGCACTAAAGAAGAGCTGTATAAAACCCTCAACCTGGCGGATGCATCCCTGAGCGAAACGGATCTGATCGCTGTCATGACAGAAAACCCGAAACTGATTGAACGCCCGATTGTCGTGGCAGGAGATAAGGCGCGACTCGGACGTCCGCCCGAGCAGGTGCTTGAGATCCTGTAACCAGCGCCCTCCCTGCGAGGGCGTTATTATTTACAGCCCGAGGATCTCTTTGACGAACGGAATGGTGAGTTTGCGCTTGGCGGTGATGGAGGCGCGATCGAGCTGATCGAGCGTCATAAACAGGGTGCGCATCTCACGGTCGAGGCGCTTGAGCAGAAAACGACCCACGTCTTCGGGCAGTTCGAAGCCGCGTAACCGGGCGCGCAGCTGGAGCGCCTGCAGTTTTTCTTCATCGGTGAGCGGCTGCAGCTTGTAGATTTGCCCCCAGTCAAGGCGCGAGGCGAGATCGGGAAGCTGAAGATTAAGCTGGCGCGGTGGACGATCGCCGGTGATCAGCAGGCGCGTCTGGCCGGATTCCAGGATCCGATTGTAGAGATCGAAAATCGCCATTTCCCAGGGGGCGTCCCCGGCGATGCATTCGATGTTATCGATACACACCAGCGACAGATGCTCCATCCCTTCCAGCACTTCCGGCACAAACCAGGTGCGCTTATCCAGCGGCACATAGCCCACCGCTTCACCGCGCTGAGAGAGTTCGGCGCAGGCGGCATGCAGCAGATGACTGCGCCCGCCCCCTTCCCGCGACCAGAAGTAGATATAACCGCTGTGATCCTGACGCAGCACGTTCTGCAGCGCGGCAAGTAAAGAGGGATTATCACCCGGCCAGAAACTGTCGAAGGTTTCATCATCGGGTAGAAAGAGTGGCAACGAGAGCTGAGCCGGTGTGTTCAGACGTACCTCAAACGGGCTTACAAAAATACGCGGCGAGTGTAACACAGTTTCGCTTCGCTGTTGAACCGGGCAAGGATCCTTACCCGGTTTTACCGATCAATGCGATTTCCCTTCCTCATCCGGCGCATCCAGCACCACTTCTTCCGGACGCAGGACGCTGATAAGTTTGAAGATCAGGCTCAGGCCAACACCGACGATGGTGGCGAGCGCCATGCCTTTCAGCTCGGCTGCGCCGATATGTACCTTCGCACCGCTGACGCCGATGATCAGGATCACCGAGGTGAGGATCAGGTTCTGCGCTTTACTGTAGTCCACTTTGGATTCAATCAGCACACGAATACCGGATGCACCGATCACGCCGTACAGCAGCAGCGATACGCCGCCCATCACCGGTACAGGGATGATCTGGATTGCCGCCGCCAGTTTCCCGACGCAGGAGAGCAGGATGGCGATAATTGCCGCGCCGCCGATCACCCAGGTGCTGTAGACGCGGGTAATAGCCATCACGCCAATGTTTTCCCCGTAGGTGGTGTTCGGCGTGGAGCCGAAGAAGCCGGAGAACATGGTCGACAGGCCGTTGGCAAACATAGAGCGGTGCAGGCCAGGGTCGCGGATCAAATCTTTTTTCACGATGTTCGCCGTCACCACCAGGTGACCGACGTGTTCAGCGATCACCACCAGCGCCGCCGGCAGAATAGTGAAGATAGCGAACCACTCAAAGCGCGGGGTGTAGAAGGTGGGCAGTGCGAACCAGTGCGCTTCGGCAACCGGCGTGAAGTCCACCACGCCCATCGCAAACGACAGCGCGTAGCCCGCCAGCACGCCAATAAGGATCGGGATAATGGCGAGGAAGCCACGGAACAGCACCGAACCGAACACCGTCACCGCCAGCGTCACCAGCGAAATAATGATGGTTTTACTGTCCGCCGCCGCGCCCTCTGCCGGCAGCAGCCCGGCCATACCGGCGGCGACGCCCGCCAGCTCAAGCCCGATCACCGCAACGATAGCGCCCATCGCTGCAGGCGGGAACATTACGTCCAGCCAGCCGGTGCCAGCCTTTTTAACGATCAGCGATACCAGGCAGAACAGGAAGCCGCACATGATAAAGCCGCCCAGCGCCACTTCGTATCCCAGCGGCAGCAGAAGCAACACCGGCGAGATGAATGCAAAGCTTGACCCCAGATAGGCCGGGATTTTGCCTTTACAGATGAAGAGATAGAGCAGCGTCCCGACGCCGTTGAACAGCAGCACGGTGGCCGGGTTAATGTGAAACAGGATCGGCACCAGAACGGTGGCACCAAACATGGCGAACAGGTGCTGCAAACTGAGCGGGATGGTTTGCAGCAGCGGTGGACGCTCGCTGACACCGATAGCACGGCGCGTCATAGTGTTTTCCTCACGTGTTGTGTGTTGTCGTTATTCCCTGCCCTTCGTGAAAAGGCACCCAGGGTTATGGCCCAAAAAAAAGCCGACTATAAAGTCGGCTCTTATTATCAAATCGCTTATTTAGTACCAAAGATTTTGTCGCCGGCATCGCCGAGGCCAGGAATGATGTATCCCTGCTCATTCAGCCCCTGATCGATTGAGGCGGTGTAGAGCTCAACGTCCGGGTGCGCTTTCTCCAGCGCGGCGATACCTTCCGGCGCGGCCACCAGTACCAGCACTTTAATGCTGGTGCAGCCCGCTTTTTTCAGCAGGTCGATGGTGGCGATCATTGAGCCACCGGTTGCCAGCATCGGGTCAACCACCAGCGCCATGCGCTCGTCAATGTTAGACACCAGCTTCTGGAAATAGGGCACCGGCTCCAGCGTCTCTTCATCACGATAGACGCCAACCACGCTGATGCGGGCGCTCGGCACGTGCTCCAGCACGCCTTCCATCATGCCAAGACCGGCACGCAGGATCGGCACCACGGTGATCTTTTTACCTTTGATCTGCTCAACCTGCACCGGGCCGTTCCAGCCTTCGATGGTCACTTTTTCCGTTGCCAGATCGGCGGTTGCTTCATAAGTCAGCAGGCTCCCAACTTCGGAGGCGAGTTCACGAAAACGCTTGGTGCTGACGTCATGCTCGCGCATCAGCCCCAGCTTGTGTTTGACGAGTGGGTGTTTGACTTCCACGATCTTCATACTCTTTCTCCCCAAAAGATGGCAACCACAAAAAAAATCGCGGGATTATACCGCTTTTTTCCCGCCGCGCCACATCCAGCGCCGTTGATCCTAATCAAACGGACTGGAAATGAGTATAAAGAACAATAATGCTAACCGTACAGACAAGAGGCTCGCAAACGTTTGCCTGCACTGATAGAATTGCCGCGTTTTCCGGATGGCACCCTTTCCTGAGCCTGACAGGCCATCTGATTTACCACCAACCGCAACCGCGTGGGGACTCTGCAGTGACCGATAAAACCTCTCTCAGCTATAAAGATGCCGGTGTTGATATTGACGCAGGTAACGCTCTGGTCGACCGAATCAAAGGTGTTGTGAAAAAGACCCGCCGCCCGGAAGTGATGGGTGGACTGGGCGGATTCGGCGCATTGTGCGCACTGCCGCAAAAATATCGCGAACCGGTACTCGTTTCCGGCACCGATGGCGTCGGCACCAAGCTGCGTCTGGCGATGGACCTCAAGCGTCACGACACCATCGGCATCGATCTGGTGGCGATGTGCGTGAATGACCTGGTGGTACAGGGTGCGGAACCGCTGTTCTTCCTCGATTACTACGCCACCGGCAAACTGGATGTCGATACCGCTTCGAGCGTTATCACCGGTATTGCCGAAGGCTGTCTGCAGTCAGGCTGCGCGCTGGTCGGCGGCGAAACCGCTGAAATGCCGGGCATGTACCACGGCGATGACTACGACGTTGCCGGGTTCTGCGTTGGCGTGGTGGAAAAATCAGAAATCATCGACGGCAGCAAAGTCGCTGACGGCGACGTGCTGGTGGCGCTGGCCTCAAGCGGCCCGCACTCTAACGGCTACTCGCTGGTGCGTAAAATTCTGGAAGTCAGTGGCAGCGACCCGCTGACCACCGAGCTCGACGGCAAGCCGCTGGCGGATCATCTGCTGGCCCCGACCCGTATCTACGTGAAATCGATTCTCAGCCTGATTGCGCAGAGCGATGTCCACGCTATCGCCCACCTCACCGGCGGCGGCTTCTGGGAGAACATTCCGCGCGTGCTGCCGGACAACACTCAGGCGGTGATCAACGAGTCCTCCTGGCAGTGGCCAGCCGTGTTCAACTGGCTGCAGCAGGCCGGGAACGTCAGCCAGCACGAGATGTATCGTACCTTCAACTGCGGCGTGGGCATGCTGATCGCCCTGCCGGCGGCTGAAGCGGACAACGCCATTCAGCTGATGAACGATGCAGGCGAAACCGCCTGGAAAATCGGCGTCATCAAGGCCTCGGATTCCGACGAGCGCGTGGTTATCCAGTAAATGAATATCGTGGTGCTGATCTCCGGCAACGGCAGCAATCTGCAGGCCATCATTGATGCCTGTGCCAGTAAAAAAATTGCTGGCACCCTGCGCGCAGTATTCAGCAACAAGGCCGACGCGTTCGGCCTTGAGCGCGCCAGAGAAGCAGGCATTCCGGCCCATGCGTTGAGCGCCAGCCAGTTTGCCACCCGTGACGCCTTTGACCGTGAGCTGATGCTGGAGATCGACGCATATGCCCCGGACCTGGTGGTGCTGGCGGGTTATATGCGCATTCTCAGCCCGGAATTTGTGGCGCACTACGCGGGGCGGCTTATCAATATCCACCCCTCGCTGCTGCCGAAGTATCCGGGGCTGCATACCCATCGTCAGGTGCTGGAAAACGGCGATAGCGAACACGGCACCTCGGTGCATTTCGTCACCGACGAACTGGACGGCGGGCCGGTGATCCTGCAGGCGAAAGTGCCGGTGTTTGACGGCGATGACGAAGCGGACATCACCGCCCGGGTGCAGGCCCAGGAGCACGCCATCTATCCCCTGGTGGTGAGCTGGTTTGCTGAAGGCAGGCTGGCGATGCGCGACAACGAGGCCTGGCTCGACGGCCAGAAGCTTCCGCCTCAGGGCCACGCAGCCGACGAATAAAACCCCACGCTCTGCCCCGGCAGGGCGTTTTTTATTCTGCGCCTTCCCGCAGCGCTACGGGACGTGCAACTGCAGGTTACGGGCACAATCCGCCCTCTCCTTTTCGGATAACTGTCATACTTATCGGGCATAGTTGGACATAAGCGGGTTCAGCTCGCCATAATAACCACGAGACGGCGTTGTCACGTCCCGCGTTTACCAACCGGAGTGTGAGTAGTAATGGGTCAGGAAAAGCTATATACCGAAAAAGAATTAAGCTGGCTGTCTTTCAATGAGCGTGTTCTGCAGGAAGCAGCGGATAAAAGTAACCCGCTGATTGAGCGGATGCGCTTTCTGGGCATCTATTCCAACAACCTGGATGAGTTCTATAAGGTGCGCTTCGCCGAACTGAAGCGACGCATTCTTATCACCGAAGAACAGGGATTAACCTCCCACTCGCGCCACCTGCTGGGCAAGATCCAGGCCCGGGTGCTGAAAGCGGATCAGGAGTTCGATACCCTGTATAACGATCTGCTGCTGGAGATGGCGCGCAATCAGATCTTCCTGATCAACGAGCGCCAGCTCTCCCCAAACCAGCAAACCTGGCTGCGACAGTACTTCAAACAGCATCTGCGTCAGCACATCACTCCGACGTTAATCAATCGCGACACCGACCTGGTGCAGTTCCTGAAGGACGATTACACCTATCTGGCAGTAGAGATTATCCGCGGGGATGACATCCGCTATGCGCTGCTGGAAATCCCTTCGGATAAGATGCCGCGCTTCGTCAACCTGCCGCCGGAGACGCCGCGCCGCCGCAAGCCGATGATCCTGCTGGATAACATCCTGCGCTACTGCCTCGACGATATCTTCAAAGGCTTCTTCGATTACGATGCGCTGAACGCCTACTCAATGAAGATGACGCGCGACGCGGAATACGATCTGGTGCATGAGATGGAGTCGAGCCTGCTGGAGCTGATGTCCTCCAGCCTGAAGCAGCGCCTGACCGCTGAGCCGGTGCGCTTTGTCTATCAGCGTGACATGCCGGATGCGATGGTCGAGATGCTGCGCGATAAGCTGACCATCACCCACTACGACTCAATCATCCCCGGCGGACGCTACCACAACTTCAAAGACTTCATTGGTTTCCCGAACGTCGGCAAAGCCAACCTGGTGAACAAGCCGCTGCCGCGCCTGCGCCATATCTGGTTCGATAAGTTCCGCAACGGTTTTGACGCCATTCGCGAACGCGACGTGCTGCTCTACTATCCGTATCACACCTTCGAGCACGTGCTGGAGCTGCTGCGCCAGGCCTCCTTCGACCCAAGCGTGCTGGCGATCAAAATCAACATCTATCGCGTGGCGAAGGATTCGCGCATCATCGACTCGATGATCCACGCCGCGCACAACGGTAAAAAAGTGACGGTGGTGGTGGAGCTGCAGGCGCGCTTTGACGAAGAGGCCAACATCCACTGGGCGAAGCGCCTGACCGAAGCGGGCGTGCACGTCATCTTCTCGGCACCCGGGCTGAAAATTCACGCCAAGCTGTTCCTGATCTCGCGTAAGGAAGGCGACGAAGTGGTGCGTTATGCCCACATCGGTACCGGTAACTTCAACGAGAAAACGGCCCGGCTGTATACCGACTACTCCCTGCTGACCGCCGATGCGCGCATCACCAATGAAGTGCGTCGGGTGTTCAACTTTATCGAAAACCCCTATCGCCCGGTGCATTTCGACTACCTGCTGGTCTCGCCGCAAAATAGCCGCCGCCTGTTGTATGAAATGGTGGATAAAGAGATCGCAAATGCGCAAAATGGCCAGCCTTCGGGGATCACCCTGAAGCTGAACAACCTGGTGGACAAAGGGCTGGTGGACCGGCTCTATGCGGCATCCTGCTCCGGCGTGCCGGTCAACCTGATGATCCGCGGTATGTGCTCCCTGATCCCGCAACTCGAAGGGATCAGCGAAAATATTCGCGTGATGAGTATCGTTGACCGTTATCTGGAGCACGATCGGGTCTATATTTTCAAGAATGGCGGCGACGATAAGGTCTACCTCTCCTCCGCCGACTGGATGACGCGTAATATCGACTACCGCATTGAAGTGGCGGTCGCGCTGCTGGATCCGCGCCTGAAACAACGGGTGCTGGACATTATGGAGCTGCTGTTCAGCGACACCGTAAAAGCGCGTTACATCGATAAAGAGCTGAGCAATCGCTATGTGCCGCGCGGCAACCGCCGCAAAGTACGCGCACAGCTGGCGATTTACGACTACATCAAATCACTAGAGCAACCAGAATAAGTATGCCGATACAGAATCAGGCCCCGCGCCCGCAGGAGTTTGCTGCGGTTGACCTTGGCTCAAACAGTTTCCATATGGTGATCGCCCGCGTGGTGGATGGCGCGATGCAGATCATTGGTCGCCTGAAGCAGCGTGTACACCTGGCTGACGGACTGGATGAGAACAATACTCTGAGTGAAGAGGCCATGGAGCGCGGCCTGAGCTGCTTATCCCTGTTCGCCGAGCGCCTGCAGGGATTTGAGGCAGCTAACGTCTGCATCGTGGGCACGCACACCCTGCGCCAGGCGCAAAACGCCAGCGAGTTTTTGCAGCGCGCGGAAAAGGTTATCCCCTACCCCATCGAAATCATCTCCGGGAATGAAGAAGCACGCCTGATTTTTATGGGCGTGGAGCATACCCAGCCGGAGCGCGGCCGCAAGCTGGTGATCGACATCGGCGGCGGCTCGACGGAACTGGTGATCGGCGAAGATTTTGAACCGCAGCTGGTAGAGAGCCGTCGCATGGGCTGCGTCAGCTTCGGTCAGCACTTCTTCCGTGGCGGCGTGATTAGCCGCGAGAGCTTCAAGCGCGCGCGTATGGCGGCGGTGCAGAAACTGGAGAGCCTTGCCTGGCAGTACCGCATTCACGGCTGGAGCACCGCGCTGGGCGCGTCCGGCACCATCAAGGCGGCGCATGAAGTGCTGGTGGAGATGGGCGAAAAGGATGGGCTTATCACCCCGGAACGGCTGGAAAAACTGGCAGAAACGGTCATGGGCTTTAACAGCTTCGCCGCGCTGAGCCTGCCGGGGCTGTCTGACGAGCGTAAAGCGGTATTTGTGCCGGGGCTGGCGATCCTGTGCGGCGTGTTCGACGCGCTGGGCATCCGCGAGCTGCGCCTCTCTGACGGCGCGCTGCGTGAAGGCGTGCTGTATGAGATGGAAGGCCGCTTCCGCCATCAGGATATCCGCATTCGCACCGCGCAGAGTCTGGCGAACCAGTACCATATTGACCGCGATCAGGCGCACCGGGTGCTGGAAACCACGACGCTTATCTATCAGCAGTGGGAGCAGCAGAATCCGAAGCTGGTACATCCGCAGCTTACCGCGCTGCTGAAGTGGGCTGCGATGCTGCATGAGGTGGGGCTGGGTATCAATCACAGCGGCCTGCACCGCCATTCGGCCTATATCCTGCAGAACAGCGACCTGCCTGGCTTCAACCAGGAGCAGCAGCAGCTGATGGCGACGCTGGTGCGCTGCCATCGCAAGGCGGTGAAGCTCGACGATCTGCCGCGCTTTACCCTGTTCAAGAAAAAGCAGTTCCTGCCGCTGATCCAGCTGCTGCGCCTCGGCGTGCTGCTTAACAACCAGCGTCAGGCCACCAGCACACCGCCGTCCCTGACGCTGAAAACGGATGATAACCACTGGACGCTGCGTTTCCCGCACAACTGGTTCAGCCAGAACGCGCTGGTGTTACTCGACCTGGAGCGTGAGCAGCAGTACTGGGAAGCGGTAACCGGCTGGCGGCTGAAAATTGAAGAGGATGCCAGCCCCGACGATGTGGCGGCGTAAATAAAAAAGCGGCAGAGGATGCCGCTTTTTTTATCTTTCCGAATTAGCCAGGAAGCTGAACCGCGCTCTGGGCTGCACGCCCTTCTTCAGCTTCCAGCTCGACCAGCGTCTCCAGCGGGACCGGATAGCCAATCAAAAAGCCCTGCAGATAATCGATGCCCAGCCTGCGCACTTCGTCGCGAATGGCTTCTGTTTCCACGTACTCCGCGACCACCTGCATTTTTTTCATGCGCGCCAGATGGCAAATGGAGGCCACGATTTGATAGTCGAGGCTGCTGGAGAGCAGGTTACGGATAAAGCTGCCGTCAATTTTTAAGATGTCGGCATTGACGTTTTTCAGGCGCGCATAGCTGGCATACCCGGTGCCGAAGTCGTCGATGGCCACCCGGCAGCCCATCGCCTGCAGGCGGGAGAGCGTCAGGTTGGCCTGCTCAACGTTGGAGAGTGAGTTACTCTCGGTCACTTCGAAAATAATCTGCCACGGCTCCACCTGATACCGTTCCAGCATCTGGCGCACTTCACTGGTGAATACCGCGCGGCACACCGAGGCGGGAGTCAGGTTGATGGAGAAGCGGCTGGCGGGTAACGCCTTGCGGTGCGTATGCATGAAGCGCAGCGTTTTCTCCAGCACCATGTTGTCGATGCGCGACGAGAAGCCAAACTCATGCGCCACCGGCAGGAATTTGTCCGGGGTAATCAGCTCGCCGTCGTCATCCAGCATACGCAGCAGGATCTCGTAGTAGTGATCCCCGCGCGCGCCCTCAATACGCTGCGCCACCAGACGAAACTCATCGTTATCCAGCGCCTGCTGCAGGCGGTTCATCATCTCAACTTTGATCTTCACCGCGCGCTGGACGTGATTCGCGCCGGTGCGCTGCAAGCTTTCCGGATGATGTGTCGCCAGCGACAGATCCGCCATGGTGCTCATTTCACCCAGCAGCAGCGGCAGATGGGTCACCGGGGTGCGCACATAGCAGTAGCTCATGCCCACCTGCGGCTGGAGCGGCATCCCGTCCCAGACGAAGCGGAAAGATTTGATGCGCTTATCCAGTTCATCAATGCGCTCTTTGTGAAACTCGGTATTCAGGCGCAGCACCATGTCATCCCCCGACAGCTGATAGACCAGCTCATCGGGATGCAGCACCTCCCGCACCCAGCTCGCCAGCTGCTGTTTGTAGTGGATGCCGAGCATCACGCCGTAGTTGCGCCCCAGCAGATCGAGGTCGGGCATGCGCATCAAAAACAGTACCGACCAGGGGGTGCGCGCCAGATCCTGATTCAGCGCGCGCAGGTTCGGCAGCTGGATAATCGGGTCGAGATAGGCCACGCGCCGCGCCCGGGTATGCAGCTCGCGCTGGCGAGTGCTCACCAACGCCATAAAGATGATGATGCACGAGAACACCGCAAAGCTCGATGAGGCGATCGCCAGCTGAATGTCGAAGCCCTGATAGTCGGGAATGTAGCGCGAGAAGTAGTGCGTCAACAGGATGATCACCGGCGTCCAGACGGCGGTGATAAAAATCACCCCAAAGCGCATCGCCCCCCACAGCATTACCGGCAGCAGCAGCGAGAGCGTGTAATTGCTGTTGAAAATCGTGTTGCTGTTGTTGAGCGGCACCAGCAGCAGGGCAATTAGCGATCCCACAACTCCGCACCAGAGCAACACTTCAAACGGCGTCACCCGCTTATCGAACTGCTTACGCATCTGTGAGAAAAAGCTGCGCAGGTAGCGTGGATGGCGGATCACGCGGATGATGAAATAGCACAGCGGGATCCCGGTCAGCCCGCCCACCAGCAGCCCCTGATAGTTAATCAGCGTGCGTATCGAGAAGGGATTTGGTGACGCCATGCTGGTGCGGTAGTCATAGAATCCGGCGAAGCTCGCCATCTGAAACAGCATCAGGAACAGCGAGGCGCTGCACAGCACCAGCCAGAACAGGCGCTGCACCCCGACGCGATGATTCCCGTACAGCGTGGCGTAGCGATGCGGCACAAATATCCGGTAGCAACCCCAGCTGATAATAATGGTGGTCAAAAAGTGAATTACCACCACGGCGGTCTCTTTCGGCCCGACGTCGTTTAAATGATGTACCACCAGCGCCAGCATAATTCCGGGAAGTGCTGCCCAGCCGAAAAACACCATCAGGGCGATAAACAGGGCGACCGGGAGATAGTAAAGCACGGCGGTGCTGTCGCCCATGGTGGTATAGGTGTTACCGAGCCTGACCAGCGGCAACAGCAGCAGCGGCAGCAGCAGGGGTAAGCCCCACCACTTATCTTTATGACGTTTGTACCAGTTTGCTAAGTGCATAGATGCTCGAGAAAAACCGTATGCCAGACGAGGATTCACGCTGGTGTCTGACCCTGACCTGTGTGCAACGAAGCACGCGCCACCGTGGTGTGTAGAGAATAATGGTTATTATGTAGCTACGGTGGAAGATGATACCGCTCTCCGGGGGCGAACTCAAAAGACAAATCGCGCTTTTTCATTGCCGGATCCGCGCCAGCGCTGCGCTTAATAAGGCTGAAAAATGCACATCTCGTCGCTACCCTGCGCAACTGACCTTTTTTTACATGATTAATAATTGACCTCCCCGCTTCCCTGTGACTTAATAACCGAATCGCCCGCAAGGCCGGGTAAACACTAAGGGTAATTTCGTGACACAGGCTACGGCAATGCGAAGACGACATCGTTTTAACAGTCGAATGACGCGCATCGTGCTTCTTATCAGCTTCCTCCTCTTTTTCTGCCGCTTCGTCTATTCCGCCGTTGGCGCCTGGCATCACCACCAGGACAAACAGCAGATCCAGCAAATCAGTCAGACTATCGAACCGACCACTACCGAACGCTAGCTTGTTAACCACGGTTTTTTGACGCCCTTCGCGGGGTGGGATTTTTTGCGTCCTGATTACGCGCTAATACCGTTTTGTTAAAACGCTCGCACCAGCGGTTGGCCCTGACGTGATGACCCCTCTCGCACGGATATCCCCTGCCCGGCCCAGAATGCACCCATAAAAAAGCCCGCATCCTGCGGGCTTGATAACGAATGGCAACAGACGCAGGGATTATTCCCACTCAATCGTCGCAGGCGGCTTACCGCTGATGTCGTACACCACGCGGGAAATGCCGTTCACTTCGTTGATGATGCGGTTGGAGACGCGGCCGAGGAAATCATACGGCAGGTGCGCCCAGTGCGCGGTCATGAAGTCGATGGTCTCAACCGCACGCAGGGAAACCACCCAGTCGTACTTACGGCCATCGCCCATCACGCCGACCGAACGTACCGGCAGGAACACGGTGAAAGCCTGGCTGACTTTGTCGTACAGATCCGCACGGCGCAGCTCTTCGATGAAGATCGCGTCGGCACGACGCAGCAGGTCGCAGTACTCTTTCTTCACTTCGCCCAGCACGCGCACGCCCAGTCCCGGCCCAGGGAACGGGTGGCGGTACAGCATGTCGTACGGCAGGCCCAGCTCCAGACCAATCTTGCGCACTTCGTCTTTGAACAGCTCTTTCAGCGGCTCGACGAGGCCCATCTTCATCTCTTTCGGCAGGCCGCCCACGTTGTGGTGCGACTTGATCACGTGCGCTTTACCGGTGGCAGAGGCCGCCGATTCAATCACGTCAGGGTAGATGGTGCCCTGTGCCAGCCACTTCACGTCCTGCAGCTTCAGCGCTTCTTCGTCGAACACTTCCACGAACACGCGGCCGATGATCTTACGCTTGGCTTCCGGATCGTTCTCGCCCGCCAGCGCATCCAGGAAACGCGCTTCTGCCGGAACGTGAACGATGTTGAGACCGAAGTGGTCGCCAAACATGTCCAGCACCTGCTCGGCTTCGTTCAGGCGCAGCAGGCCGTTGTCGACAAATACGCAGGTCAGATGGTCGCCGATGGCGCGGTGCAGCAGCATTGCGGTGACGGAGGAGTCCACGCCGCCGGAGAGGCCGAGGATCACCTTGTCGTTACCCACCTGCTGGCGGATACGCTCGACGGCGTCGTCGATGATTTTCGCCGGGGTCCACAGGGCTTCGCTCTGGCAGATATCGATAACGAAACGCTCCAGCATGCGCAGGCCCTGACGGGTATGCGTCACTTCCGGGTGGAACTGCACGCCATAGAAACGTTTTTCCTCGTTGGCCATGATGGCGAACGGGCAGGTTTCGGTGCTGGCAACGGTCACGAAGTCGGACGGGATCGCGGTAACTTTGTCGCCGTGGCTCATCCACACGTCCAGCAGCGGCTTGCCGTCGGCGCTCAGAGCGTCTTCGATGCCGCGTACCAGTGCGCTGTCAGTTTTCACTTCCACCTGCGCATAGCCGAACTCACGCTCGTCAGAACCCTGCACGTGGCCGCCTAACTGCATCGCCATAGTCTGCATGCCGTAGCACACGCCCAGAACGGGGACGCCAGCTTCGAACACGTACTGCGGGGCGCGCGGGCTGTTCTCTTCGGTGGTGCTTTCCGGGCCGCCGGAGAGAATGATGCCGTTCGGGTTGAAGTCGCGGATCTGCGCTTCGGTAACGTCCCACGCCCAGAGCTCACAGTAGACGCCCAGCTCACGCACGCGGCGCGCGACCAGCTGCGTGTACTGCGAACCAAAATCGAGGATAAGAATGCGATGTTTATGGATATTTTCCGTCATTGACGCGTTTTCCAGAAAGTAGCTGACAATAAATAAACGCCCGGTGCTGGCACCGGGCGAGAAAAATTAAGAACCCATACGGTAGTTCGGCGACTCTTTGGTGATCGTCACGTCGTGGACGTGGCTCTCCTGGATGCCGGCGCCGCTGATGCGGACAAATTCCGCTTTCGTGCGCAGGTCATCGATGGTACCGCAACCAGTCAGGCCCATGCAGGAGCGCAGGCCGCCCATCTGCTGGTGAATAATCTCTTTCAGACGGCCTTTATACGCCACGCGGCCTTCGATACCTTCCGGCACCAGTTTATCGGCGGCGTTGTCGGTCTGGAAGTAGCGGTCGGATGAGCCTTTGGACATCGCGCCCAGCGAGCCCATGCCGCGGTAGGATTTGTAAGAGCGGCCCTGGTAGAGTTCGATTTCACCCGGTGACTCTTCGGTGCCCGCCAGCATTGAGCCGACCATCACCGCGCTTGCGCCAGCGGCAATGGCTTTCGCGATGTCGCCGGAGAAGCGGATACCGCCGTCGGCGATGACCGGGATGCCGGTGCCTTCCAGCGCTTCAACCGCGTCAGATACCGCAGTGATCTGCGGAACGCCCACGCCGGTAACGATACGGGTAGTACAGATGGAGCCTGGGCCGATACCCACTTTCACGGCGCTGACGCCAGCTTCGGCCAGCGCGCGAGCGCCTGCGCCGGTAGCTACGTTGCCGCCAATGATCTGCAGGTCCGGGTATTTAGCGCGGGTTTCACGGATGCGCTGCAATACGCCTTCGGAGTGGCCGTGGGAGGAGTCGATGAGCAAAACGTCTACGCCAGCGGCAACCAGCGCATCAACGCGCTCTTCGTTGCCCGCGCCCGCGCCAACCGCAGCGCCCACGCGCAGGCGGCCCTGCTCGTCTTTACAGGCGTTAGGCTTACGCTCGGCTTTCTGGAAATCTTTTACGGTGATCATGCCGCGCAGGTGGAAGCTCTCATCCACAACCAGCGCTTTTTCGACGCGTTTTTCGTGCATTTTTGTCAGCACCACGTCGCGGGATTCGCCTTCGCGCACGGTAACCAGACGCTCTTTCGGCGTCATGTAGACGCTGACCGGCTGGCTCAGATCGGTCACGAAACGCACGTCGCGACCGGTGATGATGCCCACCAGCTCCATATCTTCAGTCACCACCGGGTAGCCAGCGAAGCCGTTACGCTCGGTCAGGGCTTTCACTTCCTGAAGAGTGGTGGTTGGCAGCACGGTCTGCGGGTCAGTGACCACGCCGCTCTCATGTTTTTTCACGCGCTTAACTTCTTCAGCCTGGCGCTCAATGGACATGTTTTTGTGGATAAAGCCGATGCCGCCTTCCTGCGCCAGCGCAATCGCCAGACGCGCTTCGGTCACGGTATCCATTGCTGCGGAGAGCATAGGAATGTTCAGGCGAATGGTTTTAGTCAGATGGGTGCTGAGATCTGCGGTGTTCGGCAGAACGGTAGAGTGAGCGGGAACAAGGAGAACGTCGTCAAATGTCAGAGCTTCTTTAGCGATTCGTAGCATGGCAATATCTCAACCTGGAGGTGAATGAGAACAGATAAAATATTGCCGCGGCATTATACAGAGCGTAACCGATTGCTTCCACACTTTTTTCAGAAAAAACCTTGCTAATGCGTCGTTCCACGTTACTATCGATTGATTAACCCCCTGATTTAAAATTTGATCCCGCTCACATGCCAGCAAACGCCAGCTCCACTATTTTTACCGTAAGCCGCCTCAATCAGACCGTCCGTCTGCTGCTTGAGCAGGAGATGGGTCAGGTGTGGATCAGCGGCGAAATTTCCAATTTTACCCAGCCCGCCTCCGGTCACTGGTACTTCACGCTGAAGGACGATACCGCCCAGGTGCGCTGCGCCATGTTCCGCAACAGCAACCGCCGGGTGACGTTTCGTCCGCAGCACGGCCAGCAGGTGCTGGTGCGCGCCAACATCACGCTCTACGAGCCGCGCGGTGACTATCAGATTATCGTCGAAAGCATGCAGCCGGCGGGTGAGGGGCTCCTGCAGCAGAAGTATGAGCAGCTCAAGCAGCGCCTTGCGGATGAAGGGCTGTTTGCCCAGCAGCATAAGCAGCCCCTGCCCGTCCCGGCGCGCCAGGTGGGCGTCATCACCTCTAAAACCGGAGCGGCGCTGCACGACATTCTGCACGTCCTGCAGCGCCGCGACCCCTCCCTGCCGGTGATTATCTATCCCACCGCGGTGCAGGGTGACGACGCCCCGGCGCAGATTGTGCGCGCCATTGAACTCGCGAACCGCCGTAACGAGTGCGACGTCTTGATCGTTGGGCGCGGCGGCGGCTCGCTGGAAGATCTCTGGAGCTTCAACGACGAACGCGTGGCGCGGGCCATTTTTGCCAGCCGCATTCCGGTGGTCAGCGCTGTCGGACACGAAACCGACGTCACCATCGCCGATTTTGTTGCCGACCTGCGCGCGCCCACGCCTTCTGCCGCCGCGGAAGTGGTAAGCCGCAACCAGCAGGAGCTGCTGCGCCAGGTGCTGGCCGCCCGCCAGCGGCTGGAGATGGCGATGGACTACCTGCTGGTGAGCCGCACCCAGCGCCAGACCCGGCTTCAGCATCGTTTACAGCAGCAGCATCCCCAGCTGCGGCTGGCGCGTCAGCAGACCGCGCTTATCCGCCTGCGCCAGCGCATGAGCAGCGCGCTCGATAATCAGCTGCGCCGGAGTGGTCAGCGCCAGCAGCGCGCTGAACAGCGCCTGAATCAGCAGCATCCCCAGGGACGGCTACACCGGGCGCAGAATCGGTATCAGCAGCTGGAGTATCGTCTCAGCCAGACGATTGCAGCTCGCCTTAGCAGCACCCGTGAGCGCTTTGGTAGTGCCCTCACCCATCTGGAAGCCGTCAGCCCGCTGGCGACCCTTGCACGCGGCTACAGCGTCACCACGGCCCCGGATGGCGCAGTGCTGAAGCAGACGCGTCAGGCGCAGCCCGGTGACGTGCTGACTACCCGCGTGCAGGACGGCTGGGTGGAGAGCGAGGTGAAAACCGTCACTCCGGCGAAGAAAACCCGCAAGCGTAAACCGGAAAATCCGTAACGGCATCAGGGCCGGTCATTAACTATACTGCTGATATTCCTTTTTTTACGGCACCCGCCTTAACAAGGAGATCGGCATGACAGCATCCCGGTACGCTTCAGTAATCCCGCCCTACATCCTGCGTAAAATTATCGACCACGGGTCTGAACTGCAGCAGCGCTGCGCGCGCCAGACCCTGACCCACGTCCAGACCCTGATGGCCCACGGCATTCCGAAACCTGCTGCGCCGCACGTCGCCGAAGCGGGCCAGCTGACGCGCGATATCTACGACGCGCAGAACAAAGAGCAGTTGCCCGGCGAGCAGGTGCGATTTGAAGGCCAGCCGTCGAACGGCGACGTCGCAGTAGACGAAGCTTACGATTACCTCGGCATCACCCACGATTTTTTCTGGAAGAACTGGCAGCGTGACTCGCTTGATAACCAGGGGCTGGTGCTGTCGGGCACCGTCCATTACGGGCGCGAATACCAGAACGCCTTCTGGAACGGTCAGCAGATGGTGTTTGGCGATGGCGACGGCGAGATTTTCAATCGCTTCACCATTGCCATTGACGTGGTAGCGCACGAGCTGAGCCACGGCGTGACGGAAACCGAAGCAGGACTGATTTACTTCGAGCAGGCCGGGGCGCTGAATGAATCGCTCTCTGACGTATTCGGCGCGCTGGTAAAGCAGTATCAGCGTAATCAGACCGCTGATCAGGCCGACTGGATCATCGGCGAGGGACTGCTGGCGGAAGGCATCAATGGCACCGGGCTACGCTCGATGTCAGAGCCGGGCAGCGCCTATGACGATCCGCTGTTGGGGAAAGACCCGCAGCCGGGCCATATGGATGATTTTATCCGCACCCGGGAAGATAACGGCGGCGTACACCTCAACTCCGGCATTCCCAACCGCGCCTTCTACCTTGCCGCGACAGCGCAGGGCGGCTACGCCTGGGAGAAAGCAGGCCGGGCCTGGTATGACACCGTTTGTGACCGCTCACTTCCTCAGGATGCCGATTTCGCTACCTTTGCCCGGCTGACCATCAGCCACGGCGAACGACGCTTTGACGCCGGGGTAGCGGCCGCCATCGAAGAGGCGTGGAAGGCGACAGGAGTACTGTAATGAAGCTGCCCGAGCTGACCGATGATGCAGTCATCGAGCTGGCGCGTGAAGGCGGCGTGGCGTTTATTCCGCGCCTTTCGGCACCGCGGCGCATTGTGCTGGCTGAGCTGAATGCGGAGCAGCGTCAGCGCTTGCTCGATATTCTTCAGCAGGCGCTGCCCCAGGCATTTCCGCCGGGCCAGCCTGATTCACCGGGTCGGGGCGATCAGCGCTACTATCGCATCCAGATCGTCTGGACCCGGCATGACAGCGCGGGCTATGCCGACATCGTATTGCTGGTTCCGGAGAATGCGGCGCCGCAGGGGTTGCAGAATTTATGGAAGCGTGGCGAAGACTGTATCTGTGACTAGCGCGGGAGCGGCACCCACTCGACGCGTTTTTTTGAGATCAGGCCGTGGCCGTGCTGACAGAAGTAGTCCACTGCACCGCAGGCTCTGAGCACCTCAAGCGGCTGATGGCAGTCGGGACAACGGGCTTCAGGGGTGAAATCGCGCTGGCAATATTCGCAGTGCGCACCGCTGTCGGCTGGCACCATGCTGTTACCGCATTCAGGACAGGTGAGTTCCATAGAGCCTCCGGGTGGGGTTTTCCCTTACCCTCTCGCGCAAAGAGAGAGTAAGGGTGAGGGCTTACTTCCCTTTCTTCAGGTGCTTAATCAGACGTTTACGCTTACGCATCTGGTTAGGCGTCAGGGTGTTACGCTTGTTGGCGAACGGGTTGTCGCCATCTTTGAACTGAATGCGGATCGGCGTACCCATGACGTCCAGCGACTTGCGGAAATAGTTCATCAGGTAGCGCTTGTAGGAGTCCGGCAGGTCTTTCACCTGGTTGCCGTGGATCACCACAATCGGTGGGTTATAACCGCCGGCATGCGCATACTTCATCTTCACGCGACGACCGCGCACCAGCGGCGGCTGATGGTCTTCTGCCGCCATGTTCATGATGCGGGTAAGCAGCGCGGTGCTGACGCGGCGAGTGGAGCTGTCATAGGCTTCACGTACCGACTCAAACAGGTTGCCTACGCCGCTGCCGTGCAGGGCGGAGATAAAGTGCACACGGGCGAAATCGATAAAGCCCAGGCGGAAATCGAGCGTCTCTTTCACCTGATCGCGCACTTCCTGGCTCAGGCCATCCCACTTGTTGACCACAATCACCAGCGAACGACCGCTGTTGAGGATGAAGCCCAGCAGGGAGAGATCCTGATCGGAGATGCCCGCACGGGCGTCGATCACCAGCATTACGACGTTAGCGTCTTCAATCGCCTGCAGCGTTTTAATCACCGAGAATTTCTCTACGGTATCGGTGATCTTGCCGCGCTTGCGCACCCCGGCGGTATCGATAAGCACGTACTCGCGCTCGTCGCGTTCCATCGGAATGTAGATGCTGTCGCGAGTGGTGCCCGGCATGTCGAAGACCACCACACGGTCTTCACCGAGAATACGGTTAGTAAGCGTGGACTTACCTACGTTAGGGCGACCAACGATAGCCAGCTTGATTGGCAGATCCTGCGGGTTGAAGTCGTCTTCTTCCTCTTCTTCCACGCCTTCGCCGTTTTCGGCTTCAAACTGCGCCCAGTATTCGGCGTCTTCATCCACTTCTTCCTGCGGATCGACATCGTCCATCCACGGCACCAGCACCTGCTCCAGCAGGCTGGTTACGCCGCGGCCATGCGACGCGGCAATCGGATGGATCTCACCCAGGCCGAGAGAGTAGAAATCTGCCACCGCCTGATCCGGGTCGAGACCGTCAGTTTTGTTGGCCACCAGGAAAGTCGGCTTTTCGCGCGAGCGCAGGTGTTTGGCGATTGCTTCATCGGCAGGCATCAGGCCCGCGCGCGCATCCACCATGAACAGCACTACGTCAGCTTCTTCAATCGCCAGCAGCGACTGCTCCGCCATACGGGTTTCCACGCCCTCTTCTGTGCCGTCGATACCGCCGGTATCGATACAGATGAATTCGCGCCCTTCTACTTCAGCACGACCGTACTTACGGTCGCGAGTCAGCCCCGGGAAATCCGCGACCAGCGCATCACGCGTGCGCGTTAAGCGGTTAAATAATGTGGATTTTCCAACATTAGGGCGCCCGACCAGCGCGACCACAGGTACCATTTTGAAAGCCTCTTTACTCAATAATTCATTATTTCAATGGCGCGAAAATACGCCATTTTTATAAACAGCAAACGGCCCCTGCGCATTGCAGGAGCCGTTTTTGTCAGGTTTTTCGCCCGGCGATTAACGCGTAATTGCGTACAGCGTACCGTCTTTTGCCTGAATCAGCAGTTTGCCTTCGGCAACCACCGGCTCGGTGCGCAGACCGGAGCTGTCTACCTTCTGCTGGGCGACAAAGCGACCATCAGCGGTATTCAGCCAGTGCAGATAGCCTTCGCTATCCCCGACCACCAGATTTCCATTATACAGCACCGGTGAAGTGAGGTTACGGTGCAGCAGATCGCTCTGGGTCCACAGCGTTACGCCGCCTTCGGTGTTCAGCGCCACGATGCGATCGTTCTGATCCACCAGGTAGATGCGGTTACCATCAACGATGAAGTCGTTAACCGAGCCGATCTCACGCTTCCACATCACCTGACCGGAGCGCAGATCCAGCGCGGTCATGTTGCCATTGTAAGCCAGCGCGTACACCACATTGCCCGCGACAACCGGCGTGGTGTCGACATCGCTCAGGCGATCGATTTCGGTCGCACCGGTGGCCTGGGAGATACGCTGCTGCCAGATCATCTGGCCCTGCTGCATCAGCACAGCGCTGACGCGACCGTTATCGCCGCCAACAATTGCCGCGCCGAACGCGGTTGCCGGGGCAGATTCACCGCGCAGTGACAGCGACGGAATATCGAGGTTAACGGTCCACTTCACCGCACCGTCATTTTCGTTCAGCGCCTGCAGAATACCGTTGCTGGTATGGATCAGCACCATGCCGTCGGCAATCACCGGACGGGAGATGGCTTCGCCAGCTACTTTGGTCTGCCACGCTACGCTGCCGTCAGCGATATTGAGCGCATAAACCTGTGCTTTTTCGCTGCCAACGTAAACATTGCCGCCGGAAACGGCGACGCCGCCAGAGAGCAGCGCCGGACGGTTTGCCGAGAAGAACCCGGTTTTTTCCGCCAGATCGATGGACCAGACTTCTTTACCGTCGCTGAGGTTGACCGCTTTCACTTTGCCATGACGGTCAGCCGCGTAGGCAATCCCGTCCTGCACCGCAGGGTGCAGGTTGGAGTAGAAATCGCCAATACCGTCACCCACGGAGGTGCTCCAGTTGGTTTGCGGTTCAAACTGGTTTTCTACGGTCGGCAGCGGTGACATCTTCACCACGTCCTCTTCGCCGCTAAACAGGGAACAGCCACTCAGCAGTGTGGCAGAAAGCAGTCCTGGCAGGAGTAATTTACGCAATTGCATCGGGTCCCTCTCAGACGGACAAATTATTAATTTTCATCTGCAACATTTCGCTCAGCGCCGGGGAGGTATTCAGTGCCGCCCCTTTACGCCATGCATCCAGCGCACCCTGCTTATCGCCTTTGCTCAGCAGTGCTTCGCCGCGCAGATCGGCAACAATCATTGACCAGCCTTCACCCTTGATGGTATCCAGCGTCGCCAGCGCGTTATCGGCCTGCTTCTGCTGAACCTGAACGCGCGCGAGGCGCAGGCTGACGATGGCTTTCATATTTTCATCTTTGGTGGCAGCCTGGGCCTGGCTCAGCAGCTGTGCCGCTTTATCAAGCTCATTTTTATCCACGTGCTGCTGCGCCAGCTCAAGCGACGCGAATACACCGTAAATGTTTTTATTGTCCGCGGCGAATTTCTCAACCGGGGCCAGCGTCTGCGCATCACCGGGTTTTACCGCGGCGATAGCGTTGTCATAGGCCAGCGAGGTTTCACGCGCCGCGTCGGTCTGATGATCGTTCCAGAAGCGCCAGCCAATCAGCGCGCCCACGCCCAGCACCACACCGACAATCAGCGCTTTGCCGTTCTCAGCAAAGAAGCGCTTAACCGCTTCCATCTGATCATTTTCGTTTTCGTAGATTTCCACGCAGTCCTTCTCCTTACGATAAATTACCGGGATTACCCCAGCAGCGCCTGCAGATGAGCGGCCAGCTCGCGCTGTGCGATGTTCTGCTGCTCACCGGTGCGCAAATCCTTCACCACCACGTTGCCGTCTGCTACTTCAGACTCGCCCAGCACCAGTGCGACGCGTGCGCCCCACTTGTCTGCACGCGCAAACTGCTTCTTGAAGTTGCCGCCGCCGTGGTTGGTCATCAGTTTGATGCCGGGGATAGCATCGCGAACCTGCTCTGCCAGCCCCATTGCCGCCGTCTGCGTACCTTCGCCAGACGCGACCAGGTAAATATCGACAACGGATTCGGCTTTAAATTCCGGATTAACCGCCTGAACCAGTAAAACGAGGCGCTCAAGGCCCATCGCGAAGCCCACAGCTGGCGTAGCGCGGCCACCCAGCTGTTCTACCAGGCCATCATAACGGCCACCGGCACAGACGGCGCCCTGTGAGCCGAGGCTGCTGGTCACCCACTCAAATACGGTGCGGTTGTAGTAGTCGAGACCGCGCACCAGGCGCTGGTTCACGGTATAGCTGATGCCCGCCGCGTCCAGGAAGGCGCACAGACCCGCGAAGTGCTCGCGCGAATCGTCGTCGAGATAGTCGCCCAGCGTCGGGGCGTCGTTGAGCAGCGCCTGCACGTCCGGGTTTTTCGAATCCAGCACGCGCAGCGGATTGGTGTACATGCGGCGCAGACAGTCTTCGTCGAGCTTCTCTTTATGCTGCTCCAGGAAGGCCACCAGCGCGTCGCGATAGTTAGCGCGCGCGTCCAGAGAGCCGATGGAGTTGAGCTCCAGCGAGACGTGCTCCGCGATGCCGAGCGCACGCCACCAGCGGGCGGTCAGCATAATCAGCTCAGCGTCGATGTCCGGCCCCTGCAGGCCAAACACTTCCAGACCTAACTGGTGGAACTGACGATAGCGCCCTTTCTGCGGACGCTCGTGGCGGAACATCGGCCCGATGTACCACAAGCGCTGTTCCTGATTGTACAGCAGACCATGTTCGATGCCGGCGCGCACGCAGCCCGCAGTGCCTTCCGGACGCAGCGTCAGGCTGTCGCCGTTGCGGTCTTCGAAGGTGTACATCTCTTTTTCAACCACGTCGGTGACTTCACCGATAGCGCGTTTGAATAACGGGGTCTGCTCTACAATCGGCAAACGGATTTCGCTGTAACCGTAGCTGCCGAGCACCTGCTTGAGGGTACCTTCAATGCGCTGCCAGAGTGCGGTCTCGGCAGGCAGGTAGTCGTTCATGCCGCGGATGGCTTGAATATTTTTTGCCACGTTAGTTCTCTGCTGTCTGATACAAAAAATGAACCCGTTCCCGGCGACACCGGCTTGCCGGGCGCCTCGCGGGTTCAATCATACACGGGAAGCTATCTGCTTCCCAATGTTGAGATTATTTTTCAAGTTGCTGGACGTGGATACGCTGGCTCTCATCCAGCATCGTGGCTTTCGCGCGGATGCGGGCTTCGAGCTGGGCGATCATGTCGTCGTTGTCGAGACGATCCTTACGCAGGCCGTCTTCGTAGAAGCCGCTTTTGCGGTTACCGCCAGTGACGCCCAGGGTCGAAACCAGCGCTTCGCCCGGCCCGTTTACCACGCAGCCGATAATGGAGACGTCCATCGGGGTGATGATATCTTCGAGACGCTGCTCCAGCGCGTTCACCGTACCGATCACGTCAAACTCCTGGCGTGAACAGGTTGGGCAGGCGATGAAGTTAATGCCACGCGAGCGGATACGCAGGGATTTGAGAATGTCGAAACCGACTTTGATCTCTTCCACCGGATCGGCGGCCAGCGAAACGCGCAGCGTATCGCCGATACCTTCAGAAAGCAGCAGGCCGAGACCAATCGCCGATTTCACCGCCCCGCTGCGCGCGCCGCCCGCTTCGGTGATCCCGAGGTGCAGCGGCTGATCGATCTGCTTTGCCAGCAGGCGATAGGATTCCACCGCAAGGAACACGTCAGAGGCCTTCACGCTCACCTTGAACTGATCGAAGTTGAGACGATCGAGATGATCAACGTGGCGCATGGCGGATTCAAGCAGCGCCTGCGGCGTAGGTTCGCCGTACTTTTCCTGCAGATCTTTCTCAAGCGAGCCGGCGTTGACGCCGATGCGGATAGGAATATTTTTGTCACGCGCGCAGTCCACCACCTGGCGGATACGCTCTTCGTTACCGATATTGCCCGGGTTGATACGCAGACAATCGACGCCGTACTCGGCCACTTTCAGGGCGATACGGTAGTCAAAGTGAATATCGGCAACCAGCGGCAGGTTAACCTGCTGCTTGATAAGTTTAAACGCCTCGGCGGCGTCCATTGTCGGCACGGATACGCGAACGATATCGGCACCCACGCGCTCCAGCGCCCTGATCTGATTCACCGTCGCTTCCACATCCGTGGTGCGAGTGTTGGTCATGGACTGAACCGCGATCGGCGCACCATCCCCAATCGGGACGTTACCTACGTAAATCCGTTTCGATTTTCTGCGCTGAATTGGCGCTTCGTTATGCATACTTTTCCCTCAGCAATCGCCCGTCTGTTACTGTGCTGCTGATTGTTCGGCATTGAGGGTGAGACGAGCAACCTGGTTTGTTCTGATAAAACGACTGAGATCGACAGGTTTACCCTGGAATTGAATCTGCACGGCCGCCGGCGCGCCAATTTTCAGGCGGTACGGCGTCTGGCCGGCAAGCGTTAAGTTGCCACCGCTGCGCTGCATGCCGCTGAACAGTTTTTTGCCGCTGGCATCGGTCACTTCCAGCCAGCAGTCGGCGTTGAAGCTCAGCTGCAGCGCATTGGCATCCGCCGCCGCACCGGTTGGCGCGGCGTCTGCGGTAGTCGCCGGGGTTTGCGGCAGCGTACTGATATCGGTTTGCGCAGGAGGAACCACTGCGGCAGCCGGGCTGTCAGTGGCCGCGGTAGCCGGTGCCGCCTCTGCAGGCTGTGCCGGTTCTGCGGCTGGCGCAACCGGAGCCGGTTGCGAAACGGTTTGATCCGGGGTGATAGCCTGAGGTTCCACCGCAGTGGTGTCTGTCGACGCCGCACCGGTGTTCAGGTCAATCGGCTGGCTGGTCTGGTTGCCTTCATTCAGACGCGCGCTGGACTGATCGGCCATTGAGGTGATCTCGTCCTGCTGCGCCTGATGATTTTGCCACCACCAGGTGCCGGTCAGACCGACAACAACCAGTACCACCAGGATAGTGAAGCTCCACAGCAGGCCATCGCGCTTTTTGCGGCGCTTGCCGAGGGTCATGCCCTGGACGGTATTCACTTTCGGGCGAAAAGGTTCTTCTTTTTTCGCCGCCGGCAGCAGTTCTTCTTCAGGAATGTGAACGACGCGGGCGTAAGAGCGAATGTAACCACGCAGAAACGTCGCTGCCAGGTCGGCCGGCAGGGTGTCCTCTTCGATGTCACGGACGGTAGAAACCTTCAGGCAAAGGCGTTCAGCAACCGCCTGCTGGCTCAGTCCGAGTTGTTCACGAGCGGTGCGCAGGCGCTGGCCCGTGGAGAGTGCTGTATTTTGGTCGTGAGTGGCTTCAGTATTCATTAGCTGGACTGGTGGTACTGTTTAAATTAAAAGAACCTGATGCAGAGCCAGAACCCGTTGGTTCAGCCCGCACCGCGTAAGCGCTCTGCGAAAAGCGGTGTTGCCCGCTACCCACCCGGTATAAGCGATGCATCCCTTGCAGATTAACCCCTGAACGGTCATCCGGACGCTCTGGCTCTGTTAACCATAGACAGCTTTTACCCCACTGTCTGCGCACGCCAGTCCGCTCGTCACGATGCCATCTCGCTAACCTGTTGTTGTGCCGTTACATACTGCCTCAAACCGGAAAAAAACGCACCGTAATTATTACGCCGGGCAGAGCACAGAACGCATAAACAGTAGTTATATCCCACTGGATATGCTGAACATGCCGCCCGACAACCCTGGCGAGCGGCATATTGACTCACTGTCAGACGGCTTTCACCGCGATTGGTTCACCCTGCAAACGCTTTTTCATGGTGCGTTTGGTACGGTCAATCACCTCGCCCGCCAGCTGTCCGCATGCAGCGTCGATGTCGTCGCCGCGGGTTTTACGCACGATAGTGGTAAAGCCATAGCTCATCAGCACCTTGGAGAAACGGTCGATGCGGCTGTTGGAGCTGCGATCGTAAGGCGCGCCCGGGAAGGGGTTCCACGGGATCAGGTTGATTTTGCACGGCGTGTCTTTCAGCACTTCTGCCAACTGGTGCGCGTGTTCGGTGCCGTCGTTGACGTGATCGAGCATCACGTACTCGATGGTAACGCGACCCTGGTTGGCGTTCGACTTATCCAGATAACGGCGCACCGCGGCGAGGAAGGTTTCGATATTGTACTTTTTGTTGATCGGTACAATTTCGTCACGAATTTCATCGTTCGGCGCGTGCAGGGAGATCGCCAGCGCGACGTCGATCATATCGCCGAGCTTGTCCAGCGCAGGCACCACGCCCGAGGTGGAGAGCGTAACGCGGCGTTTCGACAGGCCAAAACCGAAATCATCAAGCATGATTTCCATTGCCGGCACCACGTTCGTCAGGTTCAGCAGCGGTTCACCCATCCCCATCATCACCACGTTGGTGATAGGGCGAGTGCCGGTGACTTTCTGCGCGCCGATGATTTTCGCCGCACGCCACACCTGGCCGATGATTTCCGACACGCGCAGGTTACGGTTAAAGCCCTGCTGCGCGGTGGAGCAGAATTTACACTCAAGCGCGCACCCGACCTGGGAGGAGACGCACAGCGTAGCGCGGTCTTCTTCCGGGATATACACGGTTTCAACCCGCTGGTCGCCGACTGCGATGGCCCACTTAATGGTGCCGTCGGAGGAGCGCTGCTCTTCGACCACTTCCGGTGCGCGGATTTCCGCCACTTCCTTCAGTTTGCCGCGCAGCACCTTGTTGATGTCGGTCATCTCATCAAAATCGTCGCAGCAATAGTGATAGATCCACTTCATCACCTGGTCGGCACGAAACGGTTTTTCGCCTAGCGTTTGAAGGAACTCGCGCATCTGCTGACGGTTAAGATCCAGCAGGTTGATTTTTTCAGCTTTCGGGGAGAGCGCCGAGGATGACACCTCAGGCGTGGTAGTGCATTCAGACATAATTTTCTTCCGGCCTCGTTGTTACACGTTGTGGCCCCAGGAGGGTGAATTAAATAAAAAGGCCCCGGCAGCGTAAGCTTGCCGGGGCGCAGTATTGTACAAATTCTCAGGCAGGGTTGCCATCACTGAACGCTGACGGGGGTAAATAAAGTGTAAATATCCCCGGCGACAGGATTAGCGAGTGCGCGGGCACACTTCGCCTTCTGCGAAGAAGTAGGCAATTTCACGCGCAGCAGATTCTACGGAGTCGGAACCGTGGGTGCCGTTCTCGGTGAAGCTGTCAGCGTAGTCGGCACGCAGGGTACCGGCCAGCGCGTTCGCCGGGTTGGTAGCACCCAGGATGTCGCGGTGACGCTGTACGGCGTTTTCGCCTTCCAGTACGGAAACCACGATCGGGCCAGAGGTCATGAATTCCACCAGACCGTCGAAGAACGGCTTACCGTCGTGCTCAGCGTAGAAACCGCGAGCCTGCTCTACGCTCAGGTGCAGCATTTTGGTGCCGACGATTTTGAAACCAGCGGCTTCAAAACGCGCGAAGATTGCACCGATTACGTTTTTAGCGACGGCGTTCGGTTTGATGATGGAAAACGTACGTTCAATAGCCATTGATTACCTCTGTGAGTTGTTCTGTTAGCACCAGCAAACGCTGCCGGTTTTTGGCGTGGCGCGGATTATAAAGGCCCGTTGCGCCCTTGCCTATGGATGAAGGTAACATTTTTTTAAAATTGCGCGATTATCGGCAACACCGCGCAATTTACCCGCAGTTTGCCGTCTGATGCCGGGATATGCCTTCCCGCTGCACCCTGATTATGCCCTGCAATCCTCACCATGATGAGTGCGTAATGTGACTTCCGGACAATCGCCAGCCTCAACGCATCGCGCCTTCACAGAAATGCCAGCGCGATCACAGCCTGAAACGTTACATGTTACCTTTTGGGTTATTTGTTTTTAAAACAAGCAGATAGTTAGCCATCCCCCCTGCGCGGTTGCTACCTTTACTCCCATCTCGCACCCCGGTGCGCATTTTAGCCAGACGATAACAAGAGAGCGCTAAATGAGACGAGCCGTGAATGCCCTGCAAAACTTCGGTAAATCCCTCTACGGTCCGGTACTGATCCTGCCCATTGTCGGGCTGTTTATTGCCGTTGGTAATATTCTCGGCAATGGCAATCTCGCCGAGTACCTGCCCTTCCTCGGCCATCAGGCGGTGCAGAATACCGGGCAGTTTATCGCCAAATCAGCGGTGTCGGTGCTGGCGAACCTGGCGATGGTGTTTGCGGTGGGTATCCCCATCGGTCTTGCCAGTCGCGATAAAGGTTACGCCGCGCTGATTGGCCTCGTGACCTTTATCGTTTTTATCAACGCCATGAACGTGACGCTGCAGTTGCAGGGCGACATCGCCCCGGCAGAACAGATGCGCGCTGCCGGTCAGGGCATGGTGCTGGGCGTGCAGGTGCTGGAGATGGGGGTGTTCGCCGGGATCCTCACCGGCGCGTTGTCCGGTTACCTGTATAACCGCTATTCGGGGGTGCAGTTTTCCGGCGCGATGGCGATCTACTCCGGACACTGCTTCGTTGCCATTATCATGCTGCCGGTCTCCATGCTGCTGGGCGTGATCATGAGCGAGCTGTGGCCGTTTGCCCAGCAGGGTATCAGCGCCCTGGCGCTGGGCATCAAAGGGGCCGGGCCGTTTGGCGTGGCGATCTACGGCTTCCTGGAGCGCATTCTGGTGCCGACCGGGCTGCATCATCTGGTCTACACCCCGTTCCTTTATACCGAACTGGGCGGTACGCAAGAGGTCTGCGGCTCGGTGTATCAGGGCGCACGCAACATCTACTTCGCGGAAATGGCCTGCCCGTCGGTGCAGCAGCTGAGTGCCACCACGGTGTGGGACGCGCGCGGTATCAGTAAGATGTTTGGCCTGCCCGCCGCCGCGCTGGCGATGTACATGATGGCGAAGCCGGAGCGTAAAGCCGCCGCCAAAGCCATCCTTATTCCCGCCGCCCTCACCTCCATGCTGGTGGGCGTCACCGAGCCGATTGAGTTTTCGTTCCTGTTCGTCGCCCCGCTGCTGTTTGTGGTGCATGCAGTGCTGACCGGAATTGGCATGATGCTGTTCCATCTCTTTGGCGTGCATGCCATCGGGGCCAATGGCTTCATCGATTTCATCCTCTATAACCTGCCGCTCGGCACCACCAAATCAAACTGGCCGATGTACATCCTGGTCGGGCTGATCATGGCCGCGCTCTACTTCCTGGTATTCCGTTTCCTGATTGGCTACTTCGACATGAAGACCCCTGGCCGGGAAGAGGATGACGAGGAGACGCGCCTCTACAGCAAGCAGGAGTACCAGGCGAAGGGCAATAACGACGCGCTGGGCGCGGCTATCGTTGCCGGCCTCGGCGGACGCGACAACATCGACGTGGTGGATAACTGCTACACCCGCCTGCGCGTCACGGTGCGCGACGTGACCGCCATCGACGAACCGCAGCTGAAGGCCACCGGCGCGAAAGGCATCATCAAACAAGGTAATAACGTTCAGGTGGTCTACGGGCTGCATGTGAAGAAAATGCGTGAAGCAGTCGAACCGCTGCTCTGAAGGAGATAAATCATGTTGAAACCCCCTTTTATCTTAGCCATCGCCGGCGGCGGCAGCACCTATACCCCGGGCATCGTTAAAAGCCTGATGGTGCGGCTGGAGGATTTCCCGCTGGCGGAGATCCGCCTGTATGACATTGACAGCAGCCGGCAGGACACCATCGCGCCGGTGGTGGAGAAGGTGATTCGCGATCACAGTCAGACCATCACCTTTACCACCACCAGCGACCCGGAAACGGCCTTTCGCGGTGCGCATTTCGTCTTTGCTCAAATGCGCGTCGGCCAGTACAAGATGCGCGAGCAGGATGAAAAGATCCCGCTGCGCCACGGCGTGCCGGGTCAGGAGACCTGTGGCCCCGGCGGGCTGGCCTATGGGCTGCGCACCATTCTGCCGATGGTCGAGCTGATCGATCTGGTGGAACACTACGCTGACAGCAACGCCTGGATTGTTAACTACTCCAACCCGGCGGCGATTGTGGCTGAAGGGGTGCGTCGTCTGCGCCCGCAGGCGCGGGTGCTGAACATCTGCGATATGCCGGTGGCGGCGATGCGCAATATGGGTGCGATTCTGGGCGTCGATCGCCATAAGCTGGAGGTGGACTACTTCGGCCTCAACCACTTCGGCTGGTTTACCCGCGTGATGGTAGACGGGGAAGATCGCCTGCCGGAGTTGCGTCGCCACATTGCAAAATTTGGCCTGCTCACCGAGGACGCGGCGCAAACCGACCCGCAGCACTCGGACCCGTCATGGGTGAAAACCTGGCGCAACATCCAGCCGATCATGGAACACTTCCCGGAGTATCTGCCCAACCCGTATCTGCAGTACTACCTGATGCCGAACGACATCGTGGCGCACCAGCGTCCGGACTACACCCGGGCCAACGAAGTGATGGACGGGCGCGAGAAAAAGCTGTTTGCCGCCGCAGAGGAGTACAAGCGCACCGGGATACTGCCGGACGCGTTCCACGTCGGGGTGCACGGGGCGTTTATTGTCGATGTCGCCTGCTCGCTGGCCTTTGATTTGCGCCAGCGCCATCTGGTGATCGTGGAAAACAAAGGGGCCATCGCCAACCTGCCTTACGATGCCATGGTGGAAGTACCGGCTTACATCACCGCCAACGGCCCTGAGCCGGTGCGCATGGGCGCGGTACCGCTGTTCCACCAGACCCTGCTGATGCAGCAGCTCGCCTCCGAGCAACTGCTGGTGGAAGCGACTATTGAGGGCAGCTACGAGAAAGCGCTGCAGGCATTCACTCTGAATCGCACCGTGCCGAGTATGCAGCACGCGAAAGCGATTCTGGATGAGATGATCGCAGCCAACGCGGCGTACTGGCCGGAGCTGAAAAAAGCCTGGCAGGACGGTGAAGCCGTGAAATAAATCCAACCGTGCTCGCGACTTAGCAGGGGTGTGCTTGTCGGTATGCCAAAAAACACCGACAATCCGTTAACTATGTATGAAACGGAGGCACCTATGTCGACCCCTTTCTTTGTCGCTGCCGACTGGCTGGCAGAGCACATCAATGACCCGGAAATCCAGATCCTCGACGCGCGCATGGCCCCGGCCGGCCAGGAGCATCTGGATATCTCCATCGACTATCGCGCCGGCCATATTCCCGGCGCGCTCTGGTTCGATATCAATGCCCTCTCCGATCACACCAGCCCCCTTCCCCACATGATGCCGCGCCCGGAGAGCTTTGCCGTGGCGATGCGCGAACTGGGCGTCAACAGCGATAAGCATCTGGTGGTGTATGACGGCGGTAACCTGTTTTCCGCCCCGCGCGCCTGGTGGATGCTGCGTAAATTCGGCGTGGTGAATGTGTCGATTCTGGCGGGCGGCCTGGCGGAGTGGCAGCGCGATGAGCTGCCGCTGGAGCAGGGCGACGTCACCGTACCCGAAGGCGAGTTCAACGCCAGCTTCGACCCGGCGCTGGTGAAGCGCTTGCCGGAGGTGATGGTCGCCAGTTTCGAAGGCAGCGCACAGATCGTCGATGCGCGCTCCGCGGCGCGCTTCAATGCCGAAGCCGACGAGCCGCGTCCTGGCCTGAAGCGCGGCCACATCCCCGGCGCGTTCAACGTGCCCTGGACCGATCTGGTGATCAATGGCCAGCTGAAAACCACCGACGAGCTGGAGGCGATTTTCGCCCGCCAGGGGGTAGCGTTCGATAAGCCAATCATTGCCAGCTGCGGCTCGGGCGTTACCGCAGCGGTATTGATGCTGGCGCTGGAAACCCTTGAGGTGAAAGACGTCACGCTGTATGACGGCTCCTGGTGTGAATGGGGCAGCCGCAGCGATACCCCCATCGAACCGGCGCAGTAGTCATGGATAATCGCCTGGCCTCGCTGCTCCAGCGTGGAGAGTCGTTAACTCGCGCTGAATACCGCGTGCTGTCACACCTGACGAAGCACCCGCTGCTGGTGGGAAAAATCACGGTGCGCGACCTGGCTCAGGCGACCTTTGTCTCAACCGCCACCATCATGCGGCTGTGTCAGAAGCTCGGCTTCAGCGGCTACAGCGAGCTGGTGTGGCACTGCAAGCAGCTGCTGGCCGATGCACCGCATATCGCCCCGCATCCTGTCAGCCAGGAGCGTGAGCTCCCGGCGCTGTTTGACCGCTTTCTGGCTAACTACCGGCAGACCTTTCACTGGGTGACGGCGGAAAAGATGGCGGCGTTTTCTCAGCTGCTGCGCGAGAAGGAGCACTTCTTTCTCTACGGGGCGGGGTTTTCTTACCTGTTTGCCGAGTACCTGACCAAAAAACTGCAGGTGCTGGGCAAGACGGCGTTTATCTCCGGGCCGGGGGACAGCCGCAATATTTTCCTCAGCAACGCCTCACGCTACGAGGTGTTCGTGGCGGTATCGCGCAGCGGCGAGACGGAGCAGGTGCTGGATAAAGCGCGTATTGCGCGCAACGTGGGAATGAGCGTGGTGGCGTTTACCCGCGCCTCGCCCAATACCCTGGCCGGGATGGCGGATCTGCACTTCCCGCTGTACGACGAGGCGGTGCACTTTGCCGCTGAAGCCGCGGGCATCACCTCGTTCGAGTCCAACCTGGTGTTGCTGATGGATTTGCTGCTGCTCAATGCCACGGAGTGACCCTGCCCGGAACGAGCAGGGCGAGCATCAGATAATGCGATTGTTTTTGAAGTCCCGCAGGAAGCTGCCCCAGCGGCGTTCATAGAACGGCGTAATGTGGGCAATCATAAAGTGGCTGATGCCCTTCTCGCCCTCCACCACCTGGCAAATATCGATGGGCTCATCCCCCGGCAGCGTGTCGGTGGCAACGCTTCCTACCGTCTGGATAACCGACTCGATATCGCCGTCCGCTTCAATACCGATCAGCAGGTTCGGCTGCTCGTCCGCCTGTTCCTTGATGGAGCAGATAAACGCCCGTTTAACCGTCTTCAGCTCACGGAACAGTGTGGTCAGGGAGTCCACCATCTGCGCCGGCGGTTCGGCCACTTCAGAAAGCAGCAGCGAGACGCCACCCTCCAGCACCTGCTGGGTACTCAAAGGGCTGCTGCCCTCTTTGCCGATCAGATGCTGGATTTCCGACGGGGTGAACTCTTTGCCGGTGGGCAGCTTCGGATTCAGGAACAGCGTCTCGCCGAGGGTCATCTCAAACAGCGTGCGCACCGGCATTACAACAAACGCCTGCTCGGTTTCCACCGCCTGCCGCAGCGCGTCCAGCGAGCTGAAGAACGGAATGGCAGACGCGCCGTCATCCTTTTCCCAGTGCTGCAGATCGAGCGCGCTGTCGGCGTCAACCGCCTCCCCTTCCGCCGCGCTGCCCGGCACCCACACCGTGGCGTTCAGCAGTTCACGAAAGAAGGCCGGACGCCAGGCAGGCTCGGTGGCCGCCTGCTCCAGCAGGGTTTCCAGTGTATTTTTCTCGTGTGTCATGGTTTTGCTCTGTGGATCAATATTAACTGCGCCGGGCTACCCGCCGGTGCCCGCAATGAAGAAGGTGGGCGCGCGAAGCTACCCACCTTACGACCCGCCATACCCCGCAGGGCAGGCTGTTACTCTGCGGTTAACAGGTTAGCAATGGTGCGCACGCCCAGACCGGTGGCGCCCGCCGACCACTGTTCGACCGCTGATTTACGGTAGGTGGCGGAGCAGTCGATATGCAGCCAGCCCTGCTGGTAGTTATCCACAAAGTGTGACAGGAAGCCCGCCGCGGTGCTGGCACCCGCCGGATAGGCCGCGCTGCCGGTGTTGTTCAGCTCGGCAAAGTTAGACGGCAGCTGATGGCGGTGGAACTCGGCCAGCGGCAGACGCCAGAACGGCTCGTTTTCCGCCGCCGCGCTCGCCAGCAGTTTACCCGCTAACGCGTCATCGAAGCTGAACAGCGCATGGTAGTCGTTGCCGAGTGCGGTTTTCGCCGCGCCGGTCAGGGTAGCGGCGTCAATCAGCAGCTCCGGTTTCTGGGCGCAGGCGTCGATCAGGCCATCGGCCAGCACCAGACGGCCTTCGGCATCAGTGTTCATCACCTCAACCTTTTTACCGTTGCGGTAGCGAATGATATCGCCGAGCTTAAAGGCGTTGCCGCTGATCATGTTGTCGGCGCAGCACAGGTAGAGCTTCACGCGCTTGTTCAGCCCGCGAGTGATGGCGAACGCCAGCGCCCCGGTCACGGTGGCCGCGCCGCCCATGTCGGACTTCATCGAGTCCATGAACGCGCTCTGCTTGATGCTGTAGCCGCCGGAATCGAAAGTAATGCCTTTGCCGACCAGGCAGGCATATACCGGGGCATTTTCGTCACCGGTCGGGTTGTAGTCGAGCGCCAGCAGCACCGGCTGACGATCCGAGCCGCGGCCCACGGTGTGCAGACCCATGTAATTCTGCTCGCGCAGATCTTCCCCTTTGGTGATGCGGTAGCTGACGTGGTCGCCGCCCGCGTCGTTCAGCAGATCCACCGCGCGCTGCGCCAGCTGCTCCGGACCCAGCTCTTCCGCCGGGGCGTTGATGGTGTCGCGCACCCAGTCGATGATTTTCAGGCGGCTGGTCAGCTCCTGCTGCTGCGCCTCGTCGAGCTGCGCCCATTCAACCTTGCGGGAGCCTTTCGGACCTTTGTAGCCCTGCCAGAATGCCCAGCTGGTGTCGGTATCCCAGCCTTCGCCCGCCAGCTGCACGTGCTTGATGCCCAGACCGTCGATTTTGCGCGCCGCGCGCTGAATCAGCCCGAGGTCGTCTTTCCCGTTAAGGTGCAGCGTGATGCCATCGCTGTTGATACTGTACGTTGCGTTCTCACCCCAGCGCGCATCGGCAGGTTGCATGGTAAGCGTAATGTTCATGGCTTCTGTTGTCATTGTTGTGTCCTTGTTGGCTCATGAGTAAACATGAAAACGGGCCGCCCGGAGGCAGCCCGCTATACCCTGAATGAGGCGCGTTGCAGAAATATTTCAGCGCTTGCGCGCTCAGGCTTTCTGCTTCCCGCCATACGAAGAGTATGATTATTCTGCTTCATCTAACCAGACTAGCAGAATTGCTTCGAGAATTTTTTCGTTTGATGCCTGAGGATCGTCTTCAAAATCCTCAAGATCGCAAATCCACTGGTGCATGTCGGTGAAGCGTACCGTTTTCGGGTCCACGTCCGGGCGGCTGTCATACAGCGCCTCGCCGATTTCGCGGCTGTCGGTCCATTTCAGTCCCATATCAGTGCTCCCGCGCATGGTTGATGGTGTAACGCGGCATCTCCACCACCAGATCTTCGTCGGTGACGCGCGCCTGACAGCTCAGACGGCTCTCCGGCTCCAGACCCCAGGCTTTATCGAGCATGTCGTCTTCGTCTTCGCTGCTTTCCGGCAGTGAGTCAAAACCTTCACGCACGATGCAGTGGCAGGTAGTGCAGGCACAGGATTTTTCGCAGGCGTGTTCAATGTCGATGCCGTTGCGCAGCGCAACGTCAAGAATAGTTTCACCGCGCTTCGCTTCCAGAACTGCGCCATCCGGACAGAGATCCTGATGAGGCAAAAAAACAATCTTTGGCATATTAAACCTCGTCCACGGAATGGCCTTTCAGCGCGCGACGAACCGACTGGTCCATGCGGCGTGCGGCGAATTCCTGGGTTTGTTTGTCTACGTTTTTAATGGCTTGTTCTATTGCGTCAGCCTCATCGCCCGCGGCGGCGGCGCGTAATGCGGCAGCGGCCTCGTCGATAACCTGACGCTCTGCGGCGCTTAACAGCGCGGCATCGGCAACGAGCGCGCCTTCCA
This sequence comes from Siccibacter colletis, assembly GCF_000696575.1. Lineage (GTDB taxonomy): Bacteria > Pseudomonadota > Gammaproteobacteria > Enterobacterales > Enterobacteriaceae > Siccibacter > Siccibacter colletis. The sequence continues at coordinate 57,563 of NZ_JMSQ01000006.1, read as the reverse complement.
GACTCTCCAGCACGCGTGCGGCTTCGACTTTCTGTTCCGCCAGCATACGCGCCTTCACATCCTGTTCGGCAAAGCTCATTGAATCCTGAATCATGGTGGCGATCTCGCCATCGGTCAGCCCGTAAGAGGGTTTTACCTGGATCGAGGCTTCAACGCCGGTGGACTTCTCCATCGCCGTGACGCTCAGCAGACCGTCGGCATCCACCTGGAAGGTGACGCGGATATGCGCCCCGCCCGCCGGCAGCGCCGGGATACCGCGCAGCGCGAAACGCGCCAGCGAACGGCAGTCCTGCACCAGCTCGCGCTCGCCCTGCATCACGTGGATGGACATCGCGGTCTGGCCGTCTTTGAAGGTGGTGAACTCCTGGGCGCGCGCCACCGGAATGGTGGTATTGCGCGGGATCACTTTCTCGACCAGGCCGCCCATGGTTTCCAGCCCAAGCGAGAGCGGGATCACGTCGAGCAGCAGCATTTCGCTGTCCGGCTTGTTGCCGACCAGAATATCCGCCTGAATACCGGCGCCGATGGCGACGACTTTATCCGGGTCGATGGCGGTCAGCGGCGTGCGGCCGAAGAACTCGCCGACGCGCTCGCGCACCAGCGGTACGCGGGTGGACCCGCCCACCATCACCACTTCCAGCACCTCGCTGGCGTCCACCGCAGCGTCTTTCAGCGCGCGACGGCAGGCCATCAGGGTGCGTTTCACCAGCGGAGCAATCAGGGTTTCGAACTGGGCGCGCGTCACCTCGCCCTGCCAGCCAGCCACGTTAACCGTCGCCGTATCGGCAGCGCTGAGGGCAATCTTGGCTGCAATCGCCGCATCCAGCAGCTGACGCTGCAGGCGGTTATCGCTGCGATCGCTCAGGCCTGCCAGCTCACGAATGTGGTCAGCAAGCAGGTGGTCAAAGTCATCCCCGCCGAGGGCCGAGTCGCCGCCGGTGGCCAGCACTTCGAACACGCCGCGGCTCAGACGCAGAATGGAGATATCAAAGGTGCCGCCGCCGAGATCGTACACGGCGATAACCCCTTCCTGGCCGGAATCCAGCCCGTAGGCGATAGCCGCAGCGGTCGGCTCATTGAGCAGCCGCAGGACGTGCAGACCCGCAAGGCGCGCGGCGTCTTTGGTGCCCTGACGCTGGGCGTCATCGAAATACGCCGGAACGGTGATCACCACGCCATCCAGCTCGCCCGCCAGCGCTTCGCTGGCGCGGGCCGCGAGGGCTTTCAGGATGTCTGCGGAGATGCGGATCGGGTTCAGCAGACCGGCCGGGGTATTGATCATCGGCAGACCGTTTTCACTGGCCTGCAGCTGATACGGCAGATGGGGGTAGCGCGCCTGGATGTCTGCCAGCGAGCGGCCCATCAGGCGTTTTACCGAACTGATGGTGTTGACCGGATCGTCGGCGGCCTGGGCACGGGCGTCGAAACCGACGCTGTGCGTCCGGGCGGTATAGTGCACCACGGAGGGCAGCAGGTGCCGACCCTGGCTGTCGGCGAGGGTTTCTGCCTGGCCGCTACGCACGGTAGCAACCAGCGAGTTGGTAGTACCTAAATCGATACCAGCCGCAAGACGGCGCTGGTGAGGCGCGGCACTCATGCCGGGCTCACTGATTTGAAGTAAGGCCATGTTGAGCTTCCAGAAAATAATGCCGTACAGGCTTAAAAATCGAGTAGTTTTTCTTCGAGTTGTTCTGTTGCGCTGCGCAGTTTATCGAGAAAGCGCAGTTTACGCACGGTATCTGCCGCCGCCGGCCACGCGTTGCTTGCCAGTTCCTCGACCATCTGCTGATACCGGGCGTTGAACAGGCCGTCTACCCGCGCCATAAAGCCGTCCAGCCGTGATGCGTCGCGCGCCTGCTCGATCTCATCCAGCTCTTCGCGCAGCTCCAGCTGCTCCATCAAAAAGGCGGTATCGCGCACGGTGTGCTGCTCGGAGGCTAAATCAAAGCCGTGCAGCGAGAGAAGGTATTCGGCACGCCCAAGCGGATGGCGCAGCGTCTGCCAGGCCTGGTTGATGGTGGCGGATTGCTGCACGGCGGCCAGCTGTTCGGCCTGCGGGCGACTGGCGAATTTATCGGGGTGAAACTGACGCTGCAGATCCTGATAGCGCGCCGCAAGGCTGGCGGTATCGATCTGGTAGCTGACCGGCAGGTCAAAAAGGGTGAAGTAATCCATAGCGTTCTCAGCGTTCTGATTATGCGTTTTCGGCCGGTGGCAGTGCGCCACGGCAGCGAAAAGGGGTCGCCTGGTAAAACAATACCCCACGCGCGACGGGCGCGGTGGGGTAAAGGTATCGCGGGTATCAGACGTGGAAGCTTTCGCCGCAGCCGCACTCATCTTTCACGTTCGGGTTCGTGAACTTAAACCCTTCGTTCAGCCCTTCTTTTACGAAGTCGAGCTGGGTGCCGTTGAGGAACTGCAGGCTTTTGCCATCGACAACCACCTTCACGCCTTTGTCTTCAAACACCGTATCTTCCGACTGGGGTTCGTCCACAAATTCCAGCACATAGGCCATGCCAGAGCAGCCGGACGTGCGCACGCCAAGACGCAGGCCAAAGCCTTTGCCCCGGTTAGCGAGAAAATCATTCACACGCGCGGCAGCACTGTCGCTAAGGGTAATCGACATACAACAACCTCTATATTTATCTCGTCATAGTTCAAATCGCGGGAAATCCACAGCAGGCGACGCACGGTCAGCCTGCCCGGTAGCGAATCGAATTATTTGGAACCCGCTTCGCGTTTGCTTTTGTAGTCCGCAATCGCGGCTTTAATCGCATCTTCCGCGAGGATAGAGCAGTGAATTTTCACCGGCGGCAGTTCAAGCTCATCGGCGATATCAGTGTTTTTGATAGCCTGCGCTTCGTCCAGAGATTTCCCCTTCACCCACTCGGTAATGAGGGAGCTGGAGGCGATTGCGGAGCCGCAACCGTAGGTCTTAAAGCGCGCGTCCTCAATGATACCGTCATTGTTGACTTTGATCTGCAGCTTCATCACGTCGCCGCACGCCGGTGCGCCAACCATGCCGCTACCAACGCTCTCGTCGTTGTTGTCGAACGAGCCGACGTTGCGCGGGTTTTCGTAGTGATCGATTACTTTTTCGCTGTAAGCCATGATGATTTTTCCTTAAGTCGTAAACCGATTAGTGATGTGACCATTCGATAGTGTTCAGATCGACGCCCTGCTTGAACATCTCCCACAGCGGAGAGAGATCGCGCAGACGACCAATCGATTTGCGAACCAGCTCGATGGTGTAATCAATCTCTTCAACGGTAGTAAAACGACCTAAAGAGAAACGGATTGAACTGTGTGCCAGCTCGTCATTCATGCCCAGCGCGCGCAGCACGTAGGAAGGCTCAAGGCTTGCAGAAGTACAGGCGGAACCGGAAGAGACCGCGAGGTCTTTCAGCGCCATAATCAGCGACTCGCCTTCAACGTAGTTAAAGCTGACGTTGAGGATGGTCGGGACGCCCTGCTCCAGTGAACCGTTGAGGTACACTTCTTCGATATCTTTCAGTCCATCCCACAGACGGTTACGCAGGCCGCGCAGGCGATCCATTTCGCTCGCCATCTCTTCTTTCGCGATGCGATAGGCTTCGCCCATGCCGACGATCTGGTGCACAGGCAGGGTGCCGGAACGCATACCGCGCTCGTGACCGCCGCCGTGCATCTGGGCTTCAATGCGGATACGCGGCTTACGACGCACGTACAGACCGCCGATGCCTTTCGGACCGTAGATTTTGTGACCGGAGAAGGACATCAGGTCCACTTTCAGCTGGGTCAGGTCGATTGGCAGTTTGCCAACGCTCTGGGTCGCATCCACGTGGAAGATGATGCCGCGCGCACGGCACAGGTCGCCAATGGTGGCAATATCCTGCACCACGCCGATTTCGTTATTCACATGCATGATGGAGACGAGGATGGTGTCCTCGCGCATCGCGGCTTCGAGTTCTTTAAGATCGATGATGCCGTTAGGCTGCGGTGCCAGATACGTCACTTCGAAGCCTTCGCGCTCCAGCTGACGGCAGGTATCCAGCACGGCTTTGTGTTCGGTCTTGCTGGTGATGATGTGCTTGCCTTTTTTCTGGTAGAAGTTGGCTGCACCTTTGATCGCCAGGTTATCAGATTCGGTGGCACCGGAGGTAAAGACGATTTCACGCGGGTCCGCGCCAATCAGCTCTGCCACCTGGTTACGGGCGATATCTACCGCTTCTTCCGCCTGCCAGCCGAAACGGTGAGAACGGGACGCCGGGTTACCGAACGTACCGTCCATTGTCAGAAATTGCATCATCTTCTCAGCAACACGCGGATCAGCAGGCGTAGTCGCGGAGTAGTCGAGATAAATCGGTAATTTCATTGCTCTTAAGCTCCGTACATCACTTCAATATGTCGAAGCAGGCCACCGGCGTCTTTCGCGCCAGTTTAGTGGGGCAACGTATCGCCCCCGGCCTGATTCAATTAAAACGGTAAAAAGGCTTCAGATTACGCGCGCAGCTTCACGTCGATGCCGTCCTGGCCACGGCCAGGACGCTGCGTCTCATGGCTGTGCTGACGGTCAGACACGTCCAGCACTTCCTGGTTGTTCACCAGCTCGCCAAGAGTAATGTTGTTCAGGAAACCGGTAAGACGGTCGCTGAGATCGCGCCACAGCGCGTGGGTCAGGCACTTATCGCCGCCCTGGCAGCCGCCTTTACCCTGACAGCGGGTTGCGTCCACGGACTCATCCACTGCGCTGATGACTTCGCCTACCGCGATGCTGCCGGCTTCTTTACCCAGCAGGTAACCACCGCCCGGACCGCGTACGCTTGCCACGAGGCCATTTTTGCGCAGGCGGGAAAACAGCTGCTCCAGATAGGAGAGCGAAATTCCCTGACGTTCGGAGATATCAGCCAACGGCACCGGGCCTGCTTCAGAGTTCAGCGCAACGTCCAGCATTGCGGTAACGGCATAGCGCCCTTTAGATGTCAGTCTCATGTCTTACCTCAAAAATGCCCCTCGAGACGGGGGTTTTGAATGGGATGTGTATCACATAGCAGGCGCAAGTCTGACATTCCCGACTAAAATGGTCAACTATTTACCTGACTATTTTACTCAAGTATTTACCCCGATAGTTTACCGGGGTATTGCGCGCTGATTTATCCCGTTTTTCGCCCCCGCGCCGTGACGCTTGCGGAGGGCATTCAGGGCTATTTTTGCGGTTTGTTTTTCTGTTCCATCGAGGCCAGCATCCCGCGCAGGATGTTCAGCTCCTGGCTTTCAGGACGGGCGCGGGTGAACAGGCGGCGCAGCTTGTTCATGACCTGGCCGGGGTGGCTGGCACGGATAAAACCGGTATCCAGCAGCACCTGCTCCAGGTGGCCATAGAAACGCTCCAGATCGTCCACCAGCGGATACGGGGTCTCTTCAGGCTGCGCAGCGGCAGGCTGTTCCTGGGTCGCCAGCCATGCCATACGCACTTCATAGGCGATAACCTGCACTGCCATCGCCAGGTTCAGCGAGCTGTACTCTGGGTTAGCGGCAATGGCGACGTGGTAGTGGCACTTCTGCAGTTCATCATTAGTCAGGCCAACGCGTTCGCGACCAAAGACCAGCGCCACCGGCGTGTTCCGCCCTTCCGCCACGCTCTTGATGCCGCACTCGCGCGGGTCGAGCATCGGCCACGGCAGGGTGCGCGAGCGTGCGCTGGTGCCAACCACCAGGCTGCACCCGGCAATGGCTTCATCGAGGGTGTCAACGATCTGCGCATTGCCAATCACGTCGCTGGCTCCGGCGGCCAGGGCGATGGCCTGCGAGTCCGGTTTCACCAGCGGATTGACCAGCCAGAGGTTAGTCAGGCCCATGGTTTTCATAGCGCGGGCTACGGAGCCCATGTTGCCGGTGTGAGAGGTTTCAACCAGCACAATACGAATGTTTTGCAGCATAGCGATTCGGTACGAGGGAAAAATATGGCAGCATCCTACCATAAAGCGTCCGGATGATCCGCCCCTGCGCTAAGGATGTTGCAGCGATGTGACAAACAGGCACGCAGCGCGCTGAAGAAGCGGACGCAGCGTGCAGTCTGCCATAGTGCACGCCGAACAGATTGACTACCCTGCTGTTATTGCGTCACGCCGGAAGTCACCGACATTTCCGCGCTGCGCTTAATAAAGGAAACTATATTCTCTGTCAGAGAAATACCTCCTTATCGCTTTGCCTGATTAAAAGCCATATAGCCATCCGGGTGTGTAAGCGTTTAAAATAAATAAAGCTAACCGTTGCTAAAATTATTTCCCTGTGTCTTAATGGCGTCCTCGGTTTGGAATACAGACCTTATGAAAGCAGTTTTAGTAAAGCAGTCCTCAGTTCAGGCGTTATCAATAGATACCCTCCTCAATGAGCCTCCTCCTAAGTGCCAAATAAGTAACTCTCTAATATCAGGCCATCCTCGCTACTCAATGTGGCTCATCAATTAAGGAAATATCTATGTCTAACAAAATGACTGGTTTAGTAAAATGGTTCAACGCTGATAAAGGTTTTGGCTTTATCACTCCGAACGACGGCAGCAAAGATGTATTCGTACATTTCTCTGCTATCCAGAGCGACAGCTTTAAAACCCTGGATGAAGGTCAGCAGGTATCTTTCACCATTGAAAATGGTGCTAAAGGCCCGGCAGCGGGTAACGTTACTCCGCTGTAAGCTGCGCTAATTATCCGCGACGTTTACAATAGCGAAGAAGACATTACGTCTGAGCAGTTAAGCCCCGCAGATAATAAAAATAAACCCGCCCGGTGCGGGTTTTTTATTATCTGAATTTCGCAGTAAAGGTTACCTTGACTTACTGTTGCCCGCAGGCAAGGTTGTAGGCGAGCCGGTAAATGAGGTTGCACCGTCCGGGCGCAAGGGTATATACTCCGCGCGTTTTTTCCGTTCTTTAACATCCAGTGAGACTAACCGATGCATCCGATGCTGAACATCGCCGTGCGTGCCGCGCGCAAAGCGGGTAACGTAATTGCCAAGAACTATGAAACGCCCGACGCTGTAGAAGCGAGCCAGAAAGGCACCAACGATTTCGTCACCAACGTAGATAAAGCGGCAGAAGCCATGATTATCGACGTGATTCGTAAATCGTATCCGCAGCACACCATCATCACCGAAGAAAGCGGTGAACATGAAGGTACCGATCAGGATGTGCAATGGGTTATCGATCCACTGGATGGCACGTCTAACTTTATCAAACGTCTGCCGCACTTCTCCGTCTCAATCGCCGTACGCATTAAAGGCCGTACCGAAGTGGCGGTGGTTTACGATCCGATGCGTAACGAACTCTTCTCTGCCGTTCGCGGTCAGGGCGCACAGCTCAACGGTTATCGTCTGCGCAGCAGCAATGCTCGCGATCTGGATGGCACCATTCTGGCGACCGGTTTCCCGTTCAAAGCCAAACAGCACGCCACCCCGTACATGAACATCGTTGGCAAACTGTTCACCCAGTGTGCCGACTTCCGTCGCACCGGCTCTGCCGCGCTGGACCTGGCCTACGTGGCCTCGGGCCGCGTTGACGGTTATTTCGAACTGGGCCTGAAGCCGTGGGATTTCGCCGCGGGCGAACTGCTGGTTCGTGAAGCTGGCGGTCTGGTGTGCGATTTCACCGGCGGTCATAACCACCTGATGAGCGGTAACATCGTCGCCGGTAACCCGCGCGTGGTAAAAGCAATGCTCGCCGCTATGCGTGATGAGCTCAGCGAAGCCATGAAGCGCTAATCCATAGCGCGAATGAAAAAAGGCAGGTGCGCGAGCAGCTGCCTTTTTTGTTGCCGGAAATTCAGAACGGTCGCAGCCCGCCCCCCGGCGGTTGAGCGCTGAGCCACATCACCAGGGCGGCGATCAGCAATATCGCCCCGCCGCTCAGGGCCAGCGTTGCCCCGCCCACCCTGCGCCACAGCGCGGGCGTACTTCCGGCGCTCAGCCGCTGTGCGACGCGCCGGAAGCTGTGCACCAGCAGCGCCAGCGCCGAGATGGTCAGCGACGTCCCCGCCGCCATTGCCAGCGCCGAGGCCATCCCCCAGCCAAACACGCCGATCACCTTGCTGAACAGCAGCACCATCAGCGCCCCTGAACACGGACGCATTCCCATGGAAAGGATAATCGCCAGCCGGGCGCGCCAGTCATCGCTGTTGGCGAGCTGCTCGTTATCCGGCAGATGCTGATGACCGCAGCCGCAGTTGGCGTGATGCTGGTGATGCGGCGTAAAGGCGGTGAAGCGGCGCGGCTGCGGCATCAGGCGGCGCAGGCGTTTTATCGCCCGGTAGCAGAGCAGCAGCCCCAGCGCGCCTACCAGCAGATAGCTCCCCTTCTCCATCCAGAAACCACTGAGGTGCAGCTGGCGCGCCGGCAGCTTCAGCAGCGTCAGCACCACGGTAACCAGTGCAATCGCCACCACGCCCTGCAGCAGCGAGGAGGCAAACGTCAGCCCGAGGCTGGTTTTCAGCCGCGACGGATGCGTAGCCAGCCAGGTGGTGATCACCACTTTACCGTGCCCTGGCCCCAGCGCGTGGAGCACGCCGTAGACGAAACTGAACAGCAGCAGTGACGCACCCGCCTGACCGGGGTTCTCTGCCACGCGCTTGAGCAGCTGGCTCATCTCACTGTTGGCCGCCCGCTGCCAGCGGATGCTGCTGATCATTACCTGCGGCCAGTAGTGCCAGAGCGCCAGCCCGGCCATCAGTATAAACAGAGCAAACAGCGCCAGCGGCCAGAATGGCAGCCAGCGGCGTGACGCGGTGCGTTGGGTAAAGATCACTGACATTGAAGCGTTACCTGCTGAGCAAATTGTCGACCTAAATTCATATCTTCCGGCGGCGCGTCCGCTTTATCGAGCGAAGAGGCGAAATCCAGCACCTCATCCCCCGGCGACGGCGTCATCACCTTCAGCGAGCAGCGCGACGCCAGCGCTGGCGGCAGCCGGGCATCGCTGTCCTCGGCGTAGCTCATATCCACGTAGTAGCTCGGGTCGAAGGTTGAAAAAGTGTACGTCTGCCCGCTAAGCGGTTGCGCCGAAGCCAGCGGCAGCACGAAGTTAAGCACCGCCTGGTGGTTCTCCTCCTCCAGGCTATAGGACGTGGGGCGGTCGATAAACTTCACCTTTTTACCGTTGTGCCACACCTCGGTGAAATAGTGCTGGCCCAGCACGTTCGCCATCACCTCGGCGGCGAGCTTTTTCCAGATTTCCGAGCCCGGCGGGGCATCACCGGCATCATAGAGAAGATCTGCTGAAGTAATTTCATCCATCGTCCAGCGCATTTTCAGCGCGATAAACTGGTCATCCCGCACCACCACCGTCGACTGCAGCGAAATAAAGCTGTGCGGATGCGCAAACGCATCCTGTGCGCCGGTCAGCATCCACAACGCTGCCGCGCCGATAATCCCCTGCATTTGTCTGCGCATTTTTCCCTCAGATGCAAAATTCTGTGAGCCAGCCACAATTCCGTAATGAAAAGCCGTCTGTCTCGCTTTCCGCCGGGTACAGGTTAGCTACTCTTAACGTTATTCAACATAACTGGAAAATCAGATGATGACACTATTATGCCCGCCGTCCTCTGCGCTCTCCAGTCCGCAGCGTCGCTGCCAGGTGTTATTGATGCTCTATCTGCCGGGACAGATCGTGACGCCAGAAATTCTGGCACGCGTGAATGGCGTGGACGACAGCATTGCCCGACAGGATATTCTGGACGCCAGCGAGGAGATTGCCCGCTTTCACCGGCTGACGATCCTGACCCTCGAAGATGGCAGCTACCGGATTGACGGCTCCGCCCTCGACCGCCGCCTCTGCCTGCTGCACTGGCTGCGGCGCGGCCTGCGTCTGTGCCCGCACTTTATCGAGCAACACTTCACACCAACGCTGAAGACCGGTCTGCGCACCCTTGGCATCGCCACCGCGCTGTATGACGACACGAACCTGCAGGCGCTGGTCAACCTGTGTGGTCGCCGTCTGCAGCGCAGCTTTGGCACCCGCGATGTCCAGTTCCTGCGTCTTTACCTTCAGTACTGCCTGCTGCAGCACCATGACGGCCTGACGCCGGAGTTTACCGAGCCGCAGCAGCAGTGGACCCAGACGCGTGCCGAGTATCAGGCGGCGCAGGAGATCGTGCGGCACTGGCAGCGCCGGGTGATGCAGCTTCCCCATGAAAATGAGCAGCGCTTCCTCGCCCTGCTGTTTATGATGCTGCGCACCCCGGACCCTCTTAACGACAGCCACCAGCAGGATATCCGGCTGCGGCTCGCCATTGGTCAGATGATCGAACGCTTCCGGGCGCTGTCCGGCATGACCTTCAGCGATGAACAGGGGCTGGCCGATCAGCTCTATATTCATCTGGCGCAGGCGCTGGAGCGCTCGCTGTTCGGCATCGGCATTGATAACAGCCTGCCGGAAGAGGTTTACCGGCTTTATCCGCGCCTGATGCGCACCACGCGCGAGGCGTTCCGCGGCTTTGAAACCGAGTACGGCATCGACTTTTCCGATGAAGAGGTGGGGCTGGTCGCGGTGATATTTGGTGCATGGCTGATGCAGGAGAGCGATCTGCATGAGAAACAGGTGCTGCTGTTAACCGGCAACGATACCCGGCTGGAGCAGGAGATCGAACAGCAGCTGCGCGAACTGACGCTGCTGCCGCTCAATATTCGCCATCTGACGCTGCATGCTTTCCAGCAGCAGGGCGCTCCCAGGGAGGCGGCGCTGATTGTGACGCCTTACGCCACCTCGCTGCCGCTGTTTTCACCGCCGCTGATCCATGCCACTATGCCGCTGGGGGAACATCAGCAGGCGCGCATTCGCGCCATTCTTGAAGCCTAACGCGGCGCTGCCACGCCGGGGCGTAACAGCAGCGCCGGCAGCGCCACCAGCGCCATCACCCAGAACACACCGTTATCGAGGTGCTGGTAGAGATAGCCCGCGATCATCGTCATGATGGCGATGCCGCCTCCCATTGCCACCGCGGAGTACATTGCCTGCAGGCGAATCACCTCAGCGCCTTTGCGCGCAGAAATGTAGCGCATCGCCGCCAGATGACAGACCGTAAAGCTGCCGCAGTGCAGGATCTGCATCACGATGAGCCACGGCAGATCGGTGGTCCAGCCCATTAGCCCCCAGCGCACTATGCCGCTGATGCCCGAGAGCAGCAGCAGCCCGCGTACCGAAAAGCGGCGGAACAGCCTGTTGCTCAGCGCAAACACCAGGATCTCCGCCACGACGCCCAGCGACCACAGATAGCCCACCACCGACGCGGAATAGCCCGCTTTCTGCCAGTAGATAGCGCTGAACCCGTAATAGGCGGCGTGCGCCCCCTGCAGCAGGGAGACGCAGGCGAGAAAACGCCAGCTGCTGGCAATAAGCGCCCGCCATGCCGGCCAGCCTGCCGCTTCGCGACTGCGGGCTTCGCCCTGCGGCATCACCGAAGGGCGCAGCAGCATACCGAGCAACATGGACGCGATGCCGATCGACAGCAGCACCAGAATGGCGTGGTAGTCATAAAGACTGACCAGCTTACCGGTCAGGGCTGAGCCCACCACAAAGGCAATCGACCCCCACAGCCGCACGCGGCCATAATCCATCGCGATCTGCCGCTGCCAGGTGCCGGCCAACGCGTCGGTGAGCGGCACCAGCGGGGAGAAAAACAGGTTGAAGCCGACCATCACCACAAACAGCCAGGCGGCGGCCGTACCCAACCAGAAGGCCAGCGCGAACACCAGCGTCAGCAACGCAAGAATGCGCAGGGCAAAGACCAGCCGGGAAGGATCCTGTACGCGGGGAGCCAGCAGCAGGCTACCGAGAAAACGGGCGATCAGCCCTGCCCCCAGCAGTAAGCCGATAGTTTCGGCGGGCAGGCCAACGCCCTGAAGCCAGACGCTCCAGAAGGGCAGAAAAATGCCGTAGCTGAAGAAGTAGGTGAAGTAGCTGAGCGCCAGCCAGTTTCTGGAATGCAGTCCCATGAATCCCTCCCGTTTTGGACGGCGATAGTCTCGCGGGTAATTCCCCCTCATGCAAGACGTAACATCAATTTAACATTATTTATCGACCCCTGAATGCGCCAGAATGAGAGGCATCTGGCGTTGCCCTGACATTTAAATAGCGCACAATTAAATTGTTTATTAAATTTTTGCTTGCAATGCAAAATCCAGGCGCTATAGTTCACTCCATCAACCGGCATTCACGCCATCATATAAATAGCGCACTACACAATAGCAGGAGATTAAAAATGACAATCAAGCATTCTGTTCTTGCCGCTGCAGTACTGGCCTCCACCGTTGCTCCCTTCGCCCAGGCTGACAATGCGCCTGCTCCGACTGCCGGCGTAGCCACTTTCCTGAGCGCACTGAACGGCGCTGGCGGCAAGCCGCTTGAGCAGCTCTCCGTCCAGCAGGCGCGTGATGTCCTGATCGGTGCGCAGAAAGGCGCTGCCTTGCCAGCCGCTGATGTCAGTGAAAAAACCATTACCGCACTGGGTAAGCCGCTGACGCTCACCATCGTGAAACCCGCCGGGGCAACCGGTAAACTGCCGGTGTTTATGTTCTTCCACGGCGGCGGCTGGGTACTGGGCGACTTCCCGACCCACGAGCGTTTTGTGCGCGACCTGGTGAATGAATCCGGCGCGGCGGCGGTGTTCGTTAACTATACGCCGTCACCGGAAGCCCACTTCCCGGTCGCCATCACCCAGGCGTATGAAGCCACGAAATGGGTCGCGGAGCACGGAGGGGAAATCGGCGTTGACGGCAGCCGTCTGGCGCTGGCGGGCAACAGCGTGGGCGGTAACATGGTCGCGGCCGTCGCCCTGCAGGCAAAACGTAACCACACGCCGGCGATCCGCTATGAAGTGATGTTCTGGCCGGTCACCGATGCGCGCTTCGATACCGCCTCGTATGATCAATATCAGAACGGCTACTTCCTGAGCCGCAACATGATGAAGTGGTTCTGGGATAACTACACCACCCGCGAAACCGACCGCAACAACATCCTGGCCTCGCCGCTGCGCGCTACCAGTGCCGAGCTGAAAGGCCTGCCGCCGACGCTGATCCAGACCGCTGAACTTGATGTGCTGCGCGATGAGGGCGAAGCCTTTGGCCGCAAACTGGATGCCGCCGGTGTCCCGGTGACCGTAACCCGCTATAACGGCATGATCCACGACTATGGCCTGCTCAATGCCCTGAGCCAGGAGCCAACCGTGCGCACCGCGCTGGCCCAGGCCGGTTCAGAGCTGAAAGCGCATCTGAAATAACTTCCTCTCAGGCGGCTCCGGCCGCCTGTCTTTCTGCTTTCCTCGCGGCGCGCCATTGCCGTTTCGCGGCAGTGTTAACGCCGCATCCTGCTAAACCCGCCCTGTGCTTCCTGCTACACTCGAAGCTTCACAACAGGCAAACGGGGCAACGAATATGTCGGAAAATCAATATCAACCGCCAAAAGTCTGGACCTGGAAACAGGGTGGCGCAGGCACCTGGGCATCCATTAACCGTCCGGTTTCCGGGGCGACCCACGATAAAGCGCTGCCGGTGGGCAAACATCCGCTGCAGCTCTACTCGCTGGCGACGCCAAACGGGCAGAAGGTGACGATCCTGCTGGAGGAACTGCTGGCGCTGGGCGTTACCGCTGCAGAGTATGATGCCTGGCTGATCCGCATCGGCGACGGGGATCAGTTTGGCAGTGGCTTTGTGGGCGTGAACCCGAACTCAAAGATCCCGGCGCTGGAAGACCGCTCGCAAACCCCACCGCTGCGCGTGTTTGAATCCGGGGCAATCCTGCTCTATCTCGCGGATAAGTTCGGTCACTTCCTGCCGAAAAGCCATGCCGGCCGCACCGAAGCGCTGAACTGGCTGTTCTGGCTGCAGGGCTCGGCGCCGTACCTCGGCGGCGGCTTCGGGCACTTCTATCACTATGCGCCGCTGAAAATCGAATACGCGATTGAGCGTTTCTCAATGGAAGCCAAGCGCCAGCTCGACGTGCTGGACCAGCAGCTGGCGACTCGCCGCTTTATTGCCGGGGATGAGTACAGCATCGCCGATATCGCCATCTTCCCGTGGTATGGCGCGCTGGTGCTGGACGGTATCTACGAGGCCGCCGAGTTCCTCGACGTGAAATCGTATAAGAACGTGGTGCGCTGGGCTGAAGAGGTGGCGAGCCGCCCGGCGGTGAAGCGCGGGCGGATGGTGAATCGTCTCTCTGGCGATCCGGCGTCGCAGCTGCATGAGCGTCACGACGCGTCAGATTTCGACACCCGCACCGCGGACAAGACGCAGCCGTAACCGCACTCCCTGCCCTTGCGGCAGGGAGTTTTACTGAATACCCGCCTCGATAAATACCGCTTTAGCGGTGAACATCGCATTCAGCGCCGCCGGGAAACCGGCGTACAGCGCCATCTGGATAATCACTTCAATAATTTCTTCGCGGCTGCACCCGACGTTAAGTGCCGCGTGCAGGTGCACCGCCAGCTGCGGCTGGGCGTGACCGAGCGCAGTCAGCGCGGCAATGGTCGCCAGTTCGCGACTTTTCACATCCAGCCCCGGGCGGCTGTAGACGTCGCCGAAGCCGAATTCAATCACGTATTTGCCGAGATCCGGCGCGATGTCGGCCAGTGCGGCGATCACCTTTTCGCCGGCAGCGCCGTCGATGGCGGCAAGGCGTGCGAGGCCGGTGTCATAGCGGGATGGGGTCATGATGATGTCTCCTTGTTGAATGTGGAGACAACGGTAAAGCTTCGAGTTAACTCCAGGTCAAGCGCTGTTTTTCAGCAGCGCGTCATCATACCAGGCCATTTTCACTTCAAGCTGATGCAGATGCGCCTGCTGCTCGGCCAGCCGCCGGGCCAGCCGCTCAGCGTGATGCGCCAGCAGCGTGCGCCGTTCGGCCAGCGTGCTGTCGCCCGCGCTGCGTAACTGCGCGTAACGCTGGATCGCCTCCAGCGGCATATCGGTGGCCTTCAGCCGCTTGATGAAGTTTACCCAGTCAACGTCGCTTTGCCGGTAGTCGCGGTGACCGCTGGCGTTACGCCCCGGACTCAACAGGCCGAGTTTTTCGTAATAGCGCAGGGTATGAACCGACAGCCCGGTCAGCTGCGCAAAGGTCTGAATACGCATGTGCCCTCCTGCAGGCATAAAAAAAGCCGCTCGCGGCGGCTTTTTCAGATGGCGTACGCTTACGCGTAAACCGGGAAGCGGGCGCAGATATCCAGCACTTTAGCTTTTACGCGCTCGATAACCGCGTCGTCATGGATGTTGTCGAGAATGTCGCACATCCAGCCAGCCAGCTCTTTGACTTCCGCTTCTTTAAAGCCGCGGCGGGTCACAGACGGCGAACCGATACGGATGCCGGAAGTGACGAACGGGCTCTTCGGATCGTTCGGCACGCTGTTTTTATTCACGGTGATATTGGCGCGGCCCAGGGCTGCGTCAGCATCTTTACCGGTCAGGTTTTTATCCACCAGATCCAGCAGGAACAGGTGGTTTTCAGTGCCGCCGGACACCACTTTATAGCCACGGTTCAGGAACACTTCTACCATCGCTTTGGCGTTTTTTGCCACCTGCTGCTGGTAGGTTTTGAACTCCGGTTCCATCGCCTCTTTCAACGCGACCGCTTTCGCCGCGATAACGTGCATCAGCGGGCCACCCTGCGCGCTCGGGAACACCGCAGAGTTCAGTTTTTTGTACAGCTCTTCGCTGCCGCCGTTGGCGAGGATCAGACCGCCGCGCGGACCCGCCAGGGTTTTATGGGTTGTGGTGGTGACGACATGGGCGTGCGGAACCGGGTTCGGGTAGACGCCAGCGGCAATCAGACCTGCCACGTGGGCCATATCAACGAACAGGTATGCGCCGATGCTGTCAGCGATTTCACGCATTTTCGCCCAGTCAACGATACCGGAGTAAGCCGAGAAGCCGCCGATGATCATCTTCGGTTTATGGGTCTGCGCCTGCTTCGCCATGTCTTCGTAATCGATTTTACCGGTCTCATCAATACCGTAAGGAATGATGTTGTACAGTTTGCCGGAGAAGTTAACCGGGGAGCCGTGTGTCAGGTGGCCGCCCTGCGCCAGGTTCATACCCAGCACGGTATCGCCCGGTTGCAGCAGCGCGGTGTAGACCGCGAAGTTAGCCTGTGAGCCGGAGTGCGGCTGGACGTTAGCGTAGTCAGCGCCGAAGAGCGCTTTTGCGCGGTCAATCGCCAGCTGCTCAACGATATCCACATATTCGCAGCCGCCGTAGTAGCGCTTGCCCGGATAGCCTTCCGCGTATTTATTGGTCAGCTGAGAGCCCTGCGCCTGCATCACGCGCGGGCTGGTGTAGTTCTCGGAGGCGATCAGTTCGATGTGCTCTTCCTGACGTACTTTTTCCTGCTCCATAGCCTGCCACAGTTCGGCATCATAATCGGCAATGTTCATTTCACGCTTTAACATCCGCATCTCCTGACTCAGCTAACAGTATTTATTTTCGCCTGAGGCCATTGCCCCGTCGGCAGCGGCCCACAGTATAACTGATTAAAGGGGCGATAACAGGTCTTGACAAAGCTTTTTACGCAAACGATTGGCTCCGCGCCGCGTAAGGCTTTGACCACACATAATTCCGGCATGATTTCACGAATTCTTTTCATTTTTGAGATGTCGATTTTTCACGTTCGTTTTTACCCTGGCCGCGTATTTCCCCTTTACAACGCAGGGGTATCGCTTATAACATGCATTTAAAATGCAACATTAAAAAGGACCTGCCATGTTAGACGCGCAAACCATCGCCATCGTGAAATCCACCATTCCCGCCATTGCCGCGACCGGGCCAAAACTTACCGCCCATTTCTATGACCGCATGTTCCAGCACAATCCGGAACTGAAAGAAATTTTCAATATGAGTAACCAGCGTAACGGCGACCAGCGTGAAGCGCTGTTTAATGCCATCTGCGCCTACGCCACCAATATTGAAAATCTGGCCGTGCTGCTGCCGGCGGTGGAAAAAATCGCCCAGAAGCACACCAGCTTCTCTATCAGACCTGAGCAGTACAACATCGTGGGAACCCATCTGCTGGCCACCATTGACGAGCTGATGAGTCCGGGTCAGGAGGTGCTGGATGCCTGGGGCAAAGCCTATGGCGTGCTGGCGCAGGTGTTTATCAATCGCGAAGCCGAGATCTATCAGGAGCACGCCAGCAAACGGGGCGGCTGGGAAGGCACCCGTGCGTTCCGCATCGTCGACAAAACCCCGCGCAGCGCTTTGATTACCAGCATTGAGCTGGAGCCGGTTGATGGCGGCGCGGTGGCGGATTACCGTGCGGGGCAGTACCTCGCAGTCTGGCTGAAGCCGGACGCCTTCCCGCACCAGGAGATCCGTCAGTACTCCCTCACCCGCAGCCCCAACGGCCGCAGCTACCGCATTGCGGTAAAACGCGAAGATGGCGGCCAGGTGTCGAACTGGCTGCACCGGGACGCGCGCGTTGGCGATGTGGTACAGGTTGCCGCCCCGGCCGGGGATTTCTTCCTGGACGCTACGCCACAGACCCCGGTGACGCTGATCTCCGCTGGCGTCGGCCAGACCCCGATGCTGGCGATGCTGGATACGCTGGCGAACAATGCGCATCCGGCCCAGGTTAACTGGTTCCACGCCGCGCTGAATGGCGAAGTGCATGCTTTTGCCGATGAAGTGGCGGCGCTGGGTGCGAAACTGCCGCGTTTCACCTCTCACGTCTGGTATCAGACGCCAGCCGAGGCGGACCGCGAGGCGGTGCGTTTTGACAGCGAAGGATTGATGGAGCTGGCGAGCCAGCAAAGCGCGTTCAGCGATCCGGCCATGACTTTCTGGCTCTGTGGCCCGGTCGGCTTTATGCAGTTTGCCGCGCAGCAGCTGGTGGCGCTGGGCGTGGATCGCGACCACATCCACTACGAGTGCTTCGGGCCGCATAAGGTACTGTAATTTTTACCGCAAAAGCCCAACAAAAAAGGCAGGTCTCAGACCTGCCTTTTTTTTGCGAGCACGAGATTAAATCGCCGCGTCGTCCTCTTCGCCGGTACGGATACGCACCACGCGCGCCACGTCGAAGACGAAAATCTTACCGTCGCCGATTTTTCCGGTCTGAGCTGTGCGGATGATGGTATCGACGCAGGTTTCGACGATATCGTCTGGCACCACGATCTCAATCTTCACCTTCGGCAGGAAGTCCACCATGTACTCGGCACCGCGATAGAGTTCGGTGTGCCCTTTCTGGCGACCAAAGCCTTTTACTTCGGTGACGGTCATACCGGTGATGCCCACTTCCGCCAGCGCTTCGCGCACATCGTCCAGTTTGAATGGTTTAATAATCGCATCAATCTTTTTCATGGTGGTCCTTAACTCTCTTCGCCCGTCAGGTGTTCATCATGGGTACGTAATCGGTTGCTCACCCTATCATATTCTTAGCGCCAATGGATGGCGAAACTACTCTTTGAAGTCGTTGGCATCAAGTTCATGACGCGACAGCAGTTTATAGAATTCGGTGCGGTTGCGCCCGGCCATGCGCGCAGCATGGGTGACGTTGCCTTTGGTGATTTGCAGAATTTTGCGTAAATAGTTCAGTTCGAACAGATTCCTTGCCTCAACAAAGGTCGGCAGCACGGTGTTTTCGCCTTCCAGCGCCTGCTCCACCAGCGCATCGCTGATCACCGGGGCGGACGTCAGCGCCACGCACTGCTCAATGACGTTCACCAGCTGGCGCACGTTGCCCGGCCAGCTGGCGGTCATCAGGCGTTTCATGGCGTCAGTCGAGAAGCTGCGCACGAACGGCTTGTGGCGATCCGCCGACTGGCGCAGCAGATGGGCGGCCAGCAGCGGAATATCTTCCGCACGCTCGTTCAACGCCGGGATCTTCAGGTTCACCACGTTGAGGCGGTAAAACAGATCTTCACGAAATTCGCCGCGCTCCATCGCCTTCGGCAGGTCGCGGTGGGTGGCCGAGAGAATGCGCACGTCAATATCCAGATCGCGGTTGCTGCCCAGCGGGCGTACCTTGCGCTCCTGCAAGACGCGCAGCAGCTTCACCTGTAACGGGATCGGCATATCGCCAATCTCATCGAGGAACAGCGTGCCCCCTTCGGCGGCCTGGAACAGCCCTTCCCGGCTGCTTACCGCGCCGGTAAAGGCACCGCGGGCGTGACCAAAGAGTTCGGACTCCAGCAGCTGCTCCGGCAGCGCGCCGCAGTTGATGGCGATAAACGCCTTCTTGCTGCGCGGGCTGGCGTTGTGGATCGCCTGGGCGAGGATCTCTTTCCCGGTGCCGCTCTGGCCGTTGATCAGTACGCTGACGTCGGACTGCGCCACCATGCGCGCCTGCTCCAGCAGACGCAGCATAATCGGGCTGCGGGTGACGATGGACTCGCGCCAGGCATCATCGCTGCTGGAGACGGTGTGCAGTAGCGCATCGTCTATCGCCTTGTACAGCGCGTCGCGATCCACCGGTTTGGTGAGAAAGCTGAACACGCCCTGCTGGGTGGCGGCCACCGCATCCGGGATTGAGCCGTGCGCGGTAAGGATGATCACCGGCATGCCGGGCTGCAGCTTCTGGATTTCGGCAAACAGCTGCAGGCCGTCCATCTCATCCATGCGCAGATCGCTTATTACCAGGTCGATCTTCTCGCGCGTCAGTACGCGCAGCCCTTCGGCTCCGCTTTCCGCGGTCTCCACGCTGTACCCTTCGCTGGTGAGACGCATGCCGAGCAGCTTCAGCAGCCCGGGATCGTCATCCACCAGCAGCAGACGGGCAGGCTTGCGTTGCGTCATGGCGTCAGTTCCTCCGGGGCAGAACCGGTGCTGCTGTTGTCCGGCGTGGTGATATCCTCCGCCGCCGGGGCATCTTTGCTCTCGCCCCCGTTCGGATGAGTGTTGTCCTGCATATAACTGCTGGTCGGTTTACGCGACGACAGCCGGCGTTCGATGTCGGTGAGGTTTTCCAGCTTGCGCGTGGTCAGATCGAGCTGGCTGCGCAGGTGCTGCTGCTGCTGGCGCAGAGTGTCCAGCTCGCTGTCGCTGCTCTGCTGCAGCTTGCTGTAGCGCGTGCGCTCATCGGAAAGCTGCAGCAGCGAGGCCTGGCCGTCGCGCCACACCTGGTAGAGCGGGCGCACCTGCGCCGGGATGCCGGGGCTCAGATCGTCGAGCGCGGTAATAAAGCCGCGGCGCTCGGTCGGGTTGATTCTGGCGTTCGCCAGTAAAATGCCGCGCTTGAAGGTGTCCTGCCAGCTGTATGCCGACCACAGGCGCGCCTCGGCGCGGGCATCCACCGGCGACAGACGCAGCGCGCAGTCCATACCGCGCAGCCAGTAGAGCGGGTTGGTCTCAATACTGTGCCCGCCAAGCTGCCAGATGTCCTGACAGTCGGTGGAGAGAAAATCAGCCAGCTGATGATCCGGAAGCTGCGGTTCATTTTTGTTTTTAAGCGAGCTTTTCACCGGATGGGCAACGCAGCCGCTGAGCAGCATCCCGGCAAGCGCCGGGCACAGCAGCGAGCGGAGAAGACGTGGGCGTTTCAGGCGCGACAAAACGGGCCGCAGTAAATTCATAAGGTCCAGACTCATTGTTGTGGTGTTTCCGGCTCAGGGACAGGCAGCTCGATGCGAAAACAGACATCGGCGCCGTGTTCTTCCACCAGACGAAGCTCGCCATGCATGCGGCGAATACAGTCCTGAGCGATGCTCAGCCCCAGGCCGCTGCCCTTGACCGCGCCTTTGCGCTGCAGGCTTCCCTGAAAGAAAGGTTCGAAGATCATCTCCCGCTCAGCCGCGGGGATCGGCGTTCCGGTATTTGCGACTTCAATCCGCAGCCGCGATCCGGCTGTGTAACTGCGGATATAAATGGTACCGGATTCACTGCCGTAGTGCACCGCATTGGAATAGAGATTATCCAGCACGCTCATCAGCAGCATCGGTTCCGCCAGACACACCTGCGCTTCAAGGGCGATGTCGGTATGCATCATTTTAGCCCGCGCCGGCAGACTGTGAGCAGCGATCACCATATCAACCAGCGGCGCGATTTCAACCTGCTCCAGCTCGACCTGGGCATCGGCCAGTTTACGGTTGTAGTCCAGCAGCTGTTCAATCAGCTTTTGCAGGTTACGGCTGCTGGTATCCAGTATATCCACCACCTCTTTTTGCCCGGCGGTCAGCGGGCCGGCGACCTGATCGGCCAGCAGCTCAGTGCCCTCGCGCATGCTCGCCAGCGGCGTTTTCAGCTCGTGAGAGAGATGGCGCAGGAACTGGTGACGCTGGGATTCGAGCCACGCCAGACGCTCGCTGAGCCAGATAATACGCTGCCCGACGGAACGCAACTCGCGCGGCCCCTTGAACGCCACGGTATGACCTGGCGAGCGCCCTTCCCCGAGACGATTGATCATCCGCTCGATCCCCTTCACCGGGCCGATGATCATGCGGGTAAACAGCAGCACCAGCGCCAGGCTGACCAGAAACAGGATCAGCGCCTGCCAGCCAAAGAACTGACCGCGCTCGGCGATCTCCTGCTGGAGCTGCTGTCCGCGCGAGAACACCACGGCGCGGGTGGCCTGCACCATTTCGGTATTGGCGCTGGCAAAGGCTTCCAGCCGGGCGGCGGCGGCGCTGTCCGGGCCGCTGTTTTTACACTGTAACAGCGCGAGATCGTTGAGGTTCTGCCGCAGCGCCTGATAGAGCATCTCATCCGGCAGCACGCCGGAATGGGCATCCAGCATCTGGGCATAACGCTTGCGCTGGCTCTGGTAAACGCGGGCCAGCGTCGGGTCGTCCAGCACGCAGTACTGACGGTAGCTGCGCTCCATTTCCAGCGCGGCATTGGTCATGGCTTCGCTGCGACGGGCATCCACCAGCGTGGTGCGGTTGGTGAGCGCGGCCTGATCGCTCAGGGCGTTAAGGCTCTGCCACGCCTGCCAGGCCAGCACCAGCAACGGCACCTGGATCAGCAGAAAGGCCATCATTACCAGTTGGCGCAGTGAACGAGGGAATACAACAGGCCAGCGTTTCAACATGTTATCTCGCGATAAAAGGAATAACCGGATGCTAGCGGAGTGCGGCACGCGTGGGAAGCGCCGAATGGCAGAAACACGAAAGGCAGGGTAATTACCCTGCCTTTCGTGTGAAATGAGGCGGTGCCTTACTCAACGTGTCGCCCGAAGTTTGATAACGCATTGCGATAATCAGCAGCTGGACGGCAGGCACCTTGTTGTGCGTCATTCTGAGGTTTATGTAGCGCTCCCGAAGGGTCTGACATAAGAAGGTGAATGAGCCACTGAGTATTATCTAGCAGGATGCGTGCCACTTTTGAAAATTTAATTATAATTAACTGATATTAAAGTGATTATTAATTAAATCGAGCCACGAAGATCGCGCACGTTTTTTCACCGGCCTGTCGTCAAAAAACAACACTCCAAACGTCGCCTTGCGCAGTCATTATAAATCAATAACTTAAATGTCACCTTTTGGCGACAGTTACTGACTGGCGCTGTCGCAAATTGCCGACACATTTGCGGGGTATATCACAGATTAAAAGTAACAGCATGAACGCAGCGAGAGAAATAGCGATCTGCATAAAAAAGGGGGAGCGTTTCGCTCCCCTTGTCCGGTTAGCCCAGCTGCTTACGGGCGTTACGGAAGATACGCATCCACGGGCTGTCCTCGCCCCACTCTTCCGGATGCCAGGAGTTCGCCACGGTACGGAATACGCGCTCCGGGTGCGGCATCATGATGGTAACGCGTCCGCTTTCGCTGGTCACCGCCGTGATCCCGTTCGGCGAGCCGTTCGGGTTCGCCGGATAGGTTTCGGTCACCGCCCCAAAGTTATCGATGAAGCGCAGCGCCACCAGGCCTTTGCTCTCCAGCGCGGCGAGGTGTGCCGCATCGCGCACTTCTACCAGCCCTTCGCCGTGGGAAACGGCGATCGGCATGTGCGACCCGACCATCCCCTGCAGCAGCAGCGACGGGCTGGCGGTCACTTCCACCAGGCTGAAGCGTGCTTCAAAGCGGTCGGACTGGTTACGCACGAAGCGCGGCCACAAGTCGCTGCCCGGGATCAGCTCGCGCAGGTTGGACATCATCTGACAGCCGTTGCACACGCCCAGCGCCAGGGTCTGCGGACGGTGGAAGAACGTCTGGAACTCGTCACGCACGCGCTCGTTGAACAGAATTGATTTTGCCCAGCCTTCGCCCGCACCCAGCACATCACCGTAGGAGAAGCCGCCGCACGCCACCAGCGCCTGGACATCGTCCAGACCGCGACGACCGGCCAGCAGGTCGCTCATGTGTACGTCGATGGCATCAAAGCCCGCGCGGTGGAACGCCGCGGCCATCTCCACGTGGGAGTTAACGCCCTGCTCGCGCAGTACCGCTACTTTCGGGCGTGCGCCTTTGGCGATGTACGGTGCCGCGATGTCTTCGTTGATATCGAACGACAGCTTCACGTTTAGGCCCGGATCGCTGTCGTTAGATTTCGCCTCGTGCTCCTGATCGGCGCACGCCGGGTTATCACGCAGGCGCTGCATCTGCCAGGTGGTTTCCGCCCACCAGACGCGCAGCGTGGTACGGCTTTCGCTGAAGACGGTGTCGCCGCTGGCGATCAGCGTGAAGCGATCCCCTGCTACCGCCTTGCCGAGATAGTGCACGCAGTCGGCGAGGCCGTGCGCGTCCAGCACCGCTTCCACCGCCTGACGATCGGCGGCACGCACCTGGATCACGCCGCCCAGCTCTTCGTTGAACAGCGCTGCCAGCGCGTCGTCGCCGAGGCGGGTGATGTCTGCCTCAACACCGCAGTGACCCGCGAAGGCCATCTCTGCGAGGGTGACCAGCAGGCCGCCGTCGGAGCGGTCGTGCCAGGCCAGCAGCTTGCGATCCGCTACCAGCGCCTGCATGGCGTTATAGAAGCCTTTCAGCTGCTGCACGTCACGCACGTCTGCGGGCTTATCGCCCAGCTGACGCCACACCTGAGACAGCGCAGTGGCCCCCAGCGCGTTATGGCCTTTGCCGAGGTCGATCAGCAGCAGGGCGTTGTCTTCGGTGGCAAGCTGCGGTGTTACGGTGCCGCGCACGTCTTCCACGCGGGCAAACGCGGTGATCACCAGCGACAGCGGCGCGGTCATCTCACGCTGCTCGTCGCCCTGCTGCCAGCGGGTTTTCATCGACATTGAATCTTTACCCACCGGAATGGTCAGGCCAAGCTGCGGGCAGAGCTCTTCACCCACCGCTTTTACCGCTTCATACAGCCCGGCGTCTTCGCCCGGATGGCCCGCTGCCGCCATCCAGTTTGCCGAGAGCTTGATGCGTTTGATGTCGCCGATCTGCGTAGCGGCGATATTGGTCAGCGCTTCACCAACTGCCAGACGCGCAGAAGCCGCGAAGTCGAGCAGCGCCACTGGCGCGCGCTCGCCCAGCGACATCGCTTCGCCGTAGTAGCTGTCGAGGCTGGCGGTGGTTACCGCACAGTTAGCAACCGGCACCTGCCACGGACCAACCATCTGGTCGCGCGCCACCATGCCGGTGACGGTACGGTCGCCGATGGTGACGAGGAAGGTTTTCTCCGCCACCGTCGGGAGGTGCAGCACGCGCTTCACCGCTTCCGCAATGGTGATCCCGCGGCGTTCAAGCGGCTGGCCGCTGGCCTGCTGGCGCGTCACGTTGCGGGTCATCTTCGGGGCTTTACCCAGCAGCACGTCCAGCGGCATGTCGATCGGCTGGTTGTCGAAGTGGCTGTCGTTGAGGGTCAGGTGCAGTTCTTCGGTGGCTTCACCGATCACCGCGTAAGGTGCGCGCTCGCGGCGGCACAGCTCGTCGAATAGCGCCAGCTGCTCCGGCGCCACCGCCAGCACGTAGCGCTCCTGAGATTCGTTACACCACACTTCCAGCGGGCTCATGCCGGGCTCGTCGTTGAGGATGCCGCGCAGCTCGAAGCGTCCGCCGCGGCCGCCATCGCTCACCAGCTCCGGCATGGCGTTAGAGAGGCCGCCGGCACCGACGTCATGAATAAACAGAATCGGGTTGGCATCGCCGAGCTGCCAGCAGCGGTCGATCACTTCCTGACAGCGACGTTCCATTTCCGGGTTGTCGCGCTGTACCGAGGCAAAATCTAAATCCGCATCGGACTGACCAGACGCCATTGAGGAGGCCGCCCCGCCGCCGAGACCGATGTTCATCGCCGGGCCGCCCAGTACGATCAGCTTCGCGCCGACGGTAATTTCGCCCTTTCTGACGTGCTCGCCGCGAATGTTGCCGATACCGCCTGCCAGCATCACCGGCTTGTGATAGCCGCGCAGCTCTTCGCCATTGTGGCTGGTGACTTTTTCTTCGTAGGTACGGAAGTAGCCGGTCAGGGCCGGACGACCAAATTCGTTGTTAAACGCCGCGCCGCCCAGCGGGCCGTCGGTCATGATATCCAGCGCGGTAACGATGCGTTCCGGCTTGCCGAAATCCTCTTCCCACGGCTGTTCGAAGCCCGGGATACGCAGGTTGGAAACTGAGAAGCCCACCAGCCCGGCTTTCGGTTTGGCACCGCGTCCGGTGGCGCCTTCATCGCGGATCTCGCCGCCGGAGCCGGTGGCGGCACCCGGCCACGGAGAGATGGCGGTCGGGTGGTTATGAGTTTCCACTTTCATCAGGATGTGCGCCTCTTCCTGATGGTAGTCGTAGCGCCCGGCGCTGTGGTCGGCAAAGAAGCGGCCCACCGGGGAACCTTCCATCACCGCGGCGTTGTCTTTATACGCCGACAGTACGTGCTCCGGGGTTTTCTCGAAGGTGTTTTTGATCATTTTGAACAGCGACTTCGGCTGCTGTTCGCCGTCGATGATCCAGTCGGCGTTGAAGATCTTATGGCGGCAGTGCTCTGAGTTGGCCTGCGCGAACATATAGAGTTCGATATCGTTCGGGTTGCGCTCCAGACGGGTAAAAGCATCCTGCAGATAGTCGATTTCATCTTCCGCCAGCGCAAGACCGAGACGCACATTGGCCTCCATCAGCGCCTCGCGGCCCTGGCCCAGCAGATCCACACTCTGCACCGGGGCCGGGGAGTGATGAGCAAACAGCTGCTGCGCCTCGTTCAGCGAGCCGAACACGCTCTCCATCATGCGATCGTGCAGCTCGCCGGCCAGCGCCTGCCACTGCGCATCGTTCAGGGAGTCGGCGACGACATACCAGGCTACGCCGCGTTCAAGGCGGTTGATCTGCGCCAGACCGCAGTTATGGGCGATATCGGTCGCTTTCGATGACCACGGAGAGATGGTGCCCGGACGCGGCGTCACCAGCAGCAGCGTACCGCGCGGTTCATGGCTGCTGAGGCTCGGGCCATACTGCAGCAGGCGGGCTAAGCGGCTGTGTTCATCCGCACTGAGTGGCGCATTAAGGTCGGCAAAGTGAACGTATTCCGCATAAACCGAGGTCACCGGCAGGTTGAGTGCCGTGAAACGGTCCAGCAGCTTGTTGATACGGAATGCAGACAGGGCGGGCGAACCACGCAGAATTTCCATCATAAGTCTCTCGTCTTTGCAGCGCCAGCGCAGCGCTGTCAGTGGGCGCAGGGGAAAACGGGCGTCATTATAGAGAATACGGCGCGCCGACGAAACCGTTTGCGTAGAAATAAAATCGCCCGCCGTTTCGTCCGTATGCCGTCGCCAATCGCTCTAATTAGTTGCCAACTGACTCATTGTTAAGCAAAATGCCGCTCAAATTGTCATTAACCATACCTATAACACTACACATTACCGCCGGGGCTCGATACACCGCAGAGAATTAACTGATTGAAAAAATTAAAGCTTAATTATCTGTTTATCTGCATCGTGTCTCTGCTGCTGGCGTTAGCCTTGTGGCCCGCTATCCCCTGGTTTGGCGGCGCGGAAAACCGACTGGCGGAAATAAAGTCTCGCGGCGTACTGCGCGTCAGTACCGTTCCCTCCCCGCTTATCTTTACCTCGATCAACGGCAAAGCCTACGGCCTCGACTATGAGCTGGCGCAGCTGTTTGCTGACTATCTCGGCGTGAAGCTTGAGATCACTTCACGTCAGAACATTAACGAGCTGTTTGACGATCTTGATAATAATGATGCCGACGTGCTCGCCGCCGGGCTGGTGTACAACCCGGAGCGAACCCGGCACTACGAGCCGGGGCCGACCTACTATTCGGTTTCGCAGCAGCTGGTTTACCGCGTCGGCTCCCTGCGTCCGCGCAACCCCGGCACTATCAAGCCCGGCCAGCTGGTGATCGCGCCAGGGCATACGGCGCTTAACGAGCTGGAAAAGCTCAGGGCGAGCAAATACCCGGACCTCAGCTGGACCATCGATCCTCAGCGCAACAGCAACACCCTGTTAAGCCAGGTGCTGGAAGGCAAAATTGACTACACCATTGCCGACTCGGTGGCGGTGAACCTGTTCCAGCGTGTGCATCCCCAGCTGGCCGTGGCGCTGGATATGACCGATGAGCAGCCGGTAAGCTGGTACACCCAGCGCGACGGCGACCATACGCTGGCGGCAGCGATGCTGGATTTCTTCAACCGCATTAACGAAGACGGCACTCTGGCGCGGCTGGAGGAGAAGTACCTCGGTCACGGCAACGATTTCGACTATGTAGACACCCGCAGCTTCCTGCGTGCCGTGGACACGCTGCTGCCGGATCTGCAGCCGCTGTTTGAGAAGTACGCAACCGACATCGACTGGAAGCTGCTGGCCGCCATTTCCTATCAGGAGTCGCACTGGGACCCGCAGGCCACCTCCCCCACCGGCGTACGCGGCCTGATGATGCTGACGCGTAATACCGCACAGAGCGTCGGCCTGACTGACCGGCTCGATCCCGAGCAGAGCATCAGCGGCGGGGCGCGCTACCTGAGCGATATGATGAAAAAGGTGCCGGAGACGGTGCCGGAAGAGGAGCGCATCTGGTTCGCGCTGGCGGCTTACAATATGGGGTACGCCCATATGCTGGATGCCAGAGCGCTGACGGCGAAGCAGAAAGGCAATCCCGACAGCTGGGCTGACGTAAAACAGCGCCTGTCACTGCTGAGCCTGAAGCCCTACTACAGCAAGACGACCTACGGCTACGCGCGCGGGCATGAGGCTTACGCCTATGTAGAAAATATTCGTAAGTATCAGATAAGCCTGGTTGGCTATCTGATGGAGAAAGAGAAGCAGGCCGCCCGCCTGGAGAAAATCGCTGCGGATTACCCGATTGTGCGTCCGCAGGAGCTGATCAAACCGCCTTTCGGGCCGCTTCCTTTAGGGCCTTTTTCTCAAGACGACGCGTTCGAAAGAACTCACTTAGTAAGGCCGAACACGCTTCTGCCAGCACCCCATCCGTAACCTGCATCACATGGTTCATGCCGGGATGGCCCGGCACATCCAATAGCGAGCCGACCGCGCCGGTTTTCGCATCCCGCGCACCAAACACCAGATGACCGATACGGCTGTGTACCATCGCCCCCGCGCACATGACGCAGGGTTCGAGCGTGACATACAGCGTGGTATCCAGCAGACGGTAATTTTGCAGCACCAGCCCGCCCTGACGCAGCGCCATGATTTCGGCGTGGGCGGTAGGATCGTGACGGCCAATCGGGCGATTCCAGCCTTCGCCAATCACCTGGTTGTTATGCACCAGCACAGCCCCGACCGGCACCTCCCCCTCGTCCCAGGCACGCTGCGCCAGGGTGAGCGCGTGGCGCATCCAGTATTCGTGGGTAAATTCGCTGTCTGACACAGATAACTCCTGAGCTACAAAAGGCGGCGCATTATACACAGCGATAATGTTTAGTGAAACGCATCAGGAGAGACCGCGCGTTTACTCCAGTTGCTGAAGCTCACCCTGCGGCGTTACGCGCCAGCGGTGCTGGCAGAAGTAGAGCAGCGGGTTGTCCTGCTTGCTGTCGCTGTAGCCGCTGTAGAGGCGCAGCGGCGTGCCGATCTGCTGCTCAAGCTGGGCCACTTTTTCATGACCGAGGCAGCGCAGGGTCAGCACCCAGCCGCCGTAGCGGCGGGTCACCTGGCTGGCGATAAGGTTTACCCGCGGCAGCCAGGGCGTATCCACATACACCTGCTCTACCAGCGGCATCGGGGAGCCGGTGATCAGCCAGACGTCAGCATCGGTGCTGGCAAGGTATTCGGTTAAGCGCGCCTGCACCACCGGGAAGGCTTTAACGTGGGTGCGGAACCAGGCGACAAAGCTTTTTTCCAGCGCCTTGAGCCGCGCTTCGCTGTGCCCGAAGGTACAGCCCCACAACAGCAGGCTCATCGGCCAGCGCGCGGCACGCCCCTTAATCAACAGCCCCGCGCCAATCACCGGCAGCAACGGGATAACGAGCAGCACATTAAGCGGCTGATGACGCAGCAGATAGCGCATAAACGTGCCGAACATATCCTGCTGATGCAGCGTGCCATCCAAATCGAAAAAAACTACCCGACGCGCGTTCTGAGACAAACCTCACTCCTCTGGATCGTTAAAGCCAAGGAACCATGTGAAAAGAAATCCTGCGGCTACTGCTACTAAATAGCCTAACAGATAGATGGCAACTTTTCCGGTTACGATGGTTAACGCCAGCGGCAGGCCCGAAATACCAAAAGTGACGACCGTTGCGACTTTGAAATAGCTGATCAGCGCCCCGCCAACGGCACCGCCGAGGCAGGCACCGAGAAACGGTTTACCGAGCGGGAGCGTGACGCCAAAGATCAGCGGTTCCCCGACACCCAGCAGCCCCACCGGCAGCGCGCCCTTAATCACCTTTTTCAGACGCGCATTGCGGGTTTTCATCAGCACCGCCACGGCAGCACCAATCTGCCCGACACCCGCCATCGCCAGCACCGGCAACAGCGCGTTGACGCCGTGGGCCTGTACCAGCTCGACGTGGATCGGCACCAGCCCCTGATGCAGCCCGGTGAGCACCAGTGGCAGGAAGGTGCCGGCCAGCAGTCCGCCCACCAGCAGGCCGCCCTGGTCGATGGCCAGCGTCGCGCCGCGGGCGATGGCATCGGAGATCCAGCCGCCCAGCGGCTGCAGCGCGACAATCGCCACCGTGGCGGTAATCAGCGTAGTCAGCAGCGGGTTAAGGATCAGCTCAATCGAGCCGGGCAGGCGCTCGCGCAGCCGCTTCTCAATCCAGCACATCAGGGCCACCACCAGCAGCACCGCGATCACCCCGCCGCGTCCGGGCTGTAAGGCCTCGCCGAACAGGGTGATCTGCGCCAGCTGCGGGCTGGAGAGAATGCCCGCCATCACGCCGCCCATCGCCATTGAGCCACCGAATACCCGTGCGGCGTTAACCCCCACCAGAATATTCATGATGGCAAATACCGCGCTGCCGAAAATGCCCAGCAGGCCGAGGACGTTGGGGTACTGGGTGGCGACGTCGCCAACGATGTCCGGGCGTTTGAGAATATTGATGATGCCGGTGATCAGACCCGAGGCGATGAACGCCGGGATCAGCGGGATAAAGACGTTGGCAAGCTGGCGCAGGGCATCGCTCATCGGCGCTTTATAGCGCGCTTTGGCCTGAGCTTTGCTCTGTGCGATGGCGTCAACCTCACGCGGCGCAGCGCTCTGCTGCATCGCGGCGCGCATGGCATCCACCACCTGCGCCGCCCGGCCAGGGCCGACGATCAGCTGATGCTGCGCCCCCTGCTTCACGTAGCCGCTGACGCCGGGCAGCGCTTTCAGCGCGGCAATATCCAGGCGCGCGTCGTCATGCACTTCCAGGCGCACGCGCGTCATGCAGTTTTCCAGCCGGTGAATATTGCCCTGCCCGCCGACGCCCAGCAGAATACCGCTGGCCAGCGCTGAGGTTTTGTCCATGACGCCCCCGTTATTGTTGCGCTAAGGCCGCGCGTAAAAAGCCGTTGTGCTGTGCCAGCCGCGCCCGCGCCGTTTCCGCATCCAGACCGCTGAGGATCATCAGGATAGCGGGCTTCACGTCGTAGCCGGTCTGCTCCAGCACCGCCTGCGCCTCGTCGCGCGCCACGCCGGTGGCTTCCATCACCATGCGACAGGCGCGGTCCACCAGCTTCACGTTGGTGGCTTTCATATCCACCATCAGGTTCTGCCAGACCTTGCCCCACTTCACCATCGCCCCGGTGGAGATCATATTCAGCACCAGCTTCTGGGCGGTGCCGGACTTCAGACGCGTCGAGCCGGTGAGCGCTTCCGGGCCAACCACCGGCGAAATAGCAATTCGGGCGATACTGGCGATGGGCGACGCCGGATTACAGGAGATAGCTACCGTGGTGCAGCCTTCAGCCTTTGCAAATTCCAGCCCGCCGATAACGTACGGCGTGCGGCCCGAGGCGGCCAGCCCGACCACCAAATCCTGCGGCGTCAGGCCCAGCGCCTGTAAATCTGCTTTGCCGAGCGCCGGATCGTCCTCCGCCCCTTCCACCGCTTTGAGCAACGCACCGGGGCCACCGGCGATCAGGCCGATCACCACGCCATGCGGCACGCCGAAGGTCGGGGGGCATTCGGACGCGTCCAGCACGCCGAGGCGACCGCTGGTGCCCGCTCCCATATAAATAATGCGTCCGCCCGCAGCGAGCGCGGCAGCAGCGGCATCTACCGCCTTTGCCACCTCGGGTAGCGTGGCGCGTACCGCATCGGCTACCTGCGTATCCTGACGGTTAAAACACTCAACCAGTTCCCGGGTGGAAAGCGAGTCGAGATCCATGGTGTCCGGGTTCCGGGATTCAGAAACCAGCGAGCCGAGATTCATATTGCACCTCTGAATATTTAATTCATAATAACCACGCTATAATGGAATATAAAATTCAATCGGGCGAGT
Organism: Siccibacter colletis; assembly: GCF_000696575.1. Taxonomy (GTDB): domain Bacteria; phylum Pseudomonadota; class Gammaproteobacteria; order Enterobacterales; family Enterobacteriaceae; genus Siccibacter; species Siccibacter colletis. The sequence goes on along the minus strand of NZ_JMSQ01000006.1, from coordinate 25,832 downwards.
TAATTTCACGCCTTTATGTCGACGATCACATTTGCCGGGGAGCGATCCGTGAACTGCTTAATTCGTATTCGCCAGCGCTATCCAACGCTGGCACAGAGTGACCAGAAGCTGGCGGACTACATTCTGGAAAATCCGGAAGCAGCGCGTCATCTCAGCTCCCAGCAGCTTGCCGTCGAGGCGGGCGTCAGCCAGTCGAGCGTAGTGAAGTTTTCCCAGAAGCTTGGCTTTAAAGGATTTCCGGCGCTGAAACTGGCTATCAGCGAGGCGCTGGCCAGTTCCCCTACCCCGCATTCTGTGCCGGTGCACAACCAGATCCTGGGCGACGATCCGCTGCGTCTGGTGGGGGAGAAACTGATCCAGGATAACTATGCGGCGATGCTGGCTTCGCTGGACATCAACAGCGAAGAGAAACTGCTGACCAGCGTGATGCTGCTGCGCAACGCGCGCCGTATTCTGATCACCGGTATTGGTGCCTCCGGGCTGGTGGCAAAAAATTTCTCGTGGAAGCTGATGAAGATCGGTCTGAACGCCGTCGCGGAGCTGGACATGCACGCCCTGCTGGCAACCGTGCAGGCGATGGAGGCGGACGACGTGCTGCTGGCGATCTCCTACTCCGGTGAGCGGCGTGAAATCAACCTCGCGGCGGATGAAGCGCTGCGCGCCAATGCGCGGGTGCTGGCTATCACCGGCTTCAGCCCGAATGCGCTGCAGCAACGGGCGACCCACTGTCTCTATACCATCGCGGAGGAGCTGGCGACGCGCAGCGCGGCCATCTCGTCCTCCAGCGCCCAGATGATGCTGGCGGATCTTCTGTTTATGGCACTGGTACAGCAGGATCTGGAGCACGCGCCGGAGCGTATCCGTCACAGCGAGGCACTGGTAAAAAAACTGGTCTGACGGGGGAATGGGCGTATAATGCCCGCCCTGTTTGTGTTGTTTTGAGAATTTCCCAATGGCGTTGCTTATCACAAAGAAATGCATCAACTGCGATATGTGCGAGCCGGAGTGCCCGAACGAGGCGATCTCCATGGGAGACAGCATCTACGAAATCAACGCTGACCGCTGTACCGAGTGCGTGGGTCATTACGACACCCCGACCTGCCAGAAAGTCTGCCCGATCCCCAATACCATTCTGAAAGATCCGGCGCGCGTCGAGAACGACGAGCAGCTGTGGGACAAGTTCGTTCAGCTGCATCACGCCGATAAAATTTAACTTTCGATAATCACAGTGGCGCAGGCGTAGTGGCGCTCATCGGCAAGGGTGACGTGTACCGATTTCACGCCCATCTGTTCCGCCAGCCGTTCCGCTTCATCGCGCAGCCGCAGCCGCGGTTTCCCCAGCGCATCGTTAAACACTTCAAACTGATTAAACGCCAGCCCGTTACGAATGCCGGTACCAAAGGCTTTTGCCGCCGCCTCTTTTACCGCAAAGCGTTTAGCCAGGAAGCGTACCGGTTGCTGATGCGCCTGATACTGCGTCCACTCATAGTCGCTCAGCACGCGCTGCGCCAGACGATCGCCGGAGCGGGAGATCACCGCCTCGATGCGGGCGATCTCCACGATATCGGTACCCAGGCCGAGGATCGCCATCAGCGACGCGCGTCCAGCATCAGGCGTTTCATCTCAGCCACCGCCTCTTTCAGGCCGCTCATCACCGCGCGACCAATAATGGCGTGACCGATATTCAGCTCGTGCATTTCCGGCAGCGCTGCGATGGGCTGGACGTTGTGGTAGGTCAGGCCGTGGCCGGCATTCACCTTCAGGCCTTTGCTGGCAGCGTAGGTTGCAGCGGCGGCGATGCGCGCCAGCTCGCGGGCCTGCGCGGCCTCATCGACGGCATCGGCATAGCAGCCGGTATGAATTTCGATGTACGGCGCGCCAGCGGCGACGGCGGCATCGATCTGCGCGTGGTCAGCATCGATAAACAGCGACACCAGAATTCCGGCGTCCGCCAGACGCTGACAGGCATCACGCATTTTGTCGAGCTGGCCCGCCACGTCGAGACCGCCTTCAGTGGTGACTTCCTGACGCTTCTCTGGCACCAGGCAGCAGAAGTGTGGCTTTGTGTCGCAGGCGATGGCCAGCATCTCTTCGGTAACGGCCATCTCCAGGTTCATGCGGGTGTCGAGGGTCTGGCGCAGCACGCGCACATCGCGATCGGTAATGTGGCGGCGATCTTCACGCAGGTGAACGGTAATACCATCCGCACCGGCCTGCTCAGCGATAAAGGCGGCCTGAACCGGATCGGGATAAGCGGTACCACGGGCGTTACGCAGCGTGGCAATGTGGTCGATGTTAACGCCTAACAGCAATGCAGCCATGACTATCCTCGTAAGTAAACGTCGCCTTCTGAGAGGCTTATCAGTGTGGTGTTCTGCCGCCAGTGTACACGTTTGCCGGAAAGGCTGACTATCGCGCCGACCTTTTTGGCACAAACTGGCGGAACAATTCCCGGCTCTTCAAGGGCTTGCCGCCGAGATAGGGTTTAAGGGCGATACGCGTAAAGCGTTTGGCGGCCCGCAGCCGATCCATATCGGGAAATTCGCGGCTGGCCAGGGCTTTGAGCTGGCTGCCGGTAAAGGTGGCGTTATCGACCACCAGACTGGCGATAAACCCTTTCTCTTCCCGATAGCGGTAGGTCATCTCATCGGCTACCTCATCGCCGCTCCCGGCACAGTGCAGGAAATCGACGCCGTATCCCAGATGGCCGAGCAGCGCCAGCTCAAAGCGGCGCAGGGCTGGCTCCGGCGATCCGGTGGCACCGGCTAAGGCCTGAATGCAGTGGAGATAGTCGAAGAACAGCTCGGAAAAACGGGTTTCCGGCTCCAGCACGCGGGCGATAAGTTCGTTAACATACAGACCGCTGTAGAGCGCGATGCCGCTGAGAGGAAGTGCCAGGGAGACTGCTTCAGCGCTGCGCAGGGTTTTGACTTCCCCGCGCCCGCCAAAACGCACCAGCAAGGGTGTGAAGGGCTGTAACGTGCCTTTGAGACTTGAACGCTTAGCGCGAGCGCCCTTGGCTATCAGCCTGATGCGGCCCGACTCTTCGGTAAAGAGATCGAGCATCAGGCTGGTTTCGCTCCAGGGGCGACTGTGCAGTACGAAGGCGCGTTGCCAGCCTTCCATCCGGCATGACCTTAGCGGTCTTCGCCGTAGCCGAGACTGCGCAGGGCGCGCTCGTCGTCAGCCCAGCCGGATTTAACCTTGACCCACAGCTCAAGATAAACGCTGTTGTCGAACATCTCTTCCATGTCTTTACGGGCTTCAATGCCGATGGTTTTGATCTTGGCGCCTTTGTTGCCAATCACCATCTTCTTCTGCCCTTCACGCTCAACGAGGATCAGGCCGTGGATGTCATACCCACCGCGCTCGTTGGTCTGGAAGCGTTCGATCTCAACGGTGACCGAATACGGCAGCTCGGCCCCGAGGAAGCGCATCAGCTTCTCGCGGATGATTTCCGAGGCCATAAAGCGCTGTGAACGGTCAGTGATGTAATCTTCCGGGAAGTGATGCTCGGATTCCGGCAGGTGCTTACGCACGATGGCCGCGATGGTATCGACGTTCACGCCGGTTTCGGCAGAGAGCGGGACGATATCGAGGAAGTTCATCTGCGCGCCAAGGAACTGCAGGTGCGGAAGCAGATCCGCTTTCTCCTGCACGTTATCGACTTTATTCACCGCGAGGATGACCGGCGCTTTGCTGTCGCGCAGCTTGTTCAGCACCATCTCGTCGTCAGCGGTCCAGCGCGTGCCTTCCACCACAAAAATCACCAGCTGCACGTCAGCAATGGAGCTGCTCGCCGCTTTGTTCATCAGGCGGTTAATGGCGCGCTTCTCTTCCATATGCAGGCCGGGAGTATCTACATAAATGGCCTGATACGCGCCTTCGGTATGAATACCGACGATACGGTGGCGGGTGGTCTGCGCTTTACGCGAAGTGATGGAGACTTTCTGCCCCAGCAGTTTATTCAGCAGGGTGGATTTCCCTACGTTCGGGCGGCCAACAATGGCGATAAACCCGCTATAACTCTTTTCGTCGCTCATTCCAGCTCCAGTTTTTTAAGTGCCTGTTCAGCGGCTGCCTGCTCCGCTTTACGGCGGCTGGAACCCGTGCCAACCACTGGTTCGCTGAGGCCACTCACCTGGCAGTGGATAGTAAATTCCTGATCGTGGGCTTCGCCTCGCACCTGTACCACCAGATAGGATGGCAGCGGCAGATGGCGGCCCTGCAAATATTCCTGCAAACGCGTTTTCGGATCTTTTTGCTTATCGCCCGGACTGATTTCATCCAGACGGGTCTGATACCAGCTAAGGATCAGACGCTCAACGGTATTGATATCGCTGTCGAGGAACACCCCACCGATTAATGCTTCCACGGTGTCAGCGAGAATCGATTCACGACGAAAACCGCCGCTTTTCAGTTCGCCCGGACCAAGACGCAGACATTCACCCAGTTCAAATTCACGCGCAATTTCCGCCAGCGTATTGCCGCGCACCAGCGTGGCGCGCATACGGCTCATGTCGCCCTCATCCACGCGCGGAAAGCGGTGGTAAAGCGCATTGGCGATAACGTAACTGAGAATGGAGTCACCCAGGAATTCCAGCCGCTCGTTGTGCTTACTGCTGGCGCTGCGATGGGTCAATGCCTGTTGCAACAACTCCTGATGTTGAAAAGTGTAGCCCAGCTTGCGCTGGAGCCGATTAATTACGATGGGGTTCATGCGATACCAGTTAATGAATGCGTCGACTATTCAGCACACGGAACAGACCTGATAACTATCAACGCTGTTTCGTGTGCCGTGGCACCCGTTTGGGGCCAACCAAAAACTTCGGGAAATTATTCTATACAGAACCTGAGGGGATGTCGTTAGCCAGACGAGATTTATATTCTAAATAATTTTAAAAGCGCCAACGGCATATTATGAAATTCCCGGTCAACGCGTGAGGGCGTGACCGGGAATAATCAAGAGATCAGTGAATACCGCCGATGCGGTTGAGGCGCAGACCGGTCGGCCACTCCCCTTCCTGCTTCTCGAAGCTCATCCAGATCGCCGTAGCTTTACCCACCAGGTTCTGCTCCGGCACAAAGCCCCAGTAGCGGCTGTCGGCGCTGTTGTCGCGGTTATCACCCATCATGAAGTAATAGCCCGGCGGTACGATCCAGGTCGCGATCTGGCTGCGGGTCTGGCGGAAGTAGCCGCCCACGTTGTCCTGCGCTTCCGGGTTGAGCAGAATGCGGTGCGTCACATCGCCCAGCGTTTCGTTACGCTGCGCCAGGCGCACGCCCTGATCCATACTTTCACCCTGCGGCACGTTGAAGAAGCCTTTGCTTGATTCAACGCCGCCAGCAAAGCTGAAGGTCTGAATGAAATCGCTCGGCTTCGCATCCGAATAGGTCACCACCAGTGCGCTTTCGCATGCCTGACCCGACGCGCAGTTCGGCTCAATGGTGACCTGCTTGGTGAACGGATCGTAGCTGACGCGATCCCCCGGCAGACCCACGACTCGCTTGATGTAGTTGACGCGCGGATCGTTCGGGTATTTAAACACGGCGATATCGCCGCGTTTCGGATGCCCGGTTTCGATCAGCGTTTTCTGGTACAGCGGATCCTTGATGCCGTAGGCGAATTTTTCCACCAGGATGAAATCGCCGATAAGCAGCGTCGGCATCATGGAGCCTGACGGGATCTGGAACGGCTCGTAGATGAACGAGCGCACCACCAGCACCAGCGCCAGCACCGGGAATACCGATGCGCCCGTTTCCAGCCAGCCGGGCTTCTGCCCGACTTTCTTCACGGTTTTCTCATCCAGCGCCCCACCTGCGGCAGCCTGCGCCGCCGCCTGGCGCTCACGACGTTTCGGGGCAAAAACAAACTTATCCAGGCACCACAGGATGCCCGTTACCAGCGTCGCAATAACCAGAATCAGCGCGAACAAATTCGCCATGACTACTCCTTAATTATTTACCGTCTTTACCGACGTGTAAGATGGCGAGGAACGCTTCCTGCGGCAGTTCGACGTTACCGACCTGCTTCATACGTTTCTTACCTTCTTTCTGTTTCTGCAACAGTTTCTTCTTACGGCTGACGTCACCGCCGTAGCACTTGGCGAGTACGTTTTTACGCAGCTGTTTCACCGTCGAGCGGGCAATGATGTGGTTGCCGATGGCAGCCTGAATCGCGATATCAAACTGCTGGCGTGGGATCAGATCTTTCATCTTCTCAACCAGCTCGCGACCGCGGTACGGGGCGTTGTCGTTGTGGGTGATCAGCGCCAGCGCATCGACGCGCTCGCCGTTGATCAGCACGTCCACGCGCACCATGTTCGAGGCCTGGAAGCGCTTGAAGTTGTAATCCAGCGACGCGTAGCCGCGGGAGGTGGACTTCAGACGGTCGAAGAAGTCGAGCACCACTTCCGCCATTGGGATTTCGTAAGTCAGCGCCACCTGGTTACCGTGGTAAACCATGTTGGTCTGCACGCCGCGTTTCTCCACGCACAGGGTCATCACGTTGCCCAGATACTCCTGCGGCAGCAGCATGTGACACTCGGCGATTGGCTCGCGCAGCTCTTCGATGTTGTTCAGCGGCGGCAGCTTGGACGGGCTGTCGACATACACCACCTCTTTACTGGTGGTTTCCACTTCATACACTACCGTCGGCGCAGTGGTGATGAGGTCGAGATCGTACTCACGCTCCAGACGCTCCTGGATGATCTCCATGTGCAGCAGACCGAGGAAGCCGCAGCGGAAGCCGAAGCCGAGCGCCGTGGAGCTTTCCGGCTCGTAGAACAGGGAAGCGTCGTTGAGGCTCAGCTTGCCGAGCGCATCACGGAAGTTTTCATAGTCGTCCGAGCTGACCGGGAACAGTCCAGCGTAGACCTGCGGCTTCACTTTTTTGAAGCCTGGCAGCGCTTTATCCGCCGGGTTACGCGCCTGGGTCAGGGTGTCGCCCACCGGGGCACCAAGAATGTCTTTGATGGCGCACACCAGCCAGCCTACCTCGCCGCATTTCAGCTCGGTACGGTCAACCTGTTTCGGGGTGAAGATGCCCAGACGATCGGCGTTGTAGACCTGTCCGGTACTCATCACTTTGATTTTGTCGCCTTTACGCATGGTGCCGTTTTTAATACGCACCAGCGAGACGACGCCCAGATAGTTATCAAACCAGGAGTCGATGATCAGCGCCTGCAGCGGGCCATCCGGATCGCCTTCCGGGCCAGGGATGTCGCGGACCAGACGCTCAAGCACGTCCTGCACGCCAACGCCGGTTTTCGCCGAGCAGCGCACCGCGTCGGCAGCATCGATACCGACGATGTCTTCGATCTCTTCCGCCACGCGCTCCGGATCGGCCGCCGGCAGGTCGATTTTGTTCAGAACCGGCACCACTTCCAGATCCATCTCCATCGCGGTGTAGCAGTTAGCCAGGGTCTGGGCTTCTACGCCCTGCCCGGCATCTACCACCAGCAGCGCGCCTTCACAGGCCGCCAGCGAACGGGATACTTCATAGGAGAAGTCAACGTGGCCTGGGGTGTCGATGAAGTTCAGCTGGTAGGTTTCACCGTCAGCCGCTTTATAGTCGAGGGTAACGCTCTGCGCTTTGATGGTGATGCCACGCTCGCGCTCCAGATCCATCGAATCAAGAACCTGCGCCGCCATTTCACGATCGGACAAGCCACCGCACAGCTGAATGATACGGTCAGACAGCGTCGATTTACCGTGGTCGATATGGGCAATAATGGAAAAGTTACGTATGTTCTTCATATTTTGGAGTTTTATGCCTTACGTGTGCCTTCAGGGCTTCGCGCAACGCGCAGTTCGAGCCTTCTGTCTGTGGCTGTCTGTGGTCTGAAACGCCGCATTCTACACTACAACCAGAAAGCGGGGAAATGCTCATCCAGCACGCGGTGTCGCTGGATGAAATGTCTGAGAGGAAGATGCGTGTAGCACCCGCAACACGCGAGGCGATCAGCGGTTATCCTGAGGAGTAAAGGTTTCAACGCGCAGCGCATCCGGCGGCAGCCCGACGCTGATGATCACCGGCTGCCATTCGTTGCGGCGAGTAAGCTTTTCGCCCCAGCCGCGCGCCAGCAGGAAGCCGCCCACGCCGCCAAGCAGCGCGCCGCTCATGGCTGCCAGATCGCTGGCAAACAGGAACTGGAACAGGCCCGCCATGATAAACAGACCGGCCAGCGGTGCCATGTAGACCAGCAGTGCCGAGCCAAGCAGGCTGCTTTCAGCAATGCCCAACTCCACTTTCTGCCCCGGCACCAGCGGTTCGGCGCTGGACACAGCGATAGTGTGGGTGTTTTGCGGTCCGAGCTTATTCAGCACGCGACTGCCGCAACCGCTGCGGGAGGCACAGCTGTTACAGGAGGCTTTCACGTCGCAGCTCAGCAGCGCTTCGCCATTTTCCCAGGACACGACCGTCGCCCACTCTTTAATCATTGGCTTGCCTTAAATTTGATGCTGTCCGCAATGCGTTTCGCGGTTGGCGGCGGCAGTTCGCCCACCACGGTGATTTCCGCATTATTACGCACTGAGGTATTTACCGTGCGACGTCCGGTGCGCAGCGTCTGCTCGGCGCTGGCGCTGGTCGCGCGGTTGATATTCACGGAGAAACTAAACAGCCCGTCAGAGTAAAGACGGGACTCGATCGGCAGCTCCACGCCCGGCAATGGACGGCGGCTTTTCGATACTTCGCTAAAGCCCTGCGGCAGCCAGGTAGGTGCCCAGTTGAAATTGACGTTATCAGAAGCCGGAACCGACAGCAGCGGCGGCAGGCTGGCTTTGGCGAGATTCTGCATCATGCCTTCCACCTGCTGATTCACGGTAAAGGAGATCACCCGGAACTGCTCCAGGGTTTCCCCGTCGCGATCGAGCAGATCGACGCGCAGCGGCAGATGAGTTTCGCTGTCAAGCCAGGCGATATAGCTGTAACGTGTACCGTCACGCGCCACCACGCGGATCACTTCGCACAGCCTGTCGGCAATACGGTTGCGACCCACGGGGATAAAGTCGTAATACGGCGCGAGGCGTTTGAAGTCGGTGTAAGCCAGAGACGGCAGCGAATCGACGATGTATTCGCCATTGAGCGTAAAAGGCTCAAGCCCGGGTTCGAAGTAGCTGATTTCACTGCCGCGCTGGACCACTTCCCGGCGCGGGCCGTCCATCTGCAGCAGCTGGGCCAGCGGGGTGTTATTCAGCACCGCATGGCGATAGCGTAACGACTCCACACCCTGCTTGTTGATGCTGATAAAGGCTAACTCGTAGTTCAGGGACTGGCTTGCCGCGTTCATCTGCTGCAACAACGCCCCGGATGCGGTATCAGCCAGGGCGTTTGTTGAGAAGAACAGGGTACCAGCCATAAGGGACATGGCGCACCAAAGCTGCTTCATTACTGCGATTGAGTTCCTAAAGTCTGGTTTCCTGGTACCTGAACCGCTGCCTGCTGATTCTCATCCGCCTGGATTTGATCGGCGTGGAGGCGACGCTGCAGTTCATAGTCCTGAAGCATCGCGTTAATGCGGCGACGCTGCTCCTGCACCTGCTGCTGGCCGGCACCGGAAAGATTATCCGCCGGTACGCCAAGGCTTACCGGGCTGGCTTTGCCCATTACCGGCAGGGTATTGAATACCGGCGTCTCAGGCTGGGCGCTGGCGTCGCTCGGGGTGTTGTACTGCTGCACGCCAACGATAACGGCAAGCGAAACACAGGCGGCAACGCCCATCTGCGTAAGCTGACTCGCCCACGGACGGACTTTATGCCAGAACGGCATCTTTTGCCAGCTCTGCGGCTCAGGCTGCGCTTCCGGGATTAACGGGGCAACGCCGTGTGCAGGCTCGTTTTCCAGGGCGGCCATCACGCGCGCTGAGATGTCAAAATGCAGCACGTCGCTGGTATCACCCCGCATCGTGTCGCGGATCAGGTGATAGTGTTCCCAGGTTTGCTGCAGCGATGCGTCTTTAGACAGCTCCGCCAGCAGCGCACTGTCTACGGTCTCACCATCCATCAAAGCGGAAAGTTGTTCTTTCTGCATGCCTATACCTTTTCCAGTATCCCGCTATCGTCAACGCCTGATAAGCGGTTGAACTTTATTATCAATTGCTTCACGCGCACGGAAAATGCGCGAACGAACCGTACCGACCGGGCAATCCATGATGGCGGCTATCTCTTCATAGCTAAGTCCATCCAACTCCCGCAACGTAATTGCCATACGTAAATCTTCCGGGAGCGACTCGATAGTGCGGAAAACAATTTGTTTCAGTTCTTCAGACAACATTAAGTTCTCAGGGTTCGAAATTTCTTTCAACGCGCCGCCACTTTCATAATTTTCGGCGTCGTTGGCGTCCACGTCACTTGACGGCGGACGGCGTCCCTGAGCGACAAGATAGTTCTTGGCGGTGTTTACCGCGATGCGGTACAGCCAGGTGTAAAAGGCGCTATCGCCCCGGAAAGAGTCCAGCGCGCGATAGGCTTTGATAAAGGATTCTTGCACCACGTCAGGAACATCACCTGAGGGCACATAACGGGAAACCAGGCTCGCCACTTTATGCTGGTAGCGGACTACCAGTAAGTTAAACGATTTCTGATCTCCTTTCTGGACCCGCTCGACGAGGATCTGATCCGTTAACTGCTCGCTCATCCGAGGTAATGTCTCCTCAAAACTCATCTCCACGCGTAATCGGAACGACTCCGGCACCTGCTGGCGCTGCGAGCAGGGATATGACCGCTATTCGTCCTGTAAATTCCGTTACGCCGTTGTTGTTATGATCTGTTGAGCGGAAGCAGGCTCTACGCTGTTCATTATACGTTCCGCTGCAGTGAAAGGGTGGCTTTTAACAATACGTTGCCAGACAGACCGGGTGCAGGTTAACGCAAGCGCACTTTTATTTCATCTCTTTAAATCCTGGCTGCTCAGGTTGTCAGCTGCTTTTTCCGCTCTCCCTGCCGCCTGGTTTAGCGTTTAGAACCGCAAGGCGAAAAAATGCTGCTCACCTGGCAAAGGTGGTGCTATGCTGCGGCAACCTTGTTTAGTAAATTAAACACATCATGACAACCATACCCGATTATCGCTGTGATGTTCTGATCGTTGGCAGCGGCGCAGCCGGCCTGTCGCTGGCGCTGCGACTCGCCGCCAGCGCCAGCGTTATTGTGCTCAGCAAAGGCCCGGTCAGCGAAGGCGCGACCTTTTACGCCCAGGGCGGCATCGCTGCCGTGTTTGATGAAACCGACAGCATCGCTTCCCATGTGGAGGATACCCTGATTGCCGGTGCCGGCCTGTGCGATCGTGACGCCGTTGAGTTTGTCGCCACTAACGCGCGGCACTGCGTCCAGTGGCTTATCGATCAGGGCGTGATGTTCGATACCGAGATCCAGGCGAACGGCGAAGCGGGTTATCACCTCACCCGCGAAGGCGGGCACAGCCATCGCCGCATCCTGCATTCCGCCGATGCGACCGGAAAAGCGGTAGAAACCACGCTGGTCAGCCAGGCGCTCAGCCATCCCAATATCCGTATTCTCGAACGCTTTAATGCCGTGGACCTGATCCTCTCAGACCGGATCGGCGTTGAGGGTCCGCGTCACGCGGTGGGAGCATGGATCTGGAACCGCAACCAGGAGCGGGTGGAAACCTGCCAGGCGAAGGCCGTCGTGCTGGCAACCGGCGGGGCGTCAAAAGTCTATCAGTACACCACTAACCCCGACGTGGCGTCCGGCGATGGCATCGCAATGGCGTGGCGCGCTGGCTGTCGCGTCGCGAATCTCGAATTCAACCAGTTCCACCCCACCGCGCTTTACCATCCTCAGGCGCGCAATTTCCTGCTGACCGAAGCGCTGCGCGGCGAAGGGGCATACCTGACTCGCCCGGACGGCAGCCGCTTTATGCCGGAAATCGACCCGCGTGCCGAGCTGGCACCGCGCGATATTGTGGCGCGCGCCATCGATGGCGAGATGAAGCGTCTCGGGGCCGACTGCATGTTCCTCGATATTTCGCATAAATCCCCGGCGTTTATTCGTCACCACTTTCCGACCATCTACGAGAAGCTGCTGACGCTGGGTATCGATCTCACTACCGATCCGGTCCCGGTCGTACCGGCGGCGCATTACACCTGTGGCGGCGTGATGGTGGATGAACACGGGCGCACCGACGTTAACGGGCTGTATGCGATCGGTGAGGTCTCCTGCACCGGGCTGCACGGAGCTAATCGCATGGCATCGAATTCGCTGCTGGAGTGTCTGGTGTACGGCTGGTCGGCAGCGGAAGATATTCGCGCCCGTCTGCCCGTGACCCGCGTTCATGACGCGCTCCCGGCGTGGGACGAAAGCCGGGTGGACGATGCAGACGAGCGCGTGGTGATCCAGCATAACTGGCACGAGCTGCGGCTGTTTATGTGGGATTATGTGGGGATAGTGCGCACTACACGGCGGCTTGAGCGCGCCCTGCGCCGCATCACTATGCTGCAGCAGGAGATCGATGAGTACTATGCGCATTTCCGCGTCTCGAACAACCTGCTGGAGCTGCGTAATCTGGTGCAGGTGGCGGAACTGATTGTACGCTGCGCGATGATGCGCAAGGAGAGCCGCGGCCTGCATTACACCCTTGATTATCCGGATGTTGCTGAGGATGCCGGCCCGTCAGTGCTGGTTCCCCACGCCTACATAAATAAATAGAAAGCCTGGGTCAGACCGCAGTAGGCTTCAGAGTAGCTCTGGTCTGGCCCACGAACGATCAGTCGATCGCTGAACAGCTCACCCGCCTGCGGAGAAAAAGCCAGCAGCACCCGGTGCGGCAATCGCCCTTCGGTTTCAGCGATATCGGTGCGCAGCCTGCTGTGCCATCCCATCTCCAGCGCCTTCTGCGTAAAGGCTGCGCCTTCGGACTCCGGCAGCACCACGCAAAAAAATCCCTCTTCGGTAATACGCTGTGCGGCGCAGAACAGTAATGCGCTATGATCGAGCGTAGTGGTATAGCGCGCCTGCTGACGTTCCGGGGTGGCGCACTCAACGCCCTGTGGGAAATAGGGCGGATTGCTGACGATAAGCTCGTAGCGCTGGGTTTGCTCCCGCGCCCAGGGCTGAATATCGGCAGCGTGAACCCGAATGCGTTCGCGCCAGGGTGAAGCCTGCACGTTGTCGGCCGCCTGTGCCGCGGCGTCGGGCTCCAGCTCCACTGCATCAATCGTCACATCATCCGGCGTGCGCTGCGCCAGCATCAGCGCCAGTAAGCCGCTACCGGTGCCAATGTCGAGCATGCGCTTCACTCTGGCAACCGGCGCCCAGGCCCCCAGCAGAATGCCGTCGGTCCCCACTTTCATGGCGCAGCGGTCATGGGCGACAAAAAATTGCTTGAAGGTAAAACCGTTGCGGCGGAGTGGGGATTTTGGCTGGGACATCTTTGCTACCTTATCTGAATTCCGGTTTAGCATAGGGCAAAGCGAAGCGGCTTAAAAGGCATAACCATACAAACAGATGAACATTACAGCCCGAACGTCTATAATCGGCGGCCCACACTGAGGTAGAACATGACTGTAACGACTTTTTCCGAACTCGATCTCGACGATAGCCTGCTGGATGCGCTCCAGGATAAGGGTTTCACCCGCCCCACCGCCATCCAGGCCGAGGCGATCCCGCCCGCGCTGGAAGGACGCGACGTTCTTGGCTCTGCGCCGACAGGTACCGGTAAAACGGCAGCGTACCTGCTGCCCGCGTTGCAGCATTTGATCGACTTCCCGCGTAAAAAATCAGGGCCGCCGCGCATCTTGATCCTTACCCCGACACGAGAACTGGCGATGCAGGTGGCGGAACACGCCCGCGAACTTGCAGCCCATACGCATCTCGACATCGCCACCATCACCGGCGGTGTGGCCTATATGAACCATGCTGAGGTGTTCAGCGAAAACCAGGACATCGTGGTTGCGACCACCGGTCGTCTGCTGCAGTACATTAAAGAAGAGAACTTCGACTGCCGCGCGGTTGAGACGCTGATCCTCGACGAAGCCGACCGCATGCTCGACATGGGCTTTGCGCAGGATATCGAAACCATCGCCGGTGAAACCCGCTGGCGCAAGCAGACCATGCTGTTTTCCGCGACGCTCGAAAGTGAAGAAGTGAGCGACTTCGCGAAGCGCCTGCTGGAAGATCCGGTTGAGGTGTCTGCCCTGCCGTCCACCCGCGAGCGTAAGAAGATACATCAGTGGTACTACCGCGCTGACAACATCGAACATAAAACCGCCCTGCTGGTGCATCTGCTGAAGCAGCCGGACGCCACGCGTTCCATCGTCTTTGTCCGCAAGCGCGAGCGTGTGCACGAGCTAGCCACCTGGCTGCGTGAAGCGGGCATCAACAACTGCTATCTCGAAGGTGAGATGGTGCAGGTTAAGCGTAACGAAGCGATTAAACGCCTGACCGACGGGCGCGTTAACGTGCTGGTTGCCACCGATGTGGCCGCGCGCGGGATTGATATTCCCGACGTCAGTCACGTCTTCAACTTCGATATGCCGCGCACCGGCGATACCTATCTGCACCGCATCGGTCGTACCGGCCGCGCCGGGCGTAAAGGCACGGCGATCTCACTGGTCGAAGCGCATGATCATTTGCTGCTCGGCAAAGTCGGCCGCTACATCAGCGAGCCGCTGAAGGCCCGTGTGATTGACGAGCTGCGTCCCACTACGCGTGCGCCGAGCGAGAAGCTGACCGGTAAGCCGTCGAAGAAGGTGCTGGCGAAACGCGAAGAGAAGAAGAAAGAGCAGGATAAAGACAAGCCGCGCGTGAAGGTGCGCCATCGCGACAAGAAAAACATCGGCAAGCGCCGTAAGCCTGCGGGTTCAGCCGCAGCGGCGGAAAACCCGGAAAAGGGTGAATAAAAATAAAAACGGCGGGTCTCCCCGCCGTTTTTTTTCGCCTGCGATTACAGGCTTTCGGTAAAGGTACGGGCGATCACGTCGCGCTGCTGTTCCGGTGTCAGGGAGTTGAAGCGCACCGCATAGCCAGAAACACGGATGGTCAGCTGCGGATATTTTTCCGGATGCTTAACTGCATCTTCCAACGTTTCACGACGCAGCACGTTAACATTCAGGTGCTGACCGCCTTCCACGCGCACTTCCGGTTTTACTTCCATCGGAATTTCACGGTATTCGATATCACCCAGCGTGGCCACCGGCACCACGTCATCTTCGGCATAGCCGCCTTTTGCACACAGGCAACGCGCTTCGCCTTTTTCGTTGTCCAGCAGCCAGAAAGAGTTCATCAGAGCGTCGTTTGCTGCTTTAGTAATCTGGATACCTGTAATCATAGTATGCCTCCCGGGCGATTATTGATGATGGCTCAGCGACTCGCTGGCTCATTGGTAAAACCATTGTTGCTATCCTGTTTATATACCAGCCAGACAGGCGCGATTCTTTGACCAAAATCAATTAAATCCGCATACCGGGAAGGGGTATACGTCCAGGTTCTTGTTTAGCATCAAAATTCACTTTTCCGGATGACCGGGGTTGCTGAATGCGCACTGAGGTTTTGTTCTTACCCGATAAGACGTTAAGCTAAAAGGAAGTAACCTTCGCAGGAGAGCGAGATGACAAGCCCCCTGACCTGGCATGACGTGCTGGCAGACGAGAAACAGAAACCCTATTTTCAGCAGACGCTGCAAACCGTGGCCGCCGAGCGCGAAGCCGGTACCACTATCTATCCGCCGCAGAAGGACGTCTTCAACGCCTTTCGCTTTACCGAGCTGGGGGATGTGAAAGTGGTGATCCTCGGCCAGGACCCCTACCACGGGCCAGGTCAGGCGCACGGTCTGGCATTCTCGGTGCGTCCGGGCATTGCGCCGCCGCCGTCACTGGTGAACATGTACAAAGAGCTGCAAAGCTCGATACCGGGCTTCGAACGTCCGACCCACGGCTATCTGGAAAGCTGGGCGCGTCAGGGCGTGCTGCTGCTCAATACCGTGCTGACGGTACGTGCCGGGCAGGCGCATTCTCACGCCAGCTTAGGCTGGGAAACCTTTACCGATAAAGTGATTGAGATTATCAACCAGCATCGGGAAGGGGTGGTGTTCCTGTTGTGGGGGTCACACGCCCAGAAAAAAGGGGCGATTATCGACGGGAATAAGCACTGCGTACTGCGTGCGCCGCACCCGTCACCGCTGTCAGCCCACCGTGGATTCTTTGGCTGCGATCACTTTGTGAAAGCCAATGCCTGGCTTAGCGAGCGCGGCGAAACGCCCATCGACTGGCAGCCGGTGCTCCCGGACGCATAACAAAAAAAGCCAGCGCAATGCTGGCTTTTTTCATGTCGTCGGTCGCTTAGCTGTGGTTCTGACGCCACCATTCCGCAAGCAGAATGCCGGTGGCAACCGAAACGTTGAGGCTTTCCACATTCCCGGTACCATCGATGGCAATGCTCAGATCGGCACCGGCGAAGGTCGTTTCAGAAACGCCCTCTTTCTCCTGCCCCAGCACCAGCACCATTTTCTTCGGCATGGAAGCTTTAAACAGCGGCGTGCCTTTATGGCTGGAGGTGGTGACGATAGCGTAGCCCGCTTTGCGGAACGCATCGAGAGACGCCTGGAAGCCATCGCCGGTAATAGCTTCAACGTGCTCGGCCCCGCCTTCTGCAGTGCGGATCGCCGCACCGGATTCCAGCAGACCGGCATCCTGCACCACGACGCCCTTCACGCCGAAGTGCGCGCAGCTGCGCACGATAGCGCCGAGGTTATGCGGGTTGCCGACATCTTCCAGCGCCAGTACGCAGTCAGTTTCGCCGGCCTGGGCCAGCCACTGCGGTACGCTGATACCGTGACGTTTCTTAATAATGAAGCAGACGCCGCCGTGATGTTCGGTGCCGGAGGCTTTCACCAGATCGGCGTCTTCCACCACATGATAGGCTTTGCGGTTGGCAGCCATCCAGCGCAGCGCTTCTTTAAAGCGAGGGGTGACGCTCTGGACAAACCAGGCGCGCACGATGGCTTCCGGGCGGCTCTGGAACAGCGCCTGACAGGCGTTCTCGCCGTAGACGCGCGCCTCTTCAGCACGCTGTTTGCGGATCACTTCCGGATCGACATAGCCTTTCGGCAGTTCAGCATTCGCCGCGTTTGCCTGCGCGGCATCGTCACGCGGCGGACGGGAAACGGTGCGCCACGGCGAACTCTCTTCACGTTGACCATGACCCGCGTCGCGACCGCGGCGGTCATCACGCTGGCCACGACCGCCGTCGCGGCTACGGTTTTCATCACGGCCGCCACGACGGCCGCCTTCAGCGCGGGAGGAGCTTTGCGGGCGGCCTCCACCTTTCCCGGTGCGGGGATTTTCAGATCGTTTTTCTGCGTTATCGTCTCCGCGAACATACATTACGCGGACCTTACCGCTCTTACCTTTTAAATCGTCGTTCATGCTTTTCTCCACCAGCGCTGCGCGAAGCGCGAAGATTACCCGATGTACTGGCGCATAGCCATGACCTTCTCTCAAAAGCTAATAACTATTGTACTCATTGAATAAATCGCGTTGTCGATATCTTTGACCTGAATGATAATGTGTAACATCTTTGAAACAAATTGAGCAAATTGCTCACCAAACCGGCTACATGTGCCTGAGGTTAACGATGAATACCGTCTGTACCGCCTGCCAGTCCGTCAACCGCCTTCCTGATGACCGCATTGATGATGGCGCCAAATGTGGGCGCTGCGGCCATGAGCTTTTCGATGGCGAAGTGATCAACGCCACCGGTGAAACGTTTGATACGTTGCTGAAAGACGATCTGCCCGTCGTGGTCGATTTCTGGGCGCCGTGGTGTGGCCCGTGCCGTAACTTTGCGCCCGTCTTTGAAGACGTGGCGGAAGAGCGCAGCGGGAAAATGCGCTTTGTTAAAATCAATACCGAAGCTGAACGCGAACTGAGCGCCCGCTTCCGTATTCGCAGCATTCCCACCATCATGATTTTTAAAAATGGTGAAATGGTCGACATGCTGAACGGCGCAATGCCGAAAGCGCCTTTTGACAGCTGGCTCAACGAGTCAGTCTGACCTGCCGGGGCAGGCTTGTACCCTGCCCCGCGCTCTGCCAGAATAGCGTTTTTCCTGTTTCCTTCCCCATGACTGAAAACGCCGTTTTACGCCTTCGGGCCGACCGTCTGGCTCGCGCCACCCGCCCTTTTCTGGCCCGCGGAAACCGTATCCGACGCTGTCAGCGCTGCCTGCTGCCGTTAAAGCAGTGCCTGTGCGCCACGCTGGCACCCGTTGCCGCTCGCAGTGAATTCTGCCTGGTGATGTTCGATACCGAACCGATGAAGCCCAGCAACACCGGGCGGCTGATTGCCGATATTCTGCCGACGACGACAGCCTTTCAGTGGTCGCGCACTGCGCCACCGCAAGCGCTGCTCGATCTGGTCGCCAGCGGCGATTACCAGCCCGTGGTGGTTTTCCCTGCCTCTTACGCCGATGCCGGTCGTACCGTTCTCACTACCCCGCCGCTCACCGGCAAGCCGCCGCTGTTTATTATGCTCGACGGAACCTGGACCGAAGCGCGCAAGATGTTTCGTAAAAGCCCGTGGCTCGATGGTTTCCCGGTGATGTCGGTGGATCTGTCGCGCGTGTCCGCTTACCGACTGCGGGAAGCGCACGCTGAGGGGCAATACTGCACCGCCGAAGTGGCAATTGCCCTGCTTGACCTCGCGGGTGACACGGCAGCCGCCCGTGGACTGAGCGATCACTTTTCCCTGTTCCGCGAACGCTACCTGGCAGGGAAACCCCATCATTCGGGCAGTATCACAGCAGACGAATCAGAAAGCGTTTAAAATCATCAGGTCACTTTGCCTGATGGAGATCCCCAATGAGCCAACGTGGACTGGAAGCGCTGCTTCGTCCCAGGTCCATCGCCGTCATCGGCGCATCAATGAAGCCGGATCGCGCCGGTTACTTAATGATGCGCAACTTGCTGGCGGGCGGATTCAGCGGCCCGGTACTTCCGGTCACGCCCGCCTGGAAAGCGGTATGCGGGGTGCTGGCCTGGCCTGATGTTGCCAGCCTGCCGTTTACGCCGGATCTCGCGGTGCTCTGTACCCATTCGAAACGCAACCTGGCGCTGCTGGAGGCGCTGGGAGAAAAGGGCTGCAAAACCTGCATTATTCTTTCCGCCTCTCCTGACCAGCATGCCGCACTCCTCGCCTGCGCCAGCCGCTGGCAAATGCGGTTGCTCGGGCCAAACAGCCTCGGCCTGCTGGCCCCCTGGCAGGGACTGAACGCCAGCTTTTCGCCGGTGCCGATCCGCAAAGGCAAGCTGGCGTTTATCTCCCAGTCGGCGGCGGTGTCCAATACCATTCTCGACTGGGCGCAGCAGCGAGAGATGGGGTTCTCCTACTTTATTGCGCTGGGCGACAGTCTCGATATTGATGTGGACGACCTGCTGGACTACCTTGCCCGGGACAGCAAAACCACCGCGATCCTGCTCTACCTCGAAAACCTGAGCGATGCCCGGCGCTTCGTTTCGGCCGCGCGCAGCGCATCGCGTAATAAACCCATTCTGGTGATCAAAAGCGGCAGAAGCCCCGGGGCGCAGCAGCTGTTAAAAGCGGATGCCGGATCGGATCAGGCCTGGGATGCTGCGATCCAACGCGCCGGCCTGCTGCGGGTGGAAGATACCCATGAGCTTTTCTCGGCGGTGGAAACCCTGAGCCATATGCGTCCGCTGCGCGGTGAGCGGGTGATGATTGTCAGCAACGGCGCGGCACCCGCTGCGCTGGCGCTGGACGAGCTGTGGCGGCGTAACGGCAAGCTGGCAACCTTAAGTGACGAGACGCTCAGCGCTCTGCAAAGCGTGTTACCGGGCAGCGTTACGCCGGGTAATCCGCTCGATCTGCTGGATGACGCCACCGCCCAGCGCTACCAGCAGGCGATAACGGCGCTGCTCGACAGCCAGGAGGTGGATGCCCTGATGGTGATCCACTCCCCCAGCGCCGCCGCACCGGGCAGCGCCAGCGCCAGAGCGCTGATTGATGCGATAGCTCAACACCCGCGCGGAAAATACATCACCCTGCTGACCAACTGGTGCGGGGAGTTTTCATCCCAGGAGGCGCGCCGCTTATTCAGCGATGCCGGCATCCCAACCTATCGCACGCCGGAAGGCACCATCACCGCGTTTATGCATATGGTGGAGTACCGCCGTAACCAGAAACAGCTGCGCGAAACTCCGGCCCTGCCCCCCAACCTTACAGCCAATACCGGGGATGCCCATCGTCTGCTGCAGCACGCGCTGAATGACGGTGCGCTGGCGCTGGATACCCACGAGGTGCGGCCAATACTTGAAGCTTACGGACTGCAAACCCTGCCCACCTGGATCGCCGGTGACAGCAGCGAAGCGGTACATATCGCCGGGCAGATTGGCTATCCGGTCGCCCTTAAGCTGCGCTCGCCGGATATTCCGCATAAATCTGACGTGCAGGGGGTAATGCTATATCTGCGCACCGCGGCGGAAGTGCATCAGGCGGCGACCGCGATTTTTGACCGTGTGAAAATGACCTCGCCGCAGGCGCGCATTCACGGTCTGCTGGTGCAGAGCATGGCCAATCGCGCCGGGGCGCAGGAGCTGCGTATCGCCGTCGAGGTCGACCCGCTGTTTGGCCCGCTGATCATGCTGGGGGAAGGTGGCACCGAGTGGGACAGCCAGAACGCGGCAGCGGTGGCACTCCCGCCGCTCAACATGAACCTGGCGCGCTATCTGGTGATTCAGGCCATCAAGCGCGGAAAAATTCGCGCCCGTAGCGCGCTGCGCCCGCTGGACATCGCCGGGCTGGCTCAGGTGCTGGTGCAGGTATCGAACCTGGTGGTGGACTGCCCCGAAATTAACCGGCTGGATATTCATCCCCTGCTGGCGACGGGTTCAGAATTTATCGCCCTCGATGTCACGTTACAGATTGCGCCCTGGCAGGGAGACCCGGAAACCCGTCTGGCGATCCGCCCTTATCCGCACCGCTTTGAGGAGTGGGTTGAGATGAAAAACGGCGAGCGCTGCCTGTTCCGCCCGATCCTGCCCGAAGACGAGCCACAGCTGCGCCGTTTTATTGCTCAGGTCACCAAAGAGGATCTCTACTATCGTTACTTTAGCGAGATCAATGAATTTACTCATGAAGATTTAGCCAATATGACCCAGATCGACTACGATCGGGAGATGGCGTTTGTTGCAGTGCGTCATCCCGGGCCGGAAGAGGAGATCCTTGGCGTGACGCGCGCTATCTCAGATCCGGATAATCGCGATGCCGAATTTGCGGTACTGGTGCGTTCCGATTTGAAGGGGCTTGGCCTGGGCAGGCGCTTACTGGAAAAACTGATTGCCTATACGCGCGAGCACGGCATTGCGCAGCTTAACGGCATCACCATGCCGGGTAATCAGGGGATGGTCGCGCTGGCACGTAAACTCGGTTTTCAGGTCGATATTCAGCTTGAAGACGGAATTGTCGGCCTGACTTTGCCACTGTCACCACACGCGGATTCGTGAGTAAGGTACTGGAAATGTTGACCACATTCCCGGACAGTAGTGGTATCATCCCCCGCTTCTGTCAGCTGTACTGCACAGAAGACCGTCCACTGTATAGAGAAGATACGCACTGTGATGTTGTCTAAATTTAAACGCAATAAACATCAACAACACCTTGCCCAACTACCGAAGCTTTCTCAGTCTGCTGACGACGTGGCGTTTCACTACTCCCCGGCAGCATTTCGGGAGACGCTGCTTGAGAAAATCGCCGGTGCCACGCGCCGTATCTGCATCGTGGCGCTCTATCTTGAGCAGGATGATGGTGGCAAAGGCATTCTCAATGCGCTTTATGATGCGAAGCGCCAGCGCCCTGAACTTGAGGTCTGCGTGCTGGTTGACTGGCACCGCGCACAGCGCGGCCGCATCGGTGCCGCAGCATCAAATACCAATGCCGACTGGTACACCCGTTTAGCGCAGGAAAATCCCGGCGTTACCCTCCCGGTGTACGGCGTTCCGGTCAACACCCGTGAGGCCCTCGGCGTTCTGCACTTCAAAGGCTTTATCATCGATGATGCGGTGTTCTACAGCGGCGCCAGCCTGAACGACGTCTATCTGCATCAGCATGAAAAATATCGCTACGACCGCTATCACCTGATCCGCAACGCGCAGCTGGCGGACGTGATGTTCAGCTGGGTTGAACAGCATCTGATTCAGGGACGCGCCGTTAACCGCCTCGATGAAGAAAACCGCCCGAAAAGCCAGGAGATTAAAAACGACATTCGCCTGTTCCGCCAGGAGCTGCGCGATGCGGTGTTTAACTATCAGGGCGATGCGGATAACGATGAGCTGGCGGTCACGCCGCTGGTCGGACTGGGCAAATCCAGCCCGCTTAATAAAACCATTTTCCATCTGATGCCGTGCGCCGAGCGCAAGCTGACGATTTGTACACCTTACTTCAACCTTCCTGCCGTGCTGGTGCGTAACATTATTCAGCTACTGCGCAGCGGCAAACAGGTGGAAATTATTGTCGGCGATAAAACCGCCAATGACTTCTACATTCCTGAAGATCAGCCGTTCAAAATCATCGGCGCGCTGCCCTATCTCTACGAGATTAACCTGCGTCGTTTCCTGAGCCGCCTGCAGTATTACGTCAGCAGCGGTCAGCTGGTAGTGCGTCTGTGGAAAGATGAAGATAACAGCTATCACCTGAAAGGCATGTGGGTGGATGACGAGTGGATGCTGCTCACCGGCAACAACCTGAACCCGCGCGCCTGGCGTCTCGATCTGGAGAATGCGGTGCTGATCCACGATCCGCAACACGAGCTGGCTGCCCAGCGCGATCGCGAGCTTGAGCTTATCCGCACTCACACTACCGTGGTGCAGCACTATCGCGACCTGCAGAGCATTGCTGAGTATCCGGTAAAAGTGCGCAAGCTTATTCGCCGCCTGCGCCGGATTCGTATCGATCGGCTGATCAGCCGTATCCTCTGATTATTCAGCCCTGCTTGCAGGGCTTTTTTATGGAGCTGGTATGCGCTCGCTGAGTCTACTCGCCATGTTATTGATAAGCGGATGCAGTCATCAGGCGCAGGACGCCTGGTACGGCCAGGATAAAGCCCAACACTTTATTGGTTCGGCGATGCTTGCCGCCGCTGGCAACGAGGCAGGTCAGCATCAGGGCTGGAGCCGCGATCGCAGCGCCGGAATTGGGTTGATGTTTGCGGTAAGTCTTGGTGCCACGAAAGAACTCTGGGACAGCCGCCCGGCGGGGAGCGGCTGGAGCTGGAAAGATCTCGCCTGGGACGTTGCGGGCGCAACCACCGGTTACGCCCTGTGGCAAATGGCGCAGTACTAAAGCGCGATCCCCTTCCCTTTGCGATGCAGCATCAGCGATACCACAAAAGCCAGCGCGCCCATCGCGGATACGTACCAGAAGAAGGCTGTTTCCGAGCCAAGCGACTTCAGCCACAGCGCCACATATTCTGCCGAGCCACCAAACAGCGCATTGGCTACCGCATAGGATAAGCCCACCCCAAGCGCGCGGACCTGCGCCGGAAACATTTCAGCCTTCAGAATGCCGCTGATTGAGGTGTAAAAGCTGACAATGATCAGCGCCAGCATCACCAGACCAAACGCCGCCCAGGGCGAAGAGACATTCTGCAGCGCGGTAAGGATGGGCACGGTGCACAGGGTCGCCAGCGCGCCGAAGCACAGCATGGAGCTGCGGCGGCCAATTTTATCCGACAGCGCGCCGATGAAGGGTTGCAGCAGCATAAAGATAAACAGCGCCCCGGTCATGATCGCGCTGGCCGTATTCGCATGCATGCCCGCGGTATTCACCAGGTATTTTTGCATGTAGGTGGTGAAGGTGTAGAAGCTGAGCGAGCCACCCGCGGTAAAGCCGAGCACCATAATGAACGCTTTGCGGTTACGCCACAGTCCCTTCAGCGACCCGGCCTCTTTCAGTGCACGGGTTTCATCCGTCGAGGTCTCATCCAGCGAACGGCGCAGCCATAGCGCGACGATAGCCAGCACGGCACCTATTGCAAAAGGAATGCGCCAGCCCCAGGCATAGAGATCTTTTTCATCCAGCACCTGCTGCAGGATCACCACCGTCAACAGCGCCAGCAGTTGTCCCCCAATCAGCGTTACATACTGGAAAGAAGCGAAAAAGCCCTTCCGACCTTCGATTGCCACTTCACTCATATAGGTCGCACTGGTGCCATATTCGCCGCCTACGGATAATCCCTGGAACAAGCGCGCCAGCAGCAGTAATACCGGAGCCAGGGTACCAATCTGCGCATAGCCGGGCAGACAGGCAATCACCAGTGAACCGAAGCACATCATGCATACCGAGATAAGCATTGAGGTTTTGCGTCCGTGTCGGTCAGCGATCCAGCCAAACAGCCAGCCGCCCACCGGGCGCATTAAGAACCCGGCAGCAAAGATCCCTGCAGTTTGCAGGAGTTGTGTGGTCGGGTTCCCGGACGGGAAAAAGATATGGGCAAAATAGAGCGAGCAGAACGAGTACACGTAAAAGTCGAACCATTCGACCAGATTACCTGATGAAGCACCCACGATGGCCCAGACGCGCCGGCGGGTATCCAGATGCTCAGCGGCTTTCTGTTCAGTGCGAGCGGTGACTTCTGTCATGATCTTCTCCTTGTTATCAGACGCATTCAGCCTTCATTACTGAAAGCCGTAGAGTGCGCTCGCTGAAAAAGTAAATAAAGTGTTAATTATTTGCTGACTACGGTTTTGTGAAGCCAGACGGTAATTGTTGTGAAAAGCTGGATGCGCTTAGCCATACTTTGACTGATGCTCGCGTTTGCGGCGCAGATAGTCATCGTCGGCGCGGATCCGATCCCACCAGGTTTTGAATACGGCAGCCGCTACCGCTTTCACCGGATCGTTGCCGCGCGGATGCGTTGAACCATCCTCGGTATATTTTTTGCCGCCTTTGTAATTGGCGTAGCGACGAGCACGGGTATAACCCATCTGAATGAATTTCCGCGCCATATCCATACCGACAAAATCGTCTTCTGCTCGCCAGGCTTCAAACATCTCATAGATAGCAGCTGCGGATTTCTCTGCCGCTTCAGCATTTTTGTAGCGCCAGTGCGGCAGGATCTCACTTTTATAGGGTTCAACCAGCAATACGCCCTGTTCGCCACGCCCTACCTGATAAAGTTCAGGATGTTTGCTGAAGTCGATGCTGGAGAAATCTTGCTGATAATTAAAGGGTTTGTTAGCCAGAATGATACCTCCCGGTCAGAAACAGGCATCATAAGGATAGATGAGGAAAAAGGGTGAAGTGGCAATATCGGAAAATGTCTGAGGCAGGGAAGCATGCATCCAGTTGAAAACGCCAGAAAACTGACGTGTGCTGGGGGAGTTTCAGTCTGCCACCGGGTCGTTTACGGGTGGTGCACCCGCTTCCCTGCGGAGTGGTGCAACGCTCACATATGAACCCGGCGGCGCGGCCCTGCGCAGGGATGTGGTGGCAGCCGGTGTTGTGATGGTATGGATTGATACGCAACAGGGTTGATCCTGCAGCTGCCGGTGGTGGCAGAAGCCTGGATGACAGGCCTGAAAAGTACCGGCAGATGACCTGCCGGGACGTTTTCAGAAATACAAAATTAAAAAACCCTCAGCTTTCGCTGAGGGTTCTTTAATTTGATGCCTGGCAGTTTATGAATCGCTGTGCGATTCACCCTTCGGGCCGTTGCTGCGCAACGTTCAAAAGCTTCGCTTTTGTCCTACTCTCTGTCGAGTAGTGAACTGCCCTGAAGTTCTGGTCAGGTATGTTAATTTGATGCCTGGCAGTTCCCTACTCTCGCATGGGGAGACCCCACACTACCATCGGCGCTACGGCGTT
>NZ_JMSQ01000005.1 GCF_000696575.1 Siccibacter colletis | reverse complement strand
TCGGATAACTAATTGTAATATAAATAAAAAATAAATTTTAATATTTACAAAATGAGTTGAATTAATAGCTTTTGATACGTCTGTTCTGGTTAATTAGAATGGAGTATTCACGACTGAAAGTTGCAATTTAGCCTAATAAAATAAATATCAACAACCATCATTTAACTTATCTATTACAAACCAGATTAGTTTCATTTTTATTAATAAAAAAGGGGCAACATTTTGCCCCTTGATGATGCGTTAACATGAACGGAAATTAACGTTATTTAATTACCGCTTAGTTTGTTTTCCAGTATGCCGCTTTGGCGCGCTGTAATTTTTCGTAGGCCGCCAACAGTGCCTGATGCGCCGGGAAGGCTTCCAGCGAGCCGTCGGCTGGCTGCAGGCCATAGAACGGCTCTTCACCGCTGATGGCCGCGCTTGCCGCTTCGACCGCGTCAGCACCGTACATGCGTACAAACGCGTGATGGTACTGCAGCGGATCGCGCTCATCTTCCATCGCCAGCAACAGCAGCGTCTGGAGGCAGCGATAGTAGTTGGCACGCGCCGGGCTGAACAGCGAGGCGTTGAACTCCATGGTCCACTCAGTCCAGATCAGCGCCTGATCGAGGTCGCCGCCCGCCAGCGCCAGCATCGCTTTCAGCTCGCCGATGCGCAGGGTAAACCAGCCGTTGTCTTTTCCGGTAGCAATGCCCAGCAGCTCGCGCACGCGGGTAAAGTCGTCATGGCCTTCTTCATCCAGCTGGGCAATGAGATTGAGGTAGTCCTCTTTTTCCCACTCGCTTCCCGGCAGAGAAAGCAGCGTTTCGCGCAGGTGCGCACCCATACTGTTGTTTGCCAGCCACAGATCTTCCGCCGGATAGATATCAGACATGCCCGGAACGATGATACGGCAGGCGTACACGTCCAGATGCTGATAGTCGGCGATATAGACTTCTTTATCTTCACTTTTGAAGATCGCCATCAGGGTCGCGAACTCTTGTTCGGTGGTGCCGGCAAAGCTCCAGTCCACGAACGTATAGTCGGCGTCCTGCTTAAACAGATCCCAGGAGATAAGACCGCTGGAGTCGATAAAGTGGGTTTCCAGGTTGGCGTGCTCAGCCACTTCTTCGTCATCGAAGGTGGGCGGAGTGAAGACGTCGAGGTCTTTCAGACCGCGGCCCTGCAGCAGTTCGGTAACGGTACGCTCAAGCGCCACGCCGAAGTCCGGGTGAGCACCGAAAGAAGCGAAACAGGTGCCGTTTGCCGGATTGAACAGCACCACGCAGATCACCGGGTATTTGCCGCCCAGCGAGCCGTCGTAGGCAAAAATCGGGAAGCCTTCCGCTTCGAGCTTCGCAATGGCTTCTACCACGCCCGGATAGCGCGCCAGCACCTCCTGCGGAATTTCCGGCAGGCTGATGCTTTCCGCGATAATGCGGTTTTTGATGTGGCGTTCGAATACTTCAGATAACCCCTGCACGCGCGCTTCATTGCGGGTGTTGCCCGCCGACATGCCGTTAGAGACGTAGAGATTACCGACGATGTTCATCGGAATATAGACGGTCTGCTCGTCA
This sequence comes from Siccibacter colletis, assembly GCF_000696575.1. Lineage (GTDB taxonomy): Bacteria > Pseudomonadota > Gammaproteobacteria > Enterobacterales > Enterobacteriaceae > Siccibacter > Siccibacter colletis. The sequence goes on along the minus strand of NZ_JMSQ01000005.1, from coordinate 288,563 downwards.
GACTGACGGGTGAAGGGCAGGGCGCAGATGCCACGCTCTTCATTTCCGGACTGCAGGTCGATCAGCATGCTGGCAGCCAGCTCGTTCTCCGGATCGTAAAACGCACGCAGACGGGCGTCGAGGATCCCCTCGGGCAGTGAATCATCCTCGGTCAGCGGGAACCATTTCTCGTTCGGGTAGTGCACGAACGGGCCATTGGCGATGGCGTCGCCCAGCCAGAAATCAGCAAAGAAATAGTTAGTGGAAAGACGCTCAAAGTATTCGCCCAGCGCTGAAGCCAGCGCCGCTTTTTTGGTTGCGCCTTTACCATTGGTAAAGCACAAGGCGCACTCTTTATCGCGAATATGAACCGACCAGACGTTCGGCACCGGGTTCAGCCAGGACGCCTCTTCAATGTTGAAACCGAGATCGCTCAGCTGTTGCTGAAAGCGAGCGATGGAGTCTTCCAGGGCGGCATCTTTGCCAGGGATGAAAGTTTGATTCATGAGGGTTTCACTTTAGTCGTACGCAAAGTGCGCAATGATACGGGTTTTAGCTGACAGGCGCTATCCTCCCGGCCGTACAGGCGAAAATAAATCTTCAGGCTATTATTAAGCTGAATAACCTACTGTAATGGCAGCTAAAAATATGAAAACGTTCGACCTCCAGCGCATGGCCTTCGACAAGGCGCCGCCGGACTTTTTATGGGAAGTGGCAACCCGCAGTCTGTATACCTTCATCCTCGTTTTCGCGTTTCTGAAACTGACCGGTCGGCGCAGCGTGCGTCAGATGTCGCTGTTTGAGGTGCTGATCATTCTGACGCTCGGCTCGGCGGCGGGGGACGTGGCGTTTTATGACGACGTGCCGATGATCCCGGTGTTTGTCGTATTTATGACCCTGGCCTTGCTCTACCGGTTAGTGATCTGGTTGATGACCCACAGCGAGCGCATGGAAAATTTCTTTGAGGGTAAACCCGTCATTATCGTCGAAGAGGGTGAACTGGCCTGGGACAAGCTTAACGCGGAAAATCTTACCGAATTTGAGTTCTTCATGGAGATGCGCGGCTGCGGGGTAGAGCATCTCGGGCAGGTGCGGCTGGCCATTCTGGAAACAAGCGGACAGATAAGCGTTTACTATTACCCTGACGACGAAGTGCGACCCGGGCTGTCGATTCTGCCTGAGTACTGCAATGAGCGTTTCCGGGTCGCGCCGGTGGATGGTCACTACGCCTGCATCCGCTGTAGCGAAGTGCTGATGCTACGCGCAGGGGCGAAAGAGCCTTGTCCGCGCTGCGGAAACCACGTGTGGGTGAAAGCAAGCGTGGCGAAGCGCATCACCTGACAGCGTATTTAACGCCCCCGGCGCAGCGTAGCCGGAACAATCTGTTGTGTGATTTTACGCACATTTTCCCGCCGGGCAGGATTACCCGTTGCTTGCTCTGCCAGGCAATGATAAAACCGATAGCCACAGAAAAAACTTATTGCTTCAAGCGTGGTGAGGGGAAATGACTCAGGTCTACAATTTCAGTTCTGGTCCGGCAATGTTACCGACGGATGTGCTCCGTCAGGCTCAGGAAGAGTTAGTCAACTGGCAGGGGCTCGGCACCTCGGTGATGGAAATCAGTCACCGTAGCAAAGAGTTTATCCACGTTGCCGAAGAAGCGGAAAAAGATTTCCGCGACCTGCTGCAGATCCCGTCCAACTATAAGGTGCTGTTCTCCCACGGTGGCGGACGCGGCCAGTTCTCAGCGTTGCCCCTGAACCTGCTTGGCGATCGTACAACTGCCGATTACGTTGACGGCGGCTACTGGGCGGCGAGCGCGGTTAAAGAAGCCAAAAAATATTGCCAGCCGAACGTAATTGACGCCAAAGTGACGGTAGATGGCCTGCGAGCGCTGAAACCGATGCGCGAGTGGCAGCTCTCTGATAACGCCGCCTACGTTCACTACTGCCCGAACGAAACCATCGATGGTATCGCTATCGACGAAACCCCGGATTTTGGCGACGCCATTGTTGCGGCTGACTTCTCCTCCACCATTCTTTCCGGCCCGCTTGATATCAGCCGTTTCGGCGTCATTTACGCCGGCGCGCAGAAGAATATCGGCCCGGCCGGTCTGACGCTGGTGATCGTGCGCGACGACCTGCTCGGCAAGGCAAATACTGCCTGTCCGTCAGTTCTTGATTACAGCGTGCTGAGCGAAAACGATTCGATGTTCAACACCCCGCCAACATTCGCCTGGTACCTGTCAGGGCTGGTGTTTAAATGGCTGAAAGCGCAGGGCGGCGTGGAAGCGATGAACCGCATTAACCAGCAAAAAGCTGACCTGCTGTATGGCGTGATTGATACCAGCGATTTCTACCGCAACGACGTGGCCCCGGCTAACCGTTCGCGGATGAACGTGCCGTTCCAGCTGGCGGACAGCAACCTCGATAAGCTGTTCCTTGAGGAATCTTTTGCGGCTGGTCTGCATGCGCTCAAAGGCCACCGCGTGGTCGGTGGGATGCGCGCTTCAATCTACAATGCCATGCCGCTTGCCGGCGTGCAGGTGCTGACTGACTTTATGAAAGAGTTCGAGCGCCGTCACGGTTAAGAAACCTTTTCTTTTTTCTCTCCCCGCGGCCCGGCTGCGGGGTTGTTATTTTGTTGAGTTGAGACATTTTTCATGCAGGAATCCCTGACGTTACACCCCATCGCGCTGGTCGACGGCACCATCAATCTTCCCGGTTCAAAAAGCGTATCTAACCGCGCGCTGCTGCTGGCGGCACTGGCCCACGGCACCACGGTGCTGACGAACCTGCTCGACAGCGATGACGTGCGTCATATGCTTACCGCACTCAGCGCGTTAGGCGTGCGCTATACCCTGTCTGAAGATCGCACCCGCTGTGAACTGACCGGCGTTGGCGGCCCGCTGCAGGCGCAGGGCAGCCTGGAGCTGTTCCTTGGTAACGCGGGTACCGCGATGCGTCCGCTTGCCGCCGCGCTGTGCCTCGGCCATAACGATATCGTGCTCACCGGCGAGCCGCGCATGAAAGAGCGCCCGATTGGGCATCTGGCTGACGCGCTGCGTCAGGGCGGCGCGCAGATCGACTATCTGGAGCAGGAAAACTATCCGCCGCTGCGGCTGCGCGGAGGCTTTACCGGTGGTGACGTGGAGGTCGACGGCAGCGTCTCCAGCCAGTTCCTCACGGCGCTGCTGATGACCGCACCGCTGGCGGAAAAAGATACCCGTATCGCCATCAAGGGCGAACTGGTGTCGAAACCCTATATCGACATCACGCTGCATCTGATGAAGACCTTCGGGGTTGAGGTCGAAAACCAGAGCTACCAGCGTTTCGTGGTGCGCGGCGGTCAGCAGTACCAGTCACCGGGCCACTATCTGGTGGAAGGCGACGCGTCGTCAGCCTCCTATTTCCTTGCTGCAGCAGCCATTAAAGGCGGCACCGTAAAGGTGACCGGTATTGGTCGCAACAGCGTGCAGGGCGATATTCGTTTTGCTGACGTGCTGGAAAAGATGGGCGCAACCATCACCTGGGGTGATGATTATATTGCCTGTACCCGCAGCGCACTGAACGGTATCGATATGGATATGAACCATATCCCTGATGCGGCGATGACTATCGCCACCACCGCGCTGTTCGCCAACGGCACGACCACGCTGCGCAACATCTATAACTGGCGCGTAAAAGAGACCGACCGTCTGTTCGCTATGGCCACCGAGCTGCGCAAAGTGGGGGCCGAAGTGGAAGAGGGGCATGACTACATCCGCGTCACGCCGCCGGCCACGCTGAATGTTGCCGAGATCGGCACCTATAACGATCACCGTATGGCCATGTGCTTCTCGCTGGTGGCGCTCTCAGATACCCCGGTCACCATTCTCGATCCGAAGTGCACCGCCAAAACCTTCCCGGATTACTTCGAACAGCTGGCCCGTATCAGCCGTCCAGCCTGATACCTTACAGGGGCTTACGAAAGTCGGCCCCGCTTTCCTGGCCAATTCTTCTGCACTCGCTGCTATTCCCGTCTATATTTCGCGGTAAAGATAACAGTCTGTGGCGTTGCGGCGTATAATGCGCGGCGTTCACGTTCAGGTACGCCTGATAATAAAGGAGAAGAAGATGACGGCATTAGCCCCGGTAATCACCATTGATGGCCCAAGCGGTGCAGGCAAAGGAACGCTGTGTAAAGCCATGGCGGAATCCCTGCAGTGGCACCTGCTGGACTCCGGCGCTATCTATCGCGTACTGGCGCTGGCTGCGTTGCATCACCATGTGGATGTGACCTCCGAAGAAGCGCTGGTTCCGCTGGCTGCCCATCTTGATGTGCGCTTTGTATCAACTAACGGCAATCTCGAAGTTATTCTCGAAGGTGAAGACGTCAGCGCGGAAATCCGCACTCAGGACGTTGCTAACGCCGCCTCGCAGGTCGCGGCGTTTCCACGCGTGCGAGAAGCCCTGTTACGCCGCCAGCGCGCATTCCGTGATGCGCCGGGTCTTATCGCTGACGGTCGCGATATGGGTACCGTGGTGTTCCCTGACGCGCCGGTAAAAATTTTTCTCGACGCCTCTTCGGAAGAGCGCGCGCATCGCCGCATGCTACAGTTGCAGGAGAAGGGCTTTAGTGTTAACTTTGAACGCCTTTTGGCCGAGATAAAAGAGCGTGACGACCGCGATCGCAACCGTCCCGTAGCGCCATTAGTGCCGGCAGCCGACGCGCTGGTACTGGACTCAACCAGTCTGAGTATCGAGCAAGTGATTGAAAAGGCGCTGGAATATGCCAGAGAGAAACTGGCACTCGCATAACGCGACCACATTCTGAAGTACCCACTGCAATGGAGTGTGAGTGGGCATGTTAAACAACCCCATCCGGCAGTGAAGCCAGGTGGACGTTAAATTGAAGAATCCTGAAGATTATCAATATGACTGAATCTTTTGCTCAACTCTTTGAAGAGTCCCTGAAAGAAATCGAAACCCGCCCGGGTTCCATCGTTCGTGGCGTCGTTGTCTCTATCGACAAAGACGTTGTTCTGGTTGATGCGGGTCTGAAATCTGAATCTGCAATCCCTGCAGAGCAGTTCAAGAACGCAGCCGGCGAACTGGAAATTCAGGTTGGTGACGAAGTTGACGTTGCCCTGGATGCAGTGGAAGACGGCTTCGGTGAAACCCTGCTGTCCCGTGAGAAAGCTAAACGTCATGAAGCTTGGATCACGCTGGAAAAAGCTTACGAAGACGCTGAAACTGTTACCGGTGTTATCAACGGCAAAGTTAAAGGTGGCTTCACTGTTGAGCTGAACGGTATTCGTGCGTTCCTGCCAGGTTCCCTGGTTGACGTGCGTCCGGTTCGCGACACCCTGCACCTCGAAGGCAAAGAGCTTGAATTCAAAGTGATCAAGCTTGACCAGAAACGTAACAACGTTGTGGTTTCCCGTCGTGCGGTTATCGAGTCTGAGAACAGCGCTGAGCGCGATCAGCTGCTCGAAAACCTGCAGGAAGGCATGGAAGTTAAAGGTATCGTTAAGAACCTCACTGACTACGGTGCATTCGTTGATCTGGGCGGCGTTGACGGTCTGCTGCACATCACTGATATGGCCTGGAAACGCGTTAAGCATCCGAGCGAAATCGTGAACGTGGGCGACGAAATCACTGTTAAAGTGCTGAAGTTCGACCGCGAGCGTACCCGTGTGTCCCTCGGCCTGAAACAGCTGGGCGAAGATCCGTGGGTAGCTATCGCTAAGCGTTATCCGGAAGGTACCAAACTGACCGGTCGTGTAACCAACCTGACTGACTACGGCTGCTTCGTTGAAATCGAAGAAGGCGTTGAAGGCCTGGTACACGTTTCCGAAATGGACTGGACCAACAAAAACATCCACCCATCCAAAGTTGTTAACGTTGGTGACGTAGTGGAAGTTATGGTTCTGGACATCGACGAAGAACGTCGTCGTATCTCCCTGGGTCTGAAGCAGTGCAAATCCAACCCGTGGCAGCTGTTTGCTGAAACCCACAACAAAGGCGATCGCGTTGAAGGTAAAATCAAGTCAATCACTGACTTCGGTATCTTCATCGGCCTGGACGGTGGCATCGACGGTCTGGTTCACCTGTCTGACATCTCCTGGAACGTTGCTGGCGAAGAAGCCGTTCGTGAGTACAAAAAAGGCGACGAAATCGCTGCCGTTGTACTGCAGGTTGACGCAGAGCGTGAGCGTATCTCCCTGGGTGTTAAGCAGCTGGCGGAAGATCCGTTCAACAACTACGTTGCATTGAACAAGAAAGGCGCCATCGTTACTGGTAAAGTAACTGCAGTTGACGCTAAAGGTGCTACAGTTGAATTAGCAGACGGCGTTGAAGGTTACCTGCGCGCTTCTGAAGCTTCTCGTGACCGCGTAGAAGACGCTACTCTGGTTCTGAGCGTTGGTGACGACGTTGAAGCTAAATTCACCGGCGTTGATCGTAAGAACCGCGTAGTAAGCCTGTCTGTTCGTGCGAAAGACGAAGCTGACGAGAAAGATGCAATCGCAACTGTTAACAACAAACAGGAAGAAGGCAATTTCTCTAACGCTATGGCTGAAGCGTTCAAGGCAGCTAAAGGCGAATAATCGTCTTGACAGATTAAGGGCTTAGGCCTGTAATCTAGCGCTAAGGGCGGCTCCGGCCGCCCTTGTTCCATCTTAGCTGTACGATAATTTTGCCTTTAAGGAAACCGGAGGAATCATGACCAAGTCAGAACTCATTGAAAGACTTGCAAGCCAGCAGTCGCATATCCCTGCGAAAGCCGTGGAAGATGCAGTCAAAGAGATGCTGGAACATATGGCCTCTACCCTTGCCCAGGGCGAGCGTATTGAGATTCGTGGCTTTGGCAGCTTCTCCTTACACTATCGTGCACCTCGCACCGGACGTAATCCGAAAACCGGCGATAAAGTGGATCTGGAAGGTAAATACGTTCCCCACTTCAAACCCGGCAAAGAGCTGCGTGACCGCGCAAATATTTATGGCTAAGCCTTATGGCTACGTCAGGAAAAACGGCATCTTCGGGTGCCGTTTTTTTTGCCTTAATTTTGCCTGTGCAAAGGCGATCGCAACAACAAATGTAACGACAGCAAATTTATAGATAGTGCTGATAACGTCTCGCATACCCGGAAGCCTGGTGCTGACTCTGGCTGCATTTCGGCGCACGCTACGCCTTACGACATGGAGGTGGCGCGTGACAATTCCGGCAACAGCACTCTGTATAATCCTCGGTATGATGCCGCTGCTGATACTGCCAGCTCTGCCCTCCGTCGGCTGGCTGGTGGCGGCTACGGCTGCCGCGCTGATCGCTCTGCGCGGGCCGCTGCCGCTGCGCTATGTGGGCGCAACGCTGCTGGCTGGTTGCTGGGGCGTCTTTATTGCCCACCAGACCCTTGCGCCAGTCAACGATAATACCTGGCGAAACCAGCAGGTGGAGGCCGTTATTCTCGCGACGGATGGTGCGACCACGCATACGGTTAACATCATCAAGCGAGAAGGCAGATGGCTACCTGGCGCTATCCCGGTCACGCTCTACGGAAGTTATCTGCCTGAACCAGCCTGCCCGGGGCAGCGGTGGGCAATGTCTGTTGCGCTTCGTCCGGTGCATGGTCAGCTCAATGAAGGCGGCTTCGATAACCAGCGTCACGCACTGTCACAGGGGAGAACGCTGACGGGGCGCATGCTGCATGCTTCTGTCCTCGACGCCGGCTGTAGTCTGCGCGGTGGCTATATCGCCTCCGTTTCATCGGCGCTGGCGCGCTATGAGTGGCGTGATGTGATACTGGCGCTCGGCTTTGGCGAGCGGCTCAACGTCAGCGACGAGGTTAAAACGCTGATGCGCGATACCGGTACCGCGCATCTGATGGCGATATCGGGGCTACATATCGCGCTTGCCGGAGGAATAGGGTGGGGAGGGGCGCGACTGCTGCAGCGAGGCTTGCCCGCCCGGCGGATAGGCCATCGGTTTCCACTCATTGCAGGCCTTGTTTTTGCCGCCCTGTATACCTGGCTTGCAGGCGGGAATCCGCCAGCGCTCAGGACCTTTATCGCATTAACGATTTGTGGCGCAATCAGTCTTAGCGGGCGTCAATGGAGCGGATGGCAGCGCTGGCTGTGCTGCATCGGCGGTATTTTGTTGCTCGACCCGCTGACTGTTTTATCACAGAGCCTCTGGCTGTCAGCACTGGCGGTAGCGGCACTGTTATTCTGGTATCAGTGGGTGCCGTTCAGGCCAGGAGCATGCTGCCGTCCGGTGCGTATTCTCTATGGCATGTTGCATCTTCAGGCCGGCATCACGCTGCTGCTCATCCCGCTGCAAATTGCTATTTTTCATGGCATCAGCCTGACGTCATTGCTTGCCAATCTTATCGCGGTGCCGGGCATTACTTTTGTCAGCGTACCGCTGATCCTGGGCGGAATGGTACTCCACCTGCTGCCGTTGCCCGCAGCAGAGCAGGGTATCTGGTGGCTCGCTGACTCTTCGCTGGAGCTACTGTTTTCTGCCCTCGGCTCTCTCCCGACAGGCTGGCTGGATGTCGACGAGCGCTGGCAGTGGCTGGCATTCGCGCCCTGGTGTGCCATTGTGTTATGGCGGCTAAAGCTTGCAGCCGCGCTGCCGGGCGTGACGGCATCTCTGTTGTGCGCCGCGCTGTTCCCGCTTTTTCGCCCGGCGGAGCAAGGACGCTGGACGGTTCATATGCTCGATGTTGGTCACGGGCTGGCGATGGTTATTGAACGCAATGGCAGGGCCATACTCTACGACACCGGGAACGCCTGGGCCGGGGGGGACAGCGGTAAGCAAACCATTATTCCCTGGTTACGCTGGCACCATTTACAGCCGGAAGGGATCATTCTTAGCCATGAGCATCTCGATCACCGCGGTGGGCTTGATTCCATTCTCACGACATGGCCAATGTTACCGGTGCGAAGCCCGCTGGGATGGGCCGGACATCTGCCCTGTGAACGAGGTCAGGCCTGGCGCTGGCAGGAACTGTCGTTTACCGTGCACTGGCCGCTGCCTGGTCAACGGCGGACCGGCAACAACGGTTCCTGTGTGGTCACGGTAGACGATGGCCAGCACAGCATGTTACTCACGGGCGATATTGAAGCCGACGCAGAGTTAGCTATGCTCAAACATCACTGGCAGTTTATGCGGGCCGACATTATTCAGGTGCCGCATCACGGCAGCCGAACGTCCTCCACCGTGGCCCTGCTGGGGCAGGTTGATGGCAGCGCGGCGCTTGCGTCGGTAGCACGGTACAACGCGTGGCGTCTGCCTTCAGAGAAGGTGGTCGCGCGCTATCGCCGGCGTGGCTATCGCTGGAGCGACACCGCTCATGCGGGGCAAATTTCTGTCAATTTTAGTGCGTATGGCTGGCAAATAGCGCGCTATCGGGAGCACATTTTACCGCGCTGGTACCATCAGTGGTTTGGCGTGTCCGCTGTAAGCGGGTAGAATGTGCGGCTATTTCAACACAAGCTGGTTTTTTGAATGCATAACGACAAAGATCTCTCCACCTGGCAGACCTTCCGCCGACTCTGGCCGATGATTGCCCCTTTTAAAGCAGGTCTGATAGTGGCTGGGGTGGCGTTAATTCTCAACGCAGCCAGCGATACGTTCATGTTATCGCTTCTGAAACCCTTGCTGGATGACGGTTTTGGTAAAGCCGACCGCTCGGTGCTTATCTGGATGCCGCTGGTGGTTATCGGTCTGATGGTACTGCGCGGCATCACCAGCTATATCTCAAGCTACTGCATCTCCTGGGTCTCGGGTCAGGTGGTGATGAACATGCGCCGTCGCCTGTTCAGCCATATGATGGGGATGCCGGTGGCGTTCTTCGATAAGCAGTCCACCGGTACGCTGCTCTCACGCATTACCTACGATTCAGAACAGGTCGCCTCTTCATCTTCCAGCGCCCTGATTACCGTGGTGCGTGAAGGGGCATCGATCATTGGCCTGTTCATCATGATGTTCTATTACAGCTGGCAGCTCTCGCTGATCCTTATCGTTATTGCCCCACTGGTTTCTTTTGCTATTCGCTTTGTGTCAAAGCGTTTTCGTAACATCAGCAAGAACATGCAGAACACCATGGGTCAGGTGACTACCAGCGCAGAGCAGATGCTGAAAGGGCACAAAGAAGTGCTGATTTTCGGTGGGCAAAGAGTTGAAAGCGATCGCTTCGACAAAGTCAGTAACCGCATGCGCCATCAGGGGATGAAGCTGGTCTCTGCCACCGCCATTTCCGACCCGATTATTCAGCTCATCGCCTCGCTGGCGCTGGCGTTTGTACTCTATGCGGCGAGCTTCCCAAGCGTGATGGAAACGCTCTCTGCAGGTACCATCACCGTCGTGTTCTCATCCATGATTGCCCTGATGCGTCCGCTAAAATCCCTGACTAACGTCAACGCTCAGTTTCAGCGCGGGATGGCGGCATGCCAGACCCTGTTCTCAATCCTTGATACCGAGCAGGAGAAAGATGAAGGCACCCGCGTTATCGAGCGCGCCAAAGGCGATCTTGAGTTCCGCAACGTAACCTTCACCTATCCGGGGCGTGAGATCCCGGCGCTGCGTGATATCAACCTCAGCCTGCCGGCAGGTAAAACCGTTGCGCTGGTGGGTCGCTCCGGTTCGGGTAAATCCACGATGGCGAGCCTGATCACGCGCTTCTACGACATCGACAGCGGGGAAATCCTGCTGGACGGGCACGATCTGCGGGAATATACCCTGTCATCCCTGCGTAATCAGGTAGCGCTGGTCTCCCAGAACGTGCATCTGTTTAATGACACCATTGCCAATAACATTGCCTACGCGCGAAACGAGCAATACTCGCGCGAAGAGATCGAGCAGGCGGCGCGCATGGCGTATGCCATGGACTTTATCAACAAAATGGATAACGGCCTCGACACGGTGATTGGCGAGAACGGCGTGCTGCTCTCCGGCGGTCAGCGCCAGCGTATCGCGATTGCGCGCGCGCTGCTGCGCGATAGCCCGATCCTTATCCTTGATGAAGCCACCTCGGCGCTGGATACCGAGTCCGAACGCGCCATTCAGGCGGCGCTGGATGAGCTGCAGAAAAACCGTACCTCGCTGGTTATCGCCCACCGTCTGTCGACCATTGAGCAGGCCGATGAAATCGTGGTGGTGGAAGATGGCCGCATCGTTGAACGCGGCTCGCACGGCGATCTGCTGGCGAACGGTGGCGTCTACGCGCAGCTGCACAGAATGCAGTTCGGCGAATGATCGATAAGATCTGGTCGGGGAAATCCCCGCTCTGGCTACTCCTGTTGCCGCTTTCCTGGCTATACGGACTGGTGAGCAGTGTGATTCGTCTGAGCTATCGCGCCGGCTGGCGTCGCGCCTGGCGCGCCCCGGTGCCGGTAGTGGTGGTGGGGAATCTCACGGCCGGGGGCAACGGCAAAACCCCGGTGGTGATCTGGCTGGTGGAGCAACTTCAGCAGCGCGGCATCAGGCCCGCAGTCATCTCACGCGGCTACGGCGGTAAAGCGGCACGCTATCCGCTGATCCTGACGCCCGACACCACCACCGCCGAAGCGGGTGACGAGCCGGTGCTTATCTATCAGCGTACCGGTGCGCCGGTGGCGGTATCGCCAAAGCGCGCTGAGGCAGTGCAGGCGCTGCTGGACGAAGCTAAACCGCAAATTATTATTACCGATGATGGCCTGCAGCATTACGCGCTGGCGCGTGACAAAGAGATTGTGGTGGTAGATGGCGAGCGCCGCTTCGGCAACGGCTGGTGGCTCCCCGCCGGGCCGATGCGCGAGCGTGCTGGTCGCCTGAAATCCGTGGATGCGGTGATAACCAACGGCGGTAAGGCGCAGCCGGGTGAGATCGCCATGCGCCTGCAGCCAGGCCTTGCCGTCAATCTGCTGACCGGCGAGCAGCGCCCGGTCGCGAGCCTGCCTGAGGTCGTCGCGATGGCGGGCATTGGGCATCCGCCGCGCTTTTTCGCCACGCTGCGGGCCTGCGGTGTGGAGCCGGTTCACTGTATCGGCCTCGCCGATCATCAGGCGTTGACCGAGTCAGATGTGCAGGCGCTGGCGCATGACACCCAGACGCTGATCATGACTGAGAAAGATGCCGTTAAGTGCCGGGGTTTTGCCCACACTAACTGGTGGTATCTGCCGGTGGAGGCAACGCTTAGTCAGCCTGAAGCCGACCGTTTGCTTGACGACATCCTGGCGCTGCTTCACTGAGAGCGTGGCGCGGGACATCACTGACAGGATGCTGATATGCCCGTGCCATACCTTTCCCTGCGCGCTGCGCGCCATCTCCATCTTGCCGCTCAGGGGCTGCTGAAAAAACCGCGCCGTCGCGCGCGACCCGATGATATTCTCGCCACCATTACCCGCATGTCGCTGCTGCAGATCGACACCATTCATATCGTGGCGCGTAGCCCTTATCTGGTGCTGTTCAGTCGGTTAGGTGATTATCCTCAACGCTGGCTTGATGAGGCGCTGGCGCGCGGCGAACTGATGGAGTACTGGGCGCACGAGGCGTGTTTCCTGCCGCGCAGCGATTTTGGCCTGGTGCGTCACCGCATGCTCAGCCCGGAAAACATGGGCTGGAAATATCGCCCAGGCTGGATGGAGGATAACGCCGAGGAAATCGCCCATCTGCTTACCCATATTGAGCAAAACGGCCCGGTGCGCTCTGCGGATTTCGAGCATCCGCGCAAAGGTGCCAGCGGCTGGTGGGAGTGGAAACCGCACAAGCGCCACCTGGAAGGATTGTTTACCTCAGGCCGGGTAATGGTGGTGGAACGCCGCAATTTTCAGCGCGTCTATGATTTAACCTCCCGCGTTATGCCGCACTGGGACGATGCGCTGCATCTTTCCGATGAGGCCGCTGCTCAGGCCGTGATGCTGGAGAACAGCGCGCGTAGCCTGGGCATTTTTCGCCCCGAGTGGCTGGCGGATTACTATCGCCTGAAAAAAATCGATGCCAAAGCAACGGTAACCCACTGGCAGGAGCAGGGGACAGCGCTGCCGGTGCAGGTCGAGGGGCTGGGTGCGATGTGGGTCCATCGCGACTGGCAGCCCGAGCTGGCGCTGGCTGAACAGGACAAACTCCATGCCAGCCACAGCGCCGTGCTGTCGCCGTTCGATCCGGTGGTCTGGGATCGCCGGCGGGCCGAACAGCTCTTTGATTTCGCATACCGCCTTGAATGCTATACCCCGGCGCCAAAGCGCAAGTACGGCTATTTTGTCCTGCCGCTGCTGCACAAAGGGACGCTGGCTGGCCGCATGGATGCAAAGATGCACCGCAAGACCGGCACGCTGGAGGTTATCGCGCTGTGGCTGGAAGAGGGCGTTAGCGTCACCTCTGGTCTGGCTGCGGGCCTGCACGCGGCTATCAGCGACTTTGCCCGCTGGCAGGGCGCGTTGCGCGTTGACTGTAAACGGCTTCCTGCCGCGTTGGAGGCCGAGTGGGGGCCGGGATGGGAAATTACGTCACCCTCAGGCGGGTTATGATATTCTCCCCGCACTGACTTATCGGGTTTATCCGGAGGATTTATGGATCATCGCCTTCTCGAAATCATTGCCTGCCCCGTGTGCAACGGCAAACTCTATTTCAATCAGGAAAATCAGGAACTCATTTGCAAGCCCGACGCCCTGGCGTTCCCGCTGCGTGACGGCATTCCGGTACTGCTGGAAAATGAGGCCCGTTCGTTAAATCTGGAAGAGAGCAAGCCATGAGTTTTGTGGTCATTATTCCCGCCCGCTATGCTTCAACCCGTTTGCCGGGGAAACCGCTGGTGGATATCAACGGCAAACCGATGGTCGTGCACGTGCTGGAGCGCGCCCGCGAGTCCGGGGCTGAGCGTATTATCGTCGCGACTGACCACCCGGACGTGGCGCGCGCCGTCGAAGCCGCCGGGGGCGAAGTGTGCATGACCCGCGCCGATCACCAGTCCGGTACCGAGCGTCTGGCGGAAGTGATTGAGGCCTGCGGCTTCAGCGATGACACGGTAATCGTCAACGTGCAGGGCGACGAGCCGATGATCCCGCCAGTGATTGTGCGTCAGGTGGCAGAAAATCTCGCTGCCAGCGAAGCCGGTATGGCGACGCTGGCCGTGCCGGTGCACTCTGCTGAAGAGGCGTTCAACCCTAACGCGGTAAAAGTGGTGACCGACGCGAACGGCTACGCGCTCTACTTCTCACGCGCCACCATTCCGTGGGATCGCGACCGCTTTGCGCAGTCGCGCGAAACCATCGGCGACAGCTTCCTGCGTCATATCGGCATCTACGGCTACCGCGCCGGATTTATCCGCCGCTACGTCACCTGGCAGCCGAGCCAGCTGGAGCAGATCGAAATGCTCGAACAGCTGCGCGTGCTGTGGTACGGCGAGAAAATTCACGTCGCCGTTGCGAAAGCGGTACCGGGTACTGGCGTAGACACCGCGGAAGATCTGGAGCGCGTGCGTCTCGAAATGCGTTAATCCCGCCTGGCACCCCGCTCACGGGGTGCCACGTACTGCTTTTCTGGTCCTTTCCTCCCTTTCTGGCTGCTTATTGATCTCCACCGGGTGACATCCCTGCCACAGGCGCTCATTATTAAAAGCATTGTGCTTTGTAAGGGTAACGGCAAATGGATCGACTTCGCGCAGAACTTAGCCATCTGCTGGGTGAAAAACTCAGTCGTCTCGAATGCATCAATGAAAAAGCGGATACCGCGCTCTGGGCGTTGTATGACAGCCAGGGGCATGCCATGCCGCTGCTGGCGCGCAGCTTTAGCTCGCCGGGCGTGGCGAAGCAGGTAGCCTGGAAAATCTCGCTGCTGGCCCGATCGGGCAACGTGCGTATGCCGGTGGTGTACGGCGTGCTGACGCATGAGGATCATCCGGGGCAGGACGTGCTGCTGATTGAGCGCCTGCGCGGCGTGCCGGTTGAAGCCCCGGCCCGTACCCCGGAACGCTGGGAGCAGCTTAAAGAGCAGATCGTCGAAGCGCTGCTGGCATGGCATCGGGTGGACAGTCACGGCTGCGTGGGGGTAGTGGACAGCACCCAGGAGAACATCTGGCCGTCGTGGTATCGCCAGCGGGTGGAAGTGCTGTGGAGCACGCTGAATCAGTACCACAACACCAGCCTGACGATGCAGGATAAACGGCTGCTGTTTCGCAGCCGGGAGTGCCTGAGCCAGCTGTTTGCCGGCTTCAACGATAACAGCGTGCTGGTGCACGGCAACTTTACCCTGCGCAACATGCTGAAAGACGCGCGCAGCGACCAACTGCTGGCGGTAGTCAATCCCGGCGTTATGCTCTGGGCGCCGCGCGAGTACGATCTGTTTCGTCTGCTGGATGATGGCCTGTCAGAGAGTCTGTTCTGGTCCTATCTCCAGCGCGCGCCGGTAGCAGAATCCTTTATGTGGCGGCGCTGGCTCTATGTGCTGTGGGATGAGATTGCGCAGCTGCTGCAGACCGGGCGCATGAACCGCCAGGCCTTTGACACCGCCTCAAAATCACTTCTCCCCTGGCTCACCTGATACTCCTTTCAGCAACTGCCAGATGCGTCCCAGCGTTTCATAGGCAACGCGATCGCTGTGCATCAGCCAGGTGGGTGACGGAATAATGCGTTCCCAGAAGTTAAGCGGTGAGGCGATCGCCAGCTGATTTGCCGGGGCCGGGATCGGGTTTAGCCCCTGCTGACGGAAGAAGATCATGGCCCGCGGCAGGTGTGACGCAGAGGTAATGAGAATGAAAGGTTCCTTACCAATCGCCGCTGCCACCGCAGCCGCTTCCTCCTCGGTGTCTTTCGGCGTATCCAGCGTCATGATGCTGCTGCGCGGCACGCCAAGACTTTCGGCCACGCGCGCCCCCGCTTCGGCGGTGCTTACCGGGTTAGTGCGGGCCGGCGCGCCAGTGAAAATCATCTTCGCACCGGGATTAGCCAGCCACAGGCGTACGCCCTCGGTGACCCGCGGCAGGCTGTTACCGATCAGGTTAGAGCTGGGCGCCCAGTCCGGATTCCAGGTGTAGCCCCCGCCCAGTACCACGATGTGCTTCACCGGCTGGCTGGTGTGCAGCGTCGGGTAGCGATTTTCGATCGGTTTCAGTAGTCCGTCGGCCACCGGTTGCAGGCTAAGCAGCAGTAATATCACCCAGCTCGCGGTCATCAACCCCTTGCCGGTTTTCTGAAAACGGCTGAACCAGAGCAACGCAATGGCCAGGCCCATCATTAACAGCAGAAAGGGTAACGGTAGCAACAGGCCTCCTGTCACTTTCTTCAGCGTGAAAAGCATCTTATCCGGTTCCTTTTTTAACCATACGGCGGGTAAACAGTGCTGATATTACACCAGACGGGTTCATTCTCCGTCTGGCTGTGACAAAATAGCGCTTTTGCCATTCTCCCCCCATTACGTTGTGGAGTTGTACCCATGCGGGATCGCAATTTTGATGACATCGCGGAAAAATTTTCGCGCAACATTTACGGTACAACGAAAGGGCAGCTGCGGCAGGCCATCCTGTGGCAGGATCTGGATGCGCTGCTGGCGACGCTGCCCGCCGGTCCGCTGCGGGTGCTGGACGCCGGCGGCGGGGAGGGGCAAACTGCCTGTCGCATGGCAGAGCGCGGGCATCACGTTACCCTGTGTGACCTGTCCGGTGAAATGATCCTCAGGGCGCAGCAGTTTGCTGCCGATAAAGGTGTGAGCGGCAACATGCATTTTATACAATGCGCCGCCCAGGACATCGGTCAGCATTTGGAATGCCCGGTTGATCTGATATTGTTTCACGCTGTGCTGGAATGGGTCGCCGACCCGGAAGCGATGCTCAACATTTTGTGGCAAAACCTTAAGCCCGGCGGCGCGTTGTCGCTGATGTTTTACAACGCTAACGGGCTGCTGTTGCACAACATGGTGGCCGGGAATTTCCCCTACGTTGAGCAGGGAATGCCCAAGCGCAAAAAGCGTACGCTGTCGCCGGACTACCCGCGTCAGCCGCATGACGTTTACCGCTGGCTGGAGCACACCGGCTTTCAGATCGCTGGCAAAACCGGCGTGCGCGTGTTTCATGATTATCTGCGCGAGAAAAATAAGCAGCGAGAGTGCTATGACGAGCTGCTGGAGCTGGAGACCCGCTACTGCCGGCAGCAACCCTGGATCGAACTCGGGCGTTATATCCACGTCACCGCGTTGAAGCCGCAGAGCCAAGGATAAGATATGAGTGATTTTTCCCAGACAGTCCCCGAACTGGTTGCCTGGGCCAGAAAAAATGATTTTTCCATCTCGCTGCCGGTCGACAGACTGGCTTTTCTGCTTGCTATCGCCACCCTGAACGGCGAGCGCATGGACGGCGAGATGAGCGAAGGCGTGCTGATTGACGCGTTCCGACACGTCAGTGAGGCTTTTGAGCAGACCAGCGAGACGATTGGCGTGCGTGCCAACAATGCCATCAATGACATGGTGCGCCAGCGTCTGCTCAACCGCTTTACCAGCGAACAGGCTGAAGGCAACGCTATTTACCGTCTGACGCCGCTTGGGATCGGCATCACCGACTACTACATTCGCCAGCGCGAATTTTCCACCCTGCGCCTGTCGATGCAGCTTTCCATTGTGGCAAGCGAGCTGAAACGCGCCGCTGATGCGGCCGTCGAAGGCGGGGATGAGTTCCACTGGCACCGCAATGTGTTTGCGCCGCTGAAGTACTCCGTGGCAGAGATTTTCGACAGCATCGATCTCACCCAGCGCGTGATGGACGAGCAGCAGCAGCAGGTCAAAGATGATATTGCGCAGCTGCTTAACAAGGACTGGCGCGCGGCGATCTCCAGCTGTGAACTGCTGCTCTCGGAAACCTCCGGCACGCTGCGCGAGCTGCAGGACACCCTGGATGCTGCCGGCGATAAGCTGCAGACCAACCTGTTGCAGATTCAGGACGCGACGTTAGGACGTCACGATCTCGATCTGGTCGATCGTCTGGTGTTCGATCTGCAGAGTAAACTCGACCGCATTGTCAGCTGGGGCCAGCAGGCCATCGACCTGTGGATCGGTTACGACCGCCACGTGCACAAATTTATCCGTACCGCTATCGATATGGATAAAAACCGCGTCTTCGCCCAGCGCCTGCGCCAGTCGGTACAGACTTACTTCGACGCACCCTGGACGCTCACCTACGCCAGCGCCGAGCGCCTGCTCGATATGCGCGACGAAGAGATGACGCTGCGCGATGACGAAGTTACCGGCGAACTCCCGCCGGACCTGGAATATGAAGAATTTAACGAGATCCGCGAACAGCTGGCGGCGATGATCGAAGCGCAGCTGGCGATCTTCAAAACCGAGAAACGGCCGCTGGATCTCAGCGTGGTGATGCGTGACTATCTGGCGCAGCATCCGCGGGCGCGTCACTTCGACCTCGCGCGTATTGTCATCGACCAGGCCGTGCGCCTCGGGGTGGCAGAAGCAGATTTCTCTGGCCTGCCGGCAAAATGGCAGACCATTAATGATTACGGAGCCAAGGTACAGGCGCATGTCATTGACAAATATTGAACAAGCGATGCCGGTAAAACTGGCACAGGCGCTGGCGAATCCGTTATTTCCGGCGCTCGACAGCCAGCTGCGCGCCGGACGCCATATCGGCCTCGACGAGCTGGACAACCACGCCTTTTTGATGGATTTCCAGGAGTACCTGGAAGAGTTTTATGCCCGGTACAACGTGGAGCTGATCCGCGCGCCGGAAGGGTTCTTCTACCTGCGTCCGCGCTCCACCACGCTTATCCCGCGCTCGGTGCTTTCTGAGCTCGACATGATGGTCGGCAAAATCCTGTGCTACCTCTATCTCAGCCCGGAGCGTCTGGCCAACGAAGGTATTTTCACCCAGCAGGAGCTGTACGACGAACTGCTCACCCTGGCCGACGAGAACAAGCTGCTGAAGCTGGTCAATAACCGCTCCACCGGCTCGGATCTCGATCGCCAGAAGCTGCAGGAAAAAGTGCGCTCATCGCTGACGCGCCTGCGCCGTCTGGGCATGATCTGGTTTATGGGGCATGACAGCAGCAAATTCCGCATCACCGAGTCGGTGTTCCGCTTCGGTGCTGACGTGCGCGCCGGGGATGACGCCCGGGAAGCGCAGCTGCGCATGATCCGCGATGGCGAAGCGATGCCGGTAGAAAACCATCTGCAGCTCAATGATGAGAGCGATGAACAACAGGCGGAAAACGCGGAGGAAGACAATGATTGAACGCGGTAAATTCCGTTCCCTGACGCTGGTTAACTGGAACGGCTTCTTCGCTCGTACCTTCGATCTCGATGCGCTGGTCACCACGCTTTCCGGCGGTAACGGGGCGGGGAAATCCACGACCATGGCGGCGTTCGTGACGGCCCTGATCCCGGATCTGACGCTGCTGCACTTCCGTAACACCACGGAAGCGGGCGCTACCAGCGGGTCGCGTGATAAAGGGCTGCACGGTAAGCTGAAAGCGGGCGTCTGTTATTC
The DNA here is from genome assembly GCF_000696575.1 of Siccibacter colletis. Taxonomy (GTDB): domain Bacteria; phylum Pseudomonadota; class Gammaproteobacteria; order Enterobacterales; family Enterobacteriaceae; genus Siccibacter; species Siccibacter colletis. The sequence continues at coordinate 269,137 of NZ_JMSQ01000005.1, read as the reverse complement.
GGTGCTGGACGTCGTCAACTCCCGCCATCAGCGCGTGGTGGTCGGCGTGCGTCTGCAGCAGGTCGCCGGGCGCGATCGTAAAGTCGACATCAAACCCTTCGCCATTCAGGGACTGCCAACGGCGATCCAGCCGACTGAGCTGCTGACCGAAACGCTGAACGAGCGCCAGGCGCGCGTGCTGTCGCTGCAGGAGTTGAAAGACAAGCTCGACGCGATGGAAGGGGTGCAGTTCAAACAGTTCAACTCCATCACCGACTACCACTCGCTGATGTTCGATCTCGGCGTGGTGGCGCGTCGCCTGCGTACCGCTTCGGACCGTAGCAAGTACTATCGCCTGATTGAGGCCTCGTTGTACGGCGGGATCTCCAGCGCCATCACCCGCTCGCTGCGCGACTACCTGCTGCCGGAAAACAGCGGCGTGCGTAAAGCGTTCCAGGATATGGAAGCGGCGCTGCGCGAAAACCGCATGACGCTGGAAGCGATCCGCGTCACCCAGTCCGACCGCGATCTTTTCAAGCATCTTATTTCCGAAGCCACCAACTACGTGGCGGCGGACTACATGCGCCATGCCAACGAGCGGCGCATTCATCTTGATAAAGCGCTGGAGTATCGGCGCGAGCTGTTTACCAGCCGCCAGCAGTTGGCTGCCGAGCAGTACAAGCATGTCGATATGGCGCGTGAGCTGAGCGAGCACGCCGGAGCGGAAGGGGATCTGGAGACCGACTATCAGGCCGCCAGCGATCACCTCAACCTGGTGCAGACCGCCATCCGCCAGCAGGAAAAAATTGAGCGCTACGAAGCGGATCTTGATGAGCTGCAGATCCGCCTCGAAGAGCAAAATGAAGTGGTGGCCGAAGCCGCTGAACTTCAGCATGAAAACGAAGCGCGCGCCGAAGCCGCCGAACTGGAAGTGGACGAGCTGAAAAACCAGCTGGCCGACTACCAGCAGGCGCTCGACGTGCAGCAGACGCGCGCCATTCAGTATCAGCAGGCGATTCAGGCGCTGACGCGCGCCCGCGAGCTGTGCCATCTCCCGGATCTGACGGCGGACAGCGCAGAAGAATGGCTCGACACCTTCCAGGCGAAAGAGCAGGAGGCCACCGAACGCCTGCTGTCGCTTGAGCAGAAGATGAGCGTGGCCCAGACCGCGCACAGCCAGTTTGAACAGGCGTATCAGCTGGTCGCCGCCATTAACGGACCGGTGAGCCGCAGCGAGGCCTGGGACGTGGCGCGGGATCTGCTGCGCGATGCCAGCAACCAGCGTCACCAGGCGGAGCAGGTGGCGTCGCTGCGCGGACGTCTTAACGAGCTGGAACAGCGCCTGCGCGAGCAGCAGGAAGCCGAGCGCATGCTGGCTGAGTTTTGCAAGCGACAGGGCAAAAACGTCGATCCCGATGAGCTGGAAGCATTGCACCAGGAGTACGAAGAGCGCATCGCCGCGCTCTCTGACAGCGTCTCTCAGGCCGGTGAACAGCGCGTGGCGCTGCGCCAGGAGCTGGAGCAGCTGCAGGCCAGCATCAAAACGCTGACCCAGCGCGCCCCGGTCTGGCTGGCCGCGCAGAGCAGCCTGACCCAGCTGAGCGAGCAGAGCGGCGAAACCTTCGAATCCTCCCAGGAGGTGACCGAGTATCTGCAGCAGCTGCTGGAGCGCGAGCGCGAAGCCATCGTTGAGCGTGATGAAGTCGGTGCCAGCAAGCGTGCGGTAGATGAGGAAATCGAACGCCTGAGCCAGCCGGGCGGCGCAGAAGATCAGCGCCTGAACGCGCTGGCGGAACGTTTCGGCGGCGTGCTGCTGTCGGAAATCTACGACGACGTCAGCTTTGAAGATGCGCCGTACTTCTCCGCACTTTACGGCCCGTCTCGTCACGCCATCGTCGTGCCGGACCTGTCCCGGGTGCGCGATCTGCTCGACGGCCTCGATGAGTGCCCGGAAGATCTCTATCTCATTGAAGGGGACCCGCAGTCCTTTGATGACAGCGTTTTCGCCGCCGATGAGCTGGAAAAAGCGGTGGTGGTGAAGGTTGCCGACCGTCAGTGGCGCTACTCGCGCTTCCCGGCGGTGCCGCTGTTTGGCCGCGCGGCGCGGGAGAGCCGTATTGAGATCCTGCACAGCGAACGCGAAGCGCTCTCTGAACGCTACGCCACGCTGTCGTTTGACGTGCAAAAAACCCAGCGCCTTCATCAGGCGTTCAGCCGCTTCATCGGCAGCCATCTGGCGGTAGCCTTTGATGCCGACCCGGAGATGGAGATCCGCACGCTGAACACCCGCCGCGGCGAAGTTGAGCGCGCCATCAGCAATCATGAAAACGACAATCAGCAGCAGCGCACCCAGTACGATCAGGCAAAAGAAGCGGTCGGACAACTCAACCGCCTGTTGCCGCGTCTTAGCCTGTTGACTGACGAGACGCTGGCTGACCGGGTTGAAGAGATTCAGGAACGTCTCGATGAGGCGCAGGAAGCCGCGCGCTTCATCCAGCAATACGGCAATCAGCTGGCGAAGCTGGAGCCGGTGGTGTCGGTGCTGCAGAGCGACCCGGAGCAGTATGAACAGCTGAAAGAGGATTACGAGCAGGCGCGGGCGACCCAGCGCGAGGCACGCCAGCAGTCCTTCGCCCTGAGTGAAGTGGTACAGCGTCGGGCGCACTTCAGCTACACCGATTCGGCGGAAATGCTGAGCGGTAACAGCGATCTCAACGAAAAACTGCGTCAGCGTCTGGAGCAGGCCGAGGCCGAGCGCGCCCGCGCCCGTGAAGCGCTGCGTACCCACAGCAGCCAGCTTGGACAGTACAACCAGGTGCTGGCGTCGCTGAAAAGTTCGTTCGACACCAAAAAAGAGCTGCTCAACGATCTGCATAAAGAGCTGCAGGATATCGGCGTGCGCGCCGACAGCGGGGCAGAAGAGCGCGCCCGTCTGCGCCGCGACGAGCTGCACACGCGGCTTTCCGGCAACCGCAGCCGTCGTAACCAGCTTGAGAAACAGCTGACCTATTGCGAAGCGGAGATGGATAACCTGACCCGCAAGCTTAAGCGTCTGGAGCGGGACTATCACGAAACCCGCGAGCATGTTGTCACCGCGAAAGCGGGCTGGTGCGCGGTGATGCGCATGGTGAAAGATAACGGCGTCGAACGTCGCCTGCACCGTCGCGAGCTGGCGTATCTCTCCGGGGATGAGCTGCGCTCGATGTCGGATAAGGCGCTCGGCGCGCTGCGCCTGGCGGTGGCGGATAATGAGCATCTGCGCGATGTGCTGCGCATGTCCGAAGATCCGAAACGGCCGGAGCGTAAAATTCAGTTCTTCGTCGCGGTCTATCAACATCTGCGCGAGCGTATCCGTCAGGACATCATCCGCACCGATGATCCGGTGGAAGCCATCGAACAGATGGAAATCGAACTGGGCCGCCTGACCGAAGAGCTGACTTCCCGCGAGCAGAAGCTGGCGATCAGCTCCCGCAGCGTGGCGAACATCATCCGCAAAACCATTCAGCGCGAGCAGAACCGTATTCGTATGCTCAACCAGGGGCTGCAGAGCGTCTCCTTCGGCCAGGTAAACAGCGTGCGGCTGAACGTCAACGTGCGTGAAAGCCACGCCACGCTGCTGGATGTGCTCTCCGAGCAACACGAGCAGCATCAGGATCTGTTCAACAGCAACCGCCTGACCTTCTCGGAAGCGCTGGCGAAGCTTTACCAGCGCCTGAACCCGCAGGTGGACATGGGGCAGCGCACGCCGCAGACCATCGGCGAGGAGCTGTTGGATTACCGCAACTATCTTGAGATGGAAGTGGAAGTTAACCGTGGCTCCGACGGCTGGCTGCGTGCAGAGAGCGGGGCGCTCTCTACCGGGGAAGCGATCGGGACCGGGATGTCGATTCTGGTGATGGTGGTGCAGAGCTGGGAAGACGAATCCCGTCGTCTGCGCGGCAAGGACATTTCGCCGTGCCGCCTGCTGTTCCTCGATGAAGCTGCGCGTCTGGATGCCCGCTCTATCGCCACGCTGTTCGAGCTGTGCGAGCGTCTGGATATGCAGCTGATCATCGCCGCGCCGGAAAACATCAGCCCTGAGAAAGGCACTACCTACAAACTGGTGCGTAAGGTGTTCCAGAACACCGAGCATGTGCACGTGGTGGGGCTGCGCGGTTTCGCTACGCCACAAGCGCAGCCGCAACCTCAGGCGCTGCCGGACGAGACGGAAGAGATCTCCTGACCATCAGCATCAGTCACAAGCGCGGCCTGGCCGCGCTTTTTTTTGCCTGTTTTTCAGGTTTCACCGCCGCGCGCCGATAACCCTGCTGCGGGTTTAACTTTCTTTACATAAGGTAAGGAAAATGATGTGCAGAATTTATATACTGAAATCATGTTCGCACGTAGCGGACGCCGTTGAAAAATAAAGAACAGGGGGCAAGGGATGTTGCTAAAGAATTTACGTGGTCGCCAACTGCTGGCACTGAGCGTGTGTCTGGGGTTAGGCGTTGCTCCGCTGTTTTCCGTCCAGGCTGACGAGCCTGAGGCTGTGCCGATGGACAGCTCTGCGCAGAGCGTGGAGCAGCCTGGCGTACTGGTTCAGCCGCTGGCCCCCTCTGCGGCAATGGTGGCGCTCTCCGGCAGTGCGTCGGACGCTGACGCTGCGCAACATCGCGCCAGCCTGACGGCGCTTTTGCCCTCCGGTTATACCCCGGTGTACATGAATGCGCTGGTGGCGCTCTACGGTGAACGCGACCTGAAGCCGATGTGGGAAAACCGCGACGCGGTGCAGGCGTTCCAGCAGCAGCTGGCCGAAGTGGCGATTGCTGGCTTCCAGCCGCAGTTTACCCGCTGGGTGGAGCTGCTCACCGATCCCGCCGTCAGCGGCATGTCCCGCGATCTGGTGCTCTCAGATGCCATGCTGGGCTATCTGCACTACGTTTCCGGGCTGGCAACCAACGGCACCCGCTGGCTCTACAGCAGCAAACCCTACAAGCTGACCACACCGCCGCTGTCGGTGATTAACCAGTGGCAGGTCGCCCTGGATAACGGCAGCCTCAGCGCATTCGTTACCGCGCTGGCTCCGTCCCATCCGCAGTACAGCGCGATGCATGCCTCGCTGCTGACGCTGGTGGCGGACACCCGCCCGTGGCCGACGCTGAACGACAGCGCGAAGCTGCGCCCCGGTCAGGCGAGCAATGATATCGGCGCACTGCGCGAAATACTGCAGCGCACCGGCATGATGGACAGCTCCCCGGACATCGTCCTGCCGGGCGACAGCGCACCGCAGCATAATAATGAGGTGGTGAGCCCGTCAGCGGCGATTGTCACCCAGAGCGATACGCCACGCACCGCGCCGGCAAAAGCGCGCTCTGGCGCGCGTGGGGTATACGATCGCGAGCTGGTCGCGGCAGTGAAGCGTTTCCAGAAATGGCAGGGGCTGTCGGCGGACGGCGTCATCGGTGCCTCGACGCGCCAGTGGCTGAACGTCACCCCGGCCCAGCGCGCCTCGCTGCTGGCGCTCAATATTCAGCGTCTGCGCCTGCTGCCGGGCAAAGTGAACACCGGCATTATGGTGAACATCCCGGAATATTCGCTGGTCTACTACCTCAACGGTAACCAGGCGCTGGCCTCGCGGGTCATCGTCGGGCGTCCGGATCGTAAAACGCCGCTGATGAGCAGTGCGCTGAATAATGTGGTGGTAAACCCGCCGTGGAATGTGCCGCCGACCCTGGCGCGCAAGGATATTCTGCCGAAGGTGTGGAATGACCCCGGCTATCTGGAGCGGCATAACTACACCGTGCTGCGGGGCTGGAGCAGCAATGAAACCATCGACCCGTGGATGGTGGACTGGGCGACCATTACGCCATCTAACCTGCCGTTCCGCTTCCAGCAGGCACCGGGCGCGCACAACTCACTGGGGCGCTACAAGTTCAACATGCCCAGCTCCGATGCGATCTATCTGCACGACACGCCAAACCACACGCTGTTCCAGAAGGATGAGCGCGCGCTGAGTTCGGGCTGCGTGAGGGTGAATAAAGCCTCTGAACTGGCGAATATGCTGTTGCAGGATGCTGGCTGGAATGACACGCGCATTTCTGATGCCCTGAAGCAGGGCAATACGCGCTACGTCAATATTCCACAAAATATTCCGGTAAACCTGTATTACCTGACGGCGTTTATTGGCGAGGACGGTCGCCCGCAATATCGTACAGATATTTACAATTACGATCTCACGGCGCGATCGGGTGCACAGATCCTCGAAAAAGCGGAAAAACTCATCAGGTAAATGCAGCATTTCTAATGTATTAATGGTCAACACCATGACGATAAACGCGCCCGGCGACCGTTCCGGGCTCGTTTATATCAGGGGAACGGTGCCTTGACTCGCCAGGTTATGGCAGTTAATGTGCCTTTCGTGCGCCAGAAGTGCATCTTGTTTTCACTTACCAGTAGACCTGAATATTATGGACCAATTTAACGCTACTCGCCGCAAACTGCTGGCGTGGGGCGGCGCTGCTCTGGGAGCTTCTCTGCTGCCGGGAACCGCATTCGCCACCCTCTCCACGCCGCGTCCGCGTATATTAACGCTCAGCAATCTGAATACGGGCGAATCCATTAAAGCCCAGTTTTTCGATGGCAAAGGCTATATTCAGGAAGAATTAGCAAAGCTTAATCATTTTTTCAGGGACTATCGTTCTAATAAAATTAAAGCGATTGATACCTCATTATTCGATCAGCTCTATCGTCTGCAAAGCCTGCTGGATACCCACAAGCCAGTGCAGTTGATTTCCGGCTATCGCTCCGTTGATACCAATAAAGAGCTGCGTTCGCACAGCCGCGGTGTAGCGAAAAATAGCTATCACACCAAAGGCCAGGCGATGGATTTCCATATCGAAGGCATCTCTTTAAGCAATATTCGCAAAGCGGCGTTATCAATGCGCGCGGGTGGTGTAGGATATTACCCTCGTAGCAACTTTGTGCATATTGATACCGGGCCCGTGCGGCACTGGTAAGTACGGTATCCTGCTCAGGCAGGCTAAAGGAGCGGCATGAATTACCATATTATTCCCGTGACGGCGTTCGCCCAGAACTGCTCGCTTATCTGGTGTGAAGAGACACAGCAGGCGGCGCTGGTCGATCCCGGCGGTGATGCGGCACGTATCAAACAGGAAGTGGCCGGCAAGCCAGTCACCGTCACGCAGATCCTGCTGACTCACGGTCACCTCGACCACGTCGGTGCGGCGGCGGAACTGGCGCAGCACTATAACGTTCCGGTGATCGGCCCGCAGAAAGAAGACGAATTCTGGCTGCAGGGGCTGCCCGACCAGAGCCGCATGTTCGGCCTGGAAGAGTGCCAGCCGCTGACGCCGGATCGCTGGCTGGAAGAGGGCGACAGCGTCGCGCTGGGTAACATCACCCTTGAGGTGCTGCACTGCCCGGGCCATACGCCAGGCCATATCGTGTTCTTTGACCGGGCGTCGCGTCTGCTGGTGTCCGGCGACGTGGTATTTAAGGGTGGCGTCGGGCGCAGCGATTTCCCGCGCGGCGACCACGGACAGCTGATCGATGCCATCAAGCGTAAGCTGTTACCGCTCGGCGATGACGTCACCTTTATTCCCGGCCACGGGCCGATGTCCACCCTGGGCTATGAGCGGCTGCATAATCCGTTCCTGCAGGATGAACAACCCGTCTGGTGATCCCCATAAAAAAGGGCCGCATAATGCGGCCCTTATTGTTTCTGTCGCGATTACAGCACGGCAACGATAGCTTCGCACAGCGGCGCCATGTTGTCCGGCGTCATCCCCGCCACGTTCACACGCCCTGATGCTACCGCATACACGCCAAACTCCTCACGCAGACGCAGCACCTGCTCTTTGGTCAGGCCGCTGAAGGAGAACATGCCGTTCTGCTTCGTGATAAAGCTGAAATCGCGGTTAGCGCCTTTCTCTGCCAGGGTGTTGACGAACAACTGACGCATACGCTGAATACGCTGGCGCATATCGTTCAGCTCCTGTTCCCAGATGGTACGCAGGGCGTCATTGCTGAGAATGGTCGCGACTACCGCGGCGCCGTGTGCCGGCGGGTTAGAGTAGTTAGCGCGAATGCAGGACTTCATCTGGCTGAAAGCGCGATCGGCTGCGTCAGCATCGGCAGCTACCAGCGTGCAGGCACCCACGCGCTCATTGTACAGGCCAAAGTTCTTTGAGAAGGAGCTGGCAACAATCAGTTCCTGATGCAGCGCGGCGAAAGCACGCAGGCCTTCCGCATCCTCTTCCAGTCCGCGAGCAAAGCCCTGGTAGGCGAAATCGAACAGCGGCAGCCAGCCTTTCTCCACAGACAGCTTCGCCAGCTGTTCCCACTGCTCAAGCGTTGGATCGATGCCGGTCGGGTTGTGGCAGCAGCCGTGGAACAGCACCACGTCGCCCGCCTGGGCTTCGTTCAGGCTGCTCACCAGACCGTCAAAATCCAGCGCATGGTTAGCCGCGTCGTAGTAAGCGTACTCGCGCACTTCCAGACCGGCAGAGTTGAACACGCCTTTGTGGTTCGGCCAGCTTGGGTTCGATACCCAGACGCGCTTCACCTCGGTGTTTTTAGCGAGAAAATCTGCTGCCACGCGCAGGGCACCGGTACCGCCAGGGGTTTGCGCCGTGCGGGCGCGTTTCGCATCAATCAGCGCGCTGCCTTTACCGAACAGCAGCTCCTGGGTGCAGCGGCCAAATTCGGGAATACCGTCGATACCGAGGTAGTTTTTGGTGGTTTCATTTTCCAGCAAATATTGTTCTGCTTTTTTTACGCTGGTGAGCACCGGTGTTTTACCGGTTTCATCTTTATAAACCCCAATACCCAGGTTGATTTTGGTCGGGCGATCGTCGGCACGAAACAGATCGGCCAGACCTAAGATAGGATCGGCCGGAGCGGCAGTTATGTTCTCAAACATGACGAGGTTCCATTGTGATTGCAGAAGGGAATTCCGCTATCAGGTTAACGGGTGTCACCGTAAATGCCAACCGTTTGCCATGAAAAGAGCGGGATTCATCATCATTCAAATTTCAGGCGTAAAAAAACAGGGCCGAAGCCCTGTTTTTATCATCAACTATCGAAGGATAGTGATTAGAACTGGTAAACGATACCCACTGCAACGGTGTCGTCAGACGCTACGCCCAGGGCGTTGTCGCTGTCGATCTGGTTGATGATGTAATCAACATAGGTAGACATGTTTTTGTTGAAGTAGTAGGTAGCGCCAACTTCGAAGTATTCTACGAGGTCAACACTGCCGATACCGTCGATGTCTTTACCTTCAGACTTGTTATAGGAGATAGACGGGCGCAGACCGAAATCGAACTGGTACTGAGCAACGATGAAGTAGTCTTTAGTTTTGTTCGCGTAACCGTTGATGCTGTCAGAAAGCGAAATTGGGGTAGCGTTACGGGTTTCGCTGTAGGTCGCTGCCAGGTACAGGTTGTTGGCATCATACTTGATAGACGTGCCCCACTGCTCAGCTTTCGCGCCGCTACCCATTGCCAGAGCTTCCTGAGCATTGGTGCGGTCAGCCGCGCCATAAGCACCAACGATACCGAAGCCGTTCATCTCGTAAGCGAGAGAGGTTGCCCAGCCGTCGCCGTTAGAACGCTGAACATCGCTCAGGTTAGTAACGTCGCCAGTCTCTTCATCAATCGCGAGGCTGCTTGCACGCTCATTTTTGCCCAGGTACTGCACGCCGAAGCTCAGGCCGTCAACCAGACCGAAGAAGTTCGAGTTGCGGTAGGTAGCGAGGCCACCCTGACGGCCAGCGAAGAACTGGTCAGAGCCAGCAGTGTCGCCGCCGAATTCTGGCAGCATATCGGTGTAACCCAGCGCGTCATAAACCAGACCGTAGTTACGACCATAGTCGAAGGAGCCGAAATCACCGAATTTCAGACCAGCAAATGCCAGACGGGTTTTGTTACCAGCCTGTGCATCGCTACCGCCTTCAGAACGGTTGCCCTGGAAGTTATATTCCCACTGGCCGTAACCGGTCAGCTGGTCGTTGATCTGCGTTTCGCCTTTGAAGCCAAGACGAGCATAGGTTTTATCGCCATCGCTTGCATAACCATCATCATCAGAGAAGTAGTGCAGGCCAACCGCTTTACCGTAGATATCAATTTTATTGCCGTCTTTATTATAAACTTCAGCGGCGTTTACGGTGCCAGCAGCCAGAAGCCAGCAGTGCAGGGATAACCACTGCCAGAATATTGCGCTTCATCATTATTTATTACCCTCATTGGTTTTTATGAACACCTGCCACTGCCGTCAATGAATTCCGTCAATAAATGTTTACGGAACTATTGATGAAAGTTTGGTGTCTTTCTGTGTCTGAAAGGCATCTTTCCATTCAAAACCATGTTTCGCTACCATGAAAGTGCTACAAATGTCTAAAACAGGTAACCAAAAGAAATAATCTGTAACATTGTATGAATTTTGGGGAACTTTGTGAACCACCTCAAATTTCACCTTGTAACCGGTCATTATTCGCGCGAAGCATCTATATATATATGAATTACTTATAATTAATTCAGATAACCCCTTTTCTTATGCTCCGGCCGGGCACCGCGCAGTTTTTCTTATAGTGTAAATTTGTTGCAGAACCCCGCCAGGGTAAATTAGCCAAATTGTGCTAAGTCAAACCCGGCGAGAAATTTGCAATGGGGAGCTGGCGTAAAAATTTCAGAAGGATGTTTCAGGGATTAACGGAAGAGGGCAGGCGTCAGGATTTTTTGACAAGGCGTCTTAAGTGCAAAAAAAGGCCAGCACGCGGCTGGCCTTAAATCATCAGAAGCTCGCGTTGCGCGGCGTTCTCGGGAACGGGATGACGTCGCGGACGTTCTGCACGCCGGTGACGTAAGCGATAAGACGCTCGAAGCCAAGACCGAAGCCGGAGTGCGGCACCGTGCCGTAGCGACGCAGATCGCGATACCACCAGTAGTCCTCTTTATTGAGGCCCATCTCGGCCATACGCGCATCCAGCACGTCAAGACGCTCTTCACGCTGCGAGCCGCCGATGATTTCACCGATACCCGGTGCCAGCACGTCCATCGCCGCCACGGTTTTGCCATCGTCGTTAAGCCGCATATAGAACGCTTTAATGTCTTTCGGGTAGTTTTTCACCACCACCGGCGCTTTGAAGTGTTTTTCAGCCAGATAGCGCTCGTGCTCGGAGGAGAGATCGACACCCCAGTACACCGGGTTTTCGAATTTCTCACCGCACTTCTCAAGGATGGCGACCGCATCGGTGTAATCCACCTGGGCGAAGTCAGCGGAAATGAAGCGCTCCAGACGTTCGATGGCTTCTTTATCCACGCGCTGGGCGAAGAACTGCATGTCGTCCATACGCTCATCCAGTACCGCTTTGAACACGTACTTCAGCATCGCTTCGGCGAGGCCGGCGACGTCATTGAGACTGGCGAACGCCACTTCCGGCTCCAGCATCCAGAACTCCGCCAGGTGGCGGCTGGTGTTGGAGTTTTCTGCGCGGAAGGTCGGGCCGAAGGTGTACACCTTCGACAGCGCACAGGCGTAGGTTTCGCCGTTGAGCTGGCCGGAAACGGTGAGGAACGCTTCTTTTCCGAAGAAGTCCTGATCGTAATCCACTTTGCCCTGGTCGTTACGCGGCAGGTTTTCCATGTCCAGCGTGGAGACGCGGAACATCTCACCAGCACCTTCGGTATCAGACGCGGTGATCAGCGGAGTGGATACCCAGAAGTAGCCCTGCTCGTGGAAGAAACGGTGCAGCGCCTGGGCCAGAGTGTGACGTACGCGGGCCACCGCGCCGATCATGTTGGTACGCGGACGCAGGTGCGCAACTTCACGCAGGTATTCGATGCTGTGGCGCTTCGCCGCCATCGGGTAGGTGTCCGGATCTTCAACCCAGCCGCTCACTTCTACGTGGCTTGCCTGCAGCTCGAAGCTCTGGCCTTCGCCCGGCGACTCCACCACTTTCCCGGTGACGATCACCGAGCAGCCGGTGGTCAGACGCAGAATTTCATCATTGTAATTGGGCAGAGAATTATTGATGACAGCCTGTACAGGATCAAAGCAGGAACCGTCATAGACGGCGAGGAAGGAGATGCCAGCTTTTGAATCTCGGCGAGTACGTACCCATCCGCGCACGGTGACTTCACTGTCAACGGCTACGCGGCCCTGGAGTACGTCGGCTACAGGCACAACGCTCATAATGTTCTCTCTGTGTAATGGTGAAATGTAAATTCATTATCCCACCCGGAGGGGGGTTATCTATGTTACCTGGCGTGCGCCATCAGACAAGCAGAATTCATACCAGACGGGAAGAAAATTTTAGGGGGGAATGGGCGGGAGCAGCGTGCTCCCACCGGGATCAGCTGGCTTTTTTAACCTGGGGTAAATCGAAGGCCTCGCGCAGGGCGCGCACAAAGGCTTTATCATGGCAGATGGTCTTGCCGGGGCTGTCGGAGAGCTTCGCCACCGGTTTGCCGTTGCACTCCACCAGTTTGATCACGATATTGAGCGGCTTCACGCCGGGAATATCGCAGGTAAGGCGCGTGCCGATACCAAACCCGAGGTTCACGCGGTCGGCAAAGTGGCGATAGAGATCGACTGCCTTCGGCAGATCGAGGTTATCGGAAAACACCAGGGTTTTGCTCAGCGGATCGATACCGAGCGACGCATAGTGCGCAATGGCTTTTTCGCCCCACTGCACCGGGTCGCCGGAGTCGTGGCGCAGCCCCTGATAGCGGGTAGCAAATTCCGGCCCGAAGTCGCGCAGGAAGGCATCCATTGTGATGCAGTCGGTGAGGGCGATGCCGAGCATGTCCGGGTACTCATCCAGCCACGCCTGCAGGGCCGCACGCTGGCTTGACGCCAGGCTGGGGCTGATCTGCTGATGGGCCTGGAACCACTCGTGGGCCTGGGTGCCCATTGGCGTCAGGTTGAGGCGACGGGCAAGATCGTAGTTGCTGGTGCCCACAAACCAGGGCTCCTGCTGCAGGCGCTCAACAATGGCCTGCTGCACGTCGCGGGAGAAGCGGCGGCGGGTGCCAAAATCCATCAGGCGAAACGCACTGAGATCGACGTCAGAAGTAAAGTGGGCGAAGTTATCCAGCTTGGCGTCAAGGTGCGCCAGCGCCATCTCCACCGTGGCCTCCGGCGAGCGGTAGTGGTGCACCAGTTCGCTTATCACCGCCAGCAGCGGCACTTCCCACATAATCACTTCCCGCCACGGGCCGGCAAGGCGGATATCAAGCTTGCCGTTGACGTTGCGCACGGTGACCTGCGAGGCGTCGTAGCGGAAATCGCGCAGCCAGTCGAGATAATCCTGTCTGAAGAAGGGCAGGGAGGCGAGCCACTGGTACTCGCTGTCGCTGAGGGCGAGCTGCTGCATCGCCTCAATCTGCTCGCGGATGGCATCAGCATAAATGCCTAACAGGTCATCACCACGGCAGCGGAACTCCGCCGCAACGTGCACATCGGCATAGTGGTGAAAAACCGCCTGCTGCATGTGCAATTTATAGGCGTCGGTATCCAGCAGCGAGTGTAAAACAGGGGAAGCGTATTGTGTCATGGTGCGTTACTGGCATCCTCTAACAGGAGCGTTTCCATCAGTGGCGAAAGCAGATAAAGACGCAGGAGTATACCCTGATTATCGGTTTATTGAAGCAGGATCACAACATAACCCTGTAACCGGGTCGAGGGCTATTTGTGCCTCATTACGGTGAAAACCAGGGCTGCCGCACCGTCAGGCTTAAAAGATAATTATTCTGCATGGCAACATTGTTGCAACAGGAATAGACTGGAATGCTAAGCCCTTCATCTGCCACGGCGTCACCGCCACGCGCGTGGTAAGAACAATCGGGTTCAATCTTACGGATGATGTAAAAAGGTTTTCTATGACACAACAGCCACAAGCCAAATACCGCCACGACTATCGTGCGCCGGATTACCAGATCAGCGATATTGACTTGACCTTTGAACTCGATGCCGCCAGTACGCGGGTTACCGCCGTCAGCCAGATTACCCGCCAGGGCGCAGCTGATGCGCCGCTGCGTCTTGATGGGGAAGATCTTACCCTCGTCTCACTGGAGGTGAATGACGCCCCCTGGCAGGATTACCGCCTTGATGAAGGCGCGCTGGTGCTGGAAAACCTGCCCGAGCGCTTCACGTTACGCATCGTTAACGACATCAGCCCGGCAACCAACACCGCGCTGGAAGGGCTGTACCAGTCCGGGGATGCGCTCTGCACCCAGTGCGAAGCAGAAGGCTTCCGCCACATCACCTGGTATCTCGACCGCCCGGACGTGCTGGCCCGCTTCACCACGAAACTGATTGCGGATAAAACCCGCTACCCGTACCTGCTGGCAAACGGTAACCGCATCGCCCAGGGCGAGCTGGACAACGGCCAACACTGGGTGCAGTGGGAAGACCCGTTCCCGAAACCCTGCTACCTGTTTGCGCTGGTCGCGGGCGATTTCGACGTGCTGCGCGACAACTTCGTCACCCGCTCCGGGCGCGACGTGGCACTGGAGCTGTATGTCGATCGCGGCAATCTCGATCGCGCCTCCTGGGCGATGACCTCGCTGAAAAATTCCATGAAGTGGGACGAAGACCGTTTCGGCCTCGAATACGATCTCGACATCTATATGATCGTCGCCGTCGACTTCTTTAATATGGGCGCGATGGAGAACAAAGGGCTGAACGTCTTTAACTCCAAATTCGTGCTGGCTCGCGCCCAGACCGCCACCGATAAAGACTACCTCGATATCGAACGCGTCATCGGCCACGAATATTTCCATAACTGGACCGGCAACCGCGTCACCTGCCGCGACTGGTTCCAGCTCAGCCTGAAAGAGGGGCTGACGGTGTTCCGCGATCAGGAGTTCAGCTCCGACCTCGGCTCCCGCGCCGTGAACCGCATCAACAACGTGCGCACCATGCGCGGTATGCAGTTCGCCGAAGATGCCAGCCCGATGGCGCACCCGATCCGCCCGGATATGGTTATCGAAATGAATAACTTCTATACCCTGACGGTGTATGAGAAAGGGTCGGAAGTGATTCGTATGCTGCACACTCTGCTTGGGGAAGCGAATTTCCAGAAGGGGATCCAGCTCTATTTCGAACGTCACGACGGCAGCGCAGCCACCTGTGACGACTTCGTGCAGGCGATGGAAGATGCCTCCAACGTCGATCTCTCGCATTTCCGCCGCTGGTACAGCCAGTCCGGTACGCCTGTCGTCAGCGTGCGCGACGACTACAACCCGGAAACCGAACAGTACACCCTGACCATCAGCCAGCACACGCCGCCCACCGCCGACCAGGCTGAGAAGCTGCCGCTGCACATCCCGTTCGATATCGAACTGTATGACAACGAAGGCAAGGTGATCCCGCTGCAAAAGGGCGGTCATCCGGTGCACAACGTGCTGAACCTGACCCAGGCGGAGCAGACTTTCGTCTTCGACAACGTCTACTTCCAGCCGGTGCCGTCGCTGCTGCGCGAGTTTTCCGCCCCGGTGAAGCTGGAGTATAAATGGAGCGACCAGCAGCTGACCTTCCTGATGCGTCATGCCCGCAACGACTTCTCCCGCTGGGATGCAGCGCAGAGCCTGCTGACCACCTACATCAAGCTCAACGTTGCCCGTCATCAGCAGGGGCTGCCGCTCTCTCTGCCGCTGCACGTGGCCGATGCGTTCCGCGCGATCCTGCTGGATGATCAGCTCAGCCCGGCGCTGAAAGCCGAGATCCTGACCCTGCCGTCAGCTAATGAAATGGCGGAGCTGTTCCAGATCATCGATCCGGTGGCTATTGCCGCCGTGCGTGAAGCCCTGACCCGTACACTGGCGAAAGAGCTGGCGGATGAGTGCCTGGCGGTTTACAACGCCACTAAGCTGGACGAGTACCGCGTCGATCACGCCGACATCGGGCAACGCGCGCTGCGCAACACCTGCCTGCGTTATCTGGCCTTCGGCGACGCGCAGCTGGCTGACAAACTGGTCACCACCCAGTATCAGGACGCGGACAACATGACCGATGCGATGGCCGCGCTCTCTGCCGCCGTAGCGGCGCAGCTGCCGTGCCGTGAAGCGCTGCTCGCCGAGTACGACGAGCAGTGGCATCAGGATGGTCTGGTGATGGATAAGTGGTTTGTACTGCAGGCCACCAGCCCGGCGACGGACGTGCTGAACACCGTGCGTGGGCTGCTCAACCACCGCTCGTTCACCTTTGGCAACCCGAACCGCGTACGCGCGCTGATCGGCGCTTTCGCCAGCAGCAACCCGGCGGCGTTCCATGCGGAAGACGGCAGCGGCTACCAGTTTATGGTGGAGATGCTGAGCGAGCTTAACAGCCGCAACCCGCAGGTGGCCTCGCGTCTGATTGAGCCGCTGATCCGCCTCAAGCGCTACGACGAAAAACGTCAGGCGCTGATGCGTAACGCGCTGGAGCAGCTGAAAGCGCTGCCAAACCTGTCCGGGGATCTGTACGAGAAAATCAGTAAAGCGCTGGCGTAATCCGGCACCGGTGGTTCATAGGCGGGTGCATTGCGCACCCGCTTTTTTTTATCCCGCTTTGACTTCCCGCACCGGTTGCGGCGCCTTGCGCATCACCCGATCCAGCACTTCCGCCTCCAGCTCCGCCAGGCGCACCGAGCCATGACGACGCGGGCGCGCGATGTCCACCGTCAGATCCAGGCCGATCCGTCCATCCTCTATCAGCAGCACCCGATCCGCCAGCGCGACCGCCTCGCTCACATCGTGCGTGACCAGCAGCACGGTAAAGCCGTGCTCCAGCCACAGGGATTCGATCAGCGCCTGCATCTCCAGGCGCGTCAGCGCATCCAGTGCGCCAAGCGGTTCGTCCAGCAGCAGCAGACGCGGGCGATGGATCAGCGCGCGAGCCAGCGCCACGCGCTGCTTCTGCCCGCCGGATAGCGCAGCAGGCCACTCGGCGGCGCGGTTTTCCAGCCCCACTGCCGCCAGCGCGTTGAGCGCGTCCTGGCGCCAGTTGCCTTTCAGTCCGAGGCCCACGTTGTCGATCACTTTCTTCCACGGCAGCAGGCGCGCATCCTGAAACATCAGGCGGGTATCGTCCTGGGTCTGGCGCAGGGGCGTATTGCCCGCCAGCAGCTCGCCGTGATTGGGATTTTCCAGCCCCGCCAGCAGGCGCAGCAGGGTGCTTTTCCCGCAGCCGCTGCGGCCCACCACCGCCACGAACTGTCCGGCGGGAATGTGCAGGTTAAGGTAATCAAGCACGGTTTTACTGCCGTAGCGTCTGGAGACCCCGCTGACCAGCAGCGGCGTGCCAGGGGTGAGTCGTGCTGTATTCATGCGGCTTCCTCCTTCTTCTGCCACGCCGGGTGCCAGCGCAGCCAGATACGCTCCAGCAGCTGGGCGCTGACGTCCGCCAGCTTGCCGAGCAGGGCGTAAAGTATGATGGCGACCACCACCACATCGGTTTGCAGAAATTCACGGGCGTTCATCGCCAGATAGCCAATGCCTGAGTTGGCAGAGATGGTTTCGGCGACGATCAGCGTCAGCCACATCAGCCCCAGCGCGAAGCGCACCCCGACCATGATCGACGGCAGCGCGCCGGGCAGGATGACGTGCACAAACAGGCTGAAACCCGACAGGCCATAGCTGCGCGCCATCTCCAGCAGGCCGCGATCGATATTGCGGATGCCGTGCCAGGTGTTGATATAGACCGGGAACAGCGTACCCAGCGCCACGAGAAAGATCTTCGCGCTCTCATCGATGCCGAACCAGAGGATCACCAGCGGGATCAGCGCCAGATGCGGCACGTTACGCAGCATCTGAATCGAGGTATCAAGCAGGCGCTCACCCCAGCGCGACAGGCCGCTGATAAGCCCCAGCAGCAGGCCGAGCGAGCCGCCAATCGAGAAGCCGATCAGCGCCCGCCAGGAACTGATGGTCAGGTGCTGCCACAGCTCGCCGCTGGCCGACAGGCTCCAGAACGCTTTCACCACGCCCTCCGGAGAGGGCAGGATGCGCGTCGACAGCCAGCCGGTCTGAGAAGCGACCTGCCAGACGACAATAATCGTCAGCGGAAGCAGCCAGGGCGCAAGGCGCTGCAGCAGCCGGCGTGCGGTAAGTGACATAGCGCCTCCTTAACTCTGCGCCACGTTGCGCGGAATAAACTCGTTTGCCACCGCTTCGCCCTGCGCCTTCAACGGCTGTGACTGCGGCACGTCCGGGATAGCGACATCCAGATGCGGGAACAGCAGTTCGCCGACGCGCCAAGCCTCTTCCAGATGCGGATAACCGGAAAGGATAAAGCTGTCGATGCCGAGATCGGCATACTCATTGATGCGTGCCGCCACGGTGGGGCCGTCGCCCACCAGCGCCGTGCCCGCACCGCCGCGCACCAGGCCGACCCCGGCCCACAGGTTCGGCGCAATCTCCAGCCCTTCACGGCTGCCGTTATGCAGGGCCGCCATACGCTGCTGACCGACCGAGTCCTGGCGGGCGAACGCCGCCTGCGCTTTGGCGATGGTGTCGTCATCAAGATGCGAGATAAGCCGATCCGCGGCCTGCCACGCCTCTTCGGTGGTTTCACGCACGATAACGTGCAGGCGAATACCGAAGCGGACCTTGCGCCCGTGGGCGGCGGCTTTGGCCCGCACCTGGGCGATTTTTTCTTTCACCAGCGCCGGCGGCTCGCCCCAGGTGAGGTACAGATCGACCTGCTCAGCGGCCAGATCCTGCGCCACGTCCGACGATCCGCCAAAGTAGAGCGGCGGCCGCGGCTGCTGCACCGGCGGGAACAGCAGCTTCGCGCCGCGCACCTGAATATGCTTGCCGTCAAAGTCCACCGTCTCGCCTTCCAGCAGGCGACGCCAGACGCGGGTAAATTCCGCCGACGCCTCGTAGCGCTCGGTATGGTCGAGGAACACGCCGTCGGCAGCCAGCTCCTGCGGATCGCTGCCGGTGACCAGGTTGAACAGCGCGCGGCCATTCGAGAGGCGATCCAGCGTCGCCGCCTGGCGCGCCGCCACGGTGGGGGAAATCACGCTGGGTCGAAGGGCTACAAGGAACTTCAGTCGCTGTGTCACCGGGATCAGAGAAGCGGCCACCAGCCAGGCATCCTCGCAGGAGCGCCCGGTCGGGATCAGCACGCCGGTAAAACCAAAGCGATCCGCGGTCTGCGCAATCTGCTGCAGGTAACTGTGATCCACCGGGCGTGCGCCCTCATCGCTGCCCAGATAGTGGCCGTCGCCGTGGGTCGGTAAAAACCAGAACAGATTCAGACTCATGATTTCGCTCCTTTCGTGAGGGTGGGGTGCCAGATGCGGTCGCGGATGTCGAGCTGCTTCGGCACCAGGCGGTTCTCGTAGAACAGATCGGCGGTTTGCTGCTGACGCGCGGTGGTTTCTTCATTTACCGGGGTAATCGATGTCGGCGGTCGATGATCGAGATAGGTGGCGATCACCTTTTCCGGCAGCCCCATGCTGGTCGCCAGCAACGTGATGCTCTGCTGACGCTGTGAAAGGGTCAGGGCATCGGCATCGCTGAAGGTTTTCAGTACCCCGAGCAGTAAATCGCCGTTGGCCTCAGCGTAAGGGCGCGCGGCTAAATAGAAGGAGCCGGTCTGCTTAAGTCCTTCACCGTCCTTCAGCACCCGCACGCCGCCGTGCAGCAGAGCTGCGGAGTAGTACGGGTCCCAGATGGCCCAGGCATCGACGTTGCCCTGCTGGAAGGCGGCGCGGGCATCGGCCGGCGACAGATAAATCGGCTGAATATCCTTAAAGGTCAGCCCGGCCTGCTGAAGGGCGCGCAGCACCAGGTTGTGGGAGCTGGAGCCTTTCTGGAACGCAACCTTTTTGCCTTTCAGATCGGCGACATTTTTCAGCGCGCTGTTCTCCGGCACCAGAATCACTTCGGCTTTCGGTTTCGCCGGTTCGGAGCCGATATACACCAGGTCCGCGCCTGCCGCCTGGGCAAAGATCGGCGGAATATCCCCGGTGCTGCCGACATCAATGCTGCCGACGTTCAGCGCTTCCAGCATCTGCGGCCCGGCCGGGAACTCGACCCAGGTGATGCGGGTGTTGGGGTAGCGCTGTTCGAGGAATTTATGGCTTTTCGCCAGCACCATGCTGACGCTGCCTTTCTGGTAGCCGATGCGCAGCGCCTCGGGGGCCGCCGATTCAGCGGCCTGGCTTAGGGTACTAACGCCCAAAAGGGCACCAAGCGCCAGCCCGACAGCCCGGCGTGAAAGGGAACTAAACATGGACGGCTCCTTGCGTTGTCAGGGACGGAATAACAGCTTGCGGGCGGTGCAGCGCCTGCCAGAAGGTTTCCAGCGCGTTATCGAGGCGCAGCTGGAGAGACGGCGTAAACGCCGGCTTGTGCTGGTAATCGGCGATCTGGCTGTCATCGGCGTAGACCCCATGCAGGATCTCCTGCGCTTTCAGCGCATTGAGGACCGGTTTCAGGGCG
The DNA here is from genome assembly GCF_000696575.1 of Siccibacter colletis. GTDB lineage: Bacteria > Pseudomonadota > Gammaproteobacteria > Enterobacterales > Enterobacteriaceae > Siccibacter > Siccibacter colletis. Next base: position 248,723 of record NZ_JMSQ01000005.1, on the reverse strand, counting down.
TAATCCACCGCCAGCAGATGGGCGACCGTGCCGCCGGTAGCCAGCGGCAGCACCACTTTATTTTGCAGGGCGCGTTCAGGGAGCAGATCGAGCAGGGTTTTTAGCGCTCCGGAAAAGGACGCTTTATAGATGGGCGTCGCGACGATAAGTCCGTCGGCGTCCTCGAGCTGCTCAATAAGCGCGAGCAGGGCCGGACTGTCGAAGCGGGCATGAAGCAGATCCTCCGGCGCGAAATTTTGCAGATGCCAGTGGCACACCTCAATATCGCGGGCGCTGAGCTTATCCCGGGCATATTCCAGCAGGGCGCTGGAGCGGGAGGGGAAGCGCGGGCTCCCCGCCAGTGTAATAACGCGCATGGCGGCTCCTTATAACCAAAAGTTCGCATATGAAACACATTGATAACAATTTGAGTTATCCTGGCAGAGGCGCGGGGTTCCACTAAATGATTTATCTGGCGTTTTTATGCCGGATTTTGAATAAGTGGTGGTCGGGGAGGAAAACGTTTGCTTTGTGGGGGCGTTTTTTGCCCTGAGTCAATTCCCTTCGGGCGTGAGATCGCTGATAATACCGCCCCGGTTTGCACACCGGGAATCCAGGAGAGTTCATGTACTACCCCTTCGTTCGTAAAGCCCTTTTCCAGCTCGACCCCGAGCGCGCGCATGAAATGACGTTTTCGCAGCTTCGTCGTGTTACCGGCACCCCGCTGGAGTTTCTGGTGCGCCAGAAGGTTCCCGCTAAGCCGGTGACCTGCATGGGGCTGAATTTTAAAAATCCGCTTGGCCTTGCAGCAGGCCTCGATAAAAACGGCGAGTGCATCGACGCGTTTGCTGCGATGGGGTTTGGATCGATTGAGATCGGTACCGTGACGCCGCGTCCGCAGCCGGGTAACGACAAGCCGCGCATTTTCCGGCTGGTGGCGGCTGAAGGGCTGATCAACCGCATGGGCTTCAATAACCTCGGCGTCGACAACCTGGTTGAGAACGTTAAAAAAGCCCATTTCGACGGGGTGCTGGGGATCAATATCGGCAAGAATAAAGATACGCCGGTGGAGCAGGGCAAGGATGACTATCTGCTCTGTATGGATAAGGTCTATGCCTATGCCGGTTATATTGCCATCAATATATCGTCGCCTAACACGCCGGGGTTACGCACCCTGCAATATGGTGACGCGCTGGACGATCTGCTGATGGCCATTAAAAATAAACAGCAGGCGCTGGCAGAAAAGCATCATAAATATGTGCCCGTCGCGGTGAAGATCGCCCCGGATCTAAGCGAAGAAGAATTGATCCAGGTGGCAGATAGCCTCGTCCGACATAATATTGAAGGCGTTATTGCCACCAATACCACCCTCGATCGCTCACTGGTGGAAGGGATGAATTATGCCAGTGAAACCGGTGGGCTGAGCGGGCGTCCGCTGCAGCTAAAAAGCACCGAGATTATTCGCCGGCTCGCTGGCGAATTAGCCGGCCGCTTACCCATTATTGGCGTAGGGGGAATTGACTCGGTGATGGCCGCGCGGGAGAAAATGGCCGCCGGCGCGAGTCTGGTGCAGATCTATTCCGGCTTCATTTATAAAGGGCCGCCGCTGGTAAAAGAGATCGTCACCTACCTCTGATATTTGCCCGCCTCCAGCAATGATATTCGGCCCGTGCGGGCCGTTTATATCCTTAACGTAAATTTTCTCCCGCCTGCTTTTTATCCGCTTTCCGTTACATTTATTTACCGGTTTGTAAATTTACCGCTTCGTTATTGGTGCAAAAATAACGATTTGCTGCCTGAATTATCACTCAGGCTGCTGAGTGCTTTATTTTTATATCTGGTTGTTTTATATTCCGCTGATGTTGCAAATTTGAACATATTGCGCTTTTCTTATTTTGGCAGTAAACGAAACGGCGACAGGGACGATAATTAGTCGGCGATTGGGTGGCGGAGAGAATGTAATGCGAATAAAACCGGACGATAATTGGCGCTGGTATTTTGATGAAGAGCACGATCGTATGATGCTCGATCTGGCCAATGGTATGGTGTTTCGCTCGCGCTTCGCCCGAAAAATGCTCACGCCGGATGCCTTCAATCCATCAGGTTTTTGCGTGGACGACGCGGCGCTTTACTATGCGTTCGATGAGCGCTGCCGCGAGATGGCACTAAGCCACGCCCAGCGCGCGGAACTGGTGCTGAATGCGCTGGTGGCGATTCGCTTCCTGAAACCGCAGATGCCGAAAAGCTGGCACTTTACCTCTCATGACGGCTACTGGCAGCCCGCCTGCGCTGACGGTGCCGCGGTATGGTTGAGCGATAATCTCGAACAGGTGAATTTGCTGGTGGTGGAAGCGGGCGATAACGCCACGCTCTGTCTGGTTGCCCAGCCGGAACTGACGCTGGCCGGGCGCAACATGCAGCTTGGCGACGCGATTAAAATCATGAACGACCGCCTGCGCCCGTTAGCTGACGTCGAGCGCGTGGCGCTCGACCAGGCCGTCTGACGTACTAGGCGTCTAAACGAATATTTCCCGCCGGAATACAGCTGCAGGTCAGAATGGTGCCGTCATCTCTGATGGCGCTCTGCTTGAGCGGCGTCACTTCCCCTTCAACTAATCGCACGCGACAGCTACCGCAGATGCCCGCGCGGCAGGAGTAGGGGATGCGAATGCCCTGTTGCTCCAGCTGCTCCAGCAGCACCTGCTGATTATTACCGCGGAAGGTCTGGCTCTGCCAGGCGATTTCAAGCGCGCTTTCCGGCTGCGCTTCCACCTCCATGGCTTCACTTTCCGGGCCGGCCCCGTAGAGACGCGCCGGTTTACGCGCCAGCACCTCCACGCTATCGCCGCTGCGGATAACGCCGCTTGCCCGGGCGATCAGGTTAAGCCCGAAATCGACGTCGCCGTTATCCTGAGCGGTACGAAAACGCTGCAGCGTGGCCAGCGGCTCGCCGGACGGGTGCTTGCGGCCCTTCTCGGGACTGACGGTGGTGAAGATACAGCGGCTGCACGGTTTCACCACGTCAAAAGTCACCTCGCCGATACGCACCGTCTGCCAGGTATCTTCGTCCCAGGCGCTGGCCCCGGACACCACCAGATTCGGGCGGAACTGATCCATGCGTACGCCCGCGGGGCAGCGGTTTTGTAAATCACGCAGCGAGGCCTCGCTGGTCAGCAGATAGGGATAGCCGTCGGCGAAGGAGAGCGGCACCGCCGCATGGTTCTTGACCCGGCGCGTCAGTTCCGGCCCGACCCAGCGCAGCTGGACGTCGCGACCAAAGAAGCCGCTCAGCCAGCGGTTAATGGCCTCAGGGGCAATCAGCGCGGTGAAATGGTTGCCCCACACCTCGGTGGGCGCGCCGCTGGCATCAAAGTCGGCAAAGCGCACGATGGCGCTGCTGCCATCCGGGGCTGTGAGGTGCAGACCATCGTGCAGCGGTGCCGGGGTGAACAGCACCATCTGCGGATGCTGACGGGCGGTAATAAAGGTGCCATCGGTTTCCGTCACCATAAAAATTCGATCGAACGCGAAGCCGCTCTCCGTCGCCAGGGCGTGAGATTGCTGAATTCCGCGCATGGATTTAACAGGATGGACATAAAGACGAGTCAGAGTGAGCACTGCGGCCTCCGTGCAGAATGAAATAAGCGGGGCAACTTTATGACATGCGTTGCGGATTAGCTATAATGCGCAACAATTTTCTTTATCTAAGTAAGTGACGATATGATTTCTCTGTTTGCCAGTACTGCCCGTGGCCTGGAAGAGCTGCTAAAAACTGAACTTGAAACCCTGGGCGCCAGCCAGTGCCAGGTAGTTCAGGGGGGTGTGCATTTTGAAGGTGATGCGCACCTGCTCTACCAGAGCCTGATGTGGAGCCGGCTTGCGTCACGAATCTTAATGCCGCTGAGCGAATGCAAGGTCTACAGCGATCTTGACCTCTACCTCGGCGTGCAGGCCATTAACTGGACCGAACTCTTTGCCCCGGATGCCACCTTCGCGGTGCACTTCAGCGGCCTGAACGACACCATCCGCAACAGCCAGTACGGCGCGCTGAAGGTCAAGGACGCCATCGTTGACGCCTTTACCCGTAAAAACCTGCCGCGTCCGAACGTCGATCGCGAGATGCCGGATCTGCGCATTAACGTCTGGCTGAACAAAGATACCGCCAGCATCGCCATCGATCTCAGCGGTGAAGGTCTGCATCAGCGTGGCTACCGCGATCGTACCGGCCAGGCACCGATCAAAGAGAACCTCGCCGCCGCCATCGTAATGCGCTCTGGCTGGGAAGCGGGTACGCCGCTGCTCGATCCGATGTGTGGCTCCGGTACGCTGCTGATTGAAGCGGCAATGCTCGCCACCGATCGCGCGCCGGGCCTGCACCGCACCCACTGGGGCTTTAACGGCTGGGCACAGCACGATGAAACCCTGTGGAAGAGCGTGAAAACGGAAGCCCAGCTGCGCGCTCGCCGCGGTCTGAGCGGCTATCAGGGCCGCTTCTACGGTTCAGATAATGATGCCCGCGTCATCGAGCGCGCGCGCACTAACGCCCGACGCGCCGGCCTGGGTGACGTGATTACCTTCGCGGTGAGCGATGTGGCAAACCTGCGCAACCCGCAGCCGGAAGGCCCGCATGGCACCGTCATCAGCAACCCGCCTTACGGCGAGCGTCTGGAGAGCGAACCGGCGCTGATCGCGCTGCACAGCATTCTTGGCCGCATTATGAAAAGCCAGTTTGGCGGCTGGAACCTGTCGCTGTTCAGCGCCTCACCGGAACTGCTGAGCTGTCTGCAGCTGCGCGCCGACCGCCAGTTCAAAGCGAAAAACGGCCCGCTCGACTGCGTACAGAAAAACTATCAGCTGGCGGAAAACACCAGCGGCGCGGTGCCGGGCCAGCTGGCGGAAGACTACGCCAAACGCCTGCGCAAAAATATTAAGAAGCTCGACAAGTGGGCGCGTCAGGAGGGCATTGAGTGCTACCGCCTGTACGACGCCGATCTGCCGGAATATAACGTGGCGGTGGATCGCTACGCCGACTGGGTGGTTGTTCAGGAGTATGCTCCGCCGAAAACCGTCGATCCGGCAAAAGCGCGTCAGCGCCTGTTCGATATCATTGCCGCCACCCTGTCAGTGCTGAACCTGCCGACCAATAAGCTGGTACTGAAAACCCGCGAGCGCCAGAAAGGCAGCAGCCAGTATCAGAAGATGGGCGAGAAGGGCGAGTTTATGGAAGTGCGTGAATATGACGCGCGCCTGTGGGTCAACCTCACTGATTATCTCGATACCGGCCTGTTCCTTGACCATCGCATCGCGCGCCGCATGCTCGGCGAGATGAGCAAAGGGAAAGATTTCCTCAACCTCTTCTCCTACACCGGCAGCGCCAGCGTGCACGCCGGGCTGGGCGGGGCCAACAGCACCACGACCGTGGATATGTCGCGCACCTACCTGGAGTGGGCCGAGCGCAACCTGCGTCTTAACGGCCTGAGCGGCCGCGCGCACCGCCTGATCCAGGCCGACTGCCTCGGCTGGCTGCGTGAGTCCACCGAGCAGTTCGATCTGATCTTTATCGATCCGCCGACCTTCTCTAACTCCAAGCGTATGGAAGACTCGTTCGACGTGCAGCGCGATCACCTGACGCTGATGCGCGATCTGAAACGTCTGCTGAAACGCGGCGGCACCATTATGTTCTCCAACAACAAGCGCGGCTTCAAACTCGATCATGAAGGTATGGCGGCGCTGGGCCTTAGCGCTCAGGAGATCACCCAGAAAACCCTGTCACCCGATTTTGCCCGCAATCGCCAGATCCATAACTGCTGGCTCGTTACCCATGCCGGGAAGGAATAAGAATGTCTTTAATTAGTATGCACGGCGCCTGGCTCTCATTCAGCGACTCGCCGCTTCTGGATAACGCTGAACTGCACATCGAAAACAGCGAACGCGTCTGTCTGGTAGGGCGCAACGGCGCCGGTAAATCGACGCTGATGAAAATCATCAACCGCGAACAGGGTCTGGACGATGGCCGCATCGTGTACGAGCAGGATCTGGTGGTGGCGCGTCTGCAGCAGGACCCACCGCGTAACGTGGCGGGCAGCGTCTATGATTTCGTTGCCGAAGGCATCGAAGAGCAGGCGGTCTATCTCAAGCGTTACCACGAACTCTCCCACACGGTAATGACCGACCCGAGCGAGCGCAATCTCAACGAGCTGGCGAAAGTGCAGGAGCAGCTGGATCACCACAACCTGTGGCAGCTGGAAAGCCGTATCAACGAAGTGCTGCTTCAGCTCGGTCTCGATGCCGATACCGCGCTGGCCTCGCTCTCCGGCGGCTGGCTGCGTAAAGCGGCGCTGGGCCGCGCGCTGGTGAGCAACCCGAAGGTGCTGCTGCTCGACGAACCCACCAACCACCTCGATATCGAAACCATCGACTGGCTGGAGGGTTTCCTGAAAACCTTCCCGGGCACCATTATCTTTATCTCGCACGACCGTTCGTTTATCCGCAACATGGCGACCCGCATCGTCGATCTCGACCGCGGTAAGCTGGTTTCTTATCCGGGCGACTACGATAAATACCTGCTGGCTAAAGAAGAAGCGCTGCGCGTTGAAGAGCTGCAGAATGCCGAGTTCGACCGCAAGCTGGCGCAGGAAGAGGTGTGGATCCGCCAGGGCATCAAGGCACGTCGCACCCGTAATGAAGGGCGCGTGCGCGCGCTGAAGGCGATGCGTCGCGAGCGCGGCGAGCGCCGTGAAGTGATGGGCAGTGCGAAGATGCAGGTGGAAGAAGCCTCCCGCTCCGGAAAAATCGTGTTTGAGATGGAGAACGTCGATTACGCGATGGCCGGCAAACAGCTGGTGAAAGATCTCTCTGCTCAGGTGCAGCGCAGCGATAAAATTGCGCTGGTTGGCCCGAACGGCTGCGGTAAAACCACGCTGCTGAAACTGATGCTCGGTCAGCTTAAGGCTGACAGCGGACGCGTGCACGTCGGAACTAAACTGGAAGTGGCCTACTTTGACCAGCACCGCGCCGAGCTGGACCCGGATCGCACCGTGATGGACAACCTCGCGGAAGGCAAGCAGGAGGTGATGGTCAACGGTAAACCGCGTCACGTACTCGGCTATCTGCAGGACTTCCTGTTCCACCCGAAACGCGCTATGACGCCGGTGCGTGCGCTGTCGGGCGGTGAGCGTAACCGCCTGCTGCTGGCGCGTCTGTTCCTCAAGCCCAGCAACCTGCTGATCCTCGATGAACCGACCAACGACCTTGACGTCGAAACCCTGGAACTGCTCGAAGAGCTGATCGACGGTTATCAGGGCACGGTCCTGCTGGTGAGCCACGATCGTGAGTTCGTTGATAATACCGTGACGGAGTGCTGGATTTTCGAAGGCGAAGGGCATATCGGCCAGTACGTGGGCGGCTATCACGACGCGCGCGGTCAGCAGGCGGCTTCTCAGGCGCATCGCCAGAGCCAGCCTGTCGCAAAAAAATCGGAAGATGACGCGGTCAGCAAACCACAAACTGTAAAACGCAGCAGCAACAAACTAAGCTATAACATGCAGCGCGAACTGGACCAGCTGCCGCAGCGTCTTGAAACGCTGGAGGCCGAGCTGGACACGTTGCAGTCGCAGGTCAGCGACCCGTCATTTTTCAGCCAGTCGCATGATGTCACTCAGGCCATGCTGGACAAACTCGCAGCCACCGAAGCGGAACTGGAAGCCGCGTTCGCGCGCTGGGAAGAGCTTGAGTCACTCAAGAACGGTAGCTAATTAGGGAGAACGGGCATGTGTGAACACCACCACGCCGCAAAGCATATTTTGTGCCCACAATGCGACATGATGGTGACCCTGCCGTCGCTGCCGCACGGGCATAAAGCCAACTGCCCGCGCTGCGGCACCACGCTGACTACGCGCTGGGAAGCGCCGCGTCAGCGTCCTACCGCCTGGGCGCTGGTGGCGCTGTTCATGCTGCTGCTGTCGAACCTGTTTCCTTTTGTGAATATGAAAGTGGGCGGTATCGTCAGCGAAGTGACGCTGCTGGAGATCCCCGGCGTCATGTTCTCTGAGGATTACGCCAGCCTCGGTACCTTCTTCATGCTGTTTGTACAGGGGGTGCCGGTTTTCTGTCTTATCTCAATCCTGCTGCTGGTCAACCGCGCCTCGCTGCCGCGCAGCGTCAGCCACTTCCTTGCCCGTTCACTGTTTAGCCTGAAAAGCTGGGGCATGGCGGAGATTTTTCTCGCCGGCGTGCTGGTGAGCTTCGTTAAGCTGATGGCCTACGGCGATATCGGCGTAGGCAGCAGTTTTGTGCCCTGGTGTCTGTTCTGCTTTGCCCAGCTGCGGGCGATGCAGTGCGTGGATCGGCGCTGGCTGTGGGATGACATCGAACCGATGCCGGTGGTCGAGCGGCCGCTGCGCGTTGGCGTGCCGGGCATCCGCCAGGGGCTACGCTCCTGCGCCTGCTGTACGGCCATTCTGCCCGCGGAACAAAAAATCTGCCCGCGCTGCGGCGTGAAGGGCCGGGTGCGACGTAAGAACAGCATTCAGTGGACCATGGCGCTGTTGGTCACCTCCATCATGCTCTACTTCCCGGCCAATATGCTGCCGATCATGATCACCAGCCTGCTGGGGGACGACATGCCCTCGACCATTATTGCCGGGGTTGTGCTGCTGTGGAGCGACGGCTCGTATCCGGTGGCGCTGGTGATTTTTATCGCCAGCATTATGGTGCCAACGCTGAAAATGATCGCCATCGCCTGGCTATGCTGGGATGCCAGGGGCCACGGCAAGCGCGACAGCGAACGTATGCATCTGATTTATGAAGTGGTGGAGTTCGTTGGCCGCTGGTCAATGATTGATGTATTTGTAATTGCCGTGCTCTCTGCGCTGGTACGCATCGGCGGACTGATGAATATCTATCCGGCCATTGGCGCGGTGATGTTTGCACTGGTAGTAATTTTGACAATGTTTGCAGCGATGACATTTGATCCGCGTTTGTCATGGGATCGTGCAGCAGACCCAGGCCATGAGGAGCCTACAAAGCATGGAAAATAACAGCGGGGACGCGAAGGTGCAGAAGGTGAGAAACTGGTCACCGGTATGGATCTTCCCCATCGTCACGGCGCTTATTGGTGCCTGGATCCTCTTCTATCACTACAGTAATCAGGGGCCGGAAGTCACGCTCATTACCACCAACGCCGAAGGCATTGAAGGCGGGAAAACCACCATCAAGAGCCGGAGCGTTGATGTTGGCGTGGTAGAGAGCGCGGTGCTGAGCGACGATCTGCATCATGTTGAAATTAAAGCGCGGCTGCATGCGGGTATGGAAAAACTGCTGCACGGCGACTCGGTGTTCTGGGTGGTAAAACCGCAGATTGGCCGCGAAGGGGTGTCCGGGCTGAACACGCTGCTGTCGGGTGCCTATATCGAGCTGCAGCCGGGCAGCAAGGGCAGCCAGCCGGAACAGTATAAGCTGCTGGATTCGCCGCCGCTGGCACCGCCGGATGCGAAAGGTATCCGCGTGGTGCTCGACAGCGCCAAAGCAGGGCAGCTGAATCCCGGCGATCCGGTGCTGTTCCGCGGGTATCGCGTTGGTTCGGTAGAGACCAGCACCTTCGATCCCCAGAAACGCGCCATGAGCTATCAGCTGTTTATCAACGCGCCGAACGATCGGCTGGTGACCAGCAACGTGCGCTTCTGGAAAGACAGCGGCATTGCGGTGGATCTTACCGCCGCCGGGATGCGCGTAGAGATGGGGTCGCTGACCACGCTGTTCTCCGGCGGCGTCAGCTTCGACGTGCCGGACGGCATGGAGCTGGGTCAGCCGGTGGCAGAGAAGAGCGAATTCCGTCTTTACGACGATCAGAAGAGCATTCAGGAGTCGCTGTATACCGATCACATTGACTATCTGCTGTTCTTCAAAGATTCGATTCGCGGCCTGCAGCCGGGTGCGCCGGTTGAGTTCCGCGGCATCCGTCTGGGTACCGTAGGACAGGTGCCGTTCTTTGTGCCGGGCCTGCGCCAGGCGCTGCACGGCGACTACCGTATTCCGGTGCTGATCCGCATTGAGCCGGAGCGCCTCAAGCAGCAGCTGGGGGAGAATCCGGAAGTCGATAAGCATCTGCAGGATCTGCTTAAGCAGGGTCTGCGCGCGTCGCTGAAAACCGGGAACCTGGTGACCGGGGCGCTGTATGTCGATCTCGACTTCTATCCAAACGCCAAAAGTAAGGATGAGCGCATCACCTTCAACGGCTATAAGGTTATCCCGACCGAAAGTAGCGGGCTGGCGCAGATCCAGCAGCGCCTGATGGATACCCTGGATAAGATCAACAACCTGCCGCTGAATCCGATGATTGAACAGGCGACCAATTCGCTGTCTGAAAGCCAGCGCACCATGCGTCATCTGCAGCAGACGCTGGATAATCTGAACAAGATCACCGCCAGCCAGTCGGCGCAGCAGCTGCCGCAGGATATGCAGTCCACGCTCCGGGAGCTGAACCGCAGCATGCAGGGCTTCCAGCCAGGCTCGGCCGCCTATAACAAGATGGTGGCGGATATGCAGCGTCTCGATCAGGTGCTGCGCGAACTGCAGCCGGTGCTGCGTACGCTCAACGAGAAGAGCAACGCGCTGGTGTTTGAAGCGAAGGATAAAAAGGATCCGCAGCCGAAGAGGGCGAAACAATGAAGAAATGGCTTCCCGTAGTGGCCGCTATGCTGCTGAGCGCCTGTAGCAGCAGCGAAGAGGATAAGACGTACTACCAGCTGCCGTCGGCAACGCAGAGCTACGCGGCAAACCAGACTGCTCAGGACAACCGCCTGCTGTGGGTTGAGCAGGTCTCGGTGCCGGACTATCTCGCCGGTAACGGCGTGGTGTATCAGACCACCGACGTGCAGTACGTTATCGCCAACAGCAACCTGTGGGCCAGCCCGCTGGATCAGCAGCTGCGCAATACGCTGGTTGCTAATCTGAGTAGCGCCCTGCCGGGCTGGGTCGTCTCCTCCCAGCCGCTCGGCGCGACCCAGGATACGCTGAACGTTAACGTCACCGGCTTCCACGGGCGCTACGACGGGCATGTGATCGTCAGTGGGGAGTGGCTGCTTAATCATCGCGGCACGCTGACCAAACGCCCGTTCCACGTTGAGCTGACTCAGCAGGAAGATGGCTACGACGCCATGGTGAAACAGCTGGCTGCCGCCTGGCAACAGGAAGCGCAGTCGATTGCCCGCGAGCTGACGCGTCTGCCATAAAAAAATGCTATAGAAAAAAAGCCGCAGCCTTCTGGTTGCGGCTTTTCTTTTTATCTCCGGCAGTTAGCCTGTGCCATGCATATTTCAGCAAAATTTGTCCCGTGCATACTTCACATTTATGACATTGGCGTGAATTTTGCGCATTGACCATCACCTCTTTTCCGCGTATTGCTTAAGCGTGATTGCGCATTTTGTAATCACTGTTTTCTTTTCCACCAGACTAACGCATGAGGGAAACGAGGCATGAAGAGACAAAAAAGAGATCGCCTGGAACGGGCTCATCATCGTGGATATCAGGCCGGGATCACCGGACGGTCAAAAGAGATGTGTCCGTATCAGACTCTGAACCAAAGATCTTACTGGATGGGAGGCTGGCGAGAAGCCATGGAGGACAGGGCTTTAATCGCCTGACTCAGTCTCTTTAAAAAGAAACCTCCGCACTGCGGAGGTTTCGCCTTTATGAGACCTGTCACTAACGCGGGATCAGAACGCTGAAGTATCTTTGAACAGGCCGACTTTCAGATCGTTAGCGGTATAGATCAGGTTGCCATCTACCAGCACTTCGCCATCGGCAACGCCCATGATCAGGCGGCGGTTTACCACACGCTTGAAGTGAATACGGTAGGTAACTTTTTTCGCGGTCGGCAGAACCTGACCGGTGAATTTCACTTCACCAACGCCCAGGGCACGGCCTTTGCCTTCGCCGCCCAGCCAGCCGAGGTAAAAACCAACCAGCTGCCACATGGCGTCAAGACCAAGACAACCCGGCATCACCGGATCGCCAATAAAGTGGCAACCAAAGAACCACAAATCCGGATTGATATCGAGCTCGGCTTCAACATAGCCTTTATCGAAGTTACCGCCGTCTTCGGTCATTTTGACCACGCGGTCCATCATCAGCATGCTGGGAGCTGGCAACTGCGGGCCTTCAGCACCGAACAGCTCACCACGGCCAGAGGCAAGAAGATCTTCTTTTGTATAGGATTCGCGTTTATCTACCATGTTTAAAGTATGCCTTATTTTAGTGAAGGACGCAGGTTAGCTAACACGTGTACGCTGAACAAGTCCGATCAGTTGTGGTTGAACCAGTTTAGCCAGCGTAACGGCCAGGGACGCACACGCGCGTCCTGCTGCGTAGCCTGATTAATTCGCTCCTGAATGGCTTGCAGAAGGGTAGTTTGCCCTTCGCTATCCCACGGCAGGGTTGTCAGTAAAGGTAGCGCATCGCGCACATCTTCTATGGCCCAGACAGAGAATTTTTCCTCTTTTACCGCGTCGAGTACGCTCTGGCTCAGGCTGAGATGACGCACGTTTGCAGCAGGAATAATCACGCCCTGCTCGCCGGTAAGACCGCGGGCTTCACAGATGGTGAAAAACCCTTCGATTTTTTCATTCAGACCGCCGACCGGCTGAGCGCGGCCAAACTGGTCCACCGAACCGGTGATCGCCACGCTCTGTTTAACCGGAACTTCCGCCAGTGCGCTGATGAGGGCGCAGAGTTCAGCCATTGATGCGCTGTCACCATCCACTTCGCTGTAGGACTGCTCGAAGGTCAACGACGCGGAGAACGGGATCTGCTGGTCGAGCTGCAGCTCGGTCATCAGAAACGCCTGCATGATCATCATGCCTTTGGCGTGGATGTTGCCGCCCAGTTCGGCTTTGCGTTCGATATCGTTAAACTCGCCGTCGCCGATGTGCACCACACAACTGATGCGCGAGGGTTCGCCGAAGGCGCGCGGATGACCAGGGAATTCCACCACCGACAGGGCGTTTATCTGACCAACACGTTCGCCTTCGGTTTCAATCAGGATCTGATCGAGCAGGATTTCGTCCTGCATGCGCTCGGCAAGGAAGCCTTCGCGCCATGCCCGGGCAGTCAGCATCTCTGTAAGATGCGAGGCGGTGAAAGGTTCACTGCCGCTGAATGCAACGACATCGCGCAGCTGGCGCGTCAGCCAGAGCGGACAGAGCGGTAGCGTTTGCTGGTCGCCGGTATAGCGCACGGCTTCGTGGATCAGCACCGGCCAGCTATCATCGCCGGGCAACGGCAGCTGATGCAGCCGCGCGGTAGCGCACACCCAGCCAGCCCAGAGCGCCATGTCGCTCTCTTCAGCAATCTGCAGCGTATCTTCATATTCGCTGTAGATGGCCTGCTCGGCGAGCATTGGTTCTGTTTCCTGGAAATCAGCCAGCGATTCGCGGTCGCCAACCAGAATGACTTTCAGATCCAACGGGAGGGAAGGGACCGCGACCGGCAGCGGGCGACTTTCATCGATGGGCAGCCAGTCGAAACGACGCTGGATCACCATCTGCTTGAGACGCAACCACAGCAGCGGCTGCGCCAGTACAGCACGCAGGGAAAGCACCAGTGTGCCGCCGTTAGCGCGATGGATCAGGCCTGGTTGCAGGCTCAGCTCGGCCCCAAACTGACGCACACAGCCAAACAGCTGCTCGCTTTCGATCCAGTCAGCAACCACCACGTCGCCTTTAGCGGCGAAATCATCTGCAGGAGATAGTGCGGTGTGAAGGGTAACCTGATGGCCATTAATAACATAGCGTCCGCCAGCAGCCGCCGTATTCGGGGAGGCATACTGTTCGGCTAACTGCGCCACCAGGTGAAGGTATTCAGAGGCTTCCAGCGCTTTAACCAGCATCCATGATGAGGACGCCCGGGGCTGATTGAACTGTTCAAGTCCATAGCATAAACGCGGCTGGATAGCGGTGAAATCAACGTCATCATCATGCGTTGTCGGCGTGGTCAACACTTCAGCAAAGCTGTCGGTGTCCGGCTTGAGCGCCTGCCAGTCTAATCGGGTAATGGTCAAAGTCGATGTTTTTTCAGTCAGATTTCAAAAGCGGGATTATACCGTAACCGGCGAGGCAGCACACCGCTAAAGCGCCACCCGACGCTAAGATTCTTACGCGGTTTCACATCCAGACGATTTATGCTCAGCGAAATGCTAAAAAACTGATATTCTGAAATGAGTTACGCGGTCACACTGAGATTACGATGAAATATCAACAACTAGAAAATCTCGAGAGCGGCTGGAAATGGAAATATCTGGTGAAAAAGCACCGGGAAGGTGAGCTTATTACTCGCTATATTGAATCCAGCGCGGCGAAAGAGGCAGTTGATCTGTTACTCAGCATGGAGAACGAGCCGGTAAAAGTGCTGGGATGGATTGATAAGCACATGAATCCGCAACTCGCGAACCGGATGAAGCAGACCATTCGTGCGCGCCGCAAACGTCATTTCAATGCTGAACATCAGCACACCCGCAAAAAATCCATCGACCTTGAATTTATGGTCTGGCAGCGGCTCGCCGATCTGGCGCAGCGACGCGGCGTGACGTTGTCAGAAACCATCGTCCAGCTGATTGAGGACGCGGAGCGCAAAGAGAAATACGCGTCGCAGATGTCCACGCTCAAGCAGGATCTAAAGGCGATGTTGGGTAAAGAGAAGCCTTAACGTTTTTACCGACGCCTGAAATAAAAAACCCCGCCGAAGCGGGGTTTTTTTAAGAGCGGGTAACTTAAGCCTGCGGCTGAGTTACAACGTCTTTGATGCCTTTAACTTCGATTTCTACGCGACGGTCCGGCGCCAGGCAATCGATCAGCGCAGCACGCGCTTTCACGTTGTCACAGGTGTTGCCAGTAACCGGGTTGGATTCACCCATGCCACGTGCAGAGATCTTGTTAGACGGGATACCTTTAGAAACGAGGTAGTCAACTACGGACTGAGCACGTTTCTCAGACAGACCCTGGTTGTAGGAGTCAGAACCGATGCGGTCAGTGAAGCCCAGAACCACTACGGAACCGTCTTTCGGATCCAGGTTGCTCAGCTGGGTGTACATCTGATCCAGCGCCTGCTGACCTTCCGGTTTCAGGGTTGCTTTGTTGAAGTTGAACAGAACGTCAGACTTCAGAGTGAAGTGCTTGGTCTGTACTTCCGGAGCCGGAGCCGGAGCCGGAGCTACAACTGGAGCCGGAGCTTCTTCCTGACCGAAACGGTAGGAAACGCCAACGCTCAGCATGCCGTTGTCCGGACGGGTACCAACGGTGTTACGGTCACCGATGTTGTTGGTCCACTGGTATTCCAGACGGGTAGCGATGTCGCGGGTAACTGCCCACTCAACACCACCAGCAGCCAGCGGGGATACGCCGGTGTCGTGGTCTTTCAGACGAACGCCTTCCGCGTTAACAGCGGTAGCGTCTGCACGCCATACCATACCACCGAGACGGGTGTAAACGTCCAGCTCGTCAGTAACCGGGTAGCTAAGTTTGGTAGTCAGCTGGATGCCCTGAGCTTTCAGCGCGCCGTTTTCTGGCTGACCTTTATACTCCATGCGTCCCAGCCAGTCGTAGCCGATTTCGAAACCAACATACGGGTTAACCTGATAACCTGCGAAGGCACCTGCGCCCAGCTGGTTTTCGTGGGTCGGACCACTACCGATACCATTGTCGTAGCCGTTACCGTCGAAACCGGTGTCGTGGTACTGGGACCAACCCAGCTTAGCACCAGTGTACCAGGTGTTATCTTTCGGAGCGGCTTGCGCTACGGTAGCGAAGCCAGCCAGTGCCACTGCAATCGCGATAGCTGTCTTTTTCATTTTTTGCGCCTCGTTATCATCCAAAATGGCCATGAACGCCTTAAAAGAGCTCACGGTTAAATCCTTACACCGGGGTTATTGGCTCATTTGTAACTCTACCGATAAGTTCGGTTTATGATGAGCAACCCTGGCGATGTAAAGTCTACAACGTAGTTGGAAACTTACAAGTGTGAACCCCGTCAGGCATATGAAAAAAAACAGATTGCAAACATATTTTTTAACATTTATGCCTTTTTTTTGGACAACGCATTTTGATGAAAACCCCAGCAAACCTAAGCAGGAAGGGAACTATTGCTTAATTGTTAATGGCCTGGCCGTGACAAAAATATTACGTGGGAATTCTCTTAAATTTACTTAATGATACAAACTCGAATGAATCTTTAGGCCAGAAAGTGGTCCGTGGCTGTACGATGTGCTCTGTAATGGACGCATCACAAAGCCTACCGCATTACCCATTTCTGCCGCTTCAGTGAGTGTTTTTTGCTCATCGCGGGTGAGTTCATGAGGCAGCCAGCCAATCACGACGCTGTAGTTACCGGTACGTAGCGCGCGCGCCATCGTCTCTACCGTAAATTCCGGAGCCATCTGACTCACCTGCATCACTTTAGTTAACGGCAGGCCAGCGGTTTGCACCCATGAACGGCTCAGCTTTTGCTGCGGCGTTAACCACAGCTGCCAGCGCGATTGCTTACCAAGCTGTTGCAGCAGCGGCAGCAGCACCATCTGCGTTACCCACGGCTGGTCTTCACGGTAAACCACTTCACTGATCATACCTTTTACCGTCTCGCCGGAAGCGTGACGATCCTGCGAAAGAGGTTGTTTGTAGTCAGGGTGTGTTTCATAACCAGATACGTACATAATGAATCCCGCCTGTGGGTTACTGTATGCATATACAGTACCGCTGCTTCGCATAAAGATCAATCAAAAATTTCGGAAGCGGCTCGCAAAATTCATCGCTACTTTCGGAACAGATTAAATTCCGGTTGCTGTTATCCCCTAAGTTAAATATTTTCCTGTTAAAGGCTCTACTAATTACATGAAAAGAGTCTTATATGATGATTAATAAGGAAATTATCATGAAATCTTTATCTTATGACAGAATCAATAAATCTCGGGAATACCTCAAGTCGCTGGGCAAGATTGACTGTCGGGCGCTGTTTGGGGGCTACAGTCTGGCCATCGACAACACTGTGTTCGCGATGGTCTGTGAAGGCGAGCTCTATCTGCGGGCCTGCGAAGCTTGCGCCGAATACCATGTGGGTACAAAGCCAAAATTGCTGTGCTTGCCCAAGCGGGGCAGACGCATCTCACTCAATTATTTTCTGGTGGAGGAGCAGCTGTGGCAGGAACCGGCAACGCTATTGCAGCTTTCAACGCGCGCCTTACAGGATGCCCGCCGGGAAAAGTTCAAACGCGAATCGATAAAGCGGCTGAAGGATCTGCCAAATATTACTTTTCAGCTTGAGGCGCAGCTGTGCGCGGCTGAGATTCGCGACGCCCAAACCCTTCAGGCCTGTGGCCCTCAGGAAGCCTGGCTGCGTATTCGTCAAATCAACAAACATGCCGGACTGCGGGCGCTGATGGCGCTGGCGGGCGCGGTGGCAGGGCTTCACTCCGCCGCGCTGCCATCTGACACACGTAACGCCCTGCATGAGTGGTATCACCGTGTCACGCGCGGTGACCAGACTCATGCCGGCGAGTGATCGATCTGCTGTTGCAGGGAGCTGAGTTCCGGCAGGAGCGAAATCAGTAAGCCAATCTGCTGAAGAACCAGCGGCTCTTTACTGTCTGCGCGTGGTTCAAGGTGGTTGATGCGCTGCGCCAGGTCAGCAAGTGCTGTCTGCACGCGCTGTTTGTCTGCAGGCGCGTGATGCAGCGCATCATCGACGTAGCATACGGCATCGTCCAGCAGTTGCAGGATCGCCGTATTGGTCAGTTTTTCACGGTGCGCACCGAGCGCAGAAATATAGCTGGTGAAGGTATGATTCAGGCATAACAGGCGAAACGCGGTTTCACGTAGCGTGGCGCTGGCCTGCGGTTCTGTAGCCATGTTCGACACTACCGAGGCCAGCTCCGCATCGCGGTTATGAGCATCGCGGCGGGCGATACGGTATTGCAGGCGGTTATCACGCCCCTGGTGATACTGCTCCAGAATGGCATCCAGGTAACGGCAGTTAGCATTAAGCGCCTGGCTAATCACCTGCGGCAGGCGGCGGAACTGCCAGTCTGGCCAGATAAAACTGACCGCCGCCCAGGCAATAGCACAGCCCACCAGCGTATCAAAGATGCGCGGCATCGCTACCACAAAGCCTTCGCCCAGCAGGTTGAAGCACAACAGTACCAGCAGCGTGATGAACATCGTGGCGTGGGCGTACTGCACGTTACGGAAGGCAAAAAACAGCACGCCGGTAATAACGATCAAAATAAGCTGTCCTTCAAGCGAGGGAACGAAGTACAGCACCGGAATGCCGATGGCGACACCAATCAGCGTCCCGAGCACGCGCAGCCGCAGCCTGTGCCGCGTGGCGTTGTAGTTGGGCTGGCAGACAAACAGGCTGGTCAGCAATATCCAGTAGCCATGCTCAAGGCCGGTAAGCTGAATAAAGGCATAGCCGACGCACAATACGATGGACATGCGCACCGCGTGGCGGAACAGCGCTGATTCCGGGGTGAAATTACGGCTCAGGCGCAGCCAGACATCGCTGAAGCCGTTCAGGCCGTCGTCGGCGAGCTGATGCTCAGATTCGACGCGCGGCGCGGCCAGTGCCTGTTCCGATTCAATGGTTGCCAGTTGCGCGTCGATAGCCTTGAGGTTGCTTATCAGATAGCCCACCGCTTTCATCTCTGCGGGAGAGGTTCCGCTGGCGCGGATGCGGTCGAGCGCGGCATCCAGGTGGCTGAATACGCGTTCGAAGCGTGGGTTATGCTGATAGGGCGTTCGCAGTAAAATAGAGCGTGATAACTGTGCGCACGCCTGGGACTGCATGGAAAGCAGGCGCTGGAAGCGGAACATGACGTCGCTGTAGCGAAATTTTTCACGCAGGGCCTGGTACTGGATGTGCGACGAGCTGGCACGCTCGTGAATATCCTGGGCGACGAAATAATAGTGCAGCGTGCGCCGGGTACCGCGTTGGCCCCGATCGCCTCGCAGCCGTGTCAGTAACGAGGCTTTGGTCTGATTAAGGGTGGTAACCAGCTTGCTGTTAGCCAGCGCCAGCTCGACAACCGGTGCATCGCGGTCGCTTTCGATATCCGGGTCATACAGGTGTGATTTAATCTCAAGATAGGCGGCAAGCTGCTCAAAGCAGCGGGCAAGATTGTCCTGCAGCGGGCGGATAGGAAACAGTAAATGCCCGGCCAGCGTCAGCAGGTTGTACCAGACCGCACCGGCAATCAGCAGCAGCGGTTGCTGATACCAGTGATCGTAGAGCGAGACCCCGAGCATGGTGTAGATCGCGATCAGCAGGGCGCCAAAAGCGATGGTGGCATAGCGCTGGCCAAGGCCGCCGAGCAGAATAAATCCGCTGGTGGATAGCGTCAGACCAAAAGCAAACAGCCACGGCCAGTCAAATAACAGCTCGACGGAGGCCGAGGCGATAAAAAAGCTGATCAGGGTGATCAGCAGATTGCGTAGCCGCCCACTTAACCGGTCGTCCAGATCCGCCAGTGCGGCGGCAACCACCCCGAGGGTGAGCGGGATGGTCAGCTTTACCTCGCCCAGCCACCACGGCAGCGCAGCGGTGCCGCTGAGCGCAATAAAGATCCGTAGGTTATAGAGCCAGGCGCTGTTCCATGTATAACGGCGTAGCAGGGGGCTGAGCATAAGCGGGCGTTCCTTGTGTTACCCGAAACGACGACGGGCGTTGGCTTCCCGGGCTGCGCGTGCGGTTTCAACGCTGACTACGCGGCGTCCAACCGGCCAGAGCGCAATGCCGGCAATCTTAAAGTTGGCAATGCCCACCGGGATGCCGATAAGCGTAACGCACTGGGCAATGCCTACCACAATATGCATCACGCACAGCCACCAGCCGAAAAAAATCACCCATAACACGTTAAGCAGCGTACCGCCGGTGTTGAGCAGCACATTTTTACTGTCCGGGTTCAGTTCATCAACGTGGATGGGTTCATTGCCGTAGGGCACCAGCGACAGTTTAGTAATTTCCCAGCACGAGCGGGTAAGCGGTAGCGTAACGATACAGATGATGCTGACCAGTGTAGCCAGCAGCCATGACAGCGTGGTGGCAAACCCACCCAGAACAAAATTAAGGATATTAAGAACGGTGCGCATATCGCCTCCCCGGCGTGTCGTCTGAGCCAAATCACTAACCGCAGCAATTGTAACGCGTTTTTGCTCTGGAGCGTGATCTCTGTGACGGGTAAACTGACGGCTCATTTTGCGTTTACTCTGGCATCGACATGGAACTCAAAGCAACGTCTCTTGGCAAACGTCTCGCGCAGCACCCCTACGATCGCGTCACGCTGCTTACGGCAGGGGTGAAAGTGGCCGGCGATAAGCACGAATATCTGATCCCGTTCAATCAGTTGCTGGCGATAAACTGCAAACGCGGTCTGGTCTGGGGCGAACTGGAATTCGTGCTGCCGGATGAGAAAGTTGTGCGTTTGCATGGCACCGAGTGGACTGATACCCAGCGCTTTTATCAGCAGCTTTCTGCGTTGTGGAACAGCTGGAGCCAGGAGATGCGCGACATCGCTGCCCGGGTGCTGAACGAAGCGCTGGAGGGCATCGACCAGCTGGTCGGCAAAGAGCAGTGGCTCAGACGACGTGATATTGAGGGAATAGCCCAGCGCATTCAGGCGGCTTGCGCAGCCTTGCCGCTGCCTCAGGCGCGACTGAACGAATTCGACAACACCCGTGAACCCTGGCAGAAATGCCAGGCGTGGCTCAGCGACAGTGAGCAACGACGCGCTGCGCATAATCAGGAATATACCGCTGCGATGCTGGCGCGCTACGACGACTTTTTCACCAGCGTAGAGAGTTCCCCGCTCAATCCGGCGCAGGCCAGGGCAGTGGTGAATGGCGAAGATGCGTTGCTGGTGCTCGCGGGTGCCGGGAGCGGCAAAACGTCGGTGCTGGTGGCCCGCGCGGGCTGGCTGCTGCTGCGCCAGCACGCCAACGCTGAACAGATCCTGCTGCTGGCATTTGGCCGCAAGGCCGCTCAGGAGATGGATGAGCGCATCGCTTCACGACTGCACACCAGCGACATCACCGCGCGCACCTTCCACTCGCTGGCGCTCTATATCATCAGCCAGGGAAGCCGTAAAGCGCCGACCCTGACGGCGCTGGAAAACGACACTGCAGCCCGCCACGCGCTGCTGATCGAGGCGTGGCAGACGCAGTGTCGCGAGAAGAAGGCGCAGCTTAAGGGCTGGCGTCAGTGGCTGGAAGAGGAACTGGAATGGACGTTGCCGGAAGGCGAATTCTGGCAGGATGCGGGGGTTATCAAGCGCCTTGCTCCGCGGCTCGATCGCTGGCTTGGTCTGATGCGTACCCACGGCGGAGCGCAGGCGCAGATGATTGCCGATGCGCCGGAGGCGGTGCGCGATCTGTTTGGCAAACGGGTCAAATTAATGGCTCCGCTGCTCAAGGCCTGGAAGACTGCGCTGAAAGCTGAAAACGCGGTCGATTTTGCCGGATTGATTCATCAGGCGATCAACGTGCTGGACAAGGGGCGTTTCGTCAGTCCCTGGAAACATATTCTGGTGGATGAGTTTCAGGATATCTCGCCCCAGCGTGCCGCGCTGCTTGCCGCGCTGCGTCGCCAGAATGCGCACACCACGCTGTTCGCGGTAGGCGATGACTGGCAGGCTATCTACCGCTTCAGCGGGGCGCAGCTCTCACTGACCACGGCATTCAGCCACCATTTTGGCGAGGGGGACCAGACGGCGCTGGATACCACGTACCGTTTCAACAGCCGCATCGGCGAGATCGCCAACCGCTTCATTCAGCAAAACCCTCATCAGCTGACGAAGCCGCTCAACAGCCTGACCGCAGGAGACAAAAAAGCCGTTACGCTGCTGGGGGAAGACCAGCTTGAGCCCCTGCTCGACAAGCTGAGCGGCTATGCAAAACCCGATGAGCGGATTCTGGTGATGGCCCGTTACCACCACCTGCGCCCGGCGGCGCTGGAAAAGGCGGCCACCCGCTGGCCGAAGCTGAATATCGACTTTATGACCATCCACGCCAGCAAAGGCCAGCAGGCGGACTACGCCATTATCCTCGGGCTGAGTGAGGGCAGGGATGGTTTCCCGGCCCCGGCGCGAGAGTCAATTATGGAGCAGGCGCTGCTGCCGGAGACAGAAGATTTTCCCGATGCCGAGGAGCGGCGTTTGCTGTACGTGGCGCTGACGCGCGCCAGGCAGAAGGTGTGGTTACTGTTCGATAAAGCGCAGCCGTCGTCGTTTGTCGATATTCTCAAACGGCTTGATGTTCCCGTCGCCCGCAAACCCTGAGGGCGACGGCGGCGGCTACTTCAGACGCTCTGACAAATAGCGCTGATAGTCGGGGATGCCAATCTCAATGCTCTGGCTAAACTGCGCAGATTCGATGATCAGGTCGGCAGTGGAAACGTTGGTCGCCACGGGAATATTCCACACGGTTGCCAGGCGCAGCAGGGCTTTTACATCCGGGTCGTGCGGCACGGCGTTAAGCGGGTCCCAGAAGAAGATCAGCACATCGATTTTACCTTCGGCAATCAGCGCGCCAACCTGCTGATCGCCCCCCATCGGGCCGCTCAGCATCGCGTTGACGTTCAGATCGCAGTTGCGCTGGATCAGGTTGCCGGTGGTGCCGGTAGCATAGAGCGTGTGGCGGGAAAGTATCTCATGATGACGCTCGACCCACTTCATCAGCAGCGCTTTACAGTGATCGTGGGCGACCAGCGCAATGTGTTTACGGGGTTCCAGCGTCCGGGTTGTCAGTTCCATATTTTTTCCCTGAATGATTTGATGCAGACAGATTACTGAAAGTAATTATTGCTGCAAGCCGTAACGGGAAAAAACGCGAGGCGCAGTCAGTCACACAACGTGGTGCACCGCGAGGCTATGTCATACACTTTATGAATTATTCGCCGGAGGTCGTTATGAAAGAGACTGATATTGCAGAGATACTCAAATCGACGCGCACCATTGCGCTGGTGGGTGCCAGTGACAAGCCCGACCGCCCGAGTTACCGGGTGATGTCCTATCTGCTTGACCAGGGGTACCACGTAATCCCGGTGTCGCCAAAGGTGGCGGGTAAAACCCTGCTCGGGCAGCAGGGCTACGGCACGCTGGCTGAGGTGCCGGAGAAAGTGGACATGGTTGACGTATTCCGCAATTCAGAAGCGGCCTGGGGCGTGGCGCAGGAAGCGATTGCTATCGGGGCGAAAACCCTGTGGCTACAGCTTGGCGTGATAAACGATCAGGCGGCGGTGCTGGCGCGGGATGCGGGGCTGAAGGTGGTGATGGATAAATGCCCGGCGATTGAAATTCCACGGCTGGGCCTGAGCCGCTAATAAAAAACCCGGCGTCAGCCGGGTTTTTTTAGTTACGCAGGCGCGGAGCCTGTAACTGTTGACGTATGGTGCGAGCGAGTTCATCGAGTGAAGGCTGTTCAGGGTGTTCATCCTGAGGCTCACCGCTCAGTTGCGCTTCTGCCAGGTACGTGTGGACGGGTTCGCCGTCATCGTCTTCCATCACCACGTGATACCAGGGCGCAGCACGCAGATCGGCGTTGACTGCCAGATCGTCCTCTTCTGGCTCATCCAGGGAGTACTCGGGGTCGATATCGACCACGACGCCCAGATAACCCAACAGCGAGTGACGAACCTGTTGGCCGATACCGAATTTGCTGGCATTCATAGTCACCTCCCGGGAAAAATTGCACTGCAAAAGATATGCGGGCAATTTTTCTCATTTCAAGTTACATGACGCGACAGGCAAACCCTTTCAGATAGAGTCCTTCCGGGTAGGGCGCGATCACCGGGTGATCCGCAGCCTGACGGAACTGCTCTATAAATTGTACATCACGACCGGCATCTACAGCGGCGTCAGCGATGATTTTCTGGAATAAATCGGTGGTCATCAGGCCAGAGCAGGAGTAGGTCATCAGCACGCCGCCCGGGTTAAGCAACTGAATCGCGAGCATATTGATGTCTTTGTAACCGCGGCAGGCACCCATCAGCTGATTCTTGTTTTCGACAAATTTAGGCGGGTCCATGACGATCACATCAAAGGTTTCGCCCTGGTCGCGGTATTTGCGCAGCAGCTTAAACACGTCGTCACGCACGAAATCGGCTTTACTGAGATCCAGCTGGTTCAGCTCCACGTTTTTACGCGCGATATCCAGCGCTTCCTGAGACGTATCGACGCTCACCACCTGGCGGCAACCGCCCATCAGGGCCGAAACGGCGAAACCGCCGGTATAGGAGAAGCAGTTCAGCACGCGCTTATCCTGCACGTAGCGACGAGTCGCGAAACGGCTGTCGCGCTGATCGAGATAGTAGCCGGTTTTGTGGCCGCCCTTGATATCCACCAGCAGCTTCATGCCGTGCTCTTCAATAGGCAGCAGGTCTGGCGGCAGCTCGCCGCTTACCGGCCCCTGCGTCAGCTCCAGCCCCTCTTTTTTACGCACCGCTACGTCTGAGCGGTCATAGATGGCGCATTCAGGGTAAAGCGAACCCAGCGCACTCAGCAGCGCCGGACGCTGGTATTCAGCCCCCGCAGAGAGCAGTTGTAGCACGAGGAAGTTACCGAAGCGGTCAATGGTGATGCCCGGCAGGCCGTCGGATTCCCCGGCAATCAGACGGTAGCTGTCCAGCCCGTCTTTTTCCGCCAGCCAGTCGCGCCACTGCTGAGCCTGCTGCAGACGGCGGGTAAAGAAGGCGATATCAATGGTTTCGTTTTTGTCGAAGGTCCAGACGCGCGCCCGGATCTGTGACGACGGCGAGTATGCGCCGCGTGCCAGCCACTTGCCCTGATGGTCGACAATATCCACGGTTTCCCCGAGACCCGCTTTGCCTTCCAGACGGGCGACGGCACCAGAAAACACCCACGGGTGGCGGCGCAGTAACGACTTCTCGCGCCCTTTGGCTAACACTAAACGTACACTCATAATTTGCTATGCTGCTCTTAATCGAAAATGGGCGCCATTCTCCCGACTTCAGCCGGGAAATGCAACGCGGCCTCACCAGCAGGAGAAAAACGAGATGACTACAGTATGTACCATAGCCTGGGTTCATGGCCGCGTGCAGGGCGTGGGGTTTCGCTACAGCACACAGCATGAGGCGAAACGCCTCGGATTAACCGGTTATGCAAAAAATCTGGATGATGGCAGCGTGGAAGTGCTGATCTGCGGTGAACAGGACAAGGTTGAAGAACTTATCGCCTGGCTGAAAGCGGGCGGGCCGCGCAGCGCGCAGGTTGACCGCGTACTTACCGAGCCACGCCAGGCGTCAGAAGCCGGGCGCGACTTCGGGATCCGCTATTAAATACACTTCACCGGTTTCGGCAGGCCGGCAATTTTGGTGGCCTGTTTGGCCGGGCCTTTCGGAAACAGGCGATAGAGATAGCGGCTGTTGCCTTTTTCTTCACCAAATTTTTGCGCCATGGCCTTCACCAGCATGCGAATCGCCGGCGAGGTGTTGAACTCCTGATAGAAGTTACGCACAAAGCGCACCACCTCCCAGTGTTCCGGCGTCAGGGTAATTGCCTCATTCCCGGCGATGACCTCCGCCAGGCCTTCGCTCCACGCGTTAAAGTCCTTGAGATAGCCTTCGCCATCGGTTTCAAAGGTGTTGCCTTCAAACGTTAACATACGCACTCATCTGAATAGTAAAACTGGCGGCAGTGTAACAAAAGCGTGGGGGAGAGCCAAAAGCGGTAAAAAAACAGGCACTGGCTGACGAGCAGCGGCAGTGCCTGTTTTACTTTCGGGCGCGCAACCCGGAAGGGTTAATCGCGGCTTGCGAAGCCCAGAATGCTCAGCAGGCTGACGAAGATGTTGTAGATGGATACGTACAGGCTTACCGTGGCGCGAATGTAGTTGGTTTCCCCGCCGTGGATGATGTTGCTGGTCTCAAACAGGATTGCGCCGGTAGAGATCAGGATAAACACCGCACTGATGGCCAGATGAAGCGCCGGCAGCTGCAGGAAAATATTTGCCACCATACCGACCAGCACCACCACGATACCCGCCATCAGCATACCGCCAAGGAAGGACATGTCCTTACGGGTAGTCAGTACGTAGGCCGAGCAGGAGAAGAACACCAGCGCCGTACCGCCCAGCGCCAGGGCAATCACATCACCCATGCCAGCCGAGAGATAAGTGTTCAGCATCGGCCCGAGGATGTAACCCAGGAAACCGGTGAAAGCAAAGGCGGCGATGATACCGGTCGGTTTATTGGCCAGACGGTAAGTCAGGAACATCAGGCCGTACATACCCACCAGCGTAATAATCAGGCCAGGAGAAGGCAGCGCCAGCAGGGTGCTTGCGGTCGCCGTCAGGGCGGAAAATGCCAGCGTCAGGCTGAGCAGAAAATAGGTATTGCGCAGAACTTTATGGGTGCTCAGCAGCGATGCGCTGTCGCGTGAGGAAGTAATTAAGCGATCCATATCGTCACTCTCTCATTACAGGTGTAGTTAGTCTGTGAGGATACGGGCGGGACGGGAAGGGTAAAAGGGGGTTTACCCATCTTTACTCAGTGACTTAGTGAAAATATTCCGGGGTGAAACTGTTTATTCCTGCGGTTTTGAGTTTTTTCATCGAATATCAGATCAACATCTTATATGCCCATGAAATGCATTGCTTTTGGTTAGTTAGCGGTCTAAGAAATGAGAGACACTACAACACAACTATAAAGGCAATCTATGAAAGGAAAACGGAGTGCAGGCGTCGTGTCGGTTCTGGCGCTGGGCGTCATGGCCATCAACGTTCAGGCGGCAGAAGTGCCGGCGGGCACAAAACTTGCGCAGAAGCAGGAGCTGGTACGCAATAACGGCAGTGAACCGGCGACGCTCGACCCGCATAAAGTGGAGAGCGACGTCGAGTTCAACATCATCACTGATACCTTCGACGGGCTCATTGCCGTGCGTAAAGACGGCACCATCGAACCACGTCTCGCTGAGCGCTGGGAAAATAAAGACGGCACGGTGTGGGTGTTCCATCTGCGTCCGGGGGTTACCTGGTCTGACGGCGAACCCATCACCGCGGAAGACGTTGTGTGGAGCTGGCGTCGCCTCGTCACCCCGGACATTGCCTCACCCTACGCCAGCTATCCGGGCAGTATGCATATTGTTAACGCGGCTGACATTGCCGAAGGCAAGAAATCACCCGATACGCTGGGCGTCAAAGCGCTGGACGACAACACTGTTGAAGTGACCCTGACCCAGCCGACCGCCGCGTTTCTGAATATGCTGGCGCACCCGTCGATGGTGCCGGTGGATAAAACCGCGGTAGAACGCTTCGGCGATCGCTGGACGCGTCCGGAACATTTTGTGGGCAGCGGCGCTTATCGCGTGGTGGACTGGAAAGTGAATGAACGTGTCGTGGGTGAGCGCAACACGCGCTACTGGGACAATGCGCATACGGTGATTAATAAAGTGACCTGGCTGGCGGTCACCTCTCAGACCGCAGACGTGAATCGTTATAAAGCGGGTGAGATTGATATTACCTACAGCGTGCCGCTGAACCAGTACGCCCAGCTGAAGAAGTCTCTGGGCAGCGAAGTGCATACCGATCCGCAGCTCGCCACCTATTACTACGAGTTCAATACCACCAAAGCGCCGTTCAACGATCCCCGGGTGCGTCGCGCGCTGAATATGGGCCTTGATAAAGACATCATCGCTGAAAAAGTGCTGGGGCAGGGGCAGCGTCCGGCATGGCTGATAAGCCAGCCTGAAATTGGCGGTATCACGCTGAAAAATCCTGACTACGCCAGCTGGCCGCGGGATAAACGTCTCGCTGAGGCGAAACGCCTGCTGAACGAGGCCGGTTTTAATGAGTCACACCCGCTGAAGTTTAATCTGCTCTACAACACCATGGAATCTCATCAGCGTATCGCCATTGCTGCCAGCTCAATGTGGAAGAAGAATCTTGGCGTGGAGGCCGTGCTGCAAAATCAGGAGTGGAAAACCATGCTGGACACCATGCACACCGGTAACTTTGATGCGGTGCGCTACGCGTGGATTGCCGATTACGATGACGCCTCGACATTCCTGAACAACTTCCGCACCGGCAACAGCGAAAATACCTCGCTTTACGCTAATCCGGCTTACGACGAGACGCTGTTGAATGCGGCGAAAGCGACGGACAGCGCGACGCGCGGCAAATATTATCAGCAGGCAGAGGATATCCTCAGTACTGATGTGCCCGCGATACCGGTCTACCATTATGTGCGTTCCCAACTGGTGAAGCCGTATGTTGGCGGCTTTGCTCCGGATGCGATGGGGCGCTTTGCAACCAAAGACCTGTACATCAAAGCGCATTAACCGGATGACGGCGGGTGAAAGGCCCGCCGAATCTGTTGTTAAACTGAGCATATTGTTTCAATTTCAGCCGATTAACTGTGATTTGACTGTTTTTAAAGCGATTGAACATATTCGGGCTTTACAGGCAGGCACGGGATGTTTATAGTTCGCGTCATTCCGGAAGTGTGGCCGAGCGGTTGAAGGCACCGGTCTTGAAAACCGGCGACCCGAAAGGGTTCCAGAGTTCGAATCTCTGCGCTTCCGCCAGATGCGGAAAAGGGCCTGACATTATGTCAGGCCCTTTTTCTTTTCTGCTTTCCCTCTCCGTTTTATTGTCTGCTCATTACCCTCTGTTTCTTATAATGAAAAATTAAGTTTATTTTCATTCTGAGGAGTAGATCACAGCAAATTATTAAAAATTAATTTCTCACTCGACAGCATTGTTAATTATTACTTATCAAATAATAGATATTTAACTGTGAAGCGATGTATTCTGGCTGCCGGGAATACCAATATCCGCCTGCGCCATAATTTCCAGGCCGGAGAAAATGTAAAACAAATCTGATAGTTTACTATTTTAATAATATCGGCATTGTTTTTGCCAGGGCGCCAGGTTATCTTTTGCCTTCAGTAACTACCTGAATGTTATATGTTTGTATTAGTATAACCAGAAGCACCACATTTCAACGAGTTAGCTGGCTTTAATTAAATCTGATGTTGGTTTTCAGTCACAAATGCGCTATCGCATTTGTGACTGTTGCGTCTATTGCAAATAGGGTCGAAGGGAACATTTTAACGATGAAAATAAAAATGCTTGCGATGGTACTGGCGTTAGCTGCGACCGGGTGCGCACATACTGGCAGTTCCACGTCATCGGCATCCCGTCAGTCAACGCCGAAACCTGCGGTAACCCATGCCTCTTCCAGCACCACACCCGCCCGTACCGCTTCTGCCACGTCTTCTCCGCTTCCACAACCAGCACTGGCTGGTAGTGAAAGCACCGTAACTGCAGGAAGTGCGCAGGTCGATCCGGCGACTAAAGCCCGTCTGAGCAGCTGTCTGGTTGAAGCAAAGCAGCTGGCGAAATTGCGTAACGGCGCATATCGCGCCTCCGTTGATGAACTCTATCGTAATCTGCGGGCCACGAAGTCATACGCCAGCATCGCCGGTGAGCTCTCAACATCTACTACAGACCTGATGACGCCGCTTTATCAGTATCGCGTGAATGACAGCTGCAACACGATTTCGCAGCTGCTGTTAAAAGAGCTGAAGAAAGGCGCCATGATCAGCGCAAACTAAACACTACTTTGTAATTAAAAGGCCAGGATGGTCGGGCAGGAGCAGGGATGAAAATCTTAAGTTGGCATATCCGCATGATAATCGTGGGCGCGCTTGTCGTGCCTGCATTTCCGTTCGGCCAGGCGATTGCAGCCCAGGCGGACAACGCCTTCCTCTCGACTGTGCAGGGGCTTGATATTGAGCAAGTCAAGCCGCTGCCAGCTGTCCCCACACGCTCGTCCTCATCTACTGCGCCTGGTGCGAAGCAGGAGCTACAGCGGCTGCGTAATCAAAATAATGGGCTCAAAAAGCAAGTCGCCGGGCTGGAAAATCAGGTCGCCGAATTAAGCCAGCGTGATGGTGCCGATGCAGCGGCTGAACGCGAGGCGCTACAACATGAGATCGATACGCTGCAGCGAAAAATCAAACAACGCGAGCAGTCCGCCGTCCCGCCGCAAAAAGCCGGTGCTGATAAGGCGTTGCAGCAGCTACAGATTGAGAACCGAACGCTGCAGGCCCGTCTGGATGCGTTAATGCTGCAGCGTACCGATGCTGCTGGCTTACAGCAAAAACTGAGCGCGCTACAAAAAGAGAATCAGCAGATGGCCGCAGATCTGGCGTCCGCGAAACGCGGTGGCGCAACGGTCAAATCGCAGGAAACTACTCTGCGGGCATCTTTAGCTGCTGCAAAGGCTGATAACGAGGCGCTGCGCAAAAAAATCGCCGAGTTTGAATCGAACGCAACCACAGGAAAACGGCAGGATGACGCGCGCCGCCGCGAGCTGGAAAAGGCGCTGGCAACTGAGCAGGCAAATAACAAAGCGCTTAGTGCTCAGTTAATCCAGGCACAGAAAACATCAGGTTCACGGGCGGATGCTGTTGAGCGTATGGAAGCCCGGCACAGTGAGCTTGAGGAGTCGTTGAGGGAAGCACAGGAGGAAAACTACTCCCTCAATGATAAATTGACAGCGCTTCAGGCAAAACTTCAGAGCGAGCACACCGGGGCACAACAGTTAAACGGCCGCCGCGACGAGCTCGAGAAATCTCTGGCCGCAGCGCAAAACACTATCAAAACCCTGACCGCAAAACTGAAAGAGAGCGAGGCCCAGCTCAGCGCCGGGAGCAGCAGCGCGCAGCAGCTGGCGAAGCAGCGCGACGAGATGGAGCAGGCGCTCGCTGCGGCGCAGCAGGACATCAAAACCCTGACCGCAAAACTCAAAGAGAGCGATGCGCAGCTCAGCGCCGGGAGCAGCAGCGCGCAGCAGCTGGCTAAGCAGCGCGATGAGATGGAACAGCAG
This sequence comes from Siccibacter colletis, assembly GCF_000696575.1. Lineage (GTDB taxonomy): Bacteria > Pseudomonadota > Gammaproteobacteria > Enterobacterales > Enterobacteriaceae > Siccibacter > Siccibacter colletis. The sequence goes on along the minus strand of NZ_JMSQ01000005.1, from coordinate 217,862 downwards.
CTCGCTGCGGCGCAGCAGGACATCAAAACCCTGACCGCAAAACTCAAAGAGAGCGAATCCCAGCTCAGTGCCGGGAACAGCAGCGCGCAGCAGCTGATTAAGCAGCGCGACGAGATGGAACAGCAGCTCGCTGCGGCGCAGCAGGACATCAAAACCCTGACCGCAAAACTTAAAGAGAGCGATGCCCAGCTCAGCGCCGGGAGCAGCAGCGCGCAGCAGCTGGCTAAGCAGCGCGACGAGATGGAGCAGCAGCTCGCCGCGGCGCAGCAGGACATCAAAACCCTGACCGCAAAACTCAAAGAGAGCGAATCCCAGCTCAGCGCCGGGAGCAGCAGTGCGCAGCAGCTGGCGAAGCAGCGCGACGAGATGGAGCAGCAGCTCGCTGCAGCGCAAAACACTATCAAAACCCTGACCGCGAAGCTGAAAGAGAGCGAATCCCAGCTCAGCACCGGAAGCAGCAGCGCGCAGCAGCTGGCTAAGCAGCGCGACGAGATGGAACAGCAGCTCGCTGCGGCGCAGCAGGACATCAAAACCCTGACCGCAAAACTCAAAGAGAGCGAATCCCAGCTCAGCGCCGGGAGCAGCAGCGCGCAGCAGCTGGCGAAGCAGCGCGACGAGATGGAGCAGGCGCTCGCTGCGGCGCAGCAGGACATCAAAACCCTGACCGCAAAACTCAAAGAGAGCGAATCCCAGCTCAGCGCCGGAAGCAGCAGCGCGCAGCAGCTGGCTAAGCAGCGCGACGAGATGGAACAGCAGCTCGCTGCGGCGCAGCAGGACATCAAAACCCTGACCGCGAAGCTGAAAGAGAGCGAATCGCAGCTCAGCGCCGGGAGCAGCAGTGCGCAGCAGCTGGCGAAACAGCGCGACGAGATGGAACAGCAGCTCGCTGCGGCGCAGCAGGACATCAAAACCCTGACCGCAAAACTCAAAGAGAGCGAATCGCAGCTCAGCGCCGGGAGCAGCAGTGCGCAGCAGCTGGCGGCGCTGCAGCAACAGTTGGATGAGCGTACTAAACAGAACGCAGATCTGCAGGCACAAGCTGTTGCAAAGGATAACGAACGTGCGGCCAGCCTGAAAGCCAGTCAGGACGAAGCAACGGCGCTGAAGGCCGAGCTGGCTGCGTTGAAAACAAAACCAGAAGAGGTCAACCAGCCACAAAAAGCTGCGCCGGCCAGCATTAACACACCACTGCAGCGTCATTCGTATGCGGCGGGGATCATTCTCTCAGAAGGCATTGAAAAGTCGCTTAAGCTACAAAAAGCCCTTGGACTTGAAGTAGATAAAACCGCACTACTGGCCGGGGTGAATGACAGCATCACTGGCACCAGCCAGATGAACGCAAAGCAGCTGGATGAAAACTACGAGGCGCTGGCAGAAAAAATGTCGGCAAAAGAGAAAGCGGCTTACGATCGCGGCTACGCTACGCTGCAGTCCACGCTGGCGGGAAAAAACGTGCTCAAACAAAACCGCACTATGTTCTTTGTGGAGAAGAAAAAGGGCGGAAGGGCAGTTAAACAGGATGACAAACTAAAAGTAACGCTTACCCAGGCCTGGCTTGATGGCCGAACCGTGGCACCGCAGAAAACTTTCCCGGTGGTGTTCAACGATTCAGTACCTTACATGCTCAAACAGGCAATCGAGATGGCAAAAAAAGGCGGAATAATCGAGGTCTACAGTTTTGCCTCGGACATGTATCCGGCAGATATGCTGCCTGACAGCCTGGTCGGCTTTGACCTGCTGAAATATACCATCAGCGTCGCAAAATAAAAAAAGCGGGGATTAGCCCCGCTTTTTTTTCACACCGTCAAACGTTTTTACGTTCGATGGTCTGCTCGCCCCAGAACAGCGAGTCCTTATCGGTTTTCTTAAAGGCTTCGATCAGCACTTCATCGCTGCCTTCTTCCCAGATTTTCTCCGCCAGGACTTCATCGTAATCCGCCAGCTCGAAAATCGCTTCTGCGATCTCAGGGGATGTATTGCGAAGCGTCGCCCATTCACCGACGCGATGTGCTTTCGACTCTTGTGTTGGCATAGTTATCTCCTGTGATTTCAGTTAGCCCTTAAGTTTTACCGTCAGATCCGCAACGTACTCACCCTGATAGCGGGCAATGGCCAGCTCTTCCTGGCTCGGCTGACGAGAACCGTCCCCGCCAGCGATAGTGGTGGCACCGTAGGGGGTGCCACCGCGGACCTGTGAAATATCAAACAGCTCTTTAGTGCCGTATCCGATCGGCACAATTACCATCCCGTGATGTGCAAGGGTAGTCCATGTTGACGTGATGGTGAGTTCTTCCCCGCCGCCGGTGCCGGTAGAGCTGAAGACGCTGGCAATTTTTCCATGCAGCGCACCGGACGCCCACAGGCCACCGGTCTGGTCGAGGAAGGTACGCATCTGGCCCGACATATTGCCGAAACGGGTTGGCGTGCCGAAGATGATGGCATCGTAATCAGCCAGCTCCTGCGGCGTTGCTACCGGAATGTTTTGGGCTTTGCCGCCGGATTTAGTGAACAGGTCTTCCGGCATGGTTTCCGGAACGCGCTTGATGGTCACTTCCGCACCCGTAACCTTTTCCGCGCCTTCTGCTACCGCACGCGCCATCGTCTCGACGTGTCCGTACATGGAATAATAAAGCACCAGAATCTTCGCCATCAGCTCTCTCCTGCGTTGCATTAAGGGGGCAGCAGTGCGCTGCGCTCATTTAAAGATATGACGTTCCGCCAGGAGTGCCAAAAAAATGGCTGAATAATTGAAATAATTAGGGTTTATCTGGCTACCGTCTGGTTGTTGCACTCAGAAACATTTTCCTGACGCCGTAATTTAATAATGATAAGAATCGCTTATGAATCGTGACGCGGAAAAATCAACGAATCGGGCAATTTGATGTTGCAGAATATTAACGCCGACTGGCGGATTACGTGGGTTGCGCCAGGATTAGTTCACGTGGCGGCGATAATGCATCACCTGCCGTCATGAGGTGAAAGAATCCTCTTTTACTGAATGCAATATGATGACTAATGTTTCACACAACCGGAGGTACGAAATGGCAAACCATCGTGGTGGTTCAGGTAATTTCGCTGAAGATCGTGACAGAGCATCAGAAGCAGGCCGTAAAGGTGGCCAGCAGAGCGGCGGTAACTTTAAAAATGACCCGCAACGCGCCTCAGAAGCTGGGAAAAAAGGGGGCAAAAGTAGCCACGGCGGGCGCAGCAGCTAGCGTGCGTTGACCAGGTGAAATCAGGCATCGTGGAGCAATACTGATACGATGCCACGTCCCAGCCGCCGGGTTATCCCGGCGGTTTTTGTTTGTCTCCCGCTTAATTGTTTTTCTTTTCTGATTATCCCCCTGATGATTCGCTCAACTTCCGCCACGTTTAATAATGGATAAGCCGTCGTCTCACCGTCTGGCTTTTGCTATGCTTTTCGAAACACATCAGGGAGTCAGCGCATGTCATCAGGCGCAAAAAAAGCAGGCAGTAAGCGCGGCGCGGCGACGGCTGCAAAAAAAGGGGCTATTCTCGACGCAGCGCTGGCGCTGTTTTCCCAGTTTGGCCTGCACGGCACCAGCCTTGAACGGGTCGCAGAAGGCGCGGGCATTTCGAAAACCAATCTCCTCTACTACTACCCCTCAAAAGAGGCGCTGTACGTCGCCGTCCTCAAACAAATTCTTGATATCTGGCTGGCACCGCTAAAAGCGTTTCGCAGCGATCTGCAGCCGCTGGCGGCTATCGGGGAATACATCCGGCTGAAGCTGGAGGTATCTCGCGATTACCCGCAGGCGTCACGGCTGTTCTGCCTTGAGATGCTGCAGGGTGCGCCGCTGCTGATGGCTGAGCTGACCGGCGATCTGAAAGCGCTGATAGATGAGAAAACCGCGATCATCGACGGCTGGGTAACGCGCGGCCAACTGGGGCCGGTGGACGCCCACGCGCTGATCTTCATGATCTGGGCGACGACGCAGCACTACGCTGATTTCGCCACCCAGGTGGAGGCCGTGAGCGGGGTAACGTTGCAGGATGAGGCGTTTTTCAGCCGGACGGTTGCCAACGTCCAGCGCATGATCATCGAAGGGATCCGCGTGCGCTGATCACCCCTGCGGCGGCAGCGGGCAGCTTAAATCGCCTTCTTCGCACTGCATCAGCGAGTCAAGAAACGCGTTCCGCTCGTTGGTTTTGTCCGCCAGACACTGGCTGTGGATCATCGGCTGTACGCTGCCGCCTTCCACGCCCGAGCTGATAAAGGTGCAGTCCGCGTCGCGCACTTTCAGCCAGGCGTTTTGCGCCTGCTTCAGCATCTCGCGCTGCTCTTCGCTGGCGCGCGCCATCACTTTCTTGTACGTCGCGTTCAGGGTTTTATCCGCCTGCTGATACTCGCCAGCAGCGCACTGGTTCAGCTCCAGTTGAGTGGATGCATTTTCGCAGTCATCAGCCAGCGCCGTACCGCTGATTAACAGACCCGTCAGCAAAAGAGGGGCGATCGTTTTCATTGTGCATCTCCATAAAAAAAGGCTCCGTTGCAGGAGCCTTGTCAGAGTAGCGAAGCCTTACCCGATTGTCATCAGGCTCGCGTTACCGCCGGCGGCGGCGGTGTTCACGCTCAGGGAACGCTCCAGGTAGAGGCGCTCCAGCAGCAGGTTGGTTTCGCCGCGGGCGAAGCCCTGTACCGAGACGATTGCCCCCTCGCGGGCCGCGACCTGCTCGCACAGGGTGCGCAGCTGATCGGAATCGCCGTGATAGATGACAGCGTCAAACGGCATATTCAGCAGGCTATCCGGACGGGCATGACTGATGCGCGCGCTGACCGCAGGCGGCAGCTGCTTCGCCAGCTGGCGATGCAGATCGTCCTCCGGCCACAGCACCATGCTGCCGACTGCACAGCAGGCGGCGAGCTGAACCAGCGCATCCTCTTCGTTGTCAGCAAGGCAAAGTACGCGCTCGCGCGGCAGCAGAATAAAGGTGTTGCGCTCCCCGGTGGGGCCGGGCAGTACGCGCTGGGTACCGGCCTGCGCCAGTTCGCCAAAGCGTGTGCACAGGGCCTTCAGCGCCGGGCGATCCGCCGCCCAGTTCACCAGCGCCTCCAGCGGCTGCTGGAGCGCGGCTTTCACCTGCGCGTCAACGCTGCGCTGGCTGTCGTGACGGCTCAGCGTGGTTTGCAGCGCATCGTCCGGGCGGCTGGCCAGCAGGCGATAGAGATAGAGCGGCCCGCCGGCTTTGGGTCCGGTACCGGATAGCCCTTCGCCGCCGAACGGCTGCACGCCCACCACGGCACCGACCATGTTGCGGTTCACGTAGAGGTTGCCGACGTGTGCAGACCCGGTCACCTGAGCGATGGTTTCGTCGATGCGGGTATGCACCCCCAGCGTCAGGCCATAGCCCGCCGCGTTGATCTGCTTCATCAGGCTCTCAAGCTGGTTACGGGAGTAGCGCACCACGTGCAGCACCGGCCCGAACACCTCTTTTTTCAGCTCGTCAAAGCTTTCCAGCTCAATCAGGGTTGGCGGCACAAAAGTGCCGGTCTGCCACTCTTTGGCATCCGCGCTGTTTTCGCGTACCGCCTGGAACACGGTACGGCCTTTGGCGCGCATCGCCTGAATATGACGCTCAATGTTGGTTTTGGCCTCGGCATCGATCACCGGCCCGATATCGGTGGTGATGCGGCCCGGATTGCCCATGCGGCACTCCGCCATTGCCCCGCGCAGCATCGTCAGGGTGTGGTCGGCGATCTCCTCCTGCAGGCAGAGCACGCGTAGTGCCGAGCAGCGCTGACCGGCGCTGTCGAACGCCGAGGACACAACATCCACCACCACCTGTTCGGTGAGCGCCGAGGAGTCAACGATCATGGCGTTCATCCCGCCGGTTTCGGCGATAAGCGGTGTCGGACGCCCCTGCGGATCGAGACGGGTCGCGATGTTGCGCTGCAGCAGGGTGGCTACATCGGTGGAGCCGGTGAACATTACCGCCCGCACGCGCTCATCTCCGGTCAACGCTGCGCCAACGGTCTCGCCGCGGCCCGGCAGCAGCTGAACTACCCCCGGCGGCACACCGGCTTCCAGCAGGATCGCTACGCCCTGCGCGGCAATGAGCGGCGTCTGCTCTGCGGGCTTCGCCAGTACGCTGTTACCTGCCGCCAGTGCGGCGGCAATCTGGCCGGTGAAGATAGCCAGCGGGAAGTTCCACGGGCTGATACAGACTACCGGGCCGAGCGGACGGTGGGTCTCGTTATCAAAATCTTCACGCACCTGGGCGGCGTAGTAGTGCAGGAAGTCCACCGCTTCGCGTACTTCGGCGATGGCGTTGCTGAAGGTTTTTCCGGCTTCGCGTACCAGAATGCCGATCAGCGTCTGCAGCTGGTCTTCCATCAGCACCGCGGCGCGCTCCAGGATGGCAGCACGCTCCTGCGGCGGCGTCGCAAACCAGATTGGCGCGCTGTTCACGGCGTTATCCAGCGCCAGGCTCACTTCTTCCGCGCTGGTTTCACGGGTGTAACCCACAATGTCGCCCGGCTCTGCCGGGTTAATCACCGGGGTCATCTCCGCGTCTGCCACCGGCGCTTCCAGCATCGGTTTCGCTTCCCATTTCTGCGCCGCGCTGCTCAGCAGGGCAGAGGAGAGCGAGGCCAGACGGTGTTCGTTCGCCAGATCCAGCCCGGCGGAGTTGACGCGCTCGCTGCCGTACAGGTCACGCGGCAGCGGAATTTTCGGATGGGGAACTCCGGCCTGGCCCTCCTGGGCCGCCAGTTTTTCCACCGCCTGCACCGGGTCAGCCACCAGCTCATCCAGCGGCAGGGTGGCGTCGGCGATGCGGTTCACAAACGAGGTGTTGGCCCCGTTCTCCAGCAGACGGCGTACCAGGTAGGCCAGCAGCGTCTCGTGGGTGCCCACCGGGGCATAGATGCGGCACGGACGGTTAAGCTTGCCTTCAGCCACTTTACCTACCACCTGCTCGTACAGCGGTTCGCCCATGCCGTGCAGGCACTGGAACTCATACTGACCCGGATAGTAGTTCTGCCCGGCGAGGTTATAGATAGCGGACAGGGTGTGGGCATTGTGGGTCGCGAACTGCGGATAGATAAGGTTCGGCACCGCCAGCAGTTTTTTCGCACAGGCCAGATAGGAGATATCGGTGTAGACCTTGCGGGTGTAGACCGGATAGCCCTCAAGGCCTTCCATCTGGGCGCGTTTGATCTCGCTGTCCCAGTAGGCGCCTTTCACCAGACGGATCATCAGGCGGCGACGGCTGCGGGTCGCGAGATCGATCAGGTAATCAATCACGAACGGGCAGCGCTTCATGTAGGCCTGGATAACGAACCCGATGCCATTCCAGCCCGCCAGCTCCGGCTCGAAGCAGAGTTTCTCCAGCAGATCGAGAGAGATCTCCAGCCGGTCGGCCTCTTCGGCGTCGATGTTGATACCGATATCATACTGGCGCGCCAGCAGGGTCAGGGATTTCAGGCGCGGGTACAGCTCCTCCATCACGCGATCGTACTGGGCGCGGCTGTAGCGCGGGTGCAGCGCCGACAGCTTGATGGAGATGCCAGGCCCTTCATAGATGCCGCGTCCGTTGGAGGCTTTGCCGATGGCGTGGATCGCCTGCTGATACGATACCAGATAGGCCTGGGCATCGGCTGCGGTGAGCGCCGCTTCGCCCAGCATATCGTAAGAGTAGCGGAAACCTTTGTCTTCCAGCTTGCGGGCGTTAGCCAGCGCTTCGGCGATGGTCTCCCCGGTAACGAACTGCTCGCCCATCAGACGCATCGCCATATCCACGCCTTTGCGGATCAGCGGTTCGCCGCTCTTGCCGATGATGCGGTTCAGGGAGCGCGACAGGCTGGCTTCGTTGTGGGTAGACACCAGGCGCCCGGTAAACAGCAGCCCCCAGGTGGCAGCGTTAACGAACAGCGAGGCGCTGCGCCCGATATGGGACTGCCAGTTGCCGGTGCTGATTTTGTCGCGGATCAGGGCGTCGCGGGTGGCCTTATCAGGAATACGCAGCAGGGCTTCCGCCAGACACATCAGCGCCACGCCTTCCTGGGAAGAGAGCGAGAACTCCTGCAGCAGGCTCTGCACCATCCCGGCACGGCCAGTGGCGGTTTTCTGGCTGCGCAGCTTATCGGCAAGATTCCAGGCGAGCTTATGGGTTTTTTCCGCTACGTCCTGCGGCAGGCGGGCCTGCTCCAGCAGCATGGAGACGGCATCGGTTTCCGGACGACGCCAGGCGGCGGTAATGGCAGCGCGGGTTACCGACTGCGGCAGAATTTGCTCGGCAAAATCGAGGAACGGTTGGTGCGGCTCGTCGGGCAGCGCGGACTGCGCATCTTCCGCTTCTGCGCCTGCGCCTGCCTGCAGGGCAGGCAGTTCCGGCACGCCGTCGTTACTTTCAAGTCGTTCAAGATAATTGAAAATCGCCTGCTTGATCAGCCAGTGCGGCGTGCGATCGATTTTTGATGCCGCCGCTTTAATACGTTCGCGCGTCGCGTCATCCAGCTTAACACCCATTGTCGTGGTGCCCATGCCTGTAGCTCCTGTTTCTTATGCTCTTCAACCCCGAAGAGACTGGGATAGCAGGCAATATCTATCATGTTGCAACTTTGTGCAACCTGCGGAAGTGTGATGTCGCCAGCAAGCTGAAAAATGAATGGATTGTTAACGGATTAACTGATTTTTTACCCATGTGAAAATCGAGCTCATGTCAGATTTCACGGGCTGCTTAACACTTTCCGTCGGTGCAACCGGAAAAATTGTGAGCGGGTACAACCTATATGAAAGTTGTATAGGGTAGGGGATGTAATTGTTGTAAACGTTGTGTTAAATCGATTGTGATTGAAAAACGCATCCGGCAGGATACTGCCCCCACAGATTACAACGACAACGACACCACTCTGTTCCGCAGAGGGAAAACCGGTTCCGGCAGCGGGATCGGATAATAAAAACCTGGAGAACGTCCATGACCGCAAGCACACCGATGATGGTGACTTTTCTTGTTTATATCTTTGGCATGATCCTGATTGGCTTTATCGCATGGCGATCAACCAAAAACTTTGATGATTATATTTTAGGCGGTCGTAGCCTGGGACCATTCGTTACGGCGCTCTCTGCTGGCGCGTCTGATATGAGCGGCTGGCTGTTGATGGGCCTGCCGGGTGCCATTTTTATCTCCGGGATCTCCGAAAGCTGGATTGCCATCGGCCTGACTCTCGGGGCGTGGATCAACTGGAAGCTGGTGGCCGGGCGTCTGCGCGTGCACACCGAAGCCAACAATAACGCCCTGACGCTGCCGGACTACTTCACCGGCCGCTTTGAGGACAAAAGCCGCCTGCTGCGTATTATCTCGGCGCTGGTGATCCTGTTGTTCTTCACCATCTACTGTGCCTCCGGCATTGTGGCGGGTGCGCGCCTGTTCGAAAGCACCTTTGGCATGAGCTACGAAACCGCGCTGTGGGCCGGGGCGGCAGCCACCATTATCTATACTTTCATCGGCGGCTTCCTTGCGGTGAGCTGGACCGACACCGTGCAGGCCAGCCTGATGATTTTCGCGCTGATCCTGACGCCGGTGATCGTAGTATTAACCGTCGGCGGTTTCGGCGATTCGCTGGAAGTGATCAAGCAGAAGAGCATTGAAAACGTCGATATGCTCAAAGGGCTTAACTTCGTGGCTATCGTCTCGCTGCTGGGCTGGGGGCTGGGCTACTTCGGTCAGCCGCATATCCTTGCACGCTTTATGGCGGCCGACTCGCATCACACTATCGTCAGCGCGCGCCGCATCAGCATGGCCTGGATGATCCTCTGCCTCGCCGGCGCGGTCGCAGTGGGCTTCTTCGGTATTGCGTACTTCTCCACCCATCCTGAGCTGGCCGGTGCGGTGAACCAGAACAGCGAGCGTGTGTTTATCGAGCTGGCGCAGATCCTGTTCAACCCGTGGATCGCCGGTATCCTGCTGTCGGCAATTCTGGCGGCGGTGATGTCCACCCTGAGCTGTCAGCTGCTGGTGTGCTCCAGCGCTATCACGGAAGACCTGTATAAAGCCTTCCTGCGTAAGGGTGCCAGCCAGCGCGAGCTGGTCTGGGTGGGTCGTATCATGGTGCTGGTGGTGGCGCTGGTGGCAATTGCCCTGGCGGCGAACCCGGAAAACCGCGTGCTGGGTCTGGTGAGCTACGCCTGGGCCGGTTTCGGCGCGGCCTTTGGTCCGGTAGTGCTGTTCTCGGTGATGTGGTCGCGCATGACGCGCAACGGCGCGCTGGCCGGCATGGTAATCGGTGCCGTCACGGTGATCGTCTGGAAACACTTCGAGCTGCTTGGCCTGTATGAAATCATTCCGGGCTTCCTGTTTGCCAGCATCGGTATCGTGGTGGTGAGCCTGATGGGTAAAGCCCCGTCAACTTCCATGACCGCACGCTTCGCGGAAGCCGACGCGCACTACCACAGCGCACCGGTCTCTAAGACGCTGACGCGCTAAGCGTTTCTGTTTCACTAAAGGCCCGGCGATCCTCGTCGGGCCTTTTTACCTTCCGCACCCCGAAAAGCCAGATCGCGACTATCCTGCTTAATAGAGAACGCGCCCGGACGCTACCGGTGACCGCGACAGTGTTAAGGATGATATGAGTCACTACGCCATCGTTGTTCCCCCTCTGTTCAGCCATATCCGCACCCTGGAAGTGCTGGCCGCAGCCTTAAGCCAGCGCGGGCATCGCCTGACGTTTATCCTGCCGGAAGACGCCGTCACGCCGGGCCTGCACAACATTCACGCCTGCCCGTCGCTGCCCGCGGCGATCCTTGCGGCGCAGCGCCATATGCAAAACCCGGCCAGGCGCGCCATCTGGCGCATTGCCCGTACAATGGCGGCGCTCACGGAGGCGCTGTGTCGCGAGCTGCCCGCGCTGCTGCGGACCCTGAAAGTAGACGGCGTGATTGTCGATCAGATGGAGCCGGCGGGCAGCCTGGTGAGTGAGAGCCTCGGCCTGCCGTTTGTCTCCGTGGCCTGCGCGCTACCCATCAACCGCGAGCCGCATCTCCCGCTGTCGGTGATGCCGTTTGCCTACGCCGAAGATGAGCGGGCGCAGCGGCTGTATCGCGGCAGCGAGCGGGTCTACGACCTGATTATGCGCCCGCTCTACAGGGCTATTCGCGCCCAGAGCCTGCGCCTTGGCCTCACGCCGCGCGATCGTCCCGACCAGTGCCTTTCGCCGCTGGCGCAGATCGCCCAGTGGTCGCGCAGCCTGGATTTTCCGCGCCATGCGCTGCCGGAGTGCTTCCATTACATCGGTGCCATGAAGCAACCGGAAAAACCCGGCGCGCCAGCACGCGCCGTACGGGAGCAGGGCGATGCCCCGCTGGGTTACGCGTCACTCGGTACCCTGCAGGAGCACCCTTACAGGCTGCTGCGCAAGATGGCCGCCGCCTGCCGCCGCGCCGGGGTGCAGGTGATGGTTACCCACTGCGATCGCCTGTCTGAGGACGAAGTGGCGTCGCTGTATCACCACGGCGCAACCTGGGTGGAGTCGTTTATCGACCAGCCGAAATTTATTCGCCGTGCCGATGTGGTGGTCAGCCACGCCGGGCTCAATACCGTGCTGGAAACCGTGGCGGCGGCACGCCCGCTGCTCCTGCTGCCGGTGGCGTTCGATCAGCCGGCTATCGCGGCGCGTATCGTGCATCACGGGCTGGGCCTGCGGGTATCGCGCTTTGCCTCATCCCGTACCCTTGCCAGGCACATCACCGCTCTGCTGAACGATGGCCGCTTTCGCTGTCGGCTTGAGGTCGCCTGCCAGCAGGTCTCAGAGGGCGGCGGCGCGACGCGTGGAGCGGCTATCATTGAGCAGGCGCTGGCGAGCAAGCGCCCGGTATTGCGCGACACAGACTATTGAAAAACTGAGCAATTCAGTGTGTTATCGTTGGACAAACAACAACGAGGATAACCGCAGATGATACGCAACACCGGAATGGCCCTTGCGCTGGCGATGCTGCTGGCCGGATGTGCCACCGTCACCCCTGAGAAAAATGGGCCGCTGCGCTGTGCGGCGGATAATGAGAGGGTGCAGACCACGCTCTATTTTGGCCTGAATCGTCCGGCAGGGGCGGGTATTACGGCGCAGGAGTGGCAGCAGTTTGTCGATGGCGAGGTCACACCGCGTTTTCGTGATGGCCTGACGGTATTTGATGCTCGTGGGCAGTGGCTGGGGAACGATGGCAAGGTGGCGCGCGAACCGAGTAAGGCGCTGATGTTGATCCACGGGGATGATGCGCAGAGTGAAGCCGGGATTGAGGCGCTGCGGGGGATCTATAAGTCGCGCTTCGCGCAGGAGTCGGTGATGCGCGTTGACCAGCCGGTGTGCGTACAATTCTGATGAAAACGGCGGGTTTCCCCGCCGTGTTATTTACAGCACCAGTCCGGCAAACGCAGCTGAAAGCAGGCTTACCAGCGTCGCGCCATACACCAGGCGCAGACCGAAGCGGGAGACCACGTTGCCCTGTTGCTCGCTAAGACCTTTGATTGCCCCGGCCACAATGCCAATTGAGGCGAAGTTGGCGAACGATACCAGGAACACCGAGAGAATGCCCAGCCCGCGCGACGTCATCTCGCCGGCGATCTTCTGCAGTTCAATCATGGCGACAAACTCGTTGGCAACCAGCTTGGTGGCCATGATGCTGCCTGCCTGAAGCGCATCGTCCAGCGGAATGCCGATAAGCCACGCCAGCGGATAGAAGACGTAACCGAGGATCGCCTGGAAGCTGATACCAAATACCGCAGAGAACAGCGCATTCACCGCGCTGATTAAAGCAATAAAGCCAATCAGCATCGCCAGAATAATCATCGCCACTTTAAAGCCGGCAAGAATATACTCACCCAGCATCTCGAAGAAACTTTGGGATTCGTGCAGTTTTTCCAGCTTAATCTCCGGCTCGGCATCCGGGCGCGTCGGGTTGATAATCGACAAAATAATAAAGGTGCTGAACATATTCAGTACCAGCGCCGCGACCACATATTTCGCATCCAGCATCGTCATATACGCGCCGACAATGGAGAGCGATACCGTGGACATCGCCGTCGCCGCCATGGTAAACAGGCGACGCGAGGAGAGGTCGGCCAGTACCCCTTTGTAAGCTATGAAGTTTTCCGACTGACCGAGGATCAGCGAGCTGACGGCATTGAACGACTCCAGCTTGCCCATGCCATTCACTTTCGACAGCGCCGAGCCGATAAGACGAATGAAAATCGGCAGAATGCGCCAATGCTGCAGAATACCAATCAGCGCGGAAATAAAGATAATCGGGCACAGAACGCCCAGGAAAATAAACGCCAGGCCTTTCTCACTCATGCCGCCAAACACGAATCCGGTGCCTTCTGCCGCATATTTCAGCAGCGCTTCGAAGAAGCCGGAGATGTATTTGATAACAAACAGGCCGCTTTCGGCGTGCAGGAAGAAATACGCCAGCGCGGCCTCAATCACAATCAGCTGCAGAATAAAGCGCACGCGAATTTTGCGGCGGTCAAAACTGGCAAGCCAGGCAAGGGCAAGGATCGCCGCCAGCGCCAGCAGGAAATGAAGAAAAGTCATCATGTTAAGCATATCGCAGAGAAACGGGGGCGCTATTTAGCCATAACTGTGCCGCTGCGTAAACGATTGCTTATGCATAAGTTGGTTCGCCACATAATGATTAGCCTGATAACGCCTTACATCTTGTCATCATTCAGCGTGAAATTCGCTTGTCTTTCTTCTGGCCGTAATGATAATCACTATCAGTTGATCTTTACCTAACTTTGCAGCAATTGACCTTGCTTCACATTTAAGGATGCGCGGAATGTTTGTTCCTTTTCTCATTATGTTGCGTGAAGGGCTGGAAGCGGCGCTGATCGTCAGCCTGATTGCCAGCTATCTCAAGCGCACCCAGCGCGGGCAGTGGATGGGCGCAATCTGGGTTGGGGTGCTGCTTGCCGCCGGATTGTGCCTCGGCCTCGGGATCCTCATCAATGAAACCACCGGCGAGTTCCCGCAAAAAGAGCAGGAGCTGTTTGAAGGCCTGGTCGCGCTGGTGGCGGTAGTGATGCTGACCTGGATGGTGTTCTGGATGCGTAAGGTGGCGCGTAACGTTAAGGGCGAGCTGGAGCAGGCGGTGGATAACGCGCTGGCACGCCGGGGGAATCATGGCTGGGCGCTGGTGCTGATGGTGTTTTTCGCCGTAGCGCGCGAGGGGCTGGAGTCGGTGTTTTTCCTGCTGGCGGCGTTTCAGCAGGACGTCGGGATCTGGCCGCCAGTGGGCGCGCTGTTGGGCCTGGCCTGCGCTGCGATACTCGGCTTCCTGATTTACTGGGGCGGCATCCGGCTCAACCTCGGCCAGTTCTTCAGGTGGACCAGTCTGTTTATCCTGCTGGTGGCCGCCGGACTTGCCGCCGGGGCCGTCCGGGCCTTCCATGAAGCGGGATTATGGAACCACTTCCAGACTATCGCCTTTGATATGAGCGGCGTGCTCTCCACCCATACGCTGTTCGGCACGCTGCTTGAAGGCATTTTCGGCTATCAGGAGAGCCCGACGGTCAGCGAAGTGGCGGTCTGGTTTATCTATCTGATTCCGACGCTAACGCTGTTCCTGCTGCCCGCAGGGAAACCGGCATACCGGCAGAACGCGCGTTGATACCTGGCGCCGTTTTGCTCATATAGTTACAACATACTTATGAATGGGAAGGATTATGATCGACAACTTTACCCTTCGCGCCCTGACGCTGGCGCTGTTGTTGCCAGGCAGCCTGGCAGTGCAGGCTGCAGAAACCCCGAAGGTCAGTGTGACCGTGACCGATAAACAGTGTGAGCCGATGTCGCTGACCGTCAACGCCGGTAAAACCCAGTTCATCATTAAAAACCAGAGCCAGAAAGCGCTGGAGTGGGAGATCCTCAAGGGCGTAATGGTGGTGGAAGAGCGCGAAAACATCGCGCCCGGCTTCACCCAGAAGATGACCGCCAACCTGCAGCCGGGTGAATACGAGATGACCTGCGGGCTGCTCAGCAATCCGAAAGGGAAACTGGTGGTGAAAGCGGCGGGCGCTGACGCCACGGCGGGGCAGAGCGATCTGCTGGCGCTTACCCAGCCAATCACCGACTACAAAACCTGGGTCAGCAGCGAAACGGCAGCGCTGGTAACCGGAACCAAAGCTTTCACCGAAGCGATCAAAGCGGGCGAGCTGGAAAAAGCTAAAGCGCTGTATGCCCCGACCCGCCAGCACTATGAGCGTATCGAACCCATCGCGGAGCTGTTCTCCGACCTCGATGGCAGCATTGACGCCCGCGAAGATGACTACGAGCAAAAGGCCGCCGACCCGAAATTCACCGGCTTCCACCGCCTGGAAAAAGCCCTGTTCGGGGATAACACCACCCAGGGCATGACCGATTACGCCGGCAGGCTTTATACCGATGTTGTCGATCTGCGAAAACGCATCAACGAACTGGCGTTTCCGCCGTCAAAAGTGGTGGGCGGTGCAGCCGGCCTGATTGAAGAAGTTGCGGCCAGCAAAATCAGCGGCGAAGAGGATCGTTACAGCCACACCGACCTGTGGGATTTCCAGGCCAACGTTGACGGCGCACAGAAAATTGTCAGCCTGCTGCGTCCGCAGTTGCAGAAAGCCGACCCGGCGCTACTGGCGAAAGTGGAGGGCAATTTCGTCAAAGTGGACGCGATCCTGAAAAAATACCGTACCGCGGACGGCTTCGAAACCTACGACAAGCTGACCGATGCGGACCGTAACGCGCTGAAAGGGCCGATTACCGCACTGGCGGAAGATCTCTCTCTGCTGCGCGGCGTGCTGGGTCTGGATTAACAGTAATGCAGGGGAAGAAACATAACCCGGGCGTGAGCGAACCCTCGCGCCGTCAACTGCTGAAAGGGCTGGGTGCGCTGGGCGGCGCTTTTGCCGTCACGGGGGGATGCCCGGCCGCCCACGGCACGGTGCCTGCCACCTCGCCCGGCACGCTTGCGCCGGATGCGCGTCAGCAGCGCCAGCCATTTTATGGTCCGCATCAGGCCGGGATCCTGACCCCGCAGCAGGCGGCGATGATGCTGGTGGCCTTTGATGTGCTGGCCACCAGCCGGGAGGATCTCGAACGGCTGTTGCGCTTGCTGACCCGGCGCATCGCCTTCCTTACCGAAGGCGGCCCGGCACCGGCAACGCCCAATCCACGACTGCCGCCGGCGGATTCCGGTATTCTTGGGGCAACGATCGCCCCGGACAACCTCACCGTTACGGTATCGTTCGGGGCGTCGCTGTTTGATGCGCGCTTTGGTCTTGCGGCACATAAGCCGGTGAAGCTGCAAAAAATGACGCGTTTTCCCAACGATTCGCTGGATGCGGCGCTGTGTCATGGCGATCTGCTGCTGCAGATCTGCGCCAACACCCAGGATACGGTAATTCATGCCCTGCGCGACATTATCAAGCAGACCCCGGATCTGCTCAGCGTACGCTGGAGGCGGGAAGGATTTATCCCGGATCACGCCGCGCGCAGCCGTGGCAAAGAGACCCCGATCAATCTGCTTGGCTTTAAGGATGGCACTGCCAACCCGGACAGCAAAGACAGCGCGCTGATGAAGCAGATCGTCTGGGTCAGCCCTGACCAGCCCGAACCGGCCTGGACCCGGGGCGGAAGCTATCAGGCGGTGCGTATCATTCAGTTCCACGTCGAATTCTGGGACCGAACGCCGCTCAAAGAGCAGCAGACGATTTTTGGTCGCGACAAGCTGACCGGTGCGCCGCTCGGGATGGCGCGCGAGCACGACGAGCCGGACTATGCTGCCGATCCTGACGGCGAGGTGATTGCCCTGGATGCGCACATCCGGCTGGCTAATCCGCGCACCCCGCAGACGCGCGCCAGTCTGATGATGCGCCGCGGCTACAGTTACTCGCTGGGCGTCACCGCCTCCGGGCAGCTCGATATGGGGCTGTTGTTTGTCTGCTATCAGCACGATCTGGAGAAGGGATTTCTGGCGGTGCAGCAGCGGCTCAACGGCGAGGCGCTGGAGGAGTACATCAAACCCATCGGCGGCGGCTATTTCTTTGCCCTGCCGGGCGTCGCGACGGCAGACGGCTGGCTGGGTGAAGCGCTGCTCAATGCCTGATGACTCGCCCGTAAGGGCGGGTCATTTCCCGGCATAAATCATTCACTGACAATATTGATGCTTTTTGAGGCATCAATATTTTCTATGCCAGTGCCTTGATATATTTCTGTAATATTTCTCTGTCATAACGAGAAGCACCTGGCGGAACCGGCGCTCGTTATCATTTAGTAAAAATGATGTTGTAATTTTGATAACGTTTGCTGTAATTACTCCATAAGACGCTGTTTCCCCGACTGTGGCTGTATCACGATGGAGATTGCGAATGGTAGCGTCCTCATACGGACAACGTAGTAACCGAAACCGCACCATCCGGCATGGAGGAGCACCCTCCGGCAGCGCTATCTTCGCCCCTCAATATTCGCATCACACCGCAAAAACCCTTTTAACCGACATGGCGGATGCCGCGTCCGGCGGCATTGTCATGTCTTATCAACCGGCAGTAACTGGCTTACAAGGAAGCCAAACCTCAAATGTTCGTGCGCATAAGCGCGTCGCGCAGGGCGACGCGTACGATGTAAACCAACTTATCAAGGTGCCATCCATGGGAAGACAGAAAGCAGTGATCAAAGCTCGCCGTGAAGCCAAACGTGTGCTGAGACGGGATTCACGCAGTCACAAACAGCGTGAAGAGGAATCGGTCACATCGCTTGTGCAGATGAGCGGAGTTGAATCAATTGGCATGGCGCGTGACAGTCGTGATAGCTCACCGATTGTCGCGCGTACCGACGCTCAGGCGCACTATCTCAAGGCAATAGAGACCAAACAGCTGATTTTTGCTACCGGCGAAGCAGGGTGCGGTAAGACCTGGATCGCTGCGGCAAAAGCCGCTGAGGCCCTGATACATAAGGACGTTGACAGGATTATCGTTACCCGTCCGGTCCTGCAAGCTGACGAAGATCTCGGCTTCTTGCCCGGTGACATTTCGGAGAAGTTCGCGCCCTATTTCCGCCCGGTCTATGACGTACTGGTGCGACGACTGGGTGCCTCCTTCATGCAGTACTGCCTGCGTCCGGAGATTGGTAAGGTAGAAATTGCGCCGTTCGCCTATATGCGCGGACGTACATTTGAAAATGCCGTGGTGATTCTGGACGAGGCCCAGAACGTGACGGCTGCGCAGATGAAGATGTTCCTGACACGCCTCGGGGAGAACGTGACCGTTATCGTCAACGGTGATATCACCCAGTGCGATCTGCCGTCGGGCGTGAAGTCCGGTCTGAGCGACGCCATGGCACGTTTTGAAGAGGATGACCTGATAAGCGTTGTGACCTTCAGCAAAGAAGACTGCGTGCGCTCGGCGCTCTGCCAGCGGACCTTAAGCGCTTATAGTTGATTTACCTGCGTTCTGTGAAACCCGGTGCGCTTATCCGCATCGGGTTTTTTTATGGGTACGGACAGGGATATTCGTGAGGGGGGTAAGCGCAGCGCACCCACCAGAGTTAAACAGTGCGGCAGGAACTCGTAGGGTGGGTAAGCAACGCGCACCCACCATGCGGGCAGCACGGATGTTGAATGCAAAAAAAAGCCTGAACGTGAGTTCAGGCTTTCTCTTCAAATATGGCGGTGAGGGGGGGATTGACTCGCTGCGCTCGCCCTGCGGGCGACATGACCGCAAGCGGTCCTGTCGTCCAGGCGGCAAACCGCCTGTCGAACCCCGTCGGGGCTTCTCATCCGCCCCCTCGCGGTGCACCATGCAAAAAAAAGCCTGAACGTCAGTTCAGGCTTTCTCTTCAAATATGGCGGTGAGGGGGGGATTGACTCGCTGCGCTCGCCCTGCGGGCGACATGACCGCAAGCGGTCCTGTCGTCCAGGCGGTAAACCGCCTGTCGAACCCCGTCGGGGCTTCTCATCCGCCCCCTCACGGTGCTACATGTAAAAAAAAGCCCGCATATAAATGCGAGCTCTTCTTTAAATATGGCGGTGAGGGGGGGATTGACTCGCTGCGCTCGCCCTGAGGGCAATCCATCTCGCAGGCTCGATGGCTTGTCCAACTGGCTGCGCCAGTTGTCGAACCCCGTCGGGGGTTCTCATCCGCCCCCTCACGGTGCACCATGCAAAAAAAAGCCTGAACGTGAGTTCAGGCTTTCTCTTCAAATATGGCGGTGAGGGGGGGATTGACTCGCTGCGCTCGCCCTGAGGGCAATCCATCTCGCAGGCTCGATGGCTTGTCCAACTGGCTGCGCCAGTTGTCGAACCCCGTCGGGGGTTCTTATCCGCCCCCTCACGGTGCACCATGCAAAAAAAAGCCTGAACGTGAGTTCAGGCTTTCTCTTCAAATATGGCGGTGAGGGGGGGATTCGAACCCCCGATACGTTGCCGTATACACACTTTCCAGGCGTGCTCCTTCAGCCACTCGGACACCTCACCATATTGTCTTGCTGCCCGATACCTCAGGGGGCAACGGGGCGCTACTATAGGGAGTCGACCGAAAAGGGTCAAGCAGATTTTTTCCTTTCCTTATCGTTCGGTTAAGGGTTGTACGTTTCGCTACGCAATTTGTGATTGGATGCAATCCGGAACCCGCTGCGGCGGGTGCGCGTCGCTTACCCGCCCTACGAAGCTAAGGGCGAATGGGAATTTTGTAGGGTGGGTAAGCACAGCGCACCCGCCATAAGCGGTGGTTCAGATGGGAATTTGTAGGGTGGGTAAGCGCAGCGCACCCACCATGCAGGCACCACGGATGTTGACAGGATCGGGGGGATTGACTCGCTGCGCTCGCCCTGCGGGCGACATGACCGCAAGCGGTCCTGTCGTCCAGGCGGTAAACCGCCTGTCGAACCCCGTCGGGGGTTCTCATCCACCCCTCACGGTGCACCATGCAAAAAAAAGCCTGAACGTCAGTTCAGGCTTTCTCTTCAAATATGGCGGTGAGGGGGGGATTCGAACCCCCGATACGTTGCCGTATACACACTTTCCAGGCGTGCTCCTTCAGCCACTCGGACACCTCACCATATTGTCATCCCGCTGACGGGACGGGCGCTAATGTAGGGAAAAGCACGCGGGGCGTCAACGTTCTTTTAACGCCTGCTGGCGCGTTTAGCTAAACTTCACGCAACTTGCTTTATAAATCAGCAAATCGCCGCTTTTTCTTTCTGATGAAAGGCTTGCATCAGGTGACAATTCGCGTAACGCTGGCGAAAAAGGAGACGCAATGAATATCATTTTCTATCACCCGACATTTGATAACGCATACTGGCTGTCCCACTTGCAACACCACCTTCCCGAGGCAAACATCCGAATCTGGCACCCCGGCGATAGCGATCCGGCGGATTACGCGCTGGTGTGGCACCCGCCGGTCGAGATGCTCGCCGGACGTGAGTCGCTGAAGGCCATCTTTGCCCTCGGGGCCGGCGTGGATTCCATCCTCAGCCGCCTGAAAACGCATCCCGACCTGCTGCCGCGTAACGTGCCGCTCTACCGCCTCGAAGATACCGGTATGGCGCGCCAGATGCAGGAGTACGCCGTAAGCCAGGTGCTGCACTGGTTCCGCCGCTTTGACGATTACCATCTGCAAAAGCAGCAGGCGCAGTGGCAGCCGCTGGATGATTATCAGCCTGAGCAGTTCACCATTGGCATCATGGGGGCCGGCGTGCTCGGCAATAACGTGGCGCAAAGCCTGCAGGCGTGGGGCTTCCCGGTGCGCTGCTGGAGCCGCAGCCGCAAATCCTGGCCGGGCATTGAGAGCTTCGCCGGGCCGGACGAGCTGGGCGCTTTCCTGCACGGCACGCGCGTGCTGATAAACCTGCTGCCGAGCACCCCGGAAACTGAAAATATTATTAACCGTACCCTGCTGGAGCAGCTGGCGGATGACGCTTATCTGCTGAACCTGGCGCGCGGCGTGCACGTCGTGGATGAGGATCTGCTGGCGGCGCTGGAATCAGGTAAGCTGAAAGGCGCCATGCTCGATGTATTCCGCCGCGAGCCGCTGCCGCCGGAGAGTGACCTGTGGCGGCATCCGCGCGTGGCTATCACACCCCATATCGCCGCGGTAACGCGTCCGCTTGAAGCCATTGCCTGTATTGCAAAAACTATCGGCGCGCTGGAGCGGGGTGAGGCCACCACCGGGCAGGTGGATCTGACGCGCGGCTACTGACCGCCGCTAAAAATGCAGGTCAATACCTGTTATTCTTGCGGTAAATCACAGAAGGAGCGTCTTATGTATCCTGTTGACCTGCATATGCACACCGTTGCCAGCACCCACGCCTACAGCAATCTGCACGACTATATTGCTGCCGCGAAGCAAAAAGGCATCCGGCTGTTCGCCATTACCGATCACGGCCCGGATATGGCGGATGCCCCGCACCACTGGCACTTCATTAATATGCGAATCTGGCCGCGCGTAGTGGATGGCGTCGGTATCCTGCGCGGTATCGAAGCCAATATCAAAAATACCGCCGGGGAGATCGACTGCACCGGGCCGATGCTCGACTCGCTCGATCTGATCGTGGCGGGTTTTCACGAGCCGGTATTCCCGCCGCAGGATCAGGCCACTCATACCGAAGCGATGATCGCGACGATGGCCAGCGGGAACGTGCATATCATCAGCCACCCGGGTAACCCGAAGTTCCCGGTGGATATTCCCGCCATCGCCGCGGCGGCAGCCAAATACGACGTGGCGCTGGAGATCAACAACTCCTCCTTTATTCATTCGCGTAAAGGCAGCGGACCAAACTGCCGCGCCATTGCCGCTGCGGTACGCGACGCCGGAGGCCGTGTCGCGCTTGGCTCTGATTCCCACACTGCCTTTACCCTCGGCGATTTTGACGAGGCGCTGAAGGTGCTGCGCGAAGTGGATTTCCCGGAAGATCGTATTCTTAACGTCTCGCCGCGCCGCCTGCTGGGCTTCCTGGAGTCTCGCGGCATGACGCCGATTCCCGAACTGAACGATATTTAACGTCACACCTTACTGGAACATTTATGAACGAGTTTTCGATGATTTGCCGCGTGCTTGGCTCCCTCTACTATCGCCAGCCGCAGGATCCGCTGCTGGCTCCACTGCTGGCGGCGATCCGCGAAGGCAAGCTGGCCCAGAGCTGGCCGCTGGAGCAGGACGCGCTGCTGGAACGTCTGCAAAACAGCGTGGACGACAGCAACGTGGCGGCGGATTATGCGGCGCTGTTCGTCGGCGATGACTGCCGCGTGTCACCGTTCCGCTCTGCGTGGCTGGACGACGCCCCGGAAAGCGAGGTGAAAGCCTTCCTTACCGAGCGCGGCATGCCAATGGGCAGCACCCCGGCCGACCACTTTGGTTTTCTGCTGCTGGCCGCGTCCTGGCTGGAAGATAACGCCGGTGAAGACGAAAGCGAGGTGCTGGAAACCCTGTTTGCTGAATTCCTGCTGCCCTGGTGCGGCACGTTTCTCGGCAAGGTTGAAGCCCATGCCACCACGCCATACTGGCGTACGCTGGCGCTGCTCACCCGCGAAGCGCTGGGCGCAATGTGGGACGAGCTGGAAGAAGAAGGCGAGCAGCCTGAGTCACAGGAGTGACATTAATCACGTTTATTATGTAACGCACTGTGCGTTATTAAAAATTATGTGACGCCAATCACATTTCATTGCGCGGCGATCGCTATGATACGCCGCTATGAAAACGCCTCTCTCCCTTGCTTTCACCACCGGCCTGCTCTCTGCCCTCTGGGCGTGGCTCGCCGTGGCGCTCAGCCTGCCATCCTGGGCGGGCTTCCTCGGCTGCACCGCTTTTTTCGCCTGTCCGCATCCGGGGCGAAAAGGGCTGCTTATCGCCTTCGCCACCGTCACCAGCGGCGTGGTATGGGCGCAGGTTATTATCCATGCGGGTGCGCTGGTGACAGCGCAGTGGTCAGGTTATGCCCTTACCGGCGTTATCGCGTTCGTGATGTGTATACAGGCCCAGCGCAGGCTGCTGGCCTTTATTCCCGGTACCTTTATCGGTGCCTGCGCGACCTTTGCCGGGCAGGGCGACTGGCACAGCGTGCTGCCGGCGCTGTGGCTGGGTGTGGCGTTTGGCGCGGCGATGAATTTCAGCGGACGCTGGCTGGCGCGGCCGCGCAAGGCAGCCGATGTAAAGCCCGATGCCAAAAGCCTGGCGGACTAGCGCCAGCGAGGCCTTCAACAAAACATTTACCACATAAATGAATGACCGGCCCGGAGTGTGAGCCACGCAGGGTTCTGAGAAATTATCCTGATCTGACACAGCAAAACCCAGCGGCTGTGCCAGAGTAAAATGACCGGACCCGTTATCGCTTTCATGGATGAGCTAACTCGCTGGAGTCATTCATGAAATCTATAATTTCAGCCCTGATTTTTTCTTTTATTACGACCGCTGCCCATGCCGGAAGTGGCACCATCCATTTTCGCGGCAGTATCGTTGAACCCCCGTGCGACGTCCGACCGGTTGACAATAGGCGACTGAACGTCAGCTGCTTTCATCGTGGGAAAGTGGTTACTCGCCAGGTAGCCCTGAACCGGCTTAATGACTACGCAGCGGCCAGCGATGCCAGCGTCGCCTTCAATGTGCGCTGGCTTAATCCCCAGCGCACGCGCGCTATTGTGGACATTAACTACAACTGATCCTCAGGATTGTCTGAGCCCTGAAAAGGTGGTTCAGTTTTTTTTCTGAATACGATTAATCCTTGCAAAATATTACTGGCTAATGATAATCACGATCAAAATGATAATCGTTCTTGTTAATTACTTTTGCAGGGAAATGTATGATTTCACTACCTCTCAACCGGCCCGGCGCACGTCCGCGCCTGCTGGCGCTGGCTGTCAGCCTCGCCGTCGCCCCCGCCTGGGCGGCGGAAACCAAACCTGACGACACCATTACCGTTACCGCTTCACCTGACGCCGCGTTTCGCGCCGGGGGGGATGAGCTGGTTCCGGCGTATCTCGACGGGCAGGTGGCTAACGGGGGGCGTTTAGGCGGCCTCGGTGAACAGGACGCGAAAAACGTGCCGTTCAACGTCATCGGGTATACCGCGAAAATGATCGAAGATACCCAGGCCAACACCCTGAGCGACGTTCTGCGTTACGATGCCGGGGTACAGCCGGTGCGCAGCTACGGTAACTTTGGCGAGTCGTACCGCATCCGTGGGTTCCTGCTGGATGGCGATGATATCTCCTTTGGTGGGCTGTACGGCGTGCTACCGCGTCAGATTGTCAGCTCGCAGCTCGCAGAGCGCATAGAAGTTATCAAAGGGTCTAACGCCTTCCTGAATGGCGTCACCCCGGGCGGTTCAGGGGTGGGTGGTGCAATCAATATCGAACCAAAGCGGGCTGGCAGCGTACCGCTTAACCGCGTGACGGTGGATTACGCCCAGCGTGGGCAGGTGGGGGGAGCGATTGATTCTGGTCGTCGCTTCGGCGAGAACGATCGATTCGGCGTGCGTGTGAATTTGCTTCATCGTGAAGGTGAAAGCATGGTGCACGAGCAAAAGGAACGCATCAGCCTGGCAAGTATCGGGTTGGATTACAAAGGCGACAGCTTCCGTTCTTCTCTGGATGTCGGATGGCAGAAAATAACCAGTAGCTACGGTCGTATCAGCGTCGGTCTGGGTCAGGCGACGCAGGCACCCGAGGTGCCGGAAAACCGCACCAACTACAGCCAGCCGTGGGTGAATACCAATATGTCCAGCCGTTTTGCGGCGCTGCGCGGCGAGTATGACTTTGCACCAGACTGGACGTGGTATGCGGGGCTGGGCGGTGCAAACACTGATGAACGTGGGATCTCGGGTTCCGCCACTCTGCTCAATAATGAGGGAGATTCCCAGATCCGCCGCATGGATAGCCACTATATCGCGGACAGCGTCTCAGGCATGACCGGGGTGCGGGGCAAATTCGAGACCGGTTTTGTTGGTCACAGCATCAACCTCGGTTATTCCGGGGTATACCGTAAAGCTGGCTCCTCCTACACCATGTCGGCTTTTGTTCCGGGTTCTAATATCTATAACCCGAGCGTGCTTGCCTATCCGTCGGAGGATGCATTCAGCGGCGGGAATATGGGCGACCCGCACTACACCAGTCGTACCCGATCAACGGGCACCTCCCTTTCAGATACGCTCTCAATGTTTGACGATCGCCTGTTGATCACCGCCGGGCTACGCCGCCAGAAGGTGGAGATCCACAACTACGACTATCAGGGTGTTGAGAAGCCAGCTGATACCTTCAGCGCGACGAAAGTCACGCCGGTATACGGTGTAGTGGTGAAGCCGTGGGATAACATTTCGCTCTACGCGAACCATATCGAAGCGCTGCAACCGGGGCCGACCGCGTCCAGCAAAGCGACCAACGCCGGACAGGTAATGGGTGCGATTCGCACTAAGCAAAATGAAGTCGGCGTGAAGCTGGATTACGGCCGTATCGGCGGCAGCCTGGCGCTGTTTGAGATTGAAAAGCCGGTCGGCATGATGGACAGCAATAACTACTACGGTATCTACGGTGAACAGCGAAACCGCGGTATGGAGCTGAACGTCTTCGGCGAGCCGGTGTATGGCGTGCGCCTGATGGGTAGCGCGCAGTGGCTGGCTCCGGAATTAACGAAAACTCAGGGCGGCGCAAACGACGGCAATGATGCGCCCGGCGTACCGCGCTATCAGCTGCGGCTGGGCGGCGAATGGGACGTCCCGGCGCTGGAAAATCTGACGCTTAACGCTGCGGTGCTGCGTAACGGCTCTCAGTACGCTAATGCCAGCAACAGCGTCAAGCTGGATGCCTGGACCCGGCTGGATCTCGGGGCGCGCTACAGCATGAAGGTTAATGAGCAGACCCTGACCTGGCGCGCCACGGTGGAGAACGTTACCGATGAGAAATACTGGGCCTCGGTGGACGATTCAGGGACCTATCTCACCCAGGGCGATCCGCGTACCCTCAAACTCTCCATGTCGGTTGATTTCTGACCCTTCACGCGCCCGGTTAACGCCGGGCGCGTTGTTTCCACCGCTTCCCTTGCCGGTAATCTACACTCAATAGCAGACCCTATTGAGGACGTTGTTATGCAATCGCGAATTGAGATTTTGCAGGGAGATATCACGACGGTGGAAGTGGACGTGATTGTTAACGCCGCTAACCCGTCTTTACTGGGCGGCGGCGGTGTCGATGGGGCTATCCATCGCGCAGCCGGACCGGCACTGCTGGCCGCCTGCAAGAAAGTGCGTCAGGAACAGGGCGAGTGCGCGCCCGGCCATGCGGTGATCACCGAGGCGGGAGAGCTACCCGCGAAAGCGGTGATCCATACCGTCGGCCCGGTGTGGCGCGGCGGCGAGATGCAGGAGGAACAGCTGCTGCAGGATGCTTACCGCAATAGTCTGCAACTGGTCAGCGATAACAACTATCGCAGCGTGGCCTTTCCCGCCATCAGCACCGGCATTTACGGCTATCCCCGTGCCGCGGCGGCGCTGATTGCCTTCAACACGGTTTCAGACTATCTGACAACGCATCCGCTACCGGAGCAGGTATACTTTGTCTGCTATGACGACGAAAACACCAGCCTTTACCAGCGCTTACTTGCCCAGCTTGCCCTCTGACACCGCGCACAATACGCGTCTCGGGCGGGCCATCGCCCCTACGCGACGTGCGCACCCTGATCTGTGCGGCCTGCACCCGCTGGCCGACAGCCTCGATGCGTTTGCGTCGCGCTATCTGCTGGCCGGCATGGCGGAGCAGACCCTGGATGTGCAGTATTACATCTGGGAGGACGATATGTCCGGGCGGCTGCTGTTTCAGGCGCTGCTGGAGGCGGCGCAGCGCGGCGTTCGCGTCCGGTTGCTGCTGGATGACAACAACACCATCGGCATGGATGACGCTCTGCGCGCGCTGAACGCGCATCCCAATATCGACGTGCGGTTGTTCAATCCGTTCTCGTTTCGCACCCTGCGTGCGCTGGGCTATCTCACCGACTTTGCCCGCCTTAACCGGCGTATGCACAATAAGAGCTTTACCGTGGATGGCGAAGTGACGATAGTCGGCGGGCGCAATGTGGGGGATGCCTACTTTGGCGCCGGCGAGCAGCCGTTGTTTTCCGATCTCGACGTGCTGGCCATTGGTCCGGTGGTGGAAGACGTGTCGAAAGATTTTGAGCGCTACTGGAACAGCCGCTGCGTCTCAACGCTGCAGGATGTACTGCAGCTTGACGAGGCGGATATCGACCGACGCGTCAAATTGCCGGAAGCCTGGGAAGCTGACCCGGTTACCCAACGCTACCTTGAGCGGCTTGAAACCTCCACCTTCGCAACGCATCTCGAAGCCGGCACCCTGAGCCTGGTGTGGGCGCCGACGCGGCTGCTAAGCGACGATCCGCGTAAGGGCATGGGTAAAGCGCGCAGCCATACGCTGCTGCCCCAGCGTATGCTGACCAGCATCGGCCAGCCGCAGGAGGAGATCGATATTATCTCGTCCTATTTTGTGCCGACCCGGGCCGGAGTAGCCTGGCTGCTGGGACTGGTGCGCAAAGGCGTGCGGGTCGCTATCCTCACCAATTCGCTGGCGGCGAACGATGTGGCGGTGGTGCACGCCGGATATGCGCGCTGGCGCAAAAAGCTGTTGCGCCACGGCGTGGAGCTTTACGAGCTGAAGCCGCAGCATCCGCCCGGCGCGCTGCCGCACGATCGTGGGCTGACCGGTAACTCCGGCTCCAGCCTGCATGCCAAAACCTTCAGCGTCGATCGCCATAAGGTGTTTATCGGCTCGTTCAATTTCGATCCGCGCTCGGCGATGCTCAATACCGAGATGGGCTTTGTGATTGAGAGCGAAGAGCTGGCCGGAAAAATCCACACCCGTTTTACCCGCAGCCAGCGCGAAGCGGCCTGGGCGCTGCGTCTCGATAAGTGGGGACGTATCAACTGGGTCGAAGATCGGGACGGGCAGGAGGTGGTGTGGAAAAAGGAGCCGAAGACCCGACTCTGGCAGCGCATTCTGGTGCGTCTCGCCCACCGGCTGCCGGTGGAGTGGCTGCTGTGAGACTACGCTCTCCTTTATAAGCAAGGAGAGCGTAGACGGTTACCCGGCGGACGGCGCGGGGGCAGGGCGCTTCTGCGGCTTGCCCGAAAACAGAAAGCGCAGCAGCGGAACCCGCAAATGCAGTTCATACAGCACGATCGCCAGCCCGACCACAAACACCAGCCCGCACAGGAAACCAAGCGTATTCGACGCAATATGCGGCGTGATGTACGCCCCGAAGAACAGCGTCAGCGGGTGGTGCACCAGATAGATAAACAGTGAGGCGTTAACGAAATAAGTCACGCGCGGCGAGTGTGAGTTGAGCAGGCGATAGCCCAGGGCAAACACCACGTTGACCATGCAGATGCCCATCACCATAGTAATGACGCTCTCGGTTTCATACATCCAGGCATCGCCGCTGCCGTAGCGCTGGTTGAGCAGATAGGCGATAAACGCCAGCAGCGCACCCACCGCGTATGTCGGCGAAAGCGTCAGGAACTTCGCTTTCAGCGCCGGATACTTAAACACCAGCGCGCCCAGCAGGAAGAATGGCAGATAGAACAGGGTCTGCATCACGGTGAAGTTAAACAGCCCGTCGCGCAGAACCGGTTCCCAGCCGAGCAGCAGGGCGCGGCGAAACGCACCGTACAGCACGCCTGCCAGCGCAAACAACGCGATAAATTTCAGCGGCGTCAGCGAGGCGTAAAAACCGGCGCGCGGCGAGCGCACGCTATTGCGCATTTTCTGGAAGATAAACAGGCTGACGGTGGTCAGGATCACCAGCACCAGCAGGAACCAGAGGTGCGAGGTGAGTTCCCATACCAGGGTGTTGTATTTGTCATACAGCGAGAGCGCCTGCCAGTCCGCGGTTTTACCTTTTACGTACTGCAGCATAATAAACTGCGGCAGCGTCAGTAGCGGGATGGCGGTGAGCATGGGTATGCCGACGCGCTCAACGCGCACCTTCCACCATTTCTTACGCGTATAGCGCAGAAACAGCATGTAAGAGAAATAACCCGAAATAACGAAAAACACCTGCATCCTGAAGGCGTGAATAAAATCGTTAAATAAGGTAAGCCACCAGGTTGGCGTGGCGCTGTTCACATGCCAGACGTGGCTCGAATAGATGAGAGAAATGTGAAACGGAATCCCCAGCAGCATTAACCATGCGCGAATCGAGTCGAGGAAATATTCGCGCTGGGCGGGTGTGTCAGTCATATAACTCCGGATATTCTCGGACTAATCGTCTTATCCCTTAGACAGTTTCTGTCTACATTCGGTGGCAACCCTACACAAACGAGCGCACACTGTCTCCAGGACAAAGTCGTAAAGTGAAATTCATTCGCTTTCATTTGCTTAATCTGCTTATTCCCTGAGCCAGTGCGGTGAACAAAGCGGGGATTGTGTTGTCGGAAAGCGGAAGTTTCCATTAAAATGGATTGGATTGATTTAAGCACACAAAGGGGGAAGTGCTTAGTTATATGAAACATAAAACACAGATGTTGAAAATGCGCTGGCTGGGCGCCGCAGTGATGATGTCCCTTTATACCACTTCGGTTTGGGCCTTCACTATCGATGATGTCGCAAAACAGGCAAAATCTCTGGCAGATAAGGGCTATGAAGCGCCGAAAAGCAACCTGCCTGCCGTATTCCGCGACATGAAATATGCGGACTACCAGCAGATCCAGTTTAATCACGATAAAGCGTACTGGAACGCCCTCAAAACCCCATTCAAGCTTGAATTCTACCATCAGGGCATGTACTTCGACACGCCGGTCAAAATCAATGAAGTGACCAGCACCACGGTTAACCGTATCAAATACAGCCCGGACTACTTCAATTTTGGTAACGTCCAGCATGATAAAGACACCGTAAAAGATCTCGGCTTCGCCGGCTTTAAGGTGCTTTATCCCATCAACAGCAAAGATAAGAACGACGAAATTCTGAGCATGCTCGGCGCGAGCTATTTCCGCGTTATCGGCGGCGGCCAGGTGTATGGCCTCTCGGCGCGTGGGCTGGCTATCGATACCGCTCTGCCGTCTGGCGAAGAGTTCCCCCGTTTCCGCGAGTACTGGATTGAGCGTCCGAAACCTGCTGATAAACGTCTGACTATCTATGCGCTGCTTGATTCGCCGCGCGCTACCGGTGCCTATCGCTTCGTGATCACCCCGGGACGTGATACCACCGTTGACGTGCAGTCAAAAGTCTATCTGCGCGATAAAGTCGGCAAACTGGGCGTGGCGCCGCTGACGAGTATGTTCCTGTTCGGGCCAAACCAGCCGTCGCCGACCACCAATTTCCGCCCGGAGCTACATGACTCCAACGGGCTGTCGATTCACGCCGGTAACGGCGAGTGGATCTGGCGTCCGCTGAACAACCCGAAACACCTGGCGGTGAGCACCTTCGCGACCGAAAACCCGCAGGGCTTTGGCCTGCTGCAGCGCGGCCGTGAGTTTGCGCGCTTTGAAGATCTGGATGACCGCTACGACAAACGTCCGAGCGCGTGGATCACGCCGCAGGGTCAGTGGGGCAAAGGGAAAGTCGAGCTGGTGGAAATTCCGACCAACGACGAAACCAACGATAACATCGTGGCCTACTGGACACCGGATCAGCTGCCTGAAGCCGGCAAGGAGATGAACTTCAAGTACACCATCACCTTTAGCCGCGATGAAGATAAACTCCACGCTGCCGATAATGCGTATGTGACGCAGACCCGCCGCTCTACCGGTGATATCAAGCAGTCGAACCTGATCCGTCAGCCGGACGGCACCATCGCCTTTGTGGTGGACTTCGCCGGCGCGGCCATGAAAAAGCTGCCGGAAAACACCCCGGTTACCGCCCAGACCAGCATTGGCGACAATGGCGAAATCGTTGAAAACAGCGTGCGCTATAACCCGGTCACCAAAGGCTGGCGTCTGATGCTGCGCGTAAAACTGAAAGATCCGAAGCAGACCACCGAAATGCGTGCTGCTCTGGTGAACGGCGAGCAGCCACTGAGTGAAACCTGGAGCTACCAGCTACCTGCCAATGAATAAGAAAACTGAGTATATCGAGGCGCTGTCGCTTCCGGCTGAGCAGAAGGTGATTGTAGCGGCTGCGGACGATCTCCGCGCCGTTCATCAGGCGCTCAGCAGCGAAGGGCAGACATTTTCTCGTGAAGATGATTCTCCACTCGGGTCGGTAAAGACCCGCCTTGAGCATAACTGGCCCGACGCCACCCGCGGCGAGCAGCTCATCGTTGATGAGGAGGGGCGCACGCAGATTCAGGCGATGCCGAAGGCGACGCGTTCGTCGATGTTCCCGGACCCGTGGCGCACCAACCCGGTGGGCCGTTTCTGGGATCGTCTGCGCGGTCGCGATGTACCGCCGCGCTATCTGCGTCTCTCCAAAGAGGAGCAAAAAGCGGAGCAGAAATGGCGTATCGTCGGCACCATCCGTCGCTACATCCTGCTGCTGCTGACGCTCTCTCAGACCGTGGTCGCGACCTGGTACATGAAAACCATTCTGCCGTACCAGGGCTGGGCGCTGATTAACCCGTCCGACATGCTGGACCAGGATCTGCTGGTCTCCTTCATGCAGCTGCTGCCGTATATCCTGCAAAGCGGCATCCTGATCCTGTTCGCCATCCTGTTCTGCTGGGTGTCGGCGGGCTTCTGGACCGCACTGATGGGTTTCCTGCAGCTGCTCATCGGTAAGGATAAGTACAGTATCTCTGCCTCGACGGTGGGCGATGAGCCGATCGATCCGGCGCACCGTACTGCGCTTATCATGCCGATCTGTAATGAAGATGTGGATCGCGTGTTTGCCGGTCTGCGCGCCACCTGGGAGTCGGTAAAAGCCACTGGCCAGCAGGCGCATTTCGACGTCTACATTCTCAGCGACAGCTATAACCCGGACATCTGCGTTGCCGAGCAGAAAGCCTGGATGGAGCTTATCGCTGAAGTGCAGGGTGAAGGGCAGATCTTCTACCGTCGCCGCCGCCGTCGCGTGAAGCGTAAAAGCGGTAACATCGATGACTTCTGCCGTCGCTGGGGCAATCAGTACAGCTACATGGTAGTGCTGGACGCCGACTCGGTGATGACCGGTGACTGCCTGACCGGGCTGGTGCGTCTGATGGAAGCGAACCCGAACGCCGGGATCATCCAGTCGTCGCCGAAAGCCTCTGGTATGGATACGCTCTATGCGCGCTGCCAGCAGTTCGCCACCCGCGTCTACGGCCCGCTGTTTACCGCCGGCCTGCACTTCTGGCAGTTGGGTGAGTCGCACTACTGGGGCCATAACGCCATTATCCGCGTGAAGCCGTTTATCGAGCACTGCGCGCTGGCACCGCTGCCGGGTGAAGGGTCATTTGCTGGCTCTATTCTGTCGCACGACTTCGTGGAAGCGGCGCTGATGCGTCGCGCTGGCTGGGGCGTGTGGATCGCCTACGATCTGCCGGGTTCCTATGAGGAGCTGCCGCCGAACCTGCTGGACGAGCTGAAGCGCGACCGCCGCTGGTGTCATGGCAACCTGATGAACTTCCGCCTGTTCCTGGTAAAAGGTATGCACCCGGTGCACCGCGCGGTGTTCCTGACCGGTGTGATGTCCTACCTCTCAGCACCGCTGTGGTTCCTGTTCCTGGCGCTCTCTACGGCCTTGCAGGTGGTGCATGCCCTGACCGAGCCGCAGTACTTCCTGCAGCCACGGCAGCTGTTCCCGGTATGGCCGCAGTGGCGTCCGGAGCTGGCCATTGCGCTGTTCGCCTCAACGATGGTGCTGCTGTTCCTGCCGAAGCTGCTGAGCGTGGTACTGATCTGGTTCAAAGGCTCGAAAGAGTACGGCGGTTTCCTGCGCGTTACGCTCTCGCTGCTGCTTGAGGTGCTGTTCTCAGTGCTGCTGGCACCGGTGCGTATGCTGTTCCACACCGTGTTCGTGGTCAGCGCGTTCCTCGGCTGGGAAGTGGTCTGGAACTCGCCGCAGCGTGATGACGACTCCACGCCGTGGATCGAAGCCTTCAAACGCCACGGTTCGCAGATGCTGCTGGGTCTGGTCTGGGCGGTCGGTATGGCATGGCTCGACCTGCGCTTCCTGTTCTGGCTGGCACCGATCGTGTTCTCGCTAATCCTCTCCCCGTTCGTGTCGGTGATTTCCAGCCGCGCTACTGTTGGCCTGCGCACGAAACGCTGGAAGCTGTTCCTGATCCCGGAAGAGTACAACCCGCCGCAGGTGCTGGTGGATACTGACCGTTATCTGGAGATGAATCGCGCTCGCGCCCTGGAAGACGGCTTTATGCATGCGGTGTTTAACCCGGCATTCAACGCTCTGGCAATCGGTATGGCGACCGCACGTCACCGCGCCAGCCAGGTGCTGGAAATTGCCCGCGATCGTCACGTTGAGCAGGCGCTGAACGAGACGCCGGAAAAGCTGAATCGCGACCGTCGCCTGGTGCTGCTGAGCGACCCGGTAACCCTGGCGCGTCTGCACTATCGCGTCTGGTCTGCGCCGGAGCGCTACTCCTCGTGGGTCAGCCACTACGATACGCTGCAGATGAATCCGCACGCGCTGCGCCACACGCGCTAGCCGCGGTACACAACACCATACCGGCCTTCGGGCCGGTATTTTTTTGGTTTTTTAACGCGTGGTTATACTCAGAAGAAAGGGGAGGTGCGGTATGAAAGCAGTGGCGATGGTGTTAATTGCCTGCCTGCTCTCGGGATGCGGCAGCATTATCAGCCGGACCATTCCCGGGCAGGGCAAGGGCAACCAGTATTACCCGGGCGTGCAGTGGGACGTGCGCGATTCCGCCTGGCGCTATGTAACGATCCTCGATCTGCCGTTTTCACTGGTGTTCGATACGCTACTGTTGCCGGTGGATATCGCGCACGGCCCTTACGAGTAGCCCTTAGCGCTCGTCCCACTCGTCAGCGGCGGCCTTGCCCTCTTCGGTATCAAGGGGAGGCTCAAGCTGAAATTCGCCTTCATCCCACTCGTGCAGCGTGTTCTCTTCCAGCCACTCCTGACGCAGCTCAATCTCGTCAAAGTCGCCGTCAAAGACGCTCTGCGCCGCTTCACCGCTCAGCAGCGACAGACACTCACCGTCATCCCCCTCTTCGGCGAAAAACTCGGCCTGCCACATGATGTCGCCATCCTGTAATACATACTTCTGGACGTTGAACTGTTCAATACTGGCATCCTCTTCTTCAATGCCAGGATTGTTAGCGAGAAACTCTTCGCGCGCCGCGTCGATAGCTTCTTCTAAGGTGGCATACATGGTCATAGGTTTCTCCCTGATTACAGACGTGTGTTTTCAGGAAAGGATAGCTGAAGATTCGAAACAGCAAGGAGCGGGGATAAAAAATCTTACGATGTTTGTCGCGGCCCGCAGTCGGACGGGGGAATGAGCATAATAAAACGCCCCCTGAGCAGGCAGGGGGCGGGCGATCAGTAGCGGGAGGGCACGCCTTCCGGACGCGTTTTGAAGCGGCGATGCAGCCACATGTACTGGTCCGGGGCCATCATCACGCAGCGCTCCACCACCTTGTTCATCCAGGCGGCGGTGGTTTCGGCATCGTCCAGCGGCGGATCGAACTCTGGCTCCATGAGGATCATTTCATAGCCGGTGCCATCCGCCTTACGCCGCGGCACAAACGGCAGGATCGCCGCCCCGGAGGTTTTCGCCAGCATCCAGGTGCCGGTGGTGGTGGCCGCCTGCTCGACGCCGAAGAACGGCACGAACACGCTGGCGCGCGGGCCGTAGTCGTGGTCCGGTGCATACCAGATCACTTCGCCTTTCTTCAGCGCCTTGATCATGCCTTTGAGATCTTTGCGGTCGATCATGCTCTTGTTGGAGCGCATCCGGCCCCAGGTCTGCAGCCAGTCCAGCAGCGGGTTGTCGTTCGGACGATAGACGCCAATCCCCGGCTCGTTGATACCAAAGATGCGCGCCCCCAGTTCCAGAGTCAGGAAGTGCACGCCGAGCAGCAGAATGCCGCGCTTCTGCGCCTGGATGGCTTTGATGTTCTCCAGCCCGCGCACGCTGAACCAGCGCTGAATACGCCAGTCCGGCCAGAACCAGGCCATGCCGGTTTCAATGAGACCCATACCGACGGATTCAAAGTTTTTTACCACCAGCTCGTGACGGGCTTTTTCATCCATTTCCGGGAAGCAAAGTTCCAGATTGCGATACGCAATGCGCGCCCGGCGCTTCATCACCCGCATGGCTATGCGGCCAAGCAGACGGCCCAGACGACGCAGCAGCGGGTAGGGCAGCAGCACGATCAGCCAGAGCAGGCCGATGCCAAGCCAGGTCAGCCAGTAGCGCGGATGGAGCAGTGCCCGGGAAAATTGAGGTAAATGCGTCATGAAAGTCCTGTTATATGAGCGAATTCAGTGCTACCGGGTATTGTGACACTTTTTTGCCGCTTGCCAAAACCGCTGCCAGGCAAGTGCGCAAAGAACCGGCAATCTGTGATGCTTTATCGTTAAAGTGATGCAAATGTAGCGCAAAATGCAGGGATGTAAATTATGGATAATTGCTATATCATGCCGGCCGATTCATTTCACTCACGAATGCAGGACCACGTACACCATGCCAGTGTTACACAACCGCATCTCGAATGAGGCGCTCAGAGAACGTATGCTCGCCGAAACCGAGCCGCGTACTACCATCTCATTCTATAAGTACTTCACCATTGCCGATCCGAAAGCCACGCGCGATGCGCTCTGGCAGGCGTTTACCGCGCTGGACGTGTTTGGCCGCATCTATCTTGCCCACGAAGGCATTAACGCCCAGATAAGCGTGCCGCAAAGTAAAGTCGACGCGTTCCGCGACGTGCTGTACGGCTTCGACCCGGCGCTGGACGGCCTGCGTCTCAACATCGCGCTGGATGACGACGGCAAATCCTTCTGGGTGCTGCGCATGAAAGTGCGCGAACGCATCGTAGCCGACGGCATTGACGACCCGGATTTTGATGCCAGTGACGTCGGCGACTATCTCAAAGCGGCGGAAGTGAACGCCATGCTCGACGATCCGGACGCGGTGTTTATCGATATGCGCAACCACTACGAGTACGAAGTGGGCCATTTCGAGAACGCGCTGGAGATCCCGGCGGATACCTTCCGCGAGCAGCTGCCGAAAGCGGTTGAGATGATGCAGGAACATAAAGACAAGAAAATCGTCATGTACTGCACCGGCGGCATTCGCTGCGAGAAAGCCAGCGCCTGGATGCGGCACAACGGCTTCAGCAAAGTGTGGCACATCGAAGGCGGGATCATTGAGTACGCCCGCCGCGCCCGCGAACAGGGGTTGCCGGTACGCTTCGTCGGTAAAAACTTCGTGTTTGACGAGCGCATGGGCGAGCGTATCTCCGATGACGTGATTGCGCACTGCCACCAGTGCGGTACGCCCTGCGACAGTCATACCAATTGCAAGAACGACGGCTGTCATCTGCTGTTTATCCAGTGTCCGTCGTGCGCGGCGAAGTTCAACGGCTGCTGCAGCGAACTGTGCGCTGAAGAGTCGGTGCTGCCGGAGGAAGAGCAGCGTCGCCGCCGCGCGGGCCGTGAAAACGGCAATAAGATCTTCAATAAATCCCGCGGGCGTCTGAATACCCGGTTGGGTATTCCCGATCCGGAATAAGCGCCAGCGATAAAAAAAGGGCAGCGAGGGTTTACCCCGCTGCCCTTTGTTGTTTCTGGCGTCTTACTTCTGACGCACACCTTCCACAGAGATAATCAGCTCAACGTCCTGAGACGCCGGGCCGAGATCGGTGGTGATGTTGAAGTCTTTCAGGTGGATCTTACCTTCCGCTTCAAAACCAGCGCGCACGCCGCCCCACGGATCGTCGCCCTGACCCATCAGCTTCGCTTCAAGGGTTACCGGTTTGGTAACGCCGTTCAGCGTCAGGTTACCGGTGATGTCCAGCTCGTCGCCATCTTTTTTCACGGCGGTAGAGACGAAGGTCGCCTGCGGGAATTTCGCCACGTTCAGGAAGTCAGCGCTGCGCAGGTGCTTGTCACGCTCGGCGTGGTTGGTATCCACGCTGGAAGTGTTGATGGTCACGTTGACCTTATCGGCCGCCGGATTTTTTTCATCGAAGGTAAAGGTACCGTCGAAATCATTGAAGGTTCCGTACAGCCAGCTGTAACCCAGGTGCTGAATGCGGAAGTTAACGAAGGCGTGCTGGCCCTCTTTATCAATTTTGTAATCAGCAGCTACGGCAGAGCCGGTAGTGAACAGCAGGGCACCTAAAGTAACCCCCAGCAGGCTTTTTTTCATGTTTCGCTCCATGGTTAACGTGACGTTTTCCCCAGCATGCGCTTGAGGGTGACATCTTTATCGATGAAATGGTGTTTAAGGGCGGCGAGGCCGTGCAGCACGGAGAGGATCACCACGCTCCAGGCCAGCCAGAGATGAATTTGTCCTGCCAGATCGGCCTGCACCCCGGCATCGGTGATGGTCGCAGGCACTTCAAACAGACCGAAAACGGAAATTGGTTTACCGTCAGCGGTCGAGATCAGATAGCCGCTGATAAGAATTGAGAACAGGATAACGTACAGCAGAATATGGGCCGCCACCGCGCTGAGGTGGGTGAGGCGGGAGTAGCTGGCCAGCGCTTTGGGCGGACGGGAGATGAAGCGCCAGATAACGCGCACTACCATCACCATCATCAGCAGGATGCCGATGCTTTTATGCAGCTCCGGTGCCGGATGATACCAGCTGTCGTAATAGCCGAGGGTGACCATCCATAAACCCAGGCCAAACATGCCGTATACCGTTGCCGCAACCAGCCAGTGGATTGCCACCGAGACCACACCGTAACGCGCAGGAGAATTACGCCACTGCATAGCACTTCTTCCGTTAATAAAAAGTAATGGAAATAACAATGGCGTGTGAAAATAAGAAAAGCAATAAAAAAATAAATATTGGAAAGGGAATATTATCTGGTTCGAAATTTTTGCTGATGTAATGGGTGTCATCGACAAAAGCGTCGATTGATTTATGGCTGTTTGACCACACCACACTGATAAATGGCGTTTTTTGGCGATTTAGTCACGCGCGTGATTTGTTCTAATAATCTGTTGGAATATAGATGAATTTTCAGTTATTTGTCAGCTTACTGTAAATATAAGTCATCTGGCGTCAATGTGAACGCAGCGGGAAATATTACAGCGTGGCGATAAGAAATATATCCAGAATAGCCAGCACTACCCACAGCACGATATACAGCATCAGGTGTTGACGCACATTATTGATTAAAAATTGAATAACTCGACGCATCAGGCGTTACCGCAGATTAAGGATGAACGCCGCGCCCGGCGGCGGGGGTGTTCCCCGGCATGATACCGGGGAAAGTTGCTAGCGGAAACGCGCCAGGGAAAACGGGGCCAGATCAAGCGCCGGAGCTTCACCGGCGGCGAACTGCGCGGCGATTTCACCCAGCACCGGGGCGAACTTAAAGCCGTGGCCGCTGAGGCCGGTGATCACCATGATGGCTGGCTGGTCGGGCAGGGTGTCAATGATGAAATCTTCGTCCGGGGAGTTGTCATAGGTGCAGGCTGCGCCGTACAGACACCCGCCGATGCCCGGCAGGAACTGGCGCAGAAACGCAAACGCCTCGGAGCCGTCACCCGCATAGCCGCCAAACGGCTTGCGCTCTTCAGCGCTGGAGATGGGCTGCCCGCCATTATGCTTGCCGATTTTCAGGGCGTCGTTCTCCGCCGGGAAGCCGTAGAACTGGTCGCCGTTGTCCATCTCGCCGGTAAAGGCCGGGAAGTTATTCTTCACGCTGTAGCGCCCGTCAGCCTGGAACCAGCCGAACACCTTGCGTACCGGCGTAATCGGCAGGTCGGGCAGCAGCTTGCCGACCCAGGTTCCGGCGCTGACCAGCACTTTCGCCGCGCTGTAGACCCCGTCGGCGGTAGTCACGTTTACGCCGTCGGCGGTGGACGCAATGGCGCTGACCGGGCAGTTAAACAGCTGCGCGCACCCGGCTTCCCGCGCCAGGCGGATCCACTCCCGGACAGCGTTTTCACTGTGCAGCACGCCAGAGTCGGGTTCAAACAGGGCGATGTAGTGGTCCGGAACCGCTATCTCCGGCCAGCGGGCGGCAATTTCCGCTGCAGTGAGGGTTTCCAGCGGTAGGTGGAACTCGCGCGCGCTTTGCGCGACGTTGGTAAGGAAATCAGACTCAGCCGGGCCAAGGTTAACCACGCCGCTGCGCTCGAAGATCACCTCTTCAGTTTGCGCCTGCATTTCATCCCACAGCGCCTGAGCGCGCAGCACCAGCGGTACGTAACGCTCGCCTTCACCATAGGCGTGGCGGATTAGCCGGGTATCGCCGTGGTGGCTGCCTTCCTGATGCGGCGGGTGGAAGCTGTCTACCATCAAAACTTTTAATCCGGCGCGGGTGGCGTAGTAGCCCGCCGCTGCGCCCGTTGAACCGCTGCCGACAATAATTAAGTCATAGTGCATGGGATTTTCTCTGTGCAATAACTGATGGTTAGCAGAGTAATTAAGGCGATCGCGATACTCAAGAATTACGTCAAATTATTCGCGGCCGTCGGGATTTTTTATCAGGAATATAGCGGGCAATTAGCAGAGAAAATATCTCCCTGCAAATCATAAGCGTATTCAGCGATCGCAGCCGGTTATTTACCCGGTGCGCGATGATAATTAAGCGGCGCCAGAAATAAGTCAGGCACCCGATGGGGTGCCTGTGAGGTGGGAAGAGAGCACGGTTAACTCAGTGCTTACGATAATCATTTTCCTGGTATTCACCGGACTCAATCTTTGCAATACCGGCTTCAAGAATGGAGATAAATTGTCGTGCCACATCTGTGGTAAGCCACAGGGTGCTGCCTACTTCCGTTTCATCATGATCGTCCTGCGGGGCTGCCAGATAGTGCAGGCGCAGCATCAGCGCATCGTAACTGTCTACGGTGCTGATGTCCCATCCAACAAGGGGATGAGTCTGGATTACTTCATTATTCTTAACCATTATAACCCCCTTAATGCGTGTTAAAAGACAACGACTTTTGAGGTTCAATGCGTGTTTTCAGTTTTATTGAAGCTTGTTAAGTATATCAACGTTTATACGAAAAACAGCAGCAATTAAATACCTTGCAACATAAATTTGCTGATTTCTGATTTAATTGCACATTTAAGCGGCAAAACGGCGGAAATAATTTGCGAAAGGGAACGATCAATAAGAATAGTGCTTAAAATACCAGCAAAGAAAAATTAAAAAAAACCGGGTGGCGTACCCGGCGAACATCACGAGGGGGTTACCCTGCACCAGATGATGCTGTTGCGAAACGGCGCTGCCGGCAGGATTATTCATCCGCCCGCGGGGAAGGCGCAGTTATCGCATCAGCATTACATGGCTTACGGGCAAGTCAACTGGCATTAAACCAGTCGTCGGCGCTTTCCCAGGTTTCCTGAAGGATTTCACTGACGCGCTCTTTGTCTTCTTTCGCACCGCCAAATACGGAGAGGTTATTGGCGGAGGCATAACGTACCGTGACCTGATTGGGCAGGTCCGGATAATGCTGGTCAATACGACGGGTGAGTTCACAGGCCAGCGCGTCAGCCGCACCGGGTGGAAGTTGGGTCAGTTTTGAAATGGTGACTTCTACACGCATAATTGCCCCCTGCTAAATTTACTGTATATATATACAGTTAGCCGCAGCGACATGCAACAGGGGGCGGTAAATATTTTTTGCTTAGCCTTTTACGCGCCAGCGCACGGTTTCCCCGGCGAGGAACGGAATGATGCTGTCATCGCCCAGCGCAATGCTCTCCGCCACCTGGCTCTCTTCGCGCACCAGCTCAATAGTCTCCTCGTTGACCGGCAGGCCGTAGAAGCGCGGGCCGTTCAGCGAACAGAAGGCTTCCAGATGATGCAGAGCGTTCATCTCTTCAAACACCGTGGCGTACGCGCCCAGCGCCGTCGGGGCGTTGAAGCAGCCCGCACAGCCGCAGCTGGCCTCTTTGCGCAGGCGGGAGTGCGGGGCAGAGTCAGTCCCGAGGAACGCCCGCTCGAAGCCGCTGGCCACCAGCTCACGCAGCGCCTGCTGATGCACGTTGCGCTTGAGAATCGGCAAACAGTACAGATGCGGACGCACGCCGCCCACCAGCATATGGTTACGGTTGAACATCAGATGCTGCGGGGTGATGGTCGCAGCCAGCAGCGAGTTGCCGTCGCGCACGTAGTCGGCGGCATCTTTGGTGGTGATGTGCTCAAACACCACTTTCAGCCCCGGCAGGCGCTGACGCAGCGGCTCCATGACCGTCTCAATAAAGCGCGCTTCGCGATCGAAAATATCGATCTCCGCATGCGTCACTTCACCGTGCACCAGCAGCGGCATCCCCAGTTTTTCCATGCGCTCCAGCACCGGCATGATGCTGTCGATGCTGGTGACCCCGTGGCTGGAGTTGGTGGTGGCATGGGCCGGATAGAGCTTGGCGGCGGTAAACACCTTCTCGCGGAAACCGCGCTCCACTTCGTCGGGGTCGAGGGAGTCGGTGAGATAGCAGGTCATCAGCGGTTCGAAGCGCTGCCCGGCAGGCACGGCATCAAGGATACGCTGACGATAAGCACGCGCAGCCTCGACGGTGGTCACCGGCGGCACCAGGTTCGGCATCACAATCGCGCGGGCGTAATGTTCACTGGTATAAGGAACAACGGTGCGCAGCATATCGCCGTCGCGCAGATGAACGTGCCAGTCGTCAGGACGGCGAAGGGTGATAACCTGGGGTTGTGCAGTCATTGGGATGTGCTCCGGCTAGGGGAATCAGTCAGTCATGGCTGGATTTATGCCGGGCACTAAGGATAGAGGGAAACGTTTTCGTTTGCACTCTTTTCCTGAAATTAACGGGGGCAGCGCCCCCGTCGGCAGATGCGATTACAGCGAGAAGGGGATAATGATTTCGCCAGGCTTAACGTCAATACCGGTGGCGTGTTTTTTCGCCAGCGCTTCACCTTCGCTGCGGTCCTCGCTCAGCACATAAGCCGGATGGGCGTTGAAGTAGTCACGCAGGCTCTGGTTGAGATAGGGTAGAAGGGTTTTGATCACGCCCTGCATCTTCTCCGGCTTCACGGTGGCATCCACGATATCCATATCCTGCAGGAAGATAGCCCCTTTCTCTTTGTTGAACACCGGCTGCGCTTTCAGCTTCAGAGTGACATCGGCCTTCTGGTTGCCGAACAGGGATTTCATGTCCAGCGCCGCGTCGCCCGATAACACCACTTTATTCGGCTCTTCGCGACCAATCTGGCTGGTCAGGTTAGTCAGTACGATATGCGCGTCGGCGATACCCGGCAGCCCAATATCTTTTGAGAAGTTATTGCGCTTTTCCAGCGCCTGGTTAATTTCCTGCTCGCTTACGGTGTACTGGGTCAGCTGATTGCAGCCAACAACAAGGCCGCTCAACACCAGCGCGGCGGCAATAATAATTTTTTTCATGGGTTCCTCGATGCACGTCGGTGTCAACGTATGACGGGGCATATCATCGGGTAACAGGAGGGGGATTACTAGCGGAATTGGCTTAAAAGGCCGGTGCGGACACCGGCCTGAGAGTCAGATGGCCACCGACGACAGCAGATTAACCTGGGTCTGTTTCGCCATATTGTCGCGGTAATCCGCCACGCGGGTCGGGAAATCGACGCCCGCCACCAGCGTCAGGTTGCGCAGGATCGGGAACAGGTGAATGTCATCCTCGGACAGCTCGCCGTTTACCGCGTTCGGCTGCTGGATAAGCTTATCGAGGCTTCTGAGATCGTCGCTGATGTTTTTGATAAGCCCGGCGGAGTGCGCCAGATGATCTTCAAACGAGCCGATCGCCGCTTCCTTCTTGTTAACGAAGTACGCCCGGGCTTCCGGGGTAGAAAACTCATCGAAGGGAGCCTGAGCGATACGCGGCAGCAGCAGACGATTCACGTAGCCGTTGACCTTGCGCAGCCACTCTTCAATCGCCGGGTTGCGCTTGCCGGTGAGCAGCGGCTGGTGGTCGAGATTATCCACGTAGTGGACGATGTCCATGCTTTCCGGCAGATAGCGGCTGTCATCTTTTTGCAGGATGGGTGCCATCTTCTGGCCAATCATTCTGGTCGGGGTCGCCTCGTCGTCGTTAAGCAGAACCACCAGCTCGACCGGGATATTTTTCAGGCCGAAAATCATACGGGCCTTCACGCAGAAAGGGCAGTGCTCGTAAATATAAAGCTTCACGTTTCTCCTCCAGTTGATTGCCTTCGGACTTTCAGTATGGGAGAGAAAAAACCAGGCAGCAAATCAGGTGCCTGGCTCGAACATGGTTGGCGCCGGGCGTTTCTGGCTAAACTGCCACCACAGCGCAAGGAAGGTCATGCCGCCGATGATACCGAGCATCAGCCACGGCAGCTCGGGCTGGCCGCTGGCTTTACCGGCATCAAAGAACCAGCCGCCGCCCGCATAACCCAGCGCGCCGCCAAAGGCCAGCCCCAGACGGCTGAAGCCCATATAGCTGCCGCGCGCCCGGTAATCCGCCAGCGACGCGCTCAGGGTTTCCCGCGCCGGCTCGGCAATAATCGACCCAAGATAGAACAGGCAGATAAGGGTAAACAGCTGCTGCAGTGAACTGGTCAGCCCCACCGGCAGCAGGCTCAGCGTCATTAACAGCAGACCCGCCATCAGCCGGTGCTCCAGCCGGAAATATTTTTCCGTCACGCGCGCGATCGGGTAGAGCAGGGTCAGTGAGAGCGTGGCCTCAATGGCGTACATCCACTTCACCGCCGCCGGGGTACCGGCCAGATCGTTCACCATGATTGGCAGCATCAGCATCACCTGAACCGCCAGCATGTAGTAGCCGGTGAG
Source organism: Siccibacter colletis (assembly GCF_000696575.1). Classification (GTDB taxonomy): domain Bacteria; phylum Pseudomonadota; class Gammaproteobacteria; order Enterobacterales; family Enterobacteriaceae; genus Siccibacter; species Siccibacter colletis. The sequence goes on along the minus strand of NZ_JMSQ01000005.1, from coordinate 174,030 downwards.
GGTCAGCACGTAAGTCACGAAACGTCGATCGCGCAGCACCCGACCCAGCCCCTCGCGCACCGGGATCTTCACCGTCGACAGCTTCCAGGCCGGCAGCCAGATGGCGTTAAACAGCGCGCAGAGCACAAACACCAGCGCCCCGGCGGCGCACACCAGCCGGAAATCGTACTGCAGCAGCCAGCTGCCGAATAGCGCACCGATCACCGCCCCGGCGCTGTCCTGCATCATCAGCAGCGAGAAAAAGCGTCCGCGCTGGGCAGGCGGCACCAGCTTCACCACCAGCGCCGAACGCGGCGGATCGAACAGCGTGCCGCCGAGCGCCGACAGCACGCAGGAGAACCACAGCATCCAGGGCTCTACCGCCACCGCCATAGTGGCAAAGCCCGCTGCGCGCAGCAGCATCCCGGTAACGATCATCGGTTTTGCGCCAAAGCGGTCGGCGATGGCCCCGCCAAAGATCCCCAGCCCCTGTTGAATAAACTGGCGCAGGCCGAGCGCAATCCCCACCATCAGCGCCGCCCACCCCAGTTGATCGACGAAGCGAATGGAGATAAGCGGGAAGACGACGAAGAAGCCGAGCACGACCAACATATTATCGATAAGCAGGAAATATTTACCCAGGCTCCTTGCCTGTGAAACGCTGGCCATTTCCCCTCCGGGAAAGTGACAGGAAAAGAGCTCTATTCTGCGGTGCCGCTGGTTATTTTCCCACCCGCGCGGCGACAATATTTTTTCATCAAACCCGTGCTTTGATTGACGACATTCATCGACACCGGCCCCGCCCGCAAAAAAATGACGCGTAACGGTTTTCCCTGTTCTCTTTTCGGCAGGTATAGTAATTGAATGAAGAGGATACGCGCCCGGTGCCCGGCGAGGTAAAGGGAGGTTCCGGTGAATGAAGGAGCAGCACACGATGTTTGGCTACCGCAGTAATGCGCCGAAAGTAAGACTGACAACTGACCGCCTGGTGGTGCGTCTGGTGTACGACCGCGACGCATGGCGTCTGGCAGACTACTACGCCGAGAACCGGCAGTTTCTCAAGCCCTGGGAGCCGGTGCGCGATGACAGCCACTGCTATCCCTCCGGCTGGCAGGCGCGGCTCAGCATGATCAATGAACTGCACAAGCAGGGTAATGCATTTTACTTTGCGCTGCTCGACCCGGACGAAACCGAGATCCGCGGCGTAGCGAATTTTTCCAACGTGGTGCGCGGCTCGTTTCACGCCTGCTACCTCGGCTATTCGCTGGGGGAGAAGTGGCAGGGGCAGGGGATGATGTTCGAAGCCCTGACCAGCGCCATTCGCTATATGCAGCGCACCCAGCATATTCACCGCATCATGGCGAACTACATGCCCCACAACCAGCGCAGCGGCGATTTGCTGGCGCGTCTTGGCTTTGAGAAAGAGGGCTACGCCAAAGACTATCTGTTGATTGACGGCGAGTGGCGCGATCACGTGTTGACCGCGCTGACTACTCGCCAGTGGACCCCGGGCCGTTAAGGAGACTCAATGAAATATCAGCTATCGCCTGAAGAGGCGCGGGTAACTGGCGTGCTACTTGAAAAGCAGGTCACGACCCCCGAGCAGTATCCGCTGTCGCTCAACGCCGTGGTGACCGGCTGCAACCAGAAAACCAACCGCGAGCCGGTGCTGAACTTTGAGGACGCGGAGGTCCAGGATCTGCTCGACGCGCTGGTGAAGCGCCACTTCCTGCGCACCGTCAGCGGCTTTGGTAACCGGGTCACCAAATATGAGCAGCGTTTCTGCAATTCCGAATTCGGCAACCTGAAGTTCACGCCGGCCGAGGTGGCGCTGATTACCACGCTGCTGCTGCGCGGCCCGCAGACTGCCGGCGAGCTGCGTTTCCGCGCCGCCCGCATGCATGAATTCGCCGATATTACCGAGGTGGAAAACGCGCTTGAGGCGCTGGCGAACCGTGAGGATGGCCCGTTTGTGGCGCGTCTGGCGCGCGAGCCGGGAAAACGTGAAAGCCGCTATATGCATCTGTTCAGCGGCGATGCCGCACCGGATACAGTTGCCGCCACGGTAACCGCTGCCCCTGCCGGGGCGCTGGAGGCGCGCGTCGAGGCGCTGGAAGCTGAAGTCGCGGAGCTGAAAACGCGGCTGCAGCATGTGCTGGCACACCTGGGAGAATAAGCGATGGCGACATTACGTATTGGGGTAGTAGGACTGGGCGGCATCGCGCAGAAAGCCTGGTTGCCGGTGCTGTCACACGCGACCGACTGGACGCTGGAAGGGGCGTTTTCCCCGACCCGCGACAAAGCACTGCCGGTGTGCGCGGCCTACCGGATGCCCTATGTGGATTCGCTGGCGAACCTTGCCGCGCGCTGCGATGCGGTATTTGTCCACAGCGCGACCAGTAGCCACTATGCGGTGGTGAGCGAGCTGCTTAACGCCGGGGTGCACGTCTGCGTCGATAAGCCGCTGGCCGAGAACCTGGCGGATGCTGAACGGCTGGTGGAGCTGGCAGCAAAGCGCCGGCTGACGCTGATGGTTGGCTTCAACCGTCGCTTCGCCCCGCGCTATCAGGCACTGAAAGCGGCGCTGGGCGATGCAGCATCCATTCGCATGGACAAACACCGCAGCGACAGCGTCGGGCCACACGACCTGCGTTTCACGCTGCTGGATGATTATCTGCACGTGGTGGACACCGCGCTGTGGCTGGCGGGCGGCGACGCAGCGCTGGCCAGCGGGACGCTGCTCACCAATGAGCAGGGGCAGATGCTCTACGCCGAGCACCATTTTGCCCGTGACGCGCTACAGATCACCACCAGTATGCACCGTCGCGCCGGCAGCCAGCGTGAATGGGTACAGGCGGTGACGGACGGCGGCCTGTTTGAGGTCACCGATATGCGTGAATGGCGCGAAGAGCGCGGTGCCGGGGTGGTGACACAGCCGGTGCCCGGCTGGCAAAGCACGCTGGAGCAGCGCGGTTTCGCCGGCTGCGCCCGGCACTTCATCGACTGCGTCACAAATCAGACGGTTCCGCAAACCGCAGGCGAACAGGCGCTGCTGGCGCAACGGGTAGTGGAAAAGCTCTGGCGCGAGGCGATGAGCGAATAAGGCAAGTAGTAATTCCGCCTTAACTGAGTAGACTAAGCGCTTCGCTGATACCGACGCCTGTAAACGCAGGCGTCTGCCCGCATTCTTCCGTCGATACGTCCCGCGCAGCGTGCCTGTGCGGTGATGGCTGGCCGGGAATGACGGGCGTTTGTGTTTATGGATCCCGACACTAATGAACCTGTTAAAATCGCTGGCCGCCGTCAGCTCGATGACCATGTTTTCCCGCGTGCTTGGCTTTGCTCGCGATGCTATTGTGGCGCGCGTGTTTGGCGCCGGGGTCGCGACCGACGCCTTCTTTGTGGCGTTCAAGCTGCCCAACCTGCTGCGGCGCATCTTTGCCGAGGGGGCGTTCTCTCAGGCGTTTGTCCCCATCCTTGCCGAGTACAAAAACAAGCAGGGCGAAGACGCCACCCGGGTGTTTGTGGCCTACGTGTCCGGGCTGCTGACGCTGGCGCTGGCGGTGGTCACGGTACTCGGTATGCTCGCGGCACCCTGGGTGATTCTGGTTACCGCGCCGGGCTTTGCCGATACGCCGGATAAATTCACGCTCACTTCCCAGCTGCTGCGCATCACCTTCCCCTATATTTTGCTGATCTCGCTGGCGTCGCTGGCCGGGGCGATCCTCAATACCTGGAACCGCTTCTCGGTCCCGGCGTTTGCCCCTACCTTCCTGAACGTCAGCATGATCGGCTTTGCGCTGTTCGCCGCACCTTACTTTGACCCGCCGGTGCTGGCGCTGGCCTGGGCGGTGACGGTTGGCGGGGTGCTGCAGCTGGTGTATCAGCTTCCGCACCTGAAGAAAATTGGCATGCTGGTGCTGCCGCGCATCAACCTGCGCGATGCCGGGGCGATGCGGGTGGTGAAGCAGATGGGGCCGGCGATCCTCGGCGTCTCCGTCGGGCAGATCTCGCTCATCATCAATACCATTTTTGCCTCCTTCCTCGCCTCCGGCTCGGTATCGTGGATGTACTATGCCGACCGCCTGATGGAGTTCCCCTCCGGCGTGCTGGGCGTGGCGCTGGGCACCATTCTGCTGCCGTCGCTGGCGAAAACCGTCTCCAGCGGCAATCAGGACGAGTACTGCCGCCTGATGGACTGGGGGCTGCGCCTGTGCTTTTTACTGGCGCTGCCGTGCGCCGTCGCGCTGGCAATCCTCGCGAAACCGCTCACGGTGTCGCTGTTCCAGTACGGCAAATTCACCGCGTTTGACGCTGCCATGACCCAGCGGGCGCTAATGGCCTATTGCGTGGGGCTTATCGGCATCATTCTGGTGAAGGTGCTGGCACCGGGCTTCTATGCGCGCCAGGACATTAAAACCCCGGTGCGCATCGCTATCGTCACGCTGATCATGACCCAACTGATGAACCTCGCGTTTATCGGTCCGCTGAAGCACGCGGGCCTGTCGCTGTCGATTGGTCTGGCGGCCTGTCTCAATGCCAGCCTGCTTTACTGGCAGCTGCGCAAGCGCAATATCTTTACCCCGCTGCCGGGCTGGCGCGCTTTCCTGCTGCGTCTGATTGCTGCGGTACTGGTGATGGCGGGCGTGCTGTTCGGCGTGCTGCACCTGATGCCGGCCTGGGAGGAGGGCACCATGCTCTGGCGTCTGCTGCGTCTGATGGGCGTGGTGGTTATCGGGGCAGGCAGCTACTTCGCAACGCTGGCGCTGCTCGGTTTCAGGCCGCGGGACTTTGCCCGCCGTACCGTCTAGCGCCGCAGAGCGCCCATAAAAAAAGCCCGGATTAACCGGGCTTTTTTGTATTCCTGCACCATGAGGATTAAATCGAAATCTTCTTGCCGCCGCGGCTCAGGGTCGAGGCGTGACCGTCTGCACCATAGAGACCTGGCTCCTGGTGCGGCTTGAGCACTTCAAGGGCGCGCTGATTAAGCGCAATCTGCCCTTCAAGCAGCCAGCCGTTGTGTTGGTTCAGCTCGCGCAGGTGCTGAGTTTTGCGCGTGATCATCTGCCAGCGCTGCGCGACGTCTTCATCCGCGTTACGCGTCGCTGTTTGCTCAGCGCGACGCTGTTGTTCCAGATAATCAAGGGTCGCCAGCAGCGAACTTTTTTCTTCGGTGATTCGTTGTAGCGTGCTGCTGTTGATCTGTCCGGCGGATAAATGTAGCTGCTCGGCATCCATCACCTCTTTCAGCGAGTTGAGGATGGTGGTCATTTGGTCCAACACTTCTGACAGACGGCTCATACCATTATTTATCCTGCAGGAAACTCTGGGCGTCGGAAATCAGGGCGTCTGCAATTTTACCGGTATCCATTTTCAGCTCGCCGTTACGGATAGCGGTTTTTAACGCCTCAACTTTTTCCATGTTGATATCGTTGGTGCCTGGCTGCATCAGTGTCGCCTGGGCATCGCTCAGGGTCACGTTGGCGCTGCTGGCAGTGAGCGCTTTTTCAAGACGCGTTTTCTGCGGCAGGGCTTCGTTCGGTTCACGGGACTGCACAGTGCTAACCGGTTTTAACGGCGAGGTACGATCAATGCTCATTCTTTAGTCCTCATTGAGGGGGCTCAGGGGGCAGCAGAGCCAGTCATCATCAGTAGTTGATTATCTCTATCGGCAGCATTCTGGAAATCTTTAAACCATTACAGATTTATAAGAATATTCCCATCAGGATTGACGGTTCCGCTCACGACCTGACCCGACGCCATGCGGACCCGGGCGTTTTGCGCCACCGCCGCATTGTTCAGCGCCTGGCCTTCGCTGTTCACGCTAAACCCGTCGCCGCTGGCGACCACCATCACCCGCTGGCCCGCTTTTACACGCCATGCCTGGCGCACCATCGACAGCATAACCGTTTGTCCCGGCGCGAGGTCGCGCAATGTTACCGCATCCTGCGCCTGGTTGATATCCAGCATGGCACGCGGTGGCAGCTGGTCAAGGCGACCGCGCTTAAGCGTCACGCTGCCGGCACTCAGGGACGTGCCGCGCGGGATAGCCTGAGTGGCGACAACGTAATTGCCCGTCGCCTGCACCGTGACCTGAATGTAGCGCTTCTCGCCGGGGCAGCGCGCCACGACGTTCAGGTTGCCCCACAGGCGCGCGTTACCCGGCATGCTCAGCTCCGGCTGCTCGCAGCCAGGCAATAAATTATCGGGAGTACGCACCGTGACATTAATTTCATCGCTGATACCGGAGAGGCGGGTGGCAAAAAACTGCGTAAGTTGCGGCTCAAGCGCGGACGAAAAGGCCACCTGACTTAACAGGATAAAGGTTGCGGCAGTAAGGCGGAGCAGGTTTTTCATGGTGGTCCTCCGGTAAAGGAATGGCCATGAGTGTACAAGGTTGGTCAAACCTTCAACGCAATAAATAGCGACGCATTTTGCGTTTATTCCGTCGATAACGCGCGCGAAAGGCGAATTAAGCTGTCGGCCATATCTTTGCAATCAGCGGAGGAACCATGATCGACAAACTCGACGCCACGCTGCGTTTTGAACAAGAAGCGCTCAACCTGCGTGCCCAGCGTCAGGAGATCCTGTCAGCCAATATCGCGAACGCGGATACCCCCGGGTATCAGGCGCGCGATATTGATTTTTCCAGCGAGCTCAAAAAAGTAATGGAGCGTGGACGGGCAGACGGCAGTGGTGTGGCGCTGTCGATGACCTCCGCGCGCCATATTCCTGCCCAGACCCATGCTGCCCCGGCGCTTGATCTGAAGTACCGCATTCCCGATCAGCCTTCGATGGATGGTAACACCGTCGATATGGACCGTGAGCGTACCCAGTTTGCCGATAACAGCCTGAAGTACCAGTCGGACCTCCAGTTCCTCGGTGGGCAGATCAAAAGCATGATGTCCGTACTTTCGAATGGTGGCTAACCGATGGCTTTACTGAACATTTTTGACATTGCCGGCTCTGCGATGACCGCACAGTCCAAGCGTATGAACGTGGCGGCGAGTAACCTCGCTAACGCCGACAGCGTCACCGGCCCGGACGGACAGCCGTACCGCGCCAAACAGGTGGTGTTTGAAGTTGATGCGCCGACCGGTGCGGCAACCGGCGGCGTAAAGGTTTCCGGGGTAGTAGAAAGCCAGGCGCCGGACAAGCTGGTGTATGAGCCGGGCAACCCGCTCGCTGATGCCAATGGTTATGTGCGCATGCCTAACGTTGATGTCGTTGGGGAGATGGTGAACTCCATGTCCGCGTCCCGCAGCTATCAGGCGAACGTGGAAGTGTTGAACACCGTAAAAAGCATGATGCTTAAAACGCTGACCATTGGTCAATAAAGGAGAGCGGTATGGCAATTGATCCAACCATGAGCAGCACGTCTGGCGTTTCCAGTACCAGTACGTCCTCAACCGGCGCGGCGGCCAGTAACAGTGCTGCTGACCTGCAGAACAGCTTCCTGACGCTGCTGGTGGCCCAGTTGAAAAACCAGGACCCCACCAACCCGATGGAAAACAACGAACTGACCACCCAGCTGGCGCAGATCAACACCGTGAGCGGGATTGAGAAGCTGAACACCACGCTCGGATCTATTTCCGGTCAGATCGATAACACCCAGTCGCTGGCGGCCAGCGCCCTCATCGGCCACGGCGTGATGATCCCGGGCTCGACCATTCTGGCTGGCAACAAAACCACGACGCCGTTTGGCGTGGAGCTGGTGCAGGCAGCCGATAAAGTCACCGCCACCGTTACCGATAAGAGCGGTGCCGTGGTACGTACCATTGATATCGGTGCCCTGAGCGCCGGGGTTCATACCTTTAGCTGGGACGGCACGCTGGCAGACGGCAGCGCCGCCCCGGATGGTTCTTACAATGTTTCGATCAGTGCCAGCAGCAGTGGTACTCAGCTGGTCGCGCAGCCGCTTCACTTTGCAATGGTGAACGGCATTACCCGCAGTAACGGTCAGAGCTTACTGGATCTGGGTACCTACGGGACGAAAACCTTAGACGACGTTCGTCAAATTATTTAAGCCTTTAATCTTATCGGGAGTAAGACATGGCCTTTTCACAAGCGGTCAGCGGCCTGAATGCTGCGAGCACCAACCTCGACGTAATTGGTAACAACATTGCCAACTCCGCCACCTATGGCTTTAAATCCGGTTCCGTTTCTTTTGCCGACATGTTTGCCGGTTCGAAAGCGGGTCTGGGCGTTAAGGTTGCCGGTATCACTCAGGACTTCGGCGACGGCGTGACCACCAACACCGGTCGTAAGCTGGACGTTGCGATTAGCCAGAACGGTTTCTTCCGTCTGGTTGATAGCAACGGCGGCGTGTTCTACAGCCGTAACGGTCAGTTTAAAGTTGACCAGAACAGCAACCTGGTGAACATGCAGGGCATGTCCGTGACCGGTTATCCGGCTGCCGGCACCCCGCCGACCATCCAGCAGGGTGCTGACCCGATTGCCCTGACTATCCCGACCGGTCAGATGCCTGCCAGCGCCACCAACAGCGCGCAGCTGGTAATGAACCTGAACTCGTCTGACGATCCTATCACGTTGACTGCCGCGTCGCCTTTCGATCCCGCTAACTCCGATACCTATAACAAAAGCGTGCCGTTGACCGTATACGACAGCCTGGGTAACGATCACAACGTGAAGCTGTACTACGTGAAAACCGGCGCCAACACCTGGGATGTCTACAACATGGACACCAGCGTGACCACCACGGCACCGACCGCGCCGCTGACTACCCTGACCTTCACACCGAGTGGAGCACTGGAATCCGTGGGCGGTGTTGCAGGCGCAACCCAGGCGACCATTAACATGGCCAGCCTGAACGGTTCCGCTGCCGGTAACTTCACCCTGAGCTTCGCCGGGTCTACCCAGCAGAACACCGGTGCCAACACCCTGTTGAGCTCCAACCAGAACGGCTACAAGCCGGGCGACCTGGTGGGCTATGACATCAACGACGACGGCACCATCGTGGGTAACTACTCCAACGATCAGAAACAGCTGCTGGGTCAGATCGTACTGGCTGGCTTCGCGAACCCGGAAGGCCTGACCTCTCAGGGCGACAACGTCTGGGCTGCTACCACTGCCTCCGGCGTTGAGCTGCTGGGTTCTGCCGGTACCGGCAACCTCGGTAAGCTGACCAGCGGTGCGCTGGAAGCCTCGAACGTGGATCTGAGTAAAGAACTGGTGAATATGATCGTCGCGCAGCGTAACTATCAGTCGAACGCGCAGACCATCAAAACCCAGGACTCGATCCTCAACACCCTGGTTAACCTGCGCTAAGCGACTAACGGGACGGCTTAATGGATCACGCAATATATACCGCCATGGGCGCGGCCAGTCAGACCCTGAATCAACAGGCGGTGACGGCCAGCAACCTGGCCAACGCCTCCACCCCGGGTTTCCGTGCGCAGCTCAATGCGCTGCGCGCGGTACCGGTCGAAGGGCTGTCGCTGCCAACCCGCACGCTGGTCACCGCCTCAACGCCTGGGGCGAACATGACTCCGGGCGATCTGGATTACACCACGCGTCCGCTGGACGTGGCGCTGCAACAGGACGGTTGGCTGGCCGTGCAGGGCGCAGACGGTGCGGAAGCTTACACCCGCAACGGTAACATCCAGGTGAGCGCCACCGGCCAGTTGACCATTCAGGGTCGTCCGGTAATGGGCGACGGCGGTCCGATCGTCGTGCCGGAAGGCGCGCAGGTCACTATCGCAGCCGACGGTACTATCTCGTCCCTCAACCCGGGCGATGCGCCAAACACGGTAGCACCGGTAGGGCGTCTGAAGCTGGTGAAGGCGGAAGCCAATGAGGTGGTGCGCGGTGACGACGGTCTGTTCCGTCTTAACGCGCAGGCCCAGCAGGCGCGTGGTGCGGTGCTCCAGCCGGACCCGACTATTCGCGTAATGGCCGGCGTGCTTGAGGGCAGCAACGTTAAGCCCGTCGAAGCGATGACCGACATGATTGCCAACGCGCGCCGCTTTGAGATGCAGATGAAAATCATCTCCAGCGTCGATGACAACGAACAGCGAGCGAATCAGCTCCTGTCGATGAGCTAATAAACAGGACTTTCTATGATCAGTTCATTATGGATCGCTAAAACCGGTCTGGACGCGCAGCAAACCAATATGGATGTCATCGCCAACAACCTGGCGAACGTGAGCACCAATGGTTTCAAGCGCCAGCGCGCGGTATTTGAAGATCTGCTGTACCAAACCATCCGTCAGCCGGGGGCGCAGTCCTCCGAGCAGACCACGCTGCCGTCCGGTCTGCAGATCGGTACCGGTGTGCGTCCGGTGGCGACTGAGCGTCTGCACAGCCAGGGCAACCTCGCGCAGACCAACAACAGTAAAGACGTGGCGATCAAAGGCCAGGGCTTCTTCCAGATCCTGCTGCCGGACGGCACTTCCGCGTATACCCGCGACGGTTCCTTCCAGGTTGATCAGAACGGTCAGCTGGTGACCGCCGGTGGTTTCCAGGTTCAGCCTGCGATCACCATCCCGGCGAACTCCCTCAGCATCACCGTCGGTCGTGACGGCGTGGTGAGCGTCACCCAACAGGGCGCCGCGGCACCGGTGCAGGTCGGCCAGATTAACCTGACCACCTTCATGAACGACAGCGGTCTGGAAAGTATTGGTGAAAACCTCTACACCGAGACCCTGGCCTCCGGCGCGCCGAACGAGAGCACGCCGGGCCTGAACGGTTCCGGTCTGCTGTATCAGGGGTATGTGGAAACCTCTAACGTCAACGTCGCTGAAGAGCTGGTGAACATGATCCAGGTTCAGCGCGCTTACGAAATCAACAGTAAAGCGGTCTCCACCACAGACCAGATGCTGCAAAAACTGACGCAACTCTAAGGCCGGGTTCGGCGTGATGGGTTTCGTCACGCCGACCGCCTAAACTGAAGATGAAAGCAATGCAAAAAACCGGTGCGCAATTCAGCCCTTTAGTGATGACTCTGACGCTCGCCCTGACAGGCTGCGCATGGGTGCCTTCTACACCACTGGTCCAGGGGGCGACGACCGCTCAGCCCGTACCCGCGCCCGCGCCGGTCGTTAACGGATCTATTTTCCAGTCGGTACAACCGATCAACTACGGCTACCAGCCGCTGTTTGAGGATCGTCGTCCGCGTAACGTCGGCGATACCCTGACCATTCAGCTGCAGGAAAACGTCAGCGCGAGCAAAAGCTCCTCCGCTAACGCCAGCCGCACCAGCTCCAGTAAATTCGGCTTCGACGCCGTGCCGCGCTATCTCGAAGGCCTGTTTGGCAACGCGCGCGCTGACATGAGCGCGTCCGGGGATAACGGCTTTAACGGCAAAGGCGGCGCTAACGCCAACAACACCTTCAGCGGCACGCTGACCGTGACCGTCGATCAGGTGCTGGCGAACGGCAACCTGCACGTGGTGGGTGAAAAGCAGATCGCCATCAATCAGGGCACAGAATTTATCCGCTTCTCGGGCGTGGTTAACCCGCGCACCATCAGCGGTACCAATACGGTTCCTTCCACCCAGGTGGCGGATGCCCGTATCGAATATGTCGGCAACGGCTATATCAACGAAGCGCAGAACATGGGTTGGCTGCAGCGCTTCTTCCTCAATTTATCGCCGATGTAAGCGGGGTGACACATGGTTAAATCACTGCTCGGAATGGTTCTGCTGCTGGTCGCTACGGTGTCCCAGGCAGAGCGCATTCGCGATCTCACCAGCGTACAGGGCGTGCGCCAGAACTCCCTTATCGGCTACGGCCTGGTGGTGGGTCTGGACGGCACGGGTGACCAGACCACCCAGACGCCATTTACCACCCAGACGCTGAACAACATGCTGTCCCAGCTCGGGATCACCGTCCCGACCGGCACTAACATGCAGCTGAAGAACGTGGCTGCGGTTATGGTCACGGCTAACTTCCCGGCGTTCGGTCGCCAGGGGCAGGCCATTGACGTCGTAGTCTCGTCGATGGGTAACGCCAAAAGCCTGCGCGGCGGTACGCTGCTGATGACCCCGCTGAAAGGCGTGGACAACCAGGTTTATGCCCTGGCCCAGGGTAACATCCTCGTTGGCGGTGCCGGCGCGGCGGCCGGTGGCAGCAGCGTACAGGTTAACCAGCTCAACGGTGGACGTATCACCGGCGGGGCGATGATTGAGCGCGAGCTGCCGAGCCAGTTTGGGTCGGGCAATACCATCAATCTTCAGCTGAATAACGAAGACTTCACCCTGGCGCAGCAGATCACTGACACCATCAACCGCGCGCGCGGCTACGGCAGCGCCACCGCGCTGGATGCCCGCACCGTGCAGATCCGCGTGCCGGGCGGCAACAGCTCCCAGGTGCGTATGCTGGCGGACATCCAGAACCTGCAGGTGAACGTGGCGGTGCAGGATGCGAAGATCATTATCAACTCCCGTACCGGCTCGGTGGTAATGAACCGCGAAGTCTCCCTGGACAGCTGTGCTGTGGCGCAGGGTAACCTGTCGGTGACGGTGAATCAGAACCTGAACGTCAACCAGCCGGATACGCCGTTTGGCGGCGGTCAGACCGTGGTGACCCCGCAGACCCAGATCGATCTGCGTCAGGAAGGCGGTTCGCTGCAGAGCGTACGCGCCAGCGCCAACCTCAACAGCGTCGTCCGCGCTCTGAATGCGCTGGGTGCCACGCCGATGGAGCTGATGTCGGTGATCCAGGCGATGGAAAGCGCAGGCTGCCTGCGTGCAAAAGTGGAAATCATCTGATGCTGACAGATAGCAAATTGCTGGCCAGCGCGGCGTTTGACGCCCGCTCGCTCAACGACCTGAAAGCCGAGGCCGGGAAAGACCCACAGGGCAACCTCAAGCAGGTTGCCCGCCAGGTGGAAGGGATGTTTGTCCAGATGATGCTGAAAAGCATGCGTGAAGCGCTGCCGAAAGACGGCATGTTCAGCAGCGAGCAGACGCGGCTTTATACCAGCATGTATGACCAGCAGATTGCGCAGCACATGACGGCGGGCAAGGGACTTGGTCTTGCGGAGCAGATGGTGAAGCAGATGAGCGGCCAGCCGCTGATGCCAGCCGACGAGGCGCCGCAGGTACCGATGAAGTTCCCGCTGGAAACGGTGACCAGTTATCAAAATCAGACCCTGACCCAGCTGGTGCGCAGCGCCGTGCCGAAGCCGCCGAGCAATGACGAACCGCTGAGCGGCGACAGCAAGGACTTCCTGGCGCAGCTCTCGCTGCCGGCGCGTCTCGCCAGCCAGCAGAGCGGCATTCCGCACCACCTGATTCTGGCCCAGGCGGCGCTGGAGTCGGGCTGGGGCCAGCGTCAGATCAAGACCGAAAGCGGCGAACCAAGCTTCAACCTGTTCGGCGTGAAGGCGAGCGGCAGCTGGAAGGGGCCGGTCACCGAGATCACCACCACCGAATTCGAGAACGGCGAAGCGAAGAAAGTGAAGGCGAAGTTCCGCGTTTACGGCTCCTATCTGGAAGCGCTCTCCGATTACGTCGGACTGCTGACCCGCAATCCGCGCTACGCGGCGGTGACCACCGCGGCTACGCCGGAGCAGGGGGCGCAGGCGCTGCAGAGCGCCGGTTACGCGACCGATCCGAACTACGCGCGCAAGCTCAACACCATGATTCAGCAGCTGAAAGCGATGAGCGACAAGGTCAGCAAAACCTACAGCAACGATCTGTCGAATCTGTTCTGAAATTTCTCAAGTTTGCGCTGGTCCTGCCGATAAATTTCATCAGGACTACTGTCTTGATTGTTCATAAGGAACCTCCATGTCTAGCTTGATTAATAGTGCGATGAGTGGGCTGGGTGCGGCTCAAAACGCACTGAATACGGTGAGTAATAACATCTCTAACTATAACGTTGCCGGTTATACCCGTCAGACCACGGTTCTGGGGCAAACAAACAGCACCCTGAGTTCCGGCGGCTGGATCGGTAACGGTGTATACGTGTCCGGCGTGCAGCGCGAATACGATACCTTCGTCACCAACCAGCTGCGTGCAGCGGAAAACCAGAGCAGCGGCCTGACGTCGCGCTATCAGCAGATGTCAAAAATCAACGACATGCTCTCTGGCACCACCAATAACCTCTCCACCACCATGCAGGATTTCTTCAAATCCATGCAGACCCTGGTGAGCAACGCCGAAGATCCGGCCGCGCGTCAGACCCTGCTCGGCAAAGCCGACGGCGTGGTCAGCCAGTTCAAGGTGGTGGATAACTACCTGCGCGAGCAGGAGAAACAGGTGAATACCGCGATTTCTTCAAGCGTTGAGCAGATCAACAACTACTCCACGCAGATCGCCAACCTGAACAACCAGATCACCCGCATGACCGCGATGGGCAGCGGCCAGACGCCGAACGACCTGCTGGATCAGCGCGATCAGCTGATTACCGAGCTGAACCGCGTCGTGGGCGTGGACGTTTCTGTCCAGGACGGCGGCACCGTCAACCTGACGATGGCGAACGGCTATACCCTGGTGCAGGGCACCACCGCGAACCAGCTGGCGGCCGTGCCGTCCAACGCCGATCCTTCACGTATGGCGGTGGCCTACGTGGATAAAATCGCCGGCAACATCGAAATTCCTGAGAAGCTGATCACCACCGGTTCACTCGGCGGCCTGATGACCTTCCGTTCCCAGGACCTGGACCAGGCGCGTAACAGCCTCGGCCAGCTGGCAGTCTCCTTTGCCGATTCGTTCAACAAGCAGCACGAACTGGGCTTTGATGCGGAAGGCAACCCGGGTAAAGCATTCTTCAACTTCGGCGGCTCGACCACGCTGGCCAATGCGCGCAACACCGGCTCGGCAGCGCTGACCACCAGCATGACCGACAGCGGCGCGATGAAAGCCACCGACTACAAGCTCTCTTTCAACGGCACTGACTGGACGGTAACCCGTCTGTCGGACAACACCACCGCGACCGCGACCGTTACTGATGACGGCGCAGGCAATATCACCGGTCTGGAGTTCGATGGCCTGAAGGTGGATATCACCGGTGCGGCGGCCAACAAAGACAGCTTTATCGTTAAGCCTTACGACGGGACGGTCATTGAAATGGACGTCAACGTTACCGAAGAGAGCGAAATCGCCATGGCCGCCGATCCGGCAGCGGGCGAAAGCGACAACCGTAACGGCCAGGCGCTGCTCGATCTGCAGAACAGCAAAAAAGTGGGTGGCAACAAAACCTTCAACGATGCGTATGCGGCAATGGTCAGCACCGTGGGTAACACCACCAACACCCTGAAAACCTCCAGCACCACGCAGGGCAATGTGGTTACCCAGCTGACGAACCAGCAGCAATCCGTCTCCGGGGTTAACCTAGATGAAGAGTACGGCAACCTGCAGCGCTATCAGCAGTACTACCTGGCGAACGCACAGGTTCTGCAAACCGCATCAGCTCTGTTTGATGCCATTCTCCAGATCCGTTAACAGGGAACAGCACGATGCGTATCAGTACCCAAATGATGTATCAGCAGAGCATGCGCGGTATCAGCGACGCGCAGACCACCTGGCTGAACTACGGTGAGCAAATGTCCACCGGTAAACGCGTTAACCGTCCGTCTGACGATCCGATTGCCGCGGCGCAGGCCGTGGTGCTCTCTCAGGCCCAGGCGCAGAACAGCCAGTACGCGGTAGCGCGTGACTTCGCCAACCAGAAAGTCTCCCTGGAGACCAACGTGCTGAGTCAGGCGACCACCGTAATTACGTCCGCGTCGGAAAAAATCGTCTATGCGGCGAACGGCACCCTGAGCGATGACGACCGTGCCTCGCTGGGCACCGAGCTGCAGGGGCTGCGCGATCAGCTGCTGAACCTCGCGAACAGCACTGACGGTAACGGCCGCTACATCTTCGCCGGTTACCAGACCCAGAGCGCGCCGTTTACCGGTGCGGCGGGCAGCGTAACCTACGGCGGCGGCACCGAGAACATTACCCAGAACGTGGACAGCTCGCGCACCATGGTTATCGGCCATATCGGCAGCGACGTGTTCGACCGTATCACCAGCAACGCCATTCCTGAGCCGGACGGTACGCCGAGCGAAACCAACGTGTTCAACATGCTGGATACCGCGATTGCCGCCCTGAACACCCCGCGTGAAGGGCTGAGTGATGCCGATCAGCAGGCTCTGATGGACGCGGTAGCGAAAACCTCGCGCGGCCTGAAGAACTCCCTGAACAACGTCTCTACCGTTCAGGCTGAGCTGGGTACGCAGCTTAATGAGCTTGATAACCTCGACTCGCTGGGTGAAGACCGCAAACTGATCCAGACCGCGCAGATGAGCGCGCTGGTAGACGTTGACTGGAACGAAACCATCTCGAACTACACCATGCAGCAGGCTGCGCTTCAGGCTTCCTATAAGTCTTTCAGCGATATGCAAGGGATGTCTCTTTTCCAGTTAAACCGATAATTACAACGAATTTAAACATGTCTTGAAACTGGGCATGTTTTTTACGCCCGCTCCCTTCACCCCGGAGCGGGCTTTTTTTTAGCGTTGACTGGCGCAGAGGCGGGCAGTGCGTGACACGCGCGCCGCGTCCATCAGGCGAATCGCCAGCGCTATTGCCGCCATCAGCGCGGCAAGTCCCACCACCGCGTTCCAGCCCGCCATCTCCCAGGCCCGGGCACCCAGCACCGAACCCAGCGCCATACCGACAAACACCACGGTAAACAGGAGGGCGTTCAGACGGCCACGTGCAGCCGGCTCCAGGCTGTAGACCAGCGTCTGGTGTGACACCAGCGACGCCTGCAGGCCGAAGTCAAAACCAACGGCGCTGACGGCAATAATCACCAGCTGCCAGTGCGGTGAGAGCAGGGGCAGGGTGAACATCAGTGCAAAGGAGACGATAACCAGCGCCGAGCCTAACTGGGTTACGCGTGCCGGGCCGGTACGGTCAGCCAGTGCACCCGCCAGCGGTGCGGCCAGGGCGCCTGCCGCACCGGCGATACCGAAGCCACCGGCAACGGCACTTCCGAGGTGATAGTTTTCCAGCAGCATCAGCGCCAGCGTGGACCAGAACGCGCTGAAGGCAACAGAGAGAAACCCCTGGGCCAGCGCGGCGCTGCGCAGTTCCGGATAGCGCAGCCACAGGTGCGCCATTGATTTCATCAGCGCCGGGTAGCTCAGCGTCGAATGGGCGTGGAAGCGCGGCAGTACCGCCCACAGCAGCACGCCGACAAAGGCAATGCTCGCGGCGGCAAGCTGATACATTACGCGCCAGCCGAATCCTTCACCGATCAAACCGCTCACGGTGCGCGACAGCAGGATACCCAGCAGCAGCCCTGTCATCACGGTGCCGACGGTTTTCCCCTGTTTCCCTTCCGGGGCCAGCATGGCGGCGGCGGGAACAATGTCCTGCGCCATGGTCGCCATCATGCCGATGAGCAGGCTGATCACCAGCAGCGCATTCAGGCCGCCGGCGAAACTGCACAGGGCCAGCATGCCAGCCAGCGCGCCGCTTTTTATCAGGATCAGCGTGCGGCGGTCGTGGCGGTCACCGAGCGGCAGCAGAAACAGAATGCCGAGGGCGTAACCGACCTGGGTCAGGGTCGGGATCAGCCCCATGCCGTTGACGCTCAGATGCAGGGCGTTACCCATCAGCGGCAGGATCGGCTGCGCGTAATAGATGGAGGCAACGCTCAGCCCTGCCGCCAGGGCAAGGATAAAAATAACCAGCGAAGCGCCGGGGGCAGTGCGGGTTGTACTCATGGTCTTATTCCTCATCAGGTCTGTGGCGGCATTTTTACCTGTTAACGGATAGCCTGGTAGCCGGGGCGGTGGTAAAACAGTTATACGTCTGGCGTATGAATGAAGGTTTTATGAAACGACAAGAGCGTATAGACCGGCTGGAGCTGATGATGACCTTTGCGCGCATCGTCGAGAGTGGTTCGCTCTCTGCTGCCGCTGGGCTGCTGGGGACCACTCAGGCTACGGTCAGTCGGCGATTGCAGACTCTGGAGACGCTGCTCGGTGCGAAGCTGCTGCTGCGTTCCACCCATGCCATGAAGCTTACCGACGACGGCGAGCGCTGCTACCACCACGGTCAGATCCTGCTGGCCGGGTGGCAGGCGATGGAGGATGAGCTGAAACATGCTGACGAAGAGCCGGTGGGGGTATTGCGGGTGCGCGCGCCCCATGCGTTTGGCCAGGAGCAACTGCTGGTGCCGCTGACGCAGTTTTTGCTGGAGCACAGCAAGCTGTCGGTGGAGTGGATGCTCAATGATAAGAGCGTGGATTTTCTGGCGGAAAACATCGACTGCGCGATTCAGGTTGGCGTCGAGAGCGATCCCGCTAACGTGGCGGTGCTGCTGGCCGAAGTGCCGCGCATTGTGATTGCTTCCCCGGAACTGCTGGCCCGCTCGCCAGCGGTTGAGGAGATAAACGATCTGGCGCGGCTACCCTGGGTGGCCCTCAACACCTTTTACCGCCATGAAGTGACGCTGACCCATGCCGATACAGGCGAGGCAGTTCAGGTGCCAATGAGTCCGCGCCTTAGCTCAGACAGCCTGTATGCGATAAAAGGGGCGGCGCTGGCCGGGCTGGGGGCCGCGGTGGTCTCTGCCTGGGTGGTCCAGGAGGAGCTGGCGCAGGGCAGACTGGTGAATCTGCTGCCGGCGTGGCAGGCCGCGATGCTGCCGGTACGGCTGGTCTATCCCCATGCCCGCTACCAGCCCGCGCGGCTGTGCCGGTTTCTGGCGCTGATGCGCGAGGTGATGCCGGGGTTATCCGGGATGCAGGCACCAAAAAAAAGCCGACCCTGAGGTCGGCTTTTTAAGCGGCTGAGGATTACTCCACTGCCGGTGGGCGTGTCGCCGGGGCGGTAGCCTGGTGAGTCGCGCTATGACCACCCGCAGAGCCTTTACCCTCGAAGTCAAACGCCGGACGAACCCAGTCGCTGTGACGCGGCGCTTCCGGAACATATTCCGGTGCCGGCGCGCGGGTCATTGGGGCCGTGGCGTGACGCGTGACCGCTGGCGCATTTTTCGGCAGTACCGGAGAGGTGGCTACCGGCGCAACCGGCGCTTGCTCAGCAACAACCGGTGCTGCAGCGGCAGGCGCGTCGGCCTTAACCTCTTCCTGCGGTGCTGCCGCTTCCTGAGGCGCTACTGCTTCCTGAGTTGCTTCGGCGTCCTGCGGTGCTTCTACGGTCGCGTCTTCGATAGCAGGTGCAATCTGCGCGATTTCAGCAGCGATCTCGTCGCGACGGTCGGTTTCGCTTTCCGCCGGTTTCGCCTCTTCTGCTACCGTGCGGGCAACCGCCTGGTCTTCGTCAGCCACAATCTGCGGCTGCTCGTCTACCGGTGCGGCAATCACTTCCGGATGCGTGGTTTCAACGACCGGCGCTTCAGGCTGTGCAACCGGTGCTTCTGGCTCCACGGTCAGTGCCTGTGCGGCCACGGCAATGGTGTTTTCTACCGGCTCGGCCACGATGGTTTCCATCTCGCCGAAACCTTCAGAGGCTTGCTCTGGCAGGCTGGCAACCGGATAGCGGATCCACACTTTACCCGAGGCCATTTCCGGCGAGGCGCAGGCGACGGTCAGCGGCATCGGCGACTGGGTCGGGTAACGCTCGTCACGGTAACGACGACGACGCTGACCACTGACGCGCAGGTGACGCGGAGAGCGACGTGAGCGACGCGGCATGCCAGCGGCATCGGTACGCGCTTCACCGTTTTCATCCTGCTCGACGGCGCTGTCGACAGCCACCGGCAGCGGACGCGTTGCCACTTCGGTGCTGGTCTCGGCAACCGGCTCCTGCTGGGTTTCAACAGCGGCGTTATCGGCTTCAGAGGTGATACGCACTTTCTGGCTCAGCTGACGCGGCTTGCGGCGCGGCAGCGTCTGAACGCGATCGTCCTGCTCGGTTTCCACCTCTGGCTGCGGCTGCTCGTCGCGCTGCAGGGCTTTAACTTCCTGCTGGGCCTGACGCTTATCATCGGAGCGACGACGGTTGCGTTCACGACGCGGCTGCTCGTCACGCCCTTTCGGCTTGTCACCTTCTTCAGCGACCGGCTGCTGGCGGGCATCACGCGTCTCGGCGTTCTGCTGCTGCGCCTGACGACGGTTGCGGCGGTTCTCGTCGCGAGACTCGCGGCCTTCGGCGCTGTCGTTGCGGTTATCACGATTATCGCGGTTGTCACGACCTTCACGGTTGTCGCGGTCACGGTCGCGGTTATCACGGCTGTTGCGATCGCGGCGATTGTTCTGGCGCGGTTTACGACGTTCGTTCTGCTTGCCTTCGGGGTTGGCTTTCTTCTCTTCAGCAGCCGGTTTAGCTTCAACGGCAGGCTCAGAGGCAAACAGCGATTTCAGCGAGCGAACGAGTCGGCCAAACAGGCCCGGCGCCTCGCTGGCTGGCTGCGGCTTCGCGTCGGCTTTCTTCTCTGGCGCCGCGGCAGCTTTCGGCTCAGCCTGCGGGGCAGGCGGTACGTCAGGCATCACGAAGGTGGCCAGCGCAGGCTGCTCCGGACGTTTACGCTCGGCATACTCATCGTCAGAAGGCAGCGCCATGGCTTCTTCATGCAGCTTCGGCAGCATGTAGCTCAGGGTATGCGTCTCTTCGCCTTTGCGCACGCGCAGGACGGAGTAGTGCGGGGTCTGCATCTGATCGTTTGGCACGATGACGCAGCGCACGCCGCCCTGGCGTTTTTCGATGGCGCTGATGGCTTCGCGCTTTTCGTTCAGCAGGTAAGAGGCAACCTGCACCGGAACGATAGCGTGCACTTCCTGGGTGTTCTCTTTCAGCGCTTCTTCTTCAATGAGACGCAGAATAGAGAGCGCCAGCGATTCGTTATCACGGATGGTGCCGGTGCCGCTACAGCGCGGGCAGACGTGATGGCTGGACTCGCCCAGTGACGGGCTGAGGCGCTGACGGGACATTTCCAGCAGGCCGAAACGGGAGATATGGCTAATCTGGATACGCGCACGATCCTGACGTACCGCTTCACGCAGACGGTTTTCAACCGCGCGCTGGTGGCGTACCGGCGTCATGTCGATGAAGTCGATAACGATCAGGCCGCCGAGGTCGCGCAGACGCAGCTGGCGGGCGATTTCGTCTGCCGCTTCCAGGTTGGTATTGAACGCGGTCTCTTCGATATCGCCGCCGCGGGTAGCGCGAGCGGAGTTGATATCGATAGCGGTCAGCGCTTCGGTGGAGTCAATAACGATCGAGCCGCCGGACGGCAGGCGCACTTCGCGCTGGAAGGCAGACTCAATCTGAGATTCGATCTGGTAGTGGCTGAACAGCGGAATTTCACCGGTGTAGAGCTTAATTTTGCTGCTGAAATCCGGACGACCCAGCGCGGCGATGTGCTGGCGCGCAAGCTCGAGCACTTTCGGGTTATCGATAAGTATTTCGCCGATGTCCTGACGCAGGTAGTCGCGGAAGGCACGCACAATGACGTTGCTTTCCTGATGGATCAGGAACGGGGCAGGGCGGCTTTCCGCGGCTTTCTGAATAGCTTCCCAGTGCTTAAGGCGGAAGCTCAGATCCCACTGCAGCGCTTCGGCAGATTTGCCCACGCCAGCGGTACGCACGATAAGACCCATGCCATCCGGCAGTTCCAGGCTGGACAGCGCTTCTTTCAGCTCGGTGCGGTCATCGCCTTCGATGCGGCGGGAAATACCCCCGGCACGCGGGTTGTTCGGCATCAGAACCAGATAGCTACCCGCCAGGCTGATAAAGGTCGTGAGCGCGGCACCTTTGTTACCACGTTCTTCTTTATCGATCTGAACAATGACTTCCTGACCTTCACGCAGCACGTCTTTAATGTTTGGACGACCGTGTGACGAGTAGTTAGAAGGGAAGTATTCGCGGGCGATTTCTTTAAGAGGGAGGAAACCGTGTCTTTCAGCGCCGTAGTCAACAAACGCGGCTTCAAGACTGGGTTCGATACGGGTAATTTTACCTTTGTAAATGTTCGCTTTTTTCTGCTCGTGCCCTGGGCTTTCGATATCCAGGTCGTACAGGCGCTGCCCATCCACAAGGGCGACACGCAACTCTTCTTGCTGAGTTGCGTTGATCAACATTCTTTTCATCGTAACTTACTCATTATTCTTGCATTGACGACTAAGCTGCGGGCATGGTGACGCCTTTCCGGGTGTGAACCGATGGCCTCGTGACTATTTGCGTCGTCAACCTCACGGTTATCGCTCGCTTAAGAGGCGCAGAGTGTCGGTAGCCTGTTTTTCATAAGGAAAAACAGCGCAATTATCAGGGGAATAGCCTGGGAAAATATCGCCAGAGATGATTCCATTTACCGGTAAGGACTGCAACCCGCAGCCCGCTAACTGCCTGAAAGTTCACAACGTCTTACGCCATTGCTGCGTGAGTGAACGGCCGGGCAAAATGGGTAATTCCGCAAAACATCTTGTTTTAACAAGTTTTAACACGGAAAACGAGAACATTATTCACTGCTAACCTTGTTATAGCAAGATGACTTTTGCCATTTATCATCTGCTTACTCACAGTTTTTCAACCTGCTAACAACGAGTGTTCTAATAACAACCAGTCGTGGCAAATCGCCAACCTGCGCGGGCAGATTGTAAATATAAGCACAGAAAAATGAGTGGCGCTATGCCAGTTGGCTCAATTAGAATCGCCGACCATGAAAACAGAGAGTCCATCCGTAAAAATCGTTGCCATTTCTGATGAAGAAGCCGGGCAGCGTATCGACAACTTTTTGCGCACCCAGCTCAAGGGCGTGCCGAAAAGCATGATCTATCGCATCATCCGTAAGGGTGAGGTGCGGGTTAACAAGAAGCGCATTAAGCCGGAGTACAAACTCGAGGCGGGCGATGAAGTGCGCGTGCCGCCGGTGCGCGTGGCCGAGCGTGAAGAAGAGGCGGTGTCGCCGCACCTTAATAAGGTTGCGCAGCTTAGCGACGTCATCCTCTATGAAGATGACCACATTCTTGTGCTCAATAAACCTTCCGGTACGGCGGTACACGGCGGCAGCGGCCTGAGCTTCGGCGTCATCGAAGGGCTGCGCGCTCTGCGCCCGGAAGCGCGTTTCCTTGAGCTGGTGCACCGTCTCGACCGCGATACCTCTGGCGTATTGCTGGTCGCCAAGAAACGTTCCGCGCTGCGTTCGCTGCACGAGCAGCTGCGTAATAAAGGTATGCAGAAGGATTATCTCGCGCTGGTGCGCGGGCAGTGGCAATCACATGTGAAGGTCGTGCAGGCGCCGCTACTGAAAAATATTCTGCAGAGCGGAGAGCGTATTGTGCGCGTGAGCAGCGAAGGCAAACCGTCCGAAACGCGTTTCAAAGTGGAAGAGCGCTATACCCATGCCACGCTGGTGCGCTGTAGCCCGGTTACCGGTCGTACCCACCAGATACGCGTTCACACGTTGCATGCCGGTCATCCGATTGCGTTTGACGATCGCTATGGCGACCGGGAGTTTGACAGGCAGCTCGACGGCACGGGGCTGAATCGTCTGTTCCTTCATGCCGCCGCGCTGAAGTTTGAACATCCCGCCAGCGGGGAAACGATACGCATTGAAGCGCCGCTCGACGATAAGCTCAAGCGCTGCCTCAACGTGCTGCGCAACCAGAAGTAACGTGAAGCTCCGCCGTGCGGAGCTTTTTTATGCCTGAAGCGGAGTGACGCCTTCGTTGCGCAGCATCTCGCAGAGCGCAATAAGCGGCAGGCCGACCAGCGTATTCGGATCGCGCCCTTCAAGCCGCTCAAACAGCGTGATGCCGAGCCCCTCGCTCTTGAAACTCCCGGCGCAGTTGAGCGGCTGCTCTTTATCGACGTAAGCCTCAATCTCTTCTGCGCTGAGCGTGCGGAAATGCACGTGAAATGGCTCGCAGAGAATTTGCGCTTTCCCGCTGGCACTGTTTAACAACGCAAGCCCGGTATAGAAGGTGATGATATTGCCACTGGCCTGGGCCAGTTGCGCAATGGCATTTTCCCGCGTGTGGGGTTTGCCGGTAATAACGCCGTTCAATACGCAAACCTGATCCGAGCCTATAATCAGATGAGATGGATAACGCATTGCCAGCGCCTCAGCCTTAGCGTGCGCCAGACGCTGCACCAGCTGAATAGCGGTTTCGCCGGCCAGCGGCGCTTCGTCAGTTTCAGGCGCGTCGGTAATAAAAGGCAGCGTGAGCTTTTCAAGTAACGCGCGGCGAAACGGGGATGTAGATGCGAGCACAATCGCGGTCATTTTTTTATTGCCAGATATAGCGAATCGGTGAAAGGCATTTTAAACTGTGCGCCGCAATTGTGTGCGAATAAATGGCAAAAGGCGGTCATGACTGCCTTTTCCTTTGACTCTATGACATTACAAAGTTAATATGCGCGCCCTATGCAAAAGGTAAAATTACCCCTGACTCTTGATCCGGTTCGTACCGCTCAAAAACGCCTCGATTACCAGGGTATCTATACCCAGGACCAGGCGGAGCGTGTCGCCGAATCTGTGGTCAGTGTGGACAGTGATGTGGAATGCTCCATGTCGTTTGCTATCGACAACCAGCGCCTCGCGGTATTAACCGGCGATGCAACGGTATCGGTAACGCTCGAATGCCAGCGTTGCGGTAAAACGTTCCCGCATCATGTTCACACAACGTATTGTTTTAGCCCGATCGCGAACAGCGAGCAGGCTGAAGCACTCCCGGAAGCGTATGAACCGATTGAGGTTAACGAATTCGGTGAAATCGATCTGCTTGCTATGGTTGAGGATGAAATCATTCTCTCCTTACCAGTAGTTCCGGTGCATGATTCTGAACACTGTGAAGTGTCCGACGCGGACATGGTCTTTGGTGAACTGCCTGAAGAAGCGCAAAAGCCAAACCCATTTGCCGTATTAGCCAGTTTAAAGCGTAAGTAATTGAGGAGTAAGGTCCATGGCCGTACAACAGAATAAACCAACCCGTTCCAAACGCGGTATGCGTCGTTCTCATGACGCTCTGACCGCTGTTACCAGCCTGTCTGTAGACAAGACTTCTGGTGAGACCCACCTGCGTCACCACGTAACCGCTGACGGTTACTATCGCGGTCGTAAGGTTATCACCAAGTAATCACGCGCAAGCGTGGTGCTTTGGTGCTTTTCCCGCGCAAGCGGGGATAACCGGACATCGACGATACCTTGACACGTCTAACCCTTGCGTTAGATGCCATGGGGGGCGATTTTGGCCCATCCGTGACAGTGCCTGCATCCTTGCAGGCACTGAATTCTAATTCGCAGCTCCATCTTCTTTTAGTCGGCGATCCCGACGCTATAACACCATTACTTGCTAAAGCTGACTTTGAACAACGTTCACGTTTGCAGATTATCCCTGCGCAGTCGGTTATCGCCAGTGATGCTCGCCCGTCCCAGGCGGTTCGCAACAGTCGCGGAACGTCAATGCGGGTTGCGTTGGAGTTAGTAAAAGAAGGACGCGCGCAGGCCTGCGTCAGTGCCGGTAATACCGGCGCATTGATGGGACTTGCCAAACTTTTGCTCAAGCCGATCGACGGCATTGAGCGACCGGCGCTGGTGACGGTGTTGCCGCATCAGCAGAAGGGTAAAACGGTAGTGCTGGATTTAGGTGCTAACGTTGACTGCGACAGCAATATGCTGGTGCAGTTCGCCGTAATGGGCTCGGTCATGGCCGAAGAGGTGCTGACAATTAGTCATCCCCGCGTAGCGCTTCTCAATATTGGAGAAGAAGAGACGAAAGGTCTTGATAGCATCCGCGACGCCTCGGCATTATTAAAAGCATCACCTTCGATTAACTATATTGGTTATCTCGAAGCGAACGAATTATTGACCGGCAAGACCGATGTGCTGGTGTGTGACGGGTTTGTCGGAAACGTCACGTTGAAAACGATGGAAGGCGTGGTCAGGATGTTCCTTTCGCTACTGAAATCTCAAAGCGAAGGGAAGAAAAAGTCGTGGTGGCTGCTGTTATTAAAGCGTTGGTTACAAAAAAGCCTCTCAAGGCGATTCAGTCACCTCAACCCCGACCAGTATAATGGCGCCTGTCTGTTAGGATTGCGCGGCACCGTGATTAAGAGTCATGGTGCCGCCAATCAGCGAGCATTTGCGGTCGCTATCGAACAGGCGGTGCAGGCGGTAGAGCGGCAACTTCCCGAGCGGATTGCCACTCGCCTGGAATGTTTATACCCGGCTGGCTTAGCAACAGAAAGCAGCGAGTATATTACCCAAGAGTGACAGAGCGTACATGTATACGAAGATTATTGGCACCGGCAGCTATCTGCCTGAGCACGTGCGGACGAACGCCGATCTGGAAAAAATGGTGGATACCTCTGACGAGTGGATTGTCACCCGTACAGGTATTCGCGAGCGCCGTATTGCCGCACCAGGCGAGACCGTATCCACGATGGGATATGAAGCATCGCTGCGTGCGCTTGAGATGGCTGGCGTCGACAAAAATGAGATTGGCCTGATCATTGTTGCAACGACCTCTGCCAGCAATGCTTTCCCAAGCTCCGCATGCGAAATCCAGAACATGCTCAGCATTAAAGGCTGCCCGGCATTTGACGTAGCTGCAGCCTGCGCGGGCTTTACCTACGCGCTCAGCATCGCCGATCAGTACATCAAAAGCGGTGCGGTGAAGTACGCGCTGGTGGTGGGCTCTGACGCGCTGTCCCGTACTCTCGATCCTGAAGATCGCGGTACCATTATTCTGTTTGGCGATGCGGCGGGCGCAGTCGTGCTGGGCGCATCCGAAGAGCCGGGCATTATGTCCACGCATCTGCACGCTGACGGCAGCTACGGTGCGCTGCTGGCGTTGCCGAATAAAGATCGTGCGGATGCAGAAAGCCAGGCGTACCTGACCATGACCGGCAACGAAGTCTTCAAGGTGGCGGTGACAGAGCTGGCGCACATCGTTGATGAAACGCTGGAAGCCAATAATCTCGACCGCGCAGCGCTTGACTGGCTGGTGCCGCATCAGGCGAACCTGCGTATTATCAGCGCGACGGCGAAAAAGCTGAGTATGTCCATGGACAACGTGGTGGTCACGCTTGACCGTCATGGCAACACCTCTGCGGCCTCCGTGCCGGCAGCGCTTGATGAAGCGGTGCGTGACGGACGCATTCAGCGCGGCCATCTGGTGCTGCTCGAAGCCTTCGGCGGCGGTTTCACCTGGGGTTCGGCGCTGGTCCGTTTTTGATTAATAAGGATTAAAAACATGACGCAATTTGCATTTGTTTTCCCGGGGCAGGGCTCTCAGGCTGTGGGCATGCTGTCTGATATGGCGGCAACCTATCCGGTGATTGAAGAGACCTTCCGTGAGGCTTCTGCGGTTTTAGGGTACGACCTCTGGGCGCTGGCGCAGCAAGGCCCGGCTGAAGAACTAAATAAAACCTGGCAGACCCAGCCTGCGCTGCTGACGGCATCTGTTGCCCTGTGGCGTGTATGGCAGCAGCAGGGCGGGAAAACCCCAGCCCTGATGGCCGGTCACAGCCTGGGTGAATACTCCGCGCTGGTTTGTGCGGGCGTAATTGATTTCGCCGATGCGGTGCGTCTGGTTGAGCTGCGCGGTAAGCTGATGCAGGATGCGGTGCCGGAAGGTACTGGCGCAATGTCCGCTATTATAGGGCTTGACGATGCATCTATTGCGAAAGCCTGTGAAGAGTCTGCCCAGGGCCAGGTTGTCTCTCCGGTGAACTTTAACTCTCCGGGGCAGGTGGTAATCGCGGGTAACAAAGAAGCGGTCGAGCGTGCCGGTGCCGCCTGTAAGGCTGCTGGCGCAAAACGTGCGCTGCCGCTGCCGGTTAGCGTTCCGTCTCACTGCGCACTGATGAAGCCTGCCGCCGATAAAATGGCTGTTGAGCTGCAAAACATCACTTTCAATGCGCCTCAGGTGCCAGTCGTCAACAACGTTGACGTGAAGTGTGAAACTGCGCCTGATGCTATTCGTGATGCGCTGGTCCGTCAGCTCTATAGTCCGGTTCAGTGGACGAAGAGCGTAGAATTTATGGCGTCCCAGGGCGTAACTCAGCTTTATGAAGTTGGTCCGGGCAAGGTGCTGACTGGCCTGACCAAACGTATTGTTGACACCCTGAGCGCGGCGGCAATCAATGAGCCGGACGCGATGTCAGCGGCGCTTGAACAATAAAAAGAGGAAAACCATGAGCTTTGAAGGAAAAGTTGCGCTGGTAACCGGTGCAAGTCGTGGCATTGGCCGCGCTATTGCCGAGACCCTGGTCGCGCGCGGTGCGAAAGTGGTGGGTACTGCAACCAGCGAAAGCGGCGCACAGGCTATCAGCGATTATCTGGGTGCTAACGGTAAAGGTCTGATGCTGAACGTGACTGATGCAGCATCTATCGAATCTGTTATGGAAAATATTCGTGCAGAGTTTGGTGAAGTGGATATTCTGGTTAATAACGCCGGTATCACTCGCGACAATCTTCTGATGCGAATGAAAGATGATGAGTGGAACGATATCCTCGAAACCAACCTGTCATCTGTATTCCGTCTGTCAAAAGCGGTAATGCGGGCTATGATGAAGAAGCGTCATGGTCGTATTATCACTATCGGTTCTGTGGTGGGTACCATGGGAAATGCCGGTCAGGCCAACTACGCTGCGGCGAAAGCGGGTCTTATCGGTTTCAGTAAATCGCTGGCGCGTGAAGTCGCGTCGCGCGGTATTACTGTAAACGTTGTTGCTCCGGGCTTTATTGAAACGGACATGACGCGTGCGCTGTCTGAAGATCAGCGTGCGGGTATTCTGGCGCAGGTTCCTGCGGGTCGCTTAGGCGACGCAAAAGAAATCGCCAGCGCGGTAGCATTTTTAGCCTCTGACGAAGCAGGTTACATCTCTGGTGAGACTCTGCACGTCAACGGCGGAATGTATATGGTCTGACCGCACGCTCCTGGACAAATAATTTTGCGGCGTGGTTACAATTGAGACAAACCTCAGGCGTGGTAATTAAAAAACGCCTGAAATATGACTTAACAACCACTTAAGCTAAAGTTTTTGACGTTACCGGGAGCAAAATGATTTGCGTTATCGGGGGTCTTACCCGCAAAATAGCGTAAAATCGTGGTTCGACCAGCCGGGATTTAGTTGCATCTTTTTCAACATTTTATACACTACGAAAACCATCGCGAAAGCGAGTTTTGATAGGAAATTTAAGAGTATGAGCACTATCGAAGAACGCGTTAAGAAAATCATCGGCGAACAGCTGGGCGTTAAGCAGGAAGAAGTTACTAACGGTGCTTCTTTTGTTGAAGACCTGGGCGCTGATTCTCTTGACACCGTTGAGCTGGTAATGGCTCTGGAAGAAGAGTTTGATACTGAGATTCCGGACGAAGAAGCTGAGAAAATCACCACCGTTCAGGCTGCCATTGATTACATCAACGGTCACCAGGCGTAAGTGAACATCTCCAGGCGGTCATTCGACCGCCTGAGTTTTATCTTTTTGTCCCACAAGTATCTTTTTTCCCTCCCTGGAGGACAAACGTGTCTAAGCGTCGTGTAGTTGTGACCGGACTGGGCATGTTGTCTCCTGTCGGCAATACCGTAGAGTCTACCTGGAAAGCTCTCCTTGCCGGTCAGAGCGGCATCAGCCTAATCGACCATTTCGATACTAGCGCCTATGCAACGAAATTTGCTGGCTTAGTAAAGGATTTTAACTGTGATGACTTCATCTCGCGCAAAGATCAGCGCAAGATGGACGCCTTCATTCAATATGGAATTGTCGCCGGCATCCAGGCCATGCAGGATTCTGGCCTTGAAATTACCGAAGAGAATGCAACCCGTATCGGTGCTGCAATCGGCTCCGGTATCGGCGGACTGGGCCTTATCGAAGAGAACCACACCGCGCTTGCGCAGGGTGGCCCTCGTAAAATCAGCCCGTTCTTTGTTCCGTCCACAATCGTAAACATGGTCGCAGGTCACCTGACTATCATGTACGGTCTGCGTGGGCCGAGCATCTCTATTGCGACGGCTTGTACGTCTGGTGTGCATAACATTGGCCAGGCTGCACGTATGATTGCCTATGGCGATGCCGACGCAATGGTTGCTGGCGGTGCAGAGAAAGCCAGTACGCCGCTTGGCGTTGGTGGTTTCGGCGCGGCGCGTGCGCTCTCCACTCGCAATGATAATCCGCAGGCGGCAAGCCGTCCGTGGGATAAAGATCGCGATGGTTTCGTCCTTGGTGACGGTGCCGGTATGATCGTGCTTGAAGAGTACGAGCATGCGAAAAAACGCGGCGCGAAAATCTATTGTGAAATTGTTGGCTTTGGTATGAGCAGCGATGCTTACCATATGACTTCACCGCCGGAAAACGGTGCTGGCGCTGCGCTGGCAATGTCCAACGCGCTGAAAGATGCGGGTATCGCGGCCGGTGAAATTGGCTACGTTAACGCACACGGTACCTCCACGCCGGCAGGTGACGTTGCTGAAGCGCAGGCTGTGAAATCGGTATTTGGCGCGGATGCGAAACGCATTCTGGTCAGCTCCACCAAATCCATGACGGGCCACCTGCTGGGTGCAGCCGGTGCGGTAGAGTCAATCTACTCCATCCTGGCGCTGCGCGATCAGGCGGTACCGCCAACCATCAACCTGGACAACCCTGATGAAGGTTGTGACCTGGACTTCGTTCCGCACGAAGCCCGCCAGGTAAGCGGTCTGGAGTACACCCTGTGTAACTCTTTCGGCTTCGGTGGTACTAACGGCTCGCTGATCTTCAAAAAGATCTGATTCCTGCCCTGAAGGCCCGCGCTGCGGGCCTTTTTCATAAGACATCTCCGCTTGCTCGCCCTTAGTCATCCTGCGACACTATTTCGCTTACCGAAAGGAGCGACAATGTTCTTGATAAACGGTGCATGGCAGGACTCCCTCCCGGCGAATGACAGAGCGATACAGTTTGGTGACGGCTGCTTCACCACCGCCCGTATTCGTGAAGGTCGCGTACAGCTGCTGGACGCGCATCTGGCACGCCTGCGTCTTGCCTGTGAACGGTTATTCATCCCTTTTGATGCCTGGTCAACACTGGAAACCGAAATGGTCGAGTTGGCTAACCGGCAGGTCAATGGGGTGCTGAAGGTAATTATCAGCCGCGGCGGTGGCGGGCGAGGTTATAGCCCTGCTGGCTGCCTTGCCCCGACGCGTCTGCTGAGCATATCCCCGCCGCCGGCCCACTATTCCGCCTGGCGTGAGCAGGGCATCACGCTTACCCTCAGCCCGGTGCGTCTGGGCCGTAACCCTCAGCTCGCCGGCATCAAGCATCTCAACCGCCTGGAGCAGGTGCTGATCCGTTCTCATCTTGAACAGTCTGACGCCGACGAGGCGCTGGTGCTTGACAGCGAAGGGTGGGTTACGGAATGCTGTGCGGCTAATTTATTCTGGCGCCAGAGGAATCAGGTATTTACGCCGCGTCTCGATCAGGCTGGCGTCAATGGTCTGATGCGCCAGCATATTTTGTCCTGCCTGCAGCAAAGTGAATGGCAGGTTCACGAGGTAAACGCAACCGCAGCGGCGCTTGAGGAGGCGGAAGAAGTGCTGATCTGCAATGCCCTTATGCCCCTCGTGCCGGTTAACGCGCTTGACGGCAAACGCTGGACCGCGCGTGAGCTTTACCACTTTTTAGCCCCACACTGTGAGTGACCGATATCGTCATGAAAAAGATGTTACGTTTCGCTGTGCTGGTACTGGTTGTCCTTGGGGTAGCCGCAGGCGCTGGCTTATGGAAAGTCCGCCAGCTTGCCGACAGCAAAATTACGGTAAAAGAAGAAACCATTTTTACCCTCAAACAGGGCACCGGGCGTATTGCCCTCGGCAAGCAGCTCTACGATGAAAAAATCATCACCCGTCCGCGCGTGTTTCAGTGGCTGCTGCGGGCAGAGCCCGAACTGGCTAACTTCAAAGCCGGAACCTACCGCCTGACGCCGGAGATGACGGTGCGTGACGCACTCCGGTTGCTGGCCAGCGGTAAAGAAGCGCAGTTCCCGCTACGCCTTGTTGAAGGGATGCGTCTGAGCGACTGGCTGAAACAGTTGCACGATGCCCCCCACATCAAACATACCCTGCCGGACGCGAACTATGAGACGGTCGCCAAAGCGGTCGGCATTGATAATCCGCAGTGGGTCGAGGGCTGGTTCTGGCCAGACACCTGGTCTTATACCGCGCATACCACCGATGTCACCATCCTGAAGCGCGCTCATGCCAGAATGGTGAAGGCCGTTGATGAAGCCTGGGAAGGGCGAGCGCCGGGTCTGCCTTATAAAGACAAAAACCAGCTGGTGACAATGGCCTCTATTATTGAGAAAGAGACGGCAGTAGCCAGCGAACGCGATCGGGTCGCCTCGGTATTTATTAACCGTCTGCGCATCGGCATGCGTCTGCAGACCGACCCGACGGTGATCTATGGTATGGGGGAGACCTATAACGGGAATATCACCCGCAAGGATCTCGAAACACCCACGCCGTACAATACTTACGTGATTTCCGGACTGCCGCCCGGGCCGATCGCGATGCCGGGTCAGGCGTCATTGACCGCCGCCGCGCATCCGGCGAAGACCTCTTACCTTTATTTCGTTGCGGATGGTAAAGGCGGACACGCATTCACTACCAATCTCAGCAGCCATAATCAGGCCGTGCAGGCTTATCTGAAGTCGCTTAAGGGCAAGAATGAGAAGTAAATTTATCGTTATCGAAGGGCTGGAAGGTGCAGGTAAAACCACCGCCCGCAACGTGGTCATTGATACCCTCAAAGCACAGGGTGTTACCGACCTCGTTTTCACCCGCGAGCCGGGAGGCACCGTGCTGGCGGAGAAACTGCGCAGTCTGGTGCTGGATATCAAGTCGGTAGGGGAAGAGACCATTACCGACCACGCGGAAGTGCTGCTGTTTTATGCTGCGCGCGTTCAGCTGGTTGAGACGGTGATCAAACCCGCGCTGGCGCGCGGTGCCTGCGTGATCGGCGATCGTCACGATCTCTCCACCCAGGCCTATCAGGGCGGCGGACGCGGCATCGATCCGACTATGCTGGCGACCCTGCGCCAGACCGTGCTCGGCGACTTTGCGCCCGATCTGACGCTCTATCTCGACGTCACCCCTGAGGTCGGACTGAAGCGCGCCCGCGCGCGTGGAGAGCTGGATCGCATTGAGCAGGAGTCGCTCGACTTCTTCAACCGCACCCGCGCACGTTACCTGGAACTGGCGGCGGCTACGCCATCCATCAAAACCATCGATGCCACGCGCTCGCTGGATGAGGTGACGCACGACATTCGCGAAACCGTGTGTCGCTGGATGGAGGCGCAGGCCTGATGAAATGGTATCCGTGGCTGCGTCCGTCGTTTGAGCATCTGGTGTCCCAGCATCAGGCCGGGCGCGGGCACCATGCGTTACTGATTCACGCACTGCCCGGCATGGGCGATGAGGCGCTGATTTACGCCCTTGGCCGCTGGCTGATGTGTCAGCAACCG
Source organism: Siccibacter colletis (assembly GCF_000696575.1). Classification (GTDB taxonomy): domain Bacteria; phylum Pseudomonadota; class Gammaproteobacteria; order Enterobacterales; family Enterobacteriaceae; genus Siccibacter; species Siccibacter colletis. Next base: position 140,685 of record NZ_JMSQ01000005.1, on the reverse strand, counting down.
GATGGTCAGAAAAGCTGCGGCCAGTGCCGGAGCTGTCAGCTGATGCAGGCCAGTACCCATCCTGACTATTACCTGGTCGAGCCGGAAAAGGGCAAAGCCAGCCTCGGGATTGACGCCATCCGTGCGGTCAGCGAAAAGCTCTACGAACATGCGCGACTGGGTGGGGCAAAAGTGGTGTGGATTGCCGATGCGGCGCAGCTGACCGAGGCGGCGGCCAATGCCTTGCTGAAAACCCTGGAAGAGCCGCCGGAAAATACCTGGTTTTTGCTGGGCTGCCGCACGCCGGAAAATCTGCTGGCAACCCTGCGCAGCCGCTGTTTTTACTGGCATATCCCGGTGCCGGAAGAGCGTTACGCGCTGGCGTGGCTGGCGCGTGAAAAACCCGCCACTCCGGATGAGCTGAGTGCAGCGCTGCGCCTGAGCGGCGGTGCGCCCGCGGCAGCGCTGACGCTATTGGACGATCAGGCCCGCGAGGCGCGTCATCAGCTGTGCGTGGCGACAGACGGCGCGCTCAGCCAGCAGGATTTTCTGTCGCTGCTGACCGTGCTCAATCACGACAGCGCCCCGATGCGGCTGTACTGGCTCTCTGCGCTGCTGCTTGATGCAGTGAAATGGCAGCAGGGTGCCGCGCGCTGGCTGACGAATCCCGACAGACAGCCGCTGGTGGAGCGTCTCGCCGCGCAGCTCACCGTTTCGCAACTGCAGCACTGCCTGCATTCGCTGTTTCGCACCCGCGAGCAGCTGCTGCGGGTCGCGGGCGTCAACCGCGAACTGCTGCTGACCGATTTGCTGTTATCCTGGGAGCAGATGCTCACGTCAGGCGTACAGCGTCCCCTTTTTCATCTGTAGAGAATGATTATGTTTTTAGTTGATTCCCACTGCCACCTCGACGGTCTGGATTACCAGACGCTGCATAAAAATGTCGGTGACGTGCTGGAAAAAGCCGCTGCGCGCGACGTGAAGTTTTTCCTCGCCGTTGCCACTACGCTGCCGGGCTACAGCGCTATGCGCGAGCTGGTGGGGCAGCGCGACAACGTGGTGTTCTCCTGTGGCGTTCATCCGCTCAATCAGGATGAGCCTTATGAGGTCGACACCCTGCGTCGGCTGGCGGCGGAAGAGGGCGTCGTGGCGATGGGCGAAACCGGGCTCGACTACTTCTATACCCCTGAAACCAAAGCGACCCAGCAGGCGTCGTTCCGCAACCATATCCGCATTGGACGCGAGCTTAACAAGCCGGTAATTGTACACACGCGCGATGCCCGGGAAGACACGCTGGCGATTTTACGCGAGGAAAAGGTGACGGATTGCGGTGGCGTACTACACTGTTTCACTGAAGATCGGGAAACCGCAGGCAAGCTGCTGGATATGGGATTCTATATTTCGTTCTCAGGCATTGTCACTTTCCGCAATGCTGAGCAGCTGCGTGACGCAGCGCGTTACGTGCCGCTGGACCGGCTGCTGGTTGAAACCGATTCTCCATACCTTGCGCCGGTTCCGCATCGTGGCAAAGAGAATCAGCCGGCCCTGGTGCGCGACGTGGCAGAATACATGGCGGTACTGAAAGGCGTTTCGCTGGAAGAGCTGGCATCGGCAACCACGCACAACTTTGCCACGCTGTTTCATATCGACCCGTCCCGCCTGCAAAATAGCCAATAGCCTAATTATTTTATTGCTCGTAATTAAGTAGTGAAGCGCGTAGAGTTCACCGCCAAAATCCAGGCGGTGAAGCTGTTTTCGCGGCCTGCTTAAGCGTCAGATTGTAAAGAAATTTAACTTTTTCTGAGGGTGGTTGCTGAAACGTGACTACCGTCAAACAAAAAAAACGCGATTTATTTTACTCTGCGTAATAAATAAAGGGCGCTCAGATGCCCTGTTTTATGGCCTGTTTCTCCCCACAGGCAATGCGTGATAAGCGTAAAAAAAGCACAAATACTCAGGAGCACTCTCAATTATGTTCAAGAATGCATTTGCTAACCTGCAGAAGGTGGGTAAATCGCTGATGCTGCCGGTCTCCGTACTGCCTATCGCAGGTATCCTGCTGGGCGTCGGTTCCGCTAACTTCAGCTGGCTGCCAGCAGTGGTTTCCCATGTGATGGCGGAAGCGGGCGGTTCCGTGTTCGCCAACATGCCGCTGATCTTCGCCATCGGCGTGGCGCTGGGCTTCACCAATAACGACGGCGTATCCGGCCTGGCCGCGGTCGTTGCGTATGGCATCATGGTGAAAACCATGGCGGTGGTTGCGCCGCTGGTGCTGCACTTACCGGCTGAAGAGATCGCCTCACAACACCTGGCGGATACCGGTGTGCTGGGCGGTATCATCGCGGGTGCTATCGCAGCCTACATGTTCAACCGTTTCTACCGTATTAAGCTCCCTGAGTATCTGGGCTTCTTCGCGGGCAAACGCTTTGTGCCGATTATTTCCGGCCTGACCGCTATCATCATGGGCGTGCTGCTGTCCTTCATCTGGCCGCCGGTGGGTAGCGCTATCCAGACCTTCTCCCAGTGGGCTGCTTATCAGAACCCGGTAGTCGCGTTTGGTATCTACGGCTTCATCGAGCGTAGCCTGGTGCCGTTCGGCCTGCACCATATCTGGAACGTACCTTTCCAGATGCAGATTGGTGAATTCACCAACGCTGCCGGTCAGGTGTTCCACGGTGATATCCCGCGTTACATGGCAGGCGACCCGACCGCAGGTAAACTCTCTGGTGGCTTCCTGTTCAAAATGTACGGTCTGCCGGCTGCCGCTATCGCCATCTGGCACTCTGCTAAACCAGAGAACCGCGCGAAAGTGGGCGGGATCATGATCTCCGCGGCGCTGACCTCGTTCCTGACCGGTATCACCGAGCCGATCGAGTTCTCCTTCATGTTCGTTGCGCCGATCCTGTACGTGATCCACGCGGTACTGGCTGGCCTGGCGTTCCCGATCTGTATCCTGCTGGGTATGCGTGACGGTACCAGCTTCTCCCACGGCCTGATCGACTTCGTGGTGCTGAGCGGTAACGGCAGCAACCTGTGGCTGTTCCCGGTTGTGGGTCTGTGCTACGCGGCCATCTACTACACCGTGTTCCGCGTGCTGATTAAAGCGCTGGATCTGAAAACGCCAGGTCGTGAAGACGCGACGGAAGATGCCAAAGCAGGCGCGACCAGTGAAATGGCTCCGGCTCTGGTTGCTGCCTTCGGTGGCAAAGAGAACATCACTAACCTTGATGCCTGTATCACTCGTCTGCGCGTCAGCGTGGCCGACGTGGCTAAAGTTGACCAGTCCGGCCTGAAAAAGCTGGGTGCGGCAGGTGTGGTGGTTGCTGGTTCCGGTGTTCAGGCTATCTTCGGTACTAAATCCGATAACCTGAAAACGGAAATGGATGAGTACATCCGTAACAGCTAAGCCATAAAGGTTGGGGAGACTAAGGGAGGCCGATGGCCTCCCTTTTTTATGGGCGGCGTTGTATTAAGCGCTGTTCCGGCCACAGGGCAGGTTTACGTGCCATCACTGCCACAGAACCGTGCTGAGAGCAGGGCGCTGATGTCCAGACAAAAAGAAAGGGAACCATCAGGCTCCCTTAATTCGTTACGCGGTACTATCAGAAACTGTAGTTCGCGGTCAGCGAGAAGTTACGCGGCGCGCCGTAGATATAAGACTGGCCCACGTTAGTGTCGTACTCTTTATCCAGCAGGTTGTTCAGATTCGCCTGGACAGAAAGCTCTTTGGTGACCTGATAACGACCGAACAGATTTACCAGTGCATAGCTACCCTGATCGGCGCGGAACGTGCCGAAGCCAGTGCTGACATAAGAATAGGTATGGTTCTGCCAGTTCACGCCACCACCCAGCGTCAGATCCTGCAGCATCGGCAGGCGATAGCTGGTAAACAACTTCACGCTGGTACGCGGCAGGTCGGCATTAACCGCCTTACCTTCGCTGTCTGTAGCAACGTAGCGGGTGGCACCAAAGGTCATCTGCCAGTTATCGGTCAGTGCGCCGTTAACTTCCAGCTCAACGCCTTTGCTCACTGTGCCATCTTCGCCGCGATAAGCTGTTTCGTTAGAAGAGCCCGGGATCGGCTGACCAGTGCTGACGCCAAGGTTATCCTGCTCAATGCGGAACACTGCCAGGGAGGTCGTGAGACGGCTGTTCATCCAGTCAGATTTCACACCCAGTTCATAGTTTTTACCGGTAATAGGTGCCAGATATTTTCCGCTGATGTCGCGCACGGTCTGCGGCTGGAAAATAGAGGTATAGCTGGCGTAGGTTGACCAGTTATCGTTGATGTCCAGCACCAGCCCGGCATACGGCGTGGTGTTATTTTTTTCCATGTGCTGCGTCAGCGTGTCCGTACTCCATTTGGTGTAACGGGCACCCACAATAAGATGCAGCGGATCGGCCAGTGAGATACGCGTTGCGGTATAGGCAGATTTGATGTGGATCTTATCTTCCTGCGCCAGGGCGAGGTCGCCCCAGTTGGTTTCCGGGATGTTACCGTTGTAATTGCCGAAATTGCCAACTTCATCAGCGTAAATGTTTGCCCAGGAGTTCAGGTAACGGTTGTGCTGTTTACTGTAATTCGCACCCACCATCAGCTGATGTTCACGACCGAGAAGCTCGTAAGGTCCGCTGGCGTACAGGTCTAACGCATCCACTTTACGCTTGCCGGTGTTGTAGCCGGTTCCGCCCACCATATAACCTGGCCCGTAAATGCTGTCCAGATTGCCGGTCGACTCATCCAGTACGGCGTCAATATACGAGGTACGGCCGTCAAGTTTGGTTTCGGTATGCGTGCCGTTCAGGGTCGCTTCCCAGTTGTTATCGAAACGCTGCTTCAGCATCACAAAGACCTTATTCATGTCTTTGTCATTGTAAGCCCAGTCAGGTGCGGTGCTGCGGCTGCGATCGTAGCGAATAGCGCCGCCATTCGTATTCCAGCGCGGCAGACCGCCCCAGGTCGGGCTGTTAACGTTGATCTGCTGGTATTCATAGCCTACAGACAGGCTGGTTGCATCGGTCAGATCGGTATCCAGTACTCCGTAGAAGAATTTTTTCTGCTGGTTATAGCGGTCGAGCCAGCTGTCATTATCCTGGTAACCGGTCACAACACGACCACGAATACGTCCGTCTTCTGTCAGCGGTGACTGTACGTCCACTACGTAGCGCTGCTTATTCCAGCTGCCATACTCTGCAGAGACATTGCCTTTGAATTCACGGCTGTCAGCGTGCTTACGTACCATATTGATGGATGCAGACGGATTACCCGCTCCGCTCATCAGGCCGGTAGCGCCACGTACCACTTCGATGCGCTCAAGCAATGCGGTATCCGACTGCGCATCGCCCAGATTCCAGCGCGACTCGAAGTAGGTAGGAATACCATCAACCATATAGTTATCGATCTCAAACCCGCGCGAATAATATGAAACGCGGTCAGAGTCGGCCTGATTTGCGGTAATACCCGTGGTGTTAGACAGTACATCGCCCAGCGTATTCAACTGCTGGTCCTTCATACGCTGCTCGCTGATGATGCTCACCGACTGCGGGATGTCGCGCTGAATCAATGACATTTTGGTACCGGCGCTGGTCACCTTGACGCTGTAATCCTGAGAGTTATCAGCTGGAGCGCTGGCAGACGTCGCATCCACCACAATCGTATCGTTAGGTGCCGCGAATACCGCCGGGCTGGTCAGCGCGGCGGCAATGCTTAATGCGAGCAGGGAAGGAAGGTGCGACGCCGGCGACGAGCCACGAACGCGGGTTGCTTCAAAAGCCATGTTTTACCCTTAAGAAGAAGGATGCTGTGCATCTGGTTATTAAATTGCGATTCTCTTCTGAGGTGTCCGCTGCTGATGAATAGATATCGCGAATAACTGAATGAACTTTCCGGTGTCAATAAAAATGAGAACTATAATCATTAGTCTTACCGCTGTAAACAAATGTAAGAGCTGTAACAGCAACAACGGCGGAGATTAACGTCAGAGTGAATTAGCCAGAGCGGTAATCAGAACACCCGCAAACAGTAAGCGCAGGCCATATAAAGAAAAACCGGTCAAAGGTTGAAAGGACTGGATTATCTCGCTCATACTCTATGGATTACAAAAGAGGGATTACACATGGCCGAAGAAACGATTTTCAGTAAAATTATCCGCCGCGAAATTCCCGCGGACGTGGTTTATCAGGACGAGCTGGTCACCGCTTTTCGCGATATCTCCCCGCAGGCACCCACGCACATTCTTATCGTTCCAAACGTACTCATTCCCACAGTGAATGATGTCACCGCCGATCACGAGCAGGCGCTGGGCCGGCTGTTCACCGTGGCAGCAAAAATTGCCCGCGACGAAGGGATTGATGAAGACGGCTATCGTCTGATCATGAACTGCAACCGTCACGGCGGACAGGAGGTTTACCACATCCATATGCATCTGGTGGGTGGCCGCGCGCTGGGTCCAATGCTGTCTCACAAAGGGCTGTGATATGACGCCTGCACGCCTCGTCGCGCTGTTGTTTGCTCTAACGCTGGCCGGTTGCGGCTCGTCGCCGCAGATCCCGGTGAATGAGGATCAGACGCTGGTGCTGGAGTCAGCCGTGCTGGCAGCAGGCATTACGGCGGAAAAACCGGAGTATTCCAGCGAAAATATTACCCCCTCTGCGTCATCCAGAATTTACAATGAAAGAGATAAACCGGTAACGGTGAGCTATCGTTTTTACTGGTATGACGCTAAAGGGCTGGAAATGCACCCGCTTGAAGCCCCCCGCACCGTGACCATTCCGGCGCATTCAGGGGTATCCGTCTTTGCCAGCTCCCACTATCTGGGCGCGCGGAAAGTCCGGCTTTATCTTTATCTCTAAGAGGTGAAACTTGATCAGGGAATTACGTCGTTATGCGCTACTGACTACGGTAGCGATGTTTTTATCGGGATGTATTATGCAGGGCGAACAGCAGCCTGCGCCGGTCGATCAGGCGGGCCCCGGCACTGCCCAACCTCAGCCGCCGCAGCAGACGCTGCCTGGCGTGCCTGAGATCCCGCCGGTGCCGTCTCAACCGGGTCCGATCACCGAACAGCCGCAGCCGACCACCCCGGAACCGAAGGTGCGTCACTACGACTGGAACGGGGCGATGCAGCCGATGGTTGGCAAAATGCTCCAGGCCGACGGCGTGAACGCGGGCAGCGTACTGCTGGTGGATAGCGTCAACAACCGTACCAACGGCTCGCTGCAGAGCGGTCCGGCGACCGAAGCGCTGCACGGCGCGCTCGGGAACAACGGCAAGTTCACCCTGGTCTCCGCGCAGCAGCTGGCGCAGGCCAAACAGCAGCTCGGCCTCTCCGCTCAGGACAGCCTCGGCTCGCGCAGTAAAGCCATTGGTATTGCCCGCAACGTGGGCGCGCAGTACGTGCTGTACAGCAGCGCGACTGGCAACGTCAACGCCCCGACGCTGCAGATGCAGCTGATGCTGGTACAAACCGGCGAAATCATCTGGTCAGGTAAAGGTGCAGTACAACAAACCCAGTGATGCATCGCTGGATGCGTTTTTGACACGACACTTTCCGGCGGCGCAAGCCGCCGGTTCGCTATCTGCGCTCCGGGGATTAAGCGGCAGCAGCGTGCTGGTGGACACCCCGCAGGGCCAGCGTCTGGTGCGGCAGCGCAATGCCAGTCTCGTCACCCGTGCCGCATTCGCGCGCCAGTACCGGGCGCTGCGCCAGCTGCCTGCCGACATCGCGCCGCACGTCTGGTGCCGCGAGGGGGACTGGCTGATGCTCGATTATCTGCCGGGCGAGGTGAAAACCTCGCTCCCCCCCGTGCCGCAACTCGCCGCGTTACTGTATCATCTGCACCGGCAACCCCGCTTCGGCTGGCGTATCACGCTGCTGCCGCTGCTGCAAAACTACTGGCAGACCAGTGCTCCGCAGCGGCGAACGCTGTTCTGGCTACGCCGCCTGCGCGCGCTGGCGCGGCAGGGGGAACCCAGGCCGCTACGCCTCAGGCCGCTGCATATGGATGTTCATCCCGGCAATCTGGTGTGGCAGGGCGATACGCCGCGCCTGATTGACTGGGAATACGCCGGCGACGGCGATGTCGCGCTGGAGCTGGCGGCGGTGTGGGCCGACGCGTCAGTGCGTGATGCGCTGACGCAACACTATGCGCAGCTAAGCGGTATCGATGCCTCTGCGCTGCGCAGCCAGGTGCGCCGCTGGCAGCCGTGGGTAGAGATGCTGATAGCTGGCTGGTACGAACAGCGCTTTCAGCAGACGCAGGAACAACAATTTATCGCCCTCGCGGATGAGGCCTGGAGCCAGGCGCGGGCGAGGTAACAGAGAGAGGTGGATGTGGGTCCGGTAATGTTGGATGTGGCAGGCTTTGAGCTGGATGCCGAAGAGCGTGAAATTTTACATCATCCGCTGGTGGGCGGGCTGATCCTGTTTACCCGTAACTATCACGATCCGGCGCAGCTGCGTGAGCTGGTACGTCAGATCCGTGCCGCGTCGCGCCATCGTCTGGTGATCGCCGTGGATCAGGAGGGCGGGCGCGTCCAGCGTTTCCGCGAGGGGTTTACGCGTCTGCCTGCCGCGCAGTCATTCGCGGCGCTGCTGGGCGCGGAAGAGGGAGGGCGGCTGGCGCACGAAGCCGGCTGGCTGATGGCCTGCGAAATGATTGCCCAGGACATCGACATCAGCTTCGCCCCGGTGCTTGACGTGGGCCATATCAGCGCCGCTATCGGCGAGCGCGCCTGGCACGATGAACCCGCTCAGGCGCTGGCGATGGCAACGCGTTTTATCGACGGCATGCATGAAGCCGGTATGAAAACCACCGGCAAGCATTTCCCTGGCCACGGCGCGGTGACGGCGGATTCACACAAAGAGACGCCTGTCGATCCGCGCCCGCTGGATACCATTCGCCGCCACGATATGTCGATATTTACGCGTCTGATCAGCGACAACAAGCTCGATGCGATTATGCCAGCCCACGTTATTTATCCGGAAGCCGATGCGCGCCCGGCCAGCGGTTCGCCGTACTGGCTGCAAACCATTCTACGCAGCGAACTGGGGTTCAACGGCGTGATCTTCTCCGACGACCTGTCGATGGAAGGGGCGGCGGTGATGGGCAGCTATGCCGAGCGTGGTCAGGCGTCGCTGGACGCGGGTTGCGATATGATCCTCGTCTGCAATAATCGTAAGGGTGCGGTAAGCGTGCTGGATAACCTGTCGGCGATCAACGCTGAGCGTGTTACAAATTTGTATCATACCGGCTCATTTACCCGTCAGGAACTCATGTCGTCCCCGCGCTGGAAGGCGGCAAACGCAGCGCTGACGCAGCTGCATGAGCGCTGGGAAACGGCGAAGTCCACCCGGTGAAACCTGCCTGACGGCCCGGTTGATATGGTGAGGAAGCGATGATTATCTACTTACACGGTTTCGACTCGAACAGCCCCGGTAACCACGAGAAAGTGCTGCAGCTGCAGTTCATTGATCCTGACGTGCGGCTTATCAGCTACAGCACCCGGCACCCGAAGCACGATATGCAGCACCTGTTGCGTGAAGTGGACAAAATGCTTCAGCTCAATGTCGACGATCGCCCGCTGATCTGCGGCGTCGGGCTGGGCGGTTTCTGGGCCGAACGCATCGGCTTTCTGTGCGACATGCGCCAGGTGATCTTCAACCCGAACCTGTTTCCTGAGGAAAATATGGAGGGCAAGATCGACCGTCCGGAGGAGTATCTCGATATCGCGACCAAGTGCGTGGAAAACTTCCGCGAAAAGAACCGCGATCGCTGCCTGACCATCCTTTCGCGTCAGGATGAGGCGCTCGACAGTCAGCGCACCGCCTCGCTGCTGCACCACTACTATGAAATTGTCTGGGATGAGGAGCAGGGCCACAAGTTCAAGAATATCTCACCCCATCTGCAGCGTATTAAGGCGTTCAAAACCCTGGGCTAAGGCCTGGCGTGATCAACAGCGGGTCAGACCTGCGCTGGCCCGTTTCTTTTTTTGCCTCTCAGAAACTCCTTTTTAGTCTACTGTCTATCTTTTAAGCGATAATTATTGATGCACGTCAAATTTGGTATGACCAATGCACCTGACGTGCTATTCTCAACGGTGTTAACAAATTTAAGGTATCTAAACCATTGTTAATTCAGGGTTATTTTTATAACTTTAACTTAACAATTGGTTAATATTTTAGGGGGTCATGTTGACTACGCCATTAAAAAAGATCGTCATTGTTGGCGGCGGTGCCGGCGGGCTGGAGCTGGCAACCCAGCTCGGGCATAAGCTCGGTCGCGGTAAAAAAGCCAAAGTCACGCTGGTGGATCGCAACCACAGCCACCTGTGGAAACCGCTGCTGCACGAAGTGGCGACCGGTTCGCTGGATGAAGGCGTGGACGCGCTGAGCTATCTGGCGCATGCCCGCAATCACCACTTCCAGTTCCAGCTCGGTTCCGTCGTGGACATCAATCGCGAAAGCAAAACCCTCACCATCGCCGAACTGCGCGATGAGAAGGGTGAACTGCTGGTCGCCGAACGCAAAATCCCATACGACACGCTGGTTATGGCGCTGGGAAGTACCTCCAACGACTTCAACACGCCGGGCGTGAAAGAGCACTGCATTTTCCTCGATAACCCACACCAGGCGCGCCGCTTCCATCAGGAGATGCTCAACCTGTTCCTGAAGTACTCGGCTAACCTCGGCGCGAGCGGCAAAGTCAACATTGCTATCGTCGGCGGTGGGGCCACCGGGGTGGAGCTGTCGGCAGAGCTGCACAACGCGGTAAAACAGCTGCACAGCTACGGCTACAAAGGGCTGACCAACGAGGCGCTAAACGTGACGCTGGTGGAAGCGGGCGAGCGTATCCTGCCGGCGTTGCCGCCGCGTATCTCCAGCGCCGCGCATAACGAGCTGACCAAGCTGGGCGTGCGCGTACTGACCAATACCATGGTGACCAGCGCGGATGAAGGTGGCCTTAACACCAAAGAGGGCGAGTACATTAAAGCCGATCTGATGGTGTGGGCGGCGGGTATCAAAGCCCCGGACTTTATGAAAGAGATTGGCGGCCTGGAAACCAACCGTATCAATCAGCTGGTGGTGGAGCCGACGCTGCAGACGACCCGCGATGCGGATATCTTCGCGATTGGTGACTGCGCCTCCTGCGCCCGTCCGGAAGGTGGCTTCGTGCCGCCGCGTGCGCAGGCTGCACACCAGATGGCGTCCTGCGCTCAGGCCAATATCCTGGCGCAGCTCAAAGGCAAGCCGCTGAAGTCTTACGTCTATAAAGACCACGGCTCGCTGGTGTCGCTCTCGAAGTTCTCTACCGTTGGCAGCCTGATGGGTAACCTGATGCGCGGTTCAATGATGGTGGAAGGGCGGATGGCGCGTATCGTCTACATCTCGCTCTACCGTATGCATCAGATCGCGCTGCACGGTTACATGAAAACCGGTCTGATGATGCTGGTTGGCAGCATCAACCGCGTGATCCGTCCGCGACTCAAGCTGCACTGACCGATAAGCCCTGTCCTGCAAAGGGCAGGGCTTAAAGCACAAAATCCCGCCTGGACAGCTGTAACGCATAGGAGTTCTCCTAAACGCGTCTTTTTCCACATATTCTCGCATTTTTACGCCTGTTTCTTATTTGCCACTACACCCTGTCGGTTGCAGAATGATGACCATTAGCGCAAGCAGGAGGTTCTGTTGTGAATAAATCAATGTTAGCCGGTATCGGCATCGGCGTAGCCGCCGCACTGGGGGTGGCTGCGGTCGCCAGCCTGAATGTGTTTGACCGTTCGCCGCAGTATGCGCAGGTGGTTTCCGCCACGCCAATCAAAGAGACCGTGAAGACGCCGCGTCAGGAGTGCCGCAACGTCACCGTCACCCATCGCCGCCCGGTGCAGGATGAGCACCGTATTGCGGGTTCCGTGCTGGGCGCCGTCGCGGGCGGGGTGATTGGTCATCAGTTCGGTGGTGGCCGCGGCAAAGATGTGGCAACCGTGGTCGGTGCGCTGGGGGGCGGCTATGCCGGTAACCAGGTGCAGGGCGCGCTGCAGGAAGGCGACACCTACACCAGCACCCAGCAGCGCTGCAAAACCGTCTATGACAAGTCAGAAAAAATGCTGGGTTACGATGTGACCTACCGCATTGGCGAACAGCAGGGCAAAATCCGCATGGATAACGATCCCGGTTCGCAGATCCCGCTCGACAGCAATGGTCAGTTGATCCTGAATAAAAAAGCGTAAAAAAAAGACGTTCTCTGCATTCGCCCCTCTGTCGCTCAGGCTGCGGGGCGTTTTTTATGCATAAAGAAAAACCCTTACGCCTGGATGCCGGTGCGGCAGACGTAAGGGTTTTTGCACTCTGCGGCCAAAGTGCGCCGTTTAAATCAGACTGTGCTGGCGGAAAAGCAGGCATCCGGTGATCAGAACAGAAATAAAGGCAAAAATCACTGAACCACCACATAACAACCAGAGTCCAAATAACAATGTTATTACTATTAACACCTTAAATAATGGTAATAGCATAATCATTTCCATAATCCTTCTGCATGTGAATAGTCAAACTGCAAACCTTGTTGTCCGTAATGAAAGGCTTAAGCACCGCCAGACCCGGAACTTCAGGTGCCCTTGCTGCGGTTAATCTCGTCTTCCCGACGATATTCTTCCTGTCTCATCCTGAATAATGATTCGTTAGCAGTGAAATAATCATCAGCTGCTTAAAAGCATAGTTAACCATCAAAATATATTTAATAGGTTTTAGCGATTATTGAGATAGCCTTAGACTATCAATAGACTGGAGCCAGTCCAGAGGCGGGTTTGCGGGCAAAAGCAGAAAGGGCACAAAAAATTCGTGCTCCGGTAGCGGAGCACGAAAGATAACTTCAGATTATCAATTCCCTGATGACTACAGGGTTAACGCGGGCGGTAAGCCTGGATCAGCTCGGGCAGAATATGCAGTGTCGTGTCAGCGACCTTATGCAGGGTATCGAAACAGGCGCCTTCGCGGGCGCTGACCGACATGCCCTGCAGCAGGCAGGCTAAATAGCGTGCCAGCCCCTGGGTGTCGCAGTCGCCGGGTAGCTCACCTCGCTGCTGGCGCTCATCGAGGAAACGCACCAGCGTCTGCTCCTGCATCGCGTGACGTGCCTTAATGGTACAGGCGACCTGCTCAGACGAGGCGGCCAGCCCTGCTGAAGTGGTGATGATAAAGCAGCCCGCCGGCGTATCGTTGCTGGTAAAGCAGCTCGCGACCGCCGAGAAATAATCAGCCAGCGCCTGCGCCAGCGTTTTATCACTGCCGAACAGCTCGGCTTCCTGCCTTGCGGCAAAGCGGGCGATGTAGCGGTCGAGTACCGCGCGGAACAGCCCCTCTTTATTGGTGAACTCGGCATACAGCGTCGGCGCTTTCGCCCCGGTCGCTTCCACGAGGTCTGAGAGCGACGTCGCTTCGTAGCCGTGCTGCCAGAAGAGTGTCATGGCCTTATCAAGCGCGGCTTCCCTGTCGAACACTTTTGGTCGGCCACGGCTTTTTTTTGCGCATTGTGGTGCGTCTGTATTCATAGTGCCGTTAACCCCTGTTGATGATGTGTCATTCATTATTGCAAGTTTATCCGTCCGGTTCCAGCCTCAATTCCGGAAAATAATTGAGCGCTATCTATATGAATAAATTATCTTTTTAAATTTAATTAATGTTCGTTATAAAATTAGGTTGACGTGTGACCACGATCACATCTATCATTTGTTTATCGATCGTTAAGTTAATTAATTAACGACATTCTTTCATCTGCAAAAAGGGTCACACACATGAAAACCATTACTGCTTTGTTTACTGCCGCGCTGTTAAGTTCACTTTCTTTCGCAAGCTTCGCTGCGGTAGAAGTTCAGTCCACCCCGGCGAATCAGCAGGCGGTTGGCACCATTTCCGCAACCGCAGGGACTAACCTGGGTTCACTGGAAGATCAGCTGGCGCAGAAAGCTGAAGAGATGGGCGCAAGCTCCTTCCGCATCACCTCTGTGACCGGTCCGAACACCCTGCATGGCACCGCGGTTATCTATAAATAAGTAATCCACCCGCTGGTTATGCGTGAAAAAAAGCCCTGCGATCGCAGGGCTTTTTTGTTGTCAGGCTCAAATCGTCTGGTCAGGGCTTTCCGGGTGGTGGGCAGCAACGTCGGCCGGCATCCCTGAGCGCACCTCCATGGCATGTTCCATGGTCGCAGCGTCGGTGGCCGCATCGTCTTTAAAGGCTGTCATCGCCGCATTAAGCACGATCGGCAGCGTCTTCGGATCGTCTTCCAGCGTTTTCGACAGCGGCTGATGCACTTCCACCAGGCGACGTCCATCCGGCTCTACGGACGCTTTAATCGGCGTATTAATGATGTTGACCTTCGTGCCCGGTTTCACCGCGCTGAACAGGGCGGCAATATCGCCGTCGCGCAGACGAATGCAGCCCGAGCTGACGCGCATCCCGATACCGAAGTCGGCATTGGTGCCGTGGATCAGGTAGACGCCGCCGTAAGCCGCCAGACGGATAGCGTGGTGCCCCATCGGGTTATCCGGCCCGGCGGGAACCACGGCGGGCAGATCGATGCCTTTCGCTTTATAGCGGGCGCGAATGTTCGCGGTCGGCGTCCAGGTCGGGTTAGCGCGCTTGTCCGAGATGGTGGTGACCATGGTTGGCGTCAGCGTGTCGCTGTCGAGCTGGCCGATGCCGATAGGGTAGACGGTCACCTGATTACTGCCCGGCGGATAGTAATAGAGGCGCAGCTCGGAGAGGTTAATCACAATCCCTTCGCGCGGCACGTCCGGCAGCAGCGTCTGTAACGGAATGGTCAGCACGCTACCGGCACGCGGCACATAGGGGTCAACGCCGGGGTTGGCCTGCAGCAGCGCCAGAAAACCGACGTTATATTTTTTGGCAATCGCTTCCAGCGAGCCGCCATCGTTTTCCACCACGTGATAAGCATTTTCTCCCACCAGACGGCTTCCGGTTGGCGGCAGCGGCCAGGTATTGGCCCGGGCGGGCAGGGCGCTTAAGGCTACTACCGCGGCCAGGGTTAATGTCGCCAGCCAGTGTGACGATCGCACAGTTTTCATCATGACCCTTATCTCCCAGAAAGATTGGGCTTAATTATTGTTTATAGAAGATAAATTATGGCGGGTGCCCGTGTAGGGAAATCCAGGCGCTTTGAAAGGGTTTGTAAAGGTGAAGCAGCGCACCCGCAGAACGGGTGCACATCAGGTTACGCGGCGCGGTTTTCCGCCAGCTGGTTCATAAAGTTACGTACCCACTCCATGCGGGTTTTACGCTCGCTCAGATCCTGCATAAAGCGCAGACGGGTCGGGCCGTCGAGGCGGAAATGCTGCGGCTGCTTCTGCAACAGACCGATCAGCCACACCGGATCGACATGGTTTTTCTCCGCGAACTCAATGATGCCGCCTTTCTCATTGCCCTCGATCTTCCGTACGCCAAGCTGCTGGGCCTGCAACCGCAAATGGGCGATATCCAGCAGGTTGCGCGCCGCGTCCGGCAACAGCCCGAAGCGGTCGATCAGCTCCACCTTCAGCTCCTCCAGCTCCGCAGGCTGCTTCGCACTGGCGATGCGCTTGTAGAACGACAGGCGCGTATTGACGTCGGGAATGAAGTCCTCCGGCAGCAGGGCCGGCATCCGCAGCTCCACTTCAGTCTGGCTGCTGGTGAGATCCTCAAGCGACGGCTCGCGGCCCTCTTTCAGCGCGTCGACCGCATTTTCCAGCAGCTCCATATAGAGCGAGAAGCCGATGGTTTCCATCTGACCGCTCTGATCCTCACCCAACAGCTCACCGGCACCGCGAATTTCGAGGTCATGGGTCGCCAGCGCAAAGCCCGCACCGAGATCTTCCAGCGAGGCGATGGCCTCAAGGCGTTTTTTGGCATCGCTGGTCATCGCTTTCGGATGCGGCGTCAGCAGCCAGGCGTACGCCTGGTGGTGTGAGCGTCCGACGCGCCCGCGCAGCTGGTGGAGCTGCGCCAGCCCGAAGTGGTCGGCGCGCTCAATGATAATGGTGTTAGCGGTCGGGATATCGATTCCGGTTTCGATGATGGTGGTACACACCAGCACGTTAAAGCGCTGGTGGTGGAAATCATTCATCACCCGCTCCAGCTCGCGCTCGCGCATCTGGCCGTGACCGATAGCGATACGCGCTTCCGGCACCAGCGTCGCCAGCCGCTCGGCGGCTTTCTGGATGTTTTCCACGTCGTTAAACAGGTAGTAGACCTGACCGCCACGCAGCACCTCACGCAGGATCGCTTCGCGCACCACCAGGTTATCGTACTCGCGCACGAAGGTTTTTACCGCCAGACGGCGAGCCGGCGGGGTAGCGATAATCGACAGATCGCGCATGCCGCTCATCGCCATGTTAAGGGTACGCGGGATCGGCGTGGCGGTGAGGGTGAGGATATCCACATCGGCGCGCATCGCCTTGATCCGCTCCTTGTGGCGCACACCGAAGCGGTGCTCCTCATCGACGATCAGCAGCCCCAGATCCTTCATCTTCACATCGCTCTGCAGCAGCTTGTGGGTGCCGATAAGAATATCGACCTTGCCGTCAGCAGCCTGCTCCAGCACCTGCGCCTGCTCTTTGGCGCTGCGAAAACGCGACAGCAGCTCAATGCGCACCGGCCAGTTGGCGAAGCGGTCACGGAAGTTATCGAAGTGCTGCTGCGCCAGCAGCGTGGTCGGCACCAGCACCGCCACCTGCTTGTTGTTCTCGATGGCGAGAAAAGTGGCGCGCATCGCCACTTCGGTTTTCCCGAAACCAACGTCGCCGCATACCAGCCGGTCCATTGCCAGCGGCTGGCACATGTCGCTCAGCACCGCATTGATGGCCTGGGCCTGGTCCGGTGTGGTTTCGAACGGGAAACCCTCGCAGAACAGGCGATACTGCTCTTTGTCATGCTTAAAGGCGAAGCCCGCTTTAGCCGCGCGCTGGGCGTAAATATCCAGCAGCTCGGCGGCCACGTCGCGCACTTTTTCCGCGGCTTTCTGCCGTGCGCGCGTCCAGGCATCGCTGCCGAGCTTATGCAGCGGCGCATTATCTTCCGCGCCACCGGCATAGCGGCTGATGAGATGCAGGGACGACACCGGCACGTAGAGCTTTGCGTCGTTGGCATAGGTGAGCATCAGATACTCAGCGGTAATACCGCCCGCTTCGAGGGTGGTCAGCCCGGCATAGCGCCCGACGCCGTGCTCCAGGTGCACCACCGGCTGGCCGGGATGCAGCTCTGCGAGGTTGCGGATCAACGTATCCGGGTTGATGGTGCGGCGGCTCTCCTGACGACGGCGCGTCACGCGCTCGCCCAGCAGATCGCTTTCGCAGATCAGCGCCAGGTTACGCAGGGTATCAATGTAGCCGCGCTCCGCCGCCCCGATCATCAGGAAACGGCCATTGCCCGTGGCTTCATCGAGGCGGTGAATGCGCTTCGGGGCCACCTTAATACGCGCCAGCAGTTCTCCCAGCGCCTCGCGGCGCCCCTCGCTTTCTACCGAGAACACCACCGGCCCGGTAAAGGACTCCAGGAACTGACGCAGGGCGTCCAGCGGTGATTTCTGCTGCGCCTGTACCGCCAGGTCCGGCAGCGTCTGATAGCCAAGATTGGTATGGGCGACTTTCTCCGCCAGCGCCTCGTGCGCGAGGTGCATGCGCGGCCAGTGCTTCAGCTCGGCGAACAGCTCATCGGTACGCAGCCACAGCAGTTCCGGCGGCAGCAGCGGACGCATCGGGTCCACGCCACGGTTTTCGTAGCGTGCCCGGGCATCGCTCTGGAAACGCTCGGCGCTGCCTTCCAGCGCACCAGTGCTGACGAGCAGGGTATTTTTCGGCAGATAGCTGAACAGCGGCGGCAGCGGCTCGCTGAAGAACAGCGGCTGCCAGTACTCGATCCCGGCGGGCAGGGTGCCTTTGCTCACCTGCTGATAGATGTGCTCCGCGTCGCGCTTGACCTCAAAGCGGTCGCGCCACTGGCTGCGGAACAGTTCGATAGCCGCTTTGTCGGTAGGAAACTCGTGGGCGGGCAGCAGATTAATGGCTTCCACCTCTTCCAGTGTGCGCTGGCTGTCGACGTCGAACAGGCGCAGGCTGTCGATCTCGTCATCAAAGAAGTCGATGCGGTAGGGCTGCTCGCTGCCCATGGGATAGAGATCGAGCAGCGCGCCGCGGGTGGCGTATTCGCCGTGCGCCATCACCTGATCAACGTGGCGGTAACCGGCCTGGTCGAGCTGGGCGCGCAGGCCGTCGCGCGACAGGCGCTGGCCCTTTTTCATCACCAGCGCGTGGCCGTGCAGATAGCTGTGCGGGCAGACGCGCTGCATCAGGGTGTTGACCGGCATGATCAGCACGCCGCGCTGCATCGTCGGCAGCTGATAGAGCGTCGACAGACGCGAGGAGATGATCTCCTGGTGCGGCGAGAAGCTGTCATAGGGCAGCGTTTCCCAGTCCGCCAGGTTCATCACCATGCTGTCGGTGAACTGCTGGATTTCGTCGTGCAGGCGCAGGGCGTTTTGCATGTCCGGGGCGATGAGGACCACCGGGCCGGTATGACGTTCGGCAATTTCCGCCACTTCAGTTGCGCAGGCTGCGCCGGTTAGCTGACCCAGCTGGCGAAGATCGCCGGCTTTCACTGGCAGGGAATAACGATATTGTTCAGGCATAGACGGTGTCAGGTTCTCGCTTGTTTTAGTTCGCGTGACGGAGAAGGCGGCGCGCGATGGCGTGCTCATTATTATCCGTCATCGCTTTACATTAGCAAATCAGAAAGCAGTAACGGTCAACAGTGTAGCGGGAAGCGACAAAGTCAGCCCCGCAAATGCGGGGCTGTGGAGTTAACGCGCGTCGGAACTGAGCGTCAGCGGTTTAGGCGGAGAGAACAGGGCGTCCTTCACAAAGGTGGTGGAGAATTTGCGTACCGCGAGACCGACCAGGGTGCAGAGCGCGAGGCTGATAAACGGATAGGTCAGCAGCAGGGCCAGCAGCAGCGTATCGCTGAACGCCTTCTGGTTGATCTTCGCCACCAGCACCAGGCTCATCGCTTCAATCAGAATGCGGTGCGTGGTGTAAACCGCGATGGTATTCGAGCCAATGATGTTGAACAGGGAGTTTTCGTTCGCGCCACGCCACTGCTCATACAGGTAAAACACCTTCATGATCGCCACAATTGATATCATCGAGATAAACAGCGGCACGTTCAGGAAGTAGAACGGCACCGAAGCCACCGCCAGCAGTGCGAAGATCGGCAGGCGGCGCGGTCGCCACTGCTTGACGCTCTCAATGAGCGGCCCGCCAAAGAATGCCCCCAGACTGTAATAAGGCATGTTGCGGATCACGCTGTTCAGCCCCCACCACGGCGTCGGCAGGAAGTTGATCGCGATACTCAGCCCGACCAGCACCACGAACAGCGCCACCCGGAAGCGGTAAAACGCCTTAAAGATGATGAAGTAGACGATCAGGGCGTAGAGATACCACAGGCTGGTGCTGGCGGTGAGCATGCCCACCAGAAACTCGCCGGGGGATTCCGCGTAGGCGGCGTTGCTGATGTCGCTGATGTCACGCTGCGGCGCCAGCCACTCATTCAGATGAAGCAGGCCGAACCACTGCACCGCTCCCCAGAGGATCAGCACGTAAAGGATGCTCAGCACGCGCTTATCGAGGCACTGCTTCCACGGAACCTCGCTGATATAGCGGCGGATCAGGTAGCCGGAGATAAAGAAGAAGACCGGCATGCGGAACGGCGCGAGGTAGAGGTTAAAGTAGACCCAGGCCTTCGACACCATAATTGCCAGGTGATTCTCAAGCCCCATGAGGTTGGGGTAGAAAGTGATCACCGAGTGATACACCACCACCAGACAAATACACATCCCTTTGATCTGGTTAATCCATAACTGTTTTTGTTGCTTCTGTTTCATGCGAAAACGCGCACCCGTTTTTTGGCTAATTACAGCCTATAGCCTGGCGGCTAAGGATATATTGGTCATCGGAATCAATCTGGTTTTGCCCCGTTTGGGCGATTTCAGGAAAAACCGCAGGGTGGCAGAAAGGCGGATACGCCGCCGGGTTTGTCGCAATCACAAATGATATCAAATTGATTTTTCGGGTTTTTCTGTTAAGGAATGTGTCGACCTGGAAATGGCGTTTCATTTACTTAATCCGGTTACGCTTATATACTTGCCAGTCACTTTGCACACGGTTTAAGACGGATTTCATGTACCAACCTGTCGCTTTATTCATTGGCTTACGCTACATGCGGGGCCGCGCAGCTGACCGCTTCGGTCGTTTCGTCTCATGGCTGTCGACCATCGGCATCACGCTGGGCGTACTGGCGCTGGTCACGGTGCTTTCCGTGATGAACGGATTCGAACGCGAACTGCAAAACAACATTCTCGGCCTGATGCCGCAGGCCATCGTTACGTCGCCCTCCGGCTCCCTCAACCCCCAGCAGCGTCCGGCAGACAGCCTGAACCTTCAGGGCGTCAGCCGCAGCGCGCCGCTCACTACCGGGGATGTGGTGCTGCAGAGCGCGCGCAACGTGTCGGTGGGCGTGATGCTTGGCATCGACCCGGCGCAGCGCGACCCGCTTACCCCCTATCTCAGCAACGTCCAGCAAAGCGTGCTGGCACCGGGTAAATACAACGTCATCCTCGGCGAACAGCTGGCGGGCCAGCTTGGGGTGAACCGTGGCGATCAAATCCGCGTGATGGTGCCGTCTGCCAGCCAGTTTACGCCGATGGGACGTCTGCCAAGCCAGCGTCTGTTCACCGTAGCGGGTACGTTTGCCGCCAACAGCGAAGTGGACGGCTACCAGATGCTGGTCAACATTCAGGACGCCTCGCGCCTGATGCGCTATCCGGCCGGGAACATCACCGGCTGGCGTCTGTGGCTTAACGAACCGCTGAAGGTGGACGAGCTGAGCCAGCAGACCCTGCCCGAGGGCACGGTGTGGAAAGACTGGCGCGAGCGCAAGGGCGAGCTGTTCCAGGCGGTACGCATGGAGAAGAACATGATGGGCCTGCTGCTCAGCCTGATCATCGCCGTCGCCGCGTTTAATATCATCACCTCGCTGGGCCTCATGGTGATGGAGAAGCAGGGCGAAGTTGCCATTTTGCAAACCCAGGGGCTGAACCGCCGCCAGATTATGGCGGTGTTTATGATCCAGGGCGCCAGCGCCGGTATCGTCGGCGCGCTGCTCGGGGCGGTGCTCGGCGCACTGCTTGCCAGCCAGCTTAATAACCTGATGCCGGTTATCGGCGCGCTGCTGGATGGCGCGGCGTTGCCGGTGGCTATTGAACCTTTGCAGGTGGTGGGGATCGCGCTGGCCGCGATGGCCATCGCCCTGTTGTCCACGCTTTACCCGTCATGGCGCGCTGCCGCCACCCAACCCGCTGAGGCTTTACGTTATGAGTAATTCTGTGCTGTTACAGTGCGACAACCTGTGCAAACGCTACCAGGAAGGTAAGGTGCAGACCGACGTATTGCACAACGTGAGCTTCAGCATCGCCGCCGGGGAGACGATGGCTATCGTCGGCAGCTCCGGCTCGGGGAAAAGTACCCTGTTGCACCTGCTGGGCGGGCTGGACACGCCGACGTCCGGCGATGTGATCTTTAACGGCCAGGCGATGAGCTCGCTGTCAGCGGCAGCGAAAGCTGAGCTGCGCAACCGCGAGCTGGGCTTTATCTATCAGTTCCACCACCTGCTGCCGGACTTCACCGCGCTGGAAAACGTCGCGATGCCCTTGCTGATTGGCAAGCACAAGCAGCCGGAAACGCGCGCGCTGGAGATGCTGCGTGCGGTGGGTCTTGATCATCGCAGCAGCCATCGCCCTTCCGAGCTGTCCGGCGGTGAGCGGCAGCGCGTGGCTATCGCCCGTGCGCTGGTGAATAACCCGCGGCTGGTGCTGGCGGATGAACCGACCGGTAACCTCGACGCCCGCAATGCCGACAGCATCTTTGAACTGCTCGGCGAGCTGAACCGCACCCAGGGCACCGCCTTCCTGGTGGTGACGCATGACCTGCAGCTGGCAAAACGCATGCAGCGCCAGCTGGAGATGCGCGACGGCCACCTGAATGCTGAACTGACCCTGATGGGGGCGCAGTAATGGCGTCTCCGCTTTCGCTTTTAATCGGCCTGCGCTTTAGCCGCGGACGCCGCCGCAGCGGCATGGTGTCGCTTATCTCTGTCATCTCCACCATCGGCATTGCGCTGGGGGTGGCAGTTCTGATCGTCGGCCTGAGCGCCATGAACGGCTTTGAGCGCGAACTCAATAATCGCATTCTCGCCGTGGTGCCGCACGGGCAGATTGAGCCGGTGGAGCAGCCGTTCAATGCCTGGCAGGACGTGCTGGGCCGCGTCGAGCAGGTGAAGGGCATTGAGGCCGCCGCGCCGTACGTCAACTTTACCGGGCTGGTGGAGAGCGGCGTTAACCTGCGCGCCATCCAGGTAAAAGGTGTGGACCCGGCGCAGGAGACTCGTCTCAGCGCGCTGCCCTCCTTTGTGCAGAACAACGCCTGGGCCAGCTTTAAAGCCGGGGAACAGCAGATCATCATTGGTAAAGGCGTCGCCGACGCGCTGAAAGTGAAGCAGGGCGACTGGCTGACCATCATGATCCCGAACGCCAACAGCGCGCACAAGCTGCTGCAGCCCAAACGCGTGCGCCTGCACGTCGCCGGCATTCTACAGCTCAGCGGCCAGCTCGATCACAGCTTCGCGATGGTGCCGCTGGCGGATGCCCAGCAGTATCTCGATATGGGAAACAGCGTGACCGGCATCGCCATCAAGGTGCAGGACGTGTTTAACGCCAACAAGCTGGTGCGTGACGCCGGCCAGGTGACCGACGCCTACGTCTACATCAAGAGCTGGATCGGCACCTATGGCTACATGTATCGCGATATCCAGATGATCCGCGCCATTATGTATCTGGCGATGGTGCTGGTGATCGGCGTTGCCTGTTTTAACATCGTCTCGACGCTGGTGATGGCGGTGAAGGACAAGAGCAGCGACATCGCGGTGCTACGCACGTTGGGTGCCAAAGACGGGCTGATCCGCGCCATCTTCGTCTGGTACGGGCTGCTGGCAGGATTGCTGGGCAGCGTGATCGGCGTGATTATCGGTGTGCTGGCGGCCTTTAACCTGACCACCATTATCAATGCGATTCAGGGCGCTACCGGGCATCAGTTCCTGTCGGGCGACATCTATTTCATCGACTTCCTGCCGTCTGAACTGCACTGGCTGGATGTGGTCTACGTGTTACTCACCGCGCTGGTCCTGAGCCTAATCGCCAGCTGGTACCCGGCGCGACGCGCCAGCCGCATCGATCCGGCCCGCGTGCTGAGCGGCGGACAGTAATCACGGGAGGGACGATGTACTACGGCTTCGATATCGGCGGCAGCAAAATTGCCCTCGGCGTCTATGATGACGCCCGCCGTTTGCAATGGGAGCGCCGCATCGCCACGCCGCACGACGATTACCGTGCGTTCCTGGATGCCATTGCCGGGCTGGTGACCGAGGCCGATACGCGCTTTGGTGCCGCGGGCAGCGTCGGGGTCGGTATTCCCGGCATGCCGCAGACCGACGACGGCACGCTTTATGCCGCTAATCTGCCTGCCGCCAGCGGTCGTCCTTTCGCGGCCGATCTCAGCGACCGACTCGGACGCGAGGTGCGGGTCGATAACGACGCCAACTGTTTTACCCTCTCCGAAGCCTGGGATGATGAGTTCCGCCACCTGCCGGTGGTGATGGGCCTGATCCTCGGCACCGGCGTGGGCGGCGGGCTGGTCGTCAACGGCAAGCCGGTCTCGGGGCGCAGCTATATCACCGGCGAGTTCGGCCATACCCGCTTGCCGGTTGACGCCCTCGACGTGCTCGGCGCAGGCGTGCCGCTTCGCCCCTGCGGCTGCGGGCAGCGCGGCTGTATCGAAGGCTATCTCTCCGGGCCGGGCTTTGCCTGGCTGTGGCAGCACTACTACGCGCAGCCGCACAATGCGCAGCAGATCGTCGCCCTGTGGCAGGCTGGCGATACCCGCGCGCAGGCGTTTGTTGACCGTTGGCTCGATCTGCTGGCAGTCTGTCTGGGCAATATTCTGACCATTCTCGATCCCCATCTGGTGGTGATCGGCGGCGGGCTTTCTCATTTTGATGCGCTGTTTGAAGCCCTGCCGTCGCGTCTGCCACGCGCCTTACTGCCGGTGGCAAAGGTTCCGCGCATTGCGCGGGCGCGCCACGGCGATGCCGGAGGAATGCGCGGTGCGGCATTCCTTCATCTCACCGAGTAAACTGAGGTAGATATGCAATCGCGTCGTTCGCACCGTCTGATTCGTTTCAAGAAAAATAAACGTAGGCTGCGCGACCGGTTGCGTCAGCGTATTTTCTTCAGAGACACGGTGGTACCCGAAGTGATGGAAAAACCGAGAGTTGTCGTACTGACCGGCGCGGGCATCTCCGCGGAGTCCGGTATTCGCACCTTCCGCGCCGCAGACGGCCTGTGGGAAGAGCACCGCGTCGAAGACGTGGCGACCCCGGAAGGCTTTTCGCGCAACCCGCAGCTGGTTCAGGCGTTCTACAACGCGCGCCGCCGCCAGCTGCAGCAGGCTGAAATCGCGCCTAACGCCGCGCATCATGCTCTGGCGCAGTTAGAGGCGGAGCTGGGCGATCGTTTTCTGCTGGTGACGCAGAATATCGATAACCTGCACGAGCGCGCCGGGAATAAAAACGTCATTCACATGCACGGCGAGCTATTAAAAGTGCGCTGCGACTGGAGCGGCCAGGTGCTGGAGTGGACCGGGGACATCACCCCGGAAGACAAGTGCCACTGCTGCCAGTTCCCGCAGCCGCTGCGCCCGCACGTGGTGTGGTTCGGCGAGATGCCGCTCGGCATGGATGAGATCTACAGCGCCATCGCTATGGCAGACGTGTTTATCGCCATCGGCACCTCCGGCCACGTCTATCCGGCGGCCGGCTTCGTGCATGAAGCCAAACTACAGGGCGCGCACACCGTCGAGTTAAACCTCGAACCGAGCCAGGTGAACAGCGACTTCGACGAAAAGCATTACGGACTGGCCAGCAGCGTGGTGCCGGAGTATGTCGACAGGATGCTGAAAGGGTTGTGATACCGGCATAGTGCAACAGAAATAACAATGCGGGATGCAGAGGACTGCTGGTTTACGCCAGCGGTCCTTTTTTTATGGGGCGTAACAACGGGCAGGGCAGTGGCGCAGATGCTGAAATATGATCTGCTGTGAGCGATGAACGGAAGTTCACAGCTTTCTTACAGCTAAAGATTATCCCACCGGAATGCTTATTTACCCTTAAGGATTTCACACTTGCTCCAGAGAGGCTTTATAGCATGATGAGCACCACTGAAAGGGCTTTTTGAATTATTGTTTTGTTGGCTCAGCAGCAAATCATCTATGTCCTTATCGATGATTTTTTTTACTTGAGAATGATACCGCTGAAGTGAGACATCACTGATGGAGTTTTCAAAGCGAAGACTGGCGTCATTTTTTACCAGATCATAAATACCGTCTTTTATTTTCAATCTATTACCGTCAGGGACGCCCATTTTAAGGTCATAACATCTCAACCCAGCCAGCCGAACCTGGACATCAATACGCTCAATACGTTTTTTTTTGTGGCTAATCAGAAGCACTTTATTATTTTCATGCCATTTTTCGAAAGACTGCAAAATACCTATGATCTTCTGATAATTGCCTTGAAGAGTGTTGTTAAAATGGTAGCTGTTCGAATTGTAGACGTAACGTTCGGTATCGGAGATTGGCGGAGCAGTACCTTTCTCTCTGAACATCACTTCGGCAGGCTTACCATAAATACGCAAGAGGCAGTCAGCCAAAGAGTCGACCGCATCATGCAAGGCATTGGTCTGGATGAGTTTCAGGAGGGTTTCTCGCTTAATTGAAATCTGGCAATAGTCGCTCGCCCATTCCATGGTCGGTTTCTGCTCTTCCTCTTCTGCGAGAGCGCGGGCATCAGCCGCAACGGTTGTGAATTCCCAGGCAAATGGCGTTGATTGCTCATCTTTAAAATAAATCTGAAGCTCAGCAATCCACTGTGCGATCTCCGAGGCATAGATGCCTACAAACTGGCCGAACAAGTATTCGGCGTGCTGAGATTCGCACTGTTCAGCGATCCTTTCAATGAACTGCTTACGCCCTTCATCGTTGATTAATTTGATAATGTTTTTGAAAACATTGCTTTCCCGCCTTTCTCCTACCAGGATTTCTCTGTACACTTTTTCAAATTCGGACAGGCAGTCGGGAACAGCAGTCCTCGCATGACGAAAGAAAGTAATTAAGTTGTAAATTGCATCAGCGAGTATCGGTAGCGAATCAATCTTATGAAAATTATTTAATCGGGAAAGCAGCTCGTTACTGCATGAGTGCGCGATGGAAAGATCCTGATGGCAGTAGCCTTTTCTTGCCTGTGGAGAAATTGGCGGGCAATGTGTCGGCCCCTCTGTCAGGATGGCAAACATATCATCATGAATAAATTCTTCCCAGAGTTTGTTTTGCTCCGCAAAGCGAAACCCCTGCTCTGATGGCTGCCGGTTCATCTCTCCCCATGTCTTAAGACTGACCTTGCCCTCATCAAAACCTTTATAAATTTGATACATGAATATAAGTGCATCAATGAGGCTGTCTTGCTTGGGCTCCTTAAAACTAAGCACCAGACTGTTCTGTGTATAAATTTTGCTAATTTTTTCACTCTGGGCTTGCAGCATTGTAAGTACCTGATGCTGCTCAGCAAACCATTTGCTGTACTCAGGATCTTCATTCAATTGCCGGGCTTTAAGAATAAGTAGGAGCAACTGTTCGCTGACTGCATCGTATATGTGTGGAAAAGGTGTCGCGACGCCAGAGAGAAACGTTAAAAACATGTTTTTATTGTGTTCGGATAGGTGCATCAGGGTCCCTTAAAAGAAGCTTGATGAGAGTTTGTGCTAGTTTTTATGCCGTTCAGCCTTAGCGAAATTTTCTAAAGATGACCATTTTTCATCAATGTGATGATAAAACCATAATCATAGATGATACCAATTACAAAAAAATAATCACAACTTTTTATATCCAAACGAAAAATAACTTATAAAAAATTTTTTAAAGCAAAAAAACAATAAGTTGATTTAAAAATACAAATTAAAAGTTAAAATAAATCAAGATAATGAATTTTATTTTTAACTTGATTTAATAATTAGAGATGAACTACTCTCTTTTCAGCGGGGCATGTCGCCTCGCATTTTGAAAAGGTGATAGCCATGAGTGACGTAACAACGCAAGACATTGATGATGCACTGGAGCGGGCCCAAGCGTTGAAAGACACCGCTGAGGAGTTCATTGATATCGCTGACGGCATCAATAATGCTGCGCGTATCAGACTGGAGGATGAGCGTGGTATCGACATCGATAGCACGCGTACGATACCTTTGGATGACATCCCGCTGGGTGAGGAAGCGCTGCGCGTGAAGGAAGATACGCCTGGCGTTGATATCGCAATCCAGACGCTGGAAGACCTAGCCGAAGGCAAAATTCCTACTGCTGAAGTGAATGAAAAATTCCAACAGGCGACGGAAGATCTGGACACTCTCGATAGCACGCTTCAGGATGTTGGTGCTGAAGAAGTCATCAAGGCCTCTCAGTTGTCTGAAAATGACAACGACTTCTACGGTGATCAGGATGACGAAACAAACGATGACGAGGAGTATGATTAACGGCCTAGGTTACCCTCTTTTCGTGAAGCCGGTCTCTTAAAGGTGAAGCGGGTGAGCGTCATTAACGTCACCTCGACTGCGAAGCCAATTTAAGGGCCGGCCGAACAATACACTTATCACTATTGACTGTGTTGGCTTGCTTTACCTGGCAGAAGATTCAAATTCAAGAATACCGATCATTTGATGGCCATCCGGCTCCTCGGCCTGCAGGGCTGGTTAGCTCCGACAGCCCATTTAGCGTTCCAGACCTGCCAGCTAAATAGCTGCCCGGAATAGTGCTCCACTTTTGGCCAGCCCCTGTGAGACAAGGGCGTGGTGAATTTGCTCTGCCATGTAGCGCTACATCAGACTTGCTATGATACGTTCAAAAGTGCCCGGCAGATGCCCATGAATGACAAGTGTAGCGGTATTAGGTGCAGCTATTTAGGGTCCAATGGCAAAAATGTAATGCCCCCTTCAAACAACTTTTTCCGTTTTCAAAATAGACTTTCATGTAAAAATTTAATAAAAATAAGCATGATGTTTAAGCCTGCATTTAATTTAGATAGCCTTAATTTGATATCTAAGATAAAATGGATATACATTTTTTTAGTAAAGCTTCATTATCAATAATTATCAATAATTATCAATAATTATCAATAATTATCAATTTAAGTTTTTTTCGAGTCCTGGTGATATTTTGGAAAAGCATTTTTAATGCATTATAATATCCATACCCCGAATAGATAAGATTCCCATTCACATGATATTCAAAATGACGATCAATAGTAACAACCACATTATCAAATTCCTGTCCAATGACACGATGAGCTGATTGATGGTAATAACTAGAGTATTGCTGATGGTATTCTTTATTATGTCGTGAAGGTGTAAAACGAAGAATCTCCCATTCTTCCCTATCAAGAAACAACAAGTATTTTTTTGCATCATCTAAATTCTTAAAGTAATTTAATTCAATATTGCCAGCATTACGGAAATCCACTTTTCGATTGTTGTTAAACAACATTTTGATGAAGCTGGCAATTTCTTTGTTAGTTCTAATTTTTTCAGATAACTCAAATGAATGAAGGTTATTTATTTTCTCAATCTTTTCATCATTGCCTTTTTCCCATGTTGCCAAGGTCTGCAACCTGTCGTATGAAAATATGCATGATTGTTTATTGGTGGTTACCTTTGTGATTAAATCATCTAGTTGATGCGCATAAATTCGCTGAACCTCATCAATGATAATCGTATTATGTTTCGATAAATCATGACTAGCCAGATTTTTTACTTCTATAATTTCCCAGCCTCTACCTATCATTGTGAGGTGACCTGAATTTAATTGTCCACAATGCACTAATAATACATTCTTACCGGCTTCAGAAAGCAATTTAGCAATATCATAAACCAACAGTGTTTTACCGGTTCCGGCAGCCCCTACCACTGAAATAAAGCAAGAATTTGTCGCATTAAAAATGAGTTTTGTTATTTGTGATTTGAAATCCTCTTGTTGATGAGTTAAAAAATATTTATCACTTAAAAACTTCTCTGTTGAGTTGAATGGGGATACTAAGTAGTCGGAAGGGTTAAAAAGAGAATCAATATTTTCCTTGAGTTCAGTGCCATATTTTTCAAGCAAATCACATAGTTGAAGAGAGCTTATTTCTACCAGTTCATCATCTTGATTAAGAGCGTATAAATGCCCAGTATCAGATGAAAAAGTGATTGCATAAATTTCTTTACCAATAAAGCTTAGGTAATATCGATTCCTGATAAGTTGTTTCTTTATCTTTTCCGGAGTGCTAGTGCGTTTTAATTCAATGTTTATAACAGCATCCCGATTGACTTTCAATAACTCAAATTCCTTGCCAATTTGTGGTATTTTATAACCCACAAGGAAGCCATCAAAAAGGCAAGGGTTTGTGATGAGCGCTCGCAACGATTCTAAAAGTGCCTTAACCTCCTCAATTTCAGCATTTTTAATCTCAATGTTATAATATCGCTTAAGATCTAAGAATTGATCTGAGCTAATGGAATCGTGTGCCTGAGATAAAGATAGTAAGTTTATGCTTTTCAAAGTGGCCACCGTAATTAATTTTTTAATTATGCCTTTACAGCTTGTTAATCGAATTATACATACCCAGCAGTTATAATCCGATTTGTAAATTACTCTGAAATGAATTTCATATCAATATATGTATAAAAATTTGCTTTCATATTGGTCGGCCATTGTTATTACTCCATGTAGCCCCCCTGCGGCTCCCCGACACGCTAGTCCGTCAACCAGCAGGCCGGAAAACTCCGCCCAACCGCCGCAATCAGCGTATAGGACCTGCGGCTGAGGTCTCATGGCGAACGCTCGAAGCAAAGTCTGTAATTAACGGTAAAAAATGAATGCTTTTTTATCTGCACATTCAGAGGCTAAAAGGATGCGAATGGCTGTTGTGAGCGAGGAGCGGACATTGTATCTGGCATCTATACGCTCCCTGCCTCTGGCGTTCCCTGGTGGAATACCAATTTCCATTGCCCGTTCGCAGAAAATTCCCAGTATGAAGAACGTAGGGTTGCACGACTGCCATCTGGATTAACAGTTCTGTAGTGCAATATTGCGAAATTATTTCCAACGCTGATAAGCCGGTAATCACGACTAAGAATAGCCGGAACATTATCTTCGCTTAAAAGCGCTTCAATAGTCTGAGTACGATCAACGACTACACCTGAGCGTGTTATTTCGCTAAATCTTTCGTGGAGTATCTGTTCAAGCCATACCCGATCTTTCCGCCTGCTGCTATGAAGAGAGCATTCAAGTCTTTTTAGCGCCTCCAGGAGCATAGTGTTTGTCCTCATCACAATCGAACATTAACTCTTAAGGCAATAATTGCTGGAATGCAACGTCCGCGCCGGCCGAAGACTGTGAGGGGCCCCCTTCTTCAAATCGGGATGCCCGTTTTAAGATCGAGCTTAAAAGGTTCCCAACCCCCTGGCGGGTCCCACTCTCCCAGGCCCAGCACCGTATCATTCTCTATCGATGTAATGATCACGCCATCAATGGCGCACTGCCTAGATTTCCAGAGAATGCCCGCATCAATATCCATCAGAAAAACGTGGCAGTAAGTGGTGACCAGAACCCGATTATGTAGCCTGTCAGAATGGATGTCAGGAACTGAATAAATATGGCCAACGTAATCACCTAATGGATGGCTTCTGAACGAGTGTGTGCTCATCTCAACAACATGAAAGTGGTCGCCACAAATGATTGCCACCTGGGATTCATTCAGTAGGAAATCACAAAAGGCGCTGGAAATCAGCCAGCCATCCTCGTCGGCACGTATATATAACTGTAAAATCACAATGGGCTCACCGCCCTTACTAATTAACAGTCGTCGATCCTTTTCTCCATTAGCGCCAAAGGGATTGACGTCGATGATCGAAACACCTTCCCTTTCATCACCGGGCTTAGGCTGTTCAAGCCAAGTCGCTTGCAATGTCATTGAGTATCCAAAGTGTGAACAGCAGAAGAACACATACTACTTTACAAGCTGATGTCACGACAGCGCCTTAGGTTGCCATATTGCGCTGACCGGGCCACGCGAATGAGTACATTCAAGTGTTAGCAACGTCCGCTTCTGGCACAAAGCCGACATTCACCCGGGTGTGGTGTGTAAAGCGTTTAAACGAAATCGCTGACACATTACGCCTGACTCAATTTGTGCGATCAACCCTAAATATGGTGGTAGAACACCCTGACGTATTTACGTTAGTCTCCCTGCATCTTGAGGATTACACAGAAAGAAGTGCAGTATGGAAATTATTTTGATGCGTCATGGAAAGCCCGCCTTTAGCAAATCGGCGAGAGTAAGCTGTCGTGAAATGGCCGACTGGATCGCACAATACGATTGTTCGGATACCGGCAGCGATATACCACCCGACACCAGTAGATTATTAGCCTCAAGCGCATTAAATATTATCAGTAGCCCGCTCCCCAGGGCACTCTCTTCCCTGAGCGCATTAGGGCGTAAGCCTGACCTTATTGATGACGTTTTCAGAGAAGCGGGCCTGCCGATATTCCACCTGCCCGGTATGAAATTATCCCCCACGCTCTGGGCTGCTTTGTTCCGCATTATGTGGCTTTGTGGCTTTTCCCGTAATGCCGAGCCCCAGGGAATAGCGAAACAACGCGCCGTTTAGGCTGCGGACATTCTCGTAACATCTGTAGAGCTATCAAACGGGCCCGTGCTGCTGATGGGGCACGGGGTGATGAATCGACTGATTGCAAAGCAGCTTATAGCGTTGGGCTGGAAAGCCTGTGGTCAGCAGGGTCATGGTTACTGGAACGCTAATATCTACAAATCAGGGTAAGTGGTCATTCTGAAGATACTGCCCTGTTTCACAACGCTATCTGCCATTATCCGCAAATGAACATTTCTTTGGTTGGCTATGGCGACTGGTTCGTTGACTTCAGCCCACCACCCGGGGAAACTGAAAAAAATATTACCGGTAAGTGAGTGAACTGTGCAGCGAGTATTGATTCAATTAATTCTGTTAAGCGTGAGTTTATTCAGGGCGGGAGAGATATTGGCAAACACACCGGAACAGGTCGTGATGGCCTTCCAGCATGATTATAAGATCTGGAATGACCAGACTTTCCAGCAAAGCCAGACCCGCGACGGGAAAGATATTATGCCGCTTGCGCAGAAGAGCTGGAATGAACTGCTGAAAAAATACACCGCACCGGATTTCGCAGGCGAACCCATTGCGTTTGGTTCCGAGTCCTCTCATGACCCTGAGCAGGAAAAGATCCTGTCGACAAAAATCACCGGCGATAATGCTGTTGTGACGACCAGATTATCAAAACAATATTACTCACCCGTTTATGAATATCAGTTGTTCAGAGACAATAATTCCTGGTACCTGTCGCAAATCTTTTTGGTTGATGAAGACGGGAAATACCCGAGCTTGTAATGCTCCGATTACACATAAATGCCTTGTGCAACGGGTTATAACATTTATTTCTGGGCTAACGCATGCGTATAACTCAGGCAAGGTATATCAGGCCTAAAAACTACCAGGTGAATTTGACGAAAGGCATTACTGAGGGAGCAGGGTGAGGGAAGGGGGCAAATCCTGACAGCGACACCATAAACAGCAAACGGCGGATGCCCGCCGTTCTGTTACATCAGTTAAACCCCAGGGCGGGCAAGCATGCTCACCCGCCGCTGCGGTTTTATCGTCCCGCTTTCAGCTTCTGGTAGTACGACTCATAGATCGCGCTGGCGTCGCCGACGTCGTTCTGCCATTCGCCTTTCTCGATAGTTGCCGCATCCGGGTAGAGTGACTTATCGTTGGCGACGTCCGGGCTTAACAGCTTGCGCGCTGCGAGGTTAGGCGTCGGGTAGCCGATGGTTTCCGCTACCTGTTTTGCCACGTCCGGACGCAGCAGGAAGTTGATCAGCTTCAGGGCGCCATCCACGTTTTTCGCATTGGCCGGGATCGACAGGCTGTCCATCCAGAAGATACCGCCTTCTTTCGGCCAGACCACCTCAAGCGGTGTACCGGCCTGACGGGCCACCCACGCGGAACCGTTCCACACCATTCCCAGATTCACTTCCCCTTCCATATACGGGTTAGCCGGGTTATCGGAGTTGAAGGCCGCCACGTTTGGCATCAGCTTTTGCAGCTCGTGATACGCCGCCTCGATCTCTTTCGCATCGGTAGTGTTACCGGAGTAGCCGAGTTTGCGCAGCGCCATCTGGAACACTTCGCGCGCGTCATCGGTCAGCAGCAGGCTGCTTTTGTAATCCGGCTTCCACAGGTCAGCCCAGCTGGTGATGGTTTTCGGATCGATCTCTTCGCTGTTAACGCCGATGGCGGTCGCACCCCAGATGTACGGGATGGAATAGTCATTGTTCGGGTCGAACGGCTTGTTGAGCATCGCCGGGTCGAGATTGTGGAAGTTGGTCAGCGTGCGCTTATCGATCTTCTGAATCATCCCCTCTTTGCGCATCTTGTCGACAAAGTAGGTGGACGGCACCACCAGATCGTACGCGCCTTCCTTGTAGGTTTTCAGCTTGGCGTACATGGTTTCATTCGACTCGTAGGTCGAATAGATCACCTTGATGCCGGTCTCTTTGGTGAACTGCTCCAGCAGGCCCGGCGGCACATACTCGGTCCAGTTGTAGAAGTAGAGGGTTTTGCCGTCGTCGGCATGTGCTGCGCTGACGCCCAGCGCCAGCGCGCCGGCAGCAAGCAGGTGGCGTGACCATTTTTTCATTTAAACGTCCCCTGAGTTTTGGTGTTATCGCGAAGGATAAGCTGGCTGGCAAGCACCAGAACCAGCGAGAGAAGCAGCAGAATGGTTGCCAGCGCGTTCACCTCAGGCGAGACGCCGACTTTCACCATCGAGTAGATCTTCAACGGCAGAATTTCATAGCTCGGCCCGGTAACAAACGACGAGACCACCACGTCGTCCATCGACAGGGTAAAGCTCAGCACCCAGCCGGCCGCCACCGCCGGCATGGCGAGCGGCAGAATGATTTTGCGCAGAATGGTGATTTCGCTGGCACCCAGATCCTTTGCCGCTTCCAGCATGCGCACGTCAAACCCTTTCAGCCTCGAGTAAACGGTGACCACCACAAACGGCAGGCAGAACGTGATGTGCGAGAACAGCAGCGACCAGAAGCCGAGCTGAATCCCGAGCAGCATAAACAGCACCAGCAGCGAGATGGCCATCACGATGTCCGGCGACATCATCACCACGAACAGCATCCCGCTGACAAACGGCTTGCCGCGGAAGCGGTAACGGTAGAGCGCCACCGCCGTGAGCGAGCCAATCAGCGTGGCGAACGTCGCCGAGAATACCGCCATGGTCAGCGAGTGGCGCGCGGCCTGCAGCAGGCTGTCGTTGTTCATCAGCAGGCTGTACCATTTGGTGGTAAAGCCCTGCCAGTTAATGCCGAAGCGCGAGCCGTTGAACGAGTTCACAATCAGAATAATGATTGGGATGTACAGGTAAGCGTAGATGGCGGTCATAAAGCCGCCGCGAAGAAGCCGCCCGATCATTCCAGCTCCACCTTCTTGTTAAGTAGCCGCGCGGCGCGCCAGTACACCAGCAGCATCAGGCCCATCACCAGCGTCAGCGTGATGCTGGTGGCAGAGCCGAACGGCCAGTCGCGAATATTCAGGAACTGGCTCTTGATGACGTTGCCGATCAGCAGATTTTTCGCGCCGCCCATCAGGTCGGAGACAAAGAACAGCCCCATCGCCGGGAGCATCACCAGCAGACAGCCGGCGATAATGCCCGGCATGGTAAGCGGAATAATGATGCGGATAAACGTCTGCAGCTTGCTGGCACCCAGGTCCCGCGCCGCTTCCAGCAGCGGTTTATCAAGCTTCTCAATGCTGGAGTAGAGCGGCATCACCATAAACGGCAGCAGAATATAGACCAGCCCGATAATCACCGCCGACGGGGTATACATGATGCGGATCGGCGTGTCGATAAGCCCGGTCCAGAGCAGAAACTCGTTCATGTACCCTTTGGTGCTGAGAAAGATCTTC
The DNA here is from genome assembly GCF_000696575.1 of Siccibacter colletis. Lineage (GTDB taxonomy): Bacteria > Pseudomonadota > Gammaproteobacteria > Enterobacterales > Enterobacteriaceae > Siccibacter > Siccibacter colletis. Next base: position 105,438 of record NZ_JMSQ01000005.1, on the reverse strand, counting down.
AGCCCGTAGATGCGGATCAGCGAGTTGGTCCAGAACGGCACAATCAGCAGGAACAGCAACAGCGGGCGCACCTTCTGCGGTAACCGCGCCAGGAACCAGGCGAACGGATAGCCCAGCGCCAGGCAGGCGAGGGTGGCGATCAGCGCCATGTTGAGCGAGTGCAGCAGCACCTGGAAGTAGAGCGGGTCAAGCAGACGCGCGTAGTTCTCCAGGGTAAACACCAGGCTGACAAAGTTCGCGTCGTCGCGGGTGAGGAAGCTGGTGCCGATGATCATCAGGTTCGGCAGAAAGACGAACAGCACCAGCCAGCCGACGATGGTGGCGATCACCAGGTTCTGAAATTTACGCGAGCTCTTCATCGGTGAGCACCACCTCCCAGCTCTCAACCCAGGTAACCGCCATTTTCTGGTCCAGCGAGTGGTCAAAGTCAGGATCGTCTTCGTTAAAGAACTCGCTGACCATCACCATCTTGCCGTTTTCCAGCTCGACCACCGACTCCAGCGTCATGCCTTTATAGTTGCGCTCGCGCACGTAACCAATCAGTCCTTCGACATCGCGCACGTCGTTGATCTCCTCCACGCGCAGATCTTCCGGACGCAGCAGCACCTTCAGCTGCTGGCCCGCTTCCACCGGGAAGTTGACGTAGATATTGCACTCGCGCCCTTCGACGTTGGCCCGCACCCGCTCGGCGTCGATACGCTCAATCACGGTCGCGTCGAAAATATTGATCTCGCCGATGAAGCTTGCCACGAACAGGTTTTCCGGCTCCTCGTAAATTTCACGCGGGGTGCCATCCTGCTCAATGCGCCCGTTACGCATCACCACGATGCGGTCAGACATGGTCAGCGCTTCTTCCTGATCGTGAGTAACAAACACGAAGGTGATACCGAGCTTGCGCTGCAGCGCTTTCAGCTCGTTCTGCATCTGCTTACGCAGCTTGTAGTCGAGCGCGGACAGGGATTCATCCAGCAACAACAGGCGCGGCTTGTTGACCACCGCGCGGGCAATCGCCACGCGCTGCTGCTGCCCGCCGGAGAGCTGATGCGGTTTGCGCTGGGCAAATTCTTCAAGCTGCACCATTCTTAAGGCATCGGTGACACGCGGGGCGATCTCTGCCGCCGGCGTTTTCTGCATGCGCAGGCCGAAGGCGACGTTTTCAAAAACCGTCATGTGCGGGAACAGGGCGTAGCTCTGGAAGACCGTGTTGACGTGGCGATGTTCGGCGGGAACGTCGGTGATATCCTGGCTATCAAGGTGGATCGTGCCGGTATCAACATTCTCAAGACCGGCAATCAGGCGTAATACCGTGGTTTTGCCGCAGCCGGAGGGGCCGAGAAGGGTAAGGAATTCGCCGTTATTGATGGTCAGGGATAAATCGGAAATCACCGTTTTGCCATCAAAACTTTTACCGATCCCCGCCAGTTGCACCAGCGGTGAAAGCGAACGCGGTTGTGTATTCAATTTTTTACTCTGTCCCGTAACTGACGCATCGGATGGCTTATCGGATGCGGGGTTTGTGATGAACCACCTTTGGGTCTGGCACATTGATTAAGGGCAGGCATTCTACGGCAAAGCGCCAAAATCGCCAATGCTTGTAACCATTTATTCATGCGCTACGGTTATCACTGCACGCGATCGGCTCGGGACCGGCGTTATGTCATTTTCTGGCAGGTTTATTTCATCCATGCGCCGACGTAAAGTGACCTGACGCAATATTTGATTCAGACAACATATTGATAATGTTGTGACATTAACAGGGGTGACGGTATGGATAAATTATTAGAGCGATTCTTAACCTATGTCTCGCTGGATACCCAGTCGAGACCGGGCGTGAAACAGGTGCCGAGCACCGAAGGGCAATGGAAGCTGCTGCGCCTGCTGCAGTCTCAGCTGACTGAGCTGGGGCTGGTGGACGTTACCCTGAGCGAGCACGGCACGGTGATGGGCACGCTGCCGTCCAATATCGCCAAACCGGTACCGACGATCGGCTTTATCTCCCATGTGGATACCGCGCCGGACTTCACCGGTAAAAACGTCAATCCGCAAATTGTTGAAAACTATCGCGGCGGTGATATCGCGCTGGGCATGGGCGACGAGGTGTTATCCCCGGTGATGTTCCCGGTGCTGCACCAGTTGACCGGGCAGACGCTGATCACCACCGACGGCAAAACCCTGCTCGGGGCTGATGATAAAGCGGGGGTCGCGGAAATCATGACCGCGCTGGCGGTGATGAAACAGGAAAACATTCCCCACGGTGATATTCGCGTCGCCTTTACCCCGGATGAAGAAGTCGGCAAAGGGGCGCTGCACTTTGACGTTGGCGCGTTTAACGCCGAGTGGGCTTATACCGTGGACGGCGGTGGCGTCGGCGAGCTGGAGTTTGAAAACTTCAACGCCGCGTCGGTGACCATCAAAATCGTCGGCAACAACGTGCATCCCGGCAGCGCCAAAGGGGTGATGGTGAATGCCCTGTCGCTGGCGGCGCGTATCCACGCCGAAGTACCGGCCAGCGAATCGCCGGAGTGCACCGAAGGTTACGAAGGCTTCTACCATCTGCACGGCATCAAAGGCAGCGTCGATCGCGCCGAAATGCACTATATCATTCGCGATTTTGACCGCGAAAATTTCGAAGCGCGCAAACGCACCATGATGGAGATCGCTAAAAAGGTTGGCAAAGGGCTGCACCCGGACTGCTATATTGAGCTGGTGATTGAGGACAGCTACTACAACATGCGCGAGCAGGTGGCTGAGCACCCGCACATCATCGATATCGCGCGTCAGGCGATGATCGACTGCGATATTGAGCCGGTGATGAAGCCGATCCGCGGCGGTACCGACGGGGCGCAGCTCTCGTTCAAAGGCCTGCCGTGCCCGAACATCTTTACCGGCGGCTACAACTACCACGGCAAGCACGAGTTTGTGACGCTGGAGGGGATGGAGAAGGCGGTGCAGGTAATTGTGCGTATCGCCGAGCTGACGGCGGAGCAGTAAACCCGCCGACCAAAAAAAACCGCGCCCGGCGCGGTTTTTTTATGCTCGTCACTCAGTCGGCAAAATACCAGTAGCCGCTGTTCACCAGTGCGGCCAGCATGGCGAGGAACGACGGATCGTCAAGCGCATCGCCGAAGCTGTCACCGCTCAGCGTCATGCTGCTGGCCAGCGCTTCCAGCGCCGGACGGTGCGGAGACTCAATCTTCTCGCCGTTAGCGAACACCGCATCGCCCACGCGCAGCACGCGCAGACCACCCAGGCGTACCAGCGAATCGCCCTGTTTCAGCGCATCGTAGATCTCATCCGGCTGGTACGGCGGCTCCGGCGGCGCCACGTCCAGTTCATGACGCGACTGGCTGATAAACTCTCCAAACCACTGATTGAAGTGCTCCGGATCGTTGATCAGGCCCAGCATCATGCCGCGCAGCTTGTCCAGCTCGGCGGGCACGATATCCGCCGGATGCTCACGCGCCGGCACGTCCGGGTCAGCGTAGCGATGGCTGCCCAGCTCGCGCTGCAGCACGTAATCGGCAAAGCCGCTGATCAGCTCGCGGCCGCTGGGGGCGCGGAAGCCCACCGAGTAGTTGAGCGAGTTTTCCAGCGAATAGCCTTCATGCGGGAATCCTGGCGGAATATAGAGGATGTCGCCCGGCTCCATTTCTTCGTCAATGATGCCGTCGAAGGGGTCAACCTGCAGCAGATCCGGGTGCGGGCAGTGCTGCTTCATCGGCACCTTTTCCCCCACGCGCCAGCGGCGACGGCCGGTGCCCTGAATGATAAACACGTCATACTGGTCCAGATGCGGGCCGACGCCGCCGCCCGGCACCGAGAAGGAGATCATCAGATCGTCGATGCGCCAGTCCGGCAGGGCGCGGAACGGCCGCATCAGCTCGGCGGTCGGCTCATGCCAGTGATCCACCGCCTGCACCAGCAGTGACCAGTTGTTCTCACCCAGGTGATCGTAGCTCTCAAACGGGCCGTGGCCGACCTGCCATTTGCCGTCCTGATGGCTTACCAGGCGGCTGTCCACCTCGTTTTCCATTGCCAGACCCGCCAGCTCATCCGGAGAGATCGGATCGACGAAATTCTTGAAGCCGCGTTTAAGCACCACCGGGCGTTTCTGCCAGTAGCGCTCAATAAAATCGGGCCAGTTTATATCTAAGTGGTAATCCATAGGAGGGTGTCCGGCAGCAGGTTAACTAGCTAACAAATCACTATTTTAGCGCTCCCGCCCCCGTTTGTCGTGCCGGGCGGCGGGAAAAAAGCAGGCTACGGGCGCACCTGCTGGATAAAACAGCACAAGGAAGGACTACAGCGCATCCCCGGCCGGACGCTGGCGGCCAAACAGGATCTCCATGCGCGCGCCGCCGAGCGGACTTTCGCCGATGGTGATATGCCCGCCGTACTGGGCAACGATATCGCGCGCCACCGACAGACCCACGCCCTGGCCGGGGCGCAGGGTGTCGGCGCGCTGGCCGCGATCGAAGATCAGCGAGCGCTTGCTCTCCGGAATGCCGGGGCCGTCGTCTTCCACGATCAGGATCAGCGCTTCGCCATCCGGGCGGGCGCTGACTTCAACAAACTCCAGACAGTATTTACAGGCGTTATCCAGCACATTACCCAGCACTTCCATAAAGTCGTTCTGCTCACCGACGAAAATAATCTCCGGCGAAATGTCGAGGGTGATGTCCACGCCCTTGCGCTGGTATACCTTGTTCAGCGCCGAGGTCAGGCTGTCGAGCAGTGGCCCGACGGCGTGCACTTCCCGGCTCAGCATCATGCTGCCGCTGCGCATGCTGGCGCGGTTGAGGAAGTAACCGATCTGCTGGGAAATACGGCTTATCTGCTCCAGCATTACCGGTTCGGCCTGCTCAACGCTCAGCTTGCTGGTACGCATCGAACGCAGGGTACTCTGCAACACCGCCAGCGGCGTTTTCAGGCTGTGGGTCAGGTCGGTGAGGGTGGTGCGGTATTTGTCGTAGCGCTCGCGCTCGCTTTTCAGCAGGCGATTGAGGTTGCGCACCAGGCTGGTCAGCTCCCGGGTCGTTGCCGGGTTAAGCTGTTCGCGGTGATGCTCCTCCAGCTCGCGCACTTCCCGCGCCAGCGCCGCGATGGGGCGCAGGCTCCACCAGGCCGCCAGCCACAGCAGAGGCAGGACCAGCAGCAGGTTGGCAATCAGCACGTATATAAACCAGTTCCACACCATATAGGAGCGTTTCAGCTCGACCGGGATAGTATCCACCACCACCACGGTCAGCGCCGGCATGCGCGGTGTGGCGGGGTAGAGATTCACCGCGACCGAGTGGGTCATCTCGTAGTCGGTGTCCTCTTCGTGGAAATCGCTCAGCTGCTCCTGCACCGGGTGGTTATTGCCCACGAGCTGGCGGCTGGTGGTGTATTTCGCCTCCAGCTCGTGGAAGCCGTTGGCGGTGAGCCAGTCGGGACGGATCTGTTTAACCAGCCACGGCACCTGACGCTGGGACCACATCAGCTGGCCCTTTTCGTTATAGATAAGCGTGATGGTGGGGCTTTGCAGATCGAGGTTTTCCGGCAAATCGACGCTGATTTTGCCATTTTCCCAGCTTGACAGGGTGTACCAGAGATTGCTCTCGCCGCGCAGCAGACGGAAGGTGGTTTTGTCGAAGCTGACGCTGTAACCCACCAGCGCCACCAGCCCGTAGGCCAGTGACAGCACCAGCACCACCGCGGCGGTGGCCAGCAGGAAGCGGACCCGCAGCGAGAGCGGGAAGAAGTGGCGCATCAGGCGTTTCATTTCGGCAGGTCGAAGCGGTAGCCCTGACCGCGTACGGTGTTGATCACCTCATCCGGATACAGCGCCTGGATTTTCTTGCGCAGGCGGCCCATCAGTACGTCAATGGTATGGCTTTCGCGCAGCTCGGCGTCGGGATAGAGCTGCAGCATCAGTGAATCCTTGCTCACCACTTTTCCGGCGTTGCGGATCAGGGTTTCGATGATGGTGTACTCAAAGGCGGTCAGCTTGATCAACTCTTCATTGACCGAGAACTCGCGGCGCGAGAGATCCACCTGGAACGGCGGCAGGGAGATCACCTGCGAGGCCAGGCCGCTGTTGCGACGCATCAGCGCCTGCATCCGCGCCATCACCTCTTCAATGTGGAACGGCTTGGTGACGTAATCATCAGCCCCCGCGCCCAGCACTTCCACCTTATCCTGCCAGCCTTCGCGCGCGGTAAGCACCAGCACCGGCAGACCCACATCGTGGCTGCGCCAGCGGCGGATCAGCGACAGGCCATCCTCATCCGGCAGGCCAAGGTCAACAATCGCAATATCGGGGGTGTGCTCGTTTAAGAAGTAGTCGGCTTCTCTGGCATCTTCGGCCGCATCGACCTGATGACCCAGCTCCTGCAGTTGCACCTTCAGATGGTGACGCAGCAGGGCATTATCCTCGACGACCAGCACGCGCATGACGCTTCCTCTTCATAAATTTACGGCCTGAATAGTTTAACGCGAATTATGGTAGCGAAGGGATAAACATTAGTTAAACCGTGGGGCGGTGCGGCGGGGAAACCCCCTTGCCGGGCGGCAAGGGGGCAGGGCATTACTTCAGATCGTCAACCATCTGAATGGCGCGACCGATGTAATTTGCCGGGGTCATCGCTTTAAGGCGGGTTTTCTCCTCCTCCGGCAGCGCCAGACCGTCGATAAACTGCTTCATGCCGTCGGCATCGACGCGCTTACCGCGGGTCAGCTCTTTCAGCTTCTCGTACGGCTTTTCGATGCCGTAGCGGCGCATCACCGTCTGGATCGGCTCAGCCAGCACTTCCCAGTTGTGATCCAGCTCGTCCAGCAGGCGATCGCGGTTCACTTCCAGTTTGCTCACGCCTTTCAGGGTGGACTGGTAGGCGATCAGCGCGTAGCCGACACCGACGCCGAGGTTACGCAGCACGGTGGAGTCGGTGAGGTCGCGCTGCCAGCGGGAAACCGGCAGCTTGCTCGCCAGGTGTTGCAGCATCGCGTTCGCCAGGCCGAGGTTGCCTTCGGAGTTTTCGAAGTCAATCGGGTTCACCTTGTGCGGCATGGTGGAGGAGCCGATCTCCCCGGCGATGGTTTTCTGTTTGAAGTGGTTCAGCGCGATGTAACCCCAGACGTCGCGGTCGAAGTCAATGAGGATAGTGTTGAAGCGCGCCATGCAGTCAAACAGCTCGGCAATGTAGTCGTGCGGCTCAATCTGGGTGGTGTACGGGTTCCACTGAATGCCAAGTGAGGTGACGAACTCTTCGCTGAACTGGTGCCAGTCCACTTCCGGGTAGGCGACCATATGGGCGTTGTAGTTTCCGACCGCGCCGTTGATTTTACCGAGGATCTCCACCTGGCCGAGCTGACGATACTGGCGCTCCATACGGTACGCCACGTTCGCCATCTCTTTACCCATAGTAGACGGGGTTGCCGGCTGGCCGTGGGTGCGCGAAAGCAGCGGGATGTCGCGGTACTGGTGTGCCAGATCCTTCACGCCGTCAATCAGCTTGCGCCAGTACGGCAGGATCACGTCGGTACGCGCGGTCTGCAGCATCAGGGCGTGGGAGAGGTTGTTGATATCTTCGGAGGTGCAGGCGAAGTGGATGAATTCGGTGACCGCGTGCAGCTCAGGCACCGCCGCCACTTTCTCCTTCAGGAAGTACTCCACCGCTTTGACGTCGTGGTTGGTGGTGCGCTCGATGGTTTTGATACGCGCGGCGTCTTCTTCACTGAAGTTCGCCACGATGGCATCCAGGTAATCGTTTGCTTCTTTGGCAAAAGCAGGAACTTCCTTGATTGCTGCGTGCGCGGCCAGCTTTTGCAGCCAGCGTACTTCCACCTGTACGCGGAATTTCAGCAGGCCAAATTCGCTGAAGATAGCGCGCAGCGGGCTGACTTTATCGCCGTAGCGTCCATCGACAGGGGAAACGGCGGTCAGGGAGGATAATTCCATAGTCACAACTCCGGGAGGTTAACAATGAGCGAGAATATTTTTTGCCTGAGCGGTCAGGCGGCTACGGGAAAACATAAGCTGGAAGCGGCCACCGCCGACCTGCTGCCAGAGCACCGCGGCGCGGATACCGGCCAGCAGCGTGGCGCGTACTTTGGCCTGCACCTGCGGGCTTTGCAGCACGGCCGGTGAGCCGGTGACCTGAATGCGCGGGCCGAGCGGGCTGATGACGTCAACATAAATACCGGCCATCGCGCTGAGCAGGGTATCAGATTCAAGATCGAAATGGTCGAGCTGACGGTGCAGGCCGCTGATGCTGCTGCCGAGGGTATCCATAGCACCCTTTGTGCCGGCGAGCTTACGCTCCAGCACCATCAGGCTCAGGGTATAGCGCGTCAGCTCGGCGTTCAGCCCCTGGCGGTTGCCGGCGTTGAGCACGCCGAGCAGGGTCTCCAGACCGAGTTTCAGGTTGGCTTCGCGACCGCCAAACACCCCGAGCGTGGAGTCAGGGTTCTGATCGATGACGCTCTGCAGCGACACGTGCAGCGCTTCGGTATCGCAGTGACCCTGATGCGCCAGCTCCTGCACCAGACGGGCCGACTGGCAGATGCCCGCCAGCGCCAGGGTGATGTCATAATAGTTCTTCGCCACGCCAACTCCTTGTTCTGACCGCGCTCGTAAACCGTCGCAGGGCGACGGCGAGCCAAAAGGTAAAATAGAGAATCCGTTATGCCGGCAGCGCGATACGCTGCTCGATGATGCCGCCGCCGAGGCAGACATCACCGTCGTAGAACACCGCAGACTGGCCCGGCGTCACCGCGGCAACCGGCTCGTCGAAACGCACTTCAATGCGGTCGTCGCCCAGCGGGGTAACGGTGCAGGGAATATCGGTCTGGCGATAGCGGGTTTTCACCGTGCAGCGTTTTTCCGCTTTCCAGTTTTCACGATCCACCCAGTGCAGCTGCTGGGCAATCAGCCCGACCGACATCAGACGCGGATGATCGTGACCCTGCGCGACGATAAGCACGTTGTTTTCAACGTCTTTGTCCACCACGTACCACGGATCGTCGCTGCCCTCTTTGGTGCCGCCGATACCCAGCCCTTTACGCTGGCCGAGGGTATGGTACATCAGCCCCTGATGCTCGCCGATGGTTTCACCGTCAACGGTGATGATTTTACCCGGCTGGGCAGGGAGGTAGCGGCCCAGGAAGTCGCGGAATTTGCGCTCGCCAATGAAGCAGATGCCGGTGGAGTCTTTTTTCTTCGCGGTGACCAGATCGAGCTGTTCGGCGATGCGGCGCACCTCCGGTTTTTCCAGCTCGCCTACCGGGAACAGGCTCTGGGCAATCTGCTCGTGGCTCAGGGTATAGAGGAAGTAGCTCTGGTCTTTATTGCCATCCAGCCCGCGCAGCAGGCGGCTTTTGCCGTCGACGTCAGCGCGGCGCACGTAGTGGCCGGTGGCGATGAAGTCGGCACCGAGATCTTCGGCGGCAAATTCAAGGAAGGCTTTAAATTTGATCTCTTTGTTGCACAGAATATCCGGGTTCGGCGTGCGGCCGGCTTTGTACTCTTCCAGGAAGTGCTCGAAGACGTTATCCCAGTACTCTGCGGCGAAATTGACGGTGTGCAGTTCAATGCCGAGCTTATCGCACACGGCCTGCGCATCGGCAAGATCCTCGGCGGCAGTACAATATTCCTCGCCGTCGTCCTCTTCCCAGTTCTTCATGAACAGGCCTTCCACCTTATAACCCTGCTGTTGCAGCAGGTAAGCGGAAACGGAGGAATCGACACCGCCGGACATGCCGACGATCACTTTTTTTGGGCTTTCTGACATGGAATACTCACGCATTGAACAACAAGGCGGCGTATTCTATCACGCACTGGCGGCGCAAACACCCCCGAGCGCGCCGGGTTTTCCCTCCGGCATGCAGAAAAGGCGCGAACGGCAAAAAACAGGCCTGCCCGTCTGGATGTGACGGGCAGGGTGAGCGGGGCGCGGCTGCGTCCCGTTACTGGTTTACGCGGCGCGTTCGTCGAGGCTGAACTGCTCGACGGTTTGCGCCAGCTGCTGGGCTTGTTCTTCGAGCGAGGTGGCGGCGGCGGCCATCTGCTGCACCAAAGCGGCGTTCTGCTGGGTAACGCCATCCATCTCGTTGACGGCAATCGTCACCTGACTGATGCCCTTCGACTGTTCATCGGACGCGCTGACGATTTCACCAATAATGGTCTGCACCGAATTCACCGCCTGCGTCATCTCCTGCATGGTTTTCCCGGCATCATTCACCAGCTGCACGCCGTTTTCCACGCGCTGGCTCGACTCCTCAATCAACCCGGCGATCTCTTTCACCGCATTGGCACTGCGCTGGGCCAGGCTTCGCACTTCGCTGGCCACCACCGCGAAGCCGCGGCCCTGTTCCCCGGCCCGTGCCGCTTCCACCGCGGCGTTGAGCGCCAGGATGTTGGTCTGGAACGCAATGCTGTTGATCATGGTGGTGATATCACCGATCTTCTTCGCGCTGTCGTTAATCTGCGCCATTGTCTGCACTACCTGGCCGACCAGCGCTTCGCCGCGGCTGGCAATCTGCGTGGCGTTAGCGGTGAGCTCGGTCGCATGATGCGCGTTGGTGGCGTTGTGCTTCACGGTGGCGCTGATCTGCTCCATGCTGGCCGCGGTCTGCTCCAGCGCTGCCGCCTGCTGCTCGGTGCGCGAGGAGAGGTTGATATTGCCGCTCACGATCTCGCCTGCCCCCTGGCGCACGGAGTCACTGGCTTCTTTAATCTGCCCGACGATCCCGCGCAGCTGCACCTGCATGGTGTGAAGCGCATAAAACAGGCTGCCGCGATCCCCCGATTTAACCGCAATCGCGTTATCCAGCTTGCCGTCGGCCACCGCTAGGGCGATAGTCGCGGCGTGCAGCGGTTCTCCACCGAGCGGTTTCAGCACTTTGCGGCTAAAGACGATGCCCAGCAGCGCGCTCACCAGCAGAATGCTCACCACCATCAGCACAATGGCGTTCATCAGCTGTCGGTTGGCGGCTGCCATGACCTGACTGACCGGGGCCACGATGCCCAGATACCATTTGTCGGTGCTGTTACCAATGCTGATGGGTTGCCAGGTGACTAACGCCTCTTCGCCGAGGATCGGGTCGTTCTGTTCCATGACGTTCGCGCTATAGCCGCCGGTCTCCCCAGTAAAGGGCTTACTGGTCAGGGATTTATCAGGGTAAGAGATCACCTTCCCGGTAGTAGAGAGCAACATGGCGTAGCCGGTGCCTTCCCAGGGTTTAATCTGGTTCACTTTTTGCTGCAGCAGGGCCAGGGAGATATCTGAGGTCACCACCGCCTGCAGCTTGTTGTCGGTCACGATGGGGGCAGCCACCGAGGTGAGCAGGGTAGGCACGCCGTTATAGCTGTAGCTGTAAGGCTCGATCAGCGTATCTTTCATGCTTTTTTGCGGCACGAGGTAGTAGTCGCCCTGGCCTGGCGTGGTGTATGAGAGTAGCGGATGAAGCTGATAATTACCCGCCTTGTCGCTGTCAACGAAGAAGGCGTACCGGCCTTTTGGTGCCTGGCCTGGCTGCCCGTCGAACGCCGCATCCTGCCCGTCAAAGGCATTTTCTTCGAAGATAACCGAGACGGAGAGGTAATCCGGATTATCGCGCAGTGCGCCTTCCAGCAGCGTATCGACGACCTTACGGTCGGTTACGCCCGCGCGGGGCAGCGCCGCCAGGCTGTGGCCGAGGTTATGCGCCACGTCGCGCGCGTAATTTAACTCCTGCTGAATCTTCAGCGCCTCGCTCTGCGCTATCTGCTGCAGATAGTTTTCTGCCAGCGATTTCTGTTCACTGCTGGACTGCCAGCTCAGCACGCCGATGGTCACCACAAACCCCAGCGTGATGGTTAAGGCGCCGGTCAGCAGCATCTGTGTGCGGGTACTCATCTTTTTTTGTACGGATTGTCTGGCCATCACGGCTCCTCAGGATCAACCACAAACTATCATCACTGTCCCTTCACGTAGCGCCTCCTGGTCAATGCTCTATCGGCGTTTATTTTTTGTTCTTTAATTCCATGCAAAGCACAGTGGCTGGCATAAAAAAGGGGGTTTTTGCATCCTGGTAGCAGGGCGCGCGGGAGAGCGAGGCAGAAAGGAAGGAAAGCGTTCAGGGGAGCGATGAGCGGCAGCATGTTAAGCTGCCGTTAATTATTTCGCGGCGTAACAAATCAGTAAAGGCGTGATGTTATGCCCCGCCCGGCGACCAGTTAAATGCCCCGATGACCGACAGCGGATAGCGCGTCCCCTCCTGCCAGCAGCGAATGCTCTCCGCCACCAGCGGCGAGCGCAGGTTGCCGGCGTTCAGGATCTCGTCGGCGCTGACCCATAAACAGCGGTCGATATCGCTGTCGTGAGGCGTGGTGTCGCACTCAGCATCGAGATCGATGGCGAACAGAAAGCGCAGGAACGGCGTGCGGTCCGGCGCAATCCACTGGTGCATGCGCACAAAGGTGTCAGGCACAGCGACAATGCCGGTCTCTTCATACAGCTCGCGGCTCGCGGCCTCGACCAGCGTTTCGTCCGCTTCCAGATGCCCGGCGGGCTGGTTCCAGGTCGCTTTGCCGTTAACGGTCTCTTCCACCACCAGAAACTTACCGGCAGCGTGCACCACGCAGGCGACGGTGACATGCGGTTTAAACATCATTACTCCTTGGTTAGCGGGACATCGCGCCACTCGCCGCTGGCGAGATTGTCGAGGGTATAGGGGCCCATTGCGTAGCGGATCAGGCGCAGGGTAGGGAAGCCGACGTGCGCCGTCATGCGTCGCACCTGGCGGTTGCGCCCCTCGTACAGGGTGATTTTGAGCCAGGCGGTGGGAATGGATTTGCGCTCGCGCACCGGCGGTTGGCGCGGCCACAGCCATGAAGGCTCTTCGACCCGCTCTATCCCGGCCGGCAGCGTTGGCCCGTCGTTAAGCGTCACCCCGCTGCGCAGGGCCGCCAGCGCCTCCGGCGTCGGCTCGCCTTCCACCTGCACATAGTAGATTTTTCCGGTGCGTTTCCCCGGCTGGGTAAGCGTCGCCTGTAACGCGCCGTCGTTAGTGAGCACCAGTAGCCCCTCGCTGTCGCGGTCGAGCCGCCCGGCGGCATACACCCCGGCCACCGGAATGTAGTCTTTCAGCGTGGCGCGCCCGGCCTCGTCGGTGAACTGCGGCAGCACATCGTAGGGTTTATTGAACAGCACCAGCCGTTTCGGCCCGGTGTCGCGGCGGCGGGCGGTATCTTGTCGTGAGCTGAATCGCTTAACGCGGTGATTTCTAAAAGAAGTTCCAGGCATACTATTTTCAGTCAGTGGGGATTGCCGCATTATAGCGGAATCACGACTGCCTGGCATGGTTGCAAAGTTTAAGGTAGTATCGACAGGCTCATTACAATTCATTAACAAAATATGCGCTGAATAATTCGCGTTGCAGGACGGCGGCACGAGACGAATCCCGGCTCCGGTACGGGGTAGCCGAGAGGCCAAAGCATCTACGGCGTGAATATGACAGGCATCATAATCAGAAGCGCTCGAAGGAGAGGTGAATGGAAAGCAAAGTAGTTGTTCCGGCGGAAGGTAGTAAGATCACCCTGCAAAACGGCAAGCTCAACGTTCCGAATAATCCGATTATCCCTTTCATTGAAGGTGATGGTATCGGCGTGGACGTGACCCCGGCGATGCTGAAAGTGGTGGATGCCGCCGTTGAGAAAGCCTATAAGGGCGAGCGTAAGATTTCCTGGATGGAAATTTTCACCGGTGAGAAATCCACTCACGTTTACGGCCAGGACGTCTGGCTGCCTGCTGAAACCCTCGATCTGATCCGCGACTACCGCGTTGCTATTAAAGGCCCACTGACCACCCCGGTCGGCGGCGGTATTCGTTCTCTGAACGTTGCGCTGCGTCAGGAGCTGGACCTGTACGTCTGCCTGCGCCCGGTACGTTACTACCAGGGCACCCCAAGCCCGGTTAAGCACCCGGAACTGACCGACATGGTTATCTTCCGTGAGAACTCCGAAGACATCTACGCCGGTATCGAGTGGAAAGCCGACTCTGCCGAGGCGGAGAAAGTGATCAAATTCCTGCGCGACGAAATGGGCGTGAAGAAGATCCGCTTCCCGGAACACTGTGGTATCGGCATCAAGCCGTGCTCTGAAGAGGGGACCAAGCGCCTGGTGCGTGCGGCCATCGAGTATGCGATCACCAACGACCGTGACTCCGTGACCCTGGTTCACAAAGGCAACATCATGAAGTTCACCGAAGGCGCTTTCAAAGACTGGGGTTACCAGCTGGCGAAAGAGGAGTTCGGCGGCGAGCTAATCGACGGCGGCCCGTGGATGACCATCAAAAACCCGAACACCGGGAAAGAGATTGTCGTAAAAGACGTGATTGCTGACGCCTTCCTGCAGCAGATCCTGCTGCGTCCGGCGGAGTATGACGTGATCGCCTGTATGAACCTCAACGGCGACTACATCTCTGACGCCCTGGCAGCGCAGGTTGGCGGCATCGGTATCGCACCGGGCGCGAACATCGGCGACGAGTGCGCCCTGTTCGAAGCGACCCACGGTACTGCACCGAAATACGCCGGTCAGGACAAAGTGAACCCAGGCTCCATCATCCTTTCCGCGGAAATGATGCTGCGTCACATGGAGTGGTTCGAAGCTGCAGACCTGATTGTTAAAGGGATGGAAGGCGCGATCAACAACAAGACCGTGACCTACGATTTCGAACGCCTGATGGATGGCGCTAAGCTGCTGAAATGTTCAGAGTTTGGCGACGCTATCATCGAAAACATGTAATCCGAACTTCAGGTTGCATCTGAACGGGAGCCTGATGGTTCCCGTTTTTTATTATTAGAATTTGTATGGTTATCAAAAATTTATCAAAACAAGTTATCAAAACCAGTTATCAAAACCCCATCCCAAAATCCTGGATCGCGATTGTCGTCCAGTCTTTCCCACGGTTAGCATGATAGCCGTCGGTCTGCTGCTGGGACCGAACCTCGCCGGATTTACGCTGGGGTATCAACTTGGGTGAAGAACCTGGCCAGACGCAGCCTGAATTAGCCCCGTTTCTGGATTATTTGCGGGGTAGGTGCGGCATCACTCACAAAGGGAGCAGGCTTTCGCACAGAGGCTGTTGCAAGCCATTATTCTGGACTTACATCCTGATTCAGCGGCGTCAGTAAGTCGGAGGCTGATAGTATCATCCAGGCTGGTGGCGCTAGCCGTGCTGTTCTTTCCAGACTGTGCGTTGAACAGCAACCGACGCTTGCCGACAGCAGCATCGTGCTCAGGCTAATTAATATGTGCTTGTACATCTGCCAGATTCTGTGTGTATTTCGCATCCAGCGCCGCAATGTCATGCTGATGCTTCTGCATGCCTGCAATGTCATCCCCAGCCAGCTTTAATACACCCTGTACGTTCACGCTGCTTTAGCGGTGCCGATAAGAGTCAGAAGCACCGAGAATGTAAGGTAATTTCAACATGCCCGGTGGCCTGTGTAGCTATTTTTGAAGGCAGATAATAATGCATATTATTATTTTGTGGCAGACCGATCGCCGCGAGTGATGGGATAATGATGCAGACGTGCCCACGAATAAAAATGCATGAGCAGCTTCTCGCCAGGCGCTGCGCAGTGTTCCACAGCAACAAACATTTCCGCTTGAGCCATTCTGGCACAGTCCGGTAAAGCTGATTAGTGTCCGTTAAGAGCAAAGAGCGGACATTCAGTTATGAAGCCTTAGTGTAAGCACCCTTGCCGATTGATGGATTCCGCCTGTTATGGAAAAAAACTTAGATTGATGAATTAAAGTAACCGTAGCTTTTAGACAATCTCATCGCTTATTTTCTGTTGTCGTCAAAACTTAAGGTTGATTTGCACCTCAACCATAAGGACGAAGTATGTCAGTAAAAAAACGTATCGCCATTACCGGTGCGTCAGGGAAAATTGGCAGGGTCACAGTAGAGTGGCTTGAAAAAGCAGGGTATGAGCTGTTCCTCATTGATAAGAAAGAACCGTTAACCAGCGAACATCCGGCGATGATTGCGGATTTAGAGGATTTTGGCGCAACGCTTGATGCCCTTTCCTCCATCGGGGAAGACGTCTATTCACGACCCGAACCTGCAGCCTTTGATGCCGTAGTTCACCTCGCCAGTATCCCCCATCCCCGGATGATCCCCGATTCTGACGAGTTCAGAAACAATATGCTGGCCACCTTCAACGTATTTGAGGCATCCAGGCGCCTGGGGATTAAAAATATCATCTGGTCATCGAGCGAGGTTCCTACCGGCGTGCCTTACGATCAGTGGGAGCCCCCCTATGTTCCGGTTGATGAACACTACCCGGCACGGGGGATTAGCATTTACGCGCTGACGAAAGTGCTGGGTGAAGAAATGGCCCGCCAGTTCTGCCTTAATAACCCTGATATGCGCATTACCTGTCTCCGGCTTTCTAATGTTATGGAACCGGAAGAATACGCCCAGTTTGAAAGCTGGCAGGACGATCCGGCCGTCAGGTTATGGAATATGTGGACCTACGTTGACGTCCGGGACGTTGCCCAGGCGATTGAAAGAGCCCTCGAATATGACGTCAGGGGTAAAGATGAGTTCTTTATTACCAGCGATGTCACCTGCATGCGAACCCCTACACAGGAGCTTCTCGACCGCTACTACCCTGACGTTGAGCAGCGTAAACAATTTGCAGGCAATGAATCGGTGCTGAGCAGCGAAAAGGCAATGCGCGTCCTGGGTTACCGTCCGGCTCACCGCTGGACCGACAGCGTCTGATAATCCCTTTGTTACCGGCCTGTACAGGGCCGGGTAGCCCCTTTTAACTGGAGAATTATATGAGTGAGAAAAAACTGGCTCTCATAACCGGCGCAAGTAACGGTATCGGCCTGGCGCTTGCGGAAGAATTTGCGGCTAACGGGTACGATATTGCCATCGTGGCCCGGGATGAAAAAAAGCTATCAGCCACACGCGAACATCTGCAAAAACACTTCTCAGTTAACGTACACGCATTCAGTGCCGACCTGAGTGAGTATGATCAGATAGCTGACCTGCAGGCCAGAATGGATACGGCCGGTTTAGACCTCAGTGCGCTGGTCATCAATGCCGGTCAGGGCCTCGGCGGCGCCTTTATTGGTGGTACCGATCTTGAAAAAGAGCTCAGGTTAATCCGGCTTAACGTTGATGCTGTGGTCCATCTTTCTAAAATATTTATTCCGCGGCTTGTTGAAAAGGGCAACGGGCACGTTCTTATCACCTCCTCGTTGTCCGGCTCGGCACCGATACCTTTTGAAGCGGTTTACGGCGCGTCGAAGGCTTTCGTCAACTCCTTCTTTTACGCCATACGTAACGAGTTGATGGGAAGCGGTTTATCGATGACGCTTCTGATGCCCGGGGCAACGGAAACTAATTTCTTCAAAAATGCAGGACAGGCAAGTACGACGGTAGGATCCATGAAAAAGGATGATCCGAAAGAAGTGGCCAAACGCGCCTGGTATGCCCTGATGACAGGGCATGAATTTGTCTACGGCAGCGAGTATGCCGAATATGAGGGCGAGGTAATGAACAGAATGATGAGTGAATCGCACAAAGCTCAGCGTCACCGCATCATTTCTGAACCCAATTCTGCCACGAAAAAGTAAATCCGCACGGCGCCGGGCATCAGCCCAGCGCCTCTTTCAACAGGGTAAATACAATACCAAAAGCATGGTTGCTGACGGCCTCGTTGTAATGCGTTTTACCCGGAACATCGGCCCTGGGATAGGTAAAAGAGTGAACCGCGCCGGCATAACTCGTCAGCTGAAAATCACATCCGCAGGACGCCATTTCACCGGCGAAAGCTTGTATCTGCTCACCAGTTACAAAAGGATCGTCGGCCCCGTTTAATACAGCGATCTTGCCTCTGATATTCCCTTTTTCAGCAGGGATCCGCGTATCAAGTGTACCGTGAAAACAAGCCGTGAGAGCCAGAGGCGCTCCGCTGCGCGCCAGCTCGAGCACGCAATGCCCGCCATAGCAGAACCCTACGGCAGCGAGCTTATCCGCATTTACGTACCGGAGCTCCGCCAGTCGAGCCAGCGCTGCGTTAAGTATCAGCCGCTCCGCCGGCGAGTCCTTGACAGAATGCATACAATTAGCCGCCTTCTCTGCCGAGTCGGGCAAATGGCCGTACAGATCCGCAACGAGCACAACGTACCCTTTTTTTGCAATCGTGCGCGCATGTTCAATGCTTGATGCTGCGGTACCCATCATATTCGGGGCAAGAAGAATACCCGGAAGCGTTGCGTTCCTGGGATGACGAACGAGCACACCCGTAAAGGTTTTTCCCACAGCATGGTAGTGAATGAATTCTTCAGTAAGCGGCATGGCTCTGGCCTCTGTAAGTTCCTGTTATCCCGGCGACCTGCCTTTGTGCAGAGTGCCGGCGACATATCAGCTTTTCATCCAGCGTTCAAAAGCCGCCTTCCAGTCCGGGTGCCAGCGCGACAGGGCCGGGCGGTTGTCCAGCATATCCTGGGCAGCCCACATGATGCGTCTGGCATCCATTTCGCTGGTAACGGCGTTATCAGGGCAGATGATATAGAAGTCACCGCGCTCAAAGCGCGGGAGGAAATAATCAATGACCTGCGCAGCTGTCCAGGCTTCATCGGGCTTGTCACCGCTGCGCTCATCCATGCCGGGATCGTTCATATCGGTCCAGGTATAGCCAGGCACCAGAAGATGAGCGGTGAGCCTGGTACCGGTTTCCTTCAGAAGCTGATGAGACAGTTGCTCTGTCAGCACCTTTACGGCTGCCTTTGAGGCGTTATAGGCTGCGAACCCAGGTGGGGTTGTAATACCTTCCTTCGAGCCCAGGTTAACAATGGCACCTTTATCTTCCATTTTTAACATTTCAGGCAGAAAAATATGCTGTGTGGCCACCATGGACAGCAGGTTTACCTCCATCTGCTGTCGCCAGAGAGTGGGGGAATCACAGGCGCCAGCGGCTATTTTCACGCCTGCATTGTTAAACAACAGATTTACTTTTCCCCAGGCGCTGTAAACAGCGTTCTTGAGCTGCTGCTGTCCTTCATCATGGGTAATGTCGCCAGTGACCAGTAGCGTTTCAGCCTCCAGTTCGCCGGCCAGCTGCTCGAGCGCCTGTCTGTTCCGATCAAAAAGGCACAGCTTCATGCCCTTTCGTGCCAGCTCCCTTGCCGCCGCGGCGCCAATACCTTTCGCCGCACCGGTTATTACGGCAACGTTACCTGTACTGATAACTTTATCGTTCATGACTTACTCCCGTCAGTAATGCGTACCGATATGAACATAAGAAGAAGTGCTAACAGGGAAAAAGCAGCCCCTACCCACCCCGTAGAGATCCAGCTTCCTCCCGAAGCGATAACGAAACCGCCTGCAGCTGCGCCAAGCGCATTCGAAATATTAAATGCGCTGTGGGTCAGGGAGGAGGCGAGAGTCTGTGCTTCACCGGCAATGTTCATCATATGCGCCTGAAGCGACGGCACGAGGGAAAACCCGCACCCCAGCATAAACAGCACGATGAGGACCGGGACCTGGAGCATTCCCGTAAGGGAAAACAGCGCCAGAAAGACGATATTCCAGGCGATGATGCCAAATATTGATGGGATCAGCGCAATGTCTGCCAGCCTGCCTCCGATAATATTGCCGGCAACCATGCCGGCTCCCCAGAGCACCAGGATCCACGGCACATATGTGGTTGAAAATCCGGCAGCTTCCGTCAGTGCCGGGGTAATAAAGCTGTATACGGCAAACATGCCGGCAAAGCTGACTGAAGCGACGGCAAACGTCATCAGGATCCGGGAACTCTTCAGCGCGCCAAGCTCCTTCAGCGGTGAAGCGGATCTGTCCGCCGCCACGGATGGAACAAAAAGCAGAACCATTATGACCGTCAGCACCAGACCCACGGTTACCATCCAGAATGACATTCTCCAGCCCAGCGCTTGGCCTGCCCATGTGACAAGCGGAACGCCGGCAACGTTCGCGACGGCAAGTCCCAGCATAACGTAACCGATATAACGGGCTTTATGCTGCGGTAATACCATTGAGGCCGCCACAAGCGCGGATACGCCGTACCAGGCACCGTGAGGCATCCCGGAAATGAAGCGCGCTGCCAGCATGGCGTTATAGCCCGTAGCCAGTGCGCTCAGGGCATAACCTGCAAGCGCAATAATTAACAGTATCAGAAGCAGAGTCTTACGGGCCTGGCGCGCGCCAAGCACCGCGATTGCCGGGGCACCGACCACCACGCCCGCCGCATAGGCGCTGATGTAGCCTCCAGCAGCAGGTATGGAAACGCCGGTACCCTGCGCCAGGTCCGGCAGAAGACTCATCGGTGCAAACTCGCCTGTACCGATGCACAATCCGCCCGCGCCAAGCGCAAGCATGGCGGGGAATAATCCCATGGGAGGATGAATACGTTCACGCTGCCGTGAAAGCGTTTGTTCAGACATTGGCTATAACTCCCGATCGATTAAACTGCCGGATACAAAAAAAGAAGAACCGGTACCTGTCATGCAACGGCTCTTAGCTATGTGCAGCTTATGGGTCACGACGTTCCGGAAAGAACGGCAACAGGCAGTGGTATATTGAATTGAAGTAAACTATAACGCCTGGTTTTCAGTTATTGATGAATAATATCGCCAGAAACGTTGATTATTATTCAACTGTCATGTTGCTGGTTCGCCACGAAGAGTGATAAGCGTTATTTCGGCAGGTTTTCCCAGCCGGAAAGGAAAGCCGTTCCAGATGCCTGAACCGTTGCTGACGTAAAGCGCAAGGGAGCCTTCTTCGTAAAGGCCGGACACAAAACCGTTATTGGCAGGTGCGACCAGCCTGTCCAGCCCCGCGATCATACCGCCGTGTGTATGTCCGGAGAGCTGAAGACTTACCCCTCTTTCCGCAGCCAGCCCGGCATTCTCAGGCCTGTGATCAAGAAGGATTACGGTTTCACCAGGGCGGAAAGACTTCAGAGCCTGCGCCAGGTCAGGCCCCGGTAGTCCGTATGATGGCGCAACGGCATCCGTTACGCCCGCCAGATACAGCGAGTTACCGTCCCGGCTAACACGGTATCCTGCATTATTAAGAAAATGCATGCCCAGTTTTTCAAAGGTCTGGATCCAGTTTTCAGCGCCGAAGTAATACTCATGATTGCCCGTTACGGCAAAAACGCCGTCGCGCGCCCGAAGCTGGCCAAGCGGTTCAATGTCGGAGAAACGCGCATACGGCCAGCCATCAATCATATCTCCGGTAACCACAACCATATCCGCATCCAGCTCGAGGGTGCGGGCAACAACGTCCTGTATCCAGCTTCGCGGCAGCAGCCTGCTGGCGTGCAGATCCGTCAGCTGGACAATCCGGTAGCCTTCAAAGCGTGGGGGTAATCCCCTGAGCGTTATGGCTGTCTTTTTCACTTCAGGTATCGCTGTACCATTTTTCAGGGCCTGTATTGCCAGTATGGCCGCCACCGCAGGCAGGATAAACCATATAGCCGTATGCCATTTCAACCGGCGTCCTGATACCAGCCGGTAGACAGTCCCGAGGATGTCGCACAGCACCAACAGAGCAGCCAAAAATATGGTTATGCCGAAAAGCCAGGTGGTAAGCAGCAATAGCGGTTTTGGTATCTCTGGAGAAAACATATTCCCGGTAAATAATTTCGTAATCAGATGAAACTCAGAGGCTACAAGCATCACGCCAGCGGCGGCAATTTTAGCTGAAAGCGGGGCGGGCAGTGGCCTGATAAACCGAAACAGCACGTAAAGCGCTGGAATAAGCGTCCAGAGATGAAACACGCGGAGATCTCCCGGGGAATGGTGATTTTTCGTCTACCGTGGCGTTGGGTTGCAACGCTTTGTTGAATGAATCTAAACTTAACATCCTTCTGGCACGATTCCGTGCAATGTCCTTTGACATTGCATTGAATTTTATTCAA
The DNA here is from genome assembly GCF_000696575.1 of Siccibacter colletis. GTDB lineage: Bacteria > Pseudomonadota > Gammaproteobacteria > Enterobacterales > Enterobacteriaceae > Siccibacter > Siccibacter colletis. The sequence continues at coordinate 83,511 of NZ_JMSQ01000005.1, read as the reverse complement.
CGGTTTAACTTCATGCGCACCAGACTTTCTACCACGCTCACCCGAAGCGATCTTGCTGAGCTCAACGCGTTTCTTATTACTGAGAAAATGCGCAGTTTTACCAAAGCCGCCATAGAACTCGGGATCACGACTTCTGCGCTGAGCCATACCATACGTAATCTTGAGACGCGCCTGGGCGTCAGATTGTTGAACAGAACAAGCCGCACGGTCTCTCCGACCGAAGCGGGCGCGAGCCTGGCACTACGCCTTGAAACAGGATTTAAAGAAATTGGCGACGCGCTTGAGGAAATTAACCGCATGCGCGATCGGCCTGTGGGAAGGCTCAGGCTTAACGTGCTGAGTGACGGTGCCCGCCTCATCATGGCACGCCATCTTCCTCGCTTTATCAGCAAGTACCCGGAAGTGGAGATCGAAATCAGCGTTGATGACCGGATGGTCGATATCGTGCAGGAGGGATTTGATGCCGGGATCCGCTTTGGCGGTACCGTCCCTGAAGATCTCGTTGCAGTCCGCCTGGGGGAAGAGCTCAAATGGGTGGCGGTTGCATCACCACGCTATCTTTATCAGCATACGCTTCCTGCTGTGCCTGAAGATCTGCGCCTCCATGACTGTATTCAGCTGCGCACCGGGCAGGGCGTTATCTACAAATGGGAATTCCGTAAGGGTGAGGACTATCGTGTAGTTGATGTCAGGGGACAGCTTTGCGTGAGCGAAACGGCGCTGGCAATTGAGCTGGCCCTGTCCGGCGCCGGCATTGCCTACTGCCTTGAAGACAGGGTTCGTGACCACATTCGTGACGGCAGTCTGAGGATCGTGCTCCCGGAATGGGCGCCCGTTGAAGAGCCTATGTATCTTTACTATCCCGGTCACCGGCGGGTTCCACAAGGGCTGAAGGAGCTGATTGAGGTGCTGAGAGAAGAGATAAAAAATGAAAATAGAGTAGCTGATAAATAATTTAATTCATTGCTAGAGGTATGTCCGCTTCTGGCACATAGCTGTCAGACGTTACAACTGGAGGCTGTATCCTCAACAAGCCCGTCGCAAAGCGGTAAAGATGCAGGGCGAATTTCAGACGTGATGTAAGTACCAAAGCTCTACATAAATCATAAGTAATCAATTTACTTTGATGAAGGTAAAAGTAGCGGGTATGGTTGCAAAATAACCATTCAGTTCTTTAAATTCAATAAGCTAAAATTGATTTCTAAGACTATCGCTGCGTCACATGGAGTGGTTCGAAGCCGCATACCTGATTGTTAAAGGGATGGAAGGCGCGATCAACAACAAGACCGTGACCTACGATTTCGAACGCCTGATGGATGACGCTAAGCTGCTGAAATGCTCAGAGTTTGGCGACGCGATCATCGAAAACATGTAATTCGCTTACGCGAGACGATAAACGGGAGCCAGCGGCTCCCGTTTTTTTTGCTCAGAGTACGTAACGCATGACGTTACCGCCCGGCAGACAGCACCTGCAGCACTTTCAGTTCGGCAACGGCTTCCTGCATGGCATCCATCCCGGCGGTCAGGGTGCGCAGGCTGTCCAGCTGCTTCACAATATCGGCGCGCTCGTTGCGCGTCTGATGGCTCATTTCGGCAATCGCATCGGCGGACTGGATGCTGCGCTCCGCCATATCGGTGGCGGTGGCTACCGTGTTACTGGCGACGCCGCGAATGCGCGAGATGGTGTTGACCGCATCGTCGATGTTGCTGGCGGTAGCTTCCGCCTGCTCTTTGGACAGGTGCGCCAGACGGCGCACCTCCTGCGCCACCACGGCAAACCCACGTCCCGCTTCACCGGCGCGTGCGGCTTCCACCGCTGCGTTCAGCGCCAGGATATTGGTCTGGAACGCGATATTGCTGATGCCGTGGGTAATGACGTTGATGCCGTTGGAAATTTTCTCCAGGTCATCCAGCCCTTCCCCTAAACGACCCTGCGCCCGCTGGCTTTCGGTGGCGATGTCGCTGATAGCGCGAATACTGCTTTCCGCCATGCTGAGCGCTTTCCCCTGGCTCTGGGTTGAGGCTTCCAGCGCGGGTAGCGCCTTCACCACCGGGGCTAACTCTTCCTGATAGCTCACGACGCGATCCAGCACCCGGGTCTGTATGCGGTTCAGCGCTTCCCAGCGGCGCAGCGCGCGCTGCGCGTAGTGGGCCGCATAGCTGGCGTACTCCACCGGGAACTGCGACATCGCTTTGACGTCGTGATTGAAGAACACCAGCGCCGAAAGCGTCTGGTTAATCGGCACGCCGAGGATCTCGCCGAAGCTTGAAAAGCCTGCCGCCGGGATGCCTTTGAAGAAGTGCGCGTCATGCAGCTGATCGACGTTACCCATGCGGCGCAGGATACAGTCATTCATCATGATCGCCGCCGGTTTGCCGTGCAGCGCGGTAAATCGCTGCCAGTCCTGCCGTGTGGCCTGTTTGAAGTCGGTTTCCTGCATCAGGAACAGCCGGTCGCCAAATTCAAGATCGCAGAAGAAGCTCACGCAGCCGCTGTCCATTTTCGCTACCGAGCGAATGAAATACTCATCACCCACCTTTACCGCAAACGTCAGGCCTTTCAGTCCGTCGCTGAGCCGCTGCTCACTGCATCCCAGATGTTCAGCCAGCGCCCGGGTAAACGGCTGCTGCTGGCCCTGGCTGTTGAACACCGAGGTCACGGTACGGGTGATCGGATCGGCTTCGGCAATCAGCCAGCTCTTATCCATCGGCGTGAAGTTCTGGCTCTTGAAGGGCGCGAATGACTTACCGTCAGCCATGCGGCAGAACACGATCACGGCTTTGCCCTGCAACACCCGGCCGCCAACGCCAATCCATGTGCCGTCAAAGCTGACGCGGCCGCCCGCAGAGCCGCCAATGGCGAGGCAGGGGAACAGGCCGCTGTTGTACCAGGCCTGCATCAGGAAGCCTTCCGACGCCGACAGGCCGTCGCAGTAGATCATGGCAAAGGTACGATCGGCGGAGAGCGGCATGCGCAGCGGCATCGCCGCCAGTTCACGCTGAATGGCATTGACGCGCTCTGTTGCCGTGGCGGTGTCGTTAAGGTGCAGATCGACGATATGCGTCTCATGCTCAGCGATCAGGGTGTCGGGCAGCCAGAGCCAGCTTCCCTCCGGGCCGTCACCCTTACAGTAGGTGGTGTGGCTGCCGCTGGCGCTCAGCGCGCCGTTCGAGGAGAGGGTAATGACGGTCAAATCCGCCGAGGTGAAACGCTGCCATGCCTGGCTCACCTGATGGAAATCGGCCTCAGGGGGAACGAAGGTCAATAAAATGCCGGAGGCGCGCGTACTCAACCCGGCATCAGACAGGGATGTCGGCAGGGTGCGGCAGTCGAAAATACCATCAGCGGGCTTCGCCTCGCCGATAAAACGGAAACCTGGAACGCCTTTGCGCATTGTCTTAATAAAAGACATATTATTGTTTTTTCTGAAGTTAATAAATTACTGCCGGTGCAGGTGATAAAAAAGAGGGCTAACTGTCAGGTCCGTTCGCAATCAGTACTCAGCACTGAAGTTCAGCCTCATCTGTGAACTGAGTCCTTCAGTGCTGAAGCGTTATCGGCGGCGTTGGCACGAGCTTCAGTGATTAGTGCCATTGGTGAAAGCTGCTATGTCTGTGATTCAGATCCCATTTCTGGATTCATGCCTATACTTATACCTTTCTTTACACAGCGACCTGCTGTGTTTGCCGTTAAACATGGATGCCACTATGCAAAACCCTTCCCCGACCCCGTCGACCACCCAGGACGACAGCGGGCCGCTTAACTTCACTGTCCAGCAGCGTCTGTTCTTCGTGGTGCTGGTCGCCACCATGGGCGCGCTGGCCTATGGCTACGACACCGGGATCATCTCCGGCGCGCTGCCGTACATGACGCTGCCAGCCTCGCAGGGCGGCCTCAACCTGACTCCCTTTACTGAAGGGCTGGTGACCTCCTCGCTGACCTTCGGGTCGGCGGTCGGCGCGTTTCTCAGCGGTTATGTCTCGGATCGCTTTGGTCGCCGTATCACCCTGCGCAGTCTGGCGCTGCTGTTTGTCGCCGGAGCGCTCGGCACCACCGTGGCCCCCAATATCGAAATCATGGTGGTGATGCGCTTTATTCTCGGTATCGCCGTCGGCGGCGGCTCGTCAACCGTGCCGGTATTTATCGCCGAAATCGCCGGGCCGAAACGCCGGGCGCCGCTGGTGAGCCGTAACGAGCTGATGATCGTGTCAGGCCAGCTGCTGGCCTATATCGTCAGCGCCTCAATGAGTCTGCTGCTGCACGATCCGCAGATGTGGCGCTACATGCTGGCGCTGGCGATGGTGCCGGGTGCGTTACTGTTCGTCGGCACCTTCTTTGTGCCGGCCTCGCCGCACTGGATGGTGGCGGAAGGGCGCTTCAGTGAAGCGCTGCGTATTTTGCGTAAGCTGCGTGAGAACCCGCGGGACATTAAAAAAGAGATGGCGGACATGCGCCAGAATGCCCGCGAAGCACGCCAGGGGCCGTCCGCGCGCGAGCTGCTGAAGGAGAAATGGATCGTTCGCTTGCTGGTGATGGGCTGCGGCATGGGGATTGTGCTGCAGTTTACCGGGGTTAATGCCTTTATGTATTACACGCCGATCATCCTGAAGAGTACCGGTCTCGGCACCAGCGCTTCCATCGCGGCCACCATCGGCAACGGCCTGGTGTCCGTGCTGGCGACCTTCGCCGGTATCAAAGCCATCAGCCACTTTGGCCGCCGCCCGATGCTGATGACCGGTCTGACCATCGTCATCGCCATGCAGCTGGCGTTGGGTGCGGTGCTGGTGTTTATGCCGAACAGCATGACGCAGAGCCTGCTGGCGCTGGCGTGCATCCTGGTGTTCCTGTTCTTTATGCAGATGTGCATCTCGCCGGTGTACTGGCTGCTGATGGCGGAGCTGTTCCCGATGAAACTGCGCGGGGTGTTAACCGGCTCGGCGGTGTCGTTCCAGTGGATCTGTAATGCCGCCGTGGCGTTTGCCTTCCCGCCGCTGCTGTCGCTGGTGGGTAACAACGCGTTCTTTATCTTTGCCGGCATTAACGTGGCGTCGCTGGTGTTTGTTGCACTGGTGCTCCCGGAAACCCGTGGCAAATCGCTGGAGCAGATCGAAACGCATATGCGCGAGCGCTTCGGTGACAAAGGTGAGGCGTCTGCGTCCGCCGTGTGATAGCGCGGCCCTGCAGCCGTGGGGGAGAACCACACGGCTGCAGGCGGTCAGCGAAGGTTTTTCCTGCGCTTCTCGGAGTACATCACGCTGTCGCTCTCCCTGACCATCTCCAGCAGGGAGTCAAACCGGTCGTAGTCGCTGTGCATGATGCCCCACGAATAGTTGATGTTATACGGCTTACCGGCGTTAGCGTTATGCGCGTCTATGCCTTCGCGCAGCTTGTCGAGGAAAGGTTGCACCTCGCTCGCACTGGCCACCATCACCGCAAATTCATCCCCGCCGAGGCGGCCAACGATATCTCTCACCCCCGCATGCTGGCGCAGCTGTCCTGCGAACACCTTCAGCACTTCATCCCCTTCCGCATGGCCCCACAGGTCATTGATCGGTTTGAACTTATCCATATCAAAATAGATGATGCTGAATGAGGCTTCTTCCTGACGTAGCGTCTTAAAACGCTTATCACCGCTGCGATAGAAGCCGCGGCGGTTGGGAATACCGGTCAGGCTGTCGGTCATCGCCATGTTGATGACCTGAAACTCATCTTCGAGAATAAACGCCAGATCCTTGAGGGACGTAATATCCTCATCGGAGAAGTCGCGCGGCGTGGCATCGATCAGGCACAGGGTGCCGACCACCGCACCGTCGGGCGGGCGCACCGGGTAACCGGCATAGAAGCGGATGAAGGGCTCGCCCGTCACCAGCGGATTATCGTGGAAGCGTTCATCGAGACGGGCGTCGTTCACGATAAACGGCCCCGCCTGCAAAATGGCGTGGCCGCAAAACGAGACGTCGCGCGTGGTTTCCCGCGTGTTCAGCCCCTGGCAGGCAAGCAGCCACTGACGGTCGCGGTCCAGCAGGCTGATGATCGCCACCGGCACCTTAAAAATTTTTTTGGCAAGCCGCGTTAAGCGTTCGAAGCGCTCATCATCCCTGGTATCGAGCAGGTCGATCATATACAGGGAATTCAGCCGCTCTTCTTCATTTTCAGGTATTCCGGGAAACTTCATCTGTTACCTCGACGTCAGCGGTGGCGTGGCCGCCATCATTCTGAAAGCGTGCATTCTGACAAAATATATCCTTCAGTAAATGACTGAGTATAGAGGTAAAAAGGGGATGTTTGTGGCGCGTGGAAAAGGTGTGACCACTGGCCTGCGGGCGAAGCCTGCGCGAAGCGCGCCACGCAACTCGTCCACGCTCAGCTAAACTTACTGAACACACATTCCCGGGAGGCAGCAATGTTTAACCACGATACTAATGACGAGCGTAAAAAAGAGGGTGAGGTGCATAAGGGGCTGCCGGAGGCGGCACCGAATCACGGCAATGCGTATGAAGAAGATGATCTGGGCGTGACGGGCAATCCGAATCAGCATGGTGAAGCGCCCCGGCCGGAAGAGGCCGCCGATAATAACGCTTCACGTCGTAATAAATAGTGCCACAGGCGCGGGGCCGCGCCTGATTACTCCTCTGCTACCAGCCACATATCGGCTTCTTCAAACATCTCCTGAATCGCCTGACTGATAATCGATTTTTCATTTTTGGTCGCATCGGTGTTGATCGCCGGATTGGTCATCATCGGCTTCACGCGCACGTCGGCGTCGGGGAAAATACGGTGGATACGTTTGGTGAGTTCAGTAAGGATAAGCTCGCGCGCGCCGGGTAACCCTGCCACGTTGCGCTTATCGTAAATGAGTTCGACGAACATAAAAGTGCCTTTACTGTTTTTTTGTACAGCATTTTTGCCTGCTTTGACCCGGGATGTCAAGGGCGCGACGGGGGGGACCGCGCCCGTTGTTCACCGGGGCAGCACGTCGATGCGCAGCCGGTTATCCGCTACGGTTTTTCCCGCGGCGTTGAGAATGCGGCTTTCCACCTGCAACGGCTGCGTACCCTCTGGCGTCACCGGCAGGCTGACAATTTTATTCCCGCTGTCGGCCGGGATAGTGACGGGCTGCTCGCCCTGCTCCAGCAGCTTCCCGCCCTGTTTCACGCGCCACGCCAGGCGCGCGCCGGAGAGCCCGGATGGCTGGTCGTTGACGATCCACAGGTGGATCTGCCCAGGCTGGTCCGCTTTCCACTGCACGTTAACCGGGTCGATGGAGGGCAGCAATGGCTGATAGGCGCGCTGCAGGGCGTAATAACCGGCCTTCGGCTGGCGCAGGTAGTCCACCACGCCCCAGTTTATCGACGGCCAGGTCTCAACAAACATAAACTGGAACAGGGCGGTTACCGGCTGGTAGCGTTGACGCCGGTAGCTTTCTGCCGCCAGCGCCACGAGGTCCGCCTGATATTGCTGGGTGTTATGGATGAAGCTTGCCATCGAATCGCCGCGGGAGAGACCGGCATTTTTGAACGTCTGAATCGGCTGGAAGTTGTGGTACTTCCAGCTCGTCCATTTCGGATCGCCCGGCTCGGTGCTGGCAGGCCACCAGTCTTTACGCGGAATTATGGTTTTCAGCGTGCTCAGCTTCGGCAGCGCCTGGGCACCAAATTCGGTGATGATGGCAGTTTTCGCCGGCTCCAGCAGATTTTGCAGCGTCCCGAAATACCAGCCCGCCCAGTAGTGCTCTTCGACGGCAGAGTAAGCGTGGACGATGCGCGTCTTGTCCTCGGCCAGCGCATCAGCGACGCGCTGCATCAGTACGCGGTTGAGATCTTTATGCCAGTCAGGGAAGCGCTTCTCCATCCACGGCGAGTTGAACGGCGGTTCGTTCTGACCACCCCATACTACGATAGACGGCGAGTTGCCGAACTGCGCCACCATCTCGCGGCTCTGTCGCGCAGCATTGTCAGCAAAGGCGTCGCTGTCGTCATAGCCCCACTGCAGCGGCACGTCCTGCCAGATCATCAGCCCGCGCTCGTCGGCCTGCTGATAGAGCGACCGGTTAGCGACGTGACCATGCACGCGGATCGCATTGGCATTCATCACCTCCACCAGCGCAAAATCCCGGGCGTAGCGGCGCGCTGTCATGGTGCTCAGCCAGGGGGAGCCGATGTAGTTGGTGCCGCGGACGAACACCCGCGTACCGTTGACGGTCCAGCCTTTATTATCGGGTTGTTCAGTCACCTGGCGCAGGCCGGTGCGGCTGCGGCGGCGGTCCAGTACTCCCGCGTCGTCGCGCAGGGTGGCGGTGACCTGATAGAGATGCGGGAAGCCATAGCCCACAGGCCACCACAGCTTCGCATCGGGCATCGGCAGCGACACCGCGATGCGCTGCGGGGTGTCGCCGGTCGCTTTCAGGTTCATCGGGAAGGCCTGCTGATAGCGCGTCCCGGTGAAGTTATCCGGCGCGGCGGTCAGGGTCAGGGTGGTCTGCACATCCGCCGGAGCGCGATACACCAGTTCGGCGCTGAGCGTGGGCTTGTCCAGCCCCTGCGACCAGTCGGGACGCAGGATCAGATTATCAATAGCCACGGCGCGGCTCAGGCGCAGGCGCACTGGCGCCCAGATGCCGCCTGAGTTGGCGTCCTGCCCCTGCGGCGACCAGGCACCGCCGGGCCGCGAGTCGTGCTGGTTGAGAATGCCTTTAACCTGTTTTTTATGCAGCGGCCATATCGTCTTCGGATCTTCAAACGGGCTGTCCACCCGCACCGCAAGGCGGTTGTAACGCGTGAGATCGCCAGTGATGTCTACGGCGAAGCGCTGGAAATAGCCTTCGTGCTTCGCCTGACGCTTACCGTTGAGCCAGACGTCAGCAAAGTAATCCACGCCGTCAAACTCCAGCGTCGCCAGGGTGTCGGCTGCGGGCTGTGGCAGCGAAAATTCGGTGCGATACCAGAGCGCACCCTGGTGGTCCCAGCCGGCGCTGTACCAGTTGGCCGGCACGCGCAGTTTGCGCCAGTTGGCATCCGTGCCGCGCCAGCCCTCGAAAGCCGGATCGTTGCCGTCGTGGGCGCGCCACTGGCCCGCCAGGGACCAGCTCACCGGGACCGGCGGCGCAGCCAGCACGGGCAGGGCGAGCAGGGCGCTTGCCAGCAGAATCAGACGCTTCATAGGCTCTCCCGAAGTTCTTGCAGGCGGGCGGTAACCGCATTGCTGGCCTGCAGCAGCTGCGCACTGAGCTGCCCGGCGTCCAGGGGCTCACCCTGTTTCGCGGCGGTTTCGGCGCGCTGTAACAGGCTGACCAGTTCGTCGAACCCAAAGGTGCCCGCCTCGCCGCGCAACTTATGGGCGAGACGCCCGATGGCCTGGCGATCGTCTGCGTGCAGCGCAGCATCCAGTGCCTGTACGGTGTCGGTAAAGTGGTCGTCAAACAGGGCCAGCAGCTCCTGCAATAGCGGCGGATCGACGCCGATGCGCTGGCACAGGGTTGCGGCGTCCGGCGAATCCGCCGGGGCGGTGACCGGGTCAGGACTCAGGTTTAGCCCCATGACGCGATCGATTTCATTGCTCAGCACGTCGAGGGTCACGGGTTTCGCCACATAGCCATCGAAGCCGTGCGCAAGGCAAAACTCCTTGTCGCCCTTCATGGCATGGGCCGTCATGGCGATAATGCGCTGGTGAGCGAAGGCCGGATTTACCTGTTCGCGCTCGCGGATAATCTGCGTCGCGCGCTCCCCGTCCATCTCCGGCATCTGCAGATCCATCAGGATCACATCCCACGGACCGTTATCAAGCTGCTCCAGCGCTTGCAGGCCATTATCGGCGAGGGCGAATTCATGCCCCAGCCGGGTCAGAAAATGGCTCGCCAGTTTCTGATTCACCAGGTTGTCTTCCGCCAGCAGAATGCGCAGGCCGCTGCACCGGGGGGCAACCTGCGCTGGCTGCGGCGTGCTGGCCGGGAAGGCCGTGGTGGTAGCCAGCGCCGCAAGCATCGCCTCTTTCAGCTCATACTGGTCCACGGGCTTGCTGAGAAAGTACTGGATACCCAGGCGTTTTAGCTGCCCGGAATCCATAAAGCGGCTCATCGAACTGAGCATCACGATTTTGCTGGCGGCGAGGCGGGCATCGGCTTTGATCTCCCGCGCCAGCGTCATGCCGTCCTTTTCCGGCATCTGGGCATCAAGCAGGATCAGGGCAAAGTGCGGATTCTGCGCTAACAGCGCCAGCGCGGCGTCCGCGCTGTCGGCGGTGGTCGGTTTCATTCCCATGTTGCGCAGCATATCGCTCATCAGGCGGCGGTTAGTGGCGTTGTCATCCACCACCAGCACCGTCACGCCCACCAGCGACGGCGGCGGTACTGACGGGCTGACCACCGGCACCTCCGGCAGCGGCAAGCTGAAGTGGAACACGCTGCCGCGGCCTGGTTCACTCTCGACGTTAAGCTCGCCGCCCATCATCTCCACCAGCCTGGCGGAGATGGTCAGGCCAAGCCCGGTGCCACCATAGCGCCGGGTGGTGGAGGTATCCGCCTGGCTGAAGGATTCAAAGATGAGCGACTGTTTATCCTGCGGAATACCAATCCCGGTATCGCGCACCTGGAAGCGCAGACGCGCTGCCTCGTCCTGGCGGGTGACCGACAGCTCCACCTCTCCGCTGTGGGTGAACTTCAGGGCGTTACTCACCAGATTGGTCAGTACCTGGCGCAGGCGCACGTTGTCGGTGGTGAGCACATTCGGGACATCCGGGGCAATGTTGAGCAGCAGTTCGAGATCTTTTTCCGAGGCGATGGGCATCAGGGCGCGCATCATCGACTGCAGGAACGGCCGCAGCTCGAAACGCTCCTCGTCAAGCTCCACCTTACCGGCCTCGATCTTCGAGTAATCGAGGATGTCGTTGATGATACGCAGCAGCGAACGGGCGGAGTGCTGCACGAGCGTCATATACTCGCGCTGCTCATCGCTCAGCGGCGTTTCAAGGCACAGCTGGGTCATGCCGAGAATGCCGTTCATCGGGGTACGGATCTCATGGCTCATATTGGCGAGAAACGCGCTTTTTGCTTCGTTAGCCGCGCGCGCTGCGGCCACCGCCTGAAGCGACACCTGCTCTGCTTCTTTACGTTTGGTGATGTCCTGCAGGGTGCCGATCACCCGCAGGGTTTCGCCCTCCACGCTCAGGCTGATCACCTGACCGGAAAGCAGCATCCAGCGGTAGCTGCCGTTGCGGTGCAGCAGGCGGATCTCCCGCTCAAACACCGGCTGTTGCTGATTGCTGGCATCCGCCAGCAACTGCTGAAGCGCCAGCCGATCGTCGGGGTGAATAATGGTATCAAACAGCGACCCGGCATAGTGCCAGGTTTCACGCGGGTAGCCGAGCAGCGTCAGCAGCGCATCGTTAACCTGCAGCAGATCGCTCTGCTTGTGCCAGTCCCAGATGCCGATAAGCGTCGACTCAGCGGCCAGCAGAAAATCCTGGTGCAGCTGCTCGCGCGAGCGGGTGATGAGATCCAGCCCGGACATATCGGTATGCAGGCTGACAATGCCGCCGTCCGGGGTGCGGGTATGCTGGACGTAGAGAGTTCGACCGGACATCTCGCGCAGCTCGCTGTGGTTATCGAGGCGGCAGCGGGCCAGCAGGCTGTTCATCATCGACTGTTTATTCTGGCTGTCGTCCGACATATAGGCGCTGGCGATAAACCCTTCAGCCAGCTCAGTGAGCGTCATTCCGGTCTTGATACGGTTCGCCATCCCCGGGTAAAACTCCTCAACCCGGGCATTAAAGGCCACCAGCCGCTCATCGGCGTCATAAACCAGCAGCGCGGCGCGGAGCGCATCGAGTTCCTGTGGCATTTTACCTTGCGGCATCTTTCCTCCTTTCCGCGGTCAGCGGGCGGCGACCGGCGCGGGGTCCGGCAGACAGCGTTGCAGTGCGGGCGAGAACGGGTCTGCGATTTGTCGGGCAAAATAGCCCGGACGGCGTGGCGTTTGCTCGCCGAGTAGCGGGCCGTAGTTGGCTTTATAGAACAGCGCTTCCAGCACCATCGCATTGGTCGAGAGCGTGATGGCCCGGTTGTAGTCTCCGGTGCTTTCAACCCGGCCTTCATACCAGCCGCGTTCGCGATCCTGCTGCAGCCGCGTCATCTTCATCAGCGCATCGGTAAAGGGCGTATCCCACAGCACCCACAGGCCAAATACTGCCCGGGTCGATACCTGGGCGAGGCGCGGATAGTATTTCCCGTCATCGCCGAGGGTGTTCCAGGCATAGCCATTGGCGAAGATGGTGTCGTTAACATGCCAGGGGGCTTCAGCAAGGTTAAAGTCGCTGCGCGCGGTCAGCACCTTATCCTGCTGCCAGCGCATCTCCTGTACGCGATACACATCGCTGGCGCGGTGGCGCAGGGTGCGCACGGTATCGCGGCTGGCACCCGGTAGTTCCCAGCCGTACTCCATGCCGCTCAGCACCGAGGGCAGGGTGGTAATGGCGGAGGGCGTCCAGGTGGTGCGCGGATCGCGGGCATCCACGTCCAGCGAGAGATTGTAGATGATGACCGGTTGTGCGGGAGGGGCCAGCGACAGCTGGTTGGCGAAACCCCACTCGCCAAAGCCGGCGGCGCTGTATTCGCTGTCGCCGAGCCGGCCTTCGGGGCGAGTGATCATCTGCTGGTTCTGCTGCATCTGGCCGGCAAAAAGCTGCCCCTGTTTATCGACGATGCGGCAAAAATTCCAGCGCAGCGGAATGCGCTCCAGATACTCGGCGTACTCCGGATGCCAGGCCGCTACCAGCCGCAGCCCTACCATCAGGCGCGCGATCTCCCGCGACGACCAGCCCAGTACGCGCGGCTTATTGCTGTAGTCGATCATCGCCCCGCTCTGGGTGTTGTAGAGCAGGTTTGGCAGGCTGTCGCTGGTGAGCATCAGGCGATTCAGGGTGCCCAGCAGCCGGGTAATGCGCTGGTCAAAGGTGACGTCGTCCACCAGACCAAGCTGGCGGGCGGCGGTGAGGGCAATCAGCGTGTCGCCCAGTTGCCAGACGCTGACTACCGGACGCTTGTCGCTACCATTGACCAGCCCATTGTGCGGCTGGGTGTTGTTTTCAAAGTAGCGCCAGGCGACGCGCGCCCAGCGCTGCTCCTCCGGGGTGAGTGCCCCGACGCGAGCGGTGGTGTGCCAGCCGCCGTTGACCAGCCAGCGCCAGCCCGCTCCGTCCTGGCGCAGCAGCAGCCACGCGGCAACAACGAGGATCGCAACCAGCAGCAGCCGGATTACTGTTTTAAGCATGTCGCGGCTACCGGAGGCAGTTTCACAGGGGCATTGCTGTCGCAGCGCGTGCATTTGCAGGCAGCGCAGGCGGGTGCGGTGCGTAACGCGGTGCCGGTCTGCTCACACCAGTTTTTGATACCCGGCGTCGGTTCCAGGAACGGGCGGTTGCGGCGACCGTTGTTCTCCTCAAAGGTATCCACCAGCCGCTTCTCCCACATCGACGGCGCAAAGCCTTTCTTGCGCGGATCGTTGCTGTTGAACTGCAGCAGCTTGCCCTGTTTTTTAAACAGCAGCGCTTCGAGCATGATGCCGTTGTTGTTGGCGGTGAACTCCTTGATCGGGCCGTCGCCGTTTTCATACAGCCCTTCGTAATAGCCTTTGCCCTGTTCATCGGCATTTTCAATGGCATCAAACAGGCGGTCGGTGTAGGGCGACTCCCACAGCGCCCACATGCCGAGCGCTGCCTTGAGCGAGACGGCGGCGACATTGGGCACGTACTGGCCCTTATCGGTAATGGTGTTCCAGTTAAAGCCGTCGCTGTAGACGGTGTCGTACACGAAGTACGGCGCTTTATCGAGCTGATGCTCGGAGCGCGCCGATAAGATGCCGGTAATGGTGTAGCGGTTCTCCTGGGCCTGATAGACGCGGTCGGCAAAGTTTTTCATCCACGGATGGCTGTAGTCTTTGACGTCATCGTCGCGGTCATCGGCGTTATCCCAGCCCAGCTCCAGACCGTGCAGCAGATAGGACTCGGTTACTACATAGTTATGCTGCTGGGTCAGACGCGGGTCGCGCGAGTCAAACGGCACCAGCACACAGTAGATCTCTGCCAGCGCGTAAGGCTCGGGGCGGCTGGCCTGGCAGGTAGTAAAGCCCCACAGCTGATAGCCCGCGGCGGCATACTCTTCATAGCCCAGACGGCCTTCCTGCACGTACTGCACCTTTTTCTGTCCGTCAACGTAGGCGCCGGTCATGGTGCCGCAGTCGTCCACCACGTTGGTGAAGTCCCAGCCCAGCACCACGTTATCAATGCTGTTGCTGTATTCCGGGTAACGCTCTTTGATGATCTTCAGCCACACCATCATGCGGCCAATATCGATGGCGGAAAAACCGATCTCACCGGGTTTGTTCAGGTAGTTCACCTTCTGCCCGGTAATGGTGTTGTAAGCCTTATTGGGCACCTGATTCTGGAACAGGGAGAGCTTGTTCAGCGTCGCCATAAGCTGCAGCATGCGGCGGTCAAACTCGGCTTTATCGATTATTCCCAGCTCGCGGGCGGCGGTCATAGCAGCCAGATAGGAGGCGCTGTCCCACATGGTGGTGGACGGATATTTGTTTACCGCGTTCACCAGCCCGGTGGTGGGCTGGGTATTGGCGACAAAATATTGCCAGGCGTTCTTCGCCATCGCCATTTCACGCTCGCTCAGCTCGCCCTGGCGCACCGGGTAGTCCGATGCCGGCAGCGTGGTGGCGGCCTGGGTGTCGGGAAGGGTGAACAGCAGCGAGATCAGCAGGGCAGTTGTCAGCCCTAAGTGTCGCGGTAAGCATCTCATTCTGGTGTCACTCCTTCTTGTGCATTATCGGTGTCTGCCGCGCCCGCTCTTGACAGGCAGCCGAGGCAGAGCAGCTGTCCGCTGGTGATGTAGTTCAGGCTTTCAAGAATGACGGCATTGGTATCCGCTTCGATTTTCGGGTTAACGCTGCCATCGATGTTGTAGCCGGACTTCCAGCCCTGGCCCGGCTCCAGCATCGGCAGCATGTGCTGGCGCATGGCGTTGCTCCAGTTGTTACGGAACAGGGCATACCAGCCAAACGCGCCACGGGTGGACAACAGCGCTCTGGCGGCCGGATTGGTATCGGGTTCAACCACGTTTTCCGTCGCGGTACGGGTCAGCGGCTGGCTGTCCGGCTGGCTGGCGGTGTAGTCCGGTGCCTGCTCGGCATAGTCGGTGTTAATGGTGACGCTCTGGTCTTCGTACTGGCTGCGTTTTTGCAGGATCTGCATGATGCGCCAGGCGATCTCGCCGCTGCGCGCGTCAAAGCCCTGCTCCAGACCAGTGAGCACATATGGCAGGGTAACCAGCGACGGCTGTTTGCCCCAGGGCGTGCGCAGTCCCTCGTCTGGCACCATGATGCTGTCGATCTCTATCATCTTCAGGCCGTCCGGCGGCTGGGTCACCGCGAGGCCTGATGCGGTATTGATGGTGCGTAACATGTTGCTGGCATAAAGCCGGTAGCCATAGCTGCTGCGGCTTTCGTCTGCGCGCATCACCCAGCGGGTGACCGGCAGGTTAGTATTTTGCGGCCCGCTTGCGGCAATCAGGTCGTCAAGATGCCATTTGCTCAGTAACTGCTGCACCGCCAGCGCATGCTCAGGGTAGCGCCAGAGCAGGATTTGCAGCGGTATCATCAGCCGCCCCATGTCGATAGCCGAGCCAGAATTGTCATCACTGCCCGTCAGCGGTGTCAGGGTTTCGGCGTGGTAGTACGTGGCGGGATGGCCGTTATCAAGCAGCGGCAGGGTGCCGAGCGTCTCCAGCGCGCTGAGGATGCGGTCGTCAAACTCACTGCGGGAAATGATATGCAGCTGATACGCCGAGATGCTGGCCAGCAGATAGCTGCCGGTACTCCACAGGCTGAACCAGGGCTGCGACGCCTCGGCGTTCACCAGGCCATTGGGCTGGGTATTGTTGACAAAATACTGCCACGCCACCCGTGCCCAGAGCGCTTCGTCCAGCGTCAGGGCGCGTGTAGCGGGCAGGGCCGGGAAATCTTTGCTCAGCACTATCCCCTCGGCGGTTTCAATCCGCTTTGGCATCTGCTGCTCCACCCACAGCACAATGGCAAAGCCAACCATAAAGCCGATAAGAATAGTCAGGTAGCTGCGTGCGCTGCGGATCCCATGCCGGATACTCATGCGTTTTCCGCCTCCTGCGTTTCAGGCGGCGTCCACATCGCGGCCATGATCATCGGTAGCATGGCGGCGATGTTTACCCCGCCCCAGAAAATATTGATCACGTAGCCGGACGGGTCATCGACCTGACCGCGTGCCACCTGAATACCGCCCCAGATCAGCCCCAGCAGGGTTAGCACTACAATGGCGATCTGCGGCTTCACCAGGTACAGGAAGCGCCCGGTCTGGCGCTCCTTCGGGGTAACATCAAATTTGATTTTCTCGCCGCGCAGCACGGTATTGAGCGCGCGCAGGTTGACCGAGAAGAACGAGAGGTAAGAGGCGCGCCCGTCCCAGGCTGAAATCCCCCAGGTGCCGAACATAAATGCCAGTTCGCTGATGATGAAAAACGGCAGGAAGTGCAGATAAAACGGCTCGGAGTAGGCCGACACCGGTGGGATGCCGGTGAACAGGTAAATTAACGGCGAGATGAGGAATACCGCATTCCAGACGCAGGCCAGATAGGACCAGAAGGTGGTAGCGTACATCAGGGTCTGGCCGGGGCTGAGGCGGAAACGACGGCGGCTGAAGACTTTGTCGTGAAACAGAATGTCCAGCGAGCCTGCGGCGTATTTGAAGCGCTGGATCATCCAGGTCAGCAGATCCTGCGGCGAGAGCATTTTCGATTCGATAGTGGGGTGCATCACCGAGCGCCAGCGCCGCTCGCTGTCGCCGTGCAGCACGATGGAGGTGTAAATATCCTCCGAGACGTGGAATTTGTAAGGCGTCAGTTCGGTATCGCTGATGACGTGAGGAAGCATGGCGCGGCTCAGCGCGGCGCGGGTATCCTCATCGCGGATAGTGCCGGTGTAGCGGGCGATCTCCTCTTCCACCGTAAAGACGTAGCCGCGCAGCGCCGCCTGCATTACCGCCTCCCGGCGGTGCACGCTTGCCGCGCCGCAGCAGAAGGCCGCGTTGGCCCAGTTACGGCGGCGCAGAATGACATCGTAAAACATCCGCGGGTCGTTGAAGAACGGGTCGCTGCCGATGGTCAGACGGCCAAAAATACCCTCGGTTACGCGCCCGAACAGATAGCCCGGCAGGCCCACTTTGCGCTTCAGCCAGGCGTGAAGCCGCTCGCCTTCGGGGAGATCGAAAAACCACTGCGGGGTCTGCACCCAGGCGACGTCCGGGTCGCGGAAATAGCCCAGCGTATGGGTGAGCAGGGTAGGGAACACCCGCGTATCGGCATCGCAGATAACCAGAAAGTCGCCGTCGGTATGTTCCATGCCGTTGCGGATATTGCCCGCCTTATAGCCGATATTATTGTCGCGGGTGATGTAGTTGACCCCTTCCTCTTCGCACACCGCGCGCATCTCCGGGCGACGACCGTCATCAAGCACGTGAATACGGTAAATAATTTCTGACGGATAGCGCATTTTCAGCGCGTCCTGGATCGAGAGCCGCACCAGCTCCACGTCCTCAGAGTAAGTAGCGATAAACAGATCGACCTTAGGCGGACGCGATTCACCCCGATCCTGCGGGACCAGGCACTGATTAATATCCTCCGGCGGCGGAGGGCATTTCGGGTCTTTCACCTGCCAGATGTTGATGGTGAACAGCAGGGTGCCGATCCAGGCGAGAGTTTCTGCCAACGCCAGCGGCACCGCATACCACAGGGCGTCCATATTCAGCGATTCCATCCAGCGCCAGCGAATATAATTGGCACCCAGGATCAGGCCCGCAACGGCAAGCACCTGCCACAGTCGCATCATCCAGGGCGGCGTACGCAGAGGTTCAGGCGGCTTACGGTGTTCGAATCGTGAGAAATAATACTTTGGCATCCAGCACCCGACTTACAAGAAAGTGATATTCAGCGCCTGACCCACAAGAATATATCCTGTAGCCAAAAAGGCAGGTTACTGAAAACGTTATTATTGAAAATCATAGATGCAAGCATTGCCTTTGCAAGAAAACGGCAGAATAAGCGCTAAATAATTTTATTAAACCGTTGAAAGACGATTTAAAAAACGTTTAAGGGGTGATGATTAATTGTCTCTTTACACTTTGCGCATCTGCACTACATTAATATTAACAAGTCTGATAATTAAGCGAAGCGCGACACAGGGTTTCTGCCAGCGCTCTTTTCTGGAATACGGATTATGGTGGATACGGTTTCGGTGTCGCATCGCCAGTCGGTGCGTGAGAGGGTGCGCAGCTGGCGTTATACCGTGCCTGGACGGCGCGATCTCCGTATCGATATGCTGCGCGGTATCGCACTGGTGATGATGGTCGTCGCGCATACTGAAGTTATGTCGCTATTTAATATATTGACCTGGGAGCGGTTTGGATTAACAACCGGAGCCGAAGGGTTCGTTATTTTATCCGGATTTATGCTTGGTATGTTGAATCGTCAGCGCCTGCAAAAGGAAGTGTTGCTGACGCTATCCTGGAATCTGTGGCGGCGCGCCTTCAAAATATATCAGGTCAATATCGTTATCATTTTAATTATTCTGTTAATGTCTTATCTTCCCTGGATTAATACCTTCGAGGTTTCACACTTTGTTGACCGCTACTCCGGAACTGCCTGGTCGCTTTTCCCGACTACGCCGCAGATAAAAGAGACCTGGTTTAATATCATTTTATTTTTGCAAATAGGCCCACACCAGACGCAAATACTGGGGCTTTATATTTGTCTGCTGTTAATAAGCCCGGTTTATTTATGGTTTTTACACGCCGGGCGCGTCGCCTGGCTGGTGGTGTTATCCCTTGCAATCTATATCAGTTATCAACTCTGGCCGGTGCGGCTGACCGATGCAGAATTTGAGTTTGCCTTCCCGATGATGGCCTGGCAGCTCATCTACGTGCTGGGGATGAGCTGCGGCTGGTACAAAGACGAACTGATGTCGCTGGCACGCACCCTGCCGGGCAGACTCGTCATCAGCCTGATGGTGCTGTTCGCGCTGGGGATGATGTTCATTGCCCAGAACCATACAAACCCCTTTATGCCGCCCGGCCTGCTGATGCACGTTATCCCGCCGGCGGACTTCAACGGGTTCTATCACACGCTGGCCGCCAAAAACGGCCTCGGCCCGTTCCGCGTGCTGAACGATTTCTGCCTGATCGTGACGGTGTATCTGGTACTGACCCTATGCTGGCATCCGCTGGAGCGGGCGCTGGGCTGGTTCCTGATCCCGCTGGGCCAGCACTCGCTTTACACCTTCATCATTCACGTCTTTGTGGTGCTGGCGGTGAGTCAAATCGTGCATTTCGATCTCTGGCAACAGGCATGGTTACGCAACACCCTGATCCACGCTGTGGCGCTCGGGGTGCTGTGGTGGATGGCAAAAAAAGAGATTGGCGGACGCTTTATTCCCAATTAAGAGGAGCACGACATGTCGCAGGGCGGGTGCGCAACCAGGTTTTCTCCACTACTGCTCGGGGTGCTGTGCAGCGCGTCGCTGCATGCAGAGACGACGGCCCCGACAGAGAGCGACACGGCGGCGGTACAGGGCGAGCCGATTCAGGCGGGGGTATTTACCAGCCGCTGGGGGCGTTTATTCTCGGGCAATGATGATAAGTTTTCCGGTGCGCTCAGCGTCAGCAGCGGGCTGAAAGAGCAGCTATTGACCATCCCTAACGGCTCGGAATCCGCGCAGCAGAAGAGAAAGGTAAACCAGCTGCTTAACCTCAGTTTGCAGTACTCCCCGTACAGCTACTGGTTCGCCAACATCACCAACCGGGTGCCAATCGCCGATGCCAGCCGCTATACCGCTGACTTTCGCTACAGCTTCGGATATGACGACTGGCACGCTAACACCTTCAGCGCGGTCTACAGCAACTACGGTGATAACCACTTCTTCCCCTCGGGCAACAGCCGCCGCACCTATTTCGAGCAGGGCGCGTTTACCTTCGCCTACAAGTTCTCGCTGCCTAAAGCGGTGGAAGCGCCGCTGCTGATCAACAAAGGGGATTCGATCATCTGTCAGGTCGGGTACAGCTGGGTGCCGCGCTACTACTCGCTGAAGGATAACGACATTCGCGCCAACAAAAACGTGGTGCTGGGGGGCTGCGGGTATACCCTCAAACAGCACTTCTTTTTGCGCGCCACCGCGTTCTGGTTCCCGGACGGTAGCCAGCAGCAGCCGTGGAACGGGGACTACAGCTACAGCTTCGGCTATGCGGGTTACACCCCCGGATCGTTCTCCATTCAGTACAGCAACTACAGCGGCACGCGTTTTCCCGGCAACGGCGGCAATGCGCGCTTCCGGGAGGGGACCATCAGCCTGATCTGGTTTTTACCGATCTGAGGAGAGCGTATGGATAACGAACAGACCGTGCTGGTGGTGGATGATGCGCCGGTGTGGCGTCGTCTGCTGACCGGATTGCTCACCCAGTGGGGCTACTGCGTCTATGAGGCGGAGGATGGCGAAGCGGCGCTGGCGCTGCTGGCGGCGCACCCGATAAATCTGGTACTCAGCGACTGGGAGATGCCGGTGATGGATGGCGTGACGCTGTGCCGGGCGATCCGCGAACGCTTCCAGGATCGTTACATCTATCTCGTCCTGCTGACGGCCCGCGACAGCGTGGACGATCTGCGCGTCGGGTTCGCCGCCGGGGCGGACGATTTTCTGCGCAAGCCGGTCAATCAGATTGAGCTTCAGGCGCGGCTGCACGCCGGGGCGCGTATTTTACAGCTGGAGATGACGCTGGCGACGCGCAATGCCCGACTGACCGATGCCCTGAAGCAGATCGAGCTTGATTTACAGGCGGCTGCCCGTCTGCAAAGCAGCATTCTGCCGCCCCACGCGTTGCGCCACGGCAGCTGGGAAGCCGACTGGCTGTTTTTGCCGTCGGCCTGGGTCTCCGGCGACGTGTTTAATTTCTTTCCCCTCGACGATCGCACGGTGGCGTTTTATAGCGTGGACGTCTCCGGGCACGGCGTGAGTGCAGCAATGATGTCGGTGGCGGTGGCGCGTCAGTTTACTCATGGTCGCACCGTGGAGCGCTTTCTGTTTGATGGTGAGACGGCCCGCGCGCCGCGCGAGGTAGTCCACATCCTCAATCAGCGTTTCTGCGCCGAAAGCGATGACGTGCTGAGCTACTTCACCCTCGTCTACGGCGTTATCGCGTGTGACACCGGCGCGGGCGTGCTGTGCCAGGCCGGGCATCCGACCCCGTTTATTGTGGCGCGCGACGGTGCGCTGCGCGATGTCGGTCTCGGCGGCCCGCCGGTGGGATTGTTTACTGATTTGAGCTGGGAGGATACGGCCTTCCGGCTGGCGGCGGGCGAGCGGCTCTGTCTTTACAGCGACGGCATCGCTGAGTGCGAAAGCGCGAGCGGGGAGATGTTCGGCGGTGAGCGGCTGAGGGCGTTTATGGCTGAGCAGACCGACCAGCCGCTGCCCGCGCTGTTTTCCCGCTTCGCCCGACAGCTCGATGCCTGGCAGGCCAGCGAAGCTGTCGACAACGTGGTAGCAGACGATATTTCGCTGCTGGTGATCCAGCGTACACAGGAAAGCGAGGACAACAATGAAGATTGAGACTGAAAACGTCGAGGGCATTACGGTCGTCACGCCGCTGGCGCGTCGGCTGGACGCCTCGGTAGCCCTGGCCTTTAAAACCGAGGTGCTGGAGATTATTCAGCGCGGTGATCCGCGACTGGTGCTCGATTTCTCACGGGTCGATTTTATTGACAGCAGCTGCCTCGGGGCGCTGATCTCGCTGTTGAAGGCCACCAGCGGGAAAGGTGACCTGGTGCTGAGCGATCTCAACAGCAACATCCGCACCATGTTTACCCTGACGCGTATGGACCGCGTGTTTACGCTGTTTCCTGCCCGTCAGGATGCCATCCAGACCCTGCAAGCAAAAGGCTGAGCCATGACGCAAACCGAACATGCGCGGCGCATCACGCTGCCGTCGGGGCTCAACAGCCTTACCACCTTAGGGGTTGCGCTCCGGGAGTATCTGGCACCGCTGGGGGTGGGGGAGAGCTGGATCTATCCGCTCGATCTGGCGCTGTGCGAAGCAGCCACCAATATTATTCTTCACGGCTACGCGGATCGCCCGGAGGCCAGCTTTGAGGCGGTATTCAGCCGCGACGGCGACGCCGTGTCGGTAACCCTGGTGGATAGCGGTATTCCCATTCCCGGCGATAAAATCCCGCCGCCGGATCTGGATGATGCCCTGACGCTGGATCAGGTGATGACCGGCGGGCGCGGGCTGTATCTCATCTACCGCTGCGTGGACGAGGTACGCTACTGGCAGAGCGACCAGGGGAACCACCTGATGCTGACCCGGCGGCTCCCCGGCTGAGTCAGCGGAACAGTTTCTGTACGAAATCGATATACGCTGGCCGCCAGACGTCCATTTCATGCCCGAGATCGGGATAGGTGTGCCAGTCGTGCTTGATGCCTTTTTTATCGAGCTGCGCTTTCAGGCCAATCATATCGCGACCGGTGACGATGTCTTTATCGCCGGTTACCAGCGTAAAGTTGCGCAGCTGATTATTGATGCTTTTTGGCTTATCCAGCCGCGCGCTGACGCGAAAATCGGGCACCGACTCCGTGGTCACGCCGCTGAAGATGCCGAGCCAGGCAAAGGTGTCGAGATGGCGCATGCCGCTGACCAGCGTCTGATAACCGCCCTGCGACAGCCCGGCCAGCGCTCGTCCTTCGGCTTCATCTTTTACGGCATAGCGCTGCGCGATGAGCGGGATAATATCGGTGGTCAGCTCTTTGTCCGCCGCCAGCGCGTTACGCGGGTAGAAACCCTTACGACGCTCTGCCGGCGGCACGTCTTCCGGGATTATCCCTTCGGCATCGGTTTCGGTATCCGGAATGACCACCAGCATCGGCACGATTTTTCCTTCCGCCAACAGGTTATCCATGATCTGCGGTACGCGCACCTGGGTCAGCGCTGACCAGGCCGAGTCGCCAAAACCATGATAGAAGTAGAGCACCGGCAGCGGCTCGCTGCTTTTTTCTGCACCCGGCGGCACCCAGACGTGAAGCTGACGTTCGCGTTTGAGCGCCGTGGAGCGGTAGGTCAACGTATGGATTTCTCCGTGCGGCACGTTGCGTATATCCAGCACGCTGCCGGGCACCAGAATCAGACTGGTGTTAACCTGGCGCTGGGGTTTGGGCATTCCGCTCCCGGTGTCGGGGGTGCGAAAGCCGTCAACGTTGAAGAAATACTCGTACAGATTCGGCTTCATCACCTCGCTGGTTAACGACCAGACGCCGCGGTCGTCTTTGGTCATCGGATGCGAAACGTAGCTCTCTGGCGTGCCACCGGTTACCACCTCCACCGCTTTGGCAGACGGCGCCCAGAGCCGCCAGGTGATGGTGTTATCGCTGTTTACACCTGAGACGATTTCGCGCAGCGCTACGCTTTCTGGCGGTTTAGCGGGCAGGGGAATGGCAATGGCGCTGGTGGTAAACAGGCCCACCAGCAGGGCGAGGCTGGTCAGTTTTCCGGACATACGAACTCCTTTCACATCGGGGTGTAAAAAGTGTGGCACATTCGCTCCGGCGCGCCTTTTTCCGCGGCACTTTTCTGCCGGTGCCGTGAAAAACGTCGCGTTTTCACTGCCATATCCGGTAACGCTTTCACACATTTTCGTGCGCCGGCAGCGCAGCGCGAGCAGGTAGAATGGCTGTTTGAGTGACTTTGAGTGAGAGCACAGCAGTTGAGCAAAACGTTATTTATCGCCGCTCTGATGGCAGTGAGCATCAGCCCGGCCAGCGCGGCCCCGGCGGGCGTGACCCTGTCTGATTTGCACTTTGGCCGATCGGAGCAGGGGATTCGCGAGATCGAGGGCGTGGTGAAAAACGTCTCGCATCACACCCTGAGACAGGTTTACATCGCGGTGAACCTGCTGAAAAACGGCATGGTGGTGGGCTACACCACCGATATCGTCTTCGATCTCAAACCGCATGAGGAGTGGCACATCGCCGCGCCGTGCCATACGCGCATTTTCAAACCCACCCACTTTTCCCTCGACGAACTCTCTGTGGTCGAGTGAGGCTTCAGGAGAGCGCGTCCTGCGCCAGTTTTTCATAGCGCGGCAGGCTAACCACCGGTAGCGTCTGGCTCTCTTCCACGGTGCAGCGGTCGGCGGTGTCCTTACCGGCATAGAACAGGAAATATTTCTCCTTGCGCGGGAAAAAGACCAGGTCGTCGCCGTTGCGGAAGGTGGTGACGCGATACGGCTTGCCGGAGGCGGTTTCATGACGTGACGAGCCGGAGGCAATCTGGAAATGATCCCCCCATTTCATGGTGGTGAGCTGGTATTTGAACCAGGCGATCATCACCTCGCCACGGGTCGCGCAGGAGAGTTGTACAGCGGTGGCCGCCGAGGCGGAGGAGGGGCAACACAGCGTCAGGCTAAAACAGGCTGCTATAAAGGTAAGTGACAGGCGCATGGGCAGAGCATATCCCGCTAATAAAAAGTAAACCGCAGCGGGAAGTATAGGTTCCCCTGCCGCAAAGCGCACCCCGGTAACATTAACCTTATGTTTCAGCCAGATGGCGTTAGCATCAAATGATAATGAGATTCGCTATCATTTGTCTTGCTAAGATATATCCTAAATGGTACGCTCTTTTTACCCCATACAGAGCTAACGCCACGATGTGTGAGTGCCGGAGATAAGCGCCGGATGGGGTAAGCCCTTCATACTCAGCCCTGGCGCAGCGCCGGGGCTGTTGCATTTCTGGCCCAGCTGCAGCAATTTGCGTTAAGTTGAATTATTGTGCCAGCGTATCTCGCTGAAATATGGTTTTTATTAGTGCGCTGCGGTAAATATTGACCTTTTATTGGCGCGTTTTTTTTATTACTGAATTTTTGCTGAAAGGGTTAAACCCGCGTCAATTTTCCCGGCGGGTGTTACAATTATTCCCCCGCAATAATATCCCTGTTTTTTGTAAGACTGATAACCTGGCAACGGGTATTACTTAAGGCTACTTTTTTGCCATGTAACAGAGCCAGTAAGATAAATACGCGCAGGAAAAATTTTTTATTTAATGTACTGGTTAACGAGTACTGATTTGTTTTTTCGCTGGCGTGCTGCCCACTCATCGGATTACCAGACCAGAGGCAGGGCGAGGCCTGGTGCGGTGCGGTATTGACTGGTGTACGACTGCCAAAATCCGCTAATGCTGTAATCGATTACAAAGCAATAATACCCTGTCCGAATAGTATCGGTTGTCACTATATTGCCAGCAATCAAATAAACAGTCCGAAAGCGGGGCAGTAATAATTACGCCGATAAAGCAAGCGTGCGATATAGCAAGATGAAAAATTTTCAGGATCGAAAAATAAAGCAGGAAAAAAAGAAGAAGTGTGTCTATATATAATATATCTGCACCGGGGAAGAGCAGAAATAATTAATAAAGGTAGTTCACTCTTAACGGGGCCTGTGATGTCGCAGGCACCCGATTTTTTTATTTGTTTGCCACACAGGCTATGGCTTCCAGCGCTCAAGATCGCTGTGTTGCCGGTAGGGCAGCGGCGACGGCGTGCTGATCAGCTCAATGATGCTCCCCCAGGGCGTTTGCCCGTAACAGAAGCAGTTTCCTTCTCCCTTTCCGCCGGAAACGTCAGCGGCTGCGGTGCGGTAAACATCTTGCCCCCGGCCTGCTCAAATCGTTTCACCGCCTCGTCGATATCGTCCACCTGCACGGCAAAATGTTGCAGGCCATAATCGCAGGGGCGCACAGGCTCACGCTGCTGCGGTCCCTCCATCTGGAACAGCTCCACGCCCGGACCATGTTGCAGCTGCAGCATACGCACCGCTTTCACCACCGTCCCGGGTACCAGGTGCAGCACGCGATCGTTATGCTCGCCCTGGTTGTCTTCGCCTTCAAGCGGCAGCGAGTCGTAGAGCACTTTAGCCCCAAAAGCATCGATAAAGAATCGCGTCGCCGCGTCAATATCCGCAACGGTGATACCGATATGATCCATGCCGCGCACCGGGTTGTGGTTCATGATCCCTCCCTATTTTTTAAACAGATAGCATTGATAAGCCTGGAAGAGCGCAGGCGATCTGTAAAACGGCAGGGGGAATGGCAGGCAAAAAAAAGCCCCGACGTTAAGGGGGCGGGGCAAAGAAAACAGTACGCATTGATTATGGAATGTGTTCTCCAGGTCAGCAGAGAACGCCGCTACTGTAGCGAGCAATCGTGGTGACAAGATGGAGAAATGATGGAGTTGTCTTTTTTCAGGCAGGTGATAACGTGCGCGGCGAACCCGGTACAAGGATGAATGATGAACAGAGCGATATTAGCGTTTGTGGTTATAGCGGCCAGCGTCTCAGGGTGCAGCCAGAGCAGCGCAGCGCAGCGCGCTAACCCGGCGGCGGTGTGGTGCCTGGAGCAGGGCGGAGTACGTATCCCGGTCACCACACCCGATGGCGTGCGCAGCGACTGTAAGCTGCCCGATGGCACACAGGTGGATGAATGGACGCTGTTTCGCCGGGCGCACGGTGCGGGATAACGCATCGGGATATTTACTTTTTGCTCTAAGAATGTTCTGATTTGCGGCGACGTTAATCAGTACGAGTTGAATCATGTATCAGTTAAAGCCGGGCGGCCTTGCAATGATTATTGGCGCCCGTACCGCCGCCGGGCGGATGAATATTGGTAAGTCAGTTGAATTATTTGGTTTGTGCCAGCCGGGCGAGCGTTTTATCAATCCGGTCAACGGGGTAGAAACCCAGCTGCCGCCGGGTAGCGCCCGCGCCTTGTGGCTGGTAACCGGCGACGTGACGGCCTTCGATCGTCAGCACGGTTTTGCGTTTGTACGCGCCGAGTACCTGCTACCGCTCAACAACCAGCACCATAAGCGGGAAGAGGACGCCCTGCAGCGGGTGTGAGTTACTCCGCCGCGAGAAAATCGGCCAGCACCGTCGCGTGGTTGTGCTCTGATTTTGCCGCATAGAGCAGGGTGAGCGTCTGCCGGTGTGCGATCTCCCGCAGCCGCGCCACATCCTCTGGTTGAGCCTGCAGTTCATCGTGATAGGCCTTGCGAAACGCGGCGACGTCGATGGCGTCGCTGTGGAGCGCTTTGCGCAGTTCGGTTGACGGGGCGAGGGTTTTGCACCACTCGTCATAAGGCAGGTCGCGCTTCGCCATGCCGCGCGGCCAGAGCCGGTCCACCAGCACCCGGTAACCGTCTGCGTTGCTCGCAGGCTCATAAACACGTTTACAGCGAATCATTGCGCCTCCTGTTCTGCCGGGCAGCTCTGCCCACCTGTTATTTATCTCATCAATGATATTACCCCGTTTCCCCGGGCGATCGGAAAGGCAAATCCTGCCGGATGCTCCCCCATTTTTGGTCATTGTGCCCGTGGGGTTGACTCTCTATACTGAGGCTCCTTATGTTGTCCCCACTTGTCTGGCATAAGGAATTTCAATGGATCTCACCGACACCTCTTCCCCGTTACGTATTGCGCTGGTTGGCGACTACAATGCCGATGTGCTGGCACATCAGGCCATTCCGCTGGCCATTGATGATGCCGCTGCGGTGCTCGACATCGCCGTGCGCTATGACTGGCTGCACACCACTGCCGTGCAGAGTGATGACGATCTGGCGGACTATGATGCCATCTGGGTGGTTCCGGCCAGCCCGTATCAGCACACCGACGGCGCCCTGCACGCCATCCGCTACGCGCGTGAAACCAGCACGCCATTCCTCGGTACCTGCGGCGGTTTCCAGCATGCGATTATCGAGTATGCCCGCAACGTGATGGGCTGGGATGATGCCGGACATGCTGAAACCGACCGTGAAGGCCGGCTGGTGATCGCCCCGCTGAGCTGCTCGCTGGTGGAAAAAACCGACGGTATCGAACTGCGACCGCATACCCTGATTGCGAAGGCTTACGGTCGGGAAGAGATTGTGGAGGGGTATCACTGCAACTACGGTGTGGCGGCGGAGTTTGCTGCAGCGCTGGAGCAGGAGCCGCTGAAAGTCACCGGCTGGGACGAGCAGGGCGACATCCGCGCCGTGGAACTGACTACCCATCCATTCTTCGTGGCGACCCTGTTCCAGCATGAACGCGCCGCGCTGGAGGGCCGCCCGGCACCGCTGGTTCAGGCATTCCTGCACGCCGCCAGCCAGTAACGCAGACGGCGCGCTCGCGCCTCAGTCGGACGTGATGACCCGATCGCGTCCGGCAAAACCGCCCGCCAACGCCATTATCATCGCCAGCAGCGCACAGCCCACCAGCGGTAGCGTCCACTCGCCGCTGACATCATGCATTTTGCCCATCACCGGCGGTCCGAACGCTGCCAGCAGATAGCCGACCGACTGCGCCATGCCCGAAAGCGCGGCGGCCTGATGAGCGCTGCTGGCGCGCAGGCCGATAAACGTCAGCCCGAGGATCATGGTCGCCCCGCTACCGAAGCCGTACAGCACCACCCACAGGCTGGCGAACTGAGGCAGCAGCCATAAGCCAAGCGCGCTGATGGCGCAGAACAGTGCGAAAATCACCGCCACCGCCCGCTGATCGCGCAGCCGGCTGAGGAGCAGCGGAATGGCGATCCCCGGCGCGGCGGTGGCAAGCTGCAGCAGGCCATGCAGGGAACCGGCGGCCGTCTCGCTGTAGCCGTGGCTGATGAGAATCGAGGGCAGCCAGCCGATCACCACGTAGTAGATGAGCGAGTTCAGGCCGAGGAACAGCGTTACCTGCCAGGCCAGCGCCGAGCGCCAGATCCCACGATTGTGGAGCGCCCCGGCCCCGCTCACGGTGGCGCGGGTGTGGTTTTTCCACTGGGGCAACCAGATAAGCAGCGCCAGCAGCGGGAAGATCATCAGCGACCACAGCGCGCCCTGCCAGCCGGGGCCGCTTTGCGCCACCGGTACCACCAGCGCCGACCCGATAGCGGCCGCTACGCCCATGGTCAGGGAGTAGGCGCCGGTGAGCTTCGCCACCTGGCCGGGAAAATCACGCTTGATCAAACCCGGCAATAACACGTTTCCGAGGGCAATACCGCCGCCGATGATCGCGGTGCCGATAAACAGCAGGGCACTGCCAGAGAGCGAGCGCAGTACGATACCGGCGCAGATCAGGCCAAGCGCGAGGAACAGCGCCCGCTCCATGCCAATACGGCGGGCCACGCCGGGTGCCAGCGGGGAAATCAGGGCAAACGCCAGCAGGGGCAGGGTGGTGAGAATACCGGTCTGGGCCGTGGTGAGCGCCAGGTCGGCGCGGATGGCATCCAGCAGCGGAGCCGCGCCAGTAAAGGTGACGCGCAGGGTGGTGGCTATTGCCAGCAGGCCTGCCAGCAGCAGCAGCGACTGGCGGCGGGTCATCAGAGTGGTCATGAACATCTCTTTCTGTAAACGGAAGCGCAAGGATACGCGTTTTCCCGGGGCATAGAATCAGGATAAAATGCCAGATAATCGCTAAAACCGGACAACATCATGCAGCAGGATTTATGGCTCGACGGCTATGATGCCGACGCCTCCCACGCGCCCGCCGAGGCATTCCGCATTCGCGTGGAGCAGCGTCAGGTCGAGATCCCGTTTCACCACCATCGCAAAGGGCAACTTATTCTGGCGCTGCACGGCGGGGTGACCTGCGAGGTGGAGCACGCCATGTGGATGGTGCCGCCCCAGTATGCCGTGTGGATCCCCGGAGATATGCCGCACAGCAACCGCGCGACTGCCAGCGCCCAGCTCTGCTTTCTGTTCATCGAACCCGGCGCGGTGTCGATGCCGGATCGCTGCTGCACGCTGAAGATTGAACCGCTGGTGCGCGAGCTGATCCTGGCGCTTGCGGCACGACACCACGAGCCGGCGCAGCATCCGCGTATCACGCGCCTGACCGCGTTGCTGTTCGATGAACTGCCGCGCCAGCCGGAAGAGCAGCTCCAGCTGCCGGTGTCCGGGCATCCAAAGCTGCGTGAGATGGTGAACTATATGGAACATCACGCCGACCAGCCGCGCACTCTGGCGCAGTGGGCGGCGATGCTGGCAATGAGTGAACGCAACCTGGCACGCTTAATCGTGCGCGAGACCGGAATGAGCTATCGCCGCTGGCGTCAGCAGCTGCAGCTTATTCAGGCGCTGCACCTGATGCTCGGTGGGCAGAATGTGCAACAGGCGGCCCAGGCGCTGGGCTACGACTCCACCACGGCGTTTATCACCATGTTCAAAAAGGCCCTCGGGCAAACGCCGGGGCGCTACCTGGATGCGTTGCAGCAGGGGTGAGTCATGAAGTCTCACTCAAATTCCACTGTGTGGCAGGATAAGGAAGATAATCAGACATTATTGTCTCAAGGAATCGCTGTTCCTTTTACAACATAGTTTTGGATATTTTTCCCGTGGCGAAAAATGGAACTTAGTGTCTGCATCATTTCTTTATCAGAAATAGCGTCAATTCCGACTGTATCCATGACATCCGTACAGATTTTATTAAACAAAAGATAAGTTGCACGGATTTCATAAACGATACTTACCAGGTCTGGATGACCTTTTGTGTTTGGCTTAAAGTGAATTAAGTTTATGTCCGCAGGCCGCCCCTGAAATTCGAACCATACGGAGATAGAAAAAAGCGCATTCTTGATATCATCAAGTAATTTCTTTTCGTTACTGGTCACTTGATTATTTCCGATGGCGTCCAGCACAACTTCCGTCAGAGCTAGTAATGATGTATCGAGCCTTTTAAATCTTGTAAGCGCACCAGTGCGGAATTTCTGATCGGGGGCATAGTTGACGCCAAGCAGGGGTGAACATGTTGGAAAAATGCGCTTATAAAGCGAATGAGGCCTGGTAATCTGGAAGATTTTATCTTCTTGAAGGCAATGCAATTTAGCTTTGGTGAATCGCAACTTATGAGTGGTGATTTTTGAAAAAGCTTCCACCATATGCTTATTGTGCGAGTAAAACTCGTCCATCTTATTTTTAAATTCTGCCGTAGCGATCTGCTTTTCAACCTGAACCGTGCGATGCAGGCTGACGATAATGGCGGTAAAGGGCACCGCAGACGCTAACAGCAGCAGTGGTATTTTACTGATGTCATAAAAATGTTGGTAGCCCGCAGCGCTTATCAGAAAAGAGGATTGAGACCAGACCGGCGCGCCAAAATAGAAGCAGGAGAATAGCGGCCCAAGAATACTGAGCCAGAATAATGGCTGGCCGTACAGGTTATCAGAGGTAAGTTTAAACCAGCCCTTAAAGCCGTACAGCGCAATTACTGCGGCAAAGACGATAATAAAAATCCAGAAGTAGAGGGTAGAGTGCACCACAAACATATCGTTTTCCATTCAATATGAAATTAAAAAATACCGGAAGCCTGACAATAAAGTCTGTCAGCCATATTTAACAGCATAATCACTACGATTTCGCCAGAAACAACGACACCAGCCCGGCGGCGATAAGCGGGCCGACGGGCACGCCGCGAAACAGCGCCACGCCTAACACGGTGCCGACCAGCAGCCCGGCGACGATGCCCGGCTGGCTGCTCATCAGCGTCACGCCGCGCCCGCCGAGCCAGGAGACGAATACGCCCACCGCGATAGCGAGCAGCGATTTCCAGCTCAGGAACGACTGAAACAGCGAGGAGGGCGGCAGCGTACCGCTGGCAATCGGGGCCATGACGCCGATGGTAAGAATGATGATCCCGACCGTAAGCCCCTGCTTTTCAATCCACGGGAAGAAGTGATTCAGCGGCGTCACGCGCACGATGATCAGCACCAGAATCGACACCGCCACCGCGGTATTGTGGCTGACAAACCCCAGCGCGGCGAGCGCCAGCAGCACCAGTAACGTCATATCAAACATGATGGTTCCCTGTTAAAAGCCCGCCGCAGCGGGCGTGTCATCGTGGTGTCACAGTGAGGCGGTAAAGCTGTTCTCATCGTAAATTACTGCCGGAGCGCCCGTGAACGATCCGATGCTGTCAGACGTGGTCTGGGTGAGCACGATTTTCTTCAGTCTCGCCCTGACGCTGGTCGGGGCGGTACTGCTGCTGGAGCGCCACGGCTAAGCCGCGTGAAACGCCATCAGCTCAGGCCGGGCGATGCGCAGGTAGTCTGCGGTGTTCAGCACAATGGATTTTTCCAGCCGGCCGGCGTTAAAGGCGATCTCGTCGACGCGCTCAAACAGCAGCGGGTCGGCCACCAGCTTCAGTGAAGGATGAAAGCTGAAGGGCGGAATGGCGCCGAATACGCAGCCGGTCAGGCTGTCCACTTCTGGCGGGCTGGCCAGCGAGGCTTTGCTCCCACCGATACCGGCAGCCAGCGCAGCCAGATCGGCCTGTTTATCGGCAGCGATAATCGCCAGCACGTGCTGTTTTATGCCGTGACCCTTTACCTTGCACACCAGCGCTTTCGCTCCCTGTTCCAGTGCCGTTCCGCGCAGCGCGGAAACCGCTTCGCACTTGCCCACCGGCTCGTGATCCATCACGCGATACCGCGCCTGCTGCGCGTCCAGCAGGTCGATTAACTGCTGGAAAATATCTGTCCCCGCTACGCTTATCATCTTTTCCCTCTTATCGCTTTGCCTGCTAAGGATTGTCATCATAGCGCGTAACGCGTGAAATACCTGACTGAATTTGCGGGGAAAAACCTCATGAAACCCGGCCCGGGCGGGCGTCGGCAATAAAAAAAGCGGCTCGTGCAACGAGCCGCTCCGGCACAAGAAAAAATGGCCTAGCCGTGGGCTTCCGCTCCCTGCTGTTTATGGAACAGCTCGCGGAACACCGGGTAGATATCATCCTGATCGCGGATATGCTGCATGGCGAAGTTGTCGAACATGGCCTGCAGATGCTCGTACTCGCGCCACAGCGTCTGATGCGCCCGGCGGGTGATCTCGATATAGCTGTAGTAGCGCACCACCGGCAGGATCTTTTTCGCCAGCAGTTCGTGGCACAGCGGCGAGTCGTCCGCCCAGTTATCCCCATCCGAGGCCTGGGCGGCATAAATATTCCACTGCGCCGGGTCGTAGCGTGCTTTCACAACCTCATCCATCAGCTTCAGGGCGCTGGAGACAATGGTGCCGCCGGTTTCCTGGGAGTAGAAGAACTCATGCTCGTCCACCTCTTTCGCCTGGGTGTGGTGGCGGATATAAACGACTTCCACGTTTTTATACGTCCGGCTCAGGAACAGATAGAGCAGGATATAGAAACGCTTGGCCATATCTTTGGTGGTCTGATCCATTGACCCAGAGACGTCCATCAGGCAGAACATCACCGCCTGACTCGACGGTTCAGGACGTTTTTCATAATTCTTGTAGCGCAGGTCGAAGGTATCGATAAAGGGCACGCGGGCGATTTTCTCCCGCAGCTCGGCGATCTCCTTGCGCAGCCGCTCCTCTTCCAGTAGCTGCGCCGGTTCGCTTTTCGCTACTTTCTCCAGGTCCTCTTCCAGCGCGCGCAGCTGACGGCGCTTGCCGGCTGACATCGCGGTACGCCGCGCCAGTGAATTCTGCAGCGAGCGCACCACGCTGATATTGGCCGGAACGCCGTTGGAGGTGAAGCCAGCGCGATGGGTCTTGTACTCGTTAAGCTGACGGTGCTGGTTTTTCTTCAGATTCGGCAGGGCCAGATCCTCGAACAGCAGATCGAGATACTCGTCCTTGGAAATCTGAAACACGAATTCGTCCTGACCTTCACCGTCGGCGCTGGCCTCGCCCTGGCCGCTGCCGGACCCGCCACCGCCGCCCTGCGGGCGTTCTATGCGGTCGTTCTGCACGAAGTGGTCGTTACCAGGGTGTACGCGATGACGCAGGCCGCCGCGTCCCTGATGGAACATCGGTTCGCTGATATCCTCATTGGGAATGGAAACGGATTCGCCGCTCTCCACGTCGGTTACCGAACGTTTATTGATGGCTTCCGAGATCGACTGTTTGATTTGCGATTTATAACGACGCAAAAAGCGCTGGCGGTTTACCGTGCTTTTATTTTTGCCGTTAAGACGCCGGTCTATAAACCAGGTCATATGCCCCTCCCGTCTTGTGCTGTCAGCACCAGGCCGCGGCGATAACCTGCCCGCGACCTGCCGCCATGACCCGACTTATCAGGATGATTTACGCACGCGCAGATACCATTCACACAGCAGGCGAACCTGCTTGCGGGTATAGCCTTTCTCCATCATGCGATCGACAAAGTCGTCATGTTTCTTCTGCTCATCGGTGGAGGTTTTCGCGTTGAAGGAGATCACCGGCAGCAGCTCCTCGGTGTTCGAGAACATTTTCTTCTCAATCACCGTGCGCAGCTTCTCGTAGCTGGTCCAGTTCGGATTGCGGCCGTTGTGGTTAGCCCGGGCGCGCAGCACGAAGTTGACGATCTCATTACGGAAATCTTTCGGGTTGCTGATCCCGGCCGGCTTTTCGATTTTTTCCAGTTCGGCGTTCAGGGATTCACGATCGAACAGCTGGCCGGTATCCGGATCGCGGTACTCCTGATCCTGAATCCAGAAATCGGCATAGGTGACATAGCGATCGAAAATATTCTGGCCGTACTCGGAATAGGATTCGAGGTACGCGGTCTGGATCTCTTTCCCGATAAACTCGGCATATTTCGGGATCAGGTAGCCTTTGAGGAATTCAAGGTAGCGCTCGGCCTGCTCCTGCGGGAACTGCTCGCGCTCGATCTGCTGCTCCAGTACGTAGAACAGGTGCACCGGGTTGGCGGCTACTTCAACGTTATCGAAGTTGAACACCCGCGACAGGATCTTAAAGGCAAAGCGCGTGGAGAGGCCGTTCATCCCTTCATCCACCCCGGCGTAGTCCCGGTATTCCTGATAGGACTTCGCTTTCGGGTCGGTATCTTTCAGGCTTTCCCCGTCATAGACGCGCATTTTCGAGTAGATGCTGGAGTTTTCCGGCTCTTTCAGACGCGACAAAATTGAGAAGCGTGACAGGGTTTCCAGCGTGCCTGGCGCGCACGGGGCATGGGACAGCTCGCTGTGATTGAGCAGCTTCTCGTAGATTTTGATCTCTTCCGAAATACGCAGGCAGTACGGCACCTTGACGATGTACACGCGGTCAAGGAAGGCTTCGTTGTTCTTGTTGTTACGGAAGGTGACCCACTCTGATTCGTTGGAGTGTGCAAGAATGATACCGTTGAACGGCAGGGCGGAGATGCCCTCGGTGCCGTTGTAGTTACCTTCCTGGGTCGCCGTCAGCAGCGGGTGCAGCACCTTAATAGGTGCTTTGAACATTTCAACAAACTCCATGATCCCCTGGTTTGCGCGGCACAGCGCGCCGGAGTAACCATAGGCGTCGGGATCGTTCTGGGCATGATGTTCCAGCTTACGAATATCCACTTTCCCGACCAGGGCTGAAATATCCTGGTTGTTTTCATCCCCCGGCTCGGTTTTCGCGATCGCCAGCTGCTGGAGAATGGACGGCCAGACTTTTACCACGCGGAATTTAGTAATATCGCCGCCGAACTCGTGCAGGCGTTTCGCCGCCCACGGCGACATAATGGTGCCGAGATAGCGATTGGGGATGCCGTACTCTTTTTCCAGAATCTGGGCATCTTCCTGCGGATTGAACAGGCACAGCGGGTGATCGTTTACCGGGCTGCGCTCGCCGTTGGCGCTCAGCACGTAAATGGGCACGCGCTGCATCAGGGATTTCAGGCGTTCGGCCAGCGACGATTTACCGCCACCCACCGGGCCAAGTAAATAGAGGATCTGTTTCTTCTCTTCCAGGCCCTGCGCGGCGTGCTTGAGATAGGAGACAATCTGTTCGATGGCCTCTTCCATGCCGTAAAACTCTTCGAAGGCCGGATAGCGTGCCACCACCCGGTTAGAGAAGAGGCGGGAAAGCCGCGGCTCCTGCGCTGTATCTACCATCACTGGCTCACCAATGGCCGTTAATAGCCGCTCTGCCGCATTGGCGTAAGCGCTGCGGTCCTGTCGGCAAACAGTAAGAAATTCCTGCAGTGTGAACTCTTCGTCCTTGGCAGCTTCATAACGCTGACGATAGTGATCGAATATATTCATGGCATGCCGTCCTTTCGTTTTAGCACAGGTGTGAGAGCCGTTCATTTAGATAGAGGAGGCTCCTGGAAGACGAATTCTGACTGCAGCAACCCTTATGCCAGGTTAGTGAATAGCAGAGAAATAAAGGCGCTCAGCAATATAGCTTCTCTTAAAATTAAGCGTAGATGGCATTTGTGAAACTTGCATACGCAGCAAAATGAATTTCAATGACATATCAATAACTCATCCAAAATTATTCGCTTTTGTGATTAGCGTCCGCGCCAGAATTCATACAGCCGTCATTCTGGCGTAAGCTTAGCGTCATCAAAACCGGTCAGGCTGACGTGTTATCGGATGTTTCTTTGGGGTAAATAGCTTGGGCTGGTTGT
The DNA here is from genome assembly GCF_000696575.1 of Siccibacter colletis. Lineage (GTDB taxonomy): Bacteria > Pseudomonadota > Gammaproteobacteria > Enterobacterales > Enterobacteriaceae > Siccibacter > Siccibacter colletis. Next base: position 47,052 of record NZ_JMSQ01000005.1, on the reverse strand, counting down.
GAAGGGCGGTTACACTTATCGCGCGGATTATTTGATTATAGGAATGAACGGACTGTGACCAATTTCAAAATTCTTGCATTGGGTGCGCTACTTGCCTCATCTGCATCGCTGGTTCAAGCGGAAGACTCTTTCTCATTAGGCGCCGGAGTTGGGGTGCTTGAAAGCCCTTATAAAGATTACGATCGCGACGTCGTGCCGGTTCCGGTCATCAACTACGAAAGCGACAGCTTCTGGTTCCGCGGTCTCGGCGCAGGGTATTACCTGTGGAATGACACCGCCGATAAACTCTCCATCATGGCGTACTACTCGCCGCTGCACTTCAAGCCGGGCGACAGCGACGATGAACAGCTCAAGCGTCTCGACAAGCGTAAGAGCACCCTGATGGCGGGCCTCTCTTATATCCATAACACCCAGTATGGTTTCCTGCGTACCACGCTGTCCGGCGACACGCTGGATAACAGCAACGGTATCGTCTGGGATCTGGCGTGGCTCTACCGTTACACCAACGGCGGCCTGACCCTGACGCCGGGTATCGGTATCGAGTGGAGCAGTGAAAACCAGAACGACTACTACTACGGCGTATCCCGTAAAGAGTCTAACCGCAGCGGCCTTGACCGCTACCGTGCTGACGACAGCTGGAGCCCGTACCTGGAGCTGTCTGCCGCTTACAGCCTGAACGACGCGTGGAGCGTCTACGGTCTGGCGCGCTACACCCGCCTGGCAGATGAAGTGACCGACAGCCCGATGGTCGATCAGTCCTGGGGCGCGGCAATGTCTGCCGGTGTGACTTACCGTTTCTGAGTAACAAATTTGTGCAAACTAACAGGGCGCTTGCGCCCTGTTTTGCATTATGGTGGTGCAAAAACCAGGAGGCGACGATGACGACCACATCAGTAATCTTTCCTGAAGCGCTGGCGCTTCCGGCAATCGGCCAGGGCACGTGGTACATGGGGGAGCAGGCGCATCAGCATCGTAGCGAAGTTGCAGCCCTTCAGGCAGGTATCGATGCGGGCCTGACGCTGATTGATACCGCTGAAATGTATGCGGAAGGCGGTGCGGAGCGGGTAGTCGGGGATGCGATTCGCGGGCGTCGCGATGAGGTGTTTCTCGTCTCCAAGGTTTACCCGTGGAATGCCGGTGGCCAGAAAGCGATTGCCGCCTGTGAAGCGAGCCTGCAGCGCCTCGGCACCGACGTGCTCGATCTTTATCTCCTGCACTGGCGCGGCCCGTTCTCGCTGGAAGAAACGGTGAGTGCCATGCACACCCTGATACAGCAGGGCAAAATCCGCCGCTGGGGCGTGTCCAATCTCGATTATGACGATATGCAGGAGCTGTGGCAGCTCGGGGCCGGACGAGAGTGCGTGACCGATCAGGTGCTCTATCATCTTGGGTCGCGCGGTATCGAGTACGATCTGTTGCCCTGGTGCCAGCAGCATCAGGTGCCGGTTATGGCCTACTGCCCGCTCGCCCAGGCGGGGCGGCTGCGCAGCGAGCTGATGAGCGATGCGGTGGTGCAGGATGTGGCGCATCAGCACGGCATCAGCGTCGCGCAGGTATTGCTGGCGTGGGTGATAAGCCATCAGGGCGTAATGGCCATTCCAAAAGCTGGCAGCATAGCTCACGTGCGCGAAAACGCGGCGGCGCTGGAGGTGACGCTGTCTGACGAGGCGCTGGCGCGTCTCAACAGCGCGTTTCCGGCACCCGGCTACAAAACGCCGCTGGACGTGGTGTAAGCCGTATAAAAAAGGGGTGAGCATCGCTCACCCCGGCTGGCTAACCGCGCTGGCGGTTTTAGCCTTTGCGCACCACGCGCAGCGTCTGCGCCAGGCGCGACGGTCGCTCTTCGGTAGTTTTCTGTGCGCGGGTGACGCAGGCCGTCTCCACGCAGACGAACGTCTTATAGCCGTCGTCCGGCATGTCGCCCATGCTGACCGACAGCGCCGGGCCAGGGTTCCAGCCGACAACGTTGCTGTGGTGGTGATGCACCACTTCGATGCAGCGGTTTAACGCGCTGTCACCAATCAGACTGCACGCTTCCGGGTTGAGATAGACGCGATCGGTACGGTCCGGGAAGGTCTGAACGCCGTTGCTGAGCACGCCTTCCTGAGCATTATTCACTTTATCGATATAACGATCGCCCAGTCCGCTCACCTTCACCGCATCAATGTCACCGACATTGAAATAGGTGTGCAGCGCGGAGGTGGTTTCAAATTCGCCGTGGGCTTCGAGCTCCACTTCGCAGGTTTTGCCGAGTCTGAAGCGGGCAAACAGCGTGAAGTCGTGCGGCCAGTAGCGTTTTGTCGCTTCGCTCTGCTGTAGCTCCAGCGTCAGCACCACGCCATTGTCATCTTCCTGATGCGCTTTCAGATGCCAGGCCAGATTACGGGCGAAGCCGTGAGAGGGCAGGGATTTATCCTCAGCCGGGCCAAACCACGGCCAGCAGATCGGAATGCCGCCACGCAGGGCAACGCCGGTTTTAAAGGGGGTCGTAGCGCTAAGCCACAGGACTTCTTCTTCCCCGGCAGGTTGCCAGGTCAGCAGGTGCGCACCCTGCAGTGCCAGCGATGCTTTAACCTGCGGATGGTCAATCACGATGATGTCCAGCTCGTCCATCTGGCGACGCGACAGCGTCGTGGTCAGCTGATCGACTACCGGAAGCGCAAAAATTTTATTGTTCATCAAGTCAGTCCTCACTCTTCGCGTCGGGATGCCGGCGCATGCGCAAAAAAAAGAGCGACCGAAGTCGCTCTTTATTGTCAGTTGCTCATCTCACTTATTTGGAGATGTGGGCAATCAGATCCAGAACTTTGTTGGAGTAGCCAGTTTCGTTGTCGTACCAGGAAACCAGTTTCACAAAGTTGTCGTTCAGTGCGATACCGGCTTTGGCATCGAACACGGAAGTGCAAACTTCGCCGTTGAAGTCGGTAGAAACAACGTCGTCTTCGGTGTAACCCAGAACGCCTTTCATTTCGCCTTCAGAAGCGGCTTTGATGGCTTTCTTGATTTCTTCGTAGGACGCTGCTTTTTCCAGACGAACGGTCAGGTCAACAACGGATACGTTCGGAGTCGGAACGCGGAACGCCATACCGGTCAGTTTGCCGTTCAGTTCTGGCAGTACTTTACCTACTGCTTTAGCTGCACCGGTAGAGGACGGGATGATGTTCTGAGCTGCGCCGCGGCCGCCGCGCCAGTCTTTGTGAGACGGGCCGTCAACGGTTTTCTGAGTAGCGGTGGTCGCGTGAACGGTGGTCATCAGACCTTCGACGATGCCGAAGTTGTCGTTGATAACTTTCGCCAGCGGTGCCAGGCAGTTGGTGGTGCAGGATGCGTTAGAAACGATGTCCTGGCCTTCGTATTTGTCGAAGTTAGCACCGCGAACGAACATCGGGGTGTTGTCTTTAGACGGGCCAGTCAGAACGACTTTTTTCGCACCAGCGGTGATGTGCTTACGTGCGGTTTCGTCGGTCAGGAAGATACCGGTCGCTTCAGCCACAACGTCAACGCCGATTTCGTTCCATTTCAGGTTAGCCGGATCTTTCTCTGCGGTAACACGGATGGTTTTGCCGTTAACAACCAGATGACCGTCTTTCACTTCTACGGTGCCGTTGAAACGACCGTGAGTGGAGTCATACTTCAGCATGTACGCCATGTAGTCAGCGTCTAACAGATCGTTGATACCAACGATTTCGATGTCAGAACGTTCCTGCGCGGCACGGAAAACAATGCGACCGATACGGCCAAAACCGTTGATACCTACTTTGATAGTCATATATTCCACCAGCTATTTGTTAGTGAATAAAAGGTTGGCTGTAAAATTACAAAAACCTTACGCAGCGTCAAGCGGAATCGTGTCAATCATTGCGACAAATCAATCAACTGCATTGTCCTGGCTCGACCGATCGCCTCACTATTCCTGTTGTGCTATCTCAACACATTGGGACGACGCGTGGAATTTTAAAGGGCAGGCAAGTTAAAAAAGTGACCTGAGTCACATTTGCTTGCCCGTCCCCAATACAGCGCTAAGTGTAGAACAAAAGTGTACGCGTGGCTGTTAATGTTTTGTTAGAATCTGGGTACAGATGTATCTACACAACCCATCGAGAAGTACGCTTATGAGCAATGAACATTCCCAGGATGACCTGAAGCAAAATCTGACGGAAATGCAGTTCTACGTTACGCAGAAACACGGCACGGAACCGCCATTCACCGGGCGTCTGCTGCACAACAAACGTGAAGGCGTATACCATTGCCTGGTGTGTGATGCGGCGCTGTTTAACTCGCAATCCAAGTACGATTCCGGCTGCGGCTGGCCCAGCTTTTATGAGCCGGTGAGCGAAGAGGCGATCCGCTACATCAACGACTACTCGCACGGTATGCAGCGTATCGAAATCCGCTGTGGCAACTGTGATGCTCATCTGGGGCATGTCTTCCCCGATGGCCCGCAGCCTACTGGCGAACGTTACTGCGTTAATTCCGCCTCGCTGAACTTTGCCGATGACGATAGCGGCGAGCAGATCAAAGGTTGATGAAACGTTTCAGCAAATTATTCCAGCACGCTGTGGAGAAACGATGAATCTTGATGATGTAATCAGCAGCATGACGCCGGAAGTGTACCAGCGTCTGGCAACCGCCGTTGAGTTGGGAAAATGGCCGGATGGCGTCGCACTGACGCCGGAGCAAAAAGAGAACAGCCTGCAGCTGGTGATGATGTGGCAGATGCGCCACAATACCGATCCGCAGCACATGACCATCGGCCAGGACGGCCAGATTGTTACCAAAAGCAAGCAACAGCTGAAAACCGAGTTCGGGATCTCCCCGGCACCGCTGGCTACGCTCAAACCGCAGTAACGCGACAAAAAAGCCGCCTCCCGGGCGGCTTTATCAATTATGCCTGGGTTTCACGCCAGTCATCGAGGGTGTAGAGCGTAGCTCCCGCGGCGGCCATATCCATAAACGCCTGCGCGCTGTCCTGCGGATTCAGGTTAACGCCGCGACAGCCGTCGGTAATGACGTTCACGCGGTAACCCAGCTGCAGCGCGTCCAGCACCGTATATTTCACGCAGTAGTCTGTCGCCAGCCCCATCACCACCAGCTCGATAATTTCATGATGGCGCAGCCAGACATCCAGCGCGGTTTTTTGCCGGTGGCCGTTATCGAAAAAGGCACTGTAGCTGTCGATAGCCGGGTTTTCGCCTTTATGAAACACCGCGTCGATGGCGTTGGCGTTAAGCAGCGGATGCAGGGCCGCGCCCTCGCTCTCCTGCACGCAGTGATCCGGCCAGAACGTCTGCGGCAGGCCATCCAGTTCACCCTGGCTGAACGGCTCGACACCATGCTGGCTGGCAAAGCTCCCGTGATGGGCCGGGTGCCAGTCCTGACTTGCCACCACGGCTTCACCCCGGGCTTTGCTCCAGTCGATCAGCACATTTGCCACGTCTACCGTGCTGTCGCCCTCGGCCACCGCCAGCGCGCCGCCAGCGCAAAAATCATTCTGCAGATCGACCAGTAACAGCGCACGTTGTTTCATATTTTCTCCTTTGCTGGCAGCAGCCATCAGTCATTGAGCGTCAGCTCACCGCGCAGGTTCGCCATCATGGCGTCGCGGTTGGCCTGTGCATCCAGACCCTGACACAGTAAATAGTGCAGTTTAGTCAGGGTTGCCTCAACCGTCATGTCATAGCCGCTGATCACGCCAGCGTGGGCGAGGGCGTTGCCGGTGGCGTACCCGCCCATGTTGACCTTCCCGGACATACACTGCGTGAGGTTAACCACCACGATCCCGCGTGAACAGGCATCGCGCAGCTCGTTAAGGAAATCGCCATTCTGCGGCGCGTTGCCGACCCCGTAAGAGCGCAGAATCAGGGCTTTTACCGGCTGGCGCAGGAAGTTGCGCACCACGTCCGCGCTGATCCCAGGATAAATGGTCAGCACGCCTACCGGCTGCGGGGTGATCTGATGCACGATCAGCTCGCCGTTGCCCTGCGGGGCCGGCGGCGTATTCAGGCGACGAATATGAATACCCGCTTCCAGCAGCGGCGGCAGGTTAGGGGAGGCGAAGGCATCGAAGCCGTCGGCGTGCGCTTTGGTGGTGCGGTTCCCGCGGTAGAGACGGTTGTTGAAGAACAGCGTCACTTCACTGATCGGGTAGTTAGCCGCCACGTAGAGGGCGTTAAGCAGGTTGGTCTGCCCGTCGGAACGCAGCTCCGCCAGCGGGATCTGCGACCCGGTAACGATCACCGGTTTGCTGAGGTTTTCCAGCATGAACGACAGCGCCGAGGCGGTGAACGCCATGGTATCGGTGCCGTGCAGGATCACGAAGCCGTCGTAGCGGTGATAGTTGGCTTTAATATCATCGGCGATATGCTGCCAGTCCTGCGGCGTCATGTCCGAGGAATCCATCAGCGGATCGTACTCATGGATGGTGAAATCCGGCATCTCCGGGCGGTGGAACTCCGGCATTAACGCCAGCTGATGCTGCAGATGCCCTGACACCGGAATGTAACCCTGTTCAGAACGCTGCATCCCAATGGTGCCGCCGGTATAGGCAACGTAAATCGATTTTTTTTGCATGAGTGGACTTTATGTTGTGCGTATGCGTGACGGGGCGAAGTATACCTTAACCCGCCGGAAGTGGCAGCGCAGAGGCAGGTGGTCGGGGCAGAAAGAAAAAACCCGGCCGCAGCCGGGTTTTCGCATTAGCGCACGTCGGCGCAGGTGAGGCAGAACGCGTAACGATTCTGCGGGTCGTTCAGCGTGGCGAACTTATCGCCCTGGGCTTTCAGCTCCCGCGCCGCATCAGCGACCGGAGCCGGGAAGTAGGCCTGCAGCGCCTGCGGCAGCATAGCGTGCACCGACCCGGTGATGCCCTCCAGCACCATATCCATAAAGCCCGGCTCTTCCTGGAAGTAAGCCAGATGCCAGCTCTTCAGCTTCGCCAGCTCGGCGGCTTTGTTCACCGCATCATCGAAGTCACCGAGGCCGTCCACGAGACCGTTGCCTTTCGCATCCAGGCCGGTCCAGACGTGACCCTGAGCAATCTTGTCGATCTGCTCCGGGGTCTGTTTACGTGAGGCCGCCACCAGGCTGATAAAGCGCTGATAGCCGTTTTCGATGCCGAGTTGCATCATCTGCTGCACTTCCGGCGGCAGGGTTTTGGTGAGAGCAATATCCGCCAGCGGCGAGGTCGCCACACCGTCGGTATGCACCCCGATGCTGTCGAGGCTGTTTTCGAAGGTGTTGATCACCCCGAAAATGCCGATAGAGCCGGTGAGCGTGCTCTGGTTAGCCACGATGTAGTTGGCCGGCGTCGAAATCCAGTACCCGCCCGACGCAGCCATGCCGCCCATCGATACCACCACCGGCTTGCCGGCTGCTTTCGCTGCGGCCAGCTCTTCACGGATCAGCTCCGAGGCGTTGACGCTGCCGCCCGGACTGTTCACGCGCAGCACGATCGCTTTCACTTTCGCATCCAGTCGCGCATCGCGGATCTGTGAAGCCGTGGTATCACCCCCAACGTTGCCAGCAGTTTCCGGGCCGTCCATGATCGCGCCGTTAGCGTAGATCACGGCGATGGCCGAGCCGGTTTCCACCGGTTTTTTCAGCATGTAGTCATACATGCTGACCGCGCTGAAGTTCTTATCGATGCTGCTCCAGCCGAACTGCTTGGTCAGCGCTTTCTCGATAGTGGCGTTGCTGCCCAGCTCGTCCACCAGCTTGTTCTTCAGCGCATACTGCGCGGTATCGCCCTGGGTGGCGGTCAGGCCTTCAAGCACGCCCTGCGCGCCAGGGAACACCTGCTGCCACGGAATGTTGCGGTTAGCGGCGATGGTGTTGAGATAGTTCTGCCACAGCTCGCCAATCCAGCGGCTGTCGGCTTCGCGCGCGGCAGGCGACATGTCATCACGAATAAACGGCTCGACCGCCGACTTATAAGTGCCGACGCGGAACACGTGGGTTGAGACTTTCAGCTTGTCGAGCAGCGATTTGTAGTACAGCCCGTTGGTGGCGAAACCATGCAAATCCACCGTGCCCTGCGGCGAAAGCCACACTTTATTGGCGAAGCTGGCAAGGTAGTACTGGCTCTGGCTGTAGCTCTCGCCCACCGCAAACACCGGCTTACCGCTGTCGCGGAACTCGCGCAGCGCCTTGCCGATATACTGCATCGACGGCTGATCGGCCCCGGCGAAATCCTTCAGATCCAGCACGATGCCGGTAATGTTCCGGTCGTCTTTCGCCTGACGGATCATATTGACGATATCGAACAGGGAGTTTTCCTGTAAGCGATCGGAGCTGGCACCGAACAGCTGACGGCCTAACGCGCCGAGCTTGTTGTTCACCGACGGCTTATCAACCACCACCCCGGCGATGTCGAGCAGCAGTGCCCCGCGTGCGGGTGCGGACGGGCCGCTGGAGAGCTGCATCCAGATGCCGACACCCACCAGCACCAGCAGAATGAAAAACAGATTCAACACCAGTTCCCTGATGAAGTTCAGCAGACGCCAGGTCCATTTAAAAAAACCGGCAATAAATCGCCACAGGGTACGCATGTATTCTCCATATCCATTAATTGACCCTACTGACTGGAACAGCCAGATGTGTCGGTTATCCTAAATACCCGGCGGCACGTTGTCAGCAGGAATCGCTGCCGGGGCTGTAACAAATTCAGTCGCTATGTTAGCTTGCCGTTAAAAAAACTGACCAGGAGTAAAGAAATGGACGCATTAGATCTGCTTGTAAATCGCCGCAGCGCCTCGCGTCTGGCGGACCCCGCCCCCACGGGCGACGCGCTGGAAAAGATCCTGCAGGCCGGGATGCGCGCCCCTGACCACAAGACGCTGCAACCCTGGCACTTCTTTGTGATTGAGAACGACGGCCGCGAGCGCTTCAGCAGCGTGCTTGAGCAGGCAGCACGCGCCAACGGTGGCGACGAGAAAGCCATTGAAAAAGCGCGCAGCGCGCCGTTCCGCGCCCCGCTGATCATTACCGTGGTGGCGAAGTGCCATGACCACCCGAAGGTGCCGCGCTGGGAGCAATTGCTGTCCGCAGGCTGTGCGGTGATGGCGATGCAGATGGCCGCGCTGGCTCAGGGCTTCAACGGCATCTGGCGCAGCGGCCCGCTGACCGACAGCCCGGTGGTGCGTGACGCCTTCGGCTGCGCTGAGCAGGATCAGATCGTCGGTTTCCTCTACCTCGGCACCCCACAGCTGAAAGCCTCCACCACCATCAGCGTGCCGGACACCCGCCCGTTCGTGACCCGTTTCTGATCCCCTTTCGCAAATCTGTCTGGATTGTGAGCAACTGCCCGCCAATTCAGACAGCCAGACTTATCACTCGGGTGTTTGAGCGCTACCATAGCGCGTTGCCAATGACAGGAGATGTCCATGAGTGAGCAAACTGTTCGTTTGACCCAGTACAGCCACGGAGCTGGTTGCGGCTGTAAAATTTCCCCGAAGGTGCTCGATACCATTCTGCACAGCGACATGGCGAAGTTCCTTGACCCAAACCTGCTGGTCGGAAATGAAACCCGCGATGATGCCGCGGTGTATGACCTGGGCAACGGCACCAGCGTTATCAGCACCACCGACTTCTTTATGCCGATCGTCGATTCCCCGTTCGATTTCGGCCGTATCGCCGCCACCAACGCCATCAGCGATATCTACGCGATGGGCGGGAAACCGATCATGGCGATCGCCATCCTCGGCTGGCCGATCAACACCCTGGCACCGGAGATCGCCCGTGACGTGGTCGACGGCGGACGCTTCGCCTGTCAGCAGGCTGGCATCGCGCTGGCTGGCGGCCACTCCATCGACGCCCCGGAGCCGATCTTCGGCCTCGCGGTGACCGGCATCGTCCCCACCGAACGGGTGAAGAAAAACAGCACTGCGGAAGCGGGCTGCACCCTGTGGCTTACCAAGCCGCTGGGTATCGGCGTGCTCTCTACCGCCGAGAAAAAATCCCTGCTGCGCGACGAGCACAAAGGGCTGGCCACCGAGGTGATGTGCCAGCTCAACAGCATCGGCGCGGAACTGGCCAGTATCGAGGGCGTGAAGGCGATGACCGACGTCACCGGCTTCGGCCTGCTTGGGCATCTGAGCGAACTCTGCCAGGGCGCAGGGGTGCAGGCGCAGGTGCGTTACGCCGACGTGCCGACACTGCCGGGCGTGGAAAGCTACATCGAACAGGGCTGCGTGCCAGGTGGTACTGCCCGCAACTTCGCCAGCTATGGTCACCTGATGGGTGAAATGAGCGATGCCCAGCGCAGCCTGCTGTGCGATCCACAAACCTCCGGCGGCCTGCTGCTGGCGGTGACGCCGGATGCCGAAGCGCAGGTGGCGCAGCTGGCGGCGGAGCGGGGCATCACCCTGACCGCTATCGGCGAGCTGACCACCGCCCGCGCCGGGCGTCCGATGATCGAGATCCGCTGATCCAATGCGCCTGTTTATTGCCGAAAAACCCAGTCTTGGCCGTGCGATCGCCGACGTGCTGCCGAAACCGCATCGTCGCGGCGACGGCTACATCGAATGCGGTAACGGTCAGGTGGTGACCTGGTGCGTTGGCCACCTGCTGGAACAGGCGCAACCCGATGCCTACGACGGGCGCTACGCCCGCTGGGATCTGGGCGATCTGCCTATCGTGCCAGAGAAGTGGCAGCTGCAGCCCCGCGCCTCGGTCGCCAAACAGCTTAACGTGGTGAAGCGCCTGCTCAATGAGGCCAGCGAAGTGATCCACGCCGGTGACCCGGACCGGGAAGGGCAGCTGCTGGTGGACGAAGTGCTCGATTACCTGCAACTGGCACCGGAAAAGCGCCAGCAGGTGCAGCGGTGTCTGATTAACGATCTCAACCCGCAGGCGGTGGAGCGCGCCATCTCACGTCTGCGCGCCAACAGCGAGTTTATCCCGCTGTGCGTCTCGGCGCTGGCCCGCGCCCGTGCCGACTGGCTCTACGGCATCAACATGACCCGGGCTTACACCATTCTCGGGCGCAACGCCGGCTATCAGGGCGTGCTCTCGGTCGGACGGGTACAGACGCCGGTGCTGGGGCTGGTGGTGCGGCGCGATGAAGAGATCGAAAACTTCATCCCGAAAGATTTCTTCGATGTGAAAGCGCACATCGTCACCCCCGCCGATGAGCGGTTTGTCGCGCTCTGGCAGCCGAGCGAAGCCTGTGAACCCTGGCAGGATGAAGAAGGGCGTCTGCTGCATCGTCCGCTGGCTGACCACGTGGTCAACCGCATTGCCGGCAAGCCGGCGGCGGTCACGGCGTATAACGATAAACGGGAATCAGAAATCGCGCCGCTGCCGTTTTCGCTCTCCTCGCTGCAGATTGAGGCCGCGAAGCGCTTTAACCTCAGCGCGCAGAACGTGCTCGACATCTGCCAGAAGCTGTATGAAACCCACAAGCTGATTACCTATCCGCGTTCCGACAGCCGCTATCTGCCGGAAGAGCACTTTGCCGGTCGCCACGCGGTGATGAATGCCATCAGCGTTCACGCCAGCGACCTGCTGCCGCAGCCGGCGGTGAACCCGGATACCCGCAACCGCTGCTGGGATGACGGCAAGGTGGACGCGCACCACGCAATTATCCCCACGGCGCGCAGCAGCGCGGTCAACCTGACGGATAACGAAGCGAAGGTGTACAGCCTGATTGCCCGTCAGTACCTGATGCAGTTCTGCCCGGATGCGGTGTTCCGCAAATGCACCATTGAGCTGGATATCGAAAACGGGAAATTTATCGCCAAAGCTCGCTTTCTCGCGGAAGCCGGCTGGCGGGCCTTGCTGGGTGGAAAAGAGCGCGACGAAGAGAACGACGGTACGCCGCTGCCGGTCGTGGCGAAGGGCGACAGCCTGCTGTGCGAGAAGGGCGAAGTGGTGGAGCGCCAGACCCAGCCGCCGCGCCACTTCACCGATGCCACGCTGCTCTCTGCCATGACCGGGATCGCGCGCTTCGTGCAGGACAAAGATCTGAAAAAAATCCTGCGCGCCACCGACGGGCTGGGCACGGAAGCGACGCGTGCGGGCATTATCGAACTGCTGTTTAAACGCGGTTTCCTGGTGAAAAACGGGCGCTACATCCGTTCCACCGATGCCGGACGCGCGCTGATCCACGCCTTACCGGAGCTGGCGGCGCGCCCGGACATGACCGCGCAGTGGGAATCGACCCTGACGCAAATCAGCGAAAAACAGTGCCGCTACCAGGACTTCATGCAGCCGCTGGTTTCCACGCTGTATACCTTGATCGACCAGGCGCGCAGCACGCCGACGCGTCAGTTTCGCGGTATCGTCGCCCCGGGCGGCGGGAAATCAGCCGCGTCGAAAGGCGCGAAGCGCAGCCCGCGCGGCAAAAGCAAAAAACCGGATGCCGCCGCGCCTCCGGCGTAAGCAATCGTGAAAAGTGACGCGATAAACCCCGCGTCTTTTACCCAATGCCCGCGATCGCAGCGGCTATAGTCATATTCACAACGTAACGGTTCGGGAGAGGGATATGGTCACGGTAAAATGGGGATGGGTGATGGCGGCGGCGTTACTGGTGAGTCTGCCAGCGGCAGCGGATCGCTACCGGCCAGACGTGGACGTCAGCATACCGCCGGAAGTGTTCAGCAGCGGCGGGCAGCGCGCCCAGCAGTGCACCCAGTGCTGCATCTACCAGAATGAGAATTACTCGGAAGGGGCGGTGATTAAAACCGAAGGCGTGCTGATGCAGTGCCAGCGCGACGAGAAAACCCTGAGTACTAATCCGCTGGTCTGGCGTCGCGTGCGCGAATAAACGCCTCCAGCAGGGGCACATCCGCCGGGGCGAGATCCATGGTCAACGCCTCGTGCGGGGTGCACCAGCGCAGCGCGCTGTGGCACAGCGCCGTCAACTCTCCGCGAAACGCCACCACGTGCCAGGCATGAAGATGGATCATTCTGCCCGTCACCTCGCGCCGGTGGCTCGCCACGTAGCCGCCAATCCGGGCATCAATCGCTAACTCTTCCCGCAGTTCCCGCTGTAGCGCCGCGGGCTGGGTTTCGTTGGCCTCGACTTTCCCGCCGGGAAACTCCCAAAGACCAGGCTGGTCGCCCTCTGGCGGCCACCGGGCCAGTAAAATTTTGCCCTGCTGCTCGATAATGGCAGCGACAACATCAATGGTTTTCATCAGGTGTTTTCACAGACGGCTCCCCGTTGCCGGGGAGCCTGAGGGATCAGAGTTTGAAGCTGGCCCAGACCGGCGCGTGGTCAGAAGGTTTTTCCATCGCGCGGATCTCATAGTCGATACCGGTTTCAACGCAGTGCGGCATCAGGCCTTCGCTGGCCATCAGCAGATCGATACGCAGCCCGCGATTGTCGTCGAAGCCGCGAGAGCGGTAGTCGAACCACGAGAAGCGGTCATTGACCTCCGGGTTAGCGGCGCGGAAGGTGTCCACCAGACCCCAGTTTTTCAGACGCGCCATCCACTCACGCTCTTCCGGCAGGAAGGAGCATTTCCCGGTGCGCAGCCAGCGCTTGCGGCTGTCTTCCCCGATACCGATATCCAGATCCGTCGGGCTGATGTTCATATCGCCCATGATCAGCACCGGGTTCTCTTTTTTCAGCTCGGTTTCCAGGAAATTCTGCAGATCCTGATAGAACTTCGCTTTGGCCGGGAACTTGGTCGGGTGGTCACGGCTTTCGCCCTGCGGGAAGTAACCATTGATAACGGTGATGTTACCGACCGGGGACGGGATCTCCGCCATAATCAGACGGCGCTGGGCCTCTTCACCGTCGTCAGGGAAGCCGCGGCGTACGGAAATCGGCGACGCTTTGGTTAACAGCGCCACACCGTAATGCCCTTTCTGGCCGTGATAGAACACGTTGTAGCCCAGCTTTGCGACATCTTCGAGCGGGAACATGTCATCGTGGACTTTCGTTTCCTGCAGGCCGATAACGTCCGGCGCATGCTTTTCTACCAGCGCCTCCAGCTGATGGGGGCGGGCGCGCAGGCCGTTGATATTAAAAGAGACAAATTTCATAAGTCGCAGCCACTGTGTGAAGTGAGAGTGCCGGGATGGTAGCAGAAAAGCGATCCGGTTGCTGCTGCCATCCATCGGTTTTGCCAATTAACGCGACAGGTGAAAGCTGGCAGGCGAAGCGCACCATTTAATGGCGTACTGCCCTGAAAAGAGGCAGCGGCTGCCCTGAAATAACGCGGTCGATCACAGATCCAGTATGAAATGCTAAACCTGCATAAACTTTCTCGCGCTTTGCCCCGCATCGGGGTCCATTCAGATGATTATTCACTTATTATGCAATTAATGTGCATATCGTCAGGTTTTAAGTTATTGATTTTTCGTTTTGAAACGCCGTTTATGCATTTTCCTGCTGGCTGGCACGAACCCTGCAATCTACAGTAACAGCGCAATCAATCATTTTCATTAACATACAAATAACCTTTTATTCACCTGTCGAGGTCGCCATGTCGCAGTCAATTACCCGCCAGCAGTTTGATGAATGGATGCTTCCGGTCTACGCCCCGGCCCCGTTTATACCGGTCAAAGCGCAGGGCTCCCGGCTGTGGGATCAGGAGGGCAAGGAGTACGTGGACTTCGCAGGCGGCATCGCGGTGAATGCCCTGGGCCATGCCAGTCCCGAGCTGCAGGCCGCGCTGGTGGAACAGGCGGGCAAGCTGTGGCATACCGGCAACGGCTATACCAACGAGCCGATTCTGCGGCTGGCGAAAAAGCTGATTGACGCCACTTTCGCCGAGCGCGTGTTCTTCTGCAACTCCGGGGCGGAAGCCAACGAAGCCGCGCTGAAGCTGGCGCGTAAATATGCCCATGACCATTACGGTGCGCACAAGAGCGGCATCGTAGCCTTCAAGAACGCGTTCCACGGACGCACGCTGTTTACCGTCTCCGCTGGCGGCCAGCCCGCTTATTCGCAGGATTTCGCACCGCTGCCGCCGCAGATTGAGCATGCCGTGTTTAACGATCTGGACTCGGCCCGGGCGCTGATGAGCGACACCACCTGCGCGGTGATCGTGGAGCCGATGCAGGGTGAAGGGGGCGTGCTGCCGGCGCAGCGTGAATTCCTGCAGGGGCTGCGCGAGTTATGCGATCGCCATAACGCGCTGCTGATTTTTGACGAGGTGCAGACCGGCGTGGGGCGTACCGGTTCGCTGTACGCTTATATGCACTACGGCGTGGTGCCCGACGTGCTGTCCACCGCCAAAGCGCTGGGCGGCGGTTTCCCGATTGGCGCCATGCTCACCACGGACCGTCTGGGCCAGTGCATGAACGTCGGCACCCACGGCACCACTTACGGCGGTAACCCGCTGGCTGGCGCGGTGGCGAACCGGGTGCTGGAGTTGGTGAATACCCCGGAGATGCTGGAGAACGTGCAGGTGCGCCATCAGCAGTTTATGGACCAGCTGAACGCCCTGAACCGCAATACTGAACTGTTCAGCGAATTCCGTGGGCTTGGGCTGCTGATTGGTGGCGTGCTGCGCGAGCCGTATGCCGGTAAAGCAAAGCTTATCGCTCAGGCTGCGGCGCAGGAGGGGCTGATGATGCTGATTGCCGGTGGTAACGTGGTGCGCTTCGCTCCGGCGCTCAATATCAGCGAGGCGGATGTCACCGAAGGGCTGGCCCGCTTTGCCCGCGCCTGTGAACGCTTTATGGCGGGAGGCTCATCATGATGGTGATCCGTCCGGTTGAACACAGCGATCTGCCGGCGCTGCTGGCGCTGGCGGCGAAGACCGGCGGTGGGCTGACCTCGCTGCCGGTGGATGAAGCTACGCTGTCGGCGCGTATAGCGCGTTCCCTCGCGACCTGGCAGGGCGCGCTGCCGCCGGGGGAACAGGGCTACGTTTTCGTGCTGGAGGAGCACCAGACCGGTGCCGTGGCGGGGATCTGCGCCATTGAAGTGGCGGTTGGGCTGGACGAGCCCTGGTACAACTACCGGGTCGGTACGCTGGTGCACGCCTCGAAAGAGCTTAACGTCTACAACGCGCTGCCGACCCTGTTTCTCAGCAACGACCACACCGGCAGCAGCGAGCTGTGCACGCTGTTTCTCGACCCGGACTGGCGAAAAGAGGGCAACGGTTACCTGCTGTCGAAGTCGCGCTTTCTGTTTATGGCGGCGTTCCGCGACCGCTTCAACGAAAAAGTGGTGGCCGAAATGCGTGGCGTCATCGACGAGCATGGCTACTCCCCGTTCTGGGAGAGCCTCGGCGAGCGCTTCTTTTCGATGGAGTTCGCCCGGGCTGACTACCTGTGCGGCACCGGGCAGAAGGCGTTTATCGCCGAGCTGATGCCGAAGCACCCCATCTATACCCATTTCCTGACCCCCGAGGCGCAGGCGGTGATCGGCAACGTCCATCCGCAAACCGCCCCGGCGCGGGCAGTGCTGGAAGCCGAGGGCTTCCGCTACCGCAACTATATCGACATTTTTGACGGCGGCCCGACGCTGGAGTGTGACATCGACCGGGTGCGGGCTATCCGTAAAAGCCGTCTGGTCGAGGTCGCCGCAGGCCAGCCGGCGGAAGACGATTTGCCGGTGTGCCTGGTGGCGAATGAGCAGTATCACGCGTTTCGCGCCATGCTGGTGCGCGCTAACCCCAAAACCGAGCGGCTGGTGCTGGACGCCGCCACGCTTGACGCGCTGAAGTGTCAGGCGGGCGATCGCGTGCGGCTGGTCCGCCTCTGCCCCGAGGAGAAAAAAGTATGAATCTGTGGATCAACGGTGAGTGGCTGGCGGGCAGCGGCGAGGCGATGGAAAAACGCAATCCGGTTAGCGGCGAGCGGCTGTGGCAGGGGGCGGCTGCCAGCGCGGCGCAGGTCTCTGCTGCGGTACGTGCGGCCCGGCTGGCGTTTCCCGGCTGGGCGAAAACGCCATTCGCGGAGCGTGAACAGGCGATCACCCGTTTCGCAGCCCTGCTGGAAGCGAATAAAACGTCCCTGACGGAGACCATCGCCCGGGAAACCGGCAAACCGCGCTGGGAAGCCGCCACCGAAGTGACGGCGATGATCAATAAAATCGCTATCTCGGTGAAGGCGTACCATACCCGCACCGGCGAGCAGCACAGTCCGCTGCCGGACGGGGCGGCCACCCTGCGCCACCGTCCGCACGGCGTGCTGGCCGTTTTCGGGCCGTATAACTTTCCCGGTCACCTGCCCAACGGGCATATCGTCCCGGCGCTGCTGGCGGGTAACACGGTGGTGTTTAAGCCAAGCGAACTGACGCCGCTCACCGGCGAGACCGTAATGAAACTCTGGGCACAGGCCGGGCTGCCGCCGGGAGTGATTAACCTGGTGCAGGGGGCGCGCGACACCGGTCAGGCGCTGGCTGCGGCCCCGGATATTGATGGTCTGCTGTTTACCGGCAGCGCCAGCACCGGCTATCAGCTGCATCGTCAGCTCGCCGGGCAGCCGGAAAAAATTCTCGCGCTGGAGATGGGCGGCAACAATCCGCTGATCGTTGACGACCCGGCCGATCCCGACGGGGCGGTACATCTGGCAATCCAGTCCGCGTTTATCAGCGCCGGCCAGCGCTGCACCTGTGCCCGTCGCCTGCTGGTGAAGCGCGGCGCGCAGGGGGACGCGTTTCTCGCCCGGCTGGTGGAGGTTGCTGCGCGTCTCACGCCCGGTGCCTGGGATGCCGAGCCACAGCCGTTCCTCGGCGGGTTGATTTCGCCGCAGGCGGCGGAGCGGGTGCTGGAAGCGTGGCACGGGCACCTGCAGCGCGGTGGACGGGCACTGCTGACCCCGGCGCTGGTCGCACCGGGCAGTGCGCTGCTGTCACCCGGCATCATCGAGCTGACCGGGGTGGACAACGTGCCGGATGAAGAGGTGTTCGGCCCGCTGCTCTGCGTCTGGCGCTACGACAGCTTCGACGACGCGATCGCGATGGCTAACCACACCCGCTACGGGCTGGCGTGCGGTCTCATCTCTCCGGATCGCGCCCGGTTCGACCAGCTGCTGCTGGAGGCGCGCGCCGGGATCGTGAACTGGAACAAGCCGCTGACCGGGGCGGCGAGTACCGCGCCGTTTGGCGGCATCGGTGCGTCGGGCAATCATCGCCCCAGCGCCTGGTACGCAGCGGACTACTGCGCCTGGCCGATGGCAACCCTGGAAAGCCCGACCTTTAGCCTGCCGGAAAGCCTCAGTCCCGGCCTCGATTTCAGCCACAGGGAGCCGACATGAGCGCACGCGAATTCAACTTTGATGGACTGGTCGGCCTGACGCACCACTATGCCGGGCTGTCGTTCGGCAACGAGGCATCCACCCGCCATCGCTATCAGGTTTCGAACCCGAAACTGGCGGCGCAGCAGGGGCTGTTAAAAATGAAAGCGCTGGCCGATGCCGGCTACGGGCAGGGCGTGATCCCGCCGCAGATGCGCCCGAACCTGAGCGCCCTGCGCCAGATCGGCTTTGGCGGGCGCGATGAGCAGGTGCTGCGCCAGGCGTTTGAGCAGGCGCCGCATCTGCTCTCTGCCGCCAGCTCGGCGTCGTCCATGTGGGTGGCGAATGCTGCCACGGTGTCGCCCTCGGCCGACTCGCTCGATGGCCGGGTGCATTTCACCGTCGCCAACCTCAACAATAAATTTCATCGCGCCAGTGAAGCGGTGACCACCGGCCGCCTGCTGCGCGGCATCTTTGCCGATGCGCGCTACTTCGCGGTCCATGACGCGCTGCCGCAGGTGGCACTGTTTGGCGATGAGGGGGCGGCGAACCATAACCGCCTCGGCGGCGACTACGGCGAACCGGGGGTGCAGCTGTTTGTTTACGGACGCGAAGAGAGCGGGGCGCTGATCCCGGCGCGCTACCCGGCCCGGCAGACGCTGGAGGCCAGCCGGGCGGTGGCGCGCCTTAATCAGGTCGATGCAGATCGGGTGCTGTTTACCCAGCAAAACCCGGCGGTGATCGATCAGGGGGTATTTCACAACGACGTGATTGCGGTGTCGAACCGTCAGGTGCTGTTCTGCCACGAGCAGGCGTTTCTGCATCAGGCTGAGCTGTTCCGCCAGCTGGCGCAGCGGGTGCCGGGCTTTACGCCGGTTGTGGTGCCGCAGCAGGCGGTATCGGTGAGTGATGCTGTTGCTAGCTATCTGTTTAACAGCCAGCTGCTGAGCCGCGATGACGGCAGCATGATGCTGGTGCTGCCGGAAGAGTCGCGTCAGCATCAGGGCGTGTGGCGCTATCTCAACAGCGTGCTGGCAGCCGATAACCCCATCAGCGAGCTGAAGGTGTTCGACCTGCGCGAAAGCATGGCTAACGGCGGCGGTCCGGCATGTCTGCGGCTGCGTGTGGTGCTCACGCCGGAAGAAGCCCGGGCGGTAAACCCGGCTACCCTGATGGACGATCGGCTGTTCAACGCGCTCAACGCCTGGATTGAACGCTGGTACCGGGATCGCCTTACCCAGGCAGACCTGGTGGACCCGCAGCTGCTGCAGGAGAACCGCGAGGCGCTGGCTGCGCTGTGCGACATTCTCAACCTGCGGCTTGACGACTGCTATCCGGAATGCCGGGAATGGGCCTAGGAGGCGCGATGCAGGATTTTCTCAGGCTGACGCTGGACGAGGCTGCTCCGCAGCCCGTATCGGGGGAGTGCGCGCATTTTCGCTGGCGCTGGCTGGCGGCGGGCGTCCTGACGTTTGAACCGCTGATGCCGGTTGACCGGGCGCTGGTGCTTTCGGCCGGGCTGCACGGGAATGAAACCGCGCCGGTGGAGCTGCTGGATAAGTTGCTACAGCGCCTGATGCAAGGCGAGATCCGTCTGCAGTGGCGGGTGCTGGTGATACTGGGGAATCCGGCGGCGCTGCGCGCGGATCGCCGGTTCGTTGATTACGATATTAACCGGCTGTTCAGCGGGCGCTGGCGCGATGTACCCTCGTGCAGCGAAACCGCCCGGGCGGCGGCGCTGGAGAAACGGGTAAGCGACTTCTTTGCCGCTGGCGAAGAGCGCATCCGCTGGCATCTGGATATGCACACCGCCATTCGCGGCTCATATTACCCGCGCTTCGGCGTCCTGCCCGCCCGCGCCCGGCCTTATGATGAAGGCTTTCTGCACTGGCTCGGCTGTGCCGGGCTGGAGGCGCTGGTGTTTCATCAGACGCCGGGCGGCACCTTCACCCACTTTACCAGCGCCACGTTCGCCGCCCTGAGCTGCACGCTGGAGCTGGGTAAAGCCCGGCCGTTTGGCAGTAACGATCTGAGCCAGTTCAACCAGGCCGCACAAGCGCTGGCAGCGCTGCTGGGTGGCGAGGCGCTGCCCGTCGCGAACGCGCCGCGGCGTTACCGGGTGGCGGGGCAACTCATTCGTCACAGCGAAGCCTTCATCCTGCACATGGCGGATTCCACGCTCAACTTCACCCCGTTTCCGCGCGGCACGCTGTTAGCGGAAGAGGGTGAGACGCGCTATGAAGTGCAGCATGATATCGAGCGGGTGCTGTTTCCTAACCCGCACGTCGCGCCCGGTTTACGCGCCGGACTGATGCTGGTGGAAATAACCTGATGCCTGCGCCCCATTATTTGGGGCGTATTTTTACCACGGTCGAAAATATCAGGAATATTCCTGGATAAAGGGTTTTCATTCCCCGTTCGGCTGGTTATACTTTCTCCACAATTTGCTCTAAATCAAGCAGATAACATATTTCATCATCACTCTCCGCAATCTTTCCTTATTTTCTCCATAATTGAACAATCTTTCACTTTTCCCCTTTCACAGCTTTACTGATGCTCTGAATACTTGACGCTGAACCCCCTAAACTCATTCTCGTCAACACGGTGAACCCACCGCGAAATAAACTGAAAGTAAGGACAAAACTATGCGTAAATTATCTGCTCTGATTGTTGCTTCTGGCCTGATGTTCGGTGCGGCTAACCTGGCGCACGCGGCGGAAACCACCCAGCCTGCGGCGGGCGAAGGTAAGCCGATGATGCACCACAAGCGTGGCCCGCATCACGACATGATGTTTAAAGATCTGAACCTGACCGATGCGCAGAAACAGCAGATCCGCGACATCATGAAAGACCAGCGTGAAAAAATGCCGCGTCCGTCCGCCGATGAGCGCCGTACCGTACACAGCATCATTGCCAGCGACAGCTTCGACCGCGCCAAAGCGCAGCAGGAAGTGGATAAAATGGCCGAGCAGCACAAAACCCGTATGCTGGCCCACATGGAAACCCAGAATAAGATCTACAACATTCTGACGCCGGAACAGAAAAAACAGTTCAACGCTAATTTTGAGAAGCGTCTGACAGAACGTAAAGCGCCGGAAGGTAAAATGCCTGAGTCTGCTGAATAAGCCAGACGCTATTTCTGAGACCGCCGTTGCTGCTCATCCCTGGTGATGGGCAGCAACGGCGGTCTTCTCTTTTCTGCTTTCTTTTGCCTGCCTCTTGCCTGCGCGCTGCGAATCGCTATGCTCTCTGCGGCCAGAATAAAAAATTGATTCATCTCGCTTTTTTATAACGCCCTAAGGTAAATCGCCGCTCTGGCCGATAACCCTGGCTGTACGTATAACAACAACAATACTGCGCCGCTCATCCGGTGCAGCCGCGCTGTGCGCGTTTCAGGAGTCGTAATGCACTTTTTCGATATTACAAAAATGCCGGTCAGCCTGTGGCGTAACGGTGCCGGGGAAACCCGTGAGATCTGCTGTTATCCGCCGGCGACCCGGGACTTCGCCTGGCGCGCCAGCATCGCGTCAATCGCCGGGAACGGGGAGTTTTCACCCTTGCCGAAGGTAGACCGGGTGATCACGCTGATTGAAGGCGGGGAGGTGACGCTGGATGGCGGCAGCGCCTTTCGCCATACGCTCAGGCGCTATCAGCCGTTCGCGTTTTCCGCTGAACAGCCGGTGCGCGCTGAGCTGACCGAGGGCAGGATGTCGATGGATTTTAATATCATGGTGCACCGGGAGCGCTGCCGCGCCAGCGTGCGGGTGGCAGACCGCACCTTCACGACCTTTGGCAACCACGGTGGGATTGTGTTTGTCCTGAGCGGCGCCTGGCAGCTCGGGGATACGCTGCTCAGCGTCGATCAGGGCGCGTGGTGGCAGGCGGGCCACCACACGCTACGGCTGCTGAAAAACCAGGGGCAGCTGCTGTTTACCGAGATCGCGGCGTTACCCGGCGAGCGCGTCGCCTAACTCGATAATTTCGAAATCACCGCGGATCATCGGCTTACAGAGGATTTTGTAGCCGTCATTATCGAAGCCGTGCTGCGGCTGTTGCAGCTGCGCGGCGTCTTCGAGGCGCGCCACCGAGCCGAGCCAGAACCAGTTATGAATGATATGGTACTGGGTCATCTCGCCGAAACTCTCCTTCAGCCCGACCGGCCCCTGCCACGGCCAGCAGACGATGCGCATCTGCTCCAGAGCATCCAGCAGCCGGGTATGATGCTCGGCCTCGCTTTCGCGCCCGCAGCAGGCACCGGCGCAGCGTTTGAGCGCCGAGCGGAAGCAGGCCCGGCCACGCGGCAGGCTCTCCAGCCCCACCAGCCCGTAACAGAGCTGCCAGTCGTCGGCGATGGTTTTTAACGTTTCCAGCGCAGCGCGGCGGTTAGCAAACAGGCCATACAGCCCGCTCTGGGCAGCAAAATCGACCTCTTTGGCATATACCACCTGCGGCTTACCGTTGGTTAACAGCAGCGAGCAGAGCTGACGGTTGCGGCGCAGACGCTTGTTGAACAGCGGCTGCTGCGCTTTGATCATCTGCGCTTCAAGCAGCAGCGCGCCCACTTCCCCGGCGGTACAGATAAAGGTGATGCGCCGCGACTGGCGCAGCATGGACGCTTCATCCGGGGTGCGCAGATGGGACAGCACACGGCTGCGGATATTCACGCTTTTCCCGATGTAGAGCGGCATGGTGTCGCTCTCACCGTGAAAAACATAGACCCCAGGATGACGCGGCAGGGCTTCAAGCCAGGGGCGCAGGTGTTCGGGATACTCATAGATGGCGGCGGCTTCAAATTCCGGCCCGGCCCCGCGGGTACGTCTTACCACGACAAACTCCTGAATACTGGTTACCTGTACAGTGTAGCAGAGCGATCGTGGTTAAAAAAGCGTCTTGATCAGGCGTGGTGCCGGGTCGCCAGCCAGCACAGCAGCGAACCGCAGACCACCAGCGCCACGCCCCACCAGAAGTCGGATCCGGGGCGCAGGCCCAGCCACAGCGTTGCCAGCAGGGCGGAGAGCACCGGCGTAAAGTACGATGCGGTAGCCAGTAGGGTCATGTTCCCGTGCTGAATGCCGTGATTCCACAGGCTGTACGCCACGGCGGTAGAGATCCCCATAAACAGCAGCTGGAGCGAGCCGGAGAGCGTCACCTGCATCGACGGCTGCGTGCTGCTGGCAAATTTCAGCCACAACACCAGCGCGGTAACCGCAAAAAACAGCGTTACGCCGCTTTTTCCTTCGCTGATGCGCCGGGTTAAGGTGCAGTAGAGCGCCCAGATAATGGCTGCGCTGAAGGCCAGCCCGTAAGCCAGCGGGTTATCCTGCACGTTGTGCCACAGCAGTTCGGGGGACCAGTCGCCGTCGCCCTTCAGCACCTGAACGACGCCCAGGCAGGCCAGCAACAGACCGGGCCACAGCAGCAGTGAACTACGCTGGTGGTTGATATAGCGCGCCAGCAGCACCGTCAGGCTTGGCCAGAGATAGTTGATCATGCCCAGTTCCAGCGCCTGGCTGCGGGTATGCGCCAGGCCGATTGCCAGTGCCAGACAGATTTCATAGCCCACAAACAGCGCACCGCCAGTCCACAGATAGCGCACTGGCAGCGCGCGCGGGCGGGGCAGACCGGTGGCGACACAAAGGAAAAGGGTGCTCAGGGTATAGATCAGCGCCGCGCCGCCGACCGGGCCGAAATGCTCAGCGATACTGCGAAACAGCCCAACAGAGGTGCTCCACAGCAAAATTGCGCCCAGTCCGGCAAGGGTGGCGCGCTCTACGTTGTACGTCATAACCTGTCCATAAAAAAGGTGGCTTGCGCCACCTCTGTATTACTTCTTCCAGAAATCATCAAACACGGTGATGGGGGGCCGGCGCTTATGTTCGGTTTTCAGATACCAACCCTCAATGATGGCGGCGGTGTCCGGCGGAACCGACTTGCCTTCCAGGTAGTCATCAATCTGATCGTAGGTCACACCCAGCGCCACTTCATCCGACAGAGAAGGGCGGTCATCTTCCAGATCCGCAGTCGGTACTTTCAGGTAGAGGTGTTCCGGGCAGCCCAGGGTTTTCAGTAGCTGTTTGCCCTGGCGCTTGTTGAGGCGGAAGATCGGGTTGATGTCGCTGCCGCCGTCGCCGTATTTGGTGAAGAAGCCGGTGATGGCTTCCGCCGCGTGGTCAGTCCCCGCCACTACGCCTTTGGTCATGCCGGCGATGCTGTACTGGGCCTTCATACGCTCACGCGCTTTTTCATTCCCGCGCACAAAATCGCTCAGCTCAATGCCGGCGTCGCGCAGGGCTTTTTCACTGGCCAGCACCGCCTCTTTAATGTTGACGGTCAACACTTTATCCGGCTGGATAAACGCCAGCGCATCCTGACAGTCCTGCTCGTCAAACTGCACGCCATAGGGCAGACGCACGGCGATGAACTGATAACCGCTGTCGCCGGTCTCGTCGCGCAGCTCGGTGATGGCCAACTGGCACAGTTTACCGGTCAGCGTGGAGTCCTGACCGCCGCTGATGCCGAGCACCAGCGACTTCAAAAATGGATGGGCTTTGAAATAGTCTTTCAGAAAGCCGATGCTACGGCGGATTTCCTGCTGCGCGTCGATAGTGGGGCTGGCACCCAGCGCTTGAATGATCTCTTGTTGTAAAGCCATCTCTCCCTCCGAATAGCTCGCCTGCGCGTGCAGGCAAAAATATGTGATGTAGTTAAAGCTAAACCTTTGTTGCCAAAACAACAAGCAGGCACCCATAGCAAAACCACATGAGTCGCGTGGTTCGCCCTCCGGGGCTATCCCATTTTTCGCAATAGAATGTTCCTAAAGAAGAAATCATTTTTTGTCACGAGTTGAAAATTCCTGTTTGTTCTTCCAGGCTTATCTCACACGCTGAAAAAAACGAGGAAGGAATATGAAAAAGAACTTTGCAGGAATTTTAAGTGCAGCGGCTGTTCTGACTATGCTGGCAGGCTGTACAGCATACGATCGCACCAAAGATCAGTTCTCTCAGCCGGTGGTGAAAGACGTCAAGAAAGGCATGAGCCGTGAACAGGTTCGCCAGATTGCCGGTCAGCCGTCAACTGAGATCAATATGGTTCACGCTCGCGGTACCTGCCAGACTTATGTGCTGGGCCAGCGTAACGGTAAAGCCGAAACCTATTTCGTGGCGCTGGATGAGACCGGCCACGTTCTGAACTCCGGCTACCAGACCTGTGCGGAATATGACACCGATCCGCAGGCGCAGCAGCAGAAAACGCAGTAATTATTGCGCGTTAAAAAAGAAACCGGCCATCGCGCCGGTTTCTTTTTATCTTTATGCCGGGATAGTCAGCGCCTGAGGGGTACGCGACCATACGCGGTGATGACACAGCTGCTGGATAAAGTCATCCACGAAGGTACCAGCACCCGCATCGGCTTCCACCACACCCTCTTCACCCTGCGCGCCCACACCGAGTACGGTTCTGAACTGTCGGGCAGCACCCACCAGACCAATCACCTTCAGGTGCTTATAGGCTTCCAGCAGGTAATAGACCGCGTCGGCATTGCCCGCGATGCTGTCGATATGCCCGCCAGGCACGATAACCGCATCCACGGTCACCGACGGCGATCCAGCGAAGGTCGCGGCGATATCCAGCACCGAGCCGTCGTCCGCCGTGATTTCGCCCATGCGTGAATAGAGCAGTTTCGCATGCACGCCCTGGGACTTCAGCCCCTGCAGGATCGCCAGCAGGTCACCGGCATCGGTCTTGTCGTTGAGCAGCACCGCCACCACGCGACCCTTCACCGACCCGCCTGGTACTGCATACAGGCTCAGCGAGGCATCTTTTTTCAGGCCGTTAACGTCCTTCGGCGGCGTGAGATGCATCTGCTCGTCGCTCAGGGTAATACCGAGATTGGTGGCCACCGGGTGCGCCAGTGAAATGTCGATGCGTGCCAGATGATCGACCACGCGCTCGCGGATATAGCCCCGTACCACTTTCGACAGCTCAAAGCTGAAGGCGTCGATGATGTGCTGCTGTTCAACCGGCGTCTGGCTCTGCCAGAACAGGCGCGGGTGCGAATAGTACTCCCCGAACGACGGGCTGCGTTCGCGTACCTTATGGCCTTCGACGCGGGTCTGGTATGACTCAAAACCGCCGCCCTTCGGCCCCGGCGGCGTTTCGCGCGGCCAGTTATCGTTGATGGAGTTGGGTTCGTAGTTCGCCGGGTTGGTATCAATATCCATGCGGTGCATGCCGTCGCGCTGGAAGTTGTGATACGGGCAGGTCGGGCGATTAATCGGGATTTCGTGGAAGTTCGGCCCGCCAAGACGGCTTATCTGGGTGTCGGTGTAGGAGAACAGACGCCCCTGCAGCAGCGGATCGTTGGAGAAATCGAGCCCCGGCACGATATGGCCCGGATGGAAGGCGGCTTGTTCGTTCTCGGCAAAGAAGTTGTCCGGGTTGCGGTTGAGCACCATTTTGCCCACCAGTTGCACCGGCACCAGCTCTTCCGGGATCAGTTTGGTCGGGTCGAGCAGGTCGAAATCATATTTGAACTCGTCTTCTTCCGGGATCAGCTGCAGGCCCAGCTCGTACTCCGGGAAGTCGCCCGCTTCAATAGATTCCCACAGATCGCGGCGGTGGAAGTCCGGGTCGCGGCCGATAAGCTTCTGGGATTCATCCCACAGCAGCGACGCTTTGCCCGCCACCGGTTTCCAGTGGAAGCGCACAAAGGTGCCTTTACCGTCGGCGTTAATCATGCGGAAGGTGTGGATGCCAAAGCCTTCCATGGTGCGGTAGCTGCGCGGAATGCCGCGATCCGACATGGCCCAGATCACATTGTGCAACGTTTCCGGCTGCAGCGAGACGTAATCCCAGAAGGTATCGTGCGCGCTCTGGCCCTGCGGGATCGCCCAGTGCGGCTCGGGTTTTACCGCGTGGACGAAGTCAGGGAACTTATGCGCATCCTGAATGAAGAAGACCGGGGTGTTGTTGCCCACCAGGTCGAAAATGCCTTCTTCGGTGTAAAACTTGGTGGCGAAGCCGCGAATGTCGCGCACCGTGTCGGCGGAGCCGGCGCTGCCCTGTACGGTAGAGAAGCGTACAAATACCGGAGTGATTTTTTCCGGGTCAGACAGAAATGCCGCTTTAGTGATGTCGCTCAGGTCGCGGTAGGGCTGGAAATAGCCGTGCGCTGCCGAACCGCGGGCATGCACGATACGCTCGGGAATGCGTTCGTGGTCAAAATGGGTGATCTTTTCGCGCAGGATAAAATCTTCCAGCAGCGTCGGGCCACGGGTGCCGGCACGCAGCGAGTTCTGGTCATCGGCAATGCGCACGCCCTGATTAGTGGTCAGCGCTTCGTTTTCACCGCCTTTGCGGAACGACTCCAGCGCGTTGAGCTTTTCGTTTGAGGTATCGGGTGCTTTCAGGCTGCCGGGAGCGGTGGGTTCGGCACCGGGAGGAGTAGGGTGAGCGGAAGGTTGATGGGAGCCATCTTCCGGTGCCAGCGAGCCTAATCCTGGCTGCGACTGACGGGCATCGTGGACCGGTGCCCGGTGTCCGGCGTTATTATGGTCTTCGTGCGACATTTCTCGTCTCCTGTTTCCATTACTGAAAAGTGGTCGTTGCTACTAAAAACCCCTCTAACTATAGAACAACCTCGCGGCGACGCTTCGCTTCAGCCCTGGCAGACTGCCGCTTCGGCTGTTGTTTTTTAACGCAAAACCGCACGCCGGGCGCGACGTTGCGCGGTGAGATCCGCTATCATAGGCGCTGCCTTTTTTGTAAGAGTGACCAACGCCAGTTTGACTATGAAAACGTTACGCCAACAAAATCGCCCCGTTATTAGCTATGTCCCGCGCGTCGAGCCTGCGCCGCCGGATCACGCCCACAAGATGGACGGATTCAAGGATGTGTGGTTACTGCGCGGTAAGTACGTAGCGTTTGTGCTGGTGGGGGATCACTTCCGCCGCTCTCCGGCGTTCACCGTGCCGGAGTCGGCCCAGCGCTGGGCGCTGCAGGTGCGCCAGGAAGAGGAGATGTAAGCCAGGCGCGTTTTAACCCCCGGCTCCGCCATAGCCCGCTGTCACTTAAAAGTGACAAATCACCTTGTGGCAATGTCCTTTATAAGCGACAATTATCTCAGGCCAGGAAGGCGAGGTGATGATGCTTTATATTGCAAAACGTTATCAGGACCACAATAACCACGTTCCATACACGGACTGGATTAGTAAGCTCAGACGGAAAAACCCCCAGGCCGCAGCAAGGATCGACATCCGCGTTGCGCGAGCAACCGCCGGAAACTTTGGCGATCACAAGTTTGAAAGACAGGGCGTGTGGGCATACGCATAGATTGCGGTCCGGGCTATCGGGTGTATTACGCAATGGATAAAGGAGCGATTATTTTGCTGTTAATCGGTGGTGATAAAAGCACCCAGGATGACGATATTGATAAAGCAGTAGGTTATCTCAACGATTATCACGCGAGACTGACAAAATGAGTGACCACATCGAACAGGTAACAGAGCTTAACGAGGTCAGCGTAACTTCTCCGGCTGCCGTAGATCATGATGCTGCAATGGTTGAAGAGCTGCGCGCGGATCCGGACTATGCTGAAATCTATTTGCAGACCGCGCTGGAAGGGATTTACGAGCCAGGCGGCGTGAGCGCGTTCCTTATCGCTCTCCGTCAGGTTATTGAAGCCCGGGGCGGCGTCAGCGAGATTGCCAAAAAAACCGGGCTTTCACGCCAGCACATCTATCGTGCGCTGTCGGAAAATGGCAACCCGACCATCACGACGATCACTGAGTTAACCCGCGCCGCGGGCGTTCGACTCGCAACCTCATCCCGGTACGGCTAATCTTTCCGGCGAAAACAACGCATTCACTGAATTCCGCCCATAAAAAAACCTGCGCGATGCAGCACCGCGCAGGTTTTTTTGTGCGTGCGATTAACGGTGCGCCAGTTCGGCTTCCTCGTCGCTGTTCATTACCGCTTTGTCGGTCTGCTTCATCCACTGGCTGGTGAGCGTACCGGCGGTCATGGAGCCGCTTACGTTCAGGGCGGTGCGGCCCATGTCGATCAGCGGTTCAACGGAGATCAGCAGGGCGACCAGCGTCACCGGCAGGCCCATCGCTGGCAGAACGATCAGCGCGGCAAAGGTGGCCCCGCCGCCCACGCCCGCAACACCGGCAGAGCTGAGGGTGACGATACCGACCAGCGTTGCGATCCACACCGGGTCCAGCGGGTTGATACCGATAGTCGGAGCAACCATCACCGCCAGCATCGCCGGGTAAAGACCCGCACAGCCGTTCTGGCCGATGGTGGCACCGAAGGACGCGGAGAAACTGGCGATCGCTTCCGGTACGCCAAGACGACGGGTCTGGGCTTCCACACTCAGCGGGATAGTAGCGGCGCTGGAGCGGCTGGTGAAGGCGAAGGTCAGAACCGGCAGCACCTTGCGGAAGAAGCGCAGCGGGCTGACGCCGTTAACGGCCAACAGCAGGGCGTGCACGCCGAACATGATCGCCAGACCGAGGTACGAGGCGACCACGAAGCTGCCGAGCTTGATGATGTCCTGCAGGTTAGAGCCGGCAACGACTTTGGTCATCAGCGCCAGCACACCGTACGGCGTCAGCAGCATCACCAGACGCACCAGCTTCATCACCCAGCTCTGCAGGGTATCGATGGCCACCAGTACGCGCTGGCCTTTCGGCGCATCGTCTTTCAGCAGTTTCAGCGCAGCGACGCCCAGGAAGGCGGCGAAGATCACTACGCTGATGATAGAGGTTGGGTTCGCGCCGGTAAGATCGGCAAACGGGTTTTTCGGTACGAAGGAGAGCAGCAGCTGCGGCACGGTCAGGTCTGCAACCTTCCCGGCGTAGTTGGTTTCAATCGCCGTCAGGCGCGCGCTCTCAGCGGTACCCTGCACCAGGCCTTCGGCGGTCAGGCCAAACAGGTTGGTGACCAGCACGCCGACCAGCGCGGCAATCAGCGTGGTGAACAGCAGCGTGCCGATGGTCAGGAAGCTGATTTTACCCAGCGAGGCGGCGTTATGCAGACGGGCTACCGCGCTCAGAATCGAGGCGAAGACCAGCGGCATTACGATCATCTGCAGCAGTTGCACATAGCCGTTACCGACGATGTTGAACCACTGAATGGAATCTTTCAGCACCTGGCTGTTGTCGCCATAGATCGCGTGCAGCGCCAGACCGAACACCACACCGATGACCAGACCCACCAGCACTTTTTTGGCGAGGCTCCACTGCGCTTTACTGGCTTTCGCCAGCCCCAGCAGCAGAATGACGAACACCGCAATGTTCGCGATTAAAGGAAAGTTCATCCCCGTTCTCCTGATTTATTATTTGCAGGCACGCGCCTTTGTCGTGCCTTTATGGCGCAAGGTTAGCAGATGGCTCGCACGCGCCCTTATATCCAAATGGAATGGTTTATGACAAAAAGACGTGTTTTGTTTGCTTATTGACCGGAGTGAGGAGAAATAAAGCGGTTAAAGCCGTTTTGCAGCGAGTTGATCAGCTGAGACGAGGCGCGGATGACGCTGTTTTCCGGCAGCCCCTGCGGCATCCAGATGGCAAAGGCAAAGAAGGCCATGCACAGCACGCGCTCCAGCTGGTTCCCTTTTTGCGGCATCAGTAACGGCAGGCGGAAGCGCCAGCGGCAGGGCCACAGCAGCGGTACGCCGGCGGGAGTAATCATATCGGCGGCGATGTGGCTGAGATAACCCACCACCATGCCCTGAATCGCATCCGGCGGTACGACCCAGGTTTCCGGTACCTGTAAATAGAAGAAGGTCAGCACCGCAAACACCGCCAACAGGCTGTGGGTAAAACCGCGATGACCAAACGCCCGGGCGATGGGTTTTGACACCCATTTCAGGCGCTGCCCGAGAAACGACTTCGGGTGGTCGATGTCCGGCAGCAGACAGGTGAGAATGGCAGACGGAATAATATGCCACCAGTCGCCATCCGCGAGCACCGGCGTGAGTTCGGCATTTTTGGCAAACACCGCACTGGCAATAGAAAAAAGCAGATGGCCTTCCGCCGTCATGATAAAACCCGCTGGAGCTGTCGATTCATCCAGTATAGGGTTTTTATACAGTAGACGGAAGTAGTGACGGTGTAACAATTTACCTTTAGTGACGTTTAACGCGCCAGCCAGCCGCCGTCCACCGCCAGGGTATAGCCGTTGACATAATCCGACGCGCCCGAGGCGAGAAACACCACCGGTCCGGCGAGATCCTCGGGCGTGCCCCAGCGGCCTGCGGGGATACGGTCGAGGATCTGCTGATTGCGCTCCGCATCCTCACGCAGCGCCTGGGTATTGTTGGTAGCCATGTAACCCGGCGCGATAGCGTTGACGTTGATATGGTGCGGCGCCCATTCATTGGCCAGCAGGCGCGTGAGGCCCAGCACCCCGCTTTTGGAGGCGGTGTAAGAGGGAACGCGTATTCCGCCCTGGAATGAGAGCATGGAGGCAATATTGATGATTTTGCCGCCGCTGCCCTGGCTGATGAACTGTTTTGCCACCGCCTGAGAGAGGAAGAACAGCGACTTCAGGTTGAGATCGATGACTTCATCCCAGTCCTGCTCGCTGAAATCAATGGCATCGGCCCGGCGGATGGTGCCGGCGTTATTCACCAGAATATCCACCTTACCGAAGGTATCCAGCGCGTGGCTGATGATGCGCTCGACGGGCTCAAGGGTGCCAAGATCGGCCTGCACTGCCGTGAAGCGGCGTCCCAGAGCCTGGACTTTCTGCTGCGTCTCTGTGGGCGTTTTGCGGGTTACCGCCACAATATCGCACCCGGCCCCGGCAAGACCCAGCGTCATTCCCTGTCCCAGCCCGGTATCGCACCCGGTGACGATGGCCACTTTCCCGGCCAGGTTGAAGGCATCACCCATCATCGCTTCCTCGTTTTCACTCAGTAAGAAACGGCAACGCCGTCCCGGATGAGATGAGCTTAGGCAGGGCGGTATGAAAACTCAAATTAAACTGAAACGAGGTTTCAGAAAGCGGAATGGCGTCACCAAATGACGGTTAACGGGCGCTTATCGCGCCCGGCAGGATTAGCCCAGCAGATGCTCAGGGCGCAGCGCTTCCAGTGAGTCGAGCTTGACGTTCGCCAGCGCCCAGCGCGTGTCTGCGCGGTTCTCGTGCGCCGGCACCACGATGGAGCGCATCCGCGCCGCTTTGGCAGCAATCATGCCGTTGACCGAATCTTCCAGCGTGACGCAGGTGAGCGGGTCAACGCCAAGCTTCGCGGCGGCATCCAGATACACCTGTGGATGCGGCTTACTGTAAGGCAGATGCTCTGCCGATGCGAGGGCATCGAAATAGTCACGCAGATCGAACATCGCCAGCACGCGCTCCAGCATGTGCAGTGGCGAGGCCGACGCCAGGCCCACTTTCAGCCCCTGGGCTTTACACAGCTGCACTGCGGCCAGTACGCCGGGCAGCAGCGGCTGTTTCTCTTCCACCAGCGTTAATGTGCGACTGATAATACGTTGCGTAACTTCCGCGTTGTCCGGCCCGTTCCACGGCTGCTGGGCGAACCAGAGATCCACCACCATATCGATGCGCAGACCGAGAGTATCGGGCAGCTCGTCACGGCGGGAAATATCTACGCCCAGGCTTGCCATCACCTCCAGCTCGGCCTGGTCCCACAGCGGCTCAGAGTCAATCAGCAAACCATCCATATCGAAAATTGCGGCGAGGATCTGACGAGAAGGGGTCATCGACTACTCCTGTAATGAAGGGGAAAATGCACTGCGCTAAAACTGACACATAACGCCTGCGCGATCAAACGGCATGAAAGAACAGGCGAAATCAGGTGCGAGCAGGTAGACTTAACGCTGAATCAAGGCGTCTTTATCAAGGGGAACCAATGACGTATCAACAAGCTGGACGCATCGCCATCCTGAAGCGCATTGCCGGTTGGGTGATTTTCATTCCATCGCTGCTTTCAACCCTGATTTCCGTACTGAAGTATATGTACGCGCACAGCGAGAAGCAGGCAGGTATCAATGCGGTCATGCTCGATTTTGCTCATGTGATGATCGACATGATGCGTTTTAATACCCCGTTCCTGAATCTGTTCTGGTTCAACTCGCCGACCCCGGATTTTGGTCGCTCCCTGAACCTGATGTTCTGGGTCATCTTTGCGCTGATCTTTGTTGGTCTGGCGCTGCAGGCGTCCGGGGCGCGCATGAGCCGTCAGGCGAAGTTCCTGCGTGAAGGGGTAGAGGATCAGCTGATCCTTGAGCGCGCAAAAGGGGCAGACGGCCTGAGTCGCGAACAGCTCGAAAGCAAAATCATGGTGCCGCGCCACACCATCTTCCTGCAGATCTTCCCGCTCTATGTGCTGCCCGTCATCGTTATCGTGCTGGGTTACCTCTGCTTCTCCCTGCTCGGCTTTATCTGAGCCTGCTGGCGGTATTACACCGCCAGTACCCGTTCCATCGCGCGCTGCGCCACCATCAGATGCTCGCCGCCAAACAGAATGGCGCGGTTGAGCAGGGTATACAGCTGATACAGCGGCTGTCGCTCCAGAAAACCCGCCGGCAGCGGGGCAACGGACTGGTAGCCGTCATAGATCTGCGGCGGCTGGTCACTGTGCAGCGGCAGCATCGCCAGGTCGCACTCGCGATCGCCCCAGTAACAGGCCGGATCGAAGATATAGGGGCCATGCGGGCCGAGGGCGCAGTTGCCGGACCACAGATCGCCGTGCAGCAGCGACGGCGGTGGCTGATGCGACGAGAGCTGCTGCTGTACCGCATCAACTATCTGATCGATGTCGCCAAAATCGAGACCGCGCTCTGCCGCCAGCTCAAGCTGCCAGCCGATGCGCTGTTCAGCAAAAAAGGTGGACCAGCGGCGTTGCCAGGCATTGGGCTGCGGGGTGGTAGAGAGGTCGTTATCAAAGTCGAGGCCAAACTGCGGCTGGTCGCTCCACTGGTGAAGCCGTGCCAGCTGCTGCCCCAGCAGAAAGGCGTTGTGGGCGTCCAGCGGACGCGGAGCAAGGTACTCCTGAAGCACAAAGCTGTAGTCGCGATCGCTGCCGACGCCGTAGACCTGCGGCACCGTCACGGTGTGACTGCGCGACAATAATTCAAGCTGGTCGGCTTCGGCAGTGAAGATCGGCAGCAGCTCCCGCTCGTCGCACTTCACAAAAATCTCATGTCCGGCATAGCGGATACGCCAGGCGGCGTGGATCTCCCCGCCGGGAAGCTCAGTGCGTTGTTCGATCTCTCCCTCACCGAACTGCTCGTGTAACAGACGACTAATGGCTTGCCACATAATGTCTCTCCACAGATGGTCTGGCTGACGCAGCGCTTCATCAGCGCTGCACCCGGCGGGAGCCGCTGGTGCTTAGCGGGAGGCGTTCTCGCTAAACCACTGCTCCAGCGGCGTCACCTCAACGTCTGGCCTGGTATCCAGGGCCGACTCGCCCAGCCCTTCGGCCAGGCTTTTTACCTCATCGGCATCCAGCGTGCCGAGGATGCTGAACGTTAGCGGACCCAGCTCATGTACTTTGCCATCGTCGTCCGCCACGGTAAGGGCGAACCCGCCGCGCGTCATGGCGTTGGTCAGCTCGTTGATATCGGTCAGGCTGCGATCGCCCCCGGTAATCGTTACCACAAAACGCTTAATATCATCGCTGCTCATGCATCACCTCATTGTTCGCGAACGTTTTTTAGCATAGTCGAAACGCGGGAAATCACCCGCGAGCGCGGGTTAGCGGTTAAGCCAGGCGAAGATCTTATCGGTATCTTCCCGGGCGCACAGTCGCGTACCTTTATTGATGGTGGCGGCGCTGCCCGCGGCGACGCCGTAGCGCGTCATCTCCTCAAGCGAAGCGTCCTGCGCCAGCTTCAGCGTCATGGCACCGACCATGCTGTCGCCCGCGCCAACGG
Organism: Siccibacter colletis; assembly: GCF_000696575.1. Lineage (GTDB taxonomy): Bacteria > Pseudomonadota > Gammaproteobacteria > Enterobacterales > Enterobacteriaceae > Siccibacter > Siccibacter colletis. The sequence continues at coordinate 12,004 of NZ_JMSQ01000005.1, read as the reverse complement.
TACTCTGGCTCTTCATCGGCGGCGGAACCACCTGTACGCAGTTGTCACCATCGACCGCCAGCGCGCCCTGCGGGCCAAGTGACACCACGACGCGCCGCACTTTACCGCTTTTCACCAGGTCGATGGCGGCCTGACGCACAGCATCCGGCTCGTCGAGGTCGCGTTTCACCAGGCCGCTCAGCTCTTTCTGGTTGGGCTTCACCAGTTCCAGGCCGCCGACCTCAAGTGCGGCGGCGAGCGCCTCGCCGGAGCTGTCGACGATAATGCGCAGCCCCCGTTGCTGAGCCGCCTGAATCAGCTGGGTCAGCTTCTTCACGTCCACGCCGGGCGGCAGGCTGCCGCTTATCACCAGTATCGAGCCGGACTCAACACCGAGCACTTTCTCTTCCAGCTGGCGGAATTCGTTGTCGCTCAGCGCCGCACCGGGCATCACGAAGCGATACTGTTCGCTGCCTGACTCGACGTGGACATGCAGATTCTGGCGCGTCCAGTCCTGGGTTTTTACGGTGTCAGCGGAGACCTGCTCATCAAGCAGCAGGGCGGTAAGATGTTCCCCGGTGGCACCGCCTGCCGGGAAGATCGCGGTGGCTTTGCCGCCGAGGTGAGCAATAGCGCGCGCAACGTTGATGCCGCCGCCGCCCGGTTCAAACACCGGTGCGGTGCAGCGCAGCTTACCTTCGGGGTAGATCTGCGGCGTGATGGTGGCGCTATCAAGCGACGGGGCGAGCGTAAGCGTATAAATACGTACCATATTCCCTCCTGTGCGAATGAGCTGTCCTAAGCGTAGCAGCCGATTATCAATCCAGCAGAAATAACCGGCTGATAATTAAATTAATATTGCGCGTCATCCGCGCTAAAGAGTTATTCATTTAATGCGAGTTTGAGAGGCTTCTTATTCAAAAAACGAAACAGGAATTCATTGCTATGTTAATGCGGCCTTTTTATAATTTGTTACCTTTACGCGGCACTGAAGTTATTGATTCGTAGTAAAGATTCCGGGACCGTGTCGGTCTCTTTTTTTTGTTGTACGGACTTGATAAATGAAGCTTTTAAAGACAGTACCCGTAGCGATGATGCTTGCGGGAGGCATGATTGCGGCGCAATCTGCGTATGCCGATGATTCCGTTTTTACTGTCATGGATGATCCAACCAGCGCTAAAAAACCTTTCGAAGGCAACCTGCATGCCGGTTATCAGGCACAGTCTGGCAATACTGAAAGTTCGTCACTGACCGCTGACACTCAGATGACCTGGTACGGCGAAACCACCGCCTGGTCGCTGTGGGGCAATGCCAGCAATACCTCTTCCAACGATGAACGCTCCTCTGAGAAATATGCAGCGGGCGCGCGTTCGCGCATCAACGTTAACGATCGCGATTACCTGTTCGGCCAGGGCAGCTGGCTGACCGACCGCTACAACGGCTATCGTCAGCGTGATGTCGCTACCCTCGGTTATGGTCGCCAGATCCTCAACGGTCCGGTGCACAGCCTGCGTCTGGAATTCGGTCCGGGTGTGCGTTACGACGAATTCACCAACGGCGAAGATAAAACCCAGGGGTTAGGGTACGCGTCCGGCACGTATGCCTGGCAGTTCTCTGACAACGCGAAATTCACTCAGGGCGTTTCCGTCTTCGGTGCTGATGACACCACCGTTAACTCTGAAACCGCGCTCAACGTGGCGATTAACGACCATTTCGGTCTCAAAGTCGCCTATAACCTGACGTGGAACTCTGAGCCACCATCTTCTGCACCGGATCACACCGATCGCCGCACTACCGTGTCGCTCGGCTACACCATGTAATAAATAAGGCCGGGGGTTCTTCCCGGCCTTATTATTGCGTAGCGCTGAATAGTCTGTTTGTGCTGCTATTATCCTGCTTTCGGTTTACCGCCCAAATAATTCCCTCACAATTCCGTAACCTGCAATAACTTCAGTTTCTTTGACACCTTTCGACAAATAAATTGACTGTTAAGAAATGTGATCTGGATCTACAATTTATCTACAGGCGAAGTATGCCTTTTGTTACTCCAGAAAAGAGAATAACGTCATGAAAAAATTAACCATTACGGCGGTAGCGGCCCTTCTCGGCACGCTTTCCTTCGGTGCCTTTGCCGCGCCAGCTCAGACTACGATTCAAACCACCCCGGCCGCCAGCTGGCAGGTCAGTGATATCGAAGCCGGTTCAAATATCGTTCCGGGTACGCAATCCACTGGTAAAACCATGGATGATGCGTTTAATCCGCACACCCTGGTTGCAGGTGAATGGTATTAATTCCCCGCCGCGTAAATTATGCAATTAATTAAAAAACCGGATTTTGCTGTTCCGGTTTTTTTATGCCTGTTAAACGCTTTGCGCCGGTGGTCATAGCCTGTACACATTGATACCTATCGGTGCTAATCATTATTATTATTAATTATTCATTGCGCTGGTCTGTGCCGTAACGTAATGCCGTAACGTAAAAAAGAGCAAATTCGCCAGGCAAATTTGCTCTTTTTACCGGACGGATTGTCCGCTATTTAGCTGGGCTTGCGACCGCCGCCGTGGCTGTTCTTCCCACCTTTGCGGCCCGCTTCCGAGGCGCGCTCAGGGTTATTTTTGAAGTTGCCGCCGCTGTTCTGGCCACCTTTACGGCCTGCTGCGGATGCACGCTCACGATCTTCAGCAAAATTACCGGAACCACCACGATGTTGTGCCATTTTGTTTCTCCTGTAAATTATCCATGCTCAGCAAAAGCGTCGGAAATATCGCCGTCGCAGAATAAAGTTTAGCTGCGAAATGATATATAGCAACGCTGAGAGGCGGAGTGACTATTAATTTAATTCGTTTGGGATTATTCTTACTTGGTGATATTTGTCAGTAAATTCATGTTGTAATAATATTATTATCGAAACCGCAGATATTCGCGTTTACTACTAAGGAGAAGACAATGAGAACCTGGTTTTCACATGTGAAAGGTGAAGTTCATGGTAAATTCATTCCGATGGTAGTGGGGAACAGAGTTTGTCTGATGTTGCGTTCCGGTGGTGCGATATATAAATCACGGGAGTGGCTGCTGAGGGAGAGGAAAAATATAAAAGCGGTTTTCTGATAATAAATAAAGGGGCGTGCAGCCCCTTTATTATGCCTATAAAAAAGCCCCGCCGGAGAGAGGGCAGGGCAAAACCAGCATCACGATTCAGGGGATAAACTATTTCTGTTCGCCGCGACGGGTCGGCGATTTCCGATCGTGGGCAGGCAGGGAAGTTCCTGATTCTGCGCCGCGTACCGGATCGATGAACGTCTGGTGTGTAATGGTCATAAACATCATCAAACCCTCATAGTAGTGATGGGAGAACGGTTATTTTTTTGCCTCGGCACCGGGTGCCGCTGCGCGTTGAAGAAACTGTTCGCTGACGTCAGGAAGATGCACCAAAGCCCATTCAGCCATGGCCACTTCCTGTTTCAGAATAGATTCGAAAACCGGTATCGCCGCATTATCACCAGCAAGCTTAGCTGCGCTAATCAGGGCGGTGTAGCTGGCAATTTCTAATTGCTCGAAAACGTAGCTGCTAATAGCCAGCTTAACTATTTCATCCGAGGCGAGTTTACTTCCCAGCGACATACCCAGCGCTTCAAGTTTGCTGAAGGTGTCCTTAATTAAGGAGCGGGAAACATTGTTGCGATCGAGTATTTCCTCGAGCAGTGAAAGCTGATGCTGCGTTTCTGTCAAATGCTGAGTAATACGCTGCTGAAATTGCGGGTAATGCTCAATGCGCTCGGCCATAGCTGTGAGCATTTTCTCAGCCTGCTTTTCCATAGCGTGCGCATCGCACAGCCAGTCATGATAATTCTCGGCGAAAGTCATCATTGCCCTCGTTGCATATCAGGAAATGCATTTCTGCATGGCCAGTAATCATATTCTGGCGAATTAATAATGTGTGCATTATTGATATTTATTCGATCCATCGAAACTGTTCTCCCTGAGTATTAATTTCTAATGCATGAACAAGAATAGCAGGTTTTCAATGAAACCCAGCGGATAGTTAAGTTTTCCTTATAAGACAATTCTTAATTCAAAAAAATAGTGTGAGATCAAGCCGCTCGGGACGGAATATTTGTACAAACGGCAGCGTCAGGCACAACTATTTTAACAATTGCCCTGGGAAATAATACTTCCCTCGCGCTAACAGAGTTTCAGTCTGGTGACTCTGATCAGGCCCGGGGCGATCGCCGTTGATGCCTCGCTTGCGAAATAGTAAGCACTATTTATTTGTTAAACACGGCGCACGCCCGGTACTGCGCCCAACGCTTCAGGCTACCATTAATAACCACATATGAATGAGTGATTTAGTTGCGGCCCGCTTCAAAATGCTGTCGCTACGCTGGTAAACCCTGCGGCAGTGCGCCATGCTTTGATAAGCAAGGTTAATTATTTCTGGACGGAAACGTTACTTAGCTCTGGTCGTTCCCGGCCACGTCCAGCGTTATTCGAGCCTTATCTCTTCACCACTCTTCTGCCGGAATACCAGAGCTTCACCCACAGAAAGAGCGAGATATTCCTCTACACGCTTTGTCCGGCACGGGTTGCCCGTGCCGCAAGGAGGGGATGCCTGTGCCGTTTCGCAGTTACTGGCAAGCCGGGTTCGAGGGCGCGGACCACATTAATGCGCAGGGAGTCGCGCTTTCGATGAATGACGCGACCGGTCATCTGACGCGGGCGGCTGAAGACTATGCGGCACTGTCGCCCTGGGCCATGGCCACGGTGCGGGAGAGTGCGGGTTGGCGCATCACCGAGCGTGACGGAGGTTACGATTTCAGCCATATCCGGGCGCGAATGCTGGCGGCGAAAGCGCACGACATCCAGATCTGCTGGACGCTGCTGCACTATGGCTGGCCCGCCGGGCTCCCGCTGCTCGATGCTGCGTTTGTGCCGCGATTCGCCCGCTTTTGCGGCGCGGTGGCGCGTTATCTCGCGCCCTGGTATGACGAGCCGCCGGTCTATTCACCGATCAACGAAATCTCCTTTACCAGCTGGGCGCTGGCCGTGGGCTATTTTCCCGCCGGTGAGCCGCTGCACGAGGCCTCGGGTACGCTGTTCAAGCATCAGCTGGTGCGCGCCGCGCTGGCGGCCTGCGCTGCCATTAGCCAGGCCGATCCGCGGGCGCGTTTCCTGCACTGCGATCCGCTGATTTTTGTCACGCCTGACGGCGAGGCGCAGAGCCAGCATCACGCTGACACTCAGCATGAGGCCCAGTTTGAGGCCTGGGAGATGCTGGCCGGCCTGCGCGCCCCGGAGCTGGGCGGACAGCCGCAAATTCTTGATATGATTGGCGTGAACTACTACCACGACAACCAGTGGCAGGCTCCGGGCCAGCAGCGGCTTTACTGGCATCTTGGCGATCGGCGACGACGGCCGTTCCACGTCATGTTGAGCGACCTTCACCAGCGCTTTCAACGTCCGTTGCTGGTGGCAGAAACCAGCCACGTCGGCAGCGGGCGCGGGGCGTGGATCACCGCTGTCGCCAGCGACGTGGCCCAGGCGCAGTTAAACGGCGCGGAGATCGCTGGCATCTGCCTCTATCCCATTGTTGACCGTCCCGACTGGGACCACGGTGCGCACTGGCATCGCAGCGGCCTGTGGGAGCCGCGTCACGCTGGCCCCGATCCGCTGGCCCGCACCCTCTGTCTACCTTACGCGCACGCATTGCGCAGGGCGCAGCACACCCTCTCGCTATTTCACCTGCAGTTGAGTTCCTGTCAGACGGGAAAGGAGCAACCTATGAAAACGCTTATCGTGTTCAGCCATCTGCGCTGGGATTTTGTTTATCAGCGTCCGCAGCATCTGCTGTCCCGTCTTGCCGGCTACTATCAGGTGATCTTTATCGAGGAGCCGGTGTATGAAGCCGGGCCGCCGGGGTTACACCGAAGCGCGCCTGCGCCCGGCGTAACGGTTATCTGCCCGCACACCGACGTGGCAGCGCCCGGTTTTCACGATGAACAGATTGCGGGCCTGCTGCCGCTGCTGGGAGCGCTGGGCGATGAGCACCCCGATGCGGTGGTCTGGTTCTACACGCCGATGGCGCTGCCGTTGCTGGCCGCGTTTACGCCCTCGCTGGTGATCTACGACTGCATGGCCTGCCTGCGCCGGTGATTAAAGAGTGCATCCTCGGCGCGGTCGAGGCGCGTTACGGCGGCACTACCACTGCTACGCTTTCGGGCGACAGGTCCGCTTCTCAGCCGGACGACTGCTGCGCTGACGGCGTGGCACCTGGCGGGGATTGTGTGTTGACGGCCCGCGATAAAGCCGCGTCAAGCTTTGAGGCCTTTATTTATCAGACCTGGGGGGCGGGCATTGCGCGCTATTTTGCTATTCCCTACAACCGCAAGCTGTGGAAGGTACCGCTTACCGAGATGGAGACCTCATGGCTGGGCGGCCGCGTGCCGCTCCCGGATCTGGGGCAGATCATCGAAGGGGCGCTGACGCCAGCCGGTAAGCCGGTGGGGCCGAATGCCCGCTTTGGCTATCCGCTGCGCGGCGGCTTTCAGGCGCTGATGTCCGGCTTTCTGCCGCTGCTGAAAGGGCCGCTGGTGACCGGCGCAGAGGTGACGGCGATCTTCCCACGCGAGCATATTGCGGTGCTGGCGGACGGGCGCAGCTATCGCTATGAGCAGCTGATCAGTACGCTGCCGCTGCCGGTCCTGTTGCGCATGGCGGGGAGTGAAGTGCCGGCGGAGGTTGCCGCCGCGGCAGAGGGGCTACGGCATACTTCGGTACGCTGCGTAAACCTCGGCGTTGGCCGGGCGGATCTCACCGAGAAGCACTGGATTTACTATCCCGAGGAGACCATTTTTCACCGCATTTTCGTGCAGGGCAACGCCAGCCCGTGGTGCAACCCGCCGGGGGGCTGCGGCCTGACCTGCGAGATCAGCTACTCCGATAAAATGCCGTTGCCGATGGATGGCCAGGCGCTGACAGACCGCTGTATCGCCGAGTGCATCAGCGTCGGGATTATCAATGAGGACGATGCTATCCTGACGGCTAATCAGGTGGATATTCCTTACGCCTATGTGATTTACGATCACGCCCGCGAAAAGAACGTTGCGCTGGCCCGGGAGTGGCTCCAGCACTATGACATCACCCTGGCGGGCCGCTACAGCGAATGGGAGTACTACAACTCAGACCACGCCTTCCTTGCCGGCAAACACGCGGCAGAAAAAGTGTGCGCGCAGCCTCGCAGTCGCGCTGCAACCCTTCCTCCACGCTAAATGTTTGTTGTGTATCGCCTCCTGTTTCTGAGAAGACAGCGAGGCGAGCGTCGCGATAAATAGCATTCCTGCTTTTATTAGTGTTACCATAGGCCTACGCGTAAGGGCAGGGAACTGCCCTCATTTTTTTAAGTGCGGACCAATTTAACAACGGTTGGTTAGATGGTTTCGTCACTTGCTGAAAACACACTCTCATTAATGTCATATGTGATCTTTCGTGTGGGTCACCACTGTGAATAAGGATTTATCATGCCGGTAATTACTCTTCCTGATGGCAGCCAACGCCATTACGATCGTGCAGTCAGCCCCATGGATGTTGCGATGGACATCGGTCCAGGCCTGGCAAAAGCCTGTATCGCGGGCCGCGTTGACGGTGAACTGGTTGACGCCAGCGATCTCATCGAGCGTGACGCGCAGCTTGCTATCATCACCGCGAAAGATGAAGTAGGGCTGGAAATCATTCGTCACTCCTGTGCGCATCTGCTGGGCCATGCCATCAAGCAGCTGTGGCCGCACACCAAAATGGCGATTGGTCCGGTTATCGATAACGGCTTCTACTACGATATCGATCTTGAGCACACCCTGACGCAGGACGATCTGGACCAGCTTGAAAAGCGTATGCACGAGCTGGCGGAATCCAACTACGACGTTATCAAGAAGAAAGTAAGCTGGCAGGAAGCGCGCGAGACCTTCGTGTCCCGCGGTGAGAGCTATAAGGTCGCCATCCTTGATGAAAACATCGCTCAGGACGACAAGCCGGGCCTGTATCATCACGAAGAATACATCGACATGTGCCGCGGTCCGCACGTGCCGAACATGCGTTTTTGTCATCACTTCAAACTGATGAAAACCGCCGGTGCTTACTGGCGCGGCGACAGCAGCAACAAAATGCTGCAGCGCATCTATGGCACCGCGTGGGCGGATAAAAAAGCCCTGAACGCCTATCTGCAGCGTCTGGAAGAAGCGTCGAAGCGCGACCACCGTAAAATTGGCAAGCAGCTCGATCTCTACCACATGCAGGAAGAAGCGCCGGGTATGGTGTTCTGGCACAACGACGGCTGGACCATCTTCCGCGAGCTGGAAACCTTCGTGCGCAGCAAGCTCAAAGAGTACCAGTACCAGGAAGTGAAGGGTCCGTTCATGATGGACCGTGTGCTGTGGGAAAAAACCGGGCACTGGGATAACTACAAAGATGCAATGTTCACCACCTCTTCCGAGAACCGTGAATACTGCATTAAGCCGATGAACTGCCCGGGCCACGTGCAAATCTTCAATCAGGGTCTAAAATCATACCGCGACCTGCCATTGCGTATGGCTGAGTTCGGTAGCTGCCACCGTAACGAACCGTCTGGCGCACTGCATGGCCTGATGCGTGTACGTGGCTTTACCCAGGATGATGCCCACGTCTTCTGTACTGAAGATCAGGTGCGCGACGAAGTGAACAGCTGTATTCGCATGGTTTATGACATGTACAGCACCTTCGGCTTTGAAAAAATTGTGGTGAAACTCTCCACCCGTCCGGAGAAACGTATCGGCAGCGACGACATGTGGGATCGTGCCGAAGCGGATCTGGCGGTGGCGCTTGAAGAGAACAACATTCCCTTCGAGTACCAGCCGGGTGAGGGCGCGTTCTACGGCCCGAAAATTGAGTTCACCCTCTATGACTGCCTGGATCGCGCATGGCAGTGTGGTACCGTGCAGCTGGACTTCTCGCTGCCGTCCCGCCTGAGCGCATCCTACGTAGGCGAAAACAACGAGCGTCAGGTGCCGGTGATGATCCACCGTGCGATTCTGGGCTCTATGGAACGCTTTATCGGTATTCTGACTGAAGAGTTTGCGGGTTTCTTCCCGACATGGCTCGCCCCGGTACAGGTGGTGGTGATGAATATCACCGATTCACAGTCTGAATACGTTAACGAATTGACCCGTAAACTACAAAATGCGGGCATTCGTGTAAAAGCGGACTTGAGAAACGAGAAGATTGGCTTTAAAATCCGCGAGCACACTTTACGTCGTGTCCCTTATATGCTGGTTTGTGGCGATAAAGAGGTTGAAGCAGGCAAAGTTGCCGTGCGCACCCGTCGCGGTAAAGACCTTGGAAGCATGGACGTAAACGACGTGATCGCGAAGCTGCAACAAGAAATTCGCAGCCGCAGTCTTCAACAACTGGAGGAATAAGGTATTAAAGGCGGAAAACGAGTTCAAACGGCGCGTCCAAATCGTATCAATGGCGAAATTCGCGCCCAGGAAGTTCGCTTAACTGGTCTGGAAGGCGAGCAGCTTGGTATTGTAAGTCTGAGAGAAGCTCTGGAAAAAGCTGAAGAAGCCGGAGTCGACTTAGTCGAAATTAGCCCTAACGCCGAGCCGCCCGTTTGCCGTATTATGGACTACGGCAAATTCCTCTATGAAAAGAGCAAATCTTCTAAGGAACAGAAGAAGAAGCAAAAGGTTATCCAGGTTAAGGAAATTAAGTTCCGTCCTGGCACAGATGAAGGCGACTATCAGGTAAAACTCCGCAGCCTGATTCGCTTTCTTGAAGAGGGCGATAAGGCCAAGATCACACTGCGTTTCCGCGGTCGTGAGATGGCCCACCAACAGATCGGTATGGAAGTGCTTAATCGCGTGAAAGAAGATCTGGTTGAACTGGCAGTGGTCGAATCCTTCCCATCGAAGATCGAAGGCCGCCAGATGATCATGGTGCTCGCTCCGAAGAAGAAACAATAAGGCCATCAAGTAGCATCTCTGAGGGGTGTTAAGCCTCACAGAGATGTTCGCCTGTGTTTCATTTATTAACAATGCGAAGTGGAAGTTAAAAAATGCCAAAAATCAAGACCGTACGCGGTGCTGCTAAGCGCTTTAAAAAAACCGGTAAAGGTGGTTTTAAGCACAAGCACGCTAACCTGCGTCACATTCTGACCAAAAAAGCTACCAAGCGTAAACGTCACCTGCGTCCGAAAGCCATGGTTTCTAAAGGCGATCTGGGTCTGGTAATTGCGTGCCTGCCGTACGCATAAGTCGTTTAACTTTTAACTTTTTTACAGAATAGAACAGGAGAGCTAAATGGCTCGCGTAAAACGTGGTGTAATTGCACGTGCTCGTCACAAAAAAATCCTTAAACAAGCCAAAGGCTACTACGGTGCGCGTTCACGCGTTTACCGCGTTGCTTTCCAGGCTGTTATCAAAGCTGGCCAGTACGCTTATCGTGACCGTCGTCAGAAAAAGCGTCAGTTCCGTCAGCTGTGGATTGCGCGTATCAACGCAGCAGCACGTCAGAACGGTATCTCTTACAGCAAGTTCATCAACGGCCTGAAAAAGGCGTCTGTTGAGATCGACCGTAAGATTCTGGCTGACATCGCTGTATTCGACAAAGTGGCATTCACTGCACTGGTTGAAAAAGCGAAAGCAGCTCTGGCGTAAGCCGGTGGAAGAGGGAGCTTGCTCCCTCTTTTCATTTCCGCCCGCCGCGAAGATTGACTTTTTAGCCGTAGAACCTTTCAATAGCGTTATCAACAACATCAACAAGGTCACTGCAAGCATGAACGCTGCTCTTTTCCGCTTCTTTTTTTACTTTAGCGCCTGACACCAGGGGGCTTTGCGCGTAAGAAAAGAAACGGAAAATAACACGCCAAAAGCCTCCCTCGCGGAGGCTTTTTTGTTTTGTCCTGCTGCAACACAGCGTCAAAACAGTGCGACATGACGAATGAAAACCACTACGCCGGGAGACAAACCGGTATAACGAGGAAAACCATGCCACATCTCGCAGAGCTGGTTGCCAGTGCAACGGCAGCTATAAACGATGCCCAGGATGTTGCCGCGTTAGATAACGTACGCGTCGAATACCTGGGAAAAAAAGGGCACCTTACCCTTCAGATGACCACCCTGCGTGAGCTGCCGGCGGAAGAACGTCCGGCAGCAGGCGCTGTGATCAACGAAGCGAAAGAGCAGGTGCAGCAGGCGCTTAACGCACGCAAAAACGAACTCGAAAGCGCAGCCCTGAATGCACGCCTTGCCGCGGAAACCATCGACGTCTCCCTGCCGGGTCGTCGTACCGAGAATGGCGGCCTACACCCGGTCACCCGTACCATCGATCGCATCGAAAGCTTCTTTGGCGAACTCGGCTTCACCGTGGCCACCGGCCCGGAAATCGAAGATGACTACCACAACTTCGATGCCCTGAATATTCCGGGTCATCACCCGGCGCGTGCCGATCACGACACCTTCTGGTTTGACGCTACCCGCCTGCTGCGCACCCAGACTTCCGGCGTGCAGATCCGCACCATGAAAAACCAGCAGCCGCCGATTCGCATCATCGCGCCGGGCCGCGTCTATCGTAACGACTACGATCAGACCCACACCCCAATGTTCCACCAGATGGAAGGGCTGATCGTTGATAAAGACATCAACTTCACCAACCTGAAGGGCACGCTGCACGATTTCCTGCGCAACTTCTTCGAAGAAGATCTGCAGATCCGCTTCCGTCCGTCCTATTTCCCGTTCACCGAACCCTCCGCAGAAGTGGATGTAATGGGTAAAAACGGCAAGTGGCTGGAAGTGCTGGGCTGCGGCATGGTGCACCCGAACGTGCTGCGCAACGTCGGCATCGATCCGGAAGTCTACTCCGGCTTCGCATTTGGCATGGGGATGGAGCGTCTGACCATGCTGCGTTACGGCGTGACCGATCTGCGCGCCTTCTTCGAAAACGATCTTCGTTTCCTCAAACAGTTTAAATAAGGGCAGGATAATCCAATGAAATTCAGCG
>NZ_JMSQ01000004.1 GCF_000696575.1 Siccibacter colletis | reverse complement strand
GTGGGCGCATCCGTCGGCGTCTCGGTCGGCGTCTCGGTCGGCGTATCCGTTGGCGCATCCGTCGGCGCATCCGTTGGCTTCGGCGGTTTTGGCGGCCAGACAGGGTATGGCGGCAGCGGGATCGGCAATGCGATCAGGCCAAATGCTAATCCGGCAAGGCTGGAAAGTGCTGCCAATCCACCGCCGCCGCCGCCGCCGGAACCACAACCGTCACCAGGGTTCAACTGTACCTGCCCCCCCTGAATAACGACCTTGCTGGAGCCAACAATTTTGATCACGCTGGCGCTGATGGTGAGTTCCCCACCGGCGCTCATGCTGATTGCACCGCCTGCGACCAGCGTTGCGGCGCCACCCACCGCAATCTGGTGGGCGCCACCTACCGACATGGCGTTATATCCCCCCACATTGGTGAGATTGGCGCCACCGACATTAAGCGAGTTTGCACCGCCCACTGAGAGTGCATTGGCGGCACCAACGACCGTAGAACGTGCCAGTCCCACTTGCAGCGCGGAAAATCCGCCGATGCATTTGTTGTAATGCAGCCCAACCGATACATCGCGACTCACGCCGACTTTGAGCGTTGAGTTGGCACCGATGGTCTGCACCTCATTATTCTTGGTCAGGCGATCCATGTTGCGTTCGGCCTGTTCCCAGTACTGCTCTCGTCCCGGTTTATCCTCAAAGCGGATGCCGTTGAAGTTAGTACGCCCGCCTCCTACGGTACGGCTGACGATCCCGCTCTGGGTGCTGTTGACCGGCAGATCCCACGGCGGCATGGTGACGTTGTTATAGAGGCTACCAATGATAAGCGGGCGATCCGGATCGCCATTGATAAAGTCGACGATTACCTCGTGACCTACGCGCGGAATATAGATCCCGCCAAAATTGTTGCCCGCCCATGCCTGACTGACGCGTAGCCAGCAGGAATCTGATTCAAGGTTTTTGCCATAGCGATCCCACAGGAAACGTACCTTGACCCGGCCATATTCATCAGTCCAGATATCTTCACCCGGCGGCCCGACAACGATTGCCGTTTGCGGCCCATGCGTGCGCGGACGTAACGTTGTTTGTGGATGACGATAAATTTTCGTGGTCGGCTGAACAGTAAACGCAGCGTCATAATGAAAAGCGTCGACACCACTGGATTGTTGGTTTTCAGTGACCGTTAGCCGGCTCGAAATCACCATGTATTCGCGGTTAGCCTTATCGACCGGACAACCCTTCAGTTCAAAATTGCAGCCGCATACGATGCCACGGATCTCACCCGATCCGACCGCACGCGAGCCGATCGCCCCCCGCTCCTCCGCCCTGATGCGCGCCAGCTGTTCACCAATGGCCGGTTTGTCGTAATCTCCCGGCCAGTGGAAGATCTCCATATCGTTAAAGCTGGTCTTACGTGGTTTATTGTCGAGCGCCATGATATCGGCACGCGACTTCTGAAAGTCGTAATCATTCGTTACCCAACGCCCGCTGGTAATGGTCTCCTGGGTATAAAACTGACTGATGTACTCCTGGTCCGCTTTGGGATCGTCGGATTGATAATGAATGACGTGATATGCCTCGCTGAAATAGGGCTTATGCGCGCCAACATTGTCCACCAGCACCAGCTTATGCTTGTGGTCCTGATGTTCAAAAAACCAGTAAATCCCCCACTCTTCCATCAGGCGCTGAATGAAATCGAAATCTGTTTCTCCGTACTGCACCTGATAATCAAGCTGGGGATAGCTGCCTGACAGGCGCTTTTCGAAGGGAAAGTTGTAGTCGCCCAGGATCGCTTCAATGATTTCCACGACGTTTTTTTGCTGGAAAATTTTGAAGTCCGCCGTGAGATCCGCAAGATAAAGCCACGGACGAATCACTATCTCAAACATCGCCTGATTGGCATCCCGGCCAATGAAGCGCGCCTGCTGCACCAGGCCCGAAATTTCACGCGTGCCTTTGCCTACCCCGCGCGCATCGTCAAGCCCGTTGCCATCCAGCTCCAGCTCGACGGTCATCTCCTTGCCGATAAGCGCTTTCAAATCCACATTCGAGGCGGCCTGCCAGGGAATATCCGGGTTAGCAGGCGTCCTGACCATGATGTGATAGGTATAAAGAGTGGAAAAAGCCTCCTCACCCGTAAGCGTTGAGAGTACCAGCGCAGGCTCGCCCAGAAGCGACGGCATCGCCGGAGAGGTTAAGGTAATAGTACGCGACATCATGACACCTGACTTTTCATTGAAATATCCCTTTTACTGGCACGTGTGCCCCCCTGGTGACGGATAGCGGAACACGGTGTGACGCGACGATCCGCCCATGCTGGTTTTGTTTCCACAGCCACAGATACCCTCCCTTATTGATGCATGCAGGCCAGCCGGCCCACGGCATAAACTGCACCCCGCCACTTTCAGTGGCGCTATAGTCCTCTTCGCAGCAGTCACGGAGCCACGCCAGTAGCGGCGGCGACTGTTTCAGCCCGGCGCAGGCGCGATAGTGCCTTGCTACGTGTCGGCAAACCCGTCCTGACGTGCGTCCGACCATCCGGGGCTGCGCAACCAGCGCGCGGGCCAGCCAGAATGCCAGCGAATGCGGCTCCTGCAGGCACTCCTGCAGCGCAACATCTGACAGCGAGGCGTACAGCACGGTCTCGCTTTGCATGGCGACCGCGCCTGTCAGCGTCTGCGACAGGCCGAGCGCCTCGCCGGGTAGTGCAAAACACCACGGATAGCACTCAGCCTGTAGCCCCTGCTGCGCGCCCTGGGCGATGAGAAATGTCGCGAGTGCGCTACCGGTGGCATCACGCCGGTGAAAGCGATGCGTCCACCGCCCAATCGTCGGCGTGACCGCCTTCACCGCGAGCGGTATTTTTTTGCTGAACAGCATCTCGCTTACCCCTCCTCCGGGCAGCGAAAGTTCTGTAGCAGCGCAATCAGACTGGTATCGCCGTAGCGCAACCCGGAGACCTCAAGATCGATACGTCGCTTATCCAGGTCATAGCTCAGCCGTTCGTTCCCGGAGGGCAGAAGCTCTATATTGACGGCGCGCTCGCGTAGCCGCAGCAGCGCCCATGGGCCGTTAATCTGGAGACGACTGAGCGGGGCGGCAATTTCATCGCCACGAACGGTGACCGGTTTGGCAAACAATCCCGCTCCCGGGCACGGTCCAGGCCACGTCACGTAGAACGGCGTCACCGGGCCATGCGCGTATTTATACTTGTTCCCGTCGACGGCTAGCGTCACTTGCAGCAGTGCGGGCGAAAGGTGCGGAACGGAGAATGTCAGGCCGAGGTTGAGTTTTCGCCCCTCGTCCTGCTGGAAAAAGGCGTTACGGATTTCCGCCGCCTGTTCGAATACGGCCAGGCCGGTGCTGTCAGAGGTGCCTTTGTAGCGCCACGGCGATGAAGAGGTGTCTACTTTTGCGGCCAGATTTTTGGCGAAGTAAGTGTCTACCAGTCCGCCGGCGGCGAAAAAGCGGCTGAAGGCGCTGAGAGTAACCTCCTGCCCATCGTCAGCGAAGGGGTACTTCCCTTCCAGCGTGGCGCGGCAGACGGTACCAATGCCTGTACTGATAGCATCGTTGTTGAGCGCCACCTGCTGTATCTCAACATTGTCGAACGCGCTGGCCAGCAGAGGCTCCACCATCTCCCGGAAGGGATCGGGCCATGTCTGAGCCTCTGCGAGTAACTTTTTTCCAGCGTCCGTTACCGGCGGAGTATCGCCGTCTGCCATCGCATTTTTTGCGATCACCAGCATGGTGTACTGCTCGTTAAGCAGAGCAGTCATGCGATTAAGTGGGGTTACGCCGCCTGTCGCCCCTCCACCGCGTACAAATTCATGCAGTGCGCTGAAATGCTCATCCACTCCGGCACGCACCAGTTTCTTCTCCTGCCGCGCCATCAGCGCATCAAATTTTTTCATGCGCGACAGCGTCTGGCTGCGCGGCGTCACGTTCAGCACGTCGCCGAACGTCTCGCCCGGTTCACTCAGCGTGGTCTGCCGCGCCACTTCTTTGGCAAAATGCGTCAGCGGCGACGGAGAGGAGGCCAACGTACGTAACAGCCAGAGGTCAACCGACAGACCCGATGAGGCGTCTTCCGGGGCCTCGCGTGAAAACGCCAGGTGGACATCGGTCAGGAAACGTTGCCAGTAGTGGGTGTAATCACGCAGATAGCGCGACAGCACCCGACCATAAAGCTCCATCTCCTGAGCAGTTCTGACAGGCTGTCCCATCACCCAACCATTCTCCGTGGCGAAAGAGGCCACCAGCGGTAACCCTTTTTTTTTAACCACGTCGTAATAGCCTTCGAGCGTGAACAGGCCGGGGATGCCGTCCACCCGCAACGTCTCATCTTCCAGCGCAAAGACCGGTGCAGCGTCTTCGCCGCTCAGCGTGGTCAACGTGAGGTTTGGCGGCGCGTCCCGGTAGAGCAGCGTTTTAACCTGCTGGTAGATACGCTCCTCAGGAGTCTGTTGTGCCAGCCGGGCGCGGGCTTCACGAATCAGTACCGGATCGGCGGCCTGACCATACTGCCGCCAGTCGCCAGCACCGAATAAGCGCCGCAAATGCCCGATAAACACCGCAGGGCTACCGTAAGCGTCCATTTTATGGGTGCTTTCCCAGCGTGCTGATAGTCCGTCCTCGACCGTGTCACGATCGAATTTGCCCTCGCCAAACACCATCAGATAAAGCTTCAGCGCCTGATAAAGATCGTCGCCTTCTCCCGTCGCGATTGCATCGCGCAGCGCCTGACTGGTCTGCTGCTCGATCTGCGGCAGCAGTAACTGGTGTAACAGAGACTCATAAAGTCCGGTGGCGTTATCCACCATATGAAAACCGACGTACAGACCGTAGCGCCAGTCCAGGGTTGGATGGTAGACATCCGCCGTCGGTACCTGGGGTAATGCCTGACTGAGCGCCAGTAGCTGCGGCACCAGGCTGTCGCTTTTTGTTTTCAGAAAGCGCGACGCCCTGTCTTCAAGCACGCTGAGCCGACTCTCAACCACGTCCAGGTAATCATCGTTGTGCATGAAGCTGGTCATCATGCCGTTAAACAACAGCGCAGCCAGCAGCAGGCAGAGCGCGTGTCCGGCAATGTTCAGCAGGCGGTTGCGACCAGCCGCCTCCAGGTTGTAGCGCACCAGACCGGCATCCTTGACGATCACCTCGGCAAATAGCTGTTTAAGAAAGTAATGACGTCCGCTCCAGCTGGAAATGAGCATGTCGTCACGATCCGGCCGTTCCATTGTGTCGTGAGAACGGTCAGTGAGCGCCTGGCGCCAACGCTGGATGAGTGTTGAGGGATTGATCAGCGGCGGTTCATTCTGCTGGCACGCGCTGGAGAAATAGATGCCGCGCAGCGTGCTGTAAAACTGAGTCTCGTCGTAGCGTGACGCGAAAAAGATGTTCTGCAGCATAGCGGTAACCCCTTCTGCAAGGGTGCGGAAATCGAGCGACAGGGCGTACATCCGACGACGTTCGCCCACGGCATACTCCTCTTGCTGACGCGCGGCGATATTACCGTCAATACGCGATGCCAGCAGCGCAAGCTCGTCTCCCACTTTTCGCTCTGCCAGCGTGGCGCTGATTTTTTCGCCCCAGGGAAAGGTCACTCCCCAAATCTGCTCCCGCGCCTCGGCGGTGAGATCCCGAAAATAGGCTTCAAAACCTGCCAGCCGATCCATACCGGTGACGATCACATAGGCCGGAAAGCGGATGCCGAGCGTTGTGCGAATGTCGTTCAGCCGCTTACGCAGCTGTGCGCTCATCTCTCGCAGTGCGCTTTTTTCAGCCCCCATGATGTCAGCCGCGCTGATAGCAATGATCACGCCATTAATCGCGTTAACCGGTCGATATTTGCCGATGGCGTTCAGGATGCCTTGCCACTCCGGATGCGCGTCCCCTGCGTCAGAAATGAAGCGGCCCGCGGTATCCACGAACAAGGCATCGTTGGCATACCAGCATTCGCAGTGTGACGTCGGTACTGTCCTGGCCGTAGTGCGCGCCAGTTGTTCAGGCAGCGGAAACTCCTGCCCTGAGGAGACGATAAGCGACGTTTTTCCCGCCTGCTCGTTGCCAATAACCATAAACCAGGGGAGCGCATCCTGAGAAAACATGAAAAAGCGGCGCCAGCGTGATACCCCGGTGCGCACGCCCCGCGTACGCACCGCGGCTTTACGGATGATGCCTGCCACTTCCGTCATCTCGCGGGCAGGCTTGACCTTACCTTTGCGAAATTTATGAAAATCATCCAGCAAATGAGGATTGCGGGACAGTGCCAGCAGGAGCAGCCAGCCGGCATAGATCAGCGTCACGAATGCGATAACAGCCACGATGACCAGCCGGCGCAGCGTACTGGTGAGCGGCCATGTATCGCCGAGCAGTATAAAGGGCCCTAACTCCCAGACCAGCACGCACAGTGTGACGGCAACCAGCACAAAGAAAGGAATGCGCCAGAACAAACGTGCAAACCACCCAAGCGCCAGCAAAATGAACACCACGCGCGTTTGCACGCCCTCCAGCGGCCGCGTTTTGCCGAACCCGATAAACGGGCCCAGATACCAGATAGCCGCCGCCAGGGTAATAAAGCAGGCGAACAGCAACAGGGTTTTTAACGATCGCCCCGAAAAAAGCCGGTTTACATAAAACATGAAGGCACTCATTTGTAGGTCACGAAAATTTCAACGCGCCGGTTCGACGCACGTCCCTGGGCATCATCGTTCTGGCTAACAGGCTGGCGATCGCCCATACCTTCCACGCGTATATAAGATGCGGGCACCCCTTGTGCTTTCAGCACGTTTGCTACGTCCGCTGCGCGCATTTCAGAGAGGATTTGGTTATTCGCGATACCGGGTTTATGAATAGGCAGCGAATCGGTATGGCCGACAATGGCTACGCGCCCGTTGACCCGCCGTATTTCCTCTGCCACCCGTTTCAGGATGCCCATCATCTCCGGGCGGACTCTGGCCGAACCGACCGGGAACATTGCATCGCTATGGAAAATCACTTTGCTCCGGCTGGTGCTCTCATCCACCGAGACCAGTCCCTGTCGAATCTCTTCTTTCAGCAAAATGGCTAGCCGCAAACGCTGGGCTGGCGGAAGCGCAAAACCCCGCAATTCGCTCAGCGCATCGATACGCAACCGGGCCACGCTTTCACGCGACGCAAGCAGATAACTGGCGGTGATAAACGTTCCGGCGACCAGCAACGCGGCAAACAGGGCGGTAACACGCACCGGGAGCGCATAGCGCAGCCGCTTGCCGCCCTCACGCTGAACGCGGGCATGCGGTGAGAGCGCAGCCGGCACGGAGTCACGGGTACTTTGCAGCAACGTGAGCAACTGCTGCCGGATTTTAGTGAGCTGCCGCTCGCCGTTTTCAATAATGCTGTAGCGTCCTTCGAGGCCTAACCCCAGGATACGCAGCATGATCTCCAGCACGTCGGCATAGTCATGCGGGTTCACCGACAGACGACCAACCAACAGGAAAAATTTATTACCGCCGTCGTTATCACCTTCGAAATGGTTTAGCAGATTGCTGCGTGACCAGGCGCAGGCGATCCCCCATGGCGTTGCATGCGCTGCCTCGTCCAGAGCGGTACAGAGGCAATAGCGCACAATGGCCATTTTTTTCCACGGGATGTTGGTTTCATCACACACGACGCTGAAGAGATTGATCTCATTGATCAGGGTCCGCTTCAGCACGCCGGCATGAGCGGGTGAACTTACCGACTCCGGCATTTCACTCAGAGCCCGCAGCAAGGGCTGGGCAGCTTCCAGCAGCGGCATCGCCGCAGCCGCCACCGCATTAACCCGTTGCCGCACGCTTTCGGTTTTAACGATAACTTCCTGCCCGGCACCGGCGAATATCTCTGCCTCAGGCGTGGTCGCTGCCGACGTCGTGGGTGACGTAGCGGAGGAAAAACTTTGCGACTCACTCATCAGAAATTTACCCAGCGCCTGGAGACTGTCATCGTCCTGCGGCGTCAGGTCTGACGCTGGTGAGATCGGTGAATCGGTCATCGGGACGTCACTCATTACTCACGGATCCCCCACATTTCCATGCGCAAGCCCGGGAAATCTCCGGCTACGTGAAGTGCAATCGCGCCGGTGGCAGCGATGTGCTCCCAGAAGGTTCCGTTTTTTTGCAATTCAAAGTAAACGTACCCGGCGCTATACGGGATCTGTCGCGGCGGCACCGGCAAACTTTGCAGCAGCAGTCCGGGCAGATGCGAGCGAACCAGATCCTGCAGTTGCTGCGGCGCGCTGATTTTGACCTGGGCGAAAAACTGCTGCTGCAGTACGTCAGCGTGAAGCTGCGCGTTCACCGCCAGCACCAGGTTCGAGAAGGAACGCAGCTCGTGCGGCATTACTGAGGCGGACCAGATACCGTGCCCTTTTTCATACAGCGGAATCACCTGTCCGGCGCGTACCAGAATCTGATTGAGCAGATCGTGAATCTCCTCCACCAGCGGGCGAATCGATGGATAAAGCCGCGCATGATCGTAACCCGGTGCCGCTTTTGGGCGACGGGTCTGGGTACGCAGAAAGGTGGACAGCTCGCCGGCAAATTTGGCCAACTCCTGATAGAGCACAATCGGCGGCATCTCAGGAATGGTGCGCAAATGATTGAGAATGGGTTCGTACTTATTAAAAATTTGCAGCAGCAGATAATCGACGATTTCTGCGCTGGCACTGGCCTTGCCGGTACTGCCGGTCAGATGCCCCGCCAGCATCCCGGCGCGGATTTTTACCAGTCCGCTAAGATGCGTCAGCCATTCGGCAAGCAGCGGGCTGGCTGCGTAACCGGTGACGGGCGGAATGAAATCGTCCTGATGCAGCAGCACGCTGCCATCTGGCTGCAGTGCGCGAACCCGGGTCAGCGGCAAACCGATCCAGGATTCCGTCATCTCCCGTTCGCACACCAGACACAGGCGAAGCTGCGCCAGCTGAACCGGTTTTGGTCCCTGACGGATCGCGTTGGTATCGGTGATCTCATCTTCAAACGCGCAAAAACGGGCCAGTGAACGCGTGTCCCAGGGATCAAAAATCGTCTCGTCGCTGTTGTCCAGCCGCAGCGGCACAGCAAGACAGATAACCTGACCAAGGTGTTCAGGAGTAATGGTTAAGGGTTCCGGGCTTTCGGCATGACCGGGAAAATCGAAAGGTGTCCCGTCAGGCAGTACGCCCCGACCAGAGCGCAACACCAGTTTGCCGTAGGCAAGCGCCTCCTGATCGATTTCATATTGAGCAAAGCCCCAGAAAAACGGAGTGATTGTCGCTGCGCGCTTATGGGCAAAATATTCAAAATAGCGCTCCTGCTGCTGGAAAAGCTGCGGGCGCAGAAATAATCCTTCACTCCAGATAACTTTATTTGTTCTCACGGCTTATTCCACTTCCTTGACAGAGAGAGCTAACGATCCGATATCTACCTGTAATGCCGGCGAGGGAGGTGTAAACCACCGGCTATACCAGGCACGTTCATCATTGCGATTGACAGGCCAGGCCGTTACGGCTTGCGCATGATTAATATCCCGATATGCCGCCACAATACCCAGCGCCACGGCATCTGCCGCGGGCGTTATTTCCAGCTCGCGTTTTTCGCCCGGTTTAATCATTACGTCGGACACTTTTTTAATTTGCGTAAGCAACTCGGGATCGCTTCCGTCTGTAATAGTGAAATAGTCACTCATCGCAAAAGCGTCAGTACCTGTTAATTCATAAATACGAATACCAACCGGGCTAGGCTGCCCTTTTTCATTCGGGTTAACTTTCTTGTCGGCGACAAGCGTAATATCAACCTTATTTTTCTCCTGCGGCTCAACGGAATGGCAGGAGGATAAAAAAATGGCCAGAGTTAAAATTTGACAGTAGTTAAAAGCCAGGCAGCTACGCCTTACTCTTATTTCCATATATCGATATTCTCCATGCGCAGAAGCGCCATCCGCAATGCGAGGCCAGCTGAGCGCACCATCCATTGCGTGATAGAGCCTGAGTAGCGCTCCCGTCAGCATGCGCGAAACGGAAGCGCTTCAGACGTTATTTATTAACCGTGCAGGTTAGCTTTAACATCATAAGTAGCAGAAATAACGCCTGCTTTATGCCCTTCAGCATTCTGCATAACGTAGTCCTGCGTCATCTTCGTAAAGGAGAAACGCACCTGCTCGCGCGGGCGCGCTTCATCTTCAAGCGAGCCTTGCATACCGACATGGGTAATAATGACATCGGTGAATTTGATGATTAAATATTCCAGCGGATCGCCACCTGCTTTACGGATCACGAACTGAATATTCTTGATATGCTTACCGGTCAGACAGTAATTAAGCAGATTCGGGCTCGCTTTATCCGTATAGTGAACGAAAATAAAGTCCTCAACGGTGGCACGACCAGAGCCGCCGCCGGAACCGCTGTGCATATTAGAATGTTGTGAAACATCCCATTTCCAACTCAGAACCTGAATTTCATTTTTATGAGTGGCATCTAAAGACTCCCCTTCGATGCCATCAATTTTAATAAACATATCTTGTGCCATAAAATCCTCTTAAGCACTAATTTGGTGTTCAGTTGACAACCACATAAATAGAGGAAAAGCGAATAAGGATATTATTCGGCTAATCCTTTCCCATTTGTAATACTGCTATTACAAACACATGGCTATCCAAACGACGTCCGAAAGGACCTCGTCTGACAGCTCGCTATTCGTTATTACGCTTCTTTAAGCGATGGCAGTTTGGCGACCATACGCAGCGAAACGGTCAGCCCTTCAAGCTGGAAATGCGGGCGCAGGAAGAACTTCGCCTGGTAGTAACCCGGATTGCCTTCCACATCCTCTACAACCACCTCTGCGGCTGCAAGTGGACGACGCGCTTTGGTTTCCAGCGTTGAATTCGCCGGGTCACCGTCCACATAGTTCATTACCCAGTCGTTGAGCCAGCGCTGCATCTCATCGCGCTCTTTAAAAGAGCCGATCTTGTCGCGTACGATGCACTTAAGGTAGTGCGCGAAACGTGAACAGGCGAACAGATAGGGTAGTCGTGCGGATAAGTTCGCATTCGCCGTTGCATCGGCATCGTAGTACTCAGTCGGTTTTTGCAGTGACTGCGCACCAATAAAGGCCGCGTAATCGGTATTTTTACGATGAATGAGCGGAATAAAGCCATTCTTGGCCAGCTCCGCCTCACGGCGATCGGAGATAGCGATTTCTGTCGGGCATTTCATATCCACCCCGCCGTCATCGGTCGGGAAAGTATGGGATGGCAACCCTTCAACAACGCCTCCGCTCTCTACCCCGCGGATCAGGGTGCACCAGCCATACTCTTTGAAAGAGCGGTTGATATTTGCTGCCATGGCATAGGCGGCGTTAGACCAGACGTATTTGTTATGGTCGGCGCCATCCGTGGTTTCTTCAAAATCAAAAGCATCGACCGGATTCGTACGCACGCCATACGGCAAACGCGCCAGGAAACGAGGCATGGCAAGCCCAATGTAGCGGGAATCTTCGGACTGACGCAGGGAGTTCCAGGCCGCATACTCCAGGTTTTGGGTAAAAATCTTGGTCAAATCGCGAGGATTAGAGAGTTCTTGCCAGGAGTCCATCTGCAGAACGCTGGGGGCAGCACCAGTGATAAAAGGAACGTGTGCGGACGCCGCGACTTTCGCAATAGATGACAACAGATCGACATCCGGTGCGGTGTGATCGAAGTAGTAATCGGCCACGAGGCAACCATAAGGCTCACCACCCAACTGACCATATTCCTCTTCGTAGACCTTTTTAAACAGCGGACTCTGATCCCATGCCACGCCTTTGTAGCGCTTCATATTGCGGCGCAGCTCGTTTTTGGAAATATCCATAAAACGCAGCTTAAGCTTTTCATCGGTCTCGGTATTGGTAACCAGATAATTCAGCCCGCGCCAGGCGCTTTCCAGCGACTGAAATTCACGATGATGCAGGATGAGGTTTATTTGCTCGGTTAATTTACGATCGATTTCCGCAATGATAGCAGCGATGCTCTTATAAGCATCTTCAGAGATCGTAACGGTATTTGCCAGAGCCTGTTCGGCAAGCGTTTTCACCGCCCCTTCAACGGCCGTTCTGGTTTCATCGGTCTTAACTTTGAACTCCCGGGAAAGCAGGGAGTGAAAGTCGTTATGTTCAGCTACAGCAAGCGCCGCTTGTTCTTTAATAGTTTGAGCAGTAGACATGGTTATTCTCTTCTTAATTATTCTTCATCTGAGGTATCAGCGGCTTGTTGAATAGCCTTCGGCGCAGATGCAAGCGTATTAAGCAGAGCTTTATCCTGAAGCAGTTTCATAACCAGTTCTTCTGCACCCGCTTTGCCGTCCATATAAGTTTGCAGGTTGGCAAGTTGGGTTCTCGCTTCCAGTAAACTTGCCAGCGCATCCACTTTGGTGGCGATAACGTCCGGGGAAAAATCATCCATGCTTTCGAACGTCATATCGACCATTAGCTGCCCTTCACCCGTCAATGTATTAGGCACGGCAAAGGCAGCGCGTGGTTTCATCGCTTTCATTCGTTCATCGAAATTGTCGATATCAATATCAAGGAACTTTCTGTCAGCTACGCTGGGAAGTGGCTCAAGGGGTTTACCAGACAGGTCAGCCATGACCCCCATAATAAAAGGCAGCTCGACCTTTTTTTCAGAGCCGTAGATTTCTACGTCGTACTCAATCTGGACGCGAGGTGCACGGTTTCGTGCAATAAACTTTTGCGAACTACGTTTATTAACAGCCATGATGGTCCTTTTCACTGTGTAATTTAAAAATTCACAGTATCGTCAGGAAGTTGAAGATACTGTGAACAAATATTCCTCTGAATAAATATTTCAGAGAGAAATACTAAAAGCCGCCATTAACGATACGTCAAATTAATACTTGCCAGAGAACTCACTAATCCAGGGGTAACGGCCGCAGCCCCCTTAGCGTAATACATTGCCTGATAGTCATGCGCAATATCGCCGCCAGCCGACGGAATAATATAATCCTGAGTGCTATTTCGATCGTTTACTATCATTTGCGCTCCCGCTGCATTACGTAAACGCACCTGGACATTGCTACTGTATTCAGCGCCTGTAGCATTAACAAGATTGCCAGTTGTACTGTCTGCATCAGTACTGGCAAACCATAACGAAATAGTTTTTGCTGTCGGACATCCTTTCAAAAGAATAGTAAACGTTACGCTGCCCGCTTCTGCGCCATCGGACTTCAGCGTAGCCGTGGAGAGTACCGGCAGCGCGACTTTTTCCGATGATGAGCCATTGTTGATCACAACGTCACAGGTATCCTCCAGATAGGTTCCTTTGAACAGCACCTCGACCTTACAATTTGTCCCCGAACAGGATTCAGCGCTGGCAACGGAGCATAACCCCACCGCACCCGCCAGCAGCAGGCAGCACGCCTGCACACTTTGCATTACTGGATACATGTCATCTCCCGCTGTTCAATAGTGCTGCTTTCAGCGCTCATCAACGAAGGGCGCGTACTACTGTTCACTAAACGGCACCGTGTACGCCCGCCGTTCAGTACAGCAAACAGTGACTGTGATAGCGGGTCCCAGCCGCGAATGAATGCCATCCCCCCCTGGCCGATTACGCTTTGGGGGATGTTTTTATCATCAACCAGCGGCGTGCCGATGGGTAAAAACGCATGCTGCTCATTTCGCGCGATGATAATGACCGGTTTGCCGACCAGCGTTTCCATTTTTACGCCAATCGCTGACCCCATACGAGGCACAACGACTTTCTGGTTCTCCATCACGTCCACGTCAGACGGCAAACCTTTGGTATCCACCATTACCGTATTTTCACGATACGGCGTCAGAGATGGCATGATGGCGTACCCGTTACCGTCGATATGCGTTCCGTAACCATTCATGACGGCAGCCCCTTCGGCCCCTTCTGCGTGAATAATGGCAAAGGGGAAATCGCCCAGCTGTGAGCCGGCAGTAATTCCCCCGCGGTGCGCAACCAGACTGCCATTGGCGGAAAGTGATACCTGACGTGACGACGTATTATTTGCCGATGCGGTTATGCCGAACTGGCCAACCGGCGTACGGTAATTCATATTGCCCGAAAGCGTCTCCTGCCCATCCGAGCCATGAATCCCGGACGCTGCCGTACCGATGCCATACGTTAATTCACTCTGCTCGCCCTGGCTTCCGTTCGCGTTGAGCTGGAACGTATCCCGCCCATCAGAATCATGACTGACGGTAGAATAAATAGAACTGAACAATGGTTGTGACGTTAGTGAATCACCAATCGGGATATTAAGCCCTAGCATGATGCTGTCGTCGTACTCGCCCTCACCGTCGTCACTACGCATGGCCGTTAACGACCAGGAAAAATAACGCTGCGCTTTATTGAAGGTGACGGAATACTGTTTGCCAGTCTCTCGCGAATCCCAGTAGTCATACAGGCTGGCTGATAATGCCAGCGAGCTGTTAGCCCACAGTTGCTGGGATAAATTTGCGGTAAACCGTTGCTTAGTGCGATAGTCAACCGCGAGGTTATCTTCATCAAGATTATTCCCGTAACGCTCAAGGGTTGCGTCTCTGAAGGTATAAAACCCTTCTGAGGAGTAGCGATAAGCAGCCAATGTCATATTGGTATCTGTTTGATTCAGATATTTTGTATAACCCACACTGATGCTATTACCTGACGCAGTTTTACCCGTGCTTAATTCACTCTCCGCATGGGTGATATCAAATGAAACACCCCCAAATGGAGTGTTAATGGCATTACCCACCGCAGCCGATTTATAATGTTCTGCGATTTGCATACCGGCATAGACGGTATAATTATTCCCGATACCGTAGTGATACACGCCCTGTAGTATCTTTGCTTTTTCACGCACCGTATCGTCGTGCAACTCGCCGACAGACACACTGAAACGGGATATGCCTTCGTGTAACAGCATCGGTGGTGCTGAAAAAGGAATAGTCTGTACGCGCTGCCTGCCATCGGCCTCGGTAATGGTCATTTCCATGTCGCCGCCATACCCCATGGCACCGACATCATCCAGCCTAAAGGGGCCCGGCGGGACGACAGTTTCATACACTTTTTGGCCGTGCTGAGTAACCGTCACCCGTGCGTTCGTTTCTGCTGTGCCTTGTAAAACAGGGACATAATTACGTAGCCCCTCAGGCAGCATGCGATCGTCAGACTGCAGCTGAGCCCCACGAAGACCATAGCTGTCAAAGAGTTCGCCGGGCGTGTTGGTATCACCGATCGTGAGACGGCTACGCATAGCAGTTATATCTCGTTCGGCATAACCCAGCAGGCTTTGTGTACGTCTGTCGTCGCCTTTAATCCAGCTACTATTGATGCGTTTACGTAAACGCCACTCACCTGCATTGAATCCCATCAGTAAACCTATATTACCGCTGTAATTCTCCTTTTGAGCGTCTGAGCTGGCGTTATAGATATTAGCGTTATAGTCAATAAACCCGGCGGTTTCCCCGGACTCCCACCGCTTTGGGTCGATATAGCCGCGAGGAACCGCAACCATATTGGCCTGAGGTATAATAATATTAAGTTCCAGATCGCCGTCGTTATAAACTACCCTGGCGTCAGAAATAAGCGAATCCAGACGAGCACACGGCTCGTTCTGCGCGTTTTCTTTATTTTTCTGGCCTTTTTGAGTCAGCTTGATACCCAGCGCTGTAAGATCATCTTTAGAGAAGCACGCAATACCGCTTTGGCTGTCTCCTTCAGTAACAAAATTAATATCATGTTTGCCTCTATTATCGCCATTAACAATAGCAGTGACGGTATGAACTCCTGGCGTTACCAGATTGCCCTTTTCATATTGGCTAACATCAATGCCTGAGCCATGAACAAACCCTGCATTATATTCCACATCCGCTGGTGACTGGCCATTGTCTCTATATTCCGGAGATACTGCCCAGCCCCGCTGAATTAATAAAAAAGAATAAAAAACTGTACATGCAAAGCGCCTGGATGGACGTTTCGGAAAAAATAGCAGGTGATTATAATTTATTATTTCTTTATCAGTTTTATTGAAGCGATTCAATTTTCGTTTCCTTCCTGACAATACCGCTGCAAGTACGATGCAGAAAGCGACAACTTCCTTATGCCGCCAGTGTTAATCAGCGCATGACTATTTATTATTCGCGCTAAGCTTCAGGGTATTTGACGATGCGCTTTTTAGTTCTCGAACCATTGCCGCCCCGTAATCATTTATGATCCTGAAAGTCGCATCGCTGACCGGGCTGCCAGCTGGCATAGCGGGTTTCGCATAAAACTCTTTGGTTTCGAGAGGGGCAAGCATATCAAGATCGATCTTCCATATCTTGCCATTTGCTTTAAATTCACCGCCGTCAAAATTCATATAATATGCGGTAGGATTACTCACTTTTACGCCGCGACCGTACTGTGGATTATCGATAAGTTGCCAGGCAACATTATCCAACTTCCCTACGCCACTGTATCCCAATGATGAGGGGCGATATATTATTTTTATACGTGTACGGAATGCCAGTTCGAGCCGATTTTTATTTTCCGAGTTAATGGCCTGGACAGGAGGTATTTCTAGCATATTGAACCAGTAGAGCGATTCACGATCCTGTGGAAGCGGCATGCCATTATAAATAACACGGACCGTCTGGCCTTTACCCGGTTCAACACGATAAATCGGCGGCGTGACTATGAATGGTACCTTCATATTATTCACATCGCCTGTGGATTTCCCATCATCAACCCATACTTGCACCAGCGGCGGATGATCACCTTTATTGTTCGTTCTGACGCTAACTTCTTTCTGCCCGCCGGGAAAAATGATACGCGTACCGCTGATTGTCATCGCAGCAGACACTGAAAATGATAACATTACTGATAATACTGCTACAGCAATTTTGCTAGTCGACATAAACAGCGCCTTAATTAACATGTGTTAAATACACACCAGTTAAATATACGAACTACGTTATGAATGTATGCCCCGCTATTATTTAGCGGGGCATGATCCTTATGGATACGCCAGGGTATAAGTAACCTGTGCTTTCACATCGCCTGCAGTAGCTTGTGCAGTGGCATAGTAACCACCCAGATATTCCATTGTTGCAGCCTGAGTCGTACTATCAACCGGGAACGGTTTACCTGTTGAACCGATACGGATTTGAGTTGAATCGGTATTGTACAGACGAACCTGAACCTTCGTCGCAGAGTTATCTGGATCGTCAACTTCTAACTGGTTGATCAGGTTACCAGTGGATGCATCGTACTCGCTGTTTAATACTTCAAAATGGGCGGCTACCTGAGTGATGGCCGCCGGGCAATCTTTCACTTTAATCTGAAAAGATTTTGAACCCGCTTCAACCCCTGCAGCATTCAGTGTTTTTGTAGAAAGAGTCGGCAACTGAACGATGATATCTTTAAAACCATCCTCGATAACGCAGGTTTCATCAATGAGTTTACCATTGAAGGTGACAGTACCCTGCCCAACGACATCTGCTGCGTTGACGCTTACAGAAGCAAGAGATAAAGCGATGGCGCACACAGCAACTTTCATTTTTGACATAACATCTATTCCTTAGAATGTCGTATAGTTTATATCAGTAAATCTTACCGATTTACTGTTTTCCCAAAGTGCTAGTTAATCACTGCTAATTTTGCGACTCCCCTTAAACTAAGCGTAATCGCAAATTCTTTTTTGCATCCAGCCCAACATTTAATTTTTTATCAGAAAGTAATTCATTTTGCTTAAGAATAAAAGCACCTAATTGCGGCATGATGTTTTTTTCAATATAGCGCACGAGTGTTCTTACGCCGGTTTCAGCAACAGGAGCATGTTCAATGATATGTAATACGATGTTCTCTGAATACTCAAAGGTCACTTTATAATGATCGTAGAGTCGCTTACCTAATCGATTTAGATGCAGCGCGACGATACTTTTCAATGAGGTCGTATCCAACGGCTTATAGGGAATAACACTCACTCTTCCCATAAATGCCGCAGGGAAAACTGTCATAAGTTCAGCCTGTAAGGCCTCGTTTATCTTTGCCTCATCCGGTATGGCATTTTCATCACTCCAGGCACTACTCAGGAGCTCACTTCCCGTATTACTTGTTAACAGGATGATGGTATTTTTAAAATCTATATAACGCCCTTCGCCATCTTCCATCCAGCCTTTATCAAAGACTTGATAAAATAACTCATGTACATCAGGATGCGCTTTTTCAATCTCATCAAGAAGCACGACGCTATAAGGTTTGCGACGTACGGCTTCGGTCAAAACGCCTCCTTCACCATAACCCACATAGCCCGGCGGCGAGCCTTTTAAAGAAGAGACCGTATGCGCTTCCTGATATTCACTCATATTAATGGTGATAAGATTTTGCTCACCACCGTACAGACTTTCTGCAATAGCCAGAGCGGTTTCCGTTTTACCTATGCCTGAAGGACCGACCAACATAAATACGCCGATTGGCTTTTGTGGATCCCCCAGACCTGCGCGCGCCACCATAATGCTTTCGCCTATCTGGCTCAGCGCATGATTTTGTCCGATAACGCGAGCCGCCAGACGCTGCGGGAGTTCCATCACTGCACGAACGTCATCTTTAAGCATCTGTCCAACCGGAATTCCGGTCCAGTCCGCCACAATACCTGCTATGACGTCAGCATTAACCTCAGCCTGCACCAGCGTTTGCTCTCCCCGTAAAGATAAAAGCTCCGCCTCGACTCGAGAGAGATCCTCTTTTAAACCTGTAACAGATTTATGATTCTCAGCTTCATTATGAATCGCTTCGTAGAGCGTATTACGCGTTGTGATGAGTTGCTGCACTAATACATTTTCTTGCTGCCAACGGCTCTCAAGCGCCTCAGCTTCGCACTGGTAATCAGCAAGTTGCTGTCGAAGCAACGTGCTGCGTGACACATTTTCCTTCCCAA
The DNA here is from genome assembly GCF_000696575.1 of Siccibacter colletis. Lineage (GTDB taxonomy): Bacteria > Pseudomonadota > Gammaproteobacteria > Enterobacterales > Enterobacteriaceae > Siccibacter > Siccibacter colletis. The sequence goes on along the minus strand of NZ_JMSQ01000004.1, from coordinate 176,230 downwards.
ATTGCTGTGCTTTTTCCAGCAAAGACAGCTCGTTCTGGATAGTTTCCATTCGGAACTTCATATCTTGTAAGGCTGCCGGTAGCGCATGTTGCGCCGCTGATACACGCGCACAAGCTGTGTCGAGAAGGCTAATTGCTTTATCAGGCAACTGACGCGCCGGTATATAACGGTGTGATAAACGCACCGCCGCCTGAAGGGCTTCATCCATAATCCAGACGCCATGATGACGTTCAAGCACAGGGACAAGACCGCGTAACATGGCGGCGGCAGTCTCTTCAACAGGCTCGTCGACCTGAAGAACCTGGAAGCGGCGCGTCAGAGCCGGATCTTTTTCGATATGCCGTTTAAACTCGCTCCAGGTTGTGGCGCCAATCGTCCGCAACTGACCGCGCGCCAGCATGGGTTTCAAAAGATTAGCCGCATCACCAGTACCGTTTGCTCCGCCAGCGCCGATCAAGGTATGCACCTCATCAATAAACAGTACAATCGGATCTTTAGACGAACAGGCTTCTTCAAGTACCGATTTCAGGCGCGCCTCAAATTCGCCTTTCATACTGGCCCCGGCAGCCAGAGCGACAATGTCCAGTGCCAGCAAACGTACCTGAGCAAGGGCTGGAGGCACATTGCCCGCAATAATGGCCAGCGCAAGCCCTTCAACTACAGCAGTTTTACCCACCCCCGCTTCGCCAGTTAATAACGGGTTGTTTTGACGACGGCGCAGCAAAATATCGATCATGGTGCTAATTTCGCGATCGCGCCCCAGAACCGGATCGATTTTTCCTTCCCGCGCCATCGCTGTCAGATCGGTTGAATAGTTTGCCAGGTTTCCACTCTGGTGGACTGAGATCGCCTTAATTGACTCACCTGGGGCGAGGCCATTTTCCTGCGCGGTCTCGAAAACTTCAGGTGATGAAGCTGTTATGGATGAAAATTCGCGGTCGAGCGTATCAAGCGTAATGCGGTCTAACGATGGTGCGATGGAAAGCATTGCGCGACGCAATTCCGGATTCTCAAGTATCGCAAGAATAAGCTGTCCGCTACGGATACGTGACTCTTCGCACTGAAGACTTGCATAAATCCATGCGCGTTCTATTACCTGTTCAATTTGCCAGGAGAAATCGACGATTTCATTTGCGCCGCCGGGCAGGCGTGTAAGCGCCCCAACCAGTTCTCGCTCAAGTGTGTTGCTATCAATATGAAACCAGGAAATGATAAGTTTAAAGTCGTTATTTTGTTCCTGATTCCATAACTGATTAAACCAATGGACGAGCTCAACATAGGGATTTCCTTTGAGTTTACACAGCGCAGTAGCACTCTCAATACTTCTGAAGAGCGTGGTATTAAGCTTACCAAACAAATTTTTCCTTGTAATAGCCATGCGCGTACCTGAGCGTCCTTTTTAAAATGAGAAATCAATCAAAAAATCTATTTCAGCCATAAGCGATCAGGGTGAAGAGTAGCGACAAACAAACTGAAACAAAAGCCTAATCATTTACCCCAACAAATATTAAGAATAATGATCGATGATATTTCCGTTAATCCACAAAAGAGAGCACCGGAAGGCATTGAAAGGAAAAGAAAACAACTAAAATCGGGACGTATAATTAGTTTGATAATTTGAAAACGCTAAACATGGATGAGATAGTAGCCAGTAATAAGTGGGATAACGCTATTTTCAAAGATCATCTTTCAGTTGGTATAACACAACAAAATATAATTACAAAATATATATCAATTTGATTTAAGCAGGCTAATAAGGTAGTAAAATGAATCAGACCTTCCTGGATTATTACAATAAAGAACTCACATTTATGCGCGAAATGGCAGGTGAGTTCGCTGAAAAACACCCTAAGATCGCGGGGCGTTTGGGCATGCATGGTATTGAAGTCGCCGATCCGTATGTAGAGCGGCTGATTGAAGCGTTTTGCTTCATGTCTGCACGTACTCAGTTAAAACTGGATGCTGAGTTTCCGCACTTCACGCAACGCCTGCTTGATGTAATTTATCCTGGATATAATTCCCCTACACCTTCAATAGGCGTAATCAAGCTTCATCCGGACGTAAAGCAAGGGGACCTCACGCAAGGGTATAATGTTCGTAAAGGCAGCGCATTCTGGTCCCGAATCTCGCCTGGCGAAGCAACACGCTGCGAGTTTCGCACGGGTCAGGACGTGACGTTATGGCCGTTGGAAATTATTGATGCACGCCTGACTTCATCTCCACCGGATATTCCGGCAATGGAACCGTGGCGAATTAAACAAAGCACACTGAAAGGCGCATTACGTATCAGGCTCAAAGTGCCGGGAGATTTAGTGTTTGCTCAGTTAGCAGACTTTGACCGGTTGCCAGTCTATATACATGGCGATGAACGCATCGTTTCGCATATATTTGAGCTAATACACGCGCACACGATCGCAATGATAATTCGTTCAGGTAAAGAGGGCTCGTCACAGGATGTCGTCATCAATAAAACGCCATTGATGTTCGAAGGCGTGGACCCTTCACAAAGCCTGCTGCCGGTATCATGGAATATTTTCCATGGACATAATCTAGTTCATGAATACTTTGCCTGCCGTCAGCGCTTCTATTTTTTCACCCTTACTCAACTCAAGAAGGGATTAAGTAAAAATAACAGTAATGAAGCTGAAGTGATTATACTACTTGATCATCTCACGCCGGAACTTGTTGGGCACGTTGATGCTTCTCGCTTTTCCCTATTTTGTACGCCAGCAATTAATCTTTTTCCCAGACGCCTTGATAAAATTGAAATCAATCGGGCGCTGAATGAATTCCATGTGGTTCCCGACCGCAGCAGGCCTCTTGATTACGAAGTCTATTCTATTGAAAAAGTAAGAGGCCAACAGGCCGAAAGCAGCGAAGAAATTGTATTCAACCCGCTTTTCCAAACGCGCCAGGAAGATAATGGGAATTATGGGCGTTATTTTTCGCTCACCCGTAAACCCCGCGTTAAGGATAAAAATCAGCGAAAATACCAGACCCGGACGCCTTACACAGGCACCGAAGTTTTTATCTCACTGGTGGATCAACTGGAAGCACCCTACAGCGATCATATTCGTTACCTTTCAGTAGATGCGATGGTTTCCAATCGGGATTTACCCCAGCTGATTGCCCATAGCAGCGGCGTGGATCTGACGACGTCGGATGCTGCGCCTCTGTCAGGCGCAACCTTCATTTGTTTGCCGGGTGCGCCTCGCGCGCCGTTTGCCGCTGGCGAAGCAGCGTGGCGGCTAATACGACAACTCAATTTCAACTATCAACCTCTGTCGCATATTGAACATAAACCCGGCGGCGAGGCGCTACGGAGTATGTTGCGCTTATTTGTTGATACCGCCGATCAAGATTCCAATCGGCAAATCAGCGGGCTGGTAGGGTGTAAAACAGCACCAGTTGTGCGTCGCCTGCCGGGGGACGGTTTATTGATCTATGGTCGCGGCATTCGCTGTGAGCTCACAGTTGACGAAGAGTGCTTCTCTGGCATAAGTCCTTATTTGTTTGGACTCATTATGGAAAATTATATTGCCAGGCATGCCTCAATCAACGTTTTCACCGAGATGGAACTGCGCTCTATGCAGCGCGGGATTATTGGCACATGGCAAGCACGCCCGGGAAGGCGAGGGGCAGCTTAATGAAAGGGCGAGTTTTTCCGTATGACATCTCATCTGGTGAGATGCCCCCGTGGTGCTTCAAGAGCGAACCCTGGCGTACAGGTTTTATCAGCATGATGCGTATGATTGCTGCCAGAACGCCAGCGTTCCCACCGCCGGGGAGAGCAAGCTTACCGGAGCAAGAATGTTTCCGAATCGGTCAGCAGGCGCATATGGTATTTCCTCCCCGCGAGGTGGCTCAGTTAAGCCTCGAACAGGACAAAATTAATATCATGCTGTTCGGCCTGGGTGTGTGGGGCCCTCAGGGTGCGATGCCGCTTCATATGACAGAGCAGGCTTATACTCGCTCAGAGCTTCACGATCAGACGCTGATTGATTTTCTTAATATTTTTCATCATCGCTCCTTATCGCATTTATACAGAGCATGGTTTGTAGCGCAGGATACCGCATCGCTTGACCGGCTGGATGATGAACGCTTTTCGCGTTACGTAGCGAATCTTGTCGGGCTGAATCCTGAGGAGTACAGCACCAGCCCCTTACCTGGTCATGCTCGCCTGGCTTCGTCGGCCCATCTGGTAAGGGAGTCGCGTAACCCTGAAGGGCTATCTGGTGCACTTCATTACTACTTTGGTATTCCGGTCATCATTGAGGAGTTTTCACCACAGTGGATATTCCTTGATGCAGTCGATCAATCGGAACTCGGAAACAACGAAACCTCACTGACGCTGGGTGAGACGGCGATTCTTGGTAATACCGTTAAGGATAAACAACATAAATTCAGGCTCATTTTGGGGCCGTTAACCCTGAAGCAGTACATGCGTTTTAGTGTATGGGGACAAGATCTTCCCGTACTTCGTGAATGGGTAAGAAACTTTGTCGGATTTGAATATGCCTGGGACGTAAAACTCATTCTGGCCTCCGACGAAGTGCCAGAAGCAACGCTAAACGGTTCACATCAGTTGGGATATGCCACCTGGCTTGCCAGAGAGACATCTGACGAACCCGTATCTGGTATGAGTTTCGAACCGGAACTCAGCCTGTAGCAATGCCCTATCAGCAGGCCCAATGGAATCGGCGCGCTAATAAATAGTAAGGAAACGCCAGTGAATAACCAAAACAACAACCTGTCGCCCTATTATCAGACAATCTTAAACAGCTTCTGTGGTTCTGCACCGTGCGGGGAAAGTCTTGAGTATGATCCCGCATTTTTACTGTTGCAATCCCGACTACAGCCTCGAATGGAAGCCGAGTATGGTGACTTTATCGAAGCAGCTGAACCCATCAACTGGAGCGAGGTTGAGCGAGACTGCCGGACGCTGCTGCTTAAGTCCCTGGATGTAAGGCTTATCATCACGTTGATCCGCTGCCGTATGCGGCAGCATGGTGCCGTTGAACTCGCCGCAGGGCTCAATATGCTGAACATGCTGTTGCAGACCTGGCCTGACGATCTTCACCCTCAGTTGATGGACGAAGGCGACTATGAACCCCTGATGCGTGCCAATGCGTTTTCAGAGCTCAATGACAGCGAAGGATTTATCGCTGATGTTCGCAATCTTCCGTTACCAACCCGCTCCGGGCTATCGGTCAACGTCAGAGAGTTTGAAAAGGCCTGTATCGGTCCCCGGGATGGCAGCGCCCTGCCTGAAGCGGCTATTGCGGCGCTTCGCCAGGAGTGGCAAGAAAATTGGTGTAATGACATCGCCGCGTTTAGCTTCGCCCAGGACGAGTTAGGCATGCTCCGACAGCTGTTGAGCACGTTGCCTGATGATATCGCACCCGATTTCGATCGACTGGCGCAAATACTGGCGCTGTTCTCCCAACAGAGTATTCATTCAACCTGCGACGAACACTTATCACCCGCGCCCAGCGTGCTGTCGATGGTTGAGCCAGAAGCTACCTCAGAAACTGCCGCTGCTGTTATCGAACGGGCAGACACAATGCCCGTCGCCAGTGCCCCAGTCCCATCGAGATCAGTACCCGTTAACAGAGATGATGCGCTGGCGCGTCTGCGAGAAGTTCGCGCCTGGTTTCGCGCGGTAGAACCCAGCAGCCCAATCATACTGCTGCTCGATTTTGCTGAGAAAACGGCGGGAAAAAGCTTTGCCGAATTAATACGCGTTATCCCTACGGATATGGTTTCTCAATTAGAGAACGACAAGGAGTAAACTGACATGCATAAAACAATAATTATGATGGCCGTGTTGTATTCCCTGGCAGCAAACGTACAGGCAGAGTGTGATTTAGACCCTGCCAGCCCAGGCGGGCCGTGGATTGCCAATATCCCTGCAGCGCTGATAACCATCGATGCCAGCCTGCCTGCTGATACTGTTAATCCCATTGCACAATTTGATAGCCCGGTACAAGGCTATAATCAGGAGTATATCGACTGCCATAAAGGCACCCCATATGGTAAAAGCGCTTACGGGTTATCTGGGCAGGACTCCAGTACTCGAATTTATAAAACCAATATTGATGGCATCGGTATAAAACTGTTATGGAACAATGGCGGAGCTTTTGGACAGTATCCATCAAATCAGACTTACACGCCTTCTGACGGCGCGAACGTCGGCAGATTTATTTATCCATCAGCCTCTTTTTTCCGGGTGCAATTTTTTAAAACCGCGGATTCGCTTATGCTTACAAACCCTGATGGCGAGCAGGCATTGCCTGCGGGTGAAATAGCGTATAACTGGCTGGTTAATAATTCACCTGCGCAATATACCCAGCAATTAAATATCGGGCGAATCACCGTCATTAGTACCCCTTCATGCATTTACACGCCTTCACAGACGGTAGATTTCGGTACCGTAACGTCGAATACGTTAACCACAGAGGGTATACAGCGTCCGCTGCCTTTCGAAATTAATTGTCGCACCGATTACGGTTATTACTCGGCCAGCGCAACGCTGACCACCAGCACGCCGTCATCTGATAACAGCTATATAAAAGTGATGGATGCGGGTGGGCATGACGATCGTATGGGGATAAAAATTCGCAATGCACAGGGTCAGGATATGAAAGTGGATGGCTCATCCAGCGAAAATATCAGTAATAAAGCCAGTATGATCCCAGCCCAGTTTAACTGGACCGCGATATTAATTCCGACAGGGAGCTCTCATCCGACCGACGGTGATTTTACCGCCCGGGCTGAAATCATTTTGCAGCTACGTTGATTATTATGCCTATCCATAACGTCGTTACACCACAGCCAGACTCGATTTTTGTCAGTATCGCCAGCTATCGCGATCCGGAACTGATACCTACCCTGCGGGACATGATTGCCCATGCGGCAAATCCCGCTGCGCTGCATATTGCAATATGTTGTCAGCATGACAGTGATGTTTCACCCTTCATTGACTTCGGTATGAAACTTCTGCACACGGAGAAAATTGAGAGTTATGACGTCTCTTTTTTTGAATACCGTGATGCGCGTATTAGCGTGATCAGCTTGCATTATTATGAAAGTAAGGGGGCTTGCTGGGCTCGCCATATGGCGGAGCGGTTATATCGTAATGAGGCGTGGTTTTTACAAATTGATTCTCACTGCCGTTTTGCGCCTGACTGGGACCGTGAAGCTATAGCCATGCTTCGTGAACTACAGGCTGACGGTACGTCACCAGTATTATCCACCTATCCCCCCGCCTACGATCCTGAAGATGAAAGTAAACGCACGCAGTTTATCAGCCGGCTGGTATTTCGGGAGTTTTCTGCAGATGGAATTCCGATGCTGAGTTCAACACCACTAAAAAGCGATAAACCTGCCCGCTGTGGTTATCTGGCTGGAGGTTTCATTTTCGCACCCGGCAGTTTTGTACGCGATGTGCCTAACGACCCAGATATTTTCTTTGCGGGAGAAGAGATTGCCATGGCGGCGCGAGCCTTTACCCATGGCTATGACATTTATACACCTAATAAAATATTGCTCTGGCATTATTACCAGCGCAGCGATGCCAGTAAAATATGGAGCGATCATACTAACGATGCAAAAAAAACTGGTAGCGTCGATCTTGCCTGGTGGGAACGCGATAAAATATCTAAAAAGCGGGTACGCTCAGTATTAGGCATAGACGCCTCGCCCTACGATTTAGGCTGCTACGGTCATGGCGATATCCGAACCCTGGCGGATTTTGAACAACGACTCGGCGTCCATTTTTTATCGCAGACTGTCATGCCGGACGTTATTGGCCGTGAGCGGGTAAGCTATTTTCCTGGCGAGAGTTTTAGTAAAGAGATGTGGCTTACACAACGCGTCCATCCTAATAAGCGAAAAATAACCTTTACCATTGATGAAATCATGGCTGATATCGATAACGACGGGTGGTGGCACATCGGTGTTTATAGCGAAAATAATACGCTGCTGGAGAAAAAAACTTTCACACCGCAGGAGATGGCGCAACGCTTTAGCGACAAGAAAAATGTCTACGAAATAGAACTGACTTTCACTACGCCCCCTTCACTAAAACCTGCCGTTGTCAGAGTTTGTTCTTATACCCAACGGCAGGGCTGGGGAAAAACCGTGGAGAAAATGTGGTGACGAGCGCTTTCGTCTTTAACAGACTTATCGCTATCGATACGCTGCTGCAGCTGGATGCCGTTATCCCTTCGCTGTCAGATCTTCAGTCGCAACTGATTGATTACCTGCATACGTTCACGCGTGCGCTGGCTGATGAAGGCATACCAGCAGAAGAAGCAAAGACGCTCTCCAGACTCGTATGTATCTGGCTGGACAGCACTATCGAACGGCAACTTACGCGCAGCTGGCTGACCTGGAAACATTACGCCCTGGAGCCGTGTTTTTTCTCTGACCGATGCGATACAGAGGCACAACTCGCGGCGCTTGCGCAGCTATTCGATAGCACCCATGACACCATGCGGAACTATGCATCCGGGATACTGTTACTGCTCTCTTCGGCTTGTGCACATAAATCCGCGTTTGAAACACTGCTGACTACGCATTCATTGCGCAACGCCGCACCAGCACCGCAACATGCTCTTCTCAGCGAGACGGTGCAAACTGAAATGCTTTCGTCCCGAATCCCGTTATCGGCTCATGTAATTATCGATTTCACGCTGTTAACTGGCTTACTGGCCACACTGTGGGTCTGCTGCTCTCATTCTCTGGAAGCACTTTATCAATGTCTGTTTTAAAACATCCCGCCTGTGCCCTGCTGCTGTGGTCTACGTTTCTCATCGCCCTGTTTGCATGCACCCTGCGTTATACCCATCCGCTGACCGCTTTTTTACCGTGGTCGACAGGCGCATTAAGCGGTGCGTTACTGCTTCGGCGTAACTATCTGGCGCGCCGGCAGCCCGTGATTACCACCACGACCAGTGATGAAACGCGTGAAAGTGTGGTTTTTATTTTAGGACCCTGGGCAAAAACCTGGTTTTCCGGCGCGCTGGAAAATGATGGCATTCAATTTGTGAGGGGCAAAGCATGGTTTCTGGTATCCAGCCCCGCTGAATTAACGCGCCATCTGCACCGGCTCGAGAGCCAGCACCCTGAAGTCATCCCTCTGAGTTTTTTCCCGTTGATGCCTGATGCTCACGCAACGTCCGCGCTGACGTATTCACAAATAACCATGTGGAAAAATACGTTCGCCTCGCTTTCACTTGATAAACCGCTACCCTGCACGTTTGCACTGTATGGACAAATGAGCGCAGAGCGGCATGCACAGGACCCTGACGTGGCAATATGGAGCAGCGGCTTTCCGGCGGCAGATGCTCCACAATATGGCTTTTGCGAAGCGCTGACCGCGGCGCTGGCGAACATTGCCTGCCCGGGGGGTAATCACCATGCGCTCCGCCGGTACGCTATTGCCTCGGGATTACACGACTGGATGAAGGATGCCAGATTGCACCATGCGCTGGATACGCTGTTTTCCACACTGCCGCTCAGGCTTAATGGCGTATTGCTGGCCGATTATGGCAGCGGATTTATCCGCCACGGCGCATGGTCGTCATGGTGTGAACAAAACTATGGGCTCTTACCGGGTCTGGCCGCATCGCTCCCTACACCGCCACTACCAGAACCGCCGTCGATTTATCGCACGACGAAAATAACCCGGGTAGACCCGCCGGGCCTCTCCGTCGGTTATAAAAGCGCGTTTGCCGCTATCCTGATTTGTGCTCTGGGGTTAATGACGGTCAGCGGCGAAGCAGCCTTGCGCGCATGGCAAATTGCTCAGCTCATGAATGGGTTGTCAGTAACCGGTGAGTCCGGCGTGCAGGAAAAAGCGCATCTTTATACCGCCCTGGAGCAAGAAAAACGGCAACTCACATCGTGCCATGTGGCAAACCGACTTTGGCCCCATCTGCATCACTGTGAAACGCTTGAGCGTGAAATCGCGCTGCAGCTTCATCCTGAGTCATACATCATCGGACGCGCCGCAGCGGGGATAATTTCGCCGTTTGCTTCCTCCAGCGCCACGCTGCCCCCCGGGCAGGAAAAAACGCTGGCCTCACTCTCGCTGCCGTTACGCCGCGACGACGCAGCGCGTATCGTCATTGTTGGTTACTCAGATAACACGGGCAGCGAAGAACAGAACAACATGTTGTCCGAAGCACGAGCCCGGAACGTACGGGACTGGCTGGTCAATCACAGCGGATTGCCAGCCGCACGTTTTACTCTCTATGGTGCCGGAGCCCGGCATCCCCTTGCCAACAACGAGAGTAAAACAGAGCGGGCAAAGAACCGACGGGTTGAGATATTTATAGTGAAATAGCCGTCATTGATAACACGGAGAGCGTATTACATGGAAAAAAACCTGGCAGCCTATGCTTTATTTGAAGGTTCATTTATTACAGAGGCACCGGTCATTGACAGGACCGTAAACATACTTATGTTCAAAGATCCGGACGACAATGAATATCAGATCCTGATTAATCGAGCCTTGTTAGAGGAGGATCAGACGCCCGATGCCTGGTGTGAACAGCAAATCGACGTCCAGCGCAATCAGCTGCCCGGTTTCAAACCCGAGGGTAAAATGCTGACGCATGAAATAGGCCCGGCAAGGCTCCCGGTTATTCAAATCGCAAATAATTTTCTGCAGGATGGAAAAACCATTCGTCAGGTGCAGTCCATTATTCGCTTACCGTGGCACAGCGATGTTAACCCTGTACAGCGCGGACTTCTTATTTTTACGCTACGAGCCGATGATGAATTCAGCGAGTATCAGCGCAAGCATTACGTTCAGGTGATAAATAGCTTTGATCCACAAACTACCCTTCCTCGCTAAAAAAAGGGCCGCTCAGGCCCTTTTTTATATACATAGGGTAATACCATTGCCTTCTCCATATTTAGCAAGACAAGAGGCGTACTTGTAAAATTCCAGCCGATTTTCCATACCCATTTTCTTGATCGCATTTCGACAATGGGTTCCAATCGTACGCTCGGAGCGATGCAAAAGTCGTGAGATTTCACTGGTATCGTTGCCTTGTCCGGTAAGCAACATGATATTGTTTTCCGTTACGGAAAGCTGTAAATAGCGTTTAAGACCCGCGGATTTGTAGAAATCAGTGTGGGTTGCCGCACCATAGCCAGCGCTGGCCACAAGGAAAATTTTACGCACCTTCATTGCTATCTCTTCTATCGTAAGCCCTCGACAGGTAAAAGGAATATGTATAACCTGTCCTCGCTCTTGCCGCGCCTGGACGTTACGGTAACTCCTGCTGCTTGTCATATTGATAGTAACCATAAAATCCCGAAATATTATATCCGGCACGGTACAGGGATCATGCTGAAAGGAAAAGCTTAATGGCGACGTGTCACCTGTATCATTGCCGCCGGTCATTCCTGCCAGCAGGTTACGTAGACCTGATTTAAAATAAGCATTATTACTAATAATAGTAACTTGTAACATGACTACTATCCCTGATATGAACGAATGAAATGTAGATTCACGCACATGCATTTAATAGATGGCCTGAGCCAGAGGTTAAGGTTTATCAATGTACAGATATTGATAATCAAATCGAAAATATAAACAACAGGAATATACCTGCCTGCATTAATACAAATGCTTTAACTTTCAGATTAATTTAAAGCCTGTGAAGGTTACTACAGCGATAAATAAAAGTGAAACACAGGCGCATTGGCGTATTCTTAAATTTCACTAAAAAAATCAATATATTCATGCTTTTTATAATCCTGAAAAAGCGGGAAGGCTGTAAAAGGTTGTAAGAAGGATTGTCAACAGAGTTCTGTCATTATTCATTCATGCATCTATCTAAAAACAAAGACTGTAATGACAACGTTTATAAGTATGCTGGCTTCAGACCTTACTCCACCTCATTGTTACTACATGGCAACTGATGGTGAACGTCAGGCGACAAAACTGATTGAATGCAGCGGTCACGGGATTGTGATCAGAGCTTACTCATCCTTGAAAGGACAAGTTGATGATGATGTTGGCATCATAATGAATAAAGGATAGGTTCTGAATATGAGGAAAGAAATTCTGGAGCGGGCGAAGGGAATCGAACCCTCGTATAGAGCTTGGGAAGCTCTCGTTCTACCATTGAACTACGCCCGCATAAGGTGCGTAAGGGATTATAGACCTTCAGTGTCTTTAGGCAACCCTTACGCACGCTAACTGATGGATAAATCAGCGTTTGCTCAGCCCTTAACAGGAGGGCGAACGCCCCGGCGGCGGCAGATAACGCTGAGGGTCAATTGCCGTGGCGCGATAGCGGATCTGGAAATGCAGCCGTACCGAGTCTGCGCCCGTATTCCCCATGGTAGCGATCTTTTGACCGGCTTTGACCTGCTGGCCGTTATTTACCTGGGTCGTATCGTTATGGGCATAAGCGGTGATGTAGTCCTCACCGTGTTTGATCATAATGAGATTGCCATAACCACGCAGCTGGTTGCCGACGTAAACCACACGTCCCGCGCCGGCGGCATAGATGGCCTGCCCGCGCTGCCCCGCAATATCGATACCTTTATTTCCGCCGTCAGCATCCGAGAACGGCATGATCACTTTACCCGATGCAGGCCAACGCCAGCAGCGCTGACCGACCGGTGGGGCTGCTGATTTTGCGACCGCTGAGGAGGCGCGGGATTTTGCCGGTGTGGCGCGGGCCATTGCTGTGCTTTTCGCACTACCGCTCCCCTTGACCCTGACTTTTTGCCCGACCTGGAGCGTATATGGTGCCGAAATACCGTTCATTCTTGCCAGGGTTGCTACGCTGGTATTGGTCATACGCGAAATACGATACAGGGTATCGCCGCGTTTGACGGTATACACCGAGCCGCTGAACGTGCCATAGTCTGGCGATTTACTGCCGGAGCAGCCTGCGATAAAAAGCGTCAGGCTCAGACATACCGCCGCGCCCCATCCTGTTAACTGGCCACCCAAACTCAAAGCACATCCTCTACGCTAATTCACTGATTATTCAAGCAGCTTATATTATCAGCATCTGTTCAATCGCCCAAACAGAGCAAAAAAAAACCGCGCGTGCGCGCGGTTTCTGTTATCAACAGGACTTACTTCACCGGACGCATGGCCGGGAACAGGATCACATCACGAATGGTGTGGCTGTTGGTGAACAGCATCACCATACGGTCGATACCAATTCCCAGACCGGCAGTTGGCGGCAGGCCGTGCTCAAGCGAGGTGACGTAATCTTCGTCGTAGAACATCGCTTCGTCATCCCCGGCAGCTTTCGCATCAACCTGATCCTGGAAGCGCTGCGCCTGATCTTCAGCATCGTTAAGCTCAGAGAATCCGTTACCGATTTCACGTCCGCCAATGAAGAACTCGAAGCGATCGGTGATTTCAGGGTTTTCATCATTGCGGCGCGCCAGGGGCGACACTTCTGCCGGATATTCGGTAATGAAGGTCGGCTGGATCAGGTGGGCTTCTGCTACCTCTTCGAAGATCTCGGTCACGATACGGCCCAGACCCCAGCTCTTCTCAACCTTAATACCGATGCTTTCGGCGATTGCTTTCGCAGAGTCGAAGTTATCCAGCTCCGCCATGTCGGTTTCCGGACGGTATTTCTTGATCGCTTCGCGCATGGTCAGCTTTTCAAACGGCTTACCGAAATCAAACATGTAATCGCCATAAGGCACTTCGGTTGTACCCAGCACGTCCTGAGCCAGGGTGCGGAACAGGGATTCGGTCAGTTCGATCAGATCCTTGTAATCCGCGTAGGCCATATAGAGTTCCATCATGGTGAACTCGGGGTTATGGCGCACTGAAATACCTTCGTTACGGAAGTTACGGTTGATTTCGAACACACGATCGAACCCGCCTACCACCAGACGCTTCAGGTACAGTTCCGGCGCGATACGCAGGTACATGTCCAGGTCCAGGGCGTTATGATGAGTGATAAACGGACGCGCGGACGCACCGCCCGGGATCACCTGCATCATCGGCGTTTCCACTTCCATAAAGTCGCGGTTCACCATGAACTGACGGATACCGGCCATAATCTGGGAGCGAATTTTGAACGTTTTGCGGGACTCATCATTAGAGATGAGATCCAGATAACGCTGACGATAGCGCGCTTCCTGATCCTGTAGGCCGTGGAATTTATCCGGCAGCGGACGCAGGGCTTTGGTCAACAGACGCAGCTCGGTGCAGTGAATGGACAGTTCGCCGGTCTTGGTTTTGAACAGCTTACCGCGCGCACCCAGGATATCCCCAAGGTCCCACTTCTTAAACTGCTCGTTATAGATGCCTTCCGGCAGATCGTCGCGCGAGACGTAAAGCTGAATGCGGCCGCCAACGTCCTGCAGCGTAATGAATGACGCTTTACCCATGATGCGGCGAGTCATCATACGACCGGCAACCGCAACTTCGACGTTCAGCGCTTCCAGCTCTTCATTCTCTTTGCCATCGAATTCAGCATGCAGTTGGTCAGAGGTACGATCGCGACGGAAGTCATTAGGAAACGCGACGCCCTGCTCACGCAGCGCTGCCAGCTTCTCACGGCGCGTTTTCAGCTCGTTATTAAGATCTGCTGCTGCGTCAACGCCTTGTGATTGTTGTTCAGACATGTTGGTTCCTCATAACCCTGCTTTCAAACTTGCTTCAATGAATTTGTCCAGATCGCCGTCCAGCACCGCCTGCGTGTTGCGGGTTTCAACACCGGTACGCAGATCCTTGATGCGGGAATCATCAAGAACGTAAGAACGGATCTGGCTACCCCAGCCGATATCGGATTTGTTGTCTTCCAGCGCCTGTTTCTCAGCATTTTTCTTCTGCATTTCCAGTTCATAAAGCTTCGCTTTCATCTGCTTCATGGCCTGATCTTTGTTCTTATGCTGGGAACGGTCGTTCTGACACTGGGTCACGGTACCGGTTGGAATGTGCGTAATACGTACCGCAGATTCAGTACGGTTAACGTGCTGTCCGCCCGCGCCGGAAGCGCGGTAAACGTCGATACGCAGATCCGCCGGATTGATTTCGATATCGATGTTTTCATCCACTTCCGGATAAACAAACGCGGAACTGAAGGAGGTATGACGACGGCCACCGGAGTCAAACGGGCTTTTACGCACCAGACGATGCACGCCGGTTTCGGTACGCAGCCAGCCGAACGCATACTCGCCCTGAATGCGGATGGTCACGGATTTGATACCTGCGACTTCGCCTTCAGACTCTTCGATAATTTCGGTTTTGAAGCCGCGCGCTTCTGCCCAACGCAGATACATGCGCATCAGCATGCTTGCCCAGTCCTGCGCTTCGGTACCACCAGAGCCTGCCTGAATATCGATATAGCAGTCGGCGCTGTCATACTCGCCGGAGAACATACGGCGGAACTCAAGCTGCGCCAGTTTCTGCTCCAGCTGATCCAGCTCGACGACGGCTTCATTGAAGGTCTCTTCGTCGTCAGCTTCAATCGCCAGCTCCAGCAAGCCGGATACGTCATCCAGCCCCTGCGTCATCTGATCGAGGGTTTCAACAATGGCTTCCAGCGAGGAGCGCTCTTTACCCAGCGCCTGTGCACGTTCTGGTTCGTTCCAGACGTCCGGCTGCTCAAGCTCAGCGTTTACTTCTTCGAGGCGTTCTTTCTTAGCATCGTAGTCAAAGATACCCCCTAAGAACGTCAGAGCGCTCCGTGAGGTCCTGAATGCGGTTTTTTACCGGATTAATTTCAAACATGGTTTGCGGATCTTTAAGTTGGCTAGTCAAAATGCGGCATAAGGGCAAAAGTTTACCGGATTCATGCCGCTTTTTATAGCGATTATGGCCTCAGAGCGGCCAGATGTTGTCGATAATAAGCTGAACGCTGCGGTTACCGCGAAACTCATTTACATCAAGCTTATACGCAATTTCTACCTCGCGTACGCCGTTATCCGGCCAGCAAGCGGTATCGATATTGAAGGCGATACCGTCCAGCAACGGGCCGCCACCGACGGGTTCCAGCATCAGCTTGAGATGGCGCTCGCCCACCAGGCGCTGCTGCAGCACGCGAAAACGTCCGTCAAACAGCGGTTCCGGGAACATTTGCCCCCACGGGCCGGCATCACGCAGCATCTCCGCCACGTCAAGCGTCATCTCCTGCGGTTGAAGCGCTCCGTCAGACCAGATTTCGCCCTGCAGCAGCGCCGGATCGAGCCACTCGCCCACCAGCGCGGCGAAGCGCTGCTGAAACTCCTCAAAGCGATCGCTCTGCAGCGACAGGCCCGCAGCCATGGCGTGTCCGCCAAACTTCAGCATCATGCCAGGATAGAGCGTATCCAGCCGCTCCAGCGCATCGCGCATATGCAGCCCCTGGATGGAGCGCCCTGAACCTTTAAGCGTTCCGTCACCTGCCGGGGCAAAAGCAATTACCGGGCGATGGAAGCGCTCTTTGATACGCGAGGCCAGAATACCGACTACGCCCTGATGCCATTCCGGGTGATAGATAGCGATCCCGCCAGGCAGCGCTTCACCGCTACGTTCCAGCCGCTCGCAGAGCGTCAGCGCTTCCGCCTGCATCCCCTGCTCAATCTCTTTGCGGGTCTGGTTGAGCGCATCAAGCTCGCTTGCCAGCATCCGTGCCTGCACGATGTCATTACACATCAGCAACGCAACCCCGACAGACATATCGTCCAGACGACCCGCTGCGTTCAGGCGCGGGCCGAGCGCGAAGCCCAGATCGCTGGCGGCGAGCTTTTGCGCGTCGCGGTTGGCAATCTCAAGCAGCGCACGGATCCCCGGACGGCACCTTCCGGCGCGAATGCGGCTCAGCCCCTGCCAGATGAGAATGCGGTTATTGGCATCCAGCGGCACCACGTCTGCCACCGTACCCAGCGCCACCAGATCCAGATGTTCAGCCAGGTTCGGCATCGCGATGCCCTGCTGTTCAAACCAGCCGGCCTCACGCAAATGGGCGCGCAGCGCCAGCATCAGGTAAAACGCGACGCCAACCCCGGCGAGGCATTTCGACGGAAACGCGCAGTTGGCCAGATTAGGATTGATAATGGCTTCTGCAGGCGGCAGTACGTCACCGGGCAGATGGTGATCGGTGATCACCACCGGAATGCCAAGTTCATGCGCCCGCGCCACGCCACTGTGCGACGAGATACCGTTATCAACGGTCAGGATCAGCTGCGCACCGCGGGCATGCGCCTGATCGACAACTTCGGGACTTAACCCGTAGCCATCATCAAAGCGATTCGGCACCAGGTAATCGACGTTGCCCGTCCCCAAGCTGCGCAGAGCCAGTACGCTCAGAGCAGTGCTGGTCGCGCCATCGGCATCGAAGTCGCCGACAACAATGATGCGCAGGTTTTCACGCAACGCATCAAAGAGAATAGCGACCGCTGTATCCACACCGGCCAGTTGCTGCCAGGGCAGCATGCCCTTCACGCTGCGCTCCAGATCGGCGGCGCTTTTAACGCCGCGGCTGGCATACAGACGACGCAGCAGCGGCGATAGCTCAGCTGGCAGCTGCGCCGTGTCGTCCACCGTTCTGCGGCGGAGCTGTGTTTGCTGTTTCACCCGTTACTGTGCCTGTTTCTTGTGTTCATCCAGCAGCGCTTTCAGCTCTTTTGGCCCCTGGTAACCCGGCACAACATAGCCGTCGTTCAGCACCAGGGCTGGTGTACCCTGCACACCAAACTGCACGCCCAGCGCATAGTGTTTTGCGATATTGATATCGCAACTTGCGGAAGGCACTTCACCATTTTTCATAGCTGCATCAAAGGCTTTGTTGCGATCTTTAGCACACCAGATGGCCTGCATGCCTTTTTCGGCTTCGCTCTGCGGCCCCTGACGTGGGAAGGCCAGATAACGCACGGTGATACCCAACGCGTTATAGTCCTTCATCTCTTCATGAAGCTTGTGGCAGTAACCACAGGTGATGTCGGTAAACACGGTGATAACGTGCTGCTCTTTCGCCGCCTTGTACACGATCATCTCTTTATCGAGCGCGTTAAGACGGGTCATCAGCATTTTATTGGTAACGTTCACCGGCTGCGCGCCGCTGACGTCGTAGAGCGGCCCCTGGATGATGTGCTTACCGTCGTCAGTGACATACAGCACGCCGCTGTTGGTCAACACGCTTTTCATCCCGGCAACCGGTGCTGGCTGGATGGACTCACTTTTCACCCCCAGCTTTGCCAGAGAGGCTTCAATCGCGGCATCATCTGCTTGCGCGGTAAACGTGGAGAGCGACACGGCGAGCAGGGAAAACAGCACGATACCTTTGTTCATTATCTTTCCTTAATCTGTATGTATGACACTCACGCCCGCGGGTGGTGCTGTTGATGGAGCTGCCGTAAGCGCTCGGTTGCAACGTGAGTATAAATTTGTGTGGTGGACAGATCGCTGTGTCCCAGCAGCATCTGGACCACGCGAAGATCGGCACCATGATTCAACAAATGGGTCGCAAAGGCATGGCGCAAAACGTGCGGCGACAGTTTCTCACTGTCAATGCCAGCCTGCGTGGCGTAATGCTTAATGCGATGCCAGAACGTCTGGCGCGTCATCTGTTGTGCACGTTTGCTTGGAAACAGCACGTCGTTGGACTGCCCGTTCAGCAACCAGTGACGCCCATGGGTAAGGTAGTATTCAACCCAGTAAACCGCTTCTTCACCCAGCGGCACAAGACGCTCTTTGTTACCTTTACCCAATACTCTGACCACACCCTGCCGCAGACTGATATCGCTCATGGTCAGGCCGACCAGCTCTGAGACACGCAGGCCGGTAGCATAGAGCACCTCAAGCATCGCTTTATCCCGTAATTCCACCGGCTGGTCAACTACTGGTGCCTGCAGGAGGCGGTCAACCTGCGCTTCGCTAAGATCTTTCGGAAGACGCTGGGGTAATTTGGGCGATGCCAGCATCGCGCTCGGATCGTCGGGGCGCACTTTCTCGCGGTACAGATGCTGGAACAGACGGCGCACGGCGCTGAGCATTCTGGCAGAGCTTGTCGCTTTATAGCCGCCTTCAACCCGCTCGGCGAGTAGCGCCTGCAGGTCAGAGGCCTGCGCCGTTTCAAGCGTAAGGCCGTGACGTTCCAGCCACTCAACCAGGCTTTTTAGATCGCGGCGGTAAGCCTGAAGCGTGTTCTCAGAGAGATTGCGCTCAAGCCAGAGCATGTCCAGAAACTGTTCAATGCGAGCAATATCCTGCTCCACGGTAACCTCCCGATAACTGCCGTTGCGGCATTATGCCTGATTGCGCCGCGATTCTGATACACTAGCCGCTCAGTACAGAATGAGATGAGACGTTATCGTTATGAACATTGGTCTTTTTTATGGTTCCAGCACCTGTTACACCGAAATGGCTGCCGAGAAAATTCGCGACATTATTGGCCCGGAACTGGTTACGCTTCATAACCTGAAAGATGATGCTCCATCGCTGATGACGCAGTACGACGTGCTGATTTTAGGTATTCCCACCTGGGATTTTGGTGAGCTTCAGGAAGACTGGGAAGCGATCTGGGACCAGCTTGATGACATCAATCTCAACGGCAAAATCGTTGCGCTCTACGGCATGGGCGACCAGCTGGGCTACGGCGAATGGTTCCTTGATGCGCTTGGCATGCTGCACGATAAACTGACGCCGCGCGGTGCAACCTTTATTGGTTACTGGCCAACCGAAGGATATGAATTCACCAGCCAGAAACCTGTTATCGCGGATGGTCAGCTGTTTGTAGGCCTGGCGCTGGATGAAACCAACCAGTATGACCTGAGCGATGAGCGTATTCAGGCCTGGTGCGAGCAGATCCTTGGCGAAATGGCGGAGCGTTTCTCCTGAGCAGCAGCGACCACTCGACTGCTGCCTGTCCCGGTAACACCACACCACATTAATAATGGCTGCGCGTCGGCGTTTGCAAAATCAGCCTGCGCAGATTACGCCACTCCCGGTCATCCATACTGTCTGCCGCCAGCCATAAATGTTTACACCGCCGTTTACCCGGCTTACGCAAACGCAGCATCATGCCGCTCTGGATTGTCCAGGGCTCACCGACGATTTCCCATTCCGCTCCCTGCCATTTAAAACGATTCTCCATCAGCAGCTTAACTTCGCCCTGACGCGCATTAATGCGGCGCTGACTGCGAACGCAATCAAATACCACCAGAGAAAGGAGCAGCATCCAGACGGGGGTATAGCTCAGCGGCCAGGGTACGAACAATACGATAGCTGCCACAACGCCATGAAGCAGCAAAGAGAGCCACTGCGAGCGCCATGAAACGCGTAAATCAGAGTGCCACAGGACCACGTTCCTGATTCCGTTTCTGAATTAACAGCACCATCCGCTCTAACTCGGCGTCCGCAGGCTTACCATGATTCATCAGCCAGTTAAACAAATCGGGATCGTCACACTCAAGAAGGCGAACGAAAAGCCGTTTGTCGTCATCGCTCAACGAGTCGTATTCATGCTCGAAAAACGGCATGACAGAAATATCCAGCTCCCGCATTCCGCGACGGCACGCCCAGTGAATTCGCGCTTTATTCGTTATATCCATCTTTATATTCCTGTTTAAGCCGGAAATAAGGTACGGCGACTAGTGTATCGTGTTTTTGACCACGCCATCACAGGATTGTTTTGAATTACGAGGCGTTTTCCTGAAAATTTTCCCACTACTGCAAGTTACAAAAAATCCTTCGAAGCGGTAAGCAAAGCCGTGTTTACCGCACGAATGGCCCTCTTAAAGCGCTTGCAAAGGCTGGCAGCTCTTTTACCATTAGGTTTCATTAATATTGCGAAGTGACATTCGGGACTTAGTTATGGCATCTACACCGTTTCCACCGCGTCAGCCCGCTGCCTCGGCGCGCCTGCCGCTCACGCTGATCTCGCTGGATGACTGGGCGCTGGCCACCATCACCGGTGCTGAAAGCGAAAAATACCTTCAGGGCCAGGTTACGACCGATGTCGCCGCGCTGGCTGATAACCAGCATCTGCTCGCCGCGCACTGCGATGCTAAAGGTAAGATGTGGAGTAATTTACGTCTGTTCCGCGATGGTGAAGGCTATGCGTGGATCCTGCGCCGCAGCCTGCGTGACGCGCAGCTGACCGAGCTGAAGAAATATGCCGTTTTCTCAAAAGTAACTATCGTACCGGACGACAGCCGCGTACTGCTTGGCGTCGCAGGTTTCCAGGCACGCGCTGCGCTTGCTGGCCTGTTCACTACGCTGCCGGATGAACAGAACCAGGTAGTACGCGAAGGTGATACCACTCTGCTGTGGTTCGGTATGCCTGCTGAACGTTTTCTGCTGGTCACCACACCTGCACAGGTGCAGGAATTAACAGAGAAGCTGCAGGGCGAAGCGCAGCTTAACAATAGCCAGCAGTGGCTGGCGCTGGATATTGAGGCGGGCATCCCGGTAATCGAACCGGAAAACAGTGCGCAGTTTATTCCTCAGGCCACTAACCTCCAGGCGCTGGGCGGTATCAGCTTTAAAAAGGGCTGTTATACCGGGCAGGAGATGGTCGCCCGCGCCAAATTCCGCGGAGCGAACAAACGCGCGCTCTGGTTCCTTGCTGGGCAGGCGAGCCGTGCTCCACTGCCGGGCGAAGATCTGGAAATGCAGATGGGTGAAAACTGGCGCCGGACCGGGACGGTACTCACGGCAGCCCAGCTTGATGACGGGCGCGTGCTGGTGCAGGTGGTGATGAATAACGATATGGAAGCCGGAAGCGTATTCCGCGTTCGCGATGACGCTGCGCATACCCTGTCTATCGAACCACTGCCTTACTCTCTCGACGAGTAAAGGCCTGTCAGGTGCGGCTGCGTTTGCCGCACCTGCATCCTACACCTGACCGATATACAGATAGATGGCCAGGAAGTGGCAGACGCTTCCGCCAAGCACAAAGCCGTGCCAGATTGCGTGGTTATAGGGGATGCGTTTACAGACGTAAAAAATCACCCCCAGTGAATACACGATGCCGCCTGCGGCGAGCAGCGTCACGCTGGCCGGAGCCAGTTTGATGACCATCTGGTAAATCACTACCAGCGACAACCATCCCATCGCCAGATAGGTCACCAGCGACAACACCTTAAAGCGATGAGCGAAAGTAAGCTTAAACAGGATGCCCAGCAGCGCGAGGCTCCAGATGACAATCATCAGCCCTTTCGCCAGCAGTGAGTTAAGCCCCACCAGCAGAAACGGCGTATAGGTACCGGCTATCAACAGATAGATGGCGCAGTGGTCGAACTTTTTCAGCCAGATTTTCGCCCGCGCATGTGGAATAGCGTGGTAGAGCGTCGAAGCAAGAAACAGCAAAATCATACTGCCGCCGTAGAGGCTATAGCTGACAATTGCCGTTGCGTTGGCGTTGGCGTCAATGGCCTGGACCAGCAGCAGCACAAGCCCGACGATGCCGAACACCAGCCCGATGCCGTGGCTAATGCTGTTGGCGATTTCCTCAGCCAGTGAATATCCCTGTGTGATGGAGGGTTGACGAACCATGATGCAACTCCTGGAAAGCGACTAAAAGTTAAGCATCACTAGCGTAACTGAGAATGATTTCAGTGAACACCTGTTAGCTGAAATATATTTGGCCTGCGCAACCTGGAACCGGCAGAGGTAGCGGTTCGGGAGCGGCGGCGGGGCCAGTTCGGGGCCGGTAGAGTTGTATGGTCAGGGCTGGCGGCGGGGTCAGAATAGCCGTGCGCCTTACGGCGATTCATTTATCCGTAGCCATGAAAAGGGATGGTTGCTGTAATACATCGTCTGGTAATCTACAGGCGCGCTTAATAAGGGATACCAGCACTGTGACCATGTTTACCCACTCCGCTATTGCCAGCCTGAATAATCTTGAAATGATGGTCTACAACTATGTCATCAAGAACCCTGACAAAGTCATGTACATGACCATCCGCGAGCTGGCGGACGAAGCGGGAGTCTCTACCACCACGGTGCTGCGCTTCTGCCGCAAGCTCAATTGCGAAGGCTATTCCGAATTCCGCGTGCGCTTCAAATTATATTTAGAGCAGAATGAACCGCAGCAAGCGAATTTCGGTGCCAGCGAGATAATGAGCTTTTTCCGAAGCGTAAATAACGAAGAGTTTGATAATTTACTGGATGATGCGGTAAATATTATTCTGCAATCGGAACGTATTATATTTGTCGGAGCGGGCACCTCAGGCGCACTGGCGAAATATGGCGCGCGCTTTTTCTCAAATGTCGGAAAATTCAGCAACCATATTGACGACCCTTATTTCCCGGTCACCAGCGACATGGCGAAAAATGCGCTGGCTATCGTACTCTCCGTATCCGGCGAAACCGAAGAGATCCTGCGCTTTGCCAGCCAGTTCAGCCTGCACCGCTGCAAGGTGCTCTCCGTCACCAGCCATGAAAACTCCTCACTGGCTAAGCTTGCCGACTTCAATCTCTCCTGGCATGTGCAGCCCATGCGCATTGCGGGCGTCTATGACATCACCACGCAAATCCCGGTGATTTATATTCTTGAATCTCTGGGCCGTAAACTGGCACGTCGGCTGGCATAAAAAACATATTGTTTTTTGGGTGTAACAAATCACCGGCTGCGTTATTTGTTATATCGTGACTTTTCATCTTCCTTTGTTAGACTCGTTGGCAGACTTTATTAAAGGCCCGGTAGTAATTGTTTTATTGACATTTATTTACCAACCGACAACGAGACAATGAAATATGAAAAAGCTGACATTACCGAAAGATTTTTTATGGGGCGGCGCGGTTGCTGCACATCAGGTTGAAGGCGGTTGGGATAAGGGCGGCAAAGGCCCAAGCATCTGTGACGTACTGACCGGGGGCGCTCACGGCGTGCCGCGCGTCATCACTGAGCGCGTAGAGCCGGGCAAATACTATCCGAACCATGAAGCTATCGATTTCCACGGCCACTACAAAGAAGATATCAAGCTGTTCGCCGAGATGGGTTTCAAATGCTTCCGTACCTCCATTGCCTGGACGCGCATCTTCCCGAAAGGGGATGAAACCCAGCCAAATGAAGAAGGGCTGAAATTCTATGACGATATGTTCGATGAACTGCTGAAGTACAACATCGAACCGGTCATTACCCTCTCTCACTTCGAGATGCCGCTGCACCTGGTGCAGGAGTACGGCGGCTGGACCAACCGCAAAGTGGTGGATTTCTTTGTGCGCTTCGCTGAAGTGGTATTCGAGCGTTACAAAAACAAAGTTAAGTACTGGATGACCTTCAACGAGATCAATAACCAGCGTAACTGGCGCGCGCCGCTGTTTGGCTACTGCTGCTCCGGCGTGGTCTACACCGATCACGACAACCCGGAAGAGGTGATGTATCAGGTACTGCACCACCAGTTCGTCGCCAGCGCCCAGGCGGTGAAGATTGGTCATCGCATCAATCCGGAGATGAAAATCGGCTGTATGCTGGCGATGGTGCCACTCTATCCGTTCTCCTGTAAGCCGGAAGACGTGATGTTCGCTCAGGAATCCATGCGCGAGCGCTATGTATTTACCGATGTGCAGCTGCGCGGCTACTACCCGACCTACGTGCTGAACGAGTGGGAGCGTCGCGGGTTTACGATCAAAATGGAAGATGGCGACGAGCAGATCCTGCGTGAAGGCTGCTGCGACTACCTCGGCTTTAGCTACTACATGACCAACGCGGTAAAAGCCGAAGGCGGTTCCGGCGATGCGCTTTCCGGTTTCCAGGGCAGCGTGCCGAACCCGCACGTGAAAGCCTCCGACTGGGGCTGGCAGATTGACCCGGTTGGCCTGCGCTATGCGCTGTGCGAACTTTACGAACGCTATCAAAAACCGCTGTTCATCGTTGAAAACGGTTTTGGTGCCTACGACAAGGTGGAAGCCGACGGCAGCATCAACGATGACTACCGCATCGACTACCTGCGTTCCCATGTGGAAGAGATGATGAAAGCCGTCACCTACGACGGCGTGGATCTGATGGGCTATACCCCGTGGGGCTGCATTGATTGCGTTTCCTTCACCACCGGGCAGTACAGCAAACGCTACGGCTTTATCTATGTGAACAAGCATGACGACGGAACCGGCGATATGTCTCGTTCCCGCAAGAAGAGCTTCAACTGGTACAAAGACGTTATCGCCAGCAACGGCGAGCAGCTCTGAGTCCTCATCCTCCCCCTGCTACAGGGGGAGGTCGTCATTACTTCCCGCCAGCCATATCAATAAAGCTCCCGGTCACGTAAGAAGCTTTATCGCTGAGCAGCCAGGCAATTGCCTGGGCCACCTCTTCCGGCTGACCGCCACGCTGCATCGGAATCGCGGTTTTTACCCGATCCACGCGCCCCGGCTCGCCGCCTGAAGCATGCATCTCGGTATAAATAAATCCTGGCCGCACCCCGTTCACGCGTATCCCCTGCCCTGCCACTTCCAGTGACAGACCTGTCGTCATAGCGTCAACGGCACCTTTCGAGGCGGCATAATCCACATATTCACCCGGCGCGCCGAGACGCGAAGCGGCGGACGAGACGTTAACAATCGCCCCACCCTTCCCACCGTGCTGGTGCGCCATGCGCTTCACCGCTTCGCGACAGCACAGGAAATAGCTGGTGACGTTCGTGGTAAGCACCTGATTGATGCGCGCCGCGGTCAGCGTCTCCAGACGGGCCTGCTGAAACAGAATGCCGGCATTGTTCACCAGGGCATCTACCGGGCCGAACAAACGATCGATCTGCTCGAACATCGTCACTACCTGCGCCTCGTCCGATACATCAGCCCTGATTGCCTCCGCCGTACCACCCGCGAGGCGAATTTCATTAACCACCGCCTGCGCAGCCTCTGTGTTAGTGTGGTAGTTCACCACCACGCTGTATCCTTCCTGCGCCAGCAGCAGCGAGGTCGCGCGTCCAATTCCCCGGCTTCCACCGGTCACCAGTGCAACAGTCATCATTTTCTCCATAACAAAAAGGGCACCGAAGCGCCCTCAAATTACAACAGGATAGTTATTACTGGTATTCACTCATCGGCACGCAGGAGCAGAACAGATTGCGATCCCCGTATACGTCGTCAAGGCGTTTTACGGTCGGCCAGTATTTATTGTCGAAGCCTGCCGGGAAGGCAGCCAGTTCGCGGGTATAGCTGTGATCCCACTCGCCAACCAGCTCTTTCTGCGTGTGCGGCGCGTTCACCAGCGGGTTGTCTTCCGCCGGCCATTCGCCTTTTGCTACACGATCGATTTCGGTGCGGATCGCCAGCATCGCATCGATAAAGCGATCCAGCTCAACCTTACTTTCGGATTCCGTCGGCTCAACCATCAGCGTACCCGCCACCGGGAACGACATGGTCGGGGCGTGGAAGCCGTAATCGATCAGGCGCTTGGCGATATCCAGCTCGCTGATACCGGTCGTTTCCTTGAGCGGGCGAATATCGAGGATGCACTCGTGCGCCACACGACCATCGCGGCCGGTATAGAGTACCGGATAAGCCGACTGCAGGCGGCTGGCAATATAGTTGGCGTTGAGGATGGCTACCTGGCTGGCCTTTTTCAGCCCTTCCGCGCCCATCATACGGATATACATCCAGCTGATCGGCAGGATAGAAGCGCTGCCAAACGGCGCGGCAGATACCGCGCCCTGACGGGTGAGCATCCCTTCAATTTGCACCACGCTATGGCCAGGTACGAACGGCGCCAGATGCGCTTTGACGCCAATCGGCCCCATGCCCGGACCGCCGCCGCCGTGTGGAATGCAGAAGGTTTTGTGCAGGTTAAGGTGCGACACGTCTGCGCCAATGTAGCCCGGCGTGGTGATGCCGACCTGAGCATTCATGTTGGCGCCATCCAGGTAAACCTGGCCGCCGTACTGATGCACGATGTCGCACACGTCCCGGATGGTTTCTTCATACACGCCGTGGGTAGACGGATAGGTCACCATGATGCACGACAGCTTCTCCCCGGCCTGTTCGGCCTTCGCGCGCAGATCGGTCAGGTCGATGTTACCCTGCTTATCACAGGCCACCACCACAACCTGCATGCTCGCCATTTGGGCCGAGGCTGGGTTGGTGCCGTGTGCGGAACTCGGGATCAGGCAGATGTCACGGTGGCCTTCATTGCGGCTTTCATGATAGCGGCGAATAGCCAGCAGGCCGGCGTACTCGCCCTGAGCGCCGGAGTTCGGCTGCATGCAGAGGGCATCGTACCCGGTGAGCTTCACCAGCCAGTCAGAGAGCTGACCGATCATCTGATGATAGCCTTCCGCCTGATCCGCCGGGCAGAACGGGTGCAGTTCGGCAAATTCCGGCCAGGTGATCGGGATCATTTCCGCGGCGGCATTCAGTTTCATGGTGCAGGAGCCGAGCGGGATCATCGCCTGATTCAGCGCCAGATCCTTACGCTCCAGGCTGTGCATGTAGCGCATCATTTCGGTTTCGCTGTGGTAGCGATTGAATACCGGATGCGTCAGGATCGCATCATCGCGCAGCATCGCCTGCGGAACAGAGCGGCTGTCGAGCGCCACCTCTTTATCCAGACCGTCGATGTCCAGACCGTGATCGTCGCCCAGCAGCACGTTGAACAGCGTCGCGATATCGTCGCGGGTGGTGGCTTCATTCAGGGTGATGCCAACCGCGTTAAGCACGTCGCTGCGCAGGTTGATCTGCGCAGCTTCGGCGCGCGCCAGCACTGCGGCTTTGTCCGTTGCTTCCACGCACAGGGTATCGAACCAGTGCGCGTGACGCAGTTTCAGGCCGCCTTTTTGCAGGCCCGCCGCCAGAATATCGGTAAAGCGATGAATACGGCTGGCGATACGTTTCAGTCCTTCCGGGCCGTGGAATACCGCATAGAGGCTGGCAATGTTGGCCAGCAGCACCTGGGAGGTACAGATGTTGGAGTTGGCTTTCTCGCGGCGAATGTGCTGTTCGCGGGTCTGCATCGCCATACGCAGCGCGGTGTTGCCCGCCGCGTCGCGGGAAACGCCGATAATGCGTCCCGGCATCGAGCGTTTGAATTCATCTTTGGCACCGAAGAACGCCGCATGCGGGCCGCCGTAGCCCATCGGGACGCCAAAGCGCTGCGCGGAGCCAAAGACGATATCCGCACCCTGTTTGCCCGGCGCGGTTAACATCACCAGCGCCATAAAGTCGGCAGCCACGCTGACGATCACGTTGCGCGCTTTCAGCTCGCCGATCAGCGTGCTGTAATCGTGGACCTCGCCGGTGGTGCCAACCTGCTGGAGCAGCACGCCGAACACGTCCTGATGATCGAGCACCTTCTCAGCGTCATCGACAATGATGTCAAAGCCGAAGGTTTCCGCACGGGTACGCACGACATCCAGCGTCTGCGGATGCACGTCTGCCGCCACGAAGAAGCGGTTGGCGTTTTTCAGCTTGCTGACGCGTTTAGCCATCGCCATCGCTTCCGCCGCTGCGGTGGCTTCATCGAGCAGCGAGGCGGAGGCAATATCCATGCCGGTCAGATCCAGCGTGACCTGCTGGAAGTTGAGCAGTGCTTCGAGGCGGCCCTGAGACACTTCCGGCTGATACGGCGTATAGGCGGTGTACCAGCCCGGATTTTCCAGCATGTTGCGCAGGATCACCGGCGGGAGATGAACCGGGGTGTAGCCCATGCCAATGTAAGACGTAAAGCGCTTGTTGAGCCCGGCGATCGCTTTCAGTTCCGCCAGCGCGGCAAACTCGGTGGTGGCGTCGCCAACCTGCGGCGGCGTGGCGAGCTGAATGTCCTTCGGCACGATCTGTGCAATCAGGGCGTTTAATGAATCCGCGCCAACCGTGTTCAGCATCTCCTGCTGTTGCTGAGCATCCGGCCCGATGTGACGGTCGATAAACGCGCCACGGTTTTCAAGCTGGCTTAAAGTCTGTGTCATGAGCGATGGTTCCTGAAACGTGCGGTGAATAGTGGTCGCCTCTCGCAGCCGGAGAGGTTAAGGGCGAGGGCTGTTTCGCCCCCGCCCAGCCCTCTTCCGACGAAGAGGGAGAAAGCAGTTACTCGTCCAGCAGTGCTTCGTACGCAGCGGCATCCAGCAGCGCAGCAATCTGCGACTCGTCGCTGGCTTTAATCTTGAAGATCCAGCCTTCGCCATAGGGCGCGCTGTTAACCAGCTCCGGCGCATCGCCAAGGGCGTCGTTGACCGCCACAATCTCACCGCTGACCGGCGCATAGATGTCGGAGGCCGCTTTCACGGACTCCGCCACCGCACAGTCGTCCCCCGCGCTGACGGTAGTGCCAACGCCTGGCAGATCGACAAACACCATGTCACCGAGCAGCTCCTGCGCATGCTCGGTGATCCCCACGGTGTACGTGCCGTCGGCTTCTTTACGCAGCCACTCGTGTTCTTTGCTGTATTTCAGTTCTGCTGGAACATTGCTCATTTTTTTTCTCCTGATATCGACATCACTGTGCGACGGCTTTTCCGGCGCGAACGAAAACGGGTTTGGTCACGCGCACCGGCATTTCACGGTTGCGGATCTGGACAATCGCGGTCTCGCCAATGCCCTGGGGTACGCGGGCGAGCGCAATGCTGTAGCCGAGCGTCGGCGAGAAGGTGCCGCTGGTGATGATCCCTTCCAGGGGGTTGCCCTGAGCATCGGTAAAGCGCACCGGCAAACCACCGCGCAGCACGCCTTTTTCTGTCATCACCAGGCCGACCAGCTGCTCGGTGCCGTGTTCGCGCTGAGATTCCAGCGCCTCACGCCCGATGAACTGACGGTCGGCAGGCTCGAAAGCGATGGTCCAGCCCATATTGGCAGCGAGCGGCGATACGCCTTCATCCATCTCCTGCCCATACAGGTTCATCCCAGCCTCCAGGCGCAGCGTGTCGCGCGCGCCGAGGCCGCACGGCTGTACGCCAGCCTTGACCAGCGCCTGCCAGAAGTCGGCGGCTTTTTCATTGGGCAACGCGATTTCATAGCCAGCTTCACCGGTGTACCCGGTGGTGGCGATGAACAGATCGTCGGCCTGGACGCCAAAGAAGGGTTTCATGCCGTCAACCGCCTGGCGCTGGGCCTCGCTGAACAGCGTGCCCGCTTTCTCTTTCGCCTGCGGCCCCTGAACGGCAATCAGCGCCAGATCGTCGCGCACGGTAATTTCAACCCCGTACCCGGCAGCATGTTCCTCGATCCAGGCCAGATCTTTTTCCCGGGTGGCGGAGTTCACCACAAGGCGGAAATAGTCTTCGGTAAGGAAATAGACGATCAGGTCATCGATGACACCGGCGGAAGCGTTAAGCATACCGGTATAGAGGGCTTTGCCAGGGACAGTGAGTTTAGCGACGTCGTTAGCCAGCAGAAAACGCAGGAATTCGCGGGTACGGGTGCCGCGCAGGTCGACGATAGTCATATGGGAGACGTCAAACATACCGGCATCGCGGCGCACCGCGTGATGCTCATCCAGCTGGGAGCCGTAGTGCAACGGCATCATCCAGCCGTGGAAATCGACCATGCGCGCACCGCAGAGGGTGTGCTGTTCATACAAAGGGGTTTGTTGAGCCATCTTTTCCTCGGGTTGTCAGCGGGTACGAACGGGGATGCAGCCCTGAAAAAAGCCCAGGTTAAACCCCACCGCCACGGTCACTCCCGACCGCGACGCAAACGTTACCTTTTGCCTGAACTTATCACCGAAGCCTGGGATTAACCATAAGTAAAAATGGGTCATCAGATTAGCTTATGGCCGTAAAACCCGAAAAGCGCGACAGAGCTTTCGGTTGCCATTAGCGCAGTAAAAAGCTGATAAACAATGAATGCACCGGCCTGGCACCGCGCAATGCAGCATTTATTGTTGAAAGCGGAAAAAATTCACTACATTGCCAAAAACGTCAGATGAGTAAATCTAATCCGAAAAAATGGGTGAAATTAGAATATTTCAAACGAGGAGGATTTCCCTTTCCGCTGTCGGGAAAGGGAAAGTGTGACGCAGTTAACGTAACCACTCAGGCAGATCGTTCAGGCCCATCGCCTGACGGATCAGCTGCGGTTTAACACCCGGGAGAGTATCAGCAAGTTTCAGTCCAATATCGCGCAGCAGCTTTTTCGCCGGATTGCTGCCGGCAAACAGTTCGCGGAACCCCTGCATGCCCGCCAGCATCAGCGCGGCGCTGTGCTTGCGGCTGCGCTCGTAGCGGCGCAGATAGAGGTGCTGACCAATATCTTTACCCTGACGCTGCAGACGACGGAGTTCGTCAATCAGTTCAGCCGCATCCATAAACCCGAGGTTCACGCCCTGGCCCGCCAGCGGATGAATGGTGTGGGCGGCATCGCCGACCAGCGCCAGACGATGAGACGCGAACTGCCGCGCGTAACGGCCGACCAGCGGATAGACCTGGCGCTCACTTTCGACGTGGCACAGCCCAAGGCGGTTATCAAACGCTACGCACAGCGCCTGATTGAAGGCTTCATCGCTGGCCTGCTGCATCTGCTGCGCTTCATCAGGCGACAGCGACCAGACGATCGAGCACAGGTGCGGATCGGCCAGCGGCAGGAAGGCGAGAATGCCGTCACCGTGAAACATCTGGCGCGCCACCTGACCGTGAGGCTCATCGGTGCGAATGGTTGCCACCAGGGCGTGATGGCGGTAATCCCAGTATGTCAGCGGAATATCGGCGCGCTCGCGCAGCCAGGAGTTCGCCCCGTCCGCACCAATCACCAGCCGCGACGTCAGCATCGTGCCGTCGGTCAGGGTGAGAAAGGCGTCGTTCTCGCCGAAGGCAACCTGCTGCATCTGCGCCGGGGCAATGAGCGTAACGTCTGAACAGCGCTGGGCTTTATCCCACAGCGCCTGGTGGATCACCGCATTTTCAATGATATGCCCGAGATGGCTGTAGCCGAGGGATTTATCATCAAAAGCAATATGACCGAAGCTGTCCTGATCCCACACTTCCATGCCGTGATAGGGACTGACACGCCCCTGTTGCAAATCGTTCCACACCCCGAGCTTCGCCAGCAGCGTTTCGCTGGCGGCATTGATTGCCGAGACGCGCAGCGCGGGCGGCGCGTTCGCGGCTAACGGCTCGGGCTCATGCTGCTCCAGCACCGCAACGCGAAGGCCACTGCCCTGCAACCCGCAGGCAACCGCGAGGCCGACCATACCCCCGCCGACAATTGCCACATCTACGCTTTGCACATTCGTCTCCTTAACGTGCGACCCAGCCAAGGGTTCGCTTTGCCAGCGCGTTTCGCGCCGGAGTAAACAGTTCCATCGCCGTCAGACCGATATTGCGGCCTGCCACCAGCGGTGCCCAGCGGTTGGCAAAAAGGTGCACCAGCCCGTCCGTCATGCCGATGGTCGCGGCTTTGTCCGCCTGACGCTGCTGCTGCCAGGCGCTTAATACAGTGTAGCGACCGCAGTCCGGATCGTCGTGTAGCGCGGCGGCCAGACACTCCGCCAGTGAAATCACGTCGCGCAGGCCCAGGTTAAACCCCTGCCCGGCAATCGGATGCAGGCTCTGGGCCGCGTTCCCCACCAGCGCCACGCGATGCGAAATGGGACGGCGTGCGCGGGTGAGCGTCAGCGGATACACGCTGCGGGCGCCCGCATGGACGATGCGCCCCAGTCGCCAGCCGAAGGCACGCTGCAGCTCAAGGCAAAATTGTTCGTCACTCCCGTCGAGGATTGCCTGCTGTTTAGCGCGCGGATGGCACCACACCAGCGAGCAGCGGTTGCCCGACATCGGCAGCAGCGCCAGCGGGCCGTGCTCGGTGAAACGCTCAAACGCCCTTCCCCCATGCGGAATGGCGGTTGTCACATTGGCGATCACCGCCACCTGATCGTACTCGTGCGCTTCATGCACAATGCCGCTCTGGGAACCCAGCGCCGAGCGGGCGCCGTCAGCGGCAACCAGCAGCTGCGCGCTGAGGGTTTCGCCGTTATCCAGCGTGACGCTGACGTGCTGCGGGTCGCGGTCAAACGCCGCCACCCGGGCCGGACAATGCAGCGTGACACCGGGCGCTTTGCGCAGCAGCGCGAACAGGCGCTGGCCGACGTCATGCAGCTCAACCACCTGCCCTAAGGCGTCGATACGGTAATCTTTGGCTTCAAGGGTAACGAAGCCGGCATGGCCGCGATCGCTGACGTGCACGCTATGGATGGGCGTCGCGCGGTCGGCGATCGCCTGCCAGATGCCGGTACGCGCCAGCTGCTGCGTGGTACCGTGCGCCAGCGCGATGGCGCGGGCATCAAATCCGGGGTGGCTTGCCGCGGCAGGATCCCGGGCTTCCACCAGATGCACCGGCAACGTGCCGTTGGTGAGATGCGACAGAGTAAGAGCCAGGGTCGCGCCCGCCATGCCGCCGCCGGCGATAATCACGCTCATGACTGCCGTGCCGCCGCCATCAAGGCTTCAATCTCATCCGCATGTTTCACAACGCTGGCGGTCAGGTTCTCATTACCCGCTTCAGTAATAAGGATGTTGTCTTCGATGCGAATGCCGATCCCGCGGTACTCCGCAGGGACGTCGGCGTCCGGCGCGATATACAGGCCCGGCTCCACGGTGATCACCATGCCCGGCTCCAGCGGACGCGAGCGATCCGCGCCATAAGCACCGACATCATGCACGTCCAGCCCCAGCCAGTGCCCCAGACCATGCATAAAGAACTGGCGATGCGCGTTATCCGCGATGAGCTGTTCAACCTCGCCATGCAGAATGCCAAGCTTCACGAGGCCACGCACCATAATGCGCACCACCTCGCCGGTGACGTCCTGAATAGAAGTGCCGGGGCGGAACAGGGTCAGGGAGGTTTCAAGCGATTCAAGCACGATGTCGTAGACCGCACGCTGCGCCGGAGAGAATTTACCGCTCACCGGGAAGGTGCGGGTGATGTCGCCGGCGTAGCCCTGATATTCGCAGCCGGCATCGATCAGCACCAGGTCGCCGTCGCGCAGCACGCTTTCGTTTTCGGTGTAGTGCAGGATGCAGCCGTTTTCCCCGCTGCCAACGATGGTGTTGTAAGCCGGGTAACGCGCGCCGTGGCGGTTAAACTCGTGGTGGATTTCGCCTTCGAGATGGTATTCGTACATCCCGGCGCGGCATTTTTCCATCGCGCGCGTATGTGCAAGGGCGCTGATCTCTCCGGCGCGGCGCATTACCGCCAGCTCCTCTTCGGATTTGAACAGGCGCAACTCATGCACCCACGGCCGCCAGTCGGTGAGGGTAGCCGGTGCTGCCAGGTTCTGGCGTGAGCCTTTACGCAGCTTGTCCAGCGCGGTGAACACGATGGTGTCGGCATACGGGTATTCACCCTGCGCGTGATACACCACGTCCAGCCCGTTTAACAGCTGATAGAGCTGTTCGTCGATCTCATCGAATGCCAGCGCGCGGTCAACGCCCAGTTTTTCAGGCGCAGCGTCCTGGCCGAGACGACGTCCGAACCAGATTTCAGCATTTTTATCGCGCACGCGGTTAAACAGCACGCTGTGGTTATGGTTGTCATCGCTTTTGATTAGCAGCAGCACGGCTTCCGGCTCATTAAAGCCGGTGAAGTACCAGAAATCACTGCTCTGACGATACGGGTACTCGCTGTCCGCGCTGCGCGGCGCTTCTGGCGCGGCGAAAATCAGTGCGGCGCTTGCCGGAGCCATCTTTGCCAGTAACGCCTGGCGACGTCGACGATATTCCTGGGGTGTCATGACATCTCCTCAAAAGCGATGAAACAATTAGTGTAGCGTGGGTTTCTGCACTTCCGGCGCCGTTGGCGGCTGGCGGTTAAAACGGTCATGGCACAGCAAGGCTGCTACGCGAACGTACTCCACGATCTCTTCGAGCGACATCTCCAGCTCTTCCTGATCTTCATCCTCGTCATAACCAAGCTGAGCAATGTTACGCAGATCGTCGATGGCTTCACCCGCTTCGCCGGTGACCTTATCGAGTTTCGGCTGCGTGACGCCCAGCCCCAGCAGGAAGTGATTCACCCAGCCTGCCAGCGCATCAGCACGGTCAAATACGGTCACCTCGTCGCCATCCGGCAGGTAAAGCTGGAACTGGAAGCCATCATCTTCCAGCGCAATATCCGTGGCGGCGTGCATCTGACGCAGCATCTGTGCCAGGTTTTGCCCGAAAGCCAGCCCTTCGTTGGTCAGATCGTGCAGCAGCGGCTGCCAGGTGCTGTCGTTGTTTCCACCGCACAACATACCGCTGATCAGTCCATGCATTTCCGCAGGTGTTAAGCCGACATCCTGCTGGTTAAGTAACTGGCCAAGTTCCGCGTAGCCAGGTAAATCGGTATTTGTAGACATAGCATTCGTCGTCGTTGGGAGGATAAGATCGTGATATGCTACCACTTTGGACCCTGGTGAACCAGAAAGGGCTTGTGCCATCAAATCAGGGTAGCTATAGTGTCGCCCCTTCGCAGCCCAGCCCGGCGGCGAGCGACGCGCAGTCAAACAGCAGGAAGGTGTCATGTCTGCACAACCAGTCGATATCCAAATTTTTGGCCGTTCTCTGCGGGTGAATTGTCCTCCTGAACAGAGAGATGCGTTAAATCAGGCAGCAGAAGACCTGAATCAGCGGTTGCAAGATCTGAAAGTTCGCACTAGAGTCACAAATACAGAACAACTGGTCTTCATCGCCGCACTTAACGTTTGTTATGAGCTGGCACAAGAAAAGACTAAAACCCGCGATTACGCCTCCAGCATGGAACAGCGTATTCGGATGCTACAGCAGACCATTGAGCAGGCATTGCTTGACCAGGGTCGCATTAGCGAAAGAACGGGTCCAAAGTTCGAATAACGGATAACACTTCAGGGTTCTTTATGTTAGAGTGACCGTGAAGTACAAAATTTCTCTGAGATGTTCGCAAGCGGGCCAGTCCCCTGAGCCGATATTTCAAAAAAACAGAATGTGTTGCTCCACGGTTGGTGAGCATGCTCGGTTCGTCCGAGAAGCCTTAAAACCGTGACGACGCATTCACCTTGAACCACGGGTTCAAGGGTTACAGCCTGCGGCGGCATCTCGGAGATTCCTTCTCTTTTCACCACACGTTTGTTATTGCGCTTCGCGCGACCTTTCAGATAAGCGTATAACATGACGCAACATCCTCTCCCTGCTTCATCCCGACAAGAAATACGCAAACATATCAGGCAATTACGCCGTGCTCTGACCGCTGAACAGCAAACCCATTTTGCCGAACAGGCCGCCGACCGCATGATGGCTTACGCCCCGATGCTACTCGCACATACCGTGGCAGTATTTCTGTCGTTTGATGGCGAACTGGATACCCGCCCGCTGATCGATCGCCTGTGGCGCGCCGGAAAACGGGTTTATCTTCCGGTGCTGCACCCGTTCAGTCCCGGCAATCTGCTGTTTCTGCATTACCATCCCGAAAGTGAGCTGGTGGTCAATCGTCTCAACATCAGCGAGCCTGAGCTCGACGTGCGCGACGTGCTGCCGCTGGAGCGCCTGGACGTGCTGGTGACGCCGCTGGTGGCATTCGATACGCAGGGGCAGCGGCTGGGCATGGGCGGCGGCTTTTACGATCGCACGCTGCAGAACTGGCAGCAGCATGGTTTGCAGCCGGTAGGTTATGCGCATGATTGTCAGCAGGTTGATGCCCTGCCAAGCGAAGAGTGGGATATACCGCTTCCGGCGGTGGTTACGCCTTCGCGCCTCTGGGTGTGGTAATCAAAAAAAGCCCCCGCATCGCGAGGGCTTTTCTGTTTTCAGCGCGTATAAATGTGAAACAAAACTAATCAATACAGCAGGCGTGCACGGATAGTGCCCGGAATAGCCTTCATGCTCTGCAGCGCTTTTTGCGCTACGTCCTCTTCGGCATCAATATCAATGACTACATAACCCATCTGCGGCGTGGTCTGCAGGAACTGGGCTGCGATGTTGACGCCCTGCTCGGCGAAAATCTGGTTGATGGCTGTCAACACGCCCGGACGGTTTTCGTGGATGTGCAGCAGTCGGCTCACGGTCCCACCGTGCAGCGGAAGGGATACTTCCGGGAAATTCACCGCTGAAAGCGTAGAACCGTTGTCGGAGTACTTCGCCAGCTTGCCGGATACTTCAATGCCGATATTCTCCTGCGCTTCCTGAGTCGAACCGCCGATATGCGGCGTCAGGATCACGTTGTCGAACTCAATCAGCGGCGAGGTGAACGGATCGCTGTTGGTGGCCGGCTCTTCCGGGAAGACGTCAATGGCTGCGCCCGCAAGGTGTCGGGTGCGCAGCGCATCGCACAGCGCAGGGATATCCACCACGGTGCCGCGTGCGGCATTAATCAGCAGCGATCCCGGCTTCATCAGCGCCAGCTCTTCGGCACCGATCATATCTTTGGTAGAGGCATTTTCCGGCACGTGGAGACTCACCACGTCGCTCATGTTCAGCAGGTCGGAAAGATGCTGCACCTGGGTCGCGTTCCCGAGCGGCAGCTTGCTTTCGATGTCGTAGAAGAAGACATGCATACCGAGGGATTCCGCCAGAATACCCAGCTGGGTGCCGATATGCCCATAGCCGATGATGCCAAGCTTCTTACCGCGCGCCTCAAAAGAACCGGTGGCCAGCTTGTTCCAGATGCCGCGGTGCGCTTTGGCGTTCGCTTCCGGAATGCCGCGCAGCAGCAGCAGCAGTTCACCGATCACCAGTTCTGCGACCGAGCGGGTGTTGGAGAACGGGGCATTAAATACCGGAATACCACGGATCGCGGCGGCGGTAAGATCGACCTGATTCGTGCCGATGCAGAAGCACCCCACCGCCACCAGCTTTTCAGCCGCGGCGAAAATTTCTTCAGTCAGATGGGTACGGGATCGGATACCGATGAAATGCGCATCGCGGATCGACGCTTTCAGCGCCTCGCTGTCCAGCGCGCCTTTATGAAACTCGATGTTGGTGTAACCCGCGGCGCGCAGGTTATCGATTGCTTTCTGGTGCACGCCTTCCACCAGCAGGAACTTAATTTTGCTTTTATCCAGCGATACTTTTGCCATTTCCCGACCCTGTTTGTCTGTACTGATAATGTGCTGAGCTTGTAACCAGCTTTGTTTCAACATATCAAAAAAAACTATTGCAGCAATATGAACGTTTGCGCGGGCCGCGTGAGGAAACGTCATGCAGCGCAGCTCAGTAGCACAAAACACTGGTCCGAAGAAACTAAACGGAATGAATTTGAGAAAGGGAGGCAAGGTGTGACAGATGTCACCAAATTAAGCGATAACGAATTTTTTTACTGGGGGAGCGCCGCAGCGCTCCCTTCAGATCATTTTACGATGGTTTTTACACCGTCTGCGCTGCCGATAAGCGCGATGTCTGCACCACGGTTGGCGAACAGCCCGACGGTTACCACGCCCGGCAGACCGTTGATCGCATTCTCCAGCGCGATCGGGTCGAGGATTTCCAGACCGTGCACATCAAGAATGATATTGCCGTTGTCGGTGACCACGCCCTGACGGTACTCCGGACGACCGCCCAGCTTCACCAGCTCACGAGCTACCGCGCTGCGCGCCATCGGGATAACTTCAACCGGTAGCGGGAAACTGCCGAGGATTGCCACCTGCTTGGAGGCATCCGCGATGCAGATAAACTTATCGGCGACGGAGGCGATGATTTTCTCACGGGTCAGCGCCGCGCCGCCGCCTTTGATCATCTGCATCTGCTCATTGATTTCGTCGGCACCATCGACATAAATGCCCAGCGAATCAACGTTGTTCAGATCGAACACCGGAATACCGAGGCTTTTGAGTTTTTCGGTAGAGGCATCCGAGCTGGAAACCGCGCCCTCAATCTGGTGACGCACGGTACCCAGCGCATCAATAAAATGTGCCGCGGTGGAGCCGGTGCCGACACCAACGATAGTACCTGGCTGCACGTACTGGAGCGCCGCCCAGCCAACGGCTTTTTTCAATTCATCCTGGGTCATGGTTTGTTATGCCTGTGGTGAGAAAACTGCCGCGGATTATACCCCCATCCGCAGGGACATTCCCGCCTGGAATCGCCGCAGTGTGATTTGACCGAAAGGGTCTGTATCAAAGGCAAATTTATGTCATAGTGCGGGGCATAATAAAATCAGGAGTGCGCAGAGCAATGAAACGCCCGGATTACAGAACATTACAGGCGCTGGATGCGGTTATCCGCGAGCGTGGATTTGAACGCGCGGCCCAGAAGCTGTGTATTACGCAGTCCGCGGTCTCTCAGCGCATCAAACAGCTGGAAAACATGTTTGGTCAGCCGCTGCTGGTGCGTACCGTGCCGCCACGTCCGACCGAGCAGGGTCAGAAACTGCTGGCGCTGTTGCGTCAGGTCGAGCTGCTGGAAGAGGAGTGGCTGGGCGACGAACAGACGGGTTCCACGCCGCTGCTGCTGTCGCTGGCGGTCAACGCCGACAGTCTGGCGACCTGGCTGCTGCCGGCGCTGGCCCCGGTGCTGGCCGATTCCCCTATTCGCCTCAATCTGCAGGTTGAAGACGAAACCCGCACCCAGGAGCGGCTGCGTCGCGGAGAAGTGGTGGGTGCGGTGAGTATTCAGTCTCAGGCGCTGCCAAGCTGCCTCGTGGACCAGCTCGGCGCGCTCGACTACCTGTTTGTCGGCTCTAAAGCCTTTGCCGATCGCTACTTCCCGAACGGCGTTACCCGCTCGGCCCTGCTGAAAGCGCCAGCCGTCGCCTTCGACCACTTAGACGACATGCACCAGGCGTTTTTACAGCAGAACTTTGACCTGTCGCCGGGCAGCGTGCCCTGCCACATCGTTAACTCGTCTGAAGCCTTTGTGCAGCTCGCCCGCCAGGGCACTACCTGCTGTATGATCCCGCATCTGCAGATCGAAAAAGAGCTGGCCAGCGGCGAGCTTATCGACCTGACGCCGGGCCTGTTCCAGCGCCGGATGCTTTACTGGCATCGGTTTGCGCCGGAAAGCCGCATGATGCGCAACGTCACCGATGCCCTGCTCAGCCACGGCCATCGGGTTTTGCGTCAGGACTAATAACAAAAAAGCCCCGCCAGACTGCGCGGGGCTTTTTTTATCCGGCAATTACTGCGCCGGCGTGGTTGCAGGCGTGGCCGGGGTTGCGGCAGTGTTGCCGCTCTGGCCTGGCTGCAGCTCAAACACCACATCCACCTGATCGTCAAACTGAATCGTCGGCTGCTCGTAGCTCTCCTGGGCAGAAGCCGGTGCGGCGTCGGCTTTCATCATGCGCACCATCGGCTGCGGCTGATAGTTGGAGACGTGATAGCGCACGCTGTAGACGTTGCCCAGCTTGCTGTTAAAGCCGGAAGCCAGCTGCTCAGCCTGGTGCATCGCGTCCTTAATTGCCGCTTTACGCGCCTCATCCTTGTAGGTTTCCGGCTTCGCGACGCCCAGCGAGACGGAGCGGATTTCGTTCAGGCCTGCTTTCAGCGCGCCATCCAGCAACGCATTCAGCTTATCCAGCTCACGCAGGGTAACTTCAACGGTGCGCACCGCGCGGTAACCTTTGAGAATGCTTTTCCCGTCCTGATAGTCGTAGTCAGGCTGGGTACGCAGGTTGGCCGAGGCGATGTCTTTCTTCTCGACGTTATTTTTTTGCAGGAAGGTCAGGTATTGCGCAACGCGGTCATCCGCCTGCTTTTTCGCGGACGCGGCATCTTTCGCTGCCACGTTCACTTCGATGGTCAGGGTCGCGATATCCGGTACGGCATCAACGCTTGCTGTGCCGGTAGTAACAATATGCGGGCCGTTTGGCAGTTCGTTTGCCAGCGCCGGGAAGGTGCTCAATCCAATCACGGCCGCGAGGGCCATCATCTTAAACTTCACTGTTATTTCTCCTTGCTGTGTGCCGGGAAATGCAGCTCGTCGCAACAGACGAGCCTCTGCGCAGAGAGTAAATCCTGCGCAGGTTAAGTCTATCGGATTAAGATTAGTTAATTAACGCCGAAAGGTGTGAGAAACCGTCCTGCGCAAGCTTAATGGCGATGACCCACATTACGATGCCGACCAGACCGTTGATGATGCGCTGCGCCGTGACGGTGCGCAAACGCGGGGCAAGCCAGGCGGCGAGCAGCGCCAGACCGAAGAACCACAACACCGACGCGCTGATGGTGCCGAGGGCAAACCAGCGCTTTGGCTCCTCCGCCATCTGTCCGCCCAGACTGCCCAGCACCACGAAGGTGTCCAGATAGACGTGCGGGTTGAGCCAGGTCACCGCCAGCATGGTAGCAATCAGCCGCAGCCGCCCCTGCTTCAGGGTTGCAGCATTCTCCATTTCAATATCCCGACTGAACGCGGTACGCAGCGCTCCCCAGCCATACCACAGCAGAAACGCCACCCCACCCCAGGTGACCGCCGTTAACAGCAGTGGCGACTGCATCAGCAGCGCGCTGCCGCCAAAAATACCGGCGCTGATGAGCAGGATATCGCTGAACGCGCACAGCGCCGCGATCATCAGATGATACTGACGACGAATCCCCTGGTTTAATACAAAAGCATTTTGCGGCCCCAGCGGAAGGATCATCGCGGCCCCTAAGGCAAGCCCTTGAAAATAATATGCAATCACAGCCAATACTCTGAATAAGGAAAACTGGAGCAGACTATAACGCCGTAAGGTTATTAGCGGAAATTGATAATTTTAAT
Source organism: Siccibacter colletis (assembly GCF_000696575.1). Classification (GTDB taxonomy): domain Bacteria; phylum Pseudomonadota; class Gammaproteobacteria; order Enterobacterales; family Enterobacteriaceae; genus Siccibacter; species Siccibacter colletis. The sequence continues at coordinate 134,734 of NZ_JMSQ01000004.1, read as the reverse complement.
CATTAATCAGTATTGCTAATAATAAGAGTTATAAAAAAGCCGACGCGATGTCGGCTCTGCGTAATTAATGGTTAACCGGCGTATGTTCGGCGTCGTCCTGCGGTGCCTTAACGCGTTTAAAATTAACGTCCATCTGCGGATACGGGATGCTGATACCGTTGGCGTCGAATGCCTTCTTAATGCGCTCCAGTACGTCCCAGTAAACTGCCTGTAAATCACTACTGTTGCTCCAGACGCGGATCACAAAGTTTACCGAAGAGGCGCCCAGTTCGTTCAGACGCACCGTCATTTCACGATCTTTAAGAATGCGTTCGTCAGACTCGATAATTTCGGTCAGGATCTGCTTCACCTGATCGATATCTGCTTCGTAAGACACCCCGATAATAAATTCGTTGCGGCGCACCTGCTCGCGCGAAAAGTTGATGATGTTGTTGGCGATAATTTTCCCGTTCGGGATCACCACGATACGTGCGTCCACGGTGCGTAAAGTGGTGGAGAAGATCTGCACATTAAGCACCGTACCGGCTACGCCGCCAAGATCGACATACTCACCGGCACGGAACGGGCGGAAGGTGACCAGCAGCACGCCGGCAGCCAGGTTTGAGAGCGAGCCCTGCAGCGCCAGACCGATGGCCAGACCGGCGGCACCCAGCACGGCGATCACGGACGCTGTCTGCACGCCGACGCGACCCAGGGCGGCAATCAGCGTAAAAGCGATGATACCGTAGCGCACCAGTGCCGACAGGAAGTCTGCGACCGTAGCATCAATGTGCCGTGCACGCATCACACGGTTAACGCCGTTAGCCACGGCCCGGGCGATAATCATCCCGATGATGATGATGGCGATGGCGGCCACGATGTTAACCGCGTAGCTCAGCAGCAGCGCCTGATTCCTCACCAGCCAACCACCGGCGTTATTGATGCTGTCTACCACGTTCAAATCATCCATTTACTGTTCCTTCAAACTGGCCCTTGTGGGCAAAAAATATCCGCGCCAGGCGCGGTATGTGCAGGTATTTAAAGGGTAAACAAAAAGCGTGGAGTTTGCCAAACCAATGGCGGGATTAGCTGTTACAGAGCGTGAGCAAATAAAAAAGGCCCGCGAATGCGGGCCTTAACGTCAGGACAGAAAGCAGATTACAGTACGTCTACCGCGTTCAGCTCTTTGAATGCCTGCTCCAGACGAACCACCATGCTGGCCTGCGCGGCACGCAGCCATACGCGCGGATCGTAGTACTTCTTGTTCGGCTGGTCTTCGCCTTTCGGGTTGCCCAGCTGAGCCTGCAGGTAAGCTTCGTTCTCTTTGTAGTACTTCAGAATACCTTCCCAGGTTGCCCACTGGGTGTCGGTATCGATGTTCATTTTGATCACGCCGTAGCTTACGGAGTCTTTGATTTCCTGCGCAGAAGAACCGGAACCGCCGTGGAACACGAAGTTCAGGCTGTTGTGCGGCAGGTTGTGTTTCTTAGAAACGTATTCCTGAGAATCACGCAGGATGGTCGGGGTCAGTTTTACGTTACCCGGCTTGTAAACGCCGTGTACGTTACCGAAGGACGCCGCGATGGTGAAACGCGGGCTGATAGCGTTCAGTTTGGTGTACGCGTAATCAACGTCTTCCGGCTGGGTGTAAAGTGCAGACGCGTCCATATGGCTGTTGTCCACGCCGTCTTCTTCACCACCGGTGCAACCCAGTTCGATTTCCAGGGTCATGCCCATTTTGGACATACGCTCCAGGTACTTAGAGCAGATCTCGATGTTCTCTTCCAGAGACTCTTCAGACAGGTCGATCATGTGGGAAGAGAACAGCGGCTTACCGGTTGCAGCGAAGTGCTTCTCGCCCGCGTCCAGCAGACCATCGATCCACGGCAGCAGTTTCTTGGCGCAGTGGTCAGTATGCAGAATAACCGGAACACCGTAGTGTTCAGCCATCTGGTGAACGTGATGCGCACCGGAGATAGCGCCCAGGATTGCAGCACCCTGAGGAACGTCAGTTTTAATGCCTTTACCGGCGATGAACGCCGCGCCACCGTTAGAGAACTGTACGATAACCGGCGCTTTTACTTTCGCTGCGGTTTCCAGAACGGCGTTGATGGAGTCAGTGCCCACGCAGTTAACTGCCGGCAGTGCGAAATTGTTTTCTTTAGCTACCTGGAATACTTTCTGAACGTCATCACCAGTGATCACGCCAGGTTTTACGAAATCAAAAATTTTAGACATATTCGTTGTCCTGTATCTTCGGCCGTTATACCCGTTGTGTTTCGTGTTGAAGCCGCATCAATGTCGCGCTGTAACGAGCGTCGCTGGTGTGCCTGCAATCCGAAACCCATAGGGTGGAAAAGGTGTAAACATCAGGCGAGTCGCCTCGCCTGATGAAGGATTACTGCTTAGCGCGCTCTTCGAGCATCGCAACCGCCGGCAGAACTTTGCCTTCCACAAATTCGAGGAACGCGCCGCCACCGGTGGAGATGTAGGAGATCTTGTCCTGAATGCCGAACAGATCGATTGCGGCCAGCGTGTCGCCGCCGCCAGCGATAGAGAAGGCTTCGCTGTCTGCGATAGCGCGGGCAACGATTTCGGTGCCTTTACGGAAGTTCGGGAATTCGAACACGCCAACCGGGCCGTTCCAGAGAATGGTTTTGGCATTCTTCAGGATTTCAGCCAGTTTCTCAGCGGACACATCGCCCATATCCAGAATCTGCTCTTCATCTTTAATTTCGGAGACAGATTTCAGGGTTGCCGTCGCGGTTTCAGAGAACTCGGTTGCAACACGCACGTCGGTCGGCACCGGGATATCACAGGTAGTCAACAGGCGCTTCGCTTCTTCAACCAGATCCGCTTCGTACAGGGATTTACCCACGTTGTGGCCCTGAGCCGCCACGAAGGTGTTGGCGATGCCGCCGCCGACGATCAGCTGGTCAGCGATTTTGGACAGGGAGTCCAGCACGGTCAGTTTAGTGGAAACTTTAGAACCGCCCACGATGGCAACCATCGGACGTGCCGGCTCTTTCAGCGCTTTACCCAGCGCGTCCAGCTCTTCTGCCAGCAGCGGGCCTGCACAGGCGATATCTGCAAATTTGCCCACGCCGTGAGTAGATGCCTGAGCGCGGTGCGCGGTGCCGAACGCGTCCATTACGAATACGTCGCACAGCGCGGCATATTTTTTAGACAGGGTTTCGTCGTCTTTCTTTTCGCCTTTGTTGAAGCGAACGTTTTCCAGCACAACCAGTTCACCTTCTGCGACTTCAACGCCGTCGAGGTAATCTTTTGCCAGACGAACCGGGCTGGAGATTTTGTCTTTCAAATAGTTAACTACCGGCAACAGAGAGAATTCTTCGTTGTATTCACCTTCGGTCGGACGGCCGAGGTGGGACGTTACCATCACTTTCGCACCCTGTTTCAGGGCCAGCTCGATGGTCGGCAGCGAGGCGCGGATACGAGCGTCAGACGTTACTTTTCCATCTTTAACCGGCACGTTCAGATCAGCACGGATCAGAACGCGTTTACCAGCCAGATCCAGATCGGTCATCTTAATTACAGACATGGTGAATCCTCTCGTTGATTCTAAAGTTTTGCAGACGCAACCCGCGTCCTACCTGAAACCTTGAGCGGCCATTGCTAACGTTGTGTCGAGCATACGATTCGCAAAGCCCCATTCGTTATCGCACCAGACTAGCGTTTTAATCAGGTGCGCTCCACTAACCCGCGTCTGCGTGCCGTCCACAATGGCACTGTGCGGATCGTGGTTAAAATCTGTTGAGACCAACGGTAATTCCGTATAGTCAACTATACCATGAAATGTATCCAGCGCCGCTTTTTGCAGCAACTGGTTGACATCACTGGCTTTTACTGAATTCTTCACGGTGACGCTCAGGTCAATCGCCGTCACGTTAATGGTGGGTACGCGCACCGCAATTGCTTCAAATCGGTCATTAAATTTCGGAAAAATACGAGTTATACCCGCTGCAAGACGGGTATCGACCGGAATAATCGACTGGCTCGCGGCGCGGGTACGACGAAGATCCGGGTGCCAGGAGTCGATAACCTGCTGATCGTTCATGGCAGAATGGATGGTAGTTACCGTACCTGAGTCAATGCCGAACGCATCGTCGAGCAGTTTGATAATGGGGATGATGCAGTTGGTGGTACAGGAAGCGTTAGAGACGATGCGATGTTCTGGCCGCAGTTCGTCGTGGTTCACACCATATACCACCGTGGCATCAAGATCGTTGCCGCCCGGATGTGAAAACAGCACCTTCTTCGCGCCAGCTTCAGAATGCGCCACCCCATCGGCGCGGCTACCGTAGACGCCGGTACAATCGAGCACCACGTCAACACCAAGTTCACGCCACGGCAGGTTTTCGATCTCAGGTTCGTGAAGCAAACGAATGATATCGTCGCCAATCCACAGCTGCTCGCGCTCCTGGCGTACATCCCAGGCGAAACGTCCGTGAGTGGTGTCATATTTCAACAAGTGCGCCATGCCCGCAGCATCTGCCAGCTCATTGATTGCCACCACGGTGATCTCCGCCCGTCGTCCGGTCTCGTACAGAGCCCGAACCACGTTACGTCCGATGCGACCGAAGCCATTTATCGCCACGCGTATCGTCATATTACTCCTGCAAGATGTACCCATTTCGCCAGTGGCAAACAGAGTAATGCAGCCTCTGGCGGAGGGAAACCTCGCCCGTCACAAACTCTCGCTGTCCGGTCAGTTATCGAACAAATGTTCAACTGAAACGCTTCAGCTAGCATAAGCGAAGCGTGGAATAAAAGAAACGTTGCCACCGCCTGATGAGCGCAGCTTCATGACGCAGGTCACATTTTTACTGGAATAATTGCAGGAAATTACACGGGAAAGATGAATAAAAAAGCAAGGCAGGAAAGAACCGGATAAAAAAACGGGCCGCCTGAGCGACCCGTTTCAGTGACGTGATTAGAGCAGCGCTTTCGCCTTGCTCACCACGTTATCGACGGTGAAACCAAATTCTTCGAACAGCAGCTCAGCCGGTGCAGACTCACCGAAGGTGGTCATGCCAACGATAGCGCCATTCAGGCCGGTGTACTTAAACCAGTAATCGGCGATGCCGGCTTCGATAGCCACGCGTGCGCTGACGGCTTTCGGCAGTACGGCCTCGCGGTAAGCGGCATCCTGCTTGTCGAATGCATCGGTAGACGGCATGGAAACCACGCGCGACTTGATGCCTTCGGCAGCGAGTTTGTCCCAGGCAGCCACTGCCAGCTCAACTTCAGAACCGGTAGCGATGAAGATCACCTGCGGCTGACCGTCGCAATCTTTCAGGATGTACGCGCCGCGCGCGATATCCGCCAGTTGCTGCTCGGTACGATCCTGCTGCGCCAGGTTCTGGCGAGAGAAGATCAGCGCTGTTGGGCCATCGTGACGCTCGACCGCGTATTTCCACGCCACTGCAGATTCAACCTGGTCACACGGACGCCATGTGCTCATGTTCGGGGTTACGCGCAGCGCGGCAAGTTGTTCTACCGGCTGGTGCGTCGGGCCATCTTCACCCAGACCGATAGAGTCGTGGGTATAGACCATCACCTGACGCTGCTTCATCAGCGCAGCCATACGCACCGCGTTACGGGCATATTCCACGAACATCAGGAAGGTAGAAGTGTACGGCAGGAAACCGCCGTGCAGTGCAATACCGTTGGCGATAGCGGTCATACCGAATTCACGCACGCCGTAGTGGATGTAGTTCCCGGCCGCGTCTTCGTTGATGGCTTTCGAACCAGACCAGATAGTCAGGTTGGAAGGTGCCAGGTCCGCAGATCCGCCGAGGAACTCCGGCAGCAGCTTGCCAAACGCTTCGATCGCGTTCTGAGAGGCTTTACGGCTGGCGATTTTCGCCGGGTTTGCCTGCAGATTCGTAATGAACGCCTGCGCTTTCTCCGCGAACTCCGCCGGCATTTCACCCTTCATACGACGGGTGAATTCCGCGGCTTCCTGCGGGAAGGCTTTGGCGTAGGCAGCGAATTTCTCATTCCACGCGGCTTCTTTCGCCTGGCCTGCTTCTTTCGCATCCCACTGCGCATAGATGTCCTGCGGGATCACGAACGGTTCGTGTTTCCAGCCCAGCTGTTCACGCGTAGCGGCAACTTCCGCCTCGCCCAGCGGCGCGCCGTGAGAGTCGTGGGTGCCCGCTTTGTTCGGGGATCCGAAGCCGATGATGGTTTTGCACATCAGCAGGGACGGCTTATCGGAAACGGACTTCGCTTCTTCAATGGCGCGTTTGATGGCGTCGGCATCGTGACCGTCTACGCCACGCACCACGTGCCAGCCGTAGGCTTCGAAACGTTTTGCGGTGTCGTCAGTGAACCAGCCTTCAATGTGACCGTCGATGGAGATGCCGTTGTCGTCGTAGAACGCCACCAGCTTGCCGAGGCCCAGGGTACCGGCCAGAGAGCACACTTCATGGGAGATGCCCTCCATCATGCAGCCATCGCCGAGGAAGGTGTAGGTGTGGTGGTCGACAATCTCATGACCCGGACGGTTGAACTGCGCCGCCATTGTGCGTTCCGCAATCGCCATGCCCACCGCATTAGCGATGCCCTGACCCAGCGGCCCGGTGGTGGTTTCAACACCCGCGGTGTAACCCACTTCCGGGTGACCCGGCGTTTTCGAATGCAGCTGACGGAAGTTTTTCAGCTCTTCAATCGGCAGATCGTAACCGGTGAGGTGCAGCAGGCTGTAAATCAGCATTGAGCCGTGGCCGTTAGAAAGTACAAAACGGTCGCGGTCAGCCCAGGACGGGTTCTGCGGGTTGTGGTTCAGAAAATCACGCCACAGAACTTCGGCGATGTCTGCCATGCCCATCGGGGCACCCGGGTGACCGGATTTAGCTTTCTGTACGGCGTCCATGCTGAGCGCACGAATAGCATTGGCAAGCTCTTTACGAGAGGACATTTTGACTCCAGATCGGATAGTTGAAGGCCACGTCTGATTATCGACTTGACGACTACGCGTTATGGGCTACGCCCGAAAAAAAGTGCCATCAATGTAACCCAAGCGGCAAGTCATGTACATGGAGCATCCTTGCGCCGCGTAAGAAATCTCTGGATCGTGCTCGCAGGTTGCGCAAGTCTCTCGCCTGCGGCTCGTTATCTTCTTTATACTTAGCCCCACGCGCGGCTCAGTCGGCTGCAAAATGTTATTGTCGTCAATTAATTGCGGAAGCTACCTCCATGAAAATGCGTGCCATTTTACTCAGCCTCGGTACGGCTGCCCTGCTGACAGGCTGTCAGAATATGGACTCCAACGGCCTGCTCTCCTCTGGCGCGGAAGCTTATCAGGCTTATTCGCTCAGCGATGCGCAGGTAAAAACCCTGAGCGATGAAGCCTGTAAAGAGCAGGACAGCAAGGCGACACTTGCGCCGGCCAGCAGCAACTACACGCAGCGGCTGAATAAAATTGCCGCCGCGCTGGGCGACAACATCAATGGCCAGCCGGTGAACTACAAGGTGTACGTGACCAAAGACGTCAACGCCTTCGCCATGGCAAACGGCTGTATACGCGTCTATTCCGGGCTGATGGACATGATGACCGACAACGAAGTGGAAGCGGTTATCGGCCACGAAATGGGCCACGTTGCGCTCGGCCACGTGAAGCGCGGCATGCAGGTTGCGCTTGGCACCAACGCCATTCGCGTAGCGGCAGCCTCTGCGGGCGGCGTGCTGGGTAACCTTTCCCAGTCACAGCTTGGTGAACTCGGCGAGAAACTGGTGAACGCGCAGTTCTCCCAGCGTCAGGAAGCCGAAGCGGATGACTATTCCTACGATCTGTTGCGCAAGCGCAACATCAATCCGTCAGGTCTGGTGACCAGCTTCGAGAAACTGGCGAAGCAGGAAGCGGGTCGTCAAAGCTCAATGTTTGACGATCACCCGGCGTCAGACGCGCGCGCCCAGCACATTCGCGAGCGCATGAAAGCCGACGGGCTGACGCCGCCAGCGGCGCAGTAATTCGCAAAAAAAGAAGGCTCCCGCGGGAGCCTTCTTTATTACGTGGTGGAGCAGAAGTGCGCTATCGCCCTCTTCTCTCTCACCCGCGTTTATTCGCCTTTCTTCGCCGCCTGGATGTACAGCATTTCCAGCGCCAGCGTCGCCGCCGCCAGGGCGGTGATTTCAGACTGGTCATAAGCCGGCGCGACTTCTACCAGATCCATACCAACGATGTTGAGATCCTTCAGGCCGCGCACCAGCTTCAGCGCCCGATCGGAGGTCAGGCCACCGATAACCGGCGTACCAGTACCCGGTGCAAATGCCGGATCCAGGCAGTCGATATCGAAGGTCAGATACACCGGCATATCGCCAACAATCTGTTTAACCTGGGCCAGGATGTCATCCACGGTGCGGTCGTTAACCTGCGCCGCATCCAGCACGGTGAAGCCATTGTCTTTATCGAACTCGGTACGAATACCGATCTGCACCGAATGGTTCGGATCGATCAGGCCTTCTTTCGGCGCGGTGTAGAACATGGTGCCGTGGTCAAACTCGCAGCCGTTGGAATAGGTGTCGGTGTGGGCATCAAAGTGCACCAGCGCCATCTTACCAAAGTGCTTCGCGTGGGCGCGCAGCAGCGGCAGCGTAACGAAGTGGTCGCCGCCGAAGGAGAGCATGCGCTTCCCGGACGCCAGCAGTTTTTCCGCGTGGGCCTGCAGCCTTTCGCTCATTTCACGCGCGTCGCCGAAGCTGTACACCAGATCGCCGCAGTCCACCACGTTCAGGCGTTTGCGCATGTCGAAATCCCACGGGAAGCGGTTGCCTTCCCATGCGAGGTTGGTAGACACCTGGCGAATCGCCGCCGGACCGTGACGGCCACCGGCGCGACCGGAGGTCGCCATATCAAACGGAACGCCGGTGATGACCCAGTCAGCGTCAGATTCGTACGGCTGGAAATTCAGTGGCAAACGCAAAAAACCGAAGGCGTTAGATACCAGGGAGTTATCGTACTGATGGCCTAAGGTGCTCATGAGCGAAACCTCTCGTCAGAAAAAGATGTAAAAAAAATCCCCTCCGCGTCGTTGGCCCGACGAGGAAGGGATTGATTCGTGTACAGCATGTTGGCGCGAATTATCGCCGTATTTTCAGCCGGGTTCAAGCCTGTAATAGTCATGTTCAGCACTACAGAACCTGCCCGGCATGGGGCGGCATTTGCGGCATTACGCTCCGCAAACATCGCCCTTCAGTCCTTACTCATCTTCCAGATAGGTGTAGCCGTACAGACCGGCTTCGAACTCTTCGAGGAACTGCTGCTGCAGCGCTTCGTCGAGATCGGTCTGCTTCACCTGATCGCGGAAGTGGGTCAGCAGCGTGTTCGGGTCGAGCTGCACGTACTGGAGCATATCCGCGACGGTATCCCCTTCGTCCGACAACTCCACTTCCACGTTGCCGTCCGGGAAGACAAACACGTCCACCGCTTCGGTATCACCGAACAGGTTGTGCATGTTGCCGAGGATCTCCTGATAGGCACCTACCATGAAGAAGCCCAGCGGCGGCGGATTCTGCGGATCGAAGTCCGGCATCGGCATGGTAGTAGCAATGCCGTCACCGTCTACGTAGTGATCGATAGCCCCGTCGGAGTCACAGGTGATGTCGAGCAGCACGGCGCGACGTTTTGGTGCCTGGTCCAGACCTTCCAGCGGCAGTACCGGGAACAGCTGATCGATGCCCCACGCGTCCGGCATGGACTGGAACAGCGAGAAGTTCACGTAGACTTTATCCGCCATGCGCTCCTGCAGCTCGTCGATGATCGGACGGTGCGCGCGGTTGCTTGGGTCAAGCTGCTTCTGCACCTCGTGGCACATGCCAAGATAGAGCTGCTCGGCCCAGGCGCGCTCCTGCAGGCTGAACGTGCCGGAAGAGTAGCCGATATGCACGTCGTGCAGGTCCATCTGGCTGTCGTGCAGCCATTCGCGCAGCGAGCGGCGGTTGCCCGGCTCGTGCATCTCCTGCCAGGTTTCCCACATGCTCTGCAGCGCGCGCGCTGCATCTTCCGCAGGCGCTTCCGGCTGGGTGAATTCGTTACGCTCCACGCCGATGATATTCGAGACCAGTACGGTATGGTGCGCGGTGACAGCGCGGCCGGACTCGGTGATCACGGTCGGATGCGGCAGGCCGTTCTCTTCACAGGCATCGCCGATAGCCCAGATAATGTTATTCGCGTACTCGTTCAGGCCGTAGTTCACCGAGCAGTCGGACTGGGAGCGCGTGCCTTCATAGTCCACGCCCAGACCGCCGCCGACGTCGAAGCATTCGATATTGACGCCGAGCTTGTGCAGCTCAACGTAGAAACGCGCCGATTCACGCACGCCGGTGGCGATATCGCGAATGTTCGCCATCTGCGAGCCGAGGTGGAAGTGCAGCAGTTGCAGGCTGTCGAGACGGCCCGCTTCACGCAGCGTCTCAACCAGCTGCAGCACCTGCACCGCCGCCAGGCCGAACTTGGATTTTTCGCCGCCGGAGGACTGCCATTTGCCGGAGCCCTGGGATGCCAGACGCGCACGCACGCCGAGGCGCGGGATCACGTTCAGGCGCTCGGCCTCTTCCAGCACGATGTCGATTTCAGTCATCTTTTCGATAACCAGATAGACCTTATGGCCCATCTTCTCGCCGATCAGCGCCAGACGGATGTACTCGCGGTCTTTATAGCCGTTACAGACGATCACCGAGCGGGTCATACCGGCGTGAGCCAGTACCGCCATCAGCTCGGCTTTCGAGCCGGCTTCCAGCCCCAGCGGTTCGCCAGAGTGGATAAGGGATTCAATCACGCGGCGATGCTGGTTGACCTTGATCGGGTAGACCAGGAAATAGTCGCCGTTATAACCGTAGGACTCGCGCGCGCGTTTGAACGCGGCGTTAATCGAGCGCAAACGGTGTTGCAGGATCTGCGGGAAGCAGAAAAGCGCGGGCAGGCGCTGCCCCTGCGCTTCACGCGCCTTAACCAGTTTGGCAAGGTCGACGCGGGCGTGGGGAACGTCCGGGTCCGGGCAGACGGTAATGTGCCCTAACTCGTTGACGTCATAGTAGTTATTGCCCCACCAGGCAATATTGTACGTGCGCAGCATCTGGCTGGCTTCCTGGGAGCTCATCGCAACCTCCTGCATGGAACGTAGTACACCCTGTTCGCCCGCTGACGAAGGCGAAGAAGAAGAAATGTCGTCAGACATAGCGAACCTCAATTGTTGTCGAAAGTGTAGACCCTTTGGATTTCAGACTGCCGTGCGCTGACCGCGCATCCGCACCCTGAAAGACGACGGGTGTAAAACAGTTGACTACTATCGCAGCCCAAAGTTGCGATAACAACCCATAAACAGTCCGACTTTCCAGCACATAGCGCTGAAACCCCGACTGAGCGACCGGTTTCTGATTCATATCATTGTAAAACACGTATCCGAACCCTGTATGACGGGACGGCGAAACCACGAGAAAACTCTTGCGGTGCAAGAGCGCCCTTGTTCAGTCCTCACTGAGCCAGACCGGCCCTGGGATCCTGAGAAGCGCCGAGATGGGTATAACATCGGCAGGTGTGCAAAACAGAGATGCTGATTACGGGGGACAAACGCGCGCCAGAACGGTGCGGCAGAGTATGCGGAACAGTGTGGTTCATTATCTGGTATCACCTCCACGCCAGCCGTTTCATGACCAGCGACAAGCCAAAGCTATCAGTCGTTTAACCCGGCGGGAAGTGGCAACAGGACGAACTCGTTAATCACCGTTGCGTACCTTATTTCGCGTCCGTGATAAGAGCGTTATCAGCAGACGACGGGTACAAGCCGCGCGCGCCGTTTTATACCGGGAACAGGGGTAAAATGCAAAATATAATTGGGCAACTTACCGGGGATGTCAGGAAATACGTTTGGCTGCCGATAAAGGAAGTGTGCACTACATCAAAAACTGCTGGAAATGGGGTTAAGAATTAACCTAGAATAGCCGTCCAGATGTTAATCCATCTAAATACCTGACGGATGTCAGGCTACTGCCTCGTGGCACCGTAGCCTGATCCGCGTAGTTATGCTGATTAACACTTAACGGCTGCGTCTTAACCTGCACGCCAGAGGGATGTCGTTCAGACATCCCCATAAACCGTTGAGCTTACCGATTTATCCAGGGTGACAGAGAACATGGCAAAACACCTTTTTACCTCCGAGTCCGTATCCGAAGGGCATCCCGACAAAATCGCTGACCAGATTTCCGATGCGGTGCTGGATGCGATCCTTGAGCAGGACCCGAAAGCGCGCGTGGCGTGCGAAACCTACGTCAAAACCGGTATGGTGCTGGTTGGCGGCGAAATTACTACCAGCGCATGGGTTGATATCGAAGAGATCACCCGTAACACCGTGCGTGAGATTGGTTATGTTCATTCCGATATGGGCTTTGACGCCAACTCCTGCGCAGTCCTGAGCGCGATTGGCAAACAGTCTCCGGACATCAACCAGGGCGTTGACCGCAGCGATCCGCTTGAGCAGGGCGCGGGCGACCAGGGTCTGATGTTTGGTTATGCGACCAACGAAACCGACGTGCTGATGCCGGCCCCGGTAACCTACGCACACCGTCTGGTGCAGCGTCAGGCTGAAGTGCGCAAGAATGGCGCGCTGCCGTGGCTGCGTCCGGATGCGAAAAGCCAGGTAACCTTCCAGTACGACAACGGCAACATCGTCGGTATCGACGCTGTCGTACTCTCCACCCAGCATTCCGAAGAGATCGCCCAGAAAGATCTGCAGGAAGCGGTGATGGAAGAGATCATCAAGCCGGTGCTGCCGACCGAGTGGCTGAACGAGTCCACCAAATACTTCATCAACCCGACTGGCCGTTTTGTTATCGGTGGCCCGATGGGCGACTGCGGTCTGACCGGCCGTAAGATCATCGTTGACACCTACGGCGGCATGGCGCGTCACGGTGGCGGCGCGTTCTCCGGTAAGGACCCGTCTAAAGTTGACCGTTCTGCGGCTTACGCGGCGCGTTACGTGGCGAAAAACATCGTTGCTGCGGGTCTTGCCGACCGCTGCGAAATTCAGGTCTCCTACGCCATCGGCGTCGCAGAACCGACCTCAATCATGGTAGAAACCTTCGGTACCGAGAAAATCGCCACCGAACAGCTGACCCTGCTGGTGCGTGAGTTCTTCGATCTGCGTCCGTACGGCCTGATTCAGATGCTGGATCTGCTGCACCCAATCTACAAAGAAACCGCAGCCTACGGTCACTTTGGTCGCGACCACTTCCCGTGGGAAAAAACCGACAAAGCCCAGCTGCTGCGTGATGCTGCCGGCCTGAAATAAGCCGCCGTTCGCACAGCAAAAAAGGTCAGCCGCGCGCTGGCCTTTTTCTTTTTTTAGCCCCCGCCGCCCTTTTTTCTCCTCATGGCTATACTTCCCTTCACGTTCTGACCGCGTTTATTTGAAAGCGATTACATTTGATTTAATTAGCTATTTTCCATTTTATTAACGGACACTCGCGATAAACACCGCTTTTTGTTACATCCCCGTTCGGTATAGTCTGATTTTGTAACACTCCGCTTCGCTTCCTGTATAATAAGCAGCTGTATTACAAGCGTATTTCAGGATTTTGGAAAACATACACAGTGTAACCGATTACACCTATGTGATTAACTTCACATAACTTTACGCTGCGCTAACCTACCCTTTACACCGACATAAGTGATAACCCAACTGGAGGGCACAATGCCTGACAATAAAAAACAGGGGCGTTCTAACAAGAGCATGACGTTCTTTGTCTGTTTTCTCGCAGCCCTGGCGGGACTGTTATTTGGCCTGGATATTGGCGTCATTGCCGGCGCATTACCCTTCATTACTGAAGATTTTCAGATCACACCGCACCAGCAGGAGTGGGTGGTCAGTTCAATGATGTTCGGCGCCGCCGTTGGTGCCGTCGGCAGCGGCTGGCTCTCTTCACGTCTTGGACGTAAGTACAGCCTGATGATTGGCGCGGTGCTGTTCGTTATCGGCTCTCTCTGCTCTGCCGCTGCGCCGAACGTCGAAGTGCTGATTATCTCCCGCGTGCTGCTCGGCCTGGCTGTAGGTATCGCCTCCTACACCGCGCCGCTCTATCTCTCTGAGATCGCGCCGGAGAAAATCCGCGGCAGTATGATCTCCATGTATCAGCTGATGATCACCATCGGTATTCTGGGTGCCTACCTGTCCGATACCGCGTTCAGCTACAGCGGTGCATGGCGCTGGATGCTGGGTATCATCACGATTCCGGCTCTGCTGCTGCTCATCGGCGTGTTCTTCCTGCCGGACAGCCCGCGCTGGTTCGCTGCAAAACGTCGCTTCCACGACGCAGAGCGCGTGCTGCTGAAGCTGCGTGATTCCAGCGCTGAAGCTAAACGCGAGCTGGAAGAGATCCGTGAAAGCCTGAAGGTAAAACAGAGCGGCTGGGCGCTGTTCAAAGAGAACAGCAACTTCCGTCGTGCGGTGTTCCTCGGCGTGCTGCTGCAGGTGATGCAGCAGTTTACCGGGATGAACGTCATCATGTATTACGCGCCGAAAATCTTTGAACTGGCGGGTTACAGCAACACCACCGAGCAGATGTGGGGTACGGTTATCGTGGGTCTGACTAACGTGCTGGCAACCTTCATCGCTATCGGCCTGGTAGACCGCTGGGGCCGTAAGCCGACGCTGATTCTGGGCTTCATCGTGATGGCTTCCGGTATGGGTATTCTGGGCACCATGATGCACATCGGCATTCACTCCGCCACCGCCCAGTACTTCGCGGTCGCCATGCTGCTGATGTTTATCATTGGTTTTGCGATGAGCGCCGGTCCGCTGATTTGGGTACTGTGCTCTGAGATCCAGCCGCTGAAAGGCCGCGATTTTGGTATTACGCTCTCCACCGCGACCAACTGGATTGCCAACATGATCGTCGGTGCTACCTTCCTGACCATGCTCAACACGCTGGGTAATGCCAACACCTTCTGGGTGTATGCTGGCCTGAACCTGTTCTTTATCGTGTTGACTCTGTGGCTGGTGCCGGAAACCAAGCATATCTCGCTGGAGCACATCGAACGCAACCTGATGAAGGGGCGTCGCCTGCGCGATATCGGTTCTCGCGATTAACGTTAACAAGGGATGCTCAGGCATCCCTTTTTTTATCCGCGCAG
The DNA here is from genome assembly GCF_000696575.1 of Siccibacter colletis. Lineage (GTDB taxonomy): Bacteria > Pseudomonadota > Gammaproteobacteria > Enterobacterales > Enterobacteriaceae > Siccibacter > Siccibacter colletis. The sequence goes on along the minus strand of NZ_JMSQ01000004.1, from coordinate 119,601 downwards.
CTTAAAACGCATACCCCACCGTAAAGTATCCGGCCCATCCGGTCGCATGAACGCTAAACTCCCCGTCACCGAAATTGAGCGTCGCATTATTTTTCCACTGGCCACCATTATGGAAATAGCGCGCCGTTACGGCCGTTTTCCAGTGCGTCCAGTTGAGGGCCAGAATATGGGACGACGCGATGGAATCATTGGTGCGTGCACTATCCCTGTCACCTAATTCCGAGCCAAAATCAAAATTGGTGAAGCCAATATAGGAAAACTGCGCGCCCCACAGGGTGCCGATGGGAATGCCATATTTAACTTTCACCCGATACCCATCCCACTCATTCTCATTGGCGGCGGCATAGTTTTGCCATTGGTATTTGGCATACACGTTTAGCGCCAGCGTCATCGGCAACCCGGTAGCGATATCGGTGCCTAACCCCATGTACCAGGTGCTTTGCCTGGAGGCCTGGTTATCCCCCATGTCATAAACGTAGTCGTTCGCAATATACCACTCTTTAAACGGGCCGAACGCCAGCAAGGTGCCGGTGAGTTTATCAATAGAAAAACGCGGTTCAATTTCCAGGAACAGCGGCGAGCCGTCATCCCACGCCCCGTGGTCCGGGGTATTGCCAACGCCGAAGAATTTAGGAATATCGACGTAGCCGTAAAAATCAAACCACTCCTTTTTACCAAATGCGGTGTATTCCGGATACAGATCGTTAGTTAATATCGGGCCGAAGCGGGTATGGTAGCGGCCAATAACGTTCAGGCTCTGGTGCCACCAGTCAGAAAGGTACTCATCCGCTATCGCCGCAGGCGAGCTCCCTGAAATAATTAATGCCAAAAGCCATCCTCTTATTTTCATAAATATCCCTTAACGTTTCCTGTTAATTACAATCACAGATATTTTGCGCCCACCCATTTAATTAAACAGCCCTGATATTTACTGTGACTTTTCACGCAAAATATTAATAGCCACCCCGCCTCATTAATTACATGAACGCCTACAATGTTAATGAATATTATTAGTCCAGGGTTTAAAAAGAACGATCCTGATTAATTATCGGCAGCGCACAAATCGCTACTAATAACGGAGATTGTCAATATGCGCACGAGACGTTATTCTCCCTCGCTATGAAAACGCCTCGTCTTCCCATCGCGCTTCAGCAGGCCGTTATGCGCAGCCTGCGCGAAAAGCTCGCCCTCGCCAATCAGCATCTGGGGCGCAACTATCCTGAACCCAGCGTGGTTTATCAGCAGCGCGGCACCGCTGCGGGCACCGCCTGGCTGGAACCCTATGAGATTCGCCTTAACCCGGTGCTGATGCTGGAAAATCAGCAGGCGTTTGTTGAGGAAGTGGTACCGCACGAGCTGGCGCACCTGCTGGTGTGGAAGCATTTTGGCCGCGTGGCCCCGCATGGCAAAGAGTGGAAGTGGATGATGGAGAGCGTGCTCGGCGTGCCTGCGCAGCGCACTCATCGTTTCGAAGTGGCGTCAGTACGCGCGAATACCTTCCCCTACCACTGCGGCTGCCAGCTGCACCAGCTGACCATCCGTCGCCATAATCGCGTGCTGCGCGGCGAAACCGAATACCGCTGCACCCAGTGCGGCAACCGTCTTACCCCCCATTCCGACGAGGCGTCATAACGCCGCCTCCGATCTGGAAATTTTCAGCGGTTATTGATTGCAACAAACGCCGTCTGTGGTTACGGTGCGGGCTCGTTTTGACAAGGAGTCTGCCATGTTACGTATCGGCATTTCTGTTCTGGCGTTATCCGCCACACTCTTCGCTCTCCCGGCCCTCAGCCAGGGGATTAACAGCTTCTCTCAGGCCAAAGCCGCCGGGGTAAAAATCAACGCCGACGCGCCGGGGGATTTTTACTGCGGCTGTAAAATTGACTGGCACGGCAAGAAAGGCGTCGTCGATCTGGCGTCCTGCGGCTATAAAGTGCGTAAGAACGCCAACCGCGCCAGCCGCATCGAGTGGGAGCACGTGGTACCGGCATGGCAATTTGGTCACCAGCGCCAGTGCTGGCAGGACGGCGGGCGTAAAAACTGCGCCAAAGACCCGGTTTACCGCCAGATTGAGAGCGATATGCACAACCTGCAGCCTGCGGTCGGCGAAGTAAACGGCGATCGCGGCAACTTCATGTACAGCCAGTGGAACGGCGGTGAAGGCCAGTACGGCCAGTGCCCGATGAAAGTGGACTTCAAAGCGAAGCTGGCTGAGCCGCCGGCCCGCGCCCGTGGCTCCATCGCCCGCACCTACTTCTATATGCGCGACCAGTACAAACTGTCGCTCTCGCGCCAGCAGACCCAGCTGTTTACCGCCTGGGATAAGCTCTACCCGGTGAGCGCCTGGGAGTGCCTGCGTGATGCGCGTATCGCTCGCGTGCAGGGCAACCATAACCCTTATGTGCTGCGGGCTTGCCAGGCGCAAAAGGGGTAACCTACACTAGCGTCCACTTTGATTAACTGCGCGCCGGGGCAGCATTGCCTTCCGCCCCGCGCCTTTCGACACGGATAACAGACGCCATGCGCATTCCCCGCATCCATCACCCGGAGCCGCTTACCGTCGGCGCTGAGATCGCCCTGAGCGATGACGCCGCTAACCATGTAGGTCGCGTCCTGCGCATGAGCGCCGGGCAGGCACTGCAGCTGTTTGACGGCAGTAATCAGGTTTTCGAGGCGGAGATCGTACGCTCGGATAAGAAAAGCGTGCAGGTGAAGGTGCTGAGCGCCGCGCTGGACGACCGGGAGTCCCCGCTGCATCTGCATCTGGGGCAGGTGATGTCCCGCGGCGAAAAGATGGAGTTCACGATTCAGAAATCGATTGAGCTGGGCGTGGACGTCATCACTCCGCTGTTCTCCGAACGTTGCGGTGTGAAGCTGGACGCCGAGCGCCTGAATAAGAAGATCCAGCAGTGGCAGAAGATTGCCATCGCCGCCTGCGAGCAGAGTGGCCGCAACCGCATTCCGGAAATCCGTCCGGCGATGGATCTGGAAGCCTGGTGCGCCGAGCAGGACGATGCCCTGAAACTGAATCTGCACCCGCGTGCGCAGGCAAGCATCAACACCCTGAGCCAGCCGGTGACGCGGGTACGCCTGCTGATCGGCCCCGAAGGCGGCCTGAGCGCCGATGAAATTGCCATGACCGCAGAGCATGCGTTTACTGATATTCTGTTAGGACCACGCGTTTTGCGCACAGAGACGACCGCGCTCACCGCTATTACCGCGCTACAGGTGCGGTTTGGCGATCTGGGCTGAACCTGAACGTCAGGCGCGGCGCGCTGCAACCGTGACGCCTTACGCTTCAGCTTTACAGGAGAACAACAATGATTAAGCTCGGCATCGTGATGGACCCCATCGCTTCCATCAACATCAAAAAAGACTCAAGCTTCGCCATGCTGCTGGAAGCGCAGCGTCGCGGCTACGAGCTGCACTACATGGAGATGGCGGATCTCTGGCTGAACGATGGTGTGGCACACGCTCGCACGCGCACGCTGAGCGTCGAACAGAACTACGATAAGTGGTACGAATTCACCAGCGAGCAGGATGTGGCGCTGGCGGATCTCGACGTCATTCTGATGCGTAAAGATCCGCCGTTTGACACCGAGTTTATCTACGCGACCTACATTCTTGAGCGCGCGGAAGAGCAAGGCACGCTGATCGTCAACAAACCCCAGAGCCTGCGCGACTGCAACGAAAAACTGTTCACCGCCTGGTTTGCCGACCTCACGCCGCACACCCTGGTGACGCGCAATAAGGCGCAGCTGAAAGCGTTCTGGCAGCAGCACGGCGACATCATCATGAAACCGCTGGACGGCATGGGCGGCGCGTCGATCTTCCGCGTCAAAGAGGGCGACCCGAACATCGGCGTGATTGCCGAGACCCTGACCGAGCTGGGAACCCGCTACTGCATGGCGCAGAACTATCTGCCAGCCATTGTTGATGGCGACAAGCGCGTGCTGGTGGTGGATGGTGAGCCGGTGCCGTACTGCCTGGCACGTATCCCGCAAGGCGGCGAAACCCGCGGTAACCTGGCGGCAGGAGGGCGTGGCGAAGCCCGTCCGCTGACCGACAGCGACTGGGAGATCGCCCGTCGCGTTGGTCCGACGCTGAAAGCCAAAGGCCTGATTTTTGTTGGCCTCGACATCATCGGCGATCGCCTGACCGAGATTAACGTCACCAGCCCGACCTGCATCCGTGAAATCGAAGCCGCGTTCCCGGTTTCCATCACCGGCATGCTGATGGACGCCATCGAAGCGCGTCTGGCGAAGTAACCCTTTCAGACGCGGCTTACAGGGCCAGAATGCCAGCCATGCTGGCCCTTCCGCGTCGTCTTAGCGCTGGCTAGTGACATACCGCTGCTTTCCCCGCATACTAAACTGTCGTTTTTTCAACCGGGACTACTGAACCTGTGACAATGAATTTACAGCATCACTTTCTTATTGCCATGCCTGGCCTCCAGGACCCGCTATTCAAACGTTCCGTGGTTTACATTTGCGAATACAACGACGACGGTGCGATGGGCATCATCATCAACAAGCCTCTGGAAAACCTGAAGGTCGAAGGGGTGCTTGATAAGCTGAAGATCAAACCCGAAGGGCGCGATCCGGCGATTCGCCTCGACAAACCGGTGTTTGTCGGCGGCCCGCTGGCGGAAGATCGCGGCTTTATACTCCACACGCCGCCGGATAATTTCTCCTCCAGTATTCGTATCTCTGACAACACCATCATCACCACCTCGCGCGATGTGCTGGAAACCCTGGGTACGCCGACGCAGCCTTCGGAAGTGATTGTTGCGCTTGGCTATTCGTCGTGGGAGAAAGGACAGCTTGAGGAAGAGATTCTGGAAAACGCCTGGCTGACCGCCCCGGCAGATCTCAACATCCTGTTTAAGGTGCCAATTGCCGACCGCTGGCGCGAGGCGGCAAAACTGATTGGGATTGATATTCAGACGATGCCCGTCGATGCAGGTCACGCCTGATGAGCGGTACTCTGCTGAGCTTCGATTTTGGTACCAAAAGTATTGGCGTGGCGATTGGCCAGCGTATCACCGGCACCGCCCGCCCGCTGACGGCGCTGAAAGCCAACAACGGCAACCCCGACTGGACGCAGATTGAAAGGCTGCTTAAAGAGTGGCAGCCGGACGAAGTGATCGTCGGCCTGCCGTTGAACATGGATGGCACCGAACAGCCGCTTACCGCCCGCGCCCGCACCTTTGCCAATCGCGTGCATGGCCGTTTTGGCGTGGCCGTTACGCTGCACGACGAGCGCCTCAGTACTGTGGAAGCGCGCGCCGGCCTGTTCGAAAACGGCGGTTTTCGCGCCCTGAACAAAGGCAGCGTTGATTCCGCTTCGGCGGTGGTTATCCTCGAAAGCTATTTCGCGCAGCACGCCTGATCCTCAACCGGGCCGTTGCGCCCGGTCAATTCCCGATAAAAGCCCGCGCTGGGATCACAAATTCAGCGCGGGCGTTTTGCTTTTGCCATAATGTTTCTATAAAAGAAACATTATGACTACCCGCGATGCGTTATGTTTCACCCAGCCGGGCGCTGAGCGCCAGCAGTTCGCTAAGCCGATCGTTGAGAGTGTGCTCCGGGATGTTCCACATACCGGCTAACGCCAGGGCTGCTTTATGAGCCCCCAATGTCGTCGCCATGGAGACTTCGCCATCGTCGTGTCGCCAGATGACGTGCCCGGTGGCGCGCTGCTGTTCAAGGTGCGGCTGCAGGTGCTGCCACTGCTCCGGGCTAAATCGCGCCTGTAGAGCGTCATCCGGCTCGGCGGCCAGCAGCGACATGCCGATCACCGACTGCCACGCCGGCAGCATGTGGAATCCGGCCAGCGCCTGGCTGACCTGGGAGCCGGGTTCAGAGTGATAGATGTAGATGACCTGGTCCTCCCACAGCACGCCCATCGCCACGACGACATCTTTTGGCGCGTGGCGCTCAAGCAGCGGCAGCGCCTGGGAAAACAGCGCCGAGCCGCGAATGGCCTGAGCGGCAAGCGCATGAATACCCGGCCCCGGCAGATAGCGGCGCTGTTCGTCCTGGGTAGTGAGACCGATAGAAGCCATGCTCATCAGCAGGCGGTTAACGCGGGTGGTATTGATGCCCATCAGGCGGGCAAGTTCGCGGCAGCCGATAGCCCTGCCGCTGGAAACCAGGTACTGCAGGCAACGGATACCATCAATCAGACTTTGGTTTGGTTGTGATGACATAGCGGGCTTCGCGTAACGGGTACATGTTTAACCAGTCCAGAGGATACCAGTTTATGAAAATCTTTCAGCAAACCGATGCCCGCCATTTTCCGCGCCAGCGTCTGAAGGCCGATCTGCTGGTTGCCGGTGGCGGACTTTCCGGGCTGTGCGCGGCTCTCGCCGCCGCGCGCGATGGCCTGGAGGTGGTGCTGGTACAGGACAGGCCGGTGCTCGGCGGCAACGCCTCCAGCGAAGTGCGGCTCTGGGCCAACGGGGCCACCTCTCACATGGGTAACAATAACCGCTGGGCACGCGAAGGCGGCATTATGGGCGAGATCCTCGAAGAGAACCTGTGGCGCAACAAGGAGGGCAACCCGGTGATGTTCGACCTGGTGCTGCTCGACCTGGCACGCAGCCAGCCCGGCCTGACGCTGCTGCTCAACACCGCCCTGTTTGAGGTCGTTACCGCAGGCGAACGCATTACCGGCGCCTGCGGCTTCAACCCCATCAATGAGACCTTTTACGATATTGAGGCTCTCCAGTTTTGCGATGCTACCGGCGACGGCGTGCTCGGCTATCTGGCGGGTGCTGAATACCGGGAAGGTGCAGAAGAACAGGCGGAGCTGGGCGAGAAGATGGCACCCGGCGACAGCTTCGGCCATAAGCTCGGACACTCCATCTACTTTTACACGAAACAGACCTCCGGCCCGGTCAACTTTGTCCCGCCCTCTTTCGCATTGCAGGACATCACCGCTATCCCGCGCTATAAGCGGCTAACCTCGACCCTCAACGGCTGTGACCTGTGGTGGCTGGAGTGGGGAGGACGCCTCGACACCGTGCATGAAAGCGAAACCATCAAGTGGGAGCTGTGGAAAATCGTCTGGGGCGTCTGGAACTACATTAAAAATTCCGGTGACTTCCCCGAAGCCGACAACATGACGATCGAGTGGGTGGGCGCTATTCCCGGCAAGCGCGAAAGCCGCCGCTTTATGGGCGACCATCTGCTGTGCCAGCAGGACATCATCGAGCAACGCGACCACTATGATGCCGTCGGCTACGGCGGCTGGTCCATCGACCTGCACCCGGCAGACGGGGTCTACAGCACCCACGATGGCTGCCGTCAGTTTCACAGCAAAGGTACCTACACTATCCCGTTTCGCAGCCTGTACAGCCGCTCGCTGAGCAATCTTTTCCTCACTGGCCGCCTCATCTCCGCCAGCCACGTCGCCTTCGGCAGCGCCAGAGTGATGTGCACCTGCGGGCTGCTGGGGGAAGTGGTGGGCCGCGCCGCCGCGCTGTGCCATCAGCAGCAGATCTCCCCGCGCCAGCTGGCTGAGCCAGCACGCATTGGCGACCTGCAACAGCACCTGCAGGCGACCGGGTGTTTCATACCCCGCCAGCGCTTAAACAATCCGGCGGGCCAGGCACGGGTCACCACCAGCAGTGAATACGCGCTTTCGCACCTGGAGGCTAACGGTAGCTGGCTGGCTCTGAGCGAGCGCATGGCGCTGCTGCTACCGGTTAAAGCCGGAGAGCGCCTGCCCGTCATCGGCCTGACGCTGCGAAGCCGCATCCTCCAGACGCTCACCGTCAGCCTGCTTGCCAGCGAGCGACCGGGAAACTTCACCCCGGAACATACTCTGGCCAGCCAGACGCTGCAGGTCAGCGGGGAACAGCGACTGCCGGTTGATTTCAACATGGTGAGCGAGCGCGACCAGTACCTGTTTCTCGCCTTCGGGGCGCAGCCAGACGTCGAGATTGCCCTTACCGATACTGCGCTTCCCGGCCTGATGACGGTGTTTAACAGCCTCAATGCCCGCGTGGCGAAACATACCCGCCAGATAGCCGACGGTGACTACGGCGTGGATGAGTTTGACTTCTGGCTGCCGCGCCGCCGCCCGCATCAGGTTATGCCCGCCCTGACCTTTGACCCGCCGCTGCGCTGCTACGCTGCAGAGCATCTGCTCAATGGGCATCTGCGGCCCGAGCAGCATACCAACGCCTGGGTACCGGCCGACGATGACCGCGCGCCCACCGTCACCTGGCGCTGGGATGATCCGCCCGTCGTCCAGACGCTGACGCTGATCTTTGACAACGACTTCGACAACGCGATGGAAACCGTGCAGATGGGGCATGACAGCGCGGTTACTCCCCACTGCGTGAACCGCTATCGCCTGTGGCTCAATGGCGCACTGATTGTCGAGGTCAATGATAACCACCACTCGGTGCGCGAGCATCGCCTGGTGCACCCCGAACCCGCGCATGAGATCAAACTGGAGATCCTCGCCAGCGCCGGCGCGTTACCGGCGCTCTACTCGCTCAACCTGCGCTAGCTGAACAAGACACGGTAGTCAGGCCATTTTACCTTGATGGCGGCGCTGCGCCAGGCTGCCTTCGAAGGTTTGCATCCCCGCCTGCTGCCCGGTCTGTAGTACCCCGGGCAGCTGATGGGTTTTTCCTTCGCGGATCAGGCTGGCGACAGCGGTGGTATTGATCAGCAATTCATACAGCGCCACGCGCCCTCCCCCTGTCGCGGGCACCAGCTTCTGCGCCAGCACCGCATTCAGGCTACCGGCAAGCTGCGTGCGCACCAGGCTCTTCTCCTCTGCCGGAAAGACATCCACCAGCCGTTCCACCGCCTGGGCCGCTCCCCGGGTATGCAACGTTGCCAGCACCAGGTGCCCCGTTTCTGCAGCGGTAAGCGCCAGCCGGATGGTGGCGGTATCGCGCAGCTCGCCAAGCAGGATAATATCGGGATCTTCACGCAGCGCAGCGCGCAGCCCCTCGGCGTAGCTCTGGCAATGGACGCCAATCTCCCGCTGCTGGATCAGGCAGCGTACCGAGGTATGAACAAACTCCACCGGATCTTCCAGCGTCAGGATATGCCCCGACAAACGCTGATTAAGCCAGTCCACCATCGCGGCGAGGGTGGTGGATTTACCACTGCCGGTGGCACCGGTAACCAGGATGATGCCGTGCTGCGCCGTCAGCCGTTCGGCCAGCGCGGGCGGCACATCCAGTGTATCGAGGGTTGGACAGCGTTCAGGCAGCAGACGCAGCGCCAGCGACAACCCGGCCTGCTGCTGGAATGCGTTGGCGCGCAGCCGGGCGCCGCTCGCAAGGGTGACAGCAAAATCGAGCTGGCCTGCAGCGGTAAAGGCTGCCTGCTGTTCGGGGCTAAGCCAGCCCGCCAGCAGCCTCTGAGGATCGGGAGCGGTGCCGGGCAGCGGCTCAAGCACACCGCTGCGTCGCCAGCGTGCGGGCCAGGCGCTGCACAGGTGTAGATCCGAGACGTTATGCTTTACACTAAGGGCCACAATTTCTTCCATTTCCGCAGACCATCCTTGAACCATGAGTGAGATAACGCATAACCTGGCACAGGTCAGGGAGAAAATCGCGGCTGCTGCTGAGCGTTGCGGCCGGGCTTCAGAAGAAGTTACGCTGCTTGCAGTGAGCAAAACCAAGCCTGCGAGCGCTGTCGCAGAAGCGGTCGAGGCCGGGCAGCGCGCATTTGGGGAAAACTATGTTCAGGAGGGGGTGGAAAAAATCCGTCACTTCCAGGATGTCGGTCAAACCGGGCTACAGTGGCACTTTATCGGTCCGCTGCAGTCCAACAAAAGTCGTCTGGTGGCAGAACATTTTGACTGGTGCCATACCGTTGATCGCTTGCGTATTGCCACCCGCCTCAGCGAGCAGCGCCCGGCTCATCTGCCGCCGCTCAACGTGCTGATTCAGGTCAATATCAGCGATGAACAGAGCAAATCCGGTATCACCCTGAGCGAACTGGATGCGCTGGCAGCGGAAATAGCCGTGCTGCCGGGGGTACGCCTGCGCGGTCTGATGGCGATCCCGGCGCCGGAAACGGCATACGACAGGCAGTTTGCCGTCGCCCATCAAATGGCGGTAGCATTCCGTGCGCTAAAACAACAGTATCCGTCCGTGGATACCCTTTCTTTAGGCATGACCGATGACATGGACGCCGCGATTGCCGCAGGCAGCACCATGGTACGCATCGGAACCGCCATTTTTGGCGCGCGCGATTACGCTGCTCGCCCTAACGTTAACTCCTGAGGAATGCCATGCTGACGTTGACTTTCCTGGTCAAAACCATAATTGAGCTGTACGTGATGGTGCTGCTGTTACGTATCTGGATGCAGTGGTCGCGCTGCGATTTTTACAACCCGTTCGCCCAGTTTGTGGTGAAGGTGACCCAGCCGGTGGTGGGCCCGCTGCGTCGCGTGTTACCGTCGCTCGGGCCGATCGATACCGCTTCGCTGCTGCTGGCGTTTATCCTCTGCACCATCAAATATCCGCTGCTGCTGCTGATTCAGGCAGGCGTAGTGTCACTCGATCCGCTTAACCTGCTGGTGGGTTTACTGTCGCTGGTGAAAGCGGCCGGCACCATGGTGTTCTGGGTAATCATCATCCGCTCCATCATGAGCTGGGTCAGCCAGGGCCGCAGCCCGATTGAGTTTGTGCTGATGCAGATGACCGAGCCGATGATGGCACCGATTCGCCGCTTCCTGCCGGCAATGGGCGGCATCGATTTCTCCGCGATGGTGGTGATCCTTATTCTCTACATGCTGAACTATCTGGGCATGGACCTGTTCCCGGGGCTGTGGTACCAGCTTTGAGCGCAGTAGACATGTTGCCTGACGGGCTGGTGCTGCGGCTGTACATTCAGCCGAAGGCCAGCCGCGACAGCATTGTTGGTTTACATGGCGACGAACTGAAGGTCGCCATTACCGCCCCGCCGGTGGATGGTCAGGCCAACGCCCATCTGGTGAAGTTTCTGGCGAAGCAGTTTCGCGTGGCGAAAAGCCAGGTCGTGATTGAAAAAGGCGAACTGGGCCGCCATAAACAGGTCAAAATTATTCATCCTCAACAGATCCCGACTGACGTCGCGGCACTGACTTCGTGATCAAGGATTTACTATGCAAAACGTTGTCCTCGCTACCGGTAACGCCGGTAAAGTGCGTGAACTCGCCTCTCTGCTGGCAGATTTTGGCCTGGATGTGGTCGCGCAAACCGAACTGGGCGTGGAGTCCGCTGATGAAACCGGGCTGACGTTCATTGAGAACGCCATCCTGAAAGCGCGTCACGCGGCGCAGATCACTGGTCTGCCCGCTATCGCCGACGATTCCGGCCTCGCCGTTGATGCTCTCGGCGGCGCGCCGGGGATCTACTCCGCGCGCTACGCCGGAGAAGACGCCTCCGATCGCCAGAACCTGGAAAAACTGCTGACGGCGCTGGACGCGGTGCCGGACGGCAAGCGCCAGGCACAGTTCCACTGCGTGCTGGTTTATCTGCGTCATGCGGACGATCCAACGCCGCTGGTTTGCCACGGCAGCTGGGCGGGTGAAATTACCCGCGCCCCGGCAGGCGACGGCGGCTTTGGCTACGATCCCATTTTTTACGTTCCGTCCGCCGGTAAAACCGCGGCGGAAATGAGTCGTGAAGAAAAAAGTGCCGTTTCCCATCGTGGGCAGGCGCTGAAACTTTTACTGGAAGCAATGCGTAATGGCTAATTTGCCACCCCTGAGTCTCTATATTCATATTCCCTGGTGCGTACAGAAGTGCCCCTACTGCGATTTCAACTCTCATGCGCTGAAGGGCGAAGTGCCGCACGACGACTACGTGCAGCACCTGCTGGCGGATCTGGATGCCGATGTGCACTACGCACAGGGACGTGAGGTAAAGACCATTTTCATCGGGGGCGGTACGCCGAGCCTGTTGTCGGGCGAGGCGATGCAAACCCTGCTGGACGGTGTACGGACGCGGCTGTCGCTGGCGCACGACGCCGAGATCACCATGGAGGCCAACCCTGGCACCGTCGAGGCGGATCGCTTCGTCGAGTATCAGCGCGCCGGGGTGAACCGTATCTCCATTGGGGTGCAGAGTTTTGACAACGCAAAGCTCACGCGGCTGGGGCGTATTCACGGTGCGGACGAAGCGAAACGCGCCGCGCAGCTGGCTCAGGGGCTTGGCCTGCGCAGTTTCAACCTCGACCTGATGCACGGTCTGCCGGATCAGACGCTGGAAGAGGCGCTCAGCGATCTGCGTCAGGCTATTGCCCTCAACCCTCCGCACCTCTCCTGGTATCAGCTCACCATCGAGCCAAATACCCTGTTCGGCTCACGCCCGCCGGTCTTGCCGGACGACGACGCGCTGTGGTCCATCTTTGAACAGGGTGACCAGCTGCTGCGCGCGGCAGGCTACCAGCAGTATGAAACCTCCGCCTATGCGAAGCCCGGCTATCAGTGTCAGCACAACCTGAACTACTGGCGTTTCGGCGATTATCTCGGCATTGGCTGCGGGGCGCACGGCAAGGTGACGCTGGCGGACGGGCGCATTGTGCGGACCGCGAAAACCCGCCATCCGCGCGGCTTTATGCAGGGGAAATATCTGGATAAACAGCACGACGTCGCCACGCAGGATAAGCCGTTCGAGTTCTTTATGAACCGTTTTCGCCTGCTGGAAGCCGCGCCGCGTGAGGAGTTTACTCGCTATACCGGGCTCGACGAGGCGGTGATCCGTCCGCAAATTGATGCGGCGCTGGCGAAGGGCTATCTCACCGAAACCGCGCAGCACTGGCAGATCACCGAGCACGGCAAGCTGTTCCTCAATTCCCTGCTGGAACTGTTTTTGAGCGAGTGAGGGTTACGGCGGGTGCGCGAGCTTACCCGCCGTGAACAGAGTCACCGTCCAGGGTGGGTAAGCGCAGCGCACCCACCACTACGACGCCAGAAATTACCGCGTTCCCACCGCCTGCAGCGCCACGTCATCTTCATGATGCAAATCCTGACGCAGCAGAATGCCGAGCGCCAGTCCCACCAGCGAAAGCGCCAGTACGTACCAGCCGGGAGCCAGCGGAGACACGGCCATCAGCCCCGTGACCAGGATCGGCGTGATGCCGCCGAAAATCGCGTAGGAAAGATTGTACGAGAACGAAATCCCGGTGAAGCGCACCCCGGCCGGGAACGCCCGCACCATGACAAACGGCACCGCGCCCACCACGCCCACGCTCAGCCCCGCCAGACCGTACAGCAGGAACAGCTGCTCCGGGTGCGTCCCGGCGTAGTGATAAAACATCCAGCTGCACACCGCCAGCAGCAGGCTGCCGACGATCAGGGTTTTGCTGGCGCCAAAACGGTCCGCCGCCAGCCCGGCAAGCAAGCAGCCGATGCACAGCATAACGATGGCGATACTGTTGCCCTGCAGCGTTAACGCGGGCGCAAAGCCGTGCTGCTTTTGCAGCCACACCGGCGACATCAAAATCACCACCACAATCCCCGCCGACAGCAGCCAGGTCAGCAGCATCGACACGGCGATCGCTTTTTTATGGTTCATTACCACCGTTTTTATCGGCAGCTCGTCCGCCAGCGCTTTGCGCTGCTGCATCTCAATAAAGACGGGGGTTTCGCGCAGCCAGCGGCGCAGGTACATCGCCATCAGGCCAAACACCCCACCCAGCAGGAACGGAATGCGCCAGCCGCCATCGTGCAGAGTTTGCGGCGTCATGCTGGTGTTAATCACCGTTGCGACCACCGAACCAAGCAGGATCCCCACCGTCAGGCCCGCGGTAAGCGTACCGCAGGCGATGCCGATACGGCGGGCTGGCACGTGTTCGGCAACAAACACCCAGGCGCCTGGCACTTCACCGCCAATTGCCGCTCCCTGCAACAGGCGCATCGCCAGCAGCAGCAGCGGAGCCAGAATGCCCAGAGTAGCGTAGGTTGGCAGCAGACCAATCGCGAGGGTGGGCAGCGCCATCAGCAGGATGCTCAGGGTGAACATCTTCTTGCGCCCTACTTTGTCGCCAAAGTGCGCCATGATGATGCCACCCAGCGGGCGTGCCAGATAGCCGGCAGCGAAAATACCGAAGGTTTGCAGCTGGCGCAGCCATTCGGGGATGTCCGGCGGGAAGAAGAGTTCGCCCACCACCGCCGCAAAGAACACAAAGATGATGAAATCGTAGAACTCCAGCGCGCCCCCCAGGGCGGCCAGCGTCAGCGTTTTGTAATCCTGACGATTGAGTTGGCGGGTTACGTTCGGCATAAATGACTCGAGTAAAGAGGAGTATTGAATTTTGTTTTCGATACAGGTGTAAACAGATAATTACTATATCGTCAAAAAAACAATACTCCACCGCCACATCAGGTTATGCCATACAAAACATATTTTTAGTCATTACTCTGGCGAATTGCACTTTTCGGGCGAAAAGCTGCTACCACGTCGGCTGCCGTTTCGATATACGGCCCGTCAAGCAGCTGTACACAATACGGTACACTGGCAAAGATGCCTGCCACGACGACCTTGCCCTGCTCGTCCTTCACTCCTTCCAGAGTTTCCTGAATAGATTTCGGCTGGCCCGGCAGATTGAGAATTAGCGCCTGCTTGCGGATCGCGCCCACCTGGCGCGACAGGATCGCGGTTGGCACGAAGTGCAGGCTGATCTGACGCATCTGCTCGCCGAAGCCCGGCATTTCGCGGTCGGCGATGGCAAGGGTAGCATCGGGCGTTACATCACGGCGGGCGGGGCCGGTGCCGCCGGTGGTCAGCACCAGGTGGCAGCCGGTTTCATCCACCAGCTCACATAACGTTTGTTCGATCATCGGCTGTTCATCGGGGATAAGACGGGTTTCCAGCGTGAAGGGCGTGGTCAACGCGCGCTGCAGCCAGGCTTCAAGCGCCGGGATGCCTTTATCCTGGTAAACGCCGCTGGAGGCGCGATCGGAGATGGAAACTAAGCCAATGCGTAAAGTATTCATATCGATTCCGGTCAATCAGTACAGTTTGCCGAATGATACACGCAGGCGGGGCTGGCAGACAGGGTGAAACGCGGGAAGATGTGGCCGGCGAACCGGCCACAGCGACATTACAGCAGGGCTTCGACCATTTTTTCCAGTTTTTCCTGGTCAACGGCAAACTTGCGGATACCGTCCGCCAGTTTGTCCACCGCCATCGGATCCTGGTTATGTTCCCAGAAGAACTGGGATTCGGTCATACGCTCAGGACGCGCTTTCACCTCGCCGGCGAAGGAGAGTTTACGCTCTACCGCGCCTTCGCTTTCCGCCAGCTCTTTCAGCAGCGCCGGAGCGATGGTCAGGCGGTCGCAGCCGGCCAGCTCAAGGATTTCGCCGACGTTACGGAAGCTTGCGCCCATCACCACGGTCTCGTAGCCGTGCTGCTTGTAGTATTCGTAGATTTCGGTCACGGATACCACACCCGGATCTTCCTGCGGGGCGTACTCTTTCTTGTCGGTGTTGGACTTGTACCAGTCGAGGATACGGCCCACAAACGGGGAAATCAGGTACACGCCCGCTTCAGCACAGGCGCGCGCTTGGGCGAAGGAGAACAGCAGCGTCAGGTTGCAGTTGATGCCCTCTTTTTCCAGCTGCTCAGCGGCACGGATGCCCTGCCAGGTGGAAGCCAGCTTGATCAGGATACGATCGTTGCTGATGCCGGCATCGTTGTAGAGCTTAATCAGGTGCTTCGCTTTGGCGATGCTGCCTTCGGTATCGTAAGAGAGACGCGCGTCCACTTCGGTGGAGATACGGCCCGGGATCAGCTTGAGGATTTCCAGACCAATGTTGACCGCCAGTTTGTCGGTCGCATCTACTACCTGCTGAGCGCGATCGCTGCTCTGGCTTTTCGCCCAGGTCACGGCATCGTCAATCAGCTTACGGTACTCAGGAATTTGTGCGGCATTAAGGATGAGAGAAGGGTTGGTGGTGGCATCCTGCGGCTGGTACAGCTTCATTGCCGCGATGTCTCCGGTGTCAGCCACGACTGTGGTGAACTGACGCAGGGAGGTCAATTTATCCGTCATGATAATGAGTCTCTTAGAACTGCTTGTTAGGGAGATGTAATCGGTCTGCCCCCGATGATATCACGCCGCATCGCCAGCGCAACCGCGGAGGGCACGCCAGAAAAAATGCCCTAAGCGATGAAAATTCATAGGCTTTATCCGCGTCAGCGCCATGCTGCCGGGGGATTTACGCATCTTCGCCAGCGTATTGCGCAACCGAATCAGGACGATTCCGGCAAAAAAATCACGATTAATCGCAGCCATCGGCCAGGCCGTGACTGTTTTTTGGTAAAGTCAGGCAACTTATTTTTCGGGATACGACGATGCTGATTCTGATTTCACCTGCCAAAACGCTGGATTACCAGAGCGAACTTGCTACCACGCGCTACACCCAGCCCGAGCTGCTCGATTACTCTCAGCAGCTGATTGCCGAGGCGCGCAAGCTCTCTGCCCCGCAGATCGCCTCGCTGATGAGCATCAGCGATAAACTCGCCGATCTCAACGCCACCCGTTTCCACGACTGGCAACCGGACTTCACCCCGGAGAACGCGCGCCAGGCGATTCTGGCGTTCAAAGGTGATGTGTATACCGGTCTGGAAACCGAGACCTTCAGCGAAGAGGATTTCGATTTCGCCCAGCAGCATCTGCGTATGCTTTCCGGGCTGTATGGCGTGCTGCGCCCGCTCGATCTGATGCAGCCTTACCGCCTGGAGATGGGCATTCGTTTTGCCAACGCCAAAGGCAAGGATCTCTACAGCTTCTGGGGCGAAATCATCACTGACAAACTCAACCAGGCGCTGGCCGCTCAGGGCGACAACGTCGTCGTTAATCTGGCGTCCGATGAGTACTTCAAAGCCGTGAAACCGAAGGCGCTGAATGCGGAGATTATCAAGCCGGTATTCCTTGATGAGAAAAACGGCAAGTTCAAGGTCATCAGCTTCTACGCCAAAAAAGCACGCGGCCTGATGAGCCGCTACATCATTCAGAACCGCCTGACCAGCCCGGAGCAGCTGACCGGCTTTGATCTTGACGGCTATCAGTTTGACGAGGCGGCGTCGAAAGGCGCGGAGCTGGTGTTTACGCGCAGCGAGCGTTAATTACGCACCACAGCGAAAAGGCGGACCGGGTCCGCCTTTTTTTGTTAGTGCCGGTGCCAGCCGCGATCGTGACGATGGTCGCGGTCGTGATGGCGTTCCGGGCCACGCCCTTCGCGGTGGCCGTGCGGCTGCCAGCGGTGGTCGCGCCACTGATAGTGCGATTGCCACCAGTCATGGTCGCGCCAGCGGCCGCCGTCCCAGCGGTGCCCCCGGTTATCGCTGTCACCAATCTGTAACTTCACCGACGGTAACAGCGTGATGTCTGCCGCCTGTGCCATCACGGGCGTCATGAGCATGACGGATAAAGCCAGTATCACAGGTTTCAGCATAATATTTACTCCTCGCTACACTCCCCACTGCGGGGCTGATGAAGCAAGCCTACGCGTTACCCGGCTGCCGGGTTATCCGGTGGCGTCCTAATTGCTAAGTGCCCGCATTTATTGGGAAAACCTCCTTTTTTCCTGCCACTTTCCTGCTTATTTTCTTCACATTTGGGCATAAAAAAAGGAGAAGCCATGCTTCCCCTTTGTGGTTGCAAATGTGCCTTAGTCGCGTGGCTTCATCATCAGCTGACGCAGCGCGGCGTAATCGGCTGGCAGGAACTGCGACAGCAGCGGCAGCTCGGCGCGTTCGGCCAGCGCCTCTGGCAGATCCAGCGTCTGGCCGAGGATCTCCTCCACGCTCTCTTTAAACTTCGCCGGATGGGCAGTGCCGAGGAACAGGCCGTACTCGCCAGGATGAAGCTGGTCGCGCAGCGCGCGGTAAGCGATGGCGGCGTGTGGCTCGGAGACATACCCGGCGTCGTTCAGTTCGCGCATAGTGGAGGCGGTGGTTTCATCATCCACCGCAGCATAACCCAGCTCGTTGAGGCGCCAGATTTTACGGCGGAAAATCTCTTCCACCCGTGGCCAGTTGTTCGGCTGGCTGACGTCCATCGCATTAGAGAGCGTGGCGCGGGTGCTGTCTGGTTCCCACTTGCCGTTTTCCAGATAGCGCGGCACGGTGTCGTTGGCATTGGTGGCAGCGATAAAGCGTTTTACCGGCAGGCCAAGCGACTTCGCCAGCAGACCGGCGGTGAGATCGCCGAAGTTGCCGCTTGGCACAGAAATCACCAGCTGATTACGCGCTTCCTGCGGCAGCTGGGCCACCGCTTCAAAGTAGTAGCAGATCTGCGCCAGCAGGCGGCTGATGTTGATGGAGTTAGCGGAGTTGAGGCCGAGCTGGGTTTTCAGCTCTTCGTCATTAAACGCCTGTTTGACCAGCGCCTGGCAGGCATCGAAGTCGCCGTCGATGGCGACGGTTTCGATGTTGTCGCCGAGGGTGCAGAACAGTTTTTCCTGCAGCGGGCTGATTTTGCCGCGCGGGTAGAGGATCACCACGCGTACGTTTTTCAGGCCGTAGAAGGCGTGCGCGACGGCGGCCCCGGTGTCACCGGAGGTGGCGGTGAGGATGGTGACCGGTTTGTCGCCGCTGATGTGGGTCAGCATCTGCGCCATAAAGCGGCCGCCAAAGTCTTTAAACGCCAGCGTCGGGCCGTGGAACAGCTCCAGGCAGCCGATGTCGCTCTGCACTTCCTTCACCGGGGCCGGGAAGGTAAAGGCGTTGCGGATGCGGGTTTCGAGGATCTCCGCCGGAATTTCATCGCCGATAAACGCCGACAGGATCTTGCTGCTGCGGGATACGAAGTCCATCTCCAGCATGTCGTCCACTTCGGTCAGGCTGAACTCGGGCAGGTCATGCGGGAAAAAGAGGCCCTGCTGTGAGCCAAGACCCTGCGTTACCGCCTGTGCGAAGCTGACCTGTTCGTTATGATCTTTAAGGTTGTAGAGTTTCATTCGTTATCCCAGTACTCGTGCGCCAGCCGTGTCCAGACGGCAGATGTGGACGAATCCGTCCTGATTTTGAAGATAGTGCTGACCGAGCCAGTCCGCCATCCGCTGCGCCGTTTCCGGGTTATCGCAGACGGCAAACAGGGTCGGCCCGGAGCCGGAGATGCCGCACGCCAGCGCGCCGATATCTGCGGCAGCGCTGCGCGCTTCGCTGAAGCCCGGCAGCAGTTTGGTGCGGTACGGCTCCGCAATAACATCCCGCATCAGCTTCGCGGCCAGCGCGGGTTGTCCGGTATGGCAGGCATGGATAAAGCCGGCCAGATGACGCCCGTGGCTGATGCAGTCCTGACGGCGGTACTGCGCCGGTAGGATGGCGCGCGCTTCGGCGGTGGAAACCTTAATGCCGGGGTATGCCAGCACCCACAGCCACTCATCAAAGCCTGGCACCTCCTGGCTGATAATGCCGTTTTCTTCGATCATCAGTTGGATGCCGCCTAAGAAACAGGGGGCGACGTTATCATAGTGGATGCTGCCGGAAATGCGCCCTTCCAGCTCGCCCATCAGGGAGAGCAGACGGGTATCGCTCAGCGGCTTGCCGCAGTGCTCGTTCATCGCCATTAACCCGGCAACCACCGAGCAGGCACTGGACCCCAGCCCGGAGCCGATCGGCATGTTTTTTTCCAGCGTCATGGCGACCGGGATCTCCCTGCCAATTTCCTGGCAGAAGCGCTCCCAGCACTGGTAGACGATGTTTTCCCGCGGCGCGTCCGGCAGCTTGCTGGCGAAACGCCCGAGGTTTTGCAGACTGAAGCGTTCGGCAGCCTCAACGGTGACGTAATCACCCAGCAGCGAGCCGTCTATCGGCGTCACCGCCGCACCCAGCACATCAAAGCCGACGCTCATATTTGCGCTGGAAGCCGGGGCATATACTTTAACCATCTTAAACTCCTAACTTCCATGAGAGGGTGCGCAGCAGGTCGGCGAAGACCCCGGCAGCGGTTACGTCGTTGCCAGCGCCGTAGCCGCGCAGCACCAGCGGTAGCGGCTGGTAGTAGCGGCTGTAAAACGCCAGCGCGTTTTCGCCGTTCTTCACTTTATACAGCGGATCGTTACCGTCCACGGCAGCGATTTTCACGCGGCAGACGCCGTCCTCTTCGATATTGCCGACGTAGCGCAGCACTTTCCCTTCATCACGCGCCTGAGCGACGCGGGCGGCGAACTCGTCATCAAGCTGCGGGAGACGCGCCATAAAGGCGCTGACGTCGCCGGTGCTGTCGAAGCTGGCCGGCAGGACCGGCTCCACCACGATATCCGCCAGCTCAAGGCTGCGGCCGGTTTCACGCGCCAGGATAAGCAGCTTACGCGCCACGTCCATGCCGCTCAGGTCGTCGCGCGGGTCCGGCTCGGTGTATCCCATCTCGCGTGCCAGAGTGGTAGCCTCCGACAGGCTCATGCCTTCATCCAGCTTGCCGAAGATGAACGACAGCGACCCGGAAAGAATACCGGAGAAGCGCTGTAGCTCATCGCCGGCATTGAGCAGGTTTTGCAGGTTTTCAATCACCGGCAGACCGGCACCGACGTTAGTGTCATACAGGAACTTGCGGCGCGATTTTTCCGCCGCGCGGCGCAGCTCGTGGTAGTAGTTCATCGACGAGGTGTTGGCCTTCTTGTTCGGCGTCACCACGTGGAACCCCTCTTTCAGGAAGTCGGCGTACTGATCGGCCACCGCCTGGTTGGAGGTGCAGTCTACGATCACCGGGTTGAGCAGGTGGTACTCTTTAACCAGGCGGATCAGGCGGCCAAGATTGAACGGCTCTTTCGCTTCCGCCAGTTCCGCCTGCCAGTTTTCCAGATCCAGCCCGTGCACGTTGGTCAGCAGCGCGCGAGAGTTCGCGAGGCCGCAGACGCGTAAATCGATATGCTTCTGCTTCAGCCAGCTCTGCTGACGCTTAAGCTGCTCGATCAGCGCCCCGCCGACGCCGCCGACGCCGACCACAAACACTTCAATCACCTGATCGGTGTTAAACAACATCTGATGGGTGACGCGCACGCCGGTTACCGCGTCGTCATTGCTGACCACCACCGAGATAGAGCGCTCGGAAGAGCCCTGGGCAATCGCCACGATGTTGATATTGGCGCGGGCCAGCGCAGCAAAGAACTTCGCCGAGATGCCGCGCAGGGTGCGCATACCGTCGCCCACCACTGAGATGATCGCCAGCCGGTTCATCACCGCCAGCGGCTCCAGCAGCCCCTCTTTCAGCTCCAGGTAGAACTCCTCTTCCATCACCCGGGTGGCGCGTTCGCTGTCGCTCTGCGGGACGCAGAAGCTGATGCTGTATTCCGAGGAGGACTGAGTGATCAGCACCACCGAGATCCCGGCGCGGGACATGGTAGCGAAGACGCGCGCCGCCATGCCGACCATTCCTTTCATGCCCGGCCCGGAGACGCTGAACATCGCCATGTTATTGAGATTACTGATGCCCTTCACCGGCAGGCCGTCATCCTCGCTGGTCGCGCCAATCAGCGTTCCCGGCGCCTGCGGGTTGGCGGTGTTTTTAATCAGGCAAGGGATCTGGAACTGGGCGATGGGGGTGATGGTGCGGGGATGCAGCACTTTAGCACCGAAATAGGACAGCTCCATCGCTTCCTGATAGGACATAGACTTCAACAGCCTGGCGTCCGGCACCTGGCGCGGGTCGCAGGTATAAACGCCGTCGACGTCGGTCCAGATTTCGCAGCAGTCGGCGCGCAAACAGGCCGCCAGCACCGCCGCCGAGTAGTCGGACCCGTTGCGGCCCAGCACCACTAACTCGCCGTTTTCGTTACCGGCGGTGAAACCGGCCATCAGCACCATATGATCCGCTGGAATACGGCTGGCAGCGATGCGGCGCGTGGACTCAGCGATATCCACGGTGGATTCGAGGTAGTGACCTACCGCCAGCAGTTTTTCTACCGGGTCGATAACGGTGACCTTGTTGCCGCGCGCCTGCAACAGCGCAGCCATGATGGCGATGGAAAGCTTCTCACCGCGGCAGATCAGCGCCGCGTTGATGCTGTCCGGGCACTGACCGAGCAGGCTGATGCCATGCAGCACGTGTTTGATCTGGGCGAACTCCTGCGCGACGACCGCTTTCAGCCCGGCAAGGTCGAAGCCCGGCTGGGCCTGCGCCAGCCCGTCCAGCAGCTGGGCGAAAATCTGCTCGGCGTCGCTGATGTTGGGAATAGCGTCCTGGCCGGCGATGGTTTTCTCGATCATCGCCACCAGGTGGTTGGTAATTTTTGCGGGTGCAGAAAGAACGGTCGCTACCTGCCCTTGCCTGGCATTGCTTTCCAGAATGTCGGCAACGCGCTGGAACCGCTCCGCGTTTGCCACTGATGTACCGCCGAATTTCAACACTCTCATGGTGGTTGCCCTTTGATTTTTAGTCGAAAAAAAAGCCCGCACTGTTCAGGTGCGGGCTTTTTTCAGTATTTCCTGTACGCGTCAGCCCGCACCGTTACCTGTGGTAATGGTGATGGTTGTAATAGTGGTGGTCAGGCTGATGCGAATCATGGATGTTGTGTGCTCTGAATCTTTTTGTGTGTTCTGTATTGGTTAAAGTATCCGCCGGGTGAAGTCAACGCATTTCTGTTTTTGGCTATTTATTAACCACAACCGCGGTTCGCTGTACGGCAGAGGCTTTCCAACCATAACCACTGCTTATGGTCGTAGCATAGCGATATTCTGCACGGCCATGGGTCCATTAAGCAGCAGGTTATTCTGGAAATTTTTTTTCGATATCGTGCAGCAGTCGATGCAGCATCGCGGTGTCGCGCTGCTTCAGCAGTCCCAGACGCTGGCTCAGCCAGTCCGCCATTTTCACGTCATCGCTCACCTCCAGCCTTTCCAGTAACGAAGTGACGCGCAGACGCAGCGCCTGCAACTGGTTCACTTCCCCGGACGGAACGCTGACGGGCGCAAGCTGCATCAGCGAAGAGAGCTGATAGCAGTAAACCATCACCGCCTGGCCAAGGTTAAGCGAGGGGTAATCCGCCACCATAGGCACGCCGGTGAGAACATCCGCCAGCGCCAGCTCGTCATTGGTCAGGCCAGAATCTTCCCGCCCGAATACTAGCGCGCAGCGCGTCAGCCACTGGCGCTTCTCTTCCAGCAGCGGCAGTAACTGTTGTGGGGTGGCGTAGTAGTGAAACTTCGCTCTGCTGCGCGCGGTGGTCGCGATGGTAAAGTCGACGTCAGCCAGCGCATCGGCCAGAGTGTCGAAGGTTTCCACGTTATCCAGAATATCCCCTGCGCCGTGCGCTACGCGCCGGGCAGCTTCATCGCGCCACGCGTCGCTGGCGACAATACGCAGCCGGGTAAAGCCCATGGTTTTCATCGCCCTGGCTGCCGCGCCAATGTTTTCAGCGCGGGCAGGCGCTACCAGTACAACAGGAAACTCCATATTTTTCTCTTCTCTGCATTACGCGTAACCGGATAGATTTACACCCTCTTATTACGTCGTAAAAAATTACATTACAGCAACAATTAACAGGCGATCACGCCGAAAATATATAAACTTTGCTTATGGATTTATCCGAGTTGCTGGCCGCTTTGTTATGAGGATACCGCATGTTATCCTTATGTTTATCATGAATAAACCCGATGAAAATATCGCTTGTTATTTCTATTCACCTTGTTTATTAGTTAGAGGGTGAAACGACATGATTGATTATAAAATTGTGACCGAATCGCGTTCTGTGAGACGTCAATTTCATGAAACGCTCGACGTGCTACAATTGAACTTGATATATGTCAACGAAGCGTAGTTTTATTGGGTGTCGTAGCCGCCCTGGTCTGTTATGTTGCTGTTAAAATGGTTAGGATATCAGCCGTTTTTGACACCGTCGGGTCCACAGAAAAAGTACCCAAGACCAGGCTAATGATGTTGTTGACGTAGACGAATAGTGCATCAAGAACGCCATTACGTACTTTAGTCATGTTACGCCCGGCATGTTAATTTATATCATGCAGCAGGCAGGTCAGGGACTTTTGTACTCCTGTTTCGATTTAGTTGGCAATTTTAGGTAGCAAACATGCAGACCCCGCACATCCTTATCGTTGAAGACGAGTTGGTAACACGCAACACGTTGAAAAGTATTTTCGAAGCAGAAGGCTACGATGTTTCTGAGGCCACCGATGGCGCTGAAATGCATCAGATCCTCTCTGAGAATGACATCAACCTGGTGATCATGGACATCAACCTGCCGGGTAAAAACGGCCTGTTGCTGGCGCGAGAGCTGCGTGAACAAGCTAACGTTGCCCTGATGTTCCTGACCGGTCGCGACAATGAAGTCGACAAGATCCTTGGCCTCGAAATCGGCGCCGATGACTACATCACCAAGCCGTTCAATCCTCGCGAGCTGACGATTCGCGCGCGCAACCTGCTGTCGCGTACCATGAACCTCGCCGCCGTCAGCGAAGAGCGCCGCAGCGTTGAGAGCTATAAATTTAACGGCTGGGAACTGGACATCAACAGCCGTTCTCTGATCGGCCCGAATGGCGAACAGTACAAGCTGCCGCGCAGCGAGTTCCGCGCCATGCTGCACTTCTGTGAAAATCCGGGCAAAATCCAGACGCGCGCCGAGCTGCTGAAGAAAATGACCGGTCGCGAACTGAAGCCGCACGACCGTACCGTTGACGTGACCATTCGTCGCATTCGTAAGCACTTCGAATCCACGCCGGACACGCCAGAAATCATCGCCACTATTCACGGCGAAGGTTACCGCTTCTGCGGCGACTTACAGGAATAACTCCCGGTTACGTAAAAAAGGGCAGCTGACTGCCCTTTTTTCATTTCTGGCGCCGGGGGTTACTTCCAGGGCATCACCGGAACCGCGCTGAGCGCATTTTTCGGTGAGCCTTCCACCACTTTGTCTGAGTACGCGAGGTACGCCAGCGTGTTGCGTTTAGCATCATAGAAGCGCACCACCTGTAGCTTCTTGAATATCAGCGATGTGCGTTTCTGGAACACCACATCCCCCTGCGCTTTACCCGCTTTGATCTTCTCGCTAATTTCGATCGGCCCTACCTGCTGGCATGAGATCGCTGCATCTGACGTATCCTCCGCCAGACCCAGTCCACCCTTGATACCACCGGTTTTAGCGCGGCTGATGTAGCAGGTAACGTTTTTTACGTCCGGATCGTCAAATGCCTCAACCACAATCTTATGATCCGGCCCGAAGATCTTGAATACCGTGTCGACCGATCCGATCTCCTCTGCCGCAGCGTGGAAGCTGAAAAGCGAAAGCAGCGCGGCAAAAGTTAAGTGTCTATATTTCATATTGTTACCATTTTTAAAATATTGCCTGGTGTGATTATTACACTGTGTTGAAAAAAGTTTAATTATCACTGCGTTACACGCCTGACGCGAATTTTGTAGAAAAAAAGCCTCAGGCGTGGCAAAAAACACAGAATGCTAAAAAAACAAAAAATGCTATTATCCGCACCTTAGTTTCAAGCACTCTCTCATGCTGGATGAGGATATTTTATGGATCAGGCTGGGATCATTCGCGACTTGCTTACCTGGCTGGAAAGCCACCTGGATCATCCCCTCTCTTTAGATAACGTGGCGGCTAAAGCGGGCTATTCCAAGTGGCATTTACAACGGATGTTTAAAGACGTTACCGGGCACGCAATTGGTGCCTATATACGCGCGCGCCGGCTGTCAAAGTCAGCGGTGGCGCTTCGCCTCACCGCGCGTCCCATTCTCGATATTGCCCTGCAATATCGATTCGATTCGCAGCAAACTTTTACCCGCGCGTTTAAAAAACAGTTTTCCATGACGCCAGCGCTCTATCGCCGCTCGGCCGACTGGAGCGCGTACGGTATTCGCCCGCCGCTGCGGCTGGACAGCTTTACGCTCCCGGAGCATAAATTCGTTACGCTGCCGCCGATGCACCTGATTGGTCTCACCCAGAGCTACAGCTGCGCGCTGGAGCAGATTTCCGACTTCCGTAACGAGATGCGCATCCAGTTCTGGCGCGCGTTTCTGGAACACTGCCCGACCATTCCACCGGAGCTGTACGGGTTGCACGAGCCGCGCCCCAGCATCGAGCGGGATGACGAACAGGAGGTGTTTTACACCACCGCGCTGCCACCGGAGCTGGCTGAAAACTGCCTGCCGAATGCCCACGCGGTTACCCTGGATGGCGGTGACTACGTGCAGTTCGATTATGAGGGGCCGGGAACCGGACTGCAGGAGTTCATCCTGACGGTGTACGGCACCTGTATGCCTTCGCTCAACCTGACCCGTCGTAAGGGCCAGGATATTGAACGCTTCTTCCCGCGCGACGAAACCAAACACCAGGAGCCGCCGCGCTATCTGCGCTGCGAGTACCTGATTCCGATTCGCCGCTAACGGCTAACGCTGCATTTCATCCAACGCAGGGGCGTCCAGATGTGAGACGTCGCCTGCGGTTTCCACCACCCAGCCTGATGCCAGCCACGGGCTTTGCTGGTAATCAACGCGGGAAAGCGAACAGTTGCGCAGGCGCAGGCGGCGTTCCGCCCAGGCGGGTAGACCGAGAATGGTACTGACCAGACAGCCCAGCGCCATGCCGTGACTCACCAGTAGCGGACGACTCCCTTCCGGCAACTCCAGACACGCATTCAGCGCGCTCTGCATGCGCTCGCTCAGTTCCACCATCGACTCGCCGTCCGGAATACGTCCGTCGGGAGTGCCGTTCACCAGCTGACGACGCCAGCCCTCTTCTTCCTCGGTCAGACCGTCGATATGGCGCTGCTCCAGCACGCCCATATCCAGCTCGCGCAGGCGCGCGTCGAGCGTCACGTCACACCCGCAAGCCTGAGCAATAATACTGGCGGTCTGACGCGTTCGTCCCAGATCGCTGGAGATGATATGGGTGATGCCCAGCGCTCTGGCGCGTTCAGCCACCTGCTGCGCCTGCTGCTCACCCTTTTCGGTCAGGGCGCTGTCAGACTGCCCCTGAATGCGTCGCTCGGCGTTCCACTGCGTTTCGCCGTGGCGAACAAGGTATACCTGTAACATACTTTTTATCCGTTATACTGCTGCACACGTTTTATCAGAATGTTAAATGATTATGCACCAAGTTATCTGTGCCACCACTAATCCCGCCAAAATTAAGGCGATTCTGCACGCGTTTGAGGCCATTTTTGGCACCGCATCCTGCCATATCGAATCTGTGGTCGTCGAGACCGGTGTGCCCGAGCAGCCGCTCGGCAGCGAAGAGACCCGCGCCGGGGCGCGTATTCGCGTTCAGAATGCGCGGGCGCTAAAACCCGAGGCGGATTTTTGGGTTGCCATCGAAGCCGGCATTGACGAAGGCAGCACCTTTAGCTGGGTGGTGATTGAACGTGGAGATAAGCGCGGCGAAGCGCGATCCGCCACGCTGCCGCTGCCTGAACCTATTCTGGAGAAAGTGTATCAAGGTGAACCGCTGGGGCCGGTGATGTCTGCCCTGACCGGCATTGACGCCATCGGCCGCAAAGAGGGTGCCATCGGCGTATTCACCGGCGGGGTGCTGACCCGCAGCAGCGTTTACCACCAGGCGGTAGTGCTGGCGTTAAGCCCGTTCCATAACGCGATTTACGACTGATCGCCCTTGAGCAGCACCTGCTCCAGCCAGACGCGCAGCTCAGGCGGGGCGGCTTTCAGGCTGTTAGAGCCGCGAGTGATGGTGGCGATGCCAGCGCCCAGCTCATTTTTGAGTTCGCGCTGGCTCATCTCGCCGCGCAGCAGCTCTTCGATGATACGCACGCGAGTGCCGAGCGCCTCACGTTCGTCAGGGGTCAACAACAGCATCATCAGCGGAAGATGCAGATCGCGATCGAACGCGTTTTTCAGCAGCTCCACGAAACGAAGCCACTCCCGATTGTGCTGTTCGGCCTGCTCTGCAGACCAGGGCGCGTGTTGGGTCATGTTATGCCGCCATCCGGAATACTCATTAACTAGTACAGCAGCATAACATACCCGACGTCAAATCAGTAACGGCGCTGCCATTCGCTGCTGGTCAGCAACGCTGGCTTATCCCCCATGAAGTAACGGTAATACGCGTCATGAGCCAGCACGTTTTTCACGTAGCCGCGGGTTTCCGAGAATGGAATGCTCTCGATAAAGGCAACCGCATCGAGGCGCCCGGCGCTGTTGCCAAGCCACGTCCGTACTCGCCCCGGCCCGGCGTTGTAGGCTGCCGACGACAGGATGCGGTTATAGCCGAACTGCTCATAAACGCTTTGCAGATAGGTAGTGCCGATGTTGATGTTCATTTCCGGATCGAGCAGCTGATTACTGCTGCTGTAACCCGGAATGCCAAACTTCGTCACCGTGTGGCTCGCGGTAGCGGGCATCACCTGCATCAGGCCAGACGCCCCCACCGGGGAGCGCACCTTCGGGTTCCAGGCGCTCTCCTGACGGGCAATCGCCATCGCATAGCTTTTCGAGATGTCTTTGTTGCTGACGTAACGGTCGAACGTGCTCTGCCAGGCCAGCGGGAAACGCTCTTCCAGCTGATCCCACAGCTTACCGGCGATGGTGGCCTGCACGCTGAGATCCCACCAGTCCTGGTCGAAGGCATAGCGCGCCAGCGCCGCCTGCTCGTTTACCGGACGGCTGACCACCAGATTCGCCCACTCGCTGCGCGCCGTGTTGTCCATGCCCCAGTACATCAGCTCGCGCACACGGGCCATCTCCGGCCCCTGGAACACGGCACCGTTAACCTGCGGGGCTTTGTCGACGCGCAGCGGGTAATCCTCGCCGAGGCGCTGGGCCGCGACCATCGGATAGAAGCCGCGGGTCTGCATCAGATCGCGCAGAATGGTTTTGGCCTCTTCTTCACGCCCGCGCTCCAGCAGCAGATCGGCCTGCCAGTAGCGCCATTCGTCTTTCTCTTTCGCTTCCATCGGCAGACGCGCCAGCCAGGTGTTCAGACCACCGCGATCGCCGGTTCCCAGCGCCATACGCACGCGGCGCTCAATCAGCGAGATGGACTGGGAACGCATGATAACGTCGTCACGCCAGTGAGCCTCCTCAGCGGTGATATCATTGCCCATCAGCCGCCAGGCCACCAGCTCGTTCAGCTCTTGCACCTGATCGGCATTGAGTTTCTGCGCCTGGGTCAGAGAGGAGATCATCATGCGCGCGTTGTCCGCATCCTCACGGGCGACGCTGGCAAAGGCTACTGCCACCAGCTGGCGGGTAAAGTCGGTCGCTCCCACCGTCTGCGCGAAGCTCAGCACGCTGTCAGGGTTGTTGGCGAGGCTTATCAGCGATGAAGAGAGCGTCTGATACTGCGATGGCATCTCTACAGCCAGCTGCCCCACCAGACGGGTATTGCCCTCTTTCATCGCCAGGCGAATGCGCTCAAGGTAATCTTCCGGCTGCTGCGTGCCTGAGCTGCGCCAGGCCGAGAACAGACGGTCGCAGGCCGACGGCAGATTTTTCCCGGTCAGCCACAGGCGCTTCGCCCCAATCCAGGCATCGCTGGTCTGACCGGTGTTGTATTTCGCATAGTAGAAATTACATTTCGCCTCGGTGGTGCCCGGCTCGGTAGGGCTGAAGGCAAGCAGACCGCGCCAGTCCTCGCGCCGCGCCAGCTCGTTCACAAAACGCGATTTCAGCGCGCGTGCCGGCGGCAGCGTCGGGTTCTGCTGGATAAACTGGCTCACCGCCAGCGCCGGCTGGTTCATCAGATCGTCAGTCAGCTGACGGTACTGCAGATAGGGATAGAGCGGATAGTCGCGCAGGCCGGGCATCATCTGCTCCACCACCGCCATCTGGCGGCTATCCCACGCCTGTTTAATCTGGGTGTAGCGGCTGCGTTGTTCATCCAGTGAATCGGCACGCGCCAGGCTGCTTACGGTCATCAGACACACGCTGGCCGCAAGCACGCGCCAGACGGCATGTTTGGCTTTTCCCACAGTGACTCCTCAATATCGTTGTTCCCGCGGCAGCCTCATGCCGCCCCTGAGCCGGTGTGCTTACAGCACAACCTTTTCATGCTAACCAGGCATGCCCGGTTGCGCCATGATATGAACATTTTTTTACGCTTTGTGTGGCGGCCTGCGCGACATAACACGCCGGGCGTTGATGGCTGGGCTTGGGCCATGAAAAAGGCTACACTTCGCATCTGATACGAACCAGTTTACTCACTATAAAAGAGGCGAAGTCGCAACGTGGCTCAATTCGTTTATACCATGCATCGTGTCGGCAAAGTCGTACCGCCGAAACGTCATATTTTGAAGAATATCTCGCTGAGCTTTTTCCCGGGCGCGAAAATCGGTGTGCTGGGTCTCAACGGTGCCGGTAAATCTACCCTGCTGCGCATCATGGCTGGCATCGATACCGAAATCGAAGGCGAAGCCCGCCCGCAACCCGGCATTAAAATCGGCTACCTGCCGCAGGAGCCGCAGCTCAACCTTGAGCACACGGTACGCGAATCCGTTGAGGAAGCGCTGTCTGAAGTGGTCACCGCGCTGAAGCGTCTGGACGAAGTCTATGCGCTGTATGCCGACCCGGATGCCGATTTCGACAAACTGGCCGCCGAACAGGGCAAGCTGGAAGAGATCATCCAGGCGCACGACGGTCACAACCTGAACGTGCAGCTGGAGCGCGCCGCTGACGCTCTGCGCCTGCCGGACTGGGATGCGAAAATCGCTAACCTCTCCGGGGGTGAACGCCGCCGCGTTGCACTGTGCCGCCTGCTGCTGGAAAAACCAGACATGCTGCTGCTCGACGAACCGACCAACCACCTGGATGCGGAATCCGTGGCCTGGCTGGAACGCTTCCTGCACGACTTCGAAGGAACCGTAGTGGCGATTACCCACGACCGTTACTTCCTCGACAACGTGGCGGGCTGGATCCTCGAACTTGACCGCGGGGAAGGTATTCCGTGGGAAGGCAACTACTCCTCCTGGCTTGAGCAGAAAGATCAGCGTCTGGCCCAGGAAGCCTCTCAGGAAGCGGCGCGCCGTAAATCCATTGAGAAAGAGCTGGAGTGGGTGCGTCAGGGTGCTAAAGGCCGTCAGTCCAAAGGCAAAGCGCGTCTGGCTCGCTTCGAAGAGCTTAACAGCACTGAATACCAGAAGCGTAACGAGACTAACGAACTCTTCATTCCGCCGGGACCGCGTCTGGGCGATAAAGTGCTGGAAGTGTCGAACCTGCGCAAATCCTACGGCGATCGCGTACTGATCGACGATCTGACTTTCTCTATCCCGAAAGGGGCGATCGTCGGTATCATCGGTCCGAACGGCGCGGGTAAATCTACCCTGTTCCGTATGCTGTCCGGTCAGGAACAGCCGGATGCGGGCACCATCGATCTCGGTGAAACCGTGAAGCTGGCGTCGGTGGATCAGTTCCGTGACGCGATGGACAACAGCAAAACCGTGTGGGAAGAAGTGTCCGGCGGACTGGACATCATGAAGATCGGCAACACCGAAATGCCAAGCCGCGCTTACGTAGGCCGCTTCAACTTCAAAGGTGTCGATCAGGGCAAACGCGTGGGCGAGCTGTCCGGCGGTGAGCGCGGTCGTCTGCACCTGGCGAAGCTGCTGCAGGTTGGCGGCAACATGCTGCTGCTTGATGAACCGACCAACGACCTGGATATCGAAACCCTGCGCGCGCTGGAAAACGCCCTGCTGGAGTTCCCGGGCTGTGCGCTGGTTATCTCGCACGACCGCTGGTTCCTGGACCGTATCGCGACCCACATCATCGATTATCAGGATGAAGGTAAAGTCGAATTCTTCGAAGGTAACTTTACTGAGTACGAAGAGTACAAGAAACGCACCCTGGGCGCGGAAGCGCTGG
The DNA here is from genome assembly GCF_000696575.1 of Siccibacter colletis. Classification (GTDB taxonomy): domain Bacteria; phylum Pseudomonadota; class Gammaproteobacteria; order Enterobacterales; family Enterobacteriaceae; genus Siccibacter; species Siccibacter colletis. The sequence goes on along the minus strand of NZ_JMSQ01000004.1, from coordinate 87,853 downwards.
AGCCGAAGCGTATCAAGTACAAGCGTATTACCAAGTAATCGCACCACTCAGAGAAGGGCACTCGCCCTTCTCTTTTTTATCCCAGATAGAAATCCTTAATGTCGCGGAATGCCATCGCAAAGTCGATGTAGCTGGCCAGCGCCGGCGAGTTCAGTTTGCGGCTCGGATAGACCAGATAAAGATCGTTCCCCTCCGCCTGCCACTGCTCCAGCACCGGCACCAGCACGCCCCGCTCAAGGGTATCCTCCAGCAAAAATGACGGCAGCAGCGTCACCCCCGCCCCGGCCACAGCGCACTCGCGGGCATACAGCAGGTTATCAGTAAGATGCTGCCTGGGCAGGATGCAGCGGTAATACTCCTGCTCGCGATGCAGCACCCATTCCGCCCACGCCCGATGCGTGATACAGCGGTGCGACGCCAGCTGGCCCGGATGCGTCAGCGCAGGATGCTGCGCCAGATAGCCAGGCGCGGCGAGCAGATGACGCGGGCAGTGGCCAATCAGACGGCCTATCAGCGACGAGTCCTGCGGCTTACCGGTGCGCAGCGCGACGTCAAACCCCTCCAGCACCAGATCCCGGATATCATCCGACACCGAAACCTCCAGCATGACGTCGGGATACGCCTCCTGGAAACGGGCATTCATGCGCGCCAGCAGCGTTGCGCCGATCCCCGCCGGACTGGTAATGCGCAGCCGTCCGCTGGGGTTTTGCCGCAGCCGCTGGATAGCGTGGTCCGCGCGCTCGCTGGCGGTGAGCATTTCACGGCAGTGCACCAGATAATGCTCGCCGGCAAAGGTCAGGTTAAGCGTGCGGGTGGTGCGGTTGAGCAGGCGGATGCCGAGGCTGTTTTCCAGCTGGCTGATGCGCTGACTGACGCTGGACTTGGGCAAGCCTGCCCGCCGGGCGGCAGCCGTGAAGCTCCCGCACTCGGCCACCAGCGCGAACAGCGCCATATCCTGAAGCGACTTAAACATGATTGTTCACCTGAGACGAACACGCCATTCTTGATTGTCCATCTTATCAGCTTAACAACCCAGGCATAGACTACATTGAATACAACAGCCTGAACGTCTCACCCATTGAGGAAAAAATATGTCTGTGAAAGCGATTGCCGTTAACCCGCAGGATCCTAAGCACTTTATTGAGATTTCCCAGCAGGAACCGACGCCGGGCGACTACGATCTGCTGGTAGAGGTGAAAGCCGCCTCCGTGAATCCGGTGGATACCAAGGTCCACAAAGGGCTGGTGAAAAACGGCCTGCAGGAGCCGCGCGTGCTGGGTTGGGATGCCAGCGGCATCGTCAAAGCGATGGGCAGCAAGGTGACCGGCTTTAAAGCAGGAGATGAAGTCTGGTACGCCGGGGACATCACGCGTCCGGGCAGTAACACCACCCATCAGCTGATTGATGCCCGCATTGTCGGCCACAAGCCGCGCACCCTCGACTGGGCCGCCGCCGCCGCCCTGCCGCTTACCGCCCTGACGGCCTGGGAAGGTCTGTTCGAACGTCTGAACATTCAGGATGCCGGAGCGGACAAAACCCTGCTGATCATCGGCGGCGCGGGCGGCGTAGGTTCTCTCGCCATCCCGTTTGCGAAGCACCACAGCAACATCAGGATTATCGCGACCGCTTCCCGGGAAGACTCTGCACAGTGGTGCCGCGATCGCGGTGCGGATCTGGTGGTGAACTATCAGGATCTGCCGGGCGAGCTGGCGAAGCACGACATCACGTACGTGGATTACATCTTTATTCTCAATGATACCGATGGCCACTGGGCTAACGTCAGCAAGCTGATCGCCCCGCAGGGCCATATCTGCACCATCGTAGAGAACGAGCATCCGCTGGATCAGAACGAGCTGAAGCTGAAATCCGCCGCGCTGCACTGGGAGTTTATGTACACCCGCAGCATGTACCAGACCGCCGACATGGCGCGTCAGGGTGAGATCCTCAATGCGGTGGCGAAGCTGGTTGACGACGGCGTGGTGGAAAGCTCACTCAGCAAAACGCTGCACGGCCTGAGCGTTGAAACCCTGCAGCAGGCACACGATGCCGTGCTCGACGGCCATATGCGCGGGAAAGTTGTTATCGCGTACTAAGCCTGTGGCGGGTGCGCGCCGCTTACCCGCCCTACGATGGGGTAACGTTTTTGTAGGGTGGGTAAGCGTAGCGCACCCACCTTCAGCACAGCGGCATTTGTAGGGTGGGTAAGCGTAGCGCCCCCACCTTCAGCACAGCGGCATTTGTAGGGTGGGTAAGCGCAGCACACCCACCTTCAGCACAGCGGCATTTGTAGGGTGGGTAAGCGCAGCACACCCACCTTATTCACGTTCTCCCGCGCGTATATCCGCCATCTCCCCACCCCAATCCAGCGGGTATAATCCCGCCGCCACATCCCGATGAAACGATGACCAGGGCCAGTCCTGCACCCTCTTCGCCCATCCATGTTTAACCGGGTTGATGTAGACATAATCTTTGTGACGCCGTAAATCCTCCTCATCACGCAGGCAATGTTCCCAGAAGCACCGTTGCCAGATCGTATCTGCAAGGCCGGCAGAGCCCAACGCACGGGTGAATCCCTTTTTAATCTCCCGCCAGCGCCCTGAATAATCGGTATCGTTTTCCGGCAGCGTCCAGATGCAGTGCATATGTTCCGGCAGAACCACCCAGGCATTGATAATAAAAGGCCTGCGCGATTTAACACGTGCCACCTGATGGCGGAGGAGATCGATGTGGCGACATAGTAGATCGCTCTTACGCGAGCGCAGGTTGACAGTAAAGAACCAGCTGCCACCGGGAAGATAACTGCGACGATATTGGGACATAAAACGTTCTCCTTCCTTGAGACGTTTGATATAGATTTTTGCGGCGGGTGCGCTGCGCTTACCCGCCCTACGATAGGATAATGTTTTTGTAGGGTGGGTAAGCGTAGCGCACCCACCTTCAGCCCCACCTTCAGCTCCAGGCTATCCCTGCTCACCCATCATTTTTTTGACCAGTTCGACGCAGCGCAGGAAACGGCTGTCGTAATCGGACTCCTCGACATGCACGTACTCGACGTTGTTGGCCTCAAGCATCTCCACCAGCATGCTCTGAAATTCCGTGCGATCCACAGAGCTGCCAAGGCTGCGCAATCCGTCGGCAACCCAGGGCGTGTTGTTTTCCAGCAGGATCACCAGGTCGAAGCGGTACTCGTCGATGAGCGCCTGTACGAACGGATGCTCGCGCCCCTCGTACTTCTTACAGAACGCCTGTGTGGTGACAAAATCGGTGTCAATGAAGGCCACTTTGTTGGCGTACTTCACCGCGAAGTCGATGTACTGGGCATGACCGAGCGCGATCTTGTCGTAATCGGAGTACTGCAGCGCCATCTCGTCACCACCAAGGTGGGAAAAAACATAGTCGCGCCCGTACTCCCAGGCGCTCGTGGTGTTGAAGATATTGGCGAGCTTGTTCACCAGCGTCGATTTACCGCTCGACTCGCCGCCCAGCACCGCCACGGTGCGCACGAAGAACGGCTTCACTTCCGTAGGGATGTATTCCCAGTAGCGGAACGGGTTTTCGCGGATCTGCGCCCCGCTGATGTTCATAAAGGTGCGTTTCGGATCGATAAGCACCGTTTCAATGCCGAGATGCTCCAGATACTGCGGGGCATCGGCCTCTTCCGAGGTGTAAATCCAGTCAGGCGCAATGCCCTTCTCTTGCATGAAGGTTTTGATGCCGTTGCTCCAGACGTCCCAGCCGTGCGGATACGGCTCCATATCCTCTTCGTTAAACGCATGAATACGGATATTTTTCTGGTATTTAAATGTCTGGAGCAGCCAGCGCAGACGGTCAGGCACCGTAGGCTGCTGGGACATGGCGCTGGCTTCAAACAGCGCGCGGTCGCGCTTCTCGTCGTAGCCCATGATGATATGCAGCTCATCCACCTGGCTACAGGCGCGTTGGATCAGATAGATATGCCCGGTATGCAGCGGATAAAACTTGCCGAATACCACGCCGATATTCTTCTGCGTGCGCGGAAACTCAAGGCCGAGGAAACGGTGCAGCGCCTCAAGCTTTTGCGCGCTCGGACTCTTGATTTTGGCGTTCAGCAACTGGCTGAGATAGCCCTTTGTCATGCCGCAGGCTGCCGCGACCTGCTGAAGGGTACATCCCTTCTGACGGATCGCGGTTTTCAGATACTCGAATGATGACAAGGTGCCTCCTGCCTCCCGCTGTTGCTCGCCTCCGGACGCTGCCGGACGCGAACAACCGGGTAATTAACCGATTGAATTGCTAATTATAAATCGTCAAAAACGTTTAGCGCATCAGAAAGCTTTTTCACGCCAAAGATTTGCATTCCCTCGGGGATTTTTTTCGGCACGTTGGCTGCCGGCACAATCGCGCGGCGGAAACCGTGCTTCGCCGCTTCGGAGATACGCTCCTGCCCGCTCGGCACCGGACGGATCTCACCGGCCAGCCCGACTTCGCCGAACACAACAAGGTCCTGCGGCAGCGGACGATCGCGCAGGCTGGAGACCATTGCCAGCAGCAGCGCCAGGTCGGCACTGGTTTCGGTGACCTTCACCCCCCCCACCACGTTAACGAAGACGTCCTGATCGGCCATCTGCAGGCCGCCGTGACGGTGCAGCACCGCCAGCAGGATCGCCAGACGGTTCTGCTCCAGGCCGACAGCAACGCGTCTCGGGTTGCCCATCATCGACTGATCCACCAGCGCCTGGATCTCTACCAGCAGCGGACGCGTGCCTTCCCAGACCACCATCACCGAACTGCCGGAGGTGACTTCATCGCCGCGGCTCAGGAAGATGGCGGACGGGTTGCTGACTTCACGCAGCCCCTGTTCGGTCATGGCGAATACGCCCAGTTCATTGACTGCGCCGAAACGGTTTTTGTGGCTGCGCAGGGTGCGGAAGCGGGAATCGGCGTCGCCGTCAAGCAGCACCGAGCAGTCGATGCAGTGCTCCAGTACTTTTGGCCCGGCCAGCGAGCCGTCTTTTGTCACATGGCCAACCATGACAATCGCCACGCCGCGGGTTTTGGCGAAGCGCGTCAGATAGGCGGCGGTTTCACGCACCTGCGCGACGCTGCCCGGCGATGACTGGATATCCGCCATGTGCATCACCTGAATGGAGTCGATGACCATCAGTTTTGGCTGCTCCTCCTCGGCAATCATGCAGATCTGCTCGATGCTGGTTTCGGAGAGCATATTGAGATTGTTAGTCGGCAGCCCCAGACGATGGGCGCGCATCGCCACCTGCTGGAGCGACTCCTCACCGGTGACATAGAGCGTTTTCATCTGCTCCCCGAGTTTGCACAGGGTTTGCAGCAGCAGCGTGGATTTGCCGGCGCCAGGGTTACCACCAATCAGAATCGCGCTGCCCGGCACGACGCCGCCGCCCAGCACGCGGTCAAACTCTTTAAAGCCAGTGGAAAAGCGCGGCAGCTCTTCCAGGCTGATGTCGGAAAGCTTCTGCACTTTCGCCCCGCCCGCGCTGCCGGCATAGCCGCCGAGGCGTTCGTTGCGCGCCACCGTCGGCGAGGCGGCGATACGCACTTCGGTGATGGTATTCCAGGCATGACAGGCGCTGCACTGCCCCTGCCAGCGCGGATAATCCGCACCACATTCATTACAGACAAATGCGCGTTTTGGAGCTTTCGCCACCTTGTACCTCGTTATTTCTTATTCAGACTGCCTGAGAGAATGCAGAACACGCCCATCAAATCAGCGTGACGGATCGTCACTTCGGTTTTTTCATTTACTTTCGGCTTGGCGTGGTAGGCAATACCCAGCCCCGCCGTCTGGATCATTGGCAGATCGTTGGCACCATCGCCCACGGCAACGGTTTGATCCATCGGGATATCATACTGCTCGGCCAGCCGCTTCAGGGTTTTTGCTTTGTACTGCGCATCGACGATGTCACCGGTCACGTTGCCGGTCAGCTTCCCGTCCATGATCTCGAGTTCGTTAGCGACTACCGCATCAAGATGGAGTTTGTCGCGCAGGTATTCAGCGAAGAAGGTAAAACCGCCGGAGGCCAGCGCCACTTTCCAGCCCAGGGACTGTAGTTTCAGCACCAGCTGAATCAGGCCGGGCATCAGCGGCAGTGCGTCGCGCACCTGGCGCATGATAGAGGCATCCGCGCCCTTCAGCGTACCCACGCGTTCGCGCAGGCTGGCGGTAAAGTCGAGTTCGCCGCGCATCGCGCGCTCGGTGACTTCCGATACCTGCTCGCCGGTACCAGCAAGCTTTGCCAGCTCGTCAATGCACTCAATCTGGATCACCGTGGAGTCCATATCCATGACCAGCAGACCCGGGGTGCGCAGATGCGGGATCTTGCCGAGCGGTGCCACGTCCAGCCCGGCGTCATGTGCCAGACGCGTAGCGCGTGGCGTGAGCGAGCCTGCGAGACGAATTACCTGATAGTCTTCGACGCACCAGGCGGTAACGATCACCATCGCGGCGCCAAGCTTGTGCTGATATTGGGTCAGTTGTGCTTTATCCAACCCCCGACCGTACAGAAGCCAGCCGCTGCGGCCTGCGTGATAATCCAGCGGCATTACCTCATCACCACTCAATGAAAGCGGCAACCCTGGCCAGTGAGAAACATCGTCTGGCAGATCGCACCAGGTCAGACTGTTTGGCATTACTGCTCCTGTATAAAATCGTCGGGCTGAAAAAGAGCCTGACATTGCGCGCCCGGAGGGAATGTCTCGGCTAAAAACAACGCCTGAGGCTACCCTGTCCGCAGCGCTTCTGGCAACATTAAGCTTCAAATTTTCAGCAGGTGGAATATGGCTCGCGCAAAACTGAAATTCCGGCTTCATCGTGCAGTCATTGTGCTGCTCTGTCTCGCATTATTAGTGGCTCTGATGCAGGGTGCATCCTGGTTCAGCCAGAGCCACCAGCAAACCCGTAATTTACAGCTGGAGGAGCTGGCGCAGACCCTGGCCCGGCAGGTGAGCTACTCTCTCGCGCCGCTGGTGGCGACCGACAACCCTGACGAAAAGCGCATCACCGCCCTGCTCAACAACCTCACCGACAGCAGCCGCATTCTCGATGCCGGGGTATATGACCTGCAGGGCGATATGATTGCCCGCGCTGGCGAAAAGGTCTCTCTGCGCGACCGGCTGGCGCTGGACGGCAAAAAGGCGGGTAGCTATTTCAATCAGCAAATTGTTCAGCCCATCGAGGGGAAAAGCGGCCCGGTTGGCTTCCTGCGTCTGACGCTGGATACGCATACGCTGCCCACCGAGGCGAAGCAGGTTGATAACACCACCAACATCCTGCGCCTGATGATCCTGCTGGCGCTGGCTATCGGCGTAGTGCTGGCCCGTACCCTGCTGCAGGGAAAACGCAGCCGCTGGCAGCAGTCGCCGTTCCTGCTGACCGCCAGCAAAGCGGTGCCGGAAGAGGAAGAGCACGAGGAGAAAAAAGCCCCGTGATCGTCGGGCGGCGGGTTCGTGTTAACATGGCCCCCCGCTCCGGTAAAGGAAATCCGCTATGCCAACGCTTCGCCTGCTGCTCTCCGACTCCTTTGATCCCTGGTTTAATCTGGCGGTAGAAGAGACCATATTCCGTCAGATGCCTGCCACCCAGCGCGTGCTGTTTCTCTGGCGTAATGCCGATACCGTGGTGATTGGCCGGGCACAGAACCCGTGGAAAGAGTGCAATACCCGGCGCATGGAAGAGGATAACGTGCGTCTCGCCCGGCGCAGCAGCGGCGGTGGCGCGGTGTTCCACGATCTCGGCAACACCTGCTTTACCTTTATGGCCGGCAAACCCGAATACGATAAAAGCGTCTCCACCGCCATCGTGCTCAACGCCCTGACGGCGCTTGGTGCGACGGCAGAAGCGTCAGGACGCAACGATCTGGTGGTGAAAACCCCGGACGGGGATCGGAAAGTGTCCGGCTCCGCCTACCGGGAAACGCCGGATCGCGGCTTTCATCACGGCACGCTGCTGCTTAATGCCGACCTCAGCCGTCTGGCCAACTATCTGAATCCGGACAAGAAAAAGTTACAGGCCAAGGGAATTACCTCGGTGCGCGGCCGCGTCGCCAATCTCAACGATCTGTTGCCGGGCATTACGCACGAACGTATTTGTGAAGCGGTCACGGAGGCGTTTTTCGCATACTACGGCGAGCGCGTCGAAGCGGAAGTGATTTCACCGGACGCGTTCCCGGATCTGCCAGGCTTCGCGGAGACCTTTGCGCGCCAGAGTAGCTGGGAGTGGAACTTTGGTCAGGCCCCCGCCTTCAGCCATCTGCTGGACGAGCGCTTTACCTGGGGCGGCGTCGAGCTGCACTTCGACATTCAGAAAGGGCACATCACCCGCACCCAGGTGTTTACCGATAGCCTGAATCCAGCCCCGCTTGAAGCGCTGGCAAACCGGCTGCCGGGCACGCTCTATCGCGCTGATAGGCTGCAGCAGGCCTGTGAAGCGCTGATCGTTGATTTTCCGCAGCAGGAAGCAGAGCTGCGCGAAGTGGCGGCCTGGATCGCAACAGCGGTGCGCTAATGCAGTCTGGCCTTACGCCATTCGTGCGATAAGGCCAGCAGCCTGATGCAGCTTGCCCTGCATCTCCCGCGCAATGATACGAAATGCCTCGCTGATGCGCGGCTCGCCTTCGACGCGCTGCCAGAATCGTTCCGCCAGCATCAGCGCGCGCGACCAGTGCATACGGGCGACTACCGTCTCCGGTACTACATCAATCGCGTTCTCACGCATGCCGCCCGCGCTGTTGGGCGCCCACGCCATTGGCAGCATGTCATATACCGGCGTAACCTGGACCGGGAAATCAGACAGGAAAAAGGAGAGATTCCCGGCATGCATATCGGTATTGCCAATGAGTCGTCCGAATGCCCAGCAAACATCAACACATTCGACCGTCTGCGCCTCTACCCGTTTTTGCGCAGCCAGCTGTTTCACCACTACCGGCCAGTGACCAGCGCCGGCAACAAATTCGCTCTGCAGTGATTCCAGCGAGACGATAGAGCGTCTTCCCTCTTCCCCTTCGCAGTCAAAACGCCGGACCTCCAGAAACGCCTGCCCGTCAGGATGAGTGAACCAGCGCGCCTCACTCGCTGCGATCCCGTCTTTCCGCAGCACATCCAGCGCGATAGCTTCGGCGCAGAGCAGATCGGCCCAGCGCTGGCTTACCGCATTCCGCTGCGGGGCAGTAAATTTCACCAGCACCTGCGCTGGACCAGAATCGGTCATGGCATAGCAGGAAAATTTGGGCTGCTCTCCGCCTGCTGATGAGCCAACAATTTCTCCCGCCAGCGCTTCCTGAGCCAACAGGGCGTAGCGTGTAGGTTTATCCTGCTGCGGGATCGGCTGGCTTCGTTCTGCATGAAGCCAGCGCTGATACGCTTTCTCGCCGATTAACCAGCCGCCCGGATGTTCGCCGTCGGTCATGCTTAGCGCCAGCAGCGCCTCTTCTTCCTGCCATAGCCGGATATCGTCCGGCAGCGCAGCGCGTGCAGCCAGTTTTTTGCCCCATGCCCGCCCCAGGAAACCTTGTGGACGCAGGTCGGTTAAATACCAGGGTAAACCATCGAACCATTGCCACAGCCCGTTTTTCAGGGCAACCAGACAACTTCCCTGCGGCCAACACGGCCAGAGCGTACCAAACGGCCAGACGGTCCCGCGTTCATCTATCTGCCACAGAGGGAACGCCGCTGTTCCGCGGACCGGGCGCAGCAGCGCATAGCGCGTAGCGCGGGCTTTACCGAATGAGACGATCTGCGGTTCGTCGTTCACCAGGCGTGAAAAAGTCGCCTGGCTAATCCCAAGCGAGCCGCGTATATCGGGACCGGAACGTGGCCCGGCAAGCAGAAGGTCAGTCAACGCGCTCATATGAATAGATTCGTGAATAGATACCTGAATAGGTTTATAGCGCTATTTAGCTGATATATAAAACAGAAAAAATAAAAATGGCGCTAACCATGAATAGATACCTGGCGCTATAGCGGGCAACAGATGTCGCTACGCTTCCCGCATGCCGTAGCGATGCCGCTGGCACAGCGGGCATCTAGTGGCGTCCGCCTGCCAGGCGCGAAAGGGCTGCTGACAGGTCCGGCAGAGAGCATGATAAAAAGCAGCGTAACGGGGCGCGACGGCTTGCACGGGTTCAAGCGAGATGGCACCCGGTACGCAAACCACCCTGCAACTCTGACAACCGGTGCAGCGCTCGGGCCGTATTTCGAGCCGGTCTGCCGTAAAGCGCAGCGCGGATTCGGTGCAGACGCGAATGCAGGCGCCACAAAGCGTACAGGCTGCCTGAGCGATAACGGGTTGAAATTCGGCATGTTCGGCAAAGATGCGCCGTCTCGCCCGCCTCCCGGGTGAAACGCTTGTCGGTAGCGAGACGCGCTCCGGCAACCGCAGCCAGCGGCGTCTGGCATTGTGCTGCGTCGCGGGCGGCACAATGGACCAGCCCGGTTCGCCAAGGTCCGCCAGTTTCAGGTTTAGCGCTGCCACCGCCAGCACCCAGCCGGGGTGTTCATCCATCGCCATTTCCACAGCCCGCACACCCTTTTCCCGGTGCCACATCAGCAGCTCATCCACCGCAGGTGCTAGCGCGGCAAGCGGGGCGACCAGCGCGCCGTTCCTGAGATAACGTTCAGGCGCAGCGAGATCCTCAAGCGCATCGACCGGGCAGCTAAACAGGCAGCGCCCACAGTGCAGGCAGCGCGTCGCGTCAAGCTGGATAGCGCCCGGCATCAGCGTTATAGCCTCAACCGGGCATACGCTGGCGCACGCATCGCAGGGATGGGACGGCAGGCGTTTACGCAGGCACGCCTCCCCTGTGCCGGGTGACACGGAGAAGCGTGCGAGGGGGAACAGCTTCATCAGCCGATGCTGAAGAAGACGTAGCGGAACAGCACTTCGCTCAGCACTAACGCCACGGCGGCACAGATGAGCGTCACCCGTTTTTGGTAGCGGGCGTTAATCACCAGCAGCGCCGCGCCGACAAAAGCCAACAACCAGGCGAGAGTGCGCACCGCCGCCAGTGCACACCAGGCCCGCAGCGGCTGATGTGGAAAGGTCACGACATCGCTGAGGCTCATCTGCGCCAGATACTCCAGATAAAATGGCTGGAACAGGGCGCGCACTGCCAGCGCCACCAGCGCTGTTATTGCCCCGCTCCACAGGAGCGTGCTTCGTACCGCCTGCTCCTGCGGATGAGCAACCAGCCAGCTTTGCGCAACCGCGCCCGTCACCCCGACCGAACCAAAAAACAGCAGCCAGGTGGTGTAGTGCGTCCAGGTCATTACCCCGGAGTGGGCGTAGATGGCGCTCATACAGAAGATATCGATAAGCCCCAGCGCAAGCGCAAACGGCATCAGCCAGCGCCACAGCACATGTTTAAGCAGTGCCAGCAGCGTAGCTGCACCCAGCATTGCCAGATAAGCACCGGCAAAAATGATCTCGCGACTCAGCCAGGAGCTGGCGAAGTGGCGAAGCGCATTCAGGGCGTTAAGCGGATAGCCAAGATGCAGCGTGGAGCAGATCAGCCCCACCCCGGCGCTGACGCATCCCACCAGCAGCGGGACAATCATAAGCCGGGTCGTTTTCGCCGTCTCTTCACCACGAAGCAGCAGCAGGGCGAGGGAGATAAACAGCGTTAATCCCACCGACATCTGCATCAGCAGGGTAAACATCAGAAGCGGTATCTCATGCATGATGCTTCTCCTCGCGCTGGGCACCCTGGTGTGGTTTTACAATCAGGTTTGGCCGGGTAATGGCGGCATCGGGTAAGCCCTTCACCTCACTTTGTGTACCAAAAACCTTACGTAGCTCATCGATCGGGCCGAAGTGAATGGCACCCAGCGGACAGGTCGCCACGCAAACCGGTTTTTCACCCCGCGCCTGTAAGTCGATACAGAAATCGCACTTCGACATTTGCCCGGTCTGCGGATTAAACTGCGGCGCGCCGTAGGGACAGGACCAGGCGCAGTAGCCGCAGCCCACGCACCGGTCGGTGTTAACCCGCACGATGCCGTCGCCCGGCCGCTTATGCATCGCGGTGGTCGGGCAGTTTTTCGTACAGGCCGGATCGTCGCAGTGGTTGCAGGAGATGGAGAGCGTGTAAGCGTACACGTCGTTGAGCATGCCGCCCTGCCCGGTGGGAACAAATCCCCCGCCGTTCACTTCATACACGCGACGAAAACGACGGCCCGGTTCGAGATTATTTTTATCTTTGCAGGCTACCTGACAGGCTTTGCAGCCCGAACAACGCGCGCTGTCGATATAAAACCCCAACTGCACCGGGCTGACGGGGGCGTACTCTTTAAACTGACTCATGCTTTGTTACCTCCACCAGCATGGTTTGATGTGAATTCCCTTTCGCCAGCGCGGTAATGCGCGCCGAACTCAGCACGTTGGCGCAGCCGCCGCGGTCGACACCCTGCGCGTCCGGCTGCCACCAGGCCCCCGCCTGCATCGCCACCACGCCCGGAATAATGCGTGGCGTCACCTCGACCACAACCTGACATACGCCGCGATCGTTATGGATGCGTACCGTATCGCCCTGCACCACGCCACGGCGATCGGCATCACGCGGATTGATCCACAGCTTTTGCTGCTGGACCTCCTGCAGCCACGGATTGGCGTATTGCGTGGAGTTGGCGCGATTCTTCCCTTTCCAGGTGATGAGCTGCAGCGGGTATTTCTGGCGCAGCGCATCCTCCGGGCCTTCATGAGCGGGAACGTAGTGCGACAGCGCCGGGATCTCGGGGTGCTGCATGTCATACAGGCGCTGTGAAAAGATCTCGATCTTGCCGGATGGCGTCGGGAACGGATGGTTTTGCGGATCGCGAATGTTCTCTTCGAACGCCACGTAAGGCGCGCTTTTGAAGACATGATGCCGCTGCTGGCGCAGGGTGGCGAAGTCCGGCAACTTCTCCTCCGGTAGCGCCTGACGGGTTTGCTCCCAGATGTGTTCGATCCACTGCTGTTCGCTGCGCCCCTGGCTGAACGCTTCTCCGAGACCAAGCTTGTGCGCAACTTCGCACAACCAGTCGTAGTCAGAGCGCCGCTCAAACTCAGGCTCGATCAGTTTTTCTGAAAGCATCAGGTAGTTACCGGTGCCCCAGGTTTCGCCGATATTCCAGCGCTCCATAAAGCTGGTTTCCGGCAGCAGCAGGTCGGCATACTTCGCGCTCGGGGTCAGGTAGAGATCGCTCACTACGATAAACTCGATTTTTGACGTGTCCTCCAGCACCTTCACCGCCTGATGCAGATCCGGGTTCTGGTTAGCGAGATAGTTACCAGCCAGCGAAAACAGCAGCCGGATATTGCTGTTGAGTTTGTCGCCACCGGTCAGCCCCTGTTCCGGTGTAACCTGCGCAGCGTCATCCGCCGCCTGCACCCAGTTCATCACCGAAATCTTTTCTTTCACCGGATTGTCTGGCATCTCCGGGCCGGTGGTGAATTTACGGTTGCCGATACCGCCGTAGCCAGCGGCCCAGCCGCCCTTCACGCCAACGTTGCCGGTAATGGTCGCCAGCAGCGTCGAACCACGGGCAGTGCGCTCACCGCAGTCATGGCGTTGCGGCCCCCAGCCCTGAATCAGCGCGGCGGGTTTGGTGGTGGCATAGTCGCGGGCCAGCTGGCGAATGGTTTGCGCCGGTACGTGAGTGATCTTTTCCGCCCACTCCGGGGTCTTCGCCACGCCATCTTTTTTGCCGGTAAGCCAGGCAACGAGCGACTCATTTTCCGGCACGCCCGCTGGTATACTCTGCTCATCAAAGCCGAGGGTATAGCGCGCGATAAAGTCTTTATCGTGCAGGTTCTCTGTGATGATGACGTACATCATCGCGTCCATCAGGGCATTATCGGTGGTGGGCAGCAGCGGTATCCACTGGTCGGCCAGCGACGCGGCGGTATCCGAATAGCGTGGATCAACCACCACAAAGCGCGTGCCGTTGCGCTTCATCTGCTGAAAGTAGTGGTTGGTATGCCCGAAGATAGTTTCGTTCGGGTTATGCCCCCAGAGGATCACCAGGCGCGTCTCGGCCAGCGTATCCAGCGAGCTGCCACTGGCGGCGACGCCGTAGGTATAGGGCGTGGCGGCGGCGGTATTGCCCATGCTGACGGAGTGATAGCTCTCCAGATAGCCGCCGTTGAGATTCAACAGGCGGCGTACCATCTTATCGCCAGAGAACGCGCCGCCGGACACCGCGGTGCCGACGTGGACGTAGCGCGATGCCGGGCCATAGGTCGCGGTGATCCGTTTCAGGTTGTCCGCAATAAGCGTTGTGGCTTCATCCCAGCTGATGCGCTCGAATTTTCCCTCGCCGCGTTTACCGACGCGCTTCATCGGGTACTTAAGGCGATCCGGATGATAGACAAACTGGCGGTAGCCGCGGCCTCGGACGCAGGCGCGCATCACCGGCATCTCCGGATCAAGCGCTTCATCAGGACGGGTGCTGATACGCGTCACCACGCCCTCGCTGACGTGGGCGCGAATATCGCATTTGCCGCCGCAGTCAAAGGTACTGCAGGTGGCGACCACCTGTTCTTCTGCGACCGGGGCTACAGTGCCGGAGGATGGGGTATCCGCCCCGACGGCCCTGAGCGACACAAAGGGAAGCACCCCTAACGCGGAGCTGCTTTGCAGGAAGCGCCGACGGGTTATCGCCAGTGGCGTAGTCGTTTCTTTACTCATGCTCACACTTCTTCCGTGAAAAAGGAGCGAGTTTCGGCCATCGCCCCGGCGTCGCGATTGATTTTTATCAAGCCGGATAAGGGTCGCGAAAAACCAGGAATAGAGCGTGGTTTATTGATTATTTATTTAGTGAATTTAATGAGATGAAGAAATTTACGAGGGGAATATCAGCAGCGAAGGAAGGCGTAGAATACCGCCGCGCTTACCCTGATGGCGTAAGCGCGGCGTAACAGCTATTACTCTTTATCGCCCAGCAGAACGGATTCCAGTGCGATTTTGATCATGTCGTTGAACGTGGTCTGACGCTCAGCAGCAGTGGTCTGCTCGTGGGTACGGATATGGTCAGACACGGTGCAGATAGTCAGCGCCCTGGCACCGAATTCTGCGGCCACGCCGTAGATACCCGCGGCTTCCATTTCCACACCCAGGATGCCGTATTTTTCCATCACGTCGAACATGGACGGGTCCGGGGTGTAGAACAGGTCGGCAGAGAAGATGTTGCCCACGCGCGCGTCAACGCCCAGCGCTTTCGCGGCATCAACCGCGTTTCGCACCATGTCGAAATCGGCGATGGCGGCAAAGTCATGATCCTTGAAGCGCAGACGGTTAACTTTGGAGTCGGTGCAGGCACCCATACCAATCACCACGTCACGCAGTTTCACGTCAGCGCGTACCGCACCGCAGGAGCCAACACGGATGATTTTCTTCACGCCGAAATCGGTGATCAGCTCTTTGGTATAGATGGAGCAGGACGGGATGCCCATACCGTGACCCATTACCGAGATTTTGCGGCCTTTATAGGTACCGGTATAGCCCAGCATACCGCGCACGTTGTTCACTTCGCGCACGTCTTCGAGGAAGGTTTCTGCGATGTGCTTCGCGCGCAGCGGGTCGCCCGGCATCAGCACGACGTCAGCGAAATCACCCATTTCTGCATTAATGTGAGGAGTAGCCATTGTATTTATTATTCCTTAAAGCAAGGTCAGGCCAGCGTAACTGCTGGCCTGAGCGGTAGGTATTTTAAAATCAGAACAGCGGTTTGCCGTAGTCCATCTCACTCAGACCAAAGTATTTCGCAATGGTCTGGCCGATGTCGGCAAAGGTGTCGCGGTGGCCCAGCGAGCCGGGTTTCACTTTCGGGCCGTACACCAGTACCGGAATATGCTCGCGGGTATGGTCGGTGCCTTTCCAGGTCGGGTCGCAGCCGTGGTCGGCGGTGAAAATGATGATGTCATCTTCGCCTACCAGCTCCAGC
This sequence comes from Siccibacter colletis, assembly GCF_000696575.1. Classification (GTDB taxonomy): domain Bacteria; phylum Pseudomonadota; class Gammaproteobacteria; order Enterobacterales; family Enterobacteriaceae; genus Siccibacter; species Siccibacter colletis. The sequence goes on along the minus strand of NZ_JMSQ01000004.1, from coordinate 71,926 downwards.
AGTTCCGGCATACGGCGGTCGAACAGCTCAAGGCCGCCCGCATAACCGGCAACGTCGCGACGGTGACCCCAGGCGGAGTCAAAATCAACGAAGTTAGTGAAGACGATGGTTTTATCGCCCGCCGCTTTCATCTCCTGGATGGTGGCGTCAAACAGCGCATCCAGCCCGGTGGCTTTCACTTTTTTAGTGATGCCGACGTTGGCATAGATATCGGCAATTTTACCCACGGACACCACCTGACCGTCCTTCTCATCCACCAGCTTTTTCAGGATGGTCGGTGACGGCGGCTCAACCGCGAGGTCATGACGGTTACCGGTACGCTCGAAGCTGCCCGCTTTGTCGCCAACAAACGGACGCGCAATCACGCGGCCAATGTTGTAGCCGCCTTCGGTCAGCTCTTCACGGGCGATTTCGCACAGCTCGTAAAGGCGGTCGAGGCCAAAGGTCTCTTCGTGACAGGCAATCTGGAACACCGAGTCGGCAGAGGTATAGAAAATCGGCTTGCCGGTTTTCATGTGCTCTTCGCCGAGCTGGTCGAGGATCACGGTGCCGGAAGAGTGGCAGTTACCGAGGTAACCCGGCAGCCCGGCGCGCTCGACCAGTTTATCCAGCAGTTCTTGCGGGAAGCTGTTTTCGGTGTCGGTGAAGTAACCCCAGTCGAACAGAACCGGTACGCCGGCGATTTCCCAGTGACCTGACGGGGTGTCTTTCCCGGAAGAGAGCTCATGCGCCCAGGCGTATGCCCCGGTAATTTCCGCATTTGCGTCCATACCGGCCGGGATAGACCCGGTTGCGCCTTCGTGCGCCTTCGCCAGACCGAGTTTCGTCAGGTTCGGCAGGTTGAGCGGGCCGCTGCGGCCTTTATCGGCTTCGCCTTTAGCACAGGCTTCCGCAATGTGGCCCAGGGTGTCAGAACCGGCATCGCCAAAGCGCTCGGCGTCTTCAGACGCCCCGATTCCGAAAGAGTCCAGCACCATAATAAATGCACGTTTCATAGTTTCTCCGTACGTATTGCGCTGTGAAACTCGTCCCGGCGCACGTTGCGTGATTTGCCGCTAACGGCAACGTGTTCTGGTCGGAGTTAACATAAAAGAGTGATCAGATCAGTATGCCATTTATTGGCTGATTCTGCGATAGACAACCGGTGTCTCTTCGGGCGCATTTTCTGCCACCTGAATCGCGGCCTTCACGGCCAGCGCCGCGTCCTGCCAGCTGGCTTCGCTTTTCGCGTGGATCACCGCCAGCGGACGTTCGCTGTCCACTTTTTCGCCCAGACGGGACATTTCGGTGAAACCAACGCTGTAATCGATGGTGTCGGATGCCTGACGGCGGCCACCACCCATTGATACCACCGCCATGCCCAGCGCGCGGGTATCCATTTCGCTCACATACCCGGCACGATCGGCGTATACCGCTTTGGTGAGCGTCGCCGTTGGCAGGTAGCGGTCGTAATTTTCAATGAAATCGACCGGGCCTTTCTGCGCGGCAACCATGCGGCCAAACACCTCTGCGGCCTTGCCGTTATCCAGCACCGCTTGCAGCTGCCTGCGCGCATCGGCCTCGTCACGAGCCAGTTTGCCGGAGATCAGCATCTCCACGCACAGCGCCATCGTCACCTCAAGCAGGCGTGGATTGCGGTATTCCCCGGTGAGGAACTGCACCGCTTCACGCACTTCCACGGCATTCCCGGCGCTGGAGGCCAGCACCTGGTTCATGTCCGTCAGCAGCGCGGTGGTACGCACGCCCGCACCGTTGGCGACGCCGACGATGGCCTGGGCCAGCTCCTGAGACAGCTCAAACGTTGGCATAAACGCACCGCTGCCCACTTTGACGTCCATCACCAGCGCATCCAGCCCTTCGGCCAGCTTTTTAGCCAGAATAGAGGCGGTGATCAGCGGAATGGAATCGACGGTCGCGGTGATATCGCGGGTGGCGTAGAAGCGTTTGTCTGCCGGGGCCAGCGAGCTGGTCTGGCCGATGATCGCCACGCCCACGTCTTTAATAATTTCGCGGAATCGATTGTCATCCGGGAAGATATCGAAGCCCGGAATGGCTTCCAGCTTATCGAGCGTACCGCCGGTATGACCGAGGCCGCGCCCGGAGATCATCGGGATATAACCGCCGCACGCCGCGACCATCGGGCCAAGCATCAGCGAGGTCACATCACCCACGCCGCCGGTGGAGTGTTTATCCACGATCGGGCCGTTCAGGTTGAGACTTTTCCAGTCCAGCACGGTGCCGGAATCGCGCATCGCCATGGTGAGCGCCACGCGCTCTGGCATGATCATGTCGTGGAAGAAAATGGTCATCGCCAGCGCGGCGATCTGCCCTTCAGAGACGGTGTTGTCGCGAATGCCGTTGATGAAGAAGCGGATCTCTTCTTCACTGAGCGCATGACCATCACGTTTTTTACGAATAATTTCTTGAGCGAGGAACACAGTACCCCCCGGGAGAGATCAGGTAAGAGGCGGCGGTTGCCCGCCGCAAAGAGATCAGTAGCTGCTGGCGCTTTTGCCGTCGCCGTGACCGAGCGCTTTCAGCAGGCTTGCGAGCAGGCTGGACGCGCCGAAGCGGTAGTGACGGGCATCGGCCCAGTCAGCGCCAAACAGATCGTCGGCTATCGCCAGGTACTGCGCCGCGTCTTCCGCAGTGCGCACACCACCGGCCGGTTTGAAGCCAACGTTTTTCTCCACGCCCATATCGCGGATCACTTCCAGCATGATGCGTGCACTTTCTGGCGTGGCGTTGACCGGTACTTTCCCGGTGGAGGTTTTGATGAAGTCGGCGCCGGCTTTGATAGCGATAGCAGAGGCTTTGCGGATCAGCGCTTCTTCTTTCAGCTCGCCGGTTTCGATAATCACTTTCAGCAGCACGCCGGCATCGGCACAGGCGTCTTTACACACTTTCACCAGATCGAAACCGACCTGCTCATTGCCGGCGATCAGCGCACGGTACGGGAACACCACGTCAACTTCGTCTGCCCCGTAGGCAATGGCAGCGCGGGTTTCTGCCAGCGCGATGGCGATATCGTCGTTACCGTGCGGGAAGTTAGTGACGGTAGCGATGCGGATATCCGGCGTACCCTGTTCGTTCAGGGTCTTACGCGCAATGGGAATAAAGCGTGGGTAGATGCAGATGGCGGCAGTGTTACCCACAGCCGTTTTCGCCTGGTGGCACAGGGCGATGACTTTTTCGTTGGTGTCATCGTCGTTCAGGGTGGTGAGGTCCATCAGCTGCAGGGCACGCAGGCTGCTTTTGGTTAAATCGGTCATTGTCTTCTCCAGGAAATAAAGTGGCTTGCGGCGAGAAACGCAACACGGTGAGGCGGTCGTGGTTCCATGAAGAAGAGTGGCATCGCTGCCAGCACGCTGAGATCCATCTCACCGCCAGTCATCGCAGGCAATGTTAAAATTATAACACGCATTACCCGGCTTATTTTGTGTGTCGTTTCACATAATTTTGAAGCAACAGTGCAACAATGAAGCCAGTATATGTGATTAAAATAACAAAACAACGCTATTTACCGGGCGCGACCCGCCTGCCAGCCCGGCGCGCGCAATGCGACTCCCTGCCCGCGCATGTTATAAAAATAACATCCTGACGCAGCGCAAAACGGCTCGTCGGAGCGGCAAGCATAGCGACGAAATATGTACGACGTTTAACAGGCGGGAAAATTAACCTGGCGCGAGCGCAAACAGGCGCTGCGTGTTGGAAAACAGCGCGTCGGCAATGACCTCTGGCGGCTCCGGGCGCAGCTCACAGAGTACGTCGAAAACCAGGGCGGCACGTTCCGGGCGATTGGGCTGGCCCTGATAGCCGTTAAGCGGCATGTCCGGCGCGTCGGTTTCCAGCAACAGCGCATCCAGCGGGAGCTGCGCCATCACATCCCGGGTTTTGCTGGCGCGCGGATAGGTAATGGTGCCGCCAACGCCAATGTAATACCCCAGATCGATAAAACGCTGCGCCTGCTGCAGGCTACCGGCAAAGCCGTGTACGACCCCGGTCCGCGGCAGCGCGTGGCGCTTGAGGTGCATCGCCAGTTTGTCATGGGTGCGGCGCGAGTGCAGGATCACCGGCAGCTGATACTGCTTTGCCAGCCTGAGCTGGGCGTCGAGCATCGCTTCCTGATGCTCAAACATCGGGTTTTCCATATAGAGATCGAGGCCGATTTCGCCGATGGCGACGATCTGCGGATGCTGTTGCTGGAGAAACTGCTCAAGCATGGCCAGCGAGGCGTCGTTATGGCGATGGATCACGATCGGATGCAGGCCTAGTGCGCCGCGCAGGGCGCTGAAGCGCTGCACCAGATCCAGCACGGTAGCAAAGCGATCCGCTTCGATCGCCGGGACGATGATCTGCGCGATCCCCGCCTCCGCCGCCCGTGCAATGCTTGCGGCTTCATCCCCGGTAAACGGCGGAAAGTCGAAGTGGCAGTGGGTGTCGATAAAGCGATATGTCACGCGCTGTCCTCATCGGTAAATGCCGCATCATTGGCTTCGGGCGCCTCAACAAGCGGCGTGACCGTCGCGTCATTCGCCACGGTCGCCGGCGGTACCACCAGCGTAGGTGCCGGTGCGATGGGAGTTGCCACCGGCGTAATGTGCCGGGTGACCGGCGGTGTCGCCGTCAGCAGCTTACCTACTGTCGCCAGGAAGTAGCGCCCGCACAGCCGCCCGGTTTTGTAGTCCTCCAGCAGCGTGGGAATACGGCTGCCAAGCGCCATGCTGGCCAGCGGCTTCGGCGGGTAAATCTCGAAGATGCGCAGCTTGCCAGGCGGCTTCTCAATGAACTGCTGAATGGCGTGGTAGCTGGTTTCATGATGCTGCACCAGATTTAACAGCGGTTGCAGGCTGCTGTCGGTCATCCAGCGCTCCATACGTTTGAACCACTGCGGCGTGTAGTACATCTGCGACGGCACGGTGCGGATCACCACCAGCGTAGTAGCCCCCTGCCGCGCCGCTTCCTGGACCGGGATCGCATCGCTGACGCCGCCGTCGAGGTAGTTGATGCCGTTAAGTGAAACGCCGCTGCGGTAGAAACCCGGTATCGCGCTGGAGGCGCGAATGATGTCAAGCCAGTCGGTGGTCTGCGGCGCGAAGTAGCCCGGCGAGTAGTCGTCGCTGCGACAGGCGCACATGTAGAAGTTTTTTCCCTTATCGAACAGGCGCGCGGCGTTATCCATCGCCAGCGGCATGGCCGCAGCGGTTGCCTCGGTAAGCCAGTCGAGATCGATAAGGTTGCCGCCGCGCACAAAGCGCACCGGGTTAAAGAACTCTTTTGATGTGGTATAGCGCGTGATGACCCGACGGGCGTAACCCGGCTGGTTACAGACGTAGGCCGATAGATTCTGCGCTCCGGCGGAGGTGCCATAGAAGAGATCGAACGGGTTGAATTCGGCGCGCATGAACTCGTCCAGTACGCCGGCGGTAAAGATGCCTCGCTGCCCTCCGCCTTCACAAACCAGCGCGAGAGTACCGGGACGGAACGGTTTTAACGCCAGCGGCGCGATGTTGCCGAGCGTAACGGGTATGCGCTGTCCCACCCTGAATTCCTGTTTTTTGTTGTTATAAGATGAAGCCGTAACGCACTTCATCGGATTTTATTCAAAGGTACAACAATTTCCCGGACGCAGAAACCCAAAAAGCCAGTCACGAGACTGGCTTTCCGGGCGGATAATTGCTTATTCCGACATGTCAGGGGCGACGACGGCCCATGAACAGGCTGACCAGGAACAGGATAATCCCGACCACGAAGACAATTTTAGCAGCGCCGGCTGCGGTACCTGCAAGGCCACCAAAGCCCAGTGCGGCTGCGATCAGTGCAACGACGAGAAAAATAATGCCCCAACGAAACATATGACTCTCCTTTACCATAGTGTTAAGCAAATTGCTCTGTAGTGAGCGCTCAGGTAGCTCACTGGCGATTTATTGGTGGTAATGCTTACCGTCTCGCCCGGGCAACGCCCGGGCTGAGGGGTTCGATAGTTACTTCTTAACTTTCAGATCGTTTTTCACGCTTTTCACGCCATCAATGGCTTTCGCGATGGATTCGGCCCGCTCAGACTGCGCCTGGTTTTCTACGGTACCGGAGAGCTGAACAACGTTGTCGGTTGTTTCAACTTTGATCATACGGGACGGCACGATGTCATCAGCCAGCAGCTTGGCTTTGATTTCGCTGGTGGTAGCCGCGTCACCTGCATAGCCTTTTACCGACTGCTCTTTGCTGTCGCGGACATGCAGCTTATCGCTCACGGAGGAGACACCCTCAACGTTCTTCGCGATGGAAACGGCTTTTTCTGCCTGCGCCTGGCTCTCAACAAAACCACTCAGCGTAACGACTTTATCGTCGGTTTTAACCGAGATATCGGTGCTTTTAACGGTTTCGTCATCTACCAGCGCGGCTTTAACTTTTGCGGTGATACCGCTGTCATCCATGAAGTTACCGACTTTATCTACAGAGTTATCGATTTTTTGCCCTGCGCTGTCTGCCGTAGCGTGTGCTTTATCTGTGGTGGTGCTTTCAGCAAACGCTGAAGAACCAGCCATTACAGAGCCCAACATTACCGCCAGCAGAGTTTTAGAAATCTTAGTCTTATTCATCGATTTATTCCTTTTTGGTTTGCTCATAATTTGAGCTTTCCGCCACACCAAGGCGGCTTGTCAGTCACGCTAACGTGGCCTTTACCGTTGTCTTCTGATGAAGACCGGGTTACCGCTTCCCACCGGTGTGTCGAATTAAGTCAGTGTTAAATTTTGCAATGACGCTAAACTTTTGGATTTACATCCGCGATTGAGTTCATTGCTGGTGTTTATGACCACTCAACATGTCATCACAGTGTTAAATATAGATCACAATGATAAAAACGCCTGGAAAGCTGGTGGAAAAAACACCAACAACGCGCAAAAAGCGGGAAATTAAGAGGAATCCGCAAGGGACTAATATGACAGGGAAATCAGGGAAAATGAGGCAGGACGCGCCTGCTGGCGCGCCCTGTTTAAAGATTAATGCTCGCGGGTTTTGCGGAACTGCACGTCAGGATAACGTTCCTGGGTGAGGTTCAGGTTGACCATCGTCGGCGCGATGTAAGCCAGGTTATCCCCACCATCCAGCGCCAGCTGCACTTCGTTCTTACGTTTGAACTCTTCAAACTTCTTCACGTCGTTGCACTCAACCCAGCGCGCGGTCGAGACGTTAACCGATTCGTAAATCGCTTCCACGTTGTATTCGCTCTTCAGACGCGCCACTACCACGTCAAACTGCAGCACACCGACCGCACCAACAATCAGATCGTTATTGGCGATCGGGCGGAACACCTGCACCGCGCCCTCTTCTGAAAGCTGTACCAACCCTTTAAGCAGCTGTTTTTGCTTCAGCGGATCGCGCAGGCGGATGCGGCGGAACAGTTCTGGCGCGAAGTTCGGAATACCGGTGAACTTCATGGTTTCACCCTGGGTAAAGGTGTCGCCGATCTGAATGGTGCCGTGATTGTGCAGGCCGATGATGTCGCCCGGATACGCTTCTTCAACGTGGGCGCGGTCGCCCGCCATAAAGGTCAGGGCGTCAGAGATGACGACATCTTTACCGGTGCGCACCTGACGCAGCTTCATGCCTTTCTCGTAGCGCCCGGACACCACGCGCATGAACGCAACGCGGTCGCGGTGTTTCGGATCCATGTTGGCCTGGATTTTAAACACGAAGCCGCTGAACTTATCTTCCTCGGCTTTCACTTCACGGGTATCGGTTTTACGCGGCATCGGCGCAGGCGCCCACTCCACGAGACCGTCCAGCATGTGGTCAACGCCGAAGTTGCCCAGCGCGGTTCCGAAGAACACCGGGGTGATTTCGCCGCTCAGGAACAGTTCCTTGTCGAACTCGTGTGAGGCACCCTGCACCAGCTCCAGCTCGTCGCGCAGCTGGGCTGCCAGCTCTTCGCCCACGGCGGCATCCAGCTCCGGGTTATTCAGCCCTTTGACGATACGCACTTCCTGAATGGTGTGACCTTTACCGGTCTGGTAGAGGTAGGTTTCGTCTTTATACAGGTGGTAAACACCTTTAAACAGCTTGCCGCAGCCAATCGGCCAGGTGATGGGGGCGCAGGCAATTTTCAGCTCGCTCTCCACTTCATCCAGCAGCTCCATCGGGTCGCGGATATCGCGGTCAAGTTTGTTCATGAAGGTCAGGATCGGCGTATCGCGCAGACGGGTAACTTCCATCAGCTTGCGGGTACGATCCTCAACCCCTTTCGCGGCGTCGATGACCATCAGGCAGCAGTCGACCGCGGTCAGAGTACGGTAGGTATCTTCCGAGAAGTCTTCATGCCCCGGGGTATCCAGCAGGTTAACCAGGCTTTCTTTATACGGGAACTGCATCACCGAGGTGGTAATCGAGATACCACGCTGCTTTTCCATCTCCATCCAGTCGGATTTTGCATGCTGGCTGGAGCCACGGCCTTTTACCGTACCGGCAGTCTGAATGGCCTGTCCGAACAGCAACACTTTTTCAGTGATGGTGGTTTTACCGGCATCGGGGTGCGAGATAATGGCAAACGTGCGGCGTTTGGCCACCTCTTGTACATAAGGAGACAACGTCATGATTTTGATCTTCTGTGTCTGCGCGCGGGCAGCCCCGCGCGACGGGTGATTCGAAATTTGCGGCTATTGTACTCAAGAGCTATTGGCAGACAATCAATGTTTACACAGGCGCTGCTCCAGTTCGCTTAACGAGGTGACTTGCCAGGTCGGGGCAATGCCCGGCGGCAGTTCGCGACCATGCGGATTGAGCCAGCAGGTAGCAAATCCGGCATTCATGCCGCCCAGAATATCAGACTCTGCGGTGTCGCCCACCATCAGCACGCGGTCACGTGGTGGATTACCCATTTTTTCCAGCGCGTAATCAAACACTCTGCGATCCGGCTTGGCGGCCCCTACCTCTTCAGAAATGACCAGCAGATCGAAGTAGTCGCGAAAACCGGTGCGTTCCAGGCGGATTTGTTGCAGCGCGGTAAAGCCGTTGGTGATGATGCCGAGCTTTACCTCGCCGTGCAGCATGTCGAGCAGCGAGCGGGCGCCGGGCAGCGGGGCGCAGATCTCCGCCATCGCATTTAAAAAGGCGCTGTTGAGGTCGCTGGCACCGACGTTGAGCCTGTCGGCCCAGCCCTGAAAACGCTGATGCTGAAGCTGGAGCGCGTTGATGGTGCCGTTCTGGTAATCAACCCACAGCGGCTTATTCACCGCCTGGTAATCCTGATAATCCTCAGCGGTGAAGGTCACGCTGTAGTCCAGAAACATCCGCTGTAAGCCGCCAAAAGCGTCAAAGGTAAACAGCGTTTCGTCAGCATCAAACAGAATCCAGTCCCAGTTCATTACATCACCTTTTTTATGATTTCACCCCAGCGGCAGCGCCATCACGATGGCGTCTTCACGTCCGCTGGCAGTGGGATAGTAATTGCGGCGAATCGTCGCCTCGTTAAAGCCCAGGCTTTCATACAGCGCGATGGCAGGTGCGTTGGAGGCGCGCACTTCCAGCCAGAGCGTGAACACATCACGCTGCTCCAGCGTCTGAATCAGATGCTCAAGCAGTTCCCGCCCGAAACCGCGGCGCTGGTAAGCCGGGTCAACCGCGATGTTAAACAGCGTCGCCTCATCCAGCACCACCTGCGTGATAGCAAACGCCGCCAGCGTGCCGTCTACGTTCAGCCCCAGATTGAGATAGCGATCGCCCTGGTTGCTGGCGAAGGTCTTTTCGCTCCACGGAAACGCGTGGCTGCGTTGTTCAATGGCGAAGGCCGCAGCCAGGTCACTCGGGGTGAGTAAGGAAATCGTGTTCATGTTCGCAAATTTGTCGCCATAGCGCAGCCCGGGCCGGCGCGCTGTGCTGAAGGTCAGTAAAGGTGGGTGACATAAGCTGCGCACCGTGCAGGGTCGGGGCATCGTCGACTCCAAGACACCAGGTGGCACAGCGGCGGTCGTCATCCCCGGGCAGCATCGCCGCGCGTTCGGGCGTGAGTTGCAACACCTGATCCGGGCTTAAGGTCATCGCGCGCAGAATATCCTGCAACAGCGGCTCGGTCAGCGGCGGCGGTGCATCTGCCACCATCACCAGACGAATATGGGCCGGCAACGTGATGGCGATTTCCCCCTGCAACACGGCAGGACGGCGCAGCGCCCACTGCGTGATACCCAGCAGTTGAAGCTGCCAGTCGCGTCGGGATGTCATCGCGAAACCCTCTCATTTAACAGGGGCGCAAATATAGCAAATCCGCGCTTTACGCGCCATCAATGCCTCCCGGCGGCGATTGCGGTGCGAAGAGCGCTGCAGGGACGTGCTGAACAGGTTATAATCCGCGGCCTGATTGAGAAGGAGTGTTTTCATGTCTGCTTTTACCCCGGCGAGTGAAGTTCTGCTGCGCCACAGTGATGATTTCGAAGCGAGCCGCATTCTGTTTGCCGGCGATCTGCAGGACGACCTGCCCGCCCGACTGGATACCGCCGCCAGCCGCGTTCATACGCAGCAGTACCATCACTGGCAGGTTCTCAGCCGCCAGATGGGCGAGCGCGCCAGTTATAGCCTGGTCGCGGATGCCGCCGCAGTGGGTGACAGCGACACGCTCATTTATTACTGGCCGAAAAACAAGCCGGAAGCGCTGTTCCAGCTAACCAACCTGCTCTCCCTGCTACCGATCGGCTGCGATATTTTCGTGGTTGGCGAGAACCGCAGCGGCGTGCGCAGCGCCGAGCAGATGCTGGAGCAGTACGCGCCGATGAACAAGATTGACAGCGCGCGCCGCTGTGGCCTCTATCATGGCCGTCTTGAGACGAAGCCGGACTTCAGCGCGGATGGCGCCTGGGGCGAGTACCAGCACGACGGTCTGACCATCAAAACCCTGCCGGGCGTGTTCAGCCGCGACGGGCTGGATGTCGGTAGCCAACTGCTGCTCTCCACCTTAACGCCGCACACCAAAGGCAAAGTGCTGGACGTCGGCTGCGGTGCCGGCGTGCTCTCTGTGACCCTTGCCAGCCACTCGCCGAAAGTGCGTCTTACCCTGTGCGACGTCAGCGCCGCAGCGGTGGAAGCCAGCCGCGCCACGCTTGCCGCGAACGGTATCGAAGGCGACGTGCTTGCCAGCGATGTGTTCTCGGACATCACCGGGCGCTTCGATATGATCATCTCTAACCCGCCGTTCCACGACGGGATGCAGACCAGCCTCGACGCTGCGCAAACCCTGATCCGCGGCGCGGTACGCCATCTGAATATCGGCGGCGAGCTGCGCATCGTGGCCAACGCCTTCCTGCCTTATCCGCAGGTGCTTGACGAGGCCTTCGGCAATCACGAAGTGATGGCCCAGACCGGCCGCTTCAAAGTGTACCGTGCAGTAATGGGCCGTAAGGCAAAACGCTAAGCGCGTGAACCGAAACGCCGCTTTTTAAAGCAGTCAGAAAAGCGGCGTTAAATTAACTGTTGACGTGCATCAGAAAACATCTAGAATGCGCCTCCGTGGTTGCAATACTTCTTATGTATTGCTGGTATGCGACGGTGGCGGAATTGGTAGACGCGCTAGCTTCAGGTGTTAGTGTCCTAACGGACGTGAGGGTTCAAGTCCCTCCCCTCGCACCAAAAGACCACAAGATATCTCTCGCACCGGGCGACGGTGGCGGAATTGGTAGACGCGCTAGCTTCAGGTGTTAGTGTCTTAACGGACGTGAGGGTTCAAGTCCCTCCCCTCGCACCAATGCGATGACGATATCAGAAAAAAAGAAATGCGACGGTGGCGGAATTGGTAGACGCGCTAGCTTCAGGTGTTAGTGTCCTAACGGACGTGAGGGTTCAAGTCCCTCCCCTCGCACCACTTCTAAAGTGGTTTTCTTAAAGTAACCTTCCGGTAGTTCCTCTGTTTTATCCCTGTTGTGCTTTCAAACGTTTATCCCAGTGATTTTTATCGTCATCATGGCGCTATCTTCATGATCGCCAGCATCATGGCGCTGGCAAACGCGATGCATGAAGGCAACAACACATAGTGGCGCAGCCGCTTGTGATACAGCATCCCCGCCGTCGCCAGCAAACCCAGCACCACTACCACGCGCCACTGCGCAAACGTCAGATCGCCCAGCGCCAGCGCGGCCACCAGCGATGCCGGCAGCAACACTCCCCATCCACTTTCCAGCGTTCTCTGCAACATGGCGCGCCCTCTCACAGCGATAATGATAACCAATATCATATGATAAATTTTCTCATTATCAAGTTATTGTTATCAGACTGTTGGCTAAAGTTTGTGCATAGCGGATGACAGCGGTTTCAGGCAGTGCTAGATTGGGTGCCAAAATATATTCTTCTGCATTTATTAGTGCGTAATTCGCGCACTATTATTGGCATTATTTTCTTATTGGTTTCACTCACACAATATTATCCTGCTGGTAAGTAACGATATTTATGACCCTGAGTTCCTGGCATTCCCTGACGCACGAGAAATACCGTCTGTCGCTGCGTCTGTTTCTGATCCTCAACGCGCTCTCTGCCACTTTCAGTATGATCAGTCCGCTGTATCACGTGCATTATGTCGCCCCACCGATTCTGCTGATTGGCTTGCTGAGTAGCACGCTGCTGGTTGTTAACGGATTAAATAAAAAAGCAAAAATCGATATTCGCATTATTGCCTTTCTGTTTGGTTCGCTGTGGGCCTGGCATATTGCGAATAAAAGCGGTGTGGTTCCGGATTTTCACTCCAGCTATATAATGATCGCCCTGTTAAGCGTGCTGTTTATTGGCGCGATTGCTTTTACTCATCATCTCAGCGCCTTTGCGTTACATAGCCTGCCGGTGTTCTGCACGGTGATGTGGATTGACCGCGGCGAGCACTGGTTGCAAGTGCTCTATTCGCTCATTGTTCCTGTGGCGGGTATCGCTATTCAGCATCGCATTCAGACCCGCAACGACAGCTTTGCTCAGGGCTTAATGGCGCAGCTGATCCAGGAGAAAGCCAGGCTGAACGATCTGAGCATGCTTGACCCGCTGACCGGCCTGTATAACCGCCGCGGCTTCGATGCCCGGTTCGCCACCCTGCTCGCGTCCGGCAGCAAAAGCCATCATCTGCTGTTGCTGGATATCGATCATTTCAAAGCCTATAACGACCATTACGGCCATATGATGGGCGATCAGGCGCTGATTCGTGTCTCGGCTGCCATTCGTGACGCGGTACGCTCCCGGGATATTGTCGCCCGCTACGGTGGGGAGGAGTTTCTGGCGATCATCACCAGCACTACACCAGAGCTGGCCCGGGACGCCGCCGAGCGTATCCGCCAGCGGGTGTACGATTTGCGCATTCCGCATATGTTTAATCACAGCGTGGCGACGCATGTCACGGTGAGTATTGGTCTCGCCCCGCTGACCGAAGAAGGCATTGAGGCCGCGCTGGAAAAAGCAGACCGCGCGCTCTACAGCGCAAAACATCGGGGCCGCAACCACATCCTCACCAGCGACGACGTCAAAGCCGCCTGACGTTTTCCGGCGGTTAGCTCACATGCGCACGGAATTTACTTGCTATCGATAACCTCTATAGTTAGGATTGGCAATCATTATCATTTAGATTACCGCTAACGTTGCGCTATGGCTTATCGCATAACTCAGATCGTTGATAACCTCGTCTGGCAGCCGGGTATTGTCGCCCCGCAGCCCGGGCTATCCACGATCTTACGCGAGCTGTTTACCGCGCAGCGTCCCTACTTCAACGACATCATTAAGCTGGATGAACCGTCGCCGCGTGATGCGCTGACGCTGTCCCAGTGGTCACGCCCGGCCACGCTGACCAGCCTGATGGCCAGCTACTCCGACCATATCTACCGTAATCAGCCGACCCTCTCGCGGGAGAACAAGCCGCTGAAATCGCTCTGGGCGCAGTGGTATATCGGTCTGATGGTGCCGCCAGTGCTGCTGGCGCTGTTAACGCAGAGCCAGGCGCTGGATGTGGCTCCGGAACACTTCCACGTCGAGTTTCATGAAACCGGCCGCGCGGCCTGCTTCTGGATTGATGTGCATGAAGATCGCGATGCTACGCCGCTGACGCCCCGCGAGCGGGTTGAGAAACTGGTGACTGACGGCATTGCGCCTGTTATCGCTGCGCTGGAGGCCTCCGGCGATATCAACGGTAAGCTTATCTGGAGCAACACCGGCTATCTGATCAACTGGTTCCTCGGCGAGATGAAAGCGGTGATCGGCGACGAAACCGCTGACGCGCTGCGCCATACCTGCTTCTTTGAAAAACAGCTGCTGAATGGCGATGATAACCCGCTCTACCGCACGGTAGTGCTGCGCGATGGGCTACTGGTGCGTCGTACCTGTTGTCAGCGCTATCGCCTGCCGGATGTCGTCCAGTGCGGCGACTGCACGCTGAAATAGGTGTCATCCCTGTTGTAGAGCGGGTATGCCTGCGCACCCGCCACTATGGCGTTCCCCAAAGGTGGGTGCGCTGCGCTTACCCACCCTACAAGTTGAAATAGCCTGTCACCCCCCGTAAAAAACCACCCCGCATGAGAATACCTTACAGTTGACGCGCTACTGGCGTAGGGCGGGTAAGCCTGCGCACCCGCCACCGCGGCATTCCCCAAAGGTGGGTGCGCTGCGCTTACCCACCCTACAAGTTGAATTAGCGTGGCACTACCCATAAAAAACCACCCTGTAGGGTGGTTTTCATGCCTGAAACGCCGGGGCGTTACGCCACCTGCTGCTCCTCTGCTGCGGCTTTTTCCGCTTCCGCCGCCTCCTGCGCCAGCAGCTGCTTCTCATACACTTTAAAGAACGGGAAGTAGATCACCGCCGAGACCACCGCCAGCACTACCACCAGCAGTGCAGCGCGGAAATCCCAGCCCAGCGCCCATGCCGCACCAACCGGCGCCGGGGCGGTCCAGGGCACCACGGAAATGACCCGGCCTATCAGAACCAGCTTCATTACCCCCCAGGCGAGCACCGCATTGACCATCGGTGCTAACAGGAACGGAATAAAGAACACCGGGTTCATCACGATAGGCGTTCCGAAAATCACCGGCTCGTTGATATTGAAAATGCTGGGCACCACGCTCAACCGCCCAATCGAGCGCAGATGTGCCGAGCGGCTGCGCAAATAGCAGAGCACCAGTCCCATCGTCGCCCCCGAGCCGCCTACCACAATAAAGAAGGTCCAGAACGCTTCCATAAAGATGTGCGGCAGCGGTGCGCCCTGCGCCAACGCGCTCTGATTTGCCCCGAGGTTGGTCAGCCAGAACATCTGCAGCATACCTGAGACAATCGCCGCGCCGTGAATACCCGCGAACCACAGCAGGTGACCGATCAGCACCGCCAGCAGAATGGCCGGTAGCGAATCAGCCGCAGAGACCAGCGGTTTGAAGATCGCCATAATGGCCTGCGGGATCAGCATATCGAACTGAGACTGGATCAGCAGGCTGAGCGGATAGAGCGTCAGAACCACCACCAGCACCGGGATCAATAGATCGAAGGAGTTCTTGATCATCGGCGGGACTTCATCCGGCAAGCGGATCCCGATGTTATGCGCCTTCAGGAAACGCATCATCTCAACGCAGTAGATAGCCACCAGGATCGCCGTGAAGATTCCGGTGCCGCCAAGGCTGTCCACCGGCAGCGCGCCGTTGGTTTTCGGTGCCGCCACCAGCATAAAGGCCATCAGCGACAGCATAGCGCACATAAAGGGATCGAGCGCGTGGGATTTCACATAATGCTTGCCGAGGTTATACGCGATAGCCGCACAGATATAGATCGACATGATCCCCATCGTCATATCAAACGGCGTGAGTATCTGTCCTTCAAACTGTTTCGCCAGATCGAGCCAGGCGCGGGCAAATCCCCAGGTGGTGGTGGGTGAAAACGGCGGGTAGGCAAATACCAGTAAAAAGGAGCCAACGATCATAAATGGCATCGCGGAAATAAACCCGTCGCGGATCGCCATCACGTGACGCTGAGCGGAAATACGCCCTGCAACCGGACTGACGTAATTTTCAACGAAACGGAAAATAACATTAAATGCAGCATGATTGGCAGACATAATGACTCTCCTGTCAGGCGACGAATTGCGGGACGCCGGCGACATTATTTTCGCTGTGCGTCATTTTATTATTACCAGCTGGCAACGCCGCAAAGGCGATCGCCGTTTTTGCCGGCGTAATATCGGTATCTGCCGGACCGGAAATATGTCGTCGCGCTGATATACAGCCGCGAGAGAGAAAAGCTGACGTGATAACCGGACGGCGTTCAGACGTATTAACGTGACGCGCATACGTTTTCACCTTCGGCCTTAGTGTGTTCACGTCCACACTGGCAAACCTGCCAGCGGCACAGCACAACAGGATACGCTTCATAGACGACTCTTATTATTGGGTAGGAGGTTACGGGTTCAGTATTATGCTGCGCCTGAGACACTGCAACCGGTTACAGTAACCGGTTGCAGTGATTGTGAAGGAGATCCAGAAAAAGCCCGTCGGGCCAGGAATGCATGAAGAAGTTTACAGCGCGCGTCACGCTGTGCCAGATTTAGCACAGAATCAGCCTGGAGAAAGAAATGAGTCTGGAATCTGTACGCCAGTTTTTTGCCGAGCACGCCCCCGATATCGACATTATCGAGTTGAACCAGAGTACGGCTACGGTTGCGCTTGCCGCCAGCGCGCACAACGTAGAGCCGGGGCAGATTGCGAAAACGCTGTCGCTGAAGGTGAAGAACGACATCGTTCTGGTGGTTGCTAAAGGCGACGCCCGCCTTGATAACAAGAAGCTTAAAACGGTATTTGGTGCCAAAGCGCGTATGTTGAGCTGCGATGAGGTGGTCACCTGGACCGGGCACCCGGTCGGCGGCGTCTGCCCGTTCGGGCTGGAAAATCCGTTGAAGGTTTACTGTGACGTGTCGCTAAAACAGTATCAGGAAGTGCTACCGGCTGCAGGTGCCATCCATAGCGCAGTACGTATCTCCCCGGATCGTATGGCTTCGCTAACCCAGGCCAGCTGGATTGACGTCTGCCAGTAACCGCTGCCGCCCCGCCTGACGATATGATTACGGCACCTGACGGGCTGAAATTACCGCGCCTGTGCCGTTGATTACGCCCCCACCACAGGCGCCGTATCCTTTGGCACCGGCATCAGGCTGAGCATCTTCATGCCTTCGGCGCTGTTAATCCAGGCAAACATCTCCGCATTGCTGCGCAGCGCCAGCCTGCGCATCGCGCTATTTTTCTGCGCGCTGATGGTCTTATTGCTTTTCTTCAGCATTACCGCTATCTGGTTGATACACCAGCCTTTACCAAGCAGGCGCAGCACCTGTCGTTCTGAAATGGTCAGCTTCACCTGACGATGGGTGGCGTTCATGCTGGCCTGCCAGAGCGGTGAAGCGAGGGTTTTACTGATCAGCTCCGGTGCTTCATCGCCGTTGCGTATGGCTTTGATGATGTTCTCAATTGGCTCCACGCGCGACAGCAGCGTACAGCCCGGGCGCATCAGTAACTCAACGGCAATGGGATAGCATTCAGGGGGAACAAAAAAGATGCAGCGTGTGGCATGGGCAGTCAGCAGTGAATAGTAGTGACGGCAGGCCTGACGGGCATTGCCGGATTCTGCACACAGATCGGCGATGATATAATCCGCCTGACGAAACTGCAGCGGATTTAATTCATGGCTGTAATGCAGGAAATTAATAGCCGTTTCCGGGAAATAATCGTGAATGATATTTTGCAATCCACTTTGTACTAATGGGATCTGACTGATGATTACCGCGGTGCTTTTTCGTCCTTTGGGCATAGCGTCCTTCCCTGTATTTGTCAGCTAACGCTGGCTAACGTCAGCGTTAATCCATTATTACTGCTACCGGTAAAAATCCCGTGAATAATAACGGTGGGACAGTCGGTGAATGGCCGCTATTTTATATTCATCCTGACCGTAATTTACCCAGCGAAATATCTGAAAAAATTACGGCAATAAATATCGCACTGCGTTGACGAATATATTTTCCTGGCCTGCCCCTGGTTAACAAGCGCCGTTCCGGGATAATAACTGCATAAAACTTGATCTGACCCCGGTCTGGCGCGATGTCGCCCTGTGTTAAAACTGAAGGCCTTTTGAGTTGTCTGTGGAAGACGTTATGCCGGACCACGCCTTGCAGCGGGATGTCACCCGCTTATGTATTCAGTGCGCTATCTTACTGCTGCAGCACGGTGCGGAGAGCGCGCTGGTGGAAGAGCTTTCCACCCGGCTGGGTAAAGCGCTGGGAATGGAGAGCGTGGAGAGTTCAATTTCAGCTAACGCCATCGTCCTTACCACCATCCGGCACGGCCGCTGCCTGACGTCAACGCGCAAGAATCACGACCGCGGCATCAATATGCACGTGGTGACCCAGGTCCAGCATATTGTCATTATGACGGAGCACGCCCTACTGGGCCCCCACGAGGTGCAGAAACGGCTCGCGCATATCCGGCCTTTTCGCTATCCGCGCTGGCAGGTAGTGGGCATGGTCGGCCTTTCCTGCGCCTGCTTCTGCAAGCTGAACAACGGCGGCTGGGACGGCGCGGCGGTGGCGTTTCTCGCCAGCAGTATCGCCATGTATGTGCGCCAGCTCCTGACGCACCGCCAGATGCATCCGCAGATTAATTTTTGCCTGACCGCGTTTGTCGCTACATCGGTGTCCGGCCTGCTGCTGACGCTACCGGTGTTGCATAACACCTCGACCATCGCGATGGCCGCCAGCGTCCTGCTGCTGGTGCCGGGGTTTCCGCTGATTAATGCCGTGGCGGATATGTTCAAAGGCCACATTAACACCGGCCTGGCACGCTGGGCGATGGCGAGCCTGCTGACGCTTGCCACCTGTATCGGCGTGGTGATGGCGCTGTCGCTGTGGGGGCTGCGCGGATGGGCGTAATCAACGCGCTGTTCAGCCTGGCGCAGGACATGCTGCTGTCGGCGATCCCGGCGCTGGGATTTGCCATGGTATTTAACGTTCCGTCCCGGGCGCTGGCCTGGTGCGCCCTGCTCGGTGCCATTGGTCACGGTAGCCGCACCGTGCTGCTGAGCATGGGGGTGAATATCGAATACAGCTCGTTTATCGCCGCGATGCTGGTCGGCAGCCTCGGCATTCAATGGTCACGCTGGTATCTGGCCCATCCGAAGGTCTTTACCGTGGCAGCGGTGATCCCGATGTTTCCCGGTATCTCCGCCTACAGTGCGATGATTGCAGCGGTGAAACTGGCGCACTTCGGCTACAGTGAAGTGCTGATGGCGTCGCTGGTAATCAACTTTTTGAAAGCGGCGTTTATCGTGGCCGCCCTGTCGATTGGCCTGTCATTGCCGGGTCTATGGCTCTACCGCAAACGCCCGCGCGTGTGAAGCTAAAAATATTTCTTGCAATTAAATTGCGCACTACCTATATTCATCATCATGAAGACGACACCGAAACAAGACACCGCGCAGACGCTTCCGGTCGATGATCAGCTCTGTTTTGCGCTGTACTCCACCAGCCTGGCGCTGAATAAGCTCTATCGCCAGCTGCTGGCACCGCTGGAACTCACCTATCCGCAGTATCTGGTAATGCTGGTGCTGTGGGAGAAAGATGACATTACGGTATCGGAAATCGGCGAACGGTTGTTCCTGGACTCCGCCACGCTGACGCCGCTGCTGAAACGTCTTGAAGCTGCCGGGCTGCTGCGCCGCCTGCGTTCTCGTCAGGATGAGCGTCAGGTTGCAGTCACGCTCACTGAGGCCGGCCAGGCGCTGAAAGCAAAAGCCGTGGGCATCCCGGAATCGATTCGCTGTGCGGCTTCCTGCGATATGGACAGCCTGATGACCATGAAAACGCAGCTGGAAGCGTTTCGCGATAACCTGAATAAGTCGTAAAACGTCACCCTACGGGGTGACAAAAAAACCGCATATAAATAGCGCGCTATTGCATAGCGCTTGATAAACAATGAGGAACCTGCCATGTCTTTAGAAAAAGTGATCTATCGCGCCAAAGCCAAAGCGACCGGAGGCCGTGACGGCCGCGCCACCTCCTCTGACGGTGTGCTGGATGTAAAACTGGGCGTCCCGAAAGAGATGGGCGGCATGGGTGGTGAAGTGACTAACCCGGAGCAGCTGTTTGCGGCTGGCTACTCTGCCTGCTTCCTCGGCGCGATGAAATTTGTCTCCGGTCGCGACAAAATCGACATGCCGAAAGACGCCTTTATTGAAGGCGAAGTGGGTATCGGCCCGCTGCCGACCGGCTTTGGTATTGAAGCACAGCTGAACATCCACCTGCCGGGTATGGATGCAGCAGAAGCGAAGAAACTGGTTGATGCGGCGCACATCGTTTGCCCGTACTCCAACGCCACTCGCGGCAACATCGACGTTACTCTGAACATCATTAACTGATGCTTCCCGGCCTCTCGCATTCTGCGAGGGGCCTTCAGCTTCTGCTCAATTCCCCTGCTCCACTGTGCTACTATGAAGGCAATAACGCCCGGCACCGCTGACACCCTCAGTAGCCAGGCTAACGTATTGTTTTCAGAGATAGTTTTTATGTCTTCCAAAATTCTCACCCCGGATATCATCAGCCTGGAAGCGTTTTGCCGCGAACCGCGAGAAGCTCTCGCCCGCGCCGGACAAGGCACGCTGGCGGTGTTCGATCAGAACGCGCCCGCTTTCTATGCCATCAGCGCTGAGCGACTGGCGCATCTGCTGACGCTGGAAGCGCAGCTGGCAAAACCCGCCTCTGACGTTGCGCTGGAAGCGCCTTTCTTTGACGATGCGGCTCCGGCGGCCCCGATCCCGGCACCGATGGGTAAATTCGCCATGTACCAGGGCTGGCAGCCCGATCCGGAGTTCCAGCGCATGGCAGCGCTGTGGGGTATCACCCTCAGCGCGCCGGTAACGCCGGAGGAGCTGTCCTCCTTCGTGACTTACTGGCAGGCGGAAGGCAAAGTGTTCCACCACGTGCAGTGGCAGCAGAAACTGGCGCGCAGCCTGCAGATCGGGCGCGCAAAACCGGGCGCACAGACCCACGACATCAACGCGCTCGGCCAGCCGGATTACAAAGTATTTAAAGGTTTCAGGGGGTAGCGATGAAACAGCCCGCAGATATCATGTCCCGTCTTAAACGCCTGGTGCCGGAAGGCATAGAGCCGGCGTTTAAATCGAGCGAAGAGTGGATGGCCTGGCAGCAGGAAGAGGGTCGCAAACATGCCCTGTCGCTTGAGCGGGAAAACATAGCCAGAAAAATGGAGCGCCAGTTTGGCCGCTCCGGCATCCGCGAGCTGCATCGCGACTGCTCGTTCGAAAACTATGTCGCCACCACCACGCAGCAGAAAATCGTGCGTGAGAAAGCGCGCCTCTACGCCGTGGACTTTGGTAAGACGATGGCCGGTTTTATTTTTTCCGGTAAGCCGGGCACCGGCAAAAACCATCTTGCCGCCGCCATCTGCAATGAACTGCTGCGCCGCAACAAAACGGTGCTGATTATTTCGGTAGCGGACATCATGTCGGCGATGCGTGAAACCTTTAATAACAGCGATACGGTAAAGACCGAAGAGCGCCTGCTGGACGATCTCAGCCGCGTCGATCTGCTGGTGATCGACGAGATCGGCGTGCAGAACGAATCGCGCTACGAAAAAGTGGTGATCAACCAGATCGTTGATCGTCGCACCTCATCCCGCCGTCCGACCGGAATGCTGACCAACCTCGACGAAGCCGGGATGTATCGTCAGCTGGGGGAACGGGTGATGGATCGAATGAAGCTCGGCAAGAGCCTGAATCTGATCTTCGACTGGGACAGCTACCGCGACAAAATTTACTGAGGATCACCATGACGGCGATAGCACGACACCTTACCGCTGTGGCGCTGGCCGCTGCGATTATCGCTCCGGGCGCGCAGGCTGCCAGCTGGCAGGATCAACTCTCCGCAGCGGCAACGCAGCTGAGTCAGGGTAATGGAACCCAGCAGGACGCCGGATCGCTGACCAGCCTGCTGACGGGCGGCACCCAGGCGCTGGCCGCAGGCTCGATGCCTAACGTGGCAGGCGTGTTTGAGTACTGCGTGAAGCAGAAGCTGCTGATCGCGACCGACCCGGAGAACGTCAGAAATCAGCTGCTGGACAAGCTTGGCCTGAGCACTCCGCAGGAGCAGAGTGAAAAACCGGGTTATCTGGAAGGGTTAACCGGATTGCTGAACACCCGCAACGGCCAACAAATTAATCTGAATACCCTGAGCAACTCGGGCATCGGCAAAAAAATTAAGCTCAAAGCCTGCGATGTCATTCTGAATCAGAGCCTTAGCTTCATCTCTTAGTAAAATGGCGGCCCTGAGGCCGCCACGCTTCTGCTACCTCTACCCTTCATCCCATTCAGGCAGATTTTTTACCCAGACGATAACGCTGGCGATTACTGTGCAGACGTCGCTTATTGCTCTCTTTTCTGTGCATAACGAAACAAAAAATAGCGAACGCAAAGAGCACGATAAAACCAAATACATATACGATCATGATCTTTTCTTTTAATGGATGGTGGGGGGTTAACGCATCGATAGTTCGGTAATCCCGCGCTGTGTAAGCGAGTTACCAGGATATATTATCGCGTTCAGATACATAAGTTAAATCATGAAAGGTAAAAATATTTTTGTTTAAATTCAGCAATCTTTACATTGCGCGCTGTAAAAAAGCAGTATTAACCACCATGAGCGGATTGAAGTAAGCGTTTTTGTAAGGTTTACAGCGCTGAATTAAGGCAGAGATGATGCGACCAGGGTCAAATAATCACATTAATAAACTAATTCTGAACGAAAACACACTTTGATGACACTAGAATTGCAGGGTTGTGGCAGTGCCATTACAGTACGCGCACATAAAACGCATCCCGGCAGGCGCAGCCTGTTTACTGAGAGGATCAGGCGTTGTCAGAGTTGCTTTCGTTTACGCTGTTTATCGCTTCGGTGGCGATATATGCCTTTAAAGCAGGCCGTAATACTTTCTGGTTCATCGCCACGCTGCTGGTGCTGGGCCTGTGCGTCATTTTAAATATCACCCTCTACGCCAGTAACTATTTCACCGGTGAAGGCATCACCGATGCCGTGCTCTATACCCTGACCAGCAGCCTGACCGGCGCTGGCATCAGTAAATACCTGCTTCCCGGTGCCGGCATTGCCGTGGCGCTGGTCGCCGTGTTTGGCGCTCTGGCGTGGATACTGCGCCGCCGTCGGCATCACCCCGGCCACTATGGCTACAGCGTGCTGGCCCTGGTACTGGCGCTGGCCTCTGTGGATGCCAGCCCGGCGTTTCAGCAGATTACCGACCTGGTGAAATCCCAGACCCGGGACGGCGATCCCGATTTCAGCGCCTGGTATAAAGAGCCGCGCGCAACCATTGAGAACCCGAAGCTCAACCTGGTCTACATCTACGCCGAAAGCCTGGAGCGTACGTATTTTGACGATGCCGCCTTCCCGCAGCTGGCCCCGGAACTGGGGGCGCTGAAAAACAGCGGCATCGATTTCAGCCATACCGCCCAGCTGCCCGGCACCGATTACACCATCGCCGGCATGGTGGCCTCCCAGTGCGGCATTCCGCTGTTCGCCCCGTTCGAAGGCAACGCCTCGGCCTCGGTATCCAGCTTCTTCCCGCAGAACGTCTGCCTGGGCGATATCCTCAAGAACTCCGGCTACGAAAACTACTTTATGCAGGGAGCGAACCTGCGCTTCGCCGGGAAAGACGTGTTCCTGAAATCTCACGGCTTCGACCACCTGTACGGTGCCGAGGAGCTGAAAAGCGTGGTCGCCGACCCGGCTTACCGCAACGACTGGGGTTTCTACGATGACACGGTGCTGGACGAAGTGTGGAAAACCTACCAGAAGCTCTCTTCAGAAGGGAAACGCTTCTCGCTGTTTACCCTGACGGTAGACACCCACCACCCGGACGGTTTTATCTCCCGCACCTGTAAACGCAAAAGCTACAGCATCGACGATAAGCCGAACCAGTCATTCAGCGCGGTGACCTGTAGCCAGGAGCACATCGCGGCGCTGATCGAGAAAATCAAAGCCTCGCCGTGGTTTAAAGACACGGTGATCGTGGTCTCTTCGGATCATCTGGCGATGAACAACACCGCGTGGAAATACCTGACGAAGCAGGATCGCAACAACCTGTTCTTCGTGCTGCGCGGTGACCAGCCGCAGCATGATCTGGTGGCGGTGAAGCGCAACACTATGGACAACGGCGCGACGGTGCTGGATATGCTCGGCGGTGATAACTTCATCGGCCTCGGGCGCAGCAGCCTCTCCGGGCAGTCGCTCTCTGAGGTGTTTCTCAACATGAAAGAGAAGGTGCTGGCCTGGAAACCGGACATTATCCGCCTGTGGAAATTCCCGACCCATATCGACGCGTTCACCGTTGATACCGACAAGAAAATGATCGCCTTCTCCGACACCCGTTTCCGCCTGCCGCTGCTGCTGCGGGTATCTGAAACCCGCGTCGAGCCGCTGCCGGAGAGCGAATACTCCGCACCGCTGCGTTTCCAGCTGGCGGATTTCGCCCCGCGCGACCGCTTTATCTGGATCGACGCCTGCTACAAAATGGCGCGCCTGTGGCAGCCCGAGCTGTCACTCTCTACCGACTGGTGCGTCGCCCAGGGTCAGCTTGGCGGTAAGCAGCAGGTGCAGCGCGTGGATAGCGCCCGCTGGCGTGGCAACGCCGCGTTTACCCAGAGCGTTATCGATACCGCTCGCTATCAGCACAACGTCGATGCCCTGAAAGTCGTGGATAACGACATACGCTACAAAGCCGACAGCTTCGTGTTCAACGTGGCCGGCGCGCCGGAAGAGGTGAAGCAGTTCAGCGGCATTTCGCGTCCGGAATCCTGGGGCCGCTGGTCCAACGCCCAGCTTGGCGACGAAGTGAAAATTGAATACCGCACGCCGCTGCCGGAGAAGTTCGATCTGGTGATCACCGCCAAAGCCTATGGCCCGAATGCCGGTAAACCTGTCCCGGTGCGGGTCGGTAAAAGCGAGCAGACGCTGACGCTCTCGGATGAGGTCACGACCACCATCCTGCACTTCGATAATCCGACGCGCAGCAACACTCTGACCATCACGCCGCCGGACCCGCAGATGACAAACGAGGGCAACATTCTCGGGCACGCCCCGCGCCAGCTGGGTATCGGCATGGTGGATATCAAAGTAGTGGCCCGCAACGGATAACGCCCTTCCCTCTCTTAGCGGGAGAGGGGCGATGGAACTTTTTCCCCTCCTCGTCCACACAAGGATCTTCATCCACGAGGAGGGTCACCGATGCGCCTTTCTGGTTTTTCACCATCCACCTTTACCGCCCCCCGCGATGCCGGTCTGCCCGGCAAAGGGGATCCGGCCGCACGCCTGCCCGATGCCAAAAGCACGGGGAGCAACCCGCTGTCAGCCATGATGCCGCTGGCACCGGGGAAGATGCAGACCCCGACCATGCCGGGCAACAACACACCGCCGCTCGATCAGCTGTTTGCCGGCCTGATTACCAGCCTGCTGAGTGGCCTGAACGGCCCGTCTGAATCAGCCCAGCCGCAGCCCCAGGCCACT
The DNA here is from genome assembly GCF_000696575.1 of Siccibacter colletis. GTDB lineage: Bacteria > Pseudomonadota > Gammaproteobacteria > Enterobacterales > Enterobacteriaceae > Siccibacter > Siccibacter colletis. The sequence goes on along the minus strand of NZ_JMSQ01000004.1, from coordinate 46,371 downwards.
ACGCCGCAGGCCGCGCCAGGCGAGATGCCGTTTGAAGAGGTGGTTTCTACGCTCGGCCGCAACGAAAACCTGCTGAAGAAGCCGCTGGATCGGGAAGGTATTGAGAAGCTACGCGATGACCCTGCCACGCCCAGCGACGCCCGAAAAGCCCTGGATGCGCTGGTGAAAAATCCGGAGATGTTCGCTGCCATCGACCCGGCGAAAAACGGCAAAACCGACGGCAAGATCAGTTCCAAAGACATTCGCGCCTGGCAGGAACTTCCGGCGATGCGGCAGTACGCCGATGCGAAAGCCGAAACCTATACCCATGACTACGTGCCGTCGGATGCCAGACCCGGCTCTCCGGCCCGGGAAATGTCGGGCAATGACGCCATGCGCGAGCTCTATCTCTACTCGGAAAGCCTGCCGAAAAAGGTCAATCTGGAAACCCTGCAGAAGATTGCCGATGGCTCCCAGGATATGGGCAAGTGCCCGCCGCAGGTCGCCGCCGCGGCAAAGTATTTCACGAATAACCCCGGTGAATGGCAAAAATTCACCGGGAAAAACGATCCCAGTGCCTCCGTGTCCCGCGACCGCCTGTGTGACCTGGCGGCACAGAACGTGCAGCTGTCGCCGCAGGAGAATAAGGCGCTGGAAACCATTCAGAATAACAAGGACATCTTCTTCAAGGGCGGCGGTATCAAGCCCGGCAAGCTCGCGGATATCGCCAACGATCCGAAGAACAGCCAGGAGGTACGCGATGCCGCCAACCTGCTCAGCCAGCCGAACTCAATGCTGTTCTCGATGCTGGACAACGGCAAGCACGGCGCGGGCGGCAACTTCTTTAACAAGGCCAACGATCGCAATATCGGCAAGGGCGATCTCGATGCCTTTATCCGCAAAGGCTCAGGCCAGGTCGCCCCGCCACCGCAGCTGGCAAATGCCCCGACCACGCCGCTTGAGATGAGCGCTCAGGAGGATATGGCAGCAGGACAGGAAACCCAGCCGGACCAGAAAAAAGAGAAAGGCGGCGGCATCTTTAAGCTGCTGGATATTCTCGGCTATGTGGCAACCGGCCTCAGCATCCTTATCCCCGGCGTTGGCGCAGCCGGCGTGGCCGCTACGGCAGGACGTGCGGCGATCACCGCTGGCGTGCGCGAAGGGCTGAAACAGGGCGTGAAGGAGGGAGTTCAGGAGGGCGCAGGCCAGGCCGTCAGCGCCGCCCTGACGGCGAAGACCGGCAACCAGGAGATCAACGGCCCGCGCGTCTGGGCACAGGGGTAGTCATGATGGCGGGTGCGCAGGCTTACCCGCCCTACGATATCTAAACGCACGCCGGTCAGCACCCAGCATGTAGGGTGGGTAAGCGTAGCGCACCCACCTTCGGAAAGCCGCAGCGGCGGGTGCGCGAGCTTACCCGCCCTACGATAACTGGCCTTCTCAGCACCTACCTGCCACACACCCACGCATAAAAAAAGGGCGGCTCGCGCCACCCTTTGGTCATCGAGGCAAACCTCAGAAGGTTTCCCAGTTCTCACCGCTGTCGGCAACCACCGGTTTACGGGTGGCCGGTGCCGAAGGAGCTTTCGGTGCGCTGAAGGTGCGCACATCCTGACGGGCATCCTGCTTAATGCGGAATACCGCCACGGACTGGGTCAGGCGGCTCGCCTGCTCTTCCAGCGCCGCTGCCGCTGCTGCGGACTCTTCCACCAGCGAGGCGTTCTGCTGGGTGACGCGGTCCATTTCGGACACTGCCAGACCCACCTGGTCGATACCGCGGCTCTGCTCATCGGACGCCGAGGCGATTTCGCCCATGATGTCGGTCACGCGGGTGACCGCATTAACGATTTCGCCCATGGTTTCACCGGCGCTTTCTACCAGGGTCGACCCTACGTCCACCTTGCTGACGGAGTCGTCGATCAGGCCTTTGATCTCTTTGGCTGCCTGGGCGCTGCGCTGGGCCAGGTTACGAACTTCACCTGCCACCACCGCAAAACCACGGCCCTGTTCACCGGCACGAGCGGCTTCTACCGCAGCGTTCAGCGCCAGGATGTTGGTCTGGAAGGCAATGCCGTCGATTACGCTGGTGATGTCGGCGATTTTCTGCGAACTGCCGGCGATGTCGCGCATGGTCTGCACCACGTTATCCACCACTTTACCGCCTTTCTGCGCGGTCTCAGAAGCGCTCAGCGCCAGCTGGCTCGCCTGACGGGCGTTTTCGGCGTTCTGCTTCACGGTCGCGGTCAGCTCTTCCATGCTGGCTGCGGTCTCTTCCAGCGAGGCCGCCTGCTGCTCGGTGCGGGAGGAGAGATCGTTGTTACCGGCAGAGATTTCGCTCGCGCCGCTGTAGATAGCATCGGCGCCGCTGCGTACGTCGCTGACAGTGCTGACCAGCTCGCCCTGCATGTGGCGCAGGCCGTCGGCCAGTTTGCCCATCTCGTTGGTGCCGTGCACGTCGATACCACGCACCAGGTCGCCGCTGGCGATGTGGCGAATGCTGTCGAGCAGACGATTAAGCGGGGAGATCAGCGCGCTCTGAATACCGAACCATACCGCCACGATCACCGCCAACACCACCGCCAGCACGCCGATCAGGATCCAGATGGCGAGGTTGTAGGAGCTGTTGCTGCCGTCTACCGCCACCTGATACAGGCTGTCGTTCTGAGAGAGGTAGCTGGTGTAGGCTTTCTCAAAACCGTCCTGGTAGCTCTGGGTCGGCTGGTCGAAGAACTCGTTGATTTTGCCCGCGCCCAGCAGCTGGATCAGCTCGGCCAGCGCGCCGTGGTAGATGTCGTAGTTGCGCTTGATTTCGCGCGCCGCTTCTTCACTCTGACGCGGGTCGCGCGGCAGGGCTTCATAGGCCGCCCACTGGGTTTCAGCCTGTTTCAGCATGCCGCTGGCAGTCTGCATCAGATCCTGAACGGTGGCCCCGCTGCCAATACCGGTCTGATCCATCATGTAGCGGATCCCGGCGCGGTTCAGGGTGTTACGGGTTTGCAACAGGCCAACCCAGCTGCCGTTGAGCGTGGACTGCTGCTCACGGATGGTTTGTAAAACGGTGAAGTTTTCTTTGTCATTCTTAATAGCGTTGAAGAACAAGCCTCCGGACGCCATTTGTAAAATGCCAAATACGGCCAGCACAATAAGTAAGCTGGTGACAATTTTTATACGATTTAACATAGTTTCTCATTCTCTATACGACAGATACCAAGGTTGTCGGCCTGCCATAAGAAAACTTTATATGGGAAGGGTTATTTTCTGCGGGGAAAGTGAGCGCTGAAAAAGTGTTCGCGCTATCGCGGGGTTATTGCTGCCACGCCAGTGCCGGCGCGGCCTGCGAGCTATCCTCGCACCCTACGCGGCGGGGAAAATTGCTGATAAAAAAGACAGTTATTACGTCGCGCCTTACTTTTAGCCATAACCTTAGCGTTATTGTTTATATACAAGTTTGAATAAATTAAATAACAGAACATTAATGCTTCGCAGTTGATAATTACCGCCGCGAGTTATCGCGCAGGGAAATTAATCATTAATACCTGGTACAGGAAGAATATATTCTCCGCCGGTCGGCGAACCGGCAGAGAGGATTACCCGTTGACGATATAGCGTGTCGCCGCAAAGCGATTCAGGATCAGATGCACCAGAAACACCATGGTCAACGTCAGCAGCAGCGAGGTGGAGACCGAGACGATGCGGTAGAGATCGCTGAACACCAGGTCCTGCTCCGGGTGCAGGTTCTGGCCGAACATAATACCGATGGTGGTCACGCTGGCAAACCCGACTCCCGCCCCGACCTTCTCCATCACGTGCAGACGCGCGCCAAACCCCAGCCCCAGACCAATCAGCGGCATCATCAACAGCATATGGCTGCTGTGGTTATAGAGCAGCAGCTGCACCACCAGAATGTACAGGCAGCCGAGCGTCACGCCCACCACGCGCCACAGCGAACTGAGCACCGCGCCGCGGTAGTGCATCGGGAACAGCGTCAGCACCGCGGCCATCAGCGCCGACAGCGAATCGCTGAGGTTGCACACCTGGAACACCACAAACACCATCGTCGCCACGCTGCCGGAGAGCAGCGACTCGTGACGCACCCGGGCGGCGTCTTTCTCAATCACCGGCGGGCGCACCCGCGGCTCAACGTCGGGCAGCAGGTAGTTCATCAGCGCGCTGAGGCACACCGCCATGATGCTGCCTTCGATATTGGAAAACAGCAGCACGTGCCAGTCGTTGGCCGGATAGCTCATAAAGTTGAGCATGGTGGTCTGGCACACCACGCCCATCGAGCCGAACAGGAACAGCGGCCCCTGGCTCATAAAGCGAAAGCGCATTACGTAAAGGGCGAACACCACCAGCGTCATGATCACCGGCCACTGCGAAAGGAAGCCGATGATAAACACCATCTCCACGCAGTTGATCGCCGCGCTGAAGATGAACTGCTTCGCCACATGGCGGTTAAACACCGGCACCAGGGACAGCAGCATCAGCGGATAGACCACGTAAAACACCCCGTACTGGGTGTTGTAGAAGCTGGAGATGCTGAGCGCAATCATGCCGCCAAACACGATGCGCAGCGTCTGGCGGAAGTCGTTGGCGGTGAACACCACGTTGTCGTGCGGCGTAAACACCTGTGCCAGCGTGGTGATGGTGCGGTCTGAGGCGCGCTTAATAAACATAGTGCAGCAGGCTGACCAGGTGAATTTGCAGCCCGGAGAAGAAGCTCGCGAACGGCCCTTCGCTGTTATAGAGCTGCACCGTGGCCCGCGCCCCGGTCGGCAGGGTTTTCGGCAGCGGCTGGTCGAGCGCCACGTGAATGCGCATCCGCTGAGCGTCGCGTACCCAGCGGTTGGACTCTTCCGGCTGGGAGAGCTGACCATCCACCGCTTCCTGCCCGGCGAGGATACCGGCATCGCTGCTGGTTACGTGAGCGTGGAACACCTGCCCCGGCAGGGCATCGAACACCACCGCGGCGTCGGTTCCGGCTACGGTATGGCGCAGGCTTTTCTCACGAAAATCGGCCACGATATCGGTTTTGTCATTTACCAGCGCCAGCGCGGCGGAGCCTGCCGACGCATACCAGCCGGGACTGAGCTGGACATTACTCACCGTGCCATCGGCTTCGGCGCGGATTTTGGTCCAGCCGAGATTGAGCTGCGCCTCTTCCAGCGCGTTACGGTACTTTTGCAGCGTCACGTTGCGGCTGTCGTCGCGTTCACCGCGGGCAATCGTCAGTTCGCTGATGCTGGCCTCAATGTTGTGCACGGCCTGCTCGCTGGTCTGCCAGGTGGTGCGCACCTTGTCCAGATCCTGCTGCGACACGTTCTGCATGGCGCTCAGCCGCTGGTAGCGGTCGAAGGTCACCTTATCGTTACGGGCGGTAAGCTGCGCCGTTTTCAGATTAGCGCGCGCGGCCGCAAGCTGGGCATCCAGCTGGTCGTTGGAAAGCTGTGCCTGATGCAACGCAATGCGCGCCGCCTCGACTTTATTGACGAACGGCGTGTCGTCCAGCTCAAACAGGAGGTCGCCCTGCTTCACCTGGCTGTTGTTGTGCACGTGCACGCGCGCCACGTAGCCGGAGACGCGGGCGGACACCGGCGTTACCACGCGCAGCACCGTGGCGTCCGGGGTCAGCGGGATCCAGATATCCGCAACGATAAAGTAGACGAACATCAGCAGAAAACTGCCAATGCTCACCCTTACCCAGCGGGCAAACTTTTGTTCAGGGGTCATCATTTTTTTATTCAGTCTTATTATCTTCTGCGCGGAAGCTCCGCAAATTGCAGGCGAGTTGGTTCAGGGTGGCGCTGAACACGTCCAGTTGTTCGGCAGGAATATTTTCTGTCAGGCGCTGTTGCCAGGTCTGGATCACCTGATTCAGCGTCTCAAGCACGGCTTGTCCGTCCGGCGTGAGCGCCAGCAGGCGAATGCGCTTGTCATAGGGCGACACGCTGCGCACCAGGTAACCGTGCGCTTCAAGGCAGTTCAGGGTGCGCATCAGCGGCGGCAGCTCAATGCCCTGCACCTCCGCCAGCTCGCTGACCGACACGTTGTCTCCCAGCTGATGAAGCTGCATCAGCACCGTCCAGCTCGACTGCGTCAGGCCGGTATCGGTAATGGCGTGGTCAATCACCGCGCGCCACTGCCGCACTACCATCGCCATGCGCATCCCCAGCGGGCGGCGGGCAAACAATTCGTCTTCGGTCATACGTCCCCCTTGATCAGGGCGGCTAAACTAATACTTATCAGGGTAAGCATCAAGAAACGAGGGGCGTAAAGCGCAAGGAATGCGAAAAGGCGGCACCTTCAGGTGAAAAGACCTGGGCTGATGACGGGAAAGGTAGTGCGCTTTTGCGCAGGGTAAAGCATCACCCTGCGTTCATTCAGGGGAAGCGATCCCCCTGGTTAACGGGCACCTGAACCTTATTCTTCATTGACTGACGAAGCCCGGCCGTATTCGGCTTCGTCATTAATGCTGAGGTTATTTAACAAGAGGATCGCTTATGCCAACCATTACCGTTGACCGTTTCACCATCGATTATTCGCTACGCACCCGCCACGATAACGAGTCACATGATATTCAGTTTGGGATGACTTATCGCCTGAGCAATGATTTGGGCTTGCCGATGTGCCAGTTAATCTACCCCGCCACGCAGGTGGGTACTAATTATCCCGGCAGATGGAATATCGATAATCACGCCGCACCAGGATCGCTCTCATCGCTTTATTTTTCGGGTTCAGAGCACGGCACGATCAATGATATTCCGACTGAACTCAGTCATGCGAACAGAGGGATCCTGCACACCTGGTTTTGTGTCTACATCATTAATCCCGACAAGAAAACGCTGTATAAGCAGGGCGTCAAATTCGGCTATGAAATCGATACCGGTAACCCCATTTCCCAGACGCAGTTCTCCGGGTTCCGACGCTTCGATATCTCAAATGAACAGATCCAGCTGGTACAGACCGCCTGCCCTTTTATAAAAATTGATTAGCGTCTTACGCGGCGAAAAGCCTGCTGTCAGGGCTTTTCGGCCGCGTATTTTTCACAGCAGGACTTTTACCCTACCGCCTTCCCGGTATGGGTTATATCCTTACCTCATGGAAAAAATAAACGAACTCAAACGCGCGAAGCGTATTGCGCTGTCGCTCCTGCTGTTGGCCGCGGCGACCTTTGTCACCACCCTGTTTCTGCCGCCGAACGTCTGGGTGGGCGGCGTAAAGGCGATTGCCGAAGCGGCGATGGTCGGAGCGCTGGCCGACTGGTTTGCGGTCGTGGCGCTGTTTCGCCGGGTGCCGATCCCGCTTATCGCCCGTCATACCGCGATTATTCCGCGCAACAAAGATCGTATCGGCGATAACCTCGGGCGCTTCGTGCAGGAGAAGTTTCTCGATACCCCGTCGCTGATTGCGCTTATTCGTCGCCACGAGCCGGCGCAGATGATCGGCGTCTGGTTCAGTAAATCGGAGAACGCTCAGCGCGTGGGGCAGCACCTGCTGCAGGTCATCGGCGGCTTTCTCGACCTTACCGACGACAGCCGCATTCAGCTGCTGCTCAAACGCGCCGTCCATAAGGCAATCGACAAAGTGGACCTTACCGGCACCAGCGCGCTGATGCTGGAAAGTATGACCAAAAACAACCGTCATCAGGCGTTACTGGACGCGCTAATCGCGAAGCTGACCGGCCTGCTGCAACGCGAAAGCACCCGGGATTTCATCGCCCGTCAGATTGTTCACTGGCTGCATACCGAACATCCGCGCAAGTCGATGGTGCTGCCAACCGAATGGCTGGGCGAACACAGCGCGGAGATGGTGTCGAACGCGGTGAATTCCCTGCTGGAAGATATTACTCACGACCAGCGTCACCAGTTGCGGCAGGCGTTTGACAGCGCCACGCTGACGTTTATCGAACGCCTGAAAACCGACCCGGAGATGGCGCAGAAAGCCGATGACATTAAGTCGTACCTGAAAGATGACGAGGCGTTTAACCGCTATCTCAGCGAGCTGTGGGGCGACCTGCGCCGCTGGCTGAAGGCCGATATGCAGTCGGAGGATTCCCGCATCCGGCTGCGCATCGCCGAAGCCGGCCAGTGGTTTGGCGAAACCCTGGTGGCCGACGCCGCGCTGCGTGCGTCGTTCAATGAACATCTGGAGCAGGCTGCACGCAACGTCGCGCCGGAATTCGCGGCGTTCCTGACGCGCCACATCAGCGATACGGTAAAAAGCTGGGATGCCAAAGAGATGTCGCAGCAGATCGAGCTTAATATCGGCAAGGATCTGCAGTTTATCCGCATCAACGGGACGCTGGTCGGCGGTACCATCGGACTGGTGCTCTATCTGCTGTCGCAGCTGCCGGGGTGGCTGGGAGCGGGTATGTGATGGGTCAGACCCGCCGTCGCGCCGTGTTTTTCACGGGATGGCGGCGGGCATGACAGCATTTCCAGAGAGATGATCCTGACGACCTGTAAGCCATACCTGAGTCTTCAGAAGCTACGGAGCGCTGGATGCGATAATTTCGCCATTAGCCTGCTGGCGATAATAATTATCCCCAGCAGTGAGCGTGACGATACCGTCCATTGAGCGACTTACCTCTAATAAGACAGGTTTGTTCACGCAGCGGTTTTCGTATTTAATCTCTGAAAAGCAGAATTGCTCATTCTCAGAGAAATCGAACAAATTATCGTTACGCGCTTGTAAAGCCTGATAGCCACTTCCGATATCCCAGAAACGTATCGTCCATGTTCCATAAGTTTGATCCACATGGGGGGCTTTATAGCGTACTTTTAATTCTTGTTGATGCCCGGACCACCAGTTTATTTTACCTTGCGATGTTAGCGGAAAACCGGACACGACAAAATCGCTGATATCCTGGTGAGTGAATATGTCTATGATGGTTGTTTTTCTGAAATAAAAACAGAGCGCTAAAATCACAACCAATAATGACACAAAAATAGCGGCGAATTTAAATGAACCACGCATAAGAACTCCATTTATGTTAACGCAGCACAGATACAAGCCATATAAAATCATACAATTAACGGTGTGCAGTGACGAGTAAACTTGCCAGGCCCATATACACTATCGATAATTTCAACCTGCGGGACATGAATACCCCTGAGCCTTAATAATTTCGCTTTGACTATTGAGGCAGTAATATCCCGATTCTAATGTAAATAAAATCTTTCCCGTTGACGTTCGTGAAACTATCATAGCAACATCTTTATCAATACATTTTTTGGCATCTGCTATGTCATCAAAGCAGTAAAGCTCTTTATAAAAAGGATTCAAAAAATAACCACCGTCATCCGTATATTGTTTGAAGCCTTCACCATAATTCCAGAATGTGATTGACCATGCTCCGCCCGTTTTTTCTATAGCAGGAATGGCGAATTTCTCTTCTAACATCTTTTTATTTTCCTTCCACCAGGCCAGGCGTCCGGATTCAGTAAACGGGAAATTATCAACCACGATATCGCTTGTGCTCTGCTGACTCCTGACGTAAACAACATTCACAGGTTTCATTAGCAGAACAAGCCGATATACGAATAGTGTTGATAGCGTAATAATCATAAACGCTATTGCGACCTTAAGTTTAAGCTTCAACGGCGTAACCCCATTACCATCCATCTCTGCGTTTCAAATAACGTACAGGGGAGTGTTATTTCTGCCATCGCTCACGACCTTGTGAAATGAGAACTGGAGCCAAAAATACTACGCCGCTTTTTATTTATCGCAACCGCTTATTTATTATTGATTTAATGAATACAAACGAACGTTTTCATCAACACACTAAGCGGTAAATTTGAACGCCAGAACGAAAAGCAAAAAAGAAATTAGATAACCGACGCTGATAAAGAGAAAAGTCGTACCGTCAACATACGCGATCTCTTCGATTGCGCGCAGGCAGGATGGTGTAATAGCGCCGTCGATGTCATACCACCAGTCAAGGTATTTATCCGTAGTGCCAGAAGAAAGCACAGCAATACCAATGCTGAGATAATAAAGCAGGATAATGATGCCACTTAATAATATGCGCACGGGTAGATCGCTTCCTTATTTTTTTAACCTGGAGGGCTAGCGAATCAATTTATAGACGATGCCCGTCAGTATTAAAGCCAGCGGGTAGCCGAATATACCCAGCATCAGGAAGTACGTATACCAGATCCCCAATTCGTCAATGGCACTCGCACAACTTTCGATACCGCCTAGTGGCGTGGAGATATGCTCCACGTAATGCTGGTGAACACGGGTATATCCTGCCCAGGCAACGGCAAGCGCTGCGTAATATACAGCTGAAATGCCAAGCGCGTAGCGCCAGCGCAGAGTGGATTTATTTCGCAATACGTACCTCCAGATTATCTATCCGCGGCGCGCAACTTTTTTATCAGCAGCACAAATAAGAGAAAGGAAACAAGATAACCATATGCGGCGACCTGAATCATTACAACCATTATTTCTGCCATACCATTGAAGGCTCTCATAATAACCACACGATCGATCTCACTCGTAAAAGCCACACCTTTATCCACATCGGCAGTCAGAGCGAATCCCATCTCTAAAAACAGAACACAGAGTAAATATGCCGTGGCAATGAGCACGATAAGAAAACGCCGCGCAAAAATAACGCACTGGCTTTCCGGGCATTCTCGTTTTTGTTTTGACGTCGGGAACAGCTTATAGATAACGGCAATCAGTGAAAACGCAGTGATGTAGCCAAAGAAACTCACCATAAATACGTTGTCGTGAACATAAAAAAGCGTATCAAGCGCTCCCGTTCCCGCTTCAATATTCACCAGGCCTGCGCTGAGCGAACGCTTTATTTCGTTTTCGGCTGCGCTGTATTCCTGCCACGCAATGACCAGCGCAGCATAATAGAGGGTATTGATACCAATAGCACATCCCCAGCGGCGGTATGAGCTATTCAGCGTCACAGATACCTCCGAGAACGCCATCCACGGTTTTACCTGAATACCCCACCGGCGCACCGATGGCAGAGAGGCTTTCCGACATCGCTTTTTCGACGATAGCGCGAGGTTTATATTTATTCACCGTCAGGCTTTCAATGTTCGGATATACCCTTTTAAAGTCATCCGTTACGTCAACCACGTTCATAAACTTAACGCTCCGGGCTTTACGCAGCAGCCAGCGCTGAACAGAGGTGGGAATAGTAAAATCCTGTTCGGCCAGGCCTACGGGATCAATCTCGCGCAGCATAACCTCGGTAGTAAATACCATTGAGCCCGCCGCGCTTATACCCTGCTGGGAGTGGGTTGCGCAGTTACTGCCGGTAACGTCATACCCATCAATAATGCGCCCCCTTTCCTGGGTAACGTTTTTATCCTCGGGAAGCGGCCCTACCTTTTTACCTGCCGCCCATGCCGTCTCGAAAAAAAGCCGGGTTTTTACGATATCCGCATCGGCGATTAAAAATACTCTGGCCTGTTTACGATAAAGCTCATCCCGGTAATTATCGCGCGCGCTTTCCCCCACCAGATAATTCAGCACCCCGTCTCCGGTTAACCCCATGCAGGCGGTCTGCCCGTAGCGCCCATAGGTATATACGTGCGCTACGTTATTCTGATGAACCGAGACAAAGACATGCCCCGCCCCCATCACTTCCGTCCAGACGAATACGCCGTTAGCGAGCGGATTATCCGCCGGGCGGCACAGGTTATCGTTATAAGTAGCCACGGGCGCATCTGCCACGGGACGGACTGACATCAGCGGTCTTTTAAGCTGACTGGCAATGACGCTGCCGAGGCGATGGCGCAGCGCCAGTGGCAAATCCGCTTTGAGCTTATCCTTACCCGCAAACACGCCCTGCAACTCCTGCCCTGAGAACGCGTTTCTGACCAGCACCTGCCGACCATTCCTGATGGAATTAAGAAATTCCCAGGATGAGCCACCGTTGATACCGGGCCAGCGCAGCATCGGCATATTAAAGGAGGCATGGGGCCAGGCTTCCCGCTGGCGCTGATCCTTGATATAGCGGGAGAACTCCCGGGCCGCGACATTCGGGTCCAGAATATAAGCCATATCGTCCAGATAAATATCATCGATATGCCGCAAAGCATAGTCGCCGCGTAATAGCCTCATGATAACGCCCCGGTTTTACGCAGGCGTTATTGTTCACGGGAAATATTATCCCGCGTTGCGCCTGCCAGAGTGGAGAGCACCATCATAGGGCGGCGTATTTCATAACCGCAATATCACTGAATTACAATCAGATTATGGCGTTAAGGATCAGCGTAAAAATATTAATTAACGCCTTGCGGTTACCGTCGCGTAAAATTATCAGACCCAACGGCACGACTAATATTAATAGCCTGAGCAAAATAATATAAATCTGCGACAGATTATAGTGCCTGATAATAGTGTAAATTTCCGTGATACGTTAATCGTGCCGATAAAGGGAATCATCCTCCATCCCGCTATGATAAACTTGGCGCATCCACCCGGCAACGGATTGCGCCAGAACCTGCGTGCCGCTCTCCACGCCGCCGACAAACACATCTCCACCTTACGATACCGCTTACCGGGCTGAATGCCGGATAAGGGTCACTATGCCTGAGGAGGCCATCGTATGAACCAGGGACCCCTGAACGAAAAAGAACTCGAATGGCTCGATGAGCTGCTCGCGAAATACGGCCACGATGCATCCGTGCTGGATGTCTCTGAGCTGGACGGCATGCTGACGGCGATCCTCTCCGGCCCGCGCGAGATTGAACCCGCCGTGTGGCTGATGGCGCTGTGGGGTGGCGAAAAGCACATTCCGCGCTGGACCAACGAGCGCGAGATGACGCGCTTCATGAACCTCACCTTCCAGCACATGAACGACATCGCCGACCGCCTGAACGATGCACCGGAGCAGTTCGAGCCGCTGTTCGGCTATCGCGAGGAAGAGGGCGAAGAGTACATGGTGGTCGAGGACTGGTGCTACGGCTATATGCGCGGCGTGGCGCTGGATGACTGGTCATCCCTGCCGGAAAGCCTGAAGCCGGCGCTGGACGCCATCGCCCTGCACGGCCGCGAAGACAACGTGGCGCAGCTGGAGCAGATGACGCCGGAAGCGTATGCGGAGAGCCAGGCCGCCATCGGCCCGGCCGCGCTGCAGCTCTGGCGCTACTGGCAGGAACTGCTGGAGAACGAACCCGACGCGCTGCGCCAGAAACCCGTCACCGTGGAAGCGAAAGCAGGCCGCAACGACCCGTGCCCGTGCGGCAGCGGGAAGAAATATAAGAACTGCTGCCTGCATTAATAATTAGCGTAACGGCGTGGAGAACACGCCGTTATTTTTATAGCCACACGTACTGCACTACGCCCAATAAAATAAAGATGACGATCATCAGCCCGGAAAAGGCTTTTTTTGGAGCGATAACGTTCACTATCTTGGCGAACTGAATGATACCGACGACCGTAAGGACAGAGAGCGCCATCACGGGAATTGCTATCGCCCAGGTCAGAATATACTGAACAACCAGCGCGAATATCAGAAAGCCACAGAGAATAAACGCCATCGCCCATGTTCCAGGAAGCGGGTCGATGGAAAAACCCAGCTTTGCGAACAGGTAAAATAGCGGCCCCAGGAATGGCGCTAAAACCGGTATGCCCGTTTGCTTTTCAAGTAGCGCCAGCGCAAACGGCGAGACGAGAGTCAGAAAAATCACCCAGCCGGCATTGCCCAGCGTTTTCGTATGCTGCATATACCACGACAGCCCGCCCCAGACCGCAATAGTGCCGAAAAAGCAGTAAATAAACACTGTGCTATACCACTCCGGGTCCATGCTCAGACGCGGCACGGTTATCAGCAGCAGGAAGAAGATAAAGGCGCAGACTCCGGCTAGCTTTCTGAGCAAGCCCATGCCCTCCTGTATCTGCGATTCTCTGATCCTGTTATTCAGATTATGATAGCCATCTTCGACCAGCGATAAAAACGCGTCGAACTTAGGGTTTTGCCTGGCTATGTCCCCCGCCAGATAAATTCCGACAACCACCTGTGAAAATATTACCGTCGCCTTTAACATCCCTGCCTCGTAAATTTACGTGCTACACTAGTTGATTGTTAATAATTACCTGAAGGTAAAATTCGTTTTAATTCTATATTCCTGACAGACACAGCCGTTATATAAAGGAAGTTCAGTGCCTGAAGCAAATATATATTTCGCGGAATGAGACAGAAGTATTAAATATAAACATGGAAAGAAGGAGTACCAGGAAGCGCACAGTCCCTGCCCGCTCCGCACGCTAACGCCTTGATCCTGCCTGCCTTTGCGAGCATCATCGCAGTTTATTTATTTAGCTGATGAATGCTGACGTCATGGCAACTTCCGATACGCTCGACGCCCTTGGCAAAAAACTGTCTGAACCGAAAATCTGGCGCAAGGGCGACCAGCGCGCACCGCACAAGCCTTTGCTGCTGCTCTACGTGCTGTCGCACTATAAACGGGGCCACGGCAGACTGTTCGATTACGGCACCGAAATCCACGATGCGCTATTGAGCCTTCTGGAACGATATGGGCCGACGCGCCGCCAGCATGAACCGACGATGCCGTTCTGGCGCTTGCGCGGCGACGGGTTCTGGGAACTGGAGAACGCCGAGCGCTGCGCTACCACCGGCAGCAAAGAGCCACCCAGACGCGAACTGATTGAGTACAGGGTTGCTGGCGGCTTCGACGCAGAACATTTCGCGTTGATCGACGAGAACAGCGCCGTTATCGACGTGCTGGCAACGCAAATCCTTGAAAAGCATTTCCCGGTCGGCATCCAGCAAACCCTCGCCGATGAGCTGGGCTTCGACATCGTGTTATCCCTCAAACAGCGCGACCCGGCGTTTCGCCTCAACGTGCTGCGCGCTTACAACTACCGCTGCGCCATCTGCGGCTTCGACATGCGCCACGACAACGCCCCGATTGCACTTGAAGCGGCGCATATCCGCTGGAAACAGTTTAACGGCCCCTGCGAGGTGCCGAACGGACTGGCGCTGTGCTCGATCCACCACAACGCATTCGACCGCGGCGCGATTGGCCTGGACTGCGACATGTGCGTGGTGGTGTCGGAAGGCGTAAACGGCAACGGGATGGTGCAGAAACTGTTCTGGGATTTTGCCGGGGAGGAAATTCAGCTACCGAAAGCGGCAGAGAACTACCCAAAAGAGGCGTTTGTGGAGTGGCATCGGCGGGAGGTGTTTAGGGGGTGAGTGCGAAGGGCTGAGCCGAACTTCGGCATAATATAGTCAGAGAATAAAATCAGAAAGTTAGCAGAGTTTCCATTGTGTGACCTTAAAATAACTTTCAGCCATTATCCCCTGACCTAATGATACGAATTAGCATAAGGGCAGCCCCAGCGACAGAGTTCCTGACCGATAGGATCTATAACGTCAACAACTTGCTTTTTGAATCACTTTCTATCTGGTTCACACTTGGGTATTTCATGTTCTTCAGGAAGATAAAGCTTGCGGATTAACAAGCATTTAAAAATCACTTCTTCACCTTTAAAAAGGATCCTGTCAACAATAGCTTAATCATTTACCCCCGGCCCAACACGAAGTAACACCTCACCATCTTTATCAACCTTCCTTTAAAAAAGAAGTGAATCATCTGACCTTTTTAAAAATAATGAGAATAAGCACCATAGCAATTAATGCCCAGCTGAAAGAAACAACAAGTAACTGGTCAAAATACCCTTCGTACAACTCGGCTATAGCTTTGCATGCTTCCGCTGAAACACTCTTCTCATAAAATGACCCTTTGTATTTTATTGTGACACCAAAATCCAGAGCGATTAATAGTATTTTACCCAGGTAAACCCCGATCACTAGCAAAATCATAAACCAGCGGATAAAGAACTTTGTATTATTAGTTAACTTCATAAGATCCTCCGAATGAACCGCCAACTGCATCGCCAGAAATTCCTGTAGACGAACCTATAGTAGATGCGCTACCAGCAGCGGCTTCTTCTCCTTTTTGTAAAATTGATTGAGCACCGGGCTTAAAACCTTCAATATTTGGATATTCTACTCTGAAGAGATCGGTTACTTCGATAACTTTCATAGAAGAAATATCAGCACTCAACCTAGCCAGGTGATTCTGTAAAGAAACCGGCACTGTAAAATCTTCATCTGTTGATATATGAATTTGGGTGGTAGTCGATGTATAACTTGCATTAAAAATATCAGAACCAGCGGCTTTCATGGCTTTTACCGTGTGTGTGGTGCAGTTAGACCCTGTGAGATCATAAACGTCTATCACTCTACCCCGACGCCTGGTTCTTTCTCCCATATCTTTGGTTATGACGGGGTGAGTCCCAGCGTTCCACCACGACTCAAGAACTTGCCGAATCTTTTGAGTCGGTTGTTCAATAATTCTAAATACTCTGGCTTGAGCACCATATAATTCTTCGCGATAGTATAACCGTGCATCGTCACCAATAAGGAAATTCAAAATCCCATCGCCTGTTATTGTGGCGAAACCTTGTCTACCGAAACGACCGTAAGTATAGACATAAATCGAATTATTTTCATGAACAGATATAAATGCATGACCTGCGATCTTTGTTTCGGTCCATATAAACACACCGTTCAAAAGATCGTTATCTTCTGGCTTGCAGATATTAGTGTAATTTTCTGACTTACTATTAAATGGAGAGAATCGCTGTGCTTGAAATTCCGCAGTCTCAGGGTGAGTATCACCTGTGATTCTGGCTTGGGTTGTTGCAAATGAACTAATCGACATTCCAACAGATCCGTTTTCATACCCTATAAACTCGAATGCATCTGGCGAAGCAGTTACCCTGTTAGTCCCTAAAGGGCAGGCACATTCAACAACATCGTTTTCCAGACAAACCAGTTTTCCTTCAGCGTAGACATTGAACGGTCTGGTCTTATTAATTATTCCTGTAGTTTTACATTGAGGGCAAAACGCCATTGAGCCGATAAGTGCCACCAATTTCCCATGGCAGTATACGGTTGATGCTCCATTTTCTACAATTCCGCCCGTAGTAGTTTTATCACCTACGGTAATCACCTTAAGCTTTGACATAACCCTCTTCCTTGAAAGCTACCCTTGTTCCTTAAAACACGCATAGTAGATCCAATTATTTCTTTTGTAAATCCCTGAAAAATCGTAGCGCATAGTCATGTGTAGTTAATATAGCCTACGAGTAACTTATATATAAATGGCATTTTTAAGTTGAGCTTGATCTTTGAATGAATATTTTGCGGACTGGATACTTATCATTATTTCTATATTTTATCATGCTGACATAAATTCAAAATATATGTCCGTGGAAGATGTTTCTAACATTTTCCTTGAAAAACAAACAAATTGCTCTATCCCTATTGATAAATTAACACCGATGTTAGTAATGTTTTCATTAACAACATGAGGGTATTCACTTAAGAAATAAGTTTCCGACAAACAGATCATCAGTTTCCTACGCAAGGCCGAAGCAGTGGTTTCTGCCAGGGAACTCTGCCGCAGGCGCGCTATTTCAGACACCACATTTTTTTCCTGACGCAATGCCCGCATGCTGGCAGGTCTGCCCCTTTCAACCTCCCATTATTTGGTTTAGCGTCCGGCTGCTAGCAAGCAGCTATACGCATCACTGCGCTGACACTTGAACGCCGCCGTTTTGGTTACCGGCGTAATCTGGCAGCTTCGGCGGCGTGAAGGTCTTTGCGTTAATCACAAGCGGTTTTAACTTAATGACCTGAGTGTGAAACGCAGACGACGTCGTAAAGGGCTGATAACGGAACGTCTGCCACTGCTCCGCCCAACGGCGCCCAATTTGACCTGATCGATGGATTTCATCATGGGCGCATTTGCTACCGATCGCAGGATCGAGTGCCTTACCTGTGTGGATGATTTCACGACGGAATGCCTGAATGAGGACTGGTTCACCGATATTGCTCACGTCAGGAAAATCATTAACGACTGGCGGCAGGATTATAACGAGTACCCTCCAAATTCGTCGCTGAATTACCAGACTTCATCTGAGTTTGCAGCGGGCTGGAGAAATAGAAATTAGAAGGTGATCGAACCGACATTACTAACTAATCGTTGTATCTAAGACTGGGTGCAGGTCAGATCATCGTATTTTCTCAACACGGCTGGTTACTTCGATACCGACCATGCGCTTTCGCCGCACAGTGCGTGGCCGTACAACACATCACGCGATGTCGGGCTGGCCGATACGGGCGCAGGCGGCTATCCCTCCTGTAAACAGTGGTGGGCCGATGACACCGTTGGGCTGAAACCCCGGCTCCTGCAACTCCCGGCCCCGGATATCTGGACAGCATTTAAAAAGATCGGCCAGTCACAGGCTGTATATGATGAGGCCGCGTTGAGCTCGCTGGTCAGTGAAAGCAATATGCAGGTATCACAAAACGGACGTGTTTATTCCGGTTATTGCGGCAATGTCGATGGCACCGTCGCCAATACCGCCGCCCGGCTGGCATCCAGCGCTGGGAATATCCTCGGCAGCATAGCGGCGTTCCCGGCATTCGACAGCGTGCGCCAGGTGCTGCCCATGGTGCAGGCGCTGTTGCAAATGGCGCTGGTGATCTGTATTGCGCTGATAACGCTCTGTTCGGCATGGGACGTGAAGGTGGTGATGACGCTGACGTTTGTGCAGTTCGCCTTATTCTTCTTCACCTTCTGGTAGGAACTGGCGCGGTGGCTAGATATCTGGCTGCTGGATGTACTCTACAGCAGCAATACCCACAGTAGCTGGAATCTGGCAGGGATAAAGAATACACAGGATGACGTGATTATTAATCTGGTGATGGGGTCGATGTTTCTGGTGTTACCCACGTTCTGGCTGGGTGCGATGACGTGGGCTGGAGTGAGGGTCGGTGTGGCGGTGAATGGGGCGCTGGCGGGCGGGGTTAAGGTGGCGCAGGATAGTTGGAGACAATTTATTAGTAATAAAAGATAAAGAACTGAAGGTAATGAGGAGGGCATCCATTCCTCCTCGATATTTCATATAAAATGAGGGTTTAATTTTTGAGCCTCACAAATAACAGCTTTGGATATCTCACCTTTGTTATTACGATCACAATGCTCCCAATAGTTAGATATTTTTTCGTAGTAACCTTTCCACCAAGCACGCTGAGCATCTTTAATTATTTTTTTATATTGTGTATCGGCCCTTATTTTACTCCACTCTTTTTTAGGGTAAAAATTTGATATGACAAAATCAATAGCGAGAAAGACATCAAGTGGATGATGCATCACTCTTGGATTATCGAGAATGATGACTTCGCCATAATCATGAAGGCCATTAATATACCGACCACCATGGTGTAAATGGTAGTCTGGGTGCATATATTGCGGTTCCCCTTCATCAACGTGGTAATCCATATGCCAGCACCCTTTACATTCTTTCTCACCATCCTGGCTCAAGCATGTATATTCTATATTAACAATCATTCTTACAGCTGAATTGAACTCAAATCCTTCACGCACTTGAACTTCCGCATTTACTTTCACGCTAAGATCTGAATCCCAAATATCACTCCGGACAAACTCACCTTTTATTTTCTTAAATTCAATCCAAGGAATAGAGTATTTCATAGAGTCATTTTGAAACTGCCTACGAATATTTCTAAATGGCGTTTCATCAGTAATAATGTTCTTTTGGAGCAGAAGACTCCCCACCCTCTCAAGGTTTTCAACTATTTGATCATTCGTTAACATTTGGTTTCAGCCTCGCTAAAAGCTTTTTAACTTTATCTTTATCATCTATATGGATTTTATAATGAGGATGTTCATCATCATCATTTAAAAATGCTCGCAAGTCGATATATTTTGGTTGCTCCCATACTTTTGCTTCAGGATCTCGCACACGCAAAGCGTCATAAGGATCTAAAGCTACTCCAGACAACACACAGTTAACCCATAAATATTCACTTTGCTGTCCATCCGAATAGGAAAGCTCTATAGGATTTAGATGGGATAAAGATAGTTTTTCGATTAATATCCCAACACGTTCCTTAACCGTTAAATTCTGCAATACATTTTCTGGACATAATTCATCCCACCAATCTTCAACTCCGGAAAACCACCATCTTTCTTTTAGATCACAAAATGGTCCATTATATTTATACGCATTTAACCGTTGCTTAACACTATCCCAATCTGAAGAATTTTTACTTATTCCAAGCTTAGTCTGAAGCATTTCTTCTGTAACCAGCATTCCGGCTGATTGAATGAGAGATGAATATATTGAAGCTACTAAACTATGAGTGTCACCTCCCTTAGATTTAATGAAATCTAAGAATCTTGTATCCATATAGTCAATTTGATCTGCATTGCAATTAAAAAGGCGGCATAATTCTTCCTCATTTAAGTCTATACCAATATCCTTTTTTACTGCTCGTGCTTTATCATAAGCTTGAATTAGAGAGTGAAGCATTTTACTCACTCGTAATCTTTTTTCCTCTTGCGCAACCTCATGTTTCTTAATTACAAAATCAAATAGATCATTTGATGAATCATCAGGAATATAGCTTTCAACAATAACATTTTCATTAGAAAGCAAAACCATAGGTATAGGAAGGATATTACCTACAGCCATTTCTGTTCTTAGTTGTTGGGCTAAAGTTGTACCATAATAATCAGCCTTGACACCTTGGTCACTTATCGCTGACAACTTTTGATCAATAATCAATCCATTATATTCATTATTTTTTAATTCACTAACTACATCCGCAGATGTGGGGTAGACTTGTTTATGATGTACCTCAAGCCCATTAACATTGTGCCCACTGATTTGATTTATAAGGGGCAGCAATACTTCCGTTCTTTCATCATCTATATAAAGATATTTAATAGGCATCTTCTGATAACTCCGATTCATCCGCTAAAGGTAAAATAATTTTAATACATGTTTTATACTCTGGCGAAGGCTCAATTATAGATATTTCACCTTGCATTTCCGAGATTATTTCTTCAGTGATAGCTAATCCAAGCCCCATCCCTCGACTATATTCATTATCAGAGCCATATGAGTTCGCTGGCATCGCTGTAGTATAAAGTGGCTCGAATACTTTAGCCCATTTATCTTTAGGTATTCCATCTCCATTGTCTTCGAACAAAATAGTTAGAAATGATTCATTTGTAGTCACATTAATGGATATAATTCCTTCTTTCTTCCCACTTCGCTCAATTGCCTTACAAGCATTTGTAAACAAATTCATAAAAACAGACATTATTTCAGAGATATGTATTTTTTTCGTCCAAACACCCCATTTATCAAAGGTCGCATTGAACTTGTAGCCACGTCTCTTTGTAGTAGGCTCCATCCCTTTAATAAAACGTTTAATTAATTTTCTTAAATCATAATTATTTTTTTCACGATTAGAATTACTACGCATAGTCCCATCGAAGAAATCGGTATAAGCAACCATCATAGAAAGATTTTCTGAAAACTGAAATACAGACTTTTGCAATTCAGCGTTTCCCTCAGATAGCAATTCCAAATTCTGACTTGTTAATTGTAAGTTCAACAAACACAATTGTATCTCATGTGTAAATTCAGAAATAGCAAGACCAAGTGAAGACAGGACTCTATACAGTAGTCGTTCATCAACATATTCTATAAATGTTGTTGTTACATCATTGAGATCGGCGATCAATTGTTGTGCAGTCAAATCTTCTTCTATAAATCCTGAATTATCTAAGACGTCTGAAGTAACATTATCATTTATTTCTACTAAGGATTCTTTCTCGTACTCTTCTTTTACAATTAGTTTTTCTTTTAGTTTGCTAATCTTATCTTGTATTGTGTCTTCTTTGGTTTTTAGATTTGGTGCGTAGCCCTGTTGAGATGACGTTATTTTTTTATTTCTTATTGTTGCAACATGAGAAGCAATTTTCATTGCTATATTTTTGGTAGTATTAACCAAGTCTTTAAAGGCATCATTTTCAATTACACCTTCCCGAGCAGAGGTTTCTTCAAATATGGCACCAATAGAATCAGTAACATAAACATTCCCCAAGAAGTTAGTATTTGAATGTGGTGGCAAAATTAACCTTCTTCGAGAAGATTCATCTAACCCAAGCCAATCATTATATCTCTCACCAAAGGGGGCAACATTAAATCCATTTCGATAAAACTTTATCCCTCCATTGTTGTATAAAAACTTTGCAATGTTCTTGGCTTGGGTGATCCCTTCTCCATTGAAAAATAAAGCCCTTCAAATTTATAATCGAATTCCTTTAGAAGTTCATTATAACCTTCTTTAAATACTAATGTATCCGTAAATTTTTTATCAGTTAATCCTTCAATCTCAATTACTAACTCGGCTTTATCATTCATATAACCTGTGGCTTTTAAGTCTGCATAATCTAAAAACTCAGTGTTATTATCTAATAATATAGCAGAATTTATATTATGTTCTTTATTGACATAGTGAAATTTAACCACAAACCCAGGATCATCCGTTTTTTTTACTTTTATAGGGATTTTAATAATGTTAGATACATAGTTAAATGCCGCTTTGATATTATTATCTGTCCAAGCTTCCCTTACACCTGATATTTTTAGCAAGGTTCCATGTTCAAAATCATATCCTTCATCTATGTAATCAATTTTATTACTGATAAAAGATAAGGGTACACCAGACACAAATTTATCCCAGTCAACCTCCATGCAAATGTGGTGTTTTTCACCTTCTTTTTTTGTGATCAGCTCTAATTTTGAGCCCAATTTTTGAGCTGAGAATCGTCCAATACCTTTCTTTCCGGCTTTTGCTCGTTGATATTTGAAAGAGGTTGGATTGGTTATCTTATCCGAGGTACTAATTGTCATGAACCCACGGAGTAAATCACGATGATCCATCCCATGACCATCATCCCGAATAATTATCACTCCCCCTGGTTCTTCGGTTCCAATAAAGTCAACGTTTACTGAAGATGCATCAGCATCATAAGCATTTTTAATCAATTCGCTTAATGCTGTCGTTTTTTTGGCTACAAGCTGCTCACCTAGCCTTTCAACTATTTTCGCGTCTACAGAAAATCTAATGTTGCTCAAATCTTCTGAAGAAAGATCTGTTGCAACTTCTAGCAGTTTATTGTAATTAACCTGCCCATCTGAGTTCATGAACAGTTTAGAAATTTTATCTTTTAATTCCTTATCATTACTCATGATATTTTTTTACTCCTTTATAACGTTCAGAGCGTAATTGGTCGATTCCTAAGGAAAATCTTTCACAATCTGATTCTGTGATTATATTGTTGTCTATAAGTACATTATCTACTAATTTCCTTATCTCTTTATGTTCTTCTCTATCGAGCAGTTCTTCTATTTTGTTAGTTAGTGAGTACAAAGGATCAATAATTTTTTCATCCATTAATACATTGATGGATTTCCCAGCCGTTGGTTCTATTTTCAAAACACCAGAACTATAGGCACGCCCAACAATTTCAGCCGAAAGTTGTGAATAACTTGATAGCAAAGATATAGATATGGCTATTTTATTTTTATAACTTATGCTCTTATCTCGAAAGAAGACCTTATGAACAGAGTTAGTACAATTTATATTACTCTGATTGATGACTAATCTCGGTCCCCGGTGTATCATATAGCTTAAAAAAGCATCAGGAATAATTGAGTCAATGCCATGATTTGGTTCAAACCAGTTAGGCCTTTTCTGGAAAGTTTTATTTTTATTTATTTCATAAGAAGACAAGGAATATATATAATCACGAACAGATTCATAGCATGATAATTGTTCATAATTTGGCGAAAGCAGATATGACCTATCGTTCCTTTCAAAAATCTTCTTATGCTTTATTTGATTATGCCTCACCCCATTTAAATAAGAGAATCTTGCGACAATAGGATATAAAACCTTGCTTGGTATGGAGTACTTATTTATAGTTTCTTTATTGAGAATAAAGAAACTATTTGCTCCGCTAACCAGACCTATTTTTATCAAGCATATATCACCAAACTTAATCGAACTCGGGTTATTAGTAATAGAAAGATATGCATCCTTAATATCTTTGGATATTAATTCAAACTTAAACTCATCTATATTTTTAATATTATTTGAACTCTTTTTATTTAACTCTCTTTCTAAATCATTGACATTATTGACAGAAGAAACGGTTAAATTCCCTTTTGCTTCACCATATTTATTAAAACCAGATGCGGTTAAAATTACAGAAGTTTCTTGGGCTCCCTCTTCAACAAAAAAACGTTCTGCCAGTTTAATTATATAAATATGTTTAAAATGATTGCAGAATATGTCGAGAAGTTTTTTAGCATAATCCGCGTGTAAAAGACTACTAGGGAGAACCCATGCAACTCTACCACCACTTTTTAAGAAGCTTAAGCTATGTAACAGGAAAAATGACCATAAACTAGCGTTCCGTCCAATAGTCTTACCTGAAAAAGAGGAATTATTCAGAATCTCACTACATGACTGACGCTGCAAATCGGTCATGTTATGCATAGATACATATGGAGGGTTCCCTAATATAACATCAAATCCTTCAACATTAAAGTCGCTGGGTTTCACCGAGATAAAATCAGCTAAAATAAAACTTTTTTATTTTTTTTATAAAATGGGAACTTATTGTATAACGTATCAAAAGCGTGTTGATCTATATCCACACCATATAAGTTATTGAGTGGTTTGTTGTTCCCTAAATATTCTAAGCGTTCAATACAGCTAGTAAGAAAACCACATCCACCAAAACTCGGCTCTAAAACAGTCTGTGACGCACAAGTAATACCCCAATCGGCTAGAACCTTACTTAGTTCCGGGGGAGTATAATAAGCACCCAATTCTCTCTTTTTTTGGGTTGAATGTGGATTCATGTTGCAATTTCTCGTAATTTCATTTTCCATACGGACATAATGCCGTATTGTACAGTAAATTTTTCATTTCACATACAAACGATGTGACGCCATCGATAGAGCCTTTATTTTTGTGCATTTAAATCAAAGAGATATAGAAAGGCAAACAAAACTTGACTTACACAACTGAAGCCTGAATCCCACCTTCCTGCATGTCATCAGCAAAGCCAGCCAGCAACTACTATGTGTTGAATGGCTCACGAAGCACCATGCCCTACACTTCAAAGGAGCTCATCAAAACAAGCATTTTCAATTCGTTGATAATATTTATGAGAGTTTACTATACCAACCTATTTACATCAGCAGCGAGTCTTCTATTCTTTTTTTGTCAATTTCATCAACACGAACACTACCTACGCTCCCTCTTTGAGAGGCTGTTCGGTATTTAATTTATAGATGTTATTCATCCCTCCTTAATTTTTAAATAACTAATTTTTCCACATAAAAAAATGCAACCAGAAATCTCACGCTGCTACACAATATATAATTCGCTATAACAATAAATAATCAAAACAACTTCTCAAAGTTATAGACATTAAATCTCGGTTGCCCCCTAACCAATGTGAAGAGCAACAATTGAATTTCACCGCTTTTGCGAGCATGATCGCAATAACATCAGCCTGTTACCCGGTTCATTCATCTGATATCTCTCGAAGCGCTGCAATCGGCCATCTCCAACGTCTCTATATGGCGTCAGGGGGATGTATGCGCACCGCATAAGCCGTTACTGCTGTTGTATGTGTTGTCGCAGTACAAAGCAGGACACCCGCGCCTGTTTAACTACAGCCTTGAGATCCACGAACCGCTTACCCGCCTGCTGAAAGAGTTTGGTCCTAAGCGACGCATTGACTACCCCAATATGCCTTTCTGGCGACTCAGAACTGACGGTTTCTGGGAAATCACTAACGCGGAAAGCTGTAAACCCCGTAGAGGCAACACCCAGCCGACAAAAAAGAGCTGATTGATAACCATGTAGCGGACGGCTTTGATGAAGCTGCCTACCAACAGTTACTTGCACACCCTGAAGTGATCGACCAACTGGCCCAGCAAATCCTGATGGATCGCTTCCCCGAAAGCATTCAGCGAATCCTCGCCAAACAACTAGGCTTGGATTTTATTGACCGCTCAAAGAACCGCGATCCGCGCTTCAGGGATATCGTGCTCCGGGCTTACCACTCCCGATGTGCTTTCTGCGGTTACGATCTACGGCTGGATGGTGCGTTGGTTGGTATTGAAGCCGCCCATATCCACTGGAAAACCTATGGCGGACCGTGTGTTGTAAACAACGGTCTGGCGTTGTGTTCACTGCACCATGATGCTTTTGATATGGGCACGTTCGGGCTGGATGAAAACCTTACCATTCGCATCTCCGGCGGCGTCAGCCGTAGCCCTGTGGTGGACAACCTGTTCTGGCAACGAAACGGCCAGCCGTTGCATCTTCCTCATGACAAATCACTATGACCTACCGAACAATACGTCGGCTGGCATCGTAAGCAGATCTTCAAAGCCTGAGACAGTGAACTTTGCAGGTATCATCGATTGCCCAATATGCTTTATCCCCTGTAGAGGACAAATTTCTTTTAACCCCCATAGCGGATAAATCGCGCGCCAGACTGAATTCCAGAATAACGACTCCCGAACTCTCTTACTGAACAGCCTGACTCTTGATTATTATTGATACCGTATTGATCTGTACGAAGTTCAACCCGTAACCAGAGTCTTCAGGTTGCCACCTTCCCGGTGAGGCTCGCCTTTTCGGCCGTTCCGTATCATCCTCGCGGAAAGCGCTTAGCGCCTGATACATCCTCTACCCCACCATGCAGGGAATCCCTCCCTGCTGGGCGGCGTTTCTCTGATTTCATAACTGGAGAAACGCTATGCCTACTTCATCTTGCCCTGAAGCAAAATACTTATCGCTGTCTGTCTCATCTGAGGCCTGGGAAAAGGTAGTCAGTTTTCCACCCGCTCCCTCTCAGGAAGACGACCGTCTCGAAAACCTGATTGTCGCCACCATGCTGACATTTAAAAGCGCAGGCCCGCACCGTAAGAGCATCAATTTCGGTCTGTACTGTTTGCCCTCTGACGGCAGCAGCAATGTACCGCTGATGACACCGCTGCGCTTAACGCTTGAAGATAATCACCTGTTGGTTACTGCCCTTCATACCTGCTGATTGCCTCAGCATCCTTCACTCCCCGTACTGGGCGACCCCCGACCGGGAGCGCTGTACCCGGCTTCTTTATCATGAGGTTACGCTTATGAACAGAAGTAACGATCTTTACCAGAAAGTCACCGATGAAATTATCGCCGCGCTGGAGAAAAGCCTGATCCCCTGGGTTCGCCCGTGGCGGGAAGGGGAACCGTTGGTGCCGATGAATGCCTTATCCGGGCGGTTTTATCATGGCATCAACATTCCTCTACTCTGGAGCAGCGCAGAGCAACAGGGATATGAGAGCGATCGCTGGCTGAACTTCACACAAATCCGCAATACAGGCGGTAATGTACGCAAAGGCGAAAAATCGACACTGGCCGTGTTCTATCTGCCCCAGCAGCGCGAGGTTGTGGGCACCGTCGGAAACACCGTTCTTGATACTGCCGGCAACCCCGAAGTGACTTCTTAGGCTGTGGTACGCGAATTCGGGCTGTTCAACACGCAGCAATGTGAAAGTCCGCCGGTGGAATTTTCACAGCTTGTCGTGATAGGGGATGACCCTATTGCCGTTACAGAACAATTTGCCCGGCAAACGGCGGTAACGATCACTCACTGACGCCAGAATCGGGCGTATTACTCGTCGGGGCGTGACTGCATCATCATGCCGTATCCTGAGCAGTTCAGAATATTACAATACGCTATTGTATGAACCAGGATGAAGTTCTCAGAAAGGACACACTTTTGGCTATTCACTTTATTCTTTCGCAGAATTATGCCGAAACGCTTAGAACTTTTGGGGTTAAGTATGCAGAGGAGATGAATAAAAATATCTTGCCCAAAGCTTTTAGCAGCGCCGTCAAAATTATGCGCTAGCATACAATGCTCTGATTATACTCTTTTTCTTAATATCATCATTGTCGATGGTGCCGAAGGCCGGACTCGAACCGGCACGTATTTCTACGGTTGATTTTGAATCAACTGCGTCTACCGATTTCGCCACTTCGGCACTGAAGGGGATGCGGAAACGTTGTGGATTATACCTGTCAGCGGCCACCTTGCAAGCTGCGCGGTGGCTAAGTCCCGTTGAGTGCTGAAAATTTCAGCGCTGCGCTGGTTCCTCTGCTCTGCTCGCCTGCAAACGTCTCCGTCCCTTCCCCCACCGCACCAATCGCAACCCGCTTCCAGGTGTGGCATGTTCTACACTGCATGTCAGAGCCACCAAAAAGGAAACTGTGATGTCGAAAATCAAAAGTTACGCCGCGCCGCAGGCCGGTGCCGAGCTTGAGCTGTATGAGTACGACGCGGGCGAACTGAAGCCGGAAGACGTTGAAATCCAGGTAGAGTACTGCGGTATCTGCCACTCGGACCTGTCGATGATCGACAACGAATGGGGCTTCTCGCAGTATCCGCTGGTTGCGGGTCACGAGGTGATTGGCCGCGTACATGCGCTCGGCAGCAGCGCGCAGGACAAAGGCCTGAAAGTGGGTCAGCGCGTCGGTATCGGCTGGACCGCAGACAGCTGCGGGCACTGCGATGCCTGTATCAGCGGCAGCCAGGTGAACTGCGTGGAAGGCAGCGTGCCGACCATCATCAACCGCGGCGGCTTTGCGGATAAGATCCGCGCTAACTGGCAGTGGGCCATCCCGCTGCCGGAATCCATCGACGCGGCGTCCGCCGGTCCGCTGCTGTGCGGCGGTATTACGGTGTTCAAACCGCTGCTGATGCACCATGTCACCGCCACCAGCAGGGTGGGCGTGATCGGTATCGGCGGTCTGGGGCATATCGCCATCAAACTGCTGCGCGCGATGGGCTGCGAAGTAACAGCGTTCAGCTCTAACCCGTCTAAAGAGCAGGAAATCCTCGGTATGGGTGCCGATCGCGTGGTGAACAGCCGCGATCCGGAAGCTCTGAAAGCGCTGGCGGGCCAGTTCGATCTCATCATCAATACCGTGAACGTATCGCTGGACTGGATGCCGTACTTCCAGGCGCTGGCGTATGGCGGCAACTTCCACACCGTAGGTGCAGTAATGAAGCCGTTCGAAGTGCCGGCGTTCTCGCTGATTGCCGGGGACCGCAGCATTGCCGGCTCCTCTACCGGGTCACCGCACGAACTGCGCACGCTGATGAAGCTGGCTGGTCGTGCCAAAGTGGCGCCGCAGACCGAAGAGTTCCCGATGTCGCGCATCAACGAGGCGATCCAGCACGTGCGTGACGGCAAAGCCCGCTACCGCGTGGTGCTGAAAGCGGATTTTTAATCCCGCGCTGAAATAACAAAGGCTCCGTGAGGAGCCTTTGTTGTGGGCGCTTACTTACCCGGAAGGATAAGCGCGGTCACTTCGCCAGCGCGGTCAGCACTTCCGCCACCGCCATCGCGCCCGGATCGGTCACGCCGTCGAGGTTCTGGCTGTTGATGTAGGACGAACGCCCCGCACCGGCCTTCTGCATCTGCGCGGTGCTGTCGGCCCCCTTCTGTGCGGCCATGGCAGCAGCCTGAATGCCCCCCTGCGCCAGGGCTTCCAGCGCCGGTTGCAGGGCGTCGATCAGGGTACGGTCGCCGAGATCGGCCCCGCCGTAACGCTTCATCTGTTGCAGGCCGACCTGCAGCGCCTGCGGCAGGGCATCGCCCTCGGCGACGCGCTGGCCCGCGGCGGTGAAGAAGATCGACATCAGCACGCCGCTGGAGCCGCCCATCACCGTTGCCAGCCGCTCGCCAATCAACTGTAACAGCTGCCCGGTGTTGTTGAGCGGTAGCGCCTTGTTCACCAGCAGCAGGGCAATGTCCTGCGCGCCTTTGGCGAAGGTCGAGCCGGTATCACCGTCGCCCACTTTAGCATCCAGCGCGTTAAGGCGGTTCTCCAGCTCGATAAGCGTGGTGGTAGCGATAGCGAGGGTGGTCTGCACCTGCGCGTTCTCCGAGGCGTGATACTCGACGCTGTCGTGCACCATGTTCTGCTTCTGGGTTTTCATCGGCGCGAATGCCACCGCAGGCTGCCAGCCGCTGGTCTCCACCGGGGCGGTGAGCGCGGCGATAAACTCGTCGTTCAGGCGCAGGGCGCTGAGCGAGAAGCCCTTCATATCAAGGGCGCTGACCAGCGGGGCTGGGCCGACAAGATAGTCGATCTGCTCGCGCAGCGCCGAGTGCGCCAGCTCTCTGGTGAGCAGGGCCATCTCCAGCGCCGAGGTGCCGCCGAGGTTATTGATCAGCACCGCCAGGCGCGCGTCCGGGCCTGCCTGCTGCTGGAGCTGTTCCACCAGGGTGGCGACCAGCTCGCGGCTGTTGTGGCTGGCGACCACGCTGGCGCCCGGTTCGCCGTGAATGCCGAGGCCCAGTTCCACCTGGCCCGATTTGATGCGGCTCTCTTCGTCACTGCCCGGCAGGTTGCAGGTCTGCATCGCGAGGCCAAGGCTCCAGAGGTTATCGCACGCCTTCTGCGCCATATCGCGCACTTCGCTGAGGGATTTCCCCTGTTCGGCGGCGTAGCCGGCAATCTTGTGCACCAGCGCTGTCCCGGCGATGCCGCGCGGCTGTTTGTTGTCCGGCAGGGCGATGTCGTCGCCGACGATGACCATCTCAACCTTCAGGCCGTAGCGCTTGGCTTTCTCCGCCGCGAGGCCGAAGTTAAGGCGGTCGCCGGTGTAGTTTTTTACCACCAGCAGGCAGCCGCGATCGCCGGTGACGGCGACAATGGCGTTCAGTACCGCGTCCACGCTCGGCGAGGCAAACAGGTCACCGCATACCGCGGCGGTGAGCATCCCTTTCCCGACAAAACCAGCGTGCGCCGGTTCGTGGCCCGAGCCACCGCCGGAGATCACCGCGACTTTGCTTTTATCCCAGTCGCTGCGCGCCACGACGCGAATGGCCGGGTCGATATCGAGTTTTGTCAGGTTGCCGAAACGGCTGCTGAGAATGATGCCTTCAAGGGCGTCGTCGACGAGGCGGGTGCGCTCGTTATAGAAAAATCTGGACATAGCTTCCCACTATTTTTTGAAACGTAGTACACAGCATAGTCCCTGTGTCGTCCCGCGGAGAAAAGGCAGATTTTGCTGAAAATGGGTGAGTGGTGAATGGTGGGTGGTAAACGGTGAGTCTGCGGTAAACGGTGGGTGCGCTGCGCTTACCCACCCTACAACTACTGGAAATGGCTGCACGGTAAACGGTGGGTGCAACGCCCGTCCTGAAACCGGTAGGGTGGGTAAGCTTGCGCACCCACCATAAACGCAGAAGCCGAAGCGTGGCCCGTCCGGCATCAAAACCGCCGCGGCGCAGGCGTTGAGTCCGGGCTGGCGGTCGGGAACCGCCAGAGGGCGCGAGCCCCGGGATGGGGTATCGCGCCCGACCGGAAGCGAAACGCCGGAGGCAAGGGCAGCCCAACGGGCCGGTTTTGTTGGCCGGGAGCCGGGATAGTGAAGGGGGTGGCGGCGAGCCCCCTTCACCCGTTCACGTGCAGCAGCGTTCCCATGTAAGTGCGGTGCTCTGGTGAACGGAACCATCACCGTAATCCCATAGACCTCATGCCCTAACGGTGGGTGCACTCCGTTTACCCACCCTACCCAGCTTCGACCCGTAGGGTGGGTAAGCTTGCGCACCCACCATGAACACAAGCCGAGGCGTGGCTCCGTCCGGCATCAAAACCCCCTCAGGCATGCCGGGTGTATTCCCCATACCCACGTTCTTTCCTCATCCGATTGAGTCGACGCGACAGACGGAAATAAGTGACAGCCAGAATTAACACCCAAAGATGGTGGCACCACAGGGCCCACCGGTAGTCAATCATTGCAAAGCTCAGACAAAAGGCAGGAAAAAGAAGTGCCATGAGCAATGCATTAACCCGCTCAGTGAGATCAAACAGAAACAAGACGCGATCGGCTTCACGCTCCATTGGGGACCCAATGCGTACCGTGCCGACTTGCCTGGAGTCGCGATCGGTTTTACGCATTAACCAGAGCAACAAAAAAGTCAGAATAATAAAAACGATGACTTCGAGTAGATAAAAATACCTCAGGTCATGATGAAGCAAAGCACCTGCCACGAGGAGCCCGCCGCACCATGCTTCTGCTCTGAAGCAGCTCATCGCCAATGATTCGAAAAATTGCAGCGTTATCCAGCGCCGCGTTTTGATGAAAATATCTTTCATACGCCATTATCCTCCGTGACTATGCAAAGCCCTTCCTTGAGGGTGTTGTCTCTATATCGGCAGCGGTCCAAAAAAAAAGAGAGGTCATCGCCTCTCTTTTACGTCCATCACTGCACTATCAATTTCGTCGCATCATCAGCCACAGGCTGATCAGGAAGAAGGTGGCACTTGGCAGCAGCGCGCCGATGATGGGCGGGATGTTATACACCAGGCTCAGCGGGCCAAAAATCTGGTCCAGCACGTAGAACACGAAGCCACAGCTGATCCCGGTGACCACGCGCACGCCCATCGGTACGCTGCGCAGCGGGCCGAAGATGAACGACAGCGCCATCAGCATCATCACCGCCACGGAGAGCGGCTGGAAGATTTTGCTCCACATGTTGAGCTGGTAACGCCCTGGGTCCTGGCCGCTGGACTTCAGGTAGGTCACGTAATCACGCAGGCCGGTAATCGACAGCGCATCCGGGTCCAGCGCCACCACGCCGAGCTTGTCCGGCGTGAGGTTGGTTTTCCAGGTGCCGGTCACGGTCTGGGTGCCGGTGATCTGCTGCGGATTTTGCAGGTTGGATTCATCCACCTGCGACAGACGCCACGCTTTCTGCCCGGCATCAAACTTCGCGGAGGCCGCGTAGCGCACCGACTGCAGGCGACGCTCGTCGTTG
Organism: Siccibacter colletis; assembly: GCF_000696575.1. GTDB lineage: Bacteria > Pseudomonadota > Gammaproteobacteria > Enterobacterales > Enterobacteriaceae > Siccibacter > Siccibacter colletis. Next base: position 13,581 of record NZ_JMSQ01000004.1, on the reverse strand, counting down.
AAGCTATAGATGCTGATACCGCCCAGCTCGTTATCACCCTTCACGCGTTCGATATAGACGAAGTTGTTGCCGTCTTTCGCCCACAGCCCTTGCTGAGTGGAGAGCAGCGAGCCGCCGTACATCATCTGCGCGCGGTAGTTACGCGCCATCTGTTCGCCCTGAGGGGCAACCCACTCGCCGATGGCCATTGTCAGCAGCACCAGCGGAATAGCGGTTTTCATCACTGCCAGCGCCACCTGCAGGCGGGTGAAGCCGGAAGCCTGCATCACCACCAGCTCGCTGCGCTGGGCCAGCATCCCCAGTCCGAGCAGCGCACCCAGCAGCGCCGCCATCGGGAAGAAGATCTGGATGTCTTTCGGCGCGCTCAGCAGGGTATACATACCCGCGCCAAGCGCGCTGTAGTCACCCTGCCCGGCCTTCTTCAGCTGATCGACAAACTTAATGATCCCGGAGAGCGACACCAGCATGAACAGCGTCATCATGATGGTGTTGAAAATCGTTTTACCGATATAGCGGTCAAGTACACCAAAACCAGGCATCACACCGCTCCTTGACGTGCGAATCGGGCACGCAGTTTACGCATGGGCACGGTATCCCACAGGTTGAGGCCCACCGCCAGCGCCAGATAAAGCAGGTTCACCAGCCACATCCAGATCAGCGGGTCCAGCTTGCCCTTCGCGCCGTTGGAGCGCAGCGAGGTCTGCAGCAGGAAGAACACCAGATAAAGCAGCATCGCTGGCAGCATCGAGAGCACACGGCCCTGACGCGGGTTGACCACCGACAGCGGCACTACCATCAGCGCCATCACGATTACGGCGAACACCAGCGTCAGACGCCAGTGCAGCTCGGCGCGCGCGCCGGGAGAGTCATTGCTCAGCAGGGTGCGCATGTTCATCTGCGCGCTGTCGTCAGGGTCGAGCGCCACGGTCTGGTGGCCGACAATCGCCTGGTAATCCTGGAAATCGGTAATGCGGAAGTCGCGCAGCATCGCGGTGCCTTCGAAGCGCGTGCCCTTATTGAGGGTCACCACCTGCGAACCGTCAGCGCGCAGGCTCAGCGCGCCGGAATCGGCCACCACCACGGAAGGACGGGCGCTGCCTTTCGGGCGCAGCTGCGCGAGGAACACGTCGTTGAACTGGCTGCCGTTAACGCTTTCGATGAACAGCACCGCGTTGCCGTCGGTGGCCTGCTGGAACTGGCCCTGGGCCAGCGCCGCCATGCCGGGGTTAGCTTTCGCTTCGGCCAGCACTTCATCCTGATGACGAGACGACCAGGGGCCAGCCCACATCACATTTATCGCCGCGACAATGCCGGTGAACAGCGCGAGGATCATCGCCGCTTTAACCAGCACCGCTTTGCTCAACCCGCAGGCATGCATGACGGTGATCTCACTCTCGGTATAAAGTTTGCCGAGGGTCATGAGCAGGCCGAGGAACAGGCTTAATGGCAGGATCAGCTGCGCCATTTCAGGCACACCCAGACCGAGCAGGGAAAGCACCAGATTTGTCGGGATATCGCCGTCAACAGCGGCCCCAAGAATCCTTACCAGCTTCTGACAGAAGAAGATCAGCAGCAGGATAAAAAGGATTGCCAGTTGGCTCTTGAGCGTCTCCCGGACCAGATATCTTATGATTATCACATTAATTACGCCTGTGAAAACGAGTCTTTTTGCAGGAAAATCGCTTGTTTCAAGGCTTAAACGTCATTTATTCTCTTGAGTCGTTGAAAACGTCGCAAAGATTGGCTCATCCAGCGAATTCGCGACCCAGAACTTGTTCTGACGTGCCCGAAACGTAAACACGTTAAGATTAACACGAAGTCATCGCAACAGCGGAGTGCGCGTTACGAAAGGTTGCAATTCTAACCGTCGCCACCGCCGTTGTCTTTAAGATTCAGGAGCGTAGTGCATGGAGTTCAGTGTAAAAAGCGGTAGCCCGGAGAAACAGCGGAGTGCCTGCATCGTTGTGGGCGTGTTTGAACCGCGACGCCTCTCCCCCATCGCCGAACAACTCGATAAGATCAGCGACGGCTACATCAGCGCCCTGCTTCGTCGCGGTGAGCTTGAGGGAAAACCGGGGCAGACGTTGTTGCTTCATCACGTTCCTAACGTGCTGTCAGAGCGTATTCTGCTGATTGGCTGCGGCAAAGAGCGCGAGCTGGACGAGCGTCAGTACAAGCAGGTGATCCAGAAAACCATCAACACCCTGAATGACACCGGATCAATGGAAGCCGTCTGCTTCCTGACCGAGCTGCACGTCAAGGGCCGCAACACCTACTGGAAAGTGCGCCAGGCGGTGGAAACCGCGAAAGAGTCGCTCTACAGCTTCGATCAGCTGAAAACCAACAAGAGCGAGCCGCGCCGTCCGCTGCGTAAGATGGTGTTCAACGTGCCGACCCGCCGCGAACTGACCAGCGGCGAGCGCGCCATTCAGCATGGTCTGGCGATTGCCGCCGGTATTAAAGCGGCGAAAGATCTCGGCAACATGCCGCCGAACATCTGTAATCCGGCCTATCTGGCTTCCCAGGCGCGCCAGCTGGCGGACTCCTGGAGCAAAAATATTGTTACCCGCGTTATCGGCGAGCAGCAGATGAAAGAGCTGGGCATGCACTCCTACCTCGCGGTGGGTGCCGGCTCGCAGAATGAATCCCTGATGTCGGTTATCGAATACAAAGGCGACCCGACCGCCGAGGCGCGTCCGATCGTGCTGGTGGGCAAAGGGCTGACCTTCGACTCCGGCGGCATCTCCCTCAAGCCTGGCGAAGGCATGGACGAGATGAAGTACGACATGTGCGGTGCGGCAGCGGTCTACGGCGTGATGCGCATGGTGGCTGAGCTGCAGCTGCCGCTGAACGTCACCGCGGTGCTGGCGGGCTGTGAAAACATGCCTGGCGGGCGCGCCTATCGTCCGGGCGACGTGCTGACCACCATGTCCGGCCAGACCGTTGAAGTGCTGAACACCGACGCCGAAGGCCGTCTGGTGCTGTGCGACGTGCTGACCTACGTCGAACGCTTCGAGCCGGAAGTGGTGATTGACGTCGCCACCCTCACCGGTGCCTGCGTGATCGCGCTGGGCCACCACATCACCGGCCTGATGTCGAACCACAATCCGCTGGCGCACGAGCTTATCGGTGCGTCCGAGCAGGCGGGTGACCGCGCGTGGCGTCTGCCGCTGGGCGACGAGTACTACGAGCAGCTCGACTCCAACTTTGCGGATATGGCGAACATCGGCGGTCGCCCGGGCGGGGCTATCACCGCCGGCTGCTTCCTGTCGCGCTTCACCCGTAAGTACAACTGGGCGCACCTCGACATCGCCGGTACCGCATGGCGTTCAGGAAAAGCGAAAGGCGCAACCGGTCGTCCGGTGGCGATGCTGTCCCAGTTCCTGCTCAACCGTGCCGGGTATAACGGCGAAGAGTAAGATAAAATCCCCCTCGCCCTGACGGCGCTCTCCTTCACCACGAGGGAGAGCGCCGGGCTGAGGGTGCATGATTTACATCCATCACAAGAAGCCCCATATCATGAAAAACGCAACGTTCTATCTGCTGGAAAACGACACCCATCAGGATGGCCTTAACGCCGTCGAACAGCTGGTGTGTGACCTTGCCGCAGAACGTTGGCGCAGCGGGAAACGCGTGCTGGTAGCCTGTATCGACGAAGCCCAGGCGGTGCGTCTGGATGAGGCGCTCTGGCAGCGGGATGCCAACAGCTTTGTGCCGCACAACCTCGCGGGCGAAGGTCCGCGTGCCGGTGCGCCGGTTGAGCTGGCCTGGCCGCAGAAGCGCGGCAGCGCGGCGCGCGATGTGCTGATAAGCCTGCTGCCCGAGTTTGCAGCTTTTGCCACCGCTTTCCCTGAAGTGATAGACTTCGTACCTCACGAAGATTCTCAGAAACAACTGGCGCGCGAACGCTATAAAGCCTATCGCGTCGCCGGTTTCCACTTGACTACGGCCACCCCGCCGGTGCCCGGAACGACATAGCAGACATGGAAAAGACATATAACCCACAAGATATCGAACAGCCGCTTTACGAGCACTGGGAAGAGCAGGGCTACTTCAAGCCGAATGGCGATGAGAGCCAGGAAAGCTTCTGCATCATGATCCCGCCGCCGAACGTCACCGGCAGTTTGCATATGGGTCACGCCTTCCAGCAGACCATCATGGACACCATGATCCGCTACCAGCGTATGCAGGGCAAAAACACCCTGTGGCAGGCGGGGACGGACCACGCGGGTATCGCCACCCAGATGGTGGTAGAGCGCAAAATCGCGGCTGAAGAGGGTAAGACCCGCCACGATTACGGCCGCGACGCGTTCATTGATAAAATCTGGCAGTGGAAGGCGGAATCCGGCGGCACCATTACCCGCCAGATGCGCCGTCTCGGCAACTCCGTGGACTGGACGCGTGAGCGTTTCACCATGGACGAAGGCCTGTCCAACGCGGTGAAAGAAGTGTTCGTGCGCCTGTATAAAGAAGATCTCATCTACCGCGGCAAACGCCTGGTGAACTGGGACCCGAAACTGCGCACCGCGATCTCCGATCTGGAAGTGGAAAACCGCGAGTCGAAAGGCTCGATGTGGCACATCCGCTATCCGCTGGCCGACGGCGCGAAAACTGCCGACGGTAAAGATTATCTGGTGGTAGCAACCACCCGTCCGGAAACCCTGCTGGGCGATACCGGCGTGGCGGTGAACCCGGAAGATCCGCGCTACAAAGATCTTATCGGCAAATTCGTGATGCTGCCGCTGGTCAACCGCCGTATTCCGGTGGTGGGCGATGAGCACGCCGACATGGAAAAAGGCACCGGCTGCGTGAAGATCACTCCGGCGCACGACTTCAACGATTATGAAGTCGGCCGTCGTCACGCCCTGCCGATGATCAACATTCTGACCTTTGACGGCGATATCCGTGAAAGCGCAGAAGTGTACGACACCAAAGGCAACGAGTCTGACGTCTACTCCAGCGACATCCCGGCAGAGTTCCAGAAGATGGAGCGTTTTGCGGCACGTAAAGCTATCGTTGCGGCGGTAGACGCCCTCGGCCTGCTGGAAGAGATCAAACCTCACGACCTGACCGTACCGTACGGCGATCGCGGCGGCGTGGTTATCGAGCCGATGCTGACCGACCAGTGGTACGTGCGTGCCGACGTGCTGGCGAAGCCGGCGGTGGAAGCCGTAGAAAACGGCGACATCCAGTTTGTGCCGAAGCAGTACGAAAACATGTACTTCTCATGGATGCGCGATATTCAGGACTGGTGCATTTCCCGTCAGCTGTGGTGGGGTCACCGTATCCCGGCGTGGTACGACGCGGAAGGCAACGTCTACGTGGGCCGCAGCGAAGAGGAAGTGCGTCAGGAAAACAACCTGAGCGCCGACGTGCAGCTGCGCCAGGACGAAGACGTGCTCGACACCTGGTTCTCCTCCGCGCTCTGGACCTTCTCTACCCTCGGCTGGCCGGAAAACACCGACGCGCTGCGTCAGTTCCACCCGACCAGCGTGATGGTTTCCGGCTTCGACATCATCTTCTTCTGGATTGCGCGCATGATCATGATGACCATGCACTTTATCAAAGATGAAGACGGCAAGCCGCAGGTACCGTTTAAGACCGTCTACATGACCGGCCTTATCCGCGACGACGAAGGCCAGAAGATGTCCAAGTCCAAGGGCAACGTGATTGACCCGCTGGACATGGTAGACGGCATTTCGCTGCCGGACCTGCTGGAGAAGCGCACCGGCAACATGATGCAGCCGCAGCTGGCTGAGAAAATCCGCAAGCGCACCGAGAAGCAGTTCCCGGACGGCATCGAACCGCACGGCACCGACGCCCTGCGCTTCACCCTGGCGGCGCTGGCCTCGACCGGTCGCGACATCAACTGGGATATGAAGCGCCTGGAAGGCTACCGCAACTTCTGTAACAAGCTGTGGAACGCCAGCCGCTTCGTGCTGATGAACACCGAAGATCAGGATTGCGGCTTCAACGGCGGCGAGATCGCGCTGTCGCTGGCGGATCGCTGGATCCTCGCGGAGTTCAACCAGACGGTGAAAGCCTACCGCGAGGCGCTGGACAACTTCCGCTTCGACATCGCGGCCGGCATTCTGTACGAGTTCACCTGGAACCAGTTCTGCGACTGGTATCTGGAGCTGACCAAGCCGGTCATGAACGGCGGCTCTGAGGCCGAGCTGCGCGGCACCCGCAATACGCTGGTGAACGTGCTGGAAGGTCTGCTGCGTCTCGCGCACCCGATCATTCCGTTCATCACTGAAACCATCTGGCAGCGCGTGAAAGTGCTGAAAGGCATTGATGCGGATACCATCATGCTGCAGCCGTTCCCGGCGTATGACGCTGCGCAGGTTGACGCAGCCGCGCTGGCCGATACCGAGTGGCTGAAGCAGGCAATTATCGCCGTGCGTAACATCCGCGCCGAGATGAACATCGCGCCGGGTAAACCGCTGGAGCTGTTGCTGCGCGGGTGCAGCGCTGACGCCGCGCGTCGCGTTAACGAAAACCTGAACTTCCTGAAAACGCTGGCGCGTCTGGAAAGCATCACCGTGCTGTCTGCCGACGATAAAGGTCCGGTTTCCGTGACCAAAATCATCGACGGCGCCGAGCTGCTGATCCCGATGGCGGGCCTGATCGATAAAGCGGCCGAGCTGGACCGTCTCGCCAAAGAAGTGGCGAAGGTCGAGCAGGAGATCGCCCGTATCGAAAGCAAACTGAGCAACGAAGGCTTTGTGGCGCGCGCGCCGGAAGCGGTAGTTGCCAAAGAGCGCGAGAAGATTGAAGGCTATCAGGACGCGAAAGCGAAGCTGATTGAGCAGCAGGCGGTTATCAGCGCGCTGTAAGAGAAGCGATAACAAAAAACCGGGCCAGGCCCGGTTTTTTTATGGGTGTTATGCGGTGGGTGCGCTGCGCTTACCCACCCTACGGGGTTTCTGGGGAATAAGGTGGGTGCGCGGCGCTTACCCACCCTGGGTTTACCCTCCTGATGCTTCCCTGATGCGCTCAAGGCGGGCTTCCATGTTCGGATGGGTGCTGAGCCAGTCGGGCATCATCAGCCCGTCATCGTCGGGATGCTCATCCTTCAGCGCGGCAAAGATCTGCACCATCGCCTGTAGCGAACGGCCCTGCTGCTTCATTTCGGCAATAGCGAATTCGTCGGCCTCATTCTCCATCCCGCGCGAGAAGCGCATCTCGTTGACGAATACCGCCGACTGCAGCAGCGTATCGCCAATGCCGTCCACGTCCCCCACCACCAGCATCATCGACAGCGTCATCAGCGACGAGCGCACCAGCATCTGCAGCGAGTGCCGGTAGCGGTAGTGACCCATCTCATGCAGCATTACTGCGGCCAGTGCATCGTCGCTTTTCGCCAGCGCCACCAGCTCATCGCTGAGGATCATGGTGCCGTTCGGCAACATCAGCGCGTTGGCCCCTTCCGGGAAGTGCATGATAAGCAGGCGCAGCCCGCCTTTATCGCGCATCTCAGCCGGGGTAACCGCGCTAAACAGCGCCTGCAGCTGCGCCTGACGCGCCGCGCTCAGGCTGCTGTTGCTGAACCCCTGCTCGACCAGCAGCTGCTCGCTGACTTCACCCAGCTGCTGCTCCACCGCCACCGGCAGATGATACGCAATCGTCTCGCTCAGCCAGGGCAGCAGCACCGCCACATAGAACACCGCGGTAAGCAGCGTGCCGATCAGCGCCGCCGCAATGCCGCTTTTGCGGCGCTCCAGGGCATTGATCAGCGGCGGTTTGCGGTGGCGGTTCTCATACCAGTGACGAAAAGCGGCAGGGTTAGCGGGCATAAAGCGCCCGCCGTCCGGGAAAGTAATGGCCTGCGGGACGCCTTCCGGCGCCGGGCGGATCTCCAGCTGGGAGAGCGTAAACAGCCGCTCCCCGGCATCCAGCCGCAGCGTCAGGGAGGCGTCGCGAAAGGTGATACGGGCCGCCTCCCTGGCAGCCTGCCCCGGATACTGGTAGTAGCCGTCACACTCAAGTTCAGATGCCGACATTGAGATCCAGTTCCTGCACCAGCTCTTCCGCCAGCGCGCTCTGCGCGGTGTCGGTGTGCGCCTGCACCGCCAGGGTGTCGATGTCGCCTTCCACTTCCAGCGTCTCGACCATGTAACGGGCATGACGCAGCTGCGCGAACGGCGTGGCGAGGCCCGCCGAGAAGAAGATAATCAGGGCATTAACAAACAGCAGCCAGAGGTACGGCAGCAGCTTCATGCTAGAGTGCAGGGAGATTTTCCCGTCGTTGAGCGTGGTCTGGTTGAACATGTAGTTGCGATGGGCGACGGTCAGGTATGCGCGCGTCATCATGCCCCATACCAGCATCATCAGGTAGGTGAGAAGGAAGCTGCTGACATTTGCCCCCACCATCTCACCCATCGCTTCATCGCTGACACCGTACTCGCTCATCGTCACCATCGTCATGGTGAGCGCCCCCATCAGCATACCGATCAGCACGATAAACGGCACCGCCAGCAGCAGCGAGATCAGCGAGAACTTCACGAAGGCCGCTTTTTTCATCACGCCTTTGAAGGCGGAATTGCCGAAGAACATGTTATTGACGTACAGGTCATGCTGCACGGCGCTCAGGACGCCATTTACCGCGACAAAACCGGGGATGATGAACAATGCCACCAGCGCCACAGCAAGGAACTGCATACCGGTGACCGCCACCAGCCCGTACGCCATGCTCAGCAGGATAAACAGCGTCAGATATGCCAGCACCGGCCAGACCAGGAACGTCATGTAGGCGCGGCCAACATGACAGCGGTAGTTAAAGCGCACGCCGCGATAGCTCGACATGATGGCTTCAAAGCGCCAGCTGCGCACGATGATCCAGGGCAGCAACGCCAGGAAAGCAAGCAGCATTGCGCCCCCCAGCGTCGGAGCCAGCAGGGTACAGATATAAAACACAATAATGCCGGCGATAGTTAACATGCGTCCCAGCAGGATCTGCATCGGCTTTGCATGATAATCAAAGTGGTCGCCAGCCAGTTCGGTATTACCGTAGAAATAACGGTACGTGCGTACTTTCGCCCAGGCGGAATAAATACCGAAGGTAATAAACGATAAAAGTAAATTAACCAGCCAGATACCGTACCAGGTATCGGCAGTGCCATGAAATTTGAGTTTGTGACGCTGTGTGTTGGTCTCACTCGACAGTGAATTCATACGCTTTCATCCTGAAAGAAATAAAAAACCCTGAAATCAGGGGGAGTTATTAAAACGCAGGTTGCGCCTGCGCGGTTATAGGCTGCCAGTAAAAAATGGCAGCAAGGTTAATTCGATAACGCAGCGGGTTTTTATTTTTCATCTGCGATACGTTTGTTTTATATTGGTCGCTCGCGTGTTTTCCAGCTAATAACCAGGTCAGACCATGCAGAGCAGTCCCTCAGCGAGCAGCGAATTACGACTTCGTCCGCTCACCGCACATGATAATCCTGCTATTGCGCGCGTTATTCGCGCCGTATCCGCGGAATTTGGCTTAACGGCAGATAAAGGCTATACCGTTGCCGATCCCAATCTTGATGCCCTGTATCAGCTCTACAGTCAGCCGCGCCACGCCTATTGGGTGGTGGAATATAACGGCGAGGTGGTCGGCGGCGGCGGGCTTGCGCCACTCGCCTGCAGCGAACCGGGTATCTGCGAACTGCAAAAAATGTATTTTCTGCCTGCGGCGCGCGGTAAGGGGCTGGCCCGCCAGCTGGCGCTACAAGCGCTGGACTTCGCCCGCGAACAGGGTTTCACCCGCTGCTATCTGGAAACGACCGCGTTTCTCCGGCAGGCCATCGCCCTCTATGAAAGCCTGGGCTTCGACCACATCTCCGCCCCGCTGGGCTGTACCGGCCACGTGGACTGCGAAGTGCGGATGCTGAAAAACCTGTAGCACTGCGGGCCGGTTTACTGGCCCGTCATTTCCATCGACAGACGAATAATGCCCGCCGCGCGATCCGCCGGCAGCTGTAACACTTCCCGCCACAGATCCTGCACGATATTGCATACCCGCTGCTCTTTGCCGATCGCCTGCTGCGGCGTAGCCATCAGCGAGAAATCGCTGCCGTAGCGGTCGGTAAGCTTTTGCAGGATCGGCTGTACGTCACGCTGCGCCCGCTGGCGCTCGGCCTCGGTCACCGTATGCTTCGTTTCACCCCAGGCGGCACGCATCATCTCCGCATCCACTTCCATGCGGTGCAGCGTTACGTCCTGCGGCAGCAGCCGGGCAGCGTTAATTCCGCCCTTCACCCCCGGAAACAGAAAGCGGAAGCAGGCATCGTCGCTCTCTTTTTGCACCAGCGCGGTTTGCTGCATATTGGCCTGCATAAATGCCACCACGTTGGCATCCGGCGCGGATTGCAGACGCTTGATCTGCAACGTCATGATCTCGGGCTGGATGGCGTCGATAATCTGCTGCTCCGACTTGCCCTCTTTCTGCATCGCCAGCGAGCGATCGCGCAGCTGCGCCATAAACTGCGGCTCCTGCTCTTTCAGCACGCCGTAGATCGGCAGCTTCGCAAAGGCCGCATCGAATCGCTCCGCCTCGCTTTGCGTCTGCACACTCTGGCGCTGCGGCATGAAATAGCGCGCGTCCAGCACGTTCCAGAGGGCAATTGCCGCCAGCGCCAGCACCACCGCGCCCGCCTTGCTTACCCAGCCTTTTTTACGCAGCAGGGTTACCAGCAGCGCAATAACCGCGCCCGCGTAGCCTGCAACAATAATGTGCGTCCAGTTCATAGAGCTCCTTGTTGGTCGATGCAGCCGATACGTTTTACCAGCCTGAGGAAATATTGCACCTCCTCAGGCTGACAACTACCAATATTAGGAGAGTCAGGCAGGAACGCCGCTGTGAAAACGGAATTCGCTGTCGGGTGTGGTAATCAGCGCGGCTTCCACGTCGCCGAAGTGGCGCACGCGCGGGGTGATGTCGTCATCGGAAATCGACTGCGCCAGCGTCAGGTAGTCCTGATAGTGACGCGCTTCCGAGCGCAACAGCGACAGGTAAAACGCCTGCAGCTCCTCATCAACGTGCGGTGCCAGCGCGGCGAAGCGTTCGCAGGAGCGCGCTTCGATATACGCCCCGCAGATCAGCTTATCGATAAGCCGCTGCGGCTCCCAGGTGCGGAGATCGCGGATCAGCCCGCGCGCATAGCGACTGGCGGTGATCTTCACGTAGGGGATATCGCGCTTCATCATCACTTCACGTACCTGCCAGAAATGGTGAAGCTCCTCTTTGATCAGCAGCACCATGCTGTCGATCAGCTGCTGGCCCCAGGGATCCTCGGTGTGCGGCATCACGCTTTTGCCGATGCGCTTATGCAGCGCGACAAAATCTGGCTCCGGGCCACCGCCATAGGTAAAGGATTCATAGGGTTTCAGCCAGCTCAGCAGCGCTTCACCGCCGCGCTGGTCGGCGACATATTTGCGGATCAGCAGCATCGCGGTCTGGGCCGCTTTCAGTTCGCAGATCATGTGGTCGGTGAGCAGCAGCGGCAGGTTTTCCGGCTGTCTGGCTTTTTCAATCCAGGCATCGGGGGTCGGGCAGTGGAGGAAATCGAGTATCGGGGCGAGTAATTGCGGGTAGTTCATGTCCGGTCCTTGCGGTGCGGCAGCGGGGGCTGCCGCACAGGTTACTTAGTGACGAATGCCGTCGTCGTCCTCGTCGTCCACCAGCTCGTCATCGTCGCCGTCGTCACCCTCTTCGCCGTTCGGATCTTCGAAGTAGGTGCCCCAGCCGTCATACTCGACGCCAAACTTCTCGGCGAGGTTCAGCAGCTGCTCAACCTGCGCATCGATAAGCTCGGCGTTCAGCGCGCTTTCACTCACCACGTCGCAGCAGATGACGGTATCGCCCTCTTCCACTTCCAGCTCTTCCGGATCGGTCACTTCATACCCCAGTTTGAACGCTTCAACCGCCGCCTTTTCCAGGGTTTCGAAATCATCTGCCGAAAGATGATGTTCGATGGTGTACAGCGCGTCCGGATCGCTGCCGTCTTCCAGTAATTCTTCAATAATCAAACGCGTTTCTTCGCGCTGTTCTTCCAGGAGTTCCGGGTTTGCCATGATGGGTTCCTCATAGGTGGCAGATACTCTTATTTTCACACACGCCGGAGAATGCCTCCACCTTTCACAGTAAAGATTTCTGCCTCAGGGTTGCAAATGAATATTCATACATATAAATTGAATTTTAATTCAATTAGTGGCGTCAGCCATGTGAGGGAACTATGTCTGATTTTTCTGGTAAGCACTTCCTGAAACTGCTTGATTTTACCCCTGCGCAAATCACCCACCTGCTCGGTCTTGCCGCCACGCTCAAGCGCGACAAGAAAAACGGTAGCGAAACCCCGCAGCTGACGGGCAAAAATATCGCGCTCATCTTCGAAAAAGACTCAACCCGCACCCGATGCTCTTTCGAAGTTGCCGCTTTTGACCAGGGCGCGCGCGTCACGTACCTGGGGCCGTCCGGCAGCCAGATTGGCCATAAAGAGTCCATCAAAGACACCGCCAGGGTGCTGGGCCGCATGTATGACGGCATTCAGTATCGCGGTCACGGACAGGAGATTGTGGAAACCCTCGCGCAGTATGCCGGCGTGCCGGTGTGGAACGGGTTAACTAACGAATTCCACCCCACCCAGCTGCTGGCGGATCTGCTCACCATGCAGGAGCACGCACCGGGTAAAGCGTTGCGCGACATGACCCTCGCCTATGCGGGCGATGCGCGTAATAACATGGGCAATTCGTTGCTGGAAGCAGCGGCGCTGATGGGCTTCGACCTGCGGCTGGTAGCACCGAAAGCCTGCTGGCCGGAAGAGAGCCTGGTGGCAGAATGCCAGGCGCTGGCAGCGCATAACGGTGGACGTATTACCCTCACCGAGGACGTGGCGTCCGGCGTGAGCGGGGCTGACTTCATCTATACCGATGTCTGGGTGTCGATGGGTGAGGAGAAGGCGAAGTGGGCGGAACGTATCGCGCTGCTGCGGCCGTATCAGGTTAACAGCGCGATGCTGGCGTTAACCGGTAATCCGCAGGTGAAGTTTTTGCACTGCCTGCCGGCGTTCCACGATGACCAGACCACGCTCGGCCAGCAGATGGCGCAGGAGTACGGCCTGCACGGCGGAATGGAAGTAACGGATGAGGTGTTTGAGTCGGCGCACAGCATCGTGTTCGACCAGGCGGAGAACCGCATGCATACCATCAAAGCGGTGATGGTGGCGACGCTGGCGTAACGGGTTGTAAGGCGGGTGCGGTTTTAATGGTGGGTGCGCTGCGCTTACCCACCCTACGATTTTGCACTCGGTTTTATGGTGGGTGCGCTGGCGCTTACCCACCCTACGATTTTGCACTCGGTTTTATGGTGGGTGCGCTGGCGCTTACCCACCCTACGATATTGCACTCGGTTTTTATGGTGGGTGCGCTGGCGCTTACCCACCCTACGATTTTGCACTCGGTTTTAATGGTGGGTGCGCTGACGCTTACCCACCCTACGATTTTTATCCACCCTACGGGATAGTTTGTAGGGCGGGTAAGCGCAGCGCACCCGCCAGCAGCCATCAACCTCACGCCACCAGCATTTTCACCACG
>NZ_JMSQ01000003.1 GCF_000696575.1 Siccibacter colletis | reverse complement strand
TGGATCAGCGACGGGCGCTGGGTCAGCAGATAACGCTGGGCGTCGGGGGGCAGGGCCAGAGGCAGCAGCGGATGCCAGCTCTCATCGGCCTGAAGCCAGTAGCCGTACTGCCACCAGGTGAGCCATTCGAGCCGCAGCGGGTTCTCAGCATCAATCTGTTCCATGCGTTATTTACCCTGTTGCACAGCCTGACGGTTACGGGCAGCCAGCGAGCGCAGAAACTTAAACAGCACGCCGAGCAGCAGGATCACACCGAGGATCGCGGCGATGGTTTTCACCAGCGAATACTGGTCCGGGCTGACCTTAAACGGGCCCAGCTGCACGATCTCGATACGGTCCTGGAAGGTTTTAGCCGGGACAAAAACGATGGCCAGATCGCGGTCATCGCGACCGCCGAGCCCCGGAATACTGGTCGCCACCAGGCGGCGGATGCGCGGTTCGATGCCGTCCGGATCAAGATTTTCATGGTATTTGATAAACACCGAGGCCGAGGCGGGCTGCACCGGTTCCCCCGGCGCGATGCGCTCCGGCAGCACCACGTGGACGCGCGCCACCACTACGCCATCGATCTGCGCCAGGGTTGACTCCACCTCCTGCGAAAGGGCGTAGATGTAACGCGCGCGCTCCTCCAGCGGGCTGGAGATCACGCCGCTTTTCTGGAAGACCTCGCCAAGATTGGTGCGCGCCTGGCGCGGCAGTCCGGCGGCATTGAGGATATTGACCGAGCGCTCAATGTCTTTACTGGCCACGCTGACGCTGAAGCCCTCTTTTTCCGCCACCTTTTCGGCGGAGATGCGATAGCGATTCAGCTCCGCCACAATATCGTTAGCGTCGTTTTCTGACAGGCCGCTGTGCAGCAGAGTGTTATCCCCGCAGGCTGTGAGGAACAGGGCGAGAAGCATCGCGCAGATGAATTTCAGTGAGCCAGTCATAGATTTCACTGCAGGTTATTAAGTTTATCGAGGGACTGGACGCCTTTGGCAATGATCTTGGCGTTCAGCAGGCTTTCGATGTAGTAGTTGGAGAGCTGCGCATTGGCTTTCGAGAAATCCTCGACGTTAGACGAGCGTGACGCTACGCGCAGATCGCGGAAGGCATCCTTCTGCGCCCGCTGACTACCGCTGATGGATTCGGCAAGGCCGCCCAGTACGCCAGGTGACATGGCATCGGCAGGGGGCTGAGCGGCGTTAGCCGGATTAAGCTGTGCAGCGAACCAGTGAATATCGTCCTGATTGCCGGACTCCGGGTAGATTTCTACTGAAGTTTCCGGTTCGGACGTGAGCTGCGGGGCGGAGGACTGGGATACTTTCATGGGAGACTCCTGCAAAAATGAAGGAGGGAGAAGCGACGCGGACTCCTCCCGACCAGTGGAATCAGTACTGGATCTTCACCTGCGCGGCAGCCGAACCGGCCTGCGCGGCGCTGTCTGCGATGCCGTTGATGCGCTGGTTTTCCGCATCAAGCGCCATTTTATCGAGCTGGTTCTGCTGCATGGTGGCTTGGATTTCTTGCGCACCGGCCATAAAGTGAGCGCCGCTCGCTGCACCAGAGAGCTTGGTATAGGCAGAACCTGAGTTGGTGATGAAGTTGGACAGCTGAGTAATCATGGACATAGCATTTTCCTTACTCTTGAGATGGAGTGTTTTATGGGTATTGCGCTTATTAAGTGGCGTGACGGGGGAAGCGGTTCCAGGCAGGGAAAAAATTTTTTGAAAAGGCAGGATGAAGACGTTTCAGGCCCATCTGTCGGGGGACGATGGGCAGAAACAGGGAAACAACAGATCAGGCGCTAAGCTTAAGCAACTTCAGGCGGTGATAGAGCGTGCGGCGCGGGATGCCTAACTCGTGAATGACGTCATCGATCCGGTTACCGTGCCGGTGCAGGCAGTCGGTGATCAGGCTGCGTTCGATGCGGCGCAGCCGATCTTTCAACAGTCCGCGGCCTTCCTCCTTTTTCATCTCGCCGCACAGCGGCGGCAAGCCGAGCACAAAGCGTTCAGCGGCGGCTTTAAGCTCGCGAATGTTTCCCGGCCAGCTGTGCAGCAGCAGCGCCTCCTCCAGCGCCCATGAGCGGGGCGGCAGTGCCTGATTGAGCCGCAGCGCCGCGTCCTGGGTAAAACGGCTGAACATGGGAATAATCAGTTCCGGGTGATGGCGCAGCGCCGGGGTAGAAAGCTTGATGGTATCGAGACGGAAGAACAGATCGCGCCGGAACCGCCCCTGGGCCACCAGATCCTCAAGCGGTGCCTGGGACGCGGCAATCACCCGCAGGTTAAGCGGAATGCTTTTGGTACTACCGAGACGCTCCACCGCGCGACTCTCAAGCACGCGCAGCAGCTTCGCCTGCACAATAAGCGGCATACTGTCGATTTCGTCGAGGAACAGCAGGCCGTTGTTGGCGGTTTCGATATAGCCGGCGCGCGAGGTGCTGGCACCGGTGAAAGCGCCGCTCATCACACCGAACAGTTCGCTCTCGGCGAGGGTTTCCGGGATGGCGGCGCAGTTCACCGGCACCATTGGCCCGGTACAGCCCGACAGCTGATAAAGACGACGGGCGAGGGTGTCTTTTCCGGTGCCGGTTTCGCCCTGGATCAGCACGTCAACCTGCAACGGGGCGATGGTAGTGAGTATCCGATGCAGCGGGGCATGGATATCGGCATAGTGTCCCTGTACGACGTCCTTTTCCGGGCGGCCAGCCATGGCCGTTTGCATAGCGTTATCCTGTTTCTCATCCGCAGCGACGCTGCTACGAATTCGAGTCTCGACAAACCCAACCATAATTTCTCCAGTGGCTTAACGTAAACGCAAAACTCGCAAAACGCGGCGTTCAGGAAAATCCCGTAAGAAGCAATCGTGTGTTTTTTTATGTAAACGCTGACGCAATTCATTACAAATCGGTACGGGCGTACTCTCACTCAAGCGGTCATCACCCGGCTATCAGTCCAGGATGATTGTTGTGTAGGGCAAGGCTGTCATCCTGTAGGCATTTCCCTACAGGTGGAATTTACATCCTTGAAAAACAGCGGGTTGCGAGGAAGAGAAAAAACCGTGCGGGAGATATGAAAGATTTATTGCATGACTATTAGCACACTTATGACAAATATCCTGGAACTGATGCGCCACCGCGCCCACTTACCAAACGAGCTGGCGCCTGAAAAGCAGGGACCGGACGTCATTAAGCGTAGCTGAAAGATCGCCCGAGAGTGCCGCGCTGACAGGATGCCGCTTACACCCCTATACGGTTACGTTAACTCTGAGGAGCAGTCCATGAGAATTCCAGGCTTTGGTGGTGGTGCAAATAACCTGAACAAAATCGATCCGCCGCCCGCGAACAATATGGGTAAGATCGACGGTCCGGGCGGTAACAATGTGGGCAAGATCGATGGCCCGAACGGCGGCAAAATTGACGGGCCGAACGGCAAACCTGACGCGCCGTCGCTCGGCAATGGCAAAAACGGCAGCAGCCCGCTCGGCATGGCCGGTAACGTGCTGAACGTGGCGGGTGGCGTCACGTCACTGCTGCCGTTCGCCGGTATCGGTGGCAACAGCGGCGGCGGCAATAGCACCGGCGGCTCGCAGGGTATCGGCGGTGGTAACGGCGGCGGCGGTATTGGGTCCATGCTCACCGGTGCCATGGGCGGTGGTGGTCTGGCGGGTATCGCCAAACAGCTGATGATGATGATGGGTCTGCAGCAGCTCTTTGGCGGCGGCAATCAGCAGCAGGTGCAGCAGCCGAGCCAGCAGAGCCAGGCCCCGCAGTCTTCCGGCAGCAGCAACAGTTCTAACCCGCTGGACCAGCTGATGAAGATGCTTCAGGAGATGATCCAGAAGATGTTCGGCATGTCCGGTAAAGAGGGTGCTGGCAGCAATCCTGCGTCAGGTCAGGGCGGTAACAGCGCTGGCGGCCAGGGCGGTGCTCAGGGTGCAGGCCAGCAGTCCGGTGGACTGGCCGGGATGCTGCAAAACCTGCTGATGATGGTTGGCCTGCAGCAGCTGCTCGGCGGTCTGGGACAGGGTCAGAGCCAGGGTCAGGGCACATCGCAGAATTCAAACCAGCTCTAATACAGCGAGGTTAATGCTATGGCCATCAATGTATCTGGCGGGGGAGGATTCTCCCCCGATTCACTGACCAGCTTCAAACCGCCCGCGACCAGCGTACTGCCACAGTCGCTGGGTACGCTCGG
This sequence comes from Siccibacter colletis, assembly GCF_000696575.1. Taxonomy (GTDB): domain Bacteria; phylum Pseudomonadota; class Gammaproteobacteria; order Enterobacterales; family Enterobacteriaceae; genus Siccibacter; species Siccibacter colletis. The sequence goes on along the minus strand of NZ_JMSQ01000003.1, from coordinate 169,180 downwards.
GCCGGGAGGCGGGATCGCCAGCCTGATCAGCTACGGCGGCAGCAGCGGTACGCCAATGCCCGGTGCGCCGGCAATGCCTGGTGCGACGTCCACGCCGGACGCCCAGAGTGGGCTGACCGGCATGCTGATGCTGCTCGGACTGAACGATCTGGCGCAGATGGGGCAGGCGGGCGGTGCCCAGGGTGACCTGGCGCAGCTGCTTACCATCGACCCGACGCTGGCAGCGGACGCGGGCAGCAGCGCGATGCCGGTACCTGAGAGCGAAAAAGATCTCAGCGTGCCCATCACCGATGACAGTCTGAAGGGCCGCCCGCCGGGAGATAACCGCAGCGCGGACGAGATTATCGACGCCAATCCGGTGCTGAAAAATCTCGGCAATCAGAAGGACATCAAACGCGAAGAGCTGAAGCAGCGTTTTGGTGACTGGACCGATGCTAACCCCGATCCAAAAAGCCGCGCCGATGCCGCTTACAATATGGCATCCGTGCTCAACCACATTAAAGGGCTGAGCGGCCGCGATGGCAGCGATCGCGGTGAAGTGGCAAACAACGGCAAGATCGAAGGCATTACCAAAGACGGCGATGCCCGCCACGGCAGCGAAGCCGGGGTGCTGAAAGATATTGCCGAGCAGGGTCTGAAGATGCTGCCGGATAACGGCAAGCTGCCGCAGACCAACGATACCCACGTGCGCGTTGACGGCACCAATAAAGACAACTTCCAGTGGGGTATGGGCGAGTTCGGTAAAATTCTCTCGAACATTCCCATCCTGAAATCCGTGGCCGCGCCGCTGTTCAATAACATTGGCGAAGCACGGGATCTGGGCGAGGTCTTTACCGGTGGACTGTCCGGTCTGGCTGAGGGGGCGATGAGCGCCGCCCGTGGTCCGGTCGGCTGGGGTATTACAGCAGTAACCGATACGGTGCAGATTGCCGTGGAGAATGGCAGCAAGGATAAGAAAGATCCCCCTGCGTTCTCCTGATGCGGCTGTGCTCTCTGAAGAAGTCCCTGAACGCGGTCAGGGGCTTTTTTTATGGGTACGAAGCATAAAAAAAAGCCCCGCAGGGCTTTATCAGGCGTTATGCCGGCAGGGTGCCGTTGCCGGATTTAATGATCTCAGCGAACTTCTGCACCTTATCAACATAGGTGGCATCGCCGGTCCCGGTCTTCGAAATGTCGGTCAGATCGTTGATGTTCACGTTGCCCGGCCCGGAGTTATAGGCGCGCAGCGCGGCACCCATATCACCGCCGAAGGCAGTTTTCTGCTCCTTCATATACAGCGCCCCGGCCATGATGCTGTCCCGGGGGTTGGACGGGCTGGCGTTCGGCCCCAGCACATCTGAATTGTTACGCTGCAGCTCGGCGAAGGTGTTCTGGTTTACCTGCATCACGCCAGAGTCCTGCAGCCCGTTGCCGCCGTTCACCGTCACGGCGTCAGCTTTACCGCGCGACTCCTGCCAGATCTGTGCGGCCAGTACCTCCGGCTCTATCCCGGTGTGGTTTGCAGCTTCCATAATGGCTTCCTCATGGTTTTGCAGGGCAGGCGGCAGATGCAGGCCCGACTTGCCTGCCGACAGCGCTTCACCCGTGCCGGTCGGCGTCGTCGAGCCATAGTTCACTGGCGCACCGCCACTCTGCGGGGCTTGTGGCGTTTGCGCCGTTTGCGGCGTCGGTGCTGGCGCTGACGGCGGCGTCTGCGGCGCACTGGCGGATGCCGCTGGCGAAGAGGATGGAGATGGCGAACCGCCCGCGCCGCTGCCGCTGTTCTGCTGGCCGTTCATCATCTGCTGCAGCATCGGCAGTAACGCCTGCATGATCTGGGCGATCAGCTCGGACATAAACTGCGCCATGATGTTGTTCTGATTCTGCCCCATGCCCGCCGTGCCGTTGCCCATCAGCGAGGCGAGATCGGTTCCGCCCGGCTGGTTATTGCCCCAGCTTACGGCCTGCGGACCGCCGCCTGAAAGTGGGGAAAAGTTGTTCTGACCTGATGGCTTACCGCTCAGCGCGCTGATATCGAACGGCAGCTGCGGCTGCACTGGCCCGGAGAGCGGGCCGGATAAAATCTGCATGACGATCCTCCTGAGTTACGAACGTGGCGTCGTGCCTGCGGCATGACGCATCACCGGGTTTATCTTCGGGGACGTCTTTGAGTGGGGAGAATTGCGGGGAGGGTTCCATACCGCAGGCGGCAGGGAGGAATTAAGGCAATTCCCCGGCGCACCGGGGAACCACAGGGGGTCAGAACAGGATGCCGTACAGCAGCGCCGAGACGGTAAGCACCCCACCGGCAATCACCGTGCTCGCCGTGGCACCGCGCAGCGTGCGCAGCTGCGGGCGCGTGTAGATCAGATACGCTGGGATAAGGAACAGGAAGATTGCGATTAACGGCCCGCAGACGGTTTCGATTAACGTGACCACGTTCGGATTGAGGTACACCACGGCAAACGTCAGGGCAAACATAATCAGGTAAGCAAGGCGCTTCGCGCGTTTTTGCCCGCGTTCATCGCTGGCTTTTAACGTCCCGGCCGTCAGCCCGGTAAAGGTCTCCGCTACCGACAGGCAGACCCCTAAGAAGGATTTGGTCATGCCGAGAATGGCGATCAGCGGTGCGATCCAGAACACCAGGTCGGTGCTGCCGCTGCCTTTCATCACGGAAAGCACGTTGAGGTTTTGCGCCTTCGCCATAACGAAGGTTTCACGCGGGATCGCCAGAATACAGCTCAGCACAAAGAAGACGATGCTGAAGAAGATCAGCAGGTAGGCGAGGCGGATCACCAGCACCGCTTTCTTTTCTCCGCCGTTATCGCCTTCACGATACCAGGCCGCCAGCGGGGAGATCATCGGCGTAGAGCAGAACGCAAAGGTCACCAGCGGCAGCGTCAGCCAGAGGTGCTTGATGGTCTCGCCCGGCGAGGCGGTGTTGGTTTCACGCAGCGCCTCGGTGACGTTCGCCAGATGCCAGTCCGGGATCTGCACCAGCGCGATGGCGATAATGGTCAGTGCGAAGGGCAGCGCCAGTACGCTCAGGGTTTTCACTACGCTGTCGCGGCCTTTGCTCAGCACCAGAAACAGCAGGCCGGTGACAACAAATGCCAGCAGCCCGCGGTTAATCTGCGCCAGATGCAGACGCTCCGCGAGCAGATTATCGAGGGAGTTGACCAGCGAAATAGCGAACACCAGCGTAACCGGGAAGTGCGCAATGCAAAAATAGGCCTTAATCGCCTGGCGGCCTTTGGCGCCAAAAAAAGCACCGAACATCGGCAAATTTTGATCGCCGGTGTGTCCGTCGCGCATAAACAGCCGCCCGACCAGCACATGCGGTACCATCGACAGCGGAAAACCCAGCAGCAGCAGCATTAAAAACACCATCGGGCCGCGAGTGCCAATCTCTACCGGCAGGAACAGCGTGCCGGCACCCACCGTGGCCGCGTAGACCCCCATAATCCAGATCATATCTTTGAGCGACCAGCCGGGGGCGGCGGGCATAACGGCGGCGGGAATTTTTTGCGTTGTCATAGTCATACTTTTATTAACGAGTAAATCAGTAGCGGGGTGCTGCTGGAGTAAAAGGAAAAAGTTACGTCGGCTGCTGTTTAATAAAGTCGATAAACGCCCGCAGCGGACCGGGGATGAGACGTCTGTCGTGATAATAGAGCCAGGGGCCGCTGAAGCTGAGCCACCAGGGTTCGAGTACCGGTTCGAGCAGCCCCTGTTCGAAGGCCGGATGCAGCCACCCTTCAAACAGATAGACAATGCCGCTGCCCTGCACGGCGCTTTCCACCGCCAGATCCATAGCGCCGCCGATGCTGACCACCAGGGAACCCTCAACCCGCACGCGCAGCGTCTCGCCGTCGCGTTCAAACTCCCACGCCGGGATCACGCCGTTAGCGTAGCGCCCACGAATGCAGCGGTGCTGCATCAGGTCACGTGGATGGGAAGGGCGACCATATTGCTGCAGATAGGCCGGTGACGCGGCGGCGGCAAAGCGCTGAACGCGCGGTCCGATGGGGATCGCCACCATGTCGGGTTCCAGACATTCGTCGTAGCGGATCCCGGCATCGCAGCCCTCGCGAAAGACATCCTGCACGTTGCTCTCGGCGACGATCTCCAGGGTGATATCGGGATAGCGCTGCAAAAATGCCGGCACGATGGCAGGCAGGACCAGGCGGGAGGCGCTTACCGGTACGTTCAGGCGCAGTGTACCGCCGGGGGTGCTGCGGAACTGATTGACCGCGTCGAGGGCCGCGTCGATCTCACTCATGGCGGGCGTCAGGCGCTCAATCAGCGCGCGTCCTGCTTCGGTCAGGGTCACGGTGCGGGTAGTGCGGTTGAACAGGCGCACGCCGAGCTGCTGCTCCGCGCGACGTACCGCATCGCTCAGACGCGATGGATTGCTCCCGGTAATGCGCGCCGCTTCGCGAAAGCCGCCCGCTTTCGCGACCGATACCACCGCGTGCAGCAGGGCGAAATCCAGATTCATTGTCTGCCTGTCCGTACAGTCTGTTGCTATTTATCGGAATAGTTACACAGTGTACCGGGGATTACAATCAAAGGACACACAGGCAGGAGGGTAAACCATGACAAAGATTGCTCAGAAGTATCGCTTGGTTTTACCAGACTGCTTGACCGCATGGAAAATAATGATGTGTTGATTGTCACCAACATGATCGTCTCGGACGTAATGCAATGGACATCAGAAAGACAGTTGAACTGCTGGCAGGTTCTGAAATTCGGGTTCACTGTCTGGCGCCAGGCGGTGTGGACCTCACCAGCCTTACCGGGAAAAGGACCATGCAGGTGATCTCGGCGGTGGCAGAGTTTGAGCGCGATCTGCTCATTGAGCGCACACACTCTGGTATTACACGGGCCTGAGCATCAGGGAAACGCTTTGGACGCCCTTCCGCACTGAATGATGAACAGAAGCAATTAGTCCTGGAACGCCTCATCAGGGGGATGACTGTGGGTGCTGTGACTCGTGAATTCAGCACTACTCGACAAACTATTGTTAGCGTAAAAGCAGCCGGTTCAGAGAGTTAGAGCGCTGCATCTTACAAAATTTTACTTTTGTGTTCCCTCCCGGAAACGGCGATAAAATGTCCGCCGTTGTATGATAGCCCCGTATATAACCCGATAAACTAAAAGGATTTGATATGTCGAAGCCGGAAAACGGCCCGCAGCTCCCGGTCATCCGTTGGCCGGTACCGAAAAACAACCGGGGTGGGGAGTTCAGTAATCTCGAAGAAATGCTCGCGCATCTGGAGGGCGAGGCAGCCGGGCACTGGCTTATCGGCCGCAATGGTATGTGGCACGGCGGCATTCACATCAGTGATACCACCACCCCATGGTGCGCGCTCAGCGGCCAGGCGATGAATGAGGCGGTTGATTTCCCGGTACCGTTTAAGGGGGAGCAGGCCGTGCGCTGCATGGCGGACGGTGAGGTGGTGGCGTACCGGATTAACCGGGATTACCTCAGCGTGCCGTGGTACTGGGGGGATTTACGCTACTCCGGGTCCTTTGTGCTGGTACGGCACCGTGTTCAGCCGGGGAAAACGGCAGAGAGCGGGCTGACCTTTTACACCCTTTATATGCACCTTGCGCCTTGGCTGGCCTACTCGGAACAGGACAGCACGGCGTTCAAAGTGGCAGACGGCCAGCACCTGAATGCGTATGTGGACGCGTCCCGGCAGTGGGTGGCGGCGGAGCTGCCATCCGGCACACGGGTAACATGGAATAAGGCGGTCAGCGCCGATTTCATGACCGGGAATAACGGGCGGCAGTATGCGCACGTCACGCTGGCCGAGCCTGTTGCGAGCAGCATGAGCCTGAAAGCCGGGGACCGAGTTTGGACTGTATGCGACAAAGGGAATCTGGTTCCGGCCCGAGACAGCACCACCCGTCCGGCGTGGTGGTCGCCGTTCCTGCCGCCGTCACGTGAGACAGTGCTGTTTGATACGGTGGTATGTCCTACGCCCTATCCGATTAAGGCCGGGGACCCGGTGGGCCATCTGGGATGGTTTCAGGTTCCCACTGAAGACGGACATGAAAAGCGCTATCAGGTGCATATCGAATGTCTGACCACAGACGACTTGCCGCGTTTCCTGAATAACCCGGAAGGTACGGGCCGCGACACGCCCGCCTTTGCCCGCTGTCCGAAGGGTATACCGGTATACCTGAAAGTCACCGGCGGTGAAATACAGAAGGGGCTGATAACCACGACGAGCGAAACAGTGATGGCGCTGTCCGGGCAGGCGATGACGGACAGCGAGGGGAAACGCTACTGGCCAGGCGGTTCTTCGAGCGGGCTGCTGGCGGAGTCGGATGTGCAACTGCTGTCCCGGTTTGACTTGGGTGGTCGCGGGTTTGAGGCAATAGAAGACAGCCCGGCAAGCTTTGACCATCTCGACGGGAAGACGCAGCCGAAAGGGCTGGTGAAGACGATTTTTGAGCGTTTCTTCAGCGTGGCGGACAATGACGGGCAGCCCTACAGTAAGGGGGTGGCGTTCAACTACCGGCAATTGTTGAACCAGATTGACGACGCGAAATCCCCCCGTTATAACCCTGAACAGTACCGGCGGGCGGTGCAGAACCCTGCAATGCGCGATCATTTGCACCGGCTGTGTGTGAAGCATCCTTGTGAGTGGTACTACTCTTCGGAATCACCGGTGTGGAAAGCGTTCTTTACGTCGCAGAAGAAGAAGAAGGAGGAGCCGGAATGGTACGCCTACAGCGAGAAGTTCCTGATTGACCTGCGCTGGATGCACCGTGTGCCGGGCATGGTGGAAAATCAATGGCATATGCACCCGCTCGTTTTTCTCGATGCTATTCACGTATGTAAGTCCAAATCTAATCGACCTAAAAGTGTTCAAGATTTTATTGATATGGCTTTACCTTCAGCAAAAGCTACATCAGATAAATGGAGGGTTCCTGTTTCTGTTTTACTAGCTCAATCAGCGCTTGAATCTGGCTGGGGTCAGAAAGTAAAAAATAACGCTTATTTTGGTATTAAAGGGAAGTCATCATCTGGAAATAGCGCATCGTTTGGAACTACAGAATATGAAAATGGTCGCTATGTTTCAAAAGTGCAAACCTTTAGGGCATATAACGGTTATTCTGAATCTGCTGACGATTACGGTCGTTTTTTGGCTGAAAATAGACGATATAGGCCAGCATTTGAGTATGTAACACAGCCAGAAAAATTTGTGCATCAAGTGGCTACTGCTGGTTATGCTACGGATCCAACATATGAGTCAAAATTAATAAAAATTATGCGGAGCTATGATTTCTATGAATATGATTAAAAGTATTTTATTTTTGTTTTTATTTTCCTTTTCGTCATCGTTGTTAGCTTTGATGGATTTAAGTTCTATTGCCGGAAAATTATATGAAAAGCTTAGAGAGGATAAATTAACAACATTACAGCAAGAGTGTTTATCTTTTGAATATGATAATGAGGATGCTGACTCAGTATTTTTCTCTGCAAGAGATAACCATGCAAATAAAGCTTGTGGTGGTGATGAAAATGTATCTGTGAAATTATTTTATATGAAATACGAGAAGAAAACAGGATTTATTTATGTTGAAGATGAGTTGAATCCAGGTGCTTATCAAAGATTAAAATAGATGCATTTCAAGTAATGATCCTCTTGAGATCATTCATGGATCGTCGTTTTTGGAACCTCGTGATGTCTGCTGATCTTGAGCGGAGTGCTTCGCAGTATCGACACCCTGACGGCGCAGGGTATTGCTTACGTGCCGTTTTTCCCGTTAGGCGGATTTACACCGCTGCAGTCCGACCGCTTAAATGACGTGGCACGCACGCTGAACGCGACGCCAATGCAGGTGGCGCTGGCATGGCTGCTGCAACGTTCACCCAATATTTTGTTAATACCGGGCACCTCATCCCCGGCGCATCTGAAAGAAAACCTGGCGGCGAGTGAGCTGGTATTAACAGAAGATGTCATCGACGTGCTGAATAATATCGGGGCGTGAGAGCAGGGCCGCGGAGTGCGGCCCTAGCGTGATATCGAACCCCAGCGGCTTCTGAGATAATTCACTGCGTCCTGCGTCTGCGGTCGGTTGAGATGATCTTCCCGGAACAGGATAGTGCCGTTGATGCCGGGCAGGGATTCGTTCAAATCGAGCTGCTTTTTCAGCTCCGGTACGCCGCCCTGAACCGTCCAGTCAGGCTCTTTTTTCGAGGCTTCGCCCACTTTGTACAGCGCCACGCCAATATAGAGGCGGGTATTGTTGGGTTTCACCACGTCAGCCCACCATTTCGCCAGCACATCATAGCGGGCGGCGGTGCGGGAGAAGGGCCAGTAGATCTGCGGTGCGATGTAATCCAGCAGGCCTTGCTGCACCCAGCGCCGGGTGTCGGCAAAGGCTTCGTCATAGGCCGCGGCACCAGAGGTATCGGAGCCCGCCGGATCGTGGGAGCGATTGCGCCATACGCCCGCCGGGCTGACGCCAAATTCCACGTCAGGATTAAGCTGTTTAACCGTGCGCGAAACCTGTTCAATCAGCAGCTGCGTATTATGCCGCCGCCAGTCGGCTTTTGAGGCGAAGCCATGTCCAAAAGTGCTGAAGGTGTGGCTGTCATTGAGCATTGATCCGGGCGTTTCGGTATAGAAATAGTCATCAAACTGCACGCCGTCCACGGGATAGCGCGCTACCACTTCAGCGACAATGCTGGTGATCCAGTCGCGCACCTCAGGGATACCGGGGTCGAGAACGTAGCGGTCGCTGGCGGTACGGACCCAGTCGCGGTGCAGCACAAAGACGCTGGCGGGATGCTGCGTCACGGTGCGGTTGAGCGCGGCAACCGTATCCGGCCTGGTGTTAACCGATACGCGATACGGGTTAAACCAGGCATGAACCCGTATGCCACGTTTATGCGCTTCATCGAGCATAAACTGCAGCGGGTCGTAACCAGGATCTTCGCCAATATGACCGGTCAGCATATCTGACCACGGCAGTATTTTTGAAGGCCACAGCGCAGTACCGTCGGGCTTCACCTGGAAAAACACCGTGTTGATGCCGAGGCTTTTTAATTTATCCAACTTATCAATGAGCGCTTTTTGCTGCTGGCTGATACGCGCAGCGCGACCGGCGTTAACCGAGGAGATCGGTGGCCAGTCGAGACGCGACACCGTCGCCAGCCAGACACCGCGCATGGTTTCAGAATGCTGAAGTTTTCCCGGCAGCGGTTGTTTCGTGACCGGCGGAAGCGGGGTGACCAGAGAGCGCGGCGGGCTGGATGAGCAACTGGCAAGTAACATCGCGCAGGCAATCAGCGCGCCCAGGCGGTTAAGGTGTTGCATCATCCGTGTCATTAACGTCAGCTCTTTTTATGCCGGCTGGCAGCCCAGGGATCGGAAACGAGGGTGTCACGCGTAGCCGGAACAGCAGCATCCAGGGAATCCAGATACAGCGCTTCAACTTCAGCGCGCGCCCAGGGCGTCCGGCGTAAAAACTTCAGGCTTGATTTAACGCTGGGGTCGTTTTTGAAACAGTTGATGTTGATGAGCTTACTCAGTTGCTCCCAGCCGTAGCGGGCAACCAGCGCATTGACCTGCATTTCAAGCGTAACGCCGTGGAGTGGATCGGTAGAATGGGCCGCCATGTTTTTCCGTTTATATGGTTGTGCTTTGTAGCGTGCATGAAGGTTACTCGAAAGCGGTGAAACCGGCAAATTGACGGGACAGGATTTTGATTCCGCACGGGAACAAGAATATGGCGTGCGATGAATATGAATGTATAACTGACGTGCCGTGGGATGGCTATAAATGGAAATGGATAACGTCGGTGCGCATAATGTATATTATGTTAAATAAGATATCAGAGCGACGAACCGGATACACTCATTCGCCACTCACTGGCTTCCTGATTCATCCCCTGCTCTTTTGTAAAGCATAAAGCCTCGATAGACAGGGCTTCGTATCATCATGTGCACACTTTACGCGGCGTCATGATGGTGAATTAACGCATGGTTAATTCACCGTCCACGGAGATTGCCTGACCGGGTTACCCCCAACTGCTGCCCGCACTGTTGCTAATTATTGAGACGCTGCGCTATGAGCCTGAGGCGATCTGAGGTAATGCTTCCTGGGTGTCTGATGCCGTCAGCGTATGAATCAACGCCTGGCACGCCGCCGACAGTCCTTTGTGCGGCGCGTAAATCACGGAAAAAGGCCGTGTGCGGCCTCGGGTGTGACGTAGCACCTCCACCAGTAACCCCTGGCGGATAAACGATCGGGCGATAAAGTCATAGGTCTGGCAGATCCCCGCGCCGCTGGCGGCGAGCGAAATCACCCCCAGAATGTCATCGGAAACGCGCAGCGTTCCCGTTGGCGTCCATACAGTATCCACCCCGTTCTCCTTCAGACTCCAGGTCGCAACGCGCCCGGTACTTGGCATAATAAACGGCAGACACGCATGCTGCGCCAGCGCCTCCACGGTCTGGGGTTCCCCGGCCCGGGCAAGGTAGCCAGGCGATGCCAGCAGGCACAGCGGCGCGTCTTCGAGTTTACGCGCAACGAGGCGGCTGTCCGGCAGATGACCAAGACGAATCGCCAGGTCATAGCCTTCGGCGACCAGATCAACGTTGCGGTTGGTGATATTCAGCTCCACATTCACGCCCGGGTACGTCACGGCGAAGCGCTGGAGTACCTCCGGTAAGCGGTAGTGACCGTACGTAGTAGGGGCGCTCAGCCTGACGTTACCGACGACCTCAATTCCCCTTACCTGTATCGCCCGCTCGGCGCGGTCAAACAGCGCAAAAGCGAGACTGGCCTCATTCAGATAGTGCCGTCCGGCGTCCGTCAGGCTCAGTTGACGGGTGGTACGGCGCACAAGCTGCACCCCAAGGCGGGTCTCCAGTCGCGTCAATGCCCGGCTCAATACCGATGCGGTCGTCCCCAGCGTCACTGCCGCCGCGGTGATCGAGCCTCTCTCAATAACCGTGACGAAGATTTCGACATCGCTGATATGGGAAAAACGGCGGCTCATTCTGTCTCCTGAAGAACAAATGATTGTCTCTGGCGATAGTTTATCGACTTTATTGACAACGATACAGTGCGCTTATCCCGCAGGCATTGGCCTGTGCGTTGACTCACACTCAGGAGCACACTGTGAACATTATTCGATCTCTGGCGCTCGCCGCCACGTTAGGTTTGGTTGCTGCCCAGGCTCAGGCCGCCAGTGTACTGGTGGTTTTGTCCGATGCTGACCGGCTCGACCTGAAAGACGGTAAGGTTTTTCACACCGGTTTTTACCTTAACGAGCTAATGCAGCCGGTCAAACGACTGCTGGATGCCGGCCATGATGTGACCTTTGCTACACCGAACGGCCTGGCACCGACGCTGGATATGTCGTCGGACGACAACGTCTATTTTAACAATGATGAGGCCGCTCACCTTGCTCATAAAGCGCTGCTGGACAAGCTACAGCTGACGTCACGCACGCACTCCCCGGTGATCAGCCTGAAGCGCGCCGCGCAGATCGGCTACCAGCACTTCGATGCCCTGTATATTCCCGGCGGCCATGCGCCGATGCAGGATCTGCTTACCAGTCGCGAGGTGGGCCAGGCACTGAAGGCCTTCCACTCCAGCAATAAACCTACCGCACTGGTGTGCCACGGGCCAATCGCCCTGCTCTCCACGCTACCGGATGCGGAAGGCTTTACCCAGCAGCTGGCCACGAGCGGTCGCGCTGCACCCCAGCCAGGCTGGATCTACGAGGGTTACCGCATGACGGTGATCAGCAATGCTGAAGAAAACCAGGCGAAAACGTTACTCAACGGCGGCGTCATGAAGTTCTGGCCCCAGACCGCGCTGCAACAAGCCGGTGGGAAATACAGCAGCAATCGCGTCACCTTCACCCCGCACGTGGTCACCGATCGTGAGCTGATTACCGGCCAGAATCCGGCGTCCGCGATGGGCGTTGCCGATGAACTTCTGAAACGTCTGCACTAACACATAACGAGGCACAATATGGATCTGCAACTTAACAACAAAACGGCAATTGTGACGGCAGCCACTGCCGGGATTGGCCTGGCGATAGCGCGCACGCTGGCAAAAGAAGGCGTCGAGGTCACGATCACCGGGCGGGACGCGGTGAAACTGGATGAGGCAATCAACGCTATCCGCGAGCAGGCACCCGATGCCAGAGTGCATGGCGTGCTGGCCGATGTGAGCCGCGTCGAGGGCGTGGCGCAGCTGATCGCTCAGCGGCCGCATACCGATATTCTGGTGAACAATCTCGGATTCTATGAAGCGAAGCCCTTTGTGGAGATCAGCGACGAGGCGTGGTTGACGATGCTGGACGTCAATGTGATGTCGGGTGTACGCCTGTCGCGCCACTACTTCCCGGCGATGCTGACGCGCAACTGGGGACGCGTGATCTTTATCTCCAGCGAAGTGGGCGCGTTTACCCCGCCGGATATGGTGCATTACGGCGTCAGTAAATCGGCGCAGCTGGCGGTGTCGCGCGGTATGGCCGAGCTGACCAAAGGCACTGGCGTAACGGTAAACAGCGTTCTGCCCTCGGCAACGCGCTCCGAGGGGATTATGGACTATCTGCGCCAGACCGCGCCACGACCGGGCATGGACGACAGCGACATCGAGGCGCATTTTTTCCAAAGCTATCGCCCCAGCTCGCTACTGGCGCGCATGATCGATGCCGATGAGATTGCCGCTATGGTGGCTCTACTCGCCAGCCCGCTCGGGGCCGCGTCGAACGGAGCCGCCGTGCGGGTTGAAGGCGGTACCTTCCGCTCCATTCTGTAGTCCTTACGTCCCCGCCATATAACTGCCGGGGGCGTTTCACGCCGTTTCGTTAACGCTTATGAATTCAATTCATAAATAGTCAGGCTATACTGCCAGCTTCTCGCTCCCTGGCAGAGGCTCCTCATGCTCAAAGAAAACGTCAACGATTTGATTGCCTTTCTGGTTGTGGCTCAGGAACGCAGCTTCACCCGAGCCGCAGCGCGCCTCGGCGTTTCGCAGTCGGCGCTCAGCCACGCCATGCGCAGCCTGGAAGAGCGGATGGGGATCCGGTTGCTGACCCGCACCACCCGCAGCGTGTCGCCGACCGCTGCCGGGGAACGGCTGGTTGAGCGTCTCGGGCCGCACTTCAGCGAAATTGAAACCGAGCTGAACCTGATGCGTGAAATGCGCGACGTGCCGGCGGGGAATATTCGTATCACCGCCGGGGATCACGCCGTTGATTATCTGCTGTGGCCCGCGCTGCAACCCTTTCTACAGGCGTGGCCGGATATTCACGTTGAGGTGACGGTGGATAATGCGCTGACGGATATCGTGACCGGGCGCTTCGACGCCGGCATCCGGCTGGGTGAACAGGTGGCAAAAGATATGATTGCGGTGCCGGTCAGCCCGCCGATGCGGATGATTGTGGTCGGGTCGCCAGACTATTTTTCACGTCATCCGGTGCCGCAAGCGCCAGCGGATCTCCAGCAGCACAAGTGCATCAATATGCGCCTCCCTACCCTCGGCGGTCTGTATGCCTGGGAATTTTCACAAAAAGGAAAAGCGATCCGCGTGCGGGGGGAAGGGCAACTGACGATCAATCCGCTGCGTCACCGTATCAGTGCGGCAAAGGCGGGCATCGGACTGATTTTCGTCCCGGAAGATACGGTGGCCGCAGACATTGCTGCCGGAACACTGATCCAGGTGCTGGACGACTGGTGCGAGCCGTTTCCTGGCTATTACCTCTACTACCCCAGCCGCCGCCAGCACACCACCGCTTTCTCATTGTTTGTCGATGCGCTGCGCTATCGCGGGAACTAATTACCCGAATACTGCGCGTCGGTCACCTTTTCCATCCACTCGACCGGGCTGCCATTGACCGATTCGGCGATAGCGATGTGCGTCATGGCAGTACCAGGTGCCGCGCCGTGCCAGTGTTTAACCCCGTCCGGGATCCAGACGATATCGCCCGGCTTGATTTCGCGCAGAGGTTTACCCCACTCCTGCACCAGCCCTTTGCCCTGGGTCACAATCAGCGTCTGGCCAAGCGGATGCGTATGCCAGGCGGTACGCGCCCCCGGCTCAAAGGTCACCGTCGCCCCGCCGGTGCGGGCGGGCGTCTCTGCCTGGAACGACGCATCGATGCGTACCTGACCGGTAAACCACTGTTCCGGCCCTTTCACCGAGTTTTGTGAGCCAGCAGCACTAATTTTTACCTTTTCTTCTTCTGCGCTGAGCGCAGCAGCGGGAGTTAATACCGACAGCATGGCGGTCATTGTGGCGATCAGTTTCATGTGTACTCCTCCGGAATAATGAACCAGCTTCAAGGCTAGCCCTCTCCCTGCGGCCTGAGTAGCCCCGTTAATCCGCATGCCGCTATGAGCGGGCTTCATAAATCCACTGGCCCGGCCCGCAAAATATGTTATAACATCACAAAAAACATTTACTGATAATGATGAGACGCAGATGAAAACGACACTCCTTGCCGGGCTGGTTGGTATCGCCCTCGCCCCGGCTGCCTTTGCTCACGGCCTCTGGCTTAACGTTCCGCCAGTCACGGACGGTGCGACGCTGAATATTGAACTGGGTTATGGCGAAATTTTCCCGCACGGCGAACCGATCCCGGCGAAACGTCAGCACATTTTTGCGCCAATTGAGCTGCTGGGCGATGCGGAGCGCCGGTACAGCTTCCCGATCGCCAGTGAAGCCTACCAGTTCACCGCATCAGAGGTGCCGGCGGGAAGCTGGCTGGCAATCGCCACCTATAAGCCGACCCGCTGGTCGGTGAAAGAGGAAAACGGAAAAAATCGCTGGCAGCAGGCAGGCAAACAACAGTGGCCAGAGGCGTTTTGTATGGAAAACACCATGTACGCTAAAACAGTCAGTTTTGTTGGCGCGCCGGGTAAAAACGCGGCGATCACGCGCCCCACCAGCGTGCGTCTGGAGTTTGTGCCAGAGGTCGATCCGTCCACGCTAAAAACCGGCGATACGCTGAATGTGAAACTGCTGGCGAACGGGCAACCGTTGAAAAACCATCAGGTCGGTATCGCCTATAACGACCCGTCTGCCCCGGTTAAAAAATCAGCCGGGCATGCTCATCATCACGATCATGGCGATACCAGTAAGTTCGCCCATCCGTCACTGGCACACACCTATGCCTATGAGGCTGCGTCGATGAAAGATGTGACCGATGCCAACGGCGTGCTGGCCCTGCCGATCCTGAATAAGGGCCAGTGGGTGCTGATGACCGCCCACGATACGCCGTATGAAGATAAAGCGGCCTGCGACCTCCATGTAGATGAAACCACCTTCGGCTTTACCATTACCCGCTGATTACTGGCCGGGGGCGACCCCGGTTAACCGCACATAATCGATATTCCCGCCGCTTGTCGCGTTTGCTACGCTTTCCGGACACATTTTTCTGAAAGGCAACATGATGAACGAGCACATTGCACCCGTCCCCCTGGATAAGGCGTATCGCCTGGTCAATCACGGTCCGACCGTGCTGGTTTCCGCGCGCCACAACGGCGTGGATAACGTAATGGCCGCCGCCTGGGCCTGCGGGCTGGACTTCTCACCGCCAAAAGTGACGGTGGTGATCGACAAAATCGCCGCCACGCGCGCGCTGATTGAGCAGAGCGGTTATTTTGCGTTGCAGATCCCGACCGTGAACCAGGCTGCGCTGACCACGCAGCTGGGCACCACGACGCTGATGAGCGACCCGGACAAGCTGGCGCACTCAGGCGTGGAGCTGTTTGAAATGGACGGGCACGCCCTGCCGCTGGTCGCGGGCTGTACGGCGTGGCTGGTGTGCCGGCTGATCCCGGAACCGCATAACCAGCAGACCTACGATCTGTTTATTGGCGAGGTGATCGGCGCCTGGGCCGATTCGCGGGCGTTTCGCGACGGCCACTGGCAGTTTGAATCCGCCGACCCGGCGTTACGCAGCATTCACCACGTGGCCGGCGGACACTACTATGCCATCGGCGACGCGCTCAATACCCGGTCATAAACTCAGGCAAAGCGGTTGAGCTTGTGCAGGTTTACTGACGAAATACCGTGCTGGGGATGGGTCAGCCCCAGCAAAAATTCCTTCTCCAGTACTTCCGCCAGCCGTTCCGGGGTTAGATCCTCTTCACGAATCGTGACACCGTCACTTCCGTAATGGGTAAAGTGGAAGTTATTCAGCGTTACCTTCCCCCCTTCAGGAAGATGGCGCGACAGCAGAATATGGTGACGGAAGTGGGAATCCGGCCAGTGGGCGATAAAGTGGTTCGCCATCAGGAAATCAGCGGCGTACTGATCCTCCGTATCAAACCGGTAGAGCGGCTGCCACTCCCCGCCCTGGAACAGGGTCAGGATAAAATCATCGTGATCGGCCTCAAGGCGATAGATACCGGCGTGCGTCACCACTTCTGCGCCAGCGACAAAACGCATCGGCTGGGTCAGCGTCTGGCTGCCGAAGCCTACGTCCACCAGCCACTCCTCGCCGTGAACCGTCACGCATAGCAGCCGATGGGTACGCGGCGGCACCTGGTTGGGCTGAGCAATCAGCACCCTGGCGGCCAGACTGCGTACGTTAAAGCGCAGCTCCCGTAACACCCGCTCCAGCAAGCCGTTCTGTTCGAAGCAGTAGCCACCGCGCCGGGCAGTCACCAGCTTCTCAAACAGTGCGCCGTCATCGAGGTGGATCTCGCGATCCAGCAGCACATCAAGGTTTTCGAATGCGATACTCGCAATATGGTGAGCCTGCAGTGCCGCGAGGGTTTCCACGTCGGTCTGCGGCGTACCGTCGTAGCCAATACGGGCAAAGTACTCTTCAAGCGAAAAAGCCATCCCCACTCCTTTCCGGGTTAATGAGTGGCGCAAAACGCCGGTGAAGATGCCAGGTGTGAGCGCCTGGCGCGCGGAATTACATGTCGTAGCCGGGTTTTTTAATCAGCGTTTCGATCTGCGGCGCGATTTCGGTATCCCATACACGCGTTTTCCAGGCCTCAGGGTCCACTTCATTCAGTGCGACCGATACCGAACTCTCTTTACTGCCCAGGTGGCGCACAATAGCGGCGGTAATATCGTCTGCCAGCGCCTGTTTTACTTCATCGCTCAGCTGGCGCGGGAAACACTGAATATCAATATGTGGCATAGCGAACTCCTTGTTGAATAAACCAGTTAGCCCGGCACCCCGTCACAGGATCCGGTTAGCGCGCAGCACGGTTTGCAGCTCGGGTAACGCGCATACCGCATCGGCGATGGCGTTAAGTTTTGGGGTGTGCTGCGCAAACCAGGCGGCGTGAGGTGTCCAGCGGCGCATTACCGGAAGATAACAGTCCAGCAGCGAGATGTCCTGCCCAAACATCCAGGGCGTAGCCTCAACCTGCTGTTCGAGCCAGCGATACAGCGTTTCGCGATAGCGTCCGGTACTCTCCCGCAGCTGGGCCGGAGCGCCAGGCGCCCAGCGTTCCGGGTAGTCGGCATAGGTGAAGGTGGGATAGACATTCGCCACCATCCATACCAGCAGACGCAGAAAGCGGTTACGTTCTGGCGTACCGGGGGCCGGAGCCAGCTCCGGATGATCATCAAGCAGCATCAGCGCCACCGCGGCGCTCTCCGTCATCACCGTACCGTTTTCCAGCACCAGCGTCGGTACCTGACACAGCGGATTCAGCTTCTCAAGCTGCTCGCGCGCCGGGCCGGGTTTGTCGTAACCATCAACGTTAATAAAGCTGTACCGCACCCCGGCCAGGGTCAGCATCAGTTCGCTGATGGTCGAGCCGTACCCCGGCACACCGTAGATCTGGATCATCCGTCGTCTCCTTTGTTACTCCTTAAGTGTAGAGCACCCGACGCCAGGCGTCAGAGATTGCAACCAGGCGCGGGCCTGAGACGGGCTTCGCAGATGCACAAACGCAATGTGGGAGTACGCCGGATTCGCCATGTCCGCCAGATAACGCGCACGGTTACTGCGCCAGGTTTTCAGGGTCCACCAGATAATGGATTCGCGGCTAAAGAACGACTGGCGGAAACTTTCCCGGTTGCCGGTGCCGGGCCACAGCTCCTGCTGTGTGACGGCGCGCTGAATCGCCCGCTTCACCGCCTGATAAAGGGTGCGGGTAAAGCCGTAATCGAGCCAGACGAGCGTGTCCACCTCACGCCATTTCACCGGACGGCTGCGGTTATAGTTGCCATCCAGCACCCAGCCGTCGGGGCATGCCGCCAGCGCGGCGGCTATTTTTTCAAAAAAGCGGGCATCCGGCGTGCCCTGCCAGTGGGGTTGCCAGTAAAGGGTATCCAGTTCGATATACGGCACATTGAGGCGGGCAGCGAGCTGGCGTGCGAACGTGCTCTTGCCGCTTCCGCTGGTCCCGACAACGTTAATTTTCATCCCTGTCTCCACTCACTGGCCCGGACTGGCGTGCAGGATTTCCCAGGCCGCCTTCACCCGCGCATCGTTGGGGAACCACTTGTTCGCCAGCAGGATCAGCGCGGTTTGCTGGGATGGGATAAACACTGCATAGGTGGAGAAGCCGTTGGTGGAGCCGGTTTTGTTATACCAGGCCGCAGCCGGGGCCTGAAGAGTAGCAACAGCCCTGGCGGGTACGCCCTTCATCAGCCGCGCGCTGTCGTTCCCGGCCAGCAGGGTTTTCTCGTCTACCGGCAGCGGGTAGTACTCCCACATTAATGCCTGGGTAAATTCGCCGGCCTGTACATAGCCGACATGGGTGTTATCCACCGCCTTGCGCCACGCACCGTCTTTGAGATGCTGGCCCATGTTGATCTCCAGATAGCGGATGAGGTCGGCGCTGGAGGACTTCAGACCGTAAGACTCGGCATCCAGCGGCCCCGGCGTCACGCGCACCGGCTGGTTAGTTTTGTTATAGCCCTGAGCGTAATCCTGCATCGCCTGCGGCGGTACGTTTACATAGCTGTGACGTAGTCCCAGCGCCGGCAGCATCTGTTGTTCAATCGCCGCGGTAAACGACGTGTCCAGCGCATGGCCGGTAATCATTCCCAGCATACCGATCCCGAGATTCGAGTAGACGCGGGTGCTGCCCGGCGTGGCGGGAGGCTGCCAGGCTTTATACCAGGCCATCAGCGCCGGGGTATCGGTGACCGCATCCGGGACAAACAGCGGCGTACCGGCGGTGTGGGTTGCGAGGTTGAGCAGCGTCACCTGGTCAAAGGCACTGCCTTTCAGCTCTGGCAGGTAGCGGCTTGCCGGATCGGCAAAATGGAGTTTACCTGCACCCTGCGCATAGCTTGCCAGCGTCGCAGTAAAGGTTTTACTCAGGGAGCCGATCTCGAACAGCGTTTGCTCGCTTACCGGCTGACGGCTCTCCTTTGACGCGACCCCATAGTTACAGAATTGAGGCTTCCCGTTGACCGAGATCGCCACCGCTATTCCAGGCACCTGCCACTGCGCCATTAAAGGTTCGATTACCTTATCGATTGCTGCGCCGCACGGGGTCTGCGCGCTGACGTCCAGCGTATAAAACATCAGGCTTAATGCGGTTAACACGCTCTTTTTCATTAGTATTTCCTTATTAGTAAGCACGAAAGACTGCCATACAGGCCGCGCACTGGCGACTTCTGTTGAGATAACCGCGAGCCAGCTCACTCCCGGAAAGCTTATGCTTTGCGCACGCATATTTTTGCAGGTAGGATGCTGCGCCATGTTGTGCTTCATCGTAAAGCGCAACGCACAAAAAACGTGCACACCCCGCCCGATTCCGGACAGCGTAGCAAACGTTTGGTTACGGCGGTTGAGCCAGCGGCTCGCAGATAATAAGACAGGATCACAGGAAAACAGATGAAAACCACAAAAAACAACGCGGCGGAGCAGCGTGCTGCCAGACGCCGCTGGCTGAACTCCCACGAGGAGGGATACCACAAGGCGATGGGCAACCGTCAGGTACAGATGATCGCCATTGGCGGCGCGATTGGTACCGGCCTGTTTCTCGGCGCCGGTGCGCGCCTGCAGATGGCCGGCCCTTCCCTGGCGCTGGTCTATGCGGTATGCGGTATCTTCTCCTTCTTCATCCTGCGTGCGCTGGGTGAGCTGGTACTGCACCGCCCTTCCAGCGGCAGCTTCGTCTCCTACGCCCGCGAGTTCCTCGGCGAGAAAGCCGCCTACGTCGCCGGCTGGATGTACTTCGTTAACTGGGCGATGACCGGCATTGTTGATATCACCGCGGTGGCGCTGTACATGCACTACTGGGGCGCGTTTGGCGATGTGCCGCAGTGGGTGTTCGCCCTCGGCGCGCTGGCGATTGTCGGCACCATGAACATGATCGGCGTGAAATGGTTCGCCGAAATGGAGTTCTGGTTTGCGCTGATCAAGGTGCTGGCCATCGTGCTGTTCCTCGTGGTGGGTACCATATTCCTCGGTACCGGCAAGCCGCTCGACGGCAACGCCACCGGTTTTCATCTGATCACCGACAACGGCGGTTTCTTCCCGCACGGGCTGCTGGCTGCTCTGGTGCTGGTGCAGGGCGTGGTCTTCGCCTTCGCTTCCATCGAACTGGTGGGCACCGCGGCAGGAGAGTGTAAAGATCCGCAGACCATGGTGCCGAAAGCCATCAACAGCGTGATCTGGCGTATCGGCCTGTTCTACGTCGGTTCGGTGGTGCTGCTGGTGCTGCTGCTGCCGTGGAACGCCTACCAGGCGGGTCAGAGTCCGTTCGTCACCTTCTTCTCGAAGCTGGGCGTGCCGTACATCGGCGACATCATGAACATGGTGGTCCTGACTGCCGCGCTCTCCAGCCTCAACTCCGGTCTTTACTCCACCGGCCGCATCCTGCGCTCCATGTCGATGGGCGGTTCCGCGCCGAAATTCATGTCGAAGATGAGCAAACAGCAGGTGCCGTGGGCGGGTATCGCCGCCACCCTCTGCGTCTACGTGCTGGGCGTGTTCCTGAACTATCTGGTGCCGTCTCAGGTGTTTGAGATCGTGCTCAACGTCGCGTCCGTCGGCATCATCGCCTCCTGGGGCTTTATCGTGGTGTGCCAGATGCGCCTGCGCAAAGCCATTAAGGAAGGCAAAGCCGAAGACGTGCCGTTCAAACTGCCGGGCGCGCCTTACACCTCCTGGCTGACGCTGCTGTTCCTGCTGAGCGTGCTGGTCCTGATGGCGTTCGACTATCCGAACGGCACCTTTACCATCGCCTCGATTCCGGTGCTGGCCGTTGTGCTGACCCTCGGCTGGTTCGGCGTGCGTAAGCGCGTATACGAGATCCACAGCGCCGCCCCGGCGGAGCACCACGCTGACGACCAGGCGCCCGCCTCCTCGCCGCTGGCGGATGACCATGCGCGCTGATGCTGCGCTGTAGCCAAAAAAATGCCGGGCGTGCCCGGCATTGTTGTTTCTGAAGCCCGTGAATCAGAGCGCGATACGGATAATGTCGTCCGGGCTGGTCGCAGGTTTATCACGGGTGGAGGCCTGCTTCACGCTGACGTACAGGGTTTTCCCGTCGGCGGAGAGCGCCAGGCTGTTCGGGTGTACCGGCGTTTTGATGGTTTTGGTCACCTTATTGGTTTTCGCATCAATAATGCTGACCTCGCCCGCCTGACGGTGCGTCACATACACTTCATTGCGCACCGGGTTAAACAGCACGGCCAGCGATGCCGGAGCATCGATCTGCGCGGTGACGTCGCCCTTTTTCAGATCGACAACCAGCACTTTCGGCTGTTTCGAATCGGTGATGTACGCACGCTGGTTCGCGCTGTCCAGGCTGATGTTGATAAAGAAGTGCTCTTTACCATCGTCCAGCAGTTTCTTACGGCTGATGATGCTGTTGGTAGCGGTATCGATAGTCACCAGCTCGCCGTCCGCGTTTGAGGTATACAGACGCTTGTTGGCAGCATCCAGCGCCAGGGCGGTGCTGCGCGCACCGGTATTGGTGATGGTGGTTTTCAGCGTCATGTTGTTGCCGTCTACCGCCCAGATCACGCTCTCTTTGCCGACGCCGGTGATGTACACCGTGTTCGTCGCTTCATCCACCGCCAGCTGACGCGGCTGGAATGGCTTCACGGTTTCGCTGCGCTGGCGCGCATCCAGTACCACGCGCCCTTTCACATCGCTGGTTTTCGCATCAATCGCGGTCACCGACCCGTTAACGCTGTTGCCAAACCACAGGGTGTTGGTTTTGGTGTTGATGGCGGCACCAAACGGTTTGATGTCGTTATGAATGCGTTGGGTCACATCCAGGGTGGTGGGATCGAGACGATAAACTACGCCGCCTTTATCCAGCGCGCGGCTCTGCGAGGTGGCGACAAACAGCGCGTTTTCGCTCTGGCTGTAAGCCATTTCATAGGCACCAACCCCGACCGGCTTGCGCAGCATCTCCTCCGCCGCCTGGCTGGAGAAGGACGTGGCGAGCAGCAGCGCGCTCATCAGCGCGGTATGGCGCAGGCGCGGGATGGACAGATGACGAAAATTCATAACTACTCCCTTTGTAACGAAACTGGATCTTCTGCATCACATTGAAACCGGTGGGTTTGCAGGTCGTTGCCCGCCCCTTGATTTTATGGATGAGAATAGTAATCATTATTCGCTGAAAAAGGGAGGATTTTACTCCGCGCACGTTCACAAAATTTTCCACTACACTTCATCTGTTAACCTAACGTGCGCTTAATGTTTTCATAAGTTTACAAAACATTTAACATGGCGCGTTTTTTCTGGTTCGGTACGAACCCCTTAACCTGGTTGATTTCATGAATATCTCATTCGTCAGAAAGGTGCCTCTTTCTGTATGGCTGTTGCCTGCCATTTTTTCTCCTTGCTTCACCAGCACCGTTGCGGCTGCTCAGACCGCCGCATCTACTTCTGAACAAACGATGGTCGTGACCGCTACGCCTGGCGGCCTCTCCGAGCTGGATACCCCGGCGGCAGTGAGCGTGGTTCACGGCGACGAGATGCGTCACGCCGCGCCGCTCGTCAACCTTTCTGAAAGCCTCGGTGCCGTACCTGGCCTGCAGGTGCAGAACCGTCAGAACTATGCGCAGGATCTGCAGCTGTCGATCCGCGGCTTCGGCTCCCGCTCCACCTTCGGCGTGCGCGGTCTGCGCTTATACGTGGACGGCATTCCCGCCACCATGCCGGACGGTCAGGGCCAGACGTCAAACATCGACATCAACAGCGTTGAGAGCATCGACGTACTGCGCGGCCCCTTCTCCGCGCTCTACGGTAACGCTTCCGGCGGTGTGCTGAACGTCACCACCGAAACCGGACGTCAGCCGCCGACCATTGAAGCGAGCAGCTGGTACGGCAGCTACGGCAGCTGGCGCTACGGTCTGAAAGCCACCGGTGCGACAGGCGATGGTACCCAGGCAGGCGACGTTGACTACGCCGTCTCCACCACGCGCTTTACCACCCACGGCTATCGCGACCACAGCGGGGCGCGTAAAAATCTGGCTAACGCCAAACTCGGCGTGCGTCTCGACGACGCCAGCAAACTGACGCTGCTGTTCAACAGCGTGGATATCAAAGCGGACGATCCGGGCGGCCTGACCAAAGAAGAGTGGCGTGCCGATCCGCGTCAGTCGCCGCGTGCCGAGCAGTACAACACCCGTAAGACCATCAAGCAGACCCAGGCAGGCCTGCGCTATGAGCGCGCTCTGACCGCAAACGACGATTTCAGCCTGATGGCTTACGCCGGCGAGCGTGAAACCACCCAATACCAGTCGATCCCGCAGGCTCCGCAGCTGCGTCCTACCCACGCCGGCGGTGTGATCTCTCTCAGCCGTCACTACCAGGGCGTGGACACCCGCTGGACGCACCGCGACGAGTGGCTTATTCCGGTGAGCTTCACCACCGGGATCAACTACGAAACCATGACCGAGAACCGTAAGGGCTACGAGAACTTCGTCTACCAGAACGGCGTGCCGCAGTTCGGTGAGAAAGGCAACCTGCGCCGCAACGAGCGCAACCTGATGTGGAACGTGGACCCGTATCTGCAGACCAGCTGGCAACTGACCGACAAGCTGTCGCTGGATGCCGGGGTGCGCTACAGCTCTATCTGGCTCGACTCCAACGACAAATATGTCACCGCACAAAACGGCGACGCCAGCGGCGAAGCCAGCTACCACAAGTGGCTCCCGGCAGGATCGCTGAAGTACGCGGTAACCGATGCCTGGAATGTGTATCTGGCGGCGGGCCGCGGATTTGAAACCCCGACCCTCACCGAACTCTCCTACCGTGCCGGCACCCAGGACGGGCTGAACCTTGAACTGCAGCCGGCCACCAGCGATACCGTGGAGATCGGCAGTAAAACCCGCATCGGCAACGGCCTGTTCACCGCCGCGCTGTTCCAGACCGATACCGACAACGAGATTGTCTCTGACAGCAGCTCCGGCGGACGTGCCAGCTACAAAAATGCCGGTAAAACGCGTCGTCAGGGCGTGGAGCTGGGCCTTGACCAGCAGTTCGCCGACGCGTGGCGCCTGAAAATGGCCTGGACCTACATCGACGCCACCTACCGCAGCAACGTCTGCGGTGACACCGACTGCAACGGCAACCGTATGCCGGGCATCGCCCGTAATATGGGTTACGCCTCGCTGGGCTGGGAACCGGAACAGGGCTGGTACGCGGGCGGCGACGTGCGCTACCTGAGCGACATCATGGCGGATGACGAGAACACTGCCAAAGCGCCAACCTGGACCGTTGTCGGTCTGAACACCGGCTACAAATGGCAGATCGGACAGGGCTCAGTGGATCTCTTCACCCGCGTCGATAACCTGTTCGACCGTGAATACGCGGGCTCAGTGATCGTAAACGAAAGCTACGGCCGCTATTTCGAACCGGCACCGGGTCGCAACTACAGCGTCGGCCTGTCGTTCGGCTACAGCTTCCAGTAATACTCTCTCAGGGGGCAACGACGTTGCCCCTTTTTATTTCCCTTCTACTGACTTTCACAACAGATAAACCAGGAATCAGGCGATAACAGCCTGCAATTGATTGGTTAACTAGCGCATCGCCCTTCACTTCCCGGCTTGCCCGCTATGCGCGAAGCCAGCAAAAATCCTGACACCATCTGCCTGCTGCGGCAGGCAATTCTCTCGCTCCGCCTATACTAAAGGTTATTTGTTGAGCGCAGGAGCATGATATGGGGCAAGTCTGGCATCAGAATGCGGTTATCTATCAGGTCGATCCGGGCCGCTTTTTCGACACCAATGCCGACGGCAGCGGTGATTTGCGCGGCGTAGTGCAGAAGCTCGATTACATCGCCTCGCTGGGCGCCACCACGCTGTGGCTGAATCCGTTTTACGTCTCTCCCGGGCGCGATAACGGCTATGACGTGGTGGATCACCTCGCGGTGGACCCGCGAAGCGGTACGGAAGACGATATTCGCTGGCTACTGGAAGAGACCCGTAAGCGCGGCATGCGGGTAATTGTCGAACTGGTGGCCCAGCATACCTCTGACCAGGCGTACTGGTTCCAGGAAGCCCGTAAATCTCCGCAGTCGCCGTTTCGCGACTTCTATATCTGGTCCGATAAACCCGAGCCGAATGAGCCCGCCCCGATGTTTCCCACCGTCGAGCCGAGCATCTGGCGCTGGGACGAGGAAGCGGGCCAGTATTATCGCCACCTGTTCTATCACCATGAGCCGGATCTCAATCTCAGCAACCCGCTGGTGGTGGCCGAGGTAGACCGCATTCTGCTGCACTGGGCCAATATGGGCGTGGCGGGCTTTCGTATCGACGCCGCCTCGCACATGGTGGAACAGGCGGGTGCCGGGCAGAAAGAGACAGGTTACGCCCTGTTCGACCGCTTTCATGACCTGCTGATGCCGGACAATCCCGATACTATCCTGCTGGGGGAAGTGGACGTCAGCGTCGAGGAGATGAAGCACTATTTCGACGAGGGCCAGCGTCTGACCACCCTGCTCAATTTCTGGATCAACAAGAATATCTTCCTGGCAATGGCCCGGGAGGACTCAACCCCATTGTGTAAGGCGCTGGAAGAGCTGCCGGTGCCGCCGGAGCGCTGCGGCTACTGCTTCTGGCTGCGCAATCACGACGAGCTGGACATGGAAGATCTCGACCAGCACGACTACGACTTTGTGATGGACAAGTACGCCCCCACCGAGGAGATGCGGATCTATGGCCGTGGCATCCGTCGCCGTCTGGCACCGATGCTCGACGGCGACGAGCGTCATCTGGCGATGGCGCACGCCCTGCTGTTTTCGCTGCCGGGTACGCCGGTGATCCGCTACGGGGATGAGATCGGCATGGGTGACGATCTTAACCAGCCTGAACGCGAATCGGTGCGCACCCCGATGCAGTGGGACGACTCTCCGGGCGCGGGCTTCTCGGCCGCCGATGCGGCGCGATTTATCTCGCCGATAATCGCCACCGGCCCCTACAACTACCACAAAATTAACGTCGCCGAGCAGCTGGCGCGCGAAGGCTCGCTGCTGCAACGCATCCGCACTATCGTTCACGTCTGGCGCGAATTGCCGGAGGTTCACTACCACTGCTTTACTCACGTTACGTTGTCACAGAAATGCGTTTATGCGGTGCGCTATGAGGATGAGAATGCGGCGACGCTGATGTTTATCAATCTCTCTGCCGCGCCGGTAGAGATTGATTGTGAAGAAGCCGCCGGGCTGGCCGGCGCGCAGGAGGTGCTGGCGGATGACACCTACGACGCGCCGATGCAGACCCTGCGTCTGAACGGCTACGGTTATCGCTGGCTGCGTCTGATGTAGCGCAGTAATCCCCCGACCAGGATCCCGGTGACGGCAACGGCCGCCACGCCCACAACACCGGAATCCACCGCCACCGCCTTGCGGACCGCCTGATTATCAAAGCGGCCGTGGGCGCGGTGCCCGGTGGTTAACGGACGATAGAGATAATCCTCGCGTTTGCCCGGTTCACTCTCATCCCCCAGCTGCTCTTCCCATGTCTGACGCGCCAGCCAGCGATCGAGCACGCCGGGGAAAAACATATTGCCGACAATCGAGATGACGGTATTTTTGCCGAGCCACAGCTCACGCGGCGGGCGTCTGGCAATGGCGACGTCAAAGATGGCGCGCGCCGCCACTTCCGGCTGGTAGATGGGCGGGATCGGCTGCATGCGCTGAGAGAACTTGTTGCGCGCCCAGTTGAACTGCGGCGTGTTGACCGCCGGTAGCTGCACCATAGAGACGCGAATATGGCTTTTCTGATGCAGCAGTTCGCAGCGCAGCGAATCGGTGAAGCCGCGGATCGCCGCTTTGGCACCGCAATAGGCAGACTGCAACGGGATAGAGCGCCAGGCCAGTGCCGATCCCACCTGAACAATGGTGCCGCTGTTGCGCGGCTGCATGTAGCGCAGCGCGGCGCGGGTGCCGTTGACCGTACCGAGATAGGTCACGTCGGTGACGCGCTGAAACTCGTCAGCGGAAAGTTCTTCCATTGGCCCCAGCACGGTGGTCATGGCGCAGTTGACCCAGATACCAATCGGGCCAAGCTCACTTTCGATACGCTGGGCCGCTTCATCCATAGCCCGGGCATCCGCCACGTCGGCGCTGATCCCCAGCACAAGGCCGCCGTAGTCTCTCAACTCGCGCACCGTCTGGCGCAATCCCTCATCCCCACGCGCAATCACGGCGACATCGTACCCTGATGCGGCGAAGTGAGTTGCCGTCGAGCGTCCTACGCCGGCGGTACCGCCGGTTATTACCGCAACAAACGCATTGCTGACCATATCCATGCCCCATTTTTAATTGTGTAATCAAAGCGTAGTACAGGGCGGGAAAGAAAGCGGAGCGCGGCCCCGGTTTAACGCAGGGCCGCAGGGTGAAAGGTAATCAGAACGTGGTCCAGCTCGCCTCGTCGGTGGCCTGGCGTGTGGTGACGGCAGGCTTAGCCGGCGCGCGTTCGGCCAGCTGGCGCGAGGTGGTTTGCGGCTTATCATCGAGATGGAAATTCGCCACCAGACGTTCCAGCAGGCTGGCCTGCTCCTCCAGCGAGGTAGCGGACGATGACGATGCCATTACCAGCGAGGCGTTTTGTTGCGTAGTGGTGTCGAGTTCACCCACCGCACGGGCAATCTGCTCGATGCCGCGGCTCTGCTCTTCGGAGGCAGACGAGATCTCATCCATGATGTCGTTAACACGCGTCACCGCACTCACCACCTGTTCCATCGTTTCCCCGGCGCGCGCCACCAGATCGCTACCGGTCTGGATGCGCGACACCGATTCGCTGATCAGCTGTTCGATATCCTTCGCGGCCTGAGAACTGCGCTGGGACAGGCTGCGCACTTCGCTGGCGACCACAGCAAAGCCGCGGCCCTGCTCACCGGCGCGCGCCGCTTCCACCGCAGCGTTGAGCGCCAGAATGTTGGTCTGGAACGCAATGCTGTTGATCACCGCCGTGATGTCGGCAATTTTCTTCGAGCTGGCAGAGATATCGCCCATGGTTCGCACCACATCACGCACCACCACACCGCCTTCACTGGCGGTGCTGGACGCTTCCGCCGAGATCTTGCTGGCGTGACGCGCGTTATCGGCGTTGTTTTTCACCGTAGCGGTAAGCTGTTCCATACTCGCTGCGGTCTGCACAACCGCCGCCGCCTGCTGTTCGGTGCGCGATGACAAATCGCTGTTGCCGGTAGCGATAGTGGTCGCCGCGCGGGACACGCTGGAAACGCTGGTGCGCACGTCACCGATCATGCCGCGCAGGCGGTCGTTCATTTTGCTCATCGCGGCGGTGAGTTTACCCAGCTCGTCATCGCGATCGACCTCAATGCGTGAACTGAGATCGCCGCTGGCGATGCGCTCTGCCAGCGCCAGGTTATGCAACACCGGACGGGTGATCTGACGCGTGATGTACACCGACACCAGAATGCCGATAAGAATCGCGATTGCCCCGATAATCAGCGTGATGTTGGCCGAGCCGTAGGCCAGCTCATCGTTATAGGTTTTCACCAGGCCAATGATCGCTTTTAACGAAGCACTGCTCTTGTCACCGGCGACTTTTACCTGATCCTCCGCGCCTTTGAGCGCGGTGAATGCGGCAAAATAGTCGTTGCTCAGCGTCCGTATCCGGGTGGTGTCGTTCCACAGCCCCTGCAGCGGGGTTTGCAGCTCAGGCGGAAGCTGGCTGTTCAGCGCCTCATAGCGTGACGCCGTTGCGCGGTAACGTTCGTCCAGCGCCTGCTGTGCGGCATCGCTGACGCTGTAGCGCAGAGCAAAGGCGTAGTCGCGCACGTTGCCGATGGCGAACAGCAGCTCGTAAAGCTGATACGCAAGCTCACTGTCCATTATCGGGGTGCGGATCAGGGCGCTGAAGCGTGCCGTGTCGTCCTGGGCTGCTAGCGCATCAATGTCAGTGCGGATCCCGTTCAGCTTATCGGTGGCGGCTTTCATCGCGCCGGTGCTGGTCTGGAAGCTGTTCAGATGACCGGAGAGGTCGTTGAGAATGGCGGCTTCGCGCGCAGACCAGGAGAGCGCTTTTGCTTCATCGGTCAGGTCTGAGGCGTGGGTGACGTAACGGGCCATGATATCGCCGGCTTTATCGTCACCGTAGAAGTATTTAAGCCGGTTTATTTTTGCCTGAAACACCTCAATGTTGATGTTGTAGATTAAATTGGTTTTTTGATAGATATCCCGGATTTCTTTAAAGCGCGCCATGCTCAGCACGGTGGCAATGGCAACCAGTAACAGCACCAGACCAAACCCTACCGACAGCTTTTTCGCAATCCTTACGTTTCGTAAGCGGGCCAACAGACCACTCATCCCGTACCCCCAGAGTCATTATGATTGTTATGTGGGATAAAAAAGCATCCCGATCTGGTTATCGGTTGTCCGGGTGGTTTGTTTATAGCCAGCGGTAGTTATCTGCTGAGGTTGTGGGAAAGATCAAAAAAATGGCCTTTACCCGAAAGCCTCTTCAGAAGCCGTCGGGATAAAGGCCATCATGCACACGCGCACAACTCATTCCAGAACTGGAGCCGCGTTGCGCGCCGCCTGCGGTTATTTTGCGCGATACCACGCAGGATCAATATTGCCATAGTCGATGCCATACAGGTGTCCGGTGGGAAGAAACGACTCCAGCACGCGATCGCCGTTGCTGGAATTTCCGGGCCGCAGTAAGGCCAGACAGCGGCGCACAATCCTGGTGCGTAGCCGTGCCAGTGTTCGTCCAGATGCTATTTTCATCGCCTCTCTCCTGCTCTGATGCGCGTTGTGATGTGGCACCAGTAAAACGCGAGAGAGGCCGGATGGGAAATAAACCTTTCAGCAGTGGTTAGCTAAAAAATAGCTAATTACTCTGCGCTGAAGTGCTGGCGAATAAGTATTAACGCACCGTCATCAATTGATTTATGAATAGCCCTGATACTGGTCGCCGCGTCTTTACGTTCCAGTGCATCAAGCAGGTCTTCATAATTATGATGTCCGTGGATCATCTCATTTGATTGCGGATAGAGATAATTAAAACTTGGACCAATTCGGATCCACATCTGTTCAATTAACCCCATCAGCGTTGGCATGTCGGCGCAGGCATAGAGTTCGAAACGAAAGGCGCGGTTGGCCTGCAGCGCCTCTTCCACGCTACCGGAGATTTTTGCGGCGCGGAACAGTTCAAACCGCTGGCGCAGCCCTGCCAGCTGCTCCGGCGTGCAGCGCTGGGTGGCCAC
Source organism: Siccibacter colletis (assembly GCF_000696575.1). Classification (GTDB taxonomy): domain Bacteria; phylum Pseudomonadota; class Gammaproteobacteria; order Enterobacterales; family Enterobacteriaceae; genus Siccibacter; species Siccibacter colletis. Next base: position 138,577 of record NZ_JMSQ01000003.1, on the reverse strand, counting down.
TTCAACCGCCTGAGATTCAAGATTTTTACGGATAACCGTGATCTCATTGAAGCGTTCAAGCGTCAGCTCAGGCACCAGAAACGCCTGTGCGGGCGTGGCATCCAGCGCCCCGGAGGAGACGAGCCGCAGCAGCGCCTCGCGCACCGGTGTAATGCTGGTACCCAACTGATCGGCAATCTCCTTTGTCACCAGACGCGCACCTGGTTTAAGCGATCCCATGATAAGCGCGTTCTTTAAACGCACCTCAACCTGCATTGTTAAACTCATTCGTTGCGCTTTTTCCATATCAAGCATGTTTATTTCCTATCGCAAAAAATCTACTTTGTATTTGCAGTTTATTTACTGGACTGCGATAACTGTGGGTAACAGGATATATCATGTATTAACAGACGGCTCACAGTGACCTGCCTCAAAGGAAGAAAAAAATATTCTTAATTAACGTCTTATCATGAGACAACACATAACAGGTACAGATTGTCATGAAACGTTCCGTCTTTAAACTCGCATCTCTGGCATTAGCGACAGGACTTCTCACCGGGTACGCGCAGGCGAGTGAAATCACCATCGCCCAGCCCGCTTCTGCAACCGCTATGGACCCCGGCTTTCTGAAAGAAGCCGCGACCCTGGTGGACAACGTATTTGACACTATGGTGATGCGCGATGCCTCGATGGCGCTGAAACCTGGCCTCGCCACATCATGGAAAGCCATTAACGACACCACCTGGCAGTTTGATCTGCGCCAGGGGGTTAAATTCACCAACGGCGAGCCCGTTAACGCCGCCGCGGTGAAGTTCTCTTTAGACCGCATCCTCGATCCGGCAAACAAGGCGCCGACCATCTCCTACATTCGCACCATCAAATCCGTTGAGGCGACCGGCGAGTACCAGATCCAGATCCATACCGATGGCCCCGACCCACTGCTGCCAACGCGCATGAGCCGCTATCCGGCCTATATCGTTCCGCCTGCCTATGTAAGTAAAGTCGGTGCCGCAGAATTTGCACGAAAACCTGTGGGAAGTGGGGCCTATACCGTCAAAGAATTTGTGCCGGATGAACGCGTGGTGATGCAGGCCAACGGCGATTACTGGCGCGGCAAACCCGCGATTGATACCGTGACCTGGCGTCCGATTCCAGAAGCCACCGGGCGCATTACGGCGCTACTCACCGGGGAAGTGCAACTGGTTGATGGCGTTCCGGCGGATCTGGTCCCGGCGCTGAAGAACAAACCCGGCGTGAAGCTGGAGCAGGTGAAAGGCGGCGGGCTGACCATCTACCTGGGTCTGAAGAACGATCAGAAGCCGCTCAACGACGCCCGCGTGCGTAAAGCGCTGTCGCTGGCCCTTAACCGTGACGCTTATACCAGCAATCTGCTGCACGGCTTTGGTACGCCGACCGGCACCATGGCGCGCCCGGCAGACTTCGGTTACCTGAACGTCGCCGCGCCGAAACAAAATATTGCCGAAGCCAAAGCGCTGCTGAAAGAAGCCGGTTATGCCGACGGCTTTACCCTCAAGTTCCAGGCGCCGCGTCGCTACATTGCCAGCGCCGAAGTGGCCCAGGCTATCGTGCAGGATCTGGCGGCCATCGGCGTGAAAGCGCAGCTGGAAGTACCGGAGTGGTCGGTCTACACCCAGCAGGTAGCGTCCGGTAAACAGGCCGCGATGTACATGCTGGCCTGGGGCTCCACCCAGACGCTGGATGCCGACGCGGCGCTCTACCCCATCCTGCGCTCCGGCGAGCCGTACTCCACCGTCAGCAATCCAGAGCTGGATAAACTGCTCAACGAAAGCCGCTCCACCGTCGATGCCGCGAAGCGCGGCGAACTGCTGAAGCAGATCCAGCAGTGGGTGGAGAAAGAGCAGCCGCTGATCCCGCTGTATCAGGAAGACGCCCTGTACGCTCACGGTGACAACGTCACCTTTACCGGTCGTGCCGATGCCCGTATCCCGCTGTTCGACCTGAGGGTGAAATGATTTTTACTGGCCGTAAACGTTCGCGCCCTGCCCGTCGCCGCTTCCATGGCGACGGTGTGGTCGGTGGAGTCCTGATCGCGGTAGTCATTATCGGGGCGCTGCTGGCGCCCTGGTTACCGTTACCCGACCCGTTGACCAACAATCTGGTTGCCATGTTCCAGCCACCCGGCAGTGAAGGACACTGGCTCGGCACCGATCAGCTGGGTCGCGATCTGCTGGCGCGTATTCTTTCCGGCGCGCGCCTGTCGCTGTTTGTGGTGCTGGTCGCGGCGGCGATTGCTGCGGTTATCGGCACGCTGCTCGGCATGCTGGCCGGCTATCTTGGCGGCTGGGTTGATGCCCTGATCATGCGCCTGATGGACATTCAGCTCGCGGTGCCGTTTATTCTGCTGATCCTGCTGGTGATGGCGCTGTTTGGCACCACCCTGACCAACATTATTGTCATCATGGGCGTGACCAGCTGGGCGATTTACGCCCGCGTGGCGCGCGCCAAAACCCTTGAGATCCGCGAGCTGGAGTACATCGACGCGGTAAAAGCGATGGGCTTCTCCACACCGCGTATTCTGCTGCGCCACGTGTTGCCAAACCTGGCGACGCCGCTGGTGGTGCTGCTCACTCTCGATATTCCGCGCCTTATCGTGCTGGAAGCCTCGATCGGCTTTCTCGGCATGGGCATTCAGCCCCCGACACCGACGCTCGGCAATCTGATTGGCGAAGGCCGCTCCTACATGCTGCTGGCCCAGTGGCTGGTGTTCTGGCCGGGCGTGGTGATCGCCATGCTGGTGATCGGCTGCAACCTGCTCGGCGACCATCTGCTGCGCAAAACCCACACGAGGCTCGACTGATATGGCGCGTTATTTACTCTCCCGCCTCGGTCAGTCGGTGCTGGTGCTGTTTGGCGTCTCGCTGCTGATTTTCTTCAGCCTGCACTTAACCGGCGATCCGGCGGCCATCATGATGCCACCCGGCGCAAGCCAGCAGGAGATCGACCAGTTTCGTCACAGCATGGGGTTTGACCAGCCGCTGCTCTGGCAGTACGGCCAGTATCTTGGCAACCTGCTGCAGGGCGATATGGGCCAGTCCCTGCGCTATGACCAGCCGGTCACCACCCTGATCGGGGAACGCGTCCCGGCCACGGTGCTGCTTGCCGTCACCGCCCTCGGCTGGAGTACCGCAGCCGGCCTGCTGCTCGGTCTGGTGAGCGCGGTATGGCGCAACAGCGTCTGGGATCTTATCGCCCGCCTGCTGGCCTTCAGCGGCCAGGCTATTCCGGTATTCTGGCTTGGCCTGTTGATGATCCTGTTCTTCAGCCTGCAACTGCGCCTGCTGCCCTCCAGCGGCTATGGCGATCTCACCCATCTCATCATGCCCGCAGTCAGCCTGGGTGCCTACTACATGAGCGCTATCGCTCGTCTGGTGCGCGCCAGCCTGATTGACGTTCTGCATCAGGACTACATCCGCACCGCCCAGGCGAAAGGGCTGAGCGCCTGGCGCATTCTGATCCGCCACGGGCTGCGCAACGCCCTGATCCCGGTGGTCACCGTACAGGGCATGTATTTCGCCTCGCTGCTCGGCGGCGCGCTGGTGACCGAGATTATCTTCGCCTGGCCCGGTATCGGGCGTCTGGCGGTGCAGGCGATTCAGAACCGGGATTTCCCGCTGGTGCAGGCCATCGTCCTGCTCGCCGCTGTGGTATTTGTGGTGGTCAATCTGGTGATTGACCTGCTTTACGTCGTGTTAAACCCAAGGATCCGCTTATGACCGGGCTGCCGCATCACACGCTGGCTGCAACCCTCGACCTGCTTGAACAACTGACCCCGTTTCGCAGCGTGGCGGGGCAACGGGACGCCCAGCGGCAGCTTGCCGCCTGGCTGGAAAACTGGCTGATTGACGAAGTTGAGGCTGAGGTGGTGCTGCCTGTGGCCGACCAGCCGGACGAACACGGCCCGCCGCTGGTCCATGTGCGCATCGACATTAATGCCCCCACCACCGTGGTGCTGTACAACATGTACGACGTGATGCCCGCCAGCGATGAGGGCTGGGACGTACCGCCGTTTGAGGGTGGGATTCGTCACTGGGATGACAAGGGCGACGTTTATATCGCCCGCGGGGCCGAGAACAACAAAGGCCCGCTGGCCGGGATGCTGATGACGGTGCGCGATCTGTGGCTCACCGAACGCCTGCACACCAATATTGAAATCATTCTCGAAGGCGAAGAGGAGATCGGCAGCGGCAACCTGCGGCGCTACCTCAGCCAACAGCCGTGCCCCATCGCGCCGGCAGAGGCGGTGCTGTTCCCGTCGCTGTGCGAATACGGTGGCGGCGCACCGCGACTCTACCTGGGCTTTACCGGCATGACCACAGGACGGCTGAAGGTTGAAGGCGGCAGCTGGGGCGGCCCCCGTGCCGCCATTCATGCCAGTAACGCGGCATGGATCGCCAACCCGGCCTGGCGCATGGTCGAAGCGCTCAACGCCATCGCCCCGGCACACGCCAATGGCGTGCTGCACACCGAACCGGTCACCGGCGAAGCCGCCGATATTCTCGACGAGCTGGCCGCGCAGTTCAGCATCCGCGATGAGCTGATCATGCGTCGCAGCGAACGGCTCACTATTGATACCGACCCCTGGAACGCGTTAGCCCACCTACTGGGCAGCGCGGTGCTGACCATTCCCGACATCTATACCTCACCCCAGGGCGGCCGCGGCATTATACCGCCGCTGGCCTGCGCCGAACTCGCGCTGCGCACCCCGCCGGGGATCGATAAAGATGCCCTGCTGGAACGCATCAAAGCTCAGCTTGCCGATCCGGCGCTCGCCGGCGCTCAGTTGGTGCTTGACGACAGCTATCCGGGTCACCGCTTCAGTATCGACGATATCGGGGTGATGGAGCTGATGAACAGCTATCACCAACAGCAGGCTCGCCCGCAAATCTGGCCGTGGGCGCCCGGCTGCGCCCCTGCCTATGCCTTTGCCCCCATTGCCCCCGCTTTTTTGATTGGCGGCCTCGGCTACGGCGGCAACGCGCACGGCGTGAATGAATTCGTCACGTTGCAGGGACTGCAGCGTTTTCAGCAGTCGCTCAGCGACTGGCTACTGGCTTTTTAACTGCCGGACATCCGGCCTGTGCCTCATCCGGGAAACCCATCAGTAACGGGAAGATAAAATGAAAAACGTTGATGATTTTGAACGTGTAGCACTGGGATTTTTCCCGACACCGCTTGAAACCCTGCCGGGGCTGAGCAAAGAGCTGGGGATCAGTTTGCAGATCAAGCGCGATGACTACAGCGGCTTCGGCGGCGGCGGCAACAAGGTGCGCAAGCTGGAATATCTGATGGCGGAAGCGTGCCGCAACGGCGTGGAAGTGGTGATCACCACCGGCGGGCATCAGTCCAACCACGCCCGCATGGTGGCGGCCGCCGCGCGTAAATTCAGTATGCGTCCGGTACTGGTGCTGCGCGGCAACCCGCCAGAGCACTATCAGGGTAACCTGCTGCTCGATCGCCTGTTTGGGGCCGAGCTGGAGTTTCTTGACCCGGACGACTACTTCACCCTGATTGACGGGGCGATGCAGGCGCATGCCGATAACGCCAGGGCGCGCGGCGAAAAAGCGATGATTATCCCGTTAGGCGGTGCAACCCCGCTGGGGGCGCTGGGCTATGTCCGCGCCGTGGAAGAGATGGATGCGCAGCGTAAAGCGCTGGGCCTGCCGGACCCGGATGTGATTGTCGCCCCTACCGGCTCAGGCGGCACGCTGGCCGGGCTGTATGTCGGCGCGCGCCGCTACTGGCCGAACACGCGTATCGTCGGCATCAGCGTCAGCGCCAAAGCACCGTGGTTCCAGGAGCGCATTTCGCGCATGGCTCAGGAGTGTGCGGACCTGCTGCAGTGGCCGCAACGCTGGTCGCCGGAGGACATCTGGATTGAGGAAGAGTACGTCGGCCAGGCCTACGGCATTCCTTCTGAAGGCGGGATCGAGGCGATCTACCGCGCGGCGCAGGCCGAGGGCGTCCTGCTCGACCCGGTGTACACGGGTAAAGCGATGCACGGCCTGATTTCCCTGGCGCAGCAGCAGCGCATCGCTCCGGGCAGCGAGGTGATTTTCGTTCACTGCGGCGGCTCCCCGGCGCTTTATCCCTTCGCCAGGCAGATTCTGGAGCACTGATATGCCACAGCTGCGTTATCTCAACCATCATCAGGTGGCGACCCTGGGCGGGCTGGACCCGCGGCTGGCGTTGCAGGACGTGACGGACGCGGTGCGTCTGATGCGTGAGGGCGCAGCCGTCATGCCCGCGGAAACCCATGTCGATCTCGATACCCCGCGCGGCAAGGTATATGCCCTGCCCGCCCGGCTCGGCGGGCGCTTTAACGCCACCGGGGTGAAGTGGACGGCGCACCGCCCGGATATCGGGGACGATCTGCCCCAGGCGATGGCGATGACGCTGATCAACCGGGCGGATAACGGCCTGCCGGTCGGCCTGGTGGAGAGCAGCGGTTTAACCGCCGTTCGCACCGCCGCGGTGTCTGCCCTGGTGCTACGCACCGCCGCGCCGCGTCCGGTGACGCGGGTGCTGCTGGCGGGTGCGGGCGTGCAGGCGCGCGCGCATCTGGAAATGCTGCGGGTTCACTTCCCCGATCTGAAACAGCTCTGGTGCTGGAACCGCACGCCGGACAACCTCACAGCGCTGCTGGCCGACATCGACCCGCTGCCGTTCCCGGTCACGCCGGTCGCTACCCTTGATGAGGCCAGCACGCTGCCGTATGACGCGCTGCTGACCTGCACCAGCGCAGCCGAGCCCTGGATTACCCCGGCGTTTTTCCGTCCGGGGACGCTGGTGATGCAGATCGGCTATCACGAAGCCGCGTTCGCCACCCTGGAGCTGGCCGATCGCGTGGTGGTGGATGCCTGGGGTGACTTCTGCCACGTCAGTGCCAAGAGCCTGTTTCAGCTGTTTCGCAGCGGCGGCTTCGCCCCGGAAGCGGTAAGCGCCGATCTGACCCATTTGATTATCGATGGCTGGCGCCCCCCGGCTGAGGCGCGGGTTTATTTTAATTCCTTTGGTCTCAACATATTTGATATTGCGCTGGCCTCCAGGGTGCTGGAGCGAGCCGAAGCACAGCACGTCGGCACGCTGCTCCCCTTTGGGGCCAGCGCTGAACAAGGAGCTGTGGATGCTGATTGAAGCCGCCGAGCTGCGGGCGCGACTCGCGGCAGGCGAACGTTTTACCCTGCTGGATGCGCGTGACAGCGAAGCATGGCGTGCGGCAACGCTGCCGGATGCCAGCGCGTTTAACGTTTACGACTATTTCATTCCTGACTCCAGCGAGCAGGAGATCGCCGCGATGGCCGGTGCGTTTCAGCAGGCCTGGCTGTCGCTCGGCACTGAGGGGCATACGCCGGTGTGGTTTGAAGAGGAAACCGGTATGCGTGCCCCGCGTGGTGCCTGGTTTCACTGGCTGACCGGGCGGGAGGATGCACTGATCCTGAACGGCGGTCTGCGCGCCTGGCGCGACGCCGGTGGCGAGCTGACGCCCGGCAGCGGCGGGCATACGCTGCTTGCTCCCCAACCCGGAGCGGATAAAGCTGCGGGTTTCCACCGCGAGCGGGTCGCCAGTCGGGAAGAGGTGCTGGCAGCGGACGGGGTAAATACGGTGATCCTCGATGCGCGCCGTCCCACCGAGCACGACGGCAGCTTCGCCCACGACTGCTGCGCCCGTGCCGGGCGTATTCCGGGGGCAAAATTGCTGTTCTGGGAGGAGGTGATTGAAGACGGGAAGTTTCGCCCGGCGGCGGAGATCCGCGCCCTCGCCCGTGACGCGGGATTTTCACCTGACCAGCGCATTATCAGCTTTTGCCATCGTGGCGCGCGCGCCGCAACGGTGTACGCCGCGCTGAAATACGCCGGCTTTCGTGACCTGGCGGTGTATGTCGGCTCATGGCACGAATGGGCCGAACACCACGAACTGCCAACAGCGCCCTGATGCCCGGTTAATGCCGGGTGCCACGCGCCCGCTGGCTTCACCCCTGACGTAAGCGCAGCGCTTCGGCAATATCCGGGGCGCTTTTCAGCAGTTCACGGGTATAGCTGTGGGCCGGCGTCTCCAGCACCTGCAACGTCTCTCCGCTTTCCACGATCGCACCGCGATACATCACCATCACCCGGTCGCAGACCTGACGCACAGCGCTGAGATCGTGGCTGATAAACAGCACCGTCAGGCCCAGCTTATCGCGCAGATCCGCCAGCAGCGCCAGCACCTGCCCGCGCACTGACAGATCCAGCGCCGACACCGCTTCATCCGCCACCAGCAGCTCTGGCTCCAGCGCCAGCGCGCGGGCAATCGCGATACGCTGGCGCTGTCCGCCCGAAAACGCCGACGGCAGCCGCGCCGCGTGCTCCGGAGCCAGCCCCACCAGCGTCAGCAGCTCGTTGATGCGTGTCGGGATCTCCGCCGCCGGACGCAGCTTGTGCACCCGCAGCGGCTCGGCGATCTGCTCTCCGACGGTCATTTTCGGATCGAGGCTGGCAAAAGGGTCCTGGAAGATAATCTGCGCCCGGCGGCGCATCTGCTGTTGCTGCTGACGGCTGGCTCCGGCGAGGTTGATACCATCGAACAGGATCTCACCGCTGTCTGCCGGGATCAGGCCAATCGCGGTGCGCCCCAGCGTGGTTTTGCCTGAACCGGACTCCCCGATAAGCCCGACGATCTCGCCGCGGCCAATGTTGAGCGTCGTGGGTTGCAGCACCGCCTGGCGATGCGGCGGGAAAAATGGCCACTTGTGCGGCTGGGTGTAGCTGCGCGTCACGTTGGTCAGGGAGATCAGCGGCGCGTCGCTAACCGGCACCACCCGGCGATGGTTTGCCGCCGTGGAGGCAGCAATCAATTTTTGCGTATAGGGGTGTGAGGGCGCGGATAACAGTGGGGCCACCGCCCCGGCTTCAACGATCTGCCCGCCGTTCATCACGCAGGCGCGATCGGCATAGCGCGCCACCACGCTGAGATCGTGGGTGATGAACAGCACGCCCATCTGCATCTCCTGCTGCAGGGACTGCAACAGCGCCAGGATCTGTGCCTGAATGGTGACATCCAGCGCGGTGGTTGGCTCATCGGCAATCAGCAGCGCCGGTTTACAGCTGATGGCGCTGGCGATCATCACGCGCTGGCGCATGCCGCCGGAGAGCTGGTGTATATACTGTTTTGCCCGGCGAGACGGATCGACAATCCCGACCTTATCCAGCAGCGCCACCGCCTGCTGCTGCGCCGCTTTCCAGGAGAGTCCCTGATGCCGCACCAGCACTTCGGCGATCTGCTCGCCTACGGTCAGCACCGGGTTCATGCTGCTCATCGGCTCCTGAAAAATCATCGCGATCTGACTGCCGCGAATCCCGGCGCGATATTTCTGCTCTGGTGCAGCCACCCGCTCGCCGTTAAAGGTCACGCTGCCGCCGACGTGCTGAACGCCTTCGGGAAGCAGGCCGAGCACCGAGAGTGCGCTGAGGGTTTTGCCGGAGCCGGATTCGCCGACCAGCGCCACGATCTCGCCGCGCTCGACGTGAAAATCGATGCCGTGCACCAGCGGCTTACCGCCTGCGGTGGCAAGGGTTAGTCCGCTAACCTGGAGTAAAGAGGTGTCTGAATTCACTGGCGTTTCCCGTTTGCAACCGATTTTCGAGCATATCGGCTGCGGGCGACGGGAACAAGACGTTATTCAGTCGATTTTATGATGGGTTATACCATTTTGAACGGGCGACGGCGCACCGCCGCCCGCAGGGATTATGCGTCGTCGGCGACGCGAATCACCACTTTGCCGAAGTTTTTCCCTTCCAGCAGACCAATCAGGGTTTCCGGGGCGTTTTCCAGCGCGTCAACCATCTGCTCGCGGTAGTGGATTTTGCCCTCTTCCACCCAGCGCGACATCTCAGAGAAGAACTCGTCGAAGCGGTGGCCGTAATCCTGATTAATGATGAACCCCTGCATGCGCAGACGTTTTTTCAGCATGGTGCCCATCAGCAGCGGCAGGCGGTCCGGCCCGGCCGGCAGTTCGGTACTGTTGTAACCGGCCACCAGGCCGCAGATCGGCACGCGGGCGGCCGTGTTGAGCAGCGGGAGTACCGCATCGAACACCTTCCCGCCGACGTTCTCGTAATAGACGTCGATACCCTGCGGACAGGCCTGCTTCAGCTGCTGTTCGAAATCGTCCGCCCGGTGATCGATGCAGACGTCAAAGCCCAGAGTTTCAATCGCGTGACGGCATTTTTCGATGCCCCCGGCGATCCCGACCACGCGACAGCCTTTGATCTTACCGATCTGGCCCACCGTGGCACCCACCGGGCCGGTCGCGGCGGCCACCACCAGGGTTTCGCCCTCTTTCGGCTGGCCGATATCCAGCAGGCCCATGTAGGCGGTAAAGCCCGGCATCCCCAGCACGCCCAGCGTCCAGGATGGACGATGCGGTTTTTTACCGAGGTTGGTCAGGCCGGTGCCGTCCGACAGCGCATAGTCCTGCCAGCCACTGTAGCCCAGCACCCAGTCGCCCTCTTCAAAGCCGTCCAGCTTTGAGGTTTCGACCCGGCTGACGGTACCGCCCACCATAACATCGCCCAGCTCCACCGGCGCGGAGTACGACGGCTCATCGCTCATGCGCCCGCGCATATAGGGGTCGAGCGATAAAAACACCGTGCGCAGCAGCACTTCGCCATTGGCAGGCGTCGGCACCTCGGTGGTATCGAGGCGGAAGTTTTCCGGCGTCGGTGCGCCATGTGGACGGGAGGCCAGTAGCCAGCGGCGGTTTTGTTGCTGTTTCATCAGTGTCTCCTCTTTTTTACATCGTCTGTTAATACTAGACGCCTTCGCCGCCCCCGGTTTGGCACTCTGCGGCTTATGCAGTTATTAGTGCAAAATCATGCACTTTCTTTTGTTAAAAAAATTGACAGTACGCCGTTGCGCGGGCGTATTATCGGGTATCGAAAACAGTATTCTCCCTGAGGTTTACCGATGATTATCCGCCATGCCACCGAGCAGGACTGCCCGACTATCGCCACCATCTACAACCATGCCGTCGTGCATACTGCTGCAATCTGGAATGATAAAACTGTTGATGCCCATAACCGCGTCGAGTGGCTTGCGGCGCGCCGCAATGCCGGGTATCCGGTGCTGGTGATGGACGATAACGGTGAGGTGACGGGCTATGCGTCATTCGGCGACTGGCGCGCGTTCGACGGCTTTCGCCACACGGTTGAGCATTCGGTCTACGTGCATCCGGATCATCAGGGAAAAGGCATTGGCCGCGCGCTGATGGTGCAGCTGATTGACGAGGCGCGCGCCATCGGTAAACACGTGATGGTGGCCGGGATCGAGGCGCAAAACGTCGCCTCCATCACCCTGCACCAGTCGCTCGGCTTTGTGATTAGCGCTCAGATGCCGCAGGTGGGCACCAAGTTTGGACGCTGGCTTGACCTGACCTTTATGCAGCTTCAGCTTGATACGCGCAGCGAACCGGACGCCATCGGATGAATCAGTCGCTCAGCCTGCTGTTTCTCATCTGCGCCGGAATGGGGCTGGTGATCCAGAACACGCTGATGGTGCGCATTACCCAGACCTCTTCCACCATTTTAATTGCCATGCTGCTCAACTCGCTGGTGGGCATCGTGCTGTTTATCTCAATCCTGCTGATTAAGAATGGCGTCGCCGGGGTGAATGAGCTGGCGTCATCGGTGAAGTGGTGGACGTTAATCCCCGGCCTGCTGGGGTCATTTTTTGTTTTCGCCAGTATCAATGGCTATCAGCACGTCGGTGCGGCGACGACCATTGCAGTACTGGTGGCAAGCCAGCTTATCGGCGGCCTGGTACTGGATGTGATCCGAAGCCACGGCGTAGCCTGGCGAGCGCTGGTGGGGCCGCTGTGCGGCGCGGTGCTGCTGGTGATTGGCGCCTGGCTGGTCGCCCGACGCCAGTTCTGACGCTAAAGAATGGTGCCGCCGCTGGTGAGATGCTCGCGGCGGGCCTCTGCCTTGTGTTCCGCCTCTTCCCGGTGATGTCGCCCGTGATGGGCAATCGCCACCCGCAGGCGCTGCTGCTGCTCATAACGCTCCTCCCGGCTTAACGCCGCGTCATCGCTTAACGCAATCAACAGCTCGTTCATCGGCGCAATGACGCCTGCGGCAATGGTCGCGTCCACGCGTGCAATGATGTCATCCAGATGTGCCATAGTGCCTCCTCGGTTGAATAAGCGTCACGGCCTGCGCCGTGACGCCCGTTATCAGTTGAGCTTCGCTTTGGAGAAATCGCTGCCCATCAGACTGACGCTGTAGCCGGTCACGTTGCTGCGGGTAGCGTAGAAAGTTTTCCCGTTAGCAAGGGTCAGCCAGGGTGCCTGCTGATAGAAGATCTCCTGGGCCTGCTGATACAGCTTCTCACGTTCCGCCGGAGCGCTGACGAGGCGCGCTTTCTTCACCAGGTCATCATAGCTCTTATCGCACCACCGGGCGGCGTTGGAGCCGCTTTTTACGCTGTCACAGCCGAGCAGCACGTCAGCGAAGTTGTCCGGGTCGCCGTTGTCCGACATCCAGCCAAACAGCGCAGTGGTGTGCTCGCCCTTGCGCATACCGGAAAGGTATTCGCCCCACTCGTAGCTGATGATTTTAGCGTTCACGCCCACCTTCGCCCAGTCGCTCTGGATCATCTCGGCGATGCGGCGCGAGTTCGGGTTATACGGGCGCTGCACCGGCATCGACCAGATATCGGTGGTAAAGCCTTTCTCCAGCCCGGCCTGTTTCAGCAGCGCTTTGGCTTTTTCCGGATCGTAGCCGTAGTCCTTTAGCTTCGCGTCGTAGCCTAGCATTTTGGGCGGCAGCGGCGATTTTGCCACGCTGCCGGAACCCATAAACACCGCGTTGATGATCGCCTCTTTATCCACCGCATAGTTCAGCGCCTGGCGCACCAGTACGTTATCAAGCGGTTTTTTGGCGGTGTTAAATGCCAGATAGCCGACGTTCAGCGCGTCCACGCTGTGCAGCGTCAGATCGCTATTCTTCTTGATCTCAGCAAACTGGACCGGGGCCGGGGCGGGAATAATCTGGCACTCGTTGGTCTGCAGTTTCGCCAGCCGCGTCTGGACGTTTGGCGTGATGGAGAAGATCAGGTGTTTCGTCGGCACCTCGCCGTCCCAGTAGTTGGGGTTAGCGATATAGCGGATCAGCGAATCCACTTTGTACTGCTGCAGCGCGTAAGGCCCGGTGCCGATGGGCCAGGTATCAACGTACTCCGGGGTGCCCTTCTTCTGCATCGCCTCGGCGTATTCCGCCGACAACATCGAGGCGAAATCCATGCCCCAGTCGGCGAGGAAGGCGGCATTCGGCTCGCTCAGCACGAACTGGACGTGGTAATCGTCAATCTTCTTCACGTCGGTAATCAGCGTATCCAGTCCGACATCGTGGAAATATTCATACTGACCGCCCGACACGTTGTGATACGGGTGTTTAGGGTCTTTCTGACGCATCACCGAGAAAATAACGTCATCGGCATTAAAGTCGCGGGTCGGCTTGAAGAATTTGTTGCTGTTGAACTTCACGCCCTGGCGCAGGGTAAAGGTATAGGTTTTACCGTCCGGGGAGATATCCCATTTAGTCGCCAGCGACGGCACCGGGGTATTTTTCACCGGGTCGAAATTAATTAAGCGGTTATACAACACCTGCGAGCTGGCCACGAAAGACGGGCCGGAGCTGGCAATCTGCGGGTTGAACGACTCGGGAGAGGCTTCCGAGCAGTAAATAAGCGTATCGTTTGCCGCGGCGAGCGCAGCACTTGCCGGTAAAAGCGTACTTAACAGCACGCTGAGAAGCGTTTTTTTTGCAGACATGGAAAGCATCCTGTTGTCCTGAATTATTGTCGGGGCCGATCTCAGCATAGCCGTCGGGCAGGCGCAAATAACCAAATCCTCTCATGTTATTCATTTTTGGCCGGATTTGTTTATTTCCTCAGCAATCACGGTGCTGCTGAGTCAGCGGGTAATTTCGGTTAAGGCGTTTTTATAAAGGTCAAGAAAATTCCTGGATTTCAATAGCGGGAGAATTCGGCCTTTTTTGTACTTCTTCCGCCGTTTACTTGTGCGCCGGGTCGATACAGTAGATGCGTGAAAGTGGCACAACGGCAGGAAGTAAACGTGGCAAAAATTCTCTTACGCAGCGGCTCGCTGGATGACTATCAGGCAGTGGGCGAAAACGGCCAGTCGGTCTTCGACTCGGCGCTACAGATTCGCGAAACGCTGCGTCTTCGCAAACAGCAGGCGCTGATCGACTGCCTGGCGATCCCCCAGATTAACGATGATGGCGACCGGGTTGACTGGTATGCCCCCTTCCCCGGCAGCGTACGCGGCTGGGCTGCCGCCGACAGCGATACCCGCGAGCGGGCGCTGAAAAGCCTGGAAAAAACCATTGCTGGCGCGCTGGCCCTGAGCAAGCGCTGCATGCAGTCTGACAAAGCGCCGCAGGTGCGTTTCGGCGCGCTGCTGGCAAAAGCGCTGCAGTTCCCCGGCAGCAACCACGTTTACCTGGTGGACGATCGCGCGGTGATCACCTTCTGGGGCTTCGTAAATCTCAATGAGAGCATAGCCGACGACGTGCTGGCCTGCCTGGCGATCGCAGAGCCGCCGGAGCCGGAAATAGATACCACGCCGGAGGAAGAGCTTGTTCCGGAGCCGGTCACGGTGACCCTCAGCGAGCCGGATGCGCCGCTGCTGACTCCGCCGCCTGCGCCAGCCCCGGTTGCCCAGCCCGCAGCGTTGGCCTCCACGGCCGAGCCGCTGGTCTATACCCCGTATCCGGTTAACCCGGTCACCGCCGCGCCGCAGAGCGCCGTGCAAACGCCGCAGCCGGAACCGCAGCCCGCCCCCGCGGCGCGTAAAAAGCAGGTGCCGCTGTGGGCGCTGCCGGTGGCTGCCGTGGTAGTCGCGGCCGTTGCCGTGCCGGCGGTATGGATTGCCATGAAGCCAGCGGCCCCGGCAGTGACTGTTGCTGCCCCCGCGCCGGTTCAGCCTGTAGCCATTGCACCTGCGCCGGTGCAGGCGGTTCCGGCACTTACCGCCAGCCTGCCGCTGCGCGAAGCCCAGTTTACCCCGCCGCCTGCCCCGGAACCGCCTCCTGCGCCGGTGGTGATTGAGCCGCCGCCGAAGGATGCGCTGGTGATGGATGCAGAGCAGGTGCGCATCGGCTCCACCACCTTCCTCAACGGCAACTGGCGCGTTGAGGTTGATTTCCGCGACCCGGTGAGCGGCAAAGTGCCGGCGCTGCGCTATCAGATCAATAAGAACAAGGGCCAGACCACCGTTACCCTGCGCGGCAAAGTGACCTGCAAAGCGGAGGTATTCTCCGGGCTGCACAGCGATGGCACCCTGATGATAAAAACCCGCGGTGCGGCGCGCTGCAGCGACGGGGCACGCTATAACGTGCCGGAGATCGCCTGCAAAGCCACCGAGAACAACGCCGCGCAGTGCACCGGTCAGTACGACGAGAAAACCGTGGTCCCTGTGACATTCAGAAAAGTGAGTGCCTGATCCTATGCTGGCAAACCTGTGCGATTACAAACAGAGCGTAACCCTGATTGAAAACAGCGGGGTGCAGTTTCTTGATTTTGGCTTAACGCCGCTGGAGCAGCCCCACGCCGGGCGCTTCGTGCGTAAAACCGCCAACGGCCCGCTGCTGCGCCTCGATTACGACATCAGCGCCGGAAAATACACCCTGCCCGCCCCACGCGGCGGTGCAGCCGAGGTGGTGAAGCCGGAAAGTAAAGTGGCGCTGGAGCACTCGCTCGCGCTGCTGAATGGCGTCTGGCTACCGGTGCCATTCCTGCGCTTCAACCCGCCGCGCACCTTTGTGGAAGGCCCGGACAACTGGGCGCGGGTGCAGATCCGCAAGCTGCCGCAGCCGGATCAGGCGGGGAATACCCACCGCGTCACCCTGGCGCTGGATACGCGTCTGGTCGAAGCTGACCACGCCGCGCTGCTGGCCCCGTCGCAAAACGACGTGCGCAACGGCACCCGCTTTACCCTGGCCTGGCGCGACGACGAGGTCGGTGATTTTCTCGACCAGACCTGGGTTGATGGCTGGCTGCGAGAAGCCTTCACCCAGTTCGCCACCCAGGAAGAGGAGCGCCACGAGCGCGACATCACCCAGGCGCTGAAAGGCTTTGAGTACCAGGCGCACTGGCTGAACCTGATGGGCCTGCTCGGCGAGCAGATTTCCATTCCGGAAGTGAAGCTGGTAAACGCCACCCTGAACACCCCGCCAGTGCCGGTTGACCTGATCCTTGACGTCGGCAATACCCATACCTGCGGCGTGATTATTGAAGATCACGGCGAGGCCAACGACGGGCTGCGCCAGACGATGGAGCTGCAGGTGCGTTCCCTGAGCGAGCCGCAGTTCCTCAACGAGCCGATGTTCACCAGTCGTCTGGAGTTCGCCGAGGCGCGCTTCGGCAAACAGCACTTCTCGGTCGAGAGCGGCCGCGATGACGCCTTTGTCTGGCCCTCCATCGTTCGCGTCGGTGACGAAGCGCGCAAGCTGGCGATGCAGCGCCCCGGCACCGAAGGCTACAGCGGCCTCTCCAGCCCGCGTCGCTATCTGTGGGATGAAACCCCGGCCAGCCAGGGGTGGCGCTTCAGCCAGCTGAATGTGAAAACCGCGCACGAGCCGCTGGCTACCGCATTCCCGCTGATGAACCTGATGAACGACGACGGTCAGCCGCTGTATAACCTGCCGCTGGACGAGCGTCTGCCGGTGTTCTCTCCGCAGTACAGCCGCAGCTCGCTGATGACGCACATGCTGTGCGAACTGCTCTCTCAGGCGCTGTGCCAGATCAACAGCGTCGGCAATCGCCTGCGTATGGGCTTCCCGGCTTCACCGCGTCAGCTGCGCACCCTGATCCTCACCCTGCCGTCGGCGATGCCGAAAGAGGAGCGCGAGATTTTCCGCCGCCGCATGCAGGAAGCGATCGCCCTGGTCTGGAAAGCCAACGGTTGGCATCCGCAGGATGACGATTTCTCGGATGACTGGTCGCGCGGGCAGAGCAGCGTTCCGGCGCCTGCCGTGCAGATGGAGTGGGATGAAGCCAGCTGCGGCCAGTTGGTGTGGCTCTATAACGAAGCGATGGTGCATTATCACGGCCAGACCGAACAGTTCTTCGCCGCCCTTGCCCGCCCCGATCGCGCCCCGGAAAATACCACGGCTCCCGGCCGCGAACTGCGTATTGCCTCGCTGGATATCGGCGGCGGCACCACCGACATGGCTATCACCCACTACCGCCTCGATGACGGCAGCGGCAGCAATGTGAAGATCACCCCGTCGCTGCTGTTCCGTGAAGGCTTCAAGGTCGCCGGAGACGATATTCTGCTGGATGTGATCCAGCGCTGCGTGCTACCGGCGTTGCAGGACGCGCTGCAGAAAGCGGGGGTTGGCGATGCGCCGACCCTGATGGCATCCCTGTTTGGCGATTCCGGGCGCATGGACACCCAGGCAATTTTGCGCCAGCAGACCACGCTGCAGCTGCTGATGCCCATTGGTCACGCCATTCTCGCGGGCTGGGAGCAGAGCGACCCGGCCGATCCGCTGGCGGGCCTGCACGCCCTGACCGGCGACCTGCTGACCCAGAAGCCTACGCGCAACGTGATCCACTACCTGGAGCAGGCGATCCAGCATGCGCTGCCCGCCGATGCTGCCGCCTTCGACATTCTCGCCGTACCGCTGCAGGTTAACTTCCGCGAATTAAGCGACGCGATGCTGGAGGGGCATTTCAGCCTCAGCGCCCCGCTGCACGCCCTGTGCGAAGTGATCTCCCACTACCGCTGCGACGTGCTGCTGGTGACCGGCCGTCCGGGCTGTCTGCCGGGCGTGCAGGCGCTGGTGCGCCATCTGCAGCCGGTGCCGGTCAGCCGCATTGTCTGGCTGGATAACTATTCTGTGCATGAGTGGTATCCCTTCAGCACGCATGGCCGCGTCGGCAACCCGAAATCCACCGCAGCGGTCGGGGCAATGCTGTGCAGCCTGGCGCTCGATCTGCGTCTGCCGCGCTTCAACTTTAAGGCGGCCGATATCGGGGCCTACTCCACCGTGCGCTACCTCGGGGTGCTGGACGACACCAGCAATACCCTGCGCGATGAAAATATCTGGTATCGCGATATCGACCTCGACAAACCCGGCGAGAAGCTCGATGCGCGCATTCAGTTCCCGCTGCGCGGCAGCGTGACCCTCGGATTCCGTCAGCTGGACAACGCGCGCTGGCCCGCTACACCGCTGTACAGCCTGTCGATTAACGCTCCGGAGCTGGCAAAAACCATCGCCGGTGACGGCGTACTGAATGTCCGCCTGCAGCTGGCGGGCGGCAGCAAAACCCAGGGGCCGGTGTCGTTTGTGCTCGCCGACGCCTGGCTTCAGGACGGTACCCGCGTGCCTGCCGAACAACTGACGTTTAAACTGAACACTCTGGCCGGCCGCCGCAGCAGCCGTAGCCACTACTGGATCGACAGCGGGAGCGTGTATCTGAAATGAGTATTGTCACCCCTGAGCAGACGAAGCTTGATGCCCTGACCACATGGGTACACACCGCCCGCACCACCTCACCGCTGCTGGATGACGAAGCTGATGCCCTGCTGGCGCACCTGAACCACGCCAGCGCGCGCTATCGCGCTATCGCAGGCGCACAACAGCGCCCGGCAACGCTGGGCCTGTATGGTCACTCTCACGCTGGTAAAGCGCACCTGCTGCGTACCCTGGTTGGCAGCGCCGATGGCCGCCTGGTGGTAAACCTCGGTGATAAACCGGTGGACTATCTCAACCAGATCAACCCCGGCCACAGTCCGCTGTCGATGGCCCTGCGTTTCGTAGCGCGTAAGCCGGGCTTTACCGACGGCTATCCGCTGACGCTGCGTCTGTTCAGCGAAGCGGATCTGGTCCAGTTGCTAATCCTGCATTACCACGCCCAGCCGGGCGCGCGCCCGCCGGAGCGGGCGGCGGTTGAACTGCATCTGCAACGCCTGCGCGACATGAGCCAGCCGCAGACCCTGCCCGGCAGTCGCGCCGATGAGGTCATGCAAGTTGCCCGTCACTGGCAGCAGCAGGTAGCAGCGAAAGCACAGGCGGTTGACGAGGCGCACTGGCAGCAGCTGGCGCAGCTGATCCCGACCCTCGACCTCGCGGGGCGCGCTCAGGCGTGGTCGCTGTTCTGGGGAGAGCAGCGCGAGCTGACGCAGCACTGGCTGGAGCTGGCTGATGCCCTGCAGCGTCTCGGTCATGCAGAGGAAGTACACGCCCCGCAGAGCCTGCTGATCGACAATTTCTCACTGCCGGTGGACGGTTTTCTCACCGAAGGCGAGCTGCGCGAAGACGATAGCGCTGACGTACTGGTGCGTCCGGTTGAGAACGGCGAACCGGGTCCGGCGGTAAATCTTGCACTCAGCGTGCTGAACCGTCTGTGCGCTGAACTGGTGCTGCCGGTGCCGCAGCAGGCGCTGGATGAGGTGGACGTCATAGACATCCCGGGTTTCTGCGCCATTGACGGCGCGGATATGTCCCTGACCAAACGCCGCTTCCTGCTGGAGTGGTACCGGCAGCGCCTGCAGCCCGATGTGCTGCTGATCTGTAATGCCGCGCCGTCGCGCAGCGCCATCCCGACCCTGGCCCGCCAGCTGTCGCACTGGGTAGACACGACCCAGCCCGCCAAAGAAGATGCCCTGCCGGGGCTGGTGTGGGCCATTACGCCACACGATAGCCGGTTCAGCGACGGGGAACATCTTGATGAGGCGATCCAGCGGCTGCTGGGTAAACCCGGTCAGCGCTGGGGTACATTGCAGGCGCTCGATGGCCGCAACCTGCAACGCCTGACCGAGTGGCTGAGCCAGGCGCTGGACGCCACTCATCACGCCGGACGGCTTGCCGGACTGCGCGCTGCGCTCAGCCAGGAGCTGGGGCGCACCTTCAGCCGCTTCAGCAACGACGGACAACACGACAGCGAGGCGGCGAAAGCCAGCGCCGAGCAGACGGTGCGCAGCCTGCAGCGTATCGCGCCACGTCACGGCGAACTGCTGGAGGGGCTGCTTCCGGCAGGCCTGGTGCAACAGCTGCCGCAGACTGAAGCCCCGCCGATCACCGCCGCGCCGCGCACGCCGTTCGATCTCAGCGTCGATCTGTTTGCTGCCCCGCAGCCGCAGGGTGACAGCGCGATGCTAACCGCTGCCCACGGCAACGCGTTTCACAAAGCCTGGGTCAATCATGTGCGCCACTGGACGCGACGCGCGGAGGTGGCAACCCACTTTGGTATCAGCAGTGACACGCTGCAACAGCTGGGTGATATTCTGGTAGTCACCAGCTACCGCCTCGATCTGGCGGCCGCGCTCGAAGATCCGGCGCACACCGCAGCGCGAGTCCAGGCGCTGCTCGGTGACTTCATCACCTGGCTTGGCTATGACGCTGTTGCCGTGGATGTCCGTCCGGCCAGCCGCGTCACGCCGGGGGCAACCATCTTCGCACCGGCACCGCAGCAGCACACGCGTCTGACGAAGCTGGGTGAACAGCCGGTACATGCCGCCACGCAGTTTGTCTACGACTGGCTGGTCGCGCTCTACACCCGCGCAGTGGAGAACATCGGCTACCAGCATCCGCTCGACATTAACGACAAGCAGCGCCAGACGCTGCGTAAGCTGCTGGCGTGAGTGGTGACAAAATAATAATCCCGGCATGCCGGGATTTTTTTTGCCTGGAATTTGCACCTGACCACAAACCAGGAATACGTGAGATAGCGTTGGGCTGGCATTGTGGTGGAATAGCGTTGCTCCCGTCGGATGAGGAAAAAGGTATGAAAACGCGTCGCTTATCTCTTATGGCAGTACTGCTGGCAGGCTGCGTGTCACTGGTGTCGGCGCCGGTGCTGGCAAATAACGGCAATGGTAATGGCAACGGCAACAAGCATGGCAACCACGGCAATAAACCGGAAAAGGCAGAGAAAGGAAACGCCGCAAAACAGGGCAACGGCAAAAACTACGGTAAACCCGACCGCGTCGAGCGCGACATCAGCTACGATCGCGCCCGCCATCTGGCGGTGAATTATGGGCTTACCGGTAATAAACCGCTGCCACCTGGCATCGCCAAAAATCTGGCGCGCGGCAAACCGCTCCCGCCGGGGATTGCGAAGAAAGCCGTGCCGGCCTCGATGCTGAGCGAGCTGCCTTACTATCCGGGTTACGAGTGGCAGATGGTGGGTAAAGATCTGGTACTGATTGCGCTAAGCACGGCGCTGGTCACCGCGGTGATCAATAACGTGTTTGACTGATGTCTGGTGCATTATGGAAAGAACCCGGAGCAAGCTCCGGGTTTTATTTTTCTCTCCCGCCTTTAAAACGTGGCTGTGACGCGGTTCGCCCTACGCCCACGCCACCCAAGCCCCCTCCTGCTCACTGCTCTGCCGCAGGCGCGCGATGAACTGCATGCCGGCGATGCCGTCGGCAATACCGGGCAGCAGCGGCATCGCCTCACCGCGGATCAGCTGCGCCGCTTCGCGGTAGATCTGGGCAAATCCCTCCAGATATCCTTCGGGATGGCCTGCCGGGGTACGGCACGTCAGCGCAACCTCAGCCGAGATGCCCTGTCCGTTGCGGGTCACCACATACGCCGGGGCGTCGTGCGGCAGGATAGTCAACTCATTGGGCTGCTGCTGGCGAAACGCCAGGCTGGCACGGGTGCCGACGATGCGCAGCCGCAGATCGTTTTCATACCCGGTGGCAACCTGGCTGGCCCACAGCCGCCCGCGCGCCCCGCTGGCATAGCGCATCTCGGCGAACACTTCGTCATCGATTTGCCGCCCCGCCACGCGGGTTAACAGCTCACCGCGCAGGGCCTCCGGCAGCATGCCGCTGACAAACGCCGCCAGCTGCCAGGCGTGGGTGGCAATATCTCCGGCGGCACCGGCCCCGGCAAGCGCAGGATCGGCACGCCATGACGCCTGCTTGTTATCGGTTAACTCAACCCGTTCGTTAAGCCAGCCCTGCAGGTACTCCACCTCAACGCTGCGGATCTCCCCCAGCTCGCCCTTAGCGACGCGGGTACGCGCTTCGCGCACCATCGGCAGCGCGCTGTAGTTGTGGGTCAGCACAAATCGGCAGCCGCTGCGCGCAATGTCATCTGCCAGCGCGCGACCCTCATCCAGCGTAAGCCCTAAAGGCTTGTCGCAGATAACGTGGATGCCCTGCGCCAGAAAGGTGCGGGCGACCGGGACGTGCAGATGGTTCGGCGTGACGATCGCCACCACATCAATGCCATCCTCGCGCGCTGCTTCGCGTTCGGCCATGCTTTGCCAGGTGGCGTAGCAGCGAGCCGGTTCAATGTGCAGCGCGGCACCGCTGCGGGCGGCTACCTCCGCCCTGGAGGAGAATGCGCCGGCTACCAGCTGATACTGGTCATCCATACGCGCGGCAATACGGTGCACCGCGCCGATGAACGCCCCTTCGCCGCCGCCGACCATGCCCAGCCGCAAACGCCGCGTCGTCATGGCTGATCACCCAGTCCGAGCATCTCGCGGATGGCGGCGCGGTCGCTGTCCCGGGCCGCGAAGTCATCAAAGGCATGTTCCGCAACCTGAATGATATGGCGCGCGATAAACGGAGCCCCTTCCTGCGCCCCGGTTTCCGCGGATTTCAGGCAGCACTCCCACTCCAGCGTCGCCCAGCCGGGATAGTCATACTGCGCCAGTTTGCTGAAGATGCCGTTGAAATCGATCTGGCCGTCACCGGGCGAGCGGAAACGCCCCGGACGCTCGGCCCAGGCCTGATAGCCGCCGTAGACGCCGCTCTGCGCCGAGGGCGTAAACTCAGCATCCTTAACGTGGAACGCACGGATGCGCGAATGCCAGCTGTCGATAAAGCTCAGGTAATCCATATGCTGAAGCAGCATATGACTCGGATCGTAGAGGATGCAGGCCCGGGGATGGTTACCGGTCAGCTCAAGGAAGCGCGCGAAGGTCACGCCGTCGTGCAGATCCTCGCCGGGGTGCAGCTCGTAACAGAGATCCACCCCGGCCTCCTCGAACGCGTTGAGGATCGGACGCCAGCGCCGGGCCAGTTCGGCAAACGCCTCATCCAGCAGCAGGGCATTGCGCGGCGGCCAGGGGTAAAAGTAGGGCCACGCCAGCGCCCCGGAGAAGGTGGCGTGCGCCGTCAGGCCGAGGCGCGTTGAGGCCTGCGCCGCCTGCTTCAGGGTCGCGGTCGCCCACTGCTGACGCCCGGCGGGGTCGCGGGCAAATTGCGACGGGCCGAACCCGGCGAAGGCCGGCTCGTAAGCCGGGTGTACCGCCACCAGTTGCCCCTGCAAATGGGTTGAGAGCTCGCTGATTGCCAGCCCGTGCGAGGCGAGCATTCCGCTAATCTCATCACAATACGCCTGGCTGGCAGCGGCTTTTTCCAGATCGAAAATATGCGGCAGATGGGTCGGGATCTGCACCGCTTTATATCCCAGGCTCGCCGCCCAGGCGGCCAGCGTCGGCAGAGTGTTAAACGGCGCGTGCTCACCGATAAACTGCGACAGAAAAATGGACGGGCCACGTAAGGTTTTCATCCGTTTACTCCTGATGTCGATCGCCGTTGAGCCAGACGGTACGCTGCTCGCGCATGGCGCGATCGGCGGCCAGCACCACGGCGAGGCTGTCGATAGCCTGTTGCAGGTGGGGTAGCAGATTGAGGTTCTCCCCGATCGCCCGGGCAAAAAACTGCTGCTGGCGAACGCAGAGTGCGTCATGATCCGGCTCGTCGCCGGTATCAATCCACTCATCCTGACGGGTAAATTCGCCCTGCTCATTGAGCAGCGAGGCATGGACGCGCAGTGATTCCGTCCGGGTGTGGGCCTCGACGCTTGCCGACTGCCCTTCTCCACCCGCCTCGCGCGCCACAATCGAGACGCTGCCGCGCGGGCCAATTACGTCTTTGATAAAGAACGCGGTCTGGCTCATCATCGGCCCCCAGCCCGCCTCATACCAGCCGACGGAGCCGTCGCTGAAGCGCACTTGCAGCTGACCGTAGTTGTACTGGCTGGTGCTGATCTCATCGCTGAGTCGCGCGCCGATGGCGCTAACGCTCACCGGCTCCGCGTCGGTCATCTGGCACATCACGTCGAGATAGTGCACACCGCAGTCAACGATGGGCGACAGCGAGGCCATCAGCTGGCGATGGGTCTGCCACGCGCTGCCGCTGCTCTGCTGGTTAAGGTTCATGCGCATCACCAGCGGTTTGCCGAGGTTTTTAGCCCGGGTGATAAACTGCTGCCACGCCGGGTGATGGCGCAGAATGTAGCCGACGACCAGCTTTTTCCCCGCCAGCTGCGACGTCGCCACCAGCCGCTTTGCGCCGGTGACCGTGGTGGCGAGCGGCTTTTCAATAAATACATGGCAACCCGCCGCCAGGGCAGTGAGCGCCAGGGTTTCATGGCTGTCAGGCCAGGTGGCGATACAGACCGCATCGGGGCGCGCGTCGCTGATGGCGATTTTGAGATCCTCATAGCAGGGCACCGGCTCGGGCAGCAACGCGTTAAGCTGATGCTTCGAGGTGCCGCGTGATACCAGCCCGCAGAGGGTGAATTCGGGCAACGCCGCATACGCCTGTGCATGGGCGCGCCCCATATTGCCGCAGCCAACCACCACCACGCGTAACGGTTCAGTCACGTTTTGTCTCCTCGCGGTAGTTAAAGGTAACGAAGAACAGCGCCGCGATCGCCAGCGCGGCGATGGCCGGCATCCACCAGAAGCTCTGCCACTGCGCCAGCGCCTGCGCGCCCTCGGCGGTCACCGAGCGGTTGAACACCGCGCCGCTGATCTGCGAGCCGATGAGCATCCCCAGCCCGTAGGTGAACAGCACCAGCAGGCTTTGCGCCTGGCCTTTCACCTTTTCGCCCGCCACTTTGTCGGTGTAGATGAAGCCAATGACAAAGAAGAAGTCGTAGCAGATGCCGTGCAGAATGATGCCGATGTAGACCATCCAGCGGGTCTCTTCGCTGATGCCGAGGGCGAACATGGCGTAGCGCAGGAACCAGGCCAGCATACCGATGAGCAGCATCAGCTTGATGCCGAGACGGCGGAAGAAGAACGGGATCAGCAGCATGAACAGCAGCTCGGACATCTGCCCCAGCGACATCACCCCGCTGACGTTTTCAAAACCCACCGCCGAGATAAACGGTGCGGCGTAGGCATAGTACGCCGCGAGCGGAATCGAGATCAGCGTGGCGCAGATGATAAACACCATAAAGTGGCGCTGCTTCAGCAGGGCGAAGGCGTCGGCACACAGCAGATCGCGCATCGACAGCGGCTTACCGCGGTCCGGGGCCGGCGTATGTGGGAGCGTGAAGCTGTAGATCCCCAATACCAGCGAGGCGATTGCCGCCAGGGTGAAGATGCCGGTGCTGTCCGAGAGCCCTGTCACGCCGACGATCAGACCTGCGACGATCCAGCCGATAGTGCCGAAGGCGCGCACCACCGGGAAGCCCTTCTCGCTGTTCGCCAGGCTGTGAAACGCCACGTTATTGCTCAGGGCAATGGTCGGCATGTAGCACAGCATGTAGGCGAAGATCACCCACAGCAGCCCGCTCTGCCCGCTTTCAAACAGGCCCGGCAGCCACCAGAGCAGCGCCGCCCCCACCAGGTGCATGACGCCGAGCACCTTCTGCGAGGCAAAGAAGCGATCCACCAGCATCCCGAGCAGGAACGGCGATAAAATCGAGGCGATGGGCCCGGTTGAGTACGCATCGCCGATCATCGCGCTGAGGCCATATTTCCCCATTACGATGCCGAGGGTGACGTACCAGGCACCCCAGACAAAAAACTCCAGAAACATCATCAGGGACAGACGGGGGATCACCCACCGGTGTTGCGCGACGGCGGTTTGTGTGACGGGCTGAGAAGACATAGCATCCTCCTGCAGTGTGTGGTCGTGTAGGGTTATTGTTTTTGTAATCGATTACATTGGTGTCTGAATCAAAATGTAATCGATTGCTATGCGCTTCACCAATGCACAGCACAATAATTTGCTACTATCGACGCAATTTGCAGGGTGCTTCACAGTTCGTATACCGCCAAAAAGGAACAGCATGTCTATCGATAAAGTGGCGCAGCTTGCCGGCGTCTCAACCGCAACGGTTTCCCGCGTGCTGAACGGCAACCCCGGCGTCAAACCCGCTACCCGCGACAAAGTGCTGGCCGCCATCGCCGCCTGTGAATACCAGCCGAATCTGCTGGCGCGCCAGCTCCGAACCTCGCGCAGCCGGATGCTGCTGGTGCTGGTTTCCAGCATCACCAACCCGTTTTGCGCCGGCGTGGTACGCGGGATTGAAGAGGAAGCTGAACACCAGGGCTACCACATTCTGCTGTGTAACTCTGAGTCGCGCCTGCACCGGGAATCTGCCTATCTGCAGCTTCTGAGCGGCAAAGTGGTGGACGGCGT
The DNA here is from genome assembly GCF_000696575.1 of Siccibacter colletis. GTDB lineage: Bacteria > Pseudomonadota > Gammaproteobacteria > Enterobacterales > Enterobacteriaceae > Siccibacter > Siccibacter colletis. Next base: position 112,145 of record NZ_JMSQ01000003.1, on the reverse strand, counting down.
GATTACCATGGACGCCATCGACTGCCTGCCAGGTCTGACTACACTTATCGGTAACGCGCCCTGGGTGCAGTGCGGCGAGGGAAATACCGGGTATAACGCGTCATCGGTGACTATCGATAACCATGCCGCGGCGGTCAGCGCTATTGAGTATCTGTCGCAGAAAGGGTATCAACGTATCGCCATGATCAGCGGCGACCTGCGCTACCTCTACTCTCAGCAGCGCGAAGCCGGGTATCGCGCCGCGCGCGGTGCGGCATGGCAGGCCGTGGCGCGTGCCGACGGGCTTGAGTATCAGGCGGGGTATCAGGCGATGGCCGAACTGTTCAGCGGGGATGAGAAGCCGGATGCGGTGTTCGCTATCTCCGACTCGTTAGCCGGCGGCGCACTGCATTATGCCCACGAGCGCGGGCTGCGCGTGCCGGATGACGTCGCGGTAATGGGCTTTGACGGCGTACCGTTTGGTGCGGTCACTACCCCGCCGCTCACCACGGTGCAGCAGCCGATGCATCAGTTGGGCGTGCGCAGCGTGCAGCTATTGATGGCGCGGATTGACAATCCGCAGAGCGAGCCAGTGGACGAGATCCTGCCGTGGGAGATCCAGCGCCGTGGTTCAGCCTGAAATCAGAACAGCGAAAACATCAGCGCAACCGGAAAGCTCATCGGCCAGGTTGCGCCAACCAGTACTGCGCTGAGGAGTTTCATGCTGATACGATCTTTCGCCAGGAAGAAAGTGATCAGCGCGGCCAGGGCGGCCATTACGCCGTAAAATACCAGCATGTGTTGATAAAGCGTCATCGCTAAAATGTGATCCAGCATCAAAAAAATTCGCGCGCACTATGCGCCATTTTTTGACGTATATCAAGAATTGACCATATGTTTCAGAGCAGCCTCACCGCCCCTCTCATATTTAAGGGCTGATGTGTCGCGCCGTGTTCCGTTACACTGCCAGCACGCCCGTTACCTGAGGAACACGCATGTCCACATTTACTATCATCGCCATCCCGTTTTTCATTACTGCGTTGATCATGCTTGCCCTTGCCGTCACGCAAAAGCAGCAAACCTTCCTGCTGGTGGGGGGGATCTTTATGGCGTCGTCGCTGGTCAATGCGGTGATTGGTCTCAGCATCGGGTAACCGGACCGTAAAAAGCAAAACAGGCACGCAAGGTGCCTGTTGATATCGATTAGCCTTCCTGACTGTCGTCGCGCTTGCGCGGCACCTCGCCTTGTTTAGCAGGCGGTTTCTTCGCCGGATTTTTTTCGCTTTCTTTATCGTTTACCTGCGTACGGTTTACGTCCGTCATCACTCTCTCCTCAGTGTTAACCTCTTTCAAGCGTAGTCGACACCACGGGATTTGGCACTGCCAGCCCTGGCCCTTACCAGCGCTGGTCAGGCATTAGGAAATTTCACATAAGGATTGTTTCTAGTAAAGAAATTAATACAGCTGGTAATTATTTTTGGAATGAATATTTTAGTGCGGTTCTTTGTAACGAATGACCTGTTGGTCTCCCTTCTGAAATGTACTGGATTTCACTTCAGAAGGGTTTTTTTTAGGTTGATTCGCGTACTTTTTTCTGGCCGCTCGCGCTATTGTGCCTGACGCTTCTTCTGGATTTCTTCTGCCTGGGCGATGACTTCTTTGCCTGATTTACCATCAAGGCTTTCTTTGAATTTATTTTGCATAAATTCATCATCATTATTTTCCTTCGCCTGAAGGAGTTCCCGCATGGAAATATTACTCAGGGCGACGATCTGAACAGCACTATCAAACCGCGGTTTGTCGGCGTCATCCAGGCTATTACGGACTTCCTGAATGGATGACTTCATGGTTTCTTCGGTGGTGGTGTCGATTTCCGGCTCGTTACAGCCTGCCAGCATCATTACGGCCAGCGCGGGGAGAATTAATTTTTTCATTGAATATTCCTTGTCAAAAGACACAGAGCCAGAGCCTCTGTAAAAAATGCGCAGCGCGCGATTACCACTCGAGTTTTTCACCGGCGGCTTTGAGGTTTTGTTGATACATCATATTGATCGTATTGTAGTCGCACATGTCGATGCCTGAACGACAGTAGTCATTGACCACCTGATCCATAATCGTGCGGTCGGTCGCTTCAGAAGCCTGTTTAAACGCCTTCAGGTTCTGCTTCTCCATCATGCGTAACATGCTTTCCTGACACATGTCGATCGGGCCTTCGCAGTAGTTCTCTTTCACTTTTGTCTGGATGTAGTCGATCACTTCCTGCTTCTGCGCATCAGAACCGTCAAAATCCATCGGGTGAATAAATTTAGCCAGGGCAATTGAGGGAAATAAGCAGACAAATAACAGTGCATACCGCTTCATGAATCATCCTTTTCCGATATAAAAATAACGCCCATCAATGTAACGCAGCGGTAGAGAAAAGTTAACTCTTAAACCAGGTGGTTTTTGGCCGCAAAAAAACCGCCCGCAGGCGGTTATGGTTACGATTAGCTGCCGCGGTCAGTGTTTTATCATCACGTGGCGTACCGTGGTGTAATCTTCCAGCCCGTAGAGCGACATATCTTTGCCGTAGCCGGAGTGTTTCTGGCCGCCGTGGGGCATTTCGCTGACCAGCATAAAGTGGGTGTTAACCCAGGTGCAGCCGTACTGCAGCCTGGCGCTGACGCGATGGGCGCGCCCGACGTCACGAGTCCAGACCGATGATGCCAGCCCGTACTCTGAATCATTCGCCCAGTCTATAACCTGCGCCTCGTCGTCAAAGGCCGTGACGCTCACTACCGGGCCAAACACCTCACGCTGGACGATCTCATCCTCCTGCTTCGCCCCGGCCAGCAACGTCGGCTGGAAGAAGTAGCCGCTGCCCGCGACCTTTTCACCACCGGTCACCACGCGGATGTGCGGCAGCGCTTTCGCTTTTTCGACGGCAGCGGCTACCCGCTCCAGGTGTGCCAGCGAGCTGAGCGGCCCGAGTTCGGTTTCAGCATCATCGGGCGCGCCCTGTTTCAGGCTGGCGACCGCCGCACCCAGCTTTTCAACCAGCGTATCGTGTATGGCACGATGCGCGTAGATACGGCAGGCGGCGGTACAGTCCTGGCCGGCGTTGTAATAGCCGAACGTGCGAACCCCTTCCACGACCGCATCGATATCCGCGTCATCAAACACGATCACCGGGGCTTTGCCGCCCAGCTCCATATGGGTGCGCTTAATCGACGAGGCGGTATGCCCGATGATGTGTTCCCCGGTGGCGATGGAGCCGGTCAGGGACACCATCCGCACTTTCGGATGACCGGTCAGCGCATCACCGACAGTCTGGCCGCGGCCAAACAGGACATTCAGCACCCCGGCAGGCAGAATGTCTTTTGCCAGCTCCGCCAGCTTAAAGGTCGTCAGCGGCGTGATTTCGGAGGGTTTAATCACCACGCAGTTTCCCGCCGCCAGCGCCGGTGCCAGTTTCCAGGCGGCCATCATCAGCGGGTAGTTCCAGGGTGCGATGGACGCGACGACGCCCAGCGGATCGCGGCGGATCATTGAGGTATGGCCTTCAAGATATTCCCCGGCGGCCAGCCCGTTCAGGCAGCGCGCCGCGCCGGCAAAAAAGCGGAACACGTCCACCACGGCGGGCAGCTCGTCGTTGATTACGCAGTGATAAGGCTTGCCGCAGTTGCGCGACTCCAGCCGGGCGAAGATCTCGGCGTTCTCCTCGATGGTGTCCGCCAGCGCCAGCAGCGCTTCGGCGCGGGCTTTTGGGGTGCAGTGTCCCCATTCGGCAAAGGCAGCATCGGCAGCGCGTACCGCCTCGTCAACCTGCGCTGCGGTCGCCTCGGCAATCTCCAGCAGCACCTCACCAGTGGCCGGGTTGAACACCGGCAGCTTTGCACCGCCCCCCTCCACCAGACTTCCATTTATCAACAGCTGGCTTTGCATCGTGATCCCCTCGCTATCAAGGCCCGGACCCATTCGTCAGGTATATGAAAAACAGTAGCCTTCGGCACGTCGACGCACCGCCCGACGCGCGGATTTTTACTCACGATGTGACGAAGCGCACTGTGTGACAACGAAGCCCGGTAACGGCGTTACGGGCTCGCTGTTTACAGTGTAGATAGCCGTGCTGAGAAAGCGGCAGGCATCATCATTTCCTATGACTTACTGCCGGACATCTCGCGCACCAGCCGCGCCAGGGTTTCCACCGCCTGGCCTTCACGATCGCCCCACTCCCAGGAGGCGTTGAAGCGGAAGAAGTGGTGCCAGGTGTTACTGGTGCTGAACATTTTTCCCGGTGCGATGCTGATGTTGTGCTGCAGCGCCCGCTCGCTCAGTACGCTGGCATCCAGGTGGGCGGGAAGCTCCAGCCAGAGAAAATAGCCGCTGTCGCTGCGGTGGATCTTCACCTCCGGCGGCATGACGCGCTGTAGCGTCTGCCACGCCTGATGCTTGCGCTGTGCCAGCTGGCGGCGCAGACGGCGCAGATGAGTGTCGTAGCGTTTGGTCGCCAGGTAATCCACCAGGGCGAGCTGCATCGGCGAACTGGTGGAGAGCGTGCTCATCAGCTGCAGCTGCTGAATGCGGCGCGCATGTTTCCCGGCTGCCACCCAGCCGATGCGAAACCCGGCAACCAGGCATTTCGAAAACGACGAGCAGTGCAGCGTGTTGCCCAGCTCATCAAACGCCCGGGCCGGCAGCGGCTTATCGCGCCCGTAATAGAGCTCGCTGTAGACATCGTCCTCAATCAGCGCCACGTTGTGCGCCGCCAGCAGCGCAACCAGCTTGCGCTTTTTCTCCGGGCTGAGGGTAAAGCCGAGCGGATTCTGGCTGTTGGTCATCAGCCAGCAGGCTTTCACCGGATAGCTGTTGAGCGCCTCTTCCAGCGCGGCGAGATCGATCCCCTCCTGCACATCGGTGGCAACCGAGAGCGCTTTCAGACGCAGCCGCTCCAGCGCCTGTAGCGCGCCGTAGAAACAGGGATTTTCCACAATCACCCAGTCCCCCGGCTCGGTCACGGCCTGCAGGCTCAGGTTGAGGGCTTCCAGCGCCCCGGCGGTGATGACAATTTCATCCGGAGAGACCGTCATCCCCTGCAGGGCGTAGCGCCGGGCAATGGCGTGGCGCAGCGCTTCGTTGCCGGGGGGCAGGTTCTCGATCACGCTCATGGCGGTGGCGGTTTTACTGACGTTAGCCAGCGAGCGGTTGAGCTGGGCCTGCGGGAACAGTCGCGGGTCGGGAAACGCCGAGCCGAACGGCACCACCGCCGCGTTAGTACTGGCCTGCAGGACGTCAAAGATATAGGTGTTGATGTCAACAGCTTCATCACGCATCACCTGGGCGGGCGCGATGGGTTTACGCTTCGGCGGCGTCGGGGCGACGTAATAGCCGGACTGCGGACGCGCGACGATCGCACCCTGCCCCTCCAGCACCTGATAGGCGTGGCTGACGGTCATAAAACTGATCCCGCTGCTGGCCACCTGCTCACGCAGGGACGGCAGCCGGTCACCGGGCTGCCAGACGCCAAGGGCGATCTGGTCGGCTATCTGCTGCGCCAGCCGCTGATATTTTTTCATACGCGCTCCCCGGGAGGCTGACCCGGAATAACAACACCTTAGCCAGACCACCGTGCGGGAAAACGCGCTGCCGTCTGGCTATAACAGAGTGTTAAAACTACACTTTTTTCACTAACTGTTATAGTCAAATAACCCATTTCTGATTCTGCTCCCGATTGTCAGCACTGTTTATCATGTGCAGGACACAAGAATGTCATGAGGATTGTGCATGTTTGGTTTAGACGCGTTTATGTTGGCAAGGATACAGTTCGCTTTTACTGTCTCTTTCCATATCATTTTTCCCGCCATCACCATCGGGCTTGCCAGCTATCTGGCGGTGCTCGAAGGCCTGTGGCTGAAAACAAAAAATCCGGTATGGCGCTCGCTGTACCACTTCTGGTCGAAAATCTTCGCGGTTAACTTCGGGATGGGCGTGGTGTCCGGTCTGGTAATGGCCTACCAGTTCGGTACTAACTGGAGCGGCTTCTCGGAGTTTGCCGGGAGTATCACCGGGCCGTTGCTGACCTATGAAGTGCTGACTGCCTTCTTCCTTGAAGCCGGTTTCCTCGGCGTGATGCTGTTTGGCTGGAACAAAGTCGGGCCTGGCCTGCACTTTTTCGCAACCTGTATGGTGGCGCTCGGCACGCTGATGTCCACCTTCTGGATCCTCGCGTCTAACAGCTGGATGCACACCCCGCAGGGCTACGAGGTGATGAATGGTCAGGTGGTGCCGGTGGACTGGTTCGCGGTCATCTTCAACCCGTCGTTCCCGTATCGCCTGTTCCATATGTCGATTGCGGCGTTCCTCAGTAGCGCCCTGTTTGTCGGCGCGTCGGCGGCCTGGCATCTGCTGCGCGGCAACGACTCGCCGGCAATCCGCAAAATGTTCTCAATGGCGCTGTGGATGGCGCTGCTGGTTGCCCCCATTCAGGCGATGGTCGGTGACATGCACGGCTTAAACACCCTGAAACACCAGCCGGCAAAAATCGCCGCCATCGAAGGCCACTGGGAAAACCCGCCGGGCGAAGCCACGCCGCTGTTGCTGTTTGGCCTGCCGGATATGGAAGAGGAGCGCACCAAATACGGGCTGGAAATTCCGAAGCTGGGTAGCCTGATCCTGACCCACAGCCTTACCGAGCAGGTGCCGGCGCTGAAGGAGTTCCCGAAAGATGAGCGCCCGAACTCCACTATCGTGTTCTGGTCGTTCCGCATCATGGTGGGCATGGGCTTCCTGATGATCGGTCTGGGCCTGATCGCTCTGTGGCTGCGCTATAAGGGCCGCCTCTATCACTCGCGCCCGTTCCACCACTTCGCGCTGTGGATGGGGCCGTCAGGGCTGATTGCCATTCTTGCCGGGTGGGTGACCACCGAGGTGGGACGCCAGCCGTGGGTAGTGTACGGCCTGCTGCGCACCCGCGATGCGGTGTCGGCTCACGGCGATCTGCACATGAGTCTCAGCCTGCTGACCTTTATCGTGGTCTACACCTCGGTGTTTGGCGTCGGCTATCTCTATATGGTGCGGCTGATCAAGAAAGGCCCGGAAGCGGTCGACAGCATTCCGTCCTCCACCACCGGCACCCCTGCCCGTCCGCTTTCGGCGGCTGGCGACAGACTGGAACAGACTGAGGAGCAAAAATAATGGGTATCGATCTCTCCATTATCTGGTTCGTCATCATCGTCTTCTCCACGCTGATGTATATCGTCATGGACGGGTTCGATCTCGGGATCGGTATTCTCTTCCCGTTTATCCGCGACCCGCATGACCGTGACGTGATGGTTAACACCGTCGCACCGGTCTGGGACGGCAACGAAACCTGGCTGGTGCTGGGCGGTGCCGGTCTGTTCGGTGCTTTCCCGCTGGCCTACGCAGTGATTATCGATGCACTGACAATCCCGCTCACCGCCATGCTGATTGGCCTGATTTTCCGTGGCGTGGCGTTTGAGTTCCGTTTCAAGGCCACCGAATCGCACCGCCCGTTCTGGGATATCTCGTTCCTCGCCGGGTCGATTCTGGCGACCTTCAGCCAGGGCGTGGCGGTGGGTGCGGTGATCAACGGCTTCCCGGTGGAAGGCCGCACCTTTGCCGGCGGCGCGCTCGACTGGCTGACGCCGTTCAACCTGTTTTGCGGCCTCGGCCTGGTTGTCGCCTACGCGCTGCTGGGTGCCAGCTGGCTGGTGATGAAGAGTGAAAATCCGCTGCAGGACAAGATGCGCGCGGTGGCAAAACCGCTGCTGCTGGCGCTGCTGGTGACCATCGCCATCATCAGCGCCTGGACGCCGCTGACGCACCCGGCCATCTCAGAGCGCTGGTTCAGCTTCCCGAACCTGTGGTTCCTGATGCCGGTCCCGGTGCTGGTGGTGCTGTTCAGCCTGTGGCTATGGCGCTGCCTGAATAACCTGAACAGCCATACTCTGGCATTTGTGCTGACGCTGGGCCTGATTTTCCTCGGCTTCAGCGGGCTTGGCATCAGCATCTGGCCGCACATCATCCCGCCGTCCATCACCATCTGGCAGGCCGCAGCACCGCCAGCAAGCCAGGGCTTTATGCTGGTCGGCGCACTGCTGATTATCCCGGTGATCCTGGTCTACACCTTCTGGAGCTACTACGTGTTCCGCGGCAAAGTCCAGCATGGGGAGGGTTACCATTGATGAGTGAACATAAAACGGCTGAGCATAACCCCCTGTGGAAACGGCTGCTGTGGATGGTGGTGCTGTGGGGCGGTAGCGTGCTGGCCCTGACGCTGGTCGGCATGTTCTTCAGGGTGCTAATGACGGCGGCGGGGTTTAAGTCGCATTAACGAACAAGGGAGGCGAAAGCCTCCCTTTTTTTTCCTGTGTAGCACAGGTCAGCGTAACCGGCCTTCTGCATCGCCACGGCGGGTGCGCAGGCTTACTCGTCCCGGGGTTGCCTGCTATGCGTAGGGTGGGTAAGCGCAGCGCACCCACCTGCAAAAAACGCCGGGTGAACTCAGGCGGACGCGCCTTTGCGCTTCGGCAGCGTCTTCATCAGGTCGTCGGCGCTGATGGAGGCGACCACGCTGCCCGGCAGCGGCATTTTCAGGATGTGGTTTTTCATCTTGCCAATTACATGCATCTCACACGGACGGCAGTCGAATTTCAGGGTCAGCACCTCGTCGCCGTTAATCAGCTGCATCGGCGTGGCCTTCCAGCTCTTGATATTGCCTTTCGCCTGTTTCGGGCACAGGTTAAAGGCGAAGCGCAGGCAGTGCTTGGTGATCATCACCGGCACGTCGCCCTTCTCTTCATGCGCTTCATAAGCGGCATCAATCAGCTGCACGCCGTAGCGGTGATAGAACTCGCGCGCTTTGTGGTTGTAGACGTTCGCCAGGAACGACAGGTGCGTTTCCGGGTAAACCGGTGCCGGATCGCTCACTGATTTACGCAGGCCGCGCGGATATGCCGCCAGACGCGCTGCATCCAGCACCTCAACCGCATCGCGGCGCAGCTGGTTAAGCTGGCTGTTCGGCACAAACAGCGCACCCGGCAGATTCACCTGCAGATCGCGGGCGTAGTAAATGGTCTGGCCGAGTTTCGCCAGGCCGTCCTGCAGGTTCGCCAGCGCCTTCTCCGCGTTGGTGGCCTCATCGAACTGCCCGTCAAGGGTTTGGGTAACGCTGACACCGTCTTCGCTGGTGAGAGTCAGAATCAGCTGCTCCTGCCAGCCGCTGAGTTCGATATCCAGCGCGATACGCCGCTCGCTGGAGGTTTTCAGCAGCGCCTGCTGCCAGTTGTGATCGAGGTTGCGGTTGAGCGCGTGATGCGGACGCAGATTTTTTAGCCCGTCCGGCATCTCGTTCGGGAATACGCGATAGCGGTTGTCACCGGTCTTCTGCGCCACGTTGACGCGAAAACCTACCACTTCGCGTTTAATCATCACGTTCAGCCCGTCGCCGTTAGCCAGCGGTTCGGTGGTTTCCACGTCGAGATGATCTTTACCCACTTTCAGCACTTCCCCCACCGGCAGACCGATAAATTTCGGTGAGTCGAAGGCACCGATGTCGATCTTGCGGGCGTTGACGAAGTAGTCGGTGCTACCGCGATGGAAGGTTTTGTCGGTGGACGGCACGAAGAAGTGCTCGGTGCGCCCGGCCGAACACCGCGCCAGGTCGCCGCGATCCTCGATAATCGCGTCCAGCATCTGACGATAGTGCGCGGTGATGTTCTTCACGTAGCTCATATCTTTATAGCGCCCTTCGATTTTGAAGGAGCGCACCCCGGCATCAATCAGCGCCGCCAGGTTCTCAGTCTGATCGTTATCTTTCATCGACAGCAGGTGTTTGTCGTAGGCCACCACACGCCCCTGATCGTCTTTCAGGGTGTAGGGCAGACGGCAGGCCTGGGAGCAGTCGCCGCGGTTGGCGCTGCGTCCGGTATGGGCGTGAGAGATGTTGCACTGACCGGAATAGGCCACGCAGAGCGCACCGTGAATAAAGAACTCAATGGTGGCGTCAGTATGCTCGTGAATGGCTTTGATCTGCTGAAGGTTCAGCTCGCGCGCCAGTACGATCTGCGAGAACCCGGCATCGGAAAGGAACTTCGCTTTCTCCACCGTGCGGATGTCGCACTGGGTACTGGCGTGCAGCTCAATCGGCGGGATGTCCAGCTCCAGCACGCCCATATCCTGCACGATCAGCGCATCCACCCCGGCCTGCCAGAAATCGGTGATCAGGCGCTGCGCCGGCTCCAGCTCGTCATCATGCAGAATGGTATTCAGGGTGACAAACACCTTCGCACCGTAGCGATGGGCGAACGGCACCAGCTCAGCGATGTCGCGCAGGCTGTTGCTGGCATTATGGCGGGCGCCAAAGCCAGGGCCGCCGATGTAGACGGCGTCAGCACCGTGAAGGATGGCTTCACGGGCGATAGCGGCGTCGCGAGCCGGGCTGAGCAGTTCGAGGTGAGAAGATGGCAGGCGCATAGTTAATTATTATCCGGGATGTCGAAAGGCGGCTATTGTAGTCAGAAGCCCGTCACAGGGGAATAGCTGCGCGCCCGGCAATGCTATTTCCGTCAGCCGGCAAAGCAGCGGTGAATTTGTTATTTCCCCGGCGCGCACCGCAGGGGTAGGCTGAAGTGGTTTTCCGGACTGTTACCTCCCGATCGCACTGTCGTTGTGATCCGTCGTTGTTTACCGCAAGCCAGGTGCTTGCGGTTTTTTTTAGCGCGGCGGCGGATAGTGGATCAGCGAGTGAAACAGCACCGGCTCTGGCTGAGCATTGCGGTATGCGTGTGGCGTATCACCGGCAAAGCGCAGCCCCTCTCCGCTATGTAACGTCCGCCACTCGCCCGCCGTCTGCAGCTCCAGCACGCCGTGGATCACCACCACATGTTCAGTTACCCCAGCCTCATGAGGCGTGGAGTCGCTCTGCGCGCCCGGCGCGAGGGTGATGGCGAAATAGTCGAAGCGCAGTTGCTCATCAAACGGAAACAGCGGCGCGATGCTCATGCCGTTCTGCTGCGGATCGTACACCGGCCGCGGCGGGGTATCAGCCGATGAAATAAAGTGCGACAGCGGTACGTTAAGCCCGGTAGCGATCTTCCACAGCGTCGCGACCGTCGGGCTGGACTCATTACGTTCGATCTGCCCCAGCATCGCTTTCGACACGCCGGTAACGGCGGCAGCCTGGGTCAGGCTCAGCCCGCGGTCGTGCCGCAGCTGTTTCAGCGTGGCGGCAAGGTGATGTGTGATATCCATAGCGTCCTCCTGTGAGGCGGAAGTATACCGGGTTGTGCGCTATAGCGCACGGTGCTACATTCACCGGACGTTATAACGCACAAGCGAGACACTATGCGCGCATTTTCTCTTCCCCTGCCCACGCTGTTGGCCGGGTTTGTGGCGGTGCTGGTCGGGTACGCCAGTTCCGCCGCCATTATCTGGCAGGCCGCTCACGCCGCCGGTGCGTCCCCGGAGGTGATTGCCGGCTGGATGACGATGCTCGGAATCGGTATGGGGGTCAGTACGCTGGTGCTGACGCTCTGGTTTCGCGCCCCGGTGCTGACTGCCTGGTCAACCCCCGGCGCGGCGCTGCTCGCCACCAGCCTGGAAGACGTCTCGCTCAATGAGGCGATTGGGGTGTTTATGTTCGCCTCGGCGCTGATTGTATTGTGCGGCGTAACGGGCCTGTTTGCCCGGCTGATGAAGGTGATACCCCACTCGCTGGCGGCGGCGATGCTGGCGGGGATCCTGCTGCGGTTTGGCCTTCAGGCTTTTTCCTCGATGCAGGATCATCTCCTGCTGTGCGGCGGGATGTTTATCGCCTGGCTGCTGGCTAAAGCCGTTGCCCCGCGCTATGCCATTGTGGTGACGCTGCTGGTCGGTCTGCTGCTGGCCGCTGCTGGCGGCGACATCGCCACCGGGGCAGTCGCTATTGCGCCGGTGCTGCCCACGTTTATCGCCCCGCATTTTACGTTCTCCACGCTGCTGGGCGTCGGGGTGCCCTTCTTTCTGGTCACCATGGCGTCACAGAACGCGCCCGGTATCGCCACCATGCAGGCTGCGGGCTATCGTCTGCCCGTCTCCACCCTGATGGTGGTGACCGGGGGTATCGCCCTGCTGCTCGCCCCGTTTGGCGTGTTTTCCATCTGTATTGCGGCGATCACCGCCGCCATCTGCCAGAGCCCGGACGCCCATCCTGATGCGGATAAGCGCTGGCTGGCAGCGGCCGCTGCGGGTGGATTTTATCTGCTGGCGGGGGTTGCGGGCGGCTCGATCGCGACGCTGCTGACCGCACTGCCCGAGGCGTGGGTGGTGATGCTCGCCGGGCTGGCATTGCTCGGCACCATCAGCGGCAGCCTGTGGCAGGCGCTGGTTAACGAGTCAGAACGCGATGCGGCGGTGGTGACCTTCCTGGTCACCGCTTCCGGGTTTTCGCTCTGGGGAATCAGCTCAGCGTTCTGGGGCCTGGTGGCCGGTGGCGTCAGCGTCTGGTTGCTGAGGCGCAGAGCTGTCTGAATGGGCTACCCGGCCAGGCCGGGTAGCGTAAGATCACTTCGCGGGCGCGGTGGTAAACATCTCGGCGTCCACCGCCAGATCGTCAATCACGCTTTTCAGGGTGTCCACCGTCATCGGGGTGTTCTCGTTGCGCAGCGTTTTACCGGCACCTTTGCGCACCACTTTCATCACCGGTTGCTGCGTGGCCGCATCAATCAGCTCGCCCTCAAAATAGAGATCGGTGTTCATGGTGCGATGCCCGGTGGCCACCTGGGTGCCGGCCACCACCAGTGCGATCGGCAGCACCTCATACACCTGGAAGCCTTTCTTGCTGCTGTCGACCCCGGTGATAGCCCCACGGAAGATCAGGCTGCGCGGCCCCGGCGTGGTGACCAGCGGTTTACGCTTCGCCGCGGCTTCTTTCATGCGCGTGTTGGTGTAATTCAGCACGCCGTCCAGCATCTCCTGACTCACCTGCGCGGTGGGTTGCGGTGGCGGGTAGAAGACGATGGGGTTATACACCATGCTGTCGTAATTCGCTTCGTTGAAGCCAGGCGCGACCCAGCGCAGCACCGGTTTACCCGACGCGGACGTCGTTTCCTGTAAGTCTGAATAATCCTTTAAAAAACCGGAATACTTATCTGATTGTGTGACGTTTGATGAACAGCCCGCCAGCACCAGTGCGGCGGTAAGCAGTGAGGTTTTGACAAACGGTGATATACGCATTGGTTGTTCCCTATAGATGAGCCCTCAGGCTCTGTATTTATAGTTAACTGCGTCGGCGGCGGCGAGTCTAAAAATGCCTCGATGAGATAATTATAACGGCGCGCACATTTTTCATTCATGGTGTTTATGAATGTGACAAATTATGCGGCGATAAGCTGAGAAATGATAAAAAATACCCCGCGGCTGCGGGGTATGGCGGGATTATTTTTTCACATCGACCTGGTAGAAAATGTGTTTCCCGAACGGGTCCACTTCATAGCCGGTGACGTTATTGCGCACCGGCTCAAAAATGGTCGAGTGGGCAATCATCACCGCGGGCATCTGGTCATGCATCATCTGCTGCGCCTCTTTGTAGAGGGCCGCACGCTGCGACTGCTCGGTGATAGCGCGCGCTTTGATGATCAGATCGTCAAACGGCTTGTAGCACCACTTCGCCGAGTTAGAGCCGCCCTGCGCCGAGGTGCAGGTAAACAGCGGGCCGAAGAAGTTATCCGGATCGCCGGTAGCGGTGGTCCAGCCCATCAGCGCCGCCTGATGCTCGCCGCCCTTCACACGCTTGAGATACTCGCCCCATTCGTAGGTGACCACCTTCGCGGTGACGCCCACCTTCGCCCAGTCGGCCTGAATCATCTCCGCCATGCGTTTGGCGTTCGGGTTATAAGGGCGCTGAACCGGCATTGCCCACAGGTCGATGGTCATGCCATTGGCAAAACCTGCCTCTTTCAGCAGCGCTTTAGCGCGTTCCGGATCGTAGGGGTAATCGGCGCGCTCGGCGTCCGCGCTCCAGACGCCCGGCGGCAGGATGTTTTTCGCCGCGGTACCGGTGCCGTGGAACACCGCATCGATAATTGCCGGTTTGTTGATGGCTAACGCCAGCGCCTGACGCACCTTCACGTTATCCAGCGGCGGCTTCTGGGTGTTGAACGCCAGGAAACCGGTGTTCAGCCCGGCCTTCTGCATCAGGGTAATGTCTTTGTTCTCCCTCATGCGCGGCAGATCCGCCGGATTCGGGAACGGCATCACCTGACACTCATTTTTCTCAAGCTTGGCGAAGCGCACCGACGCGTCCGGAGTGATACTGAACACCAGGCGGTCAAGCTTCGCTTTGCCCTGCCAGTACTCCGGGAAGGCGGTAAAGAGAATGCGCGAATCTTTCTGATAACGCGCGAGTTTGAACGGGCCGGTACCGATCGGCTCCATGTCTACCCGCTCCGGAGTGCCGGCTTTCAGCATCGCGTCGGCGTATTCCGCTGACAGAATCGAGGCAAAATACCAGGCCAGGTCGGCGACAAACGGCGCTTCAGGGTGGGCCAGGGTAAAACGCACGGTATGGTCGTCCACCTTGTCGATGGCAGTAATCAGCTTGCCGAACTCCAGGCTCTCAAAGTTGGAGTAGTTACCGTTGGAGACGTTGTGGTACGGATGTTTTGGGTCCTTCTGGCGCATGAACGAGAAGATCACGTCGTCAGCATTGAAGTCGCGGGTCGGGGTGAAAAACTTGTTGCTCTGAAACTTCACGCCCTTACGCAGATGGAAGGTGTACACCTTACCGTCTTCGCTGACCTCCCACTTCTCCGCCAGGCTCGGCACCAGTTCAGTGGTGCCGGCTTTAAAATCTACCAGCCGGTTGTAGATGGGGACCGCGCTGGCATCCACGCTGGTGCCGGAGGTGTACAGCTGCGGGTTGAAGTTCTCCGGCGATCCTTCGGAGCAATAAACCAGGGTGTTGGCCGCGACAGTGGAACTGACCGTCAGGGCGGCGAAAGCCACAGCAAGTGTGGTGAGTTTGCATCTCATAGCGTTTCCTTCTCTATTTTTATTGCGCCGTAATGAATGCTTGTAGTTTGCCTTTGCATAAATAACATTAAAGTAACAACGCAAACACCTGATAATACAAATAAAGAAGGAATCACTATGTCCTCGCCGCTCGCCAGTCAATTAACCCAGCGTTTCTTCCGCTACCTCGCTATCAGCAGCCAGAGCGATGCCAGAGCCACTACGTTGCCCAGTACGCCGGGCCAGTTCGCCATGGCGCAGGCGCTGGCCGACGAGCTGAAAACGTTCGGGCTGGAAAATATCGTTATTGATGAACACGCCACGGTAACGGCGGTGAAACCGGGCACCGTCGCGGGCGCGCCGCGCGTCGGGTTTATCACGCATATCGATACCGTGGACGTCGGACTGTCGCCGGATATTCATCCGCAGATCCTGCGCTTTGAAGGGGATGATCTCTGTCTCAACGCCGAGCAGGCGATCTGGCTGCGCGTTGCCGAGCATCCTGAAATCCTCAGCTACCCCGGAGAAGAGATTATTTTCAGCGACGGCACCAGCGTGCTGGGGGCGGACAATAAGTCAGCGGTGACGGTGGTGATGACGCTGCTGGAAAACCTGCGTCCTGAGCACCAGCACGGTGACATCGTGGTGGCGTTTGTGCCGGATGAAGAGATTGGCCTGCGCGGTGCCAAAGCGCTGGACCTGGCGCGCTTTGACGTTGATTTCGCCTGGACCATCGACTGCTGCGAGCTGGGTGAAGTGGTGTACGAAAACTTTAACGCCGCCCAGGCGGAGATCCGTTTCCACGGCGTGTCGGCGCATCCGATGTCCGCCAAAGGCGTGCTGGTGAATCCGTTGCTGATGGCCACCGACTACATCAGCCACTTTGACCGCCAGCAGACCCCGGAGCACACCGAGGGCCGCGAGGGATACGTCTGGTTTAATGGCATCTCCGCCAACCAGAATAAAGCGGTATTGCAGGCCAGCATTCGCGATTTCGACCGCGACAGCTTCGCGAAACGCAAAGCGCAGATTGCGGAAGTCGCCGACGCCATTGCCAGCCGCTACCCCACCGCGACGGTGGAGTTTGACATCAGTGACGTCTACAGCAATATCAGCAATGCAATTGGCGAGGATCGCCGCGCCATTGACCTGATTTTTGAAGCGATGGCGCAGCTGGGGATCGCGCCGAAAGTGACGCCGATGCGCGGCGGCACCGACGGGGCCGCGCTCTCGGCGAAGGGATTACTGACGCCTAACTTCTTTACCGGCGCGCACAACTTCCATTCGAAGTTTGAGTTCCTGCCGCTGAAGGCGTTTGAAGCCTCTTATAACGTGGCCCTGCAGGTCTGCCTGCTGGCGGCTAAGCCTTACGCATCAGCGCCGTCGCAAAACGCTGTTTGATACGGTTTCCCTGGGCGTCGGTGCGGTGTAACTCGCCGACGTCCTCGTTGTATTTAATCACTTCCCATCCCGCGTAGTAGTCGCGCAGCTCGCCCTCCTTAAAGCCGAACGGGAACATCTCCAGCTTAGGATAATCGGCGCTGTCCATCGCGGCCACGATCAGGTTATAGCCCCCTGCTACCGTGGCGCGCTGCATATCGCCAATCAGACGTGGGATCGCCTGAGGCTGGAGGAACATCATCACCACCGTGGAGAGAATAAAATCGTACTCGCCGTCGAACGTCAGCGAGTTAAGATCCTGTTCGGCAATTTTCATGCTGTCGAAACCTTCCGCCGCCGCGATCTCGCGCAGGCGAGCCAGGCTACCGGGGTGTTTATCCCATGCGGTCACGTCAAAGCCCTGACTCGCCAGCCACAGGGCGTTGCGCCCGCCGCCGCAGCCAAGATCCAGCGCCCGGCCTGGTTTCACATAGTTAAGCGCATTCAGCACTTCTGAGTGCGTCGCCGTTAAGCCATATTTTTCACTGAAGTAGTTCTCATCGCGATGTGTCATGTCACTCCCCTGTAGCTGATAAGCGAGGCGTAAATTGTATTACCAATGCAACTTCACGTCCAACGGCGGGCGCGGCAATCTCTGCTAGCTTTATGACAGGAGACTGCCGGAGCGCTTTGATGAATAAATATGAGTTAACCGCCGCCTCACAGCGCATCAGCGTTGAGATCGATGGCGAAAATCAGTGGGTGGAACTGCATCAGATCCGCGCCCTGCGCGACTTCAACGATGTTACCGCCGGCAGCTGCGGTGGCTGGGTGGCGGACGGCGCCTGTCTTAGCCAGCAGGGCGACTGCTGGATTTATGCCGAAAACTGTCTGGTGCTGGCGGGGGCGCGCATTGAGGATAACGCCCGGATTACCGGTGCCTGCGTGATTGGCGACGGCGTGCGCATCCGGGAAAACGCCTGGGTCGATAACGCCCGTCTTAGCGACGGCGCCGACATCAGCGGCAGCGCTACGGTGCAGAGTTCGGTGGTGCGCGGCAGCTGTGTCATTACCGACGAGGCACGGGTTATCAACCACAGCGAGGTGTATGCCTCGCAGGGGCTGACCGCCGACGATACGCAGCGGCTGCGGATTTACCAGCAGGCGACGGTGAATCATTCAAAAGTGGTGCACCAGGCGCAGATCTACGGTCGGGCGATGGTGATGCATGCCTTTGTCGAGCATCGCGCCGGGGTGTTTGACGAGGCGCTGGTACAGGGCAACGACGAGAATAGCGTCTGGATCTGCGACTGCGCGCAGGTGTATGGCCGGGCGCACATCCTTGCCGGCAGCGGGGAGGATCAGTGCCCCACCCTGCGCTACAGCACCCGGGTGTATGGCAATGCGCTGATCGAGGGCGACTGCGTTTGCAAGCACCGGGTTGAGATTTACGGCGATGCCATCCTGTGCGGCGGCCCGATCCTGCTGGACGAGGGCGTTAGCGTATACGGCCGCGCCCGCATCAGCGGCGACGTGGTGATTGAGAATCAGGTGACGCTGTGCGATGACGCGCAGGTTGAAGGCGGTCACGGGGAGACGCTGCACCTGCGCGGGGCGAAAACCATCAGCGGGACGCAGCGGGTTACCCGCACGCCGTTCTATGGCGTGTTCTGATCTTCGCCGACTATCCTGGCGTAAATATGCTGGTCGTGGTACGCCCCGTTGAGGTATTCAGCCTGCTTCAGACGCCCCTCAAGGGTGAAGCCGTTGCGCTGGGCTACCCTGTTGCTTGCCGCATTGGTGACGATGCATTTGATGACAAAGCGCCGCACCTCGCCTTTGTCGGCATAGTGCTGCATGATCGTTTGCACGCTATGGCTGATGATGCCCTTCCCCTGCATCGCCTCCGCCAGCCAGTAACCGATATAGGCCGTTTTGTTCAGCGGCTCGATCTGGTTAAAGGACAGCACGCCGCATAACTCATTGCGCCAGAAGATGAGAAACATTTTGGCGTAGCCGCGGTGATGCAGCATATAGTTACCCTGCGCGGTTTTGCGTGTTTCTTCCGGGCCGGTCACATACTGCGGCCAGTTCATCGCCTGCTGCAGATAATCCCGGTTGGCGACGACCAGCGCATACAGCGCATCGACATAGCGCTCGTGCACTGAACACAGCACGATGTCCTCATTCACTCTCAGTTCTTCATCCTGCCACTGCGCGGATTCCTGCATGCCTGCTCCTTTGCCGTCTGGGTCGATGTCTTTCTTTTTACTATAGTTATAAATCGTCATCTACAGGAGGACTGCGAATGGTTGAAGTTAAAGGCGTCGATCATCTGGTGATTTCGGTCAGCGACATGGCGGTATCGCGCCAGTTCTATTCCGGGCTGATGACCTTTCTCGGTTTTGAACTGATGTCCGACGGAGAAAATATGGTGGGCTGGCGCAACGGCGTGACCCGGCTGTGGATTGCCCAGGCCGATGCCCAGGGCCTGAAACACCCTTATCGCAAAGGCGACCCGGGTTTCCACCACTACGCCTGGCAGCTCGACAGTCGTGCGAGCGTGGATGCGCTACAAACCTGGCTTAAAGAACACAACGTACCGATCGCCGATCCTGCCGGAGAATATTACGAGGATTATTACGCAGTATTCTTCCTCGACCCGGACGGTATGAAGCTGGAAGGGATGTACTACGGTAAAGCATAAAAAAACGCCCCATTATCGGGGCGTTTCACTTAGCGCATCTGGCGGTCGTCAACGTAGTTACGCTTGTCCGGTGCCGGCGGGAAGTACTGGTAGAGCCAGGTTTCACTGATGGCTTCGCCCTGGCAGCGCAGGAACATGCGCATCTCAACCGGGTCCACCGCATCGTTGGTCGGATACCAGTCAAACTGAATGCGGTAGCCGTCGAAGGGTTCGACGTAGAGGATCTCAACCTGCTTCGCTTCGCCGTTCGAGAGCGTGATCACCGGTTCGATGCCGCGCGGCGCCGCGTCTTTCAGGCCCGGGCCGACAAAATCGATGGCGAAGCGGCGCGCCCACACTTTCGGGTAGTGCTCGCCCGGCGCCCAGCCTTCCGGGAAACCGCCCATTCCACTGCGGGTCGCGTGGACGCGCGCCAGCGGCGTATGCACCGGCGGCTGTGCGCTCCAGTACAGACGATATTTGAAGTTGAGGGTATCCCCGGCTTTGATCGCTTTCTCCGGCTGCCAGAAGCAGACGATATTATCCAGCGTTTCGCCGGTGGTCGGGATCTCCATCAGGCCGACGGTGCCCTTGCCCCAGTTATTACGCGGCTCCACCCACAGGCTCGGGCGCTTGTTATACCACCCCATGATGTCCTGATAGTTGTCGAAGTCGCGATCCAGCTGTAACAGACCAAACCCCTTCGGGTTGTTATCAATGAAGGCATTGAACTGCAGCTTCTGCGGGTTGTTCAGCGGGCGGCAGATCCATTCGCCGTTGCCGCGCCACATGGCGAGACGGTCCGAGTCATGGATTTGCGGGTGAATGGTGTCGCACATGCGGCGCTCGTGATTGCCGCAGCTGAACATGCTGGTCATCGGCGCGATGCCGAGCTGTTTGATGTCTTTGCGCGCGTAAAGGTGGTTCTCCACCTCCATGATCACCTGCGCCTGCTCACAGTGAATGGTGAACTTATACGCCCCGGTGACGCTCGGGCTGTCGAGCAGCGTATAGACCACAAACGTGGTGTCGTCGGCTTTCGGGGTTTCGAACCAGAACGAGGTGAAATCCGGGAACTCTTCCGGGGTGTCGGTGAAGGTATCCACCGCCAGGCCGCGCGCGGAGAGGCCGTACTGATAAGTGTTATCCACGGCGCGGAAGTAGCTGGCACCGAGGAAGGAGACGATGTCGCGGCGCGCCAGTTCAGGGGCTTTAAAAGCGCGGAAACCGGCAAAGCCGAGATCGCTCTGCCCTTCGAGCTGGCGGGTATCCACGCCGGCGTCATTGTAGTTGAACAGTTCCGGACGGAAATGGATTTCGCGCGCCTGACGGGTCGCGGCATCCAGCGAGAACATGCGCACGCGGCGGCGGAAGCCCATGCCGACGTGGAAGAACTGCACGTCCAGCTCGCGGCCTTCAATGTTGCTCCACAGCGAGTGGTCGGCATCGTACTGAATACTGTTGTACTGCTGCGGCGTCAGGTTAGCGAGGGTGTCCGGCAGCGGTCGCGGCGCACCGCCCCACGGCTGACCGGCGAGATCTTCTGCCATCGACTGAAGGACAGAGAAATCAAAGGCGCGGCTCTGCCCGTCCGCGATGCCAGCGTCCTGCGCCCAGGCTTCGCGGGAGAAAAGCGTAGCCAGACCTGGTGTACCGCACGCTGCGGCGAGCGCCATTGAGGCTTTAATAAAACGTCTGCGGTTCATGCCTTTAAAATCGTCCTTCTTATTGTCGTGGTAATCAACTTCCGCGCGGGGCGGAACGAAACGGCAAGAGAGTGCAACGACTGCAAGCCGTTCACTCTAGACAACATTTACGCCAAATCCAATGACTCTCCGTCCGGTTTGTTAAAAAGGCCCGGACTTTTTGAAACGCCACCGGAAAGTCCCGAAAACAATGCAAATAAACGTAAAAAAACCCTGCGTCGCGAACGAGGCAGGGTGGCGCGATATTACGGGGTTTACTTCACGCTGACATCTATACCGGGAAAATATTTTTTCGCCAGGTTATCAATGGTGCCGTCAGCGCGCACCTTGTCGATAGCGGCATCCAGCTGCTTTTTGGTCGCCGCATCGCCCTTGCGCAGGCCAAAACCGATGCCGCTGCCAAGAATGGTGTCATCACTCACCGGTTTACCGATAAAGCCAAAGCCTTTGCCCTGAGGCTTGCTGAGGAATCCGGCCTGACCCGCGGCCGACATCACCAGTGAAGCATCAATACGCCCGTTCAGTAAATCCGCCCAGGCCAGGTTCTGATCTTTATAGGACACCACGCTAACGCCCTGCTTTTCCCAGTGCTCTTTGGCATAGGTTTCCTGAATCGACCCCTGCAATACGCCGATGGTTTTCCCCTGCAGGCTCTCTGGCGTGGCATCCAGTCCGGCACCGGCTTTCCCCACCAGCTGCGAGGGAATGCGGTAGATCGGCTGGGTAAAGTCGATGCTCTTGCGGCGCTGTTCGGTGATGTTCATCGCCGAGTTGATGGCATCATACTTTTTCGCCGTCAGGCCCGGAATGAGCGCGTCGAACGAGGTTTCCACCCAGCTGCATTTCAGGCTGGCCGCCTTGCAGATAGCGTTCCCCAGATCGATATCAAACCCCTCCAGCTCGCCCGCCGCATTGCGGCTTTCAAACGGCGGATACTCCGCTTCCAGACCGTAACGCAGTTCGCCCGCCGCCTGTGCAGTAAAGGAGAGCGAAACGCCAAGAGCCAGTAACAGCAGTGCTGATTTATGCATTTTTACCTCGGTCCACGTGGGTTAACCTGGCAGAGTGCCTGCGCCCCTGCCCGCAATGTCGCGTCGTCTTTAGCAAACGAGAGGCGAATGATGTTGTTATCGGTAGCGTCACTGTAAAACGCCGACAGCGGCAGCGTGGCGACGCCGTGATCGACAATCAGCCGCTGCACCATGTCGCTGTCTGGTTCATCGCTGAAATGGCCGTAGCTCGCCAGCATAAAGAACGACCCGGCGCTCGGCAGCAGGCGGAACGGCGAATCAGCCAGCAGCGTGCGCAGCAGATCGCGCTTGCGCTGGTAGAAGCCCGCCAGCGCCAGATATGTCGTCGGATCGGCCATGTACCCGGCAAAAGCGTACTGCATCGGCGTGTCGGCGGAAAACATCAAAAACTGATGGATCTTACAGATCTCATTCATCAGCGCCGCCGGGGCCAGACAGTAGCCTACGCGCCAGCCGGTAACGTGAAAGGTTTTACCGAATGAGCAGATAATTACGCTGCGCTCCGCCAGCTGCGGATGGGTCGCCATGCTGTGGTGAATCTTGCCATCGAACACCACATGCTCATACACCTCATCAGAAAGAATGATGATGTCAGTGTGACGGGTGATGGCGGCCAGCGCGTCAAGATCGGCGCGGTCAAACACCTGCCCGGTGGGGTTATGGGGGGTGTTGATGATGATCATGCGGGTGCGCGGCGTAATGGCGGCGCGCACCTCATCCCAGTTAACGCGGAACTCCGGCACCGTCAGCCTGATGGCGACCGGCGTGGCACCCTGTAAGCGCACGATGGGCGCATAGCTGTCAAATGCCGGTTCGAAGTAGATCACCTCGTCGCCAGGATGCACCAGCCCGCTAATGGCGGAGTAGATCCCTTCGCTGGCGCTGGCGGTAATCAGCACTTCGCACTCGTCATCGTAGCGTGTGCCGTAGAGCGTATTTACCTTCTCAGCGAGCGCGGTTTTCAGCGCCGCCAGCCCGGTCATCGGCGCGTACTGGTTATGGTTGGCTTCCATCGCCCGGGTCACCCCGGCGATGAGCTGCGGATCGCACGGAAAGTTGGGTGCGCCCTGAGACAAATTAATGGCGTTATGCGCGGCGGAGAGCTGACCGATCACGGAAAAAATCGTGGTGCCGACATCGGGTAAACGGGAGCGGAGCTGAACCGGAGAAGCAAGCGGCATAGTGGTTACCTTTGGCTGAATAGTGCATAACTATTCAAACACAGCCGGTTGCGACCACAACCGAATTGTTGTCATAATAGCCATGCGAAAAACGCATAGCTGGAGCCGCCCATGTCCCGTCGCCCGCTTCCCCTGAATGCTGTAGATGCTTTCATTGTCACTGCCCGCCATCTCAATCTTACCCGGGCGGCGAAAGAGCTGTGTCTGACCCAGAGCGCCGTCAGCCGCAAGATCGCTGCGCTGGAGGCCTGGTTTGGTTTTCCGCTGTTTGAACGTCACGCCCGCGGGCTGCATCTTTCACCCCAGGGCAGCGCCCTGCTGCCGGAACTGCGTAACGCGTTTCATCAGCTGGTGAACTGCGCCGAGCAGGCGCGTGGCCAGCAGAGCGTGGTGCGCCTGAAAGCCCCAACCTGCGCGATGCGCTGGCTGGTGCCGAAACTGATGCAGCTTGAGGCGCGCGAGCCGGAGTTGCAGGTGGCGTTAACCACCACCACAGATCACGACATCAACTTCAAAAGCGAGCCGTTCGATGCTGCTATCGTGTTCGGCACCACGCACAGCGGCGAGAAGCTGTTTGACGAAGCGTTAACGCCGGTGCTGAGCGCCGCCCTGCTTCCACCGGACTTTTCGCTTAGCGCCCCGGGCAACCTGACCTTTTTGCATCCCACCCGGGACACCACCGACTGGACGCTGTGGTTCGACGGCAGCCAGATCCCCTGCCCGGTGATGCGCAGGAATCAGCATTTCGACACCATGGATCTGGCGATCAGCGCGGCGATTCAGGGGTTTGGCATTGCCATCGCCGATGAGCAGCTGGTGGCGGACGACCTGCGCACCGGGCGTCTGATACGCCCGTTCCCCGGCAGTGTAAAAACCGGGGCCAGCTACCGGCTGGTACAGCGCGATGGTGGCCCACATGCCGCCGCCGCGCAGCGTTTTTGCGCGACGTTACTCAGTCTAAGCTGACGTGATGCGCCATCACGCGGCGGAATAGCGCCATGCGGGCGCGCATAAAGCGATTGGCCATGCGAAAACCGGCGTCGCGGTGAATCCCCATGCGCAGCAGACGGTCCCGGCCACGGGTGCTGGCCTGCCAGCGCACTACGCCCTCCAGCACGCGGCTCTCAGCGCGGGCGCTGCGGGCAAACTGGACCCAGTAATCGGCTATCGCCGCCGCAAATTGCCGATCCTGCGGCTCGGCGGTCTGGCAGATCGGCGCCGTCACCATCAGGTTATCAAACACGTAGGGCACCTCGTTGCCGTGCCACGCCCCGTGAGGATAGAGCTTGCGCTCCGAGTGCGGCACGTAGTCGAACCAGTATCGCCAGCAGGGTTGATTCAGCCGCTGCTGGGCCTGCATCACCACGTAACCCATCGTGGTAAACGCCATATCGCGGCACACTTCCCGCCCCAGAGGCCCGTCGCCCCGGACGCCGGGATAGAGCAGCTTAATCAGCCCAAGCCCCATGCGCCGCTCGCGGCGTAATTTGTCGATCTGCCCGGCAAGATCCACGCCGAACAGGCCCAGTACGCTGGCTTCGTCGCTGTTGCTGCCGACGATGACCGGCATCGGATGTTGGCGTGCATGGAAAAAGGTCTCCAGCATCGGTTCCGGTAATACGGCGTCTCCGGCAATCGGTGCCGGGTGTAAATTGAAGGGTTTTTCCAGCGGCCAGAAGGCATCTCCCGGCAGGGCGCGCAGCTGCTCCGCCGTGGCGTTTTCGACGCCGAGATGCGCGGCCAGCGCCACGCCCTGCTTCAGCGCGCGCTCGCGCGGCACGTCCGGGAGCGTGTAGCCGCTCTGGATAATGGCTTTGTGGAATAGTCCGGCGGCCAGCGGGGAGCACATCAGCGACAGCACGCTGCGCGCCCCGGCGGATTCGCCAAACAGCGTCACGTTTGCGGCGTCGCCGCCGAAAGCTTCAATGTTTTCCCGCACCCAGCGCAGCGCCGCAATCTGGTCGAGCAGCGCGAAGTTGTTTATCGGACCGTCAGGCTGTTCGGCATCAAGCGCCGGATGCGCGAAGAAACCGAGATGGCCAAGACGATAGTTCACCGACACCAGGATAACCCCGCGCGCGGCGAGGTTCGCGCCGTTATAGGGCGGCAGGCCTGCGGAGCCGAGGGTAAAACCGCCGCCGTGCAGCCAGACCATCACCGGCAGCGGTTCGGCGCGTGTCGCCGGCGCGAAGATATTGAGCCACAGGCAGTCTTCGGAAAAGCCGCCGGGATCGCCGCCGGCCACTTCCGCGCACAGCGCGGCGTTCTGCCAGCAGGCATCGCCGTTACGGGTGGCATCACGCACATCGTGCCAGGCCAGTGGGGGTTCAGGCGCGCGCCAGCGGCGTTCGCCAACGGGCGGAGCCGCGTAGGGAATGCCGCGCCAGCAGGCGATATCGTCCTCGATGCTGCCGCGCAGCGCTCCCTGCGGGAGGTGAATCAGGGTGAGTTCAGGCGTGTTCATACCGCATCCTTATTGTACACACCCTTATATCCTGGCGGATTCAAAGGAAACCGCAACGGCGTTTGCTTCGATCCTCCGCCTGCTGATAAAGCGTAAATTCATCCAGCACCTCACAGCCGAGCGCCTGTTCAAATGCGTCGCGGCTGGCGTTACCGTGGCTGCGCCCCTGGGTGTGGTCGCCGAGGTTCGACTGGAAAATGCCGGCGGCGCTGACCGGCAGGAAATCTTCATAGATGATGGGCTGGGCGGTGATCCAGCCACGTTCGATCAGCATCTGTGGGTCGTCCCCCGGCCGGATGGCGGAGCGATGCACTTCCCCCACCGGCGTCAGGCGATAGCGGAAGTAGGCCAGCCCCTGGCGGCGCAGCAGCATCTCGTTATCGGGGAAGGCGCTGAACACCTGCTGGAGATGCAGCTGATGGGTCAGGTTATCTTTACCGGTACCGGCCTCGTTAAGCAGACGGTCATAGAGCGCCCGCCCTTTCGGCGTCAGCGCCATACCGCGCTGCTCGATCTCGCCGAAGCGCGCGGTATGAGTGCCCTGGTGCTCACCGGCAAACAGAATCGGCTCCTCCAACGCTTTGAAACTGGTCTGGCGCAACAGGATCGGCAAGTCACGGCGCGGCGGCCCTTCGATAATCGCCTTTGGCGCGATGCCGTACTCCGGCATCGCGGCCTGCACCCGATCAATATCCAGGGTGCGCGGCGTCAGATGGTTGATATGGCAACCCCGGAAGCACACGACATCAGCAATCAGGCGGTGCTCATCGTGCAGCGCCTGGTAGGTGGCGGCATCAACGGTGGCATGGCTGTGCCAGCGGAAGGTTTCCAGCGCTTCCTGCACGAACTGTTTCGCCTCATCAGGGGTGAACTGCTGCTGTGCCTCGTAGCGGTCAAGCAGCTGGTAGAGGCGTGGCGTAAAAATGTCGCGTTTCGCCAGCACTGCCGCGGCCTTTTTACGCAGTGCCGGGTCGGCAATCAACTCCAGCCGCAGCAATGAGGTGAATACCCGGAACGGATTGCGGCACAGCGCCTCATCCTCCACCGGGCGAAACGCCGTGGAGTGCACCGGGACGCCCGCCTGGGAGAGATCGTAATACCCCACCGGATACATGCCCATCACCCGGAACAGCCGCCGCAGCGTAGCCAGTTCCGCGGCGCTGCCGAGACGAATAGCCCCGTGACGCTCGACGTTGAGCCGCGCCAGTTCGTCAGCGTTAAGCAGTTGCTCATGCAGTGCCGGATTGTTTTCCAGCACCGCCAGATTCACATCAGCGACGAGTTCCAGTAATGCGCCGTACTGCGGGACTTCCTGCTGGTACATCTCAGACATGGCCTGAGAAAATAGCTCCCGTATTTCATCTGCCGTGATGGTCTTCGTCATGCTGTATTCCTCCTCGTGGTTATCACGAGTGTAGAAAACACAGCACTGCGCCGGGTAAAGAATTGCGGAAGTGTGATCTGCTGATAAACCCGCGCTAATTTTCACCACATCCGTGACAGCGTCACGCGGTAAAGCCGCTATAACAAAGTTAATGATGACTTTTTGTTATCTAAAATAAGTTCATGTTAAAATTAATTTGTTAGCAAGTTATCAAAAATAAACAAGTTATCTTGTTTCGCGCCGCGCAGTGCATTAAACATCGGCTATGGAAAAAAACGGTTTGTTCAGTCAGCGCATTCGCTTGCGCCATCTTCATACCTTCGTTGCCGTCGCTCAGCAGGGAACTCTCGGGCGCGCGGCGGAAACGCTCAACCTTAGCCAGCCGGCGCTCTCCAAGACGCTCAACGAGCTGGAGCAGCTCACCGGCGTGCGGCTGTTCGAACGCGGTCGCCTCGGTGCCCGGCTCACGCTGGTCGGCGAACAGTTCCTCACCCATGCGGTAAAGGTGCTGGACGCGCTTAACCATGCCGGGCAATCCCTGACGCGCAAGGAGGGTCAGGAAACCGACGTGGTGCGCGTCGGCGCACTGCCCACCGCGGCGCTCGGCGTGCTGCCGCCGGTTATCGGCCAGTTCCACAAACAGCAGAGCGACATCACGCTGCAGGTGGCAACCATGAATAACCATATGCTGCTGGCCGGGTTAAAAACCGGCGAGATTGATGTCGGAATCGGCCGTATGTCGGACCCCGACCTGATGACCGGGCTGAATTACGAACTGCTTTTTCTCGAATCCCTCAAGCTGGTGGTGCGCCCGAACCATCCGCTGCTCAGCGATAACATTACTCTGAGCAGGATCATGGAGTGGCCTGCGGTGGTCTCCCCGCGCGGCACGGTGCCGCGCGATAACGCCGAAGCGCTGCTGGAAAGCCAGGGATGCAAACTGCCGATGACCTGCGTAGAAACGCTGTCCGCCTCGCTGTCGCGCCAGCTGACGGTAGAGTTTGATTACGTGTGGTTTGTGCCTTCCGGCGCGGTGAAAGATGATTTGCGTCAGGGTACGCTGGTGGCACTGCCGGTCCCGACGCTGGGCGCGGGCGAGCCGATAGGGATTCTGACGCGCACAGACGTGACGTTGTCACCTGCTGCGCAGTGGCTGTTGAATTCGATTCGTAAATCGATACCGCTGTAACGAACAACGCCCGGCACTGCCGAGCGTATTTTTTCGAACTTAAAACCAAACGCTTACGCAGCGCTGGCCTTTTTGTTCACGCCGGATTCGGCGATGGTGGTCAGCTTAACGTCAGTGGATTTCTCTTCTTCCAAGGTCGCGGCCAGCAGTTTCTGTGCATCTTTATAGCCCAGCTGCTGCGCCAGGGTTACCAGCGTACCGTAAGCGGCAATCTCATAGTGCTCTACCTTCTGCGCCGCCGCGATCAGCCCGGCATCGCGCACCGGCCCTTTTTCGACTTCTTCGATAACTTCGGCACCCTCTTCAACCAGACCTTCCATTGCGACGCATTTAATACGGCGCAGTTTCAGCTCGGGCACGCTCTCTACCACCTGGTCGATACGCTCGATCTGACCCTGGGTTTCTTCGAGGTGCGCTTTAAAGGCCTGCACCAGTTTTTCATCGCTGGCAGCACGTGCCAGTTTCGGCAGGGCTTTCGTCAGCTGTTTCTCAGCGCTGTACGTGTCGGAAAGTAAATGAACAAACAAGTCCTGAATAGTTTTGATCTGCATAGGTTATCTCCGTGTTTGTTTAAGTCCCCTTAAGCCTGGTAGACAGATGCGGAAATAAGCCAGGCGGCAAACGCCAGGTATAGTCCTAAAACGTATCGAGAGGGAGAAAACGGGCGCGGGAACCGCGCCCGGAAAGGGTCAGAACGTTTCCCAGTGCTCGCCCTGCGCGACGGCGGGACGTACTGTGGCACGCGGTGCTGCCGGTGGTGGTGTCGCTTCGCGACGCGCCGTTACGCCGCGCAGGCGGAATGCGCCTACGGCCTGGGTCAGACGTGCCGCCTGATCTTCCAGCGCCACCGCAGCCGCGGAGGCTTCTTCAACCAGCGCGGCGTTCTGCTGGGTCACATTGTCCATTTCGGCGATGGCCTGCCCGACCTGTTCAATGCCACGGCTCTGCTCATCGGAGGCGGCGGCGATCTCCTGCATGATATCGGTTACGCGACGCACCGCATCAACGATACCCTTCATGGTTTCGCCCGCTTCCACCACTTCGCTGGAGCCTTTGTCGATAAGGGTGACCGAATCACCGATCAGTCCTTCAATCTCTTTCGCCGCCTGGGCGCTGCGGCTCGCCAGGGTGCGTACTTCGCTGGCGACCACGGCGAAACCACGCCCTTGCTCACCGGCGCGGGCTGCTTCCACCGCGGCGTTGAGCGCCAGGATATTGGTCTGGAAGGCGATGCTGTTGATCACGGCGGTGATCTCAGAGATTTTCTTCGAGCTGGCGGAGATCCCGCCCATGGTGCTCACGACGCCGGAAACCATGCGGCCGCCGTCGCTGGCTTTGTTCGACGCATCGGCGGCCAGCTTGCTGGCGTGATGGGCGTTGTCGGCGTTCTGTTTCACTGTGGCGGTCAGCTGTTCCATGCTGGCTGCGGTTTGTTCCAGCGCGGCCGCCTGCTGCTCGGTACGCGAGGAAAGATCGGTATTGCCGGCAGAAATTTCGCTGGTGCCCTGATAGATGGCATCCGCGCCCTGACGCACGGTGCCCACGGTATCCACCAGCGAGCGCTGCATGTGCTGCAGATGCTGACTCAGCTTGCCGATCTCGCTGCGCCCGGTGGCCTCTTCCGGCATCGTCAGATCGCCGGCAGCAATCAGCTCGATGCGTTTTGCGGCGTGTTGCAGCGGGGTAATCACCGTGCGGCGCAGTGCCACGAAGGTCAGCAGCGACAGTACCAGCGCAACGGCGAAGGCCGCACCCATCACTATCAGGCTAAAGCGGGTACGTTCATGGGCGTCCACCGTCAACGCCTGGGCGCGCTGGGTGCGGATGTCGATGGCTTTCAGCAGCACGGCGTTGTAATCGCTGTCCAGCTTGCGGGCGAATTCGTTTTCGTGGTTGATGATGGCTTCAAACATGCCGTTTTTGGCAAATTTCAGCATCGGCTGCAGGCCGTCAACGTAGGCAGTGAAGCGCGCTTTCAGCTCACCGTCCAGCGCTTCGTCCGCCGGCGTTTTGACCGGCCGATTCATGTACTGCGTGAAGCCGTCCTGCGCCTGCTTCAGACGCTTTTCCGCTTCATCGACGTTCGTTTTCATTAGCTCCATTTCGGCGACGCGGCTTGCCGCTCCGGCATGGATCATGTTGATGCGCGCGGTGCGCAGATGGTTGGAACTGTTGGAAAGGCCCGAACGGACCTGAATTTCTTCCGTCACGTCATTCAGGGTTTGTTCGCTCTGCAGCTGGAAGTAACCCGCCAGCCCCACGCACAGCGCAAACAGAAGCAGAATGCCGCTCAGGATGGAAGCAAACAGCGGAACCAGCCTTATGTGATGCAGGAAGCCAACGCTTCCCGATGAATGCATCGTTTTTGTTTTTTCCATGGCCCAACTCTCTTATTGGTAAGGTGCGAAATAACACCAGATAAACATCGGCATTTCGCGCGTAACGCTTACCGCTAAAAGCGCTAGCTGGCTCACAGATTGGAATAAAAGCTGAGGAGAGGACTAAAGCCAGCGGCGGACGCCGCTGGCTGAGGGGATTACTTCTCGCCGAAGTGGATCACGGTGCGGATGGATTTACCTTCGTGCATCAGGTCAAACGCCTCGTTGATCTGCTCCAGCGGCAGACGGTGGGTGATGAACGGGTCGAGGTTGATTTTACCGACCATCGAATCTTCCACCATGCCCGGCAGCTGGGTGCGGCCTTTCACGCCGCCAAAGGCGGAACCGCGCCAGACGCGACCGGTGACCAGCTGGAACGGACGGGTTTTGATCTCCTGACCCGCACCGGCCACGCCGATGATCACGCTCTCGCCCCAGCCTTTGTGGCAGCACTCAAGCGCAGCGCGCATCACGTTGACGTTGCCGATACACTCGAAGCTGAACTCAACGCCGCCGTCGGTCATCTCGACGATAACGTCCTGCACCGGCTTGTCGTAGTCGTTCGGGTTAACGAAATCGGTGGCTCCCATTTCGCCTGCCAGCTTGAACTTCTCCGGATTGGTATCGACCGCGATGATACGACCGGCTTTAGCCTGCACCGCGCCCTGGATCACCGCCAGACCGATACCGCCGAGGCCGAACACCGCAACGTTATCGCCCTCTTTCACTTTTGCCGTGTTGTGCACCGCACCGATACCGGTGGTGACGCCACAGCCCAGCAGACAGACTTTATCCAGCGGCGCCTGCGGGTTGACTTTCGCCAGCGAGATCTCGGCTACCACGGTGTATTCAGAGAAGGTGCTGGTTCCCATGTAGTGGTAAATCGGTTCGCCGTTGTAAGAGAAACGGGTGGTGCCGTCCGGCATCAGGCCTTTGCCCTGGGTGGCGCGTACCGCCTGGCAGAGGTTGGTTTTGCCGGATTTACAGAATTTGCACTCGCCGCATTCGGCGGTGTACAGCGGAATAACGTGGTCGCCCGGTTTCAGGCTGGTGACGCCCTCACCCACTTCGACCACGATACCGCCGCCTTCATGGCCCAGCACCGCCGGGAATACGCCTTCCGGATCGTCCCCGGAGAGGGTGAACGCATCGGTATGGCAGACACCGGTGTGCGTAATGCGGACCAGCACTTCGCCCTTCTGCGGCGGCGCAACGTCGATCTCAACGATCTCCAGCGGTTTACCCGGGCCAAATGCTACGGCTGCACGTGATTTCATAAGCGTCTCTTCCCTCGTTGTGAGTAGTACATATTATTTTAGATAAGCCCGCAGCAGCTGGCCGATTTCGTCCATGCGCTGCGCCCGTTCAGCTGGCGTGGTGTCGCCGCTGACCAGCTCATCTTTAAGGTGAATTTCAACCATCTCGCCCATCAGGCCATTTGCCGCGCCACGCACCGCAGCGATCTGCTGCAAAATGGCAATACACGGCTCGCCGGCCTCCAGCGCCCGTTCCAGCGCTTCCGCCTGCCCGCGAATGCGGCGCACACGGGTAAGAATGCGTTTTTTGTCCTGCGGTGAATGTGGCATGCTGGCCTCCTGGATACTATAGGGGGGTATAGTAGTACGGATATGCGATAGTTGTAAAATCTTTATGTCGAGGTTATCAGGCATGAAAAAACCCGCCTGGGCGGGTTAAGCGTCGTTGAATGATGAGTGGATAGCGCAGCTTGCGCGTTTGTAGTCTGTACGTCTGTAGAGGTGGGTGCGCTACGCTTACCCACCCTACATTCTCCAGATTTGTGCTGGTAACGTTTTGAGTACGGTCTCGTAGGGCGGGTAAGCCATGCGCACCCGCCATCTGCCCTTAAAAAAGATAAGGTAAAGCCATTGCAACTATCACAGGCACCAGGTAGAAATTTCCTGAGTTTTTACGCAATTTAATTGCTCTTAGTAAGATGTATAACCAGGGGATAATAACTATTAAAATAATATACCAGCCAGGCACGCCATGCTTTTCAGTGCGGTTCCAGTCTAATATCAGAATAATAAGTGAGGGTAAACCTATCAAAAAGCTGTCGGCCAAATGCTGCCCTGAATTCATCCAGTAAGTCATGGCTAGCAGTATCCATACACTGAATATCCACATATATCTGTGTAAGTCACTATATAACTTCATAATACTTATCTTTCCCTGATTGAACATAGTACAGAGCAAGATAATGTGCCCTGCCCTATCCATCGATATAATTATTTATGTTAAAGCCCGCTCATTGTATCACATTAAAAAAATAAAAGCCCCAACATATGCCCGCTAAATATGGTAGGTATCTGAGGTGATTCTCGTAACTAATCGTATTTACTGTTTCGCTCTGGATTTTGTAAATCCACAGGCGATCAAGATATAAAACCGCTGATAGTAATCAGGCCGTACGCTTTAGGGTTTTATGGCATTATCACCTTATCTTTGCTTGTGGTTTAGAGGCGTAATGATGTCAAATAAATTACTGATGCATGTAAGGTAACATATTTATATAAGCCTGTAGTAAGGCCGTAAAAGCAGGTACCAATATCTGGCAACAGGCATGCGGAACTGAATATAATATTTCACCATAAGCTAAACACGGCGAATTATCATCTGAACTTCATAATGTCGCCTCGTTTTCTGGCATGGCATTTTTTTGTTGTCAAACCGATCATAATAGTTATAATTCGATAATAAAATGTCAGGAAGACTTATGACCAACTATAGCGCTTATCTTAAACTTAAAACAGAATCTGATAAAAATCTTGCTAAAGTTCTCGATCGCTCTGTAAAGGCTGTAGGGCAAACCATATATGAAATGGCGACTGATACCCTTGCTGGTTCTGAGAGAGCTTCCTGGTATTTATCATGTCTGGTCCCGGGTCACTCTGAAACCTGCCGGGAGCTTGCTATTGAAGATTACCGATGGCTCAAATCAAGAGTAGAGATATTGAACAGGAATGATATTATTCTCGATATGGTGGAACTTTATTTTAAGCGTAAAATTTCGAAAATAAATCAGCCTGTTGAAAGATCCTTTTACCTTGAAATTGGTGAGTATCTTTCAGGATTGGCAGCAGAAGAAGCCAGCGGCACGCTAAGCAAAAATACGCTCACCTATTTTCTGGCATTAGCGGTATTAAGCTCATCAGAATTCAAAGATGCTTATGCAAAAGCCATAATAAAATCTTCAGGCACCATTGTAAGTTTATCCAGCTTTTACGGTAAAGTGCAAATAGCTGCATTAGCAGCCAGGCGGCTTAAATCCACTCACCCTGAATACTATTGGGATCTTCATCGTAATAATATTGAAATGGTATATCATATTATTGAAGAGCCTATGAAAAAAATCCTGTATTTGGTCGATTCCGGAAGCAATGATGAAGACAACATTTTATATCTGGTAAGCGAACTAATGAGAAAAAAATGAAACAATGGTTAATTAAAATATTGAAAAACATTGCAGGGCAATATTTTTTCTATACAGCCCCTCCGATTATTATCTTCGCATTCGGTCTCTTGATTGCTCACTTTTTTCCCTACTACTACACCGTACCTTTAACAATTATCTTTTCTTTTATTGTTGGGTATTTGTTTATAAAATATTCAAAATGGTACTAATTGTATAGCTTAAAATTTACTTAAGGACGATTTCATGGCAAACATTATTCATCTTAACCTGCGTGGGGAAAAGCAAGGATTAATCTCCTCCGGGTGTGGGACTGAAAAATCGATTGGAAATAAGTGGCAGAAGGGTCACGAGAACGAAATATTTATTTATGAAGTCAACAACACAGTCTCAAGTGAAGACAATATTAGTTTTCATCCTTTAACAATTAGAAAGCCTGTAGATAAGGCAACACCCTTGCTTTTACAAGCGCTCGATGGCAAAGAAACGCTTGAATGTTCGTTTGATTTTTACAGGACATCAGCAAATGGTGGTAACGAGTTTTATTTTAGAATAAAGTTAACTAAGGCTCGTATTACCGAAATAAATTATATATATCCTAATTCAATGACGCATAATGACTTGCAGCCGCAAGAAGTTGTCTCTTTTAACTTTGCAACCATCACTCTTGAGCATATTGTTGCTAACACTTCCGCCTGGGCAAGCTGGAAGGATGCATAATGATGAAAAACAAGCCTGTACGCCAACGGGCTTATTTTTTGCTTTTAAAATATTTAAATCGCGGCTCAATCTTACTAAGATCTCTTCATCCAATAAACCACCGCTTTCAAATCTACTATAACCATTATCTTTACTTCAACCCAACCTCCACATCAAATCTTTTACAAGCGACCTCAAAAATTAACCACTCCGTAATAAGCCCACTAATAAAACCGGGCCTAAAATATCCCGCGCAAAATCATTTTCAATGAATCCCCACTCTTTTTCGTAAATAAGTTTAAATTAATTTCCTTTTTTTAAATGCAGGTAAAACATCCACTTTTCAATTGAGGATATTCTTATTGCCTGCTATTTTTAATTTGGCTTAGGGAGTTCAGCAAAGATGGCATCAATGCGGAGCTAATGCTCATGGAGAAGGAATCAAGATGGAATGGGATATTGATGCGATGCTCGCGTCGCCCTGCACAGGAACAGCGTTCGCGAGCGCGACCAGCAGTAAGGGATTGCGTTTAATTATCTGGTACAAAGGAAGCTGGTTTCTGCGGCCAGATAATAAACTCATAACAAGTCAAGTTGGTCTATTTGTAAACGATAAGCCACGCGATATTAACATCATTCACTGCTTTCCATATTCGGATGCCTTGTGGGAGAGTCTGAAAAGCAATGCGCAATGTCCCGGCAATGGTGAACCCCGGCTGGATAATTGTCGGCAAGTCCAGAATTGCTTATTTAAACTGTGCCCCTACGGTATTCCCATCGATAACGGGAGGAATACGCAATAGCATTTTGAGAATAGTATTTACGATTTTATTACTCACCACCCTGACATGCCTTTACGCAGCGTTATCGGCTATTTCAGTGATGACGTAGCGAAAATAAAATTATCTTTCAGGGCGGTTTATCACCGCCCTGCTTTCATTATCGTTTCAGCGGCAGTCCGGCGGTTTCCCTGGCGCGCAGTACCGTCAGGAAGGTGATCAACGCAGCACCCATCACGTACCACGCCGGAGAGAACGGGTAGCCGGTAGCGCCAATCAACCACGCCGAAAACCACGGTGTAATGCCACCGAAGAACGCCACCGCAATGTTATAGGCAATGGACATGCCGCCGTAGCGAATGCTGGTCGGAAACAGTTCCGCCATGGCTGCGCTGCACGCGCCATCAAAGGCGGCGATAAACGCCCCCAGCATCAGCATCGCCAGCACCGCGGACAGCATATCGCCCCGCGCCATCAGCATCAGCGCCGGCCAGGTGAAAAGAATAAAGCCCGCGCAGCCCGCCAGCATCAGCGGTTTGCGGCCGTATTTATCCGACAGATAGCCCATAAAGGGCACCATCACCGCAATGGCAAACAGCCCGATGGTGGTGATGGCATAGGCATCCAGTTTGCTGTAGTGCAGCTGGGTTGAAAGATAGCTCGGCATAAAGGTCTGCAATACCCAGTGCCCGACGGCTTTGATCACCACAAACCCGACGCAAAACGCCAGCGCGCCCCAGGCGGTGGTGATCGCCACCCGCAGCGGCGCGGCTTCGGTGTTACCGCTGGCGGCGATGGATTTGAATTCCGGGGAATCCTCCAGTTGGGTACGCAGGTACAGGCCAATCAGGCCCAGCGGCCCGGCGATAAGAAACGGGATGCGCCAGCCCCACGCATTCATCGCGTCTTCACCCAGGCTGGCGGTGAGCAGAAACACCAGCCCGGAGCCGGCCACGAAAGCCATAAAGCCGAAGTTATCGATCCAGCAGGTGAAGAAGCCGCGTCTGGCCACCGGCGCGAATTCCGCCAGGTAGGTCGTCGCGCCTGACGTCTCGCCGCCGGCGGCAAAGCCCTGCACCAGCCGGGTGAGCACCAGCAGCACGGGGGCGATAACGCCGATGGTGTGGTACGTCGGCAGCAGGCCCATCACAAAGGTTGCGCCGGACGTCAGCAGGATCACCGTGGCGAGCACCTTCTGCCGCCCTATCCGGTCGCCAAGCGAACCAAAAAACAGCCCGCCGAGCGGACGCATAATGAATCCGGCACCAAATACCGCAAACGAGGCCAGCAGCGCGGTAGTGGCATCGGCGGCGGGGAAAAAGTTGAGTCCAATGACGGCGGCGAGGGTGCCGTACAGTCCGAAATCAAACCATTCGACGAAATGCCCAACGCCGGTGGCGAGCAGAACTTTGCGCAGCTTGCGCGTCAGGGTGGCATCCTGCTCCGGACGCGATATGGCGTGCTGATGTGAGTGGTTCATCTCATCCTCTCTGGCGCGCGGCGCCACGCGGTGGGTTGCTATTACCGGATCGGCGTTGCTTACGCCGGCGACGGAGGTTTACCGCCTGGTGTTTCTATAATAGATATACTTAAGCTATTTCTGATACCGCCGCCCAGGCGCGAAAGAGAAAAGTGTGATCCCTGCCCTTCCCCAAAGGTAAAACAGCCGCGACGATCACATTCTGACGGCAAAAAAAACGCCCCGGTATCGGGGCGTGTGGCTACTGGCGTTTACCGGGCATCATGCGCAGCAGCGTATTGTCTTTCCACAGGTAGTGGTGCAGCAGCGCCGCCGCCGCATGAATTCCCACCACGAAGTAGCTGATGTTGGCGATCAGCACGTGGTAACTCGCCAGCATCTCCACCAGATCTTCATCCCCTTCGCTGGCAGACGGCATTGGCAGGCCGAACGCCAGCCAGTTGCCGCCCCGGAAATACATCGACAGAAAGCCAAGTACCGGCAGCACGATAAATACCAGGTAAATGGCCAGATGGCCGAGGTGCGACATGCCCGTCACCATACCGCGCGGTTTGGGAACAATAGGCGGCGCGGGGTACTTCAGGCGTACCAGCAGGCGCGCCACCGTCAGCACCAGAATAGTGATGCCGCAGCTGACGTGCGTCATGTTGACCAGCCAGCGCAGATTACGCGGCGCGTAACCGCGCAGTTCCATCGTGGCGTAAGCGACAATCACCAGCAGGACCACCAGCCAGTGAAGTGAAATTTGCAGAGTTGTATAGCGAGAGCGCATAAATTAACCATGTCAGCCGCAGCAGATGAGACAACATAGCGGGAGACGCCGCTGATTTCATTACTTTTTCCACCGCAGCGGCAAATTGCCCGTCCCTGGGCATATTCAGGCCATTAATGTGCCGCTGATTTTGAGAACAGATTGATCACCAGTACCCCGGCCACGATCAGGCCCATCCCCAGCATTGCCGGGAGATCGAGCTTCTGACCGCTGATAAGCCAGCCAGCAAGGGAAATCAGCACAATCCCGACCCCGGACCAAATGGCGTAAGCGATGCCGGTCGGAATATGCGCCAGCGTCTGGGACAGACACCAGAACGCAATCCCGTAGCATACCGCCGTGCCGAGCGTCGGCCACAGGCGGGTAAAACCTTCAGAATATTTCAGCAGCGTGGTGCCAATGACTTCGGCCACAATTGCTACCCCAAGAACCAGCCAGATACCGGGCATTACTTCACCTCATCGTTAATTAGTTCGGTGCGAATAAAACGCACCAGGTCATGTTTCATCTCTTCATAGCTGCCGGACATCGCCCCCATCTCCTGGAGCAAATCCATACCGGTAATGAACGCGATCAGTCGCCAGGCGGTGCGTTCAGGGGTATCCCGCACCCGAAAATGCTGGATGTGCTCGCTGATATAGCGCGCGACGGACAGCGCCCAGCTGCGCAGCGCGTGCTGATGAATATCGCGCAGGGTCGCCTCTTCAGCGGCCAGCACCGCCACTTCGCGCCACAGGGTTAAGACGTGCTGGTTACGCGAATCGGTCGGATCGCCCAGCAGCGTCAGCACGCCCTCAAGCGGCGTCTGCCCGGCGCTGGCCGCTTCATACTCCTCAACGATACGGTCGTTGATACGGTACAGCGCGGCCTGCTTCAGGGCGCTCAGCGAACCAAACAGGCGGCTGATATTTCCGGTCGCCACACCGCCTTCACGGGCGATATCCCGCGTGGTAGTGGCGCGGTAGCCTTTGCTGCTCAGCAGGCCCACGGCAATCTCAAGCAGCTGCTCTTCGCGCGCGTCCCGTTTCAGATACGTCATGATGGTTACCTCCTGATGACGGAGGCACTATGGCAAAAGATGAACGCGCGTTCAACTTTTTATGAACGAACGTTCATCATCTGTGAATGGCGGGCTGGTAAGATAAAAAAGCCCCCGCGAAGGCAGGGGCTGAAGGGGGTCAGGATTGCAGGTAAACCACCTGGGTTTGCAGATACTCATTCAGGCCGTGGCGCCCGTCGGCTCCGCCGATGCCGGATTTACGCCAGCCGGCGTGGAAGCCCTGCATCGCTTCGAAGTTCTCGCGATTGATATAGGTTTCACCAAACTTCAGCCCTTTGATGGCTTTCATCGCGGTATTCAGATTGCGGGTGTAGATCGACGAGGTCAGGCCATAGTCGCTGTCGTTGGCCATCGCCAGCGCCTCCTCCAGGGTATCGAAGGTGACCACCGGCAGCACCGGGCCAAACGTCTCTTCGTGCATGATGTTCATCTCCTGACGCACGTCCACCAACAGCGTCGCCGGATAGAAGTAGCCTTTGCCCTCAGCCGTTTTACCGCCGGAAAGCACCGTGGCCCCTTCACTTACCGCCCGTGCCACTTTCGCTTCCACACGCTCACGGGCAGCGGCATTGATCAGCGGCCCCATCGCGATATCGTCGCGCTGAGCCGGGTCGCCGTACTGTACCGCGCTCATGGCGCTGCTCAGGCGGGAGATAAACGCGTCATAGATGCCCTTCTGCACGTAAACGCGCTCGGCGCAGTTACACACCTGCCCGCTGTTGATGACGCGGGAATCGACAATCGCCTTCACCGCCAGATCCAGATCGGCATCATCCATCACAATCGCCGGGGCTTTCCCGCCCAGCTCAAGGCACACTTTGGTGATGTTTTTCGCCGCCGCCGCCATGATCTTCTCGCCCGCCCCGACGCTGCCGGTCATGCTGACCATCGCCACGTCCGGATTACCGGCCAGCTCCTGGCCCACGGTTTCCCCGCGCCCCAGCACCAGGTTGAACACCCCGCGCGGGAGGCCTGCTTCGTGGACAATTTCGGCAAAAGCAATGGCGTTATTCGGCGTGAACTCACTCGGCTTAATAACAATGGTATTGCCGGTGATAAGCGCCGGGGCCAGCTTGCGGGCAATCAGGAAAAACGGGAAATTCCACGGCAGAATGCCGGTGGTCACGCCGAGGGCGCGTTTAAACACCAGAATGTTTTCACCCGGACGATCGCTCTGCAGGATCTCACCCTCATAGCGGCGCGCCCACTCTGCCATGTAGTCGATGTAGTCAGCTGTAAAAGCCACCTCCACATCGGCCAGCCCTTTCACTTTGCCACCCTCGGCCACAATCAGGGCGCTGATCTCCGCGGCGCGGTCACGAATACCTGCTGCGATCTTGCGCAGCCAGCCGGCGCGTTCAATCGCCGGCAGCGCTTCCCATTCCGGCTGAGCGCGTTTTGCAGCGGCGATGGCCTGACGCGCGTCCTCTGCGCTTCCGTCCGGAATACGCGACAGCAGCGCCTCGGTGGCCGGGTTAATGACATCGATCCAGGCATCTCCCTGCCCGCTAACAAACTGCCCGTCGATATACATGGAATGCTGCACAGGTGCTGTCATGACCTACTCCTGAATTAACATGAGGTATGGAAGGTAAAAGAGATGTTAAAAATCTATATCTCGTTAACAGGGAGCGGCAGCTCAGGGCGGGTAAGTGTGAAGGAGATCGAAAAAAAGCGTCGTTAAACGCTTTTGTGGTTACCGTTTTGCAACATTAGCCTGCCCGTTTGAGCAAGAGCACTCAGAAACGGGCAGCGCGCTACAGCAGCGAGCGGTTGCGCAGCGCCTGGGTGAGGATGGGATCGTTGAACAGCGCCTGCCAGGCCTGCTCAACCTCGGGTGGAATATCCACATGGGTAGTAAAGTCGCGGCCGCGCGGACCGTAGCCGCTGTGGTCATCGCGCAGGCGCGGAATTTCACCGAGGATCAGCGAAATAAACCGCTCCGGCGGCCACATCCCGGTGTCGCCCACGACGAACTGCACGCTGCGTGAACCGTTGCGCAGCACCGGCACGACGCCCGGCTGGCTGACCCATTCTGGCTGAAAATCCGCATCGCGCCAGGCGCGTGCAAAAGTGGCGACGGTGCGGCGCTGCATGGTCGGGTCCTGAGACAGGATAATGCGCTTTGGTGCCATGCCCCACTCATCGAGCAGACGACGGCTAAAGGCCGCGTTTTCGCCGCAATTGGTGGAGTGCTCTTCAGTGATGATGCGTTCCTGAGGCAGATTCCAGAACTCGCGCGCAATGTCTGCCAGAATCGCCGCCTCGCTGCGCCCGGTGGTCTGGATGGTGTTGTAGCGCGGATGGCGTGCGATAGCAGCATACAGAAATGTTGTGGAGTGCCCAACGCCGCCGGTGATCAGCAGCGGGATCTCCTGAGTCGCCGCCCGCTCGCAGGCAGCATCGATAGTTGGGATCACAGCATTGCCAGCCAGAACCAGCAGATCCGCTTTGGCATTTTTGGTGCTGTTGGCGTCATCATACGCCAGCCATTGCCCAATGGTGTTGACGGCCTGTAGCGTCCCGTCGGGAAGGCGCGGGAAAGTCGTTATCATCGTCCACTCCATGTTAAAAGCCAGATTTAAAGATATATCGGGCTTCCCCGCTTCGACATCAGATCATCCTTAAAGGCGGTTGCACAGTGGTATTACCGGGTAATGACGTAAAAATGACGACTCAGGCGTCACGTATCAGGGGTCATCATAGAAGATCATCCCGTCATAAGGTTGCTGACGGCAGGCTTCCAGCCGTGACGCGAGCGACCCGACGTGCAGTTCAAGCTGGTGGTTATCGGGGTCGAGAAAATAGAACGACTCACCTTCGCTGCGGTTACTTTTCCAGACGGTCACGCCCGCCTGCTCCAGGCGGGCACACAAGGGTAAGAAGTCTGCTTCCGCCACGCTAAAAGCGTAATGGGTATAATCCTGACGGGGAGTTCCAGCGACAGGGTCAAGCGACAGACAGAGCCAGAGTGAGCCACAGCTCAGGTAGGCGCCGCGCGTCCAGCGGGCGTGAAGCCGCATTCCTGGTAACGCCTGATAAAACGCAATGCTGCGCTGCAGATCGGCTACCGCAAGCGTCAGATGGTTAAGCCCGCTCAGCATGTTTATCTTCCAGACGAATGGCAAAGCACACTGCATCCTCCTGCCCGACGTAGCGGCCATAATTATCAATGATCTCATACCCGGCCCGCAGGTAGAACTCCACCGCTTTCTGGTTGCTGGTGCGGGTTTCCAGCCACAGTTCATGATAGCCCTGTTGGGCTGCCCACTGCTCTACCCAGCGCAGCAGGGTGACCCCTGCGCCAGGATTGCCCGGCAGAGCAAACAGACGCTTCAGCTCGCCGATCCCCTCCTGCAGCGGGCGACACCCCACGCAGCCGACGGGTTTGCCGGCTTCATCTCTGGCAATAAAAAATCCGGCGCCTTTCACGCGCACGTCGTCATAGCTGAACGAGGCGCGTCCGGAGCTGC
The DNA here is from genome assembly GCF_000696575.1 of Siccibacter colletis. Taxonomy (GTDB): domain Bacteria; phylum Pseudomonadota; class Gammaproteobacteria; order Enterobacterales; family Enterobacteriaceae; genus Siccibacter; species Siccibacter colletis. Next base: position 70,086 of record NZ_JMSQ01000003.1, on the reverse strand, counting down.
CGGTCAGCCCCTCCAGTGTTTCCGACAGCGCCGCCTGCAGTGCGACCGCATCCGGCTCCGTCGGGTCAACAGGCGCAACGCAATAGACTCTTTCTTGTGACACTGTCACCTCCACCTGAACCAGCTTTCTCTCGTAACCGCCTGAGCGTAGCGGCTTTTCTTATGCTTTGCTACTTGATGTCTGTCCTGCTGTCGCCCTAAACTAATTAGACCTCTAACAATCTGATATTGCCTGTGGACTACGATCGGCTAACCTTTTCACATCTTCTGCATTTAACGGCCCACCACTGGCGGCTGGCGGTAGACCGTCGCCTGAAAGCGCTGGGCATGAGCCAGGCAAGCTGGATGGCGGTTTCCGCCATCGCCCGTCATGCAGCGCCGCTTTCCCAGCGTGAGCTGGCTGACGAGCTGGGCGTGGAGACCGCCACGCTGGTGCCGCTGCTGAATCGTCTGGTGGAACATGGATTAATTGAACGTGCAATGACAGATAACGACAAGCGTAAGCGCCTGCTGGTCGCCACCCCGAAGGGCGAGGCGCTCTATCATGAAGTGCGCCAGGTTGCTGACCGCTTCCGGGAAGACGTGCTGACGACCATTACCCAGGAAGAACAGCAGCAGGTACGCGCTGTTCTCACCCGATTGCTGCAAGAGGTTCAGAAGGCATAATGCGCGTCCCTCATCGTGATCCCTATGCCCCGCGCGAGTGGCAGCCGCATGAAAAACCGATGCTGCTCGGTTCGCCATCCACGCCCTATCACACCACGCCGAAACGCATCGCCTACGGCATCGTTGGCCTGCTGGTCTGCCTGACCGGCGCGCTGGGCAACGCGATGGTGTCGGCGAATCTGCAAAATCTGCAGGGCACCTTTGCGGCCTGGTCAACCGAGATTGCCTGGCTGCCCGCTGTCTATGTAATGACTAACGTCTCTATCAACCTGCTGCTGGTCAAGTTTCGCCAGCAGTTCGGGCTGCGCGCCTTTACCGAAGGGTTTCTGGTGCTGTATGTGCTGGTCACCTTCTTTCACCTGTTCGTCAACGATCTCAGTTCGGCGCTGATGGTGCGCGCCGCGCACGGTATGGTAGCGGCGGCGCTGAGTTCGCTTGGCATCTACTACCAGATTCAGGCCTGGCCCGCGAAGCATCGCCTGAAGGCGTTGACCATCGGCATCACCGGGTCGTCTCTGGCTATTCCCATCGCCCGCTTGTTCTCCAGCGAACTGCTGCAGATTGACGAGTGGCGCGGGCTGTATTTGTTCGAGCTGGGGCTGGCGCTGGTGTCACTGGCCTGCGTGATGGCCCTCAAGCTGCCGCCCGGCGACCGTAAAAAGGTATTCGAGAAGAAGGATTTCCTGACCTTCATTCTGCTGGCACCCGGCATGGCGCTGCTGTGCGCGGTGCTGTCGCTGGGGCGCATCGAGTGGTGGTTTGAAACCCCGTGGCTAGGCTGGGCGCTGGCGGGCTCGGTGGTGCTGATCGTCAGTGCGATGGTGTTCGAACATAACCGCAGCAATCCGCTGCTCAACACCCGCTGGCTCTCCAGCGGCAGTATTCTGCGCCTCGGCCTGATTATGCTGCTGATCCGCATCGTGCTGGCGGAGCAGAACACCGGGGTTATCGGCTGGCTGCAGTACGTAGGCCTGCAAAACGAGCAGATGACCCATCTCGCCTGGTCGATTTTTGCCGGTATCGTCTGCGGCATTGTCGCCAGCTGCCTGACCATCAAGCCCCAACAGCTGGCGTGGCCGATCATGGCTTCGCTGGCGCTGATGATTGTCGCCACCCTGATGGACAGCCAGTCCACCAGTCTGACCCGGCCAGACCAGTTGATTATCAGCCAGTTCCTGCTCGGGTTCAGCAGCGCCTTCTTCCTTGCGCCGGCAATGCTCGCCGGGATCGGGGGGGTGATCGCCGAACCGCGTAATCTGGTGAGTTTTTCGGTGCTGTTTGGTATGAGCCAGAACCTCGGCGGCTTGCTCGGCTCGGCCATTCTTGGCACCTTTCAGACCTGGCGGGAGAAGTATCACTCCAGCCTGCTGGCCGACCAGCTCACCACGCTCAATCCGCTGGTGAACGAGCGTATTCAGCTCTATACACAGATGTATCAGAACCTGATTGGCGACACCACGCTACGCAGTACGCAGGCCATCACCCAGTTACAGAGCGCCAGCGCGCTGGAAGCAAATATTCTTGCTTACAACGATACTTATCTGCTGACGGCCAGCATTGCCGCCGCCACCCTGCTGTGGATCGGCTGGCGTCTGTTGCGTCTGCGTATTACTGCCCACCTGGCGCTGAAGCGCGCCACGGGAACCAAACAATAATATTGTCGATGATAATTCCGGAGTTTGTATGAGTCAGCAGGACGCCGCTAAAGAGCAGGCCAGTACCCGCAGTAACCTGCGCGTGGTTTCCATTTTTGCCGCCGCGGCTATCGGCATCGTTGGCGTACTGGTGATCCTGTATGCCTGGCAGCTGCCGCCCTTTACCCGCCACACGCAGTTTACCGATAACGCCTACGTGCGCGGCATGACCACCTTTATCAGCCCGCAGGTGAACGGCTACATCACGACGGTCAACGTGCAGGACTTCGCGGTGGTGAAAAAAGGCGATGTGCTGATGACCATTGACGACCGCATCTATCAGCAACGTGTGCATCAGGCGGCCGCCACGCTGGCGATGCGCGAAGCGACGCTCGCTAACAACCTGCAACAGCGCCGCAGCGCCGAGGCGGTGATTGCCCGGGATGAAGCCGCGCTGAGCAATGCCCGCGCCCAGAACCAGAAAAATCAGGCCGATCTGAAGCGCGTGCGCGAGCTGACGTCCGACGGCTCGCTCTCTATTCGTGAACGCGATGCCGCCCTGGCCAGCGCCGCCCAGGGGGCGTCCAGTATCGATCAGGCAAAGGCGCAGCTTGAGATGTCGCGTCAGGATCTGCAAACCGTGATTGTGAACCGCGCCGGACTGGAAGCGGACGTGGCTAACGCCCGCGCGGCGCTGGAGCTGGCGCGTATCGACTTACAAAATACCCGCATCGTCGCCCCGCGCGACGGCCAGCTCGGGCAGATCTCGGTGCGCCTCGGTGCCTACGTGGCGGCAGGCACTCACCTCACTACCCTGGTGCCACCACAGCACTGGGTGATCGCCAACCTGAAAGAGACTCAGCTGGCAGAGGTGCGCGTGGGACAGCCGGTCACCTTCACCGTCGATGCGCTTAATGGCGAAACCTTCAGTGGCCGGGTGGAGAGCATCTCTCCGGCTACCGGCGTGGAGTTCAGCGCCATCACCCCGGATAACGCCACCGGCAACTTCGTAAAAATCGCCCAGCGCATTCCGGTGCGCATTGCGGTGATGGGCGATACGAATCACAAAGCGCGCCTGCGTCCGGGGATGTCGGTACAGGTGACCATTGATACCCTGGAGAAACCCCAATGAGGCGCCTGACTGCCATTGCGCTGGCGCTGCTGCTGGCGGGTTGCCACAGTGCGCAGGTTAAGCAGGCGCCAAGCTCGCTCACCATCCCCGCCCAGTGGCGCGACGGCATCGGGCCGGAAAGTCCGGTGGAGGGGTTCTGGTGGCGTAATTTCCATGATTCGCAGCTCAACCGTTTCGTTGAACAGGCGCTGCGCTACAACAGCGACGTGCTGACCGCGCGCGCGCGGATTGATGAGTACCAGGCTCGGGTAACTGCCGCGGACAGCGCCCTGTGGCCGACGCTGGATGCCAGCCTCGGGGTGACCCGCGCGCGCTCGCAGTCGGCGGCGACCGGCCTGCCGACCCACGGCACGCGCTATCAGGGCGGATTAACCGCCAGCTACGATGTCGATCTCTGGGGCGCAACCCGCCGCAATATCGACGCGGCAACTCTGACGCTGGAAGCACAGAAGTCGGCGGCGGCGGCGGCGGATCTCAGCGTCGCGTCCCAGGCGGCAGCCGGTTATATCACCCTGCTGGCGCTGGATGAACAGCTGCGCATCACCCGGTCCACCCTGAAAGCGCGGGAAAACGCCTGGCAGCTGGCAAAGCGCCAGTATGAAACCGGGTACTCGTCGCGGCTGGAGCTGATGCAGGCCGATTCAGAGCTGCGCGCCACCCGGGCGCAGATCCCGCAGCTACAACACCAGATTGCCCAGCAGGAGAATGCGCTGCAGGTGCTGGCGGGAAGCCTGCCGGCGGGCGTGTCGCGCGACGGCAATTTTGCGGCGCTGACGCCGCTGAGCATGCCGGCTCAGCTGCCTTCATCATTGCTGGAACGTCGTCCGGATATCGTGCAGGCGCAGCAGACGCTGCTGGCGTCGGATCAGACGCTGGCCGCTTCACGAGCGAAGCTGCTGCCCTCCCTGAGCCTTAGCGCGTCGGGCACTTATCAGGATGATACCCTGGCCGGGCTGCTGGATAATCCGCTGCGGCTGTGGAGCGTCGGGGGCAGCGTGCTCGCCCCGCTGCTGAACCGCGATACGCTGAACGCCCAGGTGGATATTGCCATGTCCCAGCGCAACCAGGCGCTGTACAGCTATGAGAGCACGGTGCGCAATGCGTTTCGCGAGGTAAACGACAGTCTGGACGCCATCCGCCGCCTGGGTGAACAGCTCAGCGAACTGGAAGGCCAGGAGCAGGTAGCGCAGGAAACGCTGCGCATCGCCCACAACCGCTATCGCAACGGCTACTCCTCGTTCCTGGAAGAGCTTGACGCCCAGCGCACGCTCTACGCCACCCAGCTCAACGTGGTGCAAACCCGCAACGATCTGCTGCTGGCGCAGATCGATCTCTACCGGGCATTAGGGGGCGGCTGGCAGGTGAAGTGAGGTAACAGCGGCCCTTCACCTGCTGGTGGTCAGAAATATTGATAATCGCTGGTGACGGCAAAGGTATAGCGGGTGGTCTGTTTCGCGTATTTTTCTGTCTCTGTACGCTTCTGCACCAGACAGCTTCCCTGCTCATCCCATTTCGTGCACTCATTCACGGTATACAGTACGCTGTAGGGATGGTTGGTCTCTGTTTCACTCTTCAGCCAGCGACCATCATCTGACCAGCTAAGCGTGGTGTTCTCTTTACCGCTCGATGTGCGGATAAGAAAGCCACGCGTGTCATAGCTCAGCTCCGTCGTCTCTTCAAAAAACTGTAGCGAGCTATGCGCTACCATGCGAACAACACGGTTTTTCGCATCATAGTCATAATGCGTTCGCGTCTGTGCTGGCTGGTTATTCAGGGTAAACGTCATGACCGAATCCGTTATGCGCCCGGAATTGTCCGGCGTATAACGCGTCTCACCTTTCCAGTCCGTTAGCGTTTTATCTTTCATCGTGATGGTCATGGCTTCTGCGGTGAGCCAGCCTTCTGCGTCGCGCCTGATCCTGTATTCCAGTTTCATTTTGCTCGCGCCGTCGTCACGCGAGAGTGTGGTCGTAGCGTTTTTCAGCACGTTACACGTCTCAAAGATGGCACGAGTATCGCTGGTAGAATCAATATTCTCGCCTTTCGTCTTCACGTGAAACGTTTTGAATTGCTCCTTCGCCGGGCTACCCTGCGCGATAATTTGCAGGTTAGCGGCGTTAATCGCCAGTTGCGTAGCATCGCATGTCTGCGCCACCTGCGCCGAAGCGTTCATTGCCACGGCAGTTAGCGCCACGCTTAACCCAATACGTACTCTTGTCACTGTCTTTCCTTACCAGTAAATGCGGGCTAGCCCGCGATCTGCTCCATTGCCTGCAGCACGCGTTTGTCGGACACCGGATACGGCGTACCGAGCTGCTGGGCGAAGAAGCTGACGCGCAGTTCCTCAATCATCCAGCGGATCTCGCGCACGTCGTCGTCATCGCGTCGCGCCGGCGGCAGTTTATTAAGCCACTGCTGCCACGCCTGCTGCACCTGCTCGACTTTCAGCATCTGGGCGCGATCGCGGTGTGGGTCCACCGCCATCTTCTCAAGCCGTTTTTCGATGGCGTTGAGGTAACGCAGCGTGTCCCCGAGTCGCTTATAGCCGTTGCCGGTAACGAACCCGCGATACACCAGCCCGCTCATCTGGGCTTTAATGTCCGACAGGCCCAGCGCCATCGTCATATCCACGCGCCCTTTCAGGCGCTTGTTGATGCTGAATACCGCGGTCAGGATCTGCTCCACCTGCTTCGCAATCTCTACCACGGTATCGTTCAGCCCGGCGCGCACCTTCTCGTGCAGCTGCGTAAAGCCCTCTTCGCTCCACACCGGTCCGCCGTTCTCGGCGATAAGCTTGTCCACGCCGCAGGAGATACAGTCGTCAATCAGATCCAGCACCTTACCGTACGGGTTGAAGTAGAGCCCCAGCTTCGCTTTGTTCGGCAGCTTTTCGTGCAGGTACTTGATTGGTGAAGGAATATTCAGCAGCAGCAGACGGCGCAGCCCGCGCCACATCGCCTGCTGCTGCTCCAGCGGGTTATCAAACAGCCGGATGCCAACGCTCTCTTTCTCGTCCACCAGCGCCGGCCAGGCTTTCACCTTATAGTTGCCGCGCTGCTGCTCGTAGCTCTCCGGCAGTGCGCCGAAGCTCCAGATATGCAGCCCGCTCAGCTCGATGCCGTCATCCGCCACCGCCGACAGCGTCTCCTGCACTTTGCCCTTCAGCGCTTCTTTCAGGGCGGCGAGATCTTTGCCTTCGCTGAGCTTACGGTTTTTCTCATCCACCACGCGGAAGGTGACTTTCAGGTGATCGGGCACCTGATCCCACTGCCAGCTGTCGCGGTCGATGGTTACCCCGGTCATGCGGCGCAGCTCGCGCTCCAGCGCATCGAGCAGCGGCAGCTCCAGCGGCGTGGCGCGACCTAAAAACGCCTCAGCATAGTTGGGCGCCGGCACAAAGTTGCGGCGCACCGGTTTGGGGAGCGACTTAATCAACGCGATCACCAGCTCGCGGCGCATGCCCGGCACCAGCCACTCAAACCCGGCATCATCCACCTGGTTAAGCAGCGGTAGCGGGATATGCACCGTCACGCCATCGGCGGCATCGCCCGGCTCGAACTGGTAGCTGAGGCCAAGCTTCAGGTTGCCCTGATGCCAGAAGTTCGGGTAGTCGAGCTTGCTGACCTGCTCCGCGCCTTCCTTAATCAGCATGCTCTTTTCAAAGTTGAGCAGATCCGGCGTTTCACGGCTCGCTCGCTTCCACCAGCTGTCAAAGTGTCGGGCAGAGACCACTTCGTGGCCGACGCGCTGATCGTAGAACTCAAACAGCGCATCGTCGTCCACCAGTATGTCGCGGCGGCGGGATTTGTGCTCCAGCTCCTCAACTTCAGCGCGCAGCTTCTGGTTTTCGCGGAAGAACGCATGCCGGGTCTGCCAGTCCCCCTCCACCATCGCGTGACGAATAAACAGTTCACGCGAGAGCGCCGGATCGATCTGGCTGTAGTTCACCTTGCGCGCCGCCACGATCGGCAGGCCGTACACCGTGACCTTCTCCGTCGCCATCACCGCACCCTGCGCCCGCTCCCAGTGCGGCTCGCTGTACGAGCGTTTCAGCAGATGCTGCGCCACCGGCTCCACCCATTCGGGTTCAATACGCGCGGCGATGCGGCCCCACAGGCGGCTGGTTTCCACCAGCTCCGCCACCATGGTCCACTTTGGCGGCTTCTTAAACAGCCCGGAGCCTGGAAAAATCGAGAACCGCGCATTGCGCGCGCCGGTAAACTCCTGCTTGTCGCTGTCTTTCATACCGATATGCGACAGCAGGCCGGTAAGCAGCGCAGTGTGTACCGCGCGATAGTCCGCCGGCTCGCTGTTAACCGGAATGCCCAGCTCTTTCACCACCTGGCGCAGTTGAGTGTAGATATCCTGCCACTCGCGCACGCGCAGATAGTTCAGGTAATCGGTACGGCACAGGCGGCGGAACTGGTTCGATGACAGCGCTTTCTGCTGCTCGCCGAGGTAGTTCCACAGATTGACGAAGGCGAGGAAGTCGGACTCCTTGTCGTGGAAGCGGCGATGTTTTTCGTCCGAAGCCTGCTGCTTGTCTACCGGGCGTTCGCGCGGGTCCTGGATCGACAGCGCGGACGTAATGATCATCGCCTCGCGCACGCAGCCGTGCCTGCTCGCTTCCAGCACCATACGCGCCAGACGCGGGTCCACCGGCAGCTGCGACAGCTGACGGCCCTGAGCGGTCAGCTTGTAAACGCTCTGGGTTTCATCGGTGGTGATGGCACCCAGCTCTTCCAGCAGCCGCACCCCGTCCTGAATGTTGCGTTTGTCCGGAGCTTCAACGAATGGAAACGCGGCGATATCCCCCAGCCCCAGCGCGGTCATCTGCAGGATCACCGATGCCAGGTTGGTACGCAGAATTTCCGGATCGGTGAATTCCGGGCGCGACAGGAAGTCATCTTCCGAATAAAGACGAATACAGATGCCTTCCGAAACGCGGCCGCAGCGCCCTTTACGCTGGTTCGCCGAGGCCTGCGAAACCGGCTCGATCGGCAGACGCTGCACTTTGGTGCGGTAGCTGTAGCGGCTGATGCGCGCGGTACCGGGGTCAATTACATATTTGATGCCCGGCACGGTGAGCGAGGTTTCCGCCACGTTGGTCGCCAGCACGATACGCCGCCCGGTATGGGACTGGAACACGCGGTTCTGCTCGGCGTTGGAGAGCCTGGCGTAGAGCGGCAGCACTTCGGTATGCGGCAGGCTGAGCTTATTCAGCGCGTCTGCGGTGTCACGGATTTCGCGTTCACCGCTCATAAAGATCAGGATATCCCCGGCGCTTTCACGGCCCAGTTCGTCCACCGCATCAAAAATCGCCTGCAGCTGATCGCGCTCGGTATCATCCGCTTCCTCCACGATGGGGCGGTAGCGCACCTCAACCGGGTACGTGCGGCCCGACACTTCAATGATCGGCGCATTGTTGAAGTGGCGCGAGAAGCGCTCCGGATCGATGGTCGCCGAGGTGATGATCACCTTCAGATCGGGACGGCGCGGCAGCAGCTCGCGCAGATAGCCAAGCAGGAAGTCGATGTTAAGGCTGCGCTCGTGCGCTTCATCGATAATGATGGTGTCGTACTGCATCAGCAGCCGATCCTGCTGGATCTCCGCCAGCAGTATCCCATCGGTCATCAGTTTCACCAGGGTGTTATCCCCGACGTGATCGCTGAAGCGCACCTTGTAGCCCACCGCGCCGCCCGGCTCGGTTTTCAGCTCTTCGGCAATGCGGTTCGCCACGGTGCGCGCCGCCAGACGACGCGGCTGGGTATGGCCAATCCAGCCTTTTACCCCGCGCCCCAGCTCAAGGCAGATTTTTGGCAACTGGGTAGTTTTACCGGACCCGGTTTCACCGGCGACGATCACCACCTGGTTGTCGCGCACCGCCTCCAGAATCGCCTGCTTCTTCTGGCTGACCGGCAGGTTATCCGGATAGACAATTTCCGGACGCGCGGCGGCACGCAGCGCGACTTTGCTGGCGGCGGCGGCGATCTCGCGTGCCAGCTCACTCATCACTGCCTTTTGAGATTCAGGATTTTTAACTTTCTTTGTACCCTGCAGGCGGCGCGCAAAACGCTGCTTGTCGCGCAGCATCAGCGTGTCGAGCTGCTGGTAAAGGCCCGTAAGGGAAAAATTCTCGTGTTCTTTCATCGTATTATTGGGCAGCTTTCTGCCAGTGTTTTTTTGAAACAGATACCCTGCAGAATATCATATCCCACGCCTGTCGGCGGGAATTCCCTGAAAGGCAGGTGGTAATGCCGGAAGCCTTGTTCAATAAATTCGAACATAGGCTTCGATATATTGCGCTATCACTGCACAGGCAATGTGCTTAGAGTGTCAGCAAGCGAAGGGCAACGGCCCTGATAACCAAACATAAAAAGGAATCACCCATGAGCAAAGTATTGGTTCTGAAGTCCAGCATCCTGGCAGGTTATTCAACGTCTGGTCAGCTTAGCGACTATTTCGTTGACCAGTGGCGTGAAAAGCATAGCGACGATGAAATCACCGTGCGCGATCTGGCTGCTAACCCAATCCCGGTACTGGATGGTGAGCTGGTAGGCGCGCTGCGTCCTTCCGATGCGCCGCTGACCCCACGTCAGCAGGATGCGCTGGCCCTCTCCGATGAACTGATTGCTGAGCTGAAAGCCCATGATGTGATCGTTATTGCGGCACCGATGTACAATTTCAACATCCCGACCCAGTTGAAAAACTACTTTGACCTGGTTGCCCGCGCCGGTGTGACCTTCCGCTACACTGAGAACGGTCCGGAAGGTCTGGTCACCGGTAAGCGCGCAGTGGTCCTGACCAGCCGCGGCGGCATCCATAAAGATACCCCGAGCGATCTGATTGCCCCGTACCTGACCCTGTTCCTGGGCTTCATCGGCATCACCGACGTGAACTTCGTGTTTGCTGAAGGTATCGCCTACGGTCCGGAAGTGGCGACCAAAGCCAACGCCGACGCGAAAGCCGCGATCGACAGCGTTATCGCTGCGTAATTCCTCTCTGACAGACCCGCCGCCGGCCACACACCGGCGGCTTTTTTTTGCCCGTCGTTTACTCAACCACCCAGCGGGTCTCATCGAGACTGAACACCAGCGTGCCGTCGCGCAGCGCGTAGGGCACCTGATAGTCATGGCGATCGTGCATATTGCGGTCGGCGCACGGCTCGAAATAGTGTACGCAGCAGCTGAAACTGAACTGCGTGTCGTCGATAGCGGTTACGCTGAAGGTGTCCGGCTCGTACGCGTACCGCATATCATCGGGAAAGGCCGACATCACAAAGCGCTTAAACAGCGGGGCGTTGTCGGTTATCAGCGCGCTCAGCGCAGCACGATCCTGCGGATTCACGTCACCCAGCGCGAGGCTGTATTCCTGATGGCTCATGTCGATCTCCTCTGGCTATTTGCGTAGCCATTTACCGTTGATGCCGCGCACGTACTCTCCCGGCTGCGCTCTGGCCACCAGCTTCTGCCCGGCCATACGCGCCACGTCGTCCACGGCGATATTGTTGCTGTCCGCCAGCGCCTGATAGCTTTCGGCCCGGGCGGCGTTAATCTGTTTTACCAGCGCCTGGGTGTCGCTGTCCTGCTTCAGCGGCGCGATATAGCCGCTCAGCGTCTCGCCGACGCGCCCCTGCTGGCGGGCTTCATCCAGCGTCAGGCCAAACGCCAGCGGGCTGACCATCACCAGCGTCAGCAGGCATGATTTCACTGTCAGTTTCATCGCCACCCTCCTCAGAACAGGTCGCTACGGTTTTTGAGCAGCGTCTCGACGTCTTTATCCACCTTAACGTGGATCTCATGCTCAATTTTAACGTTCATATTGATGGTGATCGGCTCCTTTGGCGCGGCCACTTCAATGCGCGGCGTACAGCCTGTCAGCCCAATCGCCATCAGCGCCGTCACTCCGGCAGCAAGTCGTTTCATTTATTTTCCTCACAAACGGCCCCGGGCGCGGCGCAGGACGAAGGCTGCGACGAGAGGTTTTGCTCAAGCCAGGACTGTAAATTATCGCCAAAGCGCAGGCTGCGCCACAGGGTAAAAAGATTCTCTTCGTGACTGTAGTTCAGATGGACGGTGCTGCTTTTGCCCTGCACCTTGCCGGTACCGGTAATGCTGGCCTGCAAACGCAGCGCGCCGAGATTATCCAGATCGATGCGTGTCCAGGAGCGCGAGATCTCCATGTAGCGCAGCCAGTTGATGGCCGCCCCGGCAGCCACGTTATCGTTCGCAATGGCATCCGCAGTGTCTTTATCCAGACGCAGCGTCATCGGCCCCGGATTGGCGAGCCAGCCATCTTTAATGATCCACTGCGGGTGCTCAAGCCACAGCGGCAGCGCCCCGCTCACCGGGCCGGAGAGCGTAAACTGCTTCGGATTCACCGCGCTCACCAGCTCGCTGGTGGAGATATTATTCACCCGCACCAGGGCGGCATCGTGCTGCGGCATCCGCAGCTGCTGCATGGTGATAGTGCCGCCGAGCGCCTCGACGCTGACGTCGCTCAGCCCCAGCGGCTGCGCCTCGCTCCAGGGATACCAGCCCTGTAAGGAGGCGGTGAAATTGTGGGCAACAATCTGGTTTTCGATAGTACCAATCTTCAGGCGCACCGGCCCGCGGGTGCCAAGATGCCAGGTGCCGGCGCTGAAGCGGAACGGCAACACAAAGTCCACGCCGTCGATTTTGTTATCCGGCATCCAGGCGCTGCCGTCGCGCAGCACGCCGTGACCGCCGGCTTCAAACCCCTGCCCGGCGGCAGCGGAAAAGGCTACCTGAGCGTAAAGCGACCCGTCGCGCAGCGCCATCTCCCAGTCCGGCGGTATCAGCGGCTGAAACACCGTCAGCTGCTGCTTTGGCCACCAGGCTTCGCCGCGCAGCCGTTCGCCGTCCCAGCGTCCGTGATGCCGTACCGGGCCAATCGCCCCGGCGCGCAGATCGCCCCTGAAATTAAAGGAAGTGGGATCGCTGCCCTTCAGCGCAAAGGTGAACGCCGACGGCGGCAGGACGCTACCACCGCTGAAGCGGGTTTCGCCGGCGTTGAGCCGCAGATCGCCGGTGAATGACGGCGCAGCCGGGTCGCGCACCCAGCGCAGCGGCTCGGCGAGCGTCAGGCGTGGGGTGGTCATGGTCATGCTGCCGTACTGCAGCTGGTCAAGACCGGTGGAAAGCGCGGTCAGTTCAATGGTGCTGTCCTGCCAGCGCCCGCGCCCGGCCACATCCCAGGCCGCCTGCATTGGCGTGAAGTTCCCCTCGCCCCAGTAGCGCCAGTTCCACAGGCCTTTGTCGGGTAAGAAGTTGCTGGCCTGGCCGTCAAGATGCAGGGTGAAGTCGCCGGTGCCGCCCTCGTGGGCGCGCAAAATGGCCTGCAGGCGGCCAGCCACGCCGTCCTGTGTCAGCGTCACCCCTGCCAGCGGCCAGCGGATCTCATCGATATTCAGCGCGTCGATCACCCGGCCACGGGAGCGCAGCAGCGCTCCGGGATGAAAACGCAGCGTAGGCGTCAGCAGCGGGCCGCTGAGTTCCCCCGGCAGCCCGGCGTAGAAGATCATCGCCTCCTGTTTCGCTTCCCCGGTCAGGCGCAGTGGCATGGCGCTGTCGGTAAGGCTCAGCCGGCCCGGCCCGAAATTGAGTACCGCGTTGCCTTTCCCGGCGCGGCCCTGGGTCACCACGTTCAGCCGGCCATCAAACAGGGTATGCTCAAGCCCCTGCTGCCAGTTCCGCGCCCTGGCGGCCACCCGCCCGCTGAGCGGGAACCCCTGATACGGCCAGCTCCAGCGTCCGTCGCTGATGGTTAGCGCCCCGGCGCTGGCGGTCCAGGGAAGATCGAGCAGCGGATCCTCTGCGTCGGGGGCCATGACAATCAACTGACCGCGATTGGCGTCCCACTCCAGCTCCGCGGTGGCATCGCGCGGCTCGCGCGGCAGATGCAGCGAGGTGCGCAGACTGCCCTGGGTCGGCAGCCCGTCCGGCATCAGCCCGAGCGTCAGGTCGCCCGCCAGCGCCAGCGGCGGTTCGCCGTCGAACAGCGGCAGCTCAAACTGGCTGAGGGTCAGCGTCTGCCCTTTCACGGCAACCTTGACGCGGAGCCGCTCGCCCTGAAAGCTCAGCTGCTGTGTTTCCGGGCTAAGCGCCACGGAGAGCGTCCCGGCATACTGATCCCAGGGCGCCAGTGAAAAATGGTTAACGTTGAGGAAGCTGCGCGGAAGCATCGCCTGCCACTGAGCAAGGGTGCGCGGCGCACTGGCAGCCGTATCGCTCTCCGGAAGCTGGCTCAAACAGGCGCTGTTAAGCGTGAGGGTGTCGACATCAAGCTGCCAGCGGCTCGGATGGCGCAGGATAGCGTTGTCAACGCGGGCCAGTTCGCACTCACCGGCGAGATAACGCAGATCGGGTATCACAATCGCATTGCGGGTCAGGCGCGGGCTGGACTCCAGTGCGATGCGGGTACCTTTTGGCAGCCACAGGCCTGCGAACCCCGGCAGCCAGTACGCCGTGGTGTGGAGAAGTGCGAGCAGCGAAAGCACAATCAGCAGCGCAGTGGCGATAATGGCTTTGTATTTACCCGTCATGGGCAGTTAATATCCTGAATAAGCGAATAATTTTTGCCAGTGAGTCGCGTTATTCTGGCATGTTTGCCCCTTCAGTTGAAGCAGAGGGTTCCGGGTAAGCGTAGTTGACCTAAAATTAGAGGTAACCACCTGCTCCATAAATCTTTTTTTAGAATTTGTAAGAAAATTTTAACCATGCTAACGTGACCAAAACGTCACTGGAGAAAGTCTTATGAAACTGGCGATTTATAGCACGAAACAGTACGACAAAAAGTATCTGGAGCATGTTAACCAGGAATATGGCTTCGAACTCGATTTCTATGACTTTTTGCTCACCGAGAAAACCGCAAAAACGGCCCACGGCTGCGACGGCGTATGCATCTTTGTGAACGATGACGGTAGCCGCCCGGTGCTGGAAGAGCTGAAAAAGGTTGGCGTGAAGTTTATCGCCCTGCGCTGCGCCGGTTTCAACAATGTCGATCTGGATGCGGCGAAAGAGCTGGGCCTGCACGTGGTGCGCGTTCCGGCCTATTCCCCTGAAGCGGTGGCGGAACATGCTATCGGCATGATGATGTGTCTGAACCGTCGTATCCATCGCGCCTATCAGCGCACCCGCGATGCCAACTTCTCGCTGGAAGGCCTGACCGGCTTTACCATGCATGGCAAAACCGCCGGGGTGATTGGGACCGGGAAAATTGGCGTTGCCGCCCTGCGCATTCTGAAAGGGTTCGGTATGCGCCTGCTGGCGTTTGACCCGTACCCGAGTGCCGCCGCACTGGAGCTGGGCGTGGAGTACGTCGATCTGCAAACGCTGTTCTCCCAGTCTGACGTGATCACCCTGCACTGCCCGCTGACGCCGGAGAACTATCACCTGCTGAACCGCAGCGCGTTTGACCAGATGAAAGACGGGGTGATGATCATCAACACCAGCCGTGGCGGTCTGGTGGATTCTCAGGCGGCGATCGACGCGCTGAAAAGCCAGAAAATCGGGGCACTGGGGATGGACGTGTATGAGAACGAACGCGATCTGTTCTTTGAAGATAAATCGAATGACGTCATTCAGGATGACGTGTTCCGTCGTCTGTCAGCCTGCCACAACGTGCTGTTTACCGGTCATCAGGCTTTCCTGACCGAAGAAGCGCTGATCAGCATTTCGGAAACCACGCTGCAGAACCTGAGCCAGCTGGAAAAAGGCGAACCCTGCGCCAACGAGCTCTGATGCTCCGGGTGGAGGCGGCATCGCGCTTCCGCCTGTCCTTTCCCACTTACTGTAGATTGGATAAGCGATACGCATCTGCCTTTTATCTCTGCGTAGGGTGGGTAAGCAAAGCGCACCCACCTTTTCCTCTACGCGACACGGGGATCAAAAACTACCGCAGCTCCCGGATGCCAGCGCGCTGGCGCTGCAGCGTTTGCCGTTCGGCATCGCGCACATACCGGTTGATGAACCATCTAACTGACGCGCCGCCAGCGCCACGCCACCCGCCATCGCGCAGTTTGCTGCCGCGCTCTCTGACAGCGCTGCCCGCATGCCTGGCGCGACATGCGCCGCCGTTGCCTGCTGTTCCGGCTCGCTGCTGCAAGCCGATAATAAAAGTGCCGCACACCCCACTAAAAACGCCGCGCGCATAGATCTCCCCTCATCATGAAATACGCAAAACCCCTGCATCTTATGCAGCCCGGCGGCGTGCTGTCGAGGCGCGGTGAAAAATTTACACAGCGTTGCAGCGCCTTTCTGCCGTTTTTTTGACCCGCATCGGATTATTCCGGTTTCGCTTGTTTCTGTGAAGCAGCGCACAGCCACTATTACCCCTGCGTTTTGTGGCGGCAAGGACACAAAAGCGAAAATTGCCGCCGCACCCGTTTGCTAAAATTCCCCCATAATTACAGGGTGTGTTGCGGTATCACGCGCCCCTCTCCTTTTGCGCAATGTGAGGATCTCTTTATGATCACAACTGACGGCAATGGCGCAGTGGCTTCGGTGGCATTTCGCGCCAGCGAAGTGATTGCTATCTACCCGATTACGCCGAGTTCGACGATGGCGGAACAGGCGGACGCCTGGGCCGGAAACGGCCTGAAGAACGTCTGGGGCGATGTGCCGCGCGTGGTGGAGATGCAGTCCGAAGCCGGAGCGATTGCCGCGGTACACGGCGCATTACAGACCGGGGCGCTCTCCACCTCGTTTACCTCGTCCCAGGGTCTGCTGCTGATGATCCCGACGCTCTACAAACTGGCCGGTCAGCTGACGCCGTTTGTGCTGCACGTCGCGGCGCGCACCGTCGCCACTCACGCGCTCTCTATCTTTGGCGATCACTCTGACGTGATGGCGGTGCGCCAGACCGGCTGCGCCATGCTGTGCGCCGGCAGCGTGCAGGAAGCGCAGGATTTTGCGCTTATCTCCCATATCGCCACGCTGAAAAGCCGGGTGCCGTTTATTCACTTCTTCGACGGCTTCCGTACCTCACATGAGATTAACAAAATCGTGCCGCTGGCCGACGATACGCTGCGCAGCCTGCTGCCGCAGGCGGAGATCGATGCCCACCGCGCCCGGGCGCTGAATCCCGAACATCCGGTTATCCGCGGCACCTCGGCGAATCCGGACACTTACTTCCAGTCGCGCGAAGCCACCAATCCCTGGTACGACGCGGTCTACCAGCACGTTGAGCAGGCGATGGCGGCGTTTGCCGAAACCACCGGGCGCAGCTATCGCCCGTTTGAGTATTACGGCCACCCGGAGGCCGAACGCGTGATCGTGCTGATGGGCTCGGCCATCGGCACCTGCGAAGAAGTGGTGGATGAACTACTTAGCCGCGGTGAGAAAGTCGGCGTGCTGAAAGTGCGGCTGTATCGCCCGTTCAGCGCCGCGCACCTGCTGGCGGCGCTGCCCCAGAGCGCGAAAACCATCGCGGTGCTGGATCGCACCAAAGAGCCGGGGGCGCTGGCGGAACCGCTGTATCTCGACGTGATGACCGCGCTGGCGGAAGCGTATAACGCCGGCGAGCGTGAAACCCTGCCGCGGGTGATCGGTGGGCGCTATGTCTGTCATCTAAAGAGTTCGGCCCGGACTGCGTGCTGGCGGTGTTTAACGAGCTGCGCGCAGCGAAGCCTAAACCGCGCTTCACCGTCGGCATCTATGATGACGTGACGCACCTCTCCCTGCCGCTGCCGGAGAACACCCTGCCGTCTCACGCGAAGCTCGAAGCGCTGTTCTACGGACTGGGCAGCGACGGCAGCGTGTCGGCAACCAAAAACAACATCAAAATTATCGGCAACGCCACGCCCTTCTATGCCCAGGGCTACTTCGTGTACGACTCGAAAAAGGCCGGCGGCCTGACGGTGTCGCATCTGCGCGTCAGCGAGCGGCCGATCAACTCGGCCTACCTGATCGATAAAGCCGACTTCGTTGGCTGCCATCAATTGCAGTTTATCGACAAGTATCAGATGGCAGAGCGCCTGAAGCCCGGCGGGATTTTCCTGCTCAATACCCCCTATTCACCCGATGAAGTCTGGGCGCGGCTGCCCCAGGAGGTGCAGGCGACGCTGGTCAACCGCCATGCGCGGCTTTACGTCATCAATGCTGCGAAAATCGCCCGCGAGTGCCAGCTTGGAGCGCGTATTAACACCGTTATGCAGATGGCATTTTTCCATCTCACCCACATTCTGCCCGGAGACAGCGCGTTAACGGCGCTGCAGGGCGCGATTGCCACAAGCTACAGCAGCAAAGGCCTGGAGCTGGTCGAGCGCAACTGGCAGGCGCTGGCTCTGGCGCGTGAATCGCTGTTCGAGGTGCCGCCGGAAACGGTAAACGCCGACAGCCCGCTGCGCCCGCCGGTGGTGTCCGATGCTGCACCAGACTTTGTCAAAACCGTGACCGCCGCCATGCTGGCAGGTCTGGGCGACGCGCTGCCGGTCTCGGCTCTGCCGCCGGACGGCACCTGGCCGGTAGGCACCACCCGCTGGGAGAAACGCAACATCGCCGAAGCGATCCCCATCTGGAAACCGGAGATCTGTACCCAGTGCAACCACTGCGTGGCGGCCTGCCCGCACTCGGCGATCCGCGCCAAAGTGGTTCAGCCTGACGCCCTTGCGGCTGCGCCGGATTCACTCCAGTCGCTGGACGTGAAATCCCGGGATATGCGCGGCCAGAAATACGTATTGCAGGTCGCGCCTGAGGACTGCACCGGCTGCAACCTGTGCGTCGAAGTCTGCCCGGCGAAAGATCGCCAGAACCCGGAGATCAAAGCCATCAACATGATGTCGCGCCTTGAACACGTTGAGGAGGAGAAGGTTAACTACGATTTCTTCCTCGACCTGCCGGAGATCGACCGCACCAGCCTTGAACGCATCGACATTCGTACCTCGCAGCTGATCTCGCCGCTGTTTGAGTACTCGGGAGGCTGTTCTGGTTGCGGCGAAACGCCGTATATCAAGCTGCTGACCCAGCTTTACGGCGACCGCCTGCTGATCGCTAACGCCACCGGCTGCTCGTCCATTTACGGCGGCAATCTGCCCTCCACCCCATACACCACCGACGCCAACGGACGCGGGCCAGCGTGGGCTAACTCGCTGTTTGAGGATAACGCCGAGTTTGGCCTTGGTTTCCGTCTGACGGTGGATCAGCACAAGCAGCGCGTGCTGCGCCTGCTGGAGGCCCAGGCTGATAAGCTGCCCGCTGAACTGGTAGACGCCCTGCGCGCCGACGCGGCACCGGAAGTGCGTCGGGAACAGGTGGCGCAACTGCGCGCCCTGCTGCAGGGTGACCCGAGCGCCGCACAGCTGCTGACCGACGCCGACGCGCTGGTGGAGAAATCGATCTGGCTGATTGGCGGCGATGGCTGGGCCTACGACATTGGGTTTGGCGGGCTGGATCACGTGATGAGTCTGACCGAGAACGTCAATATTCTGGTGCTCGACACCCAGTGCTATTCCAATACCGGCGGTCAGGCGTCCAAAGCCACGCCGCTCGGCGCGGTGACGAAGTTTGGCGAGCACGGGAAACGTAAAGCGCGTAAGGATCTGGGCGTCAGCATGATGATGTACGGTCACGTCTACGTGGCGCAGATCTCTCTCGGCGCACAGCTTAACCAGACGGTGAAAGCGATTCAGGAAGCCGAGGCCTATCCGGGACCGTCGCTGATTATCGCCTACAGCCCCTGTGAGGAGCACGGTTACGACCTGGCGCTCAGCCATGACCAGATGCGCCAGCTCACGGCGACCGGTTTCTGGCCGCTGTATCGCTTCGATCCGCGTCGCGCAGATGAAGGGAAAATCCCGCTGGCGCTGGATTCACGTCCACCGTCGGATGCGCTGGCCGATACGCTGATGAAAGAGCAGCGCTTCCGCCGCCTGAACGCGCAGCAGCCGGAGGTCGCCGAGCAATTATGGAAGGACGCCGCCGCAGACCTGCAGAAGCGCTACGATTTTCTGGCGCAGCTGGCGGGCAAAGCGGAGAAAGCGGCAAGCGAGTAACGCAGAACGCCGCTCCCGGAGAGCGGCGGAAATGAATGTGGGTGCGCTACGTGCAGCGCACCCATTGCACAATCTCAGAATGGGCAATCGCAGCGCCCCGATTACATAATCGTAGGGTGGGTAAGCGCAGCGCACCCACCGCTTTACCGACCGGATTACTTCAGCAACCGCACCTTCACCGACTTGCCTTTGATTTTACCCTGCTGCAACTGCTTCCACGCGTGACGTGCCACCGACTCGCGCACTGCCACGTAGGAGTGGATCGGATGCATGTCGATCTTGCCGATGTCTGCGCCGTCCAGCCCCATGTCACCGGTCAGCGCCCCGAGGATATCGCCCGGACGCATCTTCGCCTTTTTCCCGCCGTCAATGCACAGCGTCGCCATCGCGGCTTCCAGCGGTTTCACCGCCCCGCCCGTCGGCGCGCTCTGCCAGTTAAGCGACAGGTTCAGCATCTCTGCCAGCACCGCCGCACGCTGCGCCTCTTCCGGCGCGCAGAAGCTGATGGCCAGCCCGCTCTCGCCGGCGCGGGCGGTGCGCCCGATGCGGTGCACGTGTACTTCCGGGTCCCAGGAGAGCTCGTAGTTGATCACCATCTCCAGCGATTTGATGTCCAGCCCGCGCGCGGCCACGTCGGTGGCCACCAGTACGCGGCTGCTGCCGTTAGCAAAACGCACCAGCGTCTGGTCGCGGTCGCGCTGCTCCATATCGCCGTGCAGCGCCAGCGCGCTCTGACCACGGGCATTCAGCGCATCGCACACCGCCTGACAATCCTTTTTGGTATTGCAGAACACCACACAGGACGCGGGCTGGTGCTTGCTGAGCAGAGCCTGTAGCAGCCCGGTTTTCGCACCGCGCGACACTTCATAGAAGTGCTGCTCCACCGCCGGCAGTTCGTCCACGGTGTCGATCTCAATACTCTGCGGATCGCGCTGCACGCGTTTACTGATGGCGGCAATGCCGGCAGGCCAGGTCGCCGAGAAAAGCAGCGTCTGGCGCGACGCCGGCGCATGGCGGATCACGTCATCGATCGCCTCAGCGAAGCCCATGTCGAGCATGCGGTCGGCTTCGTCCAGCACCAGCGTTTGCAGGGCATCGAGCTGCACGGTGGCTTTTTCGAGATGATCAAGCAGACGCCCTGGCGTGGCGACGATGATGTGCGGGGCGTGTTGCAGCGAATCGCGCTGCACGCCGAACGGCTGACCGCCGCACAGGGTGAGAATTTTGATGTTAGGCATAAAGCGCGCCAGACGACGTAGCTCTTTCGCCACCTGATCCGCCAGTTCGCGGGTCGGACAGAGTACCAGCGACTGGGTGATAAACTGGCTGGCATCGATGTGCTGCAGCAGCCCCAGGCCAAAGGCGGCGGTTTTGCCGCTGCCGGTTTTCGCCTGCACGCGGACATCTTTTCCGGCAAGAATAGCGGGCAGCGCTGCGGCCTGAACCGGGGTCATGGCGAGGTAACCCAGCTCGTTGAGGTTGGCGAGCTGGGCTTCAGGTAAGGCGTTTAAGTCGGAAAAAGATGTCACGTCAGAATTCTCAAGGTATACAGGACTGACGCGTATGCTAGCAGACTCGCGGGTTGCGGTCATGAAACTTGCCCGCGCGGCTCAGTCGAGCGCCAGAATCGCCTCGATTTCAACGTTAAGATCCGGTGAAAATAGCGCGCTGACCTGCACCAGGGAACTGGCCGGCAGGTGATCCTCGAAATTAGCGAACAGTACCTCACGTAGCGCGGGCAGGCTTTCAACCACAGTAATAAAAATGGTGACCTTAATCAGCGCGCTCAGCGTGGTATTTTCCGCTGCGGCAATCACCTTAAGCTGACGAAAAATCTCTTCCGCCTGACGGGCAACATCCCCGCCCTGCGCCGCGCTGCCAAACGCTGTCAGGCCGGAGACATACAGCGTGTCCTTGTGTTTCACCGCATGCACATAGGGCGCAGTGATGGTGCCGAGCTGCGAATAGGTTTTACGTTCCAGATGAATCATGGGTGCCCCGATGAAGGGAGGGAACAGGCGTCAACCATAGCCGTCTCGTCCGGTCATGTGCAATAAGGAGGTGAAAGCGTGATGATAATGGATCTGTGTGCCTGTCGCGGTCTGCAACCCTTCAACAAAATAGTTTCCGGGTCGCAGAACCCTGTGCCTGCCGAAAACTTATTTCGTCATCTGCTGGGCGGATTTCAGGTGTTGCTCAACCACCGGCGTATGTGCATCGGCCAGCGCCTTCACGTCCGGGTCTTTGATATTTTTAGCGTCACTCTGCAACTTCGACAGCACCATTTCGTGGTCTTTGGTGCCAGCATTTTCCATATACATTTTGTCGAAGGCCTCACCGCTCTGTTTCTCCAGTTCGGCGGCCATGGTTTTATGCATGGCGTCCGGTTCAGTCGGCAACGTCACGCCCTTCTGCTGGGCGACCGGCTGGACTTTCGCCAGGGCAGCGCCGTGGTCATCAACCATCCGCTGAGCGAAAGCTTTAACGTCGCTGCTTTGGGCTTTGTTCAGCGCGATTTTGGCAGCGGCAATTTCATTGATATTGGCCTGCGCCATGTCCACCAGCGCTTTTTCGTCACCGGCGCTGAGCTTAGCGCTCGATTCAGTCTGAGTTGCAGCGCCACTTTGCGCGGCGGTGGTCGCGGTCTGGGCATATACGCCAGCCGTGCTGAACATTGCTGCTACTGCTGATACCGCCAGCAGTCCTTTCAGGGTCTTACGCGTTTGCATGTCGTTCTCCTGATAGTCATCGGTAAGGCTGGCGTCAGGTAATTAACCTGCTCAGCCTTCTGAGGAAATCATTACTGCAATAGTCAGTGTAGTGCATCAGCGATTTCAGCCAGCAATTTAGGTTATGGTTAGCATGAATAGCGGCAGAAAATGAATTAAGCACAGCGGCGCACGCAAACGCCCTGAAAATGCAGACGTAGTGTGCCGTCGCACGTCTTAACGCATCGATCGCCCTCAGCAGCGATCTGTAATTTCCAGATAATTCTCTATGCCGACGCGGCCCGCTTTTCATATTTTCATATAATAATGCGCGCTAATCTGGCAAACAGGGTGACTGTTTTTACCGCGCTGACAATCAGGGGTATTGGCAGACTATAAGGGGAAATAATGCCATTTTTATTTGGTGAGTTATCTGGCGCTCCGGCATGGGTGCCTGCTGTATTGCTCGTCACGCTCTCGCTCGCGGTGGGTTTTCTGACGCGATTTATCCTGCTCCAGTTCATCCGCTACTGGCAAAGCCGCGACCGAAAGCTCTTCAAATCACTTGAAAAACACCTTCGCGGGTCAATGTTTCTGTTTATACCCCTGCTGTTGATAAGCGTAGGGGTAAATTATGTCAACATCGAACCTGAATCGCTTGGCTTTATAAAAACAACAACCAACATCTTTATTATTTTATCATTCTGCTCAGTGCTGATCCGCTTAATTAATGTGGCTGAGGAGATGTTGTTTATACGCTACGACATTACTATCTCCAATAACCTACGCGCCCGCAAAATACGCACGCAGATAATGTATGTGAAAAAGGTCGCTATTGTGGTGCTGGTGACGCTATGTCTTTCGCTTATTTTACTCAGTTTCCCTGGCATTCGGAAATTTGGCACCACGATTCTGGCGGGTGCCGGGGTGGCGGGGATCATCATTGGTTTTGCGCTACAGAAATCCCTTGTCAATTTATTTGCCGGTATTCAGATAGCCTTCACGCAGCCAATTAAAATTGATGATGCCGTGGTGGTTGAAAAGGAGTGGGGCTGGATTGAGGAGATAAATCTGACCTACGTTGTGGTTCGTCTCTGGGATCTGCGTCGGCTGGTTTTGCCGATTACCTACTTTACCGAAAATCCGTTCCAGAACTGGACGCGTAATAACGCACAAATTCTCGGCTCTGTTTTTCTTTATCTGGATTATTCCATGCCGCTCGCGCCGCTGCGCCAGCACTTCGAAAAAGTGCTCAGTGAAACCCCGCTGTGGGATCAGCAAACCCAGGTGCTTCAGGTTACCGAGACCACGGAAAAAACCATGACCATCAGGCTGCTGATGACTGCCCAAAACTCCCCTACCGCCTGGGATTTGCGCTGCTACGTGCGGGAAAAAATGATTGAGTTTATTCAGCAAAATTATCCGCAGAGTCTGCCGCATGTAAGAACCACGCTGATCGGTCCGACGGAAAATGCGGAATTGAGTCATTAAGCGTTCTGGTTTTGCGCTTTTTGAGGGCAAGTGATGCCGAACCAGATAGCAGCGTTGTGCCGGGAAAGCACTCTGCTCACATCCATATCCGAAGCAAATTTCTTTCTGCTAATGATTACACCAAAACCCCTGTTACGCTTTATCCCGTCCTGAAGCCAGATGCAACGCTGCCATAAAACGCGCTGGTATTCGCCGCCGGAATCCGTACCATACGCGGCATACTTTTACTTATCGATGAGCGGCGGCAGTAACGAACCGTTTATCCGGCGCGGCGACGCGCCCTTCAGTGGTCAGAGACACGCGTAAATGCAAGATAATCAAGATATTAGCAAGAAAGAGCAGTACAACCTCAACAAATTGCAGAAGCGTCTGCGCCGCAATGTCGGCGAGGCGATTGCCGATTTCAACATGATTGAAGATGGCGATCGCATTATGGTCTGCCTTTCCGGCGGCAAAGACAGCTACACCATGCTGGAGATCCTGTGCAATCTGCAGCAGAGCGCGCCTATCTCCTTCAGCCTGGTGGCGGTGAACCTCGACCAGAAACAGCCAGGCTTCCCGGAGCATATTCTGCCGGAGTACCTGGAGAAGCTCGGAGTTGAGTACAAGATCGTCGAGGAGAACACCTACGGCATCGTGAAAGAGAAGATCCCCGAAGGCAAAACCACCTGCTCGCTCTGCTCACGCCTGCGTCGCGGCATTCTGTATCGCACCGCAACCGAGCTGGGCGCGACCAAAATTGCGCTCGGCCACCATCGCGACGATATCCTGCAGACCCTGTTCCTGAACATGTTCTACGGCGGCAAGATGAAAGGCATGCCGCCGAAGCTGATGAGCGATGACGGGAAACATATCGTCATTCGTCCACTCGCCTACTGCCGCGAGAAAGATATTGAGCGCTTCTCCCAGGCGAAAGGCTTCCCGATTATTCCGTGCAACCTGTGCGGTTCCCAGCCGAACCTGCAGCGTCAGGTCATCGCCGATATGCTGCGCGACTGGGATAAACGCTATCCGGGCCGCATCGAAACTATGTTCAGCGCCATGCAGAACGTGGTGCCGTCGCACCTGAGCGACATTAACCTGTTCGACTTTCAAGGTATTCGCCACGGCGCAGACGTGGTGGACGGCGGCGATCTGGCGTTTGACCGGGAAGATATCCCGATGACCCCCGCCAGCTGGCAGCCTGAAGAGGACGATGAGCGTCCGCACCAGCGGCTCGATATCCTGGAAATCAAATAACAGAAAGCCCTCTTCGGAGGGCTTTTTAATGGCTAGCGCATGTGCGGCGGCGGATCGACGATGGGTTTTGGGTCCGGCTCCAGCGGTGGATCGGGTATCGGCTGCGGTTTCGGGATGGGATCTGGCACCGGCACGGGATCGGTGGGCACCGGGTCGCTCATGCGTAATAGATGATGCGTCATCATTGCCTCCTCTGTTTTCTCTGCCCGTCTATTAAGGGTAGATGCTCCTGGAAAAGAGGCAAAAAAAAGCCGACATTCACGTCGGCATCGTTCGAATCAATTGTGCTATGCAATAATTCAAAAAAGGAAGTAAGACAATATGGAGCGCAACGCCCATCGCTTGACGTTGCATTCACCTGCGGGAAAGATATTGCCGCAGTTATCCGTATGAATTATTGATATCGCTCAAGGTTTGGCGGATTTGCGTGGCTCCTCGCAGTAAAAAACGTGTCATTTTACAGCCATTTACCTCGATGTAACCACCAGATAACACCCGCGACTAATACCACCAACATAGTACAGAAAACGCTAAAACCCAGATGCCATTCGCCGCCAGGAATACCGCCCAGGTTGACCCCGAACAGCCCGGTGAGGAAGGTCGACGGCAGAAACACCATTGCCATCACCGACATGGTGTACGTGCGGCGCGACAGCGACTCCTGCATCATCTGCGCGATTTCATCGTTCATCACGCCGGTGCGCGCTATGCACGCGTCAATCTCATCCAGCCCGCGCCCCAGCCGATCGGTGATGTCCTGCATCCGGCGGCGCTGATCGTCGTCCATCCACGGGAAGCGCTCGCTGGCCAGCCGCGCATACACATCGCGCTGCGGGGCCATGTAGCGGCGCATTACGATAAGCTGTTTACGTAACAGCGCCAGGAAACCGCGCGGCGGGAACTGCTCGTCCAGCAGGTTATCCTCCAGATCGATAATCCGGTCGTGCAGCTGCTCGATAAATTCACTGGCGTGATCGGTCAGCGCATCACAGACGTCCACCAGCCAGGCGCCGATATTTTCCGGTCCGGTGCCTTCGTTGAGATCGTGGATGACGTCGTCCAGTGCCAGCACCTTGCGCTGGCGGGTGGAAACGATCAGCCGCTCGTCGATGTAAAGCCGCATGGCCACCAGCTGATCCGGCCGCTCATCGGTGCTGCCGTTAATGCAGCGCAGGGTGATCAGCGTCCCTTCCCCAATGCGCGACACGCGCGGACGCGTGCTCTCCCCGGCCAGCGCATCGCGTACCGGGTTCGGCAGTAGCGGCGTAGTCCCCAGCCACTGGGCGCTCTCCTGCTGGGTGTAGTTGAGGTGCAGCCAACACGGGTGCGTTTTATCGATAACGTCGGCGTTTTCCAGCGGCGTCACACCGCCCTTTCCATTCAGTATCCAGGCATATACCGCATCCGGTACGTTGAGGTCGCTACCTTTGATTGTCTCCACGTTCCCTCTTCTTCTCATCTCAGCGTGATGCTGTAGTCTAGCCCGGCCAGTTAGCGACGCAAGTACTGCCGTTTGTAGCGGCTGCGGCAAAAAAATTTTATGCCTGGTTAGCGATGCGCTGCTCTATGTTATGCCACGCTTTATGGCTATGGCCCCCACAATCACTGATAAACCCGCCGCGCACCCTGTTTTCCGCGTCGCGCTTAACTTATGCCGGCAGCGTCGCCACTTGCCCGGTGTTGGAAAACGCGATAGCGTCTGACTCGCTTCGCTGCGGGTAATGCCATCCGCAGCGGGTTATATGCCTTTTATTCCTCCGCTGGAGGGTCCGGTAAGATAAAATAAAAGCGCCGGATAACACCTGATCTGTTGATGATGATAGCCTGAGGTGCCCGGCTTACGCCGGGTTTCTTTCAGCATCAGAGACACAAAACCACGCCCGCAGGCGTGGTTTTTTTATGCGCTCAACACTCACATCTGGAAACCCAGCAGTGGCGAGTGCACAGCCTTACCCGCCCTACGAGACCGCTCACAAGCAGGATAATTTAGTGCGCGAGCAGGTACATAGTGCGGCTGTAGGCCACGTCTTCGGGGTTATCGATCGGGTAACCTTTCAGCCAGGGTTTGATCAGTCGCCCGTTGGTGTACTGGTAGATGGGGGCAATTGGCGCCTTGCTGGCGATGATATTTTCCGCCTCGTTGTAATCTTTGTTGCGTGCTGCATCGGTGGTTTCGATGCTGGCCTGCTCGATCACCTTGTCGTAAGCCGGATCGCTGAAGCGCGCAATGTTGCCGCTGTGGGTCGAGGTCAGCAGCGACAGGAAGGTGGAAGGCTCGTTGTAATCCCCGACCCAGGAGGCGCGGATCACGTCGAAATTGCCGGTGTTACGGCTGTCGATATAGGTTTTCCACTCCTGGTTTTGCAGCTTCACATCAACCCCAAGATTCTTCTTCCACATCGAGGCCACCGCGATGGCGATTTTCTGATGGTTCTCAGAGGTGTTATACAGCAGCGTCAGCTTAAGCGGGCGGCCCGGCCCGTAGCCTGCGGCTTTCAGCAGCGTTTTGGCTTCGGCGTTCAGCTCCTGCTGGCTCATCTCTTCCATGCGTGACGGCTGCGGCGTGAAACCAGCGGTCACATCCGGGGTGAAGCGCCACGCCGGTTTCTCGCCGGTCCCCAGCACTTTTTCCGCCATTAACCGACGATCGATGGTCATGCTGAGCGCAAGCCGCACCCGCGCGTCGGCGGTTGGCCCTTTTTGCGTGTTGAAAGCGTAATAGTAAGTGCCCAGCTGCGCCGGGGTATAAACCTGGCCGGGGATATCCTTCAGCAGTTTCTGATAGAGGTTTTTCGGGAAGGATTCGGTGATATCGATATCCCCCGCCAGGTAGCGCTTGGTGGCTGCCGACTCCTGGTTGATCGGCAAGAAGGTTACCTTCTGCAGTACGGTTCTGGCGTTATCCCAGTAGTGGGTGTTGGGCACCACCACCAGTTTTTCATTCACCACGCGATCCTGTAACACGTAAGCGCCGTTACCTGGCAGATTACCGGGTTTGGTCCAGTCGTTACCGAATTTATCAATCGCGGTTTTCGGCACCGGATAAAGCGCAAAGTTTGCTGCCAGATTAGGGAAATACGGCACCGGTTTGTCGAGCTGTACCGTCAGGGTATTTTTATTCACCGCTTTTACCCCGAGCTTATCGGGCGTCTGCTTGCCGTCGATAATCGCCTGGGCATTACTGATCCCGGCCAGCGCGGCAAACCAGGCGAACGGCGAGGTGTTTTTCGGATCGACAAGCCGCTGCCAGCTGTAAACAAAATCCTCAGCGGTCACCGGTGTACCGTCCGACCAGCGCGCGTTATCGCGCAGCGTAAAGGTCCAGACCCGGTTGTCGTTGCTCTGCCAGCGGGTGGCGACGCCGGGGATCAGCTTCCCTTTCTCATCCTGATTCACCAGGCCTTCAAACAGATCGCGGATCACCTGAATTTCCGGCAGGCCGACGGCTTTTACCGGGTCCAGTGAGGCCGGTTCATCTTTTATATGGCGTACCAGCTCCTGCTTTTTTGCCAGCGTCGCGCCCTTCGGCACCTCTGCGGCCCAGGCGCTGGAGATCGCGCCTGACACCAGTAACGCTACACCAGACCATCCCAGCGATAATTTCATGCGATCCCCTTCTGATTCAGACTGAAACGCGCCATATGCGGCGCGGAAGATTAGGCTAATGCATTGATTTTTACACAGCATCCCCGGTGCGTCGTCATCAATTTGCCACCGGAGCGCCATTTAACCGTCATACTTTATTACATATCCTGAGCCGGGCCGCGCTGATGCGTGTCAAAAGCGTGAAGCTGACCAGGCTGTCCGCTTGCCGAACCGGCGGTTTTGCTTAACACTGCGTAGATAACCGACTGAGTTTCTGAGGAAAGTGATGACCACTCTGCGCCCCCGTTCCGATCGCGGTATGTTGCCCCCCCATTCACAACGCTATGGCGAATCCGTGCTTGGCGCACCGCTGCTGTGGTTTCCGGCCCCGGAAGCCCACGAGAAAAGCGGCCTGATTATTGCCGGCACGCACGGCGACGAAGGCGCGGCGCTGGTCACCCTCTCCTGCGCCCTGCGCACCCTGCAACCGCAACTGCGTCGTCATCACGTGATCCTTGCGGTAAATCCTGACGGCTGTCAGCTTGGGCTGCGCGCCAATGCGCGCGGGGTCGATCTCAACCGTAACTTCCCGGCCGCCAACTGGAAAGCCGGTGATACGGTGTACCGCTGGAATTCCGGGGCGGACCAGCGCGACGTGCTGCTTTCCACCGGCGAGAGCGCGGGCTCCGAGCCGGAAACCCGCGCCCTGTGTCAGCTGATCCACAGCGTGAAGCCGTCTTGGGTCGTTTCGTTTCACGATCCGCTGGGGTGCATCGAAGACACCCGGCGCAGCCCGCTGGGCGAATGGTTGTCCGGGGCGTTTGGCCTGCCGCTGGTGAGCAGCGTCGGCTATGACACCCCCGGCTCCTTTGGCAGCTGGTGCGCAGACGGAGACGTGCCCTGCATTACTGCTGAATTCCCGGCGATTTCCGCTGACGAGGCCACAGCACGCTATCTCGATGCCATGACCCGTCTGCTTCACTGGTGAGAGGCAAAACTCAGCGAGCCGGTACGAAACGGCAGAGCCGGCTCGACGTCCACCGCCAGCCAGGTCGGGCCATCGAGATCGGCAAACTGCGCCAGACCGACCAGCGGCAACGCCGCGCTGATGGCGCGTGAGGTGCAGAGCATACAGCCCAGCATCACTGCAAAACCCTGCTCTTTTGCCGCTTGCGCCAGCGCCAGCGCCTCGGTCAGCCCACCGGTTTTATCCAGCTTGATATTTACCATCTCATAGCGACCCTGCAGCGCTTTCAGGCTGCTGCGGGTGTGGCAACTTTCGTCGGCGCAGATCGGCAGCGGATGAATAAAATTGGCCAGCGCGGCGTCATCGCTGGCGGGCAGCGGTTGCTCCAGCATCGCAACGCCAATATCCGCTAACAGCTGACAGCGTTCCGCCAGCCCTTCGCTGCGCCAGGATTCGTTGGCATCGACAATTAGCGTGGCCTCCGGCACGGCGGCGCGGATCGCCATGACGCGTTCGGTAATAAAGTGGTCGTCGAGTTTGATTTTGAGCAGGCGCGCGCCCTTCTCATACAGCAGCGCAGCGTTGCTTGCCATCTGCGCCGGCTCGCCGAGGACTACCGTCTGGGCGGTGGTGATATCCGTGGGAATAGCGCTGGCGGTGCGTTGCGCCAGGGTGGTGTTGTGCAGTCGTGCTTCCAGATCCCAGAGTGCGCTGTCGATAGCGTTGCGGGCCGCACCGGCAGGCAGCGCCTGCTGTAGCGCCTCGCGCGTCATGCCGGCTTCAAGTTGCGGGATCAGCGCGGCGATCTCCGCCATCACCGAGGCGGTGCTTTCACCGTAGCGCGGATAAGGCGTGCACTCGCCGACGCCCCTGACACCATCTTCACTCAGCTCGACTACCACCACCACCGCCTCGCTGCGGCTACCGCGTGCAATCGCGAACGGCGTATGCAGCGGCCATGCTTCCTCATATACCCTGACGGTTCTCATCGTTTTTCTCTCCTGAGAATGCGCGGCGTACCCGGTGAGCCGCGCTGTGATGAGTGTAGCTGGCCTTCACCGGCGTGATTTAAGTTTGTATGTTCAAACAGTTCATCATGGCATACACTAGCCGACGACGTTAACTCTATGTAAACAGGAAGATAACCATGTCACAACTCGTCCATTTTCAGGGTAATCCCGTATCCGTTGCCGGCCAGCTTCCGCAGGCAGGTAGCAAAGCGCAGCCGTTCACGCTGGTAGCAAAAGATCTCTCTGATGTGGCGCTGAGCCAGTATGCAGGCAAGCGTAAAGTGTTGAATATTTTCCCAAGCATCGATACCGGCGTATGCGCCGCGTCCGTTCGCAAATTCAATCAGCTGGCGACCGAAGTGGATAACACCGTGGTACTGTGCATTTCCGCCGACCTGCCGTTTGCCCAGTCCCGCTTCTGCGGCGCGGAAGGTCTGAGCAACGTGGTCACGCTCTCTACCCTGCGTAACCCGGAGTTCGCGCAGAGCTATGGCGTTAGCATTGATGAAGGCGCGCTGAAAGGCCTGACCGCACGTGCCGTTGTGGTACTGAACGAAAACGACGAGGTGGTGTTCAGCCAGCTGGTTAACGAAATCACTCAGGAGCCGGATTACACGGCGGCCCTGAACGCGCTGAAAAACTGATTTCCGCGCACTGTGATGAAAAAAGCCTCCGTATGGAGGCTTTTTCATTATTACTCTTCGCTCTTACGCTGGCTGAGTCCATATTCGCGCAGCTTGTTTGCGATCGCGGTATGGGACACGCCGAGGCGACGCGCCAGTTTGCGCGTGCTGGGGTAGCTGCGATAGAGCTGGGTCAGCACCGAGCGCTCGAAGCGGCGGGTAATGTCGTCCAGCGAGCCTTCCATCGCCTCTTCCCCTACCGGCAGCGCGGCGGCGTCGAAGTCCGGTAACAGAATGTCCTGCGGTTTTAACTCATAGCCTTCGAGCTGGGTCAGCGCCCGGTAGATGGCGTTTTTCAGCTGGCGCACGTTGCCAGGCCAGGTATAGCGCGTCAGCGTCGTGCTCAGATCGGCGGAGAGTTTCGGGCGGGCAATGCCCTGCTCATCGGCAAAGCGCGCCACGAACATTTCGGTGAGCGGCATAATGTCCTGAGGCCGATCGCGCAGTGCCGGCAGGTTCAGGGTCAGGACGTTCAGGCGATAGAACAGATCTTCGCGGAACGCACCCTTCTGGACCAGCTCCACCAGATTTTTTTGCGTCGCGCAGATCACGCGCACGTCCACATGCACTTCGCTGTCTTCCCCCACGCGACGGAAGGTGCCGTCATTGAGGAAACGCAGCAGTTTGGTCTGCATGCGCGGTGACATCTCACCAATTTCGTCCAGCAGCACCGAGCCGCCGTTGGCCTGCTCGAAGAAGCCTTTTTTCCCTTCCGGCGCATGACCAAACAGCTCGCTCTCCACCGCGTCCTCAGGAATCGAGGCGCAGTTAAGCGCCAGATAAGGTTTGTCGGCACGCGGGCTGGCCAGATGACAGGCGTGCGCCAGCATATCCTTACCGGTGCCGGTATCGCCTATAATCAGCAGCGGCGCGTTGAGCTGCGCCAGCTTGCGCGCCTGATCCAGCACGTGACGCATTTTCGTGCTGACGGCAATGATCTGGCTGAAGGCGCTCAGATCCTGCTGGCTGAGGTTCTGCAGTTGACGCCCCATGCGCACCGTTGAGCGCAGCATCACTACCGCTCCTGCCAGCAGATTTTCCCCCTGCTCGCTTTCAAGGTGCACCGGGGTGATCTCCATCAGGAAGTTCTGTCCGTTGATGGCAACGTGCTCGTTGTGCGACTCCACCGGATTGCTGTCCAGCCAGCGCACAAAGTTGAAGCCGGGGATCAGGCTGGCGGCGTTCAGGTTGCGCAGTTTGTCTTCGCTCTGACCAAACAGCTGGCGGCTGGCCGGGTTCGCCAGCTCCACTTTGCTTTTCAGATCCAGCGACAGCACCGCTTCCGGCAGCGCTTCCAGCAGCGCGCTCAGCGCCCGGTGTTCACGCTCGGACGGCATCCATGAAATGGTGCGCACATCGGTAACGCCATCGATACGGCGAATTTCCGCCATCAGGCTGCTGAAGGTGTCGAAGTCGAGTGAGGAAAAACTGAGGTAGATTCGCCCGACGGGATCGATCTCGATACCGCGCAGGTCAAGACTACGCAGCACCAGCAGATCGAGCAGTTCACGGGTCAGACCAATCCGGTCTTCACAAAACACTTCCAGACGCATAACACCAGCCTTTCAGGGTAAGAGGAGCAAGGTTGCCCGATAATACTCTGTCTCTCCGGTAGCAGGAAGCAATCTGTCAACAATCATTGACACTTTGCCGGAAAAACGGGCGCTGCGGCGTAAAGTTATACGGTCAGCTGTCGGGTGTGTCGGCGGACCAGGATTCGGAAACGGCGTAGTCGTTCAGGGCGTCAGGACCATTATCATGGCTACCTTTTTACATTCACAGAGAATATCTCCTGATGACCAGAATAAGGGTTATGAACAAAATTTCGGATGGCACTGCGTGAAAAAAGGATATCTGTACACAGGCATGTTCATTGCCATAATGACCGGCCTGCTTGTATATCATTATTTGATAAATCTCCCTACCAACCTCGTTGCTCTTCATCGTTCATCTGATGGTATTGACGTTGTCGTTACCGCTCCCTCAGTGACGCACGAACAAACCATTACCTGGTGGCAGGAGAGTAAACCGGAGCTAATAAATCAGCTTACGCAGCGTGGTATCTCCGGGCTTACCGGACGCTGGTACATCTGGGACTACGGCGAAGTTATAAACCCCTGGGCAAAGAAGATCGTATCTGCTTCCTGGATAAACCTGCGCCCGACAACTGCCTTGATAAGAAAGTGGTGATGTGGGTAGAGGAAAGTGAAGAAGGAAATACCCGGTTTACGTTTGAGGATGCAGTTTATGAACGTAACGCAGCGGGTAAACCGTAAATAACAGATGCGTCGCAAAACGCGACGCTCATTGTTAATTGTCCTGCTTTACCGTTTTCCCTTTCTGCATTGCCGCTTTGACCTCGCCGATCAGCTGTCGGCGGAAATCCCCCAGCTTCGGTTTGTCGTCGTCGATCCAGGGCAGCGGACGGCACAGCTCCATAGCTTTGATACCGAGACGTGCGGTGAGCAGCCCGGCACCAATACCCTGGGCTGCGCGGGCAGAGAGACGTGCCGCGAGATCCTGGGAAATCCAGTCCATGCCGATTTCACGCACCAGTTCGCTGGCTCCGGCAAAGGCAATGTTCAGCAGCACCAGCCGGAACAGGCGGATGCGGCTGAAGTAGCCAAGCTCAATGCCGTAGACGGCGGCAATGCGGTTGATCAGGCGCAGATTGCGCCAGGCGATAAACGCCATGTCCACCAGTGCCAGTGGGCTGACGGCAATCATCAGGGTGGATTCCGCCGCCGAGCGGCTGATCAGCCGTCGCGCCTGGGTATCCAGCACCGGCTGGACCAGATGGGCATACAGCGCTACCACTTCGCGATCGTTCTGCGTTTCATGGATGGCGGCGTACCAGCGCTGCAGCGCCGGATGCCCCTGGTCCAGTCCGGCCTGGTGAGCCAGCTTCTCGCAAAACGCGCGGCCCTTACCCATGCTGTGGCTGGCCAGCAGCTCACGCGCCTCGTCACGCTCTTCGGCACGCTCGCGCAGGCGATAAAGACGACGCCATTCGCTGGCCACCGATCCGACGCCAGCCCCGATAATCAGCGCGCCAGCAGCACAGCCACCAAGGGCGATCCAGTCCTGGGTCTGCCACGCCTGCCAGCCCCACTGGACGCCCTGCGCGATGACGCTGACGCCGAAAATACCCAGCCCGGCGGTCACCATCCGCCGCCACAGGCTGTGTTTTGGACGCAGCGCGGCCACCACTACGGCCTCCGCCTGACCGTCATCGACCGGCTCCTCAGGCAGCGTGGCGGGCGTAAAACGCTCGGCGTCCGGTTCGCTGAAGGCGTGCGCGCCGCGATACTGCTCGGCAGTAACGCGCTCCGGGCGGTCGGTAAAGTCCATGCGCGGTTTAATCGGATCGCTCATCGCAGTTTGTCTCCCAGTAAAAACTCCAGTGCGGCATCAAGCCGGATGTGCGGCAGCGGCTGATCCACCGGCATGCTCTGCGGTCGGAAGGCTTCAAACTGAAAACCCTGCTGCTCCCAGAAGGCCGCTGATGGCAACCGCGCCGGGACTTCGCCAGGGTAGACCGTCAACGGCGCACCGTCGCTGAGCCGGTTCCCGCGCAGCGCCGGGATCTGTTCGCCATTCACATCTACCAGCCCGCTGCGGGTTGCCTGCACCGAGGCCAGCCCCATGCAGTCCATTGCGATGCCTTCAAACGCGGCATTCTGCCAGGCCTCCTGGATCAGCTGTTGCAGCAGCGAGACCATATTAGCGTGCTGATCTACCGTGACGTGGTCGGCCTTAGTGGCAGCAAACAGCAACCGATCGATAACCGGCGAAAATAAGCGCCGGAACAGGGTGCGCTGCCCGTAGTGGAAGCTTTGCATCAGCTGCGTCAGGGCGAGGCGCATATCGTTGAACGCCTGCGGCCCGCTGTTGAGCGGCTGCAGGCAGTCCACCAGCACGATCTGACGATCGAAGCCGAGAAAATGATCGCGATAGAAGCCTTTCACCACTTTTTCGCAATAGTAGTGGTAGCGCTCGCGCAGCATGCCGGCGTTAGTGGATTTATCCGCCTGCGCCAGCCGGGTTTCCCCGATAGCGTCCACGTCTGGCCAGGGGAAGAACTGCAGCACAGGTGCGCCCGCCATGTCGCCAGGCAATACAAAGCGCCCCGGCTGAATAAAATGCAGCCCTTCGCGTTTACAGGTCACCAGATAATCGGTCCAGGCCTGAGCAATCTCCGCCAGCCGGTTCTCATCCGCCGGGGCCAGCGGGTCGAGATCGCGACAGAGATCGCGCCACGGCTGCGCCCAGGCAGCGCGGTCGCCCTTCAGCAGACCGGTCATCTGGCGGGACCAGCCGGGATAATCCTGCGCCAGCATCGGCAAATCGAGCAGCCATTCGCCGGGGTAATCGACAATCTCCAGCCACAGCGTGGCGGTGTCTTTGAAGTGACGCAGCAGCGAGTCGTTCGAGCGATAGCGCAACGCGAGATGAATTTCACTCACGCCACGGGTCGGGGTGGGCCATGCCGGGGGCGTGCCGTAGAGCTGGGCCAGCCCCTCGTCGTAGGTGAAGCGCGGGATAGCCAGATTGCGCTGCGGCACCCGCTTGACGCCAAGCAGACGCTCTTCCCGCACCGCGCTGAACAGCGGCAGCCGCGCCCCGCTGTGCAGATTCAGCAGCTGGTTAACCATGCCGGTGATAAAAGCGGTCTTACCGCTGCGGCTCAGACCGGTCACGGCCAGCCGCAGATGGCGATCCACACCGCGATTGACCAGCGCATGAATTTCGTTAGTGAGTCGCTTCATAACCTTCCCGTGTCATCTGCATATTGCCTGGCAGTGTAGCGTAAAAATGCCCCGCGCTGCCCCGCTTCTTAATCAGGTTATGGGGATGCGCAGCGGCAGATTCAATTATCCCGGCCATTGCTTAAAATAGTCCCGCGCTTTAATAGACAGTGCTAAGCCCGCTGAGTAAGATGACGCCAGTCGCATTATCCTGGAGTTTCGTGTTTCTATGTCACCCACTATTTATGATATTGCGCGTGCGGCAAACGTCTCTAAATCCACCGTATCGCGGGTGCTGAATAATCAGACCAATATCTCTGACGAGGCGCGCGAACGGGTATTAAAGGCGATAGAGGAGCTGAATTATCAGCCCAATAAACTGGCGCGGGCGCTAACCTCCTCCGGGTTCGATGCCATCATGGTAATTTCCACCCGCTCCACCAAAACCACCAGCGGTAATCCTTTCTTTTCCGAAGTGCTGGACGCTATTACCGCTCGCGCCGAGCGCGAAGGCTTTGACGTTATTTTGCAGACCTCAAAAAACAGCGCTGAAGATTTGCAGAAATGCCTGACGAAGATTAAGCAAAAAATGATCAAGGGCATTATTATGCTCAGCTCACCGGCTGACGAGCGCTTTTTTAGCGAGCTGGATCGCTATGGCGTTCCGGTGGTGGTTATTGGCCGCGTCAGCGGGGATTATCAGCATATTTACTCGGTGGACACCGACAATTACCGCGACAGCATTGCCCTTACCGAAGTAGTAATCAACGCCGGTCACCAGCGCATTGCCTGCCTGCATGCCCCGCTCGATTACCATGTTTCGGTCGATCGGCTGAACGGTTTTAAGCAGGCGCTCGCCCTGCATCAGCGGGAAGAAATACCAGACTATATTGTTGATGGCGGATATACCCAGCAGAGCGCCTGTGAAGCGGCGGAGAAATTACTGGCAGGGGCTTCACGGCCCGATGCTATATTTGCTGCCGACAGCCTAAAACTGATGAGCATCTATCGCGTCGCGGCGCAGCTGAATATTACTATTCCGGATGATCTGATGGTGGTCGGTTACAGCAACGAGCTGCTGTCATTTATGCTGAACCCCGCGCCCTATGGCATCAATGTCCCGACCCAGACGCTGGGCGATCGCAGCAGCGCGCTGTTATTCGACCGCCTGCAGGGAAAACCCACGCCGCAGCGCAGCCTGGTAGCGACGGATATCACCCGTCACGCGTGATTCGACGCAGTGGGGAGCCGCAGCTCCCCTGTCACATTAAAACGCGTAGTTCACTCCAATCCCGGCATAGTGGAAGCGATCGTCACTGCTGTCGTTGTCGTCGTGATCTTCCCATTCATACGCATATTCCAGCGACATCGACAGACCATTATCGAAATCATGCCCATAGAATAAGCCTATGCGGCTGTAATTATGCCCTTCACGATCGAGATCGGTATTCCAGTCCCAGTTGCTCCAGCGGTCGAGGGTGAGGCGGGTATAGGGCATAAAAGTATTACTGCCCACTTCTATCGGCAGATAAATACGCATTTCCTGCGTCGAAAACTCACCGTTATTGCGGTTCTCGTCCAGGTTGAATCCCCGTTCGATGTAGTAGTTGGTTTTCAACGCTACCGTCTGGTTGAATTGATATTTAATCCCGGTCTCAGCTTCAATACGGCTGTCAGAATATCCCGTCTCATCAAGATCGTCAGTAAACTGATATAGCGACAGCCAGCCGTTAAAGCTCCACTGCTTATCAAAATTGATGTTCCAGTCAGGGGTTAAACCGTAGCGCTGGGTATTTGCCGTGCCGGCTTGCGCACCGTGATCGTCTTTAAAGTGGTAACCGTAATTACGCACGTTACCCGTTAAGCCGAAGGTGACCTGGTCATTATCAATAAACTGATAACGGACGCGAAACTCAGGCCGATTTAAATAACCGCCGCGGGTGAAATTACCGTAATCCGCCGGGCCTTCCTGATACATGGTCATCCCCAGCGTCCAGTCACCGTAAGCCGCGTTAAAATAGATCGAGGGTTCATATAACACGTCTTTATCCTCTCCCTGCCCTTCTACATTTTCTATTTCATACATGCCGCCGATATCGAAATGCCATGCAGCAGGCGACGGGGACGTTTGCGCATCTGCAATATTGCAGGCAGCAAGCAAAATAACCAGCGATGTGATTTTTCCGGATACAGTCATATGTCTTTCCTTTTACACAGAGAACAAATAAAAAAACGGAGCCTTGCGGCTCCGGGGTAACAACATCATTAGCGAATGGCAGCTTCGGTTTCGGTATCAAAGAAATGGCACTTCGTCATATCGAAGGTAACTGCCACGCTGTCATCTGCCTGAAAATCACAGTCGGCACCGGTACGCACCACCATATCGTGGCCGCCGACGGTGACGTAGAGCATAAATTCCGCCCCGGTCAGCTCGGCCACGGTAATGCGCGCCGCGGCGTCTCCGGCCCCGTCCTGCAGAGTATGTATATCTTCGGGACGAATACCGAGGGTTACCGCCTTGCGCTGGTACTGCTGCGCCTGCAGTGCCGCCAGACGATCGTCGGGGATGCGCAGCCGCAGGGTTTCGGTGACAAAATCGCTGCCGTCGATCGCCCCACGGATAAAGTTCATCGCCGGGGAACCGATAAACCCGGCGACAAACATATTCGCCGGCGCGTTGTAGACCGTTTTCGGCTCCCCTACCTGCTGAATTATGCCGTCCTTCAGGATCACGATGCGCGTCGCCATCGTCATGGCTTCGGTCTGATCGTGGGTGACATAGATCATGGTGGTGTTGAGCTTCTTATGCAGCCGGCTGATTTCAGCGCGCATCTGCACGCGCAGCTTGGCATCAAGGTTGGAGAGCGGTTCATCCATGAGAAACACCCCCGCCTCACGCACAATGGCGCGCCCCAGCGCCACCCGCTGGCGCTGGCCGCCAGAGAGTGCACCGGGCTTACGCTTCAGATACTCTTTCAGGCCGAGGATCTGTGCCGCCCAGGTGACGCGCTCATTTATTTCCGCAGGGTCCACCTTCTGCATTTTCAGCCCGAACGCCATGTTGTCGTACACCGTCATGTGCGGGTAGAGCGCATAGTTCTGGAACACCATCGCGATGTTGCGCGACTTCGCCGGCACGTCGTTCATGCGGATGCCGTCAATCAGCAGCTCGCCATCGCTTATCGCCTCCAGCCCGGCAATCATGCGCAGCGTGGTGGACTTACCGCAGCCGGACGGGCCGACGAAAACAATAAACTCCTTGTCCGCAATCTCCAGGCTGAAGTCCTTCACTACATGAACCTGGTTGTCGTAGATTTTCTGAATGTGTTGTAACGAAAGTTGAGCCATCGTCCCTGCCTCAGTTGACCTGCGCGATCGCGCGCGGTTGGGTTGACCAGAATGCCTGTAACAGCGGCACGTTGAGTTCAGCGGTGCTGTCCAGCACCAGCCCGGCGCCCTGCAGACCGCTGCCGATCCCCACGGAGCACATGCCGCTGGCGTTGATGGCATCAATGCCCGCCTGCGCATCCTCGATACCTATCGCCTGCGCGGGCGCTACCTGTAACCCGGCGCAGGCGGTAAGAAAAATTTCCGGGTCGGGTTTGGTGCGACGCAGCCGGCTGGCGTCGACGCAGTAGTTAAAGCGCGAGGTCAGGCCCAGCGCGGCGAGGATCGCCGGGGCGTTCAGCGACACCGACGCCAGACCGATAGCGATACCGCGCTGCGCCAGCGCCTCCAGTAGCTCAGAGATGCCAGGCAGGATCGCCCGCCGGTCCAGCCCGGCCAGCAGTTCGACATAGCGGGCGTTTTTCTCTGCCGCGAGGCGCGCGCGCGCGTCTGCGCCATAGCGGGCCGCTTTGCCGCCGTGTTGCAGGATGCGCTCCAGCGAGTCCATGCGGCTTATCCCCTTTAACTGCGCGTTAAACGCGGCATCAATAGCGATGCCGATCCCGGCTGCCGTGGCCTGCCAGGCCTGAAAATGCAGGTGTGCGGTATCGGTAATCACCCCGTCCAGATCGAAAATTACCGCTGCAAACGTCATGCTCTGCCCTCCGTGGTAGCGCTCCCGGGTTCGCTACTGCAAAAGTCCCGGCGATAGAAAATGTGCTGCCCCGTGACCATCACCGGCTTACCCCACAGGGTAAGCGGCAACCGGCTATCGGCACTGACAGCAACCGTGTCGTGCGTGATGTGAAAATGCAGGGGTTGCCCCTGCCAGACCAGCGGGAAATCGATGGCCTGCCAGTGTTCGGGCAGACAGGGCGTCAGCCGCAACTCGCCGTCGCTGACGTACAGCCCGGCAAAACCCTGCACGGCACCCAGCCAGATCGCCCCGGTGGCGGCGGCGTGAATGCCGTCATCGCAGCTGTGCGGGTCAGGGCCGAGATCGATCTGCGCCCCCTCCCGCCAGAAGCGGTAGCTGCTTTCAGCATCGCCGCAGCGCGCCGCCACGATGCCGTGAATGGCCTTGCTGAGCGACGAGTCGTGAATGGTCCGCGGTTCGTAAAACGCCAGGTTAGCCGCCAGCTGCGCGGCGGTAAACGTGCCCGGTTGCAGATACGCGAGCATCACCACATCAGCCTGCTTGAGGATCTGCATCTCGTTCACTTCCGCCCGGGAGTAATCATGGAGAATGGCCTGGGTGCCGGCCTCGGCCTTATAGCGCGTCAGGTCAATGGCGGGTTTCGCCATAAAGCTGTCATCCTGCGCCATCACGCCCTGCTCGTCAGGCTGCGGGAGCCATAGCCGGGTAAGAAAATCCTCTGCCCGGGCTTCAAACTGGGCATCACAGGCCTGCCACGCGCGCAGATAGTGCAGCGCCTGGGCGACGTTGTAGTGCGCCATGTGGTTGGTGAAAGCGTTATTGTTCACGTGCTCGGTATACTCATCCGGGCCGATAACGTCGTGCAGTTCGAGCCGTCCGTTGGCCTCTGTGGTGCGGCTCAGCCAGAACAGCGCGGTTTCGCGCAACAGATCCAGCCCCTCGCGGGTCATGAAATCGCCGTCGTGCGTCACCTGGTAGTACTGCACCACCGCCCAGGCGATATCGGCAACCAGATGGTGCTCCGCCAGCGCCGACGCCACACGCTGGCGCACGCCGGTACGGATATTGATGGCAGCAAAGGGCGGCGTTTCCTCATGTCCGCTGCGGGCGCTCTCCCAGGGAAACAGCGCCCCGTCGTAGCCGCTGCGCGCGGCTTTCTCCTGCGCCCCGGCAAGGTTATACCAGCGGTAGCGCAGCAGCTGGCGCGCCACGCCGGGTCGGGTAAACAGGAAAAACGGCAGCAGAAAGACTTCGGTGTCCCAGAACACGTGGCCTTTGTAGCCTTCCCCGGTCAGGCCTTTGGCAGCGATGCTGGATCGGGCATCGTGACAGGGGGTCATGGCGAACAACTGGTAGAGGGCGAAATCCAGCGCCTGCTGGTCTTCCGGATTGCGGCTGCTGACCTTCACCCGGCTACGACGCCAGTACATTTCCCGGGCCGCCACGGAGGCCTCCAGCAAAGCGTCATACCCCTGTGCCACGCACCCCTGCAGATGTTCAAGGCCATCCTTACTGATGTCGCTCCCCTGCCCGGTGCCGTCGAGCCAGACGGCGATCCAACTGATTTTCTCCAGCGTAAAGGTGGCATCACGTTCCACGCTGGCGCTGATATGCTGCATCAGCCTGCGATTTTTAGCGCTGAAGCGCACATTTTCCGCCCGGGAAACCTGGCAGTGGCTGGTGATCGCCAGCTGGTGCGCCCCGTCCTGGGTGGCATAGATCCCCTGTAACCAGCGGCGATCGAATACCCTGACCTGCATTTCGTCAAGATGCTGTCGCCCGGCGTTGGTCTGGGTGGCATCAATACCGGTGACGATGCTGACACTAGCTGGCCCGGAGAGCGGGGTTATCGACAGCCGCTGCGCAAAGCACGGCAGCTGGCGCGCGCTAAGAAAACGGCGGCTTTCAATGGCGAAGCGCTGCCCGTCCGGGGCCAGCCAGATCAGCTCACGCTTCAGTTCACCGCTGGCAAAATGAAGCTCGCGACGCAGCGACAGTACGGTACCGCTCAGCAGCGAGAACACCTCCCCGTTGATGACAATCTGCATACCGACCACGTCGGGCAGGTTGACCAGCTCCGTGGTCTCCTGCGCGCCAGCCCGATGGTAAAACCCCGCGCAGAACATGCCGCGGGTCTGGAGCGTGTAATCCTCTTCATGGGTCGCGCGGATCCCTGCGTAGCCGTTCCCGGCGGCCATCAGCGCGGCCTCCTTGTTCAGGCTGTGCGGATCGAAACGCGAGCGAATCAGCGAGGTTAATGTATTCATAGTTCGACGAAGGTCCCTTTCTCCGCGGCCTCATAGATGGCGCTGACCAGTTGTTGAATAATGAAACCCTGCTCGGCGTCGGCGATGGTGACCGGCTTGCCCTGCACGTGTTCGATAAACGCTTCCATACTGCGCATATGACTACGCAGTTTTCATAAACAATTAAGATCGTCCAAGAGCGCACCAAATATCAGAACTTTAGAGAAAGGAAATTTTGCAGACCATCAATTTCGACTTAGTTCGCCAACTATTTTTGCCCCATCCATGCCCCATCGCATCCCCGGTGACCTACCTCCCTCCGTTCGGGTTGTAAACCATGAAGGTGCGGTTATCCCCTTCTTCAGTAGAGATGTCTTTGAACGTTGATACGCTCATCTCTATCCAGTCGTTAGCCTGCCGGCGCGTCCAGTTCCAGTTAACCTTTGCCAGCTCACGCACAAAGTCAGCTGTGGTTACCGTCTTCTTACCCTTCTGGTCTACCTTCACCGCTCTGTCGAACGCATACCCGATCTCGTAAACTCTGCCCATAACTACCTCCACACCAATTATTACTGTATGCATATACAGTAGATATAGTGGGTGGGGAGATCAATACGAAGCGGCCTATCAATAAGACTCGCTGTAATTAGCGTGGAAGGTCGATCGATGTGCTGCTGGGTGCTAGAATTCCTGCTTCAAAAAATTGTGGTAATCATGATGTTAAAGCTATTTGCCAGGTACGCTACAGTTGGAGTGCTGAACACGATTTTACATTGGGTGGTTTTTGCTTGTTGCTTCTACGCACTCGGAACCAGTCAATCTCTTGCCAATTTCAGTGGATTCGTATTCGCGGTGAGCTTCAGCTTCTTCGCTAATGCCAGATTCACTTTTAGCAGCTCCACTACCACTCTCCGATATATGCTTTATGTTGGTTTCATGGGTACTCTGAGCGCCGCAGTGGGATGGTTTGCAGATCGATGCGAACTACCTCCCCTTGTAACACTGATAATGTTTTCTTCTATCAGCCTGGTTTGCGGATTTATTTATTCCAAATACATTGTTTTCAGGGAAGCACAATGAAGATTTCCTTGGTTGTTCCCGTCTTTAATGAAGAAGACGCGATACCGATTTTTTATAAAGCCGTTAGAGAGTATGAGCCACTTAAGTCTGTTGAGGTGGAAATCGTATTCATCAATGACGGCAGCAAAGACGCCACAGAGTCAATCATCAATGCGCTGGCAGTTTCCGATCATCTGGTTAAGCCCCTTTCCTTTACAAGGAACTTTGGCAAAGAGCCGGCTCTTTTCGCTGGCCTTGAGCATGCCACAGGCGATGCCATAATCCCCATTGATGTTGACCTGCAGGACCCGATTGAAGTTATTCCGCACCTGATAGAGAAGTGGCAACATGGAGCCGATATGGTGCTGGCTAAGCGCTCAGATAGGTCTACTGACGGCAGGCTAAAAAGAAAAACCGCTGAGTGGTTTTATCGACTGCACAACAGGATCAGCAATCCAAAGTTAGAAGAGAACGTTGGCGAC
Source organism: Siccibacter colletis (assembly GCF_000696575.1). Lineage (GTDB taxonomy): Bacteria > Pseudomonadota > Gammaproteobacteria > Enterobacterales > Enterobacteriaceae > Siccibacter > Siccibacter colletis. The sequence continues at coordinate 26,379 of NZ_JMSQ01000003.1, read as the reverse complement.
TTCAGGCTGATGTCTCGAGATATCGTAGAAAGCATAAAGGAAATGCCAGAGCGCAACCTGTTTATGAAAGGCATTCTGAGTTGGGTTGGAGGTCGAGTCGATGTTGTTGAGTACGCCCGCGCCGAACGCGTGGCAGGCAGCTCAAAGTTCAATGGATGGAAACTGTGGAACCTTGCAATAGAAGGCATAACAAGCTTCTCAACTGTTCCGTTACGTATATGGACGTATATCGGCCTCATCGTTGCCGGACTTTCATTTGCTTATGGCGCCTGGATGGTAATAGGCACTCTGGCCTTCGGGAACCCGGTGCGAGGATATCCATCTCTTATCGTGTCAATATTGTTCCTTGGCGGCATCCAACTCATAGGTATCGGAGTTCTTGGCGAGTATATAGGTAGGATATACGTGGAAGTTAAAAACAGGCCAAGATACATTGTAAGTCGCAAACGGTGAACGGTGTGATGATAAATTCAGAACATAGAAATACTTTAATTATAGCGGCCTTATTTGCCGCTTTGTTTTACTTTCCCCTGATCGGTCTTGACGTGTTCTATAGGGATGACCTAATCAGGGCCATCAGATCCTTTACGGTGTGGGAGCCTCAGGGGCGTCCGCTTGCAGACATATTGCATTACATCTTAACATTTAGAGATGGCGGGCTCGATATAAGGCCTATGCCTCAAATTTTATTCGTTATTTCTGTTGTTTTTTCAGGATATATAATTGGCAGGTCTTTTGATTGCAGAAATACCAACCTGCTAGTTGTTGTCACATTTATCTGCATTAGCCCCACTCTTTTGCAAAACTTTAGTTATCGATACGATTCAGGAAGCATGGGGCTATCAATCCTGCTTTCATCCGCAGCCATTATGGCATCAAAGTTTAGAGATTTAAGAATCGTTATATCCGCAGTGTTGCTTTTGATGTCATTATGCTTGTACCAGTCATCGATAAATATATTTTTTGCTTTGGCAGTTATCATGGTTGCCAATTTACTGATGGATAAAGGAATAATTGCTGCGTCTCTACAGGCTGCCAGGTCAATGATGGTGTCGTTCTTGGCGGTAATAATTTATTATTATGTGGTACTTGGTGACAGCACTAAGGAAGGCCGTGGCAGTGTCTCTATAACTATAGATTTTATAACCAATAACTTAATATCAAACACTAAGTTATTTTATAAGTGGAACGGTGAGAATGTATCAATATTCTTAGCGTTTGCTATATTTACATCTCTTTTCATCATGGCGTTTAAGAAGATAAACCTATCAATTAAACATAAGCTTTTCTATGGGTTTTTGTTTAGCGTTTCTTTTTCATTGATATTCTTTATATCCATTAATGGGATAACCTTAGTAATAAATGGAGGTGCTATAGATCCGAGAATATGGACATTTAGCGGAATTGCTTTGGTTTCGCCTTTTTTGGTAAATCATAACGCGAAGTTTTTTAATAAATTAATCATCCCATTTTACATGGTGATCGGACTTTATTTTTTTGCAATTTCTTTCATTTACACCAACACGCTGTCTGCAGAATACAGCAAGGATAAACTTACGGTGACCGAGGTTTATTCACTTCTGAGACAACACTCGGAGCTTGATAAAAAGATATACACAAATGGAAGCATATCAAGATCAGTGATAGGAATTCATGGTTCGAATGCTTTCAGTTTAATAGAAGATATGACAAAAAAAGAGGCTTGGTGGCCGAGAATGTTCCTATATAGTCTTGGGGCGAAAAACACCGTAATGTCATGGAACGATAAATTCCCTGGGAAAAAAGAATCATTGATGGAGATAAGCAACGTCAGAGCTTACGAAGGGAATTCATATTCGATCAGATGCTACGATTATTGTGTGGTTGACTTTAAATGATAAAAGCCCCGCTCGTGCGGGGCTCCCCTACTCGTTATGATTGATAAACACCAGTATTAATGTAATTGCCAACTACTCGACTCTTGAAGGTAGGATCAACAACCTGGTAAGAATTTTCAGCTACAAAAATGGCGCATCCACTGAGCTTGCCCGTTGCGGCGTTTCCTGATTCATTCCCACCTAAGTAACCACCAATGCTTGAGGATGATGTTTCTGGTATCCCCGTTATGGCAGATGGCCAACCAAACAAGCAATAATTGAAGTCGAATATTCCAGCCCTTTTACCCCCAGAGCCACCCCAACCAACACCATATATCCTACAGTTATTAAACAAAATTCTGTTATACGACGATGCTGTCCTCGCGACAGCACCATCTACATACCCGAGAAGCATGTCCTGATCTGAAACCCTTATATTCATATCACTCCACGCGCTCGTGTACGGAACGCAATTGTAGCTCCTCATGATGTCTATGCTCTGAGGGACTCCATAGTTTGTGAACTTAAATGCTTGGACATTATATCTCGGTACAGTCTCTGCATTAGTATTACCGAGTCTTGAAAGGTCAACGTCTTTTATCGTCAACTTATACCTGCCCCTGCCAACAATAGCGCTTAACTGAGGCTGGGTAATGCTTGAATAATTGCGCTGGTTGCTTACAACGCTAACTACAAGATTTTGGCCATAGGAGCGAGAACCTACTACCTTAATGTTCTCAATGTAATGGCTATTGGGGAGTATCATATATTGCTCAAAATTGCTTCCACCAGACACTCCTAAGTCAAGAATCCTCAAATCGACAAGTGCAGAGGCATTGGTAAGGTCAATCGTAACGTTCCTGATTACTACGTCAGGGCTTGTGGCCATAAAGTTGCCATTGTATTTTGGCTCAAGGCTTGAAACAACAAAATACCCAGCGCAGGTTGATGGCAATAATACCTTTAGCCCATCTATAATAACCTCTCCGTCCCATGAGGACATGTAGTCACGCTTAGCTGACCAAAACTCCATAACATCTATGCCGAACATTCCCAGGTGAATGCAGTTTGTTGCAACCCATTGACCCCAACCTTGTGAGGCGCAGTGATAACGGATTGTGCATTCATTAACGTATATGTCTGACATGCTGAAGTGACCGCCGATGCCTGGAAAATCACAGCGGTTAATATGAACGTTTCTTGTTTTGTTCCCGTCGTAGCCGCCCCAGCCATTTATGTTGCAGCAGTTTTCCAGTGTTACGTCAGAGCACTTCTCCGTAAGGATAAAGTATGCTGCCTCGTTCCTGCCTGATGGATTTGCAGGAGCATTGGCACCAAGATAACCAACCGGACTCATGTAAATGTTATTCACACTAACCCTGGAGCAAGACTGGAAATTAACTGCCTGTCTGGAGCTTCCGTTGTTGTTGATATCGATGCTGGATCCGGTTATGACCGTATTATTCCGAGAGCACAGCACAATATTGTTCAATCTTGCCCCATCAAGTATTATCCTCGGCATTTTAAAATCTAAAATGTTAGTAAATGGCTTGTACTTCACAACCGGGCGATCACTGTAGCTGTAATAGTTTCGATACCGCAGAGTTCCATCAGGGTCAATTTCATGAACTTCAGATTTCAGCTGATTCGATAAAGCTCCGCCATTATTCCTTACCATTACAACGTCAGTTGAATCCAGGATGATGGTGCCTTGCAAGCCAGTAACCGGGAAGCTTGTCTGGCCTTTTTGATACGTAGAGTTGGAAAACTTACTTGTAACATCAACTTCAGCTTGTGGAATTTCGAACAAAGTATTACTTAATAACCAAACGTCGCCAGCCTGATATGTGGAGCAGGTAACCGTAGCCTGACTCATATCAGCATCAACCTCAATCCTTATGGGATCTGAGTTGCTCGCTGACAAAACATATGAACCGGTGGCAATGAACTTTTTATTCAGATCTTTAGCAGCGGTTAGCGCCTGTTTAAACGCCGAGGTATGATCGGTTTCGCTTCCAGACATGTACATTTCTGGGCTGATATAAGAAGAAGATTTAAGCTTGTCAATTTCAACCTGAAGATTTACTCCTGAGGAGGTGCCGATCATGCTTGCACCCTGACTTGAGGCAAGCATTGCTTTTAGCGATGAGTCGCCAACGCTTATCCATGCTCCAACCCCAACCCCACCGGTAGATGCCGGCGTAGAGTTATCAGGAACCACTTTCCCGGATGGCAGAAAAGAACCATCCCAACGGTAGTAATTTCCATCCGTCTCGTCTTTCAAGATCTGGTTTGGCAGAGTAAGTGTTGCTCCATCCTGGAACGTACCGAAAGGAATCCATCCGTACTGAGCAATCGCCTGTTGAGCCAGCCAGCGCAGACCTTCGATGGTGTAATGCTCATTGCCAAAACGGTCAGTATAGGCATTAACAAGAGAGGTAACAAACTCGTCAATTTTACCTGCATTAAACTTCAGATCGCGCGGTGATTCGCTTGGTACCGGGAGATTAGTTGGTTGCGTGGCCATATTTATTCCAATAAAAAACCCGGCGCGTTGTCCGGGTTGTGATGAATGATGGAGGTGATTACTGATAAATCAGATCGCTGTACTCTGTCAGAGTGAAAGAGGTTGTAGAATCTGCGTTAGGCTTCTTCTCTTCTACGCGCCACAAGGTTGCGTCGTGCTCCTCTTCTGTCGCGATCACATAACGAGACGGTGACTGAACGTCATGCCCGTCCCAGATATTGAGAGGGATATCAGGGATTGCAGCGGTAAAGCCGAAGCGAGTGTCTCCTCTCTCTGTTGCCATATATCGCGCCGTAGGTACGCCAAGATTGTCCGTCACAGTGACATACATTGTTCCTGAAAAGGTTATGGCTTCGCTGGTATCAAAGTTATTTCCTGACCGTCTCACGATGTAACCTGACTGCTGGTTAGTGTCGTAAGTGTCGGGAACCTGAACCATGTCACCTACGCTGACGTATTGACCGTCTGCCAACGTCTTGCACGTCATCCTGCCTCGCGAGTAGATTAGCTTTCGCGCCTCAAGCAAAGCCCTGTCACGGGCCTGATATTCATCCCTGCAGCCGTGCAGCGTAATCTTGTTTGGGTTCTGAGCAGCCTGCTCTACTATCCCGCTGCTCGTTACTCGGTACCGAATATAGGTTTTTTTATTCGTAACCGGACTAACGTATTCCACCTCAACGCCATCAAATCCACCGGGTAGGGTCATTTCCCATGTGAGCTTATACTCTTCCGCAGCAGTGTTGTTTCGGTTGAATATTGTCGCCGGGTAAGCCTCTTTCTGGTCACGAACGAAGCACAGAACGCCATCTTCCCAGTATGCGATTACACGTGCAGCGTTGCAGATGGTTTCCACCCTGTTGCCGAGAGAGATATCCTCATCGTCAAAGGTGTAATCGAACTGCGCCAGGCGGGCGTCCGGGATGCTTGCGGCTATCTGGTAAAGCCCGTAAAGGTCGATACTGCTGACCGGCTGCTTGCCGATAACCAGCCACGTATGAGCTACTGCGTCAGCAAATGAACGAGATGGCCTGAGGCCATAATCTACAGTGCCGTCCGCCATGTTATAGCTGATCGTATGTCTGGTAATGAGAGCGTTGTATTTACGCTCACGCACACCCGTTGCCTGCTCAGTCGCACGCACTGTAACCCTCACCAGGGTGTCATCAGGGTGAACCACATTCTGCCTGACACGAACAGAATGAATTTCTGAAAGCTGAAGAATATTGTAGTCAGCCCAGTTATCAGTTCTGCGCAACTGTACAGCGTAACGCCCAAGCCCTGCAGATGGTGTGAATTTAACGGTACTGTATCTGAAATCGCTTCCGCCGGAGTTATTGCTGACTGATCCATTAAATGACTGTGTAGTTCCCGGTATCTGAACGTTGTTATCATCAACTTTCCATAGCGTTACTGAATAAGATGCCGTCACATCATCAGCCTGCTGAGCCTGGAAATGAAACCACAGCTGATCACCCTCTACCGGTGAGAAGAACGGCCCCATCGTGACCGTCTGATTGTCATTCAGAATAAACTTCGTCGTGTTGACGGTTGCATTAGACGGGGTAGTCGAGGCATCCGCACCACTCAGCGATCGGAAAAAGAAGTTATAAAAATATGTGGGGTTGGTTACCGCGCCATCATTGGTTTCTGTAGCATTAAACAGGTCTGCAGAAAGAGTGATGTCTTTCGTCACAGGTCCGCTTGCGGTGTTGTACGTTACATTGATTACAAACGTGACACCTCTCGGCTTTGCGATATTCAGGAAGTAGTCGAAGCTTGTCTGCTTGCGTATCTTCATCGCAACCTGACCGCCAGAATATGTACCGGATACCACATTTGTTGCAGAAGCAGAGACAACCGGAACACTCCCGCTCTGGTTTGGCCCCGGCAGTTCCTGTCCGTCTACATCATCAAACTCGAACCCTTCCAGCATTGTTGGAATGACCTGCCCTGGCTGGTAGATCTCATAACTGGCACCGGCCAGCGTTCCGAGTGATGATTCGGAATACCTGACGTTAGTTACCGAATATTTGCCAATGCCGAAGTTCATCCATTCAGTTACGTACTTAACGTTACCTGAAAATTCGAAAATTGATGGCGCTATAAGGTCAGGGTAAGAGCGAACCTGACCGTAAACATCGGGACGCGCCTGGTATGTTCTGGCAATGTTAGTCTGACCGGTGAGTTTGTTATTTGGCGACTCTTTTGCGTTCGTGTCAGCTGATGACAGAGCCGGCTGAGGCGCCAGAAACGAGAATACTTTCGATACCAGTTTAAACACAGGGCTCAGGACGTCGCCGATAACGCTTTTCGGCTGATCGAACACCTGAACGCGATCTGATTCGAGCAGACTGATTGTCAACTCATCATCTGGTCGCATTTCCCTGCCGTTCAGCACCACAACAACGTCTTCATGAATATCTGCGCTTAGTAGCCACTCAGAGAGAAGCATTCCATGCGGTACAGAATGGCGTTCTTTCGGCGTTCCAGGCACGCGCTGAAGCTCAATTACTGGCATATGTCATATACTCCACGCGTGTAAAAACTTTCTCTATAGCCTGCAGTCTGTCGCTTCTTACTGCGCCATTTTCACCGCGACTGTGCAACGCCCTGCCGTTCACTATCAGGCCGATATGAGCCGGCGAATTTCCGGTGTACCCGATGAAAATTCCATTTTCTTCTGGCATCTCGCTGCGCTTCCAGAACACTACCTCATCGCTATGACAGGTGAAGAAGTCAGAACCCGATTCGTAGCCAGGCAGCGTGTGCAGCTCTTTTCCGAGAACATGGCGATAATAGAGAACCACAAGACCCCAACAGTCACAGGCCTTGAATGTGCATGCCCTGTTGACCCAGGGAACATCTATCATCAGGCTTGCAAAATCTTCAGCCGTTAATGAGGCCTGTCCATTCAGCCGGGTCATAAAGCAGCCCCACGTTTTTGTTGATCGGGTTAGTCATCGACAGCGAAACAGTGACGTCTGCCGCGTCCATATTGCAGTCGTTCACGTAAAGCACCCAACTACGCAGCAACGTGCTCATATCCGCGTCATACAGTGCATACGTCGCCGTAATTGGCGTGATGCGCCCTGCACCCTTCCATAGCTTCAGCTTCACCTTAAAGTCTTGCGCAAGGCGACTGAACTTAAGCGTGCTGTCTATAACAGGAGTTGAGCTTTGCTGGCTTTCGGTTAGCTCAAACCGGCACGCCAGATATTGATTGCCGGCAAGTGTTTTGGGGAAAACCTGATTGTTGACGATTCGAACGTAACCGAAAGAAGGGTGATAGAAAGTGACTGTTTCGTACTGGATGCGGTTTGGTCGCTGAGCTCTGATTTCACGCAGTGTTGACATAATTACGCCCTCGGTAGTGATTCTGGATCTCGGTCATCAGGATATCCCGTGACAACGATGTCGAGCCAGGAAGCCCACGGCGGAGGAAGCTCAATGATAATATCGTCGAATTCATCATCTGAATTTTGCAGCTGACGGCATACCACGTCACCGGTCCACGTGAAAACGGATCCGCTCTGACTCCACGTCGGGTAGGAGGTGAAATGCATCTCCTGCACCTCCACACCAGTGTCGCCGGCACCAGTTCCTAACGGCATTGTGAACCATTGATTCCCGTTATCCAGATAATCAGGGCTGCGAATCCATTGCATGAATGCTCTGTGCTCCGCCCGGGTGAATATCCATGTCAGAGAGAACGATGTTTTCAGATCATCAGTTAATTTCTGGAAGATTGGCGCCCCAACTTGAGGAGTATCGGTCCTGAATCCTGTGTCCATGGCAGGCGTTTTACCTTTCTGAGCCAGCGGAAGCCAGTCGGGATATGGAATAGACATGCTTAACCCCTCGCCCGGCGTGGTGCGTTGTGATAAGAGGAAATGTTCTGGCTGATTTGGCCCCCTTGCTGAAGATCGGCCACCACGACTCGAATAATATCTTCGCCGCTTGGGCCTTTTTCAGCCTGATAATCCTGGACGCCAGCATTGGAAGAATAATTCTCGATGATGATGCTCACGCTGGTTCCTCCGCCCTGCATGTCCTTGTTGCTGATTACCCTGCCATTGTCACCTGGTATCATGTACTGCTTACCGGTGCTGGCCCGGTAAATCTCGGGAAGTCCGCTTTCACCTACCTGATACATGCCCCCGGCAGATACCGGACCGCCATTCTTGCGTTTACCCAGCAAGCTCATTCCAATGATGCCAGCTACTGCACCAATACCTATTGCGGCCGCAGTGCCCATAGATGCAATGGAAGAAAGAATTGCAGCAGGAGTCCACGCAGCGGCAGTAGTCGCAGCAGCAGCGGTACTCACCGCCGTCTGTGTCGCAACTGCTGCCGTCTGCACCGCGGTAGTAGCCGCGATTGCTGATTGCTGAGTTGCAGCACCCATGATCGCAGACTTAGCCCATTCAACACCCATCTGAACGAAAGTGTTAACCAGGCTGTTAAGCACAGTGCTACCGATAGACCGAAGCGCATCCTGAGCGGTCATGCTGCCCGTGATAATGCCAGTAAGGGCATTAGAGGCGTTACCAGCAAAGGCATCAAATGCTGCGGCTGCCGCTTCATTTCCTGCGCTCTGGTTGCGCCATATCTCCCACATGGCTGATATGCGCTCTTGCTCGTACTGCCTGTCTGCAGCGGCGCGTAAGGCCAGTGCGTTCTGGTGTGAAATTAATCCTTGCTGATCAAAAGACTGAATCAGAGACAGTTTTCTGGCATTCTCATTAGCCAACTGCTGGACAGGATCAACACTGCCTGCCGCATCCTGTTGCGGCGTCACTGCCTCCTGCGCTCTAATCTTCGCGAGGTTAGCTTGATGCTCAGCCTCAATTCTCTCAGAGGTTTTGTTGTACTGCTCCTGACTGATTTTCTTTGCTGACAGGGCTGTGTTGAGATCCTGAACATCCTGCTTATAACTGGCGTTCTCTCTCGCTTCCGGAAGTAGCTTCTCTGCGGCTGCCTGAGCTTTGATGGCGTTAGCAGTGTCCCACTTCTTCGCAGCGTACTGGCCGGCAAGATCTATCTGAGCCTGTGTTGCCGACTTACCAAGAGATTGCTGGGCATTGAGGATGGCTTGCTCGCGACTTAACTTGCTTGTTGAGTCTGCAGCAAGCTCTGACTGCTCTTTGAGGTTCTCAAGTTTCTGAGCGATGGCCTCTGCCTGACTTGCAGAAGTCTTCCCTTCCCTGTTGTTCTCTTTCTGAGCCTCAGTATTGCGGTAAGTTGCTGCGTACTGATCTTCAATAGCTTTAACTCTCTTCTGGTCAGTCACCCCTGCATCAGCGGCGTCATATTGCGCCTGAAGACGGGCGCGAGCCTCACCTTCAAGCTTTGACAAAGCAAGCCTTCTCTCAGAGTTCTTGACCAGCTTTTGGGTGGCGGCATCGTCACCCTTTGTTGCGGCTGATTTAAATCCGCTGTTGTTTTTTGCATCCTGCGACGACTTTGCGCGAATGCTGGCTATTTCCTGCTCAACTCTTTTTAGCTCAAATGCTGCCTGTCCACGCCTAATAGCCCAATCTTTCTCGCTGAAGTCATACCACTTACGCCCTTCTTTTAGCTCGTCATTGTATTTCTTCTGCAACTCAATAAGTTTTGGCATCCTTGAGGCGTCGCCAGCATTGTTGTTATAGAAGTTAAGGTTATCGGCAACACTTTGCATCTGCCCGGCAAGTGTTGAGGTCAAACCTATCGCCTGATTCAAATCACTAATGGCATTACGGAAAGCAACGTCCAGACTATTTTTAGCCCTGTCGATACTAACCGGCATCTTGTCAAACTCTTCGTTGACAGATTCCGATCTGCTTTGAATGGCATTCAATGCGTCGGTGGCTGTTAGCTTGCCATCAAGCATCCTCTTGCGAAGTTCTCCAATAGAGATTCCTAACCCCGCCGCGATCTGACGAGCCAACTCTGGCATTTGCTCAAGGATGGAATTGAATTCCTCGGCACGCACAGTTCCGCCAGCGATAGACTGCCCAAACTGACGAAGAGCGTTTGACATCTCTTCTGCTGATGAACCGCCTATGGTGCCAATTTTCTGGAGTGTTGATGTCAGGGACAGAATCTGAGAATTAGTAGCTCCAGCTTCTTTGAGAGCTGAAGTCATCGACTCCCAAAGGCGCTCGGTATCCGCCAGGCTGCTTCCTGTTTGTGATGCAATTGCCGACAATGATTTCATTGTCTCTCTGGCAACATCGATGCTTGGGCTTAACCGCGTAACTCGAGCCTGCAAGGTGTTCATCTCGTCGCCGATGGTAATAAGTCGTTTTGCGGTTTCGAGCGTGAATGCTGCACCTATCGCCAGGCCAACTTTATTTAATGCCCCTTCAAAACGCCCAGCTGATTGCGATGATTTACTGAAACTGCTATCCATCTGGTCAAGGCGTTGGTTAACTTTTTGCTGACCAGCAATCAGATCGGCAACATCCATCTCAACCTGGTAAACAATGCTGCCTAATTGCTTATCGCCTGCCATTTCTTAGTCTCCGGGCATGAAAAAACCCGCTTAAAGCGGGTTCTATTTACTGAAGAGTTTTCAGATGGTTTTAAATATCTTGTACTTAAGGTATTTGAATTTTGATTTGAAGGTGTCGTCAACTTTATGTTGCGATGAAACAATAATCAGGTCTGCCATAGATGCCTGTCGGCCGCCAACCGTGGCAGACTCGAAAGAAGCCCATGAAGTGTCGTAAAGGTTGAAGTTACATTGAGCGCTACCCTTAAGCATTACGCCAAATGAATTTTGGGATTCGAATTCAACAAAAGCCTTTCCTTCACTAATACTGAAGTACCCTTTTTCAACACCCTGCCTGATCGCGTCAGAATTGATTGCATCCAGTTTTGCAGGAAGGTCATCTTTATTGACGACCTTAATATCAAAAATTGAATCGATCATTCTGTATGATGATGGTGATTTCATTTGGCTTTTTACTAAATTACTACACGCATCGATCATCGCCGCTCCCTGGGCATCCGAAGGAGATACCAAGTAAACGGATCCTATGCCACAAGCAGCCAAAATAGCGACCCCAAACGCCAACCATTTTTTGTTCATTTATTATTCCATCTCATGTTGATAGCTAAGAAACATCCTATCAGGAACCGATCACTTATCAACTGATGAGGTGGAATGTTGCGAGGAGTTGCGCACACACTAATACAAAGAAGCCACCCGAAGGTGGCCTGTCATTGCTCATTTTGATTATCGTGTCTCACAACCCATCTGAGACTTGTCGATGATTTGTGTCCCCTCAACACGGAATCCGTAGGTGCCGAACAGGAAGGCATGGTTTAGTTGATAAATCACTACATCACTTAAACCAACCGCGCACTTATCTTTCTCAATAGCGCGGTCCATTGCGGTTTTAACGCTAGGAATGCCTAACGGGAAAATCACGATCGGCGCTTTGTCTTCACCAGTGACACGCTGACCTTTTTCGAACTTGGCTGCGTTAAGGTTATAGTTTTTTGTACTACCAACAGTCATGTCGGCAACTCGAACTGTACAGCCAGACAACAGCAACGCCCCAAGAACTAAAGCAAATACCTTTTTCATTGTATGTTTCCATTGATTGCAATCAGAAACATCCTAACACCTAAATCAGATACCGCAACCCCTGCCACTATTCTAAGGAATGCAATCAAAAATCCTGCCTGAGTGGACTAGGCTGTCTTCGTCAGACGCTTAGCTTTCTTCGCCAGATAATCATCAGCAACCTGTTCATACTCTTCGCGAGTAAAGCCTTTCTGCTCCGGATATTTGGCGCTAAGCAGCATCTGGAAGTTGGTCATTGTGAGGTTACTGGCCTCTTTCTGGCTCATGCTGAAGTGGGTCTGTGCAGCAATGATGTAGTCGACAGCTCGGAACTCAGTGCTCGTTCCGTTTTTCTCGTGACGCTGCAGGCGCCTGACCTTCGCTTTACCAATCACTCCGTGAGCTATCAGTGACTGAGCAATGAGCAGGATGGCTGAATCAGGCAAAGCACCCTTGCGTATTTTAAAGGTGCGCCCGTTGCCTTTAGCGGGCTGGAATACACCAGTCAGTGCCTCCGCATCACGATCGCAACAGGCATTCATCACCACTACCGCCGCTATAAATGCACGCCGGCCGTAATCGGCTTTTCTAATGTGGGCAACCAGCCAATCAGGAATGCAGCCATATGCGCTTATAGCGCGATTGATGAGTCCGCCAACCTCATCGTTGTGCAGGTCGTAAAAAGCCTGAACAATCTCATCAGGTTCGCCTATTTTCGTCATATTGGCGAAAGATGGGCGGAAGAAATAATCTTCTCCATCGACCGTAATAAGACACTCGCCAATCTCTTTTAGTGGTGTCATGGCTCCTCCATAAACATTATCAAGGGCGACCGTAACAACATTATCAAGGGCGACCGTAACCGCCCTTTGTAATGGTCACGCTGAGGTAACTGTTACCGAGCAGGTGGCAGTAAAGCCGCCGTCAGTCGATGTGAAGGTGATTGTTGCGGTGCCAGCAGCAACACCAGTCACAAGTCCAGTGGGGCTAACTGTTGCTTTTGTATTGTCTGAAGTTGTCCAGGTGCCGGTTTTGTCGCTCGCATCAACAGGTTGTACCGCGCCAGTTAATTGACGAGTTGCACCTACTGCGATTGAGGTTGTTGCCGGTGTAACTGTTACACCGGTAGTGGGCACAGTTTCATCAGTGTCTTCAATCTGGAAAGTGCTGGCGTCAGCAACTTTGAATTCAGTACTAAAAGTGACAATGTCATTACTGCCACCATCAATACTAAAGGCGTTGATGACCATATAGCCCTGCAAGGTGACAGCACCAAACTCCATTCGCACCCAAATAGTTGGCTGGCGAGCAGCCTGGATTTCAGTATTGAAGTACTTCAGCAGTCGGTAAACGCCGTATTGGTCGAGCCGATCGTTTTGCCGTACCTCGCCTTCAAACGAGATCGTCAAATCGGCATTGGTAACAATGCTTTCTACGTAGCCTTTTGAATCATCCGCCTCGGATGTGACTGAGTTTGGGCTGAGATCAAAGGTTTTTGATGTTCCAGCGGCAAGCGCCTTCCACTCGGATTCCTGCGGTACTGTATCTGCACATCCATCAGCTACTTCGAGCACAATGGCGCGGCCAAACAACTTTGTGTTGTCTGTTGGGCAATTTGCTGCCATGGGTAATTCCTCTTTGGTTTTTAACTTTCGCCGTAAAAACAGGCAAATTGCAGACGCCAGACCATACGCCCTTCAGTCGTTAAAACCGGGGATGGTATGCCGCCCATGTTGGTGATTTGCCCGACGCAGGGGTCGGTGATGGGGTTTTGTTGCACGTAGTCGATGATGGCTTGTGCATCCGCCTCTGAATTTGCGTATTCGCCAGTAGCCTTTCCTGAAATCAGATCGACAAGTACGTAATGGTCAGAGCCGATATCCCTGTCTACTGCTGTGCCGCCGTTTGGCCGGAAAACGATGAAGCGGTCGGTCAGTTTTCCTGAGTCAGTCCAGGTAAGGGCCTGAACGGTGTATCCCTGCGTTAAACCGGCTGCGACAATCAGGTTTTTCACTCGTTGATGCATTGGAGGGGTCACAACGACATCTCCTTTTTCATTACGCGGTCAATTGCGTCTTTTGTGTCTTCGAAGCCTTTAGTCAGGAACTCTTTCTGAGCTGTAGAGCGGCGGAATGTCTGAGGCACGTTAGGGTCGTGGACATAAACAGCGTAATTCGCAGAGTACCCCACTCTGCCAGTAACTTTCGTTCCGTTAACTTCCAGCTCGCGGTATTGGCTATTCAACAGCGTGGACGTGTCGATTGGCGTATAAAGCGCAGCTTGTGAGCTACCGATGATTAGTGCTGACTGAATAGCCCGGACAACCTTGCGCCCCTGCACGTCATTGATGAGCCTGTCGAGGTTTGCTTTCGCCTGGGTGATTCCTCTAACTTTGCCGGCCATATCAGACTCCGGTCAGGATGGCATAGTCATCCGTCAGTCGGTCGAACGTATCTGCATAGCGAATTACCTGCCGCACTTCATCAGCGCCTGCCACAACAGGGTCAACCTCTGTCGATGCGCCAATCAGCAAATAATCACCGGCATCTGCCAGAGAGAACTCCGTCCAGACGGTGTTTTTCACGACAATTTCAGCTCCCAGGCTTCCGACTCTCTTCGACAGGCCGCCTTCGTAATCACAGAGGATTTGCTCAGGTTCGGCATATCCCAGCGGATCTCCGTATTCGTCAGTGCCTTCCAGCTTGCGCCAGATAGTGGCAATGGCGGTGTATGACCAGTTTGCTGTTGCCGACATCAGCCCTCCTTCCAGCGGATCACCATCGCGCCAGTCGCCCTAATGCGCTCACAGTTGATATGCCACTCGCCGTCCGATTTAACGTAGCCGGTAGTTTCACGACCACTGTCGGTCATCACCCATACGCGGGTGAATGAACGAGGCAGTCGGATGGCTACTGATATCCATGACATCATTTATCTCCGCACATGCATCCACCCTTCCCGATCCAGATACCAGCAAAAGCCGGCGTTGCTGTCGGGTCTGCAGGGATCAGCGAGGTAGCACAGCCATACTTATCCAGGCCGCGCAACAGGTTCACTGAGGATTTCCATCGATCGGTGAAAGACTGGTATCGGAATGAGCGAGACGCACCGCTTGGAGCTGTCTGGCTGGAGATGTACTTATCACCCTGCCCGAGGCCCATAAGAGCCAATAAATAAAGCTGAATCAGCAGCGCGGTCGATGCCGGATAATTCGCATCAAGACATTCCTGAATGCTGTTGGCGTGATCTACGAGAGCCTGAAGAACAAAATCGGGAATGGTAATTCCCTGAGTGGTCAGGTATTCCTTCGCCTGTTCAAGATTTACCATCATCGACTCCATGAAAATAACCCCGCCGGAGCGGGGCATAAAAAAACCGCCTTAGCGGCGGCCGTTATTCAGCGGGGAAAAGCTTCTCTAACTCGCCCTGTGGCAAAAGCTCTGCCAGCTTGTCAACGCCGAGATTGCCTTTGTACTCAATGCCGAGTTCATCCAGGCGTTTGACGATCGCAGCTTTGCGCGCTTGCTTGTCTGTGCCAGCATCCGGAGTGGCCGGCACCAGTTCAGCTGATGCTTTGTCCGAGAGCTTGCGGACGTGAGATTTTAGCGCCGGGTGAACAGTCTCCAGTTGAACCACATCACCCTTTGCTACGCCGTGCCACGGCTTAATTACTTCGTATTTCTCAGCCATGATGTTTCCTTATGCCAGGTTTGCGCCGTACAACACGCCGGACAGGCCTTCGCCGTCCTTCTTAATCTGCAGACCTTCAGCAGACATGATCTGGAAGTTGTAATTGCTCTGCGGCATAGGGCGCGGCAGTGGCACGACACCGACAGCCATACCTACCAGCGGGGAAATCACATCCTGACGACGCTCATACGCAAGGAATTCATTTCCTGACAGCGCGTAGGTCATCTGAATAGATTTAGCCGGGATAAACTTGCTGATCGCATCCAAAACTGTGCCGCTAAGCAGCGCATTGGTTCCGGTGTTAATATCCACCAGATACGGCTTCGCCATGTTGGCCCATAATTCTGGGCTCACCCAAAGCTTGTCGTAAGCAGTTACCTTGTTAGTGCGGGCTGTCAGGCCAAACGGGCCGGTCGGGCCGAAGAACGCCAGCAACTGTGCCGGGGTTGCAGTGGTGAGGTTGATGTTAGCTCCGCCGGCACCGCTACCGAGGTTGATTTTCTGCGTGTTGCGGTGGTTCTTCATGCCCTGAGCCGGCAGACCATCAACCACGATGCTTGAGTCACCATTCAGGTAGAAGTTAACGCGCTTCTTATGGAATTTGCGCATCTTCGCGGACTGCGACTCCAGCGCCAGATCGATGCCTACCGTGCTCAGACCTGCAGCATGACGCCAGTTAACTCCGTAACCGGCAGTGAATACCGGAATCGGATCACCATCTGAACCGAATTCGGCATGGTCGAAGGAGTACGGTGCCTGACCGTCAATGCTGACAGATACATCATCAGCGATATCGCCAGACACGTTGTAGAGCTTGGCGGTTTTGCCGATCGGAAGAACTGTCTGAACTCCCATCAGGTCATTGACGATTTCCATGCCAATTTCCTGATCGCGCATCTGGATAATCTGGCGGTCAATCTCAGCCCAGAATTCGCGGGTGAAGCCGCCGATGGCATTCGCTGCCAGCATTTCATGCGTCATGCGCGTGCGGAACGCGTTGACCATCATGTCGTGCTGAGCATTGAAGATGTCACGGTTCGCCCACAGCTCATTCCAGTGTCCGCGCAGTCGGCTGTTAGCAGCCAGTGTTTCAGCGGTAAAATACATTCTTATTCTCCTGATTAAGCGCCAGCAGCTGCGGCAACGGTGCCGACACGCATACGCACGCGGATGAAATCGGTATTACTGGCCGCGATGGTCGCATCGTCCTGGCTGTAGCCGATCACCGAATCGGTGTCTGCAGTAGCTTTGGTAAACTGACCGTTTGTGCCAAGCTTGATGGGGTCATCTTTGGCATAGGTTCCCGGCACGCAAAGCAGCGCAAGTTCACGCCCTTCTTCGACGTAGTTGCCGACGGCGGAATCGCCGGCAGGAACCGCCTCGGTGATTTTCAGACCCTGATGGTAAGCAACGTCGATGATATAGAGGCGACCAGCCAGCGCAGTAGCCTGAGCGAACTCGTTGTCGTCGTTGATGACAGCGGCAGTACCCGGCAGCAGGTCTGAGGCGGTGGCGCGGGTTTCAGTCTTGTATAGTGACTGACCGTCGATATTAACGCGGCGATAGCGTGGCATTATGCAGCACCTCCGAAGTAAGCGGCCGGATCTGGTGCGCCGGTCACAGGGTGAGTTTTGGCGGAGTTAGTGCCCAGCGGGGCGGCTTCGCCGAGGGATTTAAACATCGCGTCAAGAGCTTCACCTGACAGTGCGTTTGCCACGATTTCACCGTGTACTGCGGCAACTGCATCGCGTTTTGTTTGTTCTTCAGCGCGGGAGTTAGCGGTCAGGGTTTCAGACAACTTGTCCTGATTGGCCTGCAGTGCATCAACCTTGTCAGAGAGCGGCTTAATTGCCTTCTCGGTATTGGTCGCCACAGCCTCGCTAACCATGCTGCCGATTTGTTCCAGTTCTTCTTTGGTTAAAGGCATGTCGCCCTCCGTTTTATGGTTTGTTGCAGGAGCTTCCTGCGGAGTGAAAAGTGATTTGATTTTGTTGGCTGCGATGGCGACCCACGACTCCTGCCGCGCTACTTTTGCGCCGGTATCTTCGAAAGTGATCTTGCCGCCTTCGGTGCTGTAGCCGTAAACCTGTGCATCACCGCCGTTACGGATGACGATCGCCTGTGAATCGGTGAAGTCAGCAATCCACGCGTAATCGTCCGGGCCGGTTGCAAACTTGTCTCGGGCAGCTTGCTCAAGACGACGCTCACGTTCGCGGTAAGACTCACCAATCAGCGCACCGGAATTAACCTGTAGCGTTTTAGCCTGATCAGCGTTAACCATCAGGCCGACGCCCTGCTCAGGCTGTGCAGCTCCGACTTCATGCAGCAGGATGGCGTCATGGTCCATTGCGTTGATTTTGGCAACCCACTCGATGCCTTGCGCCCGCTGATCCGCGGTGGCTTCAAGTTGGTCAAGGAACACGGCTACACTGGTATGAATCGGCGGAACGTCCTCACCGCGCTCAATGGCGGCCACACGCTCAAGTAGTTCACGCCCCCCTTCGCTCTGGTTCGCTACGGTGGTATCAACCCACTTCTCTGCATAAACGCGGTTTCCTGATTTCTTAACGTTGCGGTTCCATGCGCCAATGTGTCCGGCGTTGATGCCCTCCGGGGAGAAAGCGGAGACAAACTTTCCGTCTACAGTCGGATGGCCGAGCGGGGCCAGCGTGCCTTCCAACCCCTGATAGTGGGCGTTGATTTCCGATTCCGGATAAAGACCGCCGTTCATCACAACGTTGGCCGGCAGCGTGTAGCTCGGCAGAACCAAATGCGGCCGGCCGTTATACGTCTCACGGCGAATAGCCTGACTGTTCACCCTCGTGGTGACGTTAACCTGCATAGTCATGGTTATCTCTCGATTAAGCCGCGTGCTTATGGTCGCAGCAGTGATGTGATTTGTTGGTTGCCATGCGTTTCCCCCATGTCTGGGCAAACTCTTTTTTGGCGATATCGATTATTGAGGAATTGAGCGGCACGCCCTTCTCATCTACCAGCACGGTGACTTGAGAGCATTTGCAGTTGATAGAGTTGCCGTTGATGCTGTACCAGTCGCGCACCTCTTCCGAGGTGTAGAGCTTGCCATGGCGTAGAGCATGCGCCTGACGCGTTGTGGCGCTAAGGGCAGACAGGTGAAGCAGCATGACATTCAGGCCCAAATCTTCTTTGGCTGAGTCGTGCTCATCCCATCTTGCACGCCGTAGTGCGGTGGTTATTTCCGTTCTGGCTATACGGTTAGCTCGACCCTGCTCGATTCCTATCTGGTCGCGCAGTCGCCTGGCTATTTCTTTCGGATTCTGTCCTCGACCCATGCCATCTGTCAGGATTCGCGCCAGATCCTGCTTCACATCTGCAGCCAGCCCTTTCATATCTTCAAAGGTGCGAGCTCTCACCAGAATTAACCGGCTTTGATAGGCGTCGCTTAGAAGTATTTCCTGCACGCTGCCGCGGTCGGCTTCGTATGCAGGGGATTGCTGAGAAAGATTGGCAAACTCCTGCGCCGTGCCACGCTGATACGATGGCGAAACGTAGTCCTGAAACAGCCATGGGTTGAACTCGCCTCCCCGCAACAGGATTTCATCCACGATAGAATCGCCGTTCTGCAAGAGCATCGACAGCATGGTCGGGTCTAGCTGGAAGGTGTATCGTTGGTTTACTACAGGCTCCGCCGGGATGCGGTTTAGCAGTTCAATGTATCGGGCGCTGACCTGCTTCAGGCGTTTCGCGTAATCACGCATAGCCCCGCGCTCCAGCCTGTCAACGCCGGTCGGGTCTAGCTTATTGGTCGGAAGTATTGCTGGTTTCGGCTTCTTCTTCAGTTTCGCCATCTTCCTCACTCTCCGGTAATGGCTCGCCCCCGCCTGGCTCGTAACCTGCGGCCACGCGGATTTCATCGACCGTAAACACCTGCTCACCAGAGGCTAAAGATGTCTGGTTGATATTGCTCATCTTCACCGCACTATCCAGCTTGTCAGATGGTGACTGCTCGTTAAGCTCATCCCACACGATGCTGAACTTAGCCACAGGCTTAATGATCTGCAGATATGTGAGTTTATCGACCATGTCCTCAGCATCGAACGACAGGTCGCCGCGGCGTGACTGGCAGCGCCCGTTGAAATAAATCTGGTCTTCAGTGCTGGCGCGTTCGCCAGACTGGTTACCGACGATAATGCGCGATGGGATGTCTACCGATGCGCTGAATGTTTTAAGGTTAACGTCATAAGTTGGTGACGGGTCAGAAACCGCGTTAACCATCGACGTGACCTGTGCACCCTGTGTAATCAGCAGCGTGTCATTACCACGGTTAATCTCGCGGGCAGCTTCGTTATAGCGCTCCTGAAGCTCATCAACGGTAACGCCATACATTGAGGCCAGATTGTTGAAATCGACCTCTTTGTCGAAGTTGATATTCTGCTGCCTGGCTGCGTTCTTAAGGAATGACTCTCCCGAACCTCCCTCAACTTTTTCGAGGCTGACACAGGCGTTATATCCGGGCTCCAGAAAGCCGATCGCATCATCAGACATGTCGCCAATAATCAGCACTCGGTCAGGGTGAATGCTCCGTTGCGCCGTGCTGCCATCAGAAAGTGACTCGGTGTACTGCCACATTGTGATGGTGCCGGCATTGTCACGGCTGCCAACTTTTAGTGCGCTGGCCCATACCGGTGAAATCTTCTGAAGCGCCTTGCCTTTAACAACTGATTCATCCCATCTTTTGCTGTCTTTAACGTGCAGCAGGATGCCAGCCCAGCGGCCAACCAATCGCCGCTTATCCGCCTCAGCGAATGCACGCCAGAAGCGATGGGTGAATACCTGATTACTGTCTTTCTCCCAAGCAGTAAGCTCTCTCGAGTCGTCAGACTGCTCACCTTCAATTACTTGAGGGTTCGTTCTCCAGCAATTCGATACCAGCTTATTTACCGCGCCGTGAGCAATACCGCCGCGACGATAGAGCTTGTGCAGGTCATGAAACGTAAGCTCTTCTTTGAAGCCGTATTCGCACCATGCGCTCTCACGTTTCGCATCCAGCCCCATTCCGGGGTTGAGTGCCATAGCACGCGCACGGGCAAGCCTGACGTCATTCAGCGCGTGATTGACGGCGAGAGTTAATTTGTCATTCATGAGTTATCCGTTAACGCTTTATCGGTGGGATTGATGGTGCTTTAGGTGATATGAAAGTCTCCCTTTTACTCAACTGCTTAATTTTATGCTCATAGCACTTCCAGCATCCCACTGGAGGGTTAAGCCAAATACCATGTTTGTTGCATTTGACCATAGTCATCTTCCTTGCAGGCGCTTCGGTATCATCATCCCGGCCACCTGACCCTTACGCTTAATGTGACCGTCGAGACCGTAGCGAATGCCGTCCCAGCAGTGTTCATAGCCGTCGGCGAGCTTAGGCAATACCTCACCGGTGATGCGGTCTGTCTTGTACGACCACATCCGGGCCTCGCGCGCCACGTTCTTGCATCGAGGGTGAATGATAATCTCGTCGAAGCCGCGAAGATGCGCGATCCCATCCTCAACGCTTCCCTGCCATTTTTCGGCAGCCGAGATGTTGAATCCCTGCCGCTTGAGGTAGCTGATCGTCTCGGGCCTCGCGGAGTCAGCCTTGATGGGCCAGTCACGCGATCCGGGAATTGTGTCGTATAGCTCTGGCATGTGGTCGAGCTCTGTCTGCTGACCGTATGCCTCGTACTCGATGTACAGCCGGTTGTGCAGGATGAAAGAGCGCACCAGCGTGTTAGGGTCTTTTGCGAAACCAAAGTCAGCGCCGAAGAACAGGCGTTCAGCCTCTTTCCAGAGATTTTCCGAGAAATCAGCAATCCGGTATTTTCCGGCCAGCACCTGTTTATCGGAGTTCTCGAGGTAAGCCCCCTCCCAAACCCATGCGTATGTTGCCGGGTCGAGGCGTCTCTGATCGTTCTGTCGCTCACCCTCCAGCACGTCAGGGAACCACGGGTTGTCCGTATAGTTCATCTCAACGGTGATGCAGTCGTCGCCGGCTTCTTTGCGAAAACGCTTATCCGTGGCGCTACCGTCTCGCTCCGGGTTCCACGTCACCCAAATCTCTGATCCCTCTTCACGAACGGTCGGGCTCAGCTTCTGCCAGGCTATTTCGCTGACTGATTCAGCCTCATCAACCCAGCAAAGCAGGATGCGCGCTTTCGACTTGATGCTATCGAGGTTATGGCGCAGGCCGGCGAATACATAGGTCACCGTTTTATCAATGGTCCGGATGTACTTTTCGCCAATGTCGAAATTAGCGGCCAGCCACGGCACCGAAAGAATTGCCTGCTTCACCTCCTGCATGCTCGACTCTTCAAGCGAGTTCATGAACTCACGTGCGCAGAGGATTACGCCGCTCTCGCCGTTCATCATTGACTGATAAGCCTTTACGGCGGTCATCAACGCGAATGTGCGCGTCTTGGCGCTGCCACGACCACCATGTGAGCACCGATAACGCTTATCTACAGCAGTGAACAGCGGAGCAAGCTTAGCCGGGATAGGAAGTTGAACGGATTCACTCATGCTTTCGGCTCAACAGGGAGTAACTGGATAACGGTTGGCTTCGGCGTCATGGTTCCGTCAGATGACTTATGGTCAACCGTCTCTTTGAAAGCATTCACATCGATGTGCTTGCCTAGCAGCTCAAGGTTCTTCACCTTGTCAGGCCACTTTATCTTCTTGAGGATGTTCTCCATGGTCGTTTCATCAAAGTTGGTGACCGTGGTGAGGATATCCAGACCGCTCAGCGTGGTGCGCCAGACCTTGGGCCATTCGTGAATCATCTTCAGGCCGCCGTCATCTTTGAGGATGTCTAGCACATCCATTTCATCTATCTCAACCAAGCGACGCAGTACGTAGTCTGCATTTACCTCTACCCTTTCGTTGCGCTCTGATTTAAGGTCAATGATGCGTTGCGCAATGTCTGGTTTTGTGAGGTTTTCACTGCCAATCTTACGGGCGGTGTTATCGCTGTACCCCGCCCGAATAGCCGCTTGTGTAGCGTTTAAATCGATGAGGTACTCGCGACAGAACATTTCTTGTTTGTCGGTGAGTGCCATTCTTTTTCCTTTTAGGAATCATTTAATGAATAATTTCAATCCACTGACACACCTTGATTCAGCGGCGCATCTCGAAGTTATGGCCAAAATGCATAAGGATGCAGGTGATAGACAGTTTGCTGTAACGGGTAATTTTGCAAATGAATTTCACCGGCGGCTTATCGTCTGGATAAATGATTTCCATCGCACTCTTGATGAAGACCATGAAGTAGGTGGGCAATTGGCAAGTTTTGGTCGCGTAGTCGAATTTCATTTTACCGGCATTAGTTATTGGGATCCGTCATTGATATCGTTTATAGGCAAGCTTGAAGATGGGAGTCCAGTTGAACTAGTGCAACATGTAAGCCAAATAAACATTCTTCTTTTAAAGAAAAAAAGACTCAATCCGGAAGAACCAAAGCGCCCTATAGGTTTTGCAGCTTGGCCTGAATACGAGCAGTTTGCTAAAGAGGATTAATCAATAAACCCCAACAAATACGGGCTGGTCTCTATTTCAATGCCTCCCAGTCCGGTTTGCTCATTGGTTACTCCGTTTTATCTTCTACTGGCGTCACCATCAGTTTCTGGTTGATGCCATGCTTAACAATGAATGCTCTCACCTTTTCGTAGTCAGGTTCGGACCGCATCATCAGACACATCAGTGTCAGCGTCCTGAGATACAACGGGAGCCACCACTTCACTTTCACTTGAATCGTCAGATTGCACGCTGCCATCTGATGCCTCCTCTGCAACCGGCACAAAGTGGAACTGCTCCACGCTATCCGGGCGGAAGTACCGCCATTCACCCGTGTCGGTCGCCAGCGCAACGAAGCCGTTTACGATTTCAGGCTGGCTGCGCTTCATCAGTCCGGTGAAGGTTTCTTTCGATGTGGTGGTGATGGTGA
Source organism: Siccibacter colletis (assembly GCF_000696575.1). Taxonomy (GTDB): domain Bacteria; phylum Pseudomonadota; class Gammaproteobacteria; order Enterobacterales; family Enterobacteriaceae; genus Siccibacter; species Siccibacter colletis. Next base: position 2,800 of record NZ_JMSQ01000003.1, on the reverse strand, counting down.
TTTTGTAGATGTCGGACATTAAAAGCCTCTTTATTTGCTTGAGAATATGTCCAATTTTCCGCAGGAAGTGCTTTCTGATTTAACCCTCACTATTGGGAAAGTGGTGATTGCCATTGGCACTCAATCCATTCACTGTGCAATAGAGACCATTATTGATGCAGGAATTTGCCTGCTCTTTTCTATAGGGGGTAATATGGTTACTGAGTTAGAAATCTCTTTAGCAATTGCTTATGCACCATCTATCAATCATGTCATCAAAACCGCATGCCTGGTTATCAGATTGGCTGTGTTAAAGCGTTACGGCATTATCAAACCAACCAGCAGGCGAACTTTGTAATGGCAATAAAAACCGCCCGGAGGCGGCTTATATTTAGATGATATCGCTCAAATAATGCATGCTTCCGGCGATAACCAAACCAGGGCGTCCTTTCACGCTCCCTTTAAACACTGTTCCTCCTGGCAATTCATTTAACGTCAAATCTAAATCAACGTTATCCACTCCATTAAAAACAGTGGTGTCGTTTGGATTATGCCTTACGACCTTCAATGAGATTTTATTGCCATCAAACACACCTTGATAGTAGCAAACATAGTCACCACCATTAAGGCGATCATCCCGAACGGTAACAATCCCATCACAGTTACCATTGCGGTTAACATTACTGTCAAAAATAACCTTATAAATGCCGTTTTTCATTTCGCATCCTTATATGGTTTTGCCATATGGCTCCGGCATTATACCTAATTTCACTTGAGGAAATATTAACACCATTCAACTTCCAGCTTCGCGCTGCTTCACAGCAGTGCTAACCGTAGACACAGGAGGAGATGATGACAGTCATCATCGTGCCCGCTTGTTAAAACGGGCATTGTGATAAAAGCCGTTGTGAAAGTGGCTCTCAACTTTTTTACGCTGCAAGGTGGTGCTGTTCTTCGATAAGCGGTTGACGATGGTTGCGTTCGAACATCCCGCGCAGCACTTCTTTCCTCTGATCGAAATCCCACCCCATGCTGATGAACACGGTATTAGCGCGCTGTAGCTCGGTGATGCAGTGGATTTGCTCTGGTGTGAGGTAATCGCGAATCGGCTCTTTCTTCCCGATCTCATGATGTACGCGGAACTTAGCCGCGGTCATGCCCAGCGCCAGTCGGTTAATCAGGTCGGCTTCATTGCTGAAGTTATGCGGAGCAATCTGCTTGCCCTGAGCTTCACGCTCATGCTTGATGGCGTCAGTCATCGGTTTGTATTCCAGACGCGCAGAGTTGCGATCCATTTTCTTCTTCGCCAATGCGCCACGCATAGTGAAGAACTCAGCGACCAGACGCTTTTTGAATGCCCGCACAACTTCATTGTTCCGCATGTAGGTGATCAGCAGCGTGGTTTGTTGCTCATTTAATAACGCGACGCGAACCCGAGAGTTGTTGTACCCAGCTCGGATTTCAAATCCGACCTCTCCGAATTCCTCAAGGTCACTTATGTTGCGGTCAACCAGCTTGATGATGGTGTCATGGTCTCGCCCAACGCCTTCGGAGATGGCGGCACTGTTGGTTACCAGGTCGAGCTTCTTTATTTCAACTAATTGCATCGGTATTTACCTTTTAGTGATGAACCTTGTCACACAGGAGTCCGGCCCACAGAAGGCACCGATAGCCAAACCGGTATCCTCAAGGGTCATCCTGAAAGGTTCTGTGTATTGGTGCGCGCGTGTGAGACGCAGTATTCCTCTAAACTCGATAATCATCGGGATGGAGAGGACCTGCCCCATGCAGCAGGGCGATGATGCTTTGCAGTAGTGGATGGATCTTCTTGGGGTTGTCCAGCTAGTTCATCTTGTGAGCGTTCTTTATCTCCATCACAACCTCACGCTGCAGCTTCCTGATTTCGTCGCGATGCCGTCGCTCCTGCTTCAAGTAAATCCAGAAGAAAAGCCACGTCATAAGCAGCGCTGCGATGCAGCCGCCGGAGATGATGTTGTAGATGGAGTAAGCACTCATTTGGCTTCCGTCGCGCAGTTAGCTTTCCACGTTTTGTTGTGGGTGAGGATGGATCGCTTGGTGCGTTCATCCATGGTCAGAATATCGGCCTCAGTAACGAAGATCGGCTTCACCCAATTGCAGGCCGTATCAACAACAACCGTGTTATTTGTTGATCCAGTTTTCCCGCAGCTCGTCATCAACACTGCTGCCAGGCATGCGAGTAACGGTTTCCTGTACATCAGCGGCCTCTTTGCTGGTTTTGGTCTGGCGCTCAGTAGCAGCCTGAGCCTGTTCGATTTTGGTTTTGGTTTCACGCTCGGTAGCGGCCTGTTCGGCTTTCCCCTTCCCCTTTGAGTGACCAATACCAAAGGCACCGGCAGCAATTGCGAACACAGCGAATGCACCGGCGATCAGCATTTCAATGAAACTCATGATTTCTCTCCCGGGTTCATACCCGCGTCGATTTGCTGCTCTTTTATCGCCTTATCGCCTGACAGCTTTTTAGCGCCAAGGTAGCCGGCAGTGCAGAAGCCGAAGTACAGGCCGAAAATCACGTCCGATAGCGTCCCCTGATAGGCCTGCCAGCCTACTGAGCAGCTGCACACCAGGAAACCAAGTGCGGCCTGCGTTCTGCTAAGAGATATTGTGCCGGCGCTACCACGCAGCATGCTGAAGACGTCCATCAGATTTCCACCCTGTCCAGCCAGCCCCACAGGAATTCCTCCTGCGATTGGTCGGCTTCCGCTATTTCAAGATAGCGCTGACCCTGAGTGCAATTGAGCGCCTTCAACAGCTTCGCTTCTGCTGCTGCATACCCGCGAAT
>NZ_JMSQ01000002.1 GCF_000696575.1 Siccibacter colletis | reverse complement strand
TGGGGTAACGGCTCACCTAGGCGACGATCCCTAGCTGGTCTGAGAGGATGACCAGCCACACTGGAACTGAGACACGGTCCAGACTCCTACGGGAGGCAGCAGTGGGGAATATTGCACAATGGGCGCAAGCCTGATGCAGCCATGCCGCGTGTATGAAGAAGGCCTTCGGGTTGTAAAGTACTTTCAGCGAGGAGGAAGGTGGTGAGTTTAATACGCTCATCAATTGACGTTACTCGCAGAAGAAGCACCGGCTAACTCCGTGCCAGCAGCCGCGGTAATACGGAGGGTGCAAGCGTTAATCGGAATTACTGGGCGTAAAGCGCACGCAGGCGGTCTGTCAAGTCGGATGTGAAATCCCCGGGCTCAACCTGGGAACTGCATCCGAAACTGGCAGGCTTGAGTCTCGTAGAGGGGGGTAGAA
>NZ_JMSQ01000001.1:355430-525416 GCF_000696575.1 Siccibacter colletis | reverse complement strand
TTGGTGTTGGATTTGAGAGATTTTCAGCTTGAGACGGATTAAAGCTTATGGCCGCGAGGCGGTAAGCGAACAGAATTTGCCTGGCGGCTGTAGCGCGGTGGTCCCACCTGACCCCATGCCGAACTCAGAAGTGAAACGCCGTAGCGCCGATGGTAGTGTGGGGTCTCCCCATGCGAGAGTAGGGAACTGCCAGGCATCAAATTAAAAAATCTGAAAACATCAGGTTTTAAGAATTAGTGTGCTGATATGGCTCAGTTGGTAGAGCGCACCCTTGGTAAGGGTGAGGTCCCCAGTTCGACTCTGGGTATCAGCACCACTTTATTAGGTTAAAGTTCGGCACGTTAGAAAAGAATTTGCCTGGCGGCTGTAGCGCGGTGGTCCCACCTGACCCCATGCCGAACTCAGAAGTGAAACGCCGTAGCGCCGATGGTAGTGTGGGGTCTCCCCATGCGAGAGTAGGGAACTGCCAGGCATCAAACAAACAAAAAAGCCTCATGCGAAAGCATGGGGCTTTTTTGTTTCTCTGCAGTTCGGAACTCTCATTTATACTCGCTGCATTTACCACCGTATCAAATCAATAACAAAGCCCCTCATGTGAAAAAGGTCTTGCCAGACTGCATTACTTATTAACGTGTAGCTTGAGAGAAATGCGCGGGTGCGTTCTGATTAAGGATTAAAGCGTGGTCTTTTCTGTTTCCTCTAGCTCGTAAACAGATTTCTCATTTGAACTCGCTGCATTCACCACTGTATTAAGCCAATAAAAAAGCCCCGCTCACCGGAGCAGGGCTTAACCAGGCCATATGACTTATTAATGAATAACCTGCGAGAGGAACGCGCGGGTGCGTTCTGATTTCGGGTTGGCGAAGAATTCTTGCGGGGGAGCCTGCTCAACGATTTCACCGCGGTCCATAAAGATAACGCGGTCTGCCACGGTACGCGCAAAGCCCATCTCATGCGTCACGCACAGCATGGTCATCCCGGATTCAGCCAGGCCAATCATGGTATCCAGTACTTCTTTGACCATCTCCGGATCCAGTGCCGAAGTCGGCTCGTCAAACAGCATAATTTTGGGTTTCATGCAGAGGGAACGGGCAATCGCCACACGTTGCTGCTGGCCGCCCGAAATCTGCCCCGGATATTTATGCGCATGTTCGGCAATACGCACCCGTTCCAGGTAGTGCATCGCCAGTGCTTCTGCCTCTTTCTTCGGCATCTTGCGTACCCATATCGGGGCCAGCGTGCAGTTTTGCAGCACGGTTAGATGAGGGAACAGGTTAAAATGCTGGAACACCATGCCCACTTCCTGCCGTACCTTTTCTATATTACGGATGTCTTCATTCAGCTCGATTCCATCAACCACGATGCGTCCCTGCTGATGCTCTTCAAGATGATTGATACAACGAATCGTTGTTGATTTTCCTGAACCCGAAGGGCCGCAGAGAACGATGCGCTCGCCTTGCTTAACGTTCAGATTGATATCTTTCAGGACATGAAATTGTCCGTACCATTTGTTCACCGCTTCAAGCGTAATCATCGCGTCGGTCGGCTGTATTATCATTGTGCTCATGGGATCCCTCAATGCGGTGTACGCCCGGTGTTAAAACGTTTTTCAAGATGCTGGCTGTAGCGCGACATACTGAAGCAGAAGATCCAGTAGACCAGCGCAGCAAAAACATAGCCTTCGGTCGACATCCCCAGCCATGCGGGATCGACTGTCGCCTGCTGTACGCTGCTGAAGAGATCGAACAGGCCGATAATGATCACCAGGCTGGTGTCTTTGAATAGTGCGATGATGGTATTCACCAGGCCCGGGATCACCAGCTTCAGCGCCTGGGGAAGAATAACCAGCCCCTGGGTTTTCCAGTAGCCGAGGGCCAGCGACTCTGCCGCCTCGTACTGCCCTTTCGGCAGCGCCTGCAACCCGCCGCGCACCACTTCTGCAACGTAAGCGGACTGAAACAGAATTACCCCGACCAGGGCGCGGATCAGCTTATCAATGCTGGTCCCTTCCGCCATGAACAGCGGCAGCATCACCGACGACATAAACAACACGGTAATAAGCGGCACGCCGCGCCAGAATTCGATAAAGATCACCGACAGAATGCGTACCACCGGCATGGTGGAGCGTCGTCCCAGCGCCAGCAGGATGCCGAGCGGCAGCGCGCCGGCGATACCCACTGAGGCGATAATCAGCGTCAGCGTCAGGCCGCCCCACTGGCGTGTTTCTACCCGCTCCAGCCCGAAAAAGCCGCCATACAGCAATATCCAGACCACAACCGGATAGATCACCGCCCAGCAGGCAATGTAACGTCCGCGACGCGGCATCGCGTTCCAGAACATTGGCACAATGGAAATCAGGCCGACGATCAGCGCGAGGTTGATGCGCCAGCGCTGATCGTGTGGATAGAGCCCATACATAAACTGGCCGAAACGCTGATGGATAAACACCCAGCAGGCACCTTCCTTCGTACAGTCAGCGCGGGTGGTACCGAACCAGTTGGCCTGGAAGATTGTCCAGTTCAGCAGCGGGGGAATCAGCTCCCACATCAGCCACAGGCAGAACAGCGTCAGCAGCGAGTTGCTCCAGCTGGAAAAGAGGTTCTTTTTCACCCAGTGCAGCGTACGACCCGACCCCTGTGAGGCCTGGCGCACCGGCGGTGACAGAATAGCTTTTGTCATCATGGTTCCTTAGCGCTCAACGAGGGCAATACGCCGGTTATAGATGTTCATCAGCAGTGAAATTGACAGGCTGATAATGAGATAGACCGACATGGTAATGGCGATGGTTTCAATCGCCTGTCCGGTCTGATTAAGTACCGTTCCGGCAAACAGCGACACCATATCGGGATAGCCAATGGCCGCAGCCAGTGACGAGTTTTTGGCTATATTGAGGTACTGGCTGGTCAGCGGCGGAATGATGACGCGCATTGCCTGCGGAATAATCACTTGACGCAGCGTCACCGGGTTGGGCAGGGCGAGCGAACGAGCGGCTTCGTGCTGCCCATGCGGGACAGAAAGAATCCCGGCGCGGATGATTTCGGCGATAAATGCCGATGTGTAGACCGATAACGCCAGAGTTAATGCGGCAAGTTCCGGGATAAGCGCCATACCGCCACGGAAGTTGAAGCCGCGCAGGGCCGGAATATCCCAGTGCAGCGCCGCACCATACAGGGCGTGAGCCAGCGCTGGCAGACCGATCAGCAGAGCGATTGCCCAGGGCCAGGTACGGCGCAGCTGGCCAGTTTTCATCTGGTGCGTTTTGTTGTAGCGGTAAAGCCCAACGGTCACACCTACGGCAATGAGCACCGCCGCCAGAAAGACTCCCATCCCCTCACCCAGCTGTGGAGCAGGGATATACAGCCCACGGTTACTTAAAAAAACGAGATCGAACGCGTCAACTGCCTGGCGCGGGCCAGGTAAATTACGCAGCACGGCGAAATACCAGAAGAAGATCTGCAGCAGCGGCGGGATATTACGAAACGTCTCAATGTATACCGTAGAGATTTTTCTCAGCAGCCAGTTATCAGAAAGCCGGGCCAGACCAAGAAAGAATCCGAGAATTGAGGCGAAAACAATACAGAGCGCTGATACCAGCAGAGTATTCAGCAGCCCGACCAGAAATACGCGGCCATAGGTATCGCCCTGTTGATAATCAATCAGATGCTGGACGATGCCGAAGCCTGCAGCACGGTCGAGAAAGGCAAACCCGGAAGTGATACCGCGATTGCTCAGGTTAGTGATGGTGTTATGGATCAGATAAGCCGCAATCAGCAGTACCACAACAACAGCGAGTATCTGAAACAGCCAGGCACGAACCGCAGGGTTCGAAAAGGAGAACGCACCTTTTACGGTTGGGCGGCGCAGGGACATAGGAAAACCTCAGTCGGAACTTGGGCTGGGCACTGCCAGTGCAGTGCCCGTTACAGCTACAGCATTAACGTACCGGCGGCGCGTACTGAATACCGCCGTTGTTCCAGAGGTTATTCTGGCCACGTTTGATCTTCAGCGGGCTTTCAGAGCCAACGTTGCGCTCGAATACTTCCGCGTAGTTGCCGACTTTTTTGATGATGTTGTAAGCCCATTTGTTGTCGAGCTTCAGGTCCTTGCCGTAATCGCCCTCTTTACCCAGCAGGTGCGCCATATCCGGCGTTGCCGGATTAGCGGCTTTTTCATCGACGTTCTTCGAGGTCACACCCATCTCTTCAGCGTTCAGCATTGCAAACAGCGTCCAGCGCACCACGGCAAACCATTCATCGTCACCGCGGCGTACTACCGGCCCCAGCGGCTCTTTAGAGATGACCTCTGGCAGTACGATCCACTCCGCCGGATCGCTGAGCTTTATGCGCAGAGCGTAAAGCTGCGACTGGTCAGACGCGAGGGTATCGCAGCGACCCGATTCCAGCGCTTTGGCGGATTCATCGGAACGGTCAAAGGTGACCGGGGTGTACTTCATCTTGTTGGCTTTAAAATAGTCCGCCACGTTTAGTTCGGTATCGGTACCGGCCTGGATGCAAACGGTTGCGCCGTCGAGCTCTTTAGCGCTCTTCAGTCCTGCTTTGTTATGGGTCAGGAAGCCGATACCGTCATAGTAGGTTACGCCGGTAAAAGACATGCCCATGCCGGAATCACGTGAAGAGGTCCAGGTAGTGTTACGAGAGAGTACGTCCACTTCACCCGACTGTAGCGCGGTGAAACGCTCTTTTGCCGTCAGCGGGGTGTATTTAACTTTGGTGTCATCGCCAAACATTGCAGCAGCCACGCCACGGCAGACATCCACATCGATCCCGGTAAACTTGCCGCTCTCATCCGCGTAAGAGAAACCCGGCAGACCATCGCTTATCCCACATTGCACAAAACCTTTCTTTTTAACCGCATCGAAAGTCGCACCGGCGTGTGCCTGACTGGTAGCGGCCAGCATCGCGCCTGCAGCAACCAGAGTCGCAATCATCATCTTTTTCATAAAGCATCCTGTGTGGCGGAATTATCGTTATATGTATGTGGCGTGAGCACGCCATTACCTGTCTGTGGCATTGGCCGTAATCTATTAAGCAAAGGTAATGCCAGGTTTGCGCCAGGGCAGGGGATAACGAGCGCAGGCGCAATAAGCTCAGTGTAGACAGGAAAAATTTAATTCCGCGCGCTGTTATGGTGCAAAAATTCAACCTGCGCCACATTTTGGAGCAAAATAGTTACTTTACGAAACAATGTGCAAAGAATAATTCAGGAGATAAATATGTGCCGGGAAAGGCGTGGTCGCGCTTTGTGACAGACTGCACGTAAAAATGGCAGAAAGAGGTAGTAAGGCAAAGAGAGAATAACGCAGAGAATTTGCTGAACAAATATGATGCCAAATTTTTACCTTATGAAACTGTCCTGCACCATAATAAAGCAACATGATACGCGCGGCCTGAACCGCGCGTAATAACTTATTTAGACACGGCGATAATACCGAGCGTCAGACCAGCCAGCGCTGCGGCACCGCCAGCGATTGCGCCTGCGGTTTCCCAGTTATCCTGAGTGGTACCTTTCATGCAGGTATTGGTATGCACCAGGCGGCCCTGATCGTCATAGACCGGCACGCAGGGGGAGTCGTGAGCACAGCCAGCCAGTACGGTAGAAAGTAGTGCAACAGCAATTAGTTTTTTCATGGCGTTACCTCAATAAAATCATTATCCACGCCGTCGTTTCCAGAGGAGCTTAATCGCAGGTGGAGCCTGATTAAATTACCACGCTCGCAGTAACGCCCCGAAAGGGGAATGGTTGCAAACGGTAATATTTGTAAAAAGTGTGGAGAGACAGGGCCGACAGGCAATTGATTGTGGAGATTTAATGAAGAAAACAAAAAAATAGCACAGGAAATTAAAAACCAGGTGCATTCCTGGGCGACATAAACAGTAGCGAGTTAATCACAGCATTTCAATATAATATTATTATTTTCAAGGCATTAAAAAGGGCGCCGTAGCGCCCTGCATTTTTATTGTGCCCCGCCAAAGCGTCGGCGAATGACGACGAAAAATACCGGAACAAAAAATATTGCCAGCAGCGTTGCGGTTAGCATTCCGCCCATCACTCCGGTACCGACGGCATTCTGCGCGCCACTGCCCGCCCCGCGATTAATAACCAGCGGCAGCACGCCGAGAATAAATGCCAGCGAGGTCATGAGAATTGGCCGCAGGCGCATGCGTACCGATTCCAGCGTCGCTTCGATAACACCTTTACCTTCTTTCTCCATCAGGTCCTTTGCGAACTCGACAATCAGGATGGCGTTTTTAGCCGACAACCCGATAGTCGTCAGCAGACCAACCTGAAAATAGACGTCATTGTTCAGGCCGCGCAGCGAGGCCGCAAGCAGAGCGCCTACCACACCCAGCGGTACCACCAGCATCACCGAAAACGGAATGGACCAGCTTTCATAGAGCGCCGCCAGGCAGAGAAACACCACGATCAGCGAAATGGCGTACAGTGCGGGAGCCTGATCGCCTGACAGTCGCTCCTGATAAGACATCCCGGTCCAGTCATAGCCGATACCCGCAGGCAGCGTTTTTGCCAGCGACTCCATCAGGACCATCGCTTCGCCGGTACTTTTGCCTGGTGCGGCTTCGCCGAGGATCTCCATCGAGGGTGAACCGTTAAAACGTTCCAGGCGCGGCGAGCCGTAAATCCAGTGCGATGAGCTGAACGCAGAGAAAGGCACCATCTCCCCGCTGGCGCTGCGCACGTAAATGGCGTCAATGTCAGCCGGAAGCATACGAAACGCCGCGTCGGCCTGAACGTAAACCTTCTTCACACGCCCATGATCGATAAAATCGTTAACGTAAGTTCCGCCTAACGAGGTGGAGATCGCCTGGTTGATGTCCGCCAGGGATACGCCCAGCGCCTGGGCTTTTTGCTGGTCAACGTCCAGCTTGAACTGTGGCGTATCTTCAAGCCCGTTGGGCCGCACCCTGACCAGCAGATCGCCATGCTTGCCGACCATCCCCAGCAGCGTATTACGTGCCTGAGTCAGTGCCTCGTGTCCGAGATTCGCTTTGTCGATGAGTTCGAAGTCAAATCCGGTCGCTGTACCCAGCTCGATAATCGCCGGCAGGTTGAACGGGAAGACGAAGCCATCGCGGATTGCGCCAAAAGCGTGGGTGGCGCGTTTGATGATGCTGCCCACGCTGTTCTCTTCACCAGGACGCGCCTCCCAGGGCTTCAGGCTGATAAAGGCCAGCCCGGCGTTCTGCCCCTGGCCGCTGAAGCTGAAGCCGCTCACGGTAAACACGGTATCGACGTTGGCTTGCTCATCGGTGAGATAATAATGGCTAATCTGGTCCAGCACCTGCTGGGTACGGGTCTGCGTAGCTCCGGCCGGGAGCTGCACCATCGTCATAAAGACGCCCTGATCCTCTTCGGGCAGGAAGGCGGTGGGCAGACGCACAAACAGCACCGCCATACCCGTCACGATCAGCACGTACAGCAGCAGGTAACGTCCGGTACTGCGCAAAATACCGCTGACGCTTTTCGTGTAGTGGTTGACGCTGGCATCGAACTTTTTATCGAACCAGACGAAGAAGCGTGCTTTGCTCTTGTGCCCGCCGGGTTTGAGCAGCGTGGCGCACAGCGCCGGCGTCAGGATGAGCGCCACCAGCACCGACAGCGCCATTGCCGAAACGATGGTAACAGAGAACTGACGGTAAATAGCACCGGTGGAGCCGCCAAAAAAGGCCATCGGAATAAAGACGGCGGAGAGCACCATTGCGATACCCACCAGCGCACCCTGAATCTGTCCCATCGATTTCCGGGTTGCTTCTTTCGGCGGCAGCTTCTCCTCTGCCATGACGCGTTCGACGTTTTCCACCACCACAATGGCGTCATCCACCAGCAGGCCGATAGCCAGCACCATACCAAACATGGTGAGGGTATTGATGGAGTAATTCAGCGCGCTGAGGATGGCGAAGGTGCCAGCGAGTACCACCGGCACGGCGATGGTCGGGATAAGCGTGGCGCGGATGTTTTGTAAAAACAGGTACATCACCAGGAAGACCAGAATGACAGCCTCCGCCAGGGTTTTGACCACTTCATGAATTGAAATCTTCACGAATGGCGTGGTGTCATAGGGGTAGACCACACGCATACCCTGTGGGAAGAAGGGCTGCAATTCGGCGAGACGGGATTTGATGGCGGCAGCGGTATCAAGGGCGTTAGCACCGGTGGCCAGTTTGATCCCAAGCCCCGTTGCCGGCTGGCCGTTGATTTTAGTCACCATGTTGTAGTTCTCGCCGCCCAGTTCGATACGGGCAACGTCGCTCAGGCGTACCACCGAACCGTCCTGATTGACGCGCAGGGTAATGCGCCCAAACTCTTCGGGGCTCGTCAGGCGAGTCTGCGCGATGATGGAGGCGTTCAACTGTTGCCCTGGCACGGCGGGCGTTGCGCCAAGCTGACCCGCGGCAATCTGGTTGTTTTGCGTTTTAATCTGGGTGACAACGTCGGCGGTGGTCAGCAGGTATTTGTTCATCGCATGCTGATCGAGCCAGATACGCATCGCAAACTGCGCGCCGAACAGCTGGACGTCGCCGACGCCATTGGTACGGCTGATGCTGTCTTTAACGTTAGATGCAACGTAGTCGGAAATATCCTCCTGCGTCAGGCGAGGGTTATCAGATAAAAAACCGGCGACCAGTAAAAAACCGCTGCTCGCCTTTTCCACGCCGATGCCCTGTTGCTGTACTTCCTGAGGCAGCAGCGGCATCGCCAGCTGCAGTTTATTTTGCACCTGGACCTGAGCGATATCGGGATCGGTACCGGATTCGAAGGTCAGGGTAATCGTCACGTTACCCGCCGAGTCGCTGGTGGATGACATGTACATCAGATTATCGATGCCGTTCATGTTCTGTTCGATAACCTGTGTCACGCTGTCCTGCACCGTTTGCGCGTCTGCCCCAGGATAGGTTGCCGATACCGCCACCGCCGGTGGGGCAATGGAGGGATATTGCGCTACCGGAAGCGACATGATGGACAGCGCACCGGCAATCATAAGCACGATCGCCAGCACCCAGGCAAAAATGGGGCGCTCGATAAAGAAATTGGACATGGATCTGGCTCCTTACTGTGCCGACTGCGGAGCAGTGTCAGAGCTGGCGTGGACCTTCATGCCCGCACGTATTCTCTGCAGACCGCTGATCACCACGCGATCCCCTGGCTTCAGGCCAGCGCTCACCAGCCAGTTGTTGCCAACCGCCTGGCTGGCGTCCACCACCTTCGATTCCACCTGGTCCTGGGCATTCACAATCATCACCACCGCCTCGCCACGCGGAGTACGGGTTACGCCCTGCTGCGGCACCAGCATCGCGTTAGGCTGAATACCCTGGTCGATGCGGGCGCGAACAAACATGCCGGGAAGCAGCGTGTGGTCAGGGTTAGGGAACACGGCGCGCAGCGTAATGGAGCCAGTGCTTTCATCGACGGTAACGTCGGAGAATTCCAGCGTACCCTTCTGCGGGGCGATTTCACCGCTGTCCAGCACCAGCGTCACGTTGCTTTTGCCTTCGCTGCGCTTCAGGGTGCCCTGTTGCAGCGACGCTTTCAGGCGCAGGTAATCGTTACTCGACTGGGTAAGATCGACATAGATAGGGTCGAGCTGCTGGACCGTTGCCAGCGCTGCAGCCTGACCCTGCTGTACCAGTGCACCTTCGGTGACGCTTGATTTGCCGATACGACCGCTGATGGGGGAAGTGACTTTGGTCCAGGCAAGATTAATTCGGGCGCTGTCCAGCGCGGCGCGAGATGCCAGCACGGAGGCATCCGCCTGGCGCGCATTGGCCGCGGCTTGATCGTAATCCTGCTTACTGACGTAATGCGTTCCCTGCAGCGCCGCATAGCGTTTCAGGGTGAGATGGGCCATCGCTGCGCTGGCCTGGGCTTTGGCAAGGCTGGCTTTTGCGCTCTCTACGTCGGCAAGATACGTGGCGGGATCGATCTGATACAGCGAGTCGCCGGCGGCGATCTCGCCGCCTTCTTCAAAGTTACGTTTGAGGATGATGCCACTCACCTGAGGTCGAACTTCAGCAATGCGCCAGGCTGCGGTGCGGCCGGGCAGCTCGGTGGTTAGTGGCAGTGGACCAGGGACAACGGTATGCACCGTCACCTGAGGCACCGGCGGCTGGTTTTCCTTAATACCATCATCGCAACCGGATAACAGTGCCGTGATAATGCCTGCCAACAGAGGATATAAAAATACCCGGACTTGCTTTGTCATTGCCGTTCCTTAAAACAATAAACACCGAATGTTCTGTGGGGGGAAATACTCAGGGTGTGATTTTCTGGCGTATCCTACAAATAATATAAGTGTGATGTAAGTCGGATCGCTTTTTTTGCGATGTTTGCTGAAGGAGGGATGGCGTTTTAAGAATGGCTTTAGTGTATTGGTTATTATTTTCTGACGTTCGCTTACATATTTATATATTTTATATGGGTGGTATTTATTTTTAATTTCTATGTTTCATCGGAAAGCATTCGCCGTAAGTATTTATTAATTTTGTTACTAAAAAAGCCATGAGAGAAAATAAAGCCAATGGCAATATAGCGTCGGTGGTTTACCTTTCCCGATAATTCATTTTTTACAGGTTCGTTTATTATGGCACGGAAAACAAAAACAGATGCCTTACAAACGCGACAGCAGCTTATCGATGCCGCCATTGCGCAGTTCGCCGCGCAGGGCGTGGCGAAAACGACCCTCGGCGATATAGCCGGAGCGGCAAAGGTGACGCGCGGCGCGCTTTACTGGCATTTCGACAGCAAAGAACAAATCTTCGATGAAATCTGGAAGCAACAGTCGCGGTTACAGCGGGTATTACAGGAAAAGCTTCCCCGCGCGTTAAAAACAACGCCGCTGCGCTATCTCAGCGAAGTGTTTATTATCGCATTGCGTCTGATTGCGCAGGATGCGCAGCAAAAAGCGCTGATGGAAATATTATGCTGTAAGTACGAGCGTTGCGACAGTGCATTAGATGATATCGAAATCCACGCTATGTTGGGGATGAATAATGAAATGCTGGAATACTGGCTGCGGCGCTGTATTCAGCATGGAGATATTTCACCCCATGCTGATATTCCTGAAATGATTATTCTGTTACGCGGCGCACTAAGCGGTATTGTACGCCAGTGGCTATTACACCCACAGCGATTTGATCTTGCCGCCAGGGCGCCCGCGCTGGTGGAAAATTTATGGCACATGTTTCCGGTTACTCAACCTCAGGCTGAATACTGAATGACTTTTCAGATGCATGTACCGGATCAATTAAGCGCTGCGGCTCATTTTTCACAATATTTGCGATAGCGTGTGGGTCAAGTGGCTTGCCGAGTAAATAGCCCTGCAGCGTATGGCAGCCAAGCTCGGTAAGAAACGTCTGTTGTTCCGGCGTTTCGACACCTTCGGCCACCACCCGCAGATTGAGGGTTCTCGCCAACGCGATAATCGCCGAGACAATCGTGGCGTCTTCCCCGTCGGCACGCAGCTCGTTGACGAAGGCGCGGTCAATTTTCAGTTCGCTGGCGGGCAGACGCTTCAGATAGAGCAGGCTTGAATAGCCGGTGCCGAAGTCATCGATGGAGGCTTTTACGCCGAGGGTGGTCAGCTCGGTCAACAGGCGGACGCTCTCATCCGGATCGCTCATCGCCGTGGTTTCCGTTACTTCAAGAATCAGCATCTCGGGCGGAATACGGTGGCGCGACAGGCAATCCACCACGTTATCAATAAGCGCGGGCTGTTCAAACTGTACGGCAGAGAGGTTGACCGACATCGACCAGTCGGTATGGCCGGCGTCACGCCACTCGCTGAGCTGGCGGCAGGCTTCATTCAGCACCCAGTTGCCAATCGAGACAATGACGCCGGTTTTTTCCGCCAGCGGCAGAAATACGTCAGGCGTCAGCAGGCCGCGCTGTGGATGCTGCCAGCGCAGCAGGGCTTCGAAACCGATAGCCGGGCCGGAAGGTGCCTGAAATTTTGGCTGATACCGCAGCCGCAGCTCATTGCGCGCTTCGGCCTGCCACAGATCGTTCATCAGTTGCAGCTGAGTCTGGGCAAGGGCATTCATGGACGGCTGGAAAAAGTGGTAGCCGTTACGCCCGTTGTGTTTGGTGTGGTACATGGCCGCATCGGCATTGAACATCAGCTCGCGCGGGGTTTCGCCATCGTGAGGCCAGAGCGCGATACCGATGCTGAGCGTAACCATCGCTTCGCAGGGTGAAATGGTAAACGGCTCGGCAATTGCCTGTACCAACGAGCTGGCGAGCGACGCGGCATCGTCAGGCGCAGCGGTTTCAGCCAGCAGCACAAACTCATCCCCGCCGATGCGCGCCAGCGTGTACTGCCCCTTCAGATGCTGGGTCAGGCGTTCGGTTACCGCAATCAATAGCCTGTCACCGGTGTCATGACCCCAGGCGTCGTTGACCGCCTTGAAACCATCCAGATCCATATACATCAGCGCAAAGCCGCTGTTTTCCTGCTGCGCCTTGCTCACCGCCTGCGCCAGGCGATCTTCGAGCAGTACGCGGTTAGGCAGACGGGTCAGGGTATCGTGCAGCGCCAGCTGGGCCAGCTCGCGATTGGCTTCGGCAAGGGAAGATGCCAGCAGGGACGTCCGCGCCTGTAACCGGGCATCAAACAGGGAAACCAGCAGGGTGATGCCAAGAATTGAGAGCGTGACGACGGTGACCAGAATCGCCAGCCAGTTGCTGTCAACGCCGCGCTCGGTGGCGTGGCTGCCGTGAGGGAAGTCGGCGGCCATCATGCCGGTGTAATGCATACCGGCGATAGCGATGCCCATAATGATGGCGGCGCCGATACGCAGCAGCGCGGCCTGGCCGGACGTCAGCTGGCGCAGGCGGAATGTGAGCCACAGCGCGGCAACAGAAGCTGAGAAGGCGATCACCACCGAGAGCGCGACCCACCAGAGATTCCAGCGGATACCTGGCTGGATATGCATGGCCGCCATACCGGTATAGTGCATCGCCGCAATGCCGCATCCCATCACGCTGGCACCCGCGAGCAGGCTTACCCGGGACAGGCGGCTGCGGCTGACCAGCCAGAGTGCGAACAGCGACGCACCGAGGGCAATTAGCATAGAAACGCCGGTTATCGACAGGTCATAGCTGAGGGTAAACGGCATCTCCATCGCCAGCATGCCGATGAAGTGCATCGCCCAGATGCCAATGCCCATCGACAGGCTGCCGCCGACCAGCCAGAGACGCGCGGCTTTGGTACTGCTGATTGAGATACGACCCGCCATATTGAGCGCGGTATAGGCTGCCAGGATGGCAACAATAAACGACATAACCACCAGGAACTGGTTGTAATGACTCACCATCATCATGATATCGACTCACAAGGCCCGTTTATCTCGCCATACCAAAGCATAGTCTGGTCAAGGGGCACAGACAGTATCACTGTCTCTGAGAGCCGCAAAGCACTTTAAAACCCCGCGCAAATCAGGGGGAAAAACGGCGCTGTGAAAGGGGATGCGGAAGGGGAAAAAAATTTGCGTCAGGGCGCGAAAACAAAAAAAGCGCTTAAGTGATTAAGCGCTTTTTTAAGGTCAGAACTCAAAAATCAGTTCATGCCATATTTTTTCAGCTTCTTGCGAAGCGTACCACGGTTGATACCCATCATCAGTGCAGCACGGGTCTGGTTACCGCGGGTGTATTGCATCACCATGTCCAACAGGGGCTGTTCTACTTCAGCCAGTACCAGCTCATAGAGGTCATTAACATCCTGACCGTTCAGTTGAGCAAAATAGTTCTTCAGTGCCTGTTTTACCGAGTCACGCAGGGGTTTTTGGGTTACCTGATCCTGAGAGTTAACGGTAGAAACGGTCAGTACGTCAGAATTTACGCGTTGTTCGAACATAGTTCTGTCAGCTCTTTATTTCTGTTTACGCAAAATTTTCGAAGTATGCCTCCAACGCCTCCAGCTGTTCGCTGGCATCCTCAATGGCGTTGAATGTGCGCCGAAACTGGTCGTCTGGAGCGTGTTCCTGCAAGTACCAGGAAACGTGTTTCCGCGCGATTCGGTACCCTTTTGCCTGACCGTAAAAGTCATGCAGTTCCCGAATGTGCGCACAAAGCAAGCGCTTCACCTCTGCCAGCGGCAGGGGAGGGAGCAACTCTCCAGTGTCCAGATAATGCTGGATTTCCCGAAAGATCCAGGGTCTTCCCTGAGCTGCACGTCCTATCATCAGAGCATCTGCCCCTGTATAGTCCAGTACGGCTCTGGCTTTAAGCGGGTCAGTAATGTCGCCATTCGCAATAACCGGAATGGAAACTGTCTGCTTAACTGCCCGAATCGAATCGTATTCTGCGTCGCCCTGAAACAAACAGGCGCGGGTGCGGCCATGTATCGTCAGCGCCTGAATACCACTCTCTTCAGCCAGTCGGGCAATGTCTACGCAGTTACGGTTGGCGGTATCCCAGCCGGTGCGAAACTTAAGGGTGACGGGCACGTCTACTGCATTAACGACCGCGGTTAAGATGGATTTGACCAACTCCGGATGTTGCAATAACGCTGAGCCTGCCAGCTTACGATTCACCTTCTTCGCCGGGCACCCCATATTGATATCAATAATCTGGGCGCCGTTTTCCACGTTGATACGTGCGGCTGCCGCCATCTCTTCAGGTACTGAACCGGCAATCTGCACGGTGCGGATACCTGGTTCATCCACATGGACCATCCGCAGTCGGGATTTATCGCTCGCCCATACTTCCGGGTTAGAGGACATCATCTCGGATACGGTTAGCCCGGCACCCATCTCATAGCAAAGCGTCCGAAACGGTCTGTCAGTAATGCCAGCCATCGGTGCTGCTATCAGGCGGTTTCTAAGCTGGTGGTGTCCAATGCGCATGAGTTAAGAAATGACCATACTGTGCCTGCAAGGCGGCGTATATTACGCATTTTTTACGCCAGATGAAAGGCCAAACTTTGAACAATCCACTGTTGTAGATCATTGAAGCGATAAGCAGGGCGATAACGCATGTTAATTCGTGAGACATTTCATGCGGTTATGTTAAATCGCTTAAAGTGTATCCAGACATAATTTCCTCCCCGCAGGCAGGTTTTCAGGCATCTGAATGATAAATCTGAGATATATTTTGTTGTTTTTTCAGACAAACCGGGTGTATTGCAAGAATCCACCCGGTTCGCTTAATGACAGGAAAACGTAATCAGAACGCTTATTCTACCACCAGACGACCGTGCAACGGCTGTACCGGACGGTTGTTGTCATGGTGCATGACCGCTTTAAACTGCGCCAGCTGCGCCGCAGAGAGCGTCAGAGGGTGTTTCAGTACCAGCCAGGTTACCCCTTCTGAGCACGGTGGCGTGGTCAGAGAGCCGCTGAAGCGCCAGAAGGTTTTATCGGCGGGCAGCAGGGCATTGAGATCGATAGTGCGGGTCAGAGTTTCACTATTATCGACGCCGTCCGGAATTTTTTTCCACAGGTCGGCCAGCGCGGCGTTTTCAGCCCCGACATCAAACATCACCGCCACCACAGCAGCGTCTCCGGTAACCGATTTATGCACCAGGTGCATTTCCATCGCGTAATGCTTGCCGTGAACCGTGTTTTCACTCGGCGCGTGGAAATGGAACTGCTGCAGGGTCCACTCAACGCCATCAAGGGTAATAGTGTTGGCGTCGTTATGTCTGAAACTGGCCTGAATGGTGTGGCCATTGTTCAGCAAGCTTGCCGGGCCTTCGGTGTAATGCATCGCCAGCGGAGCGATAGCGGCCTTAACGGTCTTATCAATATCGACAGGAGACTGATTCTGGCCGGTCTGGCACGCTTTGTATTCGCTGTTGAGTTCTCCCCAGTGTTCAGGAGATTCAGCGCCTTCGTAGCTCCAGTGAGCGGCAAAGACCAGCGCAGGCATCAGGCCCGCCATTACGATCGCGGCTTTAGCGAAACGCATCTTCATTTTATTCGTCCGGTGAATGGGTTTTAACAGTGGGTTTGCCCGTTGAATAACTGGGGCGCGTCATTGTACTCGCGACGAAAAACGAAAAGGCGTATAAAGAGTGCGGATAATACAACGGGCGCGGCAGAGCGCCGCGCCCGGAGGAATTACTGCTTGCGGCCCGTGATACGGCACCACTCTTCTTTCTCAACCACCGGGTCGAGAGCGAACTGTGCTTCATAGGCTTCGCACACGCTCTCCGCCTGGCTGGCAAGTACGCCGGACAGCCCCAGCAGGCCACCGCTTACCGGCAGGACACTAATCAGCGGCGCAAGCTCGCGCAGCGGACCGGCGAGGATATTCGCCACTACCACATCCGCCTGCATGTTGTCCGGCTGGTTATGCGGCAGATAAAGCTCAAGACGTTCCGAGACGCCGTTACGCTCGGCGTTATCGCGGCTGGCCTGGATCGCCTGCGGATCGATGTCGATCCCGATCGCTTTTGCCGCGCCGAGTTTCAGCGCCGCGATCGCCAGAATGCCGGAGCCGCAACCGAAGTCGATCACCGTCTTGCCGGCCAGATCGAGGCCGTCGAGCCACTGCAGGCACAGCGAGGTGGTCGGGTGGGTGCCGGTGCCGAACGCCAGACCCGGATCGAGCATCACGTTGACCGCGTTATCATCCGGCACGTCGCGCCAGCTCGGGCAGATCCACAGCCGCTCGCCGAAGCGCATCGGGTGGAAGTTGTCCATCCACTCGCGCTCCCAGTCTTTGTCTTCCAGCTGCTCAATTTTATGATGGAAACCAGGGGCCAGCAGCGGGTGGCCTTCCAGAATAGCGATGGTCTCTTTCATGTCCGCTTCGGCATCAAACAGGCCGATAACGTCAGTATCACCCCAGAGACGGGTTTCGCCTGGCAGCGGTTCAAATACCGGCGTGTCGTGCGTGTCCTGGAAGGTCACGGACACCGCACCGCTTTCCATCAGCGCATCGCCCAGCTCTTCGGCGTGCGCACCGGTGGTGTTAATTTTCAGTTGGATCCAGGGCATGGCAAAACTCTTTATTTATCAGTTGGTGAAACGGCTACCGGCGCGGCCACCGGGCGACCAAAACGGTTGCCGATGACGAAGGCCAGCAGACTCAATAGCAGTGATGGCACGATAGGGTGGAAACCCAGCCATTGTATCTTTAGCGTAGCCAGGATGGCGTAAAGCACCCCGCCCGTTACCATTGCGCTCAGCGCCCCTGCGGCGTTGGCGCGCTCCCAGTACAGCCCGAGCACCAGCGGCCAGAGGAATACCGCTTCCAGCCCACCAAACGCCAGCAGGTTCAGCCAGATGATCATCTCAGGCGGACGCCAGGCGGCGAGCAGCAGCAGCACGCTCAGCACCAGCGTAATCAGCGTCGACATGCGCTTCAGACGCGCTTCGTTGGCGGACTGCTCCGGGCGCAGATTCAGATAGAGGTCTTTGATGATGGTCGCCGAAGATTGCAGCAGTTGGGCGTTGATCGTCGACATGATCGCAGCCATTGGCGCGGCGAGGAAGATCCCGGCGGCAAACGGCGGCAGCACGTGCATCATCAGCGTCGGGATCACAAGATCCGGCACGTTAAGATCCGGCAGCACTGCGCGTCCCAGCGCCCCGGCAAGGTGCATGCCCAGCATCAGGATCGCCACCACGATGGTGCCGATAATCATCCCGCGATGTACCGCTTTGCTGTCTTTGTAGGAGATACAGCGCACAGCGGTGTGCGGCAGGCCAATCACGCCAAAACAGACCAGCACCCAGAACGAGGTCATAAAGGTCGGGGTGAGAATATCTTCCGCACCCTCTGGCGAAATCAGCTTCGGGTCGATTGCGGTGAGCTTATCCACGGCGCTGTGCAGGCCACCGGCGGCGTGAACCACGGCGATCAGCAGCAAAATAGTGCCGATCAGCATCACCAGCCCCTGCATGGTGTCGTTCAGCACGCTGGCGCGAAAGCCGCCGAATGCGGTGTAGAGCGCAATGCTGATACCGAAGATCAGCAGCCCGGTTTCATAGGGGATGCCCGCCGCGGTTTCCAGCAGGCGTGCGCCACCGATAAACTGGACGGTCATCGCGCCGATAAACGCCACCAGCAGGCTGAAACTTGCCAGCCACACCAGCAGGCGACTCTGGTAGCGCGCATACAGCATGTCGTTGAGCGTTACCGCATTATAACGGCGCGCCAGAATAGCGAATTTCTTGCCAAGAATGCCCAGCGACAGCCAGACGGCGGGCAACTGGATCATCGCCAGCAGCACCCAGCCAAGACCGTACTTGTACGCTGCCCCCGGCCCGCCGATAAACGAGCTGGCGCTGATATAGGTGGCGGTGAGCGTCATCGCCAGTACCACGCCGCCCATTGAGCGGCTGCCGAGGAAGTACTCATTCAGGAAGGTGCCGGTGGCGCGCTGCTTCATGGCATACATGGATAATCCGAACACGATAACCAGGTACGCCACCAGCGGCAGGATCACTTCAAGCTGCATCATCATCCTCCAGCGGGATATCGCGATAGATGAACTTCACCATCAGCCAGCACAGCACGATAAACAGCAGTGGAATGGCGAGGCAGGCGAATTCGAACCAGCGTGGCAGGCCGGTGATGCCCGGCGTGGAGTCGGGTAGCCAGCTGCCGAGTATCCAGGCAGCGACATAGAAAAGGGTGAGCCACAGCGCCCAGCGGGCCTCTTTGTGGGCCTGAACAAAACGTTTGTCCATTGTCGTCCCCATCGCCTCTGCATACGTCAGTAAGCACTTACATTACTGCCGTAGTGGAGGGCATGATTTAACAAAGCGGCGATTGTACCGCATGGCAACGGGCTGCGGCTAAAAAAAGAAAAAGGCCGGGACTGTGGTTCTGCCGCGTTACGCGGCAGGCACAATCACCGGCCTTTCGGTGCGAGAAATTACTTCTCTTGCAGACCGAGTTTCTTCTCCAGATAGTGGATGTTGGTGCCACCGTGCTGGAAGTTCTCGTCGCTCATGATACGCATCTGCAGTTCAACGTTGGTTTTGATACCGTCGATGATCAGCTCCTGCAGCGCATTTTTCATGCGGGCAATCGCCACGTCACGGGTTTCCCCGTAGCAGATGAGTTTGCCGATCATGGAATCGTAATACGGCGGCACAGTATAGCCCGCGTAAATGTGAGATTCCCAGCGCACACCAAAGCCGCCCGGCGCGTGGAAACGCGTGATTTTACCCGGGCTTGGCAGGAAGGTGTTCGGATCTTCGGCGTTAATACGGCATTCCACCGCATGGCCTTTGATGGTCACTTCTTCCTGCTTGATGGAGAGCGGCTGACCGGCAGCGATACGCAGCTGCTCTTTGATCAGGTCCACACCGGTGATCATTTCGGTAACCGGGTGCTCTACCTGAATACGGGTGTTCATCTCAATGAAGTAGAACTCGCCGTTTTCGAACAGGAACTCGAAAGTACCCGCCCCGCGGTAGCCGATATCGACACAGGCTTTGGCACAGCGCTCGCCGATGTAGCGACGCAGTTCCGGAGTGATGCCCGGTGCCGGCGCTTCTTCAACCACTTTCTGGTGACGACGCTGCATGGAGCAGTCGCGCTCAGCCAGATAGATCGCCTGGCCCTGGCCGTCAGCCAGTACCTGGATTTCGATATGACGCGGGTTCTCGAGGTACTTCTCCATGTACACCATGTCGTTGTTGAAAGCGGCTTTCGCTTCCGCACGGGTCATGTTGATGGATTGTTCGAGATCGGCATCGCTGCGCACAACGCGCATACCACGACCGCCGCCGCCACCGGAGGCTTTGATAATCACCGGATAGCCGATGCGTTTGGCATGGGCGCGGTTCTTATCCATATCGTCGCCCAGCGGGCCGTCAGAGCCCGGTACGGTCGGTACGCCAGCTTTCTTCATGGCGGTGATCGCAGACACTTTGTCGCCCATCAGACGAATGGTGTCGGCTTTCGGACCGATGAAGATAAAGCCGGAGCGCTCAACCTGCTCGGCGAAGTTGGCGTTCTCGGAGAGGAAGCCGTAACCCGGGTGAATCGCCACCGCGCCGGTGATTTCCGCCGCAGAGATGATAGCCGGGATGTTCAGGTAGCTTTTAACAGACGGGGCCGGGCCAATACACACGGTTTCGTCTGCCAGCAGTACGTGTTTCAGGTCGCGGTCCGCGCTGGAGTGCACAGCCACAGTCTTGATGCCCAGCTCTTTACAGGCACGAAGAATACGCAGTGCAATCTCGCCGCGGTTAGCGATAACAATTTTATCCAGCATGTGCGCCTCGTTATTCGATGACGACCAGCGGCTCGTCAAATTCTACCGGTTGGCCGCTTTCCAGCAGGATGGCTTTAACCACGCCCGCTTTATCAGCTTCGATCTGGTTCATCATTTTCATCGCTTCAACGATGCACAGGGTATCGCCGACATTCACTTTCTGGCCCACTTCGATGAAGGCTTTCGCGTCCGGGCTTGGGGTGCGGTAGAACGTACCAACCATCGGGGAACGTACGATATGACCACTGACTTCCGCTGCGGCAGGCGCTTCCATGGCCGGTGTTACGGCAGGCGCGATAGCGTTGGACAGCGCGGGCTGCTGCTGCATCATCGGTGCGGCATACGCCTGTTGCATCACAGGGTAGCCTGCATTGGCCGGTGTGCGGCTGATACGTACAGACTCTTCGCCTTCAGAAATTTCCAGTTCAGCGATGCCTGATTCTTCAACCAGCTCGATCAGTTTTTTAATCTTACGAATATCCATGAGTGGGTTCCGTACTCTTTGTTTAGTGTGTTTGTGACAGGCGTTTTACCGCCGTCTGTAGTGCATAGGTATAACCGTCGGCGCCAAATCCGCAGATCACGCCGGCAGCAATATCTGAAAGATATGAGTGATGGCGGAACGGCTCGCGGGCATGCACGTTACTGAGATGGATCTCAATAAACGGGATGCTCACCGCCAGCAGCGCATCACGGATCGCAACGCTGGTATGTGTGAATGCGGCCGGATTAATCAGGATATAGTCCACGTTGTCTTTAGCCTGATGAATTCGGTCAATCAGCTCATGCTCAGCGTTGGATTGCAGGCTATCAAGCGTCACGTCTAACGACTGTGCTTCTGCGGTGAGACGGCTGACAATCTGGTTGAGAGTCAGGGTGCCGTACTTCTCCGGTTCACGGGTGCCGAGCATGTTAAGGTTCGGGCCGTTCAAAAGCAAAATGTGAAACTTATCCGCCATCGTGCCGCAATCTCCTGCAAATTTAAGGCAATTTACAAAATATACCCATGTTGCATGGTTGTCACCTTTTGACCGTCAAAATCGGGTCTGGTAAAAACCAAAGTCGCACATTATAACGATTTCGTAGCATTTGGCAGCTAAATACTGGTCTTATCAGGGAAGATAATCAAACCCCGGCTACGTTATCACAGCATGGAATAAGAAATTTGCGCTAAAGGCCGCAGATTCTGCGCGTTATCGGAACCATTGGCGAATCTTCTTGTAGCGCCATAGCAGCAGTATCGTCGCCAGCACGGCGTAGATCAGCGGCTGGGGCGAGAGGATTTTCACTGACCATAAGTAGTGAACCGGCGCGAGGATCGCGACCAGATAGACGAAATTGTGCAGACGTTGCCAGTTACGGCCCAGCTTGCGCTGCATCGCCTGAGTGGACGTAACGGCAAGCGCCAGCAGTATCACCCAGCTGATAATGCCGAGCAGTAGATAGGGGCGGGTAACCAGTTCCTGGCCGAGCAGCGCCAGGTTGTCGATACCGAGTTCCAGCAGCGAATAACTGGTGAGATGCAGCGTAGCCCAGGCAAAACACCATAATCCCAGCAGCCGACGGGTGCGGATGAGCAGCGGCTGTTTCCCCAGTCGCGCCAGCGGCGTGACCAGCAGGGTCGCCAGCAGCAGCTTTAGCGCCATCCTGCCGGTAAAATGCTGAATATCTTTCGCCGGATCGGCGCTGAACGCCCCGGCGTTAATCGCAAATATCAGCCAGAGAAAGGGTAAAAACGCAGCAAGATGCAGCGCTACTTTGAGCCAGGTAATCTGTTTCGCGGTCAGTCGCACTCAGAAATTCTCCCGCAGATCCAGGCCACGATAGAGCGAGGCTACCTGATCGGCATAACCGTTAAACAGCAGCGTCGGCTGGCGCTTGACGTCGAGAATACCGCCGGAGCCAATGACGCGTTCCGAGGCCTGGGACCAGCGCGGATGATCTACATGCGGATTGACGTTGGCATAAAAACCGTACTCGTTCGGCGCAGAAAGATTCCAGGTAGTCGGCGGCCGTTCGCGGGTGAGCTTGATACTGACGATAGATTTGATGCCTTTGAAACCGTATTTCCACGGCACGATAAGACGCAGCGGCGCACCGTTTTGCGGCGGCAGCGCCTTGCCGTACACGCCGACGGTCATCAGCGTCAACGGATTCATCGCTTCATCTATACGTAAGCCTTCAACGTAGGGATACTCCAGCCCGCCGCCGATAAAGCGATCCTGCTGACCCGGCATCATCTCCGGGGCATAGAGCGTCTGAAACGCCACGTACTTCGCGTTGCTGGTGGGTTCGGCCAGCGCCAGCAGCTTATGCAGCGGGAAGCCAATCCACGGCACCACCATGGACCAGGCTTCCACACAGCGCATACGGTAGATGCGCTCTTCCAGCGGGAAGCGTCGGGTCAGGTCGTCATGATCGAGCGTCAGCGGCTTGCCAACTTCTCCTTCTATTTTGAGCGTCCAGGGATTTGTAATCAGGCTGCCCGCATTGGCGGCCGGGTCGGCTTTATCCAGCCCGAACTCATAGAAGTTGTTATAGCCAGTGACTTTGTCTTCCGGGGTGAGCGCCAGCGTGCTTTGCCATTCGGCAGGTTTCGCAAATTCCAGCGCCTTGCCGGCGGGGGCTTTGGCGCGTTCATTACCTTTGAACCAGTCAACAAGACTTGCCTGCGCCGGCGAAGATAGCGCCAGCGCACCGGCACTGATACCCAGCGCTTTCAGTACCTGACGACGCTGCATAAAGAAGGCTGACTCAGCGGTAACATCCGCTTCCGTCAGAGGACGACGCGGTAATTTCATGGCGACTCCCGTAGGCTCCCGGAGGGGGAAAAGACAATAATATTCATCATGACAGGGAGTCAGTAAGCGCGCGACAACTCGGGTTAAGAAAGTGTAAAAATTTTTATAATGCGCGCGTTCGGCCTGAGGTTTTTCATAAAAACAACAAGCGCGGCGGGCATTTACTGGAAATGCTCGGTATAGCCCTGCTATGTTTGCTACTATGCATGTTTTCTCGCCAGTGTGACAACAGACGCGTTGCCACGCCCCTTTTCGCGGCCCCGCCGGGTGCCACAGACCTGTAATCTGACGGAGTTGACACAAGGATGCGCTTAACGACGAAACTCTCGGCCCTCGTTACCCTGCTAACGGTGCTGGCAATCCTCGTCACTCTCATTGGGTGTACGGTCGGCTTTTATTACACCGTGCAGGCGCGCGCAGAGCAGCGCGTCCAGACCGTTGCCATTCTGCTTGATAACCACCTGGTTACGCATCCACCGGAGCGGCTGACCGAACGCCTTGATGAACTGATGATCCCGGCCGACATCAACAGCATCACTTTTCAGCAGGGCGACAGCACACTGTTTCACTACCATCGTTCTCCCGGCCTCAACGACGAGGAGCGGGAAGATGACGCCCTTGCCACGGACGTCCCGCTGCTGAAAGTACCGGGAATGACGCTGAAGTTCAGCTGGCAGGACCCGATGGCGAGCTATTTTCAGTCACTGAAAACCTCCGCACCGCTGAGCATTGCCATGCTGGTCATCATCGCCATGCTGGTGGCTGCGCTACGCTGGCAGCGCCGGCAGTTTATCGGCCATGAGCAACTGGAGCGCCGGGCAATGTGCATTATTCGCGGCGAGCGTGGTGCGCGGGTGCAGCGTTCCCCGGACGAACCGCCAACTCAGGCCAGCTACGCCATTGATATGCTGCTGGCGGAAATCGAAAACGCCGGTGAGCAGCGCAGCCGCATGGATACGCTGATCCGCGCCCATGCCGCACAGGACACTCGCACCGGGCTGAATAACCGCCTGTTCTTTGATAACCAGCTGGGCACGCTGCTGGAAGATCCGGAAAAGGTGGGAACCCACGGCGTGGTGATGATCATTCGCCTGCCCGACTTCGATACCCTCGCCGACACCTGGGGACGCGTGGCGGTTGAAGAGTACCTGTTCACTCTGATCAACATGCTTTCTACCTTTATTATGCGTTACCCCGGTGCGCTGCTGGCGCGCTACTTCCGCAGCGATTTTGCCGTACTGCTGCCGCACCGGACGCTGAAAGAGGCGGACGGCATCGCCAGCCAGCTGCTTAACGCCGTGGACTCGCTGCCGCCGACGCGCATGCTGGATCGCAGCGACATGATCCACATCGGTATTTGCGCCTGGCGCAGCGGGCAAACCACCGAGCAGGTAATGGAGCATGCCGGTATGGCGACCCGCAACGCGGTGCTGCAGGGCGGCAACAGCTGGGCGGTGTATGACAACATGCTGCCGGAAAAAGGGCGCGGCAACGTGCGCTGGCGCACCCTGATCGAACAGGCGCTGCAGCGCGGCGGCCCGCGTTTCTACCAGAAGCCCGCCATTAATGTAGATGGCAGCGTGCACCATCGGGAAATCATGTGCCGCATCTTCGATGGCAAGGAAGAGGTGAGCTCGGCGGAGTATAAACCGCTGGTGCAACAGTTTGGGCTGGCGGAGCAGTACGATACGCAGCAGGTCAGCCGCGTGCTGCCGCTGCTGGCGCTCTGGCCTGAAGAGACGCTGGCGATGCCGGTCTCGGTTGACTCGCTGATTCGCCCCACGTTCCAGCGCTGGCTGCGCGATGCGTTGCTCGAATGTGAAAAATCGCAGCGTCAGCGCATTATTTTTGAACTTGCAGAGGCTGCCGTGTGTCAACACATCAGCGAAGTTCAGCCGATTGTCCGTTTGATCAAGGCGTTGGGCGTGCGCGTGGCTGTCATTCAGGCCGGTTTAACCGTGGTTAGCACTAACTGGATTAAGGTGCTTAACGTTGAACTGATTAAGCTCGACCCCGGTCTGGTACGCAACATCGAAAAGCGCACCGAGAACCAGCTGTTTATTCAAAGCCTGGTGGAGTCCTGCAGCGGCACGCAAACCCAACTCTTTGCCACCGGAATTCGTACGCGAAGCGAGTGGCAAACCCTGGTAGAAATGGGCGTGGCAGGCGGGCAGGGCGAATATATCGCGGCGTCGCAACCCCTCGACACCGGGGTGAAAAAATATTTGCAAAGATATTCGGTTTGACCTGCCGTTTAACGTGATTTCACGTAGAATAACGCGCGCTGCAACCTGAGGGGGCAACCAGGCCTGACGGAAGGTTTATCGCAGCATAATTATGCCAGTTCGCTCATTGTCTTGTCCGACCTGTCGCAGCCCGGAAATCCTTATTTTTTCTGGTGTTATCAGGCGATATTTCAGGATGTTACAAAGGAAATGAACTGCACTATTTTTCACCGATGCAGAACGTTTTTGCGCCTTGTCGCTGCCTCGTGTGGTTGGTAAAGTAAGCGGATTTTCTCTTCCGCCCCAGCTTTCAGGATTATCCCTTAGTATGTTTAAAAAATTTCGTGGCATGTTTTCCAATGACCTGTCCATTGACCTGGGTACTGCGAATACCCTGATTTACGTAAAAGGACAAGGCATCGTTCTGAATGAGCCTTCCGTTGTGGCTATTCGTCAGGATCGCGCCGGTTCACCGAAAAGCGTTGCCGCTGTCGGCCATGAAGCAAAACAGATGCTTGGTCGTACGCCGGGTAACATCGCCGCTATCCGCCCGATGAAAGACGGCGTTATCGCTGATTTCTTCGTCACTGAAAAGATGCTGCAGCACTTCATCAAACAGGTTCACAGCAACAGCTTCATGCGCCCAAGCCCGCGCGTACTGGTGTGTGTGCCGGTTGGCGCAACCCAGGTTGAGCGTCGCGCCATTCGCGAATCTGCCCAGGGTGCAGGCGCGCGTGAAGTGTTCCTGATTGAAGAGCCGATGGCGGCTGCAATCGGTGCTGGCCTGCCGGTCTCCGAAGCTACGGGTTCTATGGTCGTGGATATCGGTGGCGGTACTACCGAAGTGGCGGTGATCTCCCTGAACGGCGTGGTGTACTCCTCCTCCGTGCGTATCGGCGGCGACCGCTTCGACGAAGCCATTATCAATTACGTGCGTCGTAACTACGGCTCGCTGATTGGTGAAGCGACCGCAGAGCGCATCAAGCATGAAATCGGTTCTGCTTATCCGGGCGATGAAGTGCGCGAAATCGAAGTGCGTGGTCGTAACCTTGCAGAAGGCGTGCCGCGTGGCTTCAACCTGAACTCCAACGAAATTCTCGAAGCGCTGCAGGAGCCGCTGACCGGCATCGTGAGCGCGGTGATGGTTGCACTGGAACAGTGCCCGCCAGAACTGGCATCCGACATCTCCGAGCGCGGCATGGTGCTGACCGGTGGTGGTGCGCTGCTGCGTAACCTCGACCGTCTGCTGATGGAAGAGACCGGCATTCCGGTAGTAGTGGCAGAAGATCCGCTGACCTGTGTCGCACGCGGCGGCGGCAAGGCACTGGAAATGATCGACATGCACGGCGGCGATTTGTTCAGCGAAGAGTAATCTGCTGCAGAGAGGGGGAGCCATGAGGCTGCCCCTTTTTGTCTGGCCGGAGAATACGCATAGTCTATGAAGCCAATTTTTAGCCGTGGCCCGTCACTACAGATTCGCCTTTTTCTGGCGGTAGTGGTGGCGCTTGGTGTGATCATCGCCGACAGCCGCCTCGGTACGTTCAGCCAGATTCGAACGTACATGGATACCGCCGTCAGTCCTTTCTACTTTATCTCTAATGGTCCCCGTGAACTGCTGGATGGTGTCTCTCAGACCCTGGCATCACGCGATCAGCTGGAACTTGAAAACCGCGCGTTACGTCAGGAACTGCTGCTGAAAAACAGCGAGCTGTTGATGCTTGGCCAGTACAAGCAGGAAAACGCGCGCCTGCGTGAACTGCTCGGCTCGCCGCTGCGTCAGGATGAGCAGAAGATGGTGACCCAGGTTATCTCTACCGTTAACGACCCCTACAGCGATCAGGTGGTCATCGACAAAGGCAGCGTAAACGGCGTTTACGAAGGCCAGCCGGTGATCAGCGACAAAGGCGTGGTCGGCCAGGTGGTGGCGGTCGCGAAGCTCACCAGCCGGGTACTGCTGATCTGCGACGCAACCCACGCGCTGCCGATTCAGGTGCTGCGCAACGACATTCGCGTTATCGCGGCGGGCAGCGGTTGTACTGACGATCTGCAACTTGAGCATCTGCCGGCCAACACCGATATTCGTGTTGGCGACGTGCTGGTGACCTCGGGCCTCGGCGGCCGCTTCCCGGAAGGGTATCCGGTGGGCGTGGTGTCGTCAGTTAAGCTGGACACCCAGCGTGCCTATACCGTTATCCAGGCGCGTCCGACCGCCGGGCTGCAGCGCCTGCGCTATCTGCTGCTGCTGTGGGGTGCCGATCGCGAAGGGACCAACCCGATGACTCCGGAAGATGTGCACCGCGTGGCGAATGAACGCCTGATGCAGATGATGCCGCAGGTGCTGCCGTCGCCGGATACCATGGGGCCACCCGCACCGGTTCCGGCCCCGGCAACCGGTATTACGCCTGCGCCTGGCACCAGCAACGGCGCGGCAACCCGCACACCTTCATCTTCACCACCGGCCAGGTCGCCGGCAGCGGGAGGGCAATAGTGGGAAGCTATCGTAGCCAGGGACGTTGGGTCATCTGGCTTTCGTTTCTTATCGCCCTGCTGCTGCAGATCATGCCGTGGCCGGACAACATCCTGGTGTTCCGGCCTGACTGGGTGCTGCTGATCCTGCTCTACTGGATCCTCGCGCTGCCGCACCGGGTAAACGTCGGTACCGGGCTGGTGATCGGCGCGATCCTCGACCTGGTCAGCGGATCGACGCTGGGCGTGCGGGCGCTGGCGCTGTCGATCATTGCTTATCTGGTGGCGCTCAAGTACCAGCTGTTCCGTAACCTCGCGCTGTGGCAACAGGCGCTGGTAGTGATGCTGCTCTCCATCGCCGCCGAGCTGATTGTGTTCTGGGCCGAGTTCCTGGTGATCAACGTGTCGTTCCGCCCGGAAGTGTTCTGGGGCAGCGTCGTCAACGGCGTGCTCTGGCCGTGGATCTTCCTGCTGATGCGTAAAATTCGTCAGCAATTTTCTGTGCAATAAAGAGGTAGCATGACCACGTTGTATCTCGCTTCCGGCTCGCCCCGTCGCGCTGAACTCCTGACCCAACTGGGCATCGCCTTTGAGCGCGTGCTGACTGACGTTGAAGAGTTACGCCAGCCGCAGGAAAGCGCAGAAGCCTACGTGCGCCGCCTGGCGCGTGACAAAGCGCGGGCTGGGGTGGCGAATGCGCCGACGGATTTGCCAGTGCTGGGCGCGGATACTATTGTCATTCTCGACGGCGAGGTGCTGGAAAAACCGCGGGATGCGCACCACGCCGGCGAGATGCTGCGTCGCCTTTCTGGAAATACACACCAGGTAATAACCGCGGTCGCGATCGCTGATGGCACCCATCTGCTTGATTGTCTTGTGGTCACCGAGGTGACTTTCAGAGTATTGTCTGAGGATGATATTACCCGCTACGTCGCCTGCGGCGAGCCGATGGATAAAGCCGGCGCTTACGGTATCCAGGGGCTGGGCGGATGCTTTGTCAGAAAAATTAACGGCAGTTATCACGCGGTAGTAGGTCTGCCGCTGGTCGAAACCTGGGAACTGCTGGCTAACGTTAACGCGCTGCGTGAAGCACGAGGTAAAAATGACGGCTGAATTATTGGTCAATGTAACCCCTTCAGAAACCCGGGTTGCTTACATTGACGGTGGTATTCTTCAGGAAATTCACATTGAGCGCGAAGCTCGCCGCGGGATCGTAGGGAATATCTACAAAGGTCGCGTCAGCCGGGTACTGCCCGGAATGCAGGCGGCATTTGTAGATATTGGCCTGGACAAAGCCGCGTTCCTGCACGCCTCCGATATCATGCCGCACACCGAATGCGTGGCGGGGGAAGAGCAGAAAAACTTCACCGTGCGCGATATCTCTGAGCTGGTGCGTCAGGGCCAGGATCTGATGGTGCAGGTGGTGAAAGATCCCCTCGGCACCAAAGGTGCACGCCTGACCACCGACATCACGCTGCCGTCGCGCTATCTGGTGTTTATGCCGGGTGCCTCCCACGTTGGCGTCTCCCAGCGTATCGAGAGCGAAGAAGAGCGCGAGCGCCTCAAGCGTATCGTCTCTGAGTATTGCGACGATCTGGGCGGGTTTATCATCCGTACCGCCGCTGAAGGCATTTGTGAAGCCGACCTGTCGTCGGACGCCGCTTACCTGAAGCGCGTCTGGACCAAGGTGATGGAGCGCAAAAAACGCAACCAGACGCGTTACCAGATGTACGGCGAACTGGCGCTGGCTCAGCGCGTGCTGCGCGATTTTGCCGGCACGTCGCTTGACCGCATCCGCGTGGACTCCCGCCTGACCTTCGAGATGCTGCAGGAGTTTACCGCAGAGTACATCCCGGATATGTCGAGCAAGCTGGAGCACTACAGCGGTCGCCAGCCGATTTTCGATCTCTTTGACGTTGAGAACGAAATCCAGCGCGCGCTGGAGCGCAAGGTTGAGCTGAAGTCCGGCGGTTACCTGATCATCGATCAAACCGAAGCGATGACCACGGTGGATATCAACACCGGCGCGTTCGTCGGCCACCGCAATCTCGATGACACCATTTTCAATACCAACATCGAAGCGACGCAGGCTATCGCCCGCCAGCTGCGCCTGCGCAACCTGGGCGGCATTATCATTATCGACTTCATCGATATGAGCAATGAGGACCACCGCCGCCGCGTGCTGCACTCGCTTGAGCAGGCGCTGAGCAAAGACCGGGTGAAGACCAGCATTAACGGCTTCTCCCAGCTTGGCCTGGTGGAGATGACCCGCAAGCGCACCCGCGAAAGCGTGGAGCACGTGCTGTGCAACGAATGCCCGACCTGCCACGGCCGCGGCACGGTAAAGACCGTGGAAACCGTCTGCTATGAGATCATGCGTGAAATCGTACGCGTGCATCACGCCTATGATTCCGACCGCTTCCTGGTCTACGCCTCACCGGCGGTGGCGGAAGCCCTGAAAAGTGAAGAGTCTCACGCGCTGGCGGAAGTGGAAATCTTCGTCGGCAAGCAGGTCAAAGTACAGATCGAACCGCTCTATAATCAGGAGCAGTTCGACGTGGTTATGATGTAGCTGGCGCGGTGCGAGGAATGAGCATACCGCTGTGGCGGCAGACAAGGAGAGATGTGTGAGGCGACTGCCGGGGATTTTACTACTCACAGGCGCTACGCTTATCGTTATCGTCGCACTGCTGGTGAGTGGTTTGCGGCTGGCATTGCCGTATCTGGATAGCTGGCGTCCCACTATTCTTACGAAAATCAGCCAGTCTTACGGGCAGCTGGTTGAAGCCAGCAAGCTTGAGGCCAGCTGGCAGAACTTTGGCCCGACGCTTGACGCCCGCGATATTCACATCGGTCTGAGCGATGGCGGCGCGGTGGATATTAAGCGCGTCACCCTGGCGCTGGATGTCTGGCAGAGCCTGCTGCATTTTCGCTGGCAGTTCCGCGATCTGACGTTCCACCAGCTGCAAATGCGTACCAACACGCCCATCGACACCAGCGGCGGCGGAAAAGGCATTGAAGCCAATCGCCTGAGCGATCTCTTCCTGCGCCAGTTCGACCATTTCGATCTGCGCGACAGCACCATCAGTTTTCTCACGCTCTCCGGCCAGCGCGCCGAGCTGACTATCCCCCAGTTGACCTGGCTTAACGGCGACGATCGTCATCGCGCTGAAGGACAGGTGAGCCTCTCCAGCCTGACCGGACAGCATGGCGTCATGCAGGTGCGGATGGATCTGCGCGACGACAGCGGCCTGCTGAGCAGCGGCACGGTATGGATGCAGGCCGACGACGTGGACGTCAAACCCTGGCTCGGCAAGTGGATGCAGTACAACGTTCAGCTAAGTAGCGCCCGGTTCAGCCTCGCGGCCTGGATGACGCTGCGCGATGGCGATATCGCCGGTGGCGACGTGTGGCTGAAGCAGGGCGGTGCCAGCTGGCAGGGCGATAAGCAAACCCATCGCCTGGCGGTGGATAACCTCACCGCTCACGTCACGAAAGAGGGTGACGGCTGGCAGCTGGATATTCCCTCCACCCGTATCTCGCTGGATGATAAACCCTGGCCGAAAGGCGCACTGACCCTGGGCTGGTTCCCCGGCCAGCGCGTGGCGGGCAACGCGGACCAGCGCAGCGACGAGCTGCGGGTGCGTGCCAGCCATCTTGAGCTGAGCGGCCTCGACGCGCTGTTGCCGCTGGCGCAAAAAATTGCCCCCCGTCTGAACGAGGTGTGGAACATCATGCAGCCCGCGGGCAGCATCGATGCGCTGGCGCTGGATATTCCGCTACAGGCGACTGATAAAACGCGCTTTAAAGCCTGGTGGAGCAATCTGCGCTGGAAACAGTGGAAGCTGTTGCCCGGTGTTGAGCACTTCTCCGGCAGCGTCGCAGGCAGTATGGAAAATGGCACCCTGACCGGCACGGTACACGACGCGGTGATGCCCTATGAAAGCGTGTTCCGCGCCCCGCTTGAGATAAGCGAGGGCAACGCCACGCTGGCATGGCAGAAAGATGCCAGCGGCTGGCGGCTGGACGGCACCGGAATTGATGTCTCGGCAAAAGCGGTACGCGCGCGCGGTGATTTCCACTACGCCCAGCCGGCCAACGGCGCGCCCTGGCTCGGCATTCTGGCGGGGATCAGCACCAACGATGCCGGCGAAGCCTGGCGCTATTTCCCGGAAAACCTGATGGGGAAACATCTGGTGGATTACCTGAGCGGCGCTATCAAGGGAGGCCAGGTCGAAAATGCCACCCTGGTGTACGGCGGTGACCCGCATCGTTTCCCGTATAAGCATAACGACGGGCAGTTTGAAGTGCTGGTGCCGCTGCGCAATGCCACCTTCGCCTTCCAGCCAGGCTGGCCAGGGCTCGATAATTTCGATATCGAGCTCGACTTTATCAACGACGGGCTATGGATGAAGACCGACGAGATGAAACTCGGCGGCGTAACGGGGCGCAACGTTACGGCAACCATTCCTGATTATCTGGCAGAAAAATTGCTGGTGGATGCGAATATCAGCGGGCCGGGTAGCGCGGTGGGGCCTTATTTCAAACAGACGCCATTGCAGGACTCGCTCGGTGCCACGCTGGATGAGCTTCAGCTTGATGGGGATGTGAGTGCTCGCTTACATCTCGATATTCCGCTCGATGGCGGGATGACCACCGCCAGCGGTGACGTCACGCTGAAAGACAACGCGCTGTTTGTGAAACCGCTTAACAGTACCCTGAAAAACCTCAGCGGTAGCTTCCATTTCGAGAACGGTAATCTCGACAGCGGCCCGCTCAAGGCGAGCTGGTTCACGCAGCCGCTTAACGTGAGTTTCACTACTCGCGAGCAGGAGAAGGCTTTCGAGGTGGGTATCAATCTGGACGGTAACTGGCAGCCTGCCCGCACCGGCCTGCTGCCCGAAGCGGTCAGTAAGCAGATTGGCGGCAGCGTGGCATGGAAGGGCGACGTTGGCATTACGCTGCCGTATCAGGGCAGCGCGGGCTATAACGTCAGCGTCACGGCGGATATGAAGAATGTAAGTAGTCACTTACCTCCGCCAGTGGAAAAGGCCGCCGGTGAGCCGTTGCCGGTGAAGGTGAACGTTGAAGGCGATCTGCGCGCCTTTACCCTGACCGGAAGCGCCGGCACCACGCACCACTTCAACAGCCGCTGGCTGCTCAACGACAAGCTGACGCTGGATCGCGCCATCTGGGCCTCGGACAGCCGCACGCTGCCGCCGCTGCCTGAAGCCCCAGGTATGGAGCTGAACCTGCCGGCGCT
Organism: Siccibacter colletis; assembly: GCF_000696575.1. Classification (GTDB taxonomy): domain Bacteria; phylum Pseudomonadota; class Gammaproteobacteria; order Enterobacterales; family Enterobacteriaceae; genus Siccibacter; species Siccibacter colletis. The sequence continues at coordinate 492,449 of NZ_JMSQ01000001.1, read as the reverse complement.
GGACGGCGCACAGTGGCTGGCCCTGTTCAACCAGGGGGCGGCCGATAAGGTGAGTTCTTCTACCGCCTTACCGTCGCGGGTAACGCTGCGCACCCCGGCGCTGGCGCTGGGCGGTCAGCAGTGGAACAACCTCAGCGTTGTCTCCACCCCACAAGCAGACGGCTTGAAGATTGATGCCCAGGGACGCGAGATCAACGCTACCCTGACGCAGCGTAACAACGCGCCGTGGTTGGCGAACATCCGCTATCTCTACTTTAATCCGGCCAGTGCGGGCGCGGCCAACGGCAACACCGCCCCGGCATCGCCATTCAGCTCGGGTGAGGCCATCGACTTTAGCGGCTGGCCCGATCTGGCACTGCGCTGCGCCGAGTGCTGGCTGTTCGGGCAGAAGTACGGGCGGGTCGACGGCGATTTTTCCGTTAAAGGGAACAGTCTGCATCTGGCGAACGGTCTGCTGGATACCGGTTTTGCCCGTCTCACCGCCGACGGCGAGTGGGTGAACGCGCCCGGGGCCGAACGCACGTCGCTTAAGGGTAAGCTGAAAGGGAAGAAGCTCGACGCCGCGACGGGCTTCTTCGGGCTGTCTACGCCGCTGCAGGGGTCGTCGTTTGATGTGGATTACGATCTGCACTGGCGGGCGAAGCCCTGGCAGCCGGACATCGCCTCGCTCAACGGCATTCTGCACACCCGGCTTGGTAAAGGAGAGATCGCGGAGGCCGGAGCCGGTCATGCCGGTCAGCTGCTGCGTCTGCTGAGCTTTGACGCGCTGCTACGCAAGCTGCGCTTTGACTTCAGCGACACCTTCGGCGACGGTTTCTACTACGATTCGATCCGCAGCACCGCCTGGATAAAAGATGGCGTAATGAACACCGACGATACGCTGGTGGACGGCCTGGAAGCGGATATCGCCATGAAAGGCAGTATTAATCTGGTGCGACGCGAGCTGGATATGGAAGCGGTGGTGGCACCAGAAATTTCCGCGACCGTCGGCGTTGCAGCTGCCTTTGCGGTGAACCCGATTGTCGGCGCGGCGGTCTTTGCTGCCAGCCGCGTGCTCGGCCCGCTGTGGAATAAAGTCTCTATTCTGCGTTACCAGATCACCGGGCCGGTTGAGAAACCGCAGATCAATGAAGTGCTGCGCCAGCCGCGCGACGCAAAAGCGCAATGATTTGACGTCGGCAATGAATTGCCGCAAGCTCGATCGATAACCTTTTTTTAACTGCCCGCGGGCAGCATTACATGAGTAGCAAAACGATGAGTCTGAACCTGGTAAGTGAGCAGTTGCTATCTGCGAATGGCTTGAGTCATCAAGATCTGTTCTCCATCCTCGGCAAACTGTCCGAGCGCCGTCTTGACTACGGCGACCTCTATTTCCAGTCCAGCTATCACGAATCCTGGGTGCTGGAAGACAACATTATTAAAGACGGCTCCTGGAACATTGACCAGGGCGTGGGCGTGCGCGCCATCAGCGGTGAGAAAACCGGGTTTGCCTATGCCGATCAGATCGGTCTGCTGGCGCTGGAGCAGAGCGCGCAGGCCGCGCGCAGCATCGTCAGCGAGCAGGGCGATGGCCGGACGAAAACCCTTGGCGCGGTAGAGCATAAAGCCCTGTATACCGCCATCGATCCGCTGCAGAGCATGACCCGTGAAGAGAAACTCGACATCCTGAAACGCGTTAACAGCGCGGCGCGTGCTGCGGATAAGCGCGTGCAGGAAGTGAGCGCCAGCCTCACCGGCGTATACGAACTCATTCTGGTTGCCGCCACCGACGGCACGCTGGCGGCAGATGTGCGTCCGCTGGTTCGCCTGTCGGTCAGCGTTCAGGTGGAAGACAACGGCAAACGCGAGCGCGGCTCAAGCGGCGGCGGCGGGCGTTTCGGCTATGAGTGGTTCCTCGAAGAGACCAACGGCGACGTGCGTGCCGATGCCTGGGCAAAAGAGGCGGTACGCATGGCGCTGGTCAATCTCTCTGCGGTCGCCGCCCCGGCGGGTGCGCTGCCGGTGGTGCTGGGCGCAGGCTGGCCGGGCGTGCTGCTGCATGAAGCGGTGGGTCACGGGCTGGAAGGCGACTTCAACCGTCGCGGCACCTCGGTCTTCAGCGGTCAGATGGGCGAACTGGTGGCCTCTGAACTTTGTACCGTGGTGGATGACGGCACGATGCTCAACCGTCGCGGCTCCATTTCTATCGATGACGAAGGCGTGCCGGGGCAGTACAACGTGCTGATCGAGAACGGCATTCTGAAAGGCTACATGCAGGATAAGATGAACGCGCGTCTGATGGGCGTTGCGCCGACCGGTAACGGTCGCCGTGAATCCTACGCGCATCTGCCGATGCCGCGCATGACCAATACCTACATGCTGGGCGGCAAGTCCACCCCGCAGGAGATCATCGAATCCGTAGAGTACGGCATTTTTGCACCGAACTTCGGCGGCGGCCAGGTGGATATCACCTCCGGCAAATTCGTGTTCTCCACGTCAGAAGCCTACCTGATTGAAAACGGTAAGGTCACCACGCCGGTGAAAGGCGCAACCCTTATCGGCTCCGGTATTGAAGCGATGCAGCAAATCTCGATGGTCGGCAACGATCTGGCGCTGGATAACGGCGTTGGCGTCTGCGGTAAAGAGGGCCAGAGCCTGCCGGTTGGCGTGGGTCAGCCGACGCTGAAAGTCGACAGCCTGACGGTGGGTGGTACGGCGTAATCCGTGCGGCGGGCGAGCGCCATGCTTGTCCGCCACGTTTCTCCAGCGCGTTACTGCCCGCGCATCTCCTGATAAATCCTCGCCACCTCGACAAAATAATCCGTCAGATAGTTAATGCACACCTGCACCTTGAGCGGCAGCTTATCCTTTTCGGTATAGAGCGCGTAGACCGGGCGCGGGTCCGACTGGTAGCGCGGAAATAAAATCTCCAGCTCACCGCGGTTGATCTCATCGATGACCCACATCAGCGGCATATAGGCGATACCGGCCCCGGCGCTGACCCAGCGCGACAGCGTCATCGGATCGTTGGTCACGTAGCGCCCGTCCGGGATCAGACGCGTCGAAATGCCTTCCGGGGCGATCAGCTCAAACTCATTATCCGGCCTTACGCTGTACGCCAGCCATGAGTGGTTGGCCAGGTCGGCCGGTTTTTCCGGAGTGCCGAACTGCGCCAGATAGCGCTTCGAGGCGCAGACCACCATCGGCATAGTGCCGAGGCGACGCGAGAACAGGCTTGAATCTTCCAGCGCGCCGACGCGGATCACCACGTCCAGGCCATCAGCGATCAGGTCCGGGGCGGGAATACCGGTAACGAGGTTCACCGACAGACCGGGATACTCCCTGAGCATGGCGGCGGTGAGGGAAGCCATTACATTCTGCGCCATGGTGGAGGAGCAGCCGATACGTAACGTACCGATAGGCGTATTGTTAAATGCATACAGCTGCTCATGCACATCCTGCACCTCGTGCATCATGCGCCGGCAACCCTGATAAAAAATCTTACCCGCCTCGGTCAGGCCGAGGCTGCGCGTGCTGCGGTTAAGCAGCTTCACCTGCAGTTCATCTTCCAGTTTCGCAACGGTCTGGCTGATTGAGGAGACGCTCATCTGCAGCTGTCTGGCCGCGGCGGTAAATGACCCAAGCTCCACCACTTTGGCAAATACCGACATGCGTTTTAGTCGTTCCATTATTCACTCTGGCTTAAAAGTGATTTAGATCACATATTATAGATAACAGGGAAATAGTTACGTAATATATTATTCATTGCATTACTAACACGCCACCTGCTCGCCCGGCCACTCCCTGGCCATACTATCTGCGTGGCGCACGATTAAAAAGTTTATCGCCTGCACGCAACGTTCTAAGGTCAACATGAGTCTGTTTCCCGTTTTTGTGGTGTTTGGACTGTCGTTCCCACCCGTTTTTTTTGAGCTGCTGGTTTCATTGCTGGTGTTCTGGCTGTTACGCCGCGTCCTGGTGCCGATTGGGTTTTACGATTACGTCTGGCATCCGGCGCTGTTTAACACCGCCCTGTACTGCTGCCTTTTTTATCTGATATCCCGCCTGTTCGTTTGAGGTTGATGTGAAATTACTAACAACAAAAATATCCCGCACGGCCATCACCCTGGTGCTGGTGATACTGGCTTTCATCGCGATTTTCCGGGCATGGGCCTATTACACCGAATCCCCGTGGACCCGTGACGCCCGCTTTAGCGCCGACGTGGTCGCCATCGCGCCCGATGTCTCCGGGTTAATTACCCAGGTCAACATTCATGATAACCAGCTGGTGAAACAGGGCCAGGTGCTGTTCACCGTGGACCGGCCGCGCTATCAGAAAGCGCTGGAGGAGGCGCAGGCCGACGTGGCCTACTACCAGGCGCTGGCAAATGAGAAGCGCCGCGAGGCGGGCCGCCGTAACAAGCTGGGTATCCAGGCGATGTCCCGGGAAGAGATCGACCAGGCGAATAACGTGCTGCAAACCGTGCAGCATCAGCTGGCACGCGCCGAAGCCACGCGCGACCTGGCGACCCTCGATCTGGAGCGCACCATCATCCGCGCACCTGCTGACGGCTGGGTCACTAACCTGAACGTCTATACCGGCGAGTTTATTACCCGTGGCTCTACCGCCGTGGCGCTGGTGAAGAAAAACAGCTTCTACGTGATGGCCTATATGGAAGAGACCAAGCTGGAAGGCGTGCGCCCCGGCTATCGGGCGGAAATCACGCCGCTGGGCAGCAATACCGTGCTGCACGGTGCGGTTGACAGCGTGGCGGCGGGTGTGACTAATGCCAGCAGCACGCGGGATGATAAGGGCATGGCGACCGTCGATTCGAATCTGGAGTGGGTGCGCCTGGCGCAGCGCGTGCCGGTACGTATTCGCCTCGATGCGCAGCAGGGCGCGCTCTGGCCAGCGGGCACCACGGCAACGGTGGTAATTACCGGTAAGCAGGATCGCAGTACCGATAACGACTCGCTGTTCAGAAAACTGGCCCATCGCCTGCGCGAGTTCGGTTAATCGTCATGGGTATTCTCTCCATTGCACCGCAGCATGTGCGCTTCGCCTTTAAGCTCGCCACCGCGATTGTGCTGGCCCTGTTCGTTGGCTTTCATTTCAATCTTGAAACGCCGCGCTGGGCAGTGCTGACGGCGGCGATCGTCGCCGCCGGTCCGGCGTTTGCTGCCGGGGGCGAACCCTGGTCGGGGGCGATACGCTATCGTGGCATGTTGCGTATCATCGGCACCTTTATCGGCAGCATCGCGGCGCTTGGGCTGATTATCGCGATGATCCGCGCGCCGGGGCTGATGCTGCTGGTGTGCTGTATCTGGGCCGGATTCTGTACCTGGATCTCTTCTCTGGTGAAAGTGGAAAACTCCTACGCCTGGGGGCTGGCGGGGTACACTGCGCTGATCATTGTGATCACCATCCAGACCGAGCCGCTGCTGGCACCGCAATTTGCCGTGGAGCGCTGCAGTGAGATCGTAGTGGGGATCGTCTGTGCGATCGTTGCGGATCTGCTGTTCTCGCCGCGCTCGATCAAGCAGCAGATCGATCGCGAACTCGATGCCCTGCTGGTGGATCAGTATCGCCTGATGCAGCTCTGTGTGGCCCACGGCGACAGTGAAGCGGTGGATAAGGCCTGGGGCGATCTGGTGCGCCGTACCGCCGCGCTGGAGGGGATGCGTAGTAACCTGAATATGGAGTCGTCACGCTGGGCCTGGGCCAACCGGCGGCTGAAAGCGCTCAATACCCTGTCGCTGACGTTGATCACTCAGGCTTGCGAAACCTTTCTGGTACAGAACACGCGGCCCGACTCCGTCCCGGACACCTTCCGGGAGCTGTTTGCCGAGCCGGTGGAAACGGTCACGGACGTGCATCGCCATCTGAAACGCATGCGCCGGGTGATTATCTGGACCGGCGAGCGCGATACCCCGGTTACGGTGTACAGCTGGATTGGCGCGGCAACGCGCTACCTGCTGTTGAAACGCGGTGTGGTGGGTAACACCAGAATCAGCGCCATCGAAGAGGAAATTCTCGATCAGGAGGTGGTGATCAAACCCGCCTCGGCGGAACGTCATCACGCGATGGTCAACTTCTGGCGTACCACGGTCTCCTGTACCCTTGGTGCGCTGTTCTGGCTCTGGACCGGCTGGACCTCCGGCAACGGCGCGATGGTGATGATTGCCGTCGTAACCGCGCTGGCGATGCGCCTGCCCAATCCGCGCATGGTGGCGCTCGATTTCGTCTACGGGATGCTGGTGGCGCTGCCGCTCGGGGCGTTCTACTTCCTGGTGATCCTGCCCTCCACCCAGCAAAGTATGCTGCTGCTGTGCATCAGCCTGGCGGTGCTGGCGTTCTTTATCGGGATTGAAGTGCAGAAGCGGCGGCTTGGTTCGTTGGGGGCGCTGGCCGGCACCATTAATATTCTGGTGCTGGATAATCCGATGACCTTCCACTTCAGCCAGTTCCTCGACAGCGCGCTTGGGCAGCTGGTGGGGGCACTGCTGGCGTTTGTGGTGATCCTCGTCATCCGCGATAACTCGCGGGAGCGCACAGGGCGCACGCTGCTTAACCAGTTCGTGTCGGCGGCGGTGTCGGCGATGACCACCAATAAGGCGCGTCGCAAAGAGAACCATCTGCCGGCGCTCTACCAGCAGCTGTTTCTGCTGCTGAACAAGTTTCCCGGCGACGTGGCGAAGTTTCGCCTGGCACTCAATCTGATTATCGCCCACCAGCGGCTGCGTACCGCGCCGGTGCCGGTTAACGCTGATTTGTCAGCGTTTCATCGCCAGCTGCGTAATACGGCGGATCGGGTGATTTCCGCCAGCAACGACGACAAGCGGCGGCGCAACTTCCAGCAGTTGCTCGACGAGCTGGCGATCTATCAGGAGAAGCTGGAGATCTGGGCCGCGCCGCGGCAGGTTATTGAGTCCGTCCAGCGACTCACCGCGATGCTGCACAAATATCAGCATGCGCTTACCGACAGCTAATGCGCTCTTTTCGCCAATAACCGACGCCGAAGCGTCGGTTTTTTTATAGCTATACTTAGCCAGGATACGTAATTCTGACCTTAATGCAGGAGGAAAGCATGACAAGTAAGGCACTCCAGGACAGCGAACTTTTTCAGACCGGTTATCTGGTGAATGGCCGCTGGCAGACCCTGAACGACACCTTCGACGTGCTTAACCCGGCAACCGGCGATGTGGTAGCAAGCGTGGCGAAAGCCGGGCGGAAAGAGACCGAAGCGGCCATTGCTGCCGCCAGCGCCGCGTTTCCCGCCTGGCGTGCGAAAACGGCGAAAGAGCGCTCGGAGATCCTCTACCGCTGGTATCAGCTCATCATTGAGAACAAAGCCTGGCTTGGGCAACTGATGACCACCGAGCAGGGCAAACCGCTGAAGGAAGCGGAAGGCGAGGTAGAGTACGCGGCAAGTTTTATTCAGTGGTTCGCCGAGCAGGCGAAGCGTGCCAACGGCGAGATCATTCCGCCCGCTAAACCCGGTTCGCGCATCTTCGCGACCCGTGAACCGGTGGGAGTGGTCGCGGCCATCACGCCGTGGAACTTCCCGATGGCGATGCTGACCCGCAAGCTCGGTCCGGCGCTGGCGGCGGGCTGCACCGGCGTGATCAAACCGGCAAACAACACGCCGCTGTCGGCCTTTGCGCTGCTGGCGCTGGCGAAAAAAGCCGGCGTGCCGGACGGGGTGCTGAATGCGGTGGCCGGTAACACCCATGAAATCAGCGATGCCATCATGGCCAGCGAGGCGGTGCGTAAGATTTCCTTTACCGGCTCCACTGCCGTGGGCAAAACCCTGATGCGTAACGCTGCTGAGACCATGAAAAAAGTGTCAATGGAGCTGGGCGGTAATGCGCCTTATATCGTGTTTGACGATGCCGACATCGATGCCGCGGTGCAGGGTGCGGTGGCGAACAAGTTCCGCAATGCCGGCCAGGTGTGTGTCAGCGTCAACCGCTTCTTTATTCAGGACGGCGTCTATGACCAGTTTGTCACGAAGCTGGCGCAGGCGGTGAACGCACTGAAAGTAGGGAATGGCCTCGATGAGGGCGTGGTGGTCGGGCCGCTGATTGAGCGCTCAGCGGTGGATAAGGTGCGTGAGCATGTTGACGATGCCATCAGCAAGGGGGCAAAAGTACTGGCTGGCGGTAAAGCCCACGAGCTGGGCGGTAACTTCTGGCAGCCGACGGTGCTGGCGGACGCCAGCGACGAGATGACGCTCGCCCAGGAGGAAACCTTCGGGCCGCTGGCCGCCTGCTTCCGCTTCACTACGGAAGAAGAGGTTATCCGCCGCGCTAACAATACGCCGTATGGCCTGGCCGCCTACTTCTATACGCAAAATCTGCAGCGCGTATTCCGCGTTTCCTCGCAGATTGAGAGCGGCATGATTGGCGTAAACGAGTGTGCCGTTTCAACCGAGCTGGGGCCATTCGGCGGCGTGAAGGAGTCCGGCCTGGGTCGCGAAGGCTCGGTGCTGGGGCTGGAAGAGTTTCTGGAAGTGAAGACGCTTCACCTCGGTGGGCTGTAAGCGATGATAACAACAGCGGGCGTGCCGTGCGGCGCGCCCATTCGGAGGCAGACATGAATATCTATACCTTCGACTTTGATGAGATAGAGGATCAGAGTGATTTTTATCGGCAGTTCGCTCGCGCCCTGACGCCTGAGCAGGCACCGGTGAGCGATCTGGACGCGCTCTGGGATGTGGTCACCGGCGGGGGTATTCCGCTACCGGCAGAGATCGAGTTTACCCATTTGCCAGAAGGCCAGCGTCGGCGCTACGGGGCGCTGATCCTGCTGTTTGAAGAGGCGGAAGAAGAGCTGGAGGGGCAACTGCGGTTTAACGTGCGTCACGCCTGAATGGCAGGCATAAAAAAGCCCCTGGCGAGCAGGGGCAAGTCGTCGGACAAGACGACGAGGGTTTATTTATAGAGTTGTGCGGTGGCGTGCCAGTGGTCGCCCTGAGTTAACTCAGTGACGCGGTACGCGCTGGCCCCTTCTTTGGTGGCTTTTTCCGCTAAGGCCTGACGGATATCCATCGGTGCGCCGGTGATTTCAGTGACCGATACGCTACCCATCGCCTGCATGTTTTGCGCTTCGTCAGCGTTGACCAGATGGGCCTCTGCGCTGGCACCGAAAGACATTACGGAAGCCAGGGCAAGTGCGGCAATATTCATTACGTTTTTCATAATTAACTCCTCAATTCATTACCCGGCGGCCTTAGGGTTAACGTGCCGTTTTTTTGTCTGGGCCGCGCAGGTGATGTTGATTCGGGAAACAGGGTAAAGGGTGAACTTATTTGTACAGTTCGGCAGTCGCGTGCCAGTGATCGCCGGTACGTGCTTCGATGATGCGGTAAGCAGACGCGCCTTTTTCTTCCGCTTTCTGGTTCAGCATTTCACGCATATCCATCGGGGAGGTCGCTACCGCGCCCAGTGATACGGTACCGATAGCTTCGCGGTTCTGCGCTTCATCAGCATTGATAGAGGTGGCTGCAAAAGCACCGAAAGACAGCATGGAGAGAAGGCTCAGAGTCGCTACAGTCGTTTTGATTTTCATGGATGTTTTCCTCGTCGTAATTTTTCTGGAGGGTTCGTTTTGTGACCCTCATCACGAAATCAAGTATACACTAGTCACCCGAAAAATTAATACCATGCTAATGGTTTCCTGCGAAACTTTAACGTAAATGCGCCTTTTTTTATAGCTGATAGTTATAAAAACGGTTAATTTACAGCCACATTTCTAGCCATATATATTGAAAATCATATGGTTACGGAAAATGAACCTTTTGTGCGGTTTATGTGAAATATTCGTGATGAATATAAGGGAATGGGTAGTTTTTAGCACTAATCGCTAAAGAAGGGCTGGTGATAAATAGCAAAAAAGGGGCGAATTGCCCCTTTATCTACCGTGACCTGCGCGGTGAATTACAGTTCCTGCTCGAACAGCACCAGAATGGCTTCGTAGAGATCTTTTACCGTAAAGCCGCGCGCCGGCGTGGTGAAGATAGTGTCGTCACCAGCGATAGTGCCGAGGATGCCTTCTGCCTTACCTAAGGAGTCCAGCAGGCGGGCAATAAGCTGTGCCGCACCCGGGCTGGTATGAATCACGACCACGGCGTCGTTATAGTCGATATCCAGCACCAGATTTTTCAGCGGGCTGGAGGTAGTAGGCACGCCAAGCTCTGCCGGCAGGCAGTAGACCATCTCCATCTTCGCGTTACGGGTACGCACCGCACCGAATTTGGTCAGCATACGAGAGACTTTGGACTGGTTAATATTTTCGAAGCCTTCGTCCTGTAAGGCCTGAACAATTTCGCCCTGAGAGCTGAATTTCTCTTCTTTCAGGAGCGCTTTAAACGCTTTAACGAGTTCTTCTTGTTTTGATGAGGTACGCATGATTCACCCATGGATGGCGACAGAGACAACATTATTATGCATATGAATGAATTTTTATGCAAACCATCTGCGGTGGTGCAGCCTGAAATAATGTTATGAAAGCGGACGATTTTATCAAAATAAGTTATCAAGGAACATGCCTGTATCACGTCCCGAAAATAAGGGTGAAAGTAAATTAAATGTTATCAAAATGATGTTGTTTTGATGTCTGATGAGGGTGTAATGTAACCGCCTGTTGATCTGTTGCTTCGGTAGTGACCCGGGCGGTACGGTCAGTGCGCGATGATACATTGCTGCTACCAATGGTTGCGTAATGTCGCAGACTTACCGTATGACGATTGTAATTGCATACTCTCTCAATTATGGTCGCCACCACATGGAGTAACGGCACGATTTTGCTAACCATAATAAGGAGTTTAGGATGAAAGTTGCAGTCCTCGGCGCGGCAGGTGGTATCGGCCAGGCGCTTGCCCTTCTACTTAAGACCCAACTGCCTTCAGGCTCAGAACTCTCTCTGTACGACATCGCTCCCGTCACCCCTGGGGTTGCGGTTGACCTGAGTCATATCCCGACCAACGTAAAAATCAAAGGTTTCTCCGGCGAAGATGCGACCCCGGCGCTGGAAGGCGCGGACGTGGTGCTGATCTCCGCAGGCGTGGCGCGTAAACCGGGCATGGATCGTTCCGACCTGTTCAACGTGAACGCCGGCATCGTGAAAAACCTGGTGGCGCAGATCGCAACCACCTGCCCGAAAGCACTGATCGGCATCATCACCAACCCGGTTAACACCACCGTGGCTATCGCAGCGGAAGTGCTGAAGAAAGCAGGCGTGTATGATAAAAATCGCCTGTTTGGCGTCACCACGCTGGATATCATTCGCTCCAACACCTTCGTGGCCGAGCTGAAAGGCAAACAGCCGACGGAGATCGACGTGCCGGTGATCGGTGGTCACTCTGGCGTTACCATTCTGCCGCTGCTCTCCCAGATCCCGGGCGTGAGCTTCAGCGAGCAGGAAGTAGCCGATCTGACCAAACGTATTCAGAACGCCGGGACCGAAGTGGTTGAAGCAAAAGCCGGTGGCGGATCTGCAACCCTGTCTATGGGACAGGCGGCAGCACGCTTCGGTCTGTCGCTGGTGCGCGCGCTGCAGGGCGAGCAGGGCGTGGTTGAGTGCGCTTACGTTGAAGGCGACGGCGAGCACGCGCGCTTCTTCTCGCAGCCGCTGCTGCTGGGTAAAAACGGCGTGGAAGAGCGTAAATCAATCGGTACGCTGAGCGCGTTCGAACAGCAGGCGCTGGAAGGCATGCTCGACACCCTGAAAAAAGACATCACGCTGGGCGAAGAGTTTGTGAATAACAAATAAGCCCCGTTCGCTGATGAAAAAAAACCGGAACCTGCGTTCCGGTTTTTTTATGCCCGCCCGCTACTGCGGAGTCTGGGTCTCTTCTTCTTTAAATTCCTGAATGGTGACCTGCAGCGTAAGTTTGCGATCGTCGCGCATCACCACCACCGGGATCACCGAGCCGGGGCGGATCTCAGCGACCTGGTCCATGGTCTCCAGCGCGGATACCGCAGGCTTATTGTTGACCGAGACGATGACATCATTCACATGAATACCCGCCAGTTCGGCGGCCCCGCCCGGATCCAGTTCGTTAACGATGATGCCCTGAATCTGCTCCATACCCGGCGTCTGGGCGTGCAGCGGGGCAATTTCACGGCCCTCTTTAATACCGATATAGCCGCGGATCACGCGTCCGTCGCGGATCAGCTTCTCCATGATTTTGGTTGCCAGCTGGGTCGGGATAGCAAAACCAATCCCTTCCGGCGTTTCGCCGTCGTTGCTCTTATCAAAGGAGAGAGTGTTAATTCCCATCAGCTCGCCGAGGGTGTTTACCAGCGCGCCGCCGGAGTTGCCGTGGTTGATCGAGGCATCGGTTTGCAGGAAGTTCTGGCGTCCGGACGGGCTGAGGCCAATACGTCCGGTGGCGCTGATAATCCCCTGGGTAATGGTTTGCCCGAGGTTGTAGGGGTTACCAATCGCCATGACCACATCGCCGATATGCGGAATGCGTTTGCGGTTGATGGGGATCACCGGCAGGTTGGTGGCGTTGATTTTCAGCACGGCCAGATCGGTGAGGTTATCGGAGCCGACCATCAGTGCTTCGAATACGCGGCCATCCTGAAGCGCGACGATGATCTGGTTGGCGTTATTGACCACGTGTTTATTGGTCACGATGTAGCCGCGTTCGTCCATGATCACCCCTGAGCCAAGCGTGCGCAGCTGAAGCTGGTTGCGGGTTGCGCCATTCACGCCGCGGTTGTACACGTTGACGACCGCAGGCGCAGCGCGACGCACCGCCGCGTTATAGCTGAGCGGCGTTTCGTCGGCGCTGTCGTATTGCGGTGCGGCGTCGGGCACCCAGTTACGCAGGGAGGGCACTGCGACCAGCAGCAGGCCGCCGACAACCAGACCAATGAGCATCGAGCGTAAGAGCTTCTGAAACATGGGAGTTTAGCGAGTAGTAAGCGATTGCCCGGAGCATACCATGAGTTAAACGGACATCACATGCGGGGATGATGTCCGTTTTCTCTGTTTTTAACGCAGTAGCAGGAAGATACGCTCGTTGCCGCGCACTACCTGCAGCGCAATCACCGCCGGTTTGGTCGCCATCACCTTACGCATGTCGGCGATCGAGGTGATGCGCTCCCGGTTAATGCCGATGATAACGTCATCTTTCTGCAGACCGGCCTGCGCCGCCGCGCTCTCTTTCTCAACGTTCTCAAGGCGCACGCCCTTTGTACCGTCTTTGAGCTGGCCGTCACTCAGGCTGGCGCCCTGGAGTGCCGGCGCGATCAGCTCGGCGCTGGCGGAAGAGGAGCTGCTCTTGTCGAGCGTTACCTGAACGTCCAGCGGTTTGCCATCGCGCAGCAGCCCCAGTTTGACCGTTGCTCCCGGTTCGGTGGTGGCGATACGCGAGCGCAGCTCGGCAAAGCTGCTGAGGGTTTTGCCATTCAGGCTAACAATAATATCGCCCGGCTTGATGCCCGCTTTCGCCGAGCCGGAGTTCGGCAGAACTTCGCTGACAAACGCGCCGCGCTGCACATCCAGGTTAAAGGCTTTGGCGATATCGGCGCTCATTTCAGTGCCTTTGATGCCGAGCAGGCCGCGCTTGATTTCGCCGAACTGAATCAGCTGTTTCGCCAGCGTCTGGGCCATGTTGCTCGGGATCGCGAAGCCGATACCGACGCTGCCGCCGCCCGGTGCCAGAATGGCGGTGTTAATGCCGATCAGTTCGCCGTTCAGGTTCAACAGCGCGCCGCCGGAGTTACCGCGGTTGATGGAGGCGTCGGTCTGAATAAAGTTCTCCAGCCCTTCAAGATTCAGCCCGCTGCGGCCCAGTGCCGAGACAATACCGGAGGTCGCGGTCTGACCCAGCCCGAAGGGGTTGCCGACCGCAACGGCAAAGTCACCAACCCGCAGCGTGTCGGAATCCGCTACCGCAATCTGCGTCAGCTTGCTGGGGTTCTGCAGCTGCAGCAGGGCAACGTCGCTCTGATCATCGCCGCCGATAAGTTTTGCTTCAAACTCACGGCCATCGTTGAGCTGAACGCTGATTTTTTCCGCCTGGTTAATAACGTGATTATTGGTCAGTACGTAGCCTTTAGCGGCGTCGATAATCACCCCGGAACCGAGGCCCTGAAAAGGTTGCGCCTGCTGGCCGGGCAGCTCTTCGCCAAAGTATTTTTTCAGCTCTTCGGGGATCTTCTGATTCTGTACCGCCGTGCCTTCAACCTGCACGCTGACCACCGCCGGCAATACCTTTTCCAGCATCGGCGCGAGGCTTGGAAGCGCTGCCTGGCCCGGAACTTGCGAAGGTAACGCGGCCGCAACCGGGAAGGATGCGGAGAGAGATAACCCGACACTTAACGCTAACGCACTCAACAGCTGGGTTTGTTTCTTCATCGTTGCTGGCTCTCGTAACCTGAAATAAGGAAAAGGTACCCAAAACAGTTTGATGTTATTGAATTATCAGTCAGGTAACAATGCTGGGATAAAGAGGACTGATGAATTAAGGATAGTCAGTGCGGGAGAGAATGAGTGGGCGCGATAAACGCGCCCGGAGAAAAGCATACTGCGGTGTGATTAGTCGCGTTTCGCGCTGCCGCGTAGCAGGCCGGACGCGCTGTCAGAGTAGTCGCGCGGCATCTGCACCGGCGCCTGATCGTTGCCGGCTTCGGAATCCGCCAGACGGTTGCGGAACGGGTTGGTCTCCGCAGACATTTCAGGCAGCAGGCTGCTGGAGCTTTTCGCCATGTGCTGATAGAGCTGGCGGTAGTCATGCGCCATGTTGTCCAGCAGCTCGGCGCTGCGGGCAAAGTGGCTGACCAGCTCTTCGCGGTAATCTTCCAGCTCCGCTTTGTTCTTTTCCAGTTCGTACTGCAGGGCCTGCTGCTGGCGCAATTTACGGTTGCCAAACCGCATGGCCACAGCACCAATCACGATACCGACCACTAAGCCAATTAGCGCATATTCCCAGGTCATGAACTTCTCCCGTTGTCTTGTGTTTCCGTAGGGTAGTAACAGCGAGGTGGACCTTACTCATCACACTGCCATCGCCTTATTATGCCACTATAACCGCTAATTCCGCAGAAGTGGAATCCTGCGGCATCATCGCGTAGTGTAGAACGGCCTTTTTT
This sequence comes from Siccibacter colletis, assembly GCF_000696575.1. GTDB lineage: Bacteria > Pseudomonadota > Gammaproteobacteria > Enterobacterales > Enterobacteriaceae > Siccibacter > Siccibacter colletis. The sequence continues at coordinate 477,362 of NZ_JMSQ01000001.1, read as the reverse complement.
TCGCCAACCCTGCTGGCGGTAACCCGATAATTCAAGGAATTACCCTAACACCATGCAAAGCATGTCGCCGCTGTCGCGCTACCAACAGGCCCTGGATGAAGGGTCACACCAGCCTGATGATGTTCAACGCGAAGCCGTGAGCCGGCTCGATGCCATCTTCCAGGAACTGACTGAAAAATTGCCGACCGAGCCAGCCCCGACGGGGATGATTGCGAAGTTTGGCCGCCTGCTCGGTCGCAAAGCGCCGACGGAAGCCTCGGTACCAGCGCGTGGTCTCTACATGTGGGGCGGCGTCGGGCGCGGTAAAACATGGCTGATGGATCTCTTCTTTCATAGCCTGCCGGGTTCGCGTAAGCAGCGTCTGCATTTTCATCGCTTTATGTTACGCGTGCATGATGAGCTGAGCGCCCTGCAGGGGCAGAGCGACCCGCTGGACATCGTCGCCGACCGCTTCAAAGCCGAAACCGACGTGCTGTGCTTTGATGAGTTTTTCGTGTCGGATATCACCGACGCGATGCTGCTGGGTGGACTGATGCAGGCGCTGTTTGCCCGCGGCATCACCCTGGTCGCGACCTCAAATATTCCCCCCGACGATCTTTACCGCAATGGCCTGCAGCGCGCCCGCTTCGTGCCGGCGATCGAGGCCATCAAGCAGCACTGCGATATTATGAACGTGGATGCCGGTATCGATTATCGTCTGCGCACTCTTACCCAGGCGCACCTGTGGCTTTCACCGCTTAACGACGAGACCGCGCGCCAGATGGATAAGCTCTGGCTGGCGCTGGCCGGCACGCCACGGCAGCAGTCCCCGGCGCTGGAGATCAATCATCGTCCGCTGGCTACGCTTAGCATGGCGGATCAGACGCTGGCGGTGTCCTTTACTACGCTGTGCGTGGATGCCCGCAGCCAGCACGACTATATTGCGCTGTCGCGCCAGTTCCATACCGTGATGGTCTTTGAGGTGCCGGTAATGACCCGCCTGATGGAGAGCGAGGCGCGGCGCTTTATCGCGCTGGTGGATGAGTTTTACGAGCGCCACGTTAAGCTGGTGGTGAGCGCTGCGGTGCCGCTGTCTGAAATTTATCAGGGAACGCAGCTACAGTTTGAGTTCCAGCGCTGCCTGTCGCGCCTGCAGGAGATGCAGAGCGAAGAGTACCTGAAGAAATCCCATCTCCCCTGAGCCGCGATTTCCTGTTCCAAATCACAAAAAGGGGTCGATCTTTGACCCTGACTTCTCTATAATCCTGCGACCCCACGTTACAAGAAAGTTTTTTTCCCGAAACTTTTGTGTGCCGGTGAAACATATCCGAGGGGGTAGGTTTACTGGACAATGTCGTGTGAACCTCAGCAGAATTTAAGCGTTTGGGTGTTCACCAACGTGTAACTATTTATTTGGGTAAGCTTTTAATGAAAACTTTTACAGCTAAACCAGAAACCGTAAAACGCGACTGGTATGTTGTTGACGCGACCGGTAAAACTCTGGGCCGTCTGGCTACCGAACTGGCTCGTCGCCTGCGCGGTAAGCACAAAGCGGAATACACTCCGCACGTCGATACTGGTGATTACATCATCGTTCTGAACGCTGACAAAGTTGCTGTAACCGGCAACAAGCGTACTGACAAAGTGTACTATCACCACACCGGCCACATCGGTGGTATCAAACAAGCGACCTTTGAAGAGATGATTGCCCGCCGTCCTGAGCGTGTGATTGAAATCGCGGTTAAAGGCATGCTGCCGAAAGGCCCTCTGGGTCGTGCTATGTACCGTAAACTGAAAGTTTACGCGGGCAATGAGCACAACCACGCGGCACAGCAACCGCAAGTTCTGGACATCTAATCGGGATTATGGCAATGGCTGAAAATCAATACTACGGCACTGGTCGCCGCAAAAGCTCCGCCGCTCGTGTGTTTATCAAACCGGGCAGTGGTAAAATCGTTATCAATCAGCGTTCTCTGGAACAGTACTTCGGTCGTGAAACTGCCCGCATGGTAGTTCGCCAGCCGCTGGAACTGGTAGAGATGGTTGAGAAACTGGATCTGTACATCACTGTTAAAGGTGGTGGTATCTCTGGTCAGGCAGGTGCGATCCGTCACGGTATCACCCGCGCTCTGATGGAGTACGATGAGTCTCTGCGCGCCGAACTGCGTAAAGCTGGCTTCGTCACTCGTGACGCTCGTCAGGTTGAACGTAAGAAAGTCGGTCTGCGTAAAGCACGTCGTCGTCCGCAGTTCTCCAAACGTTAATTCTTTTCTGCTTACGCAGAATCGAATGGCGAAAAAACCCGGTCTTGTACCGGGTTTTTTATTGCTTAAAAAAGCTTTAGCAGTACTAACATTATGAATTTGGTCGCTTTTTTAGCAAATCTCCAAATCCCTTCACCACAAGGGGCGCAAAATCTGGTAAACTATCATCCAATTTTCTGCCCAAATGCTGCGAACTGCTGGTCTTTTGTTTAAAAAGTGAACAAAAGGAGATGCGGCACCACAGGCAAGTCGATAAATCAGGCTGGTCACAGGTGTGGCTGGCAGCAGTACTATTCTGAATATACCTGGAGGTTTTCATGGCTGTCGCTGCCAACAAACGTTCGGTAATGACGCTGTTTTCTGGTCCTACTGATATCTATAGCCATCAGGTACGTATTGTCCTGGCCGAGAAGGGTGTCAGCTTCGAAATCGAGCATGTGGAAACGGATAACCTGCCGCAGGATCTGATTGACCTCAACCCGAATCACAGCGTTCCGACGCTGGTCGATCGTGAGCTGACCCTGTGGGAATCCCGCATCATCATGGAATACCTGGATGAGCGTTTCCCGCACCCGCCGCTGATGCCGGTTTATCCGGTAGCGCGTGGTGAAAGCCGCCTCTATATGCACCGTATCGAGAAAGACTGGTACTCGCTGATGAATGTCGTGGTGAACGGTTCCGCACAGGAAGCCGAAACCGCGCGTAAACAGCTGCGCGAAGAGCTGCAGGCTATTGCCCCGGTGTTTGGCCAGAAGCCTTACTTCCTCAGCGACGAGTTCAGCCTGGTGGATTGCTATCTCGCACCGCTGCTGTGGCGTCTGCCGCAGTTGGGTATTGAGTTCAGCGGCGCTGGCTCCAAAGAGCTGAAGGGCTATATGACGCGCGTCTTCGAACGTGATTCGTTCCTCGCTTCGCTGACCGAAGCCGAGCGCGAAATGCGTCTGCGGGGCTAATCCGTGGATATGTCACAGTTATCTCCACGCCGCCCCTACCTGCTGCGTGCATTCTATGAGTGGCTGCTCGACAACCAGTTAACACCCCACCTGGTGGTGGACGTTACGCTGGATGGCGTTCAGGTACCGATGGAATATGCGCGTGACGGGCAGATCGTACTGAATATTGCGCCGCGCGCGGTGGGTAACCTTGAGCTGGCGAATGACGAAGTGCGCTTTAATGCGCGCTTTGGTGGCGTTCCGCGTCAGGTATCCGTTCCGCTGGCGGCCGTGCTGGCTATCTATGCCCGTGAAAACGGTGCCGGCACCATGTTTGAGCCGGAAGCGGCTTACGACGACGAGATGACGAGCCTGAACGACGACGACTCCGCTGCGGCCGAGCCGGAAACCGTGATGTCCGTTATCGACGGCGACAAGCCGGATCATGAAGACGGCGACGACTCGCCAGATGACGATCCGCCGCCGCGCGGTGGGCGCCCGGCGCTTCGCGTCGTTAAGTAACGCGACCAAAAGTAAAGCCGGCTGGGAAACCAGCCGGCTTTTTTACGTCTGATGCCAGACCGGGCGCAGAGTACGCCGCCCGGTTACTATCGATTACCAGCGGTGATTCAGCAGAACATGGCCCGACCAGGACGACCAGTTGTTTTCTCCCCATTCACCCACGGCACGCAGCGACACGGTTGTCGTCGGGTTCAGGTTGCCGGTAATACCGGTTTCAGCCTGATAGCGGTTGTCCGGGACGCCAGAGTCCAGCGTCTCATCGTTAAAGTTCATATCGCTCTGACCGTTGCCGCTTAACCAGTGGGCACCCACAAACGGCTGCCAGTTCTCCACGTTGGTCTGATCAACATAGCCTACGCGCATACCGAGTCGGGTAGTCAGCGAATCATATTCTGAAGTGGTGATGCGGGTACCGTTATATTCAACATGATCGTTCTGATCGAGGTTGTTGTAGATAGCTTGCACCTGAGGCTCGAATTTAAAGGTGCGAGCGCTGTCGGACGGCAGGAGCCAGGCATGCCCGACTTCTACAGACGCCGCTACGCCCTGGCTGCTGTATTGCTCGTCTGGCATGTCGTCGCCGATAACCTGATTGTCGAACCAGTGATAGGCCAGCCAGGTATCAATATAGCCGCCGAGGCGTTTGTTCTGATCCTGCTGCCAGGTCGCGTACAGCCCGACATTGTAGCCCTCAACGTTACCGGAAGAGGTGCGCGGGTTGTTTTTAGCATCGGCATAAGTATCGCTGTGGCCGACGCCCAGCATAAAACCGCTGTGCAGCGTGCCGTTGGAGAGGTAGCCGGTCCAGACGTCGCTACCCAGCTGCAGCACGGTGGAGGAGATGCTGTAATCAAGGTTGTCATACGCCATCGTACCGTCAGAGTATTGGCCTTTGACGTACATCCAGGTATTGAGATCGTCCTCGTCGCGCAGCATAACCTGATCACGATCGTCACGTTTGTGCTGGAACATCTGCTGAGCCGCGACGTAGTTCGCCATATAGACGCCCGCTTCCGGACGGTAAATATCCGGCGTGTCATCTCCTCCGTTATCTGGCTCCTTCGTCTCTGATTCCAGATACCAGTTGCCGTCAGTATGCTGGTTCAGGTTGTACTCCCACATGCCCGCCACGACCGGCTTATCGAGCGTGAATGTCGCTGCGGACGTGCCGCCGACATCAATCAGCACGATGCCGTTGAGCGTCTGCGCACCCATGCCGCCAACGTTTGCAACGGTGAGGGAGGATTCACCTGCGCTGTTGCCCGTGATGGTCAGATGATCGGTAACCGAGTTGTCATCGCCGGCCACGGTATTCATCACCACATTACTGCCCTGTACCCCGGTGTAATCGCCGTTGATAACGAACTCATTGCCCGCGGTTTCACTGGCGAGCAGCAGTGTTCCCTGGTTATTAACATTGCCGTTGATGGTGTCGCCGGTTGCTGTCGCGGTTGCCATCACGCTGTTACCGCTCACTGCATTCCATGCCGCCAGGATACCGCCGCTGGCGATATCTATATTGCTGTTTACCGTGCCAGCAGAAGCCAGAGTGGCACCGCTGTTGATGGTTACCGTGCCACTGCTGCCCGTTGCGCCCAGGGTTGCGCCTTCGGCAATCAGCGTGGTGCCGGCCTTGAGTTCAGTATTGCCGGTGTAGCTGTTGTTGCCGCTCAGCGTCAGGGTGTTGGCATCCTGCTTGATCAGCTCCCCGGTACCAGTAATAGCATTAGCCCAGGTAAAGTCTTCAGCCTGATTGAAAATCAGCGTACCGTTGTTCTCAACATCGCCTTCCAGGGATGCATTGCTGCCGCTGCCGGTACCCAGCTGCAGGGACGCTCCGCTGTCTATCAGGCTGCCGCCCTGGTTGGCTACGTCGCCGCCCAGCGTCAGCGCACCGGTTTTCACATACAGGCTGTTTTTATCGGTGCCGATAAGATCGATATCGCCGGTGAGGGTCCACGCCTCGCCATCCATGGTTAACGATTTGAAGCCATCCTGACCTTTAGTAACGCCGATAAAGTCTGCCTCTTCATTACCGGTGCCATTTAAGGTAATGGTGTTATTAACGGAGCCGGTGGAGGTGACATCGCCCTGTAAATCAGATCCGGTATTCAGGACCAGGGAGTTAGTACCTGTGCCGGTAAAGGTGATGGCATTATCTTTACCGGAAATAGTGCCGCTATTAATAATGGTGGCATTTTTATCATTTATGACATTAATACCTGTCGTTCCACCTGAGATGGTTCCGATATTTTCCAGCGTAAACATCTCTGACTTTTGATCGTTAATATTGATCTGCATTGCATCGGCATTTTCGCTGGAAATAGTGCCGTTGTTTTCGATGCGGGTAATACTTTTACCTTTAACTTCTGAACCGATGTCAGTACCTTCGGTGGCAATTTTTACGCCTTCATTAATGATGTATTCGCTGTCACCACTGAAGGTGTAGGTATCTACCGTGTCTTCACTGATGGTGGTGGTGGCATTAACCATCACTGGCGTTAATAATAACGCTATCGGGAAGATCGTTCCCATAACGCGAGTGATATTATTTTTCCTGAATGTTCTGGATTTATTCATAATTACATCCCATATAATAATGAGTAAACAAGTTATCCTTCTAAAGGCCGAAAAGTGTATGCGCTTTTTTTTCTATTGTGAAGGTAGGAAGAATCTCTATCTTCAGGAGGTAAAATATATATCCGCCTTTCGTGTATTCTTATTTTTTATAATATGCTTTAGGATGATGGCTTGAAGGAGGGCAGGGGAGAATTATCTTTTTAGATTATTTATGCAGGACACAGAGAGCGCAAAAATAAAAAAAGGGAGGCATAGCGCCTCCCTGACAGATAACCTGCTTCTACACTTCGAGATAGTTCATAATGCCGTCTGCCGCTTTACGTCCTTCGGCAATCGCGGTGACCACCAGATCCGAGCCGCGTACGATATCGCCGCCGGCAAAGATTTTCGGATTGCTGGTCTGGAACGGATTATCGTGGCCTTCCGGCGCGATGATACGCCCCTGAGAGTCCAGCTCCACGCTGTGCTTCGCCAGCCACTCCATGCTGTGCGGGCGGAAGCCAAACGCCATCACCACCGCATCGGCAGGCACCACGTGCTCTGAGCCAGGCACAATCTGCGCCCGACGACGACCCTGCTCATCCGGCGCGCCCATCTCGGTACGCACCATTTTCAGGCCGCTGACATTGCCGTTCGCGTTGATCTCAATGCCCAGCGGCTGCACGTTGAACTGGAATTCCACGCCCTCTTCACGCGCGTTTTTCACTTCCCGGCGTGAGCCCGGCATGTTCTCTTCGTCACGACGATAGGCGCAGGTGACATGTTTCGCCCCCTGGCGTACCGAGGTACGCACGCAGTCCATCGCCGTATCCCCGCCGCCGAGCACGATAACGCGCTTGCCTTCCATATTGACGAAAGGCTGGGCGCTGTCCTCGCTAAAGCCCATGATCTGACGGGTGTTAGCAATCAGGAACGGCAGTGCTTCGTACACGCCCGGCGCGTCTTCATTTTCCAGCCCGCCACGCATCGACTGATAGGTGCCGACGCCGAGGAAGACCGCGTCATACTCTTTCAGCAAATCATCAAGCTGTACGTCACGACCCACCTCGGTATTAAGATGGAACTCAATGCCCATGCCGGTGAAGATTTCGCGGCGGCGCGTCATCACCTCTTTCTCCAGCTTGAAGGCCGGAATGCCGAAGGTCAGCAGACCGCCGATCTCCGGGTTGCGATCATAGACCACCGCTTTAACGCCGTTGCGGGTTAACACGTCGGCACAGCCCAGACCCGCCGGACCAGCACCGATGATCGCCACGCGTTTGCCGGTCTGCTTCACCCCGGTGAGATCCGGACGCCAGCCCATCTCAAAGGCTTTATCGTTGATATAGCGCTCGATATTACCGATGGTCACCGCACCGAACTCATCGTTCAGGGTACAGGAGCCTTCGCACAGGCGGTCCTGCGGACAGACGCGCCCGCATACTTCCGGCAGGGTGTTGGTCTGGTGCGACAGCTCGGCCGCTTCGATGATGCGCCCCTCTTCGGCCAGCTTCAGCCAGTTCGGGATGTAGTTATGCACCGGACACTTCCATTCACAGTACGGGTTACCACAGGCGAGGCAGCGATCGGCCTGCGCTTTCGCCTGGCTTTCTGAGAACGGCTCGTAGATTTCAACAAATTCAATTTTACGGATCTTGAGCGGCTTCTTCGGAGGATCAACACGCTGTAAATCAATAAACTGGTATACGTTCTGACTCATATCGACCTCTTACTGCGCCTGCACCCGCAGCTCGGCTGCGGAACGACTACGGTGACCCAACAATGCTTTGACATCACTGGACTTCGGTTTAACCAGTGCAAATTTGGTGGAGAACGCCGGCCAGTTCGCCAGGATCTCTTCCCCGCGCTGCGAGCCGGTGTGCTGCACATGCTCGGTAATCAGGCCGCGCAGGTGCTCTTCGTGGATCGCCAGATCGTCAACGCTCAGCACTTCCACCAGCTCCGGGTTCACGCGTTTACGGAATTCGCCGTCTTCGTCCAGCACGTAGGCGAAGCCGCCGGTCATGCCCGCGCCGAAGTTAACCCCGGTTTTGCCGAGAATACAGACGATACCGCCGGTCATGTATTCACAGCCGTTATCACCGATACCTTCCACCACAGTGATCGCCCCGGAGTTACGCACCCCGAAACGCTCACCGGCACGGCCCGCAGCATACAGACGGCCACCGGTTGCGCCATACAGGCAGGTGTTACCGATGATGCTCGCCTCATGGCTGCGGAACGCGGAACCTACCGGCGGACGAATCGCCAGCAGACCACCCGCCATGCCTTTACCCACATAGTCGTTGGCATCGCCGGTCAGGTGCAGCTCCACGCCGCCTGCGTTCCACACGCCGAAGCTCTGGCCTGCGGTACCGCTGAAGTGCGCTTTAATCGGGTCGGAGGCCAGCCCCTGATCGCCGTGGGTCTGGGCAATATAGCCAGAGAGTGAAGCACCCACTGAGCGGTCGGTATTGCGGATATCAAACCAGAAGGTCTTGCTCTGGCGTTCGTCCACATAAGGTTTCGCCTGGTTCAGCAACTGACCGTTCAGCACACCGTTATCGAACGGCGGGTTATGTTCGGTGCAGTACAGCGCTTTACCCGGATGCGGCTCGGCGGTTTCCAGCAGGCGTGACAGATCCAGCTTCTGCTGCTTCGCGGTATAACCGTCCAGCGCTTTCAGCAGGTCGGTGCGACCGATGAGATCCACGAGACGCGTCACGCCAAGCTGCGCCATCAGCTCGCGGGTTTCACGGGCGATAAATTCAAAGTAGTTGGTCACTTTGAACGGCAGGCCGTGATAGTGGTTCTTACGCAGCTTGTCATCCTGAGTCGCCACGCCGGTGGCACAGTTGTTCAGGTGGCAAATACGCAGGTATTTACAGCCCAGGGCCACCATCGGCCCGGTGCCGAAGCCAAAGCTTTCCGCGCCGAGAATCGCCGCTTTGATGATGTCGAGGCCAGTTTTCAGGCCGCCATCCACCTGCAGACGGATCTTGTGGCGCAGGCCGTTAGATACCAGCGCCTGCTGGGTTTCCACCAGGCCAAGCTCCCACGGGCAGCCGGCGTACTTCACCGACGAGAGCGGGCTTGCACCGGTGCCGCCGTCGTAGCCGGCAATGGTGATCAGGTCCGCATAGGCTTTCGCCACGCCGGTAGCAATGGTGCCGACGCCTGGTTCGGAAACCAGCTTCACGGAGATCATCGCCTTCGGGTTGACCTGTTTCAGGTCAAAAATCAGCTGCGCCAGATCCTCAATTGAGTAGATGTCATGGTGCGGCGGCGGGGAGATAAGCGTCACGCCCGGCACCGAGTAGCGCAGTTTCGCGATGTACGGGGTAACCTTGTCGCCCGGCAGCTGACCGCCTTCGCCCGGTTTCGCCCCCTGGGCGACTTTAATCTGGATCACGTCAGCGTTAACCAGATACGCCGGGGTGACGCCGAAGCGACCCGAGGCAACCTGTTTGATGCGCGAAACTTTGTTGGTGCCGTAACGCGCCGGATCTTCGCCGCCTTCGCCAGAGTTGGAGTTGCCGCCGATGCTGTTCATCGCTTCGGCCAGCGCCTCGTGGGCTTCCGGGCTTAATGCGCCGATGGACATCGCGGCGGTGTCAAAGCGTTTGAACAGCTCGCTTGCTGGTTCCACGTTGTCGATGCTCACGGACTCGCCCTGCGGGGCCAGCGCCAGCAAATCGCGCAGCGTGGCCGCCGGACGTTCGTTCACCAGCTTTGCGTACTGCTGATAATCGCTGTATTCACCGCTCTGTACCGCCTGTTGCAGGGTGCGCACCACGTCCGGGTTATAAGCGTGGTATTCGCCGCCGTGCACGTACTTCAGCAGGCCGCCCTGGTCGAGGGATTTACGTACCAGCCAGGCGCGTTTCGACAGGTTCAGCAGATCCTGCTGGAAGTCGGCAAAGCCCGCGCCGCCGATACGGCTGACCACGCCCTGGAAGCAGAGCGACGACACCTCATCGTGCAGGCCCACCGCTTCGAACAGCTTCGAGCAGCGGTAAGAGGCGATGGTCGAAATGCCCATTTTGGACATGATCTTGTACAGGCCTTTGTTGATGCCGTTACGGTAGTTCAGCATCACGGTGCGGTAGTTCTTCTCGATCGCTGCGGTATCCACCAGCTTCGCCAGCGTTTCGTAGGCGAGATACGGGTAGATGGCCGTTGCGCCGAAGCCCAGCAGCACGGCAAAGTGGTGCGGGTCGCGGGCGCTGGCGGTTTCAACAATGATGTTGGCGTCGCAGCGCAGGTTCTTCTCAACCAGACGAGTCTGGATAGCGCCCACCGCCATCGGCGCCGGTACCGGCAGACGGTCCTTGCCGATGTTACGGTCGGAGAGCACCAGCAGTACGGTGCCGTTACGCACCATCTGCTCGGCGCGATCGCACAGCGCGTTAACCACCGCTTCAAGCGAGGTTTCATTCACGTCGAAGGTGATATCGAGCGTGTCGGCGCGATAGTGCTCCTCTTCCATCGTGGTGAGCTGTTTGAAATCGGAGTAGAGCAGGATCGGCGACTTGAAGCTCAGACGGTGCGCCTGGCCTTCAGCTTCGCAGAACACGTTCATCTCGCGACCAATGCTGGTGGCCAGCGACATAACGTGCGCTTCGCGCAGCGGATCGATCGGCGGGTTGGTGACCTGCGCGAACTGCTGGCGGAAATAGTCATAGATAATGCGCGGCTGGCTGGAGAGCACGGCAAACGGGGTATCGTCACCCATGGAGCCGACCGCTTCCTGGCCGTTCTCGCCCAGCACGCGGATCACGGAGTCCAGCTCTTCGTTGCTGTAGTTGAACTGCTTCTGATAGCTAGCCAGCAGATCGTCGTCCAGCTCGCGCGCGCCGACCTGCTCGTCCGGCAGATCTTCAAACGGCACCAGGCGGCGCACGTTCTTCTCCATCCACTCTTTATACGGGTGGCGGATTTTCAGGTCGTAGTCGGTTTCCGCCGAGTGCAGAATGCGCCCGACGCGGGTGTCGATCACCATCAGCTCGCCCGGTCCGACGCGGCCTTTTTCGACCACTTCGTCCGGCTGATAATCCCAGATGCCCACTTCGGAAGCACAGGTGATGAGCTTGTCTTTGGTAATGACGTAGCGCGCCGGCCGCAGGCCGTTACGGTCGAGGTTACAGGCGGCGAAACGACCATCGGACATTACGATGCCTGCCGGGCCGTCCCACGGCTCCATGTGCATGGAGTTAAAGTCGAAGAAGGCGCGCAGGTCGGGGTCCATGTCCGGGTTGTTCTGCCAGGCTGGCGGCACTAAAAGACGCATGGCACGCACGATGTCCATGCCGCCTGCCAGCAGCAGCTCCAGCATGTTATCCATTGAGCTGGAGTCAGAGCCGGTTTCGTTGACGAACGGCGCGGCGTCATGGAGATCCGGGATCAGCGGGGTCTGGAACTTGTAGGTACGCGCGCGCGCCCACTGGCGGTTACCGGTGATGGTATTGATCTCACCATTGTGGGCCAGATAGCGGAACGGCTGCGCCAGCGGCCAGCGCGGCACGGTGTTGGTGGAGAAGCGCTGGTGGAACAGGCAGATGGCCGATTCCAGACGCAGATCCGCAAGGTCCAGGTAGAAGCGCGGCAGATCCGCCGGCATACACAGACCTTTATAGATGTTGACGAGGTTCGACAGGCTGCAGACGTAGAAGTCTTTATCATCCTGGATACGCTTTTCGATACGGCGGCGGGCAATAAACAGACGGCGCTCCATATCGCGCGGACGCCAGCCAGCCGGGGCGTTAACGAAGATTTGCTCAATGCGCGGCATGGAGGAGAGGGCGATCTCGCCCAGCACGCCGTCGTTGGTCGGCACGTCACGCCAGCCGACGATAGACAGCGTTTCACGCTGCAGCTCTTCTTCCACAATGCGGCGGGAGGCCTGCGCCTTCTCGACATCCTGGCTTAAGAAAATCATGCCGACGGCGTAATTTTTTGCCAGCCGCCAGCCGCGCTCTTCGGCAACGAAGCGGAAGAAACGGTCCGGTTTTTGCAGCAGCAGGCCGCAACCATCGCCGGTTTTACCGTCGGCAAGGATTGCGCCACGGTGCTGCATACGAGCCAGTGCGTGAATGGCGGTTCGCACTACCTTGTGGCTAGGTTCGCCTTCTATGTGGGCGATCAGGCCGAAACCACAGTTATCCCTCTCAAGAGATTTATCGTACAACATATCAGTGAACCTCCCCAGGCTCTGCGGACCCCTTCGTTACCGATTGCGCACAGGCGTAATGAGGGCAAGGCGACGATATTAAGTGAGGCGGTTAACCTCATCTGTCGCCCTCTCTTTATCCTTTTCGCATCGGTACACAAGTGTTGAGGACTTGCTTTAAGAGGGAATCTCTATAACTGCATAAATATGATGAGCAGAACGCTCATCCAGAAAGCTTCCAGCGGATTTCCAACTTATCGGGAATCCGGATTCAGGTCAAATGGCATTCTTATTTATACAAAATTGTGCTAATGAGCGCTTAACCTAATGATATACAGGGTTATTTAACCTTTTTTACATTCAAAAAGCGCAGCGTATCAGGCCTGAGGAGTGTGATCTGTCTCACTATCGATAAGCGGTAAAAAGCGCAAACCATAGCGTCACTGGCGCGACTACCAGCATAAAATGCCAATAATGCTCAGCTCCACGCAGCATGCCACTGTTTTTTTCGCTGTGTCATATTCCTTAAATAATGAGCAATGTTATAAGCAAAAGTAATCACATTGCGAATGCGTGAAATTTCGCTTTTAATGAATGATTATTCAACAGGTAAAGCGTATCCAGGGCGTTTGATCCATGTCATCGCCGGAATACGTTTAAAATGGCAGGCTTGGCCTTTTTCTCAGGCCGGTCACTCAGATTATGCAGTTACAGAAATTAGTCAATATGTTTGGTGGGGATCTTGCCCGTCGCCATGGGCAAAAGGTTCACAAGCTTACCCTGCACGGCGGCTTCAGCTGTCCGAACCGGGACGGCACCCTCGGACGCGGCGGCTGCACCTTCTGTAACGTCGCCTCGTTTGCTGATGAAGCGCAGCAGCACCTTTCTGTCTCAGAACAGCTAACGCACCAGGCGCAAAGGGTCAACCGCGCCTCGCGCTATCTCGCCTATTTTCAGGCCTATACCAGCACCTGGGCTGAAGTGCAGCTGCTGCGCAGTATGTACCAGCAGGCGGCGAGCCAGGCAAACGTAGTAGGGCTGTGCGTGGGCACCCGTCCGGACTGCGTGCCGGAGAGCGTACTGGATCTGCTGGCCGGCTATCGCGAGCAAGGGCTGGAGATATGGCTGGAGCTGGGCCTGCAAAGCGCCCACGATGTCACGCTGCGCCGCATCAACCGCGGTCACGATGTGGCCTGCTATCTGGAAACCACTCGCCGCGCCAGGGCGCGCGGCCTGAAAGTCTGCTGCCACCTTATTGTGGGCTTGCCGGGGGAGGGAATGACGGAAAATCGCGTGACGCTCGATCGCGTTGTGGAGAGCGGGACGGAAGGTATCAAACTGCATCCGCTGCATATCGTAACCGGCAGCACCATGGCAAAGGCGTGGCAGGCCGGGCGGCTTAACGCCATCGCGCTGGAAACGTACACGGCCATTGCCGGGGAGATGATCCGCCATACGCCGCCAGAGGTGGTTTTCCATCGTGTGTCCGCCAGCGCCCGTCGGCCAACATTACTCGCGCCGCTGTGGTGTGAGAACCGCTGGACCGGCATGGTGGAGATCGATCGCTATCTTACTCAGCATGGCGGCCAGGGCAGCGCCATCGGGCGAGCCTGGCACGCGCCGGAAGATATTGTCTGTTCCACCGCTGCAGCCATTGCCCGCTAAACCCCGGCGCGTGCCGCACTTTTTTCGCGCTATCATCAACCTGGCGGCGCGAATTGAGTATGATGGCGCAAAGCGTGCAAAGGAAAGAGACATGAAGCAGATCCGAATGTTGGCGCAGTACTATGTTGATTTGATGATGAAACTGGGGCTGGTGCGGTTTTCCATGCTGCTGGCCCTGGCGCTCGTGGTACTGGCGATCGTGGTGCAGATGGCGGTCACGATGGTGCTGCATGGCCAGGTGGAAAGCATCGATGTGATCCGCTCCATCTTCTTTGGTCTGCTGATCACCCCCTGGGCGGTCTATTTTCTTTCGGTGGTAGTCGAACAGCTGGAAGAGTCGCGCCAGCGGCTGTCGAAGCTGGTGGAGAAGCTGGAGGAGATGCGCGAGCGCGATCTTAAACTGAATGTTCAGCTTAAGAACAACATCGCCCAGCTTAATCAGGAGATCGCCGATCGTGAAAAGGCTGAGGCCGAACGTCAGGCGACCTTTGAGCAGCTGAAAATCGAAATGAAAGAGCGTGAGGTGACCCAGCTTCAGCTTGAGCAGCAATCCTCTTTTCTACGCTCCTTCCTCGACGCCTCGCCCGACCTGGTTTTCTATCGTAACGAAGATAAAGAGTTTTCCGGCTGCAACCGCGCCGTGGAGCTGCTGACCGGTAAAAGCGAGAAGCAGCTGATCGGTCTGAAGCCGCATGATGTCTATAGCGCTGACGCGGCCGAGAAAGTGCTGGAAACCGATGAGAAAGTGTTCCGCCACAACGTGTCGCTGACCTATGAACAGTGGCTCGACTACCCGGACGGGCGCAAAGCCTGCTTTGAGATCCGCAAAGTGCCGTACTACGACCGCGTCGGTAAACGTCACGGCCTGATGGGCTTTGGCCGCGACATCACCGAGCGTAAGCGCTATCAGGATGCGCTGGAGAGCGCCAGCCGCGATAAGACCACCTTCATCTCTACCATCAGCCATGAACTGCGCACGCCGCTCAACGGCATCGTTGGCCTGAGCCGCATTCTGCTGGATACCGACCTGACGGCCGAGCAGGAGAAATACCTGAAGACAATCCACGTCTCAGCGGTAACGCTGGGTAATATCTTCAACGATATTATCGACATGGACAAAATTGAGCGGCGTAAAGTGCAGCTCGACAACCAGCCGGTAGACTTCACCAGCTTCCTTGCCGATCTGGAAAACCTTGCCGGGCTGCAGGCCCAGCAAAAAGGGCTACGCTTTGTCATGGAACCCGCGCTGCCGCTGCCGCACATGGTGAAAACCGACGGTACGCGCCTGCGCCAGATCCTGTGGAACCTCATCAGCAACGCGGTGAAATTTACCCAGGAAGGGCAGGTTACGGTGCGGATTGCCTATGAGAAAGGCACCATGCTGCGCTTCGAGGTGGAGGACTCCGGTATCGGCATTCCGCAGGAGGAGCAGGACAAGATTTTTGCTATGTACTATCAGGTGAAGGACAGCAACGGCGGCAAGCCGGCCACCGGGACCGGTATTGGTCTGGCGGTATCGCGTCGGCTGGCGAAAAGCATGGGCGGAGATATTACCGTCGACAGCCAGCCGGGCCGCGGCTCGATCTTCACCCTGACGATACAGGCACCGCGCGTCGCGGAAGAGGTGGAAAACACGCTGGATGAGGACGATATGCCGCTGCCGGCGCTGCACGTGCTGCTGGTAGAAGATATCGAGCTCAACGTGATTGTTGCCCGTTCGGTGCTGGAAAAACTGGGTAACAGCGTGGACGTAGCGATGACCGGCAGCGCGGCGCTGGAGATGTTCAGCCCCGGCGAATATGACCTGGTGCTGCTTGATATTCAGCTGCCGGATATGACCGGGCTGGATATTTCGCGCGAGTTAAACCAGCGCTACGGCAAAGACGAACTGCCACCGCTGGTAGCGCTGACCGCCAACGTGCTGAAAGACAAGAAAGAGTATCTGGACGCCGGGATGGACGACGTGCTGAGCAAGCCGCTGGCGGTGCCGGCGCTGGCTGCCACCATCAAAAAATTCTGGGACGTCCGGGATGACGAGCAGGAGGATACGATGCAGCAGGATCACGATAAGCAGCAGAGTCTGTTTGATATACCGATGCTTGAGCAGTATATCGAACTGGTTGGCCCGAAACTGATCACCGACGGGCTGGCGGTGTTTGAGAAGATGATGCCGGGTTATCTGGAGGTGCTGGAGTCCAACTTTACCGCCCGGGATCAGAAAGGCATCGTTGAAGAAGGACATAAAATTAAAGGTGCCGCCGGCTCGGTCGGCCTGCGCCATCTTCAGCAGCTGGCGCAGCAAATTCAGTCCCCGGATTTACCGGCGTGGTGGGATAACGTTGGTGAATGGATTGAGGAGCTGAAACAGGAGTGGCAACACGAGGTGTCAGCGCTGAAAACCTGGGTGGAGAAGACCCATAAAAAATGACCCCGGCTAAACCGGGGTGCGCGAATACTGCGCCAACACCAGGGAAATCGTGGCTTCGCCATTTGGATAGTGATTGTCAGCCCGGCGCGGCCAGTGGTATCTCGTGGGTCGCACATAAGATAGCAAAACTCACATGTTTTGTTACATGATTCAGCAAAATGTGTGACGCTTAGCGTTTAATTGCAAATTTGTGATAACCATCATTGTGTTACCAGAGGGCAGGGAGATGAAAAAAGTCGGAGTCGTGCTGAGCGGATGCGGGGTTTACGACGGTTCGGAGATTCATGAGGCAGTGATTACGTTGCTGGCGCTGGCGAGAAATGGTGCCACCGCGATCTGCTACGCGCCGGACAAAGCCCAGAGCGATGTGATCAATCACCTTACCGGCGAGACGATGCCGGAAACGCGCAATGTGCTGGTGGAAGCGGCGCGCATTGCCCGCGGTGATATTCACCCTCTCGCCAGCGCGCGGGCAGACGATCTGGATGCGCTGATTGTGCCGGGTGGTTTTGGCGCAGCGAAAAACCTCAGCACGGTAGCGAGCGCGGGCAGCGATGCCGTCATCGACGACGATCTGCTGCGCCTGAGCCAGGCGATGCATCAGGCCGGTAAACCTCAGGGTTTCATCTGTATTGCCCCCGCAATGCTGCCAAAAATTATTCCGGCTCCGCTGCGCCTCACTATCGGCACCGATATTGATACGGCTGAAATGGTGGAAGCGATGGGCGGGGAGCATGTGCCTTGCCCGGTGGATGACATCGTTATTGATGAAGATAACCGCATCGTCACCACCCCGGCGTGGATGCTGGCCGAGGACATCGCGCAGGCTGCACAGGGCATCGAGAAACTGGTGGCCCGCGTGCTGGAGCTTTGCGAGTGAAGCGAGGGCTTATGTCGCCCCTTGGGCTGATCAAACGCTGGCTGCTGCGTGGGGTTGCGATCGTTATGCTGTGCTGGGTGGGTGGCATTCTGGCGTTCAGCGTGCTGCCGGTGCCGTTCTCCATGGTGATGGCGGAGCGGCAGCTCTCTGCCTGGTTCAGCGGCGACTTCAGCTACGTGGCGCACTCAGACTGGGTGAGTATGGATGACATCTCGCCGTGGATGGGGATGGCGGTAATTGCCGCCGAGGATCAGAAATTCCCTGAGCACTGGGGTTTTGACGTGGCGGCCATCCAACAGGCAGTAGCGCATAACGAACGCAGCGACACGCGCGTGCGCGGGGCGTCTACGCTCTCGCAGCAGACGGCAAAAAATATGTTCCTGTGGGACGGTCGCAGCTGGCTGCGTAAAGGCCTGGAGGCAGGGCTGACGCTGGGCATCGAGACGGTGTGGAGCAAAAAGCGCATCCTGACCGTTTACCTGAATATTGCTGAATTTGGCGACGGCGTGTTTGGCGTTGAGGCAGCAGCGCAGCGCTATTTCAACAAGCCCGCCAGCCGCCTGACTGCCAGCGAGGCCGCGCTGCTTGCCGCCGTGCTGCCTAACCCGATTCGCTACAAGGCGAATGCGCCCTCTGGCTATGTACAGCGCCGTCAGGCGTGGATTTTACGCCAGATGCGCCAGCTGGGTGGTGAATCCTTTATGGCGCAGCATCACCTGTACTAAACAGCGTTAAGCCTGATGGGATGAGAGTTCCATCGGGTTGGCGCTGGCTGGCAGCGTCTTTTCACTCTCCAGTACCGCGGCCAGAACCTTGCTGGCCATAAAGCGCTGCCAGGTGCGTTCCAGCTTGCGCTGATAGAACCATCCGGACCAGGTCGCCAGCGGGATCAGCGTGCCTTCCCCGATATTGTCACAGATCACCGGTACCACTTCTGAGGCGCTGATACGGCGGCACAGCACGTTCTGCGGCTTCAGCGTCATTGTCACAATCCTGTTGTT
This sequence comes from Siccibacter colletis, assembly GCF_000696575.1. Taxonomy (GTDB): domain Bacteria; phylum Pseudomonadota; class Gammaproteobacteria; order Enterobacterales; family Enterobacteriaceae; genus Siccibacter; species Siccibacter colletis. The sequence goes on along the minus strand of NZ_JMSQ01000001.1, from coordinate 458,963 downwards.
TTCCATATAGCGTCTGAGCGCTTTCAGCATATGGCGCAGCACCTTCACATCTTCAGGATAGCGGCACTGTTCAGCAAACTCGGTAAGCGTTATTGAGGGCTTACCGTCGAAATCGGTAATCACATCGTAGACGTAGCCGGTGCCGAGATCGGTTTCTACCGTGCCGTAGTAGCGCGGAATACCGCTCCAGTCTTTCAGGCGGCGCGACAGCTGTGCGTAGTAGTTCAGCTCGCGTCGGGTCTCTTTATCCCCGCCGTGACCACTGTTGTAGATAATTTTGATGCAGCGCTGGGCGTCATCCGGGTGCGGATAACACTTGCGGTGCCGCCCGGTGCCCAGGGGGGTCAGTTCAGATAAACGAATCATGTGACTTTCCTGGAAATATTTATTAACACACCACCAGTATCGCCAGGTTAGTTAAATGAACTTTCAACGAGAGTCTTAAGTTTTTCTTAAGGTTTATTCTGAAAGTGAAGAGCGCACAAAATGTAGAAAATCTGTAAACGACGGGCAAAAAAAAACGCCGATCGGCGTTTTTCAGAGAGGGAAGGAAGAAAGCATTACTCTTCGTCGAACCCGGCATTAAACAGGGCGACGACCGCCGTGAGAGCCTCCTGCTCCTGGGGGCCACTGGCTTCAACCTCAATGTGCCCGCCCTGAGCGGAGTCGAGCATCAGCAGGGCGATTACGCTGCTCGCTTCAGCCTCGGTGCCTGCTTCATTACGCAGCAGCACTTCCGCATCAAAGCTCTGCACCAGTTCAAACAGCTTCATGGCCGGGCGGGCATGCATCCCCAGCTTGTTGGTGATTTCAACGGTCTGTTTAACGGTCATGCTTTACGTTTTTCCAGGGTGCGATGACGGGACTGAACGTTTTTACCGCGTGAGCGGAAATAGTCCGCCAGCTGTTCAGCGATATAGACCGAGCGGTGCTTACCGCCGGTACAGCCGATGGCAACCGTGAGATAGCTGCGGTTGTTCGTTTCCAGCATCGGCAGCCAGAGTTCTAAGTAGCTGCGCGTCTGGTAGATAAAGTTGTGCACTTCGGTATGGCGATCGAGAAACGCGGCGACGGGCTTATCGAGGCCGGTCATTGGACGCAGCTTCGGATCCCAGTGCGGGTTAGGCAGAAAGCGCACGTCAAATACGTAATCGGCGTCAATCGGGATGCCGTGCTTAAAGCCGAAGGATTCGAACACCATCGTCAGCTCGCGTTCGCGTTTGCCCAGCAGGCGGGTGCGCAGCATTTCGGCCAGCTCGTGCACCGACATTTCCGAGGTGTCGATGATCAGATCGGCCCGCGAGCGCAGCGGCTCCAGCAGATCGCTCTCTTCATCAATGGCGCTTTCCAGCGACAGATTCTTGCTGGAAAGCGGATGCAGACGACGGGTATCGCTGTAGCGACGAATCAGGGTATTGCGGTCAGCATCAAGGAACAGCAGCTGCGGCGAGAAGGTGTCGGGCAAGTTGCTCATCGCCTGTTCGAACACTTCCGGCGATTCCGGCATATTACGCACATCAATGCTGACCGCAGCAGAAATCTGCCTGTCGGCCAGGGAGTTCGCCAGCTCCGGCAGCAGCACCACCGGCAGGTTGTCTACGCAGTAAAAACCCATATCTTCCAGCGCGCGCAGGGCTACGGATTTCCCTGAGCCCGAACGGCCACTGACAATCATCAGCACCATGAACTGTCTCTCCCCCGGACATCTGATGATACCGTGAAGGCACCATCGCAGACCACGTGTCGGCCTTTGTTATTCAGTCTCATCGCTGCCTTCAGTAATGATCTGGTACAGCTCCTCATCGCTGGTCGCCGCCCGCAGGCGACGGCAGATGGTTTTATCTGCCAGACGCCGCGCCACCAGCGACAGCGTATGAAGGTGCGTTTTTGTCTGATCGGCAGGCACCAGCAGGGCAAACAGCAGATCCACCGGCTGGTTATCAATCGCGTCAAAAGCGATGGGCGTTTCCAGTTGCACAAAAACGCCCACGGCGCGCAACGTGTCCTCTTCCAGCTTGCCGTGAGGAATGGCGATGCCGTTACCGATACCGGTACTGCCCATACGTTCACGGGTCAGTATCGCTTCAAACACCACCTGCGGCGGCAGGCTGAGCTGCTTTGCCGCCAGTTCGCTGATAATTTCCAGCGCGCGTTTTTTACTCTGGCAGTGGACGCCGCTTCGTGTACATTCCTGATTCAGGACGGTGCTCAGTTGCAGAGCGGATTCATTGTTCATCATATCGTTTCACCTGAGCGTCTCGTGATGCGCTTCTGACCGCGCCCGCGCGTGCGGGCGATTGAGCGGGAAACGGCTCGGGCCAGGGCCACGAGCCGTCAACGCATCAGCTATACGCCCGGACAGTCAATGTTGTTTTAGTTTATCTTTATGTTTGTTGAGCTGCCGCGCCAGTTTATCAATTAAACCGTCGATAGCGGCATACATATCCTGACCTTCCGCGCTGGCATGGATCTCCCCGCCGTTCACGTGCAGTGTGGCATCCGAAATATGCGTCACCTTCTCCACTTTCAGCACAATATAAACCTGGTTAATCCTTTCGAAGTATTGTTCCAGTTTGGCAAACTTCGTCGTCAAGAAGTCGCGCAGCGCTTCGGTAATTTCGACGTTGTGACCGGTAATGTTGAGCTGCATAGTGTCTTCCTTATCGGTTAAGTCACACCAGCTGTTTACGCTGGTTAGACGGCGGGATGGATAAAGACTCTCGGTACTTGGCAACGGTACGACGGGCCACCATGATGCCCTGGTCGGACAGCAGGGTTGTCAGTTTACTGTCGCTCAGCGGTTTGGCGGGGTTCTCCGCCGCGATCAATTTCTTCACCAGCGCACGGATTGCCGTGGAGGAGGCTTCGCCGCCGCCCTCGGTATTGACGTGGCTTGAGAAGAAATACTTCAGTTCAAAAATACCGCGCGGGCTGTGCAGATACTTCTGCGTGGTCACGCGTGAAATCGTGGATTCGTGCATCTCGACGGCCTGGGCGATATCCGCCAGCACCATCGGTTTCATGTACTCTTCGCCCTGCTCAAAGAAGGCCTGCTGCTGCTCGACGATGCAGCGGCTGACGCGCAACAACGTATCGTTGCGGCTTTCCAGGCTCTTAATCAGCCACTTCGCTTCCTGAAGGTTGCTGCGAATGAAGTTGCTGTCCGCTTCATTGCGCGCGCTGCCGCCAAGTGACGCATAGTGCTGATTGATGGAGAGGCGCGGCAGGCTGTCGGCATTCAGCTCGACGACCCAGCGTCCGGCATGTTTGCGCACCAGTACATCCGGGATCACGTACTCCGGCTCGCCGGTCTGGATCGACTGGCCCGGACGCGGATCCAGGGACTGGATCAGCGCCATCGCCTCTTTGAGCACATCTTCTTTCAGCCGGGTTACGCGCATCAGGCTGCGGAAATCGTGGTTGGCGAGCAGATCGAGGTGATCGCTTACGATCAAGCGGGCTTCGGCGAGGCGAGGCGTATCTTTGGCATACTGCGACAGCTGGATCAGCAGGCAGTCGCGCAGATCCCGGGCGGCGACGCCAACGGGGTCAAAACGCTGTACGCGCTTAAGCACCGCCAGCACTTCCTCCAGCGACAGCTCGTCATTGCCGATGCTTTCAAGAATATCGTCCACAGGAACGGTGAGATAGCCGGTCTCGTCCACGGCATCAACGATGGAGGTGGCGATGGCGCGGTCGGTGTCAGAGAAAGGCGTCAGCTCTACCTGCCACATCAGGTAATCCTGCAGCGACTGGGTGGTTTCACCCTGGTAGATGGGCAGCTCATCGTCCTGATAATCGACGCCGTTGCCTGACGGAGTGCCGGCGGTGTAGATCTCATCCCAGCTGGCATCCAGCGGAAGCTCTTCCGGCATGTCAGGCTTTTCCAGCGCTTCGCGGGTATCCAGCGCCTCGCTGTCGGTGGTTTCCTGGGTGGCAATTTCGTCGTGAAGATCGGTTTGCTCAAGCAGCGGATTACTTTCCAGCGCCTGCTGCAGTTCCTGCTGAAGTTCTAACGTAGACAGCTGCAACAGACGGATAGCCTGCTGCAACTGGGGCGTCATAGCAAGCTGTTGGCTGAGCCTAAGTTGCAAACCTTGCTTCATAATCAGAGCGGATATCCTCAGGTTTTACACCTGAACCTGTCATCACGGTGAGAGACACCGCGGCAGAAGAGGTTCAGGCGATACACATTAATGGCTACCGTATCAGAGTCTGAACTCTTCCCCAAGATACACGCGCTTCACCTGCTCATCTTCAAGGATGGCGGCAGGGGTGCCGTGGGCAATCAAATGCCCCTGGCTGACGATATACGCACGCTCGCACACCGCCAGTGTTTCACGCACGTTGTGGTCGGTAATCAACACGCCGAGGCCGCTGTCGCGCAGATGCTCAATGATGCGTTTGATGTCGATAACCGAAATCGGGTCAACCCCGGCGAAGGGTTCATCCAGCAGGATGAATTTCGGGTTGGCGGCGAGGGCGCGGGCGATCTCAACGCGGCGGCGTTCACCACCGGAGAGCGACTGCCCGAGGCTGTTGCGCAGATGGTCAATGTGAAACTCTTCCATCAGCTCTTTCGCGCGATCCTCACGCTGTTCATCGGTGAGATCGTCACGGATCTGCAGCACCGCCATTAAGTTGTCGTAGACGCTCAGGCGGCGGAAAATAGACGCTTCCTGCGGCAGATAGCCAATCCCGCGACGCGCGCGGGCGTGCAGCGGCAGCAGGCTGATATCTTCGTCATCAATGATGATATTGCCGGCGTCGCGCGGCACGATGCCTACCACCATGTAGAAGGTGGTGGTTTTACCGGCGCCGTTAGGGCCAAGCAGGCCGACGATTTCGCCGGAGTTAACCGTCAGACTGACGTCTTCCACCACGCGGCGGCCTTTGTAGGCTTTAGCGAGGTTTTTTGCGATAAGTGTAGCCATAGCGGATCAGTTACTCTTTCTCTGGGCCTCAGGCGCGGCCTGGCCATTTTTTTCCTGCATCTGCGACGGCACCAGCACGGTGGTCACGCGTTTGCCTTTTTCGCTGAACGCCTGCATTTTCTGCTCTTTCACCAGATAGGTGATCTTGTCGCCCTTGATGTTGCTGTCGAGCTGTTCAAGATAGGCGTTACCGGTCAGCACCACGAAGTCTTTCTGCAGTTCATAGTGCATCTGCGAGGCGTTGCCTTTTACCGGCTTGCCGTTGTCCTGCATCTGGTAGAAGGTCGCGGGATTGCCATAGCCGTCGATGACTTCTTTGCCTTCCTGACCACCCGGACGGGTAACCACGACTTTATCGGCATTGATTTTGATGGTGCCCTGCGTCACCACCACATTGCCGGTAAAGGTCACGACGTTGCCCTGCATATCCAGCGACTGCTGATCGGATTCAATATGGATTGGCTTTTCGGTATCACCCGTCAGCGCCAGCGCCAGCGGGCTGGATGCCAGTAATACGCTCGCCAGCAGCAGATTAAGGCTGCGTTTGTTTGTTCTGAATTTCATAGGATGTTCTAACCTTTTCAATCAGCTCGGCGTTCTTGCTGCGTAAGTTACCACGCATCTTCATACCGCTGGAGTTAAAGCTTGTGCCATAAAGCGTTACCAGCGAGTCGGAGGAAACATCCTGCGTCACGAGGTTAACTTGTGCTTTGTCTGTGGTGATCTTACGTAACTGTGAATCGGGCGTCAGGGCATTAACCTCGACGTGGCCCTCAAGATACAGCATCTGATCGTTTGTTAATTTGGCCTTGTCTGCTCTGATTGACCAGGTCGGCACTTTTGCCTTATCAAACGAGGTCATCACCGGTTTAGTGAAAAACGAGACCGCGTCGTCAGAATAGTATTCAACGTGTTGCGCTACCAGACGGTAGTTCAGCGCGCCTTCAGGGCTGTAAACCACCGTGTTGGACTGCTCGCTCTGGTACGTCGGCTCACCGCTGTTGGTCGTTACCTGGCTGGTGGTATCGTTATCGGCAAGGTTTATCCCGATTAACACCAGCACCGCCAGCACGAGCAACACGATTATCCAACGTCTGGTTTTACTCATATGGATTGCCCTTTGGCCTCTTCAAGCTTGCCCTGCGCCAGCAGCAGCAAATCGCATACTTCGCGTACCGCACCGCGTCCGCCGCTGATGCGGGTAACGTAGTCAGCGCGGGGGATCAGCAGCGGATGCGCATCGGCAACCGCTACGCTCAGCCCGACTTTTTCCATTACCGGCCAGTCGATTAAATCGTCACCGACGTAAGCCACATTTTCCGGGCTAACTGACAGTTTATCCAGTAAATCGCGCCAGGCGACAAGTTTATCGCTTTGTCCCTGGTAAAGATGTGTAATGCCGAGAGTTTCACAGCGGTCTTCCAGCAGTTTCGCTTTCCGCCCGGTGATGATGGCCACCTCAATACCTGAGGTGAGGGCGCAACGGATACCGTAGCCGTCACGGACGTTAAACGCCTTCAGCTCTTCTCCATTATTACCCATATAAATCAGGCCGTCAGACATCACGCCATCTACGTCGAGAATAAGCAGACGAATCTGTGCCGCCCGCTCAATTACGTGCGCGCTGACGGGGCCGTAGCAGGTCGCCAGAGACGCATTCAGGTTACTCATTCACGCTTATCCTTCATTACACTACGCCGGCGCGCAGCAGATCATGCATATGTATCACACCGTGCAACTGGTCGCCATCAGCAACCAGGACAGAAGTAATGTGGCGGGACTGCATCAGGTTGAGCGCGTCGACGGCGAGAGTACCAGGTCGTACGCGAATGCCGCCGGAGGTCATCACGTCGGCGATGTTCAGCTGGTGCAGATCAACCCGCATATCGAATACGCGGCGCAGGTCACCATCAGTGAAGATGCCTTCGATTTTCATCAGATCGTCGCAGATCACCGTCATGCCGAGGTTTTTACGTGTAATCTCCAGCAGCGCATCGCGCAGCGTGGCATCTTTGCTGACGCGCGGGATTTCATCGCCGGTATGCATAATATCGTTCACGCGCAGCAGAAGTTTACGGCCCAGCGCGCCGCCCGGATGCGAGAGGGCGAAATCTTCCGGCGTAAAGCCGCGCGCTTTAAGCAGGGCTACCGCCAGCGCATCGCCCATCACCAGCGTTGCGGTGGTGCTTGAGGTCGGGGCCAGCCCGAGCGGGCACGCCTCTTTGGGCACTTTCACGCACAGGTGAATGTCGGCTGCGCGCGCCATGGCGCTTTCCGGGCGACTGGTGATGCAGATGAGCGGCACCTGCAGGCGCTTAAGCACCGGGATCAGCGCCAGGATCTCATTGGATTCGCCAGAATTGGAGATAGCGATGACGATATCCTGAGCGGTGACCATGCCGAGGTCGCCGTGGCTGGCTTCGGCAGGATGCACAAAGAAGGAAGGCGTACCGGTGCTGGCGAACGTGGCCGCCATCTTTTTGCCGATATGGCCCGATTTGCCCATGCCCATAACCACCACTTTACCCGGGCAGTAAAACATCTTCTCGCAGGCCTGAGTAAAATCGTCGTTGATGTAGCGGTCAAGCTGCGCCAGGCCTTCACGTTCAATTTCCAGGACATCCTTTCCTGCCTGCTGAAAGTCAAAGCCCGGCGGTAAATCTATCTGCGACATAGTGAGTTTCCGATTTATCCAACAAGACGCGGTGAGATCGCAAAAATCATCACCATCCACACAATAAAACCACAGGTTAACAGGGCGCCGGTGCGTCTGCTGATGTGGCGTGAGCGCCGCCAGCAGAGCAGGGCGAAGATGACGCTGACCACCAGCATCACCAGGTAATCGCGCGAGAACGCAAGTGGGTCAAATGTGCCTGGCGCAATCAGCGCAGGTAGCCCCGGCACAATTGCAATATTAAAGATATTAGACCCGATGATGTTGCCAATAGCGATGTCATCTTCGCCTTTTCGCGCGCCAGCAATGGCGGTAGCCAGCTCCGGCAGACTGGTGCCAATCGCAATCACCGTCAGGCCAATCGTCAGTTCGCTGACGGCAAAATAGTGCGCCACTACCGTCGCGTTATCGATGATGATACGTGTCGCCATCGGCATGATGATCAGCGCGACCCCCAGCCACAGGCAGGCCACCGGTACGCTGCCGTCCTGCGGCAGTTCCGCAAGCTGCTCCTGCGTAAGGCGATCGCTGCCTTGTTTTTCAGCCAGGCGGGCGATTTTAACAATAAACAGCAAATAAAACGCCGCCAGCAGCAGCAGAATTACCCCTTCGCTGCGGGAGAGCGCGCCATCATAAAAGAACAGGCCGGCGAGCATACTGACCAGCAGCATCAGCGGCAGTTCGCGACGCAGGATATCAGAATGCACCGTGAAAGGATGAAGGAATGCGGCGAGGCCGAGGATCAGCAGGATATTGGTGATGTTCGATCCCAGCGCGGTCCCCATCGCCAGATCCAGCTGACCGTTAAGACCGGCGGAAACCGCCACGATGATCTCCGGCAGCGAAGTGCCGACGCTGACCACCGTCATGCCGATCACCAGCGGCGGGATGCCCATGCTCCGGCACAAAATTGAGGCAGCAAAAACCAGCCGATCGGCACTGTAGACAACCAAAAGTAAACCGATAATTAACAGGGCCGTAGCTAAGAGCATGAAAAATCCTTTATTCGGGTATAATCGTCGGTCCACAGGGGGAACGGCTGCCGGTCAGGCAGGTGTCCGATCGATGCGTAATTCTGACTTTATGCGCCGGAAAAGTAAAACAAATGCCAGCTTTCGCTAACCCCTGGCAGCAAATATCTGTAAAAATGTGGGGTTCAGGATGGCGTCTGGTGCCATGCTTACCCGTTAATTTTTCTCTGAAAGGATTACGTCATGAGCCAGACCGATGTAAATCTGGTCGAAGTCAACGGTGTCACCTTTAGCCGAAGCAACCGGCGCATCTTTGATGACATATCGCTGACGGTGCCGCGTGGCAAAATTACGGCCATCATGGGGCCTTCCGGGATCGGAAAAACCACGCTGCTGCGCCTGATCGGCGGGCAGATCCAACCCGATTGCGGGCAGATCCTGTTTGATGGCGAAAACATCCCTGAGATGTCGCGCTCGCGGCTGTTCACGGTGCGTAAGCGCATGAGCATGCTGTTTCAGTCCGGCGCACTATTCACCGATCTCAACGTTTTCGAAAACGTAGCCTATCCGCTGCGTGAACATACCCGTTTACCCGAGCCGCTGCTGCACAGCACCGTAATGATGAAGCTGGAAGCCGTTGGGCTGCGCGGCGCGGCAAAATTGATGCCCTCCGAGCTGTCCGGCGGCATGGCGCGTCGTGCGGCGCTGGCGCGGGCCATCGCCCTTGAACCCGATCTGATCATGTTTGACGAACCTTTCGTGGGTCAGGATCCGATTACCATGGGCGTGCTGGTCAAGCTTATCTCGGAACTGAACCGCTCGCTGGGCGTTACCTGCATCGTGGTCTCCCACGACGTGCCGGAAGTGCTGAGCATTGCGGATTACGCCTACATCGTTGCCGATCAGCGCATCGTGGCGCAGGGTAGTACTCCGTCGCTGCAGCAGAACGACGATCCGCGCGTGCGGCAGTTCATGGACGGTATTGCGGATGGCCCGGTGCCGTTCCGCTTCCCGGCCGGGGATTATCGTCACGATCTTCTGACTGGAACAGGGAGTTAATCCGCCCATGTTGTTAAATGCACTGGCCGCCATCGGCCATCGCGGGTTAAAGAGCTGCGCGACCTTCGGACGCGCCGGGCTGATGCTGTTCAATGCCGTGGTCGGCAAGCCCGAATTTCGCAAGCACGCCCCGCTCCTGATGCGTCAGCTCTATAACGTCGGTGTGCTGTCGATGGTGATTATCATCGTTTCTGGCGTGTTTATTGGTATGGTGCTTGGCCTGCAGGGATATCTGGTACTGACGACCTACAGCGCTGAAACCAGCCTCGGGATGCTGGTGTCACTGTCGCTGCTGCGTGAACTGGGGCCGGTCGTCGCCGCGCTGCTGTTTGCCGGCCGAGCCGGCTCGGCGCTGACGGCAGAAATTGGCCTGATGCGCGCCACGGAACAGCTCTCCAGCATGGAGATGATGGCGGTTGACCCGCTGCGTCGTGTTATCTCGCCGCGCTTCTGGGCCGGGGTCATCTCCCTGCCGCTGCTGACCATCCTGTTTGTCGCCGTCGGCATCTGGGGCGGCGCGCTGGTGGGCGTGAGCTGGAAAGGTATCGACGCTGGCTTCTTCTGGTCTGCCATGCAGAATGCCGTAGACTGGCGCCTCGATCTGGTGAACTGTTTAATTAAGAGTGTGGTGTTTGCCATTACCGTAACGTGGATTGCGTTATTTAATGGCTATGATGCGATTCCGACGTCCGCAGGGATCAGCCGGGCAACTACACGTACCGTTGTGCACGCATCGCTGGCCGTTCTCGGCCTGGATTTTGTGCTCACTGCACTGATGTTTGGGAATTAAGTTCATGCAAACGAAGAAATATGAAATCTGGGTTGGCATTTTTATGCTGTTGGCGCTGCTGGCCGGGCTGTTTATCTGCCTCAAAGTGGCCAACGTCACCTCATTACGTACTGAACCGACGTACCGTCTGTACGCGACGTTCGATAACATTGGCGGCCTGAAAGAGCGCTCACCGGTGCGTATCGGCGGGGTGGTGATTGGCCGGGTGGCTGATATTTCACTCGACCCGAAAACCTATCTGCCGCGCGTAACCATGGATATTGAAGAGCAGTACAACCATATTCCCGATACCAGTTCGCTGGCGATCCGCACGTCAGGCCTGTTGGGTGAGCAATATCTGGCGCTGAACGTCGGTTTTGAGGACCCTGAGCTGGGAACGTCTATCCTCAAAGAGGGCGGCGTCATTCAGGACACCAAATCCGCAATGGTGCTGGAAGACCTTATCGGACAGTTCCTTTACAAGAGTAACAGCGGCGACAATAAGAATGACGCCGATGCGCCGGGACAGGAACCCGAGAATAATAGTGCAGCGCCGCAACCCGGTGCCGTGAACTAATTCAGGAGATAATGACTATGTTCAAACGTCTGTTAATGGTTGCGATGCTGGTGGTGGTAGCTCCGCTGGCAATAGCGGCCGACCAGTCAAATCCATATGCGCTGATGAACGATGCGGCGAAGAAAACTTTTGATCGCCTCAAAAATGAGCAGCCGCAGATCCGCCAAAACCCGGATTACCTGCGCGAGATCGTCGATCAGGAGCTGCTGCCGTATGTGCAGATCAAATACGCCGGTGCGCTGGTACTGGGTCGCTATTATAAAGATGCCACTCCGGCGCAGCGCGAGGCGTATTTCGCCGCGTTCCGTGAGTACCTGAAGCAGGCTTATGGCCAGGCGCTGGCGCTCTATCACGGCCAGTCTTATCAGATCGCGCCGGAGCAGCCTCTGGGTGATGCCAATATCATTCCGATTCGCGTCACCATCGTCGACCCGAACGGACGTCCGCCGGTGCGCCTGGACTTCCAGTGGCGTAAAAACAGCCAGAGCGGTCACTGGCAGGCGTATGACATGATTGCCGAAGGGGTAAGCATGATCACGACCAAGCAGAACGAGTGGAGCGATCTGCTGCGTACTAAAGGCATCGACGGTCTGACGGCGCAGCTGAAGTCCATCTCGCGTCAGCCGATTACTCTGGACCAGCAGAAATAATGTCTCAGGCCTTGAGCTGGGCGCGTGAAGAGACGCGCCTGATCCTGCGCGGCGAGCTGGAGAACGACACCCTGCTGCCGCTGTGGGATGTCAGAGAGCAGGTCAGCGCCGGGGTCACGACCCTTGATTTGAGTGGACTGACCCGGGTAGACACCGCCGGTCTGGCGCTGATCATTCACCTCTATGCCCTGGCCTCTGAAGCGGGTACGCCGGTAACGATCAGCGGTATGAGCGAGAACCTGACAGCATTATCGCAGCTTTACAACCTACCAAGCTCGCTGCTGCCTGCCTCAAATAATTAATATTTTCATTGTGTTACTAAAAAGCCCTCGAGAGTTTCGCTCAAGGGCTTTTTTGCTTATTTAAGACTTTGTCCGTTTCCTCTAAGATGTTTGGCTGTTTTCCTTAACCAACGAATGATAGAGCCCATGGAAAATCAAGAAATTCAGAGCGTGTTGATGAACGCATTACCGCTCCAGCAGGTGATTGTCTCCGGTGACGGTAGCCATTTTCAGGTTATCGCAGTGGGTGAGCTGTTCGATGGCATGAGTCGCGTCAAAAAACAGCAGACCGTATATGGTCCGCTGATGCCGTTTATTGCCGATAACCGTATGCATGCCGTATCGATTAAGGCTTACACCCCGGCAGAATGGGAACGCGATCGTAAACTCAACGGTTTTTGAGCTGTGGGCGTCTCGCCGGCAGCGGATATGAATTGCTAACAGAGAATTGCTTCAATGGATAAATTTCGTGTTCAGGGGCCGACCCGGCTCAGTGGCGAAGTCACAATTTCAGGCGCTAAAAACGCCGCACTGCCCATTCTCTTCGCTGCGCTGCTGGCGGAAGAGCCGGTAGAGATCCAGAACGTACCGAAGCTGAAAGACATTGATACCACCATGAAGCTGCTCAGCCAGCTTGGAACCAAAGTCGAACGTAACGGTTCCGTAATGATCGATGCCAGCCAGGTCAACATCTTCTGCGCGCCTTACGAGCTGGTGAAAACCATGCGCGCCTCCATCTGGGCGCTGGGTCCGCTGGTGGCGCGATTCGGCCAGGGCCAGGTCTCGCTGCCGGGTGGCTGCGCGATTGGTGCGCGTCCGGTGGATCTGCATATATTTGGCCTGGAAAAACTCGGCGCCGAGATCAAGCTGGAAGAGGGCTACGTTAAGGCTTCCGTTGATGGCCGCCTGAAGGGCGCGCATATCGTGATGGACAAGGTGAGCGTAGGCGCGACCGTGACCATTATGTCCGCTGCCACCCTGGCGGAAGGAACCACCGTTATCGAAAACGCCGCGCGCGAGCCGGAGATCGTCGATACCGCTAACTTCCTGAATACGCTGGGAGCGAAGATCACCGGTCAGGGCACCGATCGTATTACCATCGAAGGCGTTGAACGTCTGGGTGGCGGCGTCTACCGCGTCCTGCCTGACCGTATCGAAACCGGCACCTTCCTGGTGGCTGCGGCTATTTCCGGTGGCAAAGTAATGTGCCGCAATACCCGTCCTGACACCCTGGACGCGGTGCTGGCGAAGCTGGGTGAAGCCGGTGCCGATATTGAAGTCGGTGAAGACTGGATCAGCCTTGATATGCACGGCAAGCGCCCGAAAGCGGTGAACGTGCGTACCGCACCGCATCCGGCGTTCCCGACCGATATGCAGGCGCAGTTCACCCTGCTGAACCTGGTAGCGGAAGGCACCGGTGTGATTACCGAAACCATCTTCGAAAACCGCTTCATGCACGTGCCGGAGCTGATCCGCATGGGTGCGCATGCGGAAATCGAGAGCAATACCGTGATCTGTCACGGCGTTGAAAAGCTCTCCGGTGCGCAGGTGATGGCAACGGATCTTCGTGCTTCAGCAAGTCTGGTTCTGGCGGGCTGTATTGCGGAAGGAACGACGCTGGTGGATCGTATCTATCACATCGATCGCGGCTACGATCGCATCGAAGATAAGCTGCGTGCGCTGGGTGCGAACATTGAGCGTATTCACGGCGAGTGATCCTGCTCCCATAATATCGTAATAAAACACAAAGCCGCTGGCATCTGATGTCAGCGGCTTTTTGCTGCCTTAGCGGTGGCGAATCAGTCGCGTGCGGTCGATAAACTCATGGGTGCGCGGGTCGTGGTAACGCGACGGCCAGATGATCCACGGTTCGGTCCCGAGTGCATCAGCGATGATACGCTCGCCCTTAGGCCAGGGGCGGCTCAGCGCATTGGCGAGCGTCGAGGAGCTTAACCCCGCCTTACGCGATTCCGCCGCCATGGATGTGCCTCTTTTACGCAGCCCGGCAATGATATCTGCCGGATGCCAGTCCACAAATTTACGTTCCATATTATCTCCCTGTGGCTGCACCAAACACCTGTTCAGCAAGTTAAAACACACATTACAGGAAGGGTTATAACATGAAATACTCGAAATGATTCCTGATGCTTCCCAAAATGATCGAAATTGTGGGGTTATGCACAAGCAAATGTAATTAATGCAATGAGTTGGAATGAATTGGCAAGGATGTATTCAGGAAATTTCTGGAACCTTTCCGCGACTTGCACGGAAAGGTCAGGGGGATTAACGGTCGCGCTGTACCGCGATATGAGCGATACCGATAAGCGCCTCGCGCCACGGCGTATCGGGCAGCACCTGAAGGGCAGAAATCGCTTTATCGGCTTCTTCTTCGGCGCGCTTGCGTGTCCACTCCAGCGAGCCACAGTTCGCCATTGCCTCAAGCACCGGTTCCAGCAGATGCCGGCCGTTACCCTGCTCAATGGCTTCACGGATCAGGCTGGCTTGCGCCGGGGTGCCGTTATGCATAGCGTGCAGCAGCGGCAGCGTTGGTTTGCCTTCGTTAAGGTCGTCACCGACGTTTTTGCCCAGCGTTTCGCCGTTGGCGCTGTAGTCGAGCAGATCGTCAATCAGCTGGAACGCGGTTCCCAGATAGCGGCCATAATCCTGCAGGCCTTTTTCCTGGGCGGGAGTCGCATCGGCCAGGATGCCAGAGCACTGCGCTGCGGCTTCGAACAAACGCGCGGTTTTGCTGTAAATCACGCGCATGTAGCTCTCTTCGGTGATATCCGGGTCGTTAACGTTCATCAGCTGCAGGACTTCCCCCTCAGCAATAACGTTCACCGCCTCTGACATCACTTCCAGCACTTTCAACGACCCAAGACGCGTCATCATCTGGAACGAGCGGGTATAAATAAAATCACCTACCAGCACGCTGGCAGCATTGCCAAACGCGGCATTCGCCGTTGCTTTGCCGCGGCGCATGTCGGACTCATCTACCACATCATCATGCAGCAGCGTAGCCGTGTGGATAAATTCGATTAATGCGGCGATGGTCACATGAGCTTTGCCCTCATAACCCAGCGCGCGCGCTGCCAGAACGGCAATCATCGGACGTATACGTTTGCCGCCACCGCTGACAATGTAATAGCCCAGCTGATTGATCAGCTGAACATCTGAATTTAACTGCTCCAGGATTGTCGCGTTGACACCGGCCATGTCTTGCGCGGTTAACTCGTTAATTTTTTCTAAATTCATCGCAAAAGTCTGGCTATCGTCCTGTTTACCACTTATCTAAATGGGATTATGGAGGGAGACGGATTGTAAATGTAGCAGAGATTGTACTGCAAAAAAGCCTAAGAGAAACGTCGCGCAGGCAGTTGCGTTTTTTTTCTGCACTGATGAACAATCGCACTTGTCAAAGCGTCACGATTTGCGTAATATTCGCGCCCTATTGTGAATATTTATAGCGCACTCTGAATCACAAAAAGGTGTGCGCGGAAGCGGAGTTTTATATGTACGCGGTTTTCCAAAGTGGTGGTAAACAACACCGAGTAAGCGAAGGTCAGACCGTTCGCCTGGAAAAGCTGGACATCGCAACTGGCGAAACTATTGAATTCGCTGAAGTTCTGATGGTCGCAAACGGTGAAGATGTCAAAATCGGCGTTCCTTTCGTTGATGGCGGCGTAATCAAAGCTGAAGTTGTTGCTCACGGTCGTGGCGAGAAAGTTAAAATCGTTAAGTTTCGTCGTCGTAAACACTATCGTAAGCAGCAGGGCCATCGTCAGTGGTTCACTGATGTGAAAATCACTGGCATCAGCGCTTAATACAGGGGAGCAGATTAAATGGCACATAAAAAAGCTGGCGGCTCAACTCGTAACGGTCGCGATTCAGAAGCTAAACGCCTTGGCGTTAAGCGTTTCGGTGGTGAAGCAGTTCTTGCTGGCAGCATCATCGTTCGTCAGCGTGGCACCAAGTTCCACGCAGGCACCAACGTTGGTTGCGGCAAAGACCACACTCTGTTCGCTTTGACTGACGGTAAAGTTAAGTTCGAAGTTAAAGGCCCGAAAAACCGTAAATTCATCAGCATCGTTGCTGAATAAGTTTTTCGCGTCCCGGTAACGGATGAAAGCCCCGCAACCTGTTGCGGGGCTTTTTACATTCCGATCCCGGTAATTTTTAATTGCAGGGAAAAAGCATGAAACAGCAGGCGGGTATTGGCATTGCTCTGGCGCTGACAACAGCGATGTGTTGGGGCGCACTGCCAATTGCAATGAAGCAGGTGCTTGAAGTCATGGAACCGCCAACGGTAGTGTTTTACCGCTTTCTGATGGCCTCTATTGGGCTTGGTGCCATTCTGGCGCTGAAAGGCAAGCTGCCGCCCATGCAGCTGTTCCGTAAGCCACGCTGGCTGATGCTGCTGGCTATCGCCACCGGTGGGCTTTTTGGCAACTTCATTCTTTTTAGCTCGTCCCTGCAATACCTGAGCCCGACCGCGTCACAGGTTATCGGCCAGCTCTCCCCGGTGGGGATGATGGTGGCAAGCGTCTTTATCCTTAAAGAGAAGATGCGCGGCACTCAGATAGTGGGTGCCTGTATGTTGATCTGCGGCCTGGGACTGTTTTTCAATACCAGCCTGATCGAGATTTTCACGCGCCTGTCGGATTACACCTGGGGCGTGATTTTTGGTGTCGGTGCGGCCACGGTGTGGGTGAGCTACGGCGTGGCGCAAAAAGTACTGCTGCGTCGCCTGGCGTCACAGCAAATACTCTTTTTGCTGTACACTTTATGTACGATAGCGCTGATTCCGTTGTCCGATCCGGCGACGGTATTCCAGTTAAGCAACTGGCAGCTCGCCTGTTTAGTCTTCTGCGGCCTTAACACCCTGGTAGGTTACGGCGCACTGGCGGAAGCAATGGCGCGCTGGCAGGCAGCACAGGTGAGCGCGTTCGTTACGCTCACCCCATTATTTACGCTGCTTTTTTCGGATCTATTATCTATGGCCTGGCCCGAACTCTTCGCGAAGCCGATGTTAAACCTGATTGGTTATCTCGGTGCGTTTGTCGTGGTTGCGGGCGCAATGTATTCCGCCATTGGCCATCGTCTTTGGGGACGCTGGCGAAAGCATGATGCGGCGGTACCTGTAGCCCGCTCAGGCGAATGAATTACGGAGAAGTAAGATGAAGTTTGTTGATGAAGCAACGATTCTGGTCGTGGCTGGTGATGGTGGCAACGGCTGCGTAAGCTTCCGTCGCGAAAAATACATTCCGAAAGGCGGCCCGGACGGCGGTGACGGCGGTGACGGTGGCGATGTCTGGCTGGAAGCGGACGAAAACCTGAATACGCTCATCGATTACCGTTTCGAGAAATCTTTCCGCGCCGAGCGCGGTCAGAATGGCCAGAGCCGCGACTGCACCGGAAAGCGCGGGAAAGACGTTACCATCAAGGTGCCGGTCGGAACACGCGTTATCGACCAGGGTACCGGCGAGACGATGGGCGACATGACCCGTCACTCCCAGCGTCTGATGGTCGCTAAGGGCGGCTGGCACGGTCTGGGAAATACCCGTTTCAAATCCTCTGTTAACCGTACACCGCGTCAGAAGACGATGGGTACGCCGGGCGAGAAGCGCGATCTGCAGCTGGAGCTGATGCTGCTGGCGGACGTCGGTATGCTGGGGATGCCGAACGCCGGTAAATCCACCTTCATCCGCGCGGTGTCTGCGGCGAAGCCGAAAGTGGCGGATTATCCGTTTACCACGCTGGTACCGAGCCTGGGTGTTGTCCGTATGGATAACGAGAAGAGCTTCGTGGTCGCTGATATTCCGGGGCTTATCGAAGGTGCAGCTGACGGTGCCGGCCTGGGTATTCGCTTCCTGAAGCACCTTGAGCGCTGCCGCGTGCTGCTTCACCTCATCGACATCGAACCAATCGACGGTTCCGATCCGGTTGAGAATGCGCGCATCATTGTTGGCGAGCTGGAAAAATACAGCGAAAGCCTGGCGCAAAAACCGCGCTGGCTGGTGTTCAACAAGATCGACCTGATGGACAAAGACGAGGCGGAAGCCAAAGCGAAGGCTATCGCCGAGGCGCTGGGCTGGGAAGATAAGTTCTATCTCATCTCTGCCGCAAGCCAGCAGGGCGTGAAAGATCTGTGCTGGGACGTCATGACCTTCATTATCGAAAACCCGATTGTGCAGGCGACCGAAGCCGCGCAGCCGGAGAAAGTCGAGTTTATGTGGGACGACTACCATCGTCAGCAGCTTGATGAGATGGAAGAAGAGAATGACGAAGACTGGGATGACGACTGGGATGAAGAGGATGACGAAGGCGTAGAGTTTATCTACAAAAAGTAATCCTTCCCGAACCGCGTTTCCTGATAAAACCCTCTCCCGACGGAGAGGGTTTTTTTATGGGCGGGATACCGGCATCAGTTGTTCTGATAGACGTCTTTATAGAGACGGCTTTCGAAGCGCACCAGCGGAATACGGCGGTTGCGTTGATCCGCCGGCTCGACGGCATAACCAGACAGATACTGCACAAAGGCCATACGCTGGCCGCTGGCGGTAGTGATAAAGCCCGCCAGGTTATATACGCCCTGTAGCGAACCGGTCTTCGCCGATACTTTTCCGTCCACGCCTGCCGCATGCAGGCCAGCGCGATACTGCAGCGAGCCATCGTGACCGGCGAGCGGCAGCATGGTGATGAAATTGAGCTGGCTGTCGTTCTGCGCGATGTACTGCAGCACCTGCATCATAGTCGCTGGCGAAATCAGGTTGTGGCGCGACAGGCCGGACCCATCCACCACCAGGCTGTTGCCAAGATCCACGCCGGCTTTGGTGCGCAGGATCTGACGCACGGCGTCAGCACCGGCTCGCCATGTTCCCGGCACGTTATAGAAGTTGTGGCCGATGGTGCGGAAAACCGTATCCGCAATCATGTTGTCGGATTTTTTCAGCATGATGCGCAGCAGATCATGCAGCGGTGGTGACTGCTTGCTGGCGATCACTGTACCCGGCTCGTTCTGCTGCGTCTGGCGCATCAGCGAGCCATCGTAGGTAATACCTGCGGTCGTCAGCTCCTGTTTAAGGATTGCTCCCGCATAGCCTGCTCCGTCCTGAATCGCGAACGCCAGCGGCAGCGGGTCGGCTCGCTGGGTCAGACACCCGGTCAGCACGTAGCGGTTCAGATCGCCGGGAACCACATCCAGCTCGCAATACTGCGCCTCTGAAGAGCCGCGCGGCAGGGTGCGGACCTGACTCAATACGGTGATGGGATAAAACGATGCAACGCGCACATAAGCAAGATCGTTGGCTTTCGGCGCGCTGTATAGCGAAACCGAGAAGCAGTTACGATCGACAATCGCCGCGGAGGGCGGAGCGCTGAAGCATTGCGTCATGTCGTTCCAGGGCCAGCCGGGCGCTTTGTCATGGCTGGCAAAAATGGAGGTGTCGATCAGTACGTTTCCTTTGATCTTCTCGACGCCGGCGCGTTTCAGCGCGGCCACCATATTTCGCAGATCCTGACGCCTGAAGGTTGGATCGCCACCGAAACGGGCAATAAGATCGCCCTCCAGCACGCCATCACGCACTTCACCCCGGCTTTCAAGCGTGGTGGTAAAGCGGTAATCAGGGCCAAGCTGGAGCAGAGCGGCAAGGGCTGTGATCACTTTCTGCGTACTGGCAGGAAGGGCCATTTGTTGACTGTGATAATCAATCTCAGGAGCGGGTGCGCCTACCTTCTGCACCATGAGCGCCAGATTGGCGCCGGCGGGTAACTGATTGATATACTCATCTACGTTTGCCGCCTGAACGGTCAGGGCGACCCATGTGGTCAATCCGATGATAATTCTGGAAAATCGCATAATCTCGCGGTTACAGCCTGGAAACGTGCCGTCATACTACGGTGCATCGCCCTGCAAAGTAAACGATGACCCTCAGGGAACTTCAGGTTAAACTAGGTATCATATTGAAAAATTCGTGGCTGACCTGGGGCTTTGTACCCGGGTCAGTTTTCTTTTGTTTCTTACCCGGGCAGGCACTGTGTTTGCCGGACTGGCGACGTCGCCAGCGCGGAGATGGATCGTACCCGGGAAGAAGGTTTGAAGAGGAGTAACACATGCAAGCGATTCCGATGACCTTACGAGGCGCTGAAAAATTACGCGAGGAACTGGAGTTTCTGAAATCCGTTCGTCGCCCGGAAATCATCGCTTCTATCGCCGAAGCCCGTGAGCACGGCGATCTTAAGGAGAACGCTGAATACCACGCCGCTCGCGAGCAGCAGGGGTTCTGTGAAGGACGTATTAAAGATATCGAGGCCAAGCTGTCTAATGCGCAGGTTATCGACATCACCAAAATCCCGAACAACGGCCGCGTTATTTTTGGCGCAACCGTCACCGTTCTCAACCTTGATACCGATGAAGAGCAGACTTACCGCATCGTTGGTGATGATGAGGCTGATTTTAAGCAGAATCTGATCTCGGTAAATTCGCCGATCGCGCGCGGCCTGGTTGCCAAAGAAGTGGATGACGTTGTCGTTATCAATACGCCGGGCGGGCAGGTTGAGTACGAAATTGTAAAGGTTGAGTATCTTTAAGCGCGTTTCGTCGCGAAACCGTTATAAGCCGAAGATTTGCTACCGTGGCGACTCTGCTAACGTGACAAAGCGTCCGGTCAGAATGTAAAGAATGGAAAAAGGCCGCATAGCGGCCTTTCATCGACAAACGGAGCGTGGCATTTTGCACACGTGCTGCCCGGGAAGGACCCGTGCTTAGCGTGGTAGCGAAATCTTACGCTCTTTGCCCGGACGATACAGAACGAGCGTTTTACCGATGACCTGTACGTTGCTGGCGCCGGTTTCCCGCACGATAGCTTCCACGATTAAGGTTTTCGTTTCGCGATCTTCAGTAGCGATTTTCACCTTGATAAGTTCATGGTGTTCAAGCGCTTGCTCAATCTCGGCAAGTACCCCTTCGGTCAAACCATTATTGCCAAGCATAACGACCGGCTTGAGCGAATGTGCCAGACCTTTAAGGTGCTGCTTTTGTTTAGTACTAAGATTCATCGTATTATTTTTTACTTACGTTGGGATTGAAAACGGTTCATTCTACCGCCATCTCTTCTGAATAGCCAAAGCTGTGTAAGTTTTAGCCGACGGCATACGATGAACCTGAACTGGAATATCAAATGACAGGTAAAAAGCGTTCTGCCAGCTCCAGCCGCTGGCTACAGGAACACTTTAGCGATAAATATGTTCAACAGGCGCAGAAAAAGGGTTTACGTTCCCGTGCCTGGTTTAAACTTGATGAAATACAGCAAAGTGACAAACTCTTTAAACCCGGGATGACCGTTGTTGACCTGGGTGCTGCACCCGGTGGATGGTCCCAGTATGTAGTGACCCAGATCGGCGGTAAGGGCCGCATTATCGCTTGCGATCTGCTGCCGATGGATCCTATCGTTGGCGTGGATTTCCTGCAGGGCGACTTCCGCGACGAAACCGTTGTAAAAGCGCTTCTGGAGCGCGTCGGCGAGAGTAAAGTCCAGGTGGTCATGTCAGATATGGCCCCTAACATGAGTGGTACGCCTGCGGTGGATATCCCGCGCGCAATGTACCTGGTTGAGCTGGCCCTTGAAATGTGTCGTGACGTTCTGGCACCGGGCGGTAGTTTTGTAGTGAAAGTGTTTCAGGGCGAAGGTTTCGATGAGTACCTGCGAGAAATTCGCTCCCTGTTTACGAAGGTTAAAGTTCGTAAGCCGGACTCTTCTCGTGCCCGTTCACGTGAAGTGTATATTGTAGCGACCGGGCGTAAAGTATAACCAGTGGGCATCAGGGTGGGGCGAGGAAGCTTACCGCTGCGGCTTGAAAGAGACTGGAGATATAGTATCCTGACGCTGTTTTTAACACAGTTGTAATAAGAGGTTAATCCCTTGAGTGACATGGCGAAAAACCTAATTCTCTGGCTGGTCATCGCGGTTGTGCTGATGTCCGTGTTCCAGAGCTTTGGGCCCAGCGAGTCGAATGGCCGCAAGGTAGATTACTCTACCTTCCTGCAAGAAGTTAACCAGGACCAGGTTCGTGAAGCACGTATCAACGGACGTGAAATCAACGTTACCAAGAGAGACAATAACCGTTATACGACTTACATTCCGGTTAATGACCCTAAACTGCTTGATAACCTGCTGACCAAAAACGTAAAAGTGATGGGCGAACCGCCTGAAGAGCAGAGCCTGCTGGGCACGATCTTCATCTCCTGGTTCCCTATGCTGTTGCTGATTGGCGTCTGGATCTTCTTCATGCGTCAAATGCAGGGCGGCGGTGGCAAAGGTGCCATGTCGTTCGGTAAAAGCAAAGCGCGTATGCTTACCGAAGATCAGATCAAAACCACGTTCGCGGACGTTGCGGGCTGTGACGAAGCGAAGGAAGAGGTTGGCGAACTGGTGGAATACCTGCGCGAACCGAGCCGTTTCCAGAAGCTGGGCGGTAAAATTCCAAAAGGCGTTCTGATGGTGGGCCCGCCGGGTACCGGTAAAACGCTGCTGGCGAAAGCGATCGCCGGCGAAGCGAAGGTGCCGTTCTTCACTATCTCCGGTTCTGACTTCGTCGAAATGTTCGTCGGTGTGGGGGCTTCCCGTGTCCGTGATATGTTCGAACAGGCTAAGAAAGCTGCACCGTGCATCATCTTTATTGATGAAATCGACGCCGTAGGCCGTCAGCGTGGCGCGGGTCTGGGCGGTGGTCACGATGAACGTGAGCAAACCCTGAACCAGATGCTGGTTGAAATGGATGGTTTCGAAGGTAACGAAGGCATTATCGTTATCGCAGCAACTAACCGTCCGGACGTACTTGACCCTGCGCTGCTGCGTCCAGGCCGCTTCGACCGTCAGGTTGTGGTTGGTCTGCCGGACGTGCGTGGCCGTGAGCAGATCCTTAAAGTTCACATGCGTCGCGTACCGCTGGCGCCGGATATCGACGCAGCAATCATTGCGCGCGGTACGCCAGGCTTCTCCGGTGCGGATCTGGCTAACCTCGTGAACGAAGCGGCGCTGTTTGCCGCCCGCGGTAACAAGCGCGTGGTTTCCATGGTGGAGTTCGAAAAAGCGAAAGATAAAATCATGATGGGTGCGGAACGCCGCTCCATGGTGATGACGGAAGCGCAGAAAGAATCTACCGCCTATCACGAAGCAGGCCACGCCATCATCGGCCGCCTGGTACCGGAACACGATCCGGTGCATAAAGTGACGATTATTCCGCGTGGTCGTGCGCTGGGTGTGACCTTCTTCCTGCCTGAAGGCGACGCGATCAGCGCAAGCCGTCAGAAGCTGGAAAGCCAGATCTCAACCCTTTACGGTGGTCGTCTTGCAGAAGAGATTATTTACGGTGCAGAGCACGTCTCTACCGGTGCGTCGAACGACATCAAAGTCGCGACTAACCTGGCCCGTAACATGGTGACCCAGTGGGGCTTCTCCGACAAACTTGGTCCGTTGCTGTATGCGGAAGAAGAAGGCGAAGTGTTCCTGGGCCGCAGCGTCGCGAAAGCGAAACATATGTCTGATGAAACGGCTCGTATCATCGACCAGGAAGTGAAAGCGCTGATTGAACGTAACTACGTTCGCGCTCGTCAGATCCTGAATGACAATATGGATATCCTGCATGCCATGAAAGATGCGCTGATGAAGTATGAAACCATCGACGCACCGCAGATTGACGATCTGATGGCTCGCCGCGACGTTCGTGCGCCGGCTGGCTGGGAAGATCCGGGCAGCAATAACAACGACAGCAATGGCACCCCGCGTGCGCCGCGTCCGGTTGATGAACCGCGTACGCCAAACCCGGGCAACACCATGTCAGAGCAACTGGACGATAAATAATTCGTTAATGGCACGTTGTTATCATTCTTCAAACCCCGGCTGGTCCGGGGTTTTTCTCGTTTAGTTAACCTTAGTTTTTTGCAGGGTAATCGCCATGAAACTCTCCGCTCAGAGCTCATCGCTCGATCTTTCACATCCCCACGTGATGGGCATCCTCAACGTTACGCCAGACTCATTTTCTGATGGCGGCAAGCACAACACGCTGATTGAGGCGGTGAAGCATGCCAACGCGATGCTGAACGCAGGCGCGACGATTATCGATGTTGGCGGTGAATCGACACGTCCGGGCGCGGCAGAGGTAAGTGTCGATGAGGAGCTTTCGCGCGTGGTGCCGGTGGTCGAAGCGTTATCCCAACGTTTTGAGACCTGGATCTCCGTTGATACCTCGCGTCCTGAGGTGATTCGCGAGTCAGCGAGAGTGGGTGCTCACATCATCAATGATATTCGCTCCCTGCAACTGCCTGGCGCGCTGGAAGCCGCTGCGGAGACTGGATTACCGGTATGTCTGATGCATATGCAGGGGCAGCCTGGCACGATGCAGGATGCGCCGCACTACGATGATGTATTTGCAGACGTGAATCGCTTCTTTACTGAGCAGATCGCACGCTGTGAAGCGGCGGGCATCGCAAAAGAAAAATTGTTGCTCGACCCGGGTTACGGTTTCGGTAAAAATCTCACCCATAATTACCAGCTTTTGGCCCGACTCTCAGAATTCCACCATTTTGGCTTACCGTTACTGGTGGGGATGTCGCGTAAATCGATGGTAGGGCAGCTGCTTAATGTTGGTCCTGCGGATCGTCTGAGCGGCAGCCTTGCGTGTGCGGTGATTGCGGCCATGCAGGGCGCTCACATCATTCGAGTGCATGACGTGAAAGAGACGGTGGAAGCGGTGCGCGTGGTGGAAGCCACACTGTCAGCGAAGGAAAAGAAACGCTATGAGTAACCGTAAATATTTTGGTACCGATGGTATCCGTGGCCGCGTAGGCGATGCACCGATCACTCCGGATTTCGTGCTTAAGCTGGGCTGGGCGGCGGGTAAAGTGCTGGCGCGCCACGGCTCACGTAAAATCATTATCGGCAAGGATACCCGCATCTCCGGCTATATGCTGGAATCGGCGCTGGAAGCCGGACTGGCAGCCGCAGGCTTATCCGCATCCTTCACCGGGCCCATGCCAACCCCTGCCGTCGCCTATCTGACCCGCACCTTCCGCGCGGAAGCCGGCATCGTTATCTCCGCATCGCATAACCCGTTCTATGATAACGGTATTAAGTTCTTCTCCATCGACGGCACCAAATTGCCGGATGAAGTGGAAGAGGCTATCGAAGCGGAGATGGAAAAAGAGATCACCTGTGTGGATTCCGCTGAGCTTGGCAAGGCGAGCCGCATCGTCGATGCCGCGGGCCGCTACATCGAGTTTTGCAAAGCTACGTTCCCGAATGAGCTGAGCCTGAGCGACATGAAAATTGTGGTGGACTGCGCAAACGGCGCGACCTACCACATCGCACCGAACGTGTTCCGCGAACTGGGCGCGCAGGTCATCACCATCGGCTGCGAGCCTGACGGGGTGAACATCAACGCAGAATGCGGTGCAACTGATGTCCGCATGCTGCAAAAACGTGTGGTAGCAGAGAAAGCGCACCTCGGCATCGCCTTTGACGGTGACGGCGACCGGGTGATGATGGTTGACCACGAAGGCAATAAGGTCGATGGCGATCAGATCCTTTATATCATCGCGCGTGAAGGCCTGCGTCAGGGCCAGCTGCGCGGCGGCGCCGTCGGCACGCTGATGAGCAACATGGGTCTGGAGCTGGCGTTAAAACAGCTGGGTATTCCATTTGCGCGTGCAAAAGTGGGTGACCGCTATGTGCTGGAGAAGCTGCAGGAAAAAGGCTGGCGTATCGGCGCGGAAAACTCCGGGCACGTTATCCTGCTTGACCAGACCACTACCGGTGATGGCATTGTCGCGGCGCTGCAGGTGCTGACAGCAATGGCACGTAATCACATGTCGCTTCACGATCTTTGCAGCGGTATGAAGCTGTTCCCGCAGATTCTGGTCAACGTGCACTTCACCCCAGGCAGCGGCGATCCGCTCGAAAACGAGCAGGTAAAAGCCGTAACGGCAGAAGTGGAAGCTGCGCTTGGCAGCCGTGGCCGCGTGCTGCTGCGTAAATCCGGTACCGAGCCGCTTATTCGCGTGATGGTGGAAGGTGAAGATGAAGCGCAGGTCACCGATTTTGCTCACCGCATCGCCGATGCGGTAAAGGCGGTTTAAGAGACCTGACTGGTTAAAAGGGCGGCAAATGCCGCCTTGTTTTTAAACAAATTCATCGCCGTTGCCGTTTTTTTCCGCAGTTGATACATTGGCACGAATTTGCTCTTGCTAAGGCGATACGCTTTGGTTAGTATTCTCACCCGCTTCACAGGGGAATGACAAATAGCCCCGCATTGACTGGTTTGAAGCATTGGTATGCGGTTAACCCGCAAGGAACAGGTTGATTATGTACGAAGCTCTTTTGGTTATCTTCCTTATTGTAGCGATTGGCCTCGTAGGTCTTATCATGCTGCAGCAAGGTAAAGGCGCTGATATGGGAGCCTCCTTCGGAGCAGGCGCTTCCACTACACTGTTCGGTTCAAGTGGTTCTGGTAACTTCATGACCCGTATGACAGCTGTGCTGGCTACGCTGTTCTTCATCATCAGCCTGGTACTGGGTAATATCAATAGCAACAAAACGAACAAAGGAAGCATGTGGGATAACCTGACTCAGCCAACGTCTGAGCAGACCACACCAGCGGCACCTACCAAGCCGACGAGTGATATCCCGCAGTAATTTGTCGCATCAAACGCGGTAGTGCTGAATGCCGCGTTCTAAGTGCCGAGGTGGTGGAATTGGTAGACACGCTACCTTGAGGTGGTAGTGCCCGATTGGGCTTACGGGTTCAAGTCCCGTCCTCGGTACCAAATCACAGCAAAACTTGCAATTTATGCATTTTAGGCGTAATATTCGCCACGTTTTCGGACGCGGGGTGGAGCAGCCTGGTAGCTCGTCGGGCTCATAACCCGAAGGTCGTCGGTTCAAATCCGGCCCCCGCAACCACTTTCCCTTAGAGTTCTTTTTCAAATATACTGTGTAGAGCGGAATACGCTTTTTCATTGGGTTTTGAAAAAAATTCTGTTGGAGAGTGCTCCAGGTCACCATGGTGACTTACAGGGTTCAGTTATATAAAGCCCCGATTTATCGGGGTTTTTTGTTATCTGACTTCAGAATAACTGGGCTTTATGCCCTTTTTTTATGTCTTGGGGGTGGGCTTGTCCACATTAGAGCAAAAATTAACAGAGATGATTACAGCACCGGTTGAAGCGCTGGGCTATGAACTCGTCGGTATCGAATTCATTCGCGGACGCACATCGACGCTGCGCATCTATATTGATAGTGAAAATGGTATCAATGTTGATGATTGCGCTGATGTCAGCCACCAGGTAAGCGCCGTACTGGATGTCGAAGATCCCATTACAGTGGCATACAACCTTGAAGTTTCCTCTCCTGGCCTCGATCGCCCAATGTTTACCGCGGCGCATTACACTACCTACATCGGCGAAGAAGTCGCGCTGGTACTGCGAATGGCAGTACAGAACCGTCGTAAATGGCAGGGCATCATTAAAGCGGTAGATGGCGAAATGATTACCGTGACGGTCGATGGCAAAGATGAAGTATTCGCGCTGAGCAACATTCAGAAAGCGAACCTGGTTCCCCACTTTTAACATTCTGGATTGAGGCGAAGGCCCCCGATGAACAAAGAAATTTTGGCCGTTGTTGAAGCTGTTTCTAACGAAAAAGCGGTTCCACGCGAGAAAATTTTTGAAGCGCTGGAAAGTGCCCTGGCCACGGCAACCAAGAAAAAATACGAGCAGGAAATCGATGTTCGCGTAAGCATCGATCGTAAAAGCGGCGATTTCGACACCTTCCGTCGCTGGGTGATTGTTGAGGAAGTGACTCAGCCGACCCGTGAAATAACCCTGGAAGCAGCTCAATACGAAGATCCGGCGCTGACGCTGGGTGAATATGTTGAAGATCAGATTGAATCTGTAACCTTTGACCGCATTACTACTCAGACCGCCAAACAGGTCATCGTGCAGAAGGTGCGTGAAGCCGAGCGCGCGATGGTTGTGGATCAGTTCCGCGAGCACGAAGGCGAGATCATTACAGGTATCGCCAAAAAAGTTAACCGCGACAACATTACCCTTGATTTAGGGAATAACGCGGAAGCGGTTATCCCGCGTGAAGACATGCTGCCGCGTGAAAACTTCCGTCCGGGCGACCGTATTCGTGGCGTGCTTTACGCCGTGCGTCCTGAAGCTCGCGGCGCGCAGCTGTTTGTAACTCGCGCGAAGCCGGAAATGCTGATTGAGCTGTTCCGCATCGAAGTGCCGGAAATCGGCGAAGAAGTTATTGAGATCAAAGCGGCAGCGCGCGATCCGGGTTCACGTGCCAAGATCGCGGTGAAAACCAACGATAAGCGTATCGATCCGGTTGGTGCTTGTGTCGGTATGCGCGGTGCGCGTGTTCAGGCGGTTTCTACCGAGCTGGGCGGTGAGCGTATCGATATCGTGCTGTGGGACGATAATCCGGCGCAGTTCGTCATCAATGCGATGGCCCCGGCTGACGTTGCCTCTATCGTCGTTGACGAAGACAAGCACACCATGGATATCGCCGTTGAAGCGGGTAACCTCGCACAGGCGATTGGCCGTAACGGTCAGAACGTACGTCTCGCTTCCCAACTGAGCGGCTGGGAACTGAACGTCATGACCGTTGAAGACCTTCAGGCTAAACACCAGGCAGAAGCCCACGCAGCGATTGATACTTTCACTAAGTATCTGGATATCGATGAAGACTTCGCAACCATGCTGGTTGAAGAAGGTTTTTCCACGCTCGAAGAACTGGCCTACGTGCCGATGAAAGAGCTGCTGGAAATTGACGGTCTTGATGAGGCGACCGTTGAAGCACTGCGTGACCGTGCGAAAAACGCACTCACGACGCTGGCTCTTGCCCAGGAAGAGAGCCTTGGTGATAAAAAGCCGAGCGAAGACCTCCTCAATCTTGAAGGAATGGACCGTACTCTGGCTTACAAACTGGCTGCTCGTGGTGTTTGTACGCTTGAAGATCTCGCCGAACAGGGCGTAGATGACCTGTCTGATATTGAAGGGTTAACCGATGATAAAGCCGGTGAGCTTATCATGGCGGCCCGTAATATTTGCTGGTTCGGCGACGACGCGTAATAAACTGTAGCAGGAAGGAACAGCATGACTGATGTAACCGTAAAAGCGCTGGCCGCAGAGATTCAGACCTCAGTGGACCGCCTGGTACAGCAATTCGCTGATGCAGGGATCCCTAAGTCAGCTGATGATTCTGTAACCGCGCAAGAGAAACAAGCTCTGCTGACGCACCTGAACCGTGAACATGGTTCGGCGCCAGATAAGTTGACATTGCAGCGCAAAACGCGCAGTACTTTAAATGTCCCGGGTACCGGTGGGAAAAGCAAATCGGTACAGATCGAAGTCCGCAAAAAACGCACCTTTGTAAAACGCGATCCGCAAGAGGCTGAACGCCTGGCCGCGGAAGAAGAAGCGCAGCGTGAAGCGGAAGAGAAGGCCCGTCGTGAAGCAGAAGAAGCTGCTAAACGCGAGGCTGAGGAAAAAGCAAAACGCGACGCGGAAGCAAAGGCTAAACGTGAAGCTGACGAACAGGCTAAACGCGAAAACGCTGAAAACGCGAAACGCGGAGCTGCGGAAAATAGCAAAGTGAGCAATCAACAGACTGACGAAATGACCAAAACTGCCCAGGCCGAAAAAGCCCGCCGTGAAGCTGAAGCTCTTGAGCTGAAGCGTAAGGCTGAGGAAGAAGCTCGCCGCAAGCTGGAAGAGAGCGCCCGCCAGGTAGCGGAAGAAGCGCGTCGAATGGCCGCGGAAAACGAGAAAAACTGGGCGGAAACCCCAGAGAAACCAGAAGAAAGCACCGACTATCACGTCACTACCTCTCAGCATGCTCGCCAGGCTGAAGATGATAACGACCGTGAAGTTGAAGGCGGACGTGGTCGTGCGCGTCCTGCAAAAGCAGCGCGTCCGAAGAAAGGCAACAAGCATTCAGAATCTAAAGCTGACCGCGAAGAAGCGCGTGCAGCGGTTCGCGGTGGTAAAGGCGGCAAGCGTAAAGGTAGCGCGCTGCAGCAGGGCTTTAACAAGCCGGCGCAGGCCGTTAACCGTGACGTGGTTATCGGTGAGACCGTAACCGTTGCTGAACTGGCGAACAAAATGGCCGTTAAAGGCTCTCAGGTCATCAAAGTGATGATGAAGCTGGGTGCGATGGCGACCATCAATCAGGTTATCGACCAGGAAACTGCACAGCTGGTCGCAGAAGAGATGGGCCACAAAGTTATCCTGCGTCGTGAGAACGAGCTGGAAGAAGCGCTGATGAGCGACCGCGATATGGGTGCTCAGGCTGAAGCGCGTGCGCCGGTTGTTACCATCATGGGTCACGTTGACCACGGTAAAACCTCTCTGCTCGACTATATCCGCTCCACGAAAGTCGCCTCTGGCGAAGCGGGCGGTATTACCCAGCATATCGGTGCATACCACGTCGAAACCGACAACGGCATGATCACCTTCCTGGATACCCCGGGCCACGCCGCGTTTACCGCAATGCGTGCTCGTGGTGCTCAGGCGACCGATATCGTGGTTCTGGTTGTTGCAGCGGACGACGGCGTGATGCCGCAGACCATCGAAGCTATCCAGCACGCGAAAGCGGCGCAGGTGCCGGTGGTGGTTGCAGTGAACAAAATCGATAAACACGAAGCGGATCCGGATCGCGTTAAGCAGGAGCTTTCCCAGTACGGCATCATGCCGGAAGAGTGGGGCGGTGAGAGCCAGTTCGTCCACGTATCTGCAAAAGCGGGTACCGGTGTTGATGAGCTGCTGAACGCTATCCTGCTGCAGGCAGAAGTTCTCGAGCTGAAAGCGGTACGCAGCGGTATGGCGAGCGGTGTGGTGATCGAATCCTTCCTGGATAAAGGTCGTGGCCCGGTTGCAACCGTACTGGTTCGTGAAGGTACGCTGAACAAAGGCGATATCGTCCTGTGTGGCTTCGAGTATGGCCGCGTACGTGCGATGCGTGACGAGCTTGGCCGCGATGTTTCTGAAGCAGGTCCGTCTATCCCGGTTGAGATCCTGGGTCTGTCCGGTGTGCCGGCAGCGGGTGACGAAGTCACCGTAGTACGTGACGAGAAGAAAGCACGCGAAGTAGCACTGTACCGTCAGGGCAAGTTCCGCGAAGTGAAACTGGCTCGTCAGCAGAAATCCAAGCTGGAAAACATGTTTGCCAACATGACCGAAGGCGAAGTTCACGAAGTGAACATCGTACTGAAGTCCGACGTACAGGGCTCTCTGGAAGCGATCTCCGACTCGCTGCAGAAACTCTCTACCGACGAAGTGAAGGTGAAGATTGTTGGCTCCGGCGTCGGTGGTATCACCGAGACCGACGCAACCCTGGCTGCTGCTTCTAACGCCATCATCGTTGGCTTCAACGTTCGTGCCGATGCCTCTGCGCGTCGTGTGATTGAAGCGGAAAGCCTGGATCTGCGTTACTACTCCGTCATCTATAACCTGATTGACGAAGTGAAAGCGGCGATGAGCGGTATGCTCTCTCCGGAACTGAAACAGCAGATCATTGGTCTGGCCGAAGTGCGTGATGTCTTCAAGTCACCGAAATTTGGCGCCATTGCCGGCTGTATGGTTACCGAAGGCGTCGTGAAGCGTCACA
The DNA here is from genome assembly GCF_000696575.1 of Siccibacter colletis. GTDB lineage: Bacteria > Pseudomonadota > Gammaproteobacteria > Enterobacterales > Enterobacteriaceae > Siccibacter > Siccibacter colletis. Next base: position 427,375 of record NZ_JMSQ01000001.1, on the reverse strand, counting down.
ACCCGATCCGTGTCCTGCGTGACAACGTGGTTATCTATGAAGGTGAGCTGGAGTCCCTGCGCCGCTTCAAGGACGACGTCAACGAAGTACGTAACGGTATGGAATGTGGTATCGGCGTTAAGAACTACAATGATGTTCGCACCGGCGATATGATCGAAGTCTTCGAAATTATCGAAATCCAGCGCAGCATCGATTAATTTCTGCCGTTCCGGGTGATGTCCCGGAACTAACAGAGATTAACGATATTGTAGGCCGGGCTGGCGCTGCGCCACCCGGCAAGAATTTTCAAAAGGGGCTTTTAGCCCCTTTTTAGTCTTTAGTGTGGAGAATTATTATGGCGAAAGAATTTGGTCGCCCGCAGCGCGTGGCTCAGGAGATGCAGAAAGAAATCGCTATCATCCTGCAGCGCGAAATCAAAGATCCGCGCGTGGGTCTGATGACAACGGTTTCCGGCGTGGAAGTATCCCGCGATCTTGCTTACGCAAAAGTATTTGTAACCTTCCTCAACGATAAAGATGAAGAAGCGGTTAACGCCGGGATTAAAGCGTTGCAGGACGCCTCTGGCTTCATCCGTTCACTGCTGGGCAAAGCGATGCGTCTGCGCATCGTGCCTGAGCTGACCTTCTTCTACGATAACTCGCTGGTAGAAGGTATGCGCATGTCGAACCTCGTCAGTAACGTGATCAAAAACGATGAGTCTCGCCGCGTTAACCCGGACGACAACAAGGAGGACTAATGAGTCGTCCTCGTCGTCGCGGTCGCGACATTCATGGCGTTCTTTTGCTGGATAAACCTCAGGGTCTCTCCTCTAACGACGCGCTGCAAAAAGTGAAGCGTTTGTATAACGCTAACCGGGCAGGGCATACCGGCGCGCTTGACCCGCTGGCGACCGGCATGCTGCCGATCTGTCTCGGAGAAGCGACAAAGTTTTCCCAGTACCTGCTTGACTCCGATAAACGCTACCGCGTTATCGCAAAGCTCGGGCAGCGTACGGACACGTCGGATGCCGATGGGCAGATCGTCGAGGAGCGTCCGGTTAGCTTCAGCGCCGCGCAACTGGATGAGGCGCTGGAAAGCTTCCGGGGCGACACCCAGCAGGTGCCGACCATGTTTTCGGCGCTGAAATACCAGGGTAAGCCGCTGTACGAGTATGCGCGTCAGGGAATTGTGGTACCGCGTGAAGCGCGACCCATTACCGTGTACGAGCTGCTGTTCATCCGCCACGAAGGCGATGAGCTTGAGCTGGAAGTGCACTGTTCCAAAGGTACATACATCCGCACCATCATTGACGATCTGGGTGAGAAACTCGGCTGCGGCGCGCATGTTATCTTCCTGCGTCGTCTGGCGGTGAGTAAGTATCCCATTGAGCGCATGGTGACGCTGGAGCAGCTGAATGCGTTGGTTGAAGAGGCGCAGGCGCGCGACATCGCACCGGGCGAACTGCTCGATCCACTGCTGATGCCGATGGACAGTCCGGCAGCGGATTTTCCGCTGGTGAACGTCCTGCCTGAGGTGGCCGTATACTTTAAAAACGGACAGCCGGTACGCGTGGCGGGTGCCCCGTTGAACGGGCTGGTGCGCGTTACTGAAGGCGATGACGCGAAGTTTATCGGCATGGCGGAAATAGACGATCAAGGCCGTGTCGCTCCGCGCCGCCTGGTTGTTGAGTATCCCGCATAAGCGATGTCGCGACCTTGCGATAACAGGTGGCGACAGGTAGAATATTGCGGCTCAACACACCTGTGTGATGTTTACATTTTCACGGTGTGTTCATTGGGGATGCTGAATTAGAGATCGGCACCTCGTTATTTATCTATAAACTGGAGTTCAAAATGTCTCTAAGCGTTGAAGCTAAAGCTAAAATCGTTTCTGAGTTCGGTCGTGGCGAAAACGACAGCGGTTCAACTGAAGTACAGGTTGCCCTGCTGACTGCACAGATTAACCACCTGCAGGGTCACTTTGCAGAGCACAAAAAAGATCACCACAGCCGTCGTGGTCTGCTGCGTATGGTTTCTCAGCGTCGTAAACTGCTCGACTACCTGAAGCGTAAAGATGTTGCACGCTACACTGCGCTGATCGAGCGTCTGGGTCTGCGTCGCTAATTCTTGCGAGTTTCAGAAAAAGGGGCCTGTATGGCCCCTTTTTTCGACCTGACCGCAGCAATTCTTCGGAAACTAATGTATTGTTGCAAAGCATGATCTTCGTGCAGAGGTTCGCGCGGCTAATGAGAAGGGTGCCCCGAAATGAGCGGGTCTGACTTGTCATTAGTCGCGAGGATGCAAGAAGATCGGTCACCAGACAGCACTGCTAATGGCGTGCTGTCATTCATTAAGAAAGGGTAAAATTTTGCTTAATCCGATCGTTCGTAAATTCCAGTATGGTCAACATACTGTAACGCTTGAGACCGGCATGATGGCCCGTCAGGCCACTGCTGCCGTCATGGTGAGCATGGATGACACTGCGGTTTTCGTGACCGTTGTTGGTCAGAAAAAAGCGAAACCAGGCCAGGACTTCTTCCCGCTGACTGTTAACTACCAGGAGCGTACTTACGCTGCTGGTCGCTTCCCGGGTGGCTTCTTCCGTCGTGAAGGCCGTCCAGGCGAAGGCGAAACCCTGATCGCGCGTCTGATTGACCGCCCGGTTCGCCCACTGTTCCCGGAAGGCTTCGTTAACGAAGTTCAGATCATCGCCACCGTGGTTTCCGTTAACCCGCAGGTTAACCCGGATATCGTCGCGATGATCGGCGCTTCTGCTGCGCTGTCTCTGTCTGGTATTCCGTTCAACGGCCCAATCGGTGCCGCTCGCGTGGGTTACATCAACGACCAGTACGTGCTGAACCCGACTCAGGCTGAGCTGAAAGAGAGCAAGCTGGATCTGGTGGTTGCTGGTACTGAAGGTGCCGTGCTGATGGTTGAATCCGAAGCTGAACTGCTGAGCGAAGACCAGATGCTGGGCGCAGTGGTGTTTGGTCATGACCAACAGCAGGTTGTGATTCAGAACATCAACGACCTGGTGAAAGAAGCGGGTAAACCGCGCTGGGACTGGCAGCCAGAAGCCGTGAACGACGCGCTGAACGCGCGCGTTGCTGCGCTGGCAGAATCCCGTCTGAGCGATGCGTACCGCATCACCGACAAACAGGAACGTTACAGCCAGGTTGATCTCATCAAATCTGAAACCATCGCTGCCCTGCTGGCAGAAGATGAGTCTCTGGATGACAACGAGCTGGGCGAGATCCTGCACGCCATCGAGAAAAACGTTGTTCGTAGCCGCGTACTGGCAGGCGAGCCGCGTATCGACGGTCGTGAAAAAGATATGATTCGTGGTCTGGACGTGCGCACTGGCGTACTGCCGCGTACTCACGGCTCCGCGCTGTTCACCCGTGGTGAAACGCAGGCGCTGGTTACCGCTACCCTGGGTACCGAGCGTGACGCGCAGAACATTGATGAGCTGATGGGCGAGCGTACTGACCGCTTCCTGTTCCACTACAACTTCCCTCCGTACTCCGTAGGCGAAACCGGCATGGTCGGTTCACCGAAGCGTCGTGAGATTGGTCACGGTCGTCTGGCTAAGCGTGGCGTGTTGGCTGTTATGCCATCTGCCGATGCTTTCCCGTACACCGTGCGCGTAGTGTCTGAAATCACTGAATCTAACGGTTCTTCCTCCATGGCTTCCGTGTGCGGTGCTTCTCTGGCACTGATGGACGCGGGCGTACCGGTGAAAGCTGCCGTTGCGGGCATCGCGATGGGTCTGGTGAAAGAGGGCGACAACTACGTTGTACTGTCCGACATCCTGGGCGACGAAGATCACCTTGGCGATATGGACTTCAAAGTTGCGGGCTCCCGCGAAGGTATCACTGCGCTGCAGATGGATATCAAAATTGAAGGCATCACCAAAGAGATCATGCAGGCTGCGCTGAATCAGGCTAAAGGTGCGCGTCTGCACATCCTGGGCGTGATGGAGCAGGCTATCAACGCGCCGCGCGGTGATATCTCTGAATTCGCACCGCGTATTCACACCATCAAGATCAACCCGGACAAGATCAAAGACGTCATCGGTAAAGGCGGTTCTGTTATCCGTGCCCTGACCGAAGAGACCGGCACCACCATCGAAATCGAAGATGACGGCACCGTGAAGATCGCAGCGACCGATAACGATAAAGCAAAACACGCTATCCGTCGTATCGAAGAGATCACCGCTGAGATCGAAGTGGGTCGCATCTACAATGGTAAAGTGACCCGTATCGTTGACTTTGGCGCATTTGTTGCCATCGGTGGCGGTAAAGAAGGTCTGGTTCACATCTCTCAGATCGCTGATAAGCGCGTTGAGAAAGTGACTGATTACCTGCAGATGGGTCAGGAAGTACCGGTTAAGGTTCTGGAAGTTGACCGTCAGGGCCGCGTACGTCTGAGCATCAAAGAAGCAACCGAGCAGTCTCAGCCTGCTGAAGCACCGGCCGCGCCGGCTGCACCAGAAGCCGAGTAAGGTTTGCCATTTAGCTCTCCATGGCAACATGGAGAGCTGTTTGTTACACGGCATGATGCTGTGTTTGCAGCCGGGGAACAGGATGTTCATCCAATTGTTGTCGTCGGGAGTAGGAAATGAAGCCTTTTTTGCGCTGGTGTTTCGTTGCGACAGCTTTAACGCTGGCAGGATGCAGCAACTCTGCCTGGCGTAAGAGTGAAGTGCTGGCGGTGCCTCTGCAACCCAGTTTGCAGCAGGAAGTCATTCTGGCACGCATGGAACAAATCCTCGCAAGTCGGGCTTTAACCGATGATGAACGCGCACAGCTTTTATATGAGCGCGGAGTGTTGTATGATAGTCTCGGTCTGCGAGCCTTAGCGCGAAATGATTTTTCACAAGCGCTGGCAATCCGACCTGATATGCCTGAAGTATTCAATTACTTAGGCATATATTTAACGCAAGCGGGCAATTTTGATGCCGCTTATGAAGCGTTTGATTCTGTACTTGAGCTTGATCCAACTTACAACTACGCGCACTTGAATCGCGGAATCGCCCTCTACTACGGCGGACGTGACAAGCTAGCGCAAGATGATCTGCTGGCGTTTTATCAAGACGATCCCAATGATCCTTTCCGCAGCCTGTGGCTTTACATCGTTGAGCAGAAGCTCGATGAGAAGCAGGCCAAAGAAGCGTTACAACAGCGCTTCGAGAAGTCGGATAAAGAACAATGGGGATGGAACATTGTCGAGTTCTGGCTGGGCAACATTAGCGAAGCAACGCTGATGGATCGCCTGAAGGCAGACGCAACGGATAACACCTCGCTCGCTGAGCATCTCAGTGAAACCAACTTCTATTTAGGTAAGTACTACCTAAGTCTGGGGGATAAGGACAGCGCCACGGCACTGTTCAAACTGGCGGTTGCAAACAACGTCCACAACTTCGTTGAGCACCGTTACGCATTGTTGGAATTAGCGCTCTTGGGCCAGGAGCAAGAAGACCTGGCAGAATCGGACCAGCAATAGCTGACGAACTTTCAGCCCATTTTTTCCTTGTGAGTCATCACCTTAGCGGGTGAGGGCTTGTTTGTTCGTCAATCCACATACTTTGAGCCGGTTCACACTTTTAATGAAAATTGCAGAAAATTTTCACGATGAGTTATGTAGACTGGCCGCCATTAATTCTGAGGCACTCGTACTACATGGCTGAATTCGAAACCACTTTTACTGATCTGGGCCTGAAGGCTCCTATCCTTGAAGCCCTTAACGATCTGGGTTACGAAAAACCATCTCCAATCCAGGCTGAATGTATTCCGCATCTGCTTGGCGGTCGCGATGTTCTGGGTATGGCCCAGACCGGTAGCGGCAAAACCGCAGCATTCTCTCTGCCGCTGCTTAACAACATTGATTCAGACCTGCGCGCACCGCAAATCCTGGTGCTGGCGCCGACCCGCGAACTGGCGGTTCAGGTTGCTGAAGCAATGACCGATTTCTCTAAACACATGCATGGCGTAAACGTCGTGGCCCTGTACGGCGGCCAGCGTTATGACGTGCAGCTGCGCGCCCTGCGTCAGGGCCCACAGATTGTTGTGGGTACCCCGGGCCGTCTGCTGGACCACCTGAAGCGTGGCACGCTGAATCTCTCCAGCCTGAAAGGTCTGGTACTGGATGAAGCGGATGAGATGCTGCGTATGGGCTTCATCGAAGACGTTGAAACCATCATGGCGCAGATCCCGGCTGAACATCAGACCGCGCTGTTCTCCGCGACCATGCCGGAAGCGATCCGTCGCATTACCCGCCGCTTCATGAAAGAGCCGCAGGAAGTGCGCATTCAGTCCAGCGTGACCACCCGTCCGGACATCAGCCAGAGCTACTGGTCTGTTTACGGCATGCGTAAAAATGAAGCGCTGGTGCGTTTCCTGGAAGCGGAAGACTTTGACGCGGCGATCATCTTCGTGCGTACCAAGAACGCGACCCTGGAAGTGGCTGAAGCGCTGGAGCGCAGCGGTTACAACAGCGCCGCGCTGAACGGTGACATGAACCAGGCGCTGCGTGAGCAGACCCTGGAGCGTCTGAAAGACGGTCGTCTGGATATCCTGATTGCTACTGACGTTGCTGCCCGTGGCCTCGACGTTGAGCGTATCAGCCTGGTGGTTAACTACGATATCCCGATGGACTCTGAGTCTTACGTTCACCGTATCGGCCGTACCGGTCGTGCGGGTCGTGCTGGCCGTGCGCTGCTGTTCGTTGAGAACCGCGAGCGTCGTCTGCTGCGCAACATCGAACGCACCATGAAGCTGACCATCCCGGAAGTAGAACTGCCGAACGCAGAACTGCTGAGCGAGCGTCGTCTGGCTAAGTTCGCGGCAAAAGTACAGCAGCAGCTTGAAAGCAGCGATCTGGATCAGTACCGTGCCCTGCTGGCGAAAATCCAGCCGGCTGCGGAAGAAGAGCTGGATATCGAAACCCTGGCTGCAGCACTGCTGAAAATGGCCCAGGGCGAACGTCCGCTGATCCTGCCGCCGGATGCGCCGATGCGTCCTAAGCGTGAGTTCCGTGAGCGTGATGACCGCTTCGAGCGTCGTGGCGACCGTAATGACCGTGGCCCGCGTGGCGATCGTCCGGAGCGTGGTGGTGAAGACCGTCCGCGTCGCGAGCGTCGTGATGTTGGTGATATGGAACTGTACCGCATTGAAGTGGGCCGTGATGACGGCGTTGAAGTACGTCACATCGTTGGCGCGATCGCTAACGAAGGCGACATCAGCAGCCGTTACATCGGTAACATCAAGCTGTTCGGTTCTCACTCCACCATCGAGCTGCCGAAAGGTATGCCGGGCGAGGTTCTGCAGCACTTTACCCGTACCCGCATCCTGAACAAGCCGATGAACATGCAGCTGCTGGGCGATGCGCAACCGCGCACCGGTGGTGGCGAGCGTCGCGGTGGTAACGGCGGTGGTCGTGGTTTCGGCGGTGAACGTCGCGAAGGCGCGCGTCCGGAAGGTCGTCGCTTCAGCGGTGAACGTCGTGAAGGTGGTCGCAGCTTCGGCGGCGAGCGTCGTGAAAGCCGTGGTCCGCGTCCTGAAGGCGCACCGACCCGTCGTCGTGATGCATAATCACCCGCGCTAATAGCGTAAAGTAAACGATACAGTCCCGGTCATTACGATCGGGACTTTTTTTATCTGCAATGTACTCATGTACTGGTACAATGCTGCACACAGACATCATTATTTTTCAGGACTGCACTGCATGACCTCAGCCGCACTTACCCGCGCTACGCCTTCAACCTTTGCCGGAATGGTTATTATCGGCGGCACCATCATTGGTGCCGGCATGTTTTCCCTGCCCGTGGTGATGTCCGGCGCCTGGTTCTTCTGGTCGCTCGCGGCGTTAGTGTTTACCTGGTTCTGCATGCTGCACTCCGGGCTGATGATCCTCGAAGCCAATCTCAACTATCACGTCGGTGCCAGCTTCGACACCATGACCCGCGACCTGCTGGGTAACGTCTGGAACCGGATCAACGGGCTGTCCATCGCGTTTGTGCTCTACATCCTGACCTACGCCTACATCTCCGCCAGCGGCTCGATCCTGCACCATACGTTCGGCGAACTGTCGATAAACGCCCCGGCGCGTCTGGCCGGTCTGCTGTTTGCGCTGGTGGTCGCGTTTATCGTCTGGCTCTCCACCCGGGCGGTCAGCCGCATGACGGCGATTGTCCTCGGGGCGAAGGTGATCACCTTCTTCCTGACCTTTGGCAGCCTGCTGGGGCATGTCGAGCCCGCGACGCTGTTTAACGTGGCGGAGTTGCACCCAAGCTACACGCCTTATCTGCTGATGACGCTGCCGTTTTGTCTGGCCTCCTTTGGGTATCACGGCAACGTCCCGAGCCTGATGAAGTACTACGGGAAAAACCCGCGCGTTATCGTGCGCTGCCTGATCGGTGGCACCTTGCTGGCGCTGGGGCTGTATGCCGTATGGCTGCTGGCGACGATGGGCAACATTCCGCGCCATGACTTCATCGCAATTGCGCAGAAGGGCGGTAACATTGATGTACTGGTGCAGGCGCTGAGCGGCGTGCTGAACAGCCGCAGCCTGGATCTGCTGCTGGTGGTGTTCTCAAACTTTGCAGTAGCGAGTTCGTTTCTTGGGGTGACGCTGGGGCTGTTCGACTATCTGGCCGATCTGTTCGGATTTGACGACTCCCGCCTCGGGCGCCTCAAAACCGCGCTGCTGACCTTCGCACCGCCGATTATCGGCGGGCTGCTGTGGCCGGATGGTTTTCTCTACGCGATTGGTTATGCCGGGCTGGCGGCCACTATCTGGGCGGCAATTGTTCCTGCATTGCTGGCGCGTGCTTCCCGCAAACGCTTTGGCAGCCCGCAGTTCCGGGTCTGGGGTGGAACGCCGATGATTGTGCTGATTCTGGTGTTTGGTATCGGAAACGCGCTGGTGCACCTGATGTCGACCTTCGATCTGCTGCCGGTCTGGAACTAAGCCATAAAAAAAGGTGGACAGGCTGACGCTTATCCACCTGGTTTTACGCTAAAGAGAATCAGCCCAGCAGTTCTTCCTTCACCTGCATCGCCAGATCGAAAGAGTGCAGGCGCGCGGCGTGATCGAAGATCTGACCGTTGACCATAATCTCATCTGCCTGGGTTTCACGCAGGATCGACTCCAGCCCGTGACGCACCTTCGCCTTATCGCCTACCAGCGACATGCTCAACGCCTGCTGAACGCCGTACTGCTCGGATGGCGACCAGAAGCTCTCCATGTTTTCAATCGGCGGCGGCAGTTGCCCGGTCTCGCCGCGGCGCAGCTTCACGAAGGCCTGCTGCATGGAGGTAAACAGGAATTCCGCATCGCGGTTGCTGTCGGCGGCCACGATGTTGATGCACACCATCGCATAGGGCTTCTCAAGCCGCGCCGACGGTTTGAAGTGGGTGCGGTAGAGGTGCAGCGCCTGGAACAGCATATCCGGCGCGAAGTGGGAGGCGAACGCAAACGGCAGCCCCATCTGCGCAGCGAGCTGTGCGCTGTACAGGCTGGAGCCGAGCAGCCAGACCGGAATGCGCGAACCGTAGCCCGGCACCGGGCGCACAGGCGGGTTTGGATCGCGGGCATCAAACCACTCCACCAGCTCCGCTACGTCGCGCGGGAAATTATCGATATCGCCGCTCATATGACGACGCAGCGCCATCATGGTGCGCTGATCGCTACCCGGTGCACGCCCCAGGCCCAGATCGATACGCCCCGGATACAGGGTATCCAGCGTACCGAACTGCTCGGCGATCACCAGCGGCGCATGGTTTGGCAGCATCACGCCGCCGGAACCGAGGTGCAGCGTCGTTGTGTTCGCCGCAAGATAGCCAATCAGCACCGAGGTAGCAGCGCTGGCAATCCCGGTCATGTTGTGGTGTTCCGCCAGCCAGAAGCGGTTGTAGCCCCGGCGTTCGGCGAGGCGCGCCAGATCCAGCGAATGGCTGAAGGCGTCGGCGGCGGAAGATCCCTGCGGGATCGGGGCGAGGTCGAGTACGGAGAAAGCAACGGTAGATTTATCAGACATAACGGCTCACTTTTTTCTTTGCCTGCCGGCATGACGCGGCGCCAACAGCATAGTCATCAGATTGAAGGTCTTCTTCCAGCCTGGCTCATTCCGGGCATTTTGCCCGGCGAGCCGCCAGAAAGCTGTCATTTCAATACTGCATGAAAAGTGCTGTCACCGCGTTAACAAAGTGAGCTGTTATCAGGCTTGCAGTTCAAGCCCGGCGAGGCGACGCCAGTAGCCGTTGCAGTCACTGTTCGCCGTCAGCGGCAGCGGTGCGGCACCGTTTTCATTGGCGCGAAACGCGTCAATCAGCGCCAGCGTTTCCAGGCCGCTCGGAGAGAGCCGCACCATATCCACCAGCCCCTGCATGGCCGTCAGTTCATTGCCGAGGTTGTAGACGTAACCGCTCATGGTCTGAATGCCGTTCAGGACGAACACCTGCTGATCCTCCTGAGAGAGCACCGGCCGCCCGTTGGGGTAGTTAATGCAGCAGGTTTCGCACTCGTCCTTCGGACGATCTTCCGAACGGGCGGTAAAGCAGCGCGCGGAGTACGCCAGCGGCAGATGGCCGTAGCTCAGCACTTCCACTTCAAAGCGCTCGCGAATGCCGAGCTGTTGACACTGGTTCAGCAGGTTGATCAGCCAGTCGCGCGACAGCTCCACCGGCATGCACCAGCGCGTCATGCCCTGATTAAGCAGGATCTTCAGGGTCACCGCGTTATAGCAGTTCAGGGCGTGGCCCGCGACAAACGGCAGCTTGCGCTCGGCGGCCATATTGACCGTGCCGAGATCGTTGGCTTCAATCAGAAACTCGCCGTTATCCACATAGCGCTTCACTTCCGTAAGTTCTGAGGGAGCCTGTACCAGCGCGAGGGTGGAGAGCACTACCTGCTTACCGGAACCGGCGAGCTGACGGGCCAGATCCAGCCAGTCAGCGGTTTTGGTGGCGCGGCGCTTGCTGCACACCGTCTCGCCCAGGTAAATGACGTCGGCGCTGCTGTTTGCGGCCTGTAGATAGAACGCCTCAAGGGTTGCTTTTGGCCAGTACCAGAGCACCGGTCCGAGAGAGTATTTCATGGTGACTCCTTTACTGCCATTTACGGTGATAGGCACCCAGCGTGGTCTGGGTGCCTTCTGCCATCGCGCCGAGGGTCTGCATCCATTCGGCATGTGGCGTGTAGGCCTGCGGGTTGGCCATGCAGCGATCGATAGCCTGCCGCCAGACGCGGGCAACCTGGCTGACGTAAGCCGGGCTGCGCTGACGACCTTCGATTTTCACCGAAGCGATATTGGCCGCCAGCAGCTCCGGCAGCAGCTCCAGCGTATTCAAACTGGTGGGCTCCTCCAGGGCGTGATAGCGCTGACCGTCAACCTGATAGCGGCCTTTGCACAGTGTCGGGTACCCGGCGTTCTCATCTTCTGCATAGCGGTCAATCAGCACGTTGTTCAGCCGCGACTCCAGCCCCTGCGGCGTCTGCTGCCAGCGCACGTAGCGTGCCGGGGAGCAGGCACCCACAGTATTAGGCGATTCGCCGGTCAGCCAGGAGGAGAGATAGCAGCGGCCTTCTGCCATGATGCACAGGCTGCCGAAGGCAAACACCTCAAGCGGCACCGGCGTGACCCGGGCGAGCTGCTTCACCTGATGAATTGACAGCACGCGCGGCAGCACCACGCGCGCGACGTCGAAATGGTTGTGGTAGAAGCGAATCGCTTCTTCGTTTGTCGCGGAAGCCTGCACCGAGACGTGGCGTTCAATGTGCGGATAGCGGGTCGCGGCGTACTCCAGCATCGCCAGGTCGGCGAGGATCAGCGCGTCCGCGCCAAGCTGGGCTGCCATATCAACCGCACGCTGCCAGCGCTCGTAGCCGTCAGGGTGGGCAAAGGTGTTGATTGCGATGTGCAGTTTGCGCTTGTGCTGGTGAACAAAGCTCACCGCCTCCTGCAGCTTCTTTTCGGTAAAGTTCAGCCCGGCGAAGTGGCGGGCATTGGTGTCATCCTTCAGGCCAATATAAACCGCATCGGCACCATTCTCGATGGCCGCCTTGAGGGCCGGAAGATTACCGGCGGGGCAAAGCAATTCCATAAGATTTCCTGCATGGTTGGAATGGCGCATTGCGCCGCAGCGCTGCCCGTTTTTTAAGCAGCGAAAATGTTAAGTGAAGGGGGATTTTAGTTAACCCTTTGCGAATAATTTTTGATTTAAGGCATTTATTGACGTATTGATGGCATCCATAAAGGGGTAGCCTGAACTGGCCGATAGTTGATTTATGCCGCTATTCGCTCTGGGGTATATGGCACAATGTCCGGATATTTTTTTACGAGGAGAAGGGTACGTGTTGAATAAACTTCGTTCGCGTCTGGTTCGTACCGGACCATCTTTGCTGAAAACGCCGGTAAAAATGGTGCCATTCGCGCTCAAGCGTCAGGCGCTGGAGCAGCTGCTGCACTGGCAGCTCGGTAAGGCGCTGGCAGAAGGCGAACTCGAGTTTCTCGACGGGCGCTGGCTGAGCATTAGCGTGCGCGATATCGATCTCTCATGGTGTATCTCGCTGGAAAACGATCGGCTGGTGGTACGCGAAAACGCGCCGGCAGACGTCTGCTTCAGCGCCGACGCCAGCGATCTGCTGATGATCGCAGCACGCAAGCAGGATCCGGATACCCTCTTTTTCCAGCGCCGCCTCATTATTGAGGGGGATACCGAGCTGGGTCTGTACGTTAAAAACCTGATGGACACCATCGAGCTGGACGCCATGCCAAAACCGTTGCGTTTTATGCTGATGCAGATGGCCGACTTCGTCGAAGCGGGTATGCGTGACGCCCCCGACTCCCGTACTACTTCTGTAGGTGAAGCATGTTAATCCGTGTTGAAATTCCCATTGATGCGCCAGGCATTGATGCGCTGCTGCGCCGTACCTTCGAGCGTGACGCCGAAGCGGCGCTGATCCGCGAGCTGCGCGAAGATGGCCTGTTAACCCTTGGCGTCGTCGCCACCGACGATGAAGGGCAGGTTGTCGGCTACGTAGCCTTTAGCCCGGTGGCGGTGGAAGGCGAAGAGCTGCAGTGGGTGGGCCTCGCACCGCTGGCGGTTGATGCGGCGTACCGCGGCCAGGGATTGGGCAGCCAGCTGGTGTATGAAGGGCTGGATTCGCTCAACGAGTTTGGCTATGCCGCCGTGGTTACCCTTGGTGAGCCGGCATTTTACGGCCGTCTGGGCTTTGAACCGGCTGCCCGGTATGGCCTGCACTGTCGCTGGCCAGGTGCCGAAGCAGCGTTCCAGCTCCGTCCGCTGGCCGACGACGCGCTCAACGGCGTCAGCGGCCGCGTGGAGTACCAGGAACATTTCAATCGCGTGTAGCGGCGGCCTCGTCGCATACCTCGCCCAACGTCTGGTGACCAAGCAGGTCGCCAAACGTCACGCTTCCGGCAACCAGTTGTTCTTTTTGCCGTTTCGTCAGCTGTTTAATACGATACTCCGCCCGCAACGCGGCGGAGCGATCGCCTACCAGCGTGCTGAACACCATCGTCAGTTCCCCTTTGCCGCGTAGTGAGCGCGCGCCTTTTCCCTGCTGATGCTGGCGCAGGCGACGTTCCACGTCCGTTGAGATGCCGGTATAAAGACGATTATCGGCGGTGCGGATAAGATAGAGATACCAGGGTGACATAAGCGTTATGGCGTTATCGGGCATGGCGCTACCCTAGCACAGCCTGGCGCAGGTGGGCAGGGTCAGTTAACAGGAGAGAGCGTGGAGAATCGGGAAAGAATCAGCCGCTGGCTGGCGAAACAGCATGTGGTGAGCTGGTGCGTGGCAACAGAAGACGACATGTGGTGCGCCAATGCCTTTTACTGCTTTGATGCAGACAGCATGGTGCTGTGGCTGCTCAGCGACACCGGGACGCGTCACGGCAGGCTGACGGGGGAGGCGGCTCGGGTCGCCGGCACGATCAGCGGCCAGCCGAAAAACGTCGCCTTGATCCGCGGCATACAGTTCAAAGGTGAGATTCGATTGCTGAATGGCCCGGAAAGCGACGCGGCGCGTAGCCGCTACTGCCGCCGCTTTCCGGTAGCCCGTGCAATGTCGGCCCCGGTCTGGGAGATCCGGCTCGATGAACTGAAGTTCACCGATAACACGCTGAGCTTTGGTAAGAAATTCTACTGGCTACGCGAGCCTTCAGGCACCGAGCAGGCGTAGCGCCTCGCGGTTAAACGCGGGCAGATCGTCAGGGGTACGGCTGGTTACCAGCTGATCCTTGTCGATCACCACTTCCTGATCGTGGAACTCAGCACCGGCGTTTTTCACGTCGATGATGATCGGTTTCACGGTTGTCAGTTTACGTCCGCGGATCACGTCGGCGCTGATCAGCAGCTGCGGTCCGTGACAGATGGCGAATACCGGTTTGCCGCTGTTCACAAAGTCGCGGGTGAAGCTGACGAAGCGCTCGTCGCCGCGCAGCGAATCCGGCGAGTGGCCGCCCGGCAGCAGCAGTGCGTCGAACTCCTCCGGCGTCACATCGTCAATGGATTTGTCGATGGTGACTTCCGCTTCTCCTTGCTTACCTTTCACGGTATTACCGGCTTGTTTTTCAATCGTGACCACCTCGTGGCCCGCTTTACGGAACGCCTCAGCCGGTGAGGTGAACTCTGAATCTTCAAACTCGTCGGTGATCAAGACTGCAATCTTCTTGCTCATATTTCCTCCGTTGTTTTGGTTTCAGATGCATCATGCTGTGAGGTAATTCACCGTAAATGGTAAATAATTAACAAACACAGGTTATTAAGCCTGGTACAGGCACACCACATTGCAACACGGACTTATCTGTAAAGGGGGCAACGATGAGCCGCATACTGATTACCGGCGCGACCGGGCTGGTGGGAGGGCATTTGATTCGCCTGCTGAATGATGACCCACGCGTTACACAGATCGTCGCACCGACCCGGCGTCCGCTGCCACCGATGCGCAAAGTGACGAATCCGCGCGATCCGCAGTTGACCGATGTGCTGACGCAGCTGTCGGAGCCGATTGATATTGTCTTTTGCTGCCTGGGTACCACGCGGCGTGAAGCGGGGAGCAAAGAGGCGTTCATCCTTGCCGACTATACGCTGGTGGTGGACACCGCGCTGGCCGGGCTGCGGCTCGGCGCAAAGCATATGCTGGTGGTTAGCGCGGTGGGTGCCAGCAAGCGCTCGCCCTTCTTTTACAATCGGGTGAAGGGTGAGATGGAAGCCTCGCTTATCGCCCAGCAGTGGCCGCGACTTACCCTTGCGCGGCCCTCTCTGCTGCTGGGCAAACGTGAAAAACGACGCCCTGGCGAGTCGCTTTTTGCCCCGCTGTTTCGCCTGCTGCCCGCGAAATGGCGCTCGGTGCAGGCCAGCGACGTTGCCCGCGCCTTGCTAAACGAAGCTTTTTCGCCGGCGCGAGAGGAGGTAACTATCCTGAATTCCGGTCAATTGCACGAGAAAGCCACACAAACGCCGCTGATTTAGCCCTTTTCAAGCGCCAGCCCCAGGCGTAGTATGAGCGCGGTTTTTACAACAAAATCATTACAAATTATCCATTCAGAGGAATGTTATGGCTGGTCAGTCTTCATCTCTCGCGGTCAAACCAGTCGTCTGGTGGAAACCCGCGCTCTTCTTTCTCGTTGTTATTGTCGGCCTCTGGTATGTGAAATGGCAGCCGTATTACGGCAAAGCCTTTACCGCCTCCGAAACGCACAGCATCGGTAACTCTATTCTTGCTAACGTCAGCGACAGCCCGTTCCGGGCGGCGCTCGACTATGCGATGGTCTATTTCCTGGCGGTATGGAAAGCCGCGGTGCTGGGGGTGATCCTCGGCTCGCTGGTGCAGGTGCTGATCCCGCGTAACTGGCTGGTGCGCACCCTGGGCCAGCGTCGTCTCTCCGGCACGCTGTTTGGGACGCTGCTGTCGCTGCCGGGCATGATGTGCAGCTGCTGTGCTGCGCCGGTGACGGCGGGTATGCGCCGCCAGTCGGTGTCGATGGGTGGGGCGCTGGCGTTCTGGATGGGCAACCCGTTGCTCAACCCTGCAACGCTGGTATTTATGGGCTTTGTGCTGGGCTGGAATTTTGCCTTTGTGCGTCTGCTGGCGGGTATCCTGACCGTGGTCGGCGTGGCGCTGCTGGTTCAGCATTACACCAAAGACGATGCTCCGGTAATTGTCGATATGCCTGCTGAAGAGAACGTGGCGGACGAACAATTTATGCGCCGCTGGGGCAGCGCGCTGTGGAACCTGTTCTGGAGCACCATACCGGTATACGTACTGGCCGTGCTGGCACTCGGTGCGGCGCGCGTCTGGCTGTTCCCGCATGCGGATGCCGGGATCGACAATACGCTGTTTTGGGTGGTGATGATGGCGATTGCCGGCTGCCTGTTCGTTATTCCTACCGCCGCCGAAATCCCCATCGTGCAGACCATGATGATGGCGGGCATGGGTGTGGCACCGGCGCTGGCGCTACTGATCACGCTGCCAGCAGTGAGCCTGCCGTCGCTAATTATGCTGCGCAAATCATTCCCGGCGAAAGCACTGTGGCTTACCGGTGGGCTGGTTATTCTGTGCGGGATACTTCTCGGCAGCGTAGCGCTGATCTGATAAGCACGCCCCCTCGCGGGAGTGAGGGGGCGCGTAAGATTACTTCAGGATCGTAAAGGCGGTGGTGACGTGTTTGACACCGCTGACGCGGCTGGCGGTATCCGCTGCCGCCTGTCCTTCACGTTCGGTCACCAGGCCGAGCAGGAACACTTCCCCGTTTTCGGTAGTCACCTTCACATTAGAGGATTTCACCTGATCGCTTGCCAGCAGCTGGGAGCGCACTTTGGTGGTGATCCAGGTATCGCTTGAGGCGGTGCCCAGGCCAATCGGCTGGCCGCTGCGAATTTCGTTATACACCTCGGTTGCGCCATCGACACCCATCGCAATCTGCTTCGCACGCGCAGAGAGGTCGCTTCCCGGAGCCTGACCGGTCAGCAGCACTTTACCCTGATAAGCGGTAACGTTGATGCGCGCGTCTTTCTTCAGCTGCTCATCTTTATCCAGCGCGTTGTTTACGCGTACTTCAAGCGTACCATCGTCAACCTGCGTCCCCACGGTGCGCGGGTCGGTGGCGGTTTTGGTAGCGACAGCGGCGCTGCCGACGACGACGGCACCCACACAACCCTGTAGCAGCAAGGCAGAAATCAGAATAGCCAGTGGCGTTAATGCCTTCATGAATGCTCCTTAGTCATCCTGGTGTGGAAAAAGCGTGTTATCAATCAGATCGCACAAGCAGTTCACCGTCAGCATATGCATCTCGTGGATGCGCGCGCTGCGGTGCGAAGGGATACGAATTTCCACATCCTGTGGTCCCAACAGCCCGGCCAGTTCGCCACCGTCATAGCCGGTCAGCGCGACGATAGTCATATCTCGGGTTACTGCCGCTTCGACGGCTTTGACAATATCACGACTGTTGCCGCGGGTAGAAATCGCCAGCAGGACATCGCCGGTATGTCCGAGGGCGCGCACCTGCTTGGCATAGATCTCTTCGTGCATGCGGTCGTTAGCGATCGCCGTCAACACCACGTTATCGGTACTCAGCGCAATGGCAGGCAGGCTGGGGCGTTCGGTTTCGAAGCGGTTAATCATGCTGGCAGCAAAATGCTGTGCGTTGGCCGCTGAGGTGCCGTTGCCACAGCAGAGGATTTTGTTACCGTTTAGCAGAGACTGAACCAGCGTCATCGCCGCGCGGGAAATTGCGTCTGGCAGCGCTTCTGCCGCCGCAATCTGAGTTTGAATGCTTTCTGTGAAGCAGACTTTAATTCTTTCGAGCACGATGGTCCTTACTAAAGTAAGCGGGTAAGCGTGCTACCGCGCTGTCGAAGCAGCAGCCGCACAAGCGAACGGTAACGTAACTTACCTGCGATATAACAGAGTGACGGGCCTGGCGCCTGCGGGTCAGGAGGGCAGAGTGAAGGCGTTCGTAATCCACTCTACGTCGTCGCCGGTGAAGGCTAACACATCAAACCGGCAATCCACAGTATCAAAACTTCCGGAATGTCTGGCGAGCCATACGCGGGCGGCGCGTAATAACTTTTGCTGTTTACTGCGGGTGACGCTGGCCGCCGCACCGCCATAGCGCGCAGAGCGGCGGTAGCGCACTTCGATGAATACCGTTACCTGACGGTGCATCATAATCAGATCGATTTCGCCGCCGCGTTCATGAACGTTAGCGGCGACGAAGCGCAGTCCCTTGCGCTCAAGCCAGGCGCGCGCGCGCGTTTCGAAGGCGGCGCCTGTCTGCTGGCGGGTTAATTCGCCGGGACGATTTGACCCTGCTGGTATCTGAGCCACGTTAACTTCCTGTTAATGACGCAGTCCTGGGTGGCGGTCAGCTCGCCGGTGTTGCCCGCCAGGTGGAAGCCCGGCACCTGACGCATTTGCGAGAAGTTGTTCGCCAGCGACCAGGCATCAACGCCCATCGCGTAGAGACGAGCCAGTGAATAGTCGTTATTCACCGCCGCCAGCGCCTGCTGCTGCAGCGCCGGGTTAGCGCCGGTCAGCATCGGGATATCGCTGAACTGCATGCCTTCCATCTCCAGACGGAAGTCGGCACCCGCGCCACCCTGGGCGCTGCGCGAGCTGGCATACAGCGAAGCACCGCTCTGGCTGCCCGCGCGCATAGCGATCATCGGTTTGATCAGCGCCACTTCTTCCTGGGTTGCCACAATATAGGCCGCATCAACTTTGCCGCTGCCCGCGGTGATCTGCGCATCGGTCGGTGGTGCCGGGATGGTCAGACCGCCAATGGTGACGCTCTCCTGCTGCGGCAGGCTGGCGCTTACCGGGCTACCGGTCAGGGCGATGCCCGAGCCGCTGTTAATGCCCATTTTCAGCTCGGCGGTGGAACCAAACTTCTGCTCCAGCACAATACCGCCGCCAAGTTTGCTCCATTCAGCGGCAAAGGCGCTGCTGACGCGACTACCCAGTGCGCTACGCGGCACCAGCAGCAGCGGCGCGCGTTTGCCCTCCTGCCAGATGTGATTCGCTGCATCGCGGGCTTCATCTTCCGGCGACAGGGCGAAATAGCAGATGTTGGCACGGCTTTCGACGTTTTCCGGCTGGTTAAGCGCCAGCACGTTGAGCGGCGTGTTGCTCTTCAGCAGCTCTTCGACGCTGTTCTTCAGCAGCGGGCCAATAACAATACTGGCGCCGTCCTGCTGGGCCTGATTCAGCACCTGAGCCAGCGGCTGCGAGCTGGTGTCGTAGACCTTCAGTTCGGCACCTGGATTAGCCGGCGCGGCGGCGGTTGGCGTGGGTGCCGCTGCCGGTATGGCGGACTGTTCCGGCTGCGCGTCCGGGGTTTCCGGTTCGTTGGTGAGATCGTTTACTGCCGCCTGCGACGGGCTGGCGACCGTATCCGGTGCCTGCACCGGCTGTGCTGCCGTACCCGTTTCGGCAGTAGCGGTGGCGGTTGCAGGCGCGCTGACCGGCGTCACCGGGCTGGTACCGGCGTTTTTCGCCGCTTCAAAGCCCTGCTGGATGGTGCGGCCAAACACCGCCGCCTGACCGTTCAGCGGCAGCAGCAGCGCGATTTTATTGGCGGATGCCGGCTGGAATTTCTGCACGTTGGTCAGCGGCGTCGGCAGTAGCTTCGCGCCGGGGTTATTCGGGTAGCGGGTCTGCCAGTCGCGGATTGCGGCTTTCATCAGTTCCGGATCGTTGCGGTTGTCGAACCAGACGCGCTGCAAATCGAGCCAGCCCTGAAGCGTGTTTTCATCGGCGTTGATTACCAGCGCATTGGCTTGCTCCGCAGTCATCTGCGACAGCGTCTGCCAGGTGGTATCGATATTTTTCTGTTTGTCGGCACCGGTCACCAGCGGCTCTTCGGCGATTAAGGCGCGCAGCAGCGAAAGCGACGGACGCCCCTCGCTGGCAACAATCACGGCGTGCCAGTAGCGCGCCTGCTGCGGTTGTTCGAGGTCGCCCGGCTTGATGTTATTGAGCAGCGCCGTGGCGGCAGGGTAGTCGCGCTGCGCCAGCTTCGCTTCTGCGCCCAGCAGCGCCTGTTCATTACGCTGATGATTATCGAGCGCTTCCGGCAGCTGGTTAAACAGCGTCACGGCTTCGTTGGTCTTGCCCTCTTTCAGCAGGGCACGAATGGCGAGTAATTGCCAGTTGGTCTTGCTATCATCAGACGCCTGCTGCATCTGGTTGAGATAGTAACCGGAATCCGCCTCGGCTTTCCCTTGCATATGCGGTGCAGTCTGATCCGGCGCCTGGGTGCCGCAGCCAGCGAAGAACAGCGTCGCCAGCACTATCGGCAGACAGCGTGCGGTGTTAGAACGATAAAAAATCGACGGTACCATAACGTATCCAATGTTATTTTTTTACTCAATGCTCAATAGTAAATCGGCAAAACGGACGAAACAATGAAACAACACGATTCCGCGGAGAATTCCCAGGGCAAGCTGTATATCGTGCCGACACCTATCGGCAACCTGGGCGACATTACCCAGCGGGCGCTGGATGTGCTGCAATCCGTTGATCTTATTGCCGCAGAAGATACCCGCCATACCGGCTTATTGCTCCAACATTTTGCCATTAATGCGCGCCTCTTCGCATTGCATGACCATAACGAACAACAAAAGGCGCAAACCCTGCTGGCGAAGCTGCAGGACGGGCAAAATATTGCGCTGGTGTCAGATGCCGGTACGCCGCTGATTAACGATCCGGGCTACCATCTGGTGCGCACCTGCCGTGAAGCGGGGGTGCAGGTGGTGCCGCTGCCGGGCCCCTGCGCTGCAATTGCCGCGCTCAGCGCTGCCGGGCTGCCGTCGGACCGCTTCTGTTATGAAGGCTTCCTGCCGGCAAAATCGAAAGGGCGACGCGATACGCTGCGCGCGCTGGAGCAGGAGCCGCGCACGCTGATTTTTTATGAGTCCACCCATCGTCTGATCGAGAGCCTGGAAGATATTTGTTCTGAACTGGGCGAGACGCGTTACGTCGTGCTGGCGCGGGAGATCACCAAGACCTGGGAGTCGATTCACGGCGCGCCGATCGGCGAGCTGGTGGCCTGGGTCAAAGAGGATGAGAACCGTCGCAAAGGCGAGATGGTGCTGATTGTCGAAGGGTTCAAAGCACAGGAAGAAGCACTGCCTGCCGATGCACTGCGCACGCTGGCGCTGCTGCAGGCCGAGCTACCCCTGAAGAAGGCCGCGGCGCTGGCGGCGGAAATTCACGGCGTGAAGAAGAATGCGCTCTACAAATACGCGCTGGAGCAGCAGGGGGAGTGACCCGGCTACGGCAATAAAAAAGCACGGCACATGCCGTGCTTTTTTTATCCGCGTGGTATCAGCGCGTAGGGTGGGTAAGCGTAGCGCACCCACCTCTGGAGCATCACCGGTGGCGGGTGCGCAGGCTTACCCGCCCTACGGCAATTTGGCACATGCCGTGCTTTTTTTATCCGCGTGGTATCAGGTCACCGGTGCCGGGTTAAATACCGCCAGCTGGTTGTGCAGCCCCCACTGGTCGGAAAACGTTTTTTTACGTCCGCTCGCTACGTCCAGAATAAAGTGGAACAGCTTCCAGCCCACGTCCTCGATGCTCTCTTCCCCGGTGGCGATAGTGCCGGCGTTAATGTCCATTAAATCGTACCAGCGGTTCGCCAGCTCGGTGCGGGTCGCCATTTTGATCACCGGCACCGCCATCAGACCGTAAGGAGTGCCGCGTCCGGTGGTGAAGACCTGCACTGTAATGCCGGAGGCCACCTGCTGCGTGCCACAGACAAAATCGCTGGCCGGGGTGGCGGCGTAGATCAGGCCGCGTTTGGTCGGACGCTGACCCGGTGACAGCACTTCTGAAATGGCGCTTTTGCCCGATTTCGCAATCGAGCCGAGCGCTTTCTCCACCACGTTCGCCAGCCCGCCTTTTTTATTGCCGGGGGAGGGGTTAGCGCTGCGGTCGGTTTTACCCATGTCCAGATAGTTGTCGTACCACTCCATCTCTTCCAGCAGGCGTCGGCCGACGTCTTCATTAATGGCGCGCGGAGTGAGCAGGTGGATGGCATCGCGTACTTCGGTCACTTCCGAGAACATCACCGTGCCGCCGCAGCGTACCAGCAGGTCAGAGGCATAGCCCACCGCCGGATTAGCGGTAACGCCGGAGAACGCATCGCTGCCGCCGCACTGCATGCCCACAACCAGTTCAGACGCCGGGCAGGTTTCGCGCTGGCGCTGGTTGAGTTTTGCAAGGTGACGCTCCGCGACGCGCAGAATGTCGTCCACCATCGAGCGGAAGCCGACGTGCTGTTCATCCTGCAACCGCACAATGCTGGCATCGTCCACCGCAATCGCCTGCACGTCTTCGGTGCCCTGCAGCAGGCGCTCCGGTTGCAGTTTCTCGCAGCCAAGGCCGATCACCATCACTTCGCCGCCGAAGTTCGGGTTAAGCGCAATATTATGAATGGTGCGGATGGGGATCACCGCCGCCGGGGCATTGATTGCCACGCCGCAGCCGTACAGGTGATTCAGCCCCACCACGCCATCCACGTTCGGATAGCGCGGCAGCAGGTCGCGTTCAATCAGCTTAATTACGTAATCAACCACCCCCGCCACGCAGTGCACGCTGGTGGTGATGCCGAGCAGATTCTTGGTGCCGACGCTGCCGTCGGCATTGCGATAGCCTTCGAACGTATACCCTTCCAGCGGCGGCAGCGGCTCAGGCACGCGGGTAGCAAGCGGAAGCGTATTCAGCGGCGGCGCTTTCGGCAGCTCCACCAGCGACTCTTCAATCCAGCTACCGCGCGGGATCTCGCGCACCGCATAGCCGATCACTTCACCATAACGCACGATTTCGCCGTGCGCCGGAATGGTTTCCAGCGCCACTTTATGGCCCTGCGGAATATGCTCAATCAGCTCCAGCCCGTCAGGAAAGCGGGTACCCGCTTTCAGGCCGTTATCATTGACGATAATGGCGACATTATCGGTGTCATGAACTTTTATATAAAACGCCGCAGGAGGCTGTTGTTTAATTTCGATGCCGGCCATTGTTCACTATTCTCCAGCTAAGAAGTAAATATCAAAGCGAGCTTATTTGTGGCGCTCGTTATCTTTTATGAATGAATCTGCACGCAAGAATGTCAGCTGCGAATAAATAAGAATGTGATGGCGATCACTTATTTCCCCGGCGCCGCGCCGTACCTGACGGGCAAAAATAAAATCTGTGGCAGAGCGCCCACGATTATGTGCGAATGCCCAGGATGGATTCTTGAATTAATAAGTTTGTAAGGCTTATGCACAGTGCCGCATGGCCCTGGCCTGCCTATACTGGTGAGGATTTCAGTGCGTTCTAACACTAACGCTTTTATTTAATTACTCCGGGATACTTCCCATCAAAAAATAAAAATCCGAATTACGCTCTCTATGCCGAGGATTACAATAATGTTACTGGATACCGCTGTTGAATCTAAAAAGGGGATGCCCACCCGCTATTTAATATTGCTGATAATATTCATCGTCACCGCGGTGAATTACGCTGACCGCGCCACGCTTTCTATTGCCGGTACCGAAGTGGCAAAAGAGCTTCAGCTCAGCGCCGTATCAATGGGCTACATTTTCTCTGCATTTGGCTGGGCTTATCTGCTGATGCAAATCCCGGGCGGCTGGCTGCTCGACCGCTACGGCTCGAAGAAGGTTTACACCTACAGCCTGTTCTTCTGGTCGCTGTTCACCTTCCTGCAGGGGTTTGTCGATTTCATGCCGCTGGCCTGGGCCGGCATCTCAATGTTCATGATGCGCTTCATGCTCGGCTTCTCCGAAGCGCCGTCCTTCCCGGCGAACGCCCGTATCGTCGCCGCCTGGTTCCCGACCAAAGAGCGCGGCACCGCCTCGGCGATTTTCAACTCGGCACAGTACTTCTCGCTGGCGTTGTTCTCGCCGCTGCTCGGCTGGCTGACCTTCGCCTGGGGCTGGGAGCACGTCTTTACCGTGATGGGCGTCATCGGTTTCGGCCTGACATTCATGTGGGTGAAGTTCATCCATAACCCGACCGATCATCCACGTATGTCCTCCGAGGAGCTGGCGTTCATCTCTAAAGGTGGCGCGGTGGTCGATATGGATCACAAAAAGAAAGACGGGGCGAACGGCGGTCCGAAGCTGCACTACATCAAGCAGATGTTGACTAACCGCATGATGCTTGGCGTATTTTTCGGCCAGTATTTCATCAATACCATCACCTGGTTCTTCCTCACCTGGTTCCCGATTTATCTGGTGCAGGAGAAGGGGATGTCTATCCTCAAAGTAGGCCTGGTGGCATCCATCCCGGCACTGTGCGGCTTCGCCGGCGGCGTGCTCGGTGGGGTGTTCTCTGATTCCTTAATTAAACGCGGCAAGAGTCTGACCCTGGCCCGTAAGCTGCCGATCGTGGTGGGTATGCTGCTCGCCTCCACCATCATCCTGTGCAACTACACCGACAGCGAAGTGCTGGTGATCGCCCTGATGGCGCTGGCTTTCTTTGGCAAAGGGTTTGGCGCGCTGGGCTGGCCGGTCATCTCCGATACCGCGCCAAAAGAAATTGTTGGCCTGTGCGGCGGCGTCTTCAACGTGTTCGGTAACGTGGCCTCTATCGTCACCCCGTTGGTGATTGGCTACCTGGTAAGTGAACTGCACTCCTTTAACGCGGCGCTGGTCTTCGTTGGCTGCTCGGCACTGATGGCGATGGTTTGCTATCTGTTCGTGGTAGGCGACATCAAACGTATGGAACTGCGCAAATAAGCAACGGCTACGGCAAGGTAAACGCGATGAACGATATTTTCCCAAACAAATTCAAGGCCGCGCTGGCGGCCCATCAGACCCAGATTGGCTGCTGGTCGGCGCTGGCGAACCCGATCAGCACCGAAGTGCTCGGCCTGGCGGGTTTCGACTGGATTGTGCTGGATGGTGAACACGCCCCTAATGACGTCACCACCTTTATTCCGCAACTGATGGCGCTGAAGGGCAGCCACAGTGCGCCGGTAGTGCGCGTCCCGACCAACGAGCCGGTGATCATCAAGCGCCTGCTGGATATTGGTTTCTATAACTTCCTGATTCCGTTTGTGGAGAGCGAAGAGGAAGCGGTACTGGCGGTGGCGTCCACCCGCTATCCGCCGGAAGGCATCCGCGGTGTGTCGGTCTCCCACCGTGCCAACATGTTCGGCACCGTGCCGGACTACATGAATCAGTCCAACAAAAACATCACCATCCTGTTGCAGATCGAAAGCCAGCAGGGTGTGGACAGCGTTGACGCTATCGCCGCCACCGAGGGCGTGGACGGCATCTTTGTCGGCCCAAGCGATTTGGCCGCGGCGCTTGGCCACCTCGGCAATGCCTCTCACCCTGAGGTGCAGCGCTGCATTCAGCATATATTCGCCCGCGCTAAAGCGCACGGTAAGCCCTCCGGCATTCTCGCACCGGTCGAGGCCGATGCACGTCGCTACCTGGAGTGGGGCGCAACCTTCGTTGCCGTCGGCAGCGACCTCGGTGTTTTCCGCGGCGCCACGCAGAAACTGTGTGACGCTTTCAAAAAGTAACCACCCCCGACATTAACGAGAGAGACAAAGCTATGACGATGAAAGTTGGTTTTATTGGCCTGGGTATCATGGGTAAACCAATGAGTAAAAACCTCATCAAGGCGGGTTATTCGCTGGTGGTGTCAGACCGTAACCCGGAATCGGTGGCGGAAGTGATCGCTGCCGGAGCCGAAAGCGCCAGCAGCGCCAAAGCCGTTGCTGAGCAGTGCGATGTCATCATCACCATGCTGCCTAACTCCCCGCACGTGAAAGAGGTTGCTCTGGGCGAGAACGGCATTATCGATGGCGCGAAAGCGGGCACCGTGGTGATCGATATGAGCTCCATTGCGCCGCTGGCCAGCCGGGAGATCAGCGAAGGGCTGAAGGCAAAAGGCATCGATCTGCTGGATGCCCCGGTAAGCGGCGGGGAACCAAAAGCCATCGACGGCACGCTGTCCGTGATGGTGGGCGGCGACAAAGCGCTGTTCGACAAGCACTACGATCTGCTGAAAGCGATGGCCGGTTCGGTGGTGCACACCGGTGATATCGGCGCGGGCAACGTCACCAAGCTGGCAAACCAGGTCATCGTGGCGCTGAACATTGCGGCGATGTCTGAAGCGCTGACGCTGGCAACCAAAGCGGGCGTTAACCCGGAACTGGTGTTCCAGGCGATCCGCGGCGGTCTGGCCGGCAGTACGGTTCTGGAAGCGAAAGCGCCGATGGTACTGGATCGCAACTTCAAACCGGGCTTCCGCATCGATCTGCATATCAAGGATCTGGCGAACGCGCTGGATACCTCCCACGGTGTAGGCGCACAGCTGCCGCTGACTGCGGCGGTCATGGAGATGATGCAGGCGCTACGCGCAGACGGTCACGGCAACGATGACCACAGCGCGCTGGCCTGCTATTACGAAAAACTTGCCAAAGTCGAAGTGAGCCGCTGACGGTCCGGGCGCGCAGGCGCCCGTTATCCCTTTCCACGCATGGCACGCGCAGGCACGGAAGAATATGAAAATAGTAATCGCACCTGACTCATACAAAGAGAGCCTTTCTGCCGCCGGGGTAGCTCAGGCCATTGAAAAAGGTTTTCGGGAGATTTTTCCCGACGCTGAGTACGTCTCCGTGCCGGTCGCCGACGGCGGCGAAGGCACCGTAGATGCCATGGTCAGCGCCACGCAGGGCACCACTTTCTCCGCTCACGTCACCGGCCCGCTGGGCGAAAGCGTGACGGCCAGTTGGGGATTATCAGGTGACGGTAATACCGCCTTCATCGAAATGGCGGAAGCCAGCGGGCTGGCGCTGGTACCGGCAAGCAAGCGTAATCCGCTGCTAACCACGTCGCGCGGCACCGGAGAGCTGATCCTGCATGCAGTGGAACACGGCGCGCGCAATATTATTATCGGCATTGGCGGCAGCGCCACTAATGACGGTGGTGCAGGCATGATCCAGGCGCTGGGCGCCAGGCTGAACGATGCCAGCGGCAAAGAGATCGGTCACGGCGGCGGTAGCCTGGTAAGCCTCAACAGCATTGACGTCAGCGAGCTGGATCCGCGGCTGAAGGAATGCACCATCCGCGTCGCCTGCGACGTCACGAATCCGCTCATCGGTGAGCAGGGCGCGTCGCGCATTTTCGGGCCGCAAAAAGGCGCTACCGAGGAGATGATCCGCGAACTGGATAGCAACCTTGAGCACTTCGCCGACGTGATTAAAAAGACGCTGCGTATTGATGTAAAGCAGGTGCCTGGCGCCGGCGCGGCGGGCGGTATGGGCGCGGCGCTGATGGCGTTTCTCGGCGCGGAGCTGCGCAGCGGCATTGAGATTGTCACCGAGGCGCTCAACCTCGAAGAACACGTCCATGACTGTACGCTGGTGGTGACCGGCGAAGGGCGTATCGACAGTCAGAGTATTCATGGCAAGGTGCCGGTGGGCGTGGCCCAGGTAGCAGGAAAATACCATAAGCCGGTGATTGGCATCGCCGGGAGTCTGACCGATGATGTGGGTGTGGTGCATCAGCACGGTATTGATGCGGTATTCAGCGTACTGACCTCGGTCACAACGCTGGACGAAGCGCTGAAAAACGCCGCCGACAATATTTATCGCGCTTCGCGCAACATTGCCGCGACGCTGCGGGTGGGAATGTCCCTTCCGGGCTGAGGACGCAGCGGGCTTAATTACCGCCCGGCGGTGAACAGGATTGCAATACGGGAGAGGGCAAGGGTATACTTCGCGCCGAAGCTGACCAGACAGTCGCCGCTTCGTCGTCGTCCTCTTCGGGGGAGACGGGCGGAGGGGAGGAAAGTCCGGGCTCCATAGGGCAGGGTGCCAGGTAACGCCTGGGGGGCGCAAGCCCACGACCAGTGCAACAGAGAGCAAACCGCCGATGGCCCGCGCAAGCGGGATCAGGTAAGGGTGAAAGGGTGCGGTAAGAGCGCACCGCGCGGCTGGCAACAGTTCGCGGCACGGTAAACTCCACCCGGAGCAAGGCCAAATAGGGGTTCACAAGGTACGGCCCGTACTGAACCCGGGTAGGCTGCTTGAACCAGTGAGCGATTGCTGGTCTAGATGAATGACTGTCCACGACAGAACCCGGCTTACCGGTCAGCTTCAACATTCTCGTGAAAACCCCGCTTCGGCGGGGTTTTTGCTTTGATGGCTGAAGATCAATCTCTTAAAGATGCTCTACGGAAACGGTCAGGGATGACTGCACCTTACCGGTACTGGGGGTATCATTGACTTTGACCATTCCGATAAAGAAGGGGAATAGGCCATCACTCAAGGGAATATTTCTGTTGATT
The DNA here is from genome assembly GCF_000696575.1 of Siccibacter colletis. GTDB lineage: Bacteria > Pseudomonadota > Gammaproteobacteria > Enterobacterales > Enterobacteriaceae > Siccibacter > Siccibacter colletis. Next base: position 399,050 of record NZ_JMSQ01000001.1, on the reverse strand, counting down.
TTGAACCGAACCCCCTCAAGCGTATAGAGACCAACAGCGATACCTTTTGCGGCGGTGTCGTCACTTGCTGTATTGGCAAGAACGGTGCTGTCATTGTTGTCTGCTACGCCGTTAAACCGGAGCGCCGTTCGAGCGTAGTAATTACTGGTATTGGTGTAATCTTTGCACCCTGCGCCAGTAATGTTAGCCACCACCAGGACGGACGACGTCGTGTTTATTGGGCTGGTTTCGACCTTAGGTATCCTCCCAATTACCTGGTTCTTTAAATCGACCGTAGGGCGGCTCAGGGAAACTGTACAACTAAAAGGCCGAAACAGACGTCCAGCGACAGACAAGGTGGCGGGTTGATCCTCCGCCGCGAGACAGGTTGTGCTCAACAGCGTTAACCCCAGGAGTACGTTTTTTTTCATATTTTTTACCTCTGATAATCCTCATCATCTTTTCCATAATCCAGATCGTGTCCGGCATGAGCCGCTATTTTCATGTGCGGTGCGTAGGACGTTATGCTTTTGATGCGAAGAGACTGTAAACGAGAGGAAAATCGGAAACTGACAGGGTAAAGATGCTTTTGTGGACGTGAATTTGCTGGCGTGGATGATGGCCGGTGCGTTATCAGACGGCGGGATAATTTCCGTCAGATCGGGAGAAGGATAGCCGCGACAAAATAAGGGAGGCAGGAGCAGGCGGGCCATAAGGCCCGCCCGGAGAGCGTGCGTCAGGCGGCTTCTTCCTCGGCCAGACGGACTTCGGCTTCAGCGATAATGGCTTCCAGCTCGTTGAACATAAAATCGGAGGTAAACTCTGAATGCGCTCCGGCGCGTGTAGACGCTTCCTGCGAGGCGGGTGAAACAGTCAACTTCATGCCTGTGTTTTGCTGTGTGATAGTACTCATTTTATGACTCCTGGTGCAGCGAGCCGCACCTTCTTGTTACACCGGCAAATCTACCAGTAAAGCGCGCAGCGGCGAATCGGCGATGAGGGTGATATTTGCCTCGTCACGAATAAAAGCGCCGTCTCCGCAGGTTAATGCTTCTTTGCCTTCCGTTTCGGTTTTTGCGTGCACCGTGCCGTGGATTGACTGCAGATAGGCGCGTGGTCCGTGAAGCGGGACTGTCAGCCGCTCACCTTTTTCCATTTCCACATGGTGCAGCCATACCTGCTGGCGCAGCTGTAGACTGCCGTTGCGCCCGTCCGGTGAGGCCAGCAGCTGCTGCGGCTGGTTGAGCAGGGCCATTTTCTGAAACAGCGGGTTTTCCCGTTCCGGGCAGGCGTCGAGCCAGAGTTGCATCCGGGTCAGCGAGCTGTCCTTACTGATATTGTGCTCGCTGTAGCTTATGCCTGATTGAGCAGCAACCAGCACCGCCTCGCCCGCACGGGCCTGGAGGTGATTGCCTTCGCTGTCGCGATACTCGGCCTCACCTTCCAGCACCAGGTTCAGAATATCCACCTTCGGAAAGGTACGCGGCTGCAGCGAGGCACCGGGCGCCAGCACTTCCTGATTCAGCACGCGCAGCGAAGCGTAGCCCAGCAGGTCCGGGTCGAAATAGTGTCCAAAGGAAAAGGTGTAGCGGGCTTTCAGCCATCCATAGTCAGCCTGCCCGCACTGTTTGGCTGTTCTCGTGGTAATCATGTTTTTGACCTCTTTTTACGCTAAACCCATGGTAAGGATCTGGACGCTGCATTGTTAGCCAGTTAATCTGCTGGCTACGTTCAAATTTCCTGAATGAGAGTGAGATGGCCAGAGAAAGGGCATTAACGCTGGAAGCGCTGCGGGTGATGGATGCTATTGACCGGCGGGGCAGCTTTGCAGCGGCAGCAGATGAGCTGGGGCGCGTGCCGTCGGCGCTCAGCTACACCATGCAAAAACTTGAAGAAGAACTGGATGTGGTGCTGTTTGACCGCTCCGGTCATCGCACTAAATTCACCAACGTCGGGCGCATGTTGCTGGAGCGCGGCCGCGTGCTGCTTGAAGCGGCAGACAAGCTGACCACCGATGCCGAAGCGCTGGCGCGCGGTTGGGAAACCCACCTGACGCTGGTCACCGAGGCGCTGGTGCCGACCGCCACGCTGTTCCCGCTGCTTGATAAACTGGCTGTTAAAGCCAACACCCAGCTCTCTATTATTACCGAGGTGCTGGCCGGGGCGTGGGAGCGCCTTGAGCAGGGGCGGGCCGACATCGTGATTGCTCCGGACATGCATTTTCGATCTTCGTCAGAGATCAACTCGCGCAAGCTCTACACCCTGAAAAATGTCTATGTAGCCGCCCCGGACCATCCGATCCATCAGGAGCCGGAACCGCTTTCAGAAGTGACGCGTGTGAAGTATCGCGGGGTGGCGGTGGCGGATACGGCGCGCGAACGGCCAGTGCTGACGGTGCAGCTGCTCGATAAGCAGCCGCGTCTGACCGTCAGCAGCATTGATGATAAGCGTCAGGCGCTGCTGGCGGGTATCGGCGTGGCGACGATGCCGTGGCCGCTGGTGGAAAATGACATCCGTGAAGGGCGTTTACGCGTCGTCAGCCCCGAGTCCACCAGCGAAATCGACATCATCATGGCCTGGCGTCGCGACAGTATGGGCGAAGCTAAAGCCTGGTGCCTGCGCGAGATCCCGAAACTGCTGATCCCGCGCTGAGCACAGCCCGCTAGCTGACAAGAGGCGTGCGGGATGTCTCTTCCCGTTTCGGGTCTGGCCCGAAGCGGTTTTCGCCCGGCGTACCGTTCTGGCAGTTAAATGCCAGAATAATCAGCCAGCCCACCACCGGAATAATCAGCAGCAGCAGCCACCACGCCGAGCGGTCGGTATCGTGCAGGCGCCGGAACTGCACCGCCCACCACGGCAAAAAGATCAGCACGCCGTAAATCGTGGTGAGAATGCCTTCGCCACCGGCACGCTGCCAGCCCAGCATTTTGTCGAGCATGCTCAGCACCACCGTCAGGATGATGTTGACCAGAATGAACATCCAGTATTCTTTACGGCGCGCACGGCCGCCGAATCCGATGTAATTTTTGAGTACCTTGAGATACCAGTCCATCCAACACCTGCCTTAGCCGTAACGGCTACTATTCGTACAATCACTTGTTTTTAAAGCAATCATTTAAAGGATAGTGGTGAAAAAGAGGCCGGTGGGAAAATTTCTCTGGGGGCGGGTGCGCTCTGTGAAGCGCTTCGCATAAGCGGATGAAATAACGCTGAGAAAGGGAATAATCAGAGAAAGACTACGGATGGCGCGGGAAGCCCGCGCCAGTTGCGCTTAGCGGAAGCGTTCCTCACGCCCGTGCGGCTCGTTGAGATCCTGCAGCGGCCCAATCGAAATAATGCCGGTCGGGTTGATGGTTTTATGGCTGCAGAAATAGTGGTGGCGGATATGCGCGAAATCCACCGTTTCGGCGATGCCCGGCATCTGATAGATATCGCGCAGGAACCCGTACAGATTCAGGTAATCGCTGATGCGCTGACGATCGCATTTGAAATGGGTGACATACACCTGATCGAAGCGGATCAGCGTGGTCCACAGGCGAATGTCTGCTTCGGTGAGCTGGTTGCCGGTCAGGTAGCGATGCTGGCCGAGGATCTGTTCCAGACGCGCCAGCGACTCAAATACCTTCGTTACGGCCTCATCATAGGCTTCCTGGCTGGTGGCAAAGCCCGCTTTGTATACGCCGTTGTTGACGGTGTCGTAGATCCAGCCGTTCAGCTCATCGATCTCGCTTTGCAGGTCATCGGGGTAGTAGTTCCCGGCACGCGCACCGTGGCCGTCAAACGCGGTGTTGAGCATGCGGATAATTTCCGACGACTCGTTGCTGACGATGGTCTGCTGCTTTTTATCCCACAGCACCGGAACGGTTACGCGCCCGGTGTAGTGCGGGTCAGCATGGAGATAGAGCTGGTACATATAATCGTGCTGGTACAGGCTGTCGCCCGTGGCAGCAGGGAAATCGTCCCCAAAGGTCCAGCCGTTCTCCAGCATCAGCGGGTGAACCACCGAAACAGAAATCAGGTGCTCCAGCCCTTTTAACGCGCGCACGATCAGCGTGCGGTGCGCCCACGGGCAGGCCAGCGATACATAGAGGTGATAGCGATCTTTCTCTGCTGCAAAACCGCCGCTGCCGGAGGGGCCAGGCGTACCGTCGGCGGTCAGCCAGTTACGAAACGCGGATTCTGAACGTTTGAAACGTCCACCGGTTGATTTGGTGTCATACCAGGTGTCATGCCAGACGCCATCGATCAGTTGTCCCATTGCTCTCTCCTTTTTCAGCAGCAAAAGCGAGGAGATATCTCCTCGCTTTGGTGTAGTCAGTATAGAAGGCTTACCAGTTTTTATTCAGTACGCGGTCGATGCTGTATGCACCCGGTCCGAACAGGGCCAGCAGCAGGAAACCACCGGCGATGCTGAAGTTTTTCATGAACATGATGGAGTTCGCGCCTTCAGCGAAGTTACCGTGGAACAGGAACGCGGTCAGCAGCGTAAACACAGCGGTAATCAGCGCGGTGGTACGGGTCAGGAAACCAAACAGAATTGCCAGACCGCCGCCGAACTCAAGCAAAATCACCAGCGGCAGCATAAAGCCGGGCACGCCCATCGCTTCCATATATTGCTGCGTACCCGCGTAACCGGTGATTTTGCCCCAGCCTGCGACGATAAACAGCACCGGCATCAGGATACGCGCTACCAGCACACCCACATTTTCTAATTTTTTCATTTTCTCTCTCCAAAAAACCTGAACGATGGCTGTTGATGCCAGGTGATTGTTATTACTGCAAAATCGGGCTATTACCCGGTATTGCTGTCGATGGAGAGGATAATAAACGCGGCGCTCAGGGATTGTTAGCAAGGAAAACTGTCAATCTTCTTCAAATATCTTGAGCAAGCAAAACGGCAGGGAGAGGCGCAGAAAAACGAATGGCGCGGAATACGCGCCATTGAGGGAGAGATTAATACCGCTGCTGCTGACGCAGCGTGGTCTGAACCAGACGCCAGGCACTCCAGGCGCCGAAGCCCCGTTTAGCCCAGCGCAGCAGGAAGTTAGGATGCCGCACGGACCAGAGGGCCATCACGCTGCTACCTACCACTGCCCATGAGCGAAGACTGAGCAGGGTATTCCAGCCGCGATCGTAAGCCCCGGTGGCGTCAAGCCAGTCACGACGCGACGCGGACAGATCCAGACGCTGCTGTTGAATATTGCTTAACAGCCATGCTTTGCGTCGTTCACGCTCATGCTTATCACTCATCGATCTTCATCCTCCAGCAGCTGCTTGTCGTTAGCCAGCTCGCGGCGGGTGTGACGCAGCAGCGTTGAACGCCGCGCCCGTACCAGCGTCCATATGCCGCCAATCAATGCCAGAATCAGCAGCACTGCCGTAGTGGCGATCATGGCATTCAGGCGATATTGCGGATCGATAGCCCAGATGATCAGCACCATCAGGCTCATCAGCCCGAACGCGGCAAAGAGCATAGTCAGGCCAAGCATCAGCAGGAGCTGGAACAGATTTGCTTTCTCTTCTTCCAGCTCAACCACCGCCAGCTTGACGCGGGTCTCCACCATATCAACGATAATGGTGATGATACGCTGTCCGATGCCGAGAACGCTTTTACCCGGCCCTTGAGGTTGGCGCGACTCTGCCATATCAGCGACGCGTCAGCAGAACGCCCAGCACGACACCCACTGCCGCACCAATACCTACGCCGGTCCACGGATTTTCTTTCACGTACTCATCCGCGCGGCTTGCCGCTTCGCGAGTCTGACGCGCGATAACGTCGCCGGTTTCAGTCAGACGGTAGCGGCTCTCTTTCAGCGCGCGCTCGGCTTTGCTGCGAAGTTTGGTTAACTCTTCTTTCGATTTATCGCCAGAAGAACTCAGCACCTCTTCAAGCGTGTCTGCCAGGGATTTCAACTCAGCGCGCAGGTGATCGGTGTTATCTTTTGACATAATTCTCTCTCCAGGTGAGTAAAGGTTTCCATAGTCTTAGTAGTCGCGTGCTTCCAGCTCCTTCAGCTCGGCACGCGCCTCGTTAAGATTGTGTTCACGCTTGGCAATTTTGTCCGCATCGCCTTTCTGTTTCGCTTCAGCCAGTTCGCCCTCGCGCTCGCTGATTTCAGCTTTTTGACGCGCGATTTTCTCCTGATGATCAGCATGCAGCTTTGCGTCGCTGCAGTTAGCCCGCAGTTCGCTCAGCGCTTTGTTTAGTCCGTTTATCCGGTTCTGGTTGTCATGCTTTTCGGCATAACCGATCTCACGCTTAATTTCTTGCTCTTTCTGCTGGCAGAGTGAAGCGGCCTGAGAAGCGGTAGACAGAGATAAAAGGGCTAAAGCCAGTGCGGTGCTGTATTTCATAAGAGAAACCTTCCATTGTTAAACGATACGCCACGGGACGTCACCGTTGTGTTCCAGCGTGTCTGTAGCGCAGATGCGGTTTCAGGGTGCGCTTACACAATGATAGTAAGTATTCGCGCAAACCCCAAAGTGGGTGAAAAGATTAGGAATCCTGGAGACTACCCGAGGCGGTGGCCTTCGCCGCGCAGGCGTTGCAGCCAGAGCGTGGCCGGAGATTTTTCCTCTTCCTGAGCGATGATGAATCCCTGCGGTAGCGTGCGGTAAAGCACGCGGCGAGCGGCGTCGCGCTCGGCGCTGGAGTCAAACTTAATTAACAGCTTATCGTCCTGCGGGGTAATGCTTTTTATCATAATGCCGTTGGCATCAAGATGATGCAGCACGGAGAAACCGTCCGGCACACTGACGCCATGGCTGGAGGCGCGGATCGCCAGCGTGCTTTCATGATTTTGCAGCACGGAGCCGGCCAGTGCCAGCAGTGCCACCAGCGCGAGGCCTGAAAATCCTATAATCGAACGGCGTGAACGCGCAATTCTCATCACAATCCCTTTTAGCTTCGGTTACCGTATTTCTTTTTCCACAGCACCACCAGTGAGCCAATCAGGCCAAACACCAGCAGAACCACCGGTAACAGCATCAGGCAGGACATCAGGGCGTCTTCATATTTGAGGAACACCGGCGTCTTGCCCAGTAAATAACCCAGCGTGGTAAGGATCAGCACCCACAGCAGGCCGCTCATCCAGTTAAAGAACTGGAAGCGCGCGCTGCTCAGGCCAGACAGCCCGGCAATGGTCGGCAGCAGGGTGCGAACAAATGCAATAAAGCGTGCAATCAGCAGCGCCGAAAGCCCGTGTTTATGAAACAGATGATGGGCGCGCTGGTGGTAATGCGCCGGCAGATGCGAGAGCCAGTTCTGCACGATACGCGTATTACCGAGCCATCGTCCCTGAATATAGCTTAGCCAGCATCCCAGGCTCGCGGCGGCGGTCAGCAACAAAATGGTTTGCGGGAATCCCATTGCGCCTTTGGCAATAAGCACGCCGACCAGCACCAGCAGGCTGTCTCCCGGCAGAAACGCCGCCGGCAACAGACCATTTTCAAGAAACAGAATCATGAACAATACGAAGTAGAGCATGCCAACCATCGACGGGTTGGCGAGCGTCTCGTAATCCTGGCTCCAGAGGGCGTTCAGTAGTTGAGTCAAAAGTTCCATTCAGTCGTCCTGGCACATCGGTTTAAGCCGCTGGTTACGAAAGAAGGACAGCGTCACGACGTTTTTCGTTGTTGATTATGGTCGAAACGGGCTGCCTTGTAGTGAGATGCGCGCACTGTTTCCTTGTGCATGAGATACGTGAGCAAGTGCTTACTTGATTACGTGAAAATGCATCTAATTGTAACAAAGCACGGATGTGTACGACACAATATTTATGCTTTGCCGCAGATGATTTTGCCGGGTCACAAGCTGGCATACGAGGGTATTTACAAACGCTGACACTACATATGGTTTGCTGACCCTCGTCCCAGTAAAGACGCTATTTTAGCGTATTTGAGGTGGTATCGAGGTGAACAACGGGATTTTCGGAAAACAAGTAACGGTCGGCATTAAATTCAAAATCATCGCTGGTTTCGTTAAACAGCATCAGTTTGGTGTTCTCAAGATGCTGCCACATCGCGACTTTTGCACCGTGCGGATCTTTGCGAATCAGCGCTTTCAGAATCTGGTCATGGTCATCGCACCAGTTGTCGACGGTGCGCAGGTCAATGTGCTCGTGCAGCTTCTTCCAGTAAGGATTATGAACGCGCTGGGTCCACATTTTCTCTACGATTGCCGCCAACGCGGTGTTCTGTGTGGCGAGCGCAACCTGAACGTGAAACTGTAAATCCCACTCGGAATCGCGGAAACACTTCTCCTGACGCGCCTTTTCCTGAATTTCCATCAGCTTAATGATGTCCTGTTTGGTCACCTGGGTGGCGGCAAACTCGGCGATGTTGCTTTCGATAAGCTGACGCGCCTGCAACAGCTCAAAAGGACCGTAGCTGGCGAACTCCAGATTTTCATCCGGCAACGCGTGATGCTTCGCCTGGTTGGAAATAACATGAATACCGGAGCCTTTGCGGACTTCAACGTAGCCTTCAACCTCAAGCATGATGATGGCTTCGCGCACCACCGTGCGGCTCACGTTTTTCTCATCAGCGATATAGCGTTCAGCGGGGAGTTTTTCTCCCACGCGATAAACGCCATCTTCAATGCGGCGTTTAAGTTCAGCGGCCAATTGCTGATAAAGGCGACGTGGTTCAGCTATTTCCATAGCGCGGCTCCGGACAGGGCAGGAAAACTGAATTTGTTATACCACTTTTGCGCAAATCGCTCCACCGCCGCCCATGAAAAAGCCGCCCTCAGGCGGCTTTTTTAGGTGGTTTCGCGTCAGGGTTGCGTCGCGGGCTTACCCGTGAGCGTCTGGTCCTTCAGCTCGCTGGCCGGTTTATTCTGCAACACGGTCCAGATGACAATAGCGCCCATGACGTCGAATACTGCCAGCACCGCAAACAGCGGGCTGAAGCCGATAGTGTCCGCCAGCGCACCGACGACCAGCGCGAACATCGTACTCGCCGTCCATGCAGCCATACCGGTCAAGCCATTCGCGGTGGCAACTTCGTTACGGCCAAACACATCGGAAGAGAGGGTAATCAGCGCACCGGAGAGCGACTGATGGGCAAAACCGCCGATGCACAGCAGGCCAATCGCCACGTACGGGCTGGTGAACAGGCCAATCATACCCGGGCCGATCATCAGCAGCGCGCCCATTGTCACCACCATCTTACGCGAGACGATGAGGTTAACCCCAAACCAGCGCTGGAACAGCGGCGGCAGATAACCACCGACGATGCAGCCGAGGTCGGCAAACAGCATCGGCATCCAGGCAAACATCGCAATCTCTTTCAGGTTAAAGCCATAAACCTTAAACATGAACAGTGGGATCCACGCGTTGAACGTACCCCACGCCGGTTCGGCGAGGAAACGCGGCAGGGCAATGCCCCAGAACTGGCGGGTACGCACGATCTGCCACGGCGACATTTTCTTCGCGTTATTGGTCTGGTGATGGGCTTCCTGACCACCAATAATGTACTCACGTTCTTCGTCAGTGAGTTTTTTCTGATCGCGCGGATGCTTATACAGGAACAGCCACGCCATCGCCCAGGCGAAGCTCAACACGCCGGAGATAATGAACGCCAGCTCCCAGCTGTGCATCACGATCGCCCAGACCACCAGCGGCGGCGCAATCATGGCACCAATCGATGAACCCACGTTGAAATAGCCGACCGCAATGGAACGCTCTTTAGCCGGGAACCATTCGGAGCTGGCCTTCAGGCCAGCCGGGATCATCGCGGCTTCCGCTGCACCTACCGCCCCGCGCGCCAGTGCCAGCCCGCCCCAGCTTCCCGCCAGCGCTGTCGCACCGCAGAAGACCGCCCAGGTGATAGCAAAGAATGCATAGCCGATTTTGGTGCCGAGGATATCCAGCACGTAGCCTGCTACCGGCTGCATGATGGTGTAGGCTGCCGAATAGGCAGCAATGATATAGGAGTATTGCTGGGTTGAAATGTGCAGCTCTTCCATCAGCGTCGGGGCCGCCGCCGCCACGGTGTTACGCGTCAGGTAACCGAGCACGGTGCCCAGCGTCACCAGTGCGATCATGTACCAACGTAACCCTTTAATCTTTCGCATCTGAAACCTCTTCGTCGTTGTTTTCTACCGTACGGAAGCGGTCACACTCCCTGTATTCTCGCCGGGTAGGTTTTTTAACGGGCGACCGCACCGGTTGAGATGCCCGGTGCGGTCGGCGCCTTGCCATAAACGTGCTCGTGACTCACATCAGCTTCCATACTGGGTATTCCGGTAGCGCCCCTGTCGGTAACGCCACCGTAAAAAATCAATCCGTGGGTTCTGTATTGCGACGGCAGGAAAGATAACTTGTCATACAGCTTTAAAAGTTGAGAGCCATCACAAAAGCACTTTTCTTAGCAGGGTCATTAATTTGAGGGATTCAGGCCAGTCATGGTGCGGGTTACAGCGCTATTTACCTCTTTCACGGTAGATAATTTGTCCATTAATATTGATCTAACTCACGAATTTAATCGTGGTTCAGGATAATTGGTGTGATAACTTTGTCGGCATCAAGTGAAAGCATCTGAGTCACGCATGAGAGGAAGTGTCCCTATGACCCCGTTTATGACTGAAGATTTTCTGTTAGATACCGAATTTGCCCGCCGTCTCTACCATGATTATGCGAAAGATGAGCCGATTTTTGACTATCATTGCCACCTTCCGCCTCAGCAGATCGCCGACAACTACCGTTTCAAAAACCTGTATGACATCTGGCTGAAAGGCGATCACTATAAGTGGCGTGCTATGCGTACTAACGGCGTAGCGGAAAAGTTGTGTACCGGTGATGCCAGCGATCGGGAAAAGTTTGATGCCTGGGCCGCGACCGTACCGCACACCATCGGCAATCCGCTCTACCACTGGACACACCTTGAGCTGCGCCGCCCGTTTGGCATCACCGGCACGCTGCTGTCGCCAAAAACCGCCGATGAGATCTGGAATCAGTGCAATGATCTGCTGGCCCAGGACGCCTTTACTGCTCGCGGCATCATGCAGCAGATGAACGTGAAGATGGTCGGCACCACTGACGATCCGGTGGACGACCTACAGCATCACGCCGCCGTAGCGAAAGACAGCAGCTTCAGCATTAAGGTGCTGCCGAGCTGGCGTCCGGACAAAGCGTTTAACATCGAGCAGGCAACCTTTGCCGACTATATCGCGACGCTGGCTCAGGTATCCGATACCGATATCCGTCGCTTCAGCGATCTCGAAACCGCGCTCACTAAGCGTCTCGATCACTTCGCCGCGCACGGCTGTAAGGTCTCCGATCACGCGCTCGACGTGGTGCTGTTTGCTGAGGCCAGCGAAAGCGAGCTGGATGCGATTCTGGCGCGTCGCCTGGCGGGTGAAACCCTGAGCGAACATGAAGTTGCCCAGTTCAAAACCGCCGTGCTGGTATGGCTCGGTGCGCAGTATGCGCGTCGCGGCTGGGTGCAGCAGTACCACATTGGCGCGCTGCGTAATAACAACCTGCGACAGTTCAAACTGTTAGGGCCGGATGTCGGCTTCGACTCCATCAACGATCGCCCGCTGGCTGAGGAGCTTTCAAAGCTGCTGAGCAAACAGAATGAAGAGAACCTGCTGCCGAAAACCATTCTTTACTGCCTGAACCCGCGCGATAACGAAGTGATCGGCACTATGGTTGGCAACTTCCAGGGCGAAGGGATGCCGGGCAAGATGCAGTTCGGCTCCGGCTGGTGGTTCAACGATCAGAAAGACGGCATGGAACGTCAGATGACCCAGCTGGCGCAGCTCGGCCTGTTAAGCCGCTTCGTCGGTATGCTGACCGACAGCCGCAGCTTCCTGTCCTATACCCGTCACGAATATTTCCGTCGCATTCTGTGCCAGATGATTGGCCGCTGGGTGCAGGCGGGCGAAGCGCCAGCGGACATCGCACTGCTGGGCGAGATGGTGAAAAACATCTGCTTCAACAATGCCCGTGACTACTTCGCTATTGAACTGAATTAATCTGGCTGTTTGAGGTTGATATGCAATACATCAGGATCCATTCGCTGGATAACGTCGCGGTCGCGCTGGTCGATCTGCCGCAAGGGACGGTGATTTCCCAGGACGGGCTGGATGTGACGCTGCGTCAGGATGTGGCGCGCGGGCACAAGTTTGCGCTGGTCGGCATTGCGCAGGGCGCTAACGTCATCAAATATGGCTTGCCAATCGGCCATGCGCTGGCGGATATCGCGCCGGGGGAACATATTCACTCCCACAATACGCGTACCAACCTCAGCGATCTGGATGAGTACAGCTATCAACCGGATCACCCGCTGCTGGATCGTCAGTCAACGGATCGCGATGTGGAGATCTACCGCCGCGCCAACGGCGAGGTGGGGATCCGCAATGAGCTGTGGATCCTGCCCACCGTCGGCTGCGTCAACGGCATCGCGCGTCAGATCCAGACGCGCTTTCTGAAAGAGAGCAACGATGCCGAAGGCACCGACGGCGTGTTCCTGTTCAGTCACACCTACGGCTGTTCCCAGCTTGGCGATGACCACATCAATACCCGCACCATGCTGCAAAATATGGTGCGTCACCCGAATGCGGGCGCGGTGCTGGTGATCGGCCTGGGCTGTGAAAACAATCAGGTAGACGCCTTCCGTGAAACGCTGGGGGATTTCGACCCGGCGCGAGTACATTTCATGACCTGTCAGCATCAGGATGACGAAGTGGAGGCCGGGCTTGAGCATCTGCGCGAGCTGTATGCCGTGATGCGTCACGACGAGCGTCAGCCGGGCAAGCTCAGCGAGCTGAAGTTTGGTCTTGAGTGCGGCGGATCGGACGGGCTGTCCGGCATTACCGCCAACCCGATGCTGGGGCGCTTCTCGGATTACGTCATCGGTAACGGCGGCACCACGGTGCTGACCGAAGTGCCGGAGATGTTTGGTGCCGAGCAGATCCTGATGAGCCACTGCCGCGACGAAGCCACGTTTGAAAAAACCGTCACCATGGTCAACGACTTCAAACAGTACTTTATCGCCCACAATCAGCCGATCTACGAGAACCCATCGCCGGGCAACAAAGCGGGGGGCATCACCACCCTGGAGGAGAAATCCCTCGGCTGCACCCAGAAAGCCGGTGCCAGTCAGGTGGTGGACGTGCTGCGCTACGGCGAGCGGCTGAAAACCCACGGTCTGAACCTGCTGAGCGCACCGGGCAACGATGCGGTCGCTACCAGCGCGCTGGCTGGGGCAGGCTGTCATATGGTGCTGTTCAGCACCGGGCGCGGCACGCCTTACGGTGGTTTTGTGCCGACGGTGAAGATCGCTACCAACAGCGAGCTGGCAGCAAAAAAACCGCACTGGATCGACTTTGACGCCGGCCAGCTGCTGCACGGTACCGCCATGCCGCAGCTGCTGGAGCAGTTTGTGGATGTCATTGCCGATATCGCCAGCGGCAAGCTCACCTGCAACGAGAAGAATGACTTTCGCGAACTGGCCATCTTCAAAAGCGGTGTCACTTTGTAGCGCGTCTCCGCTCTGCTAAGATAAAACGGCGTTTCATTATTTGAAGCGCCGTTTCTTTTTCTGACAAGGATCTTTCATGACCGCGTATTGGCTTGCCCAGGGCGTTGGGGTCATCGCCTTTCTGATCGGCATTACCACCTTTATCAACCGCGATGAACGCCGCTTCAAAATGCAGCTGGCGTTCTACAGCGCGACCATTGGCGGCCACTTTTTTCTGATGGGAGCCTGGCCCGCCGGGATGAGCGCCGGGCTGAATGCGTTGCGCACCCTGATCTCTCTGCGCACCCGCAATCTGTGGGTAATGGCGCTGTTTATCATCCTGACGCTGGCGCTGGGCCTGGTGAAGCTTCACCATCCCATCGAACTGCTGCCGGTTATCGGTACTATCGCCAGTACCTGGGCGCTGTTCCGTACCACCGGGCTGACAACCCGCTGCGTCATGTGGTGTTCAACCGTCTGCTGGGTTATTCATAATTTCTGGCTGGGATCGATTGGAGGTACCCTGATTGAGGGCAGCTTTTTGATCATGAACGGCGTGAATATTATTCGTTTCTGGCGGATGCAGAAGCGGGGCATTGACCCGTTCCGGGTTGAAAAGGCACTGGCAGAGAAAGAGGGCTGACGGCAACGCGCCGCCAGCCGCAGAGGTTAGTTACGCAGCACGTTGCTGGCCAGACGCGCATCTTCCGCCTGGCACGCCGCCGCAGTAAACAGTACGTCGGTGGAGGAGTTGAGCGCGGTCTCGCAGGAGTCCTGCAGCACGCCGATGATAAAGCCTACCGCCACCACCTGCATGGCGATGTCGTTCGGGATGCCGAACATGTTGCACGCCAGCGGGATCAGCAGCAGTGAACCACCCGCCACGCCGGATGCACCGCAGGCGCACAGCGACGCCACCACGCTGAGCAGCAGCGCGGTCGGCAGATCCACCGAAATACCCAGCGTATGCACCGCCGCCAGCGTCAGCACCGTAATGGTGATGGCCGCACCCGCCATATTAATGGTCGCGCCCAGTGGAATCGAGACCGAATAGGTATCGCGGTTGAGGTTCAGCTTCTCGCTCAGCGCCATGTTGACCGGGATATTCGCGGCGGAGCTACGGGTGAAGAAGGCGGTAACGCCGCTTTCACGTAGGCAGGTGAAGACCAGCGGATAGGGGTTACGGCGGATCTTGATGAACACCAGTAGCGGGTTAATCACCAGCGCCACCAGCAGCATGCAGCCAATCAGCACCACCAGCAGCTGGGCATAGCCCCACAGTGTACTGAACCCGGTGGTGGCGAGCGTGGACGCCACCAGGCCAAAGATACCGATCGGCGCAAAGCGAATCACCAGCTTCACCATAAAAGTCACGGCGTCTGACATGTCGGTGATCAGATTTTTAGTGGTATCGTTTGCATGACGCAGCGCGAAGCCCAGACCGATAGCCCACACCAGAATACCAATGTAGTTACCTTTCAGAATCGCATCCACCGGGTTGGCAACCATGCTAAGCAGCAGGTCGCGCAGCACCTGCACGATCCCTGTCGGCGGGGTGATTTCTGTCGCACCGGTAACCAGTTGCAACGTGGAAGGGAACAGGAAGCTGAACAGCACCGCAGTCAGCGCGGCGGAGAAGGTGCCCAGCAGATAGAGCACCAGGATAGGGCGGATGCTGGTCTTCTGGCCGCGCTGGTGATTAGCGATGGACGCCAGCACCAGCATCAGCACCAGCACTGGCGCAACGGCTTTCAGGGCACCAACGAACAGCGTTCCCAGCAGACCGACCGCTTCAGCGGCAGGTTTTGACAGCCAGGCCAGCACAATACCCAGTACCAGCCCCACCAGGATCTGCTTTACCAGGCTGCCGTGCGCCAGGCGCTGCCACAAGCCGCCCTTATCAGATTGCGTAGTCATTCGAATTTCCTTCAGTGATGATGTGGTTCCATCCTGGACGTACTCTTGGGTAACGTTTAATCAGGATGTAACAAAAGTTTGCACGGATGAGTATAGGGAAATGGATACCGGAGGGAAGCGAATAGTGCTGGAGTTTGCGAGTTGCTCGCGTTTTTTAACTGATGGTTAACATTATTGTGACATCATCATCAATTCCACGCTATGACCGCTTGCGCAGCCGCGCAGATGAGACAGGTCGCGCACCCTCTTATCCCTGGCGGGGAGAGGGGGTGCGCGCTATCGCTTATCCGGCGATATTTTTTCTGTCGTTGCGGCGGTTAACCCAGGTATTGATCAGCAGGGTAACAACCAGAATGCCAAACACCACGCCGAGCGAGACGGCGATTGGGATATGGTAGAAATCGACGATAAGCATCTTCACGCCGATAAACACCAGAATGATCGACAGTCCGTACTTCAGCATTGAGAAGCGTTCCGCTACGCCCGCCAGCAGGAAATACATCGCACGCAGGCCAAGAATTGCGAACAGGTTAGAGGTCAGCACAATGAACGGATCGGTAGTCACCGCGAAGATAGCCGGGATACTGTCTACCGCAAAGATCACGTCGCTCAGCTCAACCATGATCAGCACGAGGAACAGCGGGGTTGCGTACAGCAGGCCATTTTTGCGCACGAAGAAGTGTTCGTTTTCAATGGTATCCGTCATACGCAGATGGCTGCGCAGCCAGCGCACCACCGGCTTGTCGCCGATACCGGTATCGTCCTCTTTCGCCAGCGCCATTTTGATCCCGGTAAACAGCAGGAACGCGCCGAAGACGTAGAGCAACCAGGAGAACTGGGTGATCAGCCAGCTACCTGCGAAGATCATGATAGTACGCAGCACGATCGCACCCAGCACGCCATAAATCAGGACGCGGCGCTGCAGCGCGGCCGGAACCGCAAAGTAGCTGAACAGCATCAGCCAGACGAAGACGTTATCAACCGCCAGCGCTTTTTCAATCAGATAGCCGGTGAGGAACGCAAGCGCCTGGGTATCTGCAACTGCACGCCCCTGAGTTTCGGTGAGATACCACCAGAATGCGGCGTTAAACAGCAGCGAAAGCGTAACCCAGACCAGTGACCAGGCGGCCGCCTGCTTCATGGACATCGCGTGCGAACCGCGGCGCCCCTGCAGCAGGAGGTCGATGGCCAGCATAATAATCACCAC
This sequence comes from Siccibacter colletis, assembly GCF_000696575.1. Lineage (GTDB taxonomy): Bacteria > Pseudomonadota > Gammaproteobacteria > Enterobacterales > Enterobacteriaceae > Siccibacter > Siccibacter colletis. The sequence continues at coordinate 382,477 of NZ_JMSQ01000001.1, read as the reverse complement.
GATGGCGAAACTGCCCCACAACAGCGGGGTGCCGACAGTATTCATAGACAGATTCCTTAAAAAACAAAAACGGCTAACATCGGAAGACGTCAGCCGTTTCGCTTGTCGCAAATGGATCTCGCCTTCCGGCAAGGTCTCACTTACAACAGAAATCCCCGTCATACTTCGCGCCGCAGATGCGTTGGCTGCGTTCACTCACCCCGGTCACATACTGGTGTATGCTCCCGGCGATTCGCGAACTTGCCGCCTTTCTGCAACGCGAATTATTTAGGGGATTCCCCGTCATCAAACGCGTTGCAGATGCGAATATAAAACTGGATGTTACGTTGCCCGGTAACCGGATGCGTTACGCATCGTAATGACGATCCACCGGCGAAGAAGTTACTCCCCTTTGCTCGTAACAAAGTATTACAGGCAATTATGACGGTCAATATTACGTATGCGCCGTTTTACAAAGCTTTACGCGGGCAACTCTGTGCTGACGTCGTCTGCCGGGAACACGACCCCCGTTTGCGCACGGATATCCGTTAACAGTTTCGCGGTGATCCGGCTTACGGCCAGGCCCGGATGATTGACCTCGTTATCGGTCACCAGGCGGGCAAAAGTCTCGGCTTCGTACAGCATAGTATTGATGTGCTGGGGCTGCGTCAGATCCTGCGCTTTGCCACCGCGCGGCACGAAGGTGATCTTCTGGCACTCGGAGATCTTCTCAATCACCAGCGATCCGGCCTCGCCCTGGATCTCGCTTGGGATCGTCGAGTCGCTCACCTTCGAGTGGGTAAGGATCACATCGAAATCGCCATAGTGCATCACCACGGTGCCGTGGGCATCGACGCCGCTTTCAAGCAGCGCGGCGTTGGCTTGTACCGAGTACGGTTCACCCCACAGGGCGACAGCGCTTGCCAGGCAGTAGAACCCGATATCCATGATCGAGCCGTTAGAGAAGGCCGGATTGAAAGTGTTGGGGTTTTCGCCGTCAAGATAGCGCTGGTAGCGCGACGAGTACTGACAGTAGTTGATGAACGCCTTGCGCAGCTTTCCGGCTTTCGGCAGCGCCTGCTGCAGCGCGATAAAGTTCGGCAGACTCGCGGTTTTGAAGGCTTCGAACAGCACCACCTGATTTTCACGCGCGCAGGCAATGGCTGCTTCCACTTCACGCAGGTTTGAGGCCAGCGGCTTTTCGCAGATCACATGCTTTTTATGGCGCATAAACAGGCAGCTCTGCTCGCCATGCAGCGAGTTAGGGCTGGCGATATACACGGCATCAATAGCATCGCTCTGCGCCATCGCCTCAAGGGAGGTGAAGAGATGCTCGACGGGGTAGTCGCTGGCGAAATGCTGCGCCTGTTCCAGGCTGCGCGAATACACAGCGGTGAGCTTAAATTTGCCCGTTTCATGGGCGGCATCGACGAACTGGCGGGTGATCCAGTTCGTGCCAACTACGGCGAAACGTATCATAGAGGTGCGCTTTCTCCACTGGCTAAGTATCGATGCAGACTATCATGGAAAGATGACAAATCCAGCGCGGGAAAAGTGAATTCGCGTAGCGGGTTCCAGATTTTATTCAGCGCTGCGGCGCTCGTTGCCCAGCGCCAGATGCGTCAGCCACAGGCGAGTGTCAAATTCGAGCTGATGATACTGCGGCTCCATATGGCAGCAGAGCTGATAGAACGCTTTGTTGTGCTCTTTCTCTTTCAGATGCGCCAGTTCGTGCACCACGATCATACGCAGAAAGGCTTCCGGTGCGCCGCGAAATACGGTGGCGACGCGGATCTCGGCCTTCGCTTTCAGCTTGTTGCCCTGTATGCGCGACACCGCAGTATGCAGCCCAAGCGCGTTTTTCAGCACGTGGATCTTGTTGTCATACATCACTTTATTCACCGGCGGGGCGCTGCGCAAAAACTGGTTTTTCAGCCCCTGGGTGTAGGCCCACAGCGCTTTGTCGGTGGCGATGTCGTGCCGGTCGGGATAACGCTGCTGCAGCACATCGCCGAGCCGCTGGTCGTTAATCAACGTGCGTACCTGGGAGAGCAGGTGCTCCGGGTAGCCCTGCAGGTAAATCAGTTCACTCATGCTTATCTCAGACTGGCGAAAAGGGTATACTCTCGCCCCCGCTACGGGGCCAATGCTGAAATTTTACCATCCAGGAGGGCCGATGAGCCAACCAGACAACAGTTTTCGTTCCCTGACGCTGAAGCGTTTTCCGGAAACGGACGACGTTAACCCACTGCAGGCGTGGGAAGCAGCGGACGAGTATCTGCTGCAACAGCTGGACGAGCCGGTCGGTCCGATCCTGATCCTGAACGATGCATTCGGCGCGCTCTCCTGCGTGCTGGCGGCGCATCAGCCGTACAGCATCAGCGACTCTTACCTGAGCGAGCTGGCGATCCGTCAGAACCTGCGCCTCAACGATATTGAGGAGTCGAGCGTCAGGTTCCTCGACAGCACCGCAGCGTATCCGCAAGCGCCGGGGCTGGTGCTGATTAAGATCCCAAAAACCCTGGCGCTGCTTGAGCAGCAGCTGCGCGCCTTGCGCCGCGTGGTAACACCGCAGACGCGCATTATCGCCGGGGGCAAAGCGCGTGATATTCACAACTCCACGCTGGCGCTGTTTGAGCAAATTCTGGGGCCGACCACCACCACGCTGGCGTGGAAAAAAGCGCGCCTGATCAACCCGACCTTCACCGCGCCGGCGCTGGCCGAGGTACCGGAAACCCTGAGCTGGAAACTGGACGGCACCGACTGGACTATCCATAACCACGCTAACGTCTTTTCCCGTACCGGGCTGGATATCGGCGCGCGCTTCTTTATGCAGCATCTGCCGGAAAATCTCGACGGTGAGCTGGTGGATCTGGGCTGCGGTAATGGCGTGATTGGCATGACGCTGCTGGCGCAGAATCCGGAAGCGAAAGTGGTGTTTGTGGACGAATCGCCGATGGCGGTGGCCTCAAGCCGTCTGAACGTAGAAACCAACCTACCGGGTGACGTGGCGCGCTGCGAGTTTATGATCAACAACGCGCTTTCCGGCGTGGAGTCCGATCGCTTTGCGGCCATCCTGTGTAACCCGCCGTTCCACCAGCAGCACGCGATTTCCGATCAGGTAGCCTGGGAGATGTTTCACCATGCCCGCCGCTGTCTGCAGTATGGCGGCGAACTGCGTATCGTCGGCAATCGTCATCTCGATTACTTCCGCAAGCTGAAGAAGATCTTCGGCAACTGCGAAACCATTGATACCAACAATAAGTTTGTGATCCTGAAAGCGGTGAAGACGCGCAAAAAGCGCTGAGTGCGTTAATGGCGGGTGCGCAGGCTTACCCGCCCTACGTAATCGGATGATGTGGTATGAGTAAGCGCAGCGCACCCGCCACAATTCCGGCGTTTGTACCCTCGTAGGGTGGGTAAGCGCAGCGCACCCACCACGCCGCGTCAGATCGCCAGCGCCAGCCGGGTGCCCTGTTCAATCGCCCGGCGCGCATCCAGTTCCAGCGCCACGTCGCAGCCGCCAATCAAATGCACCGGCTTACCGGCAATCATCAACGCATCCGCCAGCTCGCGGCGCGGCTCCTGCCCGGCGCAAATCACCACGTTGTCTACCGCAAGCACCCGCTCTTCATCCCCGAGGGTGACGTGCAGCCCCGCGTCATCAATACGGCGGTAGCTCACACCCGCTTGCATCTTCACGCCGCGTGCCAGCAGGGTAGTACGGTGGATCCAGCCGGTGGTTTTGCCCAGGCCTTCGCCCGGTTTACTCGCCTTGCGCTGCAGCATCACGATCTGGCGCGGGCTGGCCGGCAGGTGCGCCCCTTCCGGACGCAGGCCGCCGGGCCGGGTCAGGCTCTGGTCGATTCCCCATTCCGCGCAGAATTCAGCGATGTTCTGGCTGGTGGCCTCGCCGGACTGGCTGAGATACATCGCGGTATCGAACCCGATGCCGCCGCAGCCGATAATCGCCACCCGTTCACCCACCGGCGCTTTGTCACGCAGCACGTCGAGATAGCTTAAGACCGAAGGGTGATCGATGCCGGGGATCGGCGGAATACGCGGCGCGATCCCGCAGGCGAGGATCGTCTCATCGAAGGCCGCCAGATCCCCGGCGCTCACATACTGATTAAGACGCAAAGCGACGCCGGTGACCTCGATCATCCGCCGGTAGTAGCGCAGGGTTTCATTGAACTCCTCCTTACCGGGGATCTGCCTGGCAATGTTGAACTGCCCGCCCACCTCCGAGGCGGCATCAAACAGCGTGACCTGATGGCCGCGCGCCGCGGCGTTAACCGCAAACGCCAGCCCGGCCGGACCGGCACCGACCACCGCCAGGGATTTAGGCTGCGCGGCAGGCACAACCGGCATCAGGGTTTCATGGCAGGCACGCGGGTTCACGAGGCAGGAGGTCACTTTGCCGACGAAAATGCGATCGAGGCAGGCCTGATTACAGCCGATGCAGGTGTTGATCTCGTCGCTGCGCCCCTGCGCCGCCTTGCTGAGGATTTCGGCATCGGCGAGAAAGGGCCGCGCCATCGATACCATATCGGCATCGCCGCGCGCCAGGATCGCATCCGCGACTTCCGGATCGTTGATGCGGTTAGTGGTGATCACCGGCAACGAGGTGTGCGCCTTCAGCGCGCGCGTCACCCAGCTGAACGCCCCGCGCGGCACCGGCGTGGCGATGGTAGGAATGCGCGCTTCGTGCCAGCCGATACCGGTATTAATCAGCGTTGCGCCGGCATCTTCCACCGCTTTCAGCAGGGTAATGGTTTCATCGAGCGTACCGCCGCCTTCGACCAGATCGAGCATCGACAGCCGGTAAATAATGATGAAGTCACGCCCCACGCGCGCCCGTACCGCGCGAACCACCTCTACTGCAAAGCGCATGCGACGCGGATAGTCGCCGCCCCACCCATCCTCACGCTGATTGGTCCGCGCCGCGAGAAACTGGTTAATCAGGTAGCCTTCCGACCCCATGATCTCCACGCCGTCATAGCCCGCTTCCCGCGCCAGCTGCGCGCAGTGGGCGAAATCCTCAATCAGCGCCTCAATTTGCGGGGGAGTTAACGCATCGGGGACAAAGCGGTTGATGGGGGCCTGGAGCGCGGAAGGCGCGACGGGGTGCGGCTGATAGCTGTAGCGCCCGGTATGCAGGATTTGCAGGGCGATCTTTCCGCCCTCCTGATGCACGGCGTCGGTGATGGTACGGTGATGCGCCACCTGATGCGCTGCATTCAGTACCGCACCGCCCGCCACCGCCACGCCGGAGGGGGAGGGGGCAATGCCACCGGTGACGATCAGCGCGACGCCGTGGCGTGCACGCTCGGCGTAAAACGCCGCCAGACGCGCCACACCGTCCGGGTGTTCTTCGAGGCCGGTATGCATCGACCCCATCAGGGCGCGATTCTTCAGTTGGGTAAAGCCAAGATCCAGCGGGGCGAACAGCGACGGGTAGCTCATAGTCTCTTCCAGGCTATTTTTATTATGTGGTCGGATGAGTTCTAATTTAGCTATCAGCGCGGTAAATGGAAAAACCGGAGATGACGATTGTGATGGGATTCAAAGAACGGCACGGGCAGGCAGAGCGTGAAAGGCACCCGGCAGGATTACCGGGCGCCTCAGCGCTTATTGTTCAACCGTTTCGCGCGCCGCAGCTGGTTGCAGCGCTGCCAGCGCGTTATCGGCCGCTTTCAGCACCAGCTCGCACTGCTCAATAGTGAGCGTGAGCGGCGGTTCGATGCGAATGGTTTTTGCGTTATTCAGCGTCCCGGCCACCAGCACGCGCTGGCGGAACATCTGGCTGGCAAAGTTATAGCCAATATCGTTGTCCACGAACTCAATCGCCATCAGCATCCCTTTGCCGCGCACGTCCTGCACCAGGCCTGGGTACTGACGCGCCAACTGGCGGAAACCATCCAGCAGCATGTCGCCTTTCTGCTCGGCCTGGCCCGGCAGATTCTCTTCCAGCAGCACGTTGATGGTCGCCAGCGCCGCCGCACAGGCCAGCGGGTTACCGCCAAAGGTGGTGGTATGCAGGAATGGATTATCAAACAGCACCGAGAACACCTCTTCGGTGGCGACAGTCGCCCCGATCGGCATTACGCCGCCGCCGAGCGCTTTGGCGAGGCACAGAATGTCGGGCTGCACGTTCTCATGCTCGCAGGCAAACATCTTGCCGGTGCGTCCCATCCCGGTCTGCACTTCGTCGAAGATCAGCAGTGCGCCGAACTCATCACACAGCTGACGCACGGCGGGCAGGTAACCCGGCGGCGGCAGGATCACGCCTCCTTCACCCTGAATCGGCTCCAGGATCACCGCCGCCACGTCGTCGCCGGTTTTCTTCCCGTCGCAAAGCACCGCGCGCATCGCCTCGATGTTGCCGAACGCCACGTGGCGGAAGCCCGGCAGCAGCGGCATAAAGGGTTTGCGGAAGGTGGATTTGGCGGTGGCCGACAATGCGCCCAGCGATTTGCCGTGGAATGCCCGGCTGGTCGCCACGAAGGTAAATTTTCCGCGCGGTGACTGATACGCTTTAGCAAGCTTAAGCGCCGCTTCCACCGATTCGGTGCCGCTATTGCTGAAGAAGCTGTATTTGAGTTTGCCGGGGGTCAGCGCGGCGAGGGTTTTCGCCAGCATGGCCCGGAGCGGGTCCAGCAGTTCCTGGCTGTGCAGGGGTTGTTTGGCGAGCTGATGCTGTACGGCGGAAACCACTGTTGGATTACGGTGCCCCACGTTGAAAATACCAAAGCCACCCAGGCAATCAATAAACTCCTGTCCCTGGGTGTCGACAAGCGTATTAAGACTGCCCGCCTGCCACTCTACGGCTCCGTAATCCCCGCCAGCTGTTACAGATTTTCGATATTCCAGGAAGCCTGGATTAACGTGCTCTTTAAAATAATCAACCACTTCTCGATTGAGTGCCTTCATCTCCTCATGGTCTAACGTTTGCTTTTCGATAATGTTGAGTGCGTGCGCGGTGCAGGCAAGCGCCGAGGCGCTGGAAGGTAACCTGTTCAAAATAAGCTCCCGGGGATCGCGTATCTCATGATACCGATCTAAGTATTGCAGGGATTGCGCCACTTCAGCGGGGCCAGCTGAAATCGGGATAAACGTCTGGAGAGACGCGAGCTGTACAAAACTTAATCGCCCCGATTGCCGTTGCGCAACGCTTCCTGCTGAGAGTTGCTGTGCGATCGCGCAGCGCCTGAAACGCCTGCGTCACGGCTGTGCACCGGCGCACCGCCGTGAAGCAGACATGCCCTTATGTTTATTTAACCGGGCGCGATCTTATTTACTCATGATTATTCCCGGTGTGCGATTCTGTAAAAGTCTGTGTGAATCAACCGTTTTTTCATTCGGGCGGGATATACTTGCGCTGATTTATTTGTGGTTTTTCTTTTTATATTTTGAGAACACGGCATGATTCATCTCTCCGATATTGATTTAAGTATCTCTGAATTAAATTACGCGATTAATGAGCATTACGCCTGGGCCAACAGGATGCTGCACTTCAGCCTGCTTGGCGGCACGCCGGATGAGACTATCATTGATGCCAGCGCCCATACCCTGTGCTGCTTCAGCCGTTGGTTCTCCCGCTTCGACACCGAGCCGTCGCGCTATCCGAATCTGGTGGATGCTATTTTTCATAGCCACCTGAAAATGCATGACTGCGCGCGCGAATTATTGGTCAGCATTATAAATAAATCCGTAAATGAACAATTAGTGCAGAATTATCACGCTGCACAGCAGAGTTTCATTAATGCCATCGATATATATAAGCAGTCGCTGATCACGTTTCGTAATATGCACGATACGTTGACGGGGTTACCGCTGCGTCATTTATTGTTTCTCGATTTTATTCATCTGCGTGCTGAAACAGACGCGCTATGGTTGCTGATGCTGGATATCGACAAATTCAAAACCATCAACGACACCTGGGGGCACAATGCCGGCGACGATGTGCTGCGCGAGGTAGCCGCTACCCTCGAAGCCGGGATGCGCAGCGGCGAGCGTATCTACCGCTTCGGCGGTGAAGAGTTTGTGGTGCTGTTCAACAACGCCAGCGAGGGCGGGGCGATGGAAACAGCGCGGCGTATCCGCATTAAGCTGGAGCAGTGCCCGGTGCTGGTAGAGGGGACGATGCTGCCGGTCACCGTCACCGGTGGGCTGACCCGGGTACAGCATCAGGATTCCCTGCACAGCGCGCTCTCACGGGCAGACAGCGCCCTTTATACCGGTAAAAACAGCGGGCGTAATCGTTGCGTAATGGCGACCAGTGAAGGAGACATGGTCCAGCTCTGAGACATGGAATTCATTAACACGATGAAACTATAAGGAAAACAACCGTTACCAGAAGCAATAATAAAAGCAGGGCTAATGTGGCTTTTTGCGATCTCAGTCTTAATTAACAACTAAAGTAAAACTGCACAGCGCCGAAATAACAAAGCAGAAAAAACAATTAACAACTGGATAACCTGCCAAACGGAGCTGCTATGTCTTCACGTCCCGCCGTCACCCAGCGTCAATATATGCTGGATGATAATACCACCCTGATGTCCACCACCGACCTGCAAAGTTACATCACCCACGCCAACGACTCCTTTGTTCAGGCCAGCGGCTATCAGCTCCATGAACTGACCGGCAGCCCGCACAATCTGGTGCGTCACCCGGATATGCCTAAAGCCGCCTTCGCCGACATGTGGTACACCCTCAAGCAGGGCGAGCCCTGGAGCGGCATCGTTAAAAATCTGCGTAAAGACGGCGACCACTACTGGGTGCGTGCCAATGCGGTCCCGATGGTGCGTAAGGGTGAGGTCACCGGCTATATGTCGATCCGCAGCCAGGCCTCCGCGGAAGAGATTGCCGCCGTGGAGCCGCTGTACGACGCGCTGAATAAAGGCACATCGAAATATCGCCTGTTCAAAGGCCAGGTGCTGCGCAAGGGCTGGCTGAGCAAGCTGGCAGGCATCTCGCTGCGCTTCCGCATTCGCGGCGTGATGGCAACGCTGTTCGCTTTGCTGGTGCTGGCCCAGGTTGTACAGGGCGTGAGCGGGACGGCGCTGGCTATCTCTGCGGCGGTCAGCGCGGTGGTGATGCTGCTGGGCTGCGCGCTGTTTGAAACCCAGATCGCCAGGCCGATTGAAAACGTGTCCCGCCAGGCACTGCGCGTGGCGACCGGGGAGCGTAACACCGTGGACCACCTCAACCGTACCGATGAGATCGGCCTGACGCTACGCGCTGTCGGCCAGCTTGGCCTGATGTGCCGCTGGCTGATCAACGACGTCACCAGCCAGGTGGTGAACGTGCGCACCGGCAGCGAAACGCTGGCAAAGGGCAATGACGATCTCAACGAGCGCACCCGTCAGACCGTCGTTAACGTCCAGCAGACCGTTACCACCATGAGCCAGATGGCGTCGTCGGTGCAGAACAACTCCGAAACTGCCGCCGCGGCTGATAAGCTTTCCAGCGCCGCCAGCCAGGCGGCCGCCCAGGGCGGTGAAGCGATGGAAACCGTGGTCAGCACGATGGATGAAATCGCCGACAGCACCCAGCGCATCGGCTCCATTACGTCGCTTATCAACGACATCGCCTTCCAGACCAACATCCTGGCGCTGAACGCTGCCGTCGAAGCCGCGCGCGCCGGCGAGCAGGGTAAAGGGTTTGCCGTGGTGGCGGGTGAAGTTCGCCATCTGGCAAGCCGCAGCGCCAACGCGGCGAACGACATCCGCAAGTTGATTGACGCCAGCGCCAGCAAAGTGCAGTCCGGCGCGGTGCAGGTTCACGAAGCGGGGCGCACCATGCAGGATATCGTGGCCCAGGTGCAGAATGTCACCCAGCTTATCGGCCAGATCAGCCACGCGACGTCTGAACAGGCCCAGGGGCTGTCCGAGCTGACCCGCGCCGTGGCGGAGCTGGACAGCATCACCCAGAAAAACGCCGGGCTGGTCGAAGAGAGCGCGCAGGTTTCGTCGATGGTGAAACATCGGGCTGAGCGTCTTGAAGATGCGGTTACCGTTTTACATTAAGTGCTGTGCCCGGCTTTGCAGGCCGGGCCTTTTTTTATCTGTCCTGCCATCCTGCTTATTTCCCGTTTTACGCCCCGTTTTGCCTTAATTTGTTAAATAAATATTAAATTGTGGGCGATATTTCGCCGTACCAGGCAAAACCTGGCCAGGAATGATAATTTTACGCCGCGTTAAATACGATTTGGTAATAACGAGACGGGAAGCAAAAAGTGATCTAAAACACAATTCCCCGATCAATAAATCACAATTAATAGTTGCCGACTATCGAATTGGTCATTTACCAAAGAAAAAAACGATCAAACTCATAAAGTTACCTTTCTGCTGTCCGATAACCCCTCTCAGGATCGTGAGGGCGCAACTTTTCCTTCCAGCTTATTTTCCTGCCCTCACGGGACGTCATTTGTGTTTGCCACACCACGACAGTCTTACGGAGAAAATATGTCCTTACATGATGTAAAGATTCGCACAAAATTAATCCTCGCCTTCGCGTTCTTTGTGCTGCTGTTGATTATCAGCTCGTCGCTGTCGCTATTAAGCTTAAGCAGCGCCAATAACAATATTCAGGAGATCGTCAGCGATACCTATCCCACCACGGTGAAAGCGAATCAGCTGATCGAAAACTTCCAGGATTTCGTTAACGTGCAGCAGCTGCTGTTGCTGGATGAGGACAAACGCTGGGCCAGCCAGTCCGAACAGCGTATGACGGCCATCAGCGCCAATATCTCCACCCTGATTAAGTCCCTCGATACAACGCTGAAAGATCGTGAATCCCGCGCGGTACTGACGCGTATTCAGGATATTCGTAAGCAATATCTGGACTCCCGCTTCCGCCTGCTGGCTGCCGTGCAGCAGAACAACCGCGCCGGGGCGATGGATGAGATGATGAATACCACCATCGGCCTGCAGGACGAGTATAAAAAGGCGGTGCAGTCGCTCATCACTATCCAGAACAAGCGCATGACCGATTCAGGCGCGCGCGTGGCAGATGATTACCAGAGCAACCGCCTGATGCTGATCGCGCTGGCACTGGTGTGCATCGCGCTGGCAGTGGTGATAGCGATGGTGATCGTGCGCTCGATTACCGGGCCGCTGAGCCAGGCGGTGGCGTTTGCGAAGGCAATCGCCGATGGCGATCTGACGCGCTCGGTTGAGAGCCATCACCGGGATGAAACCGGCGTGCTGCTCAGCGCGCTGATGGAGATGAAAACCCGCCTGCAGGAGATCGTGCAGGAGGTGCAGTTCAGCTCGGAAAGCATCTCCAGCGCCGCCTCGCAGATCGTTGCCGGTAACCAGGATCTGGCCTCACGCACCGAAGAGCAGGCCAGCTCGGTTGAAGAGACCGCCGCGTCAATGGAGCAGATCACCGCCACGGTGAAAAACACCTACGACAATACCAACCACGCCACGCGCCTCTCTTCGGAAGCGGCCACCGGCGTGAAGAGCAACGGCGAGAAGATGGCGCAGGTCACCAGCAAAATGCGCATGATCAACGACACGTCCAACCGGATGTCGGACATCATCAACCTGATCGACGCGATTGCCTTCCAGACCAACATTCTGGCGCTCAACGCCGCTGTAGAAGCCGCGCGCGCTGGCGAGCACGGGCGTGGATTTGCCGTGGTCGCTGGCGAAGTGCGACAGCTGGCGCAGAAAAGCGCCTCGTCGGCCAGCGAGATCCGCAGCCTGATCGAAAACTCCGCCGGCCAGACCCGCGAGGGTATGGAGCTGGTGGAAGAGGCGGGAGGCCTGATCGCCGGCATGGTGAAAAACGTTGATGAGATGGACGGCATTCTGAAGGAGATTGCCCAGGCCAGCCGCGAGCAGTCCGACGGTATCTCGCAGATCAATACCGCTATCGGCATGATCGATACCACCACCCAGCAGAACTCGGCGCTGGTGGAGGAGTCAGTGGCCGCGGCAGCCTCACTGCAGGAACAGGCGCATCACCTGAAAGAGATGGTGAAAGTGTTCCGCCTGCGTGAAGAGATGGCGTAACGGTATCACCGGGACGGCAGGGCTGATGCTTTTGCGTTAAGCGCGTAGGGTGGGTAAGCGTAGCGCCCCCACCTTCAGCTAAGCCGCGTTGGCGGATACGCAGGCTTACCCCTGACCTCACGAACACCGGGCTACCAGGCCCGGTTTTTTATTCCAGCCGGGTAATCTCCAGCGCGGCACCGTCGATGATCGCCACGATCTGTTTCAACTGCGCCGGGCTGACGTCGCCCTGATTCACTTTCAAATCCAGCACCGCTTTAAAATTTTCCAGCGCCCGCTTCATCTGCGGATCTTTGCGTAACTGATGTCCGACACAGCGCGCCTTTATACGATCGAGGATCTGCCCGAGCTGCTCGCTGTGCTCGTCCAGCCAGCGCTGGCCCGCGACGGTAATGGCAATTTTTTTACGTCCGCTCTCTTCATCGGTGATGCTGATTAACGTCTGCTCCTGCAGAAAATCGAGAGTGGGATAGATCACTCCAGGGCTGGGGGTATAGTTGCCCTGAGTCAGGGATTCGATCTCTTTAATCAGCTCATAGCCGTGACTGGCTCCACGGGTCAGGATATCCAGTATCACCAGCCGCAGTTCACCGTGACCGAAGAAGCGCTGTCGACGATGGCCGCCGTCAGCAGAGGTTGCGTGGCGCATTATTTTACTCCATTAACAGATATATCTATTTATATCTAAAACGGTTTTTTATGCAAGTTTTCATTCCTTATTTATCTAATTTACTGTTTATCAAGCGTTTTAATGGAAGTCTTTAATACTCGTTGTGTAACAGAGCCTGTCTAAAAAGATCTTGCATTCCGACTGGATGGCAATCATTATCATTTACGCCAAATTTAGATATATCGTAATTGATCCCGATTCGCTTCACGAAGGCAGAAAAAATGACGCAATCCAGTAAGGTTTATCCGCAGCGCGTGCGTAACGAGCTGCGTTTTCGCGAGCTGACGGTGCTGCGCAACGAGCGTATCAGCGCCGGTTTTCAGCGCGTGGTGTTAGGTGGTGAGGCGCTGGCGGGGTTCAGCTCGCGCGGTTTCGACGATCATACCAAGGTGTTTTTCCCGCAGCCCGGCGTGCCGTTTGTACCGCCTGTGGTCACCGATGAGGGCATCGTCTGGCCGAACGATGTGCGTCCGGCGTCGCGCGACTACACCCCGCTGTATGATGAGGCGCGTCACGAGCTGGCGCTCGACTTCTTCATTCATGAGGGCGGCGTGGCCAGCGACTGGGCGCAACACGCCCGCGCCGGCGATACCCTGACGATCGGCGGGCCGCGCGGCTCGCTGGTGGTGCCGCTGAGCTACGGGTATCAGCTTTACGTCTGCGATGAATCCGGCATGCCGGCGCTGCGCCGCAGGCTGGAAGCCCTGCGCGCGGCGGGTCATCGTGGTGTGGTAAAAGCGATCGTCACCGTGGCCGACGCCGCCTGCCAGGATTATCTGGCGCATCTCAATGATGTCGATATCGACTGGGTGATCGGCCACAGCGAGCAGGCCGTGGATGAACGCCTGGCGGCGTTGGCTATCCCGGATGACGACTATTTTCTGTGGATCACCGGGGAAGGCAAAGTGGTGAAAAACCTCAGCCGCCGTTTCGAAGGTGAGGCCTTTGATCCCCAGCTGGTGCGTGCAGCCGCCTACTGGCACAACAAGTAACCTGTCGGGGCGCACGTCGCCCCGCATTTTCCCCGCTTCATCTCCTGCACCGTGAACCGTCTCACACTCCGATAAGAATATTATATTTCATGCTCCTGTTTATGATGGAATATTTTATTCTTTAGGGAGGATATATCCGTTCCGCCAGCCAGCATAATCATTCCAACAGGGTGAGGAGAGGTTCCGCCATGCAGCATCACACCGCAGCCCCCGGCGCGCACAAACGCGCGCTAATCGCCGGCTCGATCGGCAATTTCATCGAGTGGTATGAGTTTGCCGTTTACGGTTTTCTCGCCACCATCATCGCGCAGAACTTTTTCCGGCTTGAAGGTGAGGCGGAGTTAACCAGCCTGATCCTGACCTACGCCTCGTTCGCCGTGGCGTTCTTTTTCCGCCCGCTTGGCGCGGTGGTCTTTGGCCGCATGGGGGATCGCATTGGCCGTAAGCCAACGCTGATTATCGTGCTGATCTCCATGACGCTTGCCACCGCCGCGATTGGCCTGGTCCCGGTGTATGCCAGCATTGGCGTGGCCGCACCGCTGATTATCACCGGGCTGCGCATTCTGCAGGGGCTGTTTGCCGGTGGGGAATACGGCGGGGCGGTCTCGCTGATGACCGAATTCGCACCGCGCGGCAAACGTGGGCTGTACGGCGCCTGGCAATCCTTTACCGTCGCGCTTGGCCTGCTCGCCGGGGCCGGTATCGTGGCGCTGCTTTCCGTGACGCTCAGCCCGGAAGCGCTTTATGACTGGGGCTGGCGCATTCCGTTCTTTATCGCGCTGCCGATGGGGGCCGTCGCGCTCTGGTTGCGGGTCAGCATGGAGGAGACGCCGGGCTTTGTGCGCCAGCAGCAGCGCCGCGAGGCTGCACCGGTGCAGGCCAGCGCCGGGGCAACGCTGAAAAACATCCTGCTGGCGATTGGCCGGGTGATGGTGTGGTCGGCGGCGGGTTATACCTATCTGGTGATTATGCCTACCTATCTGCAATCCGCCCTGCACACCGGCTTTAACCAGGCGCTGCTGATTGCGGTGATTTCGAATATTGGGTTTGCGCTCACCATCATTCCGGCAGGGATGCTCAGCGACCGCATCGGGCGGCGCACCGTGATGGTGGTCGCCACCGGCCTGCTGCTTATTCTGGCTCTGCCGCTGTTGAAGATCCTGCAGGCGGAAAGCGCGACGCTGGCGGTGAAAGCGCTGGTGGTGTTGGTTGCCGGCGGGCTGGTGGGTATCCTGGCTGGCCCTGGCCCGGCGATGCTGGCGGAAATGTTCCCCACCCGCGTGCGCTATACCGGCCTCGGGCTGGCTTATTCGCTCTCCAACGCGCTGTTCTCCGGCTGCGCTGGTCTTATCATTACCGGCCTGATTAAGCAGACCGGCAACCTGGATATTCCGGCGTACTACGTGATGGCCACCGCGGTGATAAGCATTGGCACGCTGATGACGCTGAATAAAAATGACCACCTGAAAGAGCTGGAGTAAGGATTAATCCAGGGCAGGAAAGTACTCCAGGGCGGGTAAGCAAGCCTGCGCACCCGCCATCGTAGATTTCAAAAGGTGGGTGCGCTGCGCTTACCCACCCTACGTGCTGAAATAAGGATTAACCCAGAGCTGGAAAGTACTGTAGGGCGGGTAAGCTTGCGCACCCGCCACCGTAGTTTTCGAAAGGTGTATGCCGCTGCTTTTCACCATGCCAATGGTCAGTTAACGATTGTAATCACCACGCGTCCCAGCACGTCGATATCTTCCAGCGCGCAGTCGAAGGCGGTGCCGACGCCGCTGACGCGCACCTTGCGTACCGGGATACGGATTAATGATCGGACGCTGATTTTCCCTTCGATATTCACCAGCCACTCGCCGTCGTAGATGTCGTCGAAGGTGCTATCGATAATGTACTGCGCTTTGTCATCCTGCAGGCAAAACGGCTCGGCGGGAAGCGGGACGCCCGCGCGGAAAAACACCTTATCAAACATGGCGTAGCCCGCATCGTAGAGCTGGCCGTCAACCAGCTTCTTACGCGGCAGCTTCATCACGTCAGGTTCGTCGTCGGCAAATTTTTTACCTTCCCCGGTTGCCAGCCATGCCAGCGATGCGCCGGTTTCCGCCATGCAGCGCACCACGATATCCGCAGGGAAGCCGCCGCGCTTGTAACGCGAGGAGAGGCTGCTGGCAGCCATATCCAGATGCTGGGCCAGCATCATTTTGGACGGGAAACCGTACGCCTCAATGACCCGGTCCAGAACGGACGCACTGTCGCTACTTAAATCAATTTTGAAATCAGTCACTTAAAATCCAGAACTCCGCAAAATGCGTATTGCGAATTGACACTTCGCAAAATGCGAATTATTCTGACCTCGTCTTGTTGATTATGCGAATAATGTTGGCTATTACCGAGCGCAACCGAAACGAGGAGTTTGCCTTATGCGTCCTGACATTACAATCACTATCCCAACCCCTTTCCTGCCGCTGCACGAGTACTGCCGCCTGACCGGTACCGCCATTGGCACTGCCCGGGACATGATCCGCGACGGCCGTCTGCCGATTCGTGATAAAGGCGATAAGCGCCGCGCCCGCGTTGAAGTCAACATGGCGGCGCTGACGGTGGAAGCCCTCAGCGGCTGCGCAGTTTCGCTTAACGCGCAGTAATGAATAACGAATTCGTTAATTGCGAATTTTCAGCCTGACGGGAGGCGAGATGGCAATTGAAGGTGTAGCGGCCACGGTGCCGCTGAGCGCGGGTGAACGGGCTGCCGGGCTGAACCAGCTGGCAGCGCTGCGCGCCCGGCACTGGGGCGACAGCGGCTGGGATGAGGTGGCGCGTTTCCTGAATGAGATGCGCGATCGCCGCGACCCGGGGTATCACGATAACTGCCGGGCGCTGGCTGCCATCTTTTACTTTGCGAAGCTGCCCACCGCACGCCACAGCGCAGCGCCGGATGCCTTCACCCGGCAGGAACAGCGGGCGCTGATCGCGGCGATGAACCACTTCCGGGCGGTAGTAAGCCTGTTTCCCAGACGGCTGACCCTGCCGAACTAATCCATTAATCAACAGCAATGGCGTAAACCCGCCTGGCCTGCTGTTGCCTGAATTCAGGAGAATAACCGTGGAATACATGAACACTTTACCCCATCCGGACGCTGAACAGGCGCTGGCGCTGATGATCCATGCTGCGCAAATGCAGGAGCGCAAGGGCGGGGCGCAGGCCATCGCCGGGCGTCTGGACGCGCTGGCACGCAAAATCAGTCGTGAAGCGCTGAACGGCGTCGAAGCGGCAGCGTTGCTGAGCGAAGAAGCCGACCGCTTTGCACACCAGGCCCGGGAGATCGACTGATGGCCGATGAAATTGATATCGCCCAGCAGTACGAGCAGGAGGCGCGCGAACGCTACATCGTTCAGGCGCGCAGCCGCCTGACCGGGCCATCACGCCTGACCTGTGCAAGCTGCGACGAACCGATCCCGGCATCGCGGCGTGCGATCCTGCCCGGCGTCAGCTGCTGCGTCACCTGTCAGGAGATCGCCGAGCTGAAGCAGAAGCACTACCGGGGCGGCGTGTGAGTGATATTGCCTGGGCCTGGCCGTGGAATGCCCCGCGTCCGGCGATCACCAGCCCCGGTCTCACCCGGGAGGAGGAGCAGCGCCGCAACCGCACCATCGCGACGCTGCTGCGTACCCGACGCTGGCTGGCGCACCATCCTCACTGCGTCACCGCCGGGATTTACCAGCGTATGGACCGGCTGGCGAACGAGCGCGGTATCCCGCGAGCCAATGCGGCGCTGATTGCCTTTGGACGGCGGATGCTGCCGCGTCTGCAGCGGGTGAGCGAACGCTATCAGGCAAGCGGCATCGAGCGCACCCTGACGCGGGAGCTCACTGGCTGGCGCTTCGATGATGCGTACCGCCGCTACCTTATTACCCGGCTGATGGATCTGCTGGCCCGCTACAACCGGCTGGCGGATCTGACTAAAGCCGACATCGATCTGCTCGCGGCGGACATTGCCAGTCTGATCCGCGGTGAAATCGACAGCGAAGCGGATGAAAACTGGGGCGAGCTGAAAACCCTGCACGCCTGGTATCTGCGCGCCGCCCATCTCTGCCAGCTGTTTCGCATCACCCCGCCCGCGTGGGAGCGCATTACCCGCCGCTACGCCTGTGAAGAGCAGCTTGGCCCGGCGGTGTTGCGCATGTGCAACGCCCTGTGGTGGCGCAGCCGCCTGCGCCGCATCGCCAGCGCCTGGCGCGAGCATCTGCAGATTGCCGTGGGCAATGTCAGCCAGCGCGGCACGCCATACGCCAGTAAAAGCTGCCTCAGCGAATGGCGCGAGCAGAAACGCCGTACCCGTGAATTTCTAAAGGGCATGGAGCTGGAGGATGAAGAGGGCAACCGCATCAGCCTGATTGAACGCTACGACGCTTCCCATGCCAACCCGGCGATCCGCCGCTGCGAGCTGATGACGCGCATCCGCGGCTTCGAAAACATCTGTCAGACCCTCGGCTACGTCGGCGAC
The DNA here is from genome assembly GCF_000696575.1 of Siccibacter colletis. Taxonomy (GTDB): domain Bacteria; phylum Pseudomonadota; class Gammaproteobacteria; order Enterobacterales; family Enterobacteriaceae; genus Siccibacter; species Siccibacter colletis. The sequence goes on along the minus strand of NZ_JMSQ01000001.1, from coordinate 364,305 downwards.
TTCTATACCCTGACGGCCCCCTCATCCTTTCATGCCACGCTGCGATCCGGCTTCCCGAATCCACGCTGGTGCGGTGCCAGCCCGGCAGAGACCCAGCGCTGGTTCGCCTCGCTCTGGGCGCGGATTCGCGCTCGCTTACACCGCCAGCAGATCCGCGTGTTCGGTATTCGCGTCGCCGAACCCCATCACGACGGCACGCCTCACTGGCATATGCTGATGTTTATGCGCCCTGAAAACATGGCACAGGTGCGGGCGATCATGGCTGACTATGCCTGCGAGCAGGATGCTGACGAGCTGAGCGATGAGCGCGCCCGCCAGGGTCGTTGTCATGCGGTTGCCATTGACGCCGAAAAAGGCTCCGCCACCGGGTACATCGCCAAATACATTGCCAAAAACGTTGACGGCTATGCCCTCGACGGGGAACGCGACAGCGAAACCGGCGGGCTGCTTACCCAGAGCGCGGCGGCGGTATCGGCGTGGGCCGCACGCTGGCACATCCGACAGTTCCAGTTTATCGGCGGCGCGCCGGTCACCGTTTACCGCGAGCTGCGCCGCCTGGCTGACAGCGAGGCTGCGCGCGGCCTGAGCGTGGATTTTGCCACGGTGCATCAGGCAGCGGACCGTGGCGACTGGGCCGGATACGTCACCGCCCAGGGCGGGCCGTTCGTACCGCGCGCGGCGGTGCAGGTGCGCGTCTGGTATCAGACGGACGATGCGCGTAACCCCTACGGCGAGGAAAAGGTAGCCGTGCGCGGCGTATACGATACCGGCGTGGGGCGCGACGTGCCGCTGCTGACCCGTACCCGGCGCTGGAAAATCGTGCCGAAGATCGCCGCCGCGCAGGCGCAAACTCACTCCTCTTGGAGTTCTGTCACTAACTGTACGGGGGCGATGCACGATCGGGACGATACCCGGTGGGATGGCGTGACGCCGCTCACCCGCAGTCAGCGGCGGCGCTTATCTGCCCGCCTGCGCCTGCCAACTGCCGTGCGGCGGCCGCCCTTTATTCCGGGCAGCGACACCGATCGTGACGCGATCCGGGAGATCCAGACAGATATTCTGCTGATGACCGGCGAAAGCATTAGCGCGGGCATGGGTTTCTCATTGCTGAAGGGGACCACGGCGCGTATTAACGGCCTGTGGTGTCGGGGATCGTCCAGTGGGGAAATCTTTGGCGTTTCGCCCTGTGCAAAGCGTCAGACGGCTGCCGAACGCCAGCAAAACGCCCGACGTATCCTGGCCCGCTTCGCCGCGATCCGGGCGCAAAAGTGACCCTGAACGTGACGCGCGTCATGGATGAATATTCTTTTAATTTCAGCATGATAAAAAAATGAAAGATTGGTTCGATTACACGTTTTCAAATAACCCCTGGCGTGATACTGTATAGATATACAGTGCTTTTGGTGTAGGGGAGGTCACGTGGATCAGGGGTTGAAAGAGCAGGTGATGTTAGAGCGCGTCGAGTTAATTGCGCGCCTGACGTCAGAAGGAGCCAGCCAGGAAAGAGACAGGGAAATTGCATTAAATCTGATAGCCGAGCTGGCTGGCGGGCAGATGATGACCGACGGCAATTACACCGTGACTTTCACCGTATTACCCATCGACAAATAGCGCCGTGGTAACAGGCTACGCCGCCGGGTGCCGACGCCCGCGCTGTCTTACCGCGCCAACTCAAACCATTATGCCGCCGTGATACCGGTTTTATGCCTTTGCCCGCCCGCTCCGGCGGGCTTTTTTTTGCCCGTTGTCCGGCAATGTTGTGCCTGCCTTCCTCCATCCGCCCTTGATAGCGCCCGGCTGCCCGGCGCAGGAAAATAGTCTCAGGCCCGGCGCTAATCGGGCTGCGGCGCGGTGACTCTTTGTCGCGCCGGGATAACTGACCGTAACGAGGAGCGACGCCAATGAAAACCATAGCCAGCCAGGGGGACACGCTCGACGTTATTTGCCAGCGCTACTACGGCCGCACTCAGGGCGTGGTGGAGAGTGTACTGGCTGCCAATCCGGGACTCGCCTCGCATGGGGTGATGCTGCCGCACGGCACCGCCGTCGAACTGCCTGAGGTGCCCGCCTCGCCGACCCGGGAGAGCGTCAACCTATGGGACTGACCGGGGAAAGAATTACCTCATTTGTTGCCTACTGGATCAGCGCCGGACTGGCGTTCTTCGGCGCCATGACGCCGCAGGATTTCGCCGCCTGGTTCGGGGTGCTGGGGGTGGTATGTACCGTTGGCGTTAACTGGTATTACCGCCGCAAAAGCTACCTGCTGATCAAATCCGGCAGCGACGAGGTGCGCCGTGAACTCACTCGCTAAGGGCTGTTCCATCGCCACGGTGCTGGCTCTGACGCTGCTGGTGCCCGACTTTCGACTGCTGCATACCTCCCGGGAAGGGCTGGCGCTGATTGCCGATCTGGAGGGGTGCCGCCTGCGTCCGTATCAGTGCAGCGCCGGGGTCTGGACCAGCGGCATCGGTCATACCGCCGGCGTAACGCCGACGCGACCTGTCACCGAGCGCGACGCTGCTGCCAACCTGGTGAGCGACGTGCTGCACACCGAGCGCCGGCTGGCGAACTGCATAACGGTGTCGATGCCCGACCCGGTATACGACGCGCTGGTCAGCTTCGCCTTCAACGTCGGCACCGGGGCCGCCTGCCGTTCCACGCTGGCGGGATTTCTCCGCCGCGGGAAGTGGGCGCAGGCGTGCCATCAGCTGCCGCGCTGGATCTACGTCAACGGCGTGGCAAGCAATGGCCTGAAGCACCGGCGCGCCCGCGAGCAGGCCTGGTGCCTGACGGGGGTGCAATGAGAACCCTGGCTGCATTAACGCTGCTGCTGCTGAGCGCGGTGCTGTGGCTGCACCATAAAAATGGTCAGCTCGCGCAGGCGCTCAGCGAGGCCAGCGCCCTCAGTGCCAGCCAGAAAGCCGCGATGGGCGCGCTGGAAACGCGGCTGGCTGCGGCACTGATGCTGGGCCGGGATAACGAACGTGCCCAGGTCGCGCTGCGCCAGCGGCTTGAGGCTGCCGGCACCCGGGCGGCCCGGCGGGAACACACCATTACGAGGCTACTTCATGAAAACGCATCGCTTCGCCGCTGGTATGACGCTGAGCTGCCTGATGCTGTGCGTCAGCTGCACCAGCGCCCCGGTTACGCCAGCGCCGGTGATGATCTCCAGCGCCTGTCCACGGGTGAGCCTGTGCCCGATGCCGGGCAGCGATCCAAAGACTAACGGCGACCTGAGCGCCGATATTCACCAGCTTGAGCGCGCGCTGATTGCCTGCGCGCTGCAGGTTGAAACCGTTAAACATTGCCAGGATAAACTCGATGCTCAAACCCACTAGCCTGCGCCAGGCCCTCGCGGCGGCGATCCCGGACCTGCGCGACCATCCCGACCGCTTGCGTCTCACTACCGAAAGCGGGCGTATCGTCTCAACCCTTGCCGCCACGCTCTCGTTTGAAGCGCAGTATCAGCTCCGGCTCATCGTCTCGCCGTTTAACGGCGAACTGGAAGAGGTGGTGGTGCCGCTGCTGGCCTGGCTGCGGGTTAACCAGCCGGATCTGATGCCCGTGAACCCGGAGCAGCCCGGCGGCTTCAGCTGGCAGCTCGCGACCGCCGCAGACGGCACGCCGCAGCTCACCATTCTCATCCCGCTTACCGAGCGTGCGCTGGTCAGTCAGCAGGGCGAGGCGCTGCACGCCACCTGGGTGCCGGAACCGCCAGAACCCGCAGCGGTAACGCGGCCGGTGGAGCTGTGGATGAAGGACGAGCTGGTCAGCCGCCAGCCTACATCAGGCAGCTGACGCGCTGCCGCATGGATTTTATCCCGGCGCAAGACCGCTCGTTGTGTGAGCCGCCATCGCGCCGGATGAAATGGTCGCTGAATCTCTTTTATTGCATCCTGAACCTATGAACACACTCGCATCGCTTCACGACATTTCGCGCTTACTGCGCAACCTGATCCGCACCGGCGTGGTGGTGGAAACCGACCTTGCCGCCGGGCGCTGTCGGGTAAAGACCGGCGGCATCACCACCGACTGGCTGCAGTGGCTGACCCAGCGCGCCGGACGCTCACGCAGCTGGTGGGCGCCCTCCGTTGGCGAACAGGTCATGCTGCTGGCCGTCGGTGGGGAACTGAGCACCGCGTTTATCCTGCCGGGGATCTTTTCCGACGCGCATCCCGCGCCGTCCGCCTCGGCGGATGGCTGGCACATGGCGTTCCCCGACGGGGCCACGCTCTCTTATGAACCCGACACCGGCGCGTTGCAGGTGGCCGGGATCAAAACCGCAGACGTCACCGCGTCGGAGTCGATTACCGCCACGGTACCGGTGGTGCTGGTGAAGGCCGAAAGCCGCATCACCCTGGATGCGCCGGACGTGGTCTGCACCAACCGACTGATTACCGGCTCCATCGAGGTGCAACGAGGAGGAACCATGACCGGCAACATTACGCACAGCGGCGGGGCGCTGACCTCAAACGGTGTGCAGATCGACAGCCACAGTCACGGCGCGGTACAGCGCGGCGGCAGCTGGACGGAGGGCACGCAATGACGGCGAGCTATGCCGGCATGGACCGGGCCACGGGCGAGACGTTGCTGGATGAGGCGCACATCAGCCAGAGCGTGCGCGACATTCTGATGACGCCGGTGGGCACGCGGGTGATGCGTCGGGATTACGGTTCGCTGCTGTCGGCGCTGCTCGACCAGCCGCAGAACCCGGCGCTGCGGCTGCAGATTATGGCGGCGTGCTACATGGCGCTGCTGAAGTGGGAGCCGCGTATCACCCTGAGCACCCTGAATTTCGAGACCCGCTATAACGGCGAGATGATCGTTGAGTTGACCGGTCAGCTGGTCGACAGCGCGGGCGACGTATCGTTAACCATTCCACTGAGCTGAGACTATGCCGACCATTGACCTGAACCAGCTCCCCGCCCCGGATGTGGTCGAGGAGCTCGATTATGAAACCATTCTCGCCGAGCGTAAGGCGACGCTGATCTCGCTCTATCCCACTGAGGAGCAGGCGGCCATCGCCCGCACCCTGGCGCTGGAGTCCGAGCCGCTGGTGAAGCTGCTGGAAGAGAACGCATACCGCGAAGTGATGTGGCGTCAGCGTGTGAACGAGGCGGCGCGGGCGGTGATGCTCCCCTATGCCACCGGCAGCGATCTCGACGTGCTGGCGACCAACAACAACACGGCTCGCCTGGTCATTACCCCGGCTGACGACAGCGCCATCCCGCCGGTGCCGGCGGTGATGGAGTCCGACAGCGATCTGCGGCTGCGCACCCAGCAGGCGTTCGAAGGGCTGAGCGTGGCCGGGCCAACCGGCGCTTACGAGTACCACGGACGCAGCGCCGACGGTCGCGTCAGTGATATCTCGGTGGAGAGCCCCAGCCCGGCCAGCGTCACCATTACCGTGCTGTCGCGTGAGAACGACGGCAAGGCCGATGCCGGGCTGCTGGCAGTGGTTGAGCAGGCACTGAACGCCGAGTCAGTGCGTCCGGTGGGCGACCGGGTAACGGTGCAGGCCGCGGAGATCGTGCCCTATGCGGTGAACGCCACGCTGTTCTTCTATCCGGGGCCGGAAGCGGGGCCGATACGTGATGCGGCGGCGCAAAAGCTGCAGCGCTACGTCACCGCCCAGCACCGCCTCGGGCGCGATATTCGCCTCTCTGCCATTTATGCCGCACTGCATGTGGAAGGGGTGCAACGCGTCGAGCTGAGCGAGCCGACCGCAGACATCACCCTCGGCAAGCATCAGGCCTCGTGGTGCACCGGCTACACCCTGCTGAACGGAGGCGCGGATGAGTGATGACCGCCTGCTGCCGCCCGGCACCTCGACGCTTGAAGTCGCCGCCGCCCGCGCTGCGGCGGAGATTGCCCGCGTGCCGGTGCTGCTGCGTACTCTGTGGAGCCCGGAAAGCTGCCCGACGCACCTGCTGCCGTATCTGGCGTGGACGCTGTCGGTGGATCGCTGGGACGAGAACTGGCCTGAGGCCACCAAGCGCAGCGTCATCGCCTCGGCGTTCTATATCCACAAGCACAAGGGCACCATCAGCGCGCTGCGCCGCGTGGTGGAGCCGCTGGGGTTTTTGATTCAGATCCGCGAGTGGTGGCAGGCCGATGAGCAACCCGGCACGTTTCGCCTGGTGGTGGGCGTGCAGGATAACGGCATCACCGAGGCAATGTTTCAGGAGCTGGAGCGGCTGATTAATGATGCCAAACCCGCCAGTCGCCATCTGATTGGTCTGTCGATCAGTCTGAGTACCGACGGCGCGTTTTTCGTCGGGGCAAACAGCTACGGCGGCGACGAGCTAACGATTTACCCCTATGTGCCTGAAAGCATCACCGTGAGCGGGGGCTTCTACCCGGCTCAGGCGATTCATCTTGTTGACAACATGAGAGTAACTGCATGACCGCGAAATATTTTGCCATTCTGACCAATCAGGGAGCCGCCCGGCTGGCAAATGCCACCGCGCTCGGCACCAGACTGAACCTGACGCAGCTTGCGGTGGGCGACGCCAACGGCGTGCTGCCGATGCCGAACCCGGCGCAGACCGCGTTGATCCACGAGCAGCGCCGCGCGCCGCTGAACCTTATCGACGTCGATCCGGCCAACCCCGGACAAATCATCGTCGAGCAGATCATCCCTGAGGACGAGGGCGGATTCTGGATCCGCGAGATCGGCCTTTACGATGACGAAGGTTTTCTGGTTGCGGTAGCGAACTGCCCGGAAACCTACAAACCGAAGCTGCAGGAAGGCAGCGGCCGCACCCAGACCATCCGCATGGTGCTGATTGTTTCCAGCACCGAAGCGGTAACCCTGAAAATTGATCCGGCGGTGGTGCTGGCAACGCGTAAGTACGTTGATGACAAGGTTATCGAGGTAAAAGCCTATGCCGATGGCCTGCTGAAAAAGCACGTCGAGGCCGCGAACCCGCACCCGCAGTACCCGTTAATCGCTAACGCGCTAAAAGAAATGGCCGACGCCGGGCTGGTGGGCGAGGTTCTCAAAAACCTTGGTTTGGGGGAAGGCTCCGCGCTGCCGGTGGGTGTGCCGGTACCGTGGCCATCAGCCACCGCGCCAGCAGGTTGGCTGAAATATAACGGTGCGGCATTCGATAAAGCGCGTTATCCAAAACTCGCTGCGGTTTATCCCAGTGGAGTATTACCCGATCTGCGCGGGGAATTTATTCGTGGCTGGGATGATGGTAGGGGAGTGGATGCGGGGCGTGGATTGTTAACCTCCCAGGCGTTCGCGCTACAAAACATCATCGGTTCATTTTGTTCTCGTGCTTCAAGTATGACTGGTGGAGGGGCAATAACAGAGGCTTCTGGTGTCTTTTCAGTCGCAAAACAAAGTGGGCCAAATTATGTTCAAATGGCGGGCTCCAGTTCCTCATCCGGCGCGGATGTAACTACCTATGATGCTTCACGCGTGGCAAATACATCATCAGAAACTCGACCGCGCAACATTGCATTCAATTATATTGTGAGGGCTGCATAATGTCTGAAGCTAAGTTAAACGATAAATTAATCGCTACTCAGTCTGGTTATGTCACGGTTTACAACTATGATGAGCTTTCACAGGAATATTTATCCTCCAGCCATGAATTCCTGATGGCAGGCGTGGGAATCCCAGCCAACTCTGTAGTAGATGTTCCTCTGGAAAATAAAATAGGCTACGCAATATGTCGTTCCATTGAAAATGGCCGGTGGGAATATATCAGCGATCACCGCGGTGAAACACTTTATAAGTGTGGAACAGGTGAACCGGTCTTAATTAATAATTTAGGTGATTATCCTGATGATTTGACCACGTTAAAACCTGCTACTCCATATGATCGGTGGAATGGCACAACATGGGTTACTGACACCGAAGCAATGAAAAACCAACAGATCGTCGAAGCGGAAAGAAAAAAATCAGAATTGCTGGCTGATGCAAAGAATATGATTAGCGAATGGCAGACTGAGCTACAGCTTGGCTTGATCGATGAAGCAAATAAAGCCAGCCTGATTAGCTGGCTGGCTTATATTAAAGACGTTAAGGCTGTAGAGGCTAATGATGCTCCAGATCTCGAATGGCCTACGCCTCCGGTGGAACCGGCCAAATAATATCTTTAGCTTCATTGATATTTAATAATTCAAGACTATCAATATAATCAAGCCAGGCGTCTAGCTTGGCTTTATCAGCATCACTAATTCTCCCCATCAATAGTTTTGCTTGCCAAATACTTATTTTTGTAATCGCGTCAAAGAGTAATGCGTTTTTTATTGAAGCATTAATCTCCTTTATCTCACTTTGAGTTTTGCCCGGAAGGTCGATCCATGCTGGAAAATTATTTACCTCACCTAACATCTTTCCTTCCGGCGGTTGCTGAGAGAATTCTATATATATGCTTTCTTCAACTTCGGTCAAATCGTTTGGCCAATTATCATTGGCCTTGTAATTTCTTTCCCAATTTGCCTCATAGAAAGCACTGACTGAGGGGCTAAATAGCATTTTCATTTTCCTATCCTTTTTGTTAATACCCTAACGCAATCCAGGTAAATCCATTTCCACCACCCGGAGTGGATAAATAAGCTTGAGTAGAGTGATGCGACCATATAAAGCCTCTCGTTGAGGAGACGTAAACTGAAGAAATATGTGCATTAGGAACATCATTACTTGTACCTAATGCGACTAATGCGGCATTGGGAAAAGTGACAGGGAAATTACCTGTGCCAGTATATTTATTAACACTGCCTCCAGCTACAACGTAAGCGGTATGAGAGCCGGTATAATCAATAGCAACTTTTCCCCACTGAATAATCAATCCGGAAGGCAGAGCCTGGTAACCATTTGGGTTCAAACTGGCTCCAAAAAAACTCATATCTGGTAATT
>NZ_JMSQ01000001.1:0-355416 GCF_000696575.1 Siccibacter colletis | reverse complement strand
CCCCTACCATCATCCCAGCCACGAATAAATTCCCCGCGCAGATCGGGTAATACTCCACTGGGATAAACCGCAGCGAGTTTTGGATAACGCGCTTTATCGAATGCCGCACCGTTATATTTCAGCCAACCTGCTGGCGCGGTGGCTGATGGCCACGGTACCGGCACACCCACCGGCAGCGCGGAGCCTTCCCCCAAACCAAGGTTTTTAAGAACCCACTCTCTCACCCGAATTACCCCACTTTCCCGCACTCGTGGCATGCTTACGCCTTTTTCGAAGGGCGGAGTAGTATGCTTATCGGCTATGTCAGGGTATCAACAAACGACCAGAACACCGCGCTGCAGCGAAATGCGCTGGAGTGCGCAGGATGTGAGCTGATTTTCGAGGATAAAATCAGCGGCAAGACCGCTGAACGGCCCGGCCTTAAGAAGCTGTTACGCATGCTCAGCGAGGGCGATACCCTGGTGGTGTGGAAGCTGGACAGGCTCGGGCGCAGCATGCGGCATCTGGTGACCCTGATTGAAGAGCTGCGGCTGCGCGGCGTCAATTTTCGCAGCCTCACCGACAGCATTGATACCAGCACCCCGATGGGACGTTTCTTCTTTCACGTCATGGGCGCCCTCGCCGAGATGGAGCGTGAGCTGATTGTCGAACGCACCCGGGCCGGGCTGACGGCGGCGCGAGCGCAGGGGCGGATTGGCGGGCGTCGCCCGAAGCTGACCGAGGCGCAGTGGGCGCAGGTGGGCAGGCTGCTGGCCGCCGGCGAATCGCGCCAGCGCGTGGCGATCCTGTTCGATATTGGCCTTTCAACCCTGTACCGCCGGTTCCCGGCAACGCCGGTTCCCGGCAACGCCGGGCCCGCCCCCCCCGTTGTGCCATCCCTTTCCCAACCCTGACAAATAGCGCCAGACGGTGCCAGACGTGAAAATGGACTCACCCCTTAACGATGGAGTGAACCGGATGAGTGATTTTCACCACGGCGTCCAGGTCGTCGAAATTAACGACGGCACGCGCGTCATTTCAACTGTCTCAACGGCAATTATCGGTATGGTCTGTACGGCCAGCGATGCTGACGCGGCGACTTTCCCTTTAAACCAGCCCGTGCTGATTACCAACGTGCAGAGCGCGATTGGCAAAGCCGGTAAAAAAGGCACCCTCGGTGCGGCGCTGCAGGCGATTGCCGACCAGTCCAAACCCGTCACCGTGGTGGTGCGCGTGGAAGAGGGCAGCGGTGAGGATGCTGAGGCAGCGTTCGCCCAGACCGTCTCTAACGTCATCGGGACCACCGACGCGAACGGCAGCTATACCGGCCTGAAAGCGTTGCTCACCGCCGAAGCGGTGACCGGCGTGAAGCCGCGTATTCTCGGCGTGCCGGGTCTCGATACGCAGGAAGTGGCGACCGCGCTGGCTTCGGTGTGCCAGAAGCTGCGTGCGTTCGGCTACGTCAGCGCCTGGGGCTGTAAAACCGTGTCGGAAGCCATCGCTTACCGCGCCAACTTCAGCCAGCGCGAGCTGATGGTGATCTGGCCAGATTTCCTGGCGTGGGACACCGCGACTAACGCCAGCGCAACGGCGTTCGCTACCGCCCGCGCGCTCGGCCTGCGTGCGGCCATCGACCAGTCCACCGGCTGGCACAAAACCCTGTCCAACGTCGGCGTCAATGGCGTGACCGGCATCAGCGCCTCGGTGTTCTGGGATCTGCAGGAGCCCGGCACCGATGCGGATCTGCTCAACGAAGCGGGCGTCACCACGCTTATCCGCAAGGACGGTTTCCGCTTCTGGGGCAACCGCACCTGCTCTGACGATCCGCTGTTCCTGTTTGAAAACTACACCCGTACCGCGCAGGTGATTGCCGACACCATGGCCGATGCGCACATGTGGGCAGTAGACAAGCCGGTTACCGCCACGCTGATCCGCGACATCATCGACGGCATTAACGCCAAGTTCCGCGAGCTGAAATCCAACGGCTACCTGATCGACGCCCAGTGCTGGTTCGATGAGAGCGCCAACGATGAAGCTACGCTCAAGGCTGGCAAGCTGGTGATTGATTACGACTATACCCCCGTGCCGCCGCTGGAAAACCTGACCCTGCGCCAGCGCATTACCGACAAGTACCTGGCGAACCTGGTCACCTCGGTCAACAACAGCTAAGGAGGCTGACCCATGGCATTACCGCGCAAGCTTAAATACATGAACCTGTTCCTGGATGGCACCAGCTATCTGGGTGTAGTGACAGCGGTCACGCTGCCGAAGCTGACCCGCAAACTGGAGAACTACCGCGGCGGCGGCATGAACGGCGTCGCCCCGGTGGATCTGGGGCTGGACGATGAGGCGCTCTCCACCGAGTGGACGCTGGGCGGCTTCCCGGATGAGGCCATCTGGTCGCTGTACGGCGCGGTGAGCGCGGACGCGGTGCCGGTGCGCTTTGCCGGCTCCTATCAGCGCGACGATACCGGCGAGATCGTGCCGGTTGAAGTGGTGATGCGCGGTCGTCTGAAGGAAATCGACGCCGGGGAAGCGAAGCCGGGCGAAGACACCGAGGCGAAAATCGCGGCGGTCTGCACCTACTACAAGCTGACCATCAACGGCAAAACCCTGGTGGAGATCGACACCGTCAACATGGTGGAGATCATCAACGGCGTGGACCGTCTGGCCCAGCACCGTCGCAATATCGGCCTGTAACTGTCAGCCGGCCAGATCCTGGCCGGTTATTTTTCCCCTCAGCACAGAGAGAACTCCATGCAGAACGAAAACACCGTCATTCTGACGCAGCCGATTGTTCGCGGCGAACTGACCATCAGCGACGTGACGCTTACCCAGCCGAACGCCGGTACTCTGCGCGGCGTGGGCCTGGCAGCGCTGGCCAACTCCGAAGTGGATGCCCTGATTAAGGTGCTGCCGCGCATGACCACCCCGACGCTGACCGAGCAGGACGTGGCGCAGCTGGCCTGGCCGGATCTGCTGGCCTTCGCTGGCAAGGTGGTAGGTTTTTTGTCGCCGAACTCGGCGCAGTAACCCTGCCGAAAACCCTGACGGTGGACGATCTGATGGCGGATATCGCCGTCATCTTTCACTGGCCGCCGTCTGAGCTTTATCCCCTGAGCCTGACTGAGCTCATCACCTGGCGCGAGAAGGCGCTACAGCGAAGCGGAAATACCAATGAGTAACGCAAACATTGACGCACTGCTCAGGGCCGTTGGTCAGGCGTCGCTGCCGTTCAAATCCATCGAGGCGGCGACCGCCTCGCTCAACGGCGATATTCGCAGTATCGGGCAGAGCCTGCGCGGCCTGCATCAGCAGTTGGCAGACGTGGAGAGCTTTCAGCGCACCCGCGAGCAGCTTGCCCGCACCGAAACTGCATTGCAGAGCGCCCGCCGCGAGAGCCGGGCGCTGGCAGACACCTTCCACAGCAGCAAACAGCCTGCGGCGGAACTGTGGGACGCGATGGCCGCCTCCGGGAATAACATCCGCACCCTGAACCAGCACGCCGCCGACCTGCAACGCTCGCTGGCAAGCCAGCGTCAGGGGCTGGAGCAGGCCGGTATCAGCACCCGCAACCTCACCAGCACGCGGGCGCGGCTCAGCGCTTCGATCCGCGATACCACCGTCCAGCTTGAACGCCAGCATGAGGTTCAGGCGCGGGTGCTGCGCCAGCAGGCGCAGCTCAACGCCGTGAAACAGCGCTATCAGGCTGGCCAGGCCCGGGCGGAGCGTATCAGCGGCGTGAGCGATACCGGCATGAAAGTGGTGTCGGCCGGAGTGACCGCCGGTACCGCACTGCTGAAACCCGGTTATGACTTCACCGAGAAGCAGGCTGCACTGCAGGCTGAGCTGGGCCTTGCTCAGGATGCGCCGGAACTCCGCACCCTGCGCGAGCAGGCCCGCACCTCCGGGGCAACCACCGCCGCCGACGCGACCAGCGCGCAGCTGGTGATGGCGCAGGGGGGAAGCGATGCCGCCGCGATCGCAACGCTGATGCCGCTGGTGCGCAGCATGACCCTGTCCAACCACGACTCGCAGGCGACCAACGCCGGCGTGGTGATGGCCGCGGTTAACAACGGCACCCTGAGCCAGCTGCAAGCCCGCTATCCCACTGCCGCCGCGCCAGGGGTCAGCGCGGCCCCGGACAGCCTCGGGGGGGATATCGCGCAGCTCAAAGCGGCTTACGAGTCCATCAGCATCGACATTTTTGCCGGGCAGGAGTCGTCCCTGCGCAAACTGGTGCAGACCGCCACCGGCTGGTTACAGAGCCTGGGGACATGGATCGCCGACAATCAGACCCTGACCAGCACCCTCGCCATTATCGCTGCGGCGGTCGTGGGCGTGGCCGGGTTTATCGGCGCGATGGGCGCGGTGGTGTGGCCGGTGATGACCGGTATCAACATCATCATTGCCGCGGCGGGCACCCTCGGCACGGTGTTCAGCATTGCCGGGGGCATCATGGCGACGGCCATCGGCGCGATCTCCCTGCCGGTAGTGGCCATTGGTGCCGCCATCGTCGGCGTCGCGCTGCTGCTGTACAAATACTGGGAGCCGGTCAGCGCCTTCCTCGGTGGGCTTTTCACCGGCATCTGGGAAGGCGTGCAGGCGGCGTTTGGCCCGCAGATTGCGCTGTTCGGCAAAGTGGGGGAGGCCATCGGCGGCATCTGGCAGTGGCTGTCCGATCTGCTGGAACCGGTACAGATGAGTAAAGAGGCGCTGAACAGCTTCCGGGATGTTGGTGTGCTGTTTGGTCAGTCGTTGGCGGATGCGCTGCTGCCCCCGCTTAAGGCCTTTAACACCCTGCGCAGCGGCATTGGCTGGGTGCTGGAGAAGCTGGGCGTGGTCAAAAAAGAGTCCGGCGCGATTGAGGAGGCGGCGGACAAGGTCGGTGCCCCGGCGCCGGTATCTTATCTGACGCCCACCGGTGAGATGAAGGGCTATACCCGCTACCAGGCGGCGACGGCCCCGACCAGCCGTACCAGCGTTGACCAGAGCCAGCACAGCTACAACATCAACGTATCCGGCACCGGCCTGACCACCGCTGACGTGGTGCAGAGCATACGTAGCGAACTGGAGCGCTATGAACAGCAGCGCCAGATGCGTAAGCAGGCCAGTATGCAATATGACGTGTAAGGAGATGGGATCATGATGTTCGCGTTAGGCATGTTTGTGTTTATGCCCCGCACGCTGCCCCTGCAAAGCGCGCAGCGCACCGTGGGCTATCGCTGGCCGTCCGGCAGTCGCGTCGGCAACCGCGCCGGTTATCAGTATCTGGGACCGGACGCGGAGACCATCGTCCTGAGCGGTGCGCTTTATCCGGAGCTGACCGGCAGCACGCTGTCGCTGTCCGCGCTGCGCCTGATGGCGGAGCAGGGGCGGGCGTGGCCGCTGATTGACGGCAGCGGTTTTATCTATGGCCTGTACGTGATTGATAAGGTTACCGAGAACGGTTCAGAGCTGATGAGCAACGGCAGCGCCCGCAAAACCGACTTTACGGTGTCGCTGATCCGCGTCGACCCGCCGTTCAGCGCCCAGCTTGGCGATCTGCAGCAGCAGGCCGAAGAGATGATCGGTAAGGCGAAAGGGATGGTCACGACGGTAACGGGAGGCGTGCTGTGATTGACCTGACGCTGGCCGATGCCGGAGCCGCGCTGGCACCGGATTTCACGCTGACGCTCTCCGGGAAAGACATTACCCGCAACGTCAGCGAGCGCCTGATAAGCCTGACCCTGACCGACAACCGGGCCTTTGACGCCGATACGCTGACGCTGGAGATTGATGACAGCGACGGCATGGTTGAGCTACCGGCCAGGGGGGCGGTGCTGGCTCTGTCGCTGGGCTGGAAGGGAAGTGGCCTGATTGATAAAGGCACCTTTACCGTGGATGGTGTGACCTTCAGCGGCGCGCCGGACCGGGTCTCGATTAAAGCCCACAGCGCTGATTTTCGCGGGTCGCTTAACGTCAAGCGCGAAGCCTCTTATCACAACACCACGCTCAGTGCGCTGGTGGGGCTGGTGGCCGCGCGCAACGGGCTGAAATCGGCGGTGGCGTCGGCGCTGGCGGATATCGCTATCGCGCATATCGACCAGTCGATGGAGTCTGACATCGCCTTTCTCACCCGGCTGGCCGGAAAAAATGGCGCCGAGGCAACGATAAAAAACGGCAGCGTGCTGTTCCTGCAGCCGGGGCGGGGAACCACGGTAAGCGGGCAATCAATCGCGCCGCTGTCTATCACGCGCCGCGCCGGCGACAGCCACGCCTTCACCATTGCCGACCGCATGGCCTATACCGGCGTTATCGCCAGCTGGCTCAATACCGCCGCACCCGAGTCGCAGGCGAGCAGCGTTACCCTGCAGCGCAAGCCGACAGCGGCACCCGCTGCCAGCGTCGCGCATCCGCGCGCGCAGGCACCGCTGCCGGACGGGCAGGGCAAACGCGAAGATTACATTATGGGCGAGCCGGCTAACGCTTTTGTCCTCACCGACAGCTTTAACAGCAAAGAGGAGGCGGTGCGCGCCGCCAAAGCGAAGTGGGACGCGCTGCAGCGCTCTGCCGCCACGTTCAGCATCAACCTGGCGATGGGCCGCGCCGACCTCTATCCGGAAACGCCGGTAACGGTCAGCGGCTTCAAGCGCGTGATAGATGCCCAGACCTGGACCATCAAAAATATCGAGCACAGCCTGAGCGATCGCGGCTTTACCACGAAGGTGGTGCTGGAAGCATTACTGGATAATATTGAATATGAGGAAAGTATTAGCGAAGGGTGAATAACGTTTCTGGATGGCGAAAAACGGTGGGATAATTATTTCCATCAGCTCACCGAGGGAGAGAAAATATGTTTCATTGCCCGCAGTGCCGTTCTTCTGCACACGCCAGAACCAGCCGTTATTTAAGTGAAAATACCAAAGAGCGCTATCACCAGTGCACCAATGTAAACTGCAGTTGCACCTTTGTGACAATGGAATCCGTCGAACGATTTATTGTGGCGAAGGCGAAGAACGCGGATGCCGCAGGGGTGCGCAACGGGATGTAACTGGATATAAATAAAAAAGAGCGTCGGGAGACGCTCTTTTTTATTTAACATTTGTCACTGACTGAATTTTCCACAGTTCGTTTTCCTTAATCATACAATCCGCCACTACATGCTCCTGCTTCGCTCCAAATGCAATCTGAACGTTGAAACAAACTGGATCGGCATCAGCGGACAGAACGGCTATATTTTTCGACCAGTCATCACCGATATATTGCGACTTAATAAAAAAATCGGCGTCATAAAGCTGTTCGCCCGACTGGCGCTCCTGTTCGTTGACGCGGCGTAATTTTCCTAGCGTTGCGGTAGTTACGTATTTTTGCATTACATTGTTGGCATAATCTGGGGCAATGTTTTGAGTAACCTGGCTAAGATACCAGCGATTAAACTCAACGGCAGCGTCCTGCGGCGCAGTATTCTCCGAGGCGGCTACCGTCGAAGTAGCCAAAAGCAGAAGACAGGCGATACGAGTCATATTAATCATGCCGATAAATAATAAACGAAGGCTTTAAGGCGCGGTATTCGACGCCCGGGTACATCGTCTTTTGACGAAAATCGCTGATCCACTGATGGCCATCAAATATACAGACGTGACCATATTGGTGATGCTGCGTACCCTGAATAACCGCAATATCACCGGCCTGAAGCAGGTCATGGGTTTCATAGAACCCGGCGTCAGCGAGATGCCGCCCAAGGTCTTTCGCATTTGCGCAGGTCAGGTGAATACCACCAGCGTTGACAGCGTTGCAGACGAATCTGGCGCAATAATGGGTACTTTTCCCCTGGGCGTGTAGCTGTGCATAATTTACTGCGGCTTTTTTATTCCACGGCATTTTTAACGCTTCCTTGTTAACTTGACAGGAAAAACGTTACGCCTGTGGATAGTGTAAGTATGTAATAAATGGCGTGGAATTATTAACCACCATAAAAATAAAGAATGTCTGGCGTGCTTAAATAATTAAATTAGATAGCTGAGGGGGAGTGATACATGATACTGGACTGATGATAGCTTGATGGCAGGGGTGCTGCGGGCGGAGCGGGAAACAGAAATTATCATAAACTAAATCGTTACAACGTAAATGCGCAGAAATTTTAAGGATGTGTTGATGTTTTATATCACAACAAATCACATTTTACTTTGGGGCACAGAACAGAAAAGCAGTACCATTAACCTGATACATTATAAGGATATAGAGTATTTATGGCGTTAAATGGAAAGCTGCTATTGAATGGTGCAGATTACTCCCCTTTAAATCTGTATGGCGTCGGGGTTTTTATGGCGTTTTCTGGTAATGGAATTTACCGGAACAAAGGGGCATGTGGGGCTATGAAAGGTGATGGGCCTTGCCGCCGGGTAAATACTGGATTGTGGAACGTGGTTCTGGAGGATTCTTTTCACAGAGAAAATCTGAAATACAGGATGCATGGAATAAGATACGTCATGGTGCTGCATTTGGGCGTGATGAATGGTTTGCCCTGTACAGGGACGACTGGGGGATTGATGACGGTGCATGGGTTGATGGCGTTCATCGGGGGTTGTTCAGGCTGCATCCGGGAACTGCATCTGAGGGTTGTATAACAATTGCTCATAACTCAGATTATGCACTAATCAGAAATGCGTTGATGAATACAACGCCTGTGCAGGTTCCTTGTATGCGGTCCCTCATGGCTCGCGGTTGGGTTGAGGTAGTAGCCAGTGACTATAAAAACACTTGCCCGTAGGGTTGCCAAAGTGGCATTTTTTATTTTTATCACGTTTGCTATCGCCCGGACACTTGGCCCCGCTGAGGTTTATATAAGCCACGATCTTGCAAGAAATCTCGCCCAGTTTATGAGTGGTGATGTAAACGCAGAATCAATTTACGATGCTTGCTTTTACATTGATTTTTTCTCTGTACTCATTATGGCAGCAGTTATTTATATAACAGTGATTAAACTTGTTAAAAAAATAAGGAGCAAATGAAATGCCAATCCCTCCATATATGTGGTTTAAAGATGACGGTGGTGCAGACATTAAAGGTTCTGTAGATGTGCAGGATCGTGAAGGAAGTATAGAAATCATCGGATTAAGTCACGGAATTAACCTGCCGGTAGACAGCGCTAATGGTAAAATTACCGATGTTAACTGCTGAAGTTAGCGGGTAACGATAAAATGAACCATGTTGAAAGCATCAGTCTGCAGTATGAAAAAATTACCTGGCGTATTGTAGATGGAAACATCCAGTTCACCGACGAGAAATTGCTTAAGGCACGGATTCGACTGACTAATGCCCAAGTTGATATGCAGGGGTTGGAGACCGAACGTAAGAACGGGAAGATTATCGACACGGAGTTTAGCATCTGTACGCTTTCCCGGCTGGCCGGAGAAATATCCCCAATTCTGGACGGTTTATCGCTGGTCATCAACCGAACTTACCCGCAGGTGCCGGATTATCAGATAGAAAGGATCCGTACCAAAGTGGCCAGAATGTGGTACCGGACCGCCAGCGTTGGTGTACGACTTCCAAAGCTGGCAGCCGAGTGCATCGGTACTTATCAGAGCGAGCAAACTCAAAGTGTGAATTAGCTTACAGGTTACTGAAAATGTTAAGTTCGTTAGTTGCTATTTAGGGAAAGACCATATTTATTGCAATGACTAATCAATCATAAGGTAATAGAAATGGCCGGACAATTAGATGAAGCAGCAAAACAAATTCTGGGTACTCTTTTAGCAGATTTTACCGATAGAGGGTTGAGTGCACAGGATCTTAAAGATGGTTATATTGGGCCCAAGATTGAAGCGCTGGCTACCGCAGTATGCAATGTAGATGACATTACCAAAGTAGATTTTGAGGTAGCGTTTAAAGATTTAGAGAAAGCTCGTTTAATCAAAACTGGGCCAATGGAAATTATTGATCCAAGCTCATTTGGTAGTGGGGTGATCTTCATTGGTTCTGTGAGTAAGCGTGAGTATGCTTATCTGACCGAAAATGGTTACAAAGAATCGCGTAAATCTCCTAACCGACCTCAGCGAGTGCAGCGAGTGGTAAATAATATTCATATTTCTGGTGGGCAGTTCGAGAATCTTCAGCTTGCTGCAGGTGAGAGAGTTAATCAATCAATGGCCATCACTAATGGGACGGATTCAGAAATTGTCGCTAAGTTAATTTCTATTTTGGAGAGTCAGGGACAGGTGGTGAACCCTCAGCAGCGCTCTGATCTTGAAAAGGTCATTAACGAAGCGAATGAAGGCAATGCTAAAGAAGCAAAGAGCCTGTTAGAGAAGGTATGTGGCCCTGCATGGAGTGCTTTACAGCCAGTTATTTGGCCGATAGTGGGTGAGCTAGTTAAAAAAAGCCTGGGGCTTTAAGATTTTTCGTGGCGAATTTACCCCATTGTTACCTTAGGCAGGTAACGGCTGACCAACTGTCAGGACTTTTTAGGGCATACGGGTGGCTGAGCTTCATTGAAGTGCTGGGCCTGCTCGCGTTGTATGTACTCTATCCTGAAGCGTTTGAGATGCTGGGCTGGGAAAACTCACAATGAAATCTCAGGCGAGCTTCCTTAAGGAGGCTCTAATCGGACTGCTCTACCTATACGGAGACCTCTGAGTATGAAAGAAAAACACCCGACCGACACTGTAATGCCGGACAGGCCAGTCAGCCATCCTGATGAGGATCGATACGGCTTTCGTCATGTGGCGCAACAACTGGCCCGTTCTGTCATGGGAGTAGGGAGAGAAGGCTGTGCCGTTATCGGCATTGAAGGTTCATGGGGTTCCGGGAAAACCAGCTTACTTAACCTGCTTCGAAACGAACTGGAAGAAGAGCGGGAGGATAATACGTTTGTACTTTCCATTTCACCCTGGCTTGACGGTGGTAATAACAGCACAGTTGAAAGCCTTCTCATTCCTGTAGCCGCCATTATAGCCCGGGAAGAAGAACGACGCCTTTCACCCATTCAACGTCGCAGCTTAAAGAAGAAAAAACAACTGACAGAAACCGCAGGCAACGTACTGCGGTATACACAGGCAACAGCTCGCCATTTGGCTCCGGCAGCGGAGATTGCGGCATTGTTCCCCGGAATACCTAATACCAACGGGTTACTTAAAGCCCTTTCTGAAGCTGACTTGAAGGGAAGAGGAAAAACGACGGCTGAATTACGAACAGAAATTGCGGAAAAAATTGTTGCTCTCGATCTCAGCTTCATCGTGCTACTTGATGACCTGGACAGGCTGGAGCCGGCGCAGGCTATTGAGGTCATTCGCCTGGTCAAATCCGTCGCTGATTTTCCACGCTTTCGCTACCTTATGTGCTATGACCGAGCCGTGCTGGCTCAGGCCATTCAGAATGGACTTGGCGTGGCCGACGGAGACTTGTACTTACAAAAGATTGTCCAGATTTCCTTCTCGCTGCCGCGTCCGGAAGCTTTTGATCTCAGGCGTGAATTTCATGCCGGAGCCGTAAGTTTATACCAGTCAGTCAATGGGACTGAGCCGGATCAAAGCATTATCAGCGACCTGTCACTGGTGACAGATACCTACGGTGCCAGTCTGAAGACGCCGCGTGAAGTACAGCTGGCACTGAGCGGACTGGCTTTTAGGTACAGTGGAATCCGTGACTATGTTTATCTGCCTGATCTGTGCTTTCTGCAGCTCATTCATATTACCCATAATGCGTTGTACAACTGGATAGAGGAGTACCTGACAGAACGGGCTGTGGTTGAGTCTGGTGACGGCAGCGTCAGTGAGGAAGAAAAGAGGACGCTGACAGAAGAACTCGGGGCATGTCTCGCACGTTTTAAATCATCCCAAGCGAAGTCAGCTACTTCACTGCGCAGACTGATACCAGGTATCTCAGGATATAACGTCGAAAATTTGTCCCTGTTCGGACAAATTCCGGATGAAGAAAAGGCGGAAATGACGACAAAACGCCGGCTGGGAAGTGGAGCTTACTGGCGATATTACTTTGCTTTTTCCTCTCCGCAGAATGTTCTGCCACCTGACTACTTTAATCATCTCTTCGATATGGCGAGTTCTGCAGAAACGTATTCTGCTCTGGCTGAAGAGCTGCTGTCGCGTATCAACAGTAACGGTATCTCCTCCCGTACCTGGTTTGAGCATATCCTGAGCCAGCTAACCTGGCCAATGATTAACACGCGTTCTGAGAATGATTGTGCTGGTATGCTGACCTTCTTTTTTCATTTTGGAGATGAAATCATTGCTCGTTATCGGCAGCGAAATCGCTGGTTTTCCCCGCATGATCTGGATATAAAGCGGGTTGTCGATCGATTCCTGAAACAAATGCTTGATGCTAATCGTGATAAGGCAATTGAGCTTCTTTTGTCCCTAACAGTTAAGGGAGAATCATTATTCTGGATTGCAGATTATATACGCCATTTATTATGGCAAAACGGACTGGCCGGAAATCGGGTTTTGCCAGAGCAGGAACGTATACTAACCAACGAAGAGCTGGAACAGGTTCGGAGTCATTTCTATAAGCGTATAAATGGCGATAAACGTATGTCTCAACTTCCCGTAGGGATATCACTGAGAAGCTTTGTATGGGCATGGAGGGATATTGCTGGCGAGGAAGCGTTGAAAGCTTGGATCACGCAACACTCTGCCAGTGATGAAGATTTTCTGACGCTGGTACTAAGCCTGCGTAACCATATTATTTCCAGTTCGCATGGGCATTACCTGGTTCTTGAACTAAGCGATGTTGGATATATGTTCGGTGGTGATGAGTTGCTGCTGAACAAACTCGAACGTATTGAGGCTGAAGGGAAATTTCCTGCTCAGACAGAAGAAATCAGAGATGCTATTGAGCTCAGTAAATCATTCTGATAGTTGTAAACCATCCTCAATTAAATACTTGAACTGAAGGTGCATGCTGGGACTACTCATGATGAATAAAGCCAAACGAGAGTTGTAAGAGAAGGGACGCGCACCTGCAAAAAGGAGCTCGTTTTGGCATTTTTCTGTTTGGGATGTTTCCGGTTCCGTTTCGTGCAGAATACAGATGCGGCGCGGCTTAAACGTGTTTGCTAACCGGAAATGCCCTGCAATTGATCCAACTGGAAATAGAAGCGAGCCGTTTCAGGTTAAATGGCTGGTTATAGCGTTAAAGCGACGCGTGGTGCGGTCTGGAGCGCGTTGAGGACGTTTCCGGTTCGCGTGGGGTAGGGGGGCAGAGAATCGCCAGGCGGTTAAAAAGCGGCTACGGCCCGCTTAGTAATTTTTTTACACCCGCGAAATAACAAAATTTATTTTGTTCACCATTAGTACCTATAGTGACCTGTGCAAAATATCCTATAAATATCCTGGCAAAAAATAAGGGCTGACGTTTTTAACGTAAGCCCTTGTTTTATTTGGTGGCCCCTGCTGGGTTTGAACCAGCGACCAAGCGATTATGAGTCATAAAATCAGCATGTTTCTAATTGTTCGCCATTGCCTCTATTTGTATTTTTAATTGTTAATAATCAACTAGTTACAAAGTAATTTTTGTTTCTGATTGGTTCTCTTATTTCCTCATTGTACTATCCTTACCTGACCCATTACCTGACCCAAAATGGGCATTGGGTCAGGTAACGCTTATCCTCAGAAAGGTAACCTCATGGCCGCTAATCTTACCGAGACTGCTATACGCGGATTGAAGACAAAAAGCACGTCGTACTACGTGTGGAGCAACAGCGCTCAGCGCGGTACCGGCAGGCTTGGCGTCAAAGTTCAGCCTTCAGGTAGCAAGGTTTTTTATTTCCGTTACTACGTTGAGAAAGGGAAGAAAGAGAAATTCATCCAGTTGGGCATCTGGCCTGAGATGAAACTGGTGACGGCCAATGATCTGGCGAAAAAGTATGGTGCCTGGCTTGTTGAAGGAAAAGATCCCCAGCAAGAGCTTGAACAACAGCGCCTGGCCGAACAGCACATCATGCAGCTACATCGTTCGCAGGGATCGTTTGAAGAACTGGTGCATGGCTATGTTAACAAGATGAAACTCGACAACAAGCGTACCTGGGCCGATGTGCTGAAGCGTCTTGAAAAAGAGTGTTATTCGGTCATTCCTCGCGAAACCAAAGCGAAAGATGTCACGCCGTTACAGATCAAAACAATCTTGTCTGGCATTATCCAGCGTGATGCTGTGGTCCATGCAAACCGGATTCGTTCCTACCTGATGGCGGCATTTAACTACGGTCTGAAAGCCGATAACGATCCGATGAATACCAGTGTGGGTATCACGTTCGGTCTTGAAGTTAACCCGGTCTCGGCTATACCGAAGCAGTCTTCGGCGGAAAAAGTGGGTGATACATGGTTAACGCTGGAAGAGCTTCGTTTTGTCATGGAGCGGTTTGCAGAGTCCACCAACGTAGGACCGTTGATGCAGCATCTTATCCGCTTTTGTGTTTATGCTGGTGGGCAGCGACCGTTTGAAATGATTGCCAGCCAGTGGAGCGCGATTGACTGGCAGCAAAAGACGTTACTGGTCATAGCCGATGTATCGAAAAACAAGCGCGAACACCTGATCCCGCTGACTGAATCGGCGCTACAGGAATTAGCCTCAGTGAAAGAACTGACTAAGGAAAGTAACAGTCCCTATATTTTCCCGCTATCAACTAACGGTGAGCGTCCGGTACGTACTGATAGCCTGGCGCGTTCCATCATGTATTTTCGTGCCTTTAATCCTGAGTTTAAAGTTTTCACCGCACGAGATTTACGCCGCACCTGTAAAACGCTGATGGGGGAGGCGGGGATCAGCAAAGAGATCCGGGACCGTATTCAGAACCATGCTCTGAATGACGTCAGCTCAAAACATTATGACCGTTATGATTACCTGCCTGAAAAGCGTAGGGCGCTTGAGATCTGGGAAGACCGGGTTAACAACTATCAGCGGCAGCAGGAAAACAACGTTGTGAACCTGTTTGGGCGGAGGTAAGGGGTTGTCAAAATATGAGCTTAATTCAGCGGAAGAGCGTTATCAGCCAGGCTCTAACGACCTGGTGCTTGCCAATAAATTGGGGATAGTTGATGAGCAGGAAATGGAGGCGCTGGAGTCTGGCTTGTTGTTGATGCTTTATGAGCAGTTATTTATCGAAGGCCAGCCGCCTGCTGAGCTGGCTTTTGAACATATCAGCGGCTGGCATCGTCAATGGCTGGGGAATGTGTACGACTGGGCAGGGAGGCTACGTAACGCTAACCTGACTAAGGATGGTTTTCAGTTTGCGGCTGCCGACAGGATTCCGCTGCTGCTTGATGGCTTCGAGAAGCAGTTTCTTTCTCGGTCTGGTGAACTCAAATCCCTGGCTCGTCTGGAGCTGATAAGTTATCTGGCCGTATGCCATGTGGAGTTTATTTTGATCCACCCCTTCAGAGAAGGTAACGGGCGTCTGTCGCGGCTACTTTGCGATGTGCTGTCGGTTCTGGCAGGGAAGGGCTTACTTGATTACAGCCTGTGGGATGAGCACAAGGCGTTTTACTTCAAGGCAATACAGGCAGGCGTGTCAGGGAACTACAGCCCCATGATACAACTGGTGAACGATATCTTGCCAGACTAGCGGGCGAGGCCAACGGCTTTCGCCTGTGCCTGATTTTGTTTCAGTTGCTGCTCAATTTTTTGCACAGAAACACCGGTTTCGATCGCGGTTGAGCTGGCAACGGCACGATAGATTTGGGCTTTTGTTACAGGTGTTTTCTTCATGATGCTGTGTTCTCTTAAGTTAATCCGGAAATTTTAGAGGGTAACGGGGCTGCTTGCAAGGCATAGACTGAATGCCACTTTTCAGTTATATAAATCAATATATAAAGCACATATAGCGCAAGCAGCGAAGCGCCACACAGGACGACAAGTCGAATGACATTAAAGCGGCCCGATTTTTACCCTTTGGCAATGGCATCTGAAAAGTGCCATATCATGTCTGAAAATTTACTGAATGATTGGCTTGATCATAAAGTTCCACTCTACATTCGGTTGGATGCTTTGCCATGCCAGATCGTCAGGTACCTTGGTGGAGGCCAATTTCTTCTTAAAGATTGGGAGAGGAAAATTAAATCAGGCATGGATTATTATCAGCATGAAAAAATGCCAGAGTTTAAAATAAGGCAGTTTTACCCGGAGAAAGATGCAGAAATTGAATCTCGACTTCTGGAAGGTGATTTGGGGATATGTCGTTATACCTACAATGGGCATGCACATGGTTACTGGCGGGTAAAGGCTACGCCAGTGACTCGTTTTGCTGAAGACCATTACGTGCTAACGGATATGGATACTGTCAGAGAAAATAATAATATTGCAGGTGCGATTGTGGTATATGGTAAAGATGATAGGGATTATTTGATATTTCCAAGTGGAGTTTTTCGAGATAAATCAGAACTGTTTTTTGATGCAAATGAATTGTCACCACAAAGTGTAGAAAGCATGCCCGGCGTGAAAAAAGAAAAACAAACCCGCATTTCTAGGCCAGAAAGAATAGCCCTGTATGTCATGCTGAAAGAGCATTATCTTGATGGCAATGGTGAGGTTAATTTTTCAAAAATGGCGGAGATGCTTACTGTGGCATCCAAAAAATATGGATTCAGTGACTCATTCAGTGATGACACTATCGCTAAGTGGATAAAACGTATTGAGAATGAAAATCAATAGACCCTCTCCCGCTGGT
This sequence comes from Siccibacter colletis, assembly GCF_000696575.1. Classification (GTDB taxonomy): domain Bacteria; phylum Pseudomonadota; class Gammaproteobacteria; order Enterobacterales; family Enterobacteriaceae; genus Siccibacter; species Siccibacter colletis. The sequence goes on along the minus strand of NZ_JMSQ01000001.1, from coordinate 338,777 downwards.
AATAAATCGCCATAATGGCGCTTCGTCCACTTTAAAGATGGAAAATCATCAATAAGTGGGCACGCCAGTTGAATCGAGAATTACAGCAACCGCATTAATCCCCGCAATAAGCGCTAACACCTTAATAAGGTGTCCGCTGCTGTCATTCAGTTACCCATCTGCGACATACTGCCCCCACTGAAACAAAGGAGGCAGTATGAGTACAACATTTATCACCCCCACCCCGGAAGAACGCCTGAAAATCCTGCGTGATTACGGCGAGCATGGTGATCGTCTGGTGCGTGAACGGGAACGCCAGCGTATCACGTCCATTTCCCGCTCTACCGCGTGGAAACTGGAACAGGTTGGAAAGTTTCCACAGCGTAAGTCTATCGGCCTGAAATCCTGCGGATGGCTGTTAAGTGACCTGCTTTGTTGGATCAATTATCGTTAACCTTAGGTTTTTTTATTTATTTTTTTGTTTTTTCCTTAAATGCCCCGTGTTCATCCTGCTATTTCTTCCATTAATAGCGGAATAGCAATGTGAGGGGAATCGTTTTAAACGTTAACTGAATAAGAGGTATCTATGCTGTGTGGTCGTCCTTTCCCTGTGCATGTGTTCCCGCAGATCATCAGAAATGCGGTATATGAAGTGGAACAGCACACGCAGGCTCCTCAGGCTTTGATTGCCGCATCGGTACTGGGGGTTATTTCACTTGCCTGCCAGAACCGGATTGATGTGTGCCGACTGAAAAATCTGCGCAGTCCGGTCTCGCTTTTCTTACTGACTCTGGCGGAATCTGGTGAACGCAAAAGCACTGTGGACAAACTACTGATGAAGCCATTGTATCAACTGGAAGAAGAATGGTTTGAAAAATATACCCAGGACCTGGTTGTCTGGAGGAATGAAGAAACGGTTTTTAATATTGAAAAGAAAGCCCTGATGTCAAAATTGAAATCCGATATTCGCCGTAATAAAGATCACTCCACAACGAATGAACGGCTGAAAGAGCTACTGGCCGCGTCCCCGAAAGCACCGGTCAGGTTCAGGCAGATATACAACGATGCCACACCTGCGGCGATGAAAGACTCTCTCTGTGGACGCTGGCGGTCCATCGGGCTTATGTCTGATGAAGCTGGCACCATTTTTAACGGCTACGCGCTGAATGAACTGCCTTTCATCAATAAAATGTGGGATGGCGCAATGTTTCCCGTGGAAAGAAAAAGCGAGCCAGATAAATTAATCAAAGATGCCAGAATGACGCTGGGGCTGATGATTCAGCCTGATGTGTTTAAAAAAGGGTATCTGGAACGAAAAGGCGATGCCGCGAAAGGGATCGGATTCTTCGCCCGATGTCTGATATGTCAACCGGGTTCAACACAGGGCTACAGACAAATTACCAGTCCGGTTGTCTCAAGTGAGCATCTGCCGGTATTTCATCAACGACTGATAGACATTGTTAACGAGAGCATTGCCAGAAATGAGGAAAATGAGCGTCAGTGTCTGCGTTTCTCTCCCGAAGCAGAAAAACGCTGGCTCGAATTTTATAACAAAGTCGAGTCAGAAATGGGGCTGATTGGCTTCCTGTCTGATTTTAAGGATTATGCTTCTAAAATGGCGGAGAATATGGCGAGGATCGCCGCACTGCTGCATTACTTCAACGGCGATGAAGGAGAAATATCCCTTACTGCCGTGGAAGCCGCAGTAGATATAATCGCCTGGTATGTGGATGAGTATGTGAGAATTTTCTCTAAACCCCAGACGTTGCTGCTGGTAAGTTCAGAAGCAGACGAACTTTACTCGTGGATAAAAGATTATTGCTACAGGTGTGTGGTGCCGTATATCAGGAAGACAACCATCCTGCAATATGGCCCGAATCGGTTCAGGAACCGGAGTAAAGTGAATGAACTGCTCAGTACACTTTATTCGCAAAATAAAATACGGGCAGAGAAAAGAGGGAAAACCATTTTCATACAACCTGTCGATGGTTTTATATAACGAACAGAGCAAAGACAAGACGGAATAATCACTTTATTAAACAGTCATTACTGTAACTAATTACAGAGTAACTTTTAATCAGTCATCGCAGGCTGTGGCTATTCTTTGCCTGAAATTAAGTGTCGGATAGTTATTATATTGTACTGTCATTAACAATATCTGTATATCCACCATACTAATAGCCATACCAGTAATGCGATGACTGCTATCTATCAAGGAATAAATTATTATGAACCTCTACGATAGCGAGTATGGAAGTCATGTTAAGTCATACAAAGAAAGAATTATCGAAGTTATTAATAAAGCTGTTAAAGAACACGGACGTACACTGGCAATACGCGTGGATCTGCATGACCCGGTTATTCTGGATAATGGTGATACCATTTCCTGTATCGCGAATACTGATTCAGGAGCTATATCAAGATTTACCAATTCACTGAAAGCCAAACTGGCAGCAGATGAACAGCGCAAGCGTAAAGAAGGTAAACGGGTACACCCGAATACGCTCCGCTATGCGTGGGTGAGGGAATTTACCCAGAATGGTAAGCGTCATTTTCACGTATTTCTGTTTCTGAACAAGGATGCTTACTACCACTTAGGGGATTTTAATCTGGATGAAGATACGCTAAGAACCATGATTACATCAGCATGGTGTAGCGCATTAAACCTGACTCCCGAAGAGGGGCAGCACTTGGTGCAGTACCCTGCTAATGGTAAATATACCCTGAACCGTGATGATATTCTCAATGATATTTATCCCGGCGATTTACTGAACCGGATTGATTATCTCACCAAAGTGAAAAGCAAGATCTTTGATGACGGGAACAGATCGTTTGGGTGTAGTAATAATTAATACCAATGAGTTTTAATGCCCTTGTCGCAATGAAAAGGGCATTTTATTAACATGAAAATAAAACGGCGCGAATTACGGTAAAAGAGGTAAGCCTAACTCTTTTAGAAATTCGTTATGTTTTTGAGTTGCTGATTTTATCTGGTTATCCAGAGAAACCAACTCAGCATGTACTGAAGAAAGTTTGATTTCTTCTTCAGCCTCAGCCGTACTTACATAGCGTGAGATGTTTAAATTAAAATCATTTTTTTCGATTTCTTCCATGCTAACGCGACGCGCGTATCGTGGTTCTTCTTTACGGAACTTGTAAGTATCAATGATTTTTTTAATATGATCAGACGAAATCTGATTCTGCCGTTTACCCTTATCGAAGTATTCGGCAGCATTGATGAATAATACGTCGTCAGGTTTTTTACATTTTTTCAGCACCAGAATACATACCGGAATACCAGTAGAGAAGAACAGATTTGCAGGCAGTCCAATTACCGGGTAATGACTCCAACTTACTGATAGTGTTTTATGTTCAGATAATGCCCGATGACCTTGTCATGCAGCTCCACCGATTTTGAGAACGACAGTGACTTCCGTCCCAGCCTTGCCAGATGTTGTCTCAGATTCAGGTTATGTCGCTCAATGCGCTGAGTGTAACGCTTGCTGATAACGTGCAGCTTTCCCTTCAGGCGGGGTTCATACAGCGGCCAGCCATCCGTCATCCATACCACGACCTCAAAGGCCGACAGCAGGCTCAGAAGACGCTCCAGTGTGGCCAGAGTGCGTTCACCGAAGACGTGCGCCACAACCGTCCTCCGTATCCTGTCATACGCGTAAAACAGCCAGCGCTGACGTGATTTAGCACCGACGTAGCCCCACTGTTCGTCCATTTCAGCGCAGACAATCCCATCACTGCCCGGTTGTATGCGCGAGGTTACCGACTGCGGCCTGAGTTTTTTAAGTGACGTAAAACCGTGTTGAGGCCAACGCCCATAATGCGTGCACTGGCGCGACATCCGACGCCATTCATGGCCATATCAATGATTTTCTGGTGCGTACCGGGCTGAGAGGCGGTGTAAGTGAACTGTAGTTGCCATGTTTTACGGCAATGAGAGCAGAGATAGCGCTGATGTCCGGCAGTGCTTTTGCCGTTACGCACCACGCCTTCAGTAGCGGAGCAGGAAGGACATCTGATGGAAATGGAAGCCACGCAAGCACCTTAAAATCACCATCATACACTAAATCAGTAAGTTGGCAGCATTACCCTCTTAACTCACTAAGTTCTCAGGAACTTTACCAACAGCTGTGCCATTACCGTGTGGCCCAGCAATTGCGTCAGGCGTTAACTCGCCCCGGACGCCTGGCGGTACGTTTGAGTGAATTGCTCAATGTTGCCAGAAGAACCTGGCCAGACATTAATCACCGTGAGCTGCTGCAGCTTCTCGATCTGATGGCGAAATCGCGAGAGGGTGAATCTAAATTTTCACTAGCTTTTACGCCATTACGTATGCATGGGTTTATCCGAACACTCGCGGGCCTATGGGCATGTTCAAATAAACAATGCGCACATAAAGCGAGTGAATTAGGTGAGAGTGACTGGCCATTTGGTCAGGTATGGTTTGAACAACGCCAATATTGTGAATGTGGTGCGCCTGTATTTGAAATCTTACGTTGCTCCGGGTGTGGTTCAGCTTATTTGTCTGCCAAGGAGGAAGTGCGCGGTGATGGAACGAGCTGGTTGGTGGCGCAACCTGCTGCTGCCGAAGAGGATGAGTTTGCTCTTGATCTCGATGTTTATTCTGAAGATGAAGATAACAACGAATTAGAAAATAACTCCCAATTTGATCGTCTTATAGCGAGCAATGGTGAAAAATATATCATTTCACTGGAGGAAGCGACGGCGGGTAAAATCGACCGCGAGGCGCAAAAGCACTATGAGATAAATCTGCTAAGACCTGAATCTCGAGGTGAGGGACGCAATAATTCCTTTGCTTGTGTTTGTTGTGGTGACACCCAACGGAAAAATAATCCTTTGTTCCGTCCGCTTCGACTCGGTGCACCCTTTTTTTTAAATGAAATTATTCCTACTCTGCTTGAATTTTCGCCTTTACCGCAAACAAGAGAAGAGCAGTTAGGACCGTTTAATGGTCGACGTTTGCTCACCTTTACGGATTCACGTCAGGGAACCGCCCGTATCTCTGCCCGATTACAGCAGGACGCAGATAAAGCTACGTTACGAACCCTTTGTTATCAGGAACTGGCAAATATTAATGAGCCATCAGTAAAGCTCAGTCCGGCACATTGTGCATTGTTAGAGAGTTTTATTACCCAGTTTTCTATCCCTCCGTTAAAAAATTCCATCGACGCACTGAGAAAAGCGATGGTTTCGAATGAGAAGCTTAGCCCAGCAGACGTTCAGGCGCTTAGAATTATCGAGCCGATGGTTAGTTCCTTAAGTCAGGAACATGCTGAAGCAATGCAAATACTCCTCGTCAATTCAGGCAATCAGCAGAAGAAAACCATGTCGTGGCAAACTCTGTCTGAACAACTTGTTGGCAGTGTGGATCTTGCGGACAGAATGAGAGGCAGTTTTAAAGACTTGTCTGGACTTGAGCTTACTAAACAACAGTTTGCTGATTTTTGTTTATACAGTGAGTTTGGTCGCCGCCCTAAAAATGCTTGGACCCTCGAAAGTCTGGGGCTGGTGGCCATTCACTATCCATTTATTGATAAAGTCACAACCTGCCCGCAGGACTGGAAGACATTATTACCCGACCCCGATAAGCAATTACCGGAATGGCGTAATTTATTGAAGATTACCCTTGATTTCTTTATACGTGAAAACAGTGCCGTTTTTTACGAAAACGAGGAGTACCCTCGCTGGATGGGAGCACGTTTCCCGGTAAAAATGCTGCAGGGGCCAGATAAAAAATACAAAGGGCAGAAACGTGATCAACTTTGGCCACAAATACGCGACCGTCATTATAACCGGGTCATTAAGCTATTAATTGCTGTCTTTCCGGCAATACAGCCTGAGCAGGCTCACTGGAAAGCGCTGGTTAATTACTTAATGAATGAGGTCTGGGAAGCTATTCGACCATGCCTGCGTCAGTTTGAATCGGGTTATCAATTGGACATTAAACAACAAGCTGAATTTTACAGTCCAAAGCAAGTCTGGCGTTGCCCCTATACTCGCCGTGCGTTAGATGTCACTTTATTGGGTTATTCTCCGTATTTACCAGGTAGCAAAGAGATAGCACCTGAAAAAGCTGTATTGATTGAAATGCCTGAGCTTCCTGCGCGTCACTGGCGTTTATCTGGTGGTGGAGAAATGGCGCGAGAAGAGCGCCTGAACTGGCTGGAATGTAATGAACGCATTCAACATGCTCGGGAGGAGGGGGTATGGTCTACTCGCAGTGATCGATTGGCCCTGAAAGATAGCTGGTATCGTCTGGAGGAACACTCAGCGCAGCGAACACCAGAGAAGAACCAGTTTAATGAAAAACAATTTAAAGCAGGGAAAGTCAATGTGTTGAACTGTTCCACGACCATGGAAATGGGCGTGGATATTGGTGGTATGAGTTTGGTCGCGATGAATAACGTTCCTCCGGCTCCGGCGAATTATTTGCAGCGTGCTGGCCGTGCTGGCCGTCGCGGTGAAAGCGCATCTGCCGCCATTACGTTATGTAAAAACACCGCGCATGGAATGGAGGTATTCAAAGACCCTCTCTGGGCGTTCAACACCGTTGCGAGTGCCCCACGGGTTCGTTTTGGTAGCAGTAGTATTGTTCAGCGGCATGTTAACGCATTGGTTTTAGGTGCGTTTTTACGGGCTGAAGTTCCTGATGCGACAAAACTGAGTTGTAAATGGTTCTTTGAAGGTGATGAGAGCCAGTGTCTTCGTTTTCTCCATTGGTTAAATCATCAGGCCGATCAGCTGGCGGATAAACTTAAACGCCTTACCCAGGGAACTGTACTGATGTCATTGACGCCGCCACAGCTCTTGACTCGTACGCAAACGATGATGCAGCTGGTTGATACTCGTTGGAGAAGCCAACTTGCCATACTGTTGGAAAACATCGAAGCGTTGAAAGCAGATAACAGCGCGTGGGAAGAAACGCCAGCAGGCAAAGCAATCACTTATCAGCTTCGTGATTATCGCGGTGCTTATCTGTTTTCTAAACTCATCAGTGAAGCGTTCCTGCCGGGTCATGGTTTCCCGGTTGGCGTGGTCAATTTCAATTATCTGACTGCGGATGAACTGGAAAGACGTCGCGCAATAAAAGCCACTCAGGCTGACCCTAATGAAGGGGGAGAAAACTTTTCTCGCCGCATTGAAAAACTGCCCAGCCGTGACCTGCCCACAGCATTACGTGAATATGCTCCTGGTGCTGATGTGGTATTGGGCGGAAAAGTATATCGTTCCTCGGGTATTATGCTTGGTAAAGTACTTGCCAGCGGGCAGGAGCTGTCTGGCGATCATCATATTCCGTGGTTCTGGCATTGCCGTAAATGCGGCGCGGGAGCGACCAGCGCCACCCGGCCTGTCGAATGTTGCCACTGCAAGGCAGATATACAGCAGCTTGATGTGAAGCGGCATTTACAGCCTGTCGGTTTCGCGACAGACATTCGTTATCAGGCACATAATGATGTATCCATGCCTGCGCAACTTCCCTGGAAAGATCCTCGTGTTCTTGTACCTTCTTCGGTATGGGTCTCCTTACCCGATGCTGGACTCGGACGTTACCGTTTTAGTCATAGCGGGGAATTGTTCCACTTTAGTGAGGGTGAATTTGGTCATGGCTACGCAATTTGTCTTTCCTGTGGCCGGGCAGAATCTCAAACCCAGCCCCAGCGTACTCCGGAGAATCTAAAGAACCCGGAGAAGGAAAATACACACTACCTGTTGAGAGGCGGTAGTAATGATCGGCAGGGGAACAATAAATTGTGCCACGGTCATGTTCATAAAGATCTGTGGTTGGGATATAGCAGCCGTACAGATATGGTTGAGCTGCAACTCAGTGATGATAGTGGCTTACTGATCAGGGATGATGTTGCCGCGCGTTCCCTTGCGGTTGCTTTGCGTGAAGGATTAGCGCATAAATTGGGTATCGAAAATACTGAGCTGGGCGTGACGACACAGCAAGCGCGCGATATCGATGGCTTCACTGGATATTCTATCTTTATTTACGATAATAATGCTGGTGGTGCGGGTTATGCAGTGCAATTGATCGATAATTGGTCGGATGTCTTTAATTACGCCAGAAAATTGCTCGATTGCAGCTGTGATAAATTCTGCCACCACTGCTTGCTCAGCTACGACAGTCAGCATTATGTCGGCAAATTAGATCGTCACCAGGCATTAACCCTGCTCACTAATCTTCGTCTACAGCGGCTTAATCTCGCGCCAGAATATCAGTACTTCGGAGAAAGTAGTCGGGTTGAAACCAACCCACTCAGTTTGCGTATTGCGCAATGCCTGAACAGCGAGGTTTATGATTCTTGCTCGTTGGTTCTTGCTGGGTCGCAGGAACAGTGGAGTTTTGCGCAATGGCCATTATTTAAAGAGTTACTCCAGTTTGCTTCCTCTGGGGGCAATGTTGAGTTGCTGATTGCCACGCAGCTGGAAAACTTAGCTGATAGCACCAGACATCAGCTTTCCGCGCTAGCGGCGATACCGGGTGAATGCTTGCAAGTGAAATCTATAGACACTGCGCAACTTGTGCAAGGGAATGGGCACTTACTGGCACAGGTCACTCGTGAGGGGCAAACCCAACAGTGGGCCGCTGCCGACAGTGCCACCGTTTCGCCCGGTGAATTATGGGGACAAAGCTCGGCATCGCCGGTAGTGACGATTAAAGGGGCGTCCAGAAAAACATTCTCGGGTCAGACTTTGAGTGCAGAAGACTTACTGCCAGCATTGCCCGCCGGGGCGGTACGCATCAATCTCAGCCAACAACTTGACGGTCAGGTGGAAGGTTTTGGTTCGCGTTTCTGGGCACTGATAGCTCAGCAGCATGCTGGCTGGAAGAAGGTTTTTACTAATGGACGCGAAATTACTCACGTCCATTATAGTGATCGTTATCTCAATAGCCCATTTACTGTACGTTTGTTAGGTGAAATTTTGACGGAATTGGTTGAACAGGGGCTGGCAGAACGTGCCGAACTCACTGTTTCAGTTAAAAAGTTAGAGTACAGTTCTCGCCAACACGATTCACTCTATAACGCATGGCTTGATGAGCAGGATCGCCAGCAAGTTATGACCACGTTGCTGGAAGAGGGCTACCTTGGGCCAGCCTGGTCAGGGAAAATCTCATGGTTAGCAGGAGATAATCAGAACACCGATCACGGACGTGAACTGACCGTGACCTTCAGCGATGGCAGTGAACATTATGTGTTGCTCGATATGGGACTGAGTTACTGGCGTTGTACAGGTGACACATTCTTCGATTTTTCAGGACGAATACCGAATCAGGTCGAGCGCCTGGCAACATGCCGGGCATTGGTTATAGCCCCGGATAATGGATTGAAGAGTTATATCATCGCAGGCTAAACGAATTCTCCCCCACCGACTCAGTGTGGGGGAGTTGACCCAGCTCACTTTTTAACTATCGTTGTTTGAAATTTATGCGTGATTTCTGCGCATTACATTCCATTTTATCCCCCTGACGCTGCCCTTCATGTTATCTTTAAGGCCCTCTTTTTTATCGCAGTGTGCCGCACCACATCGCTCGGGATAGTGTTACCGCCACTGCCTCATACAGACAGAAAAACCGATGAATAAGCAAAATTATGCACCTGGGATGCGGGTGGTTATTCGTGATGCAGAGTGGCGCATTCGCCGGGCGGATGACAGCGGAGATGGTGGTCACCTGCTGACCTGTGATGGAATTTCGGAGCTGGTACGCGGTAAAGAAGGGCTATTTCTGACAAAGCTGGAGCAAAAAGTCGAGATTCTTGATCCAGCAAAAACAAATCTGGTGGAAGATGAGTCAGCCAATTACCAGGCGGCTCAATTGTACATAGAGAGCCAGCTACGCCAACGCGTCCCGACTGACAGCAAAGTCCATTTTGGACATCAGGCTGCGATGGATTCCATGCCCTTTCAGCTCGATCCCACGCGCATGGCACTGGCGCAGCCGCGCCAGCGGATATTAATTGCTGATGCGGTAGGGCTGGGTAAAACGCTGGAAGCCGGTATCTTGGTTTCAGAGCTGATTCGCCGCGGACGTGGCAAACGCATTCTGGTGCTGGCGGTTAAATCCATGCTCACGCAATTCCAGAAAGAGTTCTGGAGCCGTTTTGCTATTCCGTTGACGCGGCTTGATTCCGCTGGTTTACAAAAGGTGCGTAACCGTATCCCAACCAACCACAACCCGTTTCACTATTTCGATAAGACCATTATCTCCATCGATACTCTGAAACAGGACATCGAATATCGCCACCACCTGGAAAATGCCTGGTGGGATATTATTGTTATCGATGAAGCGCATAACGTCGCTGAACGTGGGACCAGCTCCTTGCGCAGCAAACTGGCAAAATTGCTTGCCGGACGCAGCGATACGCTGATTATGCTCTCGGCCACGCCGCATGACGGTAAGGCTGAAAGTTTTGCCAGCCTGATGAATATGCTCGACCCGACGGCCATTGCTAATCCGAAAGAGTATGAATACGCCGATTTTGCCGATAAAAATCTGGTTGTGCGTCGCTTCAAAAAAGACGTGAAAGATCAGATGGCTGGCGAGTTTCCGGAACGTAATATCGTCAAACTCACGCACCCGGCAACCGGGGCCGAAGAAGAAGCTTATCGTCGGCTGGTTGAGAGCCAGTTCCGTGACGACGATGATGAAGACTCGCAATCAAACAAAGGCCGCCTGTTCAAAATTGCGCTCGAAAAAGCGTTGTTCTCAAGTCCAATGGCATGTGCCAGCGTGGTGGCTAACCGCCTGAAGCGGCTTGAGAACCGCAAAGAAATAAACAGTCAGAGCCAGATTAACGAATTAGAGTCACTGCTGCTGGCGCTCAATAATATTGATGCCAGTCAGTTCAGCAAGTATCAGTTGTTGCTGGAGACCATCCGTAACGATCTCCGCTGGAAAGCGAATAACACAGAAGATCGTTTGGTGATCTTTACCGAGAGTATCAAAACGCTCGAGTTCCTTGGGCAGCAACTGCGTTCCGATCTCAAGCTGAAAGACGATCAAATTGCCACGTTGCGAGGCGATCAGGGCGATACAGTTCTGATGGAAACCGTCGAAGCGTTTGGCAAAACCCAGTCTCCGCTACGCCTGCTCATCTGCTCGGATGTGGCGTCTGAAGGTATCAACCTGCATCACCTCAGCCATAAAATGATTCACTTCGATATTCCGTGGTCGCTGATGGTATTCCAGCAGCGTAACGGACGTATTGACCGCTACGGACAAAAACACCAGCCACAGATCCGTTACTTGCTGACTGAAGCCAGTGAACCGCAGATCAACGGTGATATGCGTGTGTTGGAAGTGCTGATCAATAAAGACGAACAGGCGCAGAAGAATATCGGTGACAGCTCCGAATTTACTGGCAAATTTACGCAGGAAGAGGAAGAAGAGCAGGTTGCTGAATTCATGATGCAGGACGATGGTGCCAGCCTGTTCGATGATCTGTTGAATAGCAATGTCACTGAAAATACTGGAAACGACCTGTTTGGCGAAATCTGCAGCGCAGTGTCCAACGATGCCTCAGCCGTGACCGAAAGCGACATTAGCCTGTTTGCTAATGAGCAGGCATACTGCGAAAAAGCGCTGGGCTATCTGAAGGCCAGCGGTCAGACCGTGCAATACGATACCTTACCTGATAACACCTTATCGCTGGTCGCACCGGAGGAGTTACGCCGTCGCTTTAACCAGTTACCGCTGGAAATTGCGCCGGAAAACTGGCAGCTTTATCTAAGCCAGGACAAAACCGTTATCACGGAATCAATTTCGCGTGCGCGTGGTGAGCAACATGCCTGGCCCGATGTGCAGTATCTCTGGCAAATTAACCCGGTCGTGCAGTGGTTAGACGACAAAATTCAGTCCGCCTTTGGTCGCCACCAGGCTCCGGTGATGCGCCTGCCGCACCTGTTTGAGCCTGATGAAGATCACTTCATCCTTTCCGGGCTGTTCCCGAACCGTAAGTCGCACCCGATGGTGAATCCGTGGCTGGTGGTGAGCTTTAACCACGAAACGTTAAGCGGTAGCCTGCCTTTTGCTGAGTTTCTGAAACGACATCCGCAATTGAGAAGCAAATTGACTAACAGTGGTGGTAAAGATCGTAACCACCAACGCCAGCAGGTTCTGCTGGAAGCGGCAATCGCCCATGCGCGGGATGTGTTTGTTCACGATCGAAATGCTTTTGAGGAGCATATCAATCAGCAACTCAGTGAACATCTGCAAAAGCTGGACGTTCTGCGTGGGCGTCAGCTGAGCCAACTGGAACTGGATTTTGCCGATAATAAACAGCAGCTTTCAGTGAAAAAGAGCCGCAAAGAACAACGTCAGCGCGAAATCGAACACAATTTTGACAGCTATATCCAATGGATTGAGGACACCATGACCACCGAAAAAGAGCCCTACATTCAGGTTATTGCTGTAATCACCGGAGCGGAGGGCTAATTATGGCGCTGGTCGGTATTAATAACGAAAACGAATTTTACTCCAACCATTATCTGGGCGAAGTCTTTACCAGCGACATCCGCGATGTTCTGGAGCCCTGGATTGAGCAGGAAAATGCCGCTCGCGAAGCTGAACGCGCTGCCCGTGAACAGGGCAAAGAGGTTGAGGCGGGTTACCGCGCGCCGTGGAACCAGCTTAACAGCCTGGCGACAGAGTTTTTCCGTAGACTCACTGATCATGAAAAACAGCGCCAGATCCCGCAGCGTCTTGCCGATCAGCGCACTCGCTGGCAGCCGCTATTAAAGGCATTGGGTTATGAACTCAATCCGCACATACAGATGCTGGATGACGATACGCCTTTGCCAGTGTTGGCTCGTTACAATAGTACCGACGGTAGTCCGTGGCTGTGGATTGTTGAAGCACATGATCAGGATGAAGGAACGCTGGATCCGCTGGCGCTGTCGCTGCTGACTGCGCAGTTCCCGGCAGATACCGATAAACATAAGCGCGACAGTCTGCGTAAAAAAGCGAACGGCGAATACCGTAGCTGGCAGGATCTGCTCTCCACGGCGGTCTTCACGCAAAATGAACCACCGCGTTTTGTGCTGTTGCTCGGTAACCGCCAGCTGTTATTGCTGGATCGTACTAAGTGGGCGCAAAACCGCCTGCTGCGCTTTGACTTTGAAGAAATTTTAAGCCGTCGTGAAACGGATACGTTGAAAGCCACGTCGGTATTGCTACACAAAGATTCGCTGTTGCCAGGCAGCGGTGCGCCGTACCTCGATTCGCTGGATGACAATTCGCACAAACATGCGTTTGGCGTGTCGGAAGATCTGAAATATGCCCTGCGTGAGAGCATTGAGCTGTTGGGTAATGAAGCGATGCGTTATCTCATCGACAACGAGCTGGCTTATTATACCGGGAAACGTGCTATTAACCCGGATGAGTTGAGCCGCGAATGCCTGCGGTATATGTATCGTCTGTTGTTCCTGTTCTATATCGAAGCGCGCCCGGAACTAGGCTATGCGCCGATGACCGCCAAAACTTATCTACAGGGCTACAGCTTGGAAACGCTGCGCGATCTGGAGATGATCCCGCTGACCAGCGAAGAAGATCGCAATGGGCGCTACTTCCACGATAGCCTGAATATGCTGTTCAAACTGGTGCGTGACGGCTACAGCGGCGGCGTGAAAATGCAGAGCGACCTGGAGAGCGGCGACCGGATCACTATTCACAGCCATCAGTTCAGCGTGCCGCGTCTGGAAAGTCATCTTTTTGAAGCGAATAACACCCGTATTCTTAACCGTGTGGTGTTCCGCAACGAAACCCTGCAACAAATTATTCAGGCGATGTCGTTAAGCCGCCCGGGTAAAGGACGTTTTAATCGCCGGGGGCGTATCTCCTATCGCCAATTGGGTATCAACCAGTTAGGTGCAGTGTATGAAGCGCTGCTCTCTTACCGAGGGTTCTTTGCCAGTGATGACCTCTACGAGGTCAAAAAAGCCGGAGAAGAGTTTAACGAGCTGGAGACAGGCTACTTCGTCAGCAAAGACGAGATCGGCAAATACCACGACGACGAGAAGGTCTACGAAAAAGACGGCAGCCTGCGTATTCACCGTAAAGGCAGCTTTATCTATCGCATGGCCGGGCGTGACCGCGAAAAATCCGCCTCTTACTACACCCCGGAAGTGCTGACCCGCTCGTTAGTCAAATATGCCCTGAAAGAGCTGTTTAAAGAGCAAATTGATCCGATTACCGATCCGCACGCCAAAGCCGACGCCATATTAAACCTCACCGTGTGCGAACCGGCGATGGGCAGCGCAGCGTTCCTTAACGAAGCCATCAACCAGCTGGCGGAAGCTTACCTGTTCCACAAACAGCAGGCGGAAGGTCGCCGTATTCCTCAGGATCGCTACACCCAGGAGCTGCAACGGGTGAAGATGTACATTGCCGACAACAACGTATTCGGCGTGGACTTAAACCCGGTGGCGGTGGAGCTGGCGGAAGTGTCGCTGTGGCTGAACGCCATCAGCGGCGATGCATTTGTACCGTGGTTTGGCTACCAGCTGCACTGCGGCAACTCGTTGGTGGGCGCACGCCGTCAGGTGTTCAACAAGAGCGAGCTGACCTACAAAAAAGCGAAAGATCCGAGCTGGCTTAACAGCGAACCGGCTGAACTGGCGATGAATATTCCGCGCGAAGAGAAGCAGATTTTCCACTTCCTGCTGCCGGACAGCGGTATGGCCAACTACAGCGACAAAACCGTTAAGCAGCGCTATCCGGATGATTTCAAAGCGCTGGATAGCTGGCGCAAAGAGTTTACCAAAAGCTTTGCACCGCATGAGATTGTCGATGTGCAGCGCATCAGTAGCAAAGTGGAAGCACTCTGGAACACGTTCCGTCAGCAGCTGAAAGCCGAGCGCCAGAAAACCGCCGACAATTACCCGGTTTGGCCTGCGGAAAGCACGGCTCAAGTTCGCTCTTCTTTAAGTAGCAAAGATGAAACCTTCAGCGGTCGCCTTGAAGATAACAGTAGCTATCAGAAACTGCGCTGGGTGATGGACTACTGGTGTGCTCTATGGTTCTGGCCAATCGACAAAGCGGATGAACTGCCGGATCGCGGTATGTGGCTGATGGAGATGGAGACTCTGCTTGACGGTATTGTCGTCACGGAAAGAGTGATAGAAAGTACAGAACAGGCTACCGGCGATCTGTTTGCCGACGAGGGCATGGTGCGTGAAGAGTCTTCGCTGTTTTCCGGCGCAGGTCGCCTGAAAACCGATGTGCTGTTCCGTCATTTGCCGCGTCTGGCGATTGTTGATGCGCTGAAGAAGCAACATCGTTTCTTCCATTGGGATCTGGAATTCTGCGATCTGTTCGCCGAGCGCGGCGGTTTTGACCTGATGCTCGGAAACCCGCCATGGCTGAAGGTTGTATGGGAAGAAAGCGGAATATTGGGAGATTATAAACCTGAGCTTGTACTGAGCAATCTTAGCGCTGCCAATATATCCTCTCTGCGAGAGGAATCTTTTGCACGGATCCATGGACTAGAAGATGCTTGGCGGAGCGAGTTTGAATCCGCTGTTGGATTACAGAACTATCTTAATAGTCAGCAAAATTTTTCATGCTTATTAGGGCAAAAAACAAATTTGTATAAATGTTTTTTACCAATTTCATGGCGGCTTATTTCGAAGCGTGGTGTTTCAGGGTTATTGCACCCGGATGGTGTTTATGATGATAGCAAAGCGGGGTATCTTCGCGCCAAAATTTACGGCCGTTTGCGGGACCATTATCAATTTCAAAATGAATTAGGACTTTTCCCCGAGGTTCATCATGCAACAACATTTAGCATTAATATTTATGGCCCATTGCAAGATTCGCCTTCGTTTACGCACATGTCAAATTTGTTCTCTGTTCATACGATAGATTCAAGTTTGTTGCATGACAATCAAGGGGAGATCCCTGGCATCAAAGAAGAATCTTACAATGGAGAAAAGCTGAAAATAAATTGGAATATATCCCCCCATAAATCAAGAGTATTGACAATTACTATTGATGAGTTACGTTTGTTTGCGGGAATATTTGATGATAATTCAACCCCGGAACTGCATGCGAGGCTTCCAGCTTTACATACGGTACAATTACTGGATGTTCTACGAAAATTTGATGTTAAATCAAAAAAACTATCTTCAATAAAAAGCGATTATTATTCTACCGTGATGTTTGATGAAACATTTGCTCAAAGAGATGGTACAACTAAAAGGAAAACAGAGTTTCCTTCTGGTGTTTCTCAATGGATATTATCTGGTCCGCATTTCTTTGTGGGTAATGCTTATTATAAAACTCCACGGAGCGTATGCAAATTAAATAGTGACTATGACTCTATTGATTTGATGACCATTCCTGATAATTATATTCCTAGGGTTAATTATATTCCTAATTGTGAGTATTCCGATTTTCTAAGTCGAATTCCGACAGTTTCTTGGAATGGTAATGTTCTTCCTGTGACTAATAGTTATAGATTTGTTAATCGGGAAATGATTGGTTCAACTTCTGAGCGGACTTTTATCGCAACTATAATACCTCCAGGTATTTCCCATATTAATACTTGTCTAAGTACTATTTTTAAAAATAACTCTGATTTGCTCGATTTCTTTTCAATGTCTTTGTCCATTGTCGTAGATTATAGAGTCAAGTGTACTGGAATGGGGCATGCAAATCAGTCGTTAGTTAATCAACTCCCATTATTAAATAATGAGAAGTTTAGAGCATCTTTACATGCAAGGTCGATGAGTTTGGCTAGTATAACAGAGCATTATAAAAAATTGTGGAGCTCCGTTTATATAACTGAATTCAAAAAAGAATATTGGAGCCGCAATCTCCCGCAACTTCCACAAGATTTCTTCGCTAATCTGACCCCTGAGTGGCAGCGTAACTGCGCTTTACGCTCCGACTACAGCCGCCGCCAGGCATTGGTGGAAATCGACGTACTGGTGGCGCAGGCGCTAGGGTTAACTCTTGAAGAACTGCTCACCATCTATCGCGTTCAGTTCCCGGTCATGCGCCAGTACGAAGCGGACACCTGGTACGATCAAAACGGCCGCATTATTTTTACCCCAAGCAAAGGGCTGGTGGGCGTCGGCCTGCCGCGTACCGCACGTAAAGCGGACCTGAAAAATGGTTTTGTCTTTAACGTCGACAGCCCTGAATGGACTGGCGGCGACTGCACCGATCAAGCCATCGGCTGGGATGATGTCAAGCATCTGCAAACCGGCACTGTCAGCGTCACTTTTGATGACTATACCCGCAGCGACGAAGGCGAGCGCCGAACCGTCACCTGGCAGGCACCTTTTATCAAACCCGACCGTGAAGACGACTATAAAGTTGCCTGGTCATTCTTTGCACAAGATAAGGAGAGCGCCTGATGCTGCCTTCTGTTGTCAGTCGGCAGGTTGCCGACAGCGTTGCTTCCTTTTTACGGGCAGCCTTCCCGCTTAACAGCCCGCTGTTTAATGGTGAAGAAAATAATAACGTCTCGATGCTGGAGCAATTTCTGTCCCAGCCGGAAACGCTGCTGAAAGGGCCGTATCTTTCCGCTCAGCTGCCGTTTCGTAAAAGTGACTTACCGCTGAACTTCTTCCCTAACCTGACGCTGCCGTTCCCACCGCACGCGCATCAGGCGCAGGCGTTTCAGCGCCTGGGTATCGAGATGCCTCAACCGACGCTGGTGGCGACCGGGACGGGTTCTGGTAAAACGGAATGTTTTATGTTCCCGCTGCTTAACCATTGTGCGGGGGCATCAGAGGCCGGTGTTAAAGCGATCATCATTTACCCGATGAACGCTCTGGCAACCGATCAGGCCAGCCGTTTCGCCAAAACTATCGCCAGCGATCCGCAGTTGCATGGCAAAGTAACCGTCGGCCTGTTTGTCGGCGATAGTGAAATCGAACCCAGCAAAAAGATGTCTGCAGATAAAGTCATCACCTGCAAACATACCCTGCGCGAGAACCCACCGGATATCCTGCTGACTAACTATAAGATGCTGGATTACCTGCTGATGCGCCCCGGCGATCAGAAGCTCTGGCGCTATAACCAGCCAGGGTCACTGCGTTATCTGGTGGTGGATGAACTGCATACGTTTGATGGTGCGCAGGGGTCGGATCTGGCCTGTCTGGTGCGCCGCTTAAAGCATCATATCGGGGTTGATGACAAGCGTTTTGCCTGCGTGGGGACGTCGGCTACCGTAGGTGACGAACTGGGACAACTACTCGATTACGCAAAAACGATCTTTGATCAGCCGTTTAGCGATGACGCGGTTATTCGCGAAGATCGCTACACGGCGGCAGAGTATCTGCAAGGTTATACCATCGAGTACAGTCAGTATCCGGGACAGGATGTCAGCGCAGCGCTGGATCCGCAAACGTACGCCAGCCCGGTAGATTATCTGAACGGACAAATTCCGCTGTGGTTCCCGAATAGTTCACTGCAATTACCTGCCGATCTGGACAGCGATCTCGGACGTGAAAAGCGTATTGAGTTGGGCTCATTGTTACGTCGCCACAGCATCCTGCACGTACTCCTTGAGGATTTGCAGGGGGGAATTTTGTCGGAACAGCAGTGCCTGGAAAATCTCCAGGTGATGCTGGCGGAAAGCGCCGGGCATGCAACCCGCGTGCTGCAAAGCATTCTGGCACTGATTGCCCAGGCGCGCCTGGACGTTCCAGAAAAACAGGAAGATCGGGAAAAGCGCCTACAGGTGAACAAAGCGAGGCCCGTACTGCCTTTTGTGCAACTACGTTCTCAGCTGTGGTTGCGCGAGATGCGCCGCCTGGTTGCCAGCGTGTCAAAAACACCTGAGCTTGTTTTTGCTGATGATGTCGCGGTGGAAGATCGCGAACATTATCTTCCCGTTATTCACTGTCGTGACTGCCATGCTACCGGGTGGGCGAGCCTGCGCCATGGTCAGAGCGTTCAACTCGAAACTGATCTGGACGGTATTTATCGTCAGTTCTTCGAAAAAGGCCGTTCTATTGTACTGGCCTTCCCGGATAACAACGATAAACCTGTCAGCGGTGTTCACCAGAAGCTGTGCCCTTCCTGTTTAAAGCTCAATCAGCAATCTAACGTGCAGTGCGGGCATTGTGGCCATACTGGTCTGCTACAAGTACTTATCCCGGATATGCTCAAAGAGCGTAAGGATGAGCTGGAATTTGCCAACGAATGCCCGTACTGCAACAGCAAACAGGGTATTTCGATTCTTGGGTCACAGGCAGCCAGCCTGTCGGCGGTGATGATCCATCAGCTTTATGGCAGCCAGTTCAACGAACATAAAAAACTGATTACGTTTTCTGACTCGGTACAGGATGCCGCACACCGCGCCAGTTTCTTTACCGCCCGAACCTGGCCGTTGATGGTACGCGGACAAATCGCCAGCGTGTTGGGTGAAAAAGAAACGTTACCGTTGGATGCCTTTGCGACACGTGTCTGCCAGCAGACGCGTGAACGTTCACCGGATGATGCTCATTTTGCCGCGAGCTTCATCGCGCCCAACATGCAGTGGATGAACGATTACCAGACGTTGAAGAACGAAGGCCAGCTGGCAGAGAGTTCCGATTTACCGGAGCTGGTTTCTCTTCGTCTCGACTGGGAGGTATACAGCGAATTTACCCTACGCGCACGAATTGGACGTACGCTGGAGGCCACCGGTTACGCAGCTGCAGGAATTGATGTTGCACGTTTCAATTCAGCGATAACGACGCTTCACCAACAGCTTGTCGAAGAGCTGGGTGACGAAATGGTTGGGGTCAGCGTTGAGCAGGTGGCACACCTGGTGATTGGCGTTCTTTGGCATCAGCGGCAGGCGGGAGCTGTTCTGCATCCGGCTTTCGAAAGTTATCGTCGTGAGGGCAAGACCTTTATGATGACGCAGAAGGAGCGAACTTCACGCTATATGCCATCTATTGGTCCGAAAACGCGTAAACCGGCCTATGCCTCGTTTGAAAAAATAAATGGCTTCCATCGTCTGATTGGTGCGAAATCCAACCCCAGCTGGTATCAGCATTGGATCAACCGAACGCTCAGCAACGGCAATAATCTGTTTATCAGCAGCCTGGCCGAGACGGTTTTACGACGTCTGTTTGCGACACTAAAAATGGCCGGGTTGGTAAAAGACTTTGACACAAAAGGCAAAGAAGCTTGGGGGCTAGTACCTTCAGCGCTGGTAGTGAGCCGAGATGTTGTTCAGCTAAACTGCTCTTGCTGTCGTGAGGTTGTTCGGGCACCGGCCGATCAGGGGTGGCACTGGCGAAACGCGCCATGTCTTTCTCTGCGCTGTGAAGGCCGCTATCAGGAAACTGAAAATACAGTGACCTGGCACTGGGATAATATGGACATCGCTCGTGTTCAGGGGGCAGAGCATACCGGATTACTGAGCCGTGAAGATCGTGAGGCTACGGAACAATCGTTCTACCGCGGTAAACAGCCATGGAATATAAACCTGCTTTCGGCAACACCGACGCTGGAGATGGGTATCGATGTGGGTGACCTTTCTACGGTATTACTCTGTTCTGTTCCACCCGCGCAGGCTAATTACTTACAGCGTACTGGTCGTGCCGGGCGTAAAGACGGCAATGCACTTAACATCACGGTGGCTGAGGGGAACCCGCACGATCAGTTCTTCTTTGAAGAGCCTCTGGAGATGATGCAAGGGCAGGTACAGGCCCCTGGTGTGTTCCTGAACGCAACGGCTATCCTGGAGCGTCAGCTGGCCGCATTCTGCATGGACAACTGGGTGAAAACCGGCGTCCCGGCATCTGCTATCAGCAAAAACGTGAAGCAGATGCTGGACGAGCTGGAGTTTGGACACAAGTCTGGGTTCCCTTATAACTTCCTGCGTTATGTTGAACAACATCATGCGGATATTGCTCAGCAGTTTTCGTCCATCTTCCCGGATCTTACGGAAGACACTCGTCTACAGTTACTGTCATATTTGCAAGGGGCATCAGGGCAGCGTTCTCTGGTTCAACGTATCGAACAAGCATTAAAACTGCTGGTGGAAGATCGCAAATCGTTGCGTTCCCGGATTGATAAACTCAAGCGCAGTATCGACAAGCTGGAGAGCGATCCGCACGATCAAAACTTTGACAGCGATATGCGCGAGTTGACTTCGGAACGTCAGGCGCTGATGGCCCTGGTGAACCAGATCAATAACAAGCAAACGCTTAATTTCCTCACCGATGAAGGATTACTTCCCAACTATGCCTTCCCGGAGGCCGGTATTACGCTGCGTTCTGTGCTGTGGCGGCGTAAAGACGGTGGGGAGACGCGTGAGTATCAGAACACGACCTACGAATACGAACGTCCGGCATCAACGGCGCTGGCTGAACTGGCCCCGTTGAATAACTTCTATGCGGGCGGGCATAAAGTTGAAATCGAACAGATTGATCTTAAATTGTCTGAGCCTGAAAACTGGCGTATTTGCAGCCACTGTAACTACAGCGAGAATATCGATCAGACCGGCGATCAGCATAAATACTGCCCTAAATGCGGCACACCAGGTTGGGCTGATGCCGGACAAAAAACGACGTTACTGAAGCTTCGCCAGGTTTATGCCCGCTCAAGCGCCCGGGACAGCCAGATCAGTGATGAGAGCGATAGCCGAGAACCGGCATTCTTCCAGCGACAGCTGCTGGTCAGCTTCGAAAAAGAGGATGTATCGGCCGCTTATGCCATTGATGAAGGAGAAATCCCGTTTGGCTTTGAGTTTTTGAGCAAAGTGACTCTGCGAGATATCAACTTTGGCAAAATGGCGGATGATGCCAATGAACTGATGATCGCAGGAGAGGCAAAGAAACGCACCGGGTTTAAAGTTTGCCTCGGCTGCGGCATGGTGCAGCGCCCTCGCGATCATGAACCTCGTCATGACCTGAGCTGTAAATATCGCGCTGAACCCGAAAAAGCGAAGTTTGAAGATTATCTCTACCTTTATCGCCAACTGGAATCTGAGGCATTGCGTATCCTGCTGCCAGTGACCAGCTACAGCAACGATCGCGTGGTGGAAGCCTCCCTGGGTGCAGCCATTCAGCTTGGGCTTAAACATTACTTCAAAGGTAACGTGGATCATCTGAAAGGCGTGGTGTATCGCGAGCCGGAAAATGAGGGCGAATCCTGGCGTCAGTATCTGGTGATTTACGACACCGTACCAGGGGGGACTGGCTCACTCAAAGAATTGATGCGTACACCTGACAACCTTCTGAAATTACTTGAGCTGGCCTACAAGGCGCTAGTGGAATGCAGCTGCAACCATGATACGCATAAAGACGGCTGCTATCGCTGTGTTTACGCTTACCGTGACCGCGGGCGTATGAAGTATGTATCAAGAGATCAGGCGCGTCTCTTACTGGCGAAAATCCTGAAGGCCAGTGCTTCTATACGCGTTATTGATTCCATCAAAAACATTTCGCTTGATGCCATGATGGGGAGTGAACTGGAAAAACGGTTCATTCACTGCCTGCAGGATAACAAAAATCTTCTCGTGAGCCGGAGTTATGCCCATCAGAATGCAGGCTGGATTATTAATACCCGTACAGAACCGGCGATGAGCTGGCATCTCAAAGCACAGATTGATTTAGGGGTTAAAGAAGGGGTTGGCATCCTTAGCCGACCAGATTATGTGCTCTACCCTCTGATGCAGTCAGAAAAGATAAAACCGGTAGCAATTTTCCTGGATGGTTTTGCTTTTCATAAAGATAGCGTGTCGGATGATGTCCAAAAACGGCAGGCGATTAAAGACAGCGGTAATTTTTGGGTATGGACACTGACCTGGGCTGACCTTCAAGAACAAGGCATTAAACATGTACAGAATGTTATGGGGCTTGGCCATAATCCGGATATGAAACAGCCTAAGTTTTATAACCTGTTCCATGATACAAACTTTGCTACGCTTGAAGGTTCATTCCGGGAGAGAAACAGTTTTGCACTGCTACTCGATTATCTCTCTGATCCCGGTAATAAAACTATGCTATGGCAGAAAATGGCCGCTGCCTTTGCCTGGGTGTGGCTGGATCCTAAAAAGTCGCAGGATACTGGAGCCAAACAAAAGTACGCCTATGAAATGCAGGAGAACGCTCCCGCTTATCGGTTGAATGCACTTTTGCCTGATGAACCTTTTGTATTTGGTGGTTTACTGGATAGCTGTAGTTCATCACAACAGTTCATTGAGCTGGCAGCTGTTGTACCGCAACAAGCCATTAAATCAACGACAAGCATTGAACAAATGCGAAATTGGTTGAGGCTGCATATTTGCTTTGACGATCGTTATTCCCAGGATGATGGCTATGAAGCCGGATTTAACGGTTTCTGGTGGATGGTGAATTTACTGCAGTTCCTGCCAGATATGACATTTACCAGCCGTAAAGCGGTTCATTTACCGCAGGAGGCTGAAACGGTAAAAATGCAGACTTCGGTTGTAGTGGATATTCAGCCTGACGAGAGCTGGGCAGAAATACTTGAGTTTGGCTTATTGGGCGCAGAAGAAATCGCTTTGCTTCAGTCGTTATCACTACCGGCACCGACGGTTGGATATGAATTGCAGCATGACGATGGCGAAATTATTGCAGAAGCCGATCTCGCCTGGCCATTACAAAAGCAAGCCTTGATTATTGATAATCAGGAGTTTACTGCTTTATTCGCAAGTAAAGGTTGGCACGTTGCATTCGGGCCAATTGACGAAAATACATTGCAGCATCTGTCCGGAGGTGACAAATGACGATTCCAACGCCAAAGGTGGCACTTTCTGATGGTTTTCTGGGGGCTTTTGCGCGGATTCCTAAAGCGCAGCAAAAAAAGGTCCAGGAATTCATCTCTAAGTTCCGCCAGGATCCGACGAGTAATGGGCTGAACTACGAAAAGATCCACGATGCACGCAGCAATAATGTGCATTCCGTGCGTATAGACCAAACCTACCGGGGGATCGTCCTGAAACCTGAGCAGGGTGCTCTGTATATGCTGATGTGGGTGGATAAGCACGACGAAGCCTACGACTGGGCGCGGCGACACGAATGTGCGATTCACCCGGTAACCGGTGCGATTCAGGTGATTGATACCAGCTATATCAAACCTACCCCCGAGCCGACTGTTGTCGATAAACCCAAACTCTTTGCTGCGTATACGGCAGAGCAGATCCTCGCGCTGGGTGTTCCTCCTGTGTTTATTGAGCAGGTGATGGCTCTTGTGGATACCACAGGGCTGAATCAGCTGGAAAGCGTGATGCCGGCAGAAGCCTGGGAGCCCCTACACTGGCTGGCAGAAGGTCTGGATTACCAGGAAGTGCTGGAGGAGTTTAACGATCACCGTGATGAGCCTGTTGATACCAACGACTTTATTGAGGCAATTGAGAGAAGTAAACGTCGTTTCCATGTCGTTGAAAATGAACAGGAGCTACTGCAAATGCTCAATGCGCCACTGGAAAAATGGCGTGTATTCCTGCACCCGAGCCAGCGAAAACTGGTGGAGTCTCCGGCAAATGGTCCGGTGCGAGTGTTAGGTGGTGCAGGCACGGGTAAAACAGTTGTTGCGATGCATCGTGCACGTTGGTTATCCCAACGCCTGGCCGATAAACCCGGTAAAAAAGTTCTGTTCACAACCTTCACCCGTAACCTGGCGGCGGATATTCGCGCCAACCTCCAGCGTTTGTGTAGCCGTGAGGAGATGGCGCGTATTGAAGTTGTTAACATTGATGCCTGGATGAGCGAGCAGCTTAAACGCCATGGATATGATTTCCGCGTGGTCTATGACAGCGATGAAGGGCGACGTAAATGCTGGAACTATGCCTTGCAGCAAGTTCCTGCTGAATTGGGATTACCGGATAACTTTTATTCTGAAGAGTGGCAACGTGTTGTTCAGCCGAATGCGGTTTACAGCCGTGAAGAATATCTGAAGGTGAGTCGTATTGGTCGTGGCACGGCGTTATCCCGTATTCAGCGTGCGAAAATCTGGCCTGTGTTCGAAGAGTTCCGGGCACAAATGGCGCGAGCCAAACTGCGAGAGATGGGAGATGCCATGCATGAGGCTATCATTCTGTTTAAAGAAAAACAGGTGCAATTGCCTTATAGCAGTATCGTAGTCGATGAAGCTCAGGATATAGGCGCACCGGCCTTTACCCTTATTCGTAGCCTGGTTCCAGAGTCTCCTAACGATCTCTTTATCGTGGGTGATGGACATCAGCGTATTTACCGCAATAAAGTCGTTCTAGGTCAGTGTGGGATTAACGTTCGTGGGCGCCGTAGTAAAAAACTGAAAATTAACTACCGGACTACAGAAGAGACGCGACAGTTTGCTGTCGGGTTGTTAACCGGCGTTAAGGTTGACAACCTGGATGGTGAAACTGATGCCAGCAACGATTATTTATCATTGCTTCATGGTGAAAAACCCATGATCACTCATGCTTCAGATTTTAAAGAAGAGGCTGCGACGATTATCAAGCAAATTCAGGCGTTGTTAGCCAATGATGTCCGTTCCCAGGATATCTGCATTACCGCTCGTACGAAGCATGCTTACGAGCGTTATGCTTCTGCTCTGAATGATGCTGGAATCGAGACCTATAATTTAGGTCAGGATAGTGGTGATAGTGATCAACGCCCTGGTGTGCGTATGGCAACGATGCACCGCATTAAGGGGTTGGAGTTCCAGTATGTGTTTCTTGCGGGCATCAACGATGGTGTTGTGCCGGAAGTCAAAGCAATTGCATCTGATGACCCTGTAGAACAGCGCGATGCATTATTTAATGAACGAGCGTTGCTCCATGTGGCTGCAACGCGCGCGGTAAAAGGATTGTTTGTTTCGTCTTACGGTAAACCTAGTTTTTTACTGGAGCCTGAAAGCGAGTAATCCAGCCAGATAACCAGAAGCTACAGCTTCTGGTTATCTGCATTTTAGCACTCATCAATATCGGCCACTGATTTGCTGATTTGGTAAGTGCCAGGAAAGAAAGTGGAACATGGAAGGGCTTTCGCAGTGCACTGATTGCGTGTTGTTAGCCCTGTGGGCATAAGCGACTGACGCAACGAAATGTACATCGAGAAATTTCTGACTGAATACGATGACTCGCTAACGGGTGAGTTGAATGTGGATCCGCTTGGGCAATTAGTCATCTGGTCGTCCTGGGGGCAGGACATCTTTCATAGCCGTATTACTTCTATCGCAAATGATGTACGGCAATATACGCTGAATCTGCTGCATCACAGCGTATTGCGCCAGATACTGGTCGATGAAAAGCTGCAAACTTCAGGCGTGATGAAAGGTCTGTATCCCAAAAAGCAATTACATGAGTTTAGAGTTGCCTGTCTGATCCATTTGGAAAATATTTATATCTACTCCATGCTGGCGGCTGAAAAAAGAGGTGTCACTCTCACTGGTGTGCAGGGTATTAATAAAGCCAGATCTAAATGGAACGCTGCAAATAAAAATCCTCAGATATTTTTTGGTCATGAGAAAAGTAGTGAGTTACTGACTAATCAGATCGCTCTTGGTACCAATGGGCGCTATAAATCGCCAATGATGAAAATGCATTTTTTCTCTACTGATTATCGCTATGATCTGCCGGAAAGCAAGCCAGTGTGGCAGGCAGCAGAGGCATTTATTCGGAATGTACCAGAGCTGAAAAAATTACATGCAGCGGCATTGACTTACATGCAATTGAAAATGCAGGCCTCACATAAGCGCGACCTCAACCCATTTTTCGAAGATATTCCTGTCGGCCTAAAAAAGGCGTATGTAAAGGCATTCCGCGACCCGAAAATGGTCGGGGATTATTCGCGAATATTCTGGCTACAAAGAACGGGGTTAGATAAATATGCAGCGGGTGCTATTTATCGGGTACTCAAGCAGGAACGTTTGGACGAGTTAGAGCTTACAGATGCTGAAGTTTTCAAACGTGCCATGCATCAGGCGAAAAGTATGCCTGAAATGAATGAAAGTGACCTCAGGGCGTTACAACATATCAGTCAGGCGGAGCCATTTTTATCCCTGATCGACCTGATGTTTTCAGGCTTACGCCGACAGAGTAGTCAGACTTTGGCAGAATTTCGTCAATTCTGGCAGTCGCGCGGTCTTACGGAACTTGATCTGCCACAAAAGGCGGCTCAGCTTCTGGAAAATGATGTGCTCCTTTCCTCGCTTTCCGGTACGCCCGCCAGACGTTTTCAGCAACTATTAGCACTGGCCTGTATGCCGTCGCTGGAAGATCAGGTTCGAGGCTTGCTGGATTATCATCACAAGATAATGGAGTCAAGGGGGCAGTTCCCGTGGCTCCTGCTTGAAGGTGATGATATTTTGCTGCAGGTACCACCATGTTCGCTACGCGAAGATCGTCAGAATAGCGACTGGGTAAACCGTTATTATCTACCACAGTTCAGACATTTGCTGAACGGTTTATGGGGGCATTCTGCATGAAGCTGTTAGATGTCTTCAAAAAGCAAATTGCTGATATGGGTATGTTGAAACGTGTCTGGCTCACCACCTTTAATCTGGATATCTCTTTTGTTGAAACGTGGGTACTTCCTGCTGTGTTGGGTATGGACCCGCCCGTTAGTCGTATGGATTACGAAGGTCTGCAGCGTGCGCTGAATGAGAGTGGTATTGATTTCCGCATCTACTGCGATCCGCGCATGATTGCGAAAGAAAAGCCGAAACGTACCTCCATTGCGGTATATCCGGTGTCGGTGCGTAAGCTGGCTCAAAGCGAAGAGTCTTATCTGGATAAAGAGCGCGGGCTGTTTCACCCAAAAGTATTTTATCTCGAAGATCACTACAGAAAGATTATTGTGGGTGCGGGCAGTGCCAACCTTACGCTTAGTGGGTGGGGGCGAAATCAAGAAACTGTGGATTTTCGTTGTGTTGCAAGTAATGCCCAATACCAGCAGGTAAAACGATTTTTTACCACAATTGATAACAGTCTGAATGATGAAGAATTTTTCCCAACCCGTCGCAAGTTTCTCGGTGATGATCCTGATTGGTCATTTATTCACAGTCTGGCTGGTTGCACACTGCTAGATGCATTAAAAAACGGCGGTGAGATTCATACACTCAGTGTTTGGTCGCCTTATCTTGCTGAGGATTTAGCAGGGTTTATCGACAATATTGGGCATGAAGTGCTCGTAGAACTGGTTCCGGATTTGGTTGAGGGACGTTATATCCGCACTCGATGGAGTGACAGTATTCAGGCAATGATTACAAATAAAAAGCTTACCGTGTATCGCTCTCCAGTGCCCAAGGACGATAGGGCATTGATGACCCACGCCAAGCTCTGGCTGGCGAAAAGCAATACCGGTACGCAACTTGCCGTGGGGTCCTGGAATTTCACCAACCCGGGTTGCAGCAGCTTACCTGAGGCAAACTGGAATGTAGAAGCGGGAATTGTGCATCCGGTCTCTCGTAACATCACGATTTGCGGCAAAGAATGGGATGATGTTAATGAAGAGAATTTCGCCAGTGAAGCATTGTTGGAGGAAGAGGCGCTGGAGCCTGATGAACTTCAACCTTTCGATCTGAGCGTTATTTTTGACTGGACTCGATGTGAGTATCAGATTTCCGGGCAATGGTTCGGTGGTAAGCCTGCGTCAGGTTATCAACTGATATTGCCCGGTATCAACGGGGCAAATGAATTGGTATGGAAAGCTACCGGTATAGGTCTGAAATCGCCCCGGCAATTGACGGTATTAAAAAGCAATGCCGTATTGGATAACCCTTTTTATACCCTTCGTAGAACTGGA
This sequence comes from Siccibacter colletis, assembly GCF_000696575.1. GTDB lineage: Bacteria > Pseudomonadota > Gammaproteobacteria > Enterobacterales > Enterobacteriaceae > Siccibacter > Siccibacter colletis. The sequence continues at coordinate 310,055 of NZ_JMSQ01000001.1, read as the reverse complement.
ATAACCGACTGGCAGGGCATGATCGTTGAAAGCGGTATTGAACACCGGCGTGCGTTGAGCTTTAAGTCGCTAGATGACTTACTTAACAGCTATCTGAATTCAGTGGATCCCGCATTGAGTGATCGCCTTATGCTGCGCTGTGCTGGCGCGCAGGATGAAGAGCAAAGTGAGGGGATGGCGCAAGCCATGAATTTAGATGCCACTAGCTATTTCCGCCTCTTTCAGGCTATCCAACAACGGCGCAACTGGCTAGCAGACGCGGACGATGGCACTCAGCTGTATCGTCGTTTGTTCAGTGAACCAGGTTGCTTACAGGAATTGGCTGAAATAGCCAGGGAGCGTATAAATCAACCGACTCAGCTAGTATTTAACTGGTTTCTGGCCCAAGAAGTTAACACTCTGGCCGCTCTGGCAAGAAAGCGTGTTAAAAGCATACGTCACAAACAAGGGGCTGAAGCCATATCTGTGGCTGTGCACTTGTGGGAGTCTCTACAGGTTGCAATTCCCCCCCTAACTAGCGATGCCACTAGCCTACGTTATCTCGCTGCTATCATGGAAGACTGTAGTTATGGCGAATAAGTTAAAACAGATCATTACCCCGGTTGAGGTTTCAGCCGTGATGAATTTCGATGCAACTGATACGCACTGGCAGTATCAATCCGGTGCTTCCAGCATGGCGGCGAAGCAGGCAGAGGGGGTGGCTGGGTTGTGGAATTTGCTGAATAAACAACGACTGGCACTCCTTGCTGATGAAGTCGGCATGGGGAAAACTTATCAGGCGATGGGAGTAATGTTGTTGTTATGGCAGGCAAAACCTGATGCACGCATTCTGGTTATGGCACCTAACAGGACGCTCTGTGATAACTGGGAGAGAGAATTTAGCATTTTCACAGAGATACACTATCGGGCTGAACATAATGCCTTTACCACTTTAGAGGGTAAGACAAAATATGCCCCACAAATTTATGGCAGACTGGCGGAGCTGGCGGCCGCTGTGGAAAAAAAATCTCACCATTTTTACCTTACTACTATCCATTCACTAAGCGGTCTGGTCCCTCCAGATGAAAAAAAAGATGCTTTAAATGCTGCCGCGTCTTATGGCGTGTTATATCGTCAGCAGATTAAGCAAGCTCTTGGAAAAGGAGGGTTTGACTTAATTATAATCGATGAGGCTCATTACTTTCGTAACCGAAGCGGATCACAGCGTGCCGCCGCCGCTCAGGCCTTCTTTGGTGATGCGCAGGACCGGCTGGGGAGCAATGTACTGTTGTTGACGGCAACTCCAAATCACTCAGCATCGCGAAATGTTTATGACATATTTAGCTACTTCAGTGACATGCCAAAACGTTATGCAGAGGATGATGTCCGTGCGCTGATGAATGATTTTGCCATCCGCCGACTGCGCAAAATGCAGGGCAGAGAGAGCAGCCACAGCAAATATGAATATCGTCATGAGCGCGCTAGCATTTCCAGTTTTACTAATAAGATGGATGCTGAGTTGTTTTTTGCTCTATATCAGAAACAACTCGTGGTTCAACTGGACAAAGAGAAAAAGGCAGGTGGCGGCAGGCGCATGCTATATGGCTATCTTGAAGGGTTTGAATCAACGGGCAGTACCGCAAGTGAGCGGGATAATAGTAGTGATGAAGAGGGGCAAATCCATAATGACTTCAACCACGCGCCGGATTCTGCTCTGCTCAATAGCTTGACCCGGCAGTTTCACGATATCTATAACCGCTTTCCAGATCATCCCAAATACGACACTCTGGTAGAGGCCTGCTTTACCAGTGATCCGTTCAAGCAGTCTCAGCCGCTACATTGTAGTAAGCATTTGGTTTTTGTTCGTCGAATACCATCTGTACGCGAAATTACTCAGCGCATCAACGCACGTTATGATGAAATAATGGCTGAGCGATTGATGAATGTCTGGCAGCTACCTGCAAAGGCGCTGGCAGAATGGCGAGAGTCGGGTTGGTCCCGAGATATTTTTGTTAAGCTTTTATCGGAAAAATCCAATGAAAAGTCCGATTTTGATGAGCATATGCTGGAGGACGGGGAGACAGATGAGCCTGAAACGGATAACGAGCTAAAGCTTTCAAGTAAAATTGCCGAGCTATTTGTTATGAAGAAAACGGGCCTGCGCAGTACCGACTGCGCCAACGTTAGTTTGCGTTTCCGTCGCCCTGAAAGCCTCTTTTCATTATTTCTTGAGCCTGCATTGGATGGTACGACCGGGACCTATCATTATCATTACCGCAAAGAGTCTGGTGAACGTCAACGTGACAGCTATGGTGATGCCGCGAGAGATGCCCGGCTGCAGCAGTCGACAACAGCTCAGAAAATCAAATATATCACTGCTTTGCCCACAGCCTGGGGATTGATGTTTCATGAGCTGCCGCGGCCAGCAAAAGAGCAATTGATTAAGTGGCGTGACCAGCCTAACGGTATGGCAATTATTGAGAACTTTGCCAACTATCTTCGCACGGGTTACCTGTTTGCCAGCCCTGTGATCATTGAGCTCTATTGCTGGTTTACAGAGTTCAACCGTCGACCTCAAACAGGTGAGGTCCAGCAGCGATATCAGCATTTTGTAGAATGGGTCACCCCAAAATTGAATGGATCACTGATGCTACGTTATTTTGTGGCTGCCATTGAAACTTTCGAAACGCTATGTGTGAAAATTGTTGGCCAGAAACTAGATAATACTCAATATACTTGGCGCGAGTTCACTAGCTTGAGTAGTCCAAGTTGGTATGCCAGCGGGCAGTCAAAAAATCGCGAACGTTTAATTCGTGGATTTAATTCACCTTTCTTCCCTAATGTGCTGGTAGCAACCTCTGTGTTGCAGGAAGGCGTGAATCTTCATCTTCAATGCAATCAAGTTCATCATTATGGCATCGCCTGGACTCCTGGTGATAACGAGCAGAGGAATGGACGGGTTGATCGCCTCTTTGGTCGAATCAATACAATGCTTCAAGTCCAGGGGGCGGCTGAGATGATTATCAATTATCCCTACCTTGCAGGTACCTTCGACCAGGATCAGTTGGCATCATTTATACGCCATAAACACAGTGTTGAAGAGAAGTTAGATAGTTGCGAGCTGGAGGATTTTGACAGCGAAATTGATATTCAGGAGGATCCTCAAGGTTGGCAAAAATGGCTACGGCATCCTTGTAAGGATAAAGATAAAGAAGATCCTTACCCAGCCAAGTTTGATCAGTAGTGTTTATCATTTATGCGGTAATAATATATCAGGTGGTTACGAGCAGTTTTTTGCAGGAAACTATTTTAAATAGAAACTGGGGTCACAACACCACTGAATCGCCACGGGTTTAACAGACACCTCAGAGTCATTTAAGATGGCTTAAAGAGAGGTGCCCATGAGCGGTAAGCGTTATCCCGAAGAGTTTAAAACTGAAGCAGTCAAACAGGTTGTTGATCGCGGTTATTCTGTTGCCAGCGTTGCAACACGTCTCGATATCACCACCCACAGCCTTTACGCCTGGATAAAGAAGTACGGTCCGGATCCTTCCACTAATAAAGAACAGTCAGATGCTCAGGCCGAGATCCGCCGTCTCCAGAAAGAGCTGAAGCGGGTTACCGACGAACGGGACATATTAAAAAAAGCCGCGGCGTACTTCGCAAAGCTGTCCGACTGAGGTACGCCTTTAGTCAACATTGACCTCCACATCCCCCTCTGGCAGCTCACTTTCAGCGATTTCAGCAAGTTGTGCACTGTAACGTTCATCTGTTTTGTTGATAAATAAGGATTTAAACACTTTCACCTCATCTGTCTGAGCGTATGCCATTCAGTTATTAAGTCGTTTCTTAATAATATTGACCGATCGTCTAATAATCAACTCTACTATCCCAGTGTTTTGTCAACACACAAGATTTATTCTTCTTTTCATTAGGTTAAAGGTTGTTTCCTTGATCATTATCAACTGTGTTGGTTTTCTATGATGCCGAGGGAAACGTTAGCGGTTTGCAAGATGCAGATTCCATGCTTGAGGGGATCGAATGATGAGATAAAACAAGCTGCCTTGCCGTTTAGAGTGGTTAAGTTCTACCATAGCTCACGTTGACAAAAATAAGGGGGCCTACGTAATCCTAGCTTTCCAGTCGGCTATCGGCCTGCTCTGCGGATGAGGGATACCAAAATAACCTAACGACTCAGGGGCCTGGATCACGGGCGGTAGCGGTTTAACGCTTACCTTAATTCAAATTATTTTCAGACATATATCATTCTTCTGAACATACCTGACTAACGGCGGAATCTCACGATTCCGCCGTTTTTGTATTATTTTTCAGAGGAGTAGTAATGAACAATTCTGAAGGTTTGAAGTCGTTTCAGCAATCGCTTGCTGGCCTGCCACAGTGGGTGTCTGAACGTATATTGCAGCAGATAAATCAGTTAACCCATTACGAGCCAGTAATCGGCATTATGGGTAAGAGCGGTGCCGGTAAATCCTCACTCTGCAATGCCCTGTTTGCCAGTGAGGTATCACCGGTCAGCGATGTCGCGGCCTGTACACGTGAGCCACTGCGCTTTCGACTGCAGGTTGGCGACCGCCATATGACGCTGATGGATCTACCCGGCGTGGGCGAAAGTGGCGCTCGCGATAACGAATATGCTGCGCTGTACCGAGAGCAGCTTTCTCGCCTCGACCTAGTGCTGTGGTTGATCAAGGCTGATGACCGGGCACTGGCAGTGGATGAGCACTTTTATCATCAGGTGATTGGGGAGGCATACCGGCATAAGGTGCTGTTTGTTATAAGCCAGTCGGACAAGGCCGAACCCACCAGCGGTGGGGGACCGTTGTCCACCGCGCAGAAGCAGAATATCAGCCGCAAAATCTGCCTGCTGCATGAGCTGTTCCAGCCCGTACATCCGGTGTGTGCTGTGTCGGTCCGTCTACAATGGGGGCTTAGGGTGATGGCCGAGCGGATGATTAAGTGCCTGCCACGTGAGGCCACCAGCCCGGTGGTGTCGCAACTCCAGCCTTCCTTTCGCACGACGGTAGTCCGGGAACAGGCTCGAAGCGATTTTGGTGAAACCGTCGGTGCTCTACTCGATAGCATCAGTGCCTTTCCTCTGATATCCACACCAGTGCGGGCCGTCATTCAGGCCGTGCGCACCACCGTGGTCTCTGTGGCCCGCGCCGTCTGGGATTTCTTCTTCTGAGTATTTAATCCATCCCTGTTATTTCCCTGACCTTGTCGCCGATGCGACGGGGATCCCCTTTATTTGTTTTCCCGTTATGAGGAGTCTGCTTATGACCCGTCTGGCTTCGCGCTTTGGCGCTGCAAACATTATTCGTCGTGACCGTCCGTTAACCCGCGAGGAGCTGTTTCGCGTGGTGCCCAGTGTGTTCAGCGAGGACAAACATGAATCCCGTAGTGAACGCTACACCTATATACCCACCATCTCCTTGCTGGACAGCCTGCAGCGAGAAGGCTTCCAGCCATTCTTTGCCTGTCAGACCCGTGTGCGTGATCCGGAGCGTCGCGAACACACCAAGCATATGCTGCGTCTACGGCGTGAGGGACAGATAACCGGTAAGCAGGTGCCGGAAATAATCCTGCTCAACTCTCACGATGGCAGCAGTTCGTACCAGATGCTGCCGGGACTATTTCGTGCGGTTTGTCAGAACGGCCTTGTCTGTGGTGAGTCGTTTGGCGAGGTGCGGGTGCCGCACAAGGGGGACGTGGTGAGTCAGGTGATTGAAGGCGCGTATGAGGTACTGGGGATTTTTGACCGGGTGGAGGAGAAACGGGATGCCATGCAGTCGTTGCTGTTGCCGCCTCCGGCACAGCAGGCACTGGCAAAAGCTGCGCTCATATACCGCTTTGGTGAAGACCACCAGCCGGTGACGGAGTCGCAAATACTCTCCCCACGCCGCTGGCAGGATGAGAGCAATGACCTGTGGACCACGTACCAGCGTATTCAGGAGAACCTGATTAAGGGCGGTCTCAGTGGGCGTAACGCCAAAGGAGGACGGTCGCATACTCGTGCCGTTCGCGGTATTGACGGGGACGTGAAACTTAATCGGGCACTGTGGGTGATGGCGGAAGCGATGTTCACGCAACTGCAGTGACCGTTTCATGTTGCCACGTTGTTAATATCGGACACCACCTGTCCGCATTGCAACGTGCTGGCGGTCCTCACTCGCCGAGGGATGGCCTGTAACCCCCGCTACATCTGGCTTTTGCAGAAATAAAAAATAGTTTCTGCTGTGTCCATACCCTGTCCGCCCCTCTATTTAAAATAATCACATCATTTTCAGTCAGTTAAATTCCACGGAGAACGTCTCATGACACAGGCAGAACGCCGCCATGACCGGCTGGCTGTCAGACTGTCACTGATAATCAGCCGTCTGGTGGTGGGGGAAACGCTGAGTGTGCGTAAGCTGGCCGCTGAGTTTGGTGTGTCGGTGCGCACGCTGCGGCGTGATTTTCGCAAGCGGCTGATGTATCTGGACCTGGAGTATCAGTCCGGATATTGCCGCTTACGCACTGCGGGCAGTGAGACGCAGATGGTACCCGACGTGCTTATCTTTGCCCACTGCAGCGGGATGGCCGGTCTTTTTCCAGGTTTTGACCGTCGTCTGGTGAACGCACTGCTGATGTGCGATGAGTCCCCCTGCGTAATAGCACCAGCCAGTCCGGTTTCTTCGCCGTCAGGCGCATTGTGTTTCTGGCGACTGATTCAGGCTATTACCGGGCGCAAGCGGGTGACGCTGATTGCCGAGGGGCAGCGCTGTGAGCGGCTGGCTCCCTGCCGGTTACTCATCCACCAGCAGGCCTGGTATCTGGTGGCGGAACACGACGGACATATCGCCGTATTCACCCTGGATGAAATCCATCTGGTTCAGCCCTTGCAAGAGACTTTTCGCCGCAACGACAGTCTGTGCAGTCTGGTTGAAGACCCGGTGTTTATTCAGGCCTTACCCCATTTTCGCTTTATCCAGCAGTCACTGCTTGCGTTTATTCCGGCCGACAGCCCACCGGAATAGTGCAGGTCTATCTCAACTCATCCGCAGGGAGAGCCTATGCCATTCATTGCCATTATCGCCATTGTTGTCATCGTCATCATTCTGAACAAAACCGGGGTGTCCGACAGCCTCACGGCCCTGACCCTTGCGACGGTTGCTGCACTCTTGACGGGCGGAGGTGCAGCAGGAGCCGCCAGTGTCGCGCTGACACCGTTCGTCGGCGTGCCGGTGGGTATTTTCGTGGGCATTTATGTCTTTGCCAAAGTGGTTCGACTGATTTCAGGAAAAAAATAATGAAACGTAAAACACTGCCTCTGCTGGCACTGGTTGCCACCACTCTGTTTCTGAGCGCCTGCGATGACAGAAGTGATGAACTGAAGGCCATCAGCAAATTCAAGGACCTCACTCCGCCGCGCTTCAGCGATGTGGTCAGCCGCCAGGATGATGTCAGCGAAGAATGGTCACAGGTTGGCTTCTCATCTGGTCTCACCCTGCAGGTCTTACGTACCCGTGAGTCGCCCGATGGCTGCGAGGGCGGTAGTTACTACTACCTCGCGGATATGCAGGAAAAAACCGTCCAGCCGCTGATGAATGCGCTTTGTATTGCCGATAACATCAAACTGGAATACCAGGAGGTGACGGACCCGTATACCAAAGAAAGATACTTTGAGTACGCCCATGACGGCAAACTGATGGGGCGACTGCTGATACCCTCAAACCCTGAGAACCACGAATAAAAACAACGATAAAGGAGACAGAAATGACAATAGATTCACTAAGCCAGTTTGTACTGGCATGTTCACTGTTTACCAGCTTTACAGCCTCTGCGGTTCCCGGATTCTGGCAGCAGGGCTATGGCCAGGGCAATACGGAATACAGCGTGACCGATACCAGTGGGAAGATGTTTACCATCAACTGTACTGGAAATCCTGACCAGAATGGTTTCTACCAGCATTCAGTTTTTCTGACCCTGACGGATAACAGAATGGTCAGTTCGCACGATGATGGCACCACAGTCACCGTGGTGATGGACCATAAGCAATATGCCATTCCCTCAACCCTTGGCTGGCGTAACGGCGATAACGCCTGGTATGACTTCATTATGGATATCCGTAAGACCGGGCAGTTTGACGTTTACGTCAATGACCGTAAAGCGGGGACTTTCACTGCGGAACGGAAGAACGCTGAGAAAGTTCTGTCCACTCTCGGAGACTGCAGTAACGACTGATAGCCGTTCTCCTTACGCAAACCCACCCCGACAGCCATCAGGCTGCCGGGGTTTTCTTTTATCAGGAGCCCGAAAATGTCCCAATCCGTGTTGCTGCCACCGGGGCCTTTCACCCGGAGACAAGCGCAAGCGGTCACTACCACTTACAGCAATATCACACTCGAAGACGACCAGGGCAGTCACTTCCGCCTGGTGGTTCGTGACGCTGAAGGCCGGATGGTCTGGCGGGCATGGAACTTTGAGCCGGATGCCGGTGAAGGTCTTAACCGCTATATCCGCACCTCAGGCATCCGTACAGACACCTCCACCCGCTGACCGCGAAGCATTTACCCGCAACATTTCACCCCCCCGAACACACTTTATATCCCCATACGCCAGCCATCGCCGCTGGCATTTTTTATTGACGGAGACATACCCATGACAACAGCGGCACAAAACAATCTTGCATCTGCTAACGAGTCCGAATTTGAACTGACCGTAACGCAGCTACCTGACGAACAGCGTATCGATTTCTGGCCGCAGCATTTTGGCACTATCCCACAGTGGATAACCCTGGAGCCGCATATTTTTGCCTGGATGGAGCGTTTCTGTGCGACCTACAGCGGCGGTATCTGGTCGTTATACACCCTGAGTAACGGTGGCGCGTTTATGGCCCCTGATGCTGAAGGTGACGATAAATGGCATCTGCTCAACAGCATGAACGGCAACGCTGCCCAAATGAGTGCAGAAGCCGCAGGTATTGCTGTCTGCCTGATTGAATACAGCCATCACGCCTGTCGCACCGAATGCGATGCCATGACGGAGCACTATTACCGTCTGCGGGACTACGCCCTGCAACATCCAGAGGCCCACGCCATTCTGCGTATTATCGACTGACCGAAGGAGCAACAGATGAAACAGCTTTCCTTTTTACCCGGCGAGATAACACCACAGGACCGGCGTCTCATTCAGCGGGCACTCAGGGCTCTGGACCGGCACCTGCATGAGCCCGGCGTGGCCTTCACCTCCTCACATGCTTTCCGTGAATGGCTGCGACTGCATATGGCCGCACTTGAGCGGGAAGAGTTCCGGGTGTTGTACCTGGACAACCAGAATCAGTTGATTGCCCATGAAACGCTCTTCACCGGCACGATTAACCGCACCGAGGTGCATCCCCGGGAGGTAGTCAAACGTGCTCTGCACTTCAACGCGGCGGCGGTGATACTGGCGCATAACCATCCTTCCGGCGAGACGACACCCAGCCAGGCCGATAAAACCCTCACGCAGCGACTGGTTCAGGTGCTTCAGCTGGTGGATATCCGCGTCCCTGACCACCTGATTGTCGGTGGCAGGCAAATCTATTCGTTCGCAGAACACGGTCTGTTGTGAGGTATGACATGAAAATTATCAGTAAACGCCGGGCAATGACGATATACCGCCAGCATCCTGAGTCCCGGATCTTTCGCTACTGCAGTGGAAAATATCAGTGGCACGGTAGCGTCTGCCATTACACCAGCAGGGATGTGCCGGATATCACAGGAGTCCTCGCGGTATACGCCGAACGCCGCCAGGACCGTAACGGGCCTTATGCCTGCCTAATGAGTATTACCCTGAACTGACAATAAAAGGAGAGCCGCCATGACCCACATCAACTGGGGCCTGCAGCGGGCTATCACGCCGCGCCTGGGAGCCCGTCTGGTGCAGGAGGGTAACCGACTGCACTATCTGCCTGACAGGGCCAGCATCACCGGCAGGTTCAGTGACACCGAATGCCGGAAGCTGGATGAAACATGCCCGCACTTTATCCGCCAGATGGAGTCGATGCTAACCACCGGTGAACTCAGTCCCCAACACGCCCACTGCGTCACCCTGTACCACAACGGTTTCACCTGCGAAGCCGATACTCTTGGCAGTTGCGGCTACGTATACATCGCCATTTACCCCACTCAGAGTTAATTACCTTCACGAGAGTAAACATGAAAACTTTACCTGCAACAACTCAGCGGGCGGCGAAGCCCTGCCTAGCACCCGTGGCTGTCTGGCAAATGCTACTGACCCGCCTGCTGAAACAGCACTATGGTCTCACCCTCAACGACACACCGTTCAGTGAGGAACGTGTTATACAGGAACATATCGATGCCGGAATCACGCTGGCTGATGCCGTGAATTTTCTGGTGGAAAAATACGAACTGGTGCGTATCGACAGGAAGGGATTTAACTGGCAGGAACAATCCCCTTATCTCCGGGCTGTAGACATTCTGCGAGCACGGCAGGCAACTGGCTTGTTGCGGCAAAGCCGTAAAAATTCGGTACGGTGAATATTACAGGCAGTGCTACTGGCTTTCATCACTATCCGGGGATGCTGGCAGCGAGATGAAGAGGGCAGGGTAGCAATTCCTTACCTGACCCATTACCTGACCCAAATTGCATCCAAAGAAAAAGGAGTTAGACGATTTCTCATCTAACTCCTTGTTTTATTTGGTGGCCCCTGTTGGGTTTGAACCAACGACCAAGCGATTATGAGAACGCTGCCCCATCATTATAAATCAATAACTTACAAGAAAAACAACAGGTTATGGTTTGAATGTTGGTGAGTGTTATTGCATGTTTGAGTTCTAAGGGGGCAAAAAGGGGGCATCAACCTAAGTTTCTTGGCGCTCAAGTTCAAGCGTGTTTCGCCATAGCATTCCGCTGAAGTCGAATTTCGATAAATTATCATTCAAACCGTTCTGTCCAAGGTAATGCTTGAAGCTATAAATAAGTAAATCTTCATCTTCATCGTATTTCAAAACAATCTCAGCTGAAGGAATCTCTCGCCAGCCAACAATTAAATTTAAGGTTAGCCACATTGTGCCGTTTGGAGTCATTTTTCCCCGAAGGGTAGCTGCCTCATCTCGGTTAACTTCAAGTTCTGCGTAAATGTTGCTACGGCCCGGCACATTTAAAAACTTAATATTAAAATGGGACTTAGGGCTGAATGTTATATCCCCTTCGTTTGTCCAACTTGACGAGGTGATAAGTTCTTTAAAATATATAAGAGATTGGCGGCGGCTTCGCTTCCAGTCCATGATATGCGGATAGGTGGATGCCACAAAAGCAAACAATGAAACAATGAGACTGATGAATGCTATGGTATCACTTGGTTTCATTTTCTTGATACTCCAGAGGATTGAGGCGAGCTGCTTCTTCTAAATGGTCAGGGGCAAAATGAGCATAACGCATTGTCATTTTGATATCCGTGTGGCCAAGAATGCGCTGCAATACCAAAATGTTACCTCCATTCATCATAAAATGTGAGGCAAAGGTATGACGTAAAACATGCGAAAGCTGTCCATTAGGTAAATCAAGTTCTGCCCGCTCCACCGCTTTGCGGAAGGCTGAATAACATGATGTGAAAAGCCGCCCTGATTTTTCTGGTTTTGGAAGCGAATCATAGAACTGTTTGCTAATAGGGACGGTTCGGTTTCGGTTGCCTTTAGTCTTGAAGAAACTCACCTTCAGATTTTTAATCTGCTTTGTTGTCAGTGACTCCGCTTCATCCCATCTTGCACCGGTTGCCAGGCACACACAGGCCACCCAAAAAGTACTGCTGTTCCTGCTGGCTTTGCACTGCTCTAAAAGACTACTGATTTCGCCTTGTTCAAGATAAGCCAGTTCCCCTTCTTCAGATTTAAAGGGGCGAACCCCTGCCAGTGGATTATCCAGTTTCCAATGACCTAAGCGCTTCAACTCGTTGAATACGGCACGAAAGTAAGCAAGTTCAAGATTCATTGTCCGTGGAGAGACTTGTTTTACGCGTGATGTTCTGACGATCTCACCGGATAATCTTTTTTTGCGGTACAGGGAAAACATGGTTGCATTAAATTCATGCGCCAGCGGCTCCCCCATACTTTCACAGGCAAACGCCATTGCCCCCTTGCGTTTTTCACCATCGTCGAGGGTTACTCCGTGTTCATCGAACCACTGACCTACTAAATCTCGTAAAGAGCGCCTATCTTCTTTACCATCCAGCCACGGTTTTATATGTATGTTTTCAAGGATGTGATTCTGATAAGCCAGAGCCTCGCCTTTAGTGGAGAAAGTCTTACGAATACGTTTGCTAGGCTTCCCCTTAGGTTTCCCTTCGGGATAGAAATCAAGAAGCCATTTTCCATCTAGTTGTTTGCGAATAGACATATTTACTGATTAAGAATGCGTTGCTTTTGTTGTTGAAATTCTTCTTCGCTAAGTATGCCCTTTTCTTTAAGTACAGCAATTCGTTCAATCTGTGAGATTATGTCAGTATCATTGATTGATTCTTTGGTTTTATTTTCATCTTGTTTGTTATTGCGAGTGGTATTTATCAAGTTTGTAAATGGTATCACCGCACCTTTCATAACATTTTTAATTGTGTAATTTTGTCCGCTTGTAGAAATGCTTATTTCCCCAAGTAATAGTCCAGTTTTGCCACCAACGCTAACAATGTTGCTTAGGTTTACGTCAACTTGCTTGACGCCAAATAACATCCCTTTATCTAAAAAAATAACCCTCTGATTCGTAAGTGTGATCAGCCATGTATTGCCATCCATAGCTCCACTTGCAATAGCAATGGGTTGTTCACCTTCATTTAAAATTGACGGCAGGTGATAAAACTCCTTTTTAGTAGCAAAAGGTGTGTCGGAAACAACGGCAGCTAAACGCTTGTATTCTTCTTTTAATTGCTGTGTTGTAGCCTTTTTATAATCAAGCATATCATGTCCTTATTAGTTTGTTATTTTTAAAACAATTCTTCCGATAACTTCAATATCATCTAATGCGCAGTCGAATGCCATTCCTACACCACTGATACGCACTTTTCTTATAGGTATTCGTACCAATGTACGAACACTGATTTTACCTTCTATATTAACTAACCATTCGCCATCGAATATTTCAGCGTACTTGCGATCGATTATATACTGCGCGCTCTCATCTAAAAGACAAAATGGGTCAGACGGTAGGGGAATGCCTGCCCGGAAAAACACCTTATCGAGCATTGCATAGCCAGAATCATAAAGCTGTCCATCCACTAACTTCTGCCGAGGCAACTTGAGAATGTCCAACTCGTCATTATCAAACTTTCTTCCTGAGCCAGTAGCTAGCCATTCTAATGAAACCCCTGTTTCTGCCATGCATTGAACAACTAAATCAGCAGGGAACCCACCACGACGGTATCTGCCTGAAAGGCTACTTGCGGCAAGATTAAAATGCTGCGCTAAAGCCAGTTTGGACGTAAAGCCATAAGCCTCAAGAATCCTATCCAGTACCGGAGCGCTTTCCCCATCAAAGTCGATTTTCAGCATATCCCATCATGCAAATCCATTCTCAAAATGAAAAGTTCGCATTGACATTTTTCATTATGAAAAGTAGCCTTGCCCTTGTAGTTTTCAAAAAGCGAAAGTTGCTGAACTTTGCCGAGTTCAGATGAAAAGAGGATTTTGACGTATGCGACCTAACATTACAATCACCATCCCCACCCCTTACTTACCTCTCGAAGAGTACTGCCGCCTAACTGGTACGGCTAAAGGTACTGCCCGCGACATGATTCGTGATGGGCGTTTGCCTATTCGTGCAAAAGGCGACATGCCCCGTGGCCGAGTTGAAATCAACATGGCGGCCCTCACCATCGAAGCACTGAGCGAATGCCGTATTTCGCTCCAGGCGTAAAAGACCCTATCAATTAGGAATCCGCGAATCATGTACGATTACAAGGTATCCATACATAACTACCTTGATAGGGCTTGCCGTGCATTTGCTAGTGCGCATAACGTCGAGCAACTGGCTAAGAAGATTGGGATGCGGCCCGCTGTCTTGCGCTGCAAACTGAATCCTGATCAAGCCCATCAGCTCACTCTTATGGAACTGATAGAGATTGTCGATCTAACTGAAGACCCCCGCATTCTTGATGGTCTTCTTCGCCAGTTGAATTGTCAGCCGTCAGTGCCGGTTAATAATGCCACAGCAGAAAATATGCAGTTTTGCGCGCTGACGGCTGCGGCCAGCGTTGGTGTCATAGCTGGTGAAGCAGTGTCAGCAGAGCGAATGACTGCTGCGCGCCGCAATCAAATTCTTGACCGTGCCAGCGATGCGATACGCAGCTTGTCCTTAATCGTCTATTCCGTAGAAAACCGTTTTCAGTCAGCCCCAATTTTGGCGGCTGCGGTTGATCTCGTCACGACTAGCGCCACCGGCCTAATTTAAGGAGAAGTTTATGAAAGCCTTTGTTTGTTATCTGAAAAAACAATCACCATCCAAGCAGCTCGCCAGTGGTTCAACCGGCTGGCTTGAGTTGCCGAACGGCCAGCGTATGAACCCCGGCCATCAATACAAGTTCAATGCTTGCGAGCCGGTGAAAATGCGCAACTGGGCGGTGATTCGCCTTCTAACTACCAGTGCGCGTCGTTTATGCGGCTCAGTAGGTGGTCGTCATGGCCAGTAACGAAGTCTGGTTGTCACGTATACGCCGCCAGCACTTCAGCAACCGCAGCGAGGCCGCTGACTGGTGGGATAAGTTAAGCCCGGAATGGCGTGGCGTGGTACTTCATGCCGCTGCTGTTAATTCGGGGGCCGGAGTCTTTAAAGCGCACCTGAGCAATTGTTGCTGGGCTGAGCTTTTCGAGCGTCTGGATTACCGCGCCATGATCCAGCTACGCCATGGTATTTCGCGGGCGCGCCTGACGCTTGAGGGTTTCGGAACGCTGCGTGATAGCGATTTTTCCCGCAGAACAACGAACCGGCCTGAAGTTAAAAAAGTTCATGTCGGGCGGGGCGTAAAAATGATCATCGCCCCTGAAATTCTGTACACCATTGAACAACGCGAAAAGTTAAAGGAGCTTTAAATGAGCATCATTTCAGTAAACAGTACAACGCTGGCGCAGGAGTTTTCGGCCTGGCTTGTCCCTGTGCATTATGCGGAAGCTTTCACCAGCAAAAATACTGTTAAAGGCGGACGTGTGATTCTGCATCCGTTTTTCTTCAACGATACGGAGCACCTCACCAATCCACGCCACTGGCTGGCAATAAATGCTGCGTACTGGTGCTGCGTCTACCGTGAAGCAGAAAGCGACGCCACGCAAGTTGAGGCGCTGGCCGGGCTTCGCAGCAATTATTACGTGGCGGGCGCGCTGGGTGTTGGTGAGATCAAAGCGCTAATCCACGAGTGGTGGCGCGCAACCTATGAGCTACATCAGACGCCTGCGCCTAACTATTCCGCAGTAATCAAAAACCCTTCTTTCCACTAATCAAACCATCTGAATTTTCAGGCCACCCCTTACGTGGCCGGGGATTCTTTTGCCCTGGAGAAATCTTTATGACATCTAAACGTATGTTCGTTGACACGACCCCGGCACCGATGAAAGACCTGTCAGGTCTGCTCACTAAAGCCACGCAGGAAGGTAAAGCCGCAGCCGCTGACCTATGTTCGCTTCGCTTGGATAAGCTTGCGGCACATGCTGCGAATGATGGGTTGAGCGCTACGGAGATAATTGAATTGATCCGTGCTGAAGCGTGCGCAATCGCAAGTAAAGGTGGTGCGGCATGGCAGTAAGCTCCTCTCTAACTAAAAGTCAGTGCCTTGTTGTGGCGTTTGCTGGATCTACCGAGAAGATGCCCGGTCAATATATTCCTGACTCAAAAATACAGAGTCGTAATCCTTCAAACCCATTCCGTAGTCCGATGCATCTACAAGATCCAGAGACAGGAGAAACTCACGTGCTGCAACGTATTCGTCCAGCCCATCACACGTAATGGCTCTGTAAAAAACGTTCTCGTTGCAAATAAGGATTTTATATGGAACTCCGGGAAGGGATTCCTGCTGTTTTTCAAGCCATGCAGCAATGGCTGAATCATATGAAGGCAAATTCAAACTGTCTTTCATCTTAAACAATTTATGTTGCATCACAGTACCTTTTGTCACACTCAGTTTTGCCCGAGGCTACAGAACCAATGCCATGTAATCAAAGAGAAAGTCTAAAGAATATGTTTGATAGCAACGCAGCCAGCGTGATTAAGGAACTGCATGCTATAGGCGGTTTACGATGAGTGATGATGTTTTGTCGGTAGGAAATCATCATGCTGTCGATGCATGGCGGCGAGAGCATTTCGCACCGGGAACCCCGAAAGATGTAACGCTGACTGAGCGCAAATTATGGCAGGTGAATCCAGCCGATCATGATTTTCGTTCCCAGTACCTGCATGAAATGCCCGACTGGTTAGCCGGGTATTTTGGCCAACGCTACGAAAAATTATTCAATGCCCCACATGATGGGCGTCGTCGCGCCAATACGTTCTTACGCCATACGATTGGTCAGAGCGTATTGCCACGGCTGCGCACAGTAATGGCGCGGTATGCCTTGTCGCCGGATGTTTCCAGTCTGCCTTTCGGCAAGATGATTTCACGTCTGCCGTCTCTTGACCGGGCAGAGCTGAAGAAGCTGGCC
Source organism: Siccibacter colletis (assembly GCF_000696575.1). GTDB lineage: Bacteria > Pseudomonadota > Gammaproteobacteria > Enterobacterales > Enterobacteriaceae > Siccibacter > Siccibacter colletis. The sequence continues at coordinate 293,397 of NZ_JMSQ01000001.1, read as the reverse complement.
GGGCAGGTCGCAACCTGGCTATCTCAGGAGCTTTATAACTTTTCTGATTCACTTGAGGGTGAGGCCCGGAGCGACGAGGAAATTTCCCGGCGCACAGCCCTGGCATACGTCCATTTGGGCGCGCTTACTCAAACTATCAATTTCACTGCCCCTTACTGGGGCGCTTATTGTGCAGACAAATTAACCGAGCGCCAGGCGCAGTCCGGCATATTGCGCCTGATGGCGCCGGAGTGGTGGTATCTGCGCCTGAAGCGAGCGCGTGATCTGCAACGTGAGCATATGGCCATAGCTGTTGGCCAGGTGCAAAAAGCGGCCAGCGCTTACGTCTCGCGTAAAACCCTGGGCGAATGGGTCGAGCAGAAAAAGCGCAACCTGGAGTTTTTCAAAAAATTCGACCTGATGGACGATGAAGGAAACCGCATTGCGCTGGATAGCATGGTGCATCGCAGCGTTGCCAATCCGGCCATACGTCGTTGCGAATTGATGGTGCGTATGCGTGGCTTTGAGGATATTGCCAACGATCAGGGGCTGGCTGGTGAGTTCTATACCATCACAGCGCCGTCACGCTTCCATGCTGTACACAGCAAGGGCGGTTTTGTCGGCCAGTGGAATGGCTGTAACCCGCAGGACACGCAGCGTTATCTGTGCAATGTGTGGGCCAAGGCGCGCGCCGCTATTTCCCGCGCCGGGATTCATGTGTTTGGCTTCCGCGTGGTTGAGCCGCATCACGACGGGACACCGCACTGGCATATGCTGCTGTTTATGCGCCCGCAGGATGTCGAAACGGTGCGCGACATTCTTTGCTATCAGTCCCGTATCGCAGATTCTGAAGAATTACAGACCCCACACGCGCTTAAGGCGCGTTTTCACGTTGAGCCTATCGATCCTGAAAAGGGGTCAGCGACGGGCTATATCGCAAAATACATATCTAAAAATATCGACGGTTACGCTATGGACGGGGAGCAGGACGACGAAACCGGGGAAAGTATGCGTGATATGGCTAAATCTGTGGCTGCGTGGGCGTCTCGCTGGCGTATTCGCCAGTTTCAGCAGATTGGCGGCGCGCCGGTAACGGTCTGGCGCGAGCTGCGTCGGCTGCGTGAGCAGCGATTAGTTGACCAGGAAATGGATGCTGTTCTGGCCGCTGCTGATGTCGGATGCTGGGCGTCATATACACAGGCGCAGGGCGGCCCCCTTGTTGCGCGCCGGGATCTGGTTGTTCGTCTCGCTTATGAAATTACGAAGCAGGGCAACGAATACGCGGAAGATATTCAACGGGTGCAGGGAGTGTATAGCCCGCGCCTGCCTGGCTCTGAAATTTGTACGCGCCTGGTAAAGTGGCAGAAGGTTTCGAAGTTGGCCGAAGCGCCAGCGGAGGCGGGTTTTTCTGGCGGCATCGCCGCCCCTTGGAGTTCTGTCAATAACTGTACTGAGGGTGGAACCCGCAGACGGTTAAAACTGGATCTGAATCGCCGTGGTTTTGATGGTAGTGATGAAGAAATAGACATTTTAACGCGGGGCGCAGCCCTGAGTTTTGGGCAATCATCGTTAATTTATAAAAATGGACGACTCATTGAGCGCTATGCCTCACCGGCAGAAGAAATTTGGCCAGGCTGGGCATAGCTAGTCACCAACGTTATGATATTTATTGGATTATTGTAAAAAATATTCAAAACGTCTTTCGGAAAACTCTAGTGGATGTATACTGTATGAATGTACAGTAAAAAATTATTGGGGGGTCAAATGGATTTTTTTGAGGCGTCAGCGAAGCTGGAGCGCATCGAGTTACTTGCAAGGATTGCGACCATTGATTGTGCCAACCTCAAAGATCGCACTGTCGCACTGGTTTGGATAAGCGAGATGGCTGAAGAAATGCAGGACGTAGTCAGAAATGAAATTAAAAACCCCCAAAGCGGGGGTTTAAGCGGCGGGCGTGGCTTTCAGTAGGTCAAGCGCCATCTGTTTCTGATCGGGTGACATTGTGCTTAGCAGTTGCTGAAGCATGGCATCACCCGTTTTTGCGCTGGGGCTGAGGGTGTGGGAAAAAGTCAGGTTCATAACGAAAGTATGACCACACTCCACGTCAGCGCAGGAACAGTAAATATCCGCAATCTGCCGGTGTTTGCGGTTCGTTTTCCGGATCACAGCCTTAGCGCCACATTCCGGGCATTCAATTTTTAACACTCTCACGTTCCGCTCTCCGGCTGTCAAATAATGCCTGGATTTTAACCTTTTTTGCATTATGCCGCATCCTTATCCGTTGTTTTATTGGCAGTTTCTATCGAGAATTTCAGGTACAGAAAAGGCGGTACATCGCTGTCATCGCTGAGCGCTTCCATAAAGCGACGCTGCACCGGCATTACCTCATTTTTTTTATACGTTTTTTCAGCTTTTTCAGGGTCACCCAGCCCGGCAGCATTCTGCGCGATTTGCCCGGCCAGCCCGGCGGGGAACCGATGGGCGTTCAGAACGTCCTGGGCGCTGATGTTCTTCACGCTGGCAAATTCATCCTTCGCGGAAATGTCGCCCATCTGAATAAACTGCACCCCTTCTTTGTCGCCGCCAGGAATGTTTACGAGGATAGTTGAGAAGTTACCGATCCCCTTGCTGTCACGCAGCTGCGTTTCAATCTCTTCCTCCATCTCATCTGTCATGCTCGCGTCGCGGGTATAGAGAATGCCACCGGTGTGCGCGCCGTTGTGGTAGTAGCGGCGGCGGAATATGACTGCTTCACTGTTGAGCAGTGCGCTGTGAATGCCGCCGATATAATCCGGCAGGCCGTAAACATGCTGCTGAGGGTCATACATTTTGATGAAAATGACGTCTTCTGGCTCGTACACGAGCGGTTCTCCTTCCTGAAGCACGACAAATTCCCCTGATTTACGGCGTCGGGTATACAGGCCGGGCAGTGGCGCAATGGCGATCACGTCGCCCCATCCGTTACGAATCTTGGCCAGGGCAACATCCCCGAAGGTGAGAAAATCGAAAACCGCAGCTTCCAGTTCATCGCGGGTCAGACCGCCGCCAGTGTAATCAGACGTGATCATGTTCTTGCGGGCGTGAATAATCCCCCCATGCTGGCCATTCAGGTTTATCAGCTGGGCAAGAGCCAGGCGGTCTATCGGTAGCGTGTAGTGGTCTGCGTCATTGTCATACCAGACATCATGATAATCGGTGCCGGTAGTCAGTACCGGCTCCGGTTTCCCAAAGCGCAAAATGCTCATTTTATTTTTCGGCTGCGCTTTCGCGTCGCGCTGCCGGTAGCGGTTCTTTTTTTTCATGCGGCCTTCTTGATTCCCCACCGGGATTTAGGTTTATTTTCGTAATTCAGCGGTTCGTTATGCAGGGCGTGAGTGATGGCCCAGAATGATTCCGCGTGACCAGTCTCCGGGCTACGGTCAGCGACAAACGTCATCGCGGCACCGCTTTGCGTTGTGGTGCGGCGAACGGCCATAAAGCTGGCCGGGATCTCTTTCAGGTTCTTGTCCCACTCAATACGCTGGCTTTCCACAACATCGGCCGCCTTCAACACAAGCTGGTTTTTCGTGTTGCGGTCATAGCGAATAGCTACGGCCACGCGCAGGGCAAAGTGCTGAATGTTGTCAAATACCCCTTGGCCAATCCCTGTCACATCCACACCCAGATAGGTGAAGTTGTATTTTTTGAACAGGGTTTCGATCTGCTTTGCCTGCCAGCGGAAGTTCATGCCTTTCCAGTTAAACACGGCCAGCACGCGGAATTTTTCGGCGGCCAGCATGGGCGGGGCGACAATCACAAAGCACGACAGGTCACCGCTGCGCGCCGGGTCAAATCCCCCCCAGACCGGGCGATCACCAAACGGGCGCGGTGCATCGGGGTTGTGATCCTGCCAGGTTTCCGTTTCGACGCCGCAGGCTTCAAGGTCAGCAAAGCTGAAAACAGAATCTTTACTGTCAACAAACACGCACATATAGAGCATGTTGAACGTGGTTGGGTTGTAGCGATTTCGCAGCTTATCGATGTTGGCCAGGTTAAAGCCGCCTGCAATGGCATCTTCCATCGTGATGATGTAGCGCCACTGTCCATCCGGGCATAAGCGCCCGCCGTCGCGCATCTCGCTGAAGTCCGGGAACCGGACACCGGCGCGCTTCTTGCTGCCCTGTTTCCATTCCTCACCCGTCCAGAACGGATAAGCCTGGTGCGTTTTCGCTGATGGGGTTGAAAAGTACGTGGTGCGCCACTTATCGTGCGTGGCCATTGCGCTGGCCACTTCGTTGAGTTTCGCGAAGTTAGGCACCCAGAAATATTCATCACAGTAGAGATGGCCACTGTATGACTGTGCGGTGTTTTTATTGGTCGATAAGAAACGCAGCTCTGCGCCGTTACTCAGGCGGATAGGGTTGCCGGTGAGCGTGATCCCGAAATACTGTTCAGCGATGTTAACGATATAAGAGCGGAATACTTCCGCCTGGGCTTTGGATGCTGACAGAAAAATTTGCGGGTCGCCGGTCATCACGGCGTTTTCAAAGGCCTCGTAGGCAAAATACCAGGTCGCGCCGATCTGGCGGCTTTTCAGGATGTTCCTTACCTGCTGACCAATGTTCAGGCGCAGATGCTTCTGATAGGCAAAAAGGTGCTCACCGGCCCAGGAGTCAAAGTCATCCTGTGTCAGGGAAGAAATGTCATTCTTTTTGTACTTCCGTTTGCCGCGTGGCTTGTCGCCGTCCCTGTCATCCTCTGTCGCTTTATGGCCGCCGTTTCCGCTGGCCATCTTCTCTTTATGCTTATTGCTCTGGGCGCGCAGTTTCGTGGCGTGCGCGATGAGCAAATCCATTTCCTTAAGCTCTACCTCTGACTTATTGTCCCGACCGGCAAGCAGCTGGTAGCGGCGCTCAATCGCTTCTTCAGTGCTTTCAAAGCTGAGCAAATCGGCCCAGTTATTTTTTTCAGCCCAGTAGTAAACGATCCGCGCATTCGGCAGATTTAATTCTGATGCAATTTCCTTTGGCGTATAACGACGCAGATATAGTGCGCGCACAACGCCTTTCAGTTCTTCTGAGTATTTAGCCATAGATTTAATTATGCCGTGGCTGCCTGAAAAATTATGCGGAGGTTATTCCTTATCGTTCGGGTATTCACTGTTATCCGAAGTAATAAGAATTAATAAGGGTGATGCCTTTTGTATTATCCGTAATAATCGTTTTGCAATATCAGCGGGGCGAGAGGAAATAATGTCTCATTTAGTCACTGACTGGCTGTGTATTGCCACCGAGGGGGATACGGTAGACGGCAGAAAGATTTACCGTGAATGGATTATTGATATGGGCGAAACCTATAACTTTAACCATTATGCGGCAAGACTGTGGCCGGAGCATGAACGCGACTGGGGAACCTGTGGGGAAGTGCGGGAAGCGCGCTGGGAAGAAGGTGAAGACGGGCTGGCGCGGCTTTACGCAAAAATCAGCCCCAGCATGAGCCTGATTTACGCCAACCGTGACGATCAGCTGGTCTTTTTCTCTATTGAGCCGGAAGAAGACTGGCGCGGCACCGGGCGCACGTATCTCAAGGGGCTTGCTGTTACAGACAGCCCCGCAAGCGTTGGCACAACACGATTACGTTTCAGCAGCAGACGTAATAAGCCTAAATCCGGTTATTACCCGTGCGTAATAACCTCTGATAAAAAATTTAAACAGGAAACAGATATGTCTAACTGGCAAAAACTTTTCGGTATTAAACCGAAGCAGCACACTTTTGCTGAAGGCGATGATGATAATACGCCTGGCAGTGACGAAAAATTACAGGCGCTGGCCGAAGCCGTGAACGCTATTGAGCAACGTCTGGCAGCACTGGAGGAAGCAGTTAATACCGCGCAGGGTGATATTGATACCATCGCTGAAGTGGTCGATACCCAGGAGTTTGCCTCACTGCGTGAAAGTCTGCCTACCATCCTGACCAATTTCAGCAAGCTGGATAAAAAAGTCACCAAGCTTCCGCAGCGTCAGTTCGGCGATAAAAGCAAAAGCAGCGGCAAATTCAACTTCATTTAATCAGTAGCTGAATTTATTTAGCGGAATTTTTTAATTATTCATCGCGTTAACGCGAGGGGAATATATGCAACTGAATCAACGTGCGCTGGATTTTATTGACGCGTATTCCGCCGGACTGGCGGGCCATTACAGCGTTAATAACCCGTCACGCGCATTCAAATTAACCGATCCGCAGGAAACGTCCCTGCGCAGTGCGCTGCTGGAATCTGTTGAATTTCTGAGCCTCATCACCTGCGCAGATGTTGACCAGCTGAGCGGCCAGGTTGTGTCTGTAGGCGCATCAGCGCTTCACACCGGGCGCAACGCCGATGGCCGTTTTATCAAACGCGTGGGCGTTGACGGCAACGATTACAAGCTGGTCGAAACGGATTCATGTGCTGCGCTGCGCTGGAACCTGCTTTCTGTGTGGGCAAACGCCGGAAGCGAAGCAGAGTTTTTCCAGCTGGTACAGGCTTTCTCTAATCAGGCGTTTGCGCTGGATATGCTGCGCATTGGCTTCAACGGTAAAAGCATTGCTGAAACTACCAACCCGACTGAAAACCCGAACGGCGAAGACGTCAACGTTGGCTGGCATGAGCGCATGAAAGGTTTCGATGGTGGCAAGCAAATCATCACTGAGGCGCTTACCCTGGATGACAAAGGGGATTATCGCTCGCTCGACGCGATGGCTTCCGATCTCATCAATACCAAAATCCCGCAGCAGTTCCGCAACGACCCGCGCCTGGTGGTACTTGTCGGGGCCGATCTGGTGGCCGCTGAGCAGTACCGACTGTATCAGGGGGCTGACAAGCCTACTGAGAAAATCGCGGCGCAGATGCTGGGAAGCACTATCGCGGGCCGCCAGGCCATTGTGCCGCCATTTATGCCAGGTAAGCGCATGGTGGTAACCCCACTGTCAAACCTGCATATCTACACCCAGCGCGGCACGCGTCAGCGTAAGGCGGAGTTTGTTGAAGACCGCAAGCAGTACGAGAACAAGTATCTGCGTAATGAAGGCTACGCGGTTGAAGTGCCGGAGCTTTACGCGGCAATCGACGAGTCTGCCGTAACAATTGGTCAGGTCTCCGAACCGACAGAGGGCTGATAAATGGCACTTTCACCCGGCCAGCGCCACAACCGGCGCGTAGCTCTGGAGCAGCAGCTAAAAGCGCAGCAGGCCGCAGACATGGCAGAAAGTCTGCATTTACAGATTCAGGCGCTGAAAACTGACGTTGAAATGGCGCGTGCGCTGCCAACGAACGCAGAACGTGAAGCCTTTAAACGTGATGTGCTGATCCCTCGCTGGCAACCCACGGTTGACGCGTATCTGGCCAGTGGCAACGAATACGGCAACCCGGTGTTTTCCTGGTTCGTCGTCTGGCTGTTTGACGCCGGTTATCTGGATAAAGCGCTGGAACTGGCTGATGTGGCGATTGAGCAGCACCAGGCCACGCCGGACAACATCCGCAGCAACTTCCCGACCTTTGTTGCTGACACGGTAATGGCGTGGGCGGAGGACACTGCCGCAATGGGTGAAAGTGTGGAGCCTTATTTTTCTCTGACCTTTGAGAAGGTGACGCAGCGCTGGCGGCTGCATGAGGAAATTACGGCCAAATGGTACAAGTTCGCCGGGCTGATGTTGCTGCGTGACGATAACGGCCAGCCGCGCGCTACAGCGGTGGATGATCCGGAAACGCTTGAAAAGGCTGACGCGTTGCTGGCCAGCGCCGAACGTCTCTACAAGAAAGTGGGTGTAACCACACAGCGTGCGCAAATTGCTGCACGACTGCGCAGCCTGGCAAAAGAGCAATAACGACTACCGCAAGCCGGGCGGGCGCGGCGGAGGGCAAAGCACACTTGTGTAATGCGCCTTGGATGCCGGTCAGCCCGCCTTTTTCGGGGGAACCATGTTTAGCGGTAAACCGATTGAATATCAGGATTTGGAGTTAACGAATAACGGTTTCTGGCCGGATTTAAATCTTCGTGACTTCCAGTCGCAGCGCGCACTACCGCCCGATATGGATGCCAGTATCACGGCGCAGGCACTGCTTGCGGCCGTGGCAGAAGTAAACGCCGATCTTGAAAAGGTCGAAGCCCTGCACCGTGCGGGCGGTTTCGAAACCGCCGCAGCGGTGCCGGGACCGGTCATGAACGGACAGAACGGGCTGTGCGCGCAGTACATGAAAGCGGTCTTTGCCAGGGCAAAAGCTGATCTGCTGGGTGAATTTGCCACGATTGGCCGTCGGGAGTCCCACCCTGGGCAGGAAAGCGACGAAACGCGTAACGGATTGCTGGCGGAATCTTCCGTGACAATCCGGCACATGAAGGGGCTTAAGCGCGCAACGGTGAGAAAGGTATGAAAACCCAACTGGATTCACTGAGTGAGTTTTTCCGTCAGAACGTGCCGGAGCGGGCGCAACTGGGTTTTGACAGCCTGTTAGATGAAATGCAGCTGGTTGCCGCAGCCAAAGATATTGGCCTTGAGCAGTACCGGTTATCAGTCATTCGCTATAACGCGCTGATCTCCTGGGAGCGTTTCCCGTATCGCCTTTGTGCGCCGCAGCTGCTGATCGCGCTGCTTGAAGTCTGGCTGGATGAACATGCAGACGGTGTGCTCGATGATATCGGAATCACCAGTGCTGAAGCCGTATGGGATGTGACGGTAGAGGATGAAGAAACCGCCACGGTGGTGCTGACCATGCCGCTGGCTGACGAGCTAGTGATCCGGCCTGATGAAAAGGGGCCGATCCCGTTCCGGGGCGAGCGATGGTCACTGGTGGAGCCTGAAATCTTCACTGCGCTGAGCGGCACTGTGTATGGCACGGATTCAACCGGCGCGCCGGTAGGCGAATCCTGATGTTTGCCGGTGGCGAGCTTAACAAGAAGCAGCTGGCCGAACTACGCGAGGCGCTGGCCAGTCTGGAGCTGCCGCCCCGTAAGCGTCAGCGCCTGCTGTGGCGTCTGGCGAAATACGGACTGATTGCCGCAGCAAAGCGAAACGTTCGTAACCAGCAGTCGCCTGATGGCGCAGCGTGGCCGGGCAGGGCGACAAAGCGAAAGGGCAAGATGCTGCGAAACCTGCCAAAGCTGCTTCACATTCGCGAAATGCCCGAAATTGCGGCCGTGCGGGTGTATTTGCAGGGCGGCGCATACCGTAACGGGAACAGATCTGTTCCGGCGGGTGTTGTGGGCTACAGCCAGCAAAACGGCATGACAGTACGTGTTAATCGCGGCGGCCAGAAAAATCAGGATCAGACCGGAAAAATGGCGACGGTAGCCCAGGCCAAAAAGCTTCGGGCGCTGGGATATACGGTAAAGCGTGGAAAGCGCTGGAAAAAGCCAACGTACCGGGAAATTACCGAAAAAATGCCTTACGCACAGGCCGGGCTGCTGATCCGCAAGCTGAGCGGCACGGTAGCAAAATCAAGCTGGGTGATTGACGTTCCCGCCCGTGAGTTTTTGGGTATGAGCGACGACGACTTTAACAAGGCGCTGGCGCGCCAGCTTCAGGCGATTGGCTTTGGCTGGGACGTTAACGCACAGGATATCAAGGGGAAAACATGACCTGGCCAACTGTTGATGTAAACCAGGTAAATCAGCTACAGGGCGAAGTAAACGAGGTTGAGCGCACTGTGCTGTTTATCGGTAAGGGGAAAGCAGGCGTTGGTGTAACGCAGGCCGTGGACTCGCAGACTGACTTTGATCAGCTGCTCGGTCCGGCGCAGAGCGTGCTTAAAAGTGATTTGAAAGCCGCACAGGCCAATGCTGGCCAGAACTGGTGGGCGTTTGTGCATGTTGTGGCGGAAGACGCGGACGCGGCAGCGGTTGAACAGGCGGTACTGGCCTCGCAGGGATCATGCTCGGTTGAAGGTGTGGTGCTTTGTGATGACGTCAGCGATAAATCGCTGATTACGCTTGCCGCAACGCTACGCGCCACGCTCATTGCAACGTATGGCCGCTGGGTATGGTTTCTGCTCGCTGTGGGCGGATTTGAAGAAGATGAAGCACAGGCGGACTATCTGGCGCGCCTGTCTGCGCTGCAAAGCGGCGTTGCTGAAAAAGCTGTGATGCTTGTTCCGCGTCTGTGGGGAAATGAGCCGGGCGTGCTGGCAGGTCGCCTGTGTAATCGTGCAGTGACCGTGGCGGACAGCCCGGCGCGTACCAAAACCGGTGCGCTGCTGAATCTCGGGAGTGATGAGCTTCCGGCAGACGGCACCGGCGAAGCGCTGCATATTGCGACGCTCAAAGCGCTTGAGGCACAGCGCTTCAGTGTTCCGGCGTGGTATCCCGACTTTGACGGCATTTACTGGGCCGATGGCCGCACGCTCGATGTGGAGGGTGGCGATTATCAGTCAATTGAAACGCTGCGTATTGCGGACAAAGTGGCGCGACGTGTGCGGCTGTTGGCCCTCGGGAAAATTGGCGATCGCTCACTGAACAGCACGCCGGGGAGTATCGCGGCGCACCAGTCAATTTTCGCCCGTCCGCTGCGAGAAATGTCGAAAGCCTCTGAAATTAATGGCACGACATTTCCGGGGGAAGTGAAGCCGCCGAAAGAAGGGGATGTGAAAATCGTCTGGAAGACCCGTAAACACGTTGAGATTTACATTGTGCTGCGCCCGTATGAGGTGCCGCTGCAAATCTCGATCAGCCTGTTGCTCGATAAAACTCTGGAGGCGAGCGCATGACCAAGCGTATCAGCGGCATGTCATTTGATTTTTATCTGGATGGCACGATGGTGCATGTGGAAAAAATCACGCTCGACATCACCGATAACACAGCGGCTACCCAGACGCACGGCGTCCCTGATGGCTATGTGGATGGGGATGTATCAGCTGAAGGTGAGCTGGAGCTTAGCATTAAATCGATGGCCATCCTGAAGGGGCTGGCGCAGCAGGCCGGATCGTGGCGCGGCATTCCACCGCAGGATTTTCTCTTCTACGCGAAAGCCGGGACGGAGGAAACCAAAGTTGAGGCATTCGGCTGCAAGATGAATCTCAGCAGTATTCTGGATATTGATCCGAAAGGTGGCGCGCTGGCCACGCGCAAAATCCCGTACAAGGTGACAGACCCGCGCTTTATTAACATTGACGGCATTCCGTATCTGGAGCCGGAAGCCACTGAAAACCTGATCGGCTAAGGATTACAGATGCAGGAACATGAAAAGAGTCTTTACACGCTACTGGCCATCGGCGCGCTGATTGCCATCGGTAAGTTACTGGCTGGCAACGATCCTATTACGGTTCGTCTGTTCTTAAGCCGCCTTATCCTGGGAAGTCTGGTTTCGGTAGTGGCAGGCGCGGTACTGCTGCAAATTCCGAATGCCAGCCCGCTGGCCATCAACGGGCTGGGAACAGCGCTGGCGATCGGGGGGTATCAGGCTATTGAAATCTGGATAAGGCGAAAAGCCCAGGGCAACGCGCAGAAGGAAGAAAAGCATGACGCTTAGCGAAAAGCAGCAGCTGTTCACCATTATGGTGGCGAATCTTATTCACTGGGCTGAGGAAAAAGGTTACCGCCTGACCTTTGGTGAGGCATACCGCACACCGGAACAGGCGGCGCTGAATGCAAAGAAGGGCAGCGGCATAACTAACAGCCTGCATACACAGCGCCTGGCCGTGGATTTTAATCTGTTCCTCAACGGTGAGTACCAGACCGCAAGTGAGGCGTATCTGCCTTTAGGTGAATACTGGGAATCGCTGGGCGGCGCATGGGGCGGGCGTTTCAAATCACGTCCTGACGGCAATCACTTCAGCCTTGAGCATAACGGGGTGCGCTGATGAGCAGGGGCGCATGGTTCTGCGTGATAGCGATAGTGCTGGCGTTTATGGCGGGCTGGAAGGGCGCGACATGGCAGCGTGACAGTATCGATCTCGCCGCGCAGAAAGCCGCTGCCGCCACCGGCGTTAAATTCCAGGTGATGGCCAGCACGTCGGCGCGTGAACTTGAAAGCAAGCTGGAAGCGCTGAAGGCAAGCCAGCCAAAAGAGATCAGGTATGAAATCGTCAAGCCTGTTTTTACTAACGTTTGTGTGTCTGATGAGTTTGTGCGGTTGTTCAACGCCGCCTCAGCCAGCGCCGAACGTACCCTTTCAGGAAAACCTGAAAACAAAATGCCCGGCGCAGCTGCCGCGCATTAACGGCACTACCGGGGCGTTCGTCGCCGGTGCGCTGCTGGATTACCAGATTCTTTATTCTGAATGCGCTGCACGACATAACGCGCTCGCAGATGAAATTAATAAACGAGAGAGTATTTATCATGGAAAAAATTAAACTGGTTGTTGCTGGTACTGAACTTGTATTTGAACCAAATCAGACCGCCTATAATAAATTCATTAATGAAATGTCGATGGATAATAAAGTTGCGCCAGCAACAAATTATCTGAATCGTATTGTGGCATCAGAAAGTAAAGAAGCACTGGTGGGAATTATTTCCCGTCCGGGTGCTGCGTTGCAGATTGTCGGCAAGGTAAACGAGATTTATGCGCCTGAACTGGAAATCGAAGTAAAAAACTAACGCAACGAGTCCAAGCGATAGAATCAAATGGACTCGCGCAATATTTAATTTTACGTCGCCATTACTTGCCCATCGGGGAAGATAATATTGATGATATTGCCGCAGCTGTCTGGCTGGATAACCGCTACTGGGAAAATATGACCATTGCGGTGGCCAACGGTATTGGCACCGCGTTCAAAGGTTCCTGATGAAGCAGCTGGATTTTACATTAAGCCTCGTTGACAAATTAACGCGCCCGATTAAACAGGCGCAAAAATCGGTTACGGCGTTTGCAGACAATTCAAGGGAAGCTTTCAGGCGTATTGGCACGGGCGCGCTGGCAATGTGGGGCGTGGCTGAAACGGTAAAAGGTGCGCTGTCACCGGCAATTGAAATGTACGACGCACTTAATGAGGCATCGGCCCGGGGCATTGATGACACCTCGTTAAAGTCGGTGCGGCGTGATGCCATGCTGTTCAGTACCACTTACGGAGCCAGCGCGGTGGATTTTGTTAATTCCACGGCAGATATAAACGGTGCGATCGCCGGACTGACGTCAACGGAGCTGCCAAAGGTAACAAAGGTCGCCAATACGCTGGCGTTTGCCCTTAAAACTACCACGGCCGAAACCTCCGAGTTCATGGGGCAGATGTTCGCCAACTTCCAGTCTGATGCGGAGCGCCTGGGTAAAGTTCAGTTTGCCGAACAGCTGGCCGGTAAGGCCACGTATATGCGCCAGCAGTTTGGTGCTGAGATGGGAAAAATCAAAGACCTGATGGAAGGTGCGCGTGGTGTCGGCACAAACTTTAACATCGGGCTTGATGAACAGCTGGCAGTGCTGGGACAGCTGAGCCGCACCTTGGGCAGTGAAGCAAGCGGCGCATATGAAGGCTTTATGACCGGCGCTATTGCCGGTGCGAAAAAGCTGGGCCTGTCTTTTGAGGACGCAAACGGCAGTATTCTTTCCATGCCTGAAATGCTGCAAAAACTTCAGGGCAAATACGGCAAGAGTCTGGAAGGAAACCTGAAGGCACAGCAAGAGCTTGATGATGCCTTTGGCGACAGTTCCGCTGTGGTGAAGCAGCTTTACGGCAACGTTGCCCTGCTGCAACGCAATATCACGGAGCTGGGCGGGTCTGACGGGCTGAAGCGCACCCAGGAAATGGCCGCGAAGATGGTCAAGCCGTGGGATCGCTTTGTGGCCATCATCAAGGCTGTTCAGACCGTGATTGGGCTGACGTTGATCCCGGTACTTTATCCGCTACTGAACCGACTGGCCGATATGGGGGCGACGTTTGCACGCTGGATGCAGATATTCCCCAACATTGCCCGCGCGGTGGGATATGTCGTACTGGCTGTGCTGAGTTTTGCCGCCGTGGGTGCGGGGCTGAATATCATCATGGGAATATCTACTTTCGTGTTCGCCGGATGGGGGATTGTACTGGGCGCGCTGCGCGGGGTGTTGATGGCCGTTCGTACCGCAGCCATGCTCGCCGCTATCGGCGTAAACCTTATGTCATGGCCGGTGCTGCTGATCATCGCCGCCATTGCCCTGCTGATTGCCGGTTGTTATTTGCTGGTCAGGCACTGGGATGCCATTAAAGCAGCGGTAATGAACACCCAGGCGTTTCAGGTAGTGGCGCAGGCCGTTGAATGGGTCGCGGGTGTTTTCAGTCAGGCATGGGAATTTATTTCACAGGGCTGGAATGGATTTATTACGCTGCTTACCGGTTTTTCTCCTGTAAAAGCCCTGGGCGGAATGGTCAAGGGGATGATAGGTATATTCGATAATATCTGGAATACCATTAAGGGCAGTTTCAGCAAGTCATGGAAATGGATTGTAGGACACCTTAATAAAATTCCCGGTGTGAATATCGATGCGGGCGGGAATAAAGGCGATGTACCTGTAACACAAAATACCTTATCAACCGGTGGGAAATTAACGGCCATTGATAAGGGCGGCATCGGGAAAAGTATCACCAGTAACGCGAATAACGTAACCGACAAAAGCCAGAGGATTGGCACTCTGAATATTAATACGCAGCAGCCGTTAACACCTGGGCAGCTTGCTGAATGGCAGGAATTACACGCATGAGCGACTTGCTTTATATCGACCTGCTTATTGAAGGGCGTAGTTTTGTGCTTAATCCCGGTAATGAACCTGTGCTGTGCAACAACAGCCAGAGCATCGGGCAGGACATTATTCACGCCATATTAGAAAGCGGGCTTGCTACAGAATTAGTGGCAGAGCGTAGCCCGACGATGCGGGCAGACATTTTAACCCGGCTGGAATTACTGATTGAAAGTGATGAACGTATTGAGCCGGGAACGGTGGTTATTTCTGAAGAAAGCCTGAAGCGGCTATGGATAACCGCCGGGACATGGGACTTTGGAGGCGTATCGGCGCGGGTGGATTTATGACAGAGAAACCGCAGGTAGATTTTGAAGACGTGGTGAAACAGTCCGGCATGCCGGTAACCGCTGATGCATTACGAGCGCGGTTTAATAACATCGTCGCTGAAGAAGGAATTATCACCAACACATCCCGCATGTCACCGTTCTGGCGGCTTATCACGGCCATTGTTACCACGCCGGTGCTGTGGCTCAAGGATGTGATGGTAAATACCGTGCTGGCGAATATGTTTGTAGCAACTGCCTCCGGGCAGCTGCTTCGCCTGCTCGCCTGGGCGGTCAACGTAACGGCGAAACCTGCCAGCGCGGCGCAGGGTGTGATCAGATTCTATAAATCTGATGTGGCTGCTGTGGTGACGGTAAAGGCTGGCACGCAGATCCAGACCGCGAGGGTTAACGGCGTCGTGTACGAGCTGACGACCCCGGAAGATTTTACCATTCCGGCAGGCGAGGCCAGCGCGCTGATCCCGGTACGAGCCGTTGCCAGTGGTGGGGCGTATAACCTTGCGCCCGGCTACTACGCCATCCTGCCGGTAGCAGTGGCGGGTATCTCTCATGCCGTCAACGAAGAAGACTGGCTGACCTCGCCGGGCGCAGATGAGGAAAGCGATGATGAGCTGCGCGAGCGCTGCCGCAACCAGTTCAATCTGGTAGGTAATTACCACACCGACGCGGTGTATCGCTCAATGATTGCCGGTGTGGCCGGGCTGAGTATCGATCGTATCTTTTTTGAACATGATGCCCCGCGCGGCCCCGGTACGGCGAATGCCTTTCTGCTACTTGATACCGGTGTTACTTCTGAGCCGTTTATTGCCGCTGTAAATGATTACATCACAACGAAAGGCCACCACGGCCACGGCGATGATATGCAGTGTTTCGCCATGCCTGAAACCCTTCACGATCTTGCCGTCACGGTGTATGTGAAGAATCTGGCGAACCTCACCAGCGATGAGCGCAGCACGCTGAAAACCGGTGTGGAAAACCTCATCCGCTGCGCCTTTCGCGAGAACGCCGATTACGACGTGGGAAAAACGTGGCCGTATACCCGTTTCAGCTTCTCGATGCTGGGCCGTGAAATTCACCAGGCGTTTGCACAAGTGGACTCGCTGGCCTTTTCCCTGCCGGACATCATCAGTGAGCTGAATGTGGCCCGGCTGAAGTCATTAACCGTGAGTGTCGAAAATGCCTGATTTCCTGAAAAAACTGGCCGGACTGGTGCTGCCGTTCTGGATGGATAACGGCGAACCCAAAAAACTTCTGAATGCCGCCCGGAAATTCTGGCGTGACGTTTACGGCTGGATCACATGGCCTGCCAGCCAGCTTGATCCGCTGACCTGTGCTGAACCGCTGCTGCACCTCATCGCGTATGACCGCGACATTACCCGGTTTGACGGTGAGCCGCTGGCTTTGTTTCGCAAGCGGGTGGCGTATGCCTTTGTTAACGCGGCTGATGCCGGTTCAGTTGCCGGTTTCATAGCAATCTTTGAGCGCCTGGGAATTGGTTATGTTGAGCTGCTGGAGCGTCAGCCCGGCATCGACTGGGACGTAATTCTGGTTCGCGTGACAGACAGCCAGGTTGCAGAAAATACCCAGCTGATGATTCAGATAGTCCGGCAGTACGGCAGGACGTGCCGCCGGTATCAGTTTGAAGTTATCACCTCTGACCGCCTGGCGATGCGTGCCGGCTGGGATCAGGGTGAGTACGTGTGTTATCCGGCCCGACTGGCCGAAACAGAAAGCGGCAGCGTGACGTTCAGCGCCAGCCTCCAGGAGTAGATATGTCACAGACTGCGATTACCTTCGCTTTCGAACAGTGGAAAGCCAGCCAGAGTCTCAGTAATGAGCCGGTTACGCTGGATGAGTTTGTTTTTGCCCTGGTGCCGGGTCTGGACCCATCCGCGCCCATTAGTCGCGATGAAACTATCCCGAGCGGGGCGCAGATTGTTCACCGGCAGGCAGTGTCGCGGAGCGGCATCGTTAACGAAAATGCCGTTGCATACTCTGTGGTGCTTGGGGCGGATGTGGGCGATTTTTCGTTTAACTGGGTTGGACTGGTTAACAAGGCCAGCGGTGTACTGGCGATGGTTGTTCATGCCCCGGAGCAGCAGAAGCTGAAAACAGCATCAGGGCAGCAGGGAAATGTGCTTACCCGCTCTTTTTTACTTGAGTTCAACGGTGCAGCAGCGGAGACGGCAATCAATACCCCGGCAGAAACGTGGCAGATTGATTTCACTGCCCGCATGACGGGTATGGATGAGCGCCAGCGTACTGAGAATATGGATATTTACGGCCCGGCTGCGTTTATCGGGGATGGCTATCTTGTCAGGAAAAGCGGCACCCAGTATAGCGTGACAAAAGGCGCGGGCTACGTCGCCGGACTGCGTGCGCAGCTGGCTGCCGATCTGAAAATTGCGGCACCCGCCAAAGCAGTTAAGGTCTGGCTGGATGTGTGCTGGCGTGGCGCGCTCACCAGCGCCTGGGCGGTTCAGAGCAAAATCACCGTAGCTGATACCCTGGAAAATTATGTTCAGGGTGGTGAGCAACATTTTGTGTTTGCGGTAGCCAGTATCGACGCCAGCGGAAAAATTACGGATCTGCGGCCTAAGGGTAGCCTCAGCGATCAGCAGTCAGTCAGCGACTATCTGCGAAAAGACGCGAACCTGAATGACGTAGGCGACAAAGCCCTGGCGCGCCAGAATCTTGGACTCAGTGAACTTGCCGTGCAGGGTGTAAATGACGTCCTGCCCGTGGGTGTACCGGTGCCGTGGCCAACAGATGTGGCCCCGCCGAAATGGGCGGTAATGCAGGGTCAGAGTTTTGATAAAAGCGTTTATCCGTTACTGGCCACGGCATACCCGGATGGTGTGATCCCCGACATGCGCGGCCAGACCGTCAAGGGGCGGCCGGACGGACGCAAAGTGCTGAGTGCTGAAGCCGATGGCAACAAATCACACACACATACCGCCACCGCAGCCAGTACCGATCTTGGGACGAAAACAACGTCGTCTTTCGATTACGGCACGAAATCAACCAATAACACCGGGGCGCATACACACAGATATACCGACAGGACGGGGAGCAGCAGGGGAGCGGGGACACTTGGGAGCGGTTATCACAGTGGCTCCAATAACGCTACAACGACCAGTGCAGGCGCTCATGCGCACACCGTTGCTATCGGCGCGCATACCCATTCTGTGGCAATCGGTGCGCACACGCACGCCATTACCGTTGCGGCAGCAGGTAACGCAGAAACCACCGTTAAAAACATTGCATTCAACTACATCGTGAGACTCGCATAATGACCTTCAAAATGGCGAATAAGCCCCGCACTATCACTGTTTTCAATCTGCGGGCTGATACAAAAGAATTTATCGGGGAAGGGGATGCCTATATTCAGCCTTTCACCGGTCTGCCAGCGCACTGCACCACTGTTTCACCACCTGCGGCTAAGCGCGGTTTTGTGGCGATTTTTGACGACGCAGAGCAGGCCTGGTCAGAACATGAAGACCATCGCGGCACAGTCGTATATGACGTTTCCAGCGGGCAGGAAATTTACATCACTGAACCCGGCCCGCTTCCCCCCGGCACAACCGGTATCGCCCCCGGCGGTGCGTTTGAAAAATGGGACGGCAGTGCCTGGATTAAAGACGACATGGCCGAGCGTCAGGCGCTTGTTGAATCAGCCGAAAACCAGAAGGCGGAAATGCTCAAAGTGGCAAATGACACCATCGCACCGTTACAGGATGCGGTAGAGCTGGATATGGCCACGGATGAAGAAATTGCGCTGCTTGGGGAAATGAAAAAATATCGCGTTCTGCTTAGCCGTGTTGATACCAGTAATGCGCCGGATATTGCCTGGCCTGTGGAGCCGGTGAATGTGGCGTGAAGCGAAACTGGCCTTGCCGGGAGAATTCCCGGCGCTCAACTGCTCGATGACGGCTGCTCATCCGTGGGTATACGGACTGGGCCAGCAAACTGATAACGGGGCATATCTTAGTCCGGCCAACGCCATTGCGTGGCTGGGTGAAAAGCTGGCAAGCGTAACCGGCAAGACGGACGTGGTGATCCTGCTGGCCACCGGGCAGACCCAGGACGAATTTTTATCACGCCTTGACCCGTTAACCGACGTCTTTCCAGTCCCGGCGTTTACGCAGGTAAGCCGCCTTGCCCGTTCGTCAGCAGAGCTTGCCACCGTGAAAATGCAGAAGCCCGCAAAGGTCGCAGGCGGGCCGGGGGCAACGCTTCCGCTTTCGGTTCCTACGGCGAGAGCCGTTAGCGCTGCGGCCGCTGTCGCAAAAGCGGGCCAGGCCAAAGCCATGAGTATGGATGACCTTAAAAAAAGCCTGACCGAATTTATTGAAAAGCGCGTCAGCCTGATGGCTGATATTGCCGCCGGTGCGGGCGACGTGTCCGCAAAGTCTGCGCGGGGCTGGGTATTTACCGGAAGCGGAAACGCTGCGGATATTCTCCGTCAGTTGATGAGCGGCATACCGGCCCGATCATCCGTCTACTGCGCCGCCATTATGCTGGCTGGCAAGGACTTAAGCGGTATCAGGAGCATTATCCATGACGACGACAGCAACGCTGGCGCTTAACGGCGAGGCCATCACGCTGAAAAACATGCGCGTGACAATAAGCCAGCAGTTCCCCGATAAAGACCAGTCAGGGCAGACCAGTGCGACGACGAAGGCGGAGCAGGGTGCCAAGGGCAAAGAGCTGCGCGTAAATGGCGAAATTCCGTTTAAAGATGCCGCCACCCTGACACGTATTTTTCAGCTGGCCAATGCCACCGATGCGGCCGGAAGGCGTGTCGTTTACCGCGTGGCCAATTCGGTAGCACGCGCAGTAAACCTTCGTGAAGCGACATTCAGCGGCACACTGGATGCGCCGCAACAGGACGGCCGCATGTCCTGGGCGGTAACGTTCACGCTGACTGAATATCTCAGCGTGCCTGAAAAGAAAGAGGCCGCCGCAAATGGTCGCAAAACCAGCAAGATGCAGACGGCCGCTGGCGCAGGCGGACAGGCAGCTGCCGGAGAGGATGCAGATAAAATGACATGGTTTGAGAAAAAAGTGCTGAAGCCCGTAAACGAGGCGCTGGGGTAACTATGAAGCCGATTAAACGCCTGTACCTTTCAGGTGATGAAGTTCATATGGCGGACGTGAATATGGTGCTTGAGCTGAGCGCCGCCGGGCGTGGATTTATCACCGCTGAAACGCAACAGGACTACACCGGCAAAGTGGTGCGCCTTGATATTGGATACGGCGATCACATGCTGCGATGGTTTACCGGCTACGTGGAGCGCTCACAGCCAGCCGGAAAAGGTTTCATGCGCCTTTTCGTCCGTGAAATGGTCGGGGTATTTGAAAAACTGTGGCCTTGCTCATTCCAGCATCCGACGCTTCGCGAGATTGCAGCCTGGCTGACTGAACAAAGCGGCCTGACCATAACAGTCCCTGACACTGCCTACAGTGATAAACCGGTGCCGCACTTCACGCATTCCGGCACGGGATTCCAGTTGCTGAATAATCTGGGCCGGGTTTTTGGTATCGCGGATTACGTCTGGTATCAGCTGCCGGACGGTTCTGTATTTGTGGGTGGTGCTGATAAGGCGCTGTTTGCCGGGCGTCCGGTTGATATTCCGCATGAGTTCAGCCAGGACACGTCCGGCGGCAACAGCATGACCATTCCTATGATCCAGACACTGCGGCCAGGCGTGGAAGTGAACGGTCAGCGCCTGACGAAGGTCAACCTGATTGCGGAAAACATGGCCATAACCTGGACGCCTCGCGATAAGGCTACCGGCGCGCCACTGCAAAAATCACCGGTACAGCGTCAGATTGAAAGCCACTACCCTGAGCTGGCCAGCGGGATGCACCTGCCAAAATTTGCCCGAGTGATTGCGCCCAGTGAGGCGGCCAGCAGCGGAAACTTCGCCGATCCGTTCCGCCCGCGCTATGCCGTTGATGTGCAGTTGCTCGACGCGGACGGCAACCCGGACAGCACGACGCCAGTTTATACCGCCGTGCCGCTGCCGGTGCCGATGGCAGGTAACGATTCGGGGATGTTCCAGTTTCCGCCAGAAGGCACGCTGGTAGAAGTGGGTTTTACCGGTGGCCGCCCCGATAAGCCATTTGTGCGCCAGACCGTACCGGATGGCACCAGCCTGCCGGATGTTAAGCCCGGCGAACAGCTGCAACAGCAGCGCGCTGAAGTTTCACAGCGCGTGACGCAGGCAGGGGACTGGGAACGCAAAACCGATCAGGCTATCCGCGAAACTTCCATGACCCGCAGTGTTACGGCAGATACTGAAACGCGGGAGATGGTGACGCGTGAAACCACGATTAAGGCTACGGATAAGACCACTGTGCTGGGAACGGCTACGCTGATGGCCGGAGCAATTCAGCAGCTGGTTACGGGCGATTACGCGCTGGCCACCGGTAAATATCTGGCCAGCGTACAGGGTGACGCTGAAACGGACATCGCGGGGCAACAGGCAACTACGGTGGCCGGTAACATCACCGTTGATACGCAGGGCGCGCTGACAGAAAAGATTGCAGCACTGCGTAAATCCGTTGCCAGTGGTGGTCAGCAGGTCATGGGGCCAACGGTACATATTGGTAATGAAAGCGTTAATGTTCTTGCCATGATGCTGGATACCATCGACTTGCTGGCACAGCTGGCGCAGCAGTGCGCGAGCCACAGCCACCCCAGCGTCAGCACACCTACCAATGCCAGCGCATTCAGCCAGACGGCTTCAGCTGCGCAGCAAACCAGAAGCAAGTATGAGAGCATCATCGCCTGACGATCACCCAGGCATTCACAACGCCCGCATATGCGGGCTTTTTTATACCCATCGTCAGGCTTCGTAGAACGTCGTCTGAGCGCCTTAAGCCTACCTACGCCCCCGTTCACTCAAGAAACAGATCACAGCCGCCTGGCTGCGCTGGCATAGCCACACGCCGACAAAATAAATGCGTCACAGACAAAAAAGGCACTACACCGCACCCGCCTGCACGTTTTGGATCACAAAAATTTTGCAGTTTTGTTTTTCTGCAAACCGGGCCGCCAGCCAGCGCCACTACTGGCGGCGTGCCGGGAATCACGAACTGAAAAGATTGAAAGAAATTTCACTGATTTTCAGTTTTCTAGATCCTGTATTCAATGCGCGCTATAATTAAGTGTTTGATATTAATCATCTAATGTAATTTTTCTTAAACATCCTAGCTAGATGAATTGCATTTGCTAAGCTTAGTAACAAGTTAGAAAGTGACGGGAACCAATAGCTTACTGTCACGGTACTTGGAGCAGTAACTGAAAACGGTTGTACAGCGCTTGTGGTTGTCACTTATGCAGTGTATAAAGGTCGTCCAAACAGATTTATGAGTAAAAAATGACTAACTGGAGGAGCAAAACTATGAAAACTTTCCGTGAAGAGGATTGGGGCTTATCCTAAGATGTTTCATTTTCTGAATTGACGAGAGGTGGGGATTTTCCCCGCCTTTTTTGTATTTTTAATCTAATGCAACTCATTGAAATGAATGAAATAATTTCTCATCTTTGGGACAGTAGCCCGACATTCTTCAGTAATGTTATTGCGGCGATAGTTGCTCTTATAGTGGCTGTGGTAACGATCAGAAAGAATCGCCAAACATCTCGCGAAAAGAACTCCTTAGATTTTGAAGCTTCTTATAAGAGAAGCGACAAAGTCGATGCTGCTTGGCAAGAAATACTAACTTTGTTAAAAAAAGATCCTAGAAAACAAAAAAAACCAATGAGTCATTGGGGATTGAACTCAGTCAGACAAACCAAAGAAGCTCGAGCTTTGATGACGGTCTTCAATGAATGGGAGCGTTGCGGAAATGCTATTAAACACGGGCTTTTCGATGAAGGCTTTTTGTACAAAGTGTATGCTTCCACTGTCATAAACCTCTATGTGGCTTGTAAACCGTACATAGAGGAACGACAAAAAGTTAATCCACGAATATATTCCAATTTTTGTTGGCTGGCTAACAGATGGATTATGAAACGACGTAATGAATGCCTCAAAAATGAGTGGAGATTGCCGTTTAATCTTCCGTTCCCCAAAGAAAAAGGCAGGCATTAGTTAGTAACAATATGCATCATTTTCAGATGGTAAGGTGATAAAATTTAAAAAAAAGGAGGTGTTAATTCGTCCTTTTTTTATTGTCTGAATTGACGGAGGGCAGAGCATAAAAAAACATAAGTGTGATCTTAACCATGTTTGGCTATGGTTTATGATGAAATAAAAAAATATAATAGCCCCGTTATATCAAGCCGTTAGTTTTCATTTATAAACAAGGGGTTTTATATGCCTAAAAGTTTTAGTCACCAAATCAGTAAGTTAAAAAAGAACCTTGAAGAGATTGGAAGCACAACGCAGTTAACATTTGGTGAAATGTTCAATCCTGAGTTCCTAAGCAAATGTTCATCATTTACTTCGGTTGAGGATCTATTCGAAAAGTCAGGTTTCCACGTTAAATCGGCTGAGGATTTTAAAGCCATTCCTAATGATGAATGGGAGAGCTTCATCGCGAAAAACACCTCTTATGAAAGCTGGTCAGACATGCAACGTGATGCCGCATCTAAGGCCATCAGCAAGCGATTAAAAAAAGGATTGTAACATCGTCGATGTGCGGCATGTATATTGTTTGCACTTAACCAACGGAGTGGACGCGAAGTGGCCATGAACAAAAAGAAAGGGCTACGCTTAAGCGTAACCCTTTCTTTTATTGGGTGAGATGGCTAGGGTTGAACTCGAGTCCGAAATTCCTGTATACATATCCTATTTTTTTATTCGCTTAGCTGTTGGGGAAGAGTAGGCATACGGCTCTTAAAACTGGTCTTTTCAGCTTCAAATAGACAGATGGAGTGGTCTTTTAATGATGCGCTAATCCCTTTTGAACCATATAGAGATAGTAAAACATATTGCTCTTTTGGATCGCTACTGCATGCGTTATTGTCCATCATAATCATTGCTTTTTCATCTTCAATAGCGTTTTTCCCAGTATGCCCACCTATGAAATAAATTATAGCCGGTAGTATGCAAATGGAAAAAGCTATAACAAAATATCTTTCAGCCTTCTCAAACCCTGAATCAACACAAAATATAATAAAGCCGGTCAGCACAAAAATGCCTGCTGCAAATATTATAAATACATTGAAATACATTCTTTCTTCAGTCGTAATAAACTTATAGATAATTAAAATCGTTATACCGACAGAAAGCAATGCTACAAAACCAAATTGGGAAGTGATCACATTTGAAAGCTTTCTTTTTTTTTGTTCTTGAGATTTTGGTTCCTCTGTTAGGTATATGTTTTCAATTTGTTTCATTAAATCATCAGTTTTTGAGTATCCATAGTTACTAACAAAATTCATTAGTAATTGTAATATAACTATGCCGATGGCTGATGATATAGGTATAATAAATGATTTGATTATATCAAGGGGCGACAGCAAGCTAAAAACAATTTGCAAATCAATTTTAAAGTTATACCAAAATCCACATATGTAAGTGAAGCCGCAAATAAATGTATAGGCAGTAAGTAAAAATGTTTTAGGTATATCAAGCAGAAATTTGTTGGACATTATAATGTATCCATCACTCTTAAAATTGTTAATTATCAAGTTAACAAAAGCCATTAGCGCAGCGAGTAAATTGCGTGGTAACGAGAAAAATTCCTTTACCTTACTTAACTATAAGCGACAGTGAATGCACATACAATGCATACATTTAAGTGCTAACTTGAAAAATTACATACGATGCCTTGCTCTTTGCCTTGTACATAGCGGGTTTTACTTAGGAAAAAAGCAAATGCTTTTGGGTTAAAATTCTTGGTCGGAGGACAAAAAGGGGGCAGAGGCAATACTAGAGCTATATGCCACATCAAGGATAATGGGGTAACGCCATGATTTTATTGTAAAAATTTGGTGGCCCCTGCTGGGTTTGAACCAGCGACCAAGCGATTATGAGTCGCCTGCTCTAACCACTGAGCTAAGGGGCCGTGGCGGGGGATTATAAAGTAACTGCTGGCCTCAATCCAGCCATTACGCGTCGGGTGCTGTTTTTCTAAGCAACCTGCGAACAAGGTTTTATACTTTAGGAATCCGTCAGTTATGAAAGGTTGCTAATGATACAAGATATTCTCGAACCGGGGCTGCGCGTGGTGTTCTGCGGCATCAATCCCGGAAAATCCTCGGCCCATACCGGTTACCACTTCGCCCATCCGGGCAATCGCTTCTGGAAAGTCATTCACCAGGCGGGCTTCACCGAGCGGCAGCTGAAGCCGGAGGAAGAGCGCGAGCTGCTGGATACTCGCTGCGGTATCACCATGCTGGTAGAGCGCCCGACGGTACAGGCAACGGAAGTTAAACTGCACGAGCTGCGTCAGGGTGGACGCGATCTGGTGAAAAAGATCGAAGATTACCAGCCTACGGCGCTGGCGATCCTCGGCAAACAAGCTTTCGAGCAGGCGTTCAGCCAGCGCGGGGCTAACTGGGGCAAACAGCAGATTTCTATCGGTGCGACCCAGGTCTGGGTACTGCCAAATCCCAGCGGCTTAAACCGTGCGCCGTTAGAGAAGCTGGTAGAGGCCTATCGCGAGCTGGATGAGGCATTAATGGTTCGCGGCATGTAATCACCCTTATCCCACCCGCGACGAGAGGCTCGGCTTCCGGCCTCTCGTTATTTTAAAATATATTATACACCCTTCTGTTAATCCCCTTTTTCGGGGGAACCCTTCCGCCGTGTCTAATTTATACGCGCAGGTTAATACTGATTCCACGGAATGACGTTGCACTTATTCAGTCGCAGAAATCACCGATGGAGGACAGTATGAATAATACAATGAGAAATGATGATCCTGACATGGATTATCCGTTGTTATTCTCCGGCTTACCCGCAATGCGTTCTGACAATGAAACCGAGCTGGTGCGATTTTGTGAATTACACCAGCGCTATGTTCTGGCGTCAATGCCCTGGGCGGCATCTGAGATCGCCGGCGTGTGCGGGTTCGCGACGCTGTTTCACCTGATGTATCGCCACGGCGGGCGAAAAATTTATATGCCCAAAGACGCTACCCGCTTTGGGAAGCTGTACGGCGTCAATATTACTGAGTTCGATTATCAGAAATTAGCAAAGCGCGCAGATACCTCTGGGCATATTGAGTTGCCATCTGCATGGGGCGTGTTTATTGCTATCCGCCGGGCCGCTATGCAAATGGCAATGCGGGAAAATGTGCCATCCCAGGAATTAACCCGCACCTTTGGGGTAAGTATGCGGAATATCCGTATGATCCGCTCGTCATCCGGGAAAATAAAAGGAGGTGAAGCCGTTTAAACGCAGGCCATATTATTTTACTACTCACTCATACTTTTAAGGAAATAATTATGTCTCAGAAATACACGCTTAATTTCCATAACAATACCCGTAATTACGGCAAGATCTGCGTTTACCAGACCGCGCCGGACGTTAACGATCCGCAGCTGATGTCGCTGGCCTGGTTTGCCGAACCTGCGCACCCGACCACCAGCGTGAAATTCAGCTGGACCATCGACTACGACTTTATCTGGGATGAGACCGGGCCGCTGGTGCCGGGCGTGGTGTTTGATGCCTCCCAGATCTGGCCGGCAGATTTGACAACCGCAAACCACATTGATTTTACGTCCGACCGCGACGCGCTGACCTTTGCCAACCAGCGCAGCGGCGTCAAAGCCGGCACGCTGTATGTGCACAACAGCAACACCGTGCCGTTTGATGTGGCATCGGTCGGCATCGCCATGTCCGGGGCCGGCACCTTTGCGCGTCCTGCTCAACCGAACCTGGCATTTAGCTTCACGCCGCATCCGGTGTACTGGGTGACCTTCGGCGATTATGAAGTGGGTGAGGTGCTGGACGTGGAAGCGATCACTAATGCGCAGAAGATCACCTTCAATCCCAATATCTATAACGTGGATGTGAGCCTGAATCTCGACAACACCTGGAGCGTGCGCTAACGCGCGGCCTGGCCCTGAATAATATTCACTGGAGAATGATTATGATCGTTATTGTCTGCACCGATGATAGCCAGCTTGAAGAGATTGCCCGCCACTCTATTCGTCATCATCCGCTGGTATTTGAGCGCAAGTTTAAGGTATTCCATAACGAATTACCGCGACTGCGCGAAGATGAAAATCTGTTTATTATTGCTCACGGCGCGTTTCAGGGTGATGAAGGCGAGCCGGTAATTGGCGATCAACGCGCGGCGTTTTATCTGGATGGCCGGGATTGCTACCACAATATCTATTCCATATTCCCTGATAACTATACCGGGGCGGTCTATGTGGATGCCTGCGAATCAGCCGATCACTCAGAAGATATGCCGAGCTTTATTAAAACTCTGCAGTATCAGTTTTATCGCAATGGTCAGGATATTCAGGTGTTGGGGATTAACGGCGTCAGTTCGGGATTAATTCCGCTGCCGGAAAATCCAAAGTGGCAGCCAGCGGAGCTGTAATGGCAGGGTAGTGGAAAATAAAAAGCCCCGAGCATGTCGGGGCTTTTTGCGCTTCAGCAGGAAAGATTAATCGTCCAGGAAGCTACGCAGAACTTCAGAGCGGCTCGGGTGACGCAGCTTACGCAGCGCCTTCGCTTCGATCTGACGGATACGCTCGCGGGTAACGTCGAACTGTTTGCCCACTTCTTCCAGCGTGTGGTCGGTGTTCATGTCGATCCCGAAACGCATACGCAGGACTTTCGCTTCGCGAGCGGTCAGG
This sequence comes from Siccibacter colletis, assembly GCF_000696575.1. GTDB lineage: Bacteria > Pseudomonadota > Gammaproteobacteria > Enterobacterales > Enterobacteriaceae > Siccibacter > Siccibacter colletis. Next base: position 265,707 of record NZ_JMSQ01000001.1, on the reverse strand, counting down.
CCAGCCAGTACGTCGTGGGTGGCGGCACGCAGGCTCTCGGTGGTCGCAGAGTCCAGCGGCAGCTCGAGGGTAGTATCCTCGATGAAATCCCCCAGATGCGAATCTTCATCATCACCAATCGGTGTTTCCATGGAGATCGGCTCTTTGGCGATTTTCAGCACCTTACGGATTTTGTCTTCCGGCATCAGCATACGCTCGGCCAGCTCTTCCGGCGTCGGCTCGCGGCCCATCTCCTGCAGCATCTGGCGAGAAATACGGTTGAGTTTGTTGATGGTCTCAATCATATGCACCGGAATACGGATGGTGCGCGCCTGATCCGCGATAGAGCGGGTGATCGCCTGACGGATCCACCAGGTTGCATAGGTGGAGAACTTGTAACCGCGACGGTATTCGAACTTGTCCACCGCTTTCATCAGGCCGATGTTGCCTTCCTGAATCAGATCGAGGAACTGCAGACCACGGTTGGTGTATTTCTTGGCGATAGAAATAACCAGACGCAGGTTCGCTTCAACCATCTCTTTCTTCGCACGGCGGGCTTTCGCTTCACCGATAGACATGCGACGGTTGATATCTTTTACCTGCTCGATGGTCAGGCCGGTCTCTTCTTCAATCTGCTGCAGCTTCTGCAGGCCGCGATGCACGTCTTCGGAAACGTCGTTCAGTTTCTCAGACCACGGCTTGTTCATTGCGATAGCGGCGTTGAACCAGGTTTCGCTGGTTTCGTTGCCGGTGAACAGCGTGATGAAGTTTTTCTTCGGCATTTTGCACTGTTCAACGCACAGCTTCATGATCAGGCGTTCCTGAGTACGCACGCGATCCATCATGACGCGCATGCTGTTCACCAGGTAGTCGAACTGCTTCGGCACCAGGCGGAACTGCTTGAACACTTCAGACAGCTTCAGGATCTCTTCCTGCGCCTTCGCATGGCTGCGGCCTTTCGCCTTGATGGTGTCGCGCGTTACTTCGTACTGGGTACGCAGTTCGCCGAACTTCTCACGCGCCAGTTCCGGATCGATGCTGTTGTCGTCGTCGCTGTCGTCCGCGTCGTCGTCTTCATCTTCGTCTTCATCATCGTCCATCTCTTCGCTGGAAAGCTCAGAGCCGACGTGCGTGGCGGTGGGGGCGAGATCTTCTTCAGCGTTCGGGTCAACGAAGCCGGTGATGAGATCGGTCAGGCGTGCGTCGCCTGCTTCTACACGATCGTACTGTTCCAGCAGGTAGGTGATCGCTTCCGGATACTCGGCAACGGAGCACTGTACCTGGTTGATGCCATCTTCGATGCGTTTGGCGATGTCAATTTCGCCTTCGCGGGTCAGCAGTTCTACCGTACCCATTTCACGCATGTACATACGCACCGGATCGGTGGTGCGTCCGATTTCAGATTCCACGCTGGAGAGCACCTGGGCAGCCGCTTCTTCCGCATCTTCATCGGTGTTGTTCGAATTTTCAGCAAGCAACAGATCGTCGGCATCAGGTGCTTCTTCCATCACCTGGATGCCCATATCATTGATCATTTGGATGATGTCTTCGATCTGATCGGAGTCGACGATATCTTCCGGCAGATGGTCATTGACCTCAGCATAGGTCAGATAGCCTTGCTCCTTACCACGAGTGACGAGAAGCTTGAGCTGTGACTGCGGGTTTTGCTCCATAAGACGGTATCCACACTTAATTCATAAGGGTTGTGTTAGCAGGCGTCGCCGCCAACCATAACGTTTACCGTTCGTCGTTCGTATCAACCAATGCAAAAGCAGCACTGTGCATCCCCGTCGCTGTTTATTCAGGACCTGGCGGATGAATCACATGCTTCCTGCTGCGATACGAACACGTCTGGTAGTGCGGGCGCATTTAATTTAATGCCGCTGCCCGGCGGTGCGGCTGTCGGGTTCACCCGATCAATAATCGGCAATTAAGCCGCGGAATTCAGTGTCAGGTTCATAACCTGCTATGTAGATGTCATTTCTTTGCTCGCGCCAGCGTAATGATGCGGACCTCTTCGCGCTCTGCAGCGCTCAGCCCTTCGGTACGCGAGCGGGCAATCAGTTCACTCAGTCTCAGATCCAGCGCGGAATCGAACAGATGTTCCAGCGCGTCGGTGAACGTTTTCTCTGCGATGTCCTTATCTGCTATATCGTCCCACATCGAGAGTTTTTCAAGGGTCGCGGCTTCATTTGTTCCGCGATACTGCTCTAACAGCTGCCCGGTGGTAAGACCAGGCTGTGACAAACAAGTGTTGACCAATTCCCGGAATAAGCCAAGCCCGGGCAATTTCTCTGCATTCAGCCCGGAGAGGTCTGGCACCAGCGGCGCCAGCTCTGGATTTTGCAGCAGCAATCCGATCAGTATACGCATGGTTGTGCGTTTTAGCGCCGGAGCGGGACGTGAAGCAGAACTATCTGCCTTTTTCGGCATCAGCCGCTCAAGCTGGCCGTCATCCAGAATGCCCAGCTTGTTGCCCAGTTCCTGACGCAGGTAAATGCGCAGCGTCTCGCCGGGCACCTGATTCAGCAGCGGCAGCGCCAGCGTGCTGAGCTGCGCGCGCCCGTCCGGGGTGCTCAGATCCACCTGCGGCAGCAGGCTGTTAAACAGAAACGTGGAGAGCGGCTGCGCCTGCTCCATCCGCGCTTCAAATGCTGCTTTGCCCTCTTTACGCACCAGCGTATCGGGATCTTCCCCGTCCGGCAGGAACATAAAGCGCAGCTGGCGGCCGTCGGTCATATACGGCAGCGCGGTTTCCAGCGCGCGCCATGCGGCTTCGCGTCCGGCCCGGTCGCCGTCATAGCAGCACACCACGGTGTTGGTGACCCGGAACAGCAGCTGGATATGATCCGCCGTGGTCGAGGTGCCCAGCGAGGCGACCGCATAGTTAATGTCGTACTGCGCCAGCGCCACGACATCCATATAGCCTTCCACCACCAGCAGCCGCGGCGGTTCCGCCTGATTCAGCTGCGCTTCATACAGGCCGTACAGCTGGCGGCCCTTATGGAAAATGTCGGTTTCCGGGGAGTTCAGATACTTCGGCTGCCCGTCGCCCAGCACGCGTCCGCCAAAGCCGATAACCCGGCCCCGCTTGTCGCGGATAGGGAACATGACGCGTTCGCGAAAACGGTCATAGCTGCGGCCATTATCATTGGTGACCAGCATGCCGGCGGCTATCAGCGATTCACGGTTTTCCTGATTGCCGCCGAAGCGTTTTAATACGTTGTCCCAGCCCGGCGGCGCGTAGCCGATGGCGAAGCGTTCTATGACGTCGCGACTCAGGCCGCGCTTGTCGAGATACTGGCGGGCAGGCTCTGCCACCGGCTGCGTCAGCGACTGCTGATAAAACGCGTTCAGCCCGTCGAGCAGCTGATACAGGTTCTGGCGCTGGTGGCGTTCAATCTGGCTTGGGCCACTGCCGGCTTCATACGGCACTTCAAGGTTGTGCATCGCCGCCAGCTCTTCCACGCTTTCCACGAAGTCGAGCTTGTCGTACTCCATGAGAAAACTCAGGGCGTTTCCGTGCGCGCCGCAGCCAAAGCAGTGATAAAACTGTTTTTCACCGTTAACGGTGAAGGAGGGGGTTTTTTCATTATGGAAAGGACAACACGCGTGAAAATTCTTGCCCTGCTTCTTGAGCTTTACCCGTGCGTCGATCAGGTCGACGATATCGGTACGAGCCAGCAGGTCATTAATGAATACGCGTGGGATACGTCCAGCCATAAGCCCCGTTAGTAGCTTGTCTATCAGGCATAAGTCGAGTGGCAGGACGGCCGTGGGTGGACCCACAATCTGCAACTTGAATTATGAAAGATATAAACGAAAACAAGCCGCGCATTCCTTTCGGAAGCACGGCCTTTTATAACAACAACTCGGTCTGAATTAAGGGCGCAAACCCTCAATCAATTAGTACAGACGAGTGCGGCGTGCGTTTTCGCGAGCCAGTTTCTTCGCGTGACGTTTCACAGCAGAAGCTTTAGCGCGTTTACGTTCGGTAGTCGGTTTTTCATAGAACTCACGACGACGAACTTCCGCCAGAACACCTGCTTTCTCGCAGGAACGCTTGAAGCGACGCAGTGCTACGTCGAACGGCTCGTTTTCACGTACTTTAATTACCGGCATGTGCCTCTCACCTTTGATTAAATCGGTTTGCTGCTGGCATCAACGCCAGCTTATTTCAAAATGGTGCGGAATTTTACTGCAACTGCTGCTGCTTTGTAAAGCACCGCCAGGCGTTCCACGTCATCTTTTACACTGCTGCCGTGCTGCAGCCGACTATTCGCCGGGGTTACTAAAACCTGCGTCAGTCATGGCGCCGTTCCAGGGGCGAAGAGTATACACGACACTCGCGTTTGGGTGCGCAAAGTTTTACAACTTCCGCGCTGCGGCATACACTGCGCGGCAGTTAACAGAGGTAAAAATCAGCCATGCGTGTACTGGGAATCGAAACATCCTGCGATGAAACCGGCATCGCCATTTATGACGATGAGAAAGGTTTGCTTGCCAACCAACTGTATAGTCAGGTGAAACTGCACGCTGACTACGGCGGCGTGGTGCCTGAACTCGCCTCGCGCGATCACGTGCGCAAAACCATTCCGCTGATCCAGGCGGCGATGAAAGAGGCGAACGTGGCGGCCAGCGAAATTGACGCGGTGGCCTACACCGCCGGGCCGGGTCTGGTCGGCGCGCTGCTGGTGGGGGCGACCATTGGCCGCTCGCTGGCGTTCGCGTGGGACGTGCCGGCCATCGCAGTGCATCACATGGAAGGCCATCTGCTGGCACCGATGCTGGAAGACAATCCGCCGGAATTCCCCTTCGTTGCGCTGCTGGTTTCCGGCGGGCACACCCAGCTTATCGGCGTGACTGGCATCGGCCAGTACGCGCTGCTGGGCGAATCTATTGACGATGCGGCGGGTGAAGCCTTCGATAAAACCGCGAAGCTGCTGGGGCTGGACTATCCCGGCGGCCCGCTGCTGTCAAAAATGGCGGCGCAGGGTGTGGAAGGGCGTTTTACCTTCCCGCGTCCGATGACCGACCGCCCAGGGCTGGACCTCAGCTTCTCCGGGCTGAAAACCTTCGCAGCGAACACCATTCGCGATAACGGTACCGACGATCAGACCCGGGCCGATATCGCCCGTGCGTTTGAAGATGCGGTGGTGGATACGCTGATGATCAAATGCAAGCGCGCGCTGGATCAGACCGGCTTTACGCGTCTGGTAATGGCCGGCGGCGTGAGCGCTAACCGCACCCTGCGGGCGAAGCTGGGGCAGATGATGGAGAAACGTCGCGGGGAGGTGTTCTACGCGCGTCCGGAGTTCTGTACCGATAACGGCGCGATGATTGCGTATGCGGGCATGGTGCGCTTCAAAGCGGGCTGTGTGGCAGATCTGAGTGTATCGGTGCGTCCGCGCTGGCCGCTGGCGGAGCTGCCTGCCGCCTGAATCTGTTGTGATGCAGCCCTGGCGGCTGCATCCTCTCTTTGCGCTTACGGCGCGTCGCCTTTCCCTTCTGCTTTCTTACGCTTCAGTTTTTTCCAGATCTTACTCTCCTGACCGCGCCACAGGCGCTGAATGTTATCGTGATGACGCATCAGGATCAGGCAGGAGAGCATGGCGACCGGGAAGGTGAACTGCGGCTTGAACCACCAGACGTAGAACGGCGCGATAAGCGCGCTGACGATGGCCCCCAGCGACGAGTAGCCGCTCAGCAAGACGGTTAACAGCCAGGTGCCGGCCATTACGCCGGTGAGATCGAAGCCGATAGGGGCGATGGCACCAAACGCGGTAGCAACCCCTTTGCCGCCGCGAAAGCGGAAGAAGACGGGCCAGATGTGGCCAAGACAGGCCGCGATGGCGATAAGCCCCAGCCAGAACGGCGTCACGCCCAGCGCATACGCGCCCCACACCGGCAGCATGCCTTTCAGCACGTCGAATAGCAGTACCGCTACGGCTGCTCCCTTGCCGCCAATTCGTAATACGTTGGTCGCGCCGGGATTACCGGACCCGCTGACGCGGGGATCGGGAAGTCCCGCAAGGCGGCAGACCAGAATGGCGCTGGAGATTGAGCCGCAAAGGTACGCGAGGATCATCATCCCAGGCGCGATTGCACTCATAACGCTGTTCCGTTTTGAAAATGTCGTTGTATTCTCTGCATCTGTGGATAATACGCATATTTAGTCGGAAGTGGTATCCCCGCCGTTCAGCATGGCGCTGGCAACGCGCGCGTACCGGGCTTCCGGCATAGCCAACCTTCAGGCAGGTGATCGTGGACATTGTATTTATAGAGCAACTTTCAGTAATCACCACTATTGGCGTTTACGACTGGGAACAGACCATCGAACAGAAATTAGTGTTCGATATCGAAATGGCGTGGGACAACCGCCGCGCGGCGAAAAGCGACGACGTGAATGACTGTCTGAGCTATGCCGACATCAGCGAGGCCATTGTCGGCCACGTGGAGGGCAACCGGTTCGCGCTGGTGGAGCGCGTGGCGGAAGAGGTGGCCGACATCCTGCTGAGCCGCTTTGCTTCGCCCTGGGTACGCATCAAAGTGAGCAAACCTGGTGCGGTGGCACGCGCCGCCAACGTGGGTGTAATCATTGAGCGTAGCAATAATCCGAAAGAAACCATTTAGTTTTCATATTCATTAAACCAAACGTGGGGTTACGGGTCATACTGCGTGGGCATTTTGCAGCCGCTGCGTCAGCGCGCTGCTTTTATTCTTTTTGAATATTTTTAGAGGGTCATTTGATGAGTGATATGCACTCGCTGCTGATCGCGGCGATACTCGGTGTGGTCGAAGGCCTGACCGAGTTCCTGCCGGTCTCCAGCACCGGTCACATGATTATTGTCGGGCACCTGTTGGGGTTCGAGGATGAAACGGCAAAAACCTTTGAAGTGGTGATCCAGCTCGGCTCGATCCTCGCCGTGGTGGTGATGTTCTGGCGTCGCCTGTTTGGGCTTATCGGCATCCACTTTGGTCATCCGCCGCATGAAGGCACCGGCAAAAATCGTCTGACGCTGCTGCATATCCTGCTGGGCATGATCCCCGCCGTGGTGCTGGGTCTGGTGTTCCACGACACCATCAAATCCCTGTTTAACCCCATTAACGTCATGTACGCGCTGGTGGTGGGCGGCTTCCTGCTGATCGCCGCGGAAGTGCTGAAGCCGAAGGAGCCGCGTGCGCCGGGGCTGGATGATATGACCTATCGTCAGGCGTTTATGATTGGCTGCTTCCAGTGTCTGGCGCTGTGGCCGGGCTTCTCCCGCTCCGGGGCAACCATTTCCGGCGGCATGCTGATGGGCGTAAGCCGCTATGCGGCCTCTGAGTTCTCTTTCCTGCTGGCGGTGCCGATGATGATGGGTGCCACGGTGCTCGATCTCTACAAGAGCTGGCACTTCCTGACCATGGCCGATTTCCCGATGTTCGCGGTAGGCTTTGTGACGGCGTTCCTGGTAGCGCTGGTGGCGATTAAAACCTTCCTGCACCTCATCAAACGTATTTCGTTTATCCCGTTTGCCATCTACCGTTTTGTGGTGGCGGCCGCGGTATACGTCGTGTTCTTCTGAGTAACGCCCCGCACCGGCAGCAGTGATAACCGCCGCCGGTGCCTGGGGTCAGCCCTCGGCCTGCGGCTGGGGGCAGTGTGTTTCCTTCCATATCGCCACGGCGCGCACCCGGCGTCTGGTCAGCTCCTCGCGGATCTCCGCTCCCTGAAAACCGGCTGCCACTACCTCTTTGGTCGGCACGGCCTTCGCCACCTCAAAGGCTGCACGCAGCATCCGGCCCTGCGGATAGTCATTGGCTTCAAATCCGGTGCGCCCGCGCACGTCCGCCTCGCTGGTCAGGGCGATCTGCTCCACGCGCTGCGGCTTACGCCAGGCATCAATGCTGTCGAACAGCTTCACGATGGTTTTGGGCTGCAGGATCGTGAAGGTGTGGATCAGGTCGTGATACTCCGCCACCAGCTTCGCCAGATCGCGAATGTCGTTCGGCACGCGCAGACGCTGGCACAGCTTTTCAACCAGTCGGACGCCCGCCGGGCCGTGGCCGTGGTGGCGCGGCCAGAGGTGCTTCGGCGTCAGCCCCTTGCCGAGATCGTGGCACAGGGTAGCGAAACGTACGTCGATATCGGGGCTGAGCATTGCCGCCATTGAGAGCGTCATCAGCACGTGGATGCCGGTGTCGATCTCCGGGTGCCACTTCGCCGGAGCCGGTACGCCGAACAGCGCATCGACTTCCGGGAACAGCACCTTCAGCGCCCCGCAGTCGCGCAGCACCTGGAAAAACACCTGCGGATTACGCGTACCGAGCGCGCCTTCGGTCTCTTTCCACACGCGCTCCGGTGTCAGGTGTTCCAGCTCGCCCGCCTCGACCATGCTGCGCATCAGCGCCTGAGTTTCATCGGCAACGCGGAAACTGAGATGGGCATAGCGGGCGGCGAATCGCGCCACGCGCAGCACGCGCAGCGGATCTTCATTGAACGCAGGGGAGACATGGCGCAGCAGACGCTGGCGCAGATCGTCCTGGCCGTGATACGGGTCCACCAGCGTGCCGTCGGTGTCCCGGGCGATGGCGTTGATGGTCAGGTCGCGGCGCAGCAGATCCTGTTCCAGCGTCACGTCCGGCGCGGCATAGCAGGTAAAACCGGTATAGCCCTGGCCCGATTTACGCTCGGTGCGGGCGAGGGCGTACTCCTCGTGGCTTTGCGGATGCAAAAACACCGGGAAGTCGCGCCCGACCTGCTGGTAGCCGGCATCCAGCATCTCCTGCGGCGTAGCGCCCACGACGACCCAGTCCCGGTCTTTAACCGGAATGCCCAACAGCTCGTCGCGTACTGCACCACCCACCAGATAGATCTTCACCTGCTACTCTCCCGTCGTTATTAAGCCCACGATAATACGTAAGTGTAGAGGAGAAGGCGATGTAAAAGGGAAGCCGCCAGCCAGCGGGTGCTGCGCCCGTCCAGGCGCTAAAACGGCGTACCGTTTGGCTAACACCTTGTTTATGTGCAAACTTATTACATCCACTTAACGTAAATCGGAGGTGAGGTATGCACAGAGATGTTCAGGCATGTATTGATACATGCTATGCATGCGCGGCGGCGTGCGACTACTGCGCGGCGTCCTGTCTGGCGGAAGACGATCAGGGGATGATGAAAGACTGCATCCGCATGGATACCCAGTGTGCGGCGATATGCCGCCTGTCGGCCCAGTTTCTCAGTCTCAGCAGCGATTTTTCGATAGCGGTGTGTCGGGTCTGCGTGGATATCTGCAAAGCCTGTGCGGAGATTTGCGCCCGGCACGACAACGAGCACTGCCAGCAGTGTGCCAGAGCCTGCCGTGCCTGCGCGGATGCCTGCCTGCAGATGCTGGCTCGCTTAACGTCTGAACCAACGCTGGTGCAGTAATGGCGAGCGGCTGGGGGAGTTTTCCCTTCAGCCTGATAAAAAAGGGCGGCTCACCCTGCGGTGGCCGCCCTTTTTTATTGCGCCCAACAACGGAGCGCGTGAAATCAGTTCATCCAGCGATCTTTACGCTTGCGGCTTGGGAGCATGTGCGGCAGCAGCAGGCCCAGCAGCAGGCCAACGCCCGCGACGCCGCCGCCATACATAAACCACTGCATGATGATGGTGCGCTGTTTGTCATCCAGCTGAATATTGGCGGCATCAACCTTCTTCTTCGCCACAATCAGCTCGTTTTTCAGCTTCTGATTCTCCTCCTTGAGACCGTTAATCACGCTGTCGCTCTGCGCCACTTTCTGCTGCATATCCGCAGTGCGCTGGTTCCAGGTGGTGTCGATATTGGTGAGCTTATCGGTCAGGGTTTTGACCTGATTTTCCAGATCCGGCACCCGGGTGCGCAGGCTGGGCTGGTTGCTTAGCTGGCCGAGCGGGATCCACACGCTGCGCCCCTCGCTGTCGCGAACCTGGCCATATTTTGTTGCCTCGTTGCTCTGCAGCAGCGTCACTTCTTCACCGGCATTGAGCGTGCCCACCAGACGATAGTTATCGCCAGGACCACTGCGGACCCAGGTATTCAGTTCATCGGAAACGTAACGTTTTTCTTCGGCGTGGGTAACGGTTGAAACGCTAAGCACAAGTAAGGTAAAGCAAATATGGCGTAATTTTGGCATCAGATGTCGGTGTCGTCGTTAAGCGTGGAACGATAGTAGTGGCAACAGTCTGACGATGCAAAACTGAAACCTGAATAAGAATCTTCCAGGAGGTTTTACCCGTGAGACCGGCCACTTGCTGCGTGTGGCACCCCGTTACCCCGACGGCTGGCAGGGAACGAGACGCAAATAAATCAGGTACTTTCCGCGGCCATCGCCCATTGTCAAGGCAGTAGCGGGAGGGCATAGTTAGGCCATTCCCCGCTAACCTCACGCTGGGTCAGACGCACGTTGCGAAAGTTGCCTGTAGTACTGACAGACCACAGGCTATTTAGTTCGCAACGAATGTTCCCCGGTGTGACAGAACAAAAGTAAATGACTATGGCCCAGGAAATTGAACTGAAATTTATTGTCCAGCATGAGGCCGTTCCGGCGCTGCGCACGCTGCTGGATTCGCTTAACGGCGCGCATCAGGCGCCCCGTCAGCTGCACAATACCTACTATGAAACAGCGGACAATCTGCTGCGCCGCCACGACATGGGGCTGCGCATCCGCGGCGATAACGATCGCTATGAAATGACCATCAAAGCGGCCGGTCGGGTGGTCGGCGGGCTGCATCAGCGTCCGGAATACAATATTCCGCTGGAGAGCAACGCGCTGGACCTGGCTCGCTTCCCGGCGGAGATCTGGCCGCAGGGCGTAGAGGTCAGCGCGCTACAGCAGGCGGTACAGCCGCTGTTCAGCACCGATTTTCTGCGTGAAAAGTGGGTGGTTACTCACGGTGAGAGCGAGATTGAGCTTGCCCTTGATCAGGGAGAAGTGAAATCCGGTGAGCTGAGCGAGCCGCTGTGCGAGCTGGAGCTGGAGTTGCTTTCAGGCAATACCGCCGACCTGCTGAAGCTGGCGCGTCAGCTGGTGGCCGAGCCGGGTATTCGTCAGGGCAGCCTGAGCAAGGCGGCGCGCGGGTATCATCTGGCGCAGGGCAATGCGCCGCGCCAGATCAAACCGCTCGCCATCCTGAAGTTGAAACCAAAAGCGACCGTTGAGCAGGCGCTGGAAGCCTCGCTGGAGATGGCGCTGGCGCACTGGCAGTACCACGAGGAGCTGTGGGTACGCGGTGTGAAGCAGGCAAAAGACGAAGTGGTGAAAGCCCTGGCGCTGGTGCGTCATGCGCTGGCGCAGTTTGGCGGAATTGTGCCGCGGAAAGCGAGCACTCACTTACGTGATCTGCTGACCCATTATGAGGTGTCGCTGACCCAGGCTCTGCCTGCCGACACCCTGGCTTACGGTTCAGAGAGCGGTATCACCAAGCTGGCGCTCACCGACTGGCTGGTGTCGCGCCGCTGGCAGGCGCACCTCGATGAGAAAGCCCGGGCGAAAATCAGCGACTCTTTCAAACGTTACGCCGATACCCATCTCTCCCGCCACGCCGCCGAACTGCGTAACGCCTTTGAGCGCCCGCTGGGCGACAAATACCGCGATCAGCTGCCGCGCCTCGGGCGGGAAACCGACGCTATTCGCCTGCTGGCCGGGGTCTACGACAGCGCGGTGAGCGCCCCCTGGCTGGAAAACTGGGAAGGGCTGCGCCACGCCATTGAAACCGGGCAGCGCATTGAAATCGAACATTACCGTAACGAAGCCATTTCGCAGGAGCCGTTCTGGCGGCACAGCGGAAAACGTTAATTCAGGCGAAGGAATCTCTATGATCCCGCTTTCCCCGGTTTTAGAACAGCAGTGGCAGAAGGTACATGAGCGCGTCGCACAGGCGTTCCCGGATACGTCGCTGACGGACGATGCGCGGGCGGTGATCGCATTCAGCGAGTTTGTGGAAAACAGCGTTATCGCCTGGCCGACATGGGCTGCGGAACTGATGAGCGACCCGCCGCACGCGGACGAGCATCAGCACTATGCCGCCTGGCTTGATGCCGCGCTGCAGGAGGTGACCGATGAGGCTGCTCTGATGCGCGTCCTGCGTCAGTTCCGCCGCCGTATCATGGTGCGCATCGCCTGGGCGCAGGCGCTGGATGTGTTACCGACGCCGGTGATCCTCGCGCAGCTCAGTCAGCTTGCCGAGACGCTGATCGTCGCTGCCCGCGACTGGCTCTACGCCGCCTGCTGCCGCGAGTGGGGCACGCCGTGCAATCACGAGGGCGTAGCGCAGCCGCTGCTGATCCTGGGAATGGGGAAACTGGGGGGCGGAGAGCTTAACTTCTCCTCGGATATCGACCTGATTTTTGCCTGGCCGGAAAACGGCGTTACCCGGGGTGGACGGCGCGAGCTGGATAATGCCCAGTTCTTCACCCGCCTCGGCCAGCGGCTGATTAAAGCGCTGGATCAGGCCACCCAGGACGGCTTCGTCTATCGCGTGGACATGCGCCTGCGCCCGTTTGGCGACAGCGGCCCGCTGGTGCTGAGCTTTGCCGCGCTGGAGGATTACTACCAGGAGCAGGGGCGCGACTGGGAGCGCTACGCGATGGTGAAGGCCCGCATTATGGGGGATAGCGACGATCGCTGGAGCCTGGAGCTGCGCGCCATGCTGCGCCCGTTCATCTTCCGCCGCTATATCGACTTCAGCGTGATCCAGTCGCTGCGCAATATGAAAGGGATGATTGCCCGGGAAGTGCGGCGGCGCGGCCTGACGGACAACATCAAGCTGGGGGCGGGCGGTATTCGTGAAATCGAGTTTATCGTGCAGGTGTTCCAGCTGATCCGCGGCGGACGTGAGCCGTCGCTCCAGTCGCGCTCTCTGCTGCCCACGCTTGAGGCTATCGATGCGCTGCATCTGCTGCCCGAAGGCGAGGCGCAGACGCTGCGCGAGGCTTACCTTTACCTGCGGCGTCTCGAAAATCTGCTGCAAAGCATCAACGACGAACAGACCCAGACGCTGCCCGGGGATGCGCTCAACCGTGCCCGGCTGGCGTGGGGCATGCAGTGCGAGAGCTGGGAGACGCTGATCCGGACCCTTGAGCAGCACATGGCGGCGGTGCGTCAGGTATTTAACGAGCTGATCGGCGACGACGAGCCGCAGGCGGATGAGGATGCGCTGCCGGAAGCCTGGCGCGAGCTGTGGCAGGATACGCTGGACGTGGAGGACTCCACCCCGGTGCTGGCGCATCTGGATACGGCATCACGCGAGCGGGTGCTGGCGCTGATCGCCGATTTCCGTAAGGAGCTGGATAAGCGCACCATTGGCCCGCGCGGCCGGCAGGTGCTGGACCAGCTGATGCCGCGCCTGCTGAGCGACGTCTGCAGCCGGGCCGACGCCCACGTGCCGCTGTCGCGTATGACGCCGCTGCTGGTGGGGATCGTTACGCGCACCACCTATCTTGAGCTACTTACCGAGTTTCCCGGCGCGCTCAAGCATCTGATCACCCTCTGCGCTGCTTCGCCGATGGTAGCCAGCCAGCTGGCGCGCTATCCGCTGCTGCTTGATGAGCTGCTCGACCCGGCGACGCTCTATCAGCCGACCGCGACCGATGCCTATCGCGACGAGCTGCGCCAGTACCTGCTACGCGTCCCGGAAGAGGATGAGGAGCAGCAGCTGGAAGCGCTGCGTCAGTTTAAGCAGGCGCAGATGCTGCGCGTGGCGGCGGCGGATATTGCCGGTACGCTGCCGGTGATGAAAGTGAGCGATCACTTAACCTGGCTGGCGGAGGCGATTATCGATGCGGTAGTGCGTCAGGCCTGGTCGCAGATGGTGGCGCGCTACGGTCAGCCGCGTCATCTGCATGACCGGGAAGGGCGCGGCTTTGCGGTGATTGGCTACGGTAAGCTTGGCGGCTGGGAGCTGGGCTACAGCTCCGATCTCGACCTGGTGTTTCTCCACGACTGCCCGCTGGACGTGATGACCGACGGCGATCGCGAGATCGATGGTCGCCAGTTCTACCTGCGCCTGGCGCAACGCATCATGCACCTGTTCAGCACTCGCACCTCGTCGGGCATTCTCTATGAAGTGGATGCGCGTCTGCGGCCTTCCGGCGCAGCGGGCATGCTGGTGACCACGGCGGATGCTTTTGCCGACTATCAGCAGCATGAAGCCTGGACCTGGGAGCATCAGGCGCTGGTGCGCGCCCGCGTGGTGTACGGCGATCCGCAGCTTAATCTGCGCTTTGACGCCATCCGCCGCGACATTCTGGCTCAGCCCCGAGAGGGCGCGACGCTGCAAACTGAAGTACGCGAGATGCGCGAGAAGATGCGGGCGCATCTGGGCGGCAAGCAGCGCGACCGCTTTGATATCAAGGCCGACGAAGGCGGCATCACCGATATCGAATTTATCACGCAGTATCTGGTGCTACGCTTTGCCCATGAAGCGCCGAAACTGACGCGCTGGTCCGATAACGTACGCATTCTCGAACTGCTGGCGCAGAACGACATCATGGATGACGACGAAGCCCGGGCGCTGACCCATGCTTACGTGACGCTGCGCGACGAGCTGCACGACCTGGCATTGCAGGAACTGCCGGGGAACGTCGATCAGCAGGCGTTTACGCAGGAGCGCGAGCGGGTACGGGAAAGCTGGCGCAAATGGCTGGTGGAGCCGTGCGATACGCCGTAACTGTGCTATTATCGCGCGCAAATTTTGATAATCCCCACGCGGGGTGGGCGGGCAAAACAGGCCTTGTCCGGCGACGCGCGGGGCATTCTCTCAGGAGAGTCAGGAATGAAAGTAACGCTGCCCGAATTTGAGCGCGCAGGAGTCATGGTCGTCGGTGACGTGATGCTGGATCGCTACTGGTATGGCCCAACCAGCCGTATTTCCCCGGAAGCGCCGGTGCCGGTGGTGAAGGTCGATACCATTGAAGAGCGTCCGGGCGGAGCGGCTAACGTGGCGATGAACATTGCGTCGCTGGGGGCGAACTCGCGCCTGGTTGGCCTGACCGGCATCGATGACGCGGCGCGTGCGCTGAGCCAGTCGCTGGCAGGCGTTAACGTGAAGTGCGACTTCGTTTCCGTTCCGACGCATCCGACCATTACCAAACTGCGCGTGCTGTCGCGCAACCAGCAGCTGATCCGCCTCGATTTTGAAGAGGGGTTTGAGGGCGTTGACCCGCAGCCGCTGCACGAGCGCATCAGCCAGGCGCTGCCGCAGATTGGCGCGCTGGTGCTGTCCGATTACGCCAAAGGGGCGCTCAACAGCGTGCAGCAGATGATTCAGCTCGCGCGTAACGCTAACGTACCGGTGCTGATCGACCCGAAAGGCGCTGACTTTGAACGCTACCGCGGTGCTACGCTGCTGACCCCGAACCTCTCCGAGTTTGAAGCGGTGGTCGGGAAGTGCAAGACCGAAGACGAGATCGTCAGCCGCGGTATGCAGCTGATTGCCGATTTTGACCTCGCCGCGCTGCTGGTGACCCGCTCTGAGCAGGGCATGACGCTGCTCCAGCCGGGCAAAGAGCCGTTCCACCTGCCGACGCTGGCGCAGGAAGTGTATGACGTTACCGGGGCGGGCGACACGGTTATCGGCGTGCTGGCGGCCACCCTTGCGGCGGGCAACACGCTGGAAGAGGCGTGCTACTTCGCTAACGCCGCTGCGGGCGTGGTGGTCGGCAAACTCGGTACCTCCACCGTCTCGCCGGTTGAACTGGAAAACGCCGTGCGTGGGCGCTCGGAGACTGGCTTCGGGGTAATGACCGAAGCGGGGCTGAAAGAGGCGGTAGCCGCTGCGCGCAAACGCGGTGAAAAAGTGGTGATGACCAACGGCGTATTCGACATTCTGCATGCCGGTCACGTCTCCTACCTCGCTAATGCCCGTAAGCTCGGCGACCGCCTGATTGTGGCAGTCAACAGCGATGCATCGACGAAACGCCTGAAGGGCGAAACGCGTCCGGTGAATCCGCTGGAACAGCGCATGATCGTGCTTGGCGCGCTGGAAGCGGTGGACTGGGTGGTGGCATTTGAAGAGGATACACCGCAGCGTCTGATCGCCGGGATCCTGCCGGATCTGCTGGTCAAAGGCGGAGACTATAAGCCGGAAGAGATTGCCGGGAGCGAAGAGGTGTGGGCCAACGGCGGCGACGTGCTGGTACTTAACTTCGAAGACGGCTGCTCGACGACCAATATCATCAAAAAGATCCAGAAAAACAGCGGTAAGTAGCAGATATCAAAAGCGCTCTCCCTCGTCATGAGGGAGAGACGTACGGTCTTAAATGTTATCGACCGGCGGGATAGCGGGCGGTGACACCGCGCTGGTGGCAGCGGAAGGCGTTACGCTACTGTCCGCGGCTGGCGTGACGTTCGCGGTAGACGGTGTACCGGCACTGCGGCCTTCCAGTTCGTTCAGACGCTGTTCCAGCGCGGTCAGCTTTTCACGAGTACGCAGCAGCACCTGCGTCTGCACGTCAAACTCTTCCCGGCTCACCAGATCCAGACGCGACAGCTGCGCCTGCAGGGTCTGGCGGATGCGTTTCTCAACGTCTTCCCCGAATTCGCGAATCCCTTTGGGCATAGACTCATGTACCTGACGGGCGATCTGTTCAATTTTTTTCGGGTCAATCATAGCGGTTTCCCTGAGCTGATGTGGTGTTAAACCTAATTGTAATGCCTGATCCGCAGGTGATAAACCGGAAATGTCCCCATTGCGTTATTCAGGCGCATACGCGTGCTTTTGCTATATCCATTATGAGTATATGAAGCTTATGCATTGCCGCCATTAATCAATGGCGTTATAGTTAACCCGCTTATTCTCAGGGCGGGGCGAAATTCCCCACCGGCGGTAAATCAGCGCAGCTGAAAGCCCGCGAGCGCTTCAATGGCAACGTTGAAGGTCAGCAGATCCGGTGTAATTCCGGGGCCGACGGTTAAAGTCCGGATGGGAGAGGGTAACGACACAGCTCAGGCTACGGCCTGCTCACGTTATTATTATGCCGCTTGCGGTACTCCTAAGACTGCCCTGATTCTGGTAACCATATTTTTACTGAGGTTTTATTACCATGAATCAGACGCTCCTTTCTTCTTTTGGTTCCTCCGCAGAGCGCGTGGAACAGGCACTTACCGCCCTGCGCAACGGTCGCGGTGTGATGGTGCTGGACGATGAAAATCGCGAAAACGAAGGCGACATGATCTTTGCCGCCGAAACCATGACCGTAGAGCAGATGGCGCTGACCATCCGTCACGGCAGCGGTATTGTTTGCCTGTGCATCAACGAAGATCGCCGTAAACAGCTTGACCTGCCGATGATGGTGGAGAACAACACCAGCTCCTTCGGCACCGGTTTTACTGTCACCATCGAAGCCGCGCACGGCGTAACCACCGGCGTGTCCGCCGCTGACCGTATCACCACGGTGCGTGCCGCCATTGCCGACGGCGCGAAGCCATCGGATCTCAACCGTCCAGGCCACGTTTTCCCGCTGCGTGCGCAGCCGGGCGGCGTACTGACCCGCGGTGGCCATACCGAAGCGACCATCGATCTGGTAACCCTCGCCGGCTTCAAGCCTGCGGGCGTGCTGTGCGAGCTGACCAATGATGACGGCACCATGGCTCGCGCACCGGAGTGCATCGCTTTCGCTCGTCAGCATGATATGCCGGTGGTGACCATTGAGGATCTGGTTGAGTATCGTCAGACCCACGAACGCAAAGCCAGCTGAACGTAGCGCATAAAAAAACCCGGCAGCCGCCGGGTTTTTTTATCGCTGTTTATCAGCCGATGCCGCTGCTTTGCAGGAGCGTCAGGCTGAAGCCCATCACCGACATGCCACACAGCACGCCATAGCTTGGGTTGTTGTGCGGATCGATCTCTTTGGCCAGCGGCATCAGTTCATCCACCGACAGCGCCACCATAATCCCGGCCACCGCCGCCATAATCGCCGCCATCACCACCGGCGATACCAGGGTGCCGAGGATCAGCCACGCCAGCACGCCGCCGAGGATTTCCGCCATACCGGACACGCCAGCCCACAGTAGCGCTTTGCGTTTTGAGCCCGTAGCTGCAAACACCGGCCCGGCGACGGCCAGCCCTTCAGGAATGTTGTGCAGGGCGACTGCCAGAGCAATGCCCAGACCCAGTTCCAGATCGCTGCTCGCCGTAACATAAGTGGCAATGCCTTCCGGGAAGTTGTGCAGGCTGATGCCAAGAGTCAGCAACAGCGCGGTGCGTTGCAGGTTGCGCTTTTTCAGCGAGCCGTCCAGCAGATCCTGCGGATGGGCGTGGGGCAGGGAGCGGTCCAGCACAAAGTAACCGACCAGGCCGAGAATAAACATCCCGTAGCCCAGCACCGGAGACATCCCCTCGGTGTGCAGCGCAGCGGGCAGCATCTCCATCAGGGAGATAAGCAGCATAATGCCGGCAGCAAAGCCGAGAGAGAACGCCAGCAACCGGTTGGACGGTCTCTGGCCAAGTACGCCAAACAGGGCTCCGATAAAGGTGGCTCCGCCTGCCAGTATGGTCAGGAGCAACGGCACTGACATAAACTTCTCCTTTGATAATGATTCTCATTAATATTAATGAGTGGGCGGTGAAATAGCGAGACCGCAAGCCCCTGATTTACACAGTACTTACATTCAAAATTCCTGATGATCATCATCATGGTTATCTGAGTTCATCCCGGTATGAAAGCGCGTAAGGTGATGCATATCTTGTTTAGCGCAATTTGAAGGATAACACCATGTCTCATACGCGAATGCCAGCACTGTTTCTGGGGCATGGCAGCCCAATGAACGTCCTCGAAGACAATCTTTACACCCGCGTCTGGCAGCAGCTGGGCGACACGCTGCCGCGCCCGAAAGCTATCGTGGTGATATCCGCGCACTGGTATACCCGCGGTACCGGCGTGACCGCGATGGAAACCCCGAAAACTATCCATGATTTCGGTGGCTTCCCGCAGGCGCTGTACGACACCCATTATCCGGCCCCCGGCTCGCCGGCGCTGGCTCAGCGGCTGGTGGATCTGCTTGCCCCGGTGCCGGTGACGCTGGATAAAGAAGCCTGGGGCTTTGACCACGGCTCCTGGGGCGTGCTGATTAAAATGTATCCTGATGCTGATATTCCGGTGGTGCAGCTCAGCATCGACAGCACCAGACCCAACGTCTGGCATTACCAGCTGGGCCGTAAACTCGCCGCGCTGCGCGATGAGGGCATTATGCTGGTGGCGAGCGGTAACGTGGTGCATAACCTGCGCACCGCGCGCTGGCACGGCGAAAGCACGCCGTATCCCTGGGCGCAGTCGTTTAATGACTACGTTAAAGCGAACCTGACATGGCAGGGCGATGCCGATAAACATCCGCTGGTGAACTATCTCGACCATGAAGGCGGCAGTCTTTCGAACCCGACGCCGGATCACTTCCTGCCGCTGCTCTACGTGCTGGGCGCGTGGGATGGCAAGGAGCCGGTGAGCGTACCGGTTGAGGGCATGGAGATGGGGTCGATCAGTATGCTGTCGGTGCAGGTGGGCTAAAAAATAAGGCGCGAACAGTCGCGCCTTATTTATCTGCGGTGAGGGTTACTCAACAAAGATATGCGGGTAGAAGCGCGACATATCCTGGGTGATCAGCGCCTTATCTTCGCGAATGCCGATCCCGGCCGGTTGATCGTTGATAAGCCAGCTGCCAATCAGCGTGTAGCTGCCGTCGAACTGCGGCAGTGGATGGTACTGCTGCACAATCATGCCTTCTTCACCGTAAACGCCTTCCGAGCGGGCAATCTCCTGACCGTTATCGACGATGGTAATGTTGGCACCTTCGCGCGAGAAAAGCGGCTTCACCACGTATTTTTCCATCTCAGGATGGCTGTCTTCGGCAAAGTACGCGGGCAGCAGGTTAGGATGGTCCGGGAACATCTTCCACAGCAGCGGCAGCAGCGCTTTATTGGAGAGAATGCTCTTCCAGGCTGGCTCCAGCCAGCGCACGCCGGCATCTTCCAGCTTGGTGGAGAACACCTCGCGCAGCATGAATTCCCACGGATAGAGCTTAAACAGGTTGCTGATCACCTGATCCTGCAGATCGGTGAACTGCCCCTTTTCGCCAAGCCCGATATCTTCGATAAACAGGAATTCAGAGGCGACCCCCGCTTCGGCGGCGCAGTCCTGCAGATATTGCACGGTACCGCGATCTTCGACGCTGTCGCGGCAGCAGGCGAAATGCACCAGCTGGAAACCGTGTTTTTCACGCAGCTCCACGAAGCGCTCAATGATCTGCTCCTGCAGGCTGTTGAACTGATCGCTGCCCGCCGGCAGGTTTCCGGCGTTAAGCTGATCTTCAAGCCACAGCCACTGGAAGAACGCGGCTTCGTAGAGCGACGTCGGGGTGTCGGCGTTGTTCTCAAGCAGCTTTGGCTCGCCCACGCCGTCCCAGGCGATGTCGAGACGAGAGTAGAGCGACGGCTGGTTGGTGCGCCATGACTGACGCACCAACTCCCAGGTGTGTTTCGGGATACGGAATTTGGCCAGCAGATCGTCACTGCTGACCACGGTTTCCACGGCCTGCAGGCACATCTGATGCAGCTCGGCGGTGACCGCTTCGAGGCGCTCCACCTGGGCGAGGGTCAGCTTATAGTAGGCGTCCTCACACCAGTACGGCTCGCCGTACATGGTGTGAAAGTTGAAACCAAATTCGGTAGCTTTTTCGCGCCAGTTGGGGCGCTCAACGATTGAAACGCGTTCCACGGTTAGCCCCCCATGGAGCGAGAGCTGGTACCGGCCGCGCTACGCTGCATGGTGTGCTGTTTGGCGACGGACTCGCCGAAGCCGCCGCGCGTGATGGTGGAGGTGGTGGCCGGCTTCGGTGCCAGCGCGGTTTTCGGCACGGTCATGGTGCGACCCGGCTGGGCGGCGCCATAGCCTTTACCGCTGGCATCGGTGTACTGGCCATATGCCGGGCTGGCCGGGTTGCGCGAGCTGAACAGCGGCTGCTGGGCATAGCCCGCACCACCGCCCATCAGGCGACCCATCATGTAGCCCGCCATCAGCGGCATCCAGAAGCTACCGCTGCTCTGCGCCTGCGCCTGGTTTTCACCGGTCGGGGCCATGCCCGCCTGCGCCGGTGCCTGCTGGCACTGGCCTTCACCGAACTCTGCGACGCAATCTTCACGCGTGGCATATTTCGGCGCGGTGCGTTCGGCTTCTTTTACGGCATTGTTATAGGCAGTGGTGCACTGTTCGCTTTTGCCCGGATTGGCGGCGGAGCAGTCGTCGGCATTCTGATACATCGAGACGGTTTCGTCACTCTGTTCGCAGCCCGCAAGCATGAAGACCGCCGTTACGGCCAGCGCGACGGGAGTCAGATGACGTGCATTCCAGCTTTTGCGGAATGACGCGTGATTAATGGATTTTGTCCGTTTCATTTTTTCTTCCTGGGCCCGGAGGGAAAAGACAGCAAATTGTGCTCAGGATAGTGGATGGCTGGGTGAAATTAAAGCAAGTAAGCCGAGATAAGCGAGGATGGAAGGGGATCTTTACGTTGTCTTACGTTCAGGCAGGGGCGGGTGCCCCTGCCTGTTACCCTCAGTTGCGGAACGGGTTCGCGCTGCTGGTGGTGGTACGTGCTGCAGCCGGTTGCGCGGTGGCTGCTGGCTGAGCCGCTGCGTCGTTGGTAGCCATGCTTTCAACCCGTGCATCCTGCTCCGGATTCTCCGGCGCGACGCTCTCCGGCGTGGTCGGGATCGGCTTGCCGAGCGCATTGTTAAGCGCAACCAGATCCTGCTCGTTGAGCGTACCCAGCGCAGATTTAATGTTGAGCTGGTTGATCAGGTAGTTATAGCGCGCGCTTGAGAGCTGCTGCTTGGCGTTGTACAGCGTGGTGGTCGCATCCAGCACGTCAACGATGGTACGTGTACCCACGGAGTAACCCGCTTCGGTCGCATCAAGGGAGCTTTGCGCAGACACCACGGACTGTTTGTACGCGTTGATGCTGCTGATGGACGCATTCACGTTGTTATAGGACGAACGCACGGTCTGCACCACGCTGCGGTGCGCGCTCTCCAGCTGCTCGCTGGCACCCACAAAGCCGTATTGCGCCTGTTTCACCTGAGAGGTGACTGAGCCGCCGCTGTACAGTGGCAGAGAGAAGCTCAGGCCAACAGAGTTCTGCCCTACGGTGCGGTCAGCGTTGCCGGCGCGCGCCGCCTGGCTGCCGCTGTAGTCAGTATCAGACAGGCTGGTGGAGGCGGTCAGGCCGAGGGTCGGCATATGGCCGGTTTCGGCGTAGCGGATTTGCTCGCGGGCCAGGTCCTGGTTCAGACGTGCCTGCAGCAGAGAAAGGTTACGCTTCTCCGCTTCTTTCAGCAGGGCGTTCACCGGCTCAGGCTTAGACGGCGTGAAGCTGTCGACATTGAGCGACGCCAGCTCCGGATAGTAATTGCCGGTCACCTGGCGCAGCTCTTCTACCGCGTTGTCCAGCGTGTTACGGGCGGCAACTTCGTTGGCCAGCACGTTGTCATACTGTGAACGGGCGTTCTGCACGTCGGTGATGGCGACCAGACCAACGTTGAAGCGCTGGGTGGTTTGATCGAGCTGACGATAGATCGCCTGCTTCTGCGCTTCGGTATAGGAAAGCGCATCGATGGCGCTTAATACGTTAAAATAGGCGGTAGCGGTATTCAGGATCAGCGTCTGCTGATCGACCTGCCAGGTGACATCCTGAATGCCAGCGCTTTTTTCCTGCAGCGTCAGGGCGCGCCATCTCGACATGTCGAAAATAGTCTGGGTCAGTTGCAGACTGCCGCTGGTAGTCGTACTGTCAACACCGCTGCTGTCGCGATAGCCGTTGTTCCAGGTGTAGTCAGCGCCGAGACCCAGCTGCGGCAGCAACGGGCTGCGTGCTTCGTTAATTTTTTCGAATGCGGCATCACGGTCAGCGGCCGATCTACGCAGGTCAGGGTTGCTTAAACGAGCCTGCTTATAAACCTGTAACAGGTTTTCTGCCTGGCTCAGCGTGCTGAAGCTGGCAAGGCTCAGACCGATCAGAATGGGGAGCAATTTCTTCATTTGCATTCCTTGTTGTGAAGCAGAATTTATTGTTAGCGCTGACACACGTCGAAAAATGATCGCCGATTCTAGCAGAGTCAGCCCCCGCCAGGGCTTGGCGTAACGTGCCTTCTGGATTGAAATACCGTCAATCTACCACAGCACAACGCAAACGGCAGATGCTCAGACTTGAAATCGTCGCTTTCATCACCATTGCATAATCCGGGATAAATATGACCACTTCAACGAAACATCCGGTTACTTTCACTAAAAATGATGTAGAAATTATTGCACGTGAAACGCGCTGGCGCGGCTTTTTTTCACTTGATGTTTACCGCTTTCGCCACCGCCTTTTCAATGGCGAAATGAGCGGTGAAATCGAGCGTGAAATTTTCGAGCGCGGCCATGCGGCGGTGCTGCTACCCTTTGACCCGGTGCGTGATGAGGTGGTGCTGATTGAACAAATCCGCATCGCGGCTTACGACACCAGCGATACCCCCTGGCTGCTGGAACTGGTCGCCGGTATGATCGAAACCGGCGAAACGCCCGACGACGTTGCGCGGCGCGAAGCCAGCGAAGAAGCGGGGTTAGACGTACAACGCACGAAACCGGTATTAAGCTACCTGGCAAGCCCTGGCGGCACCAGCGAGCGGCTGTCGATACTGGTGGGTGAAGTGGATGCCACGCAGGCCGAAGGGGTACACGGTCTGGTGGAGGAAAACGAAGACATTCGTGTTCATGTGGTGAGCCGGGAACAGGCTTATCAGTGGGTAGAAGAGGGGAAAATCGACAACGCAGCGTCCGTCATCGCCCTGCAATGGCTGCAGCTGCATCATGAAGCATTACGTAAAGAGTGGAATACCTGAATATGATTAAGCGCTATACACCTGACTTCCCTGAAATGATGCGGCTGTGCGAAACCAATTTCGCCCAGTTACGCCGCCTGTTGCCTCGCGAGGATCAGGCTGGCGAAACCGTTAGCTATCAGGTGGGAAGCGCGCAGTACCGGTTAACGATTACCGAGTCCACCCGCTACACTACGCTTGTGGAAATTGAGCAGACCGCACCTGCGGTCAGCTACTGGAGCCTGCCTTCCATGAGCGTGCGGCTCTATCATGACGCGATGGTGGCGGAAGTGTGTTCAAGTCAGCAGATCTATCGCTTCAAAGCACGTTATGATTATCCGAATAAAAAATTGCATCAACGTGACGAAAAGCATCAAATAAACCAATTCCTTGCTGATTGGCTGCGCTACTGTTTTACACATGGAGCGATGGCGGTTCCGGTTTGTTAGCGACGTGGACACCTAAGGACACCATTTGGAAAGTCTGTTAAACCTTACCGCGGCTGATGGGGCAACGGTAAGGATCTTACAAATCACCGATACCCACCTGTTTGCCGGCAAAGGCGAAACGCTACTGGGTGTGAACACATGGGAAAGCTACCAGGCTGTGCTGGCGGCCATTCAGCAGGCGCAGCGCGACTGCGATCTGATTGTCGCCACCGGCGATTTAGCGCAGGACCATAGCGCCGAAGCTTATCAGCTGTTTGCTGAGGGTATCAGTTCGCTCGCCTCGCCGTGCGTGTGGCTGCCCGGCAACCACGATTTCCAGCCGGCGATGTACAGCGCGCTGCAGGAAGCAGGCATTTCCCCGGCGAAACGGGTGTTGCTTAACGCGACCTGGCAAATTTTGCTGCTCGACAGCCAGGTGTTCGGCGTGCCGCATGGCGAGCTGAGCGAGTTCCAGCTGGAGTGGCTTGAGCGCAAGCTGGCCGACTGGGGCGACCGCCAGACGCTGCTGCTGCTGCATCACCATCCGCTGCCGTCCGGCTGTAGCTGGCTCGATCAGCACAGCCTGCGCAACGCTGGCGATCTGGACGATGTGCTGAGTCGTTTCCCGACGGTAAAACATCTGCTGTGCGGTCATATTCATCAGGAGCTGGATCTCGACTGGAACGGGCGTCGCGTGCTTGCCACGCCGTCCACCTGCGTCCAGTTCAAACCGCACTGCGCCAACTTTACCCTTGATACCATCGCCCCCGGCTGGCGTTGGCTGAATTTGCATCCCGACGGCACCTTAACCACCGAGGTCTGCCGTCTTGAAGGTCAGGCTTTCCGGCCGGATACCGCCTCAGAAGGATACTGATGTCTACGCTTCTCTACCTGCACGGGTTCAACAGCTCTCCCCGCTCCGAAAAAGCCACCGCGCTGACGCACTGGCTGGCGGAGCATCATCCCGATATTGACGTCATCGTTCCACAGCTCCCGCCCTATCCGGCTGCCGCCGCCGAGCTGCTGGAGTCGCTGGTGATGGAGCAC
The DNA here is from genome assembly GCF_000696575.1 of Siccibacter colletis. Lineage (GTDB taxonomy): Bacteria > Pseudomonadota > Gammaproteobacteria > Enterobacterales > Enterobacteriaceae > Siccibacter > Siccibacter colletis. The sequence goes on along the minus strand of NZ_JMSQ01000001.1, from coordinate 240,402 downwards.
GGCGGTGAGGCGTTAGGCCTGGTGGGGTCTTCGCTGGGCGGCTATTTCGCTACCTGGCTGTCGCAGTGCTTTATGTTACCCGCCGTGGTTATCAACCCCGCGGTGCGCCCGTTCGAACTGCTGACCGATTATCTCGGGCAAAACGAGAACCCCTACACCGGGGAACAATATGTGCTAGAGTCTCGCCATATTTACGATCTCAAAGTTATGCAAATCGACCCGCTTGAAGCACCGGATCTCATCTGGCTGCTGCAACAGGAAGGGGACGAGGTGCTGGATTACCGTCAGGCGGTGGCCTATTACGCCTCCTGTCGCCAGACCGTCGAAACCGGAGGGAATCACGCATTTGTCGGCTTCGAAGATCATTTCACACAGATTGTCGATTTTTTGGGTTTACGTTGAAGCCCGATCGATCCGATCACGCTATCTGAATATATAAATCATGACGCAATCCTATAACGCTGATGCCATTGAGGTACTCACCGGGCTTGAGCCGGTTCGCCGTCGCCCGGGGATGTACACCGACACCACTCGCCCTAACCATCTGGGTCAGGAAGTTATTGATAACAGCGTGGACGAAGCGCTGGCCGGTCACGCAAAGCGCGTGGAGGTTATTCTGCACGCCGACCAGTCGCTGGAAGTGATCGATGACGGTCGCGGCATGCCGGTGGATATTCACCCGGAAGAGGGTGTTCCCGCGGTTGAGCTGATCCTCTGCCGCCTGCACGCCGGCGGTAAATTCTCCAACAAAAACTATCAGTTCTCCGGCGGCCTGCACGGCGTGGGGATCTCGGTGGTTAACGCCCTGTCGCGCCGCGTGGAAGTCACGGTGCGCCGCGATGGTCAGGTATACAGCATCGCCTTCGAAAACGGCGAGAAGGTCGAGGATCTGAAGGTCATCGGCACCTGTGGCAAACGCAATACCGGTACCAGCGTCCACTTCTGGCCGGACGAGAAATTCTTTGACAGCCCGCGCTTCTCCGTGTCGCGTCTGATGCATCTTCTGAAAGCGAAAGCGGTGCTGTGTCCGGGCGTTGAAATCAACTTCAAAGACAACGTCAACAACGCCGAGCAGCGCTGGTGCTATCAGGATGGTCTGACCGACTACCTGAGCGAGGCGGTGAACGGTCTGCCGACGCTGCCGGAAAAGCCTTTTGTCGGCAACTTCTCCGGCGATACCGAAGCCGTGGACTGGGCGCTGCTCTGGCTGCCGGAAGGCGGCGAACTGCTCACCGAAAGCTATGTGAATCTCATCCCGACCATGCAGGGCGGTACGCACGTCAACGGTCTGCGTCAGGGGCTGCTGGATGCGATGCGCGAATTCTGCGAATACCGCAACATTCTGCCGCGCGGCGTGAAGCTGTCCGCAGAAGATATCTGGGAACGCTGCGCCTACGTGCTGTCGGTGAAGATGCAGGACCCGCAGTTTGCCGGGCAGACCAAAGAGCGCCTGTCATCGCGCCAGTGTGCGGCGTTCGTCTCCGGCGTGGTGAAAGATGCCTTCACCCTGTGGCTTAACCAGAACGTGCAGTCCGCCGAAATGCTGGCAGAAATGGCCATCTCCAGCGCCCAGCGCCGTATGCGTGCGGCGAAGAAAGTGGTGCGTAAGAAGCTGACCAGCGGCCCGGCACTGCCCGGCAAGCTGGCAGACTGTACTGCGCAGGATCTCAGCCGTACCGAGCTGTTCCTGGTGGAAGGGGACTCCGCAGGCGGGTCCGCCAAACAGGCGCGCGATCGTGAATATCAGGCGATCATGCCGCTGAAAGGGAAGATCCTGAATACCTGGGAAGTCTCCTCCGACGAGGTGCTGGCGTCGCAGGAAGTGCACGACATCTCGGTCGCGATCGGTATCGATCCGGACAGCGAAGATTTGTCCCAGCTGCGCTACGGCAAGATCTGTATCCTCGCGGATGCGGACTCCGATGGCCTGCACATCGCTACCCTGCTGTGTGCGCTGTTCGTGAAGCACTTCCGTTCGCTGGTGAAAGGCGGCCACGTTTATGTGGCGATGCCGCCGCTCTACCGTATCGATCTCGGCAAAGAGGTCTATTACGCGCTGGATGAAGAAGAGAAAGCCGGCGTGCTGGAGCAACTCAAGCGCAAGAAGGGCAAACCGAACGTGCAGCGCTTTAAAGGGCTGGGCGAGATGAACCCGATGCAGCTGCGTGAAACGACCCTCGATCCTAACACCCGCCGTCTGGTGCAGCTCATCATCAGCGATGAAGACGAGCAGCAGACCACCGCGATGATGGATATGCTGCTGGCCAAGAAGCGTTCGGAAGACCGCCGCAACTGGCTGCAGGAGAAGGGCGACATGGCAGATATCGAAGTCTGACCCCCTGACGGCCAGCGAGAGCTGGCGCAGACAATAAAAAAGGCGATGAGATCATCGCCTTTTTTTATCGCCGCTGGGCGGCTTAAACGCCGTTTTCCAGAATACGGATATGGGTTTCCAGCACGTCGGCTTTCACCGCGTCGCTCCAGGCTTTCATATGCGGGGTTTGCAGGTGCGCTTCAAGATGCGCCACGCTCTCCCACTGTTCCAGCATCATGATGGAATCCGGATTGGTGGTCTGAAAACTTACCTGCGCGTTGTGGTCAATCAGCGGCGCATAGCCGTGACAACCCTCTTCCTGCAATACCACAGGAATGATGCCTGCAAACGCATCAAGCACCGCCTGGCGATGGTGTGCACCCGGACGGGTGCGGATCTCTGCAATCACTGTCAGCATGATCAACTCCTTGTTAAATTCAGCTCTCAGTTAAGCAAAGATTTCGCCGAGGTGCTTGCGATATTCTGCGATATAGCGCGGAACGTCCGGCATTTTAATCACGTCATTGGCGATAAAGGTCGGCAGCGCAGTCATGCCAAGGAACTCATTGGCTTTGTGGAACGGCAGATAAACGCCATCCACGCCCACACCGTGGAAGAACTGCGCTTCATCGGTAAAGGCCTCCATCGGCGCGTTCCAGGTCAGGGACAGCATGTATTTTTTGCCCTGAATCAGGCCGCCTGAGCCATACTTCTTCGCTGCATCGGAACGGGTGCGACCATCGCTGGCGTACAGGAAGCCGTGACCTTCGGTGAAGACGTTATCGATGTACTTTTTCACGGTCCAGGGCGCACCCATCCACCAGCCCGGCATCTGGTAAATCACCACGTCGGCCCACAGGTATTTCTGCACTTCGGCTTTCGCGTCGTAGTCACCGTCGGTGCGGGTAACCTGAACATCATGCCCGGCGTCGCGCAGGAAACTTTCCGCGACCTCGGTCAGGGTGTCGTTAAGCTGGCCATTAGAGTGGGCGAATTTTTTCGCACCGTTGATAATCAGAATGTTGCTCATTATTTGTCCTCGAATATTTACGTTTGGCACTAATGGTACGACAGTCAGCGAAACGTTTTAATGAGCAAAATGTGCAAAGACTTTTGCTAAATCAGCAATAATCAACCCTGCTGTGACTCAGCGTCGCAGATAGGGTACTATCGGCGGCAATATTGCCGTTTCCCTGCGTGCGGCCAGATTGTCTAAGGAATAATCAGTAATGAGTGACCTGACTCACGACGGTGCAGAGCGCCTCGCGCTGCACGAATTCACGGAAAACGCTTACCTCAACTACTCCATGTACGTGATCATGGACAGGGCGCTGCCGTTTATTGGTGATGGTCTGAAGCCGGTTCAGCGACGCATCGTGTATGCCATGTCTGAACTGGGCCTCAACGCCAGCGCCAAGTTTAAAAAATCTGCCCGTACTGTGGGTGACGTGCTGGGTAAATACCACCCGCACGGCGACAGCGCCTGCTACGAAGCGATGGTGCTGATGGCGCAGCCGTTCTCTTATCGTTATCCGCTGGTGGATGGCCAGGGGAACTGGGGGGCGCCGGACGATCCGAAATCCTTCGCGGCGATGCGTTATACCGAATCCCGCCTCTCTAAATACGCCAGCGTGCTGCTCAGTGAACTGGGGCAGGGCACGGTGGATTTCGTGCCGAACTTCGACGGCACCCTGGACGAGCCGAAGATGCTGCCGGCGCGTCTGCCGAACATTCTGCTGAACGGCACCACCGGGATTGCGGTAGGCATGGCCACCGACATTCCGCCGCATAACCTGCGCGAAGTTGCCCAGGCCGCGGTGACGCTGATTGACCAGCCGAAAACCACGCTCGACCAGCTGCTCGACATCGTGCAGGGGCCGGACTATCCGACCGAAGCCGAAATCATCACCGCCCGGGACGACATCCGTAAGATTTACCAGAACGGACGCGGCTCGGTGCGCATGCGCGCAGTCTGGAAAAAAGAGGACGGTGCTGTGGTGATCACCGCGCTGCCGCATCAGGTATCCGGCGCACGCGTACTGGAGCAGATCGCCAGCCAGATGCGCGCGAAAAAGCTGCCGATGGTGGACGATCTGCGCGACGAATCCGACCACGAGAACCCAACGCGTCTGGTGGTGGTACCGCGTTCCAACCGCGTGGATATGGACCAGGTGATGAACCACCTGTTCGCCACTACCGATCTGGAAAAAAGCTACCGCGTTAACCTGAACATGATCGGCCTGGACGGGCGTCCGGCGGTGAAAAACCTGCTGGAGATCCTCACCGAGTGGCTGGCGTTCCGTCGCGATACCGTGCGTCGTCGTCTGAACTATCGCCTCGATAAAGTGCTGAAGCGCCTGCATATCCTTGAAGGTTTGCTGGTGGCGTTCCTCAATATCGATGAAGTGATCCACATCATCCGTAGCGAAGACGAGCCGAAGCCGGTGCTGATGTCCCGTTTCGGCATCAGTGAAACCCAGGCCGAAGCCATTCTTGAACTGAAGCTGCGTCATCTCGCCAAACTGGAAGAGATGAAGATCCGCGGCGAGCAGAGTGAGCTGGAGAAAGAGCGCGATCAGATCCAGGCCATCCTGGCATCCGAGCGCAAAATGAATACTCTGCTGAAGAAAGAGCTGCAGGCTGACGCGGAAGCGTTCGGTGACGATCGCCGCTCGCCGCTGCACGAGCGCGAAGAAGCGAAGGCGATGAACGAGCACAATATGCTGCCGTCAGAGCCGGTCACTATCGTGCTGTCGCAGATGGGCTGGGTGCGCAGCGCCAAAGGTCACGACATCGACGCCCAGGGCCTGAGCTACAAGGCGGGGGACAGCTGGCTGGCTTCCGCGAAAGGCAAAAGCAACCAGCCGGTGGTGTTTATTGACTCCACCGGGCGCAGCTACGCGGTCGATCCGGTTTCGCTGCCGTCCGCGCGCGGGCAGGGCGAGCCGCTCACCGGCAAACTGACGCTGCCGCCGGGCGCCACGGTTGAGCATATGCTGATGACCGGCGAGCAGCAGAAGCTGCTGATGGCCTCCGATGCGGGCTACGGTTTCGTCTGCACCTTCAACGACCTTGTTGCGCGCAACCGCGCCGGTAAGGCGCTGATTTCGCTGCCGGATAATGCACGCGTGATGCCGCCGCTGGAGATCGTCGATGAAAACGATCTGCTGCTGGCCATCAGCGCCGCCGGACGCATGCTGATGTTCCCGGTAGGCGATCTGCCGCAGCTCTCCAAAGGTAAGGGCAACAAGATTATCTCGATCCCGTCCGCTGACGCGGCGAAGGGCGACGATAAACTGGCGCACCTCTACCTGCTGCCGCCGCAGAGCACGCTGACCCTGCACGTCGGGAAGCGCAAAATCAAACTGCGCCCTGAGGAGCTTGAGAAGCTGCGCGGCGAGCGTGGCCGCCGTGGCACGCTGATGCGCGGTCTGCAGCGCATCGACCGTGTTGAGGTGGATGCCCCGTCGCGTCCGTCTGCGGGCGACAGCGAAGAGTAAGCCGTACTCCCTTCCCGTCAGGGGAGGGATCTTTTTCACCCGCCGCACGCTGCCCTTCGGGCGCCGTTTGTCGGGTTCCCCACAGACTCAGGTCATCGCGTAACACTGCACCAGAATTGCCGCAACGCGGTATACTGGCAGGTAGCTGTGGCTCAAGAGGTAAGTATGTTATTAATTTTCCGTTTTATTATCGTAGTGCTGTACAGCATTCTGGTGTGCATTCTCGGTTCGATTTACTGTCTGTTCAGCCCGCGTAACCCGCGCCACGTCGCCACCTTTGGGCATATGTTTGGCCGCCTGGCGCCGGTGTTTGGCCTGAAGGTTGAGACCCGCAAGCCCGAGGGTGCCGAGCATTACGGCAATGCCATCTATATTGGTAACCATCAGAACAACTTTGACATGGTGACCGCCGCTAAGATTGTGCAGCCGCGTACCGTGACCGTAGGTAAAAAGAGCCTGCTGTGGATCCCGTTCTTCGGGCAGCTGTACTGGCTCACCGGTAACCTGCTGATCGACCGCGACAACCGCGCCAAAGCGCACGGCACCATCGCCCAGGTTGTCAGCCAGATCCGCAAACGTAATATTTCGGTATGGATGTTCCCGGAAGGGACGCGCAGCCGCGGGCGCGGCCTGCTGCCGTTCAAAACCGGCGCGTTTCACGCCGCGCTGGCGGCCGGCGTACCGGTTATCCCGGTTTGCGTCTCTAACACCTCAAACAAGATCAACATGAACCGCCTGAAAAACGGACTGGTGATTGTCGAGATGCTGCCGCCCATTGATACCTCTGCCTGGGGCAAGGATCAGGTGCGCGATCTGGCTACCCACTGCCGTCAGGTGATGGAACAAAAAATCGCAGAACTCGATAAAGAAGTGGCGGAGCGTGAAGCCTCCGGCAATATTTAATAAAAACAGGCGTTCCGGGGCCGCTGGCCCCTTTTAAAGGGAAGTTTCCCGCTTTTTCTGACAGTTTCACTCGGAGCATATATGTCACTCAGTCGGCGTCAGTTTATTCAGGCATCGGGGATCGCGCTCTGCGCAGGCGCGGTACCGCTGAGGGCAAACGCGGCAGGCCAGCAGGCAGCGCTGCCGATCCCGCCGCTGCTTGAATCACGTCGCGGCCAGCCCCTCTTTCTTACGCTTCAGCGTGCACACTGGTCATTCGTGACCGGTTCGCGCGCCCCTGTCTGGGGCATCAACGGGCGCTACATGGGGCCGACGGTGCGGGTGTGGAACGGCGACGACGTGAAAGTGATCTACAGCAACCGTCTGACGGAAAACGTTGCCATGACCGTCAGCGGTTTGCAGGTGCCTGGCCCGCTGATGGGCGGCGCAGCGCGCATGATGTCGCCCAACGCCGACTGGTCGCCGGTGCTGCCCATCCGTCAGAGCGCCGCCACGCTGTGGTATCGCGCCAATACGCCGAACCGCTCTGCGCATCAGGTGTACGGCGGGCTGGCTGGCATGTGGCTGGTAGAGGATGAGCTGAGCAAAACCCTGCCGGTACCGAACCATTACGGTGTGGATGACTTCCCGGTCATCATTCAGGACAAGCGGCTGGATAACTTTGGCGTGCCGGAGTACAGCGAGCCGGGCAGCGGCGGCTTTGTCGGCGACACGCTGCTGGTGAATGGCGTTGAAGGCCCGTACGTGGAAGTGTCGCGCGGCTGGGTGCGCCTGCGTCTGCTCAATGCGTCTAACGCCCGTCGCTACCAGCTGCAGATGAGCGACGGACGCCCGCTGCACGTTATTGCCGGCGACCAGGGCGTGCTGCCCGCGCCCGTCTCGCTGCGCCAGCTCTCTCTGGCGCCGGGTGAGCGTCGTGAGGTGCTGATTGATATGACCAACGGCGATGAAGTATCGATCACCTGCGGCGATGCGGCGACCATTATGGACCGTCTGCGCGGGCTGTTTGAGCCGTCGAGCATTCTGATTTCCACCCTGGTCCTGACCCTGCGCCCGACCGGTCTGCTGCCGCTGGTCACCAGCCCGCTGCCGCAGCGCCTGCTGTCGGAAGATGTGCTGGCCGGTACGCCGGTGCGCAGTCGCGACGTCACGCTGGGCGACGATCCGGGGCTTAACGGCCAGCTGTGGGACCCGAAGCGTATCGACATCACCAGCCAGCAAGGCTCCTGGGAGCGCTGGACGGTGCGAGCCGACACGCCGCAGTCGTTCCACATCGAAGGCGCGCAGTTCCTGATCCGCAACGTCAACGGCGCGTTACCGTTCCCGGAAGATCGCGGCTGGAAAGACACCGTCTGGGTCGATGGTCAGGTGGAGCTGCTGGTGCTGTTCACGCAGCCCTCCTGGGAGCACTTCCCGTTCCAGTATGGCAGCCAGACCCTGGAGATGGCTGACCGTGGCTCGGTCGGGCAGATTCTGGTGCAGGCCACCGGGTAAGCGGCTGCTTTACCCTCGCTCCGGCCTCGCGTTATGCGCAACAGGCCGGGGTGAGGGGTGATTGATCTCCCTCCGCACAATATCCCTTCTTTTTATACTGTTTTACGGCGTATAATCGCCGCCCTTTTGCGCAACTTGTTATCCCCTCCGGAACCCCCTATGAGCACCCTCAGTTTGATCCAGCCCGATCGCGACCTGTTTTCATGGCCTCAGTACTGGGCGGCCTGTTTTGGCCCGGCACCGTTTTTACCCATGACGCGTGAGGAGATGGATCGTCTGGGCTGGGACAGCTGCGACATTATCCTCGTCACCGGCGACGCCTATGTCGATCATCCGAGCTTCGGCATGGCGATCTGCGGGCGCATGCTCGAAGCCCAGGGCTTCCGCGTCGGGATCATTTCCCAGCCGGACTGGCAGAGCAAAGCGGACTTCATGCGCCTCGGCAAACCAAACCTCTTTTTCGGCGTCACCGCCGGCAACATGGATTCGATGATCAACCGCTACACGGCCGATCGTAAACTGCGCCATGACGATGCCTATACACCGGATAACGTCGCGGGCAAACGCCCGGATCGCGCCTCGCTGGCCTATACCCAGCGCTGTAAAGAAGCCTGGCGCGATGTGCCGGTGATCCTCGGCGGTATCGAAGCCAGCCTGCGCCGTACCGCGCACTACGACTACTGGTCCGATACCGTGCGCCGTTCCATTCTGGTGGATGCCAAAGCGGACATGCTGATTTTCGGCAACGGCGAGCGCCCGCTGGTGGAGGTCGCGCACCGCCTGGCGCAGGGGGAACCCATCGAGCAGATCCGCGAGGTGCGCAATACCGCCATCCTGGTGAAAGCAGCGCTGCCGGGCTGGAGCGGCGTCGATTCCACCCGGCTTGATACGCCGGGGCGCATCGACCCCATTCCGCATCCTTATGGCGACGATCTGCCGTGCGCGGAAGGCAATAAGGTGGAAAAGTCGCCGGTGAAAGCGGTAACGGTACAGCCGCCGCGTCCGAAGCCGTGGGAGAAAACCTACGTGCTGCTGCCGTCGTTCGAGAAAGTGAAAGGCGATAAGGTGCTGTATGCCCACGCCTCACGCATTCTGCATCACGAAACCAATCCCGGCTGCGCCAGAGCGCTGTTGCAGAAGCACGGCGAGCGCTACGTCTGGATCAACCCGCCGGCCATCCCGCTCTCAACCGAAGAGATGGACAGCGTGTTTGCCCTGCCGTATCAGCGGGTGCCGCATCCGGCCTACGGCAACCGCCGCATTCCGGCGTATGAGATGATCCGCTTCTCGGTCAACATTATGCGTGGCTGTTTTGGCGGCTGTGCGTTCTGCTCCATCACTGAACATGAAGGGCGCATCATCCAGAGCCGCTCGGAAGACTCCATCATCAACGAGATCGAAGCGATCCGCGATGCGGTGCCGGGCTTTACCGGCGTGATCTCCGATCTCGGCGGGCCGACCGCCAATATGTATATGCTGCGCTGCACCTCGCCGCGTGCCGAGCAGACCTGCCGACGGCTGTCGTGTGTATATCCGGCGATCTGCCCGCACATGGAGACTAACCATCAGCCAACCATCAATCTCTATCGCCGCGCCCGGGAGCTGAAGGGCATTAAAAAGATCCTTATTGCTTCCGGGGTGCGCTATGACCTTGCGGTGGAAGACCCGCGCTACATTAAAGAGCTGGCCTCGCACCACGTGGGCGGTTATCTGAAGATTGCCCTGGAACATACCGAAGCGGGGCCGCTGTCGAAGATGATGAAGCCAGGTATGGGAAGCTATCACCGCTTTAAAGAGCTGTTTGATACTTACTCGAAGCAGGCGGGAAAGGAGCAGTATCTGATCCCGTACTTTATCTCTGCGCATCCCGGCACCCGGGATGAGGATATGGTGAATCTGGCGCTGTGGCTCAAGCGGCACCGCTTCCGCCTCGACCAGGTGCAGAACTTCTATCCGTCGCCGCTCGCCAACTCCACCACCATGTATTACACCGGCAAAAACCCGCTGGGTAAGATCGGCTACAAAAGTGAAGAGGTGGTGGTACCGCGCGGCGAACGTCAGCGTCGGCTACATAAAGCGCTGCTGCGCTATCACGATCCGGCTAACTGGCCGCTGATCCGTGAGACGCTGGAGGCAATGGGCAAGAAGCATTTGATTGGCGGGCGGCGTGACTGTCTGGTGCCTGCACCCACGCTGGAGGAGATGCGTGAAGCGAAGCGTCAGGCGCGTCACCTGCGTCCGGCGCTGACCCGACATACACCGGGCATGAAGAAAGGCATGAAGCGTAAGGCGCTGTAAGATCCCTCTCCCGGTGGGGAGAGGGAGTAGATAGCGTTAGCCGCCAAACACATCCGGGTCCGGACCCAGACGTTTCCCCTGATCGAGCTTCGCAATCTCGCTCAGCTCATCTTTATCGAGGCGGAAATCCCAGACGTCGAAGTTTTCCACGATGCGCGCCGGGGTCACCGATTTCGGGATCACCACCAGGCCGCTGTCGAGGTGCCAGCGGATCACGATCTGCGCCGGGGTTTTGCCATACTTATCGGCCAGCGTGCGGATCGCTTTCTGATCGAATACCCCTTCGCCGCCCTGCGCCAGCGGGCTCCAGGACTCGGTCTGGATCTTGTGGGTGGCGTTCCAGGCATGCAGCTGGCGCTGCTGAAGCAGCGGGTGCAGCTCGATCTGGTTGATCACTGGTGCTATGCCCGTTTCATCAATGATGCGCTGCAGGTGATGCACCTGGAAGTTACAGACGCCGATACTCTTCACCAGCCCCTGCTGCTGCAACTCAATCATCCCTTTCCAGGCATCGACATAGTTATCAATTGCTGGCACCGGCCAGTGCATCAGATAGAGATCGACATACTCAAGCTGCAGCTTGTCGAGGCTCTCCTGTAACGCCTGCTGCGGACGCGTCTGGTCGTCGTTCCACAGTTTGGTGGTGATAAACAGCTCGTCGCGGGCCACGCCAGCGCTTTGCAGCGCTTTGCCCACGCCTTCTTCATTCTTATACGCCGCCGCGGTATCAATGGAGCGGTAGCCGGTTTCGAGCGCTTTATGGATCGCAGCGACCACTTCGTCATTACCGGCTTTCCAGACACCGAGGCCGAGCTGCGGCATGACGTTGCCATCATTGAGCTTGATTACGGTTGGATTTGCCATCTGTACCTCCTTATCGGATAACACGCCGGGCGTGTATTCCCGGCGAAAGTTGCGTGACTTAAGTCTGGACGAAAAGCCCAAAAACGAAAGCGCGGCGATAAAAAACGCTTATATCGCGGCTTCGTAAATACGGCGACTGACGTCGAGCGTGATGTCCTTGTGCTCGCCCAGCGCCGTCATGCCGTGCTCTTCCAGTTTGGCAATCAGCGCCGGGATGGAGCTGCCGTCCAGATTGTAAGCAGAGAGGCAGGTCGGGGCGCCCATCTGCTCAAAGAAATTACGCGTCGCGGCGATAGCCGCATCGATGCGCTCCTCTTCAGAGCCGCTGGTAATGCCCCAGATGCGCTCGCCGTACTGCAACAGCTTCTCACGCTTGGTATCGCGCTTCTCATTCCACAGCGCCGGCAGCACAATCGCCAGCGTCTGGGCATGATCCAGGCCGTGCATTGCGGTCAGCTCATGGCCCAGCATATGGGTGGCCCAGTCCTGAGGAACGCCGGCTCCAATCAGGCCGTTCAGCGCCTGGGTCGCAGCCCACATCACGTTGGCGCGCACGTCGTAGTTTTCCGGATCGCGCAGCGCTTTCGGGCCGTCCTCAATCAGCGTCAGCAGAATGCCCTCGGCAAAACGGTCCTGAATTTTGCCGTTCACCGGGTAGGTCACGTACTGCTCGACGGTATGTACAAAGGCATCGACCACGCCGTTGGCGACCTGGCGCGGCGGCAGGGTGTAGGTATAAACCGGGTCCAGCACGGCAAACAGCGGCTGCACAAACGGGGAGTGGAACGCCTGTTTGTCGCCGGTAGCGCGGCGCGAAATCACCGCACCCTTGTTGGATTCAGAGCCGGTCGCCGGAAGCGTCAGCACCGAGCCCATCGGAATAGCGCTGTTAATTTCGCTGCCGGAGGTTTCAAGAATGTTCCATGGGTCAATATCCTGCGGATAGTGCGCCGCTGCGGCGATAAATTTAGTGCCGTCCAGCACCGAACCGCCGCCCACGGCCAGCAGGAAGGTCACCTGCTCGCGACGGGCAATATCAACCGCCTTCATCAGGGTTTCATACGACGGGTTTGGCTCAATGTCGCCGAACTCCAGCACCTCAAGGCCATCCAGCGCAGAGAACACCTGGTCCAGCACGCCGGTGGATTTTACGCTGCCGCCGCCCCAGGTGATCAGCACCCGGGCATCGGCGGGGATCTGCGCACGCAGATCGCTGATGGCGCCTTGTCCGAACAGAATGCGGGTGGGGGTGTGAAGATTGAAATTATTCATGGCTCGCTTCCCAAAATGAGTGGAACGGGTGGCAGCCAACGGGCCGCCTGATGGGATTTATTGTGAGCGCGGGGCGAGAGGCGCTCAATGCATATTCCTGCCGTTATCTTGCCCATTTCTCCAGAGGGCTGGAGAAACAGGGTGCTTTTCAGCACACTGCGGCAATGAACATAACGTTGCGGAGCACCAGGCCATGAACCGGACGGCGATTTGCAAACAGCTGACTGAAAAAATTAACTTTCTGAAAGTTAATAATAAAATCCCTGCAGAGGGGCTAGCGGACGTGGACCTGCTTTACGGCACCCAGCCTTATCCGCGCACGCCGGTGATGTATCAGCCGGGTATCATTTTTCTCTTTTCCGGCCAGAAAACCGGCTACCTCAATAACCGCGTGTTTCGCTATGACGCCAGTGAATACCTGCTGCTGACGGTGCCGCTGCCGTTTGAGTGCGAAACCGCCGCCACGCCGGAAACCCCGCTGGCCGGGCTGCGTATCAATATCGATATGCATCAGCTGCAGGCGCTGCTGATGGACATCGGAGAGGACACGCGGTTCCAACCCTCCCCGCTGAGCAGCGGCATCAATTCCGCCACGCTCACCGATGAGATCCTCTGCGCCGCTGAGCGGCTGCTGGACGTAATGGAGCGCCCGCTCGACTGCCGGATCCTTGGCCGCCAGATCGTGCGCGAGATCCTTTATCAGGTACTCACCGGCCCGTGCGGTGGCGCGCTGCTGGCGCTGGTGAGCCGGCAGACCTACTTCAGCCTGATAAGCCGGGTGCTGAAACGCATCGAAGCCCAGTACACCGAGAACCTCAGCGTGGATCAGCTGGCGGCGGAAGCCAATATGAGCGTCTCGGCGTTTCACCACAACTTCAAATCCATTACCAGCACCTCGCCGCTGCAGTATCTGAAGACCTATCGCCTGCATAAGGCGCGCATCATGATGCTGCATGATGGCGTCAAGGTGAGTACCGCAGCCATAAGAGTCGGTTATGAAAGCGGCTCGCAGTTCAGCCGGGAATTTAAGCGTTATTTTGGCGTGACGCCGGGAGAGGATGTGGCACGGATGCGGATGTTGCCGCAGGGGGAGAGCGGGGCGCAACTGGCAGCGCGCCCGTGAAACGGCGCGCTATTTCGACGCGAAGCGTCTTTTGATCACCACGAACAGGGTGCCGCACAGCCCGGCCAGCAGCAGAAATACCGGCAGGATCATCAGGAAGGTCATCACCTGATCTTCGTGGCGTTTCACGAAGGGGATCATGCTCAGGGCATAACCCAGCCCGGTGACGCCACCCACCCAGAGCAGGCCGCTCAGCCAGTTAAAGATCTGGAAGCGACGGTTGGAAAGCCCGGAGATGCCAGCCAGGGTTGGCAGCAGGGTACGCACGAAGGCGAGGAAGCGGCCCGCCAGCAGAGCCAGTAAACCGTGACGGTCAAACATGCAGGTGGCGCGATGGTGATATTTCGCCGGCAGCTGCGCCAGCCAGCTTTTCACCACCCGGGTGTTGCCGAGCCAGCGGCCCTGCAGATAACTGAACCAGCAGCCCAGGCTGGCCGCCGAGGTGAGGATCACCAGCGCCGGCACGAAATCCATCACGCCGCGAGCGATAAGCGCGCCCGCCAGCAGCAGCAGACTGTCACCGGGCAAAAAGGACGCCGGAAGTAGGCCGTTTTCCAGGAACAATGTGGCAAACATAACGCAATAGACAATGCCAACAATATGCGGGTCCGCCAGCGCGGCAAAATCGTGATGCCAGAGCGCAGCGATAATATTCTCGATGACAGCCATGAGGGATCCTGTGGAACAGCGTAAGAAAGCTATTATACCCTGAACGCCCCGGCACATCTTGCGCAGAGGCATCACAAACCGGCACTTTTTTAGGAATATGACCGGTTTGTGGGTTCAGGGGCAACTTTACACAATTCGCTCAAGCCCTGCTGCTAAATCCGCGAGTAAATCTTCAACGTTTTCTAAACCGATGTGTACCCGCACCAGGGTACCGGTGAAATCAACTCCGACGCCCGGACGGATCGCGGCGATCTCTTCCGGCTGACTGGCGAGGATCAGCGATTCGAACCCGCCCCAGGAGTACGCCATTGAGAAGTGGGTGAAGTTATCGAGGAAGCGCGCGTACTCGTCGTCGGTCAGGCGTTTTGTGAGGATAAACGAGAACAGCCCACTGCTGCCGGTGAAGTCGCGCTGCCAGAAGGCATGGCCCTTACTGCCCGGCAGCGCCGGGTGATTGACGCGCGCCACCAGCGGGTGCGCAGCAAGCCATTCGGCAATGCATAAACTGCTCTCCTGATGCTGACGCAGACGCACGCCCAGGGTGCGCAGCCCGCGGCTGGTGACGTAGGCGGTATCCGCATCCACCATCTGACCCATCAGATAGGCATTCTCCCGCAGCTGCTCCCAGCAGCGCTCGTTGGCGACCGCGGTGCCAATCATCGCGTCCGAATGACCCACCAGATATTTGGTTCCGGCCTGCACCGAGATATCAACGCCCGCATCGAGCGCTTTAAACAGAATGCCCGCCGCCCAGGTGTTGTCCATAACAATCACCGCGTCCGGCGCACGGGCGCGTACCGCCGCGACGATGGCCGGCACGTCGGGCACTTCCATGGTGATGGAGCCGGGTGACTCAAGAAAAACCACGCGGGTCGTCGGCTGGATCAGCGCCGCGATGTCGGCACCGATCGACGGATCGAACCAGTCGGTGGCAACACCCATCCGGGTCAGCACTTTGCTGCAGAAATCCTGGGTCGGCTCGTAGGCGGTAACCGGCATCAGCACGCGATCGCCCTGTTCGACAAAGGCCAGAATGGTATTGGCAACCGCCGCCGCCCCGCACGGAAACAGCGCGCAGCCGGCACCGCCCTCCAGCTCGCACATCGCCTCCTGCAATGAAAAGTGGGTCAGCGTACCGCGGCGGCCATAAAACAGCTCGCCCTGCGCCCGTCCGGCAGTGGCCTGTTTTTTGGCTTCCACGCTGTCGAATACCAGCGATGAGGCGCGCTGAATAACGCTGTTGACCGATCCCTGGGTGAATCGCTTGCTGCGTCCCGCCGTGACCAGCGCGGTTTCAATGTGCTTTGCGGACATAATCGTGAACCTGTTTAACCATCTGGATGTCTAAACCTACCTTAACACCGTTCCCCGGCTGCGCGTCATGGTGTTTTTTCAGGTTGGCGAAAAAAAATACGTTCGCTGCACTTTCCTGTTCGACCGCATAGAAAGCGGCGTCAGAAGCGGGTTCACTGTAAATACTAATGAGAACTACTATCAATTCGACGTCGTTTTGATATTATTACGCGCAGAATTTGTCTAATTTCGTTCTGGAGATACAGAGTGGGTAATAATTTGATGCAGACGGATCTCTCCGTCTGGGGTATGTATCATCATGCCGACATCGTTGTGAAGATGGTGATGATTGGCCTGATTCTGGCGTCGGTTGTCACCTGGGCGATCTTCTTCAGCAAAAGTGCGGAATTACTGTCTCAGAAGCGCCGCCTCAAGCGTGAACAGCAGCAGCTGGCCTCTGCCCGCTCGCTGGACGAAGCCAGCGACATGGCGGCGTCCTTCCACGCGAAGAGCCTCAGCGCCCAGCTGATCAGCGAAGCGCAAAACGAGCGTGAGCTGTCCGAAGGCAGCGATGACAACGAAGGCATTAAAGAGCGCACCGGCTTCCGCCTTGAGCGTCGCGTTGCGGCGGCGGGTCGTCATATGGGCCGGGGCAACGGCTATCTCGCTACCATCGGCGCTATCTCGCCGTTCGTCGGTCTGTTCGGTACCGTGTGGGGCATCATGAACAGCTTCATCGGTATCGCCCAGACCCAGACCACCAACCTGGCGGTTGTAGCACCTGGTATCGCCGAAGCGCTGCTGGCGACGGCTATCGGTCTGGTCGCCGCGATCCCGGCGGTGGTTATCTACAACATCTTTGCCCGTATGATCGGCGGCCACAAGGCCTCGTTGGGTGACGTTGCCGCGCAGGTATTGCTGCTGCAAAGCCGCGACCTTGATCTGGCTGCGAGCTCCGCGTCACATCCGGTGCGTAACGCGCAAAAATTACGTTTAGGTTGATGCCCTATGGCGATGCGTCTTAACGAAGATCTCGACGACAACGGCGAAATGCACGAAATCAACGTCACGCCGTTTATCGACGTGATGCTGGTACTGCTGATTATCTTTATGGTGGCCGCTCCGCTGGCGACGGTGGATGTGAAGGTGAATCTGCCGGCCTCTACCAGCCAGCCGCAGCCGCGCCCTGAGAAGCCGGTCTACCTGTCGGTGAAAGCGGATAAAACCATGTTTATCGGCAACGATGCGGTGACCCGCGAAAACATGGTGTCGGCGCTGAACACGCTGACTGCAGGCAAGAAGGACACCACTATCTTCTTCCGCGCCGATAAAACCGTGGATTACGAAACGATGATGAGCGTGATGGATACGCTGCATCAGGCGGGCTATCTCAAGATTGGCCTGGTCGGGCAGGAAACAGCAAAAGCGCAGTAATCTGCGTGCAGCATAAAAAACGCGGCCCGTGAGCCGCGTTTTTTTATGGCTGAAGCCTGATTAGCCCAGATGCTCGCCGCCCGTCACGCCGTGCACCTCGGCGGTAACGTAGCTCGATTCCTGGCTGGCGAGATAGACGTAGATGCCCGCCAGCTCCGCCGGCTGACCTGCGCGCTTCATCGGCGTCTGCTGACCAAACTGCGGCAGTTTCTCCTGCGGCTGGCCGCCTGCCACCTGCAGCACGGTCCAGATCGGCCCCGGTGCCACCACGTTCACGCGAATGCCTTTCTCTGCTACCTGCTTCGCCAGACCGCGGCTGTAGTTCAGGATCGCGGCTTTGGTGGATGCGTAATCCAGCAGGTGCGGGCTTGGCTGATAAGCCTGAATCGACGAGGTGGTGATGATACTGGCCCCCGGTTTCAGGTGCGGCAGCGCCTCCTGCGTAACCCAGAACAGCGAGAAGACGTTTATCGCGTAGGTTTTCTGGAACTGCTCGCTGGTAATGTTCGCCACGTCTTCAACTGCGACCTGCTTCCCGGCTACCAGCGCCAGAATATCCAGCCCGCCCAGCGCTTCGATGGATTTATGCACCAGCGAACGGGCAAAGGTTTCATCACTGAGATCGCCCGGGATCAGCACCGCTTTGCGCCCGGCCTCCTCAATCAGCGCCTTCACTTCATCGGCGTCCTGCTGCTCATCAGGCAAATAGTTCAGGACCACGTCCGCACCTTCACGCGCATAGGCGATGGCTGCCGCACGTCCAATACCGGAGTCGCCGCCCGTGACCAGCGCTTTGCGCCCGGCCAGCCGTCCGCTACCGACATAGCTTTTCTCGCCGCAGTCCGGCACCGGGTCCATCTTCGCCTGCACACCCGGCGCAGGCTGTTTCTGTTTAGGATATTCGCCGGTGTAATACTGCGTGGTGGGGGCCTGAATCTCCGTCTGTTTATTTGTCATAAGGTCGCTCCACTTAGTGAGAAAGTTACCTTAAGGGTAGCGCCTTATTCTGTATCCAAAATAGTAATCAGCATATTCTCACTGTGCGCTTCGCTTATTTTTAGCAGTAACAAGCACAGCGGTAATTAATAATTAACGTAATGAAAACCAATGCTTAAATAATAAAGCGGCAGGCAAAGGATATATCTTTTTTGTACGCTGGCGGCGGTCTGCGGAGCATCTACGCTTAAATCTGAACCACCTTAATAATATTCTCCGGCCCGTGCCGGGGCTGTCGTTTGCCCATCATCTGGATAATAACAATGAGCACAATGACCTTTTCTCACACAGACAATAACGCTGGCTTAATTACCCTCTCGCAGATTCGCCTGAAAGCCGACGGGCTGATGCTGTCCCTGACGTGGTTGCTGTGGCTGATCGCGCTGGGGGTTGGCTGGCACCATCATAATCTGTCGCTGGCGCTGGTCGCAGGCGGCGCGCTCACCGGGCTGGCGACGGTGATCAAGACTCTGTTTGCCGGACGGCTGATCACCCGGCTGTGGTTTGCCTTTACGTTGATGGGCTTTGCCGCGCTATTAATTCAGCTGGGGCATGGCGAAACCGAGTATCACTTCTCGGTATTCGTGCTGCTGTCGGCGCTGCTGGCCTGGCGCGACTGGCGACCGCTGCTGATGGGCGCCGCGACGGCGGCGGTGCATCATGCGCTATTTAACTATCTTCAGGAGAACGACCTGTTCGGCATCGTGTGCTTTACGCATCCGGGCTTTCATATGGTGGTGTTCCACGCGCTGTTTGTGGTGGCGCAGACTGCGGTACTGATGGTGATGGCGGTGCGGATGGCGCAGGATGCTCGCTCCGCCAGCGAAGTGGCGCGGCTGGCATCGGTGATCAACCGTGAGCCGGGGTGCCTCACCCTGGCGGTCAACGATGCCGCACGCTACTCGCCGTTCGCCCGCACCTTCAGCACCACACTGGATACCATGCGCGACACCTTAACCCGGGTCAGCGCCGGGGTGAATGCGCTGCTGGCCGCCTCCGATACCTTGCTGGAGCGCAATGCCGGGCTGTCCGCCCGCACCGACGAACAGGCTCAGGCACTGGCCATCGTCACCCGCGCCATCGAGCAGATTGCCGCTGGCGCTACGCTCAACAGCGAACAGGCGCACACCGCGCGCCAGCAGGCGATCCAGGCCAGCAGCGTGGCCCAGCAAGGCGGGGCGCATATTGATGCCGCGACCGCGTGTATGGCGCAGATCCGTGCTGACGCCCAGCGGGTAAATGGCATTCTGGAGTTGATCGACGGCATCGCGTTTCAGACCAATATTTTGTCGCTCAACGCCTCAGTAGAAGCGGCGCGGGCCGGCGAGCAGGGCAAAGGGTTTGCCGTGGTAGCGTCTGAAGTGCGCACCCTCGCGCAGCGCTGCGAGTTTGCCGCGAAAGATATTCGCGAGCTGATTGCCGTTTCGGTGGCGCGTGCCGATGACGGCTCGGCGCGGGTAGAGCAGGCGGGGGCCACCATGCGCGAGATGATCGCCAGCATCGATAGCCTGCGACGGTTTATCGAGGATCTGTCGCAGATGAGCGAGCAGCAGCGCAGCAGCATCGGCGACATGCGCAACAGCATCACCAGCATTGACGAGAGCGTTCAGCAGAATGCGCACCACGTGGCGCAGACGCTGAACATGGCGCAGCATCAGCAGCAGCAAACCCGCGCGCTCCAGCAGGCTATCACGCTGTTCCGCTTCGCATGAGATCGCGATCACAGCCGCCGGACGCCGCCGCGCCCGGGGCTGTTAAAACCTGTTTTTCCCCCCTACGCTAAAGGCAGCGTGCAGGGGGAAGAATGAAATCAGTCAGGCATCAGAGAATTGAACAGCTGTTAAGCGAGCACGACACGCTCACCACCGACGCGCTTGCCCGGCTGCTGGCAGTGAGCCTGGAGACGGTGCGGCGCGATCTGCGGCTGTTGCAGAAGCAGGGCGTGATCCTGCGTAGCCACGGGCGGGCGCGCATTCTGCGTCACGACAGCGCCACCCTTGATGAACCCTTTTCCGCGCGCCTGAAAAGCCATCACACCCATAAACTGGATATCGCCCGGCTGGCGCTGGACTGGATTTCAGAAGGTATGGTGATTGCGCTGGACGCCAGCACCACCTGCTGGTATCTGGCGCGCCAGCTCCCGGATATGCCGCTAACGGTCTTCACCAATAGCGTGCGGGTCTGTCAGGAGGTGGCGAAGCGCGAGCGCATCACGCTTATCAGCAGCGGCGGCGTGCTGGATCGCACTTTCGCCAGCTACGAGAACCCGGCGCTGGTTTCGCTGCTGCGGCATATCGATATCGATCTGTTTATTTTTTCCTGCCAGGGCATCGACAGCGAGGGCGGTATCTGGGATGCCCATGCCTGGAATGCCGAGTTCAAGACGCTGCTGCTGCGCCGGGCTGCCCAGTCGCTGCTGCTTATCGACAAAAGTAAACGCGAGCGCACCGGTGAGGTGCAGATCGGTACGCTGGAGCAGGTGACGGAGGTGATTACCGATGAAGCCGCGCCGGCGCTGAGTGCTGTCGCCGGGTAGCGGTTATGGTTGCGGGGCGGCGGGCGGTGCCAGAACGCAGGAGGTTTTGAGTTCGCCGTCGGCAAGCTGGCGCATCAGAGTGAGCGTGGCGTTTTCCCGCGCCTTGATGTGCTGATAATTGGCTTCGATCCGCGCCATTATTTTGGCTTTAAGCTGCGGGTGCCGCAGCATAATTTCATTTAAGACCGCGCCGTATACTTCTTCTTTAATCAGCAGCGGATAAATCTCACGCCGGTTCTGCCATTTCAGATCTACCAGCGCGGCAGGAATAGAAGTCGCCGCCTGACCATATTGTTCCAGCGTCGCATTTCGCGCCGCGGTTAACGCTGCGATATTCTGACTTAAGATAAATTTCTCTTTATCTTTTTCGGCTAACACGAAATCTTTTGCAGGCAATGCTGAGGTTGTCACCGTGCTTATTCCTCAAGCTGGTAAAAGAATGGCGTATTTTTTTCGCGGGTAATCAGATTAAGCCAAATTTCATTCCCGGCATCGTTTATCTGCGCTGTTTTTTCGGCCAGTAACGCCGCCAGCTCTTCCGGCTTAATTTCCTGCTCCAGCAGCAGTCCGTTCAACACGTTAGCGAAAGTTTCGATTTTAACGACGCTATTAATCCGCTCTTTAATATGGCGATCGCGCTCTTCAAGAATGACATTACGCGTTTGCCCGGCCCAGGATTTACCACACATGATCTCGCTTTCATAATCGACGAGCGTGGTTTGTTCTTCAGTCAAATCACTGTTATTTTCTTCTGCTGTTTTACGCTGGGCTTCGGGTTCAGAGATATGAAAGCGCGCCGGAACAAGATGGTCAGGCAGCATATTTTTTTTGACCTTTAATTTTATTAATAACAACGGAAAGTGGTTTAACCAGATCGCGTTGACAATATCATGCACCACTTTTAAAATCAAAAAAAACGGAGCGTTCTTATGGATACTATATTTTATGCCGTAGTGGTTTTATTACTGCTATTAGGCGGCGTACTTTTTTTGATGAAAGAGTATGGCAGTCGTCGCGCCCCGCTGCCGGAACCCGAAACCGTGGTGGCCCCGCCGGTTAACAAAGAAGAGAGCGAAGAGCATTTTGCGATGCTGATGAACGCCATTACCCCGGAATGGTACTGGCGGGTAAATCATGAATATATTGATTTTATTCACTCTACCGTTAAAAAAATGAGCCTTGAACAGCTCACTGCTGCCCCTGGGGTATTTGATGCCCAGCGCCGCTGCAGCGATCTTAATTCAGCGGTCTATAAGTACTACGACAATATTAAAAAACGCTGTATGAACGGTGAAGCGGTGACCTTCTCTGACATCGAGCTGATGAACCTGCGCCAGTGCTTCCGCGAGTTCAGCCTCGATGCTTACCCGCAACTGGTGGCGGTGGTCTGGCCCGCCTGCAAGCGCCCACAGGTAGCCCTCGCCGATATCTGATCTTCCCCCTGCGTGCTGTTGCAACCGGGCCTGGCATTCAGGCTATACTGAATGCCGGTTTGGTTATTTAACAGGACACTATGGAACGCTTTATTGAAAACGCCATGTATGCGTCACGCTGGCTTCTCGCTCCGGTCTACTTTGGTTTGTCTCTGGCGCTGGTCGCCCTGGCGATTAAGTTCTTTCAGGAAATCCTGCACACGCTGCCGCATATTTTTTCCATCGCGGAAGCGGATCTGATCCTGACGCTGCTCTCCCTGGTGGATATGACCCTGGTGGGCGGCCTGCTGGTGATGGTGATGTTTTCCGGCTATGAGAACTTTGTCTCGCAGCTCAATATTGATGAGGACAAAGAGAAGCTGAACTGGCTCGGCAAGATGGATGCAACGTCGCTGAAAAATAAAGTAGCGGCCTCCATTGTGGCTATCTCCTCCATTCACCTGCTGCGGGTGTTTATGGACGCCCGTAACATCCCGGATAACAAGCTGATGTGGTATGTCATTATCCACCTCACCTTTGTGCTCTCGGCTTTTGTGATGGGCTACCTCGACCGGCTCACCAAGCGCTAATAAAAAAGCCCTCATTCGAGGGCTTTTTTTTACTTGTCGGACGATGCCTGCCAGAGGTTCAGCTCGCCATCGGCCACATGGCGATCGATGCGCGCCAGCTCATCCTCGCTAAAGTGCAGATTATCCAGCGCCCGGACGTTCTCCTCCAGCTGCTCGGGCCGGCTGGCGCCAATCAGCACCGAGGTGACGCGCTGGTCTTTCAGCAGCCAACTCAGCGCCATCTGCGCCATGCTTTGCCCGCGCGCTTCCGCCATCTCATTAAGCAGTCGCAGGCTCGCCAGATTGGCCTCGGTAAGCATGTTTTCCGTCAGACCGCGCACCTTCTTGCCTTCGCGCTGCATGCGCGACCCTTCCGGAATACCGTTCAGGTATTTGCCGGTAAGCAGCCCCTGCGCCAGCGGGGTGAAGGCGATGCAGCCGATGCCGTTCTGTTGCAGGGTATCAAGCAGCCCGCTCTTATCCACCCAGCGGTTAAGTAGGTTGTAGGACGGCTGGTGGATCAGCAGCGGGATTTTCCACTCGCGCAGCAGGTCGGCCATCGCCTGGGTGCGCTCAGAGGAGTAAGAGGAGATCCCCACATAGAGCGCTTTCCCGCTCTGTACCGCCTGCGCCAGCGCGGCAGCGGTCTCTTCCATCGGCGTGCTCTCATCCACGCGGTGCGAATAGAAGATATCAACGTACTCCACGCCGAGGCGCTGCAGACTCTGGTCGAGGCTGGCAAGCAGGTACTTGCGCGACCCGCCTGAGCCGTAAGGGCCGGGCCACATGTCGTATCCGGCTTTGGTGGAGATGATCAGCTCATCGCGGTACGGGGCAAAATCCTGACGCAGCAGGCGACCGAAATTCTCTTCAGCGCTGCCCGGCGGTGGGCCGTAGTTATTGGCCAGATCGAAGTGGGTAATGCCGAGGTCGAACGCTTTGCGCAGCAGGGCGCGCTGGTTCTCCAGCGGGCTGACGTGGCCGAAGCTGTGCCACAGCCCCAGCGAGAGGGCAGGCAGGCGCAGCCCGCTTTTGCCGCAGTAGCGATACTGCATCTGTTCATAACGCGTTGAATCAGCAAGCCAGGTCATCTTCACTCCTCTGTCTTCAAGGTTTTTTGAAACACTGTTTCTATCTTAACGTCATCCCAGAGCGCTGAAAACCCGCCCGGGCAGTAAACGTGCGGCCTGTCCACTTTGGTTAATATGCAGGCATAACGTCCGGTAAATGTCGGCGGCGCTGTTATGCGCAGCGCATGACGCGAGCAGGAGTTAATTATTTATTCAGACTGCGGAAACGTTAATTGTTAACCTCAACATCCCTTATTTTTATGCGCTTTTATATTTTACTTAGTGAGCTATTTAAGTCTTCAACGGACATTTAACCCTAACGTTTCAAGTCATTGTAAAATAAGCCTTGTTTATAGCTTTATAATAAAGAGATTAATAAAACATTATATATTTCTCCGCCTTTGCCGATAACCGGGATAAGTCCTGCATGAGGACGAACCTATTCTTCACGGCAAGGATTTTTGATATGGGTATGCTTCGTAATTTTACTATTCGTACTGTAATGCTCTCCATTCTCGGCCTGTTTTGTTTGCTCTGGTCGGGCGTCGGGCTTTACAGCGTGTATTCCCTCAACGCGGTGGCGGACGGCAATACCGTTGACCGTCAGCTTGTTTCCCAGATGAACGTCCTGAGCAAAGGAAACGATCAGTACTTCCGTTTTGTGACCCGCCTGACGCGCGTGATGGAAACCCGCATTGCCGGTGGTACACCGGATGACACGGCTTTTGCCTCGGTCCAGCAGGCGCTGGATAACATGGACAAACAGCTGACCGCGTTTAAAGCGATGTCGCCAGGGCCGATGGACGCCGCGGTATCCCAGGAAGTGATCGCGAACTGGCAGAAGCTGCTGGACGAAGGCGTGAAGCCACAGATGCAGGCAGCGAAAACCGGTACCGTCGAGGCCTATCGCGCCCAGGCTAACAACGTGACGCCGCCGCTGAGCCGTGCTTTCGGTGCCAGCGCAGAGAAATTCAACGCCACCGCCGGTGATAAGCTGGATGAAACCCGCGTGACCGTGGACGGGCTGACGTCAGTCACCAAAGCGATCATTGTCGTTGCCGTGATCGCCGGCCTGCTGATCCTGCTGTTTACCGACCGCTATCTGGTCTCGATGCTGGTGCGTCCGCTGGACCGTATCCGTCACCACTTCCGCCTGATCGCCGATGGCGATCTCAGCCAGCCGGTGCAGGATTTTGGCCGCAACTGCGTGGGTAAACTGGTGCCGCTGCTGAGTGCGATGCAGGACAGCCTGCGCGAAGCGGTAAGCACCATTCGTGAGGGCAGCGACAACATCTGGCGCGGTGCGACGGAGATTTCGGCGGGCAATAACTCGCTTTCATCACGTACCGAAGAGCAGGCGGCCGCCCTGGAGCAGACCGCTGCCAGCATGGAAGAGCTGACTGCCACGGTGAAACTCAACGCCGACAACGCTCGTGAGGCGAGCAAGCTGGCCGATACCGCGTCGGTGACGGCGGGCCGCGGCGGAAATCTGGTTGATGACGTGGTGAAAACTATGGACGGCATCTCCCTGAGCTCGAAGAAAATTGCTGAGATCACTACCGTTATCAACAGCATCGCCTTCCAGACCAACATCCTGGCGCTTAACGCCGCGGTCGAAGCGGCGCGCGCGGGCGAGCAGGGTCGCGGTTTTGCGGTCGTGGCCGGTGAAGTCCGTAATCTGGCAAGCCGCAGCGCCGATGCAGCGAAAGAGATCGAATCCCTGATTGCTGACTCGGTGTCACGGGTGGAGAAAGGTTCAGACCTGGTCAGTGAGGCGGGTAACACCATGGCGGCGATCCTGAAGTCGGTGACCGATGTGACCGTCATCATGAAGCAGATTGCCGAAGCCTCTGAAGAGCAGAGCAAAGGCATCTCGCAGGTGGGTATTGCCGTAACCCAGATGGATGGCGTGACCCAGCAGAACGCCTCGCTGGTGGAACAGGTATCCGCCGCCGCGACCGCGCTGGAGCGCCAGACCGAAGCGTTGCAAAGCTCGGTGCAGAAGTTCCGCCTGTCTTCCGAAGGACGCGAGTCACGCGCAAGCGTCGTGCCGCAGAGCGCGATGGTGAAACCGCGTCTCGCGACCGTGACCGCCGCACCGGCAAAAGGCGCAGCCGACAACGACTGGACCTCGTTCTGATCAATAGCGGGGTGGAAAGGTGGGTGCACTCCGTTTACCCACCCTATAATCACTGGAACTACCGCCATCCCGTAGAGTGGGTAAGCAACGCGCACCCACCATGAACACATAAGCCGAAGCGTGGCCCCGTCCGGCATCACAACCGCCGCGCCGAGGCGTTGAGTCCGGGCTGGCGGTCGGGAACCGCCAGAGGGCGCGAGCCCCGGGATGGTGAAGGGGGTGGCGGCGAACCCCCTTCACCCGTTCATGAGCGGCAGTGTTCCCATGTGAGCGCGGTGCCAGGGTGAACGGAACCGCCACCGCTCTGCCATAACCCCACGCCAAAACCGGTGGGTGCACTCCGTTTACCCACCCTACAATCACATCCGCACTCTCGTAGGGGGGGTAAGCAACGCGCACCCACCACAAAAAAACGGTGGGTGCACGGTAAGGCGGGTCCCCCCTGTGACACCACTAATGAAAAAGCAGCCCGCGGGCTGCTTTTTTTATGCCTGTACTGCCGGGCTATGCCCGAAGGCATTGAGGTCAATATGCTGACTGAAATGGTGGTCAATCTCACGCTGGTGCGACACCGCCACCACCGTGGTATGCGGCAATTCGTGCCTGAGCAACTGCAACATCTGCTGGGTGGCGTCGGCGTCCAGGCTGCTGGTGGCTTCATCCAGATAGAGCACGTCCGGGGCCATCAGGATGGCGCGGGCGAAGGCCAGGCGCTGTTTCTGCCCGCCGGAAAACACCTGTTCCCAGTTAAGCTGCGTGTCCAGCAGCGCGGTCCATGCTCCCAGCCCGGTTTTGTCGAGGATGTCGGCCAGGCGCTGCGTATCAGGCTCCCGCTGGCGCGGATAGCTGAGGATCTCCGCCAGCGTACCGTAGCCGAGATAGCTCTTCTGCGGCAGCAGCATGGCGTTACCGCGCGGCTGCTCCCAGCTGCCGGCGAACCACGGCCAGACTCCGTTCAGGGTGCGCAGCAGCGTCGATTTTCCGAGGCCGCTGCGCCCGGAGAGCTTGTTCCAGCTGCCAGGCGGGCAGTGAAACGCAATACCCTCCATCAGGCCCGCGCCGTCCGGCGTGGTCAGCGACAGGCCTGCCACGTGCAACGACTCGCCAATCGGCGCGGGCTGATGCGGCGACTGGCTTTCGGCGATGGCCTGCTTAAACTGCTCCAGACGCTGCATACTGGCGGACAGCTCCACCAGCGCCTTATAAACGCGAATAAACCAGCTCAGCGCGCCGTGCACCTGCCCGAAGGCGGAGCGGATCTGCATCAGCCCGCCGAGGGTGACGGTCTTCGCCATAAACAACGGCAGCGCGGCAAACACCGGTACAATCAGGCTGACGCGGCTGTAGCCGGTGGTGAAGAAGCCGAGATTACGCTCGCGATCCATCAGCGCCCGCCAGTTTTGGGTGATGGCGCTGAAGGCATGGCGCAGTTGTCGCTTCTCCCAGGGTTCCCCCTGATAAAGCGCGATCTGTTCGGCGTTGTCGTGCTTGCGCAGCAGCGAGGCGCGGAAATCCGCCTCCGCACGCTGCTTCTGGAAATTGAGCCCGTGCAGGCGTTTGCCGATCAGGTGAGTCACGAGGCTGCCAATCAGCGTATAGCCCACTGCAACCCACACCAGATAACCATGAATCACCATTTCGTGACCGAACAGGGTGAAGCGCTGCACCCCGGACAGATTCCAGAGGATCACCACAAACGAGAACAGCTGGGCGCTGGTAATCAGGAACGACACGCTGAGGCTGACGGTTTTATCCACGAAGTAGTTAATATCTTCGGCGATACGCTGGTCGGGGTTATCGACCTTGCCGCTCAGCGCCATGCGGTAAAACGCCTGTTTCGCCAGCCAGCTCTCTACCAGCTCGGCGGTCAGGGACTCGCGCCAGCGGATGATCAGCAGTTTCGTAAACCAGTCCTGATAAACAAATACCCCGATGTAAATCAGAATATAGACGCAGTACTCCTTCACCAGGCTGTAGATCAGCGTGCCGTCGAAATTGCTGAGCGCGTCATAGAAGGACTTGCTCCAGTTGTTGATCAGCACGTTCAGCCAGACGATGGAGCCGCCGAGCGCGACGATAAGCGCCAGCAGCGCCCACGCCCGCCAGCTTTTTCGTCCGCCCCAGAACGAGACGCTGAGCTCCCACAGTAACGTCAGTTTCTTCTTCATTTCACGGCCTCTTGCGGCAGAGCGATATACAGAGCCTGGTTTTGCGCAGAGAGCAGATGCGCCGCCGCGTCACGTACCGTGGCAACGGTAATGGCGTCGGCAAGGGTATCAAGCTGGGTCAGATAAGACGGATTATCGAAGTGGGCGTAGCTCAGCAGCAGACGGCGCTGCAGGGTATAGATGTCCTGCGTCCGATTCTTCTCGGCTTTGATGAACTGCGCGCGCTGAGCATCCACCGCCCGCTTGTCGATTTTCAGCCCCTGGAATGCCTGGGTGGCGCGGCGCGCCATTTCGCGGGCGCGGGCAGGTGAGGTCGTAAAGCGCACCTCGGTTTCGATGCGCCCGGTGTCGTCATTCAGCTCGCTGGTAAAGCGCATGTTGTAGATCCCGCGCGCATCGTCGCGCAGCACGCCTTTCAGATGCTGATTCATCAGGTTACGGGCAATGCTCACCTGAACGGCGCGGGTCGGCGTCCAGCCTGCGTCGGTAAAGCTCCAGAGCCGCACATCGGCTTTAGGCTCGATATTTACCGCAGACGTTTGTTCATGCATGCCGGGGCGGGCAAGGTACGGTGCCGCGTTCAGCGCGTCGCCGCGCGGGATCGCCGCCAGCCAGCGGGTGACCGCCGCTTCCAGGGTATCAGCAGGCATATCTGCCAGCACAAAATAGGTCACCGGGGCGCGAGTCGCTGTGCGCCACTGGTCGAGCAGCGTTTCCGAAGCCAGCGTATTCAGCTGCGCGGGCGTCGGCTGTGCAAAGGCCGGTTTTCCAAAGCGCAGGCGGGTGATTTCATCTCCCCGACGCGCGGAACTGGAGCCCTGCTGAACGGCGAGGCGGCGCGCCAGCTGCATCAGACTCGACTTCATGGTTTCGCCATCAATGCCGGGACGGGTTTGCAGCGCCTGGTAAAGATGGAACAGTGCATCCAGCTTATCCAGGCTGGCCTGTCCGCTAACGGTAAGCGTCTGCGCCTGCTGGTCCACGCTCAGGGAGACGCCGTTCTGCTTCTTCCACTGTTGCAGGGCTTCGCTGTGCCAGCCCGCCGGGCCGCTCTGATCCACCAGCTGTGAGGCCAGCTGCGCCTGCCACGGCACCATGCCGTCGCCCATATATCCCGCTTCACTGCGGGCGGTAAACCACACCTTTTTCTCTGCCAGCGGCGTTTTCAGCCAGACCACGCGGTCGCCGTTGCTGAGCTGCCACTCCTTAACCTGGGCCTGCGGGAAGTCTGTCACCCCGGTGCGCGAGCCGGTGGCGTCGAGGGTCGGCAGAGTGGGAACGCTGACCGGCTGCGGAGCCAGCGGTTTCGCCAGCGGTGCCGTCGCGACGGCGGCTTCCAGCGCGTCTACCGTTTTCGCCGCGGGCAGCATCCAGTGGCTTTTGCCGGGGAAGCTGAACTGCACCAGCGTATCCGGCGCGTTAAGCCAGGCGCTGAGCCGGGCGTTCACTTCCTCCGGGGTGATGGTCGCCAGCAGGTCGGCGGCCGCGGCCCCGCGAGCCTGAGTGTCATAGTAGGCATTGCCGTTTGACCAGCTGGCGTTAAGGATTTGCACCCAGTCGCTGAAGGTGCGCATTTCCGGCTTCGTCTTCATACGCTGGGCGACCTTCAGCAGGCGCTGACGCTCGGCGTCGATATCCTCGTGGCGCAGCCCGTAGCGTTTAAGGCGGTCGCGCTCCTGAAACACCACTTTCAGACCGTCGAGATGGCTACCGGGATTCACATCGGCAAACAGCGCAAAGGCCACGGTTTCCGAGGCGATGTCGGAGCGACGCGCCACGATGTTACCTACCTGAGCAGGCAGGCCGTCGCGCTGGCGCAGCAGCTGGTCGGAGAGCACGCTGGTGACGATCTGGTTGATCAGGCGATCCCGGAAGCCCGCCGGGCCTGCACCCCAGGCTTCACGAAAGCGCATCACCAGGGAAACCTGGCTGCTGCCGCTTTCGCTGTCCTGCAGGCGCACAATGCGGCGCTGCGGTTTCAGGATCGGGTTGTCGTCTGCGCGAACGGCGGCGGCAAGCGCCGGCTCGCTGGCGAACTGGCGGGCGATCTGCGCTTCGGCGCTCTTGATATCGATATCGCCGATGATCATCAGGCGCATGGCCGCCGGACGATACCACTGCTGGTAAAACGCCTGCAGGGTGCTGGCCGGCGTGGTACGGATTGAGGCTTCGGTGCCGATCACCGGGCGATCCGGGTAACGCGATCCGTCGCGGATCGCCGCCACGCGCTGCTGGTTCATGCGCTCCGCCACGCCCAGCTTGCCGCGCCACTCTTCAAGGATCACTTTGCGTTCGTCATCCAGATCGCGCTGGGTAAGCTGCGCATGGCGAGTCATCTGATTGAGCGCCTCTAACGCCAGCGGCAGCCCCTTAACGCCGTTGGGCGGGCTGAACATGTAGAGCGTGCGCTGATAGTTGGTCATGGCGTTGTAGTGCAGCCCGCGCTGCCAGCCCTGACGTGCCAGCGCGTCCGCTACGCCGTCCGGCCAGCTGCGGCTGGCGCGAAACACCATATGTTCGACCATATGCGCCACGCCGGACTGGTCTGGCGTCTCGTCCAGCGAACCGGCATTGACGCTAAGGCGAATATCCACCCGGCCTTTATCTGCCTTGATCGGCACCAGGGTGTAGCGCAGGCCATTGGTCAGCTCGCCTTCGTGGATCTCGGGAAGCGGGCTGCTGGCGTCAGCGGCGTGCGCAGACAGGCTCAGGCTTGTAGCCAGAAGCGCGGCGCAGACGCCGCGAAAAGGGGTTAACCACATCATTATTTTCCTTGTTAAGCGCGCCGGCGCGTGCGGCACCGGCGCCGTCGTGCTTTACCAGCTGTACGCTACGCCGAGCCAGAACTGACGGCCGGTTTTATAGGTCAGGGTCGAGGAGGTGGCGCTGCTGCTCTGGGTGGCTTCGATCACGTTGTCGAGCACGTTGAGCACGTCGACGGTCAGCTCCAGAGACTGATTTTCGAAGGTCGGTTGGCGCCAGGCGAAGCGCCAGTCCCAGGTGAAGTAATCCTTGTATTTGGTTTTGCTGTAGCGCGTCGCATCGCCGGTGTAGCTGCCGCAGCCCGGGCCACCGTCCGGGCAGGTGACGGTCTCGGTGGTATAGCCTTCGTAGCCGGAGGTGTAGGTCAGGCTCTGGTTCCAGTTGAGGTTCAGCGCCGGGATCCAGGTGTTCACATTGACGAAGGCGTTCCACGGGGTGTTGAAGTCGAGCGCATCCATATCGGCGCGCTGCATCAGCTTATTGTCGAAAATGACCATCTGATCGTCGCGGTCACTGGTGTCGTAATACGTCTGCGAACTCGATTTGTTATCCGAGATGCTGGCGCCCAGCGACCAGCTGATGTCAGCCATGCTGAAGTGATAGGGGCTGACAGGCTCAGCGCTCAGCGACCAGGTGTTGCCTTCGGTTTTGGCGTTGTTGGTCAGCACGTAGAAACGATCGCCGTTGGCGTCGGTGACCGTCTCGCGGCCAAACTGATCGCGACCCTTACGGTTGACCCATTTCATGGTCCAGACGGTGTCCAGCACGCGCTGCGACAGGCCGAGGGAGATCTCATCGCTGTACGGCGTTTTCAGGTCGGAGACGTCATATTGCGTGCCGAGACTGCGCAGTTCCCCGGTTTCCCACGGGCTTTGCGCATTTTTTCGGGTCTGAATATAGTAGCTGCCGATGCCGCTGCGCAGCTTATAGGCCAGCATATTTTGCCCGTAGTAGCGGTTTGCGCCACCGAACAGGCGGGTGCGCTTGTCGCCAAACACGTCCAGCGAGCCGGCAAGGCGCGGTGCGAGAGTCGTGTTTTTCAGGTAATCGTCATACTGCAGGCGCACGCCGGGCGTCAGCTCGACCCGTTTGAAATTCATGCTGTCCTGCAGATAGATGGCGTAGTTGGTATAGCTGCCTTTGACGCTGCGCTCGGGGTAAAGCGTACGGCTTTTGATGTACTGTTCGCCGTCGATACACCAGGCATCGCCGGGCTGACAGACTACCCCCGGGCTGAGTGTGGCAGTGCCTCGGCTTAACAGCACATCATCAAAGCGGCGGTAGCGGGCATCAAACATATCCACCTGCCAGCCGGCATCAATCTGATGCGTCACGCCCAGGGCGGAGAAGGCATTTAGCTCGGCATCCTGCTTGAGCGTAGTGGTTGTTTTCTCGGTGCCATAATCCCCGTAGCCGCCAAGATAGGCAGTCTGGGAGCCTGTTTTACTCGGAACGCTGGAGCCCCAGTCAATAACATCGGAAACGAAATCGTTCGCATCACGATAACGCCACCAGTTCTGGTAGATATTCGATTCCTGTTCAATCTTATTCTGCTCGTGCTGGTATCCCGCCAGGCTGGTCAGTTTCCCCCAGGTGGCATAGTGTTCCCATTCCAGGTTGGTGCGCCAGCCGCCGCCGTGATTGGTAAAACCGCCGTTTTTAGTGTCGATTTTGTAATACGTAGATTCGTGCGGGGAATACATGCCGGTCAGACGCAAAATATCGCCGTTATCAGCAAACCAGGTGCCTTTTAATAAATACGTTTCCGAGAGGCGTTCCTGATCGGTCCATTTTTCCATATTGGTGTGATATTGCGGAATGGTGGACTGCTGGCGGTTATACGAGAAAATAAATCCGGCGCTGTCATTCAGCGGCTGGTTAAAGGTCGCTGAATAAAAGTTTTTGGTGAATTTCGGCTGATTATAAAAAGCCGTCGCTGCTTCGAAATCCTCTTTTTTATTGGAGTCGATATGATAGCTGGTCCACGCATTGCGGGTGGTGCGCCATGATACTTTCCCGGAGGCCCGGTCGAGAGACGGATCTTTTAAGCGCGCATCCACCACGCCGCCGGTGAAATCACCGTATTTTGCCGAGACATTGCTGTCGTAAACGTCAACCGTATCGATAAGCTCAGCGTTGATCCAGAACGACTGCGCGCCGCCTGCTGGAAGATCGGTCGGGCTGTAACCGTCCGGGCTGGCAGTCAGGTCGCCGCCATTCGCACCGGGGTTGATGGTGTTATTGTTTGATAACCCATCAATCATAAAGTTGTTGTTATAAAATTTCTCACCGTGAAACGAGACATTTTCCGGTGCGATTTCCCCTGGGTTCAGGCTGGAATTGCTGTCATTCGCAAAGCGCACGTTAGGGTTATATTTCAGCAGTTCGGTAACCGTGCCATTCCCGGTCGGGCGGTTAGCAATCTTGTCGGCATCAATAATCTGCGTACCCATCGACTGGCTGGTAGGGGCCGAGCGTACCACGATGGTATCGCTGGCCTGTTCTTCCGTTACCGGTGCAGTTTCATTATTATTTTCCGCCAGCGCGCCGGTGGATATAAGGCTTAAAGGTAAAATAAGATGCGCGATCTTATTCATGCTGTTTCCCCAGAGTAAGATAATTAACTAATAAGCTGGATCTGGCCGTCTATTTTAAAAATAACGGTGACGACCCGATCGTTAACTGGCCCGGTGGTGACGTAGCGCCAGCGGGAAATATCTCGCCGTAAATCGCTGCTGAAAACGTCGCGCGGGGTTTCCGCCAGAATACGAATATTGGTGATGGTGCCCGCCGCCGTGATATCGAATTTCACTTTTACCTGGCCTTCCAGGCCCATGGCGCGTGCCCGATTCGGGTAATTCACCCGGCGATGAAGGATGCGCACCACGCTGCTGGTGGCGTTTCCTGCACCCTGCGCGGCGTTGCCGCTTTCGCTTTCACCCGGACGACTGGCGGATGACGCAGCAACCGATGCGACGGCAGGCTGCGGTGCCGGGGTCAGCCGGGTTTCCGCAGGCTTTGGCGACGACGGTGCCTGCGGAGCGCTGCGCGCTGTTTCCCGCGGTGGCGCGGGCTTTTTCGGCGTGGTGACGGGTTTGTTAACGGCTTTCTTCGGTGGCTCGGGGTTTTTCCGCGCGATGGCTTTTTTCTCAACCAGGATATCAGCACGCTCGGCCTCGACGCTTTTTGGTGATGCCGTATGCGTCGTCGCGGGTGCTATTTCCTGCGGCTCTGCGGCTGCGGGTGACGCTGCCAGCAGCATTACCGACATCTCGCCGCCGCTGTGCCCGGCATGGGGAAGGTTGAGCGGAGAAGGAGAGACCGCCTGATACAGGGCGAACATCAGCAGTGCGTGAACGCCCACTGACAGGCACAGCCACAGCCCGGCACGCCCGTTGCGTGCAGCGGGTGCCGGGGTGAAATGCGTAGTCTGTGCCAGATCCTGCGTT
Organism: Siccibacter colletis; assembly: GCF_000696575.1. GTDB lineage: Bacteria > Pseudomonadota > Gammaproteobacteria > Enterobacterales > Enterobacteriaceae > Siccibacter > Siccibacter colletis. The sequence goes on along the minus strand of NZ_JMSQ01000001.1, from coordinate 206,135 downwards.
ATCAACGTAATAGTCCTTCTCTACCGATCGGGGCTTCCCGGTTTGGGCCGCATGGCCGGACGCCGCGGCGTAAACACGAACACAAACCGAACGGTGGTTTTTATTGTTTTGTTTTACAGATGGTTGCGAAGCGCATCGCAAAGAATGCGGATCATAGTGATAATGAATATCGTTTGCAATATCATTATCATGTAAGCATGAGATATATCATGTATTGAGAGGGAGTTGGGTTATAAAGCTGTTTTGGAAGGATTCTATGGGGATTTATGATGCGTAAGGGATGACTGGCGTTTTATTGTGCCAGGTAAGGGGCGAATGCTGGACGTTGTCCCAGGGCGGGTAAGTTTGCGCACGCTCTAGTGCTGCGTTTGTGAAGGTGGGTGCGCTGCGCTTACCCACCCTACGGCTGCGAGGAAGCGAATCATCGAACGGAGTTTGATGGAGAGTCCGCACGCCAGAAAGCAAAAAACCAGCCCGTAGGCTGGTTTTTCTAAATAGTGGTGCCCGGACTCGGACTAACGCCGCAGGCGTTTGAACAGCGCGCCTGTCGCGCTGGCCCCGAAGGGGTGAGCTTCGCAGAAGCGAATCATCGAACGGAGTTTGATGGAGAGTCCGCACGCCAGAAAGCAAAAAACCAGCCCGTAGGCTGGTTTTTCTAAATAGTGGTGCCCGGACTCGGACTAACGCCGCAGGCGTTTGAACAGCGCGCCTGTCGCGCTGGCCCCGAAGGGGTGAGCTTCGCAGAAGCGAATCATCGAACGGAGTTCGATGAAGAGTCCGCACGCCAGAAAGCAAAAACCCAGCCATAGGCTGGGTTCTTTAAATAGTGGTGCCCGGACTCGGAATCGAACCAAGGACACGGGGATTTTCAATCCCCTGCTCTACCGACTGAGCTATCCGGGCAACGGGGCGCATTAAACCCGATTCGTCACACTACGTCAAATCAAATTTCTCGCTTTCACGCCCGGCCGCGCATTCCCACCGCAGTTTGCGGTTTTTATGAGCAGCTCAGGCAAAAAAGTGCGTCCAGAGTGCGGAAAGCGGCATCGCCAGCAGCAGGGCGGGAAGCAGGTTGGCGACGGCAAACATCTTAATGCCGCAGATGCGCAGCCCGGTTGCCAGCAGCAGCAGTCCACCGGTGGCGGTAAAATCGGCCATCATCATCGGCGTGGTTAACGGCAGGATAAACACCGCGCCGGCGGCCAGCGACAGCTGAACCAGCAGCATCGGCAGGCTGATGACGGCCACGGCAATCCCTAAAGTAGTGGCAAAGATAGTGGCGGTGAAGAAATCGAGAAACGCTTTGGCGATAAGCACGCTCGCATCGCCGGTCATTCCCTCCTGCATGGCACCAAAAACACCGGTGCCGCTGGCGCAGAACAGAATAATAATGGCGACAAAACTCTGCACAAACGACTCCTGCGCAGCGCTGGTGCCTTTGCCTGGCCGGAGGCGTGCCGCCAGATTACGCGCGCCGATCACCGCGTTATTAATGCCCGCTTCGATATTGCACAGCTCACCCAGTAGCGCGCCCAGCAGGGTGGCCAGCACCATCACCGGCAGGTTGGCGCATTTGATCACCAGCAGAATACCGATGCCCAGCGAGGCAAGTCCGAAAATGGCAGGCATGGACGCGCGCAGCCGCTCCGGGAGACGCTGGCTCAGCAGGGCGCCGATAATGCCGCCGAGCAGTACCGCGCCAGCATTGATAAAAGGTCCGGTTACCATATCAGGCTCCTGATGCCCTGCTCGCGGCAGGCGGAAAGAGAGTGGAATGCCATGTTATTCATTAATTTCGCTTTTTTATTCGTGGTTAAAAAATAACTGTTATTAATTTTAATAGCTTAGCGTGGCTGGCTGCAAATGCTTTGCCTGCGCACCGGTCATCGGGTTGCGCCAGCAAAAAGAAGCTGCCATGATTGCGCCAGTTTTTTCCTTTCTACGGGGTTGCGACATGACCAGGCTTACTGCCCACGCCTTCGTGCTTGCATGGCGACATCGCCTGATGCCGCGCGCCCGTTTCCCGCTCTTTACCGTCTCGTCCTCCGCCGCTATGCGGTGAGGGTGCCGCACGCTCACTGCCGGACAGCAGTAAAACCAGACGCGGTCTGTATTTACTGATGTCTTGTGGTCGCAGCTGGAACCCAGTCAGGCCCATTATGAGAGCAGCGCCCGCGCGCTTCTCCGGTCACTTACTTTCCTGAATACGGTTATTTGCGCTTATGAAATCGATGAAAATTGCCGCCAGTCACGACGTGATTGCCGCACTTTCCACTCACCGCGAGGTGGTTGCGCTGGACAGCACCGATTTTACCGACGTGGCGGCGGTGGTCCTCTCTGTGGTGGACAGCCGCAGCGGCATTCTCGCGCTGCTCAAACGCACCGGCTTTAATCTGCCGGTATGGCTCTGGGATGAGGCAGGCGAAGCGAGCGTGCCCGATATCAGCGGCGTGCTGAGTGGCAGGGCGCAGGATTTTCTTGAGCTGGAAGCGGCAGCCTGCCGCTATGAAGAGGCGTTGCTGCCGCCGTTTTTCGACACCCTGCGCCAGTATGTGGCGATGGGCAACAGTACTTTCGCCTGTCCGGGCCACCAGCACGGGGCGTTTTTTAAAAAGCATCCGGCGGGGCGGCAGTTTTACGATTTCTTCGGTGAGAACATCTTTCGCGCCGATATGTGCAATGCCGACGTGAAGCTCGGCGATCTGTTGATCCACGAAGGGTCGGCCAAGCACGCCCAGAAGTTTGCCGCAAAGGTATTTCACGCCGATAAAACCTATTTCGTGCTGAACGGTACCTCGGCGGCAAATAAAGTGGTGACCAACGCCCTGCTGACGCGCGGCGATCTGGTGCTGTTTGACCGCAATAATCATAAGTCGAACCACCACGGGGCACTGATCCAGGCCGGGGCGACGCCGGTTTATCTGGAGGCGGCGCGCAACCCGTTTGGCTTTATCGGCGGCATTGACGCGCACTGCTTTGACGAGGCGTACCTGCGCGAGCGCATTCGCGACGTGGCGCCGCAGCGCGCCGACGACGCGCGCCCGTTCCGGCTGGCGGTGATCCAGCTCGGGACCTACGACGGCACGCTCTACAACGCGCGTCAGGTGATCGACACCATCGGTCATCTGTGCGACTACATTCTGTTTGACTCCGCGTGGGTCGGCTACGAGCAGTTTATCCCGATGATGGCGGAGTGCTCGCCGCTGCTGCTGGAGTTAAATGAGAACGATCCGGGCATCTTTGTTACCCAGTCGGTGCACAAACAGCAGGCCGGGTTCTCGCAGACGTCGCAGATCCATAAAAAGGATAATCACCTGCGCGGCCAGGCGCGGTTCTGTCCGCACAAGCGGCTGAATAACGCCTTTATGCTGCATGCGTCTACCAGCCCGTTCTATCCGCTGTTCGCTGCTCTCGACGTGAATGCGAAAATCCATGAAGGGGAGAGCGGACGCCGGCTGTGGGCCGACTGCGTGGCGCTGGGGATCGAGGCGCGCAAAGCGATCATCGCCAACTGCACCATGATCAAACCCTTTGTGCCGCCGGAGATCGCCGGACGGCCCTGGCAGGATCACCCCACCGATCTGATTGCCCGGGATCGCCAGTTCTTCACCTTCGAGCCGGGCGCACGCTGGCACGGCTTTGAAGGTTACGCCCGCGACCAGTATATGGTTGACCCCTGCAAGCTGCTGCTCACCACGCCAGGGATCGACCCGGAGAGCGGGGAGTACGCGGATTTTGGCGTGCCGGCCGCGATCCTCGCCAACTACCTGCGCGAGAACGGTGTAGTGCCGGAAAAATCGGATCTCAATTCGATTCTGTTCCTGCTCACCCCGGCGGAAAGCCCGGAGAAAATCGCGCAGCTGGTGGCGATGCTGGCGCAGTTTGAGCAGCACATCGAAGACGATACGCCGCTGGCTGACGTGTTGCCGACCATCTACAACAAATATCCGGTGCGCTACAAGGGCTATACCCTGCGCCAGCTCTGCCAGGAGATGCACGATCTCTATGTCAGCTTTGACGTGAAGGATCTGCAGAAGGCGATGTTCCGCCGCGCTGAACTGCCGGAGGTGGTGATGAATCCGCAGGATGCCAATATTGAGTTTATTCGCGGCAAGGTTGAACTGGTGCGGCTGAGCGAGGCGAAAGGGCGCATCGCGGCGGAGGGGGCGCTGCCTTACCCGCCGGGCGTGCTGTGCGTGGTGCCTGGCGAAGTGTGGGACGGCGCGGCACTGCGCTATTTCCTCGCGCTGGAAGAGGGGGTAAACCTGCTGCCGGGCTTCTCGCCGGAGCTGCAGGGCGTCTACAGCGAGACCGATGCCGACGGCATCAAACGGCTCTACGGCAATATGGTGAAGCACTAAAGCGCTGATAAAAAAAGCCCCTCTGGTGAGGGGCTTTTTTACTACTGCCGACGATAGCTCTTCTGGGCGGTATTCACCTTGTAGAGGTAGCGCCGCGACTCCGCCGACGGATGGCGGGTGGTGAGCGTCTGGTACACATCGCCCGGCGTCATGGTGTTGATGATAGCCGCCGCCTCGATCTTGTCGCTGGAGAACACGCGTAGCACGCTGCCCGCCCCGCCGTTGTACGCGGTGATCACCGCATAGCGCCGCGAGGTAGGATTCATGATATCGCCCAGGTACACATCGTTCAGCATCGCCAGATAGGCGGTACCGGTATCAATGTTGTTGGCCGGATCGAACAGGAAGCTGCGGCTCGGCGTGCCGGACTTGCCCTGCGAGCGGAACACGTCTTTACCCGCCGAATGCTGGACCACCTGCATCAGCCCCAGCGCGTCGGAGCGGCTGACGGCGTAGGGGTTGAACGAGGATTCGGTCTGCATAATCGCCAGGATCAGCGATTCATCAACGCCGTATTTACGCGAGGCCTGACGCACCATGCCGAGATATTTATGCGCACGCTTATCGAGGTGGTTTGGCACCAGATTGATGGTCACGCTGTAGATAATGCGCAGCCCGGCCTTGCGGCTCTTCAGGCGATTTTGCAGCAGCCAGTCGGCGTATTGAGTGGCGCGTCCTTCCCAGCGGATCGGCTGACCGGTATGGTCCAGCACCTGTCCGTACAGGAACGGCTCTTTGGAAATCTGAATGTCATTGGCGTCGGAATAGAGGTCCACGCCGCTCGGATCGTCGCCCATCAACAGAGTCATGATAATAGCCTGGCGCAGACGCGCGGCGGGATCGGTGCCGGCGATGGTCTCGACGGTCAGCGTACCGGCTTCGAAATTAATATGGCTGCGGGTCTGGTACTGATCGGTGTACTTCACGTAGTCCTTGGGACCGGCGATCAATACTTCATTGAAGCCCCAGATGTTCTCAATATTGTTGGCAAACTGCCCCATCAGAATATCGAAACCGTTGGTGTCCTTCACATAGGCTTCGTTGTAGCTGTCGCCCTTGTTCGAGCCGGAACAGGAGACGAGCAGGGGGGCCAACAGGGCCAGCGCTAAAAGTTTTTTCATGCTTCCTGGATTGCGTGTTGTGTTGAACATGGGGGGCTGAATCACTTCCACTTTTCACCAGGTTTGCCGCGCCTGAGGCTGACGCCCCAGACGGGAAAACGTTATTGTTACTTTTCTGGCGGGGTGAAGCCTTCGATATGCACCTCTTTGCCTTCGAACAGGAAGTTAACCATCTCCTGCTCCAGCAGTTTGCGGTGTTCCGGGTTCATCATGCTGAGCTTTTTCTCGTTGATCAGCATGGTCTGCTTATGCTGCCACTGCGCCCAGGCCTCTTTAGAGATCTCGTTGTAGATGCGCTTACCCAGTTCGCCAGGGTAGAGCTGGAAATCCTGGCCTTCAGCGTCGCGCTGGAGAAAGGTACAAAAAATGGTTCTGCTCATGTCTTTTCCTCTTATGAACGGGGCGATGTTCAGGCGATAGCGCCGGTGCATAACTGCTGTAGCAAGCGCTCAACCGGCGCGGCCAGCCCCACCGACGGCGGCTGGGCTAAGTTATACCAGAGTGCGCTGCCCTCATCCATGCACGCGGCAAATGAGGACACGGGAAGCCACATCGGCACAATATCTAAATGAAAGTGGCTGAAAGTATGACGAAACGCGGTGAGCTGGGTCAGCCCGCGCTCAGCAATGGCGCGCTCGTGCAGCCAGTCGCGCAGCCCCTGTTCATCGGCAAACTGCGGGAAGCAGTACAGGCCGCCCCACAGGCCGCTCGGCGGGCGCTGCTCCAGATAAACTTTCCCTTCGTGCTGCATCAGCAGCAGATAGCCGGTGCGCTCCGGCAGCGTCTGCTTCGGTTTTTTGCCAGGGTATTCCGCCCAGCGCTGGGTAGCATAAGCAACGCAGCCGCTGTTCAGCGGGCAGATTTCACACTTCGGACGCGAGCGGGTGCAGACCATGGCACCCAAATCCATCATCGCCTGGTTGAAACGCTCCACGCCCTGCGCCGGCGTGACGTCGCTGCTGATCGCCCACAGCCGGTTTTCCACCTCTTTTTTACCCGGCCAGCCGGCCACCGCGTAACAGCGGGCCAGCACGCGCTTCACGTTGCCATCGAGGATTGGGTAGTGCTGCCCCAGCGACAGAGAGAGAATCGCCCCGGCGGTAGAGCGTCCGACGCCGGGAAGGGCGGCGACCTCCTCAAAGGTGGTCGGGAAATGCCCGCCGTGAACCGTCGCGACCTGCTGCGCGGCTTTGTGCAGATTGCGGGCGCGGGCGTAATAGCCCAGCCCGGTCCACAGGTGCAGCACCTCGTCGAGCGGGGCGTTGGCTAAATCGGTGACCGTGGGGAAACGCGCCATAAAGCGCTCGAAGTAGGGAATAACGGTGGTTACCTGGGTTTGTTGCAACATCACTTCTGAGAGCCATACTTTGTAAGGCGTTTTCTCAATTTGCCAGGGCAGGGTTTTACGCCCGTATTTGTCGTACCACGCCAGCACCTGGGCGGAGAAGTGAGAGGCTTGCATCATTAATGCCGGGCTTCCGTAATGGGTAACAGGGGGCCAGATTCCAGCACAGCGGCTGTACGCTGTAAACCGGAACTTTCCGGTGCTTGCATCCGGTAACTAACTTTGGATAATGCCCGTTTGCCTTCCTATCAACTCAAGCAGACTGATTTTTTATGAATAACGACGTCATTTCACCGGAATTTGATGAAAACGGACGCCCGCTGCGCCGTATTCGTAGCTTTGTCCGCCGCCAGGGACGCCTGACCAAAGGTCAGCAACACGCGCTGGACCATCTCTGGCCGGTGATGGGCGTGGAGTACACCGCGCAGCCGCTCGATCTGGTGGCGCTGTTTGGCCGCGATGCGCCAACCACGCTGGAGATTGGCTTCGGCATGGGCGCGTCGCTGGTCACCATGGCGAAAGCCAATCCGTATCAGAACTTCCTCGGGATTGAAGTTCACCAGCCGGGCGTGGGTGCCTGCCTGAGTGCGGCTCAGGAAGAGGGCATCAGCAACCTGCGCGTGATGTGTCACGACGCGGTGGAAGTGCTGGAGAAAATGATCCCGGATAATGCCCTGACCATGGTGCAGCTGTTCTTCCCGGACCCGTGGCATAAAGCGCGCCACAACAAGCGCCGCATCGTGCAGGCGCCGTTTGCCGAGCTGGTAAAAGGCAAGCTGAAGATGGGGGGCGTATTCCATATGGCGACCGACTGGGAACCTTATGCCGAACATATGCTCGAAGTGATGAGCCAGCTCGACGGGTATAAAAACCTGTCACCGACCCAGGACTATGTACCGCGCCCGGAATCGCGCCCGGTAACTAAATTTGAGCAGCGTGGCCACCGTTTAGGCCACGGCGTATGGGATTTAATGTTTGAGAGGGTGAAATAATGGCAACGCAACGCAGCCGTCGTTTACGTAAAAAGATGCACATCGATGAGTTCCAGGAGCTGGGCTTTTCGGTGGCGTGGCGCTTCCCGGAAGGGACCAGCGAAGCGCAGATCGATCAGACGGTAGAAGATCTGATCAATGAAGTGATTGAGCCGAACAAACTGGCGTTTGACGGCAGCGGCTATCTGGCATGGGAAGGGCTGATCTGCATGCAGGAGATCGGCAAGTGCACCGAAGAGCATCAGGCGCTGGTGCGCAAATGGCTTGAGGATCGCAAACTCGAAGAGGTGCGCACCAGCGAACTCTTCGACGTATGGTGGGATTAAGCATGAACAGCGGGTCGGCTTGCCGGCCCGTTTTTGTCTGAGAGCCAGGCCCTGATGGATGTGAGGAAGAGTTTATGATGCGTAAAACGCTGCTGGTGGCGCTGATGGCAACCGCCGTAAGTGCTCATGCGGAATACAAATGCAGTGTCACACCAAAAGATGATGTGATTTTAAGCCCGCAGACCGTGCAGGTCGTGGGTGAGAATGGCAACCTGGTCATTGGCCCGGACGGCGGCGTGATGTTTAACGGCAAACAGGTAAGCCTCACCGCCGCCCAGCGCGAGCAGGCCAGGGATTATCAGACCGATCTGCGCTCGGCGCTGCCGTGGATTGACGAAGGTGCCCGTGCCCGCCTCGAAAGAGGCCGCGTGGCGCTCGACAAAATTATCACCGAGCAGGTGGGTTCCAGCAGCAACATGCGCAAGCGCCTGACGACCCTTGATGGTCAGCTGAAAACCCAGATGAACCGCATTCTGGAGCGCCGCAGCGACGGCATGGCATTCCATTACAAAGCCATCGACCAGGTGCGAGCGGAAGGTCAGCAACTGGTGAATCAGACCATGGGCGGCCTGCTACAGGACAGCATCAACGAGATGGGTGCTAAAGCGGTGACCTCCGGCGGCGGCAATCCGTTGCAGGGCATTCTCGGCAGCATGGGCGGGCTGCAAAGCGCGATTCAGACCGAGTGGAAAAAGCAGGAAAAAGATTTTGAAGGTTTCGGAAAAGCGGTGTGCGCCAGGGTGGTGTCGCTTGAAGATCAGCGTAAAACGCTGGTATCCGGCCTGAAGTAACCGGTACGCCTCTCCCCACAAGGAGAGGCGTTTTTACTTATTTTGGCTCGCCAATCGGCAGCACGGTGCGACCGTACTGCTCGTTCAGCACTTCGCCCATCGCCAGGTAGACCGCGCTGGCGCCACACACGATGCCAATCCAGCCCGCAATGTGAACGATGCCCTCGTTATCCAGCAGATGACCCACGGCCAGCCGGGCGAACAGCACCGTCAGGCTCAGAAACACAAACTGCAGGACGCGCGCGCCCTTCAGGGTGCCGAAGAACATAAACAGCGTGAACACGCCCCACAGCGCCAGGTAAACGCCGAGGAAATGCCCGTTTGCCGGCTCGGCCATACCAAATTTCGGCATGACCAGGATGGCCACCAGCGTCAGCCAGAACGCGCCGTAAGAGGTAAACGCCGTCAGACCAAAGGTATTACCTTTTTTATACTCCAGCAGACCCGCGAAAATCTGCGCCAGGCCGCCGTAAAATATGCCCATCGCAAGGATGATGCCGTCTAACGGAAAAAGCCCGATGTTGTGCAAATTGAGCAGAATGGTGGTCAAGCCAAAACCCATCAAGCCCAGTGGAGCCGGATTAGCCAACTGAGTGTTGCCCATAGATCCTCAAAATCATCATTAAATTTATGTTAGTGATATTCCCGGTGCGAAAACACTTTTCAGCCGGGCGCGGCATCATAATCAGGCGTATGGGCGGCGTCTATGATCTCGCCACAGCGAAACGAAAAATTTTTTGCATCGCCCCCTTGATGGCGGGCGGAGCGACCCCATCTTGTAGACAACCGCAGTGAGGGAACCTGAAAAATTAAAAGCGGGGCAGTTGAAACAGCACGTTTCGCCCTTATTACAGGTTCACAACCACATGATGACGAATTTTTAGTGGAGACGTTTAGATGGGTAAAATTATTGGTATTGACCTGGGCACAACCAACTCTTGTGTAGCGATTATGGATGGCACCACAGCACGCGTGCTGGAAAACGCCGAGGGTGACCGTACTACCCCTTCAATCATTGCCTATACGCAGGACGGTGAAACTCTGGTAGGTCAGCCGGCTAAACGTCAGGCAGTGACGAACCCGCAGAACACCCTGTTTGCGATCAAACGCCTGATCGGCCGCCGCTTCCAGGACGAAGAAGTGCAGCGTGATGTTTCCATCATGCCGTACAAAATCATCGGCGCTGACAACGGCGACGCATGGCTGGACGTGAAAGGACAGAAAATGGCACCGCCGCAGATCTCTGCTGAAGTGCTGAAAAAAATGAAGAAAACGGCGGAAGATTACCTGGGCGAACCGGTAACTGAAGCGGTTATCACCGTTCCGGCCTACTTTAACGATGCGCAGCGTCAGGCGACTAAAGACGCCGGCCGTATCGCGGGTCTGGAAGTAAAACGTATCATCAACGAACCGACCGCTGCCGCACTGGCTTACGGCCTGGATAAAGAAGTTGGCAACCGCACGATCGCGGTTTACGACCTCGGTGGTGGTACCTTCGATATCTCTATTATCGAAATCGACGAAGTTGACGGCGAAAAAACCTTCGAAGTACTGGCGACCAACGGTGATACCCACCTGGGTGGTGAAGACTTCGACAGCCGCATGATCAACTACCTCGTTGAAGAGTTTAAGAAAGATCAGGGCATCGACCTGCGCAACGATCCGCTGGCGATGCAGCGCCTGAAAGAAGCGGCAGAGAAAGCGAAAATCGAACTTTCTTCTGCACAGCAGACCGACGTGAACCTGCCGTACATCACTGCAGACGCGACCGGTCCGAAACACATGAACATCAAAGTGACCCGTGCGAAACTGGAAAGCCTGGTAGAAGACCTGGTAAACCGTTCTATCGAGCCGCTGAAAGTTGCTCTGCAGGATGCTGGCCTGTCCGTTTCCGACATCCAGGACGTTATCCTGGTCGGCGGTCAGACCCGTATGCCGATGGTGCAGAAAAAAGTTGCTGAGTTCTTCGGTAAAGAGCCGCGTAAAGACGTAAACCCGGATGAAGCAGTGGCCATCGGTGCTGCGGTTCAGGGCGGCGTTCTGACCGGCGACGTAAAAGACGTACTGCTGCTGGACGTTACCCCGCTGTCGCTGGGTATCGAAACCATGGGTGGCGTGATGACGGCGCTGATCAGCAAAAACACCACCATCCCGACCAAGCACAGCCAGGTGTTCTCTACTGCAGAAGACAACCAGTCTGCGGTAACCATCCACGTGCTGCAGGGTGAGCGTAAACGCGCCGGTGATAACAAATCTCTGGGTCAGTTCAACCTGGATGGCATCAACCCGGCACCGCGCGGCATGCCGCAGATCGAAGTTACCTTCGATATCGATGCTGACGGTATCCTGCATGTTTCCGCGAAAGACAAAAACAGCGGTAAAGAGCAGAAGATCACCATCAAGGCCTCTTCCGGTCTGAACGAAGAAGAGATCCAGAAAATGGTGCAGGAAGCGGAAGCTAACGCCGAGTCTGACCGTAAGTTCGAAGAGCTGGTTCAGACCCGCAACCAGGGCGACCACCTGCTGCACAGCACCCGTAAGCAGGTTGAAGAAGCGGGCGAGCAGCTGCCGGCCGAAGACAAAACCGCTATCGAGTCCGCGCTGAGCGAGCTGGAAACCTCACTGAAAGGTGAAGATAAAGCCGATATCGAAGCGAAGATGCAGGCGCTGGCGCAGGTTTCCCAGAAGCTGATGGAAATCGCACAGCAGCAGCACGCCCAGCAGCAGACGGGTTCCGCTGACGCTTCTGCGAACAACGCGAAAGAAGACGACGTGGTCGACGCTGAGTTCGAAGAAGTAAAAGATAAGAAATAATCGCCCTTGAACGGGTAAGACTGACACGGGCGTTGAGGGTTTCCTCCACGCCCGTTTATTCATGTTGAGGGCTGTAACAGCGATGGCGAAAAGAGACTATTACGAGGTTTTAGGCGTTCCGAAAACAGCGGAAGAGCGTGAAATCAAAAAGGCGTATAAGCGCCTGGCCATGAAGTTTCACCCGGACCGTAACCAGGGTGACAAAGAGGCCGAAGGCAAATTTAAAGAGATTAAAGAAGCCTACGAAATTCTGACCGATGCGCAGAAGCGTGCGGCCTACGATCAGTACGGTCATGCGGCCTTTGAACAGGGCGGCATGGGCGGTGGTGGTTATGGCGGCGGCTTCGGCGGCGGCGGTGCCGACTTCAGCGATATCTTTGGCGACGTATTCGGTGACATCTTCGGTGGCGGCCGCGGTCGTCGCGCCGCGCGTGGCTCCGATTTGCGCTACAACATGGAGCTGACGCTGGAAGAAGCGGTACGCGGCGTGACCAAAGAGATCCGCATTCCGACGCTGGAAGAGTGTGATGTCTGCCACGGCAACGGCGCTAAACCCGGTACCCAGCCGCAGACCTGTCCGACCTGCCACGGCGCAGGCCAGGTTCAGATGCGTCAGGGCTTCTTTGCGGTACAGCAGGCGTGTCCGCACTGTCAGGGCCGCGGTACCATCATTAAAGATCCGTGCAACAAATGCCACGGCCACGGTCGCGTGGAAAAATCCAAAACCCTGTCGGTTAAAATCCCGGCGGGCGTGGACACCGGCGACCGCATTCGTCTGGCAGGCGAAGGTGAAGCCGGCGAGCACGGCGCACCGGCAGGCGATCTCTATGTTCAGGTGCAGGTAAAACAGCACCCGATCTTCGAGCGCGAAGGCAACAACCTGTACTGTGAAGTGCCGATTAACTTTGCGATGGCAGCCCTGGGCGGCGAGATTGAAGTGCCGACCCTTGATGGTCGCGTGATGCTTAAAGTGCCGAGCGAAACCCAGACCGGTAAGCTGTTCCGCATGCGCGGTAAAGGCGTGAAATCGGTACGCGGTGGCGCGCAGGGTGACCTGCTGTGCCGCGTGGTAGTTGAAACCCCGGTTAGCCTGAACGAAAAACAGAAGCAGCTGCTGAAAGATCTGCAGGAGAGCTTTGGTGGCCCGACCGGCGAGCACAATAGCCCGCGGTCAAAAAGCTTCTTCGACGGTGTGAAAAAGTTCTTTGACGATCTGACGCGTTAATCTTTTTGCGCGGTGATACCCCACCCCGATTCCGAAATGGAGGTCGGGGTTTTTTATTTCCTCAATTGGCGAAGCTGCTCATTATTTCTTCTTATTAAGAAGAATCTTATTATGTTTTCTTAAGTCAAAGTTATCAAATGATTCGCTGCAGTTAGTCTGCTGTTGATAATTTATTTTTAGTGATTTCGCTTTACTGCCTCTCTGTACTTCAAATGATAATAAAAGTTATCAAAGCCAATTCTAATAACGTTATAGTCTCGTTTCTTCAATAAATTCATGCCTGGTGAGGGGATATGAGCGCTAACCCTGTAATCAAGGATTTCGATTTAAATTTGATTAAGGTTCTTGATGCGGTGATTAGCGCTGGCAACGCCACCCGTGCTTCGAAGCGGCTTCAGGTAACGCCCGCCGCCATTTCTCAGGCACTACAGCGCCTGCAAAATGTTTACAGCGAAGAGCTGTTTGTCCGCACCCGCGAAGGTCTGGCACCCACCAGCCGGGCACGGGAAATTCACAGCGCTTACAGCCAGGTGCTGGATATTGTGGCTTCCACCCTTGAGCAGCCACAGCGGCCCGGAGTAATGCAGGAATTAACCATTCTGGGTAATGATATTAATGAGCAGTATTACTTCTCCCAGCTCTTCGACTATGAACCCTTCACGCGCTATCTGATCAAATATTGTTCCACCACGCCGCAGAACCCCCAGCATTATAAAGAGTCGCTCACCAGCGGCACGGCTGATATGGCATTAACCCTGAAGCCGCTCGTCGATAATGCGGTGGAAAATGTCGCTATCGAACATTTTCATGATTATTGCGTGGTCTGCGCGCTGCATAATCCGCTGGCAGAACTACCTGATCTGACGTTATATCACTTTTTTTCATTTCCCCATGCGGTGTACCAGTCCGATGCGCTGCCGGTATTAGCGGAAGGAAAGCGCAATACTATTCTCCCGGAGTTAAACAGTGCACGCTCACGGCGCATTGGTTACCGTACCGACTCGATCAATGGACTTATCAGCGCGGTAGAAAACTCTTCCTGCATCGCCGTGTTACCCTACCGGCTGGCACGTTTTTTCCAGATCCAGAAAAAATACAGTATTGCGTTGTTAGCCCTGCCCGAAGAGCTAAAATTCAGCTCACAAACTCTCTACGCTAACTGGTATCGTAAAAACAGGCACCTGGCAGACGTGAAAGAGATCGTTGCCATGATGCAGACGATCGCATCATTCAGAAAATGGTAAGCTGTGAGCCCTCTCGCCGCCGTTGTTATCGCAATTTCAGGCGTCTCAATAATTTAATTGAATGTTATTATTAGGCTGCTAAGTTAATTCTGGTTAGTATTTCCCCATCGCAAGATGACTTACACAATTAACTTAATGATGAGGACTATCTCATGAGTGTTGCAGCACATATTTCTTCTTCCCGTATTATTCTGGTTGAGCTGGAAATATTAATAACCGTAATTATGATTGGTGGCTGGGGAGGCTTTGTTTGTTTTCTGATGAAACGCGAAGAAAACTCTGAGGTTCATCGCAATATTATGGATTGCCTCGCACAAATAGCGATTTCATGCTTTACCGGATTTATCGTAAGCGTAATCGCAATCGATCGGAACTTAAGCTTTAATATGGTGATGCTGGCCGCTGGCCTGGGTGGGGTATTCGCATCACCAATCCTGCGGCTGTTAGGTGATAAGGTGAAAGCCTATATTGTGAATAACACGCTGGTAAAAAAATAATCCGCATGAAAAAAAGCCCGAATAATATCGGGCTTTTTCTGTTTCATATTTACGCAATTTTCACCCGCTCTCTAATCCAGCCGTAAATAAATTCTTCATTTACTTCCCGTGCTTCACTGATCATCAGATAATATTCCCCCTGACTGCAGTTCAATGCCTGTAGCAGAACGTTTTCCCCCTCTTTACCACGCCAGGCAAGATAGCTTTTCAATGCTTCAATAGTTTTATTTCCGATAGCGCCATCAATAATTAAGTCGGGATATTTTTTAGCGGTTCGGTTGAAGATATTTAACCAGCGTTGAAGCCAGCGCGACGGATGCGCCGGACCGACATTAGTGCCGGCATCACATAGCTCGAATGCGAGTGGCAGCGACAGGTCGGCTACGCGATAGAAACCTGGCGCTATCCAGTAATCCTGCTCCAGAATGCGATAGGCTTCCTCACGGGACAGGTCCTGCATATCCCCCTCATATCCATGAGCGCGCGCGGTTTTTTCGGTGATCCCCCAGTTGGTAGGACCACCCCGGTCAGCAGGATTATTAACGTAACCACCTTCTATATTCAGTATGCCATCAATTATCGGATTCATAAGGATTTCCTTAGCTATTGGGGGTCGATTGAAGCATGTCGAACACGGCATAAAGCGAGATCAGAGAGAGTGCAAAAGCGGTAACGATCACCACTTTCCAGATACCGTAGCGTTTGCGGATCTTCTCCTCGGGCAGGACATCCACGGTGATCTGCTGGTTAACGCGAATGCCCATGCGGGGAATGGTGACAAAGAAGTCATTGATCCCGAGGGTGCGTAAGTCTTTGCGGATAAGGTAGAGCAGCTGCGTCAGGTTCGCGTCGCTGACGAACTGACCGCGCTCTCCCCATAATGCGGAGGTCATTTTTTGTTTATCAATAATGCCTTCAGCAGCATTTTCGATAATGAAACTCAGACAGCGGGCGCGCATTGCCGTCATTTTTATTATTAATGCACTATCGGTATTCTTTATTTCATTTCTTGCTTCGTTATAAATGCAATTGTGATTAATGAGATAACGCTTCATGGGTCACCTTGGTTAAATTTATAATGAGAGCTGTATTTGTTGGGGCTGGCCTGATACTAGAAAGCGAATAAATGGCTGACAATCACTGTTTTATCATTGTTGCGATTGTTGATGCGTAATAGACGCCGGACTCGCAGAAAAGCAGCCAAGTTAAACTGTGCTAAACATCCACATAATTTCCGCTAAAAAATACATATATACTATATTGAAAAGCAGTAAGGCCGCGCATTGCGCACCATTGGCACACTTATCCGCTGACGCGTATATATCTATAACTAATTATTGCGGTTGATAATCTCATGTAATACCAATTGAGGGTTTGTGACTCGATATTCCTTACGGGCTGTTTACTATCAGCTTCACAGCTACCCGCTGTTTAATAAACCCACGTAAAAGGAATATGAAATGGCAACAAATAAATTAATCAAAAGCGACAGCCTGACTGAAACCAGTAATGCTGCGGATGGTTTTAAACCGGCAAGTGAGGTGGAAAAATATAGCTATACCTCCGCGCGTGTCGCAATTCCGGTATACAACAAATATAAAGCCGCCAGTAAGCCAAAAGTATTTGGCTACTATACCGACTGGTCGCAGTATGACGGCCGCCTGCAGGGGGATGACTCCGCCAGTAACCGCGGTCGCGGCTACGATCTGGCCAACGTCTCGCCAACCGCCTATGACAAAATCGTCTTTGGCTTCCTCGGGATTGTCGGCGATAAAGGCGAAAAACAGTACACCATTGAGAACGCTGCGGCGCTGACCAACAAGAACACCAATGAACCGACCTTCCTCGATCCCTGGGGTGACTTTCAGTCATATGTTAACTGCGGCCACACCACCAGCGGCTGGGACATTGACCCGGCGACGGTAACGCAACAGAACAGCAAAGGTTTGCTTGGCGGGCTGCGCGATCTGCAGCAAAAAGCGAAGCAGCAGGGCCATACGCTTGCGCTTTCCATGAGTATCGGCGGCTGGACCATGAGTAATGGCTTCCACGAAATGTCGAAAACTGATTCTGCACGCAAAACTTTTGCCGCGGGCGTGGTGAAACTGTTCAAACAGTTCCCGATGTTCAGCGAAGTGGATATCGACTGGGAATACCCGAATGCGCCGGGCAACGGTAACCCGCACGGCCCGGAAGATGGTGCCAATTACGCGCTGGTTATCGCCGAGCTGAAAAAGCAGCTGACTGCCGCCGGGCGCAGCGACGTAAAAATCTCCATCGCCAGCTCAGCCGTGGTGGAAACCCTCGGCTACTCCAACGTGAAGGCGCTGCTGAATGCCGGTCTGTATGGCATCAACGTCATGACCTATGACTTCTTCGGCACCCCGTGGGCAGAAACCCTGACCCACCATACCAACCTGACTCCGCTTACCGCTGGCGGCTGGAGTATCGAAGCGGTGGTGGATTATCTTATTGCCGAAGGCTTCCCGTCAGACCGCATTAACATCGGTTACGCCGGGTATACCCGAAATGCGCGCAATGCGGAAATCGAGAACTTCTCGCCGCTGAAAGGCAGTTACTCGCCCGGGCAGGGCACTACCACCGGTTCCTTTGAGTCGGGCAGCACCGAATGGTATGACACCATCTATAACTACCTTGACCTGGAAAACCAGAAAGGGCGTAACGGCTTTAACGTCTATACCGATAAAGTGGCCAACGCGGATTATCTCTGGAACCCGCAGAGCAAACTGTTTATGTCGCTTGATACCCCGCGTTCGGTCAAAGCAAAAGGCGAATATGCCGCGCGTCGTAACCTCGGTGGGCTGTTTACCTGGACTATCGATCAGGACAACGGCGTGCTGGTGAATGCCGCCCGCGAAGGGCTGGGTTACGAGATCGCCACCCAGGTGATCGACATGAAGCCGTTCTATTTCGAAGGCATCAACGTGGCGGATACCAGCGGTGGCGATAACGTCGAGCCGCAGCCGTCGGTGAACCATGCACCGGTCGCGGCGATTCAGCTGCGGGTCGTGGGTGGCTCGCGTCTGCAACTCTCTGGCGAAGCATCAACCGACGCCGACCATGATGCCCTGAGCTTTAGCTGGGGTGTGCCGTCCAGCGTCAGCGTCGCGGATAAAAGCGCATCGGTGATTGAGTTTGAAGTGCCGGTGGTGACCCAGAGCAGCGAACTGCAGTTCACGCTGTTTGTGCGTGACAGTAAAAATGAACCGTCATCGCAGCAGCGCTTTGTCGTGACCGTGGTTCCCGCCGCGTCGTCTTCCGGCTCGGATACGCCTGTGCCGACCCCAACGCCGGAACCCACCCCGACGCCAACCCCGACGCCAACGCCTGTGCCGGATGACAGCGCCAGCGGTACGGCACCTTATCCGCTGTGGGATGCGAATACCATCTACGGCGCGAAGTGGGGCACTTTCGAGAAAGTGAGCTGGAAAGGCCATAACTATCAGGTGAACTGGTATTCCCAGGGTGAACAACCGGATCTGAACAGCGGGCAGTACAAAGTCTGGACCGATATCGGTACCTACTGATTTTCCCTCACCTTTTATCCGCATCATCCACGTTTCTCTGCGGATACCTTGCCCTGACGCGCTCCGGTCGGGGCTTTTTTATTGGTTTAGCCTTAGATTATATTTCGTAATTACCGAGTTAATTGGCAAAGATAAACTGCTTTTGACGAGTAATAGCCTGGCTTATCATGGCGGTTGTGCTAATTTCCTGAGAGTAATCATGATGAAACATTTGCAACGCTTTTTCAGCAGCGACGCGGCGGGCGGCGTGGTGCTGATTTTTGCAGCCGCGCTGGCTATGCTGCTGGCGAACCTGGACGCCACGGCGGGAGGTTATCAGGGTTTTCTCGCCACGCCGGTTGAAGTGCGCATTGGCGCGCTCGATATCAATAAAAACATGCTGTTGTGGATCAACGATGCGCTGATGGCGGTGTTCTTCCTGCTGATCGGCCTTGAGGTGAAGCGCGAGATGGTGCAGGGGTCGCTGGCAACGCGGCAGCAGGCTGCTTTTCCGGTCATTGCCGCTCTCGGCGGAATGCTGGTGCCAGCGCTGTTCTATCTGGTGTTTAATTATCAGGATCCGGTTACCCGTCAGGGATGGGCCATTCCGGCCGCTACCGATATCGCCTTTGCGCTTGGCGTGCTGGCGCTGTTAGGCAGCCGCGTGCCGCCAGCGCTGAAGGTGTTCCTGATGGCGCTGGCTATCATCGACGATCTGGGTGCCATCATTATTATCGCGCTGTTCTACACCCATGAGCTGTCGATGGTATCGCTGGGGATTGCCGCCGCGGCGATTGCGGTGCTGGCGCTGCTCAATTTACTCAACGTGCGCCGTACGGGGATCTATATTCTGGTGGGCGTGGTGCTCTGGACGGCGGTGCTGAAATCTGGCGTACACGCTACCCTTGCCGGGGTGATTATCGGCTTCTTTATTCCGCTGAAAGAGCAGGCTGGAAAGTCGCCGGCCCGCTCGCTGGAGCACGTGCTGCACCCGTGGGTTTCCTGGCTGATCCTGCCGCTGTTCGCGTTCGCTAACGCCGGGGTATCGCTGGATGGCGTGACCCTGAACGGACTGGGCTCGGTGCTGCCGCTGGGCATCATCGCCGGACTGGTCCTTGGGAAACCCATCGGCATCACGCTGTTCTGCGCGCTGGCGGTGCGCCTGCGTCTGGCCTCGCTGCCGGCGGGAACCTCGCTCAAAGAGATTATGGCCATCGGGGTGCTGTGCGGTATCGGCTTCACGATGTCGATCTTTATCGCTTCGCTGGCGTTTGGCGATGTGGATGCCGGGCTTATTGCCTGGGCCAAGCTCGGCATTCTGAGCGGGTCGATACTCGCTGCCGTTACGGGTTACGCTCTGCTGCGTGCGCGCTACTCACGTCCGGCGCAACAGGCATAACGCCATCACGCCGCTCACATGGGGTGAGCGGCATAGTTCAGGGAGAAACCGCTATGCCTCATATTAATTACAATCACTTGTATTACTTCTGGCATGTTTGCAGAGAAGGCTCCGTGGTAGGCGCAGCTGACGCGCTCTACCTGACGCCGCAGACCATTACCGGGCAGATCAAAGCCCTGGAAGAGCGGCTGGAAGGGAAACTGTTCAAGCGCAAGGGAAGGGGGCTTGAACCAAGCGAGCTCGGGCAGCTGGTCTATCGCTACGCTGACCGGATGTTTACGCTAAGCCAGGAGATGCTGGACATCGTGAACTACCGCAAGGAGTCGCATCTGCTGTTTGACGTTGGTGTCGCCGATGCGCTCTCAAAACGCCTGGTGAGCGGCGTGCTGGATGCCGCGGTAGTGGAAGATGAGCAAATTCACCTGCGCTGCTTTGAGTCCACGCACGAGATGCTGCTTGAGCAGCTGAGCCAGCATAAGCTCGACATGATTATCTCTGACTGCCCGATTGATTCGACCCAGCAGGAAGGGCTGTTCTCGGTGAAAATTGGCGAGTGCGGCGTCAGCTTCTGGTGCCAGCAGCCGCTGCCGGAAAAACCGTTCCCCGCCTGTCTGACGGAGCGCCGTCTGCTGGTGCCGGGGCGGCGTTCTATGCTGGGCCGCAAGCTGCAAAACTGGTTTCAGAGTCAGGGGCTGGATGTCGAGATCCTCGGCGAGTTCGATGACGCGGCGCTGATGAAAGCGTTTGGGGCCGCGCACAACGCGATATTCGTGGCACCCACGCTCTACGGACAGGATTTTTACAGCGATAAGAATATCGTGGAGATCGGACGGATAGATAATGTGATGGAGGAGTATCACGCCATCTTTGCCGAAAGGATGATTCAGCACCCGGCGGTGCAGCGTATCTGTAATCGCGACTATTCAGCGCTCTTTACCACCGAGTAGCAGGCATAAAAAAACCCGCATTACGCGGGTTTTTTTCACAAAGCTCAACGAGCCGGCGATTAAGCCAGTTTGTTGATCTGAGCGGTCAGGTTAGCTTTATGACGCGCTGCTTTGTTTTTGTGGATCAGACCTTTAGCTGCCTGACGGTCCACGATCGGTTGCATTTCGTTAAATGCTTTCTGTGCTGCTGCTTTGTCGCCAGTTTCGATCGCTGCGTATACTTTCTTGATGAAAGTACGCATCATAGAGCGACGGCTAGCGTTGTGCTTGCGAGCCTTTTCAGACTGAACGGCGCGCTTCTTAGCTGATTTGATATTAGCCAAGGTCCAACTCCCAAATATGTTCTGTATAGACAATTCAAAGGCCGAGGAATATGCCCTTTTAGCCTTCTTTTGTCAATGGATTTGTGCAAATAAGCGCCGTTACTGTGTCGACGCTCGTTACGTAGTGATGGCGCAGGATTCTAACAGCTTGCACTGCATGAATACAGTCTTTCCGGCACAAAATTACCGCGCTTCCCACCGCCCTGTCGCAAAGGAGTGACAGCATTGAAAAAATCCGTTGCGCTTTCTGTTTGCAAAGGCTAATCGCGGGTTAACCTTAACCGCTGTACAAGGTATACTCGTCATCTTATGGCTGCAGGAACCCGGCGCGCCGCGCTCCTGTATTCCACACGATGCAGAAATGTGCAATCCGACGATTTTCACTGTTTTGAGCCAGTCATGAAGCTGATACGCGGCATACATAATTTGAGTGCGGCCCACCACGGGTGCGTGCTGACTATTGGTAACTTTGATGGCGTACATCGCGGGCATCAGTCATTGCTGCGTGGGCTCCGTGAAGAAGGGCGCGCGCGTAACCTTCCCGTTATGGTGATGATCTTCGAGCCGCAGCCGCTTGAACTGTTTGCCGCCGATAAAGCCCCGGCGCGTCTTACCCGTCTGCGCGATAAGCTGCGCTATCTGGCGGAGTGCGGCGTCGATTACGTGCTGTGCGTGCGCTTTGACCGTCGCTTCGCGGCGTTTACCGCGCAGAGCTTCGTCAGCGACCTGCTGGTCGAGCGTCTCGGCGTCCGGCTGCTGGCGGTGGGCGACGACTTCCGCTTCGGCGCTGGTCGCCAGGGCGATTTCTTGTTATTACAGAAAGCCGGTGAAGAGTACGGCTTCGACGTGACCAGCACGCAAACCTACTGTGACGACGGCGTGCGCATCAGCAGCACGGCGGTGCGTCAGGCGCTGGCCGACGATAATCTGCAGCAGGCCGAGCGCCTGCTGGGCCATCCGTTCGCCATTTCCGGGCGCGTGGTGCACGGCGATGCGCTGGGCCGCACCATCGGCTTTCCGACCGCCAATCTGCCGCTGCGTCGTCTGGTCTCCCCGGTAAAAGGGGTTTACGCGGTGGAAGTGACCGGTATTACCGACGCGCCACTGCCCGGCGTCGCCAATATCGGCACCCGCCCGACGGTAGCCGGCCTGCGCCAGCAGCTGGAAGTTCACCTGCTGGACGTTGCAATGGACCTGTACGGTCGCCATATAGATGTGATACTGCGTAAAAAAATACGCAACGAGCAGCGCTTTGCCTCGCTGGATGAACTGAAAGCGCAAATCGCGAAAGATGTGGTAACGGCCCGCGATTTTTTTGGGCTATGAACCCGGCGTAAGCCTGACACATTAAAACCGAAATACGGAACTGATAACCTGATGAGTGACTATAAATCTACCCTGAACTTGCCGGAAACAGGGTTCCCGATGCGTGGCGATCTCGCCAAACGCGAACCGGGTATGCTGGCGCGCTGGAACGATGACGACCTGTACGGCATCATCCGTAATGCGAAGAAGGGCAAAAAGACCTTTATTCTGCATGATGGCCCTCCATATGCGAACGGCAGCATTCATATTGGTCACTCGGTTAACAAAATTCTCAAAGACATTATCGTTAAGTCCAAAGGGCTTGCCGGGTATGACTCCCCGTACGTGCCGGGCTGGGACTGTCACGGTCTGCCGATCGAGCTGAAAGTTGAGCAGCTTATCGGTAAGCCGGGCGAGAAGGTGTCCGCCGCCGAGTTCCGCGCTGCATGCCGCAAATACGCCGCCGAGCAGGTTGACGGCCAGCGCGAAGACTTTATCCGTCTTGGCGTGCTGGGCGACTGGTCACGTCCCTACCTGACCATGGATTTCAACACCGAAGCCAACATTATCCGCGCGCTGGGTAAAATCATCGGCAATGGCCATCTGCATAAAGGTGCCAAGCCGGTGCACTGGTGCGTTGACTGCCGTTCCGCGCTGGCGGAAGCAGAAGTTGAGTACTACGACAAAACCTCGCCGTCCATCGACGTAGCCTTTAACGCCGTTGACGCCGACGCGGTTAAAGCCAAATTTGGCGCAGAGAACGTTACCGGCCCGCTCTCACTGGTTATCTGGACCACCACGCCGTGGACCCTGCCGGCGAACCGCGCCATTTCACTCTCGCCGGAGTTTACCTACGCGCTGGTGCAGATTGAAGGCCAGGCGCTGATCCTCGCCAGCGATCTGGTTGAGAGCGTGATGAAGCGCGTGGACGTTTCCGACTACAGCGTGCTCGGCACCGTAAAAGGCGCGGAGCTGGAGCTGATGCGCTTCCAGCATCCGTTCATGGGCTTCGATGTGCCGGCGATCCTCGGCGATCACGTCACGCTGGATGCCGGTACCGGTGCGGTGCATACCGCCGGTGGCCACGGCCCGGACGACTACACCATCAGCCAGAAGTACGGTCTGGAGATCGCCAACCCGGTCGGCCCGGACGGCACCTATCTGCCGGGAACCTACCCGACGCTGGACGGTGTTAACGTCTTTAAAGCCAACGATCAAATCGTTGAGCTGCTGCGTGAAAAAGGCGCGCTGCTGAACGTGGCGAAGCTGGTACACAGCTACCCGTGCTGCTGGCGTCACAAAACACCGATCATCTTCCGCGCCACGCCGCAGTGGTTCGTCAGCATGGACCAGAAAGGCCTGCGTGCGCAGTCGCTGCAGGAGATCAAAGGTGTGCAGTGGATCCCGGACTGGGGCCAGGCGCGTATCGAATCTATGGTGGCGAACCGCCCTGACTGGTGTATCTCCCGTCAGCGCACCTGGGGCGTCCCGATGTCCCTGTTCGTGCACAAAGACACCGAAGAGCTGCACCCGCGCACCCAGGAACTGATGGAAGAAGTGGCGAAGCGTGTGGAAGTTGACGGCATTCAGGCGTGGTGGGATCTCGACCCGCGCGACATCATGGGCGACGACGCTGACCACTATGTCAAAGTCCCGGATACCCTTGATGTCTGGTTCGACTCCGGCTCGACGCACTCTTCTGTCGTTGACGTGCGTCCTGAGTTTGCCGGTCACGCGGCGGATATGTATCTGGAAGGCTCCGATCAGCATCGCGGCTGGTTCATGTCCTCCCTGATGATCTCCACCGCCATGAAAGGCAAAGCGCCGTACCGCCAGGTACTGACCCACGGCTTCACCGTGGACGGTCAGGGCCGCAAAATGTCGAAATCCATCGGCAACACCGTGTCGCCGCAGGATGTGATGAACAAACTGGGCGCGGATATTCTGCGTCTGTGGGTGGCGTCTACTGACTACACCGGCGAGATGGCGGTGTCCGATGAGATCCTGAAACGCGCTGCCGACAGCTATCGTCGCATCCGTAACACTGCGCGTTTCCTGCTGGCGAACCTCAACGGCTTCAATCCGGAAACCGATATGGTGAAACCGGAAGAGATGGTGGTGCTGGATCGCTGGGCGGTAGGCTGCGCTAAAGCCGCGCAGGAAGACATCATCAAGGCCTACGACTCGTACGACTTCCACGAAGTGGTACAGCGCCTGATGCGTTTCTGCTCTGTAGAGATGGGCTCGTTCTACCTCGACATCATCAAAGACCGCCAGTACACCGCAAAAGCGGACAGCGTGGCGCGTCGCAGCTGCCAGACCGCGCTGTGGCACATCAGCGAAGCGCTGGTGCGCTGGATGGCACCGATCATGTCCTTTACCGCGGACGAGATCTGGGGCTACCTGCCGGGCAAACGCGAGCAGTACGTCTTCACCGGCGAATGGTACACCGGCCTGTTCGGGCTGGCGGAAACTGAAGCGATGAACGACGCTTACTGGGAAACACTGCTGAAAGTGCGTGGTGAAGTGAACAAGGTTATCGAGCAGGCGCGCGCCGACAAGCGCGTGGGCGGCTCGCTGGAAGCGGCGGTGACGCTGTTTGCCGAACCGGAACTCGCTGCGAAGCTGACGGCGCTGGGGGACGAATTACGATTTGTCCTGTTGACCTCGCAGGCGCAGGTTGACGATTATTCAGCGGCAACGGATGACGCGCAGCAGAGCGAATTGCTCAAAGGGCTGAAGGTCGCGTTGTACAAAGCCGAAGGTGAGAAGTGCCCGCGCTGCTGGCACTACACCACCGATATCGGTCAGGTGGCGGAACACGCAGAAATCTGCGGTCGCTGTGTCAGCAACGTCGCCGGTGACGGCGAAAAACGTAAGTTTGCCTGATGAGTAAACCGATTCTTTCAACCGGGCTGCGCTGGCTTTGGCTGGTGGTAGCCGTGCTGATTATCGATCTGGGCAGTAAAGCGTTAATCCTCCAGCACTTCCAGCTGGGGGAGACGGTTTCCCTGTTCCCGTCGCTCAATCTGCATTACGCCCGCAACTACGGCGCGGCATTTAGCTTTCTTGCGGATAAAGGCGGCTGGCAGCGCTGGTTCTTTGCCGGTATCGCTATCGGTATCTGCGTGGTGCTGACGGTGCTGATGTATCGTGCAAAGGCGAGCCAGAAGCTGAATAACATTGCTTACGCCCTGATCATTGGCGGTGCGCTGGGCAATCTGTTCGATCGTCTGTGGCACGGCTTTGTGGTCGATATGATCGACTTCTACGTCGGCAACTGGCACTTCGCGACCTTTAACCTGGCTGATACCGCCATCTGCATCGGCGCGGCGCTGATCGTGCTGGAAGGGTTTATCCCGACCGCCGATAAAAAGCAGCCTGACCGCGCCTGATAGTCGCTTCTTATGGCGGGCGAGCGTAAGCGACCCCGCCTTACTCACGAGCTAACCTGCATGTCTAAATCTGTACAGAGTAACAGCGCGGTGCTGGTCCACTTCACGCTGAAGCTTGAAGATGGCTCGACCGCAGAGTCAACCCGCAACAACGGTAAGCCGGCGCTGTTTCGCCTTGGCGATACCTCGCTGTCCGAAGGGCTGGAGCAGCAGCTGCTGGGCCTGCGCGTCGGGGAGAAAAAAGCGTTTTCACTGGAGCCGGACGCGGCGTTTGGCGTAGCCAGCCCGGATTTAATCCAGTACTTTTCCCGCCGTGAGTTTATTGATGCGGGCGAGCCGGATATCGGCGCGATTATGCTGTTTACCGCTATGGACGGCAGCGAAATGCCTGGCGTGATCCGGGAAGTTAACGGCGACTCTATCACCGTAGACTTCAACCATCCGCTGGCCGGGCAGACCATCCATTTTGATATTGAGGTGCTGGATATCGATCCGGCGCTGGAGGAGTCCAATGCAGATCCTGTTGGCTAACCCGCGCGGCTTCTGCGCAGGCGTGGACCGCGCTATCAGCATTGTTGAAAATGCGCTGGCGATTTACGGTGCGCCGATTTACGTGCGTCACGAAGTGGTGCACAACCGCTACGTGGTGGATAGCCTGCGCGAGCGCGGGGCGATCTTCATCGAGCAGATTAGCGAAGTGCCGGATGGTGCGATCCTGATCTTCTCTGCGCACGGCGTATCCCAGGCGGTGCGCAATGAAGCGAAAAGCCGCGATCTGACGGTGTTCGACGCCACCTGCCCACTGGTAACCAAGGTGCATATGGAAGTGGCGCGCGCCAGCCGCCGCGGCGAGGAGTCGATCCTTATCGGCCACGCCGGTCACCCGGAAGTGGAAGGCACTATGGGCCAGTACAGCAACCCGGAAGGGGGCATGTACCTGGTTGAGTCGCCGGATGATGTCTGGAAGCTTGATGTGAAAAATGAAGGCAAGCTCTCCTTCATGACCCAGACCACGCTCTCGGTGGATGATACCTCTGACGTCATCGACGCCCTGCGCAGCCGTTTTCCGCAGATCGTCGGCCCGCGCAAAGACGACATCTGCTATGCCACCACTAACCGCCAGGAAGCGGTGCGCGCGCTGGCCGAGCAGGCTGACGTGGTGCTGGTGGTCGGTTCGAAAAACTCCTCCAACTCCAATCGCCTCGCCGAACTGGCCCAGCGTATGGGGAAAGCCGCCTTCCTGATTGATGATGCCTCGGATATTCAGGAAGCCTGGGTGAAAGGCGCCGCCTGCGTCGGTGTTACGGCGGGTGCCTCCGCGCCGGACGTGCTGGTGCAAAACGTGCTGGCTCGCCTGAAGGAGCTTGGCGGCGGCGACGCGCTGCAGCTTGAAGGCCGCGAAGAGAATATTGTTTTTGAAGTGCCGAAAGAGCTGCGCATCGACGCCCGCGAAGTGAGCTAAACGCGGTGCCGTAAATGTGCGAAGATGCCAGACTACCGTCTGGCATTTTTTTTGGAGCACGTATGGAGCTGCCAATTATTTTGGATACCGATCCCGGTATTGACGATGCAGTCGCGCTCGCCGCGGCGCTGTTTTCACCGCAGCTCGATCTGCGTCTGGTTACCACGGTGGCAGGTAACGTCTCGCTGGAGAAAACCACCCGCAATGCCTTACAGCTGCTGCACTTCTGGCAGTCGGACGTGCCAGTGGCTCAGGGAGCAGCAACTTCGCTGCTGCGTCCGTTGCGCGATGCCGTCAGCGTCCACGGTAAATCGGGGCTCGACGGTTACGACTTTATTGCGCATCAGCGCCAGGTGCTGACCACGCCCGCTTTCCAGGCGATGCGCGACCTGCTGATGACCAGCCCGGAGCCAGTCACGCTGGTAGCCATCGGCCCGTTAACCAATATCGCGTTGCTGCTGACCCACTACCCGGAGTGCGCTTTTAATATTCGCCAGCTGGTGCTGATGGGTGGCTCGGCGGGGCGGGGAAACTTTACGCCCAGCGCGGAATTCAACATGGCCATCGATCCTGACGCTGCAGCATGCGTGTTCCGCAGCGGTCTGGATATCGTGATGTGCGGTCTGGACGTTACTCACAAAGCGGTGCTGACCCCAGAGTTTATCCGCACGCTGCCCGCGCTTAACGCCAGTGGCCGTATGCTGCACGCGCTGTTCAGCCACTATCGCGGCGGCAGCATGAGCACCGGGCTGCGCATGCACGATCTCTGCGCCATTGCATATCTGGTAAAGCCGGAACTCTTTACCCTGCAGCACTGCTTCGTGGCGGTGGAAACCCAGGGCGAATACACCGCCGGTGCCACGGTGGTCGATCTCGATCACCGCCTCGGCAAACCTGCCAATGCCAGAGTGGCAATGGACATCGACGTAGAGGGCTTCCGGGAATGGGTGGCGCAGATGGTGAAAGACTGCCCCTGAACTGGATAGTAACCTTTCTGAAAGTAGGCCTTAAAAGGCTTTTACTGATATTCCTCTGCGTTTGTCATAAATTTCTTATCATCGGCGTTTTCGGCTGGCGGCCTGAGGGCAGGCTGGGTAACCTGAGAACGATTTCTAAGCAATTCATTAATTAAAGAGTATGACTATGCAAGATGGACAGATCCGCGTCGCTATCGCGGGAGCGGGCGGGCGCATGGGGCGTCAGTTGATTCAGGCAGCACTGGCAATGGACGGCGTGGCGCTGGGTGCTGCGCTGGAACGCGAAGGCTCTTCGTTGCTGGGAGCAGACGCCGGTGAGCTGGCGGGAGCCGGGCATACCGGGGTGACGGTGCAAAGCAGCCTTGAGAAGATTAAAGACGATTTTGATGTGTTCATCGATTTCACGCGTCCGGAAGGGACACTGCACCATCTGGCATTTTGCCGCCAGCATAGCAAAGGCATGGTTATCGGCACGACCGGCTTTGATGATGCCGGCAAGCAGGCGATTCAGGATGCCTCAGTCGACATTCCGGTGGTCTTCGCCGCGAACTTTAGCGTCGGGGTTAACGTCATGCTCAAGCTGCTGGAGAAGGCGGCAAAAGTAATGGGCGACTACACCGATATCGAAATTATCGAAGCGCATCACCGTCATAAAGTGGATGCGCCTTCCGGTACCGCACTGGCGATGGGTGAAGCCATTGCTCAGGCGCTGGATAAAGATCTTAAGAGCTGCGCAGTCTACGCCCGGGAAGGCTATACCGGCGAGCGCGAGCCAGGCACCATTGGGTTCGCTACCGTTCGCGCCGGCGACATTGTCGGGGAACATACCGCTATGTTTGCCGATATCGGCGAGCGCATTGAGATTACCCATAAAGCCTCCAGCCGCATGACATTTGCTAATGGCGCGGTTAGATCGGCTTTGTGGCTGAAAGCGAAGAAAAGTGGGCTTTTTGATATGCGTGATGTGCTGGATCTGAATGCGCTGTAATCCGTATTACCCATCGTGATGTGGTTATTACAATCGTAATGCTTTGATTGTCAGGGCAATATTTTATTGCCCTTTTTTATTTGTATTTTTTTGTGGCTTACATTTAATTTTCATATCTAACACCTTAAAATCTTAATTTATCACCCCGGTTAATGTCACAATTATGTAAAATTTTACCAACTGGTCCACTTTTTTAGCGTTTCGCTCGCATCAGTGAGATTAACCAGGCTGGCAAGCGTTTACCTCCCCTTTAAGGCTTGTGTTTTTAGCGTTCAGGCGCTGATTATCGAATAAGAGCCGTAAAAAGATAATAAAAACCCGCGTTAAATCTGGACATCAATCCGTGTTCTCTCTAGAATGCCGCCGTTTACCCGAAATTCGCAGGGTTGCTTATTTGCATTGATTCATGGTCATCAAATGAATTAGTATGCAAATAAAGTGAGTGAATATTCTTTGGAGGATGTTTTGATTAAGTCAGCGCTATTGGTTCTGGAAGACGGAACCCAGTTTCATGGTCGGGCCATTGGGGCCTCGGGCACGGCGGTTGGGGAAGTCGTTTTCAATACTTCAATGACCGGTTATCAAGAAATCCTCACTGATCCTTCCTACTCCCGCCAGATTGTTACCCTTACTTATCCCCATATCGGAAATGTTGGCACTAATGAGGCCGATGCAGAGTCTTCCCAGGTACACGCGCAAGGCCTCGTTATTCGCGACCTGCCGCTGATTGCCAGCAACTACCGCAACACCGAAGACCTCTCTTCATACCTCAAGCGTCACAACATCGTGGCCATTGCCGATATCGATACCCGCAAGCTGACCCGCCTGCTGCGTGAGAAAGGGGCGCAGAACGGCTGCATCATCGCGGGCGACAACCTGGATGCAGCGCTGGCGCTGGAAAAAGCCAAAGCGTTCCCCGGCCTGAACGGAATGGACCTTGCGAAAGAGGTGTCAACCGCAGAATCCTACAGCTGGACCCAGGGGAGCTGGACGCTGGCAGACGAGCTGCCGGAAGCCAAATCCGGGAGCGAACTTCCTTATCACGTGGTGGCTTACGACTACGGCGTGAAGCGCAACATTCTGCGTATGCTGGTGGATCGCGGCTGTCGCCTGACCGTCGTGCCTGCGCAGACCCCGGCTGAAGACGTGCTGAAACTGAATCCGGACGGCATCTTCCTCTCCAACGGCCCTGGCGACCCGGCACCCTGCGATTACGCTATCGACGCCATTAAGGCGTTTCTGAATACCGACGTGCCGGTGTTCGGCATCTGCCTCGGTCATCAGCTGCTGGCGCTGGCCAGCGGTGCGAACACCGTGAAGATGAAGTTCGGCCATCACGGCGGTAACCACCCGGTTAAAGATATCGACAACGATACCGTAATGATCACCGCCCAGAACCACGGTTTTGCGGTGGATGAAGCGACGATGCCGGCTAACCTGCGCGTCACCCACAAATCGCTGTTCGACGGCACGCTGCAGGGCATTCATCGCACCGATAAGCCAGCCTTCAGCTTCCAGGGCCACCCGGAAGCCAGCCCGGGTCCGCACGATGCCGCACCGCTGTTTGACCACTTTATTGAATTAATCGAGCAGTACCGCAAAGCCGCTAAGTAATCAGGAGAGAAAGAAGCCATGCCAAAACGTACCGACATTAAAAGCATCCTGATCCTTGGCGCAGGCCCGATCGTTATCGGCCAGGCGTGCGAGTTCGACTACTCCGGCGCCCAGGCCTGTAAAGCCCTGCGTGAAGAGGGTTACCGCGTTGTCCTGGTGAACTCTAACCCGGCAACCATCATGACTGACCCGGAAATGGCTGATGCCACCTACATCGAGCCAATCCACTGGGAAGTGGTACGCAAAATCATCGAAAAAGAGCGGCCGGACGCGGTACTGCCGACCATGGGCGGCCAGACGGCGCTGAACTGCGCGCTGGAGCTGGAGCGTCAGGGCGTGCTGGCCGAGTTCGGCGTGACCATGATTGGCGCGACCGCCGATGCGATTGATAAAGCCGAAGACCGTCGCCGCTTTGACGTAGCGATGAAGAAAATCGGTCTCGACACCGCCCGCTCCGGCATCGCGCACACCATGGATGAAGCGCTGGCGGTGGCGGCCGACGTCGGCTATCCGTGCATTATTCGTCCTTCCTTTACGATGGGCGGCACCGGCGGCGGCATCGCTTACAACCGCGAAGAGTTCGAAGAAATTTGCGCCCGCGGTCTGGATCTCTCACCAACCAAAGAGCTGCTGATTGACGAGTCGCTGATCGGCTGGAAAGAGTACGAGATGGAAGTGGTGCGTGACAAAAACGACAACTGCATCATCGTCTGCTCAATTGAAAACTTCGATGCTATGGGCATCCATACCGGTGACTCCATCACCGTCGCGCCAGCTCAGACGCTGACCGACAAGGAGTACCAGATCATGCGTAACGCCTCAATGGCGGTACTGCGTGAAATCGGCGTGGAAACCGGTGGCTCCAACGTGCAGTTTGCGGTGAACCCGAAAAACGGTCGTCTGATTGTTATCGAGATGAACCCGCGCGTCTCCCGCTCCTCGGCGCTGGCCTCCAAAGCCACCGGTTTCCCGATTGCCAAAGTGGCGGCGAAACTGGCAGTAGGTTATACCCTCGACGAGCTGATGAACGACATCACCGGCGGCCGTACCCCGGCATCGTTCGAGCCGTCAATCGACTACGTTGTCACCAAGATCCCACGCTTCAACTTTGAAAAATTCGCAGGTGCTAACGACCGCCTGACCACCCAGATGAAGTCGGTGGGCGAAGTGATGGCTATTGGCCGCACCCAGCAGGAGTCCATGCAGAAAGCGCTGCGTGGCCTCGAAGTAGGCGCGACCGGGTTTGACCCGAAAGTGAGCCTTGATGACCCGGAAGCGCTGACCAAAATTCGCCGCGAGCTGAAAGACGCGGGTGCCGAGCGTATCTGGTACATCGCTGATGCTTTCCGCGCCGGCCTGTCGGTTGACGGCGTGTTCAACCTGACCAACATCGACCGCTGGTTCCTGGTGCAGATTGAAGAACTGGTGCGTCTGGAAGAGAAGGTGGCGGAAGTGGGCATCACCGGCCTGGACGCCGACTTCCTGTGGACCCTGAAACGTAAAGGCTTTGCCGATGCGCGTCTGGCGAAGCTTGCTGGCGTGCGCGAGGCGGAAGTCCGCAAGCTGCGCGACCAGTACAATCTGCATCCGGTTTACAAGCGTGTGGACACCTGCGCCGCCGAGTTCGCAACCGACACCGCTTATATGTACTCCACCTATGAGGAAGAGTGCGAAGCCAATCCGACCGAAGGTCGCGACAAAATTATGGTGCTGGGCGGCGGGCCAAACCGTATCGGCCAGGGGATTGAGTTCGACTACTGCTGCGTACACGCCTCGCTGGCGCTGCGTGAGGATGGTTATGAAACCATCATGGTCAACTGCAACCCGGAAACCGTCTCTACCGACTACGACACCTCTGACCGCCTCTACTTTGAGCCGGTCACCCTGGAGGACGTGCTGGAAATCGTCCGCGTTGAGAAGCCGAAAGGCGTCATCGTTCAGTACGGCGGCCAGACGCCGCTGAAGCTGGCCCGCGACCTCGAAGCCGCCGGCGTGCCGATTATCGGCACCAGCCCGGACGCCATCGACCGTGCGGAAGACCGCGAGCGCTTCCAGCAGGCGGTGGATCGCCTGAAGCTGAAGCAGCCGGCGAACGCCACCGTGACCGCCATCGAACAGGCCGTGGAGAAAGCGACTCAGATTGGCTATCCGCTGGTGGTGCGTCCCTCCTACGTGCTGGGCGGGCGTGCGATGGAAATCGTGTATGACGAAGTGGACCTGCGCCGCTACTTTATGACTGCGGTCAGCGTCTCCAACGATGCGCCGGTACTGCTTGACCGCTTCCTCGACGATGCGGTGGAAGTGGACGTGGATGCCATCTGCGACGGCGAAATGGTGCTGATTGGCGGCATCATGGAGCACATCGAGCAGGCGGGCGTGCACTCGGGCGACTCGGCCTGTTCGCTGCCGGCTTACACCCTGAGCCAGGAGATCCAGGATGTGATGCGCCAGCAGGTGCAGAAGCTGGCGCTGGAGCTGCAGGTGCGCGGTCTGATGAACGTGCAGTTCGCGGTGAAGGATAACGAAGTCTATCTGATTGAAGTTAACCCGCGTGCAGCGCGTACCGTGCCGTTCGTCTCTAAAGCCACCGGCGTGCCGCTGGCGAAAGTGGCAGCGCGCGTGATGGCAGGCAAATCGCTGGCTGAGCAGGGCGTCACCAAAGAGATTATCCCGCCGTACTACTCGGTGAAAGAAGTGGTGCTGCCGTTCAACAAGTTCCCGGGCGTGGACCCGCTGCTGGGGCCAGAGATGCGCTCTACCGGTGAAGTGATGGGCGTGGGCCGTACCTTCGCAGAAGCCTTTGCCAAAGCGCAGCTCGGCAGCAACTCCACCATGAAAAAATCGGGCCGTGCGCTGCTCTCGGTGCGCGAAGGCGATAAAGAGCGCGTGGTGGACCTGGCCGCGAAGCTGCTCAAACAGGGCTTCGAGCTGGACGCCACCCACGGCACTGCCATCGTGCTGGGTGAAGCGGGTATCAATCCGCGTCTGGTGAACAAGGTGCATGAAGGGCGTCCGCACATTCAGGACCGTATCAAGAATGGCGAGTACACCTACATCATCAACACCACCGCCGGGCGTCAGGCGATTGAGGACTCCAAGCTGATCCGCCGCAGCGCGCTGCAGTACAAAGTGCACTACGACACCACCCTGAACGGCGGCTTTGCTACCGCAATGGCGCTCAACGCCGACGCGACTGAAAAAGTCACCTCGGTACAGGAGATGCACGCGCAGATCGGCAAATAATCGCCAGCCTGCTGCTAACAAACCCGCTACGGCGGGTTTTTTTGTCGCTTTTCCAGGACTCCTCTGTTTCTGGTTTTCCGTTTCGCTCAGGCGACTATAGTTAAGGTGTTAACGCGATACATACACTGACATGCAGGGAGAAAACCATGCAGAAAAAATATCTGATCGCCCCGATTCTTGCCGCCTCTGCACTGATGTTCGTCAGCGGCTGTTCCTCTAACCAGGCGGTGAAAACCTCTGACGGCGGCACCATCGTGACCGACGGCAAGCCGGAAGTGGACAGCGATACCGGTCTGGTCTCCTATGAAAATGCCGAAACCGGCAAAACCGAGCAGATCAACCAGAACGAAGTGAAGTCCATGAGCGAACTGGACAACTAAGTCTGTCGCCGCAGCAGCGCCCGCTGCTGCGGTTTTATTCATTCCCTTCTTAACGCCGCATAATGCTCTGTTAGCGCCGCGCTTATCTGTCTACACTCGGAGAGTGAAAATAATAAGCACTGCAGGCTAACCATGATTTTGATTATTTATGCACATCCCTGGCCCCAGCGATCCCATGCTAACAAGCGCATGATCGAGGATGCAGGGAGTCTCTCTGGCGTGGAAATCCGTTCTTTATACGAGCTTTACCCCGATTTTGATATTGATGTCGCCGCCGAACAGGAGGCGCTCAGCCGCGCCAGTCTGGTCATCTGGCAGCATCCGATGCAGTGGTACAGCGTACCGCCGCTGCTGAAACTGTGGATCGACAAAGTGCTCACCCACGGCTGGGCCTACGGGCACGGCGGTACGGCGCTGCAGGGTAAAAGCCTGCTGTGGGCCGTCACTACCGGCGGCGGTGAGTCTCATTTTGCCCTTGGCGATCACCCCGGTTTCGCCGTGCTTGGTCAGCCTTTACAGGCCACCGCGCTCTACTGTGAGATGAACTGGCTTGAGCCGTTTACCACACACCATGCGTTTACCTGCGACGAGGAAGTGCTGACCGCGCAGGCGCGACACTATAAGCAGCGCCTGCTGGCGTGGCAGGAGGCAAACCATGGATAGCCATAGCCTGATTCAGGCGCTGATCTACCTCGGGTCGGCGGCGCTGGTGGTGCCCATCGCGGTGCGGCTGGGTCTCGGTTCAGTACTGGGTTACCTGATTGCCGGGTGCATTATCGGGCCGTGGGGGCTGCGTCTGGTGACGGATGCCAATGCGATCCTGCACTTTGCTGAGATCGGCGTGGTGCTGATGCTGTTCATTATCGGTCTGGAGCTCGACCCGCAGCGGCTATGGAAGCTGCGCGCCTCGGTATTTGGCGGTGGGGCGTTACAGATGGTGCTGTGCGGCCTGCTGCTGGCGGCATTCTGTTACACGCTCGGCCTGAGCTGGAAAGTGGCGCTGTTGATTGGCCTGACGCTGGCATTGTCGTCTACCGCCATTGCCATGCAGGCGATGAACGAGCGCAATCTGATGGTGACCCCGATGGGGCGCAGCGCGTTTTCCGTGCTGCTGTTCCAGGATATCGCGGCGATCCCGCTGGTGGCGATGATCCCACTGCTGGCGACCAGCGGGGCGGCGACTACGCTGGGGGCGTTCAGCCTCTCGGCGCTTAAAGTGGTGGGCGCACTGGCGCTGGTGATCGTGCTGGGGCGCTTCGTCGCCCGCCCGGCGCTGCGTTTCGTGGCGCGCTCTGGCCTGCGCGAAGTGTTCAGCGCCGTGGCGCTGTTTCTGGTATTTGGCTTCGGCCTGCTGCTGGAAGAGGCCGGGCTGTCGATGGCGATGGGCGCGTTCCTCGCCGGGGTACTGCTCGCCAGCTCCGAATACCGTCACGCGCTGGAGAGCGACATCGAGCCGTTCAAAGGGCTGCTGCTCGGGCTGTTCTTTATTGGCGTCGGTATGTCGATCGACTTCGGCACCCTGGGGCATAACCCGCTGCGCATTCTGATCCTGCTGGTCGGTTTCCTGGTGATTAAAACGCTGGTGCTGTGGCTCATCGCCCGTCCGCTGCGCGTGCCTGGTTCCCAGCGGCTACTGTTTGCCGCGCTGCTGGGGCAGGGCAGTGAGTTCGCCTTCGTGGTGTTTGGCGCGGCGCACACCGCCGGCGTACTGGACGACGAATGGTCGAAAGCGCTGACCCTGGCGGTGGCGCTCTCAATGGCCGCGACGCCACTGTTGCTGGTGCTGCTGGCACGGCTTGAGGCGGCGCGACCGCAGCAGGCGCGTGAAGCGGATGAGATCGATGAAGACCAGCCGCGGGTGATCATCGCCGGCTTCGGACGTTTCGGCCAGATCGCCGGTCGTCTGCTGCTCTCCAGCGGCGTGAAAATGGTGGTTCTCGACCACGATCCTGACCACATCGAAACCCTGCGTAAGTTCGGCATGAAGGTGTTCTATGGCGATGCCACGCGTGTGGACTTGCTGGAGTCCGCCGGTGCGGCACGCGCTGACGTGCTGATCAACGCCATTGATGATGCCGATGCCAGCCTGCAGCTCACCGAACTGGCGAAGGCGCACTTCCCGGGGCTGAAGATTATCGCTCGCGCCCGCGACGTCGAACATTACATCCGTCTGCGTCAGGCTGGCGTGGAAGCCCCGGAGCGTGAAACCTTCGAAAGCGCGCTGAAGGTGGGCCGCATGGCGCTGGAAGGGCTGGGGGTGGGCCGCTACGAAGCGCGCGAGCGGGCCGATCTGTTCCGCCGCTATAATCTGCAAATGGTGGAGGAGATGGCCGACGGCGAAACCGATACCGATGCACGGGCGGCGACCTTCCAGCGTACCAGCGATATGCTGACGGAAATTATCTCTGAAGACCGGGCGCACCTGTCCGTGGTGCAGCGTCACGGCTGGCAGGGAACCGAAGATGGGAAGCACACCGGCAATCCTGCCGATGAGCCGAACGCGGTGCCGCCGGGGCGATAATCGCAACCCGTTGTTTTCAGGCAAGGTTCTGCTGTTCGCCGCCGTACCGCTTTTCGGCGCGTTCAGCAGAACTGAAAAATTTGTGTAAGCATGCCGGGTCACCCGTCGACGAAAGATTGCGCTTTCCGTATAGTGGCGGCAATTTTTACCATCTGAGATGTATTCAATGATCAGTCTGATTGCGGCGTTAGCGGTAGATCGCGTTATTGGTATGGAAAATGCCATGCCGTGGGATTTACCTGCCGATCTCGCCTGGTTCAAGCGTAACACCCTGAATAAACCTGTGATTATGGGTCGCCTGACCTGGGAATCCATTGGCCGTCCGCTGCCGGGGCGCCAGAACATTATCATCAGCAGTAATCCGGGCAGCGACGATCGCGTCACCTGGGTTCGCTCTGTCGATGAGGCGCTGGCCGCCTGCGAGGGCGCGGAAGAGGTGATGGTGATTGGCGGCGGGCGCGTGTACGAGCAGTTCCTGCCGAAAGCGAACCGCCTCTACCTGACGCATATTGATGCTGAAGTGGAAGGGGATACGCACTTCCCGGATTACGATCCGGATGAGTGGGAATCTACCTTCAGCGAGTTTCACGATGCCGATGAGAAGAACTCCCACAGCTACTGCTTCGAGATCCTCGATCGCCGCTAAGTTTGCTTATCGATGATGCCGAACTAAAACAAAAATCCCCTCAACGAGGGGATTTTTTTATGACGCGACGGCGGTGTCATCCGCGTCGTTTTGCCGGTTCGAGGGCTGCACGAACCAGGCTTTATCTTCCCAGCGCAGGCAGGTGAGATCCCCACCCCAGCAGCAGCCAGTATCCAGCGCGTAGATGCCTTCCGGCGCGCCTTTCCCTTCCAGCGAGGCCCAGTGGCCGAAAGCGATGTTGTACTCCTGCGCCACCGGACCGGGAATGGCGAACCAGGGCTTGAGCGGTGCAGGCGCGTTTTCCGGCACGTCTTTGCAGTACATATCCAGCTGGCCATTCGGGAAGCAGTAGCGCATGCGGGTAAACGCATTGCTGATAAAGCGCAGCCGCGCTACGCCACTCAGCTCCTCGCTCCAGTTGTTCGGCATGTCGCCGTACATCGCGTCGAGGAAGAACGGGTAGCTGTCGCTGGAGAGCACCGCTTCGACATCGCGCGCGCACAGGCGGGCGGTCTCCAGATCCCACTGCGGCGTAATGCCCGCGTGGGCCATCACCAGCTTTTTCTCTTCGTCGATCTGCAGCAGCGGTTGACGGCGCAGCCAGTTGATCAGCTCGTCGGCGTCGGGCGCTTCCAGTAGCGGGGTTAAGCGATCTTTCGGCTTATTGCGGCTGATGCCGGCGAATACCGCCAGCAGATGCAGGTCGTGATTACCCAGCACCACGCGCACCGCATCGCCCAGCGAGCGCACGTAGCGCAGCACCTCCAGCGAACCGGGGCCGCGGGCGACGAGATCGCCGGTCAGCCACAGGGTATCGCGCTCGGGAGAGAAATCGACCTGCGCCAGCAGCGCAATCAGTTCATCGTAGCAACCGTGAATGTCGCCGATCAGGTATGTAGACATCGTATCAGTGAATAAGTGTTGGGACGGCCAGGCGGAAAACGGGGATCTCAACGCGCAAGGCATTGCCCTGCGCATCGATCATCTCGTAGTGCCCTTCCATAGTGCCCATCGGCGTTTCGATTACCGCGCCGCTGGTGTACTGGTAGTCATTGCCCGGTTCGATATGGGGCTGGACGCCAACGACGCCCTCGCCCTGAACTTCTGTCTCCCGTCCGTTGCCGTTGGTGATCCGCCAGTAGCGGCTCAGCAGCTGAACAGGCGTGCGCCCGAGATTACGAATGGTGACGGTATACGCAAAGACGAAACGTTCTTCCTCCGGCGAGGACTGGGATTCGACGTAGTAACTCTGCACCTGAACGCAAACGCGGGACGACTCTGACATAGGTTAGCTCTCCTTCGAGGCCTGACGATCGGCTAAGTGATTAGCCATCTGGCAGTACTGCGCGACGCTGATGTTTTCCGCACGCTTCGTCGGATCGACGCCCATCGCGTCCAGCTCTTCAACGCTAAACATATTGCCGAGGCTGTTGCGAACGGTTTTGCGGCGCTGGTTGAACGCCTCGGTGGTAATGCGGCTCAGCAGACGCAGATCTTTCACCGGGTGCGGCAGCGTGGTATGCGGCACCAGACGCACCACGGCAGAATCCACTTTAGGCGGCGGCGTGAAGGCGGTCGGCGGTACTTCGAGCACCGGAATAACCTGGCAGTAGTACTGCGCCATCACGCTCAAACGACCATACGCCTTACTGTTCGGGCCTGCAACCAGACGATTCACCACCTCTTTTTGCAGCATGAAGTGCATATCGGCGATGGCATCAGTATAGCTAAAGAGGTGGAACATCAGCGGCGTAGAGATGTTATACGGCAGGTTGCCGAATACGCGCAGCGGCTGACCGATGGTAGCCGACAGCTCGGCAAAGTTCATGGTCATGGCGTCCTGCTGATAAATGGTCAGCTTCGGGGCCAGGAACGGGTGGGTCTGCAGACGCGCGGCCAGATCGCGGTCGAGCTCGATCACCGTCAGCTTATCGAGGCGCTCGCCGACCGGCTCGGTCAGGGCACCCAGACCCGGGCCGATTTCGACCATCGCCTGATTCTTCTGCGGATTGATAGCGGCAACAATGCTGTCGATAACGAACTGATCGTTAAGGAAGTTTTGCCCGAAACGTTTACGGGCGAGATGGCCCTGATGGACTCGATTATTCATTGACTATTAACAATCATTTTAATGGCGAGATTAAGCGCCGTAGTAAAACTGCCGACATCGGCCGTACCGCGTCCCGCGAGTTCAAGCGCGGTACCGTGGTCAACCGAGGTGCGAATAAAGGGCAGGCCAAGGG
Source organism: Siccibacter colletis (assembly GCF_000696575.1). Classification (GTDB taxonomy): domain Bacteria; phylum Pseudomonadota; class Gammaproteobacteria; order Enterobacterales; family Enterobacteriaceae; genus Siccibacter; species Siccibacter colletis. The sequence goes on along the minus strand of NZ_JMSQ01000001.1, from coordinate 166,449 downwards.
TAATATTCACCGCCCGGCCAAAGCCCTGGTATTTTAGCACGGGCAGCCCCTGATCGTGGTACATCGCAAGCACCGCGTCAGCGTGGTCAAGGTATTTGGGCTGGAACAGCGTATCCGCCGGCAGCGGACCGCTCAGGTTCATGCCGGTGGCGCGCAGCGCGTCCAGTACCGGAATGATGGTATCGATCTCTTCGCTTCCCATATGCCCGCCTTCGCCGGCATGGGGATTGAGGCCGCACACCAGAATATGGGGTGCGGCGATACCAAATTTATGCTGCAAATCGTGATGAAGAATGGTGATGACCTGGCGCAGTGAGGCTGGTGTAATGGCGTCCGCAACTGCTTTCAGCGGCAGATGTGTGGTCGCCAGCGCAACGCGCAACTCTTCGGTTGCCAGCATCATCACGACTTTTTCGCTCTGCGCACGCGCTTCAAAAAACTCGGTATGACCGGTAAACGGAATACCGGCATCGTTGATGATGCCCTTATGCACCGGGCCGGTGATCAGCGCGGCAAACTCGCCGGACAGCGCACCGTCGCAGGCGCGTGCCAGCGTCTCCACCACGTACTCCCCGTTGCGCACGTCAAGCACGCCCGGCGTAACCGGCGCATGCAGTGGCACCGGCAACAGCGTCAGTGTACCCGCACGCTGTGAAGCAGCAGGTCGTTGTGCATCATAGGGGAGAAGCTGGAGAGGCAGACCGAGCAGGGTAGCCCGCCCGGTTAACAGCGCACCATCCGCACACACTACCAGTTCTACCGGCCAGTCGCGTTGCGCGAGCTGCACCACCAGATCCGGACCAATCCCGGCAGGTTCGCCGGGAGTGATGATGATGCGCGGCGTGGTGACCATCAATTGCTCAGGATTTTCACGTAGGCGCTGGCGCGCTGTTCCTGCATCCAGGTTGCCGCTTCTTCAGAGAATTTGCGGTTGAACAGCATGCGGTAAGCGCGATCCTTCTGGGCTGCATCGGTCTTATCGACGTTGCGGGTATCCAGCAGCTGGATCAGGTGCCAGCCAAAGGAGGAGTGCACCGGAGCGCTGACCTGGCCTTTATTCAGCTTCATCAGCGCATCGCGGAAGGCCGGATCGTACATGTCAGGTGAAGCCCAACCCAGATCGCCGCCCTGGTTCGCAGAGCCTGGATCCTGAGAGAAGGCTTTCGCTGCGGCTTCAAAGGTGGTTTTTCCACTTCGGATATCCGCGGCGATCTGTTCGATTTTCACCCGTGCCTGCTCGTCGGTCATGATCGGAGACGGCTTTAGCAGAATGTGGCGTGCGTGCGCTTCGGTCACCGAAATGTTCTGCGTCTGGCCGCGCATGTCGTTCACTTTCAGAATGTGGAAGCCTACGCCGGAACGAATCGGACCGATGATGTCGCCTTTTTTCGCTGTGCTCAGCGCCTGGGCAAAGATGGACGGCAGCTCCTGAATACGTCCCCAGCCCATCTGGCCGCCTTTCAGCGCCTGCTGGTCAGCAGAATAGGAGATAGCGAGCTTACCGAAGTCGCCGCCGTTACGCGCCTGGTCGATAACGTTACGCGCCTGGGTTTCCGCCTCGTCAACCTGGGCGGAAGAGGGGTTTTCCGGCAGCGCGATCAGAATGTGGCTGAGGTTCAGCTCGGTGCTGGCGTCATTCTGGTTACCCACCTGGGCGGCCAGCTGCTCCACTTCCTGAGGCAGGATAGTGACGCGACGGCGCACTTCGTTGTTACGCACTTCAGAGATCAGCATCTCTTTGCGGATCTGGCTGCGGTAGGTGTTGTAGTTCAGACCGTCGTAGGCCAGGCGGCTGCGCATCTGATCCATCGACATATTGTTCTGACGCGCGATGTTGGCGATCGCCTGATCCAGCTGCTGATCGGAGATCTGCACGCCCATTTTCTGGCCCATCTGCAGCAGGATCTGATCCATGATCAGACGTTCAAGGATCTGATGGCGCAGCGTGGTGTCATCCGGAAGCTGCTGACCCGCACCGCTCGCGTTGAGCTTTACAGACTGCATCAAACCATCAACGTCACTTTCCAGCACCACACCGTTGTTCACCACGGCTGCAACTTTATCGACAACCTGCGGAGCAGCGAAACCGGTATTCACCACGAACGTGATACCAAGAAGCAGCGTTTTCCAGTTCTTCATACTATTTCCATTCTGATTAACCGCATTGCGGACTGTTTAAATCGACTGCCTTACAGCGAGCTCTGGTACGGCAGAATGTTCGAGCGCAACATCTCATTGGTGCCGAGGCCGTAGTTGGAGCTCAGGCCGCGCAGCTCAATGTTGAAGCCGAACACGTTATCATATTTGCTCTGATTATTTTCCCAGCCGTTAAGCTTGCGCTCGTACCCGACGCGGATCGCGTAACAGCAGGAGTTGTACTGCACGGCCAGCATCTGATCGGCCGCTTTATTGGTGTTGGTGTCGTGATAATACGCACCCACCACCGACCAGCGATCGACAATCGGCCAGCTGGCGGTCGCACCGACCTGCGAAATGCCCTTGTTGTACTGCTCGGACGACGCATAACGCGGCAGCGTTGCCTGGATGTATTCCGGGCTGGCGTAACGGTAGTTCAGCTGCACCAGACGGTTCTCATCGCGACGATACTCAATGGCGCTGCTGCCGGTGGCGACGTTATCGAGGCGCGTGTCGTACTGCACGCCGCCGCGTAAGCCCCAGCGATCGCTGATGCGCCACATGGTATCGCCGGCCCATACCACTGACCCGGTCTGCTTGTCTTTTTCCCAGTTGATGTTGTCATCACCGGTACGGGACTCGGTGAAATAGTAGATTTGACCAACGGAAACGTTAAAACGTTCAACTGACGCGTCGTCATAAAAACGGCTAGTCACGCCGGAGGTCAGCTGATTCGCTGAGGCGATACGGTCCAGACCGCCGTAGGTGCGGTCGCGGAACAGGCCAGAGTAATCAAACTGCAACAGCGACGAGTCATAGTTGTTGATGTTGCTCTGGTCACGGTACGGCACGTAGAGGTACTGCAGGCGCGGCTCCAGCGTCTGGGTATAGCCCGCCACCGTGTCCACGTCGCGCTCAAAGACCATCTTGCCGTCCACTTTGAACTGCGGCATTACGCGGTTAACCGACTCCTTCAGCGCCGTCGCGGCAGCGCTGTCGTTGGTATACGCGCGGTACTCTTCGAGGTTTTTCTGGTCATAGTGCGTAGCGTACAGCTTCGCTTCGGTGTTGATGCTTCCCCATTGGTTGGAGAGCGGCAGCGACAGCGTTGGCTCCATGTGCAGACGCGTCGCTTCCGGCAGATTCTCGTTCACGTTGGTGAAGTGCACTGCCTGGGTATAAAGGCGCGCATCAAACGGACCGAGATCGTTCTGATAGAAATTGACGTCAAGCTGCGGCTCGGCGCGATAGGAGTCGCGGTTACGCTGAGTATCAAACACCTGGAACTGACGGGTGGAGATGGTGGCATCAAAGTTTTGCACCGCGTAGCCGACGCTGAATTTCTGCGTCGCGTAGCCATCTGTACTGGTGCCGTACTCCGAGTCGAAGTCGTTGAAGTAGCGCTCGTCGCTGACTTTGGTGTAGTCAACGTTGAAGCGCCACACCTGATCCATCACGCCGTTGTGCTGCCAGTAGTACATCCAGCGATGGCTGTCGCCGTCCTGCGCGTAGTCGTTGTTATACACGCGGTCGGACGGCAGGTAGTCGAACTCCATCAGGCCGAGACCGGCTTTGGTCAGGTAGCGGAATTCGTTCTGCCACATGATGCCGCCACGCTTGTCCATATAGTGCGGAGTGATGGTGGCATCGAAGTTTGGCGCGATGTTCCAGTAGTACGGCAGGGTAAACTCGAAACCGTTCTTCGAGCCGTACTTGGCATTCGGGATCAGGAAGCCGGAGCGGCGCTTATCGCCGATCGGCAGCTGCAGATAGGGGCTGTAGAAGATGGGCACTGGCCCAAGCTTGAAGCGCGCATTCCAGATTTCAGCAACCTGCTCTTCGCGGTCCTGAATCACTTCGCTTCCCACCACGCTCCAGGTGTCGGAGCCGGGCAGGCAGGAGGTAAAGGTGCCGTTTTCCAGAATGGTGTAGCGGTTTTCACCGCGCTGCTTCATGACGTCCGCCGTACCACGGCCCTGACGACCCACCATCTGGTAGTCGCCCTGCCAGACGTTAGTATCTTTGGTATTCAGGTTCGACCAGGCTTTTGGCCCTTTCAGGATCACCTGATTATCGTCGTAGTGGACGTTACCGAGGGCATCCACGGTACGCACCGGTTCCGCCTGGCCTTCCACCTGTTTCTGATGCAGCTGTACCTCGTCGGCCAGCAGGCGGCTATTGCCCTGCTGAATATCGACGTTACCGGAGAACACCGCATCGTCCGGATAATTGCCTTTGGCATTATCGGCGTTGATGGTGACGGGCAAGCTGTTGGGTTCGCCCTCTACCAGAGGACGATTGTAACTGGGAACGCCGAGCATACACTGCGAGGCGAGATCGGCAGCCAGACCTTGTTGGCTATACAGGGCTGTGCCAATCATCGTGGCCAGCAAGGTGGGAATACGTTTTTTCATACGTGTTATTCGTTGTTCCGTCATCAGTGGCGTCGCGCCGGCAAACGGTCAGAGACTAACTTACTCATCACCACAGCGCCAGTGTTAATCCTGCCCGTTTTAAGCCTTGTGTGTTAGGCACGGCTAAGAATGACGGGTATGATAAAGCAAATTCTAGCCGACGGCATGACGATTTGGGGAGTATATGCAGTATTGGGGAAAAGTGATTGGTGTGGCAGCAGCGCTGATACTGGGCGGCGGCTTCTGGGGCGTCCTGCTGGGGCTGCTGATTGGCCATGCAATTGATAAAGCGCGCAGCCGTCGTACCGTCTGGTTTGCTAACCAGCAGCAGCGTCAGTCGCTGTTCTTTAGCACCACGTTTGAAGTGATGGGGCATCTCACCAAATCGAAAGGGCGCGTCACCGCAGCTGATATCCAGATCGCGACATTATTAATGGACCGCATGGATCTGCACGGTGACTCGCGTAGCGCCGCGCAGCAGGCATTCCGCGTCGGCAAAGCCGATAACTATCCGCTGCGTGAGAAAATGCGCCAGTTGAGAAGCGTCTGCTTCGGGCGTTTCGATCTGATTCGGATGTTTCTGGAAATCCAGATCCAGGCGGCGTTTGCTGACGGCTCGCTGCACCCGAACGAGCGCGACGTGTTGTACGTGATTGCCGAAGAGCTGGGGATCTCGCGCATGCAGTTTGACCAGTTCCTGCGTATGATGCAGGGCGGGGCGCACTTCGGCGGCGGTTACCAGCAGCAGGGCAGCGGCGGTAACTGGCAGCAGGCGCAGCAGGGGCCGACGCTGGAAGATGCCTGTAACGTGCTGGGCGTGAAGCCATCCGATGACGCCACCACTATCAAGCGCGCCTACCGCAAGCTGATGAGCGAGCATCACCCTGATAAGCTGGTCGCGAAAGGGCTGCCGCCGGAGATGATGCAGATGGCGAAGCAGAAAGCGCAGGAGATCCAGAAAGCCTACGACCTGATTAAAACCAGCAAAGGCTTTAAGTAATCCGCAGTGCGTCGTCCAGGCGCCGCGCAATAAAAAAGGCAGCTACCCTCGGGTCGCTGCCTTTTTTTTCACCCGGATGTTCAGAAATCGACCGGCGCGTTAAAGGTCATCGGTGTACGGTACTGCGGATGGGTGATGGTCAGGGTCGCGGCGTGCAGCAGCAGGCGCGGCGCACGGACCAGCGCCTCCGGCGTCGCGTAAAAGCGGTCGCCGAGGATCGGGTGACCCAGCGCCTGCATGTGTACCCGTAACTGGTGCGAGCGCCCGGTGATGGGTTTGAGCAGTACGCGGGCGGTATTGTCATCCGCGTACTCCAGCACCTGATACTCGGTTTGCGCCGCTTTGCCGGTTTCAAAGCAGACAATTTGCTTAGGCCGGTTCGGCCAGTCGCAGATAAGCGGCAGATCCACCAGCCCCTCTTCCTGCTCAGGATGACCCCACACCCGCGCCAGATACTGCTTCTTCGGCTCGCGCTCGCGGAACTGACGTTTCAGCTCGCGCTCTGCGGCTTTCGTCAGCGCCACCACGATCACGCCGCTGGTGGCCATGTCGAGACGGTGCACGGATTCCGCCAGCGGGAAGTCGCGCTGAATGCGCGTCATCACGCTGTCTTTGTGCTCGTCGAGACGACCCGGTACCGACAGCAGCCCGCTTGGTTTATTGACCACCATGATATGGTCATCCTGATACAGGATGACCAGCCAGGGATCGGTGGGCGGGTTATAGGGTTCCATCAACATTAACGGCAGTCCTGTATTACTGATGCGTAACGACGATGAGACGCAGCGCATCAAGGCGCCAGCTGGCCTGGCTCAGGCTCTCAAGCACCTGCTTGCGGTTGCTGTCGATGGCTTCCAGCTCGTCTTCACGGATGTTCGGGTTCACCGCTTTCAGCGCCTCAAGACGAGAGAGTTCAGCGCTGAGCTTCTCGTCCGCTTCGCTGCGCGCGGAGGCGATGAGGGCCTGCGCCGCGTTCTCCGCCTGGGTTTCCGCCAGCTGCAGAATGGCGTGAACCTCCTGCTGCACCGCGTTCACCAGTTTGCTGCCGGTATGACGGTTCACCGCGCTGAGCTGGCGGTTGAAGCTTTCGAACTCAACCTGACCCGCCAGATTCGTGCCGTTTTTATCCACCAGCATGCGCACCGGGGTCGGCGGCAGGAAGCGGTTGAGCTGCAGCTGTTTCGGCGCTTTGGCCTCCACCACGTACATCAGTTCCAGCAGCAACGTGCCCTGCGGCAGCGCCTTATTCTTCAGCAGCGACAGGGCACAGCTGCCGGTATCGCCGGAGAGGATCAGGTCCAGACCATTGCTGATAAGCGGATGCTCCCAGGTAATGAACTGCGCATCTTCGCGGGAGAGCGCCACATCACGGCTGAAGGTGATGGTGCAGCCGTCTTCCGGCAGACCCGGGAAATCCGGCACCAGCATGTGATCGGACGGGGTGAGAACAATCATGTGCTCACCGCGATCGTCCTGATTGATCCCGATGATATCGAAGAGGTTCATGGCGAAGTTCACCAGACCCGGATCGTCATCCTGGCCGGCGATGCTCTCCGCCAGCGCCTGTGCTTTTTCTCCGCCGTTGGAGTGGATCTCCAGCAGGCGGTCGCGGCCCTGCTCCAGCGCGCGTTTCAGGCTCTCATGCTGCTCGCGGCAGTCGGCGATCAGCTCATCAAAGCCGTCGGTGTTGTCCGGCGCCGCCAGGAAGGCGATGAGCTTGCTATAGACGCTGTCGTAGATGGCGCGGCCGGTCGGGCAGGTGTGCTCGAAAGCATCAAGTCCTTCGTGATACCAGCGCACCAGCACCGACTGCGCGGTATGCTCCAGATAAGGCACATGGATCTGAATATCGTGCGCCTGACCGATACGGTCGAGACGGCCAATACGCTGCTCCAGCAGGTCCGGGTTAAACGGCAGATCGAACATCACCAGATGGCTGGCGAACTGGAAGTTACGGCCTTCAGAGCCAATCTCCGAGCACAGCAGCACCTGCGCGCCGGTGTCCTCTTCCGAGAACCATGCTGCGGCGCGGTCGCGCTCGATAATCGACATGCCTTCGTGGAACACGGCCGCGCGGATGCCTTCGCGCTCGCGCAGCACCTGCTCCAGTTGCAGGGCAGTGGCGGCTTTGGCGCAGATCACCAGCACTTTCTGAGAGCGATGGCTGGTCAGGTAACCCATCAGCCACTCGACGCGCGGGTCGAAGTTCCACCAGGTGCCGGTATCGCCTTCGAACTCCTGATAAATCTGCTCCGGGTAAAGCAGGTCACGGGCGCGATCTTCTTCGCTCTTGCGCGCGCCCATGATGCCAGACACTTTAATTGCCGTCTGGTACTGGGTCGGCAGCGGCAGCTTGATAGTATGCAGCTCGCGTTTCGGGAAACCTTTCACGCCGTTACGGGTGTTGCGGAACAGCACGCGGCTGGTGCCGTGGCGGTCCATCAGCATGTCGATCAGCTCCTGGCGGGCATCCGCTGCGCCGTCGCGATCGCTGTTGGCGGTCTGCAGCAGCGGCTCGATATCCTGCTCGCCGATAAGCTCGCTCAGCATGTTGAGATCGGCATCGCTCAGGCGGTTGCCGGCCAGCAGCAGCGCCACGGCGTCTGCTACCGGGCGGTAGTTGTTCTGCTCTTCTACAAAGAGGTCGAAATCATGGAAGCGGTTCGGGTCGAGCAGGCGCAGACGCGCAAAGTGGCTCTCCATTCCGAGCTGTTCCGGGGTCGCGGTGAGCAGCAGCACGCCGGGTACCTGCGAGGCCAGCTGTTCAATTGCCAGATATTCACGGCTTGGCTCATCCACGCTCCACACCAGGTGATGCGCTTCGTCCACCACCAGCAGATCCCACTCGGCTTCGCACAGGTGCTCCAGGCGCTGCTTGTTGCGGCGCACGAAATCCAGCGAGCAGATCACCAGTTGTTCGGTTTCAAACGGGTTATCGGCGTCGTGGGCGGCTTCGGCATAGCGCTCGTCATCAAACAGCGCAAAGCGCAGGTTGAAGCGACGCAGCATCTCCACCAGCCACTGATGTTGCAGGGTTTCCGGTACCACGATCAGCACGCGTTCGGCGGCACCAGAGAGCAGCTGCTGATGCAGGATCATCCCGGCTTCAATGGTTTTACCCAGCCCGACTTCATCTGCCAGCAGCACGCGCGGTGCGTGGCGACGGCCCACGTCATGGGCGATATTCAGCTGGTGCGGGATAAGGTTGGTGCGCTGGCCGCGCAGGCCGCTCCAGGGCATACGGTACTGTTCGCTCTGGTATTTACGGGCGCGGTAACGCAGCGCAAAGCGATCCATACGGTCAAGCTGACCGGCGAACAGGCGATCCTGGGGTTTACTGAATACCAGTTTGCTGTCGAGCAGCACTTCACGCAGCGTGACGCCGCTCTCCTGAGTGTCCAGGCGGGTACCGGTATAGGCGAGCAGGCCATTCTCTTCCTTAACGTCATCGACTTTCAGCTCCCAGCCTTCATGGCTGGTGACTGTGTCACCCGGATTGAACATCACGCGGGTGATAGGGGAGTCATTTCGGGCATACAGACGATTTTCACCGGTGGCAGGGAAAAGCAGGGTCACCATGCGCGCATCTATCGCGACTACAGTGCCCAGACCCAGTTCGCTTTCGGTATCGCTGATCCAACGTTGACCAAGGGTAAATGGCATAAGTATTCGGCTCTATTCAGTAGCAAATTTCAGGCAAAAGTATGACCTCCACCACGAGTGGCGGACCGTCAGAAAAGGAACCTGGATTGGAAAGGGCGCTATGGTACTGGAAGGCAATGGATTCGTCACCTGTCAAAAAAGCCCCAGCTGCCCTGTCATAAGTGTAGCAAAATCATCGGCGGTGAAAGGGAGTATCCCTTCGGCCACCGGCTGAAGTTGCTTCGTCAGATAGTGTTCATAATCCAGTGGCGAGCGCTGGTAATCCACCGGCTCCGGGCCGCTGGTGGTCCAGACGTATTTGATGCTGCCTCGGTTCTGATACTGAGGCGGGCGACCGCGGCGCGCATTCTCTTCGTCTGCCAGCCGGGCGGCGCGCACGTGCGGTGGTACGTTGCGCTGGTATTCGCTGAGCGGGCGACGCAGCCGCTTGCGGTAAACCAGTTGCCCGTCCAGCTCGCCCTCCATCAGCTGGCGAATGGTTTCGCGCACATACTCCTGATACGGCTCGCGGCGGAAAATACGCAGATACAGGTTCTGCTGAAACTGCTGCGCCAGCGGCGTCCAGTCGGTGCGCACGGTTTCCAGCCCCTTAAACACCATGCGCTGGCTGTCGCCCTCCTGAATCAGCCCGGCATAGCGCTTCTTGCTGCCGGTTTCCGCCCCGCGAATGGTTGGCATCAGAAAACGGCAGAAGTGGGTTTCGTACTCCAGCTCCAGCGCGCTTTCAAGGCCGTATTCGCTGCGCAGATGGGCTTTCCACCAGGCGTTGACGTGCTCCACCAGCTGCTGGCCGATACGTGCCGCGTCCGCCTCGCTGTGGGCCTGTTTCAGCCAGACGAAGGTGGAGTCAGTGTCGCCGTAAATCACGTTATAGCCCTGGCTTTCAATCAGCGCTTTGGTCTGCAGCATGATGGCGTGACCGCGCATGGTAATAGAGGAAGCGAGGCGCGGATCGAAGAAGCGACAGGCGCTGGTGCCGAGCACGCCATAGAAGGCGTTCATAATGATCTTTAAGGCCTGGGAGAGGGGCTTGTTGCCCTGGCGTTTGGCCTCTTCGCGTCCGTGCCAGATCTGGCTGACGATCTCCGGCAGGCAGTGCGTCTCACGTCCAAACCAGGCTCCGAGAAAACCTTCGACGCTCTTTTCCGGCTCCGGTTGCGCCATTCCTTCAACCAGCCCGACCGGGTCAATCAGAAAGGTGCGGATAATCGACGGATAAAGGCTTTTGTAGTCCAGCACCAGTACCGAATCGTACAGGCCGGGGCGCGAGTCCATGACGTAGCCGCCGGGACTGGGCTGGGGCGGGACATCGCCGAGATTGGGTGCCACATAGCCGGCACGGTGCATGCGCGGAAAATAGAGGTGGCTGAATGCTGCTACCGAGCCGCCGTGACGGTCGACCGGCAGACCGTTGACCGTCGCGCGCTCCAGCAAAAACGGCATCAGCTCGGTTTTATGGAAGATGCGCGTCACCAGCTCGCAGTCTTTCAGGTTGTAGATCGCCAGTGCGGGTTTGTCTTCATTGAAGCGGCGCTCAATCTCATCCATACGATGCCAGGGATCGTCGATGGATTTCCCTTCGCCAAGCAACTCCTGTGAAACGCTCTCCAGCGAGAACGAGGAGAAGTTCCAGAATGCGGATTTCAGCGCTTCAATGCCGTCGATGATCAGCCTGCCCGCCGCCTGGGCGAAGAACACGCCGTTCTTGAAACCGTGCTCGCGCCACTCCAGTGGAAGGTTACCGCGCCCCCAGGTCAGCGGCACGCCGTAGCGCTCGGCGTGTTTCTGCAGCACCCGCAGGTCGAACTGCACCAGGTTCCAGCCGATAATCACATCGGGATCGTACTCGGCAAACCAGGCGTTGAGCCGCTGCAGCATCTGCGGACGGCTGGCGAGGTACTCCAGCCGGAAATTCAGGGTGCGCGTGGCCCCGTTTTCCGGCCCGAGCATAAACACCACCCGATCGCCACAGCCTTCCAGGCCGATGCAGGTGACTTCACCGTGACGTGTAGTTTCAATATCCAGCGACACCCACTTCAGCGGTGGGCGATACTCAGGCGCAGGCTTCAGGCGGGCATTCATCAGCGTATCGCCGCGCGGCTCGCCATCCACCCACACCGGGGCGGTAATGAACCGCTCCATCAGGAACCGCTCCGGAGGACGAACGTCACCTTCATACACCGTGATGCCGTTCTCGCGCAGCAGCTTTTCCAGCCGCATCAGCTGACGATGCTGATTACAGTAGAGGCCGAACACCGGCTGACGGTGAAAATCCCTGAGGCCGAGCGGCGTGAGGCGCACGCCTTTTTCGCCCGCCAGCAGCCCTTCAACCTCAGCGCGCTGACGCTCGGGAATAAACGCCACCGATTCCTGCGGCGGGAGCACAACCTTAAGCGGCCCGGCGTCGGTCGCCAGCCAGAATTCCACTTCGGTACCCTGCGGGGTATCCCGCCAGTGGCGGGTAAGAATAAAGCCCTGACGCGCCTGTGACACGCTGCTCTCTCAGTCAGTCAAACCAGCGGGGAGTATAGCCTGTTTCAGGGGAAGGTGCTGGGGTTTTGTACAGTATTGCGTAGTGCTACGAAGTATCTGACAGGTTGATAGCCTGAGTAATAAAAAGCTTCCCGCAACAGAAAAGGCAACTGCGCGTTGAGCGTGCGAAAGCGGGAGGAGGGTGTCGGTGAAGAGAATGCCGCTATCCCGGCGTCACGGGCAATTAACATGGCGCGTTTCATATGTAAGGGATCGCTGACGATCAATGCTGTGCGAAAATGCTTTTTGCGCATTATTACATGGGCATAGCGTAGATTCTCACGCGTTACTCGTGACTGTTGCTCAATGTAAATATCCTTAGCAGGGACGCCGTGTGCAATCAGATAGTGCTGGCCTGTCGCAGCGTCTGACATCGAATTTCCTGGAGAAAAACCTCCGGTTACAATCGCTTTTTTTACATATCCCAGACGATAAAGCGTGATGGCATGCTCAAGGCGCTCGCGAAATACCGGGGATGGATGAGAACCCGCGATACCTGCGCCGAGAATAATAACGCAGTCAGCAGGACGAGTTTGCGTCGTTTGACTGAAATGATAAACAGACCAGACGTTAAACAGATAAAAGGCGAGGAGAACCCCGCTGAGAATACGAACGGCAAAGCATACGTTCATTTGCTCATTCCTTGAGAAATTATGAAGCAGTGATTTACCACATATTTCTGTTCGGCAATATGAGCAAAGCAGACAAAAAATCAGAAGCCTGTAACAGGTTACAGGCTTTGTAATTACTGACCGTAATACGCTTTCGCGCCGTGCTTGCGCAGGTAGTGTTTATCCAGCAGGGTCTGCTGCATGGCGGGAAGCTGTGGGGCGAGCTGGCGGGCGAAGATCCCCATATAGGCGATCTCTTCCAGCACGATGGCGTTATGAACCGCGTCGGCGGCGTCTTTGCCCCAGGTAAAGGGGCCGTGGGAGTGCACCAGTACGCCAGGCATCTGCGCCGGATCGATGCCTGCATCGCGGAAGGTTTCGACAATCACCGCGCCGGTTTCCCATTCGTACTCGCCGTTGATCTCTTCCTCGGTCATCTTACGGGTGCAGGGCACCGGACCGTAGAAATAGTCGGCGTGAGTCGTGCCCGTGGCGGGCACGGGCAAGCCAGCCTGCGCCCAGATGGTGGCATGGCGCGAATGGGTATGCACGATGCCGCCAATGGCAGGGAATGCCTGATACAGCAGGCGATGAGTAGGGGTATCGGAGGAGGGCTTTTTGGTGCCTTCCACCACCTCGCCGGTTTCCAGACTCACCACCACCATATCCTCAGCGCGCATCACGGTATAATCCACGCCGGAAGGTTTAATGATCAGCACGCCGCGCTCGCGATCGACGGCGCTGACGTTGCCCCAGGTGAGGGTGACCAGATTATGCTGCGGCAGAGCCAGATTCGCCTCCAGCACCTGGCGCTTCAACTCTTCAAACATAGTGAAACCTCAAATGTTGCAGGGTGGATGCGCAGCGGCGCTCCACCGTGTTAGCCGTGCGGCGGGCGACACGTAGCCAGCCCGCCGGAAGTGAAACGCAGGGAATTAGCGTTTCAGGCCGTAGTAGATCTCGTTCCAGCGCAGCGCATCCTTGAACGCCGGCAGGCGCGTATCATTGTCGATCACCGCCACTTCAATGCCGTGCAGCTCTGCAAACAGGCGCATGTCATCGAGGTTCAGCGACTGGCTGAACACCGTATGGTGCGCACCGCCCGCGAGGATCCAGGCTTCGGATGCCGTCGGCAGATCCGGCTGCGCTTTCCACAGGGCGTTCGCCACCGGCAGCTTCGGCAGATCGTGAGGGGTTGGCACCGCGTCCACGCAGTTAACCAGCAGGCGGAAGCGATCGCCGAGATCGATCAGGCTGGCGTTGATCGCCGGACCGGTAGTGGTAGAGAAGATCAGGCGCGCCGGATCGGCTTTGCCGCCGATGCCCAGATACTGCACGTCCAGGATTGGTTTTTCGTCAGTGGCGATGGTCGGGCACACTTCCAGCATGTGCGAGCCGAGCACCAGGTCGTTGCCGGACTCGAAGTTGTAGGTGTAATCCTCCATAAAGGAGGTGCCGCCCGGCAGGCCTGCGGCCATCACTTTCATGATGCGCAGCAGCGCCGCGGTTTTCCAGTCGCCTTCCCCGGCGAAGCCGTAGCCCTGCTGCATCAGGCGCTGAACCGCCAGCCCCGGCAGCTGTTTCAGGCCGTGCAGATCTTCAAAGGTGGTGGTAAAGGCGTGGAAGCCGCCCTGTTCCAGGAAGCGCTTAATGCCCAGCTCAATGCGCGCAGCGTCAATGACGTTCTGACGCTTGTCGCCGTTCACCTGCGCGGCGGCGGTCAGGCGATAGCTGCTTTCATACTCGTCGATCAGCGCATTGATATCGCCCTCGCTCACCTCGTTGACTACCGCCACCAGATCGCCGACGCCCCAGGTGTTAACCGAGAAACCAAACTTGATCTGCGCTGCGACTTTATCCCCTTCGGTAACCGCCACTTCACGCATGTTGTCGCCAAAGCGCGCCACTTTCAGCTGGCGAGTGTCCTGCTTCGATACCGCCTGGCGCACCCAGGCACCAAGACGTTTTTGCGCCTCTTTATCCTGCCAGTGCCCGGTCACCACGCTGTGCTGCAGGCGCATACGGGCACCGATGAAACCGAACTCACGGCCGCCGTGCGCGGTCTGGTTCAGGTTCATAAAGTCCATATCGATGCTGCCCCACGGGATCTGGGCGTTGAACTGGGTATGGAACTGCAGCAGCGGTTTATTCAGGATGCTCAGGCCGTTAATCCACATTTTTGCCGGCGAGAAGGTGTGCAGCCACACCACAAGACCCGCGCACTGCTCGTCATGGTTCGCTTCGCGGCAGATGGCGGTGATCTCATCCGGCGTGGTGCCCAGCGGTTTCAGTACCAGCTTGCAGGGCAGATTCGCTTCGGCATTCAGCGCGTTCACCACCTGGCTGGCATGGTCGTTCACCTGGCGCAGGGTTTCCGGGCCATAAAGATGCTGACTACCAATGACGAACCACACTTCATATTGAGAAAAAATGCTCATTATCTTGTCCTTAATGTGTCAGGGCGTTCTGGCCTGCGGCAACAGGCTGTGACGTAGCGGAAGGGGAGTAGTGTTGCTCTGCGCTCTTCGCCCACTGCTGATAGCGGTGGTAGAGGCGCTGGAAACGGGCTGCCTGAGCGGCGTCGGGCTGAAGCGTATTTTCGATACGGCTTGCCATCACCTGCTGGGCGGCAGGAATGTCGCTGTGTACCCCAGCCGCCACGGCGGCGAAGATCGCCGCACCCAGCGCGCAGCACTGATCCGAGGCGACAATCTGCAGTGGGCGGTTCAGCACGTCGCAGCAGGCCTGCATGATGACCGGGTTTTTACGCGCGATGCCGCCGAGGGCCATCACGTTATTGACCGCGATGCCCTGCTCGGTGAAACACTCCATGATGGCGCGGGCGCCGAAAGCGGTAGCCGCAACCAGGCCGCCAAACAGCGCCGGTGCATCGGTAGCCAGACTCAGGTCGGTGATCACGCCCTTCAGGCGCTGATTGGCAAACGGCGTGCGGCGCCCGTTAAACCAGTCAAGCACTACCGGCAGGTGTTCGAGCGACGGCTGTTTGGCCCAGGCGGCGGTCAGGGCAGGCAGCAGCGCTTTCTTACTGGCGGCGATCTGCTCGCGCAGCTCAGGATGCTGGGCTGCCAGCTCATCCAGCGGCCAGCCGAGCACGCGGCCAAACCAGGCATAGATATCGCCAAAGGCCGACTGGCCCGCCTCAAGACCGATAAATCCCGGCGTGACGCTGCCATCCACCTGGCCGCAAATGCCCTTCACTGCACGGTCGCCGACGCTCGGGTAATCCGCCGTCAGGATGTCGCAGGTTGAGGTGCCGATGACTTTTACCAGGGTATTGGGTTGCGCGCCCGCGCCGACCGCGCCCATATGGCAGTCAAACGCGCCGCCCGAAATCACCACGCTCTCCGGCAGGCCCAGACGTGCGGCCCACTCCGGGCTGAGATTCCCCACCGGAACGTCTGCCGTCCAGGTGTCGGTGAACATCGGGTAGACGAGATTCTGATTGAGGATCGGGTCCAGCTCGTCAAAGAAGCTGGCCGGCGGCAGACCGCCCCAGCTCTCATGCCACAGGGATTTATGGCCGGCGCTGCAGCGGCCGCGGCGAATGTCCGCCGGGCGCGTGGTGCCGGAGAGCAGGGCCGGTACCCAGTCGCACAGTTCGATCCAGGAGGACGCTGCCTGCGCCACGGCCGCATCGGTGCGGGTAACGTGCAGAATCTTGGCCCAGAACCATTCGCTGGAATAAATTCCGCCGATATAGCGCGAATAGTCGGCCTTACCCGGCTGGTGGCACAGGCGGGTGATGGCTTCGGCCTCTTCTACCGCCGTGTGATCCTTCCACAGGACAAACATCGCGTTCGGGTTGTCGGC
Organism: Siccibacter colletis; assembly: GCF_000696575.1. Lineage (GTDB taxonomy): Bacteria > Pseudomonadota > Gammaproteobacteria > Enterobacterales > Enterobacteriaceae > Siccibacter > Siccibacter colletis. The sequence continues at coordinate 150,262 of NZ_JMSQ01000001.1, read as the reverse complement.
AAACTCCGGGCGCAGCGCCAGCACGTAGCCGTCGTCGTCAATGGGCGCAGGGGTTGACCCGGTGCTGTCGACGCCGATACCAACGATCTGCGTGCGGGCGTCATCCGGTAACTGGTCGAGCACCGCCAGCAGCGATTTTTCCATCGAATCGATGTAATCGAGGGGGTGATGACGAAACTGATTGTGGGGCGCATCGCAGAAGCGACCTTCCATCCAACGCGGATACCACTCAACCGCAGTGGCCAGCTCCGCACCGGTCGCGCAGTCTACAGCCAGGGCGCGTACCGAATCACTACCAAAATCCAGGCCAAGGGCGATTGCCATCTTTCATTGCTCCATGAACAAACAGACATGGATGAACAGTAGTTTTCAGGGCCGGAAACCGTCAGGGGAAATTGGCTTATCTTATGGACGAAAATGCTATGGGTTAGCAAACTGTGACGTCACGCAAATATTCGATGTGGACATTTCTGCCGCGGTTATAGACACTTCTGTTACTCCGTTTTCGTGCTGTTTCAGGGGCTTCAGGGAATGAATTACTGCGTTTAAACGGACTTATCCCGCATGGATAACGCCATGCCGGCCCGGCAGGCGGGCACAGGCAGTGGCGGGGCGGGATATGGACAATTGGTTTCCTTATTTAACGCTGGAGCGATGCACATTATGGCTGAAATGCAAAACGATCCGCTGCTGCCGGGCTACTCGTTCAATGCCCATCTGGTTGCCGGGCTGACGCCCATCGAAGCGGGCGGCTACCTCGACTTTTTCATCGACCGGCCGCTGGGCATGAAAGGGTTTATTCTCAATCTGACGGTGCGTGGCGAGGGGGTAGTGAAAAACCAGGGGCAGCAGTTTATCTGCAAGCCCGGCGATATCCTGCTGTTCCCACCCGGCGAAATCCATCACTACGGACGCAGCCCAGGCGCGCAGGAGTGGTATCACCAGTGGGTCTATTTCCGTCCGCGCGCTTACTGGCACGAGTGGCTTAACTGGCCAGCCATCTTTGCCCATACCGGCTTTTTCCGGCCGGAGGAAACGCAGGCCGCGCAGTTTGCCGGGCTGTTCCAGCAGATCATTGACGCCGCTCAGGGGCAGGGACGTTACTCGGAACTGCTGGCGATCAACCTGCTGGAGCAGATGCTGCTGCGTCGTGTGGAAGCGATCAGCGAGTCGCTCAAAGCGCCGCTCGACCACCGGGTGCGCGATGCATGTCAGTACATCAGCGATCACCTGGCCGACAGCAACTTTGATATTGCGGGCGTGGCGCAGCACGTCTGCCTGTCGCCGTCGCGGCTCTCGCATCTGTTTCGCCAGCAGCTTGGCGTCAGCGTGTTGAGCTGGCGCGAGGATCAGCGCATCAGCCAGGCTAAACTGTTACTGAGCACCACGCGTATGCCGGTCGCCAGCGTCGGGCGCAACGTCGGGTTTGAAGATCAGCTCTACTTTTCACGGGTGTTTAAAAAATGCACCGGTGCCAGTCCGAGCGAGTTTCGCGCCGGGTGTGAGCAAGCGTAGCTAAACGAAAGGCTAATCAGCAACAAAATCTTACCACCGCACCGGATTTCAGGAGGCCGGGAGCTTGACGGGGCGCGGCGCGCTCAGCAGAATCCCCCTTCCTTCAACTAACGGATACGTTATGGAAGCTTTCCTGAATCACTTTATTACGCAGTCTGTGACGTATTCGCTGATTGCCGTGGCGCTGGTGGCGTTTCTCGAATCGCTGGCGCTGGTGGGGCTGCTGCTGCCGGGTACGGTGCTGATGGCGGGCCTCGGCGCGCTGATTGGCAGCGGCGAGGTCAATTTCTATCAGGCATGGGCGGCGGGCATCATCGGCTGTTTCCTCGGTGACTGGATCTCGTTCGGCATCGGCTGGCGTTTCAAAAAGCCGCTGCATCGCTGGTCATTCCTGAAGAAAAACAAAGCGCTGCTCGATAAAACCGAGCACGCGCTGCACCAGCACAGCATGTTCACTATTCTGGTCGGGCGTTTTGTTGGCCCGACGCGTCCGCTGGTGCCGATGGTGGCCGGGATGCTCGATCTGCCGGTACGCAAATTCATTCTGCCGAACGTGATCGGCTGCGTGTTCTGGCCGCCGTTCTACTTCCTGCCCGGTATCCTCGCCGGGGCAGCGATCGATATCCCCGATGACATGCAAAGCGGCTGGTTTAAGTGGCTGCTGTTGGGGGTTGGCTTACTGCTGTGGATTGCCGCCTGGCTGTGCTGGCGCTGGTGGCGCAGCGGAAAATCCGGCAGCGACAGGCTGACGGCGTACCTGCCGCGCGCCCGGCTGCACTGGCTGGCGCCGCTGATCACGGCCGTTGCCGTCGGCGCACTGGTAGTCATCCAGAGCCATCCGCTGATGCCGGTTTACCTGCGCATTCTTGGAAAAGTACTCAGCGGCGCTCACTGAGGCGCGATACCTAACAGCGCCGACGCGCTGGTTTCACCGCGCACCAGCGCACCCGTGTCGCCGTCCCAGGCGATGCGGCCATCCACCACTACCACGCTGCGGGGCGCGATGCGCTCTGCGTCTTCAATGCTGTGGGACACCATTAACAGCGTCAGCTGCTGGCGTTCACACAGCGTCTCCAGCAGCGAGAGCATCTCCTGGCGCAGTGCCGGATCGAGGGCGGAAAACGGCTCATCCAGCAACAGCACGGGCTGTTCGCGTACCAGGCAGCGCGCCAGTGCCACACGCTGACGCTGACCGCCGGAGAGCTGACCGGGCAGCCTATCGAGCAGGGTATCGATCGCCATCTGGCGTGCGATCGTTTCCAGCCGGGCGCGCTGGTCGGCGTTAAGCTTCAGTCCCGGATGCAGACCGAGCCCGATGTTCTGGCGCACCGTCAGGTGGGTAAACAGGTTATTTTCCTGAAATAGCATCGACACCGGGCGCTGCGCCGGCGGCGTATGGGTATGGTCCGCGCCGTTTAGCCTGATACTGCCGGAGGCCGGCTCCAGAAAGCCCGCCACCAGGCTCAGCAGCGTGCTTTTTCCGGCCCCGCTCGGGCCGAGCACCGCCACGCGTTCCCCGGCGTTGAGATGCAGGTTGAAGCGCAGGGGCAGATGTTGATACAGCCAGGTTACATCAGTGAGAGTCAGCATGGCGCCCCGGGAGTTTTTCGATTGCAGTAAACAGCAGGAAGCAGAGCAGCAGCAGCAGCAGGGCGGTGACCGCTCCATCCTCGCTGCGGTAGGAGCCGATTTGCTGATAGAGATAAAATGGCAGGGTGCGGAAATCGGCATTGCCGAACAGCGCCACCACGCCAAAGTCGCCGATGGAGAGCACGCAGGCAAACGCCAGCGCCTGGCCCAGCGGCCCCCGCAGGGCGCGCCATTCGAGCCAGCGCAGGCGGTTAAGGCCGCGCAAGTCCAGCGACTGACACAGCAACCCGTAGCGGGCGGCGATATCGCGCATCGGGTGATCGAGCACCTTCATGGCATAAGGCACGGCCATCAGGGCATTGGTGAAAATCACAATCGCGTCCGCCTGCTGTGGCAAACCGATGCTGGCGTTGAGCAGCAGAAAGAAGCCGGTTGCCAGCACGATGCCGGGCATGGCGAGGATCAACATACCGCTCAGCTCCAGCATCTGGCCCGCCATCACCCGCTGGCGCAGCCGCAGCTCGCGCGCGCTCCACAGCAGCATCAGGGTAAGCACCACGCAGAGCAGCCCGGCTCCGAGGGCGATGCGCAGAGACGTCAACAGCGCCTGCCACAGCAGCGGGTCGGCCAGTACATGACTCACGCTGCGGTTGAGCCCGTCAACAATCACTGCCAGCAGCGGTGGCAACAGCAGCAGCAGCGCAAGGCTTATCAACGCGCCGTCGCACAGGCAGCTGCGCAGGCTGTCCTGCGGATTGCGCCAGCCCGACACCGCATTGCTGCCCACCGGGATCGCGTTGCTGAGCCGCTGACTGAGCATCACCAGGCCAAGACAGCAGATCATCTGCAACAGCGCCAGCAGCGCAGCACGCGCCGGATCGTAGTCGTAGCTGAGCGCCTGGAAGATAGCCAGCTCGATGGTGGTTGCCTGCGGCCCGCCGCCGAGCGACAGCACCGTGGCAAAGCTGGCGAAACAGAGCATAAAGATCAGCGCCGCCGTCGGGGCGATCTGTCGTCGCAGCCAGGGCCACTCGACGTAGCGGAAGAAATGCCAGCCGCGCATATCCAGCTGGGCGGCAATTTGTCGTTGCTCGCCGGGGATCTGCTCCAGTGCCAGCAGCAGCAGACGGGTCGCCATCGGCAGGTTGAAAAAGACATGCGCCAGCAGGATCCCCTGCAGGCCATAGGGCGAGAAGCGCCACTCAATGCCCGCCCAGGCGCAGAGTGTCGCCAGCCAGCCCTGACGCCCGTACACGCTGAGAATGCCGAACACCGCCACCAGCACCGGCAGTACCAGCGTCATGGCGCACAGCCGCAGCAGCGCCTCGCGCCCCGGAAAGCGCCGGCGGTACAGGGCGCGGGCGAGGAATATGGCGGGAACCACCGAAAGCAGGGCGGAGAGAAACGCCTGCCAGAATGAGAAACGCACCACGTGCCAGAGATAGCTGTCGTGCAGCACGGCGAAGGCGTCGCCGTGCGGTGCGTTAAACCACAGCGCGCCGAACGCAGCCAGCGCCACCGCCACCAGCAGCGTGGCGGCACACAGCCCCGGCCACATCCAGCCCGGGATTAGCGGCTGACGGCGCGTTGCCATTCGCTAATCCAGGCGGCGCGCTGGGCGGCGACCTCATCGGCAGAGTATTCCAGCGTGGTCTGGGGTTTAACCAGCGAGGTAAAGCCCTCCGGCAGCGTCACGTTGCTGACCGGATACATCCAGTTTCCGGTGGGGATCGCCTGCTGGAACGCCGGGGTGAGCATAAACTTCATGAATTTATCCGCCAGTTCCGGCTGCTTGCTGGCAGCGAGACGCCCGGCCACTTCAACCTGCAGATAGTGTCCTTCGCTGAAGTTTGCCGCGGCGATATGCTCTTTTTTCTCTTCGATGATGTGATACGCCGGGGACGTGGTGTAGCTCAGCACCAGGTCGCTCTCACCTTTCAGGAACAGGCCGTAGGCTTCGCTCCAGCCTTTGGTGACGGTGATGGTTTTCGCCGCCAGCTTCTGCCACGCCTCGGGCGCTTTATCGCCATACACTTTTTGCATCCACAGCAGCAGCCCGAGGCCCGGCGTGCTGGTGCGCGGGTCCTGGTAAATAACGCGCCATTTCTGGTCACTCTCCACCAGCTCCTTCAGGCTTTTCGGCGGGTTTTTCACTTTGGTTTTGTCATACACGAAGGCGAACCAGCCGTAGTCGAACGGCACGAAGGTGTCGTTGTTCCAGCCGCCGGGAACGCTGACCGCGCTGGCGGGAATGCCGCTTCTGGCGAACAGCCCGGTTTGCGTGGCCGCCGCCAGCAGGTTGTTGTCGAGGCCCAGTACCACATCGGCCTTGCTGTTTTTGCCTTCCATACGCAGGCGGTTAAGCAGCGACACGCCGTCTTCCAGCGCCACCAGCTTCAGTTCGCAGTTGCAGTCGGCTTCGAATGCCTTTTTCACCGTCGGGCCAGGGCCCCAGTCGGCAGCAAAAGAGTCGTAGGTATAAACGGTTAAAACAGGCTTCGCGAAAGCGGGCGCGGCGAGCAGGGCCAGCAGGGGGAGAAGTTTTTTCAGCACTTTGCACCTTTCATTCAGGGGGCAAAGGATTTTGAGCAGCAGCCTCAAATCCCTTCGCCGGCGTTATCCGGATCAGGTTCGACGGGTATTATCTCAGCGCCGGTCGGTTGACAGGGCACCCCGTTGAGAACGTCTTGCATTGTAATGATTTGGTTAATTATTGAAAGTGGCCCGTCAATTATTCCCTAAGGCGGCGTTAAGGCTCCGGTGGGGCAAACCATGCCGATTTGAAGTCAAACCAGCCTAGCGTGTTCATGCGTACCCCACGCATGCTGCGCTGGCCCTGGATGGTCAGCCAGTGGTGAATCAGAGGAAAGATATCAAGCTGTTCCACGCGCTGCTGGCACCACTCCGGCAAGGCAAGCTCTCCGGCGCGCCAGCGTCTGGCATCCTCCTGCCAGTCGATGGGAATACAGTTGTGCATCAGCGGCATCTCATACAGATGGGCAAACAGTGAGAACTCCAGCGGCAGCGTAAAGTTAGCGCTGTTGAGCCACAGATCGCTCACCTCGTCGCCCTGATGCCAGGCTTCATAGCTCACCTCGTTAATGATGAGGCACACCTGATGTTCTGCCAGCAGGGTTTCCATCACCTGGGCGATAACGCGGTGCTCGACATGGTCGCGGTAGAAGGTCAGGGTCAGGCTTTCGAGACCGGCAGGCGGCGGATAATCTGCTTTCTGCGGGGTATGGTGCCAGCGCGGCAGCAGCCCATAGGCCGGGAACCAGTAGCGCTGGTTGCTTCTGGCGGCGTGATAAATGAGATTCACCGGAGAGAGCACCTGGCTTAACCAGCGTCGCACTGCGCTGTTTGCCCCGCAGCGGGAGCGCGAATCAAACAGCAGATAGTAGCAGCCCTCTTCAAGGCGGGTTTCCACGGCTTTCTCATCGTCGCTCGCGCCTTCCAGATGCACGCCGCTGCTCACTTCTTCGCTGATATCCGGCAGCACCCAGAAGTTAACTTCGTCGATGAGCGCCCGGTAGCCGAAATAGTCGTCGAAGGCGTGGATTTTCAGCTGGGTATTATTGTTGCGCACCACGGCATAGGGGCCGGTGCCCACCGGGCGGCTGGCGTAGTTGGGCATGGAGGGCCACTCCTGCGGCAGGATCATGGTCGCCACGCTGCCCATCAGCCACGGCAGCCATTTGTCCGGCTGGCTGAGATGAATATCCAGTGTCCATGCGGTGGGGGAAGACATATCAGTAATATGCGTGAACAGCGGCTGGGTGCGGATGCGCGTCAGCGAGGCGATAACGTCCTGCATCTCCAGCTCGCGGCCATGATGAAAATGAACGCCGGGGCGCAGGAAAAAACGCCAGTGCAGCGGGGAGATCTGCTGCCAGTGGTGCGCGATATCCGCTTCGATTTCCCCGTTTTCCTCGTTTATCAGCGTCAGGGCGCTGAAGATCTGGCGCACGATATGGGTTTCAGAGCGGCGTAGCGCGCTGCCCGGCAGCAGGTTCTGCAGCGGACGGTAGTAGAGCACGCGAAGAATATGTTTGCCCTGACGGAAGCTGCGGCCAAGATGCGAAACCACCATGCGGCGCACCGCTGCTTTGTCGCCCACGATCTGCATCAGCTGGTCGAGCTTATCCTGCTCCAGCAGGTCGTCAGCCCGCTGCTGCTGAAGCGCCAGGCCGGTGTAGAGAAAGGTGAGGGTGGATCGCTTCCCGCGCCCGGCTTCGGCCTGCCAGGCAAGCCAGCCCTCGGCCTGCATGGCATTGAGCAGGTTACGCATATGACGTCGCGAGCAGGCAAGCCTGTCGGCGAGTTCGCTGAGCGTGGTGTGCTGAGGTTGCCCGTCGCAGCACTGCCAGAGACGGATAAACTGTTGTTGCAGACGCGCCGAGGACATAAAAGGGGAACTCCTGCCGGGAAATTCATCAATTTAATTATCCTCATATTACGCCAATACTTAGCGGCGATGAAAGCGAGGAGGTAATGATGAACAGGTCTTCTGCAAAAGTATTCTGGCAGCGCTATTTCTCCGCCACGCAGCACGTTTCGCCCTCATGGCTGGCACGCCTGAGCGCAATACAACGCGTGCGGATGCTGGAGGATCTGATGCAGTGGGAGGTTACCGCCCGGCCCGTTTATCCCGATCGCAATCGTCATGTGTGACTGAGTATTGGTGTTATCGAACACCCGCCAGCAGTATGCTACTGCTGGCTTTTTTCGTTTATCATTTCCCCTTTCCTCTTTTTTAAGCACAAGGATCGCCAATGCGTTGGTTTTTAACCAAAGGCCGCCGCCTGAACCGGGTTTACGTCGCGTTCATGCTGGTCTCTTTTATGATGGGCATTGCGGGTGCGCTGCAGGCTCCGACGCTGAGTCTGTTTTTAAGCCGCGAGGTGGGCGCGCGTCCGGTCTGGGTTGGTCTGTTTTATACCGTTAACGCCATCGCCGGGATAGGCGTCAGCCTGTGGCTGGCGCGGCGTTCCGATCGGCAGGGGGATCGCCGGAAACTGATCATGTTCTGTTGCCTGATGGCAATCGGCAACGCTTTGTTGTTCGCTTTCAACCGTCACTACCTGACGCTCATTACCTGCGGCGTGCTGCTGGCCTCCATTGCCAATACCGCCATGCCGCAGGTGTTTGCGCTGGCGCGCGAGTATGCTGACCGCTCAGCCCGGGAAGTAGTGATGTTCAGCTCGATCATGCGCGCCCAGCTGTCGCTGGCCTGGGTGATTGGTCCGCCGCTGGCGTTTACCCTCGCGCTTAATTACGGCTTCACCACCATGTTTCTGATCGCTGTCGGCATCTTTGCTGTCAGCCTCGCCCTGATTGCGTTTTCTCTCCCGAGCGTGGAGCGCCTCGAACAACCCGCCGATATGGCGATTACCGAGGTCAGCGGCTGGAAAGATAAAAACGTGCGCCTGCTGTTTATTGCCTCCACGCTGATGTGGACCTGCAACACCATGTACATCATCGATATGCCGCTGTGGATCAGCAGCGAACTGGGCCTGCCGGATACGCTCGCCGGGCTGCTGATGGGCACGGCCGCCGGGCTTGAGATCCCGGCGATGCTGCTGGCCGGCTATTACGTGAAGCGCTTTGGCAAACGGCGCATGATGGTCACGGCGGTGATATCAGGGGTGCTGTTTTATCTCGGGCTGAACCTGTTCCATACCCGCGAAGCGTTGCTGCTGCTGCAGCTGTTTAACGCCGTCTTTATCGGCATTATTGCCGGGATAGGCATGCTGTGGTTTCAGGATCTGATGCCTGGCCGCGCCGGCTCGGCGACCACGCTGTTTACCAACAGTATTTCAACCGGGGTGATTCTGGCCGGGGTCATTCAGGGCGGACTGGCGGAAAGTTTTGGACACCACACCGTGTACTGGGCCATCGCCGCGCTTTCAGTGGTCACGCTGGGGATGACCATGCGGGTAAAGGACGTGTGATTTGCTGGAAGCACGCTCGAAGAATGGAATCGTGGTTCTGACAGGCGGAGCGGCAAAAGGTAGTGTTGCTGCGGGTGCCTGAGGCTGTCGGCCTTAAGCCGGTGCTGAAGGGCTGGCAGTGGAAAGCCCCACACGACTATAAATCGATGTGGGGGACTACCCTACCACCCAAACACTGAGAGGGTAGTCTCCCTGTCGCTGAAAAGCAATATGGAGGCTGGATGCGAAAACGGAAATTGCTGCCGGGGCTATTGACGATCTGTATAACGCTACTGATCTTTACCTGGATGGTGCGTGATTCGCTGTGTGAATTGCGCTTCAGACAGGAAAAAATGGAACTGGTGGCAGAGCTGGCTTACGACGCCGGACGTTAAACTCATTGGCGGGGAGCTATCCCCGCCTCTTTTCAGGTGCAGGTGCTGCTCATGCACCCATTCGTAATGGCCCGCAGGACGCGGGCCATTACCCTTATCCCATAAACGCAGGCTGTTTTTGCTCGTAAGCGCTGATGGCATCGTCGTGTTGCAGCGTCAGGCCGATGCTGTCGAGGCCGTTAAGCATGCAGTGACGACGAAAGGCATCGATACTGAAGCGATACTGTTTGTCACCAGCCTTCACCACTTCGGCTTCGAGATCCACTTCGAAACGGATGCCCGGATGAGCCTTAACCAGGCTAAACATCTCATCGACTTCCGCATCGCTGAGTTTCACCGGCAGCAGCTGGTTATTAAAGCTGTTGCCGTAGAAAATATCGGCGAAGCTCGGGGCAATAACCACTTTAAAGCCGTAGTCGGTCAGTGCCCAGGGGGCATGCTCACGCGACGAGCCGCAACCAAAGTTTTCCCGCGCCAGCAGGATGGATGCGCCTTTATATTCCGGAAAATTAAGCACAAACTCAGGGTTCGGTTGCTCCCCTTTATCGTCCAGAAAACGCCAGTCGTTAAACAGGTGCGCGCCGAAGCCGGTGCGGGTTACCTTCTGCAAAAACTGTTTCGGAATGATCGCGTCGGTATCAACATTCGCGGCATCCAGAGGCACGACCAGGCCCGTATGCTGGGTAAATTTTTCTGCCATGGTGAACTCCTTATTTCAGGCCACGAATATCAGCGAAATGCCCGCTTACGGCGGCGGCGGCGGCCATTGCCGGGCTGACCAGATGCGTGCGGCCACCGCGGCCCTGACGTCCTTCGAAATTACGGTTGCTGGTTGAGGCGCAGCGTTCGCCCGGGTTCAGACGGTCGTTGTTCATCGCCAGGCACATGGAGCAGCCCGGTAAACGCCATTCGAAACCGGCTTCGATGAAAATCTTATCCAGCCCTTCGGCTTCGGCCTGGGCTTTTACCGGGCCGGAGCCTGGCACCACCAGCGCCTGCACGCCTGGGGCGACTTTACGTCCTTTCGCAATCTCGGCCGCAGCACGTAAATCTTCGATGCGTGAGTTGGTGCAGGAGCCGATAAACACCTTGTCGATAGCGACGTCGGTCAGCGGTACGCCGGGTTTCAGGCCCATGTAGGCGAGGGCTTTTTCCGCACTGGCGCGCTCAACCGGGTCGGCGAACGATGCCGGGTCCGGAATGGCGTCGGTGACAGAAATCACCTGGCCGGGATTGGTCCCCCATGTCACCTGCGGTGCAATCTCCTCGGCCTGCAGCGTGACCACGCTGTCGAACTGTGCGCCTTCGTCAGTGTGCAGGGTTTTCCAGTACGCTACCGCGTCATCGTAATCGTTGCCCTTTGGCGCATGCAGACGACCTTTAACATAGTTGAAGGTGATCTCATCCGGTGCGACCAGCCCGGCTTTGGCACCCATCTCAATCGCCATGTTGCACAGGGTCATGCGGCCTTCCATGCTCAGGGCGCGAATTGCGTCGCCGCAGAACTCCACCACATAGCCGGTGCCGCCAGCGCTGCCCGTTTTACCAATGATCGCCAGCACGATGTCTTTTGCGGTAATGCCCGGTGCCGCCACGCCGTTAACTTCGATCTTCATTGTTTTAGCCCGGCCCTGCTTGAGGGTCTGGGTCGCCAGCACGTGCTCCACTTCGGAGGTGCCGATGCCAAACGCCAGCGCACCAAACGCGCCGTGGGTGGCGGTGTGGGAGTCGCCGCAGACGATGGTCATGCCGGGCAGGGTAATGCCCTGTTCCGGCCCCATCACGTGGACGATGCCCTGATACGGGTGGTTCAGGTCGTACAGCTCAACGCCAAACTCGTTGCAGTTCTTAATCAGCTCCTGCATCTGGATACGCGCCATCTCGCCGGAGGCGTTGATGTCTTTGGTCTGGGTCGATACATTATGATCCATAGTCGCAAACGTCTTCGCGGGCTGGCGTACCGGACGACCGTGGGCGCGCAGGCCGTCAAATGCCTGCGGTGAGGTCACTTCATGCACCAGGTGACGGTCGATATAGAGCAGCGGCGTCTCGTTTGGCGCTTCATACACCACGTGAGCGTCAAACAGCTTTTGGTATAAGGTCTTTGCCATGATTACACCCCTTCGGCCACATAGCGGGCGATGATGTCGCCCATTTCATCGGTGCTGACTGCCTGGCCATCGCGGGCCAGATCGCGGGTGCGTACGCCTTCTTCCAGCGCGCGGTTAATGGCACGCTCAACGGCAGCGGCGGCCTCGTCGGCTTCCAGGCTGTAGCGCAGCAGCAGCGCCAGCGACAGGATCTGCGCAACCGGGTTGGCAATGTTTTTCCCGGCGATGTCCGGCGCGGAGCCGCCCGCGGGCTCATAGAGGCCAAAGCCCTGCTCATTGAGGCTGGCTGACGGCAGCATCCCCATCGAGCCGGTGATCATCGCGCACTCATCAGAGAGAATGTCGCCGAACAGGTTGGAGCACAGCAGCACGTCGAACTGCGATGGATCTTTGATCAACTGCATGGTGGCGTTGTCGATATACATATGCGCCAGCTCAACATCCGGGTATTCGCCGGCAATCTCATTAACGATCTCGCGCCACAGCAGCGAGGTCTGCAGCACGTTTGCTTTATCTATAGAGGTCACTTTGCTGCGGCGCTTGCGGGCCGATTCAAACGCGATACGGGCAATGCGCTCGATTTCGAAGCGGTGGTAAACCTCGGTATCAAACGCTTTTTCATGCATACCGCTGCCTTCGCGCCCTTTCGGCTGGCCAAAATAGATGCCGCCGGTCAGCTCACGCACGCACAGAATGTCGAAGCCGTTAGCGGCGATGTCGGCACGCAGTGGACAGAACGCTTCCAGCCCCTGGTACAACTTCGCCGGACGCAGATTACTGAACAACTTGAAGTGTTTACGCAGCGGCAGCAGGGCGCCACGCTCCGGCTGCTGGGCTGGCGGTAAATGTTCCCATTTCGGGCCGCCGACAGAGCCAAACAGGATGGCGTCTGCCTGCTCACAGCCTTCCACCGTTGCCTGCGGCAGCGGGTTGCCGTGACGATCGATAGCCACACCACCCACATCGTAATGGCTGGTGGTAATGCGTATTTCAAAGCGCTGACGCACGGCTTCCAGTACTTTCAGGGCTTGCGCCATCACTTCCGGGCCAATTCCGTCGCCCGGCAAAACGGCAATATGATAATTTTTAGACATCACGCGGTTTCCTGATTGTGTTCTTTATTTTGTGCTTTGCGTTGCAACTCTTTTTCCACTTCACCGGCACGCCAGATGTTGTTCAGCACGTGCACCATCGCCCGGGCAGACGACTCGACGATGTCGGTGGTCAGGCCCATGCCGTGGAAACGGCGGCCGTTATAGTTCACCACGATATCGACCTGGCCCAGGGCATCCTTACCGTGACCTTTAGCGCTCAGGCCATATTTCACCAGCTCAATGTTGTAGTCGGTGATGCGGTTGATCGCCTGGTACACCGCGTCAACCGGGCCGTTACCGTTGGCGGCTTCAGCTTTCACCTCATCGCCACAGGCCAGTTTCACCGCCGCTGTCGCAATGTCATTGGAGCCTGACTGCACGCTGAAGTAGTCGAGACGGAAATGCTCTGGCTCCTCCTGCTGTTTGTTGATGAACGCCAGCGCCTCCAGGTCATAGTCAAATACCTGACCCTTTTTATCCGCCAGCTTCAGGAAGGCGGCGTACAGATCGTCCAGGCTGTAGTCATTCTCGTGATAGCCCATCTCTTCCATGCGATGTTTGACTGCCGCACGCCCGGAGCGGGAGGTCAGGTTCAACTGCACCTGATTCAGGCCAATAGACTCCGGGGTCATAATTTCGTAGTTTTCGCGGTTTTTCAGCACGCCGTCCTGGTGGATGCCCGACGAGTGCGCGAACGCGCCGGAACCGATGACCGCTTTGTTGGCCGGGATCGGCATATTGCAGATCTGACTCACGGTCTGACTGGTGCGCCAGATTTCGTGGTGGTTGATGTTGGTATGCACGTTCAGCATCGCCTGGCGCAGTTTGATCGCCATGATGACCTCTTCCAGCGCGCAGTTGCCAGCGCGCTCGCCGATACCGTTCAGCGTGCCCTCAACCTGACGCGCTCCGGCGTTTACCGCCGCCACAGCGTTGCCGACAGCCATCCCCAGATCGTCATGGGTGTGGACGGAAATAATCGCTTTATCAATGTTCGGCACGCGTTCATACAGACCGGTAATGATGTTGCTGAATTCGAAGGGCAGGGTGTAGCCCACGGTGTCAGGAATATTGATGGTTTTTGCACCGGCATTGATGGCGGCTTCCACGACACGCGCCAGGTCTTCAATTGGCGTGCGGCCTGCATCTTCACAGGAGAACTCGACGTCGTCCGTATAGTTACGTGCGCGTTTCACCATATAAACAGCGCGCTCAATCACCTCATCCAGGGTACTGCGCAGTTTGGTCGCGATATGCATCGGCGAGGTAGCGATGAACGTGTGGATACGGAACGCTTCGGCTACTTTCAGCGACTCTGCCGCCACATCGATGTCTTTCTCTACGCAGCGGGCCAGGGCGCAGACGCGGCTGTTTTTCACCTGGCGGGCAATGGTCTGCACCGATTCGAAATCACCCGGTGAAGAGACCGGAAAGCCAACTTCCATTACGTCGATACCCATACGTTCCAGCGCCAGTGCGATTTGCAGCTTCTCTTTAACACTCAGACTGGCCTGTAATGCCTGTTCACCATCACGTAACGTGGTATCGAAAATAATGACTTGCTGGCTCATGATTCGGGTCCTTGTCGTGTACTGGGGCGCCGTGCTGCGAGCATAAAAAAACCCGCGCAGCGGCGCGGGTTTTTTGTTCTGTTGGTTCGACTCAGTGTTGCTTGCCGCCCGACAGTCTACCGCGCTCAGTGAAGGCGTTTAGTAGTAGACCGAGAAGGCGAGCAGTGTTGAACATGAATCAAACCTCTGTGAATGCGTGAATATACTTTTAGAGGTACTTGATAGTGTCTGAAGTGTCAACAATTGTTTTGCATGTCACAGTAAATTAACGGGCGACGTGCTGGCAGCGACTTTAGAACAATGTACTGGAGAAAATCCTCATGAAAGCAATATCTAAAAGATCCAAAGTTAGACTCTGATTTTGCCTGTCAATAAGCGTCATTAAAGGCTGTGAGAGGTGCGTTAAAAATAAGAATTAATCTATATGTTATTTGGATGGGTATAATGCTCTAATACTCCCCCCTTTATGAAAGGGCGTGTTTTGTGTCACTCCACAGCGGTGCACGCTTTTGTATTCATAGAGTTAATTATTTTACGGATGAATATTAATCTCGGGTAATTCGAGTGTCATTTTTATTTTTTTTAATCGAAATATTTTAAATGCCATCTGGCTGTGCTGATTTATTACCATTTATTTCACATTTGGTTCTGGTGTTAGCGTGAGATGTCTGAAGAGGGTTATTAAGAGAAAGGGTATTGCCGGTAAGGTTAAATAGCGCGGCGTGCCACGTCTACAGGAAGGCCACGGCAATATGTGGCCAGGGAAGAAATGCGATCAGGGGAGTGGACTATGTCTGATGATCATATCGAAAAGCATCACGGGGTTGATGAAATTAAATCGCAGTTGCGGATGGTGGATCTTAACCTGCTGACCGTGTTTGACGCGGTAATGCAGGAGCAAAACATCACTCGCGCAGCGCACCATCTGGGGATGTCTCAGCCTGCAGTGAGCAATGCCGTATCCCGGCTTAAACTTATGTTTAATGATGAACTTTTTGTTCGTTTCGGCCGGGGCATTCAGCCAACCGCTCGCGCCTATAAGTTATTTGGGTCGGTGCGTCAGGCGCTGCAGCTGATTCAGAATGAACTACCCGGCTCGGGCTTTGAGCCAGTCAGTAGCGAACGGGTATTTAATCTGTGCGTTGCCAGTCCGTTAGATAATCTATTGACGTCAATGATATTTAACCGGATTAAGGAAATTGCGCCTAATATACATCTGATTTTTAAATCCTGTCTGAATCAGAATATTGAGCATCAACTGCGTTATCAGGAGACGGAATTTGTTATTGGCTATGATGAGTTTCGTCGTCCGGAATTTACCTGCGTACCGCTGTTTAAAGATGAAATGGTATTGGTTTGCAGTAACAAGCATCCGCGTATCAATATGCCGATGCGTGAAAGCGATGTATATAATGAGCAACATGCTGTCGTCTCACTGGATCGCTTCGCCTCGTTCAGTCTGCCCTGGTATGACACGCCTGATAAGCAAACCTGTATTGCTTATCAGGGTATGGCCATGACCAGCGTGCTGAATGTGGTATCCCAGACGGAATTAGTGACTATTGCGCCGCGCTGGCTGGCGGAAGAGTTTGATGAAACCCTGGATCTGAAAATTAATCCGCTGCCGCTTAAGCTTAATAGCCGTACCTGTTATTTATCCTGGCATGAGGCGGCAGGCCGCGATAAAGGGCACCAGTGGATGGAAGAGCTGCTTACCGCCATTTGCCGTAAATAACGCCCTGCCAGAAAATCCACACCGGGAGTGTCGCTCCCGGTTTTTTACTGCCTGCTGCAACATTATTAGCATTTTATTCCGCAAGCAGTGCCGCACCCATCGCAACGCTGTGTGCCGCTGAAGAAATTTGCTTTAGCGCTACTATCGCCGCCTTTTATAACATTTCCTGTCATTACTTTTGCTTATTCCTGATATTTAACTCGGTTTGCTGCGCTTATTACCGCCTCGCTCCTGACGGCACGGCATTTGTGCGGCTCTGGCTATGCATTGCCTGCCTGATTTTCAGCGGTTATGTTAAGGCGATGATAACGAGTAAAGTGCAGGCCGAGCGGCCTGCAACCTGAGACAGTGCGGAAATGAGTTCCGCAGTCCGTCGATAACAATAACAGCCTGGAGGCAAACCATGGAGATGTTGTCAGGAGCCGAGATGGTCGTCCGATCGCTTATCGATCAGGGCGTTAAGCAGGTGTTCGGTTACCCCGGAGGCGCAGTGCTCGATATTTATGATGCGCTGCATACCGTCGGGGGGATCGATCACGTCCTGGTGCGCCACGAGCAGGCGGCAGTGCACATGGCCGACGGCCTCGCACGAGCGACGGGCGATGTGGGCGTGGTGCTGGTCACTTCCGGCCCCGGCGCAACCAACGCGATCACCGGTATCGCAACGGCTTATATGGACTCCATTCCTCTGGTGGTGCTTTCCGGACAGGTTGCTACGTCGCTTATCGGCTACGATGCCTTCCAGGAGTGCGACATGGTGGGGATCTCCCGACCAGTGGTGAAGCACAGTTTCCTGGTTAAGCAGACCGAAGATATTCCCGCCGTACTGAAAAAAGCGTTCTGGTTGGCTGCCAGCGGCCGTCCCGGCCCGGTGGTGGTCGATCTGCCGAAGGATATCCTCAATCCGGCGAAGAAATTGCCTTACGTCTGGCCTGAGTCGGTCAGCATGCGCTCATACAACCCGACCACGCAGGGCCATAAGGGGCAGATCAAACGCGCGCTGCAGACCCTGCTGGCGGCGAAAAAACCAGTGATCTACGTGGGCGGCGGGGCGATTAACGCCCACTGTGAAGCTGAACTGCGCTCGCTGGCTGAAAAACTGAATCTGCCGGTGGTGTCATCCCTGATGGGGCTGGGCGCATTTCCCGGTACGCACCGCCAGGCGCTGGGCATGCTGGGGATGCACGGCACCTATGAAGCCAACATGACGATGCACAATGCCGATGTGATTTTTGCCGTCGGGGTGCGCTTTGACGATCGCACCACCAATAATCTGGCGAAATACTGCCCGAACGCCACGGTGCTGCACATCGATATCGACCCGACGTCGATCTCAAAAACCGTTAATGCCGATGTGCCGATCGTGGGTGATGCGCTGCAGGTGCTGAGCCAGATGCTGGAACTGTTGCAGCAGGAAGATAACCGTCAGCCGCTGGATGAGATCCGCGACTGGTGGCAGCAGATTGAACAGTGGCGCGCACGCCAGTGCCTGGCGTGGGATCGCGAAAGTCAGGCAATCAAACCACAGGCGGTGGTGGATACGGTTTATCGTCTGACCAACGGCGATGCCTACGTGACGTCCGACGTGGGTCAGCACCAGATGTTCGCTGCGCTCTACTATACCTTTGACAAGCCGCGCCGCTGGATCAACTCCGGCGGGCTGGGCACCATGGGCTTTGGCCTCCCGGCTGCGCTTGGCGTGAAGCTGGCGCTGCCGAATGAGACGGTGATCTGCGTGACCGGGGACGGCAGCATCCAGATGAACATTCAGGAGCTGTCCACCGCGCTGCAGTATGAGCTGCCGGTGCTGGTGCTCAATCTTAACAACCGCTATCTCGGAATGGTGAAACAGTGGCAGGACATGATCTACTCCGGACGCCACTCGCAGTCCTATATGGAATCACTGCCTGATTTCGCGAAGCTGGCTGAAGCTTATGGCCATGTCGGCATCAGCATCACCCGGCCCGACGAGCTGGAAAGCAAACTCGCAGCGGCGCTTGAGCAGGTACGTGCCGGTCGCCTGGTGTTTGTGGATGTTACGGTTGATGGTACTGAACACGTCTACCCGATGCAGATCCGCGGGGGCGGTATGGACGAAATGTGGTTAAGCAAAACGGAGAGAACCTGATTATGCGCCGGATATTATCAGTACTGCTGGAAAATGAATCGGGCGCACTGTCCCGGGTGATCGGTCTCTTTTCACAGCGCGGCTACAATATTGAGAGTCTGACCGTTGCCCCAACCGACGACCCCACGCTCTCGCGGATGACTATCCAGACCGTGGGCGATGAAAAAGTACTGGAGCAGATCGAAAAGCAGCTGCACAAGCTGGTGGACGTGCTGCGCGTCAGCGAACTGGGGCAGGGCGCGCACGTTGAGCGCGAGATCATGCTGGTGAAAGTGCAGGCGAGCGGTTATGGCCGTGAAGAGGTGAAGCGCAACGCAGAGATATTCCGCGGGCAAATTATCGACGTCACGCCTTCTGTGTATACCGTACAGCTTGCCGGCACCAGCGAGAAGCTGGATGCCTTCCTGGCGACGATCCGCGACGTGGCAAAAGTGGTGGAGGTCGCGCGCTCCGGCGTAGTCGGGCTGGCCCGTGGGGAAAAGATTATGCGCTAAGCCGCGCAAGCGGTTAGCGATATAAAAAACCCGGAGCCTGTTTCCGGGTTTTTTTTCGCCAAAAGCGTCAGGGCAGGCGCGAAAGCGGTTGCCCCTGTTACTGTTCTGCGCTTAGATGTTACAGGATTAAGACGATATCCTTATTGTGACTATGGATAACACACTCAACTCAAGGGGCAATTGTGAAACTGGACGAAATCGCGCGGCTTGCTGGCGTATCCCGTACAACGGCGAGTTATGTCATCAACGGCAAAGCGAAGCAGTATCGCGTCAGTGACAAGACCGTTGAGAAGGTGATGGCAGTAGTGCGTGAGCATAACTATCACCCCAATGCCGTGGCTGCCGGGCTGCGCGCCGGTCGTACCCGCTCAATTGGGCTGGTTATTCCCGATCTGGAAAACACCAGTTACACCCGCATTGCCAACTATCTTGAGCGTCAGGCACGCCAGCGCGGTTATCAGCTGCTGATCGCCTGTTCTGAAGATCAGCCGGATAACGAGATGCGCTGCATTGAGCATCTGTTACAGCGTCAGGTTGATGCCATTATTGTCTCCACGTCCCTGCCGCCGGAGCATCCGTTTTATCAGCGCTGGGCCAACGACACTTTCCCTATCGTCGCACTGGATCGCGCACTCGATCGTGAACATTTCACCAGCGTGGTCGGCGCCGATCAGGATGATGCCCAGATGCTGGCCGAAGAGCTGCGTAAATTCCCGGCGCAGGACGTCCTTTATATGGGCGCGTTACCCGAGCTGTCGGTGAGTTTTCTGCGGGAGCAGGGATTCCGCACGGCGTGGAAGGACGATCCGCGCGAGGTAAAATACCTTTACGCCAACAGCTACGAGCGCGACGCCGCCGGGCAACTGTTTGAAAAATGGCTGGAAACTAACCCGATGCCGCAGGCGCTGTTTACCACCTCGTTTCCTTTATTACAGGGCGTAATGGATGTCACGCTTAAGCGTGAAGGGCGACTGCCGACGGAACTGGCGATTGCCACCTTCGGCGACAACGAACTGCTGGATTTTATTCAGTGCCCGGTGCTGGCGGTGGCGCAGCGTCATCGCGAAGTGGCAGAGCGGGTGCTTGAACTGGTGCTGGCGAATCTGGACGAACCGCGTAAACCTAAACCGGGGCTGAGTCGTATTAAGCGCAGCCTTTATCGCCGCGGCAGCTTAAGCCGGGCATAAAATAAAGGCAGCCAGGCTGCCTTTATTTATATTCGGACTAATCCAGACGCCGTAACCTCACGGTAAAAAAACCGACTATTTTTGCGTACTGCAATCCGTTACTGCTTATACAGGCGTAACCATTCA
This sequence comes from Siccibacter colletis, assembly GCF_000696575.1. Lineage (GTDB taxonomy): Bacteria > Pseudomonadota > Gammaproteobacteria > Enterobacterales > Enterobacteriaceae > Siccibacter > Siccibacter colletis. Next base: position 130,383 of record NZ_JMSQ01000001.1, on the reverse strand, counting down.
TTGCGCAGGTAGTGTTTTGTTACACATCAAATGCTAAACGCGTCGTAACGTTAACGATTAATCCGGCGCGCTGCTTCCGCATCCCTAACATTGCGCGTCCCGGCAGGCCGGGCCTGGAATCTGGTGCTGTCCTCTTTACCCGATATGGCTTAAAATGCTGCCCGCGTCGCAAACTGAGTACTTATTTCACTTAATTCGTATCCAGCCTGGATTTAACGGTTTCATGCTTGTTAGTCATTTTCTTACAAATATTCATGGCGTTAATTTCACCTCGCCGGTTTATCAGTATTAATTCTGGCGTTCATCACCCGTTAAAGCAGAAACAATTGCCAGGGTCGGCGCAGGTGCCGTCTTGACAAGCTTTTCCTCCGCTCCGTAAACTCGTGGTGGTATTTTGTGGGGTAAAGTGGGGCTCAGGGTTTATTCAGGGTGAGGCTGGCATGTTCCGAGGGGCAACCGTAGTCAATCTCGACAGCAAAGGGCGGTTATCCGTGCCTACCCGTTACCGGGAAACGCTGATTGAGGCCGCTTCCGGTCAAATGGTTTGCACCATTGACATTCATCACCCCTGCCTGCTGCTTTATACCCTTCCCGAATGGGAAATTATTGAACAGAAACTGTCACGCCTGTCGAGCATGAACCCCGCCGAGCGCCGCGTGCAGCGTTTGTTGTTAGGGCATGCCAGTGAATGCCAGATGGATAGCGCAGGGCGCTTGCTCCTGGCGCCCGTGCTGCGGCAGCACGCCGGGCTGACAAAAGAAGTGATGCTGGTCGGACAGTTCAATAAGTTTGAGCTGTGGGATGAAACGACCTGGTATCAACAAGTCAGGGATGATATTGACGCTGAACAGTCGTCATCGGACGTCTTGTCTGAGCGGCTTCAGGATTTATCGCTATAACCATGATGGATAACTTTAAACACACCACGGTGCTGCTCGACGAAGCCGTAAACGGCCTCAACATTCGTCCCGATGGCATTTACATTGATGGCACTTTTGGCCGTGGTGGACACTCACGCCTGATTTTGTCGCAGCTTGGCGAACACGGGCGTCTCATTGCGATCGATCGCGATCCGCAGGCGATTGCCGCGGCACAGGCGATCAACGATCCGCGTTTCTCCATCGTGCACGGTCCTTTTTCTGCGCTCGCTGACTATGTCTGCGAGCTTGAGCTCGTTGGTCGCATCGACGGCATTCTTCTCGATCTTGGCGTTTCTTCACCGCAGCTTGACGATCCGGAGCGCGGCTTCTCGTTTATGCGCGACGGGCCGCTGGATATGCGTATGGACCCAAGCCGCGGCCAGTCAGCAGCGGAATGGCTGTTGAAAGCCGAAGAAGCGGACATTGTCTGGGTGCTGAAGACCTTCGGCGAAGAGCGGTTTGCGAAACGTATCGCCCGCGCTATCGTCGAGCGTAACCGCGAGCAGCCGATGACGCGTACCAAAGAGCTGGCTGAAGTGGTTGCTGCCGCCACGCCGGTGAAAGACAAATTCAAACACCCGGCGACCCGTACCTTCCAGGCGGTGCGCATCTGGGTCAACAGTGAACTGGAGGAGATCGAGTCGGCGCTAAAAGGCTCGATTGACGCGCTGGCCCCGGGCGGGCGGCTGTCGATTATCAGTTTCCATTCGCTGGAAGACCGCATTGTAAAACGCTTTATGCGCGAACAGAGCCGCGGTCCGCAGGTTCCGGCCGGGTTACCGATGACCGAGGCGCAGCTCAGCAAGCTGGGTGGTCGTCAATTGAAGGCATTAGGAAAAATGATGCCGGGCGAAGAAGAAGTGGCGGAAAACCCACGCGCCCGTAGTTCAGTGCTGCGTATTGCAGAGAGGACGAACGCATGATCGGCAGAGTGTCGGAGACCCTCAGCAGGGTAACGGGATCGTTAGGAAGCACCGAGCGCCATGCATTGCCTGGCGTGATCGGCAGCGATCTTCTGCGTCAGGGGAAACTGCCACTCTGTCTGTTCATCGCCATCATCGTTACCGCCATCATTGTGGTGACAACCGCGCACCACACCCGTCTGCTTACCGCCCAGCGCGAGCAGCTGGTGCTGGAGCGTGACGCGCTGGATATCGAGTGGCGCAACCTGATCCTCGAAGAGAACGCGCTCGGCGATCACAGCCGGGTTGAGCGGATCGCAACGGATAAGCTCCAGATGCAGCACGTCGATCCGTCGCAGGAAAACATTGTGGTTCAAAAACAGGAATGATGCAGTCATGGTAAACGCATGAGAGCAGCGGGTAAGACGCTAAAACCAAAACGTCAGGACGAACAGGCCAACTTTATCAGTTGGCGTTTTGCGTTGCTGTGCGGCTGTATTTTTCTCGCGCTGGCGTTACTGCTGGGACGTGCAGCCTGGCTGCAAATCATCAACCCCGACATGCTGGTGCGCCAGGGCGATATGCGTTCCCTGCGCGTGCAGGAAGTCGCCACGTCGCGCGGGATGATCACCGATCGCTCCGGTCGTCCACTGGCGGTGAGCGTGCCGGTGAAAGCCATCTGGGCCGATCCCAAAGAGCTGCATGATGCGGGCGGCATTACGCTGGATAACCGCTGGAAAGCGCTCTCCGATGCGTTGAAGATCCCCCTCGATCAGCTGGCGGCACGCGTTAATGCTAACCCGAAAGGGCGCTTCATCTATCTTGCCCGTCAGGTCAATCCCGATCTTGGCGACTACATCAAAAAACTCAGGCTGCCCGGCATTCACCTGCGTGAAGAGTCGCGTCGCTACTACCCTTCCGGCGGCGTGACCGCGCACCTTATTGGCTTTACCAACGTCGACAGTCAGGGCATTGAGGGCGTGGAGAAGAGCTTCGACAAGTGGCTCACCGGCCAGCCGGGCGAGCGCGTGGTGCGTAAAGACCGTTATGGCCGCGTGATTGAAGATATCTCCTCTACCGACAGCCAGGCTGCGCACAACCTGACGCTCAGCATTGATGAACGTCTGCAGGCGCTGGTTTATCGCGAGCTGAACAACGCGGTGGCGTTCAACAAAGCAGAATCCGGTACCGCCGTGCTGGTGGACGTTAATACCGGCGAAGTGCTGGCGATGGCGAACAGCCCTTCCTACAACCCGAATAACCTCGCAGGCACCCCGAAAGACGCAATGCGTAACCGCGCCATCACCGACGTGTTTGAACCCGGTTCAACCGTAAAACCAATGGTGGTGATGACCGCGCTTCAGCGCGGCGTGGTGCAGGAAAACTCGGTGCTTAATACCGTGCCATATCGGGTCAACGGTCATGAGATTAAAGACGTCGCGCGCTACAGCGAGCTGACGCTGACCGGAGTACTACAGAAGTCGAGTAACGTCGGTGTATCCAAGCTGGCGTTAGCGATGCCATCCTCAGCGTTAGTAGATACTTACTCACGCTTTGGACTGGGAAAGGCGACCAATTTGGGGTTGGTCGGAGAACGCAGTGGCTTATATCCTCAAAAACAACGGTGGTCTGACATAGAGAGGGCCACCTTCTCTTTCGGCTACGGGCTAATGGTAACGCCGTTACAGTTAGCGCGTGTCTACGCAACCATTGGCAGCTACGGCATCTATCGTCCGCTGTCGATAACCAAAGTCGACCCACCGGTACCGGGTGAACGCGTGTTCCCTGAATCGCTGGTGCGCTCCGTGGTCCATATGATGGAGAGCGTGGCGCTGCCGGGCGGCGGCGGGGTGAAGGCAGCCATCAAGGGCTATCGTATCGCGATTAAAACCGGTACCGCGAAAAAAGTCGGTCCGGACGGGAAGTACATCAACAAATACATTGCTTACACCGCGGGCGTTGCGCCAGCCAGCCAGCCGCGTTTTGCGCTGGTGGTGGTGATCAACGATCCGCAGGCAGGTAAATATTACGGCGGTGCCGTTTCAGCGCCGGTATTCGGGGCCATCATGGGCGGCGTACTGCGCACCATGAATATCGAACCGGACGCGCTGGCAACGGGTGAGAAAAACGAATTCGTGATTAATCGAGATGAGGCAACAGGTGGCAGATCGTAATTTGCGCGACCTTCTTGCTCCGTGGGTAGCCGGGCTACCTGCGCGAGCGCTACGCGAGATGACCCTCGACAGCCGTGTGGCTGCCGCAGGCGATCTTTTTGTAGCAGTGGTCGGTCATCAGGCGGACGGGCGTCGTTATATCCCGCAGGCAATCGCACAGGGCGTCGCAGCCATTATTGCGGACGCTCAGGGCGAGGCGACCGATGGTGAAGTGCGCGAAATGCATGGCGTGCCGGTTATCTATCTCAGCCAGCTGACGGAGCGTCTTTCCGCGCTGGCAGGCCGTTTTTACCATGAGCCTTCTGACCGGCTGCGTCTGGTCGGTGTGACCGGGACCAACGGTAAAACCACTACCACCCAGTTGCTGGCGCAGTGGGCGCAGCTGCTGGGCGAAACCAGCGCCGTAATGGGTACCGTCGGTAATGGTCTATTGGGTAAAGTCAGCCCCACCGAAAATACCACCGGCTCGGCGGTAGACGTACAGCAAGTACTCGCTAACCTGGCAGATCAGGGCGCAACGCTGGCGGCGATGGAGGTCTCTTCGCATGGCCTGGTGCAGCATCGCGTAGCGGCACTGAAATTTGCCGCGTCAGTATTTACTAACCTCAGCCGCGACCACCTCGATTATCACGGGGACATGGAGCAGTACGAAGCCGCGAAATGGCAGCTGTTCTCCAGCCATCACTATGGGCAGGCAATCGTTAATGCCGACGATGAAGTCGGTAACCGCTGGCTGGCGAGTCTGCCGGACGCCGTTGCGGTGTCGATGGAAAACAACATCAATCCCGGTTGTCATGGCCGCTGGCTGCGCGCCGACGCGGTGGAGTACCACGACAGCGGAGCCACTATTCGTTTCTCTTCGTCATGGGGCGAGGGCGAGATCGAAAGCCGCCTGATGGGCGCGTTTAACGTCAGCAATCTGCTGCTGGCCCTGGCTACGCTGCTGGCGCTGGAGTATCCGCTCGACGCGTTGCTGAAAACCGCTTCCCGCCTGCAGCCGGTCTGTGGCCGGATGGAAGTGTTCAGCGCACCGGGCAAACCTACTGTCGTGGTGGATTATGCTCATACGCCTGACGCGCTGGAGAAAGCGCTGCAGGCCGCGCGCCTGCACTGCGCCGGTAAGCTCTGGTGTGTGTTCGGCTGCGGCGGGGATCGTGACAAAGGCAAACGTCCGCTGATGGGCGCGATTGCTGAAGAGTTCTCTGACGTGGTGATCGTGACCGACGACAATCCGCGCACCGAAGATCCGAAAGCGATTATCACTGATATCCTGGCGGGCATGCTGGACGCAGGCCGCGTGCGCGCCGTTGAAGGCCGTGCCGAAGCGGTGACCAACGCCATTATGCAGGCGCAGGAAAACGACGTCGTGCTGATCGCCGGTAAAGGGCATGAGGATTACCAGATTGTCGGTAACCGCCGTCTCGACTATTCCGATCGCGTTACCGCAGCGCGCTTGCTGGGGGTGGTAGCATGATCCGCGTCTCACTGAGCCAGCTCGCAGGTATTCTGCGCGCCGACCATCACGGCGCAGATATCGCCATCGACGATGTGACCACCGACACGCGCAAAATCACCCCGGGCTGCCTGTTTGTCGCGCTGAAGGGCGAGCGTTTTGACGCGCACGATTTTGCACAGCAGGCGAAAGATCGCGGCGCGGGCGCGCTGCTGGTGAGCCGTTTGCTGGAGACCGATCTGCCGCAGCTGGTAGTGGAAGACACGCGTCTGGCGTTTGGCGAACTGGGTGCCTGGGTGCGCCAGCAGGTGCCAACCCGCGTGGTCGCGCTCACCGGCTCCTCCGGTAAAACCTCGGTAAAAGAGATGACCGCCTCGATCCTGAATCAGTGCGGCAACACGCTCTATACCGCCGGCAACCTCAACAACGACATCGGCGTGCCAATGACGCTGCTGCGCCTCACCCCGGAGCACGACTATGCCGTCATTGAGCTGGGCGCGAATCACCAGGGCGAGATCGCCTGGACCGTCAGCCTGACGCGTCCGGAAGCGGCGCTGGTTAATAACCTGGCGGCAGCGCATCTCGAAGGTTTCGGCTCGCTTGCCGGCGTTGCCAAAGCGAAAGGCGAAATCTTCACCGGCCTGCCCGCTAACGGCATTGCCATTATCAACGCCGACAATAACGACTGGCTGAACTGGCAGAGCGTTATTGGCGAGCGTAAAACCTGGCGTTTCTCACCCAACGCGGCACAGAGCGATTTTACCGCCACTAACGTGCACATGACCGCGCACGGAACTGAATTCACGCTGCAGACCCCGGTCGGCAATATCGACGTCACGCTGCCGCTGCCGGGTCGCCACAACATTGCTAATGCGCTGGCAGCAACCTCGCTGGCAATGGCGGTAGGCGCGTCGCTCGACGCGGTGAAAGCTGGCCTCGCCACGCTCAAAGCCGTGCCGGGCCGTCTGTTCCCGATCCCGCTGAGTGAAAACCAGCTGCTGCTGGATGACTCCTATAACGCTAACGTCGGCTCGATGACCGCCGCCGCGCAGGTGCTGAGCGAAATGCCAGGCATGCGCGTGATGGTGGTTGGCGATATGGCGGAGCTGGGCGACGACGCGCTGGAGTGCCACCGTCAGGTGGGCGAGGCGGCGAAAGCCGCAGGCGTTGACCTGGTGCTGAGCGTCGGCACACTGAGCGAAGCTATCAGCAGTGCCAGCCTGGCTGGCGAACATTTCAAAGAAAAAGGCGCGTTAATCGCGCGTTTACAGCAGCTTATCGCTGAACATTCCCCGATCGTCATTTTAGTGAAGGGCTCACGCAGTGCCGCCATGGAAGAGGTAGTACACGCATTACAGGAGAACAGGACATGTTAGTGTGGCTGGCCGAACATCTGGTCAAATATTATTCCGGCTTTAACGTCTTTTCCTATCTGACGTTCAGGGCCATTGTCAGCCTGCTGACCGCGCTGTTTATCTCTCTGTGGCTGGGGCCGCGCCTGATTGCGCGCCTGCAGGAGCTCTCTTTTGGTCAGGTGGTGCGTAACGATGGTCCGGAGTCGCACTTCAGCAAGCGCGGCACCCCGACCATGGGCGGCATCCTGATCCTGTTCTCTATCGTGGTGTCGGTGCTGCTCTGGGCCTACCCGTCAAACCCGTACGTCTGGTGCGTGCTGTTCGTGCTGGTAGGCTACGGCGCGATTGGCTTCGTCGATGACTATCGCAAAGTGGTGCGTAAAGACACCAAAGGCCTGATCGCGCGCTGGAAGTATTTCTGGATGTCGGTCATCGCGCTGGTGGTAGCCTTTGCGCTCTATCTGGCCGGGAAAGATACCCCTGCGACAGAACTGGTGGTGCCGTTCTTCAAGGACGTGATGCCCCAGCTCGGCATCTTCTACATCCTGCTGGCTTACTTCGTGATTGTTGGCACCGGTAACGCGGTCAACCTGACCGACGGTCTTGATGGTCTGGCTATTATGCCGACCGTGCTGGTCGCGGCGGGCTTTGCGCTGGTGGCCTGGGCGACGGGTAACATGAACTTCGCCAACTATTTGCATATCCCTTATCTGCGTCACGCTGGCGAACTGGTGATTGTGTGTACCGCCATTGTCGGGGCAGGGCTTGGCTTCCTGTGGTTCAACACCTATCCGGCGCAGGTATTTATGGGCGATGTCGGCTCGCTGGCGCTGGGCGGCGCGCTTGGCATCATCGCCGTGCTGCTGCGTCAGGAGTTCCTGCTGCTGATCATGGGCGGCGTCTTCGTGGTGGAAACCCTGTCGGTGATCCTGCAGGTTGGCTCGTTCAAGCTGCGCGGCCAGCGTATTTTCCGTATGGCGCCGATTCATCACCACTATGAACTGAAAGGCTGGCCGGAGCCGCGCGTCATCGTGCGCTTCTGGATTATTTCGCTGATGCTGGTGCTGATTGGCCTGGCAACCCTGAAGGTGCGTTAACTATGTCTGCTTACCAGGGCAAAAACGTCGTCATTATTGGACTGGGTCTCACCGGGCTGTCCTGCGTGGATTACTTCCTCGCGCGTGGCGTAACGCCGCGCGTCATGGACACGCGTCTGACGCCGCCGGGGCTGGATAAGCTGCCGGAAACGGTCGAGCGCCATCTCGGCAGCCTGAACGATGACTGGCTGCTGGCGGCGGATCTGATTGTCGCAAGCCCTGGTATGGCGCTGGCACACCCGTCGCTGAGTGCAGCGGCGGAGGCTGGCGTGGAGATCGTTGGCGATATCGAACTGTTTTGCCGTGAGGCGCAGGCCCCCATCGTGGCGATCACCGGCTCTAACGGCAAAAGCACCGTTACCACGCTGGTCGGCGAGATGGCGAAAGCGGCAGGCGTCAACGTTGGCATTGGCGGCAATATTGGCCTGCCAGCCCTGATGCTGCTCGAGCCGGGCCGTGAGCTTTACGTTCTGGAGCTTTCCAGCTTCCAGCTGGAAACCACCAGCAGCCTGAAAGCGGTAGCGGCCACAATTCTCAACGTGACCGAAGATCATATGGATCGCTACCCGTTCGGACTGCAGCAGTATCGCGGTGCGAAACTACGCATCTATGAAAACGCCACCACCTGCGTGGTGAATGCGGATGATGCCCTGACCATGCCGGTGCGCGGCGCGGATGAGCGCTGCATCAGCTTCGGCATCGACGTGGGCGACTATCACCTTAACCGTCAGCAGGGCGAGACCTGGCTGCGGGTAAAGGGCGAGAAAGTCCTGAACGTCAAAGAGATGACGCTGGTAGGTCAGCACAATTACACCAACGCCCTGGCGGCGCTGGCGCTGGCGGATGCCGCCGGCCTGCCGCGCGCCAGTAGCCTGAAGGCGTTAACCACCTTTACCGGTCTGCCGCACCGCTTCCAGCTCGCCTGGCAGCATAATGGCGTGCGCTGGATCAACGATTCGAAGGCCACCAACGTCGGCAGTACCGAAGCGGCGCTGAACGGGCTACAGGTTGACGGCACGCTGCATCTGCTACTGGGCGGTGACGGGAAGTCAGCCGATTTCTCACCGCTGCGTCGCTACCTCGACGGCGATAATATTCGCCTGTGGTGCTTCGGACGCGACGGTGCGCTGCTGGCCGGTCTGCGCCCGGACGTCGCAGTACAGACCGGGACGATGGAGCAGGCCATTCAGCGCCTCGCCGGGCAGCTGCAGCCGGGTGATATGGTGCTGCTGTCACCGGCCTGCGCCAGCCTCGATCAGTTTAAGAATTTTGAGCAGCGCGGTGAGATATTCACCCGTCTGGCGAAGGAGCTTGGTTGATGCGTCTCTCTCTCCCGCGTCTTCGCGTGCCGCGAGTGCCTGGCGCTGGTGTGCTGGTATGGCTGTTCTCCGCGCTAAAGGGCTGGGTCATGGGCTCGCGCGAGAAAGACACCACCAGTCTGGTGATGTACGACCGCACCCTGCTGTGGCTGACGTTCGGCCTGGCGGCCATCGGTTTTATTATGGTGACTTCGGCGTCAATGCCGGTTGGCCAACGTCTGGCGGACGATCCCTTCCTGTTCGCCAAGCGTGATGCGCTCTATCTGCTGCTGTCGTTTATGCTGGCGATGATTACGCTGCGTCTGCCAATGACCTTCTGGCAGCGTCACAGCGCGGCGATGCTCATCGCCTCGATCATCATGCTACTGATCGTGCTGGTGGTGGGCAGCTCGGTCAACGGGGCATCGCGCTGGATCTCGCTCGGGCCGCTGCGTATTCAGCCGGCGGAGCTCTCGAAGCTGTCGCTGTTCTGCTATCTGGCTAACTATCTGGTACGCAAGGTTGATGAAGTACGTAACAACCTGCGCGGCTTCTTAAAACCGATGGGCGTGATTCTGGTGATGGCAGTACTGCTGCTGGCCCAGCCTGATCTCGGAACCGTGGTGGTGCTGTTCGTTACTACGCTGGCGATGCTGTTCCTTGCCGGGGCGAAACTCTGGCAGTTCCTCGCCATTATCGGCATGGGCATTTCGGCGGTGGTCCTGCTGATCCTCGCTGAGCCGTACCGTATGCGCCGCGTTACCTCGTTCTGGAACCCGTGGGAAGATCCCTTCGGCAGCGGTTACCAGCTAACCCAGTCGCTGATGGCGTTTGGCCGCGGCGAACTCTGGGGGCAGGGGCTGGGGAATTCGGTGCAGAAACTCGAATATCTTCCGGAAGCACATACCGACTTCATCTTCTCCATTATCGGGGAAGAACTCGGATATATCGGTGTGGTACTTGCATTATTGATGGTATTCTTCGTCGCTTTCCGTGCGATGTCCATCGGGCGTCGCGCCCTTGAGATCGATCAGCGTTTTTCGGGCTTTTTAGCCTGTTCTATCGGTATCTGGTTCAGCTTCCAGGCACTGGTAAACGTTGGTGCGGCGGCGGGTATGCTGCCGACCAAAGGTCTGACACTGCCGCTTATCAGTTACGGCGGTTCGAGCCTGCTGATCATGTCGACGGCCATCATGTTTTTATTACGCATAGATTATGAAACGCGTCTGGAAAATGCCCAGGCGTTTACACGAGGTTCACGATGACAGGGCAAGCGAAGCGATTAATGGTGATGGCAGGCGGAACGGGCGGACACGTCTTTCCCGGTCTGGCGGTTGCGCACCATTTAATGGCTCAGGGCTGGCAGGTGCGCTGGCTCGGCACCGCGGATCGTATGGAAGCGGATTTAGTCCCAAAGCACGGCATTGACATCGACTTCATCCGTATTTCCGGGCTGCGCGGCAAGGGCCTGAAAGCCCTGCTGCTGGCGCCGGTGCGTATCTTTAATGCCTGGCGTCAGGCGCGCGCCATCATGAAACGCTTCAGGCCGGACGTGGTGTTGGGCATGGGCGGTTATGTTTCTGGCCCCGGCGGACTGGCCGCGTGGTCATTGGGCATTCCGGTGGTGCTGCATGAGCAAAACGGTATTGCCGGGTTGACCAATAAATGGCTGGCGAAGCTGGCGAAAAAGGTGATGCAGGCGTTCCCCGGTGCGTTTCCTGACGCCGATGTGGTCGGCAATCCGGTGCGTACCGATGTGCTGGCGCTGCCACTGCCGCAGGAGCGTCTGGCGGGGCGTGAAGGCCCGGTGCGTGTGCTGGTGGTCGGCGGTTCCCAGGGCGCGCGGGTTCTGAATCAGACCATGCCGCAGGTTGCAGGCCGTCTGGGTGAACGCGTGACGATCTGGCATCAGAGCGGAAAAGGCGGGCTGGAAACGGTACAGCAAGCCTATGCCGATGCCGGGCAGCCCCAGCACAAGGTGACTGAATTCATTGACGACATGGCCGATGCCTACGGCTGGGCGGATGTGGTGGTGTGCCGTTCCGGCGCGCTGACCGTGAGCGAAGTGGCGGCGGCAGGTTTACCGGCGCTGTTCGTTCCGTTCCAGCATAAGGATCGTCAGCAGTACTGGAACGCGCTGCCGCTTGAAAAAGCCGGCGCGGCAAAAATTCTTGAGCAGCCTCAGTTCACCGTGGACGCGGTAGCCGAAACCCTTGCCGGGTGGGATCGCGCGACGCTGATGACAATGGCGGCTCACGCCCGCGCGGCCTCCATTCCGGATGCCACCGAGCGGGTAGCAAATGAGGTCCGCGCCGTAGCACTGGCGTAACGACAGGCCGGCCCACAGGGCGGGTATGATTTTTGATGTTTATTTGGCGCGCTGCGCCGCAGGTTAGAGAATGAATACACAACAACTGGCGAAACTGCGTTCTATCGTGCCCGAGATGCGTCGCGTCCGGCACATTCACTTTGTTGGCATCGGCGGCGCCGGAATGGGCGGTATTGCCGAAGTGCTGGCCAACGAGGGCTATCAGATCAGCGGGTCCGATCTGGCGCCGAACCCGGTAACCCAGCAGTTGACGCAGCTTGGCGCAACGATTTACTTCAACCATCGCCCGGAAAACGTGCTCGATGCGAGCGTGGTGGTGGTGTCGAGCGCGATCTCTGCAGATAACCCGGAGATCGTGGCTGCGCGCGAAGCGCGTATCCCGGTGATCCGCCGCGCAGAGATGCTGGCTGAGCTGATGCGTTTTCGTCACGGTATTGCGGTAGCAGGTACCCACGGTAAAACCACGACCACTGCCATGGTATCGAGCATTTACGCCGAAGCCGGTCTGGACCCGACGTTTGTTAACGGTGGCCTGGTGAAAGCTGCAGGCACCCATGCGCGCCTCGGGCACAGCCGTTATCTGATTGCCGAAGCGGATGAAAGTGACGCGTCGTTCCTGCATTTGCAGCCGATGGTGGCGATTGTCACCAATATTGAAGCCGACCACATGGATACATACCAGGGCGACTTCGAAAATTTAAAGCAAACATTCATCAACTTTTTGCACAATTTGCCGTTTTATGGGCGTGCCGTAATGTGTATCGACGATCCGGTGATCCGCGAGCTGCTTCCGCAGGTCGGACGCCAGACCACGACTTACGGCTTCAGCGAAGACGCTGATGTGCGCATTGAGAATTACAGCCAGAGCGGGGCGCAAGGGCGCTTTACCATCGTGCGTCAGGATAAACCGGCGCTGCAGGTGACCCTGAATGCGCCAGGCCGCCATAACGCCCTGAACGCGTCGGCGGCGGTAGCGGTAGCAACCGAAGAGGGTATTGAGGATGACGCAATTCTGCGTGCGCTGGAGAGTTTCCAGGGTACCGGACGTCGTTTCGACTTCCTCGGCGAATATCCGCTGGCGACGGTAAATGGCAAACCGGGCAGCGCGATGCTGGTGGACGATTACGGCCATCATCCGACCGAAGTGGACGCCACGATCAAGGCGGCGCGTGCGGGCTGGCCGGATAAAAACCTGGTGATGGTGTTCCAGCCACACCGCTATACGCGTACCCGCGATCTCTACGATGATTTCGCTAACGTGTTGACCGAAGTGGATGTGCTGCTGATGCTGGACGTATACCCGGCGGGTGAGGCACCGATCCCGGGCGCGGATAGCCGCTCGCTGTGCCGTACGATTCGCGGGCGCGGCAAGATTGACCCGATACTGGTGCCTGACGCTGCCCGCGTGGCGGATATGCTGGCACCGGTGTTGACCGGCAATGATTTGATTCTGGTGCAGGGCGCCGGAAACATTGGCAAAATTGCCAGAAACCTGGCTGATATCAAGCTGCAGCCGCAAAAGCCGGAGGAAGAATCGCATGAGTGATAAAATCGCGGTCCTTTTTGGCGGTGATTCTGCCGAGCGCGACGTGTCTCTGCAGTCCGGCGCAGCGGTACTGGCTGGCCTGAAAGAAGCGGGCCTGGACGTGTATCCGTTTGATCCGCGCGAGCGTTCGGTGATGACGCTTAAAGAGCAGGGTTTCGACAAAGTCTTTATCGCGCTGCACGGGCGCGGCGGCGAGGACGGCACCCTGCAGGGTGTGCTGGAGCTGCTCGGGCTGCCTTATACCGGTAGCGGCGTGATGGCGTCTGCCATTGGCATGGATAAATTGCGTACCAAGCTGCTGTGGCAGGGAGCGGGTTTGCCGGTTGCTCCATGGGTCGCGCTGACGCGCGCGCAGTTTGCTGACGGGCTGAGCCAGCAAACGCAGCGCGCCATTGAAGCGCTTGGTCTGCCGCTGATCGTGAAACCGGCGCGCGAAGGTTCAAGCGTGGGCATGTCCCGCGTTGAGCACGCCGATGCGCTTGTTAGCGCACTGGAACTGGCCTTCGAGCACGACTGCGAAGTGCTGGTTGAGAAATGGTTAAGCGGGCCTGAGTTCACAGTTGCGATGTTGGGTAACGATATTCTTCCGTCTATTCGTATCCAACCGGCAGGTATCTTCTATGATTATGAGGCGAAATATCTCTCTGATGAGACTCAGTATTTTTGCCCTGCGGGTTTGAGCGACGACGAAGAACAGTTATTAGGCGATCTGGTGCGTAACGCCTGGAATATCCTCGACTGCAGTGGCTGGGGACGTGTGGATGTGATGAAGGACAGCGACGGACAGTTTTACCTGTTAGAGGTGAATACCTCGCCGGGGATGACCAGCCACAGCCTGGTGCCGATGGCGGCCCGTCAGGCTGGCATGAGCTTCTCGCAGCTGGTGGTTCGTATTCTGGAGCTGGCTGACTGATATGTCTCAGGCGGCGCTGAACGCGCGAGCCCGGGCTGAGGAGCAGCAAAACGCTGCTTCCCGCCGGAATAATGGAACGCGTCTGGCAGGCATTATTTTCCTGCTGATGGTGCTGTGCACCATATTTTTCAGCGGCTGGGTGGTGCTCGGCTGGATGGAGGACGCCCAGCGTCTTCCGCTGTCGAAGCTGGTCGTGACTGGCGAGCGCCACTACACGCGTAATGATGATATTCGTCAGTCAATACTGGCACTCGGCGCGCCGGGAACCTTTATGACCCAGGACGTCAACATCATTCAAAGTCAGATCGAACGTCTGCCCTGGATCAAGCAGGCAAGCGTAAGAAAGCAATGGCCGGACGAATTGAAGATTCATCTGGTTGAATATGTGCCGCTGGCAAGGTGGAATGACCAGCACATGATTGACGCTGATGGAAATTCCTTCAGCGCACCGGCAGAACGCACCAGTAAACAGGCGCTGCCGATGCTTTACGGGCCGGAAGGCAGTGAGAATGAAGTCCTTCAGGGATATCGCAGCATGGGCGCTGTGCTGGCGAAAGATAAGCTCGCTCTGAAGGAGGCGGCAATGACCGCCCGCCGCTCCTGGCAGTTGACGCTGAGTAACGATATCAAGCTCAACCTGGGACGCGGCGACACAATAAAGCGTCTTGAACGCTTTATCGAGCTTTACCCGGTATTGCAGCAGCAGGCGCAGGCCGATGGCAAAATCATCAGCTATGTCGACCTGCGCTATGAGTCCGGTGCGGCAGTGGGCTGGGCGCCTGCGCCCGCTCCGGTCGAGGAATTGAATCAGCAACCGACTCAGCAACAGAATCAGTGACAGGCAGAACAGCAATGATCAAGGCGACGGACAGAAAATTGGTAGTTGGACTGGAGATTGGCACCGCGAAGGTTGCCGCTTTGGTAGGGGAAGTTCTGCCCGACGGTATGATCAATATCATTGGCGTGGGCAGTTGCCCGTCGCGCGGTATGGATAAAGGCGGGGTAAACGATTTGGAGTCGGTGGTTAAGTGCGTTCAACGCGCGATTGACCAGGCCGAACTTATGGCAGACTGTCAAATCTCATCGGTCTATCTGGCGCTTTCTGGTAAACATATCAGTTGCCAGAACGAAATCGGGATGGTGCCGATTTCCGAGGAAGAGGTGACGCTGGAAGACGTTGAGAATGTGGTCCATACCGCTAAATCTGTACGCGTGCGCGATGAACACCGTGTGCTCCATGTGATTCCCCAGGAGTACGCGATTGATTACCAGGAAGGTATTAAAAACCCGGTAGGGCTTTCCGGGGTGCGCATGCAGGCAAAAGTGCACTTGATCACATGTCACAACGATATGGCGAAAAACATCGTTAAAGCCGTTGAACGTTGTGGTCTGAAAGTTGACCAACTCATCTTTGCAGGTCTGGCGTCGAGCTATTCAGTGTTAACTGAAGATGAGCGTGAACTCGGGGTCTGCGTGGTGGATATTGGCGGTGGTACAATGGATATCGCCGTTTATACCGGCGGAGCGCTCCGTCACACCAAGGTTATACCGTATGCTGGCAACGTGGTGACCAGCGATATTGCTTATGCCTTTGGTACGCCGCCGAGCGATGCGGAAGCGATCAAAGTACGCCATGGCTGTGCGCTTGGCTCGATCGTCGGTAAAGACGAAAGCGTAGAAGTGCCTAGCGTGGGCGGTCGTCCGCCGCGCAGCCTGCAACGCCAGACGCTGGCTGAGGTCATTGAGCCGCGTTATACCGAGCTGCTCAACCTGGTCAACGAAGAAATTTTACAGTTACAAGAGCAACTCCGTCAGCAGGGCGTCAAACATCATCTTGCGGCGGGGATTGTGTTAACCGGCGGCGCGGCACAAATTGAAGGCCTGGCAGCCTGTGCACAGCGCGTATTCCATACGCAGGTGCGTATTGGTCAGCCGTTAAATATTACTGGCCTTACTGATTACGCCCAGGAGTCCTATTACTCTACTGCCGTTGGTCTGCTGCACTATGGGAAAGAGTCCCATCTGAGCGGTGAAGCGGAAGTGGAAAAACGTGCCTCGGTCGGCTCGTGGATCAAGCGAATCAACAGCTGGCTGAGAAAAGAGTTTTAATTTTTTAAAGAGACCGCAAAATATTAACGGTCTCAGGCGAACAGGCATAAACGGAGAGAAACTATGTTTGAACCTATGGAACTGACCAACGACGCGGTGATTAAAGTCATCGGCGTCGGTGGGGGCGGTGGCAACGCCGTCGAACATATGGTGCGCGAGCGCATCGAAGGCGTGGAGTTCTTCGCGGTAAACACCGATGCGCAGGCACTGCGTAAAACCGCGGTTGGTCAGACTATTCAGATCGGCAGCGGCATCACCAAAGGATTGGGTGCCGGCGCGAATCCTGAAGTCGGCCGTAACGCCGCTGAAGAAGATCGTGAAGGCCTGCGTGCTGCGCTGGAAGGTGCGGACATGGTCTTTATCGCAGCCGGCATGGGCGGCGGCACCGGTACGGGTGCGGCACCGGTCGTTGCTGAAGTGGCAAAAGATTTAGGTATTCTGACTGTTGCTGTCGTGACTAAGCCTTTCAATTTTGAAGGCAAAAAGCGTATGGCTTTCGCAGAGCAGGGTATCTCTGAGCTCTCCAAGCATGTCGATTCTCTGATCACTATCCCGAACGACAAGCTGCTGAAAGTCCTGGGGCGCGGTATCTCTCTGCTCGACGCGTTTGGCGCGGCGAACGACGTGCTGAAAGGCGCGGTACAGGGTATTGCCGAGCTGATTACCCGTCCGGGTCTGATGAACGTCGACTTCGCTGACGTGCGCACCGTGATGTCCGAAATGGGCTACGCGATGATGGGCTCCGGCGTGGCAAGCGGTGAAGATCGTGCGGAAGAAGCGGCAGAAATGGCGATCTCCAGCCCGCTGCTGGAAGATATCGACCTTTCCGGCGCGCGCGGCGTACTGGTTAACATCACGGCGGGCTTCGACCTGCGTCTGGACGAGTTCGAAACCGTGGGTAACACCATTCGCGCCTTCGCCTCCGACAACGCCACCGTGGTTATCGGTACTTCTCTGGATCCAGAGATGAACGACGAACTGCGCGTCACCGTTGTGGCTACCGGCATTGGCATGGATAAGCGTCCGGAAATTACGCTGGTAACCAACAAACAGCAGCAGCAACCGGTGATGGATCGCTACCAGCAGCACGGTATGGCGCCGCTGACCCAGGAGCAGAAACCGGCTTCTAAAGTGGTCAACGACAACACTACACAAGCGGCGAAAGAGCCTGATTATCTGGACATTCCAGCGTTCCTGCGTAAGCAAGCTGATTAAGAATAAACCGGAAGTTGGGATTTTGCGCTCTTTGTGCTAAAATGCCCTGCCGTTTGTGATATACACTTTCGGTTGGATAAGTAATTTGGCGAGATTATACGATGATCAAACAAAGGACATTAAAACGTATCGTTCAGGCGACTGGCGTCGGTTTACATACCGGCAAAAAAGTCACGCTGACGCTGCGCCCTGCGCCGGCAAACACCGGGGTCATCTATCGTCGTACCGACTTGAATCCACCGGTAGATTTCCCGGCTGATGCCAAATCTGTGCGTGATACCATGCTCTGTACTTGCCTGGTCAATGAGCATGACGTGCGGATATCTACCGTAGAGCACCTGAACGCCGCCCTGGCGGGTCTGGGTATCGACAACATTATGATTGAAGTCGATGCGCCGGAAATCCCGATTATGGATGGCAGTGCTGCGCCGTTTGTATATCTGCTTCTTGATGCGGGTATCGAAGAGCTGAATGCTGCGAAGAAATTCGTCCGCATTAAAGAGACTGTTCGTGTTGAAGATGGCGATAAGTGGGCTGAGTTCAAGCCGTTTAATGGTTTTTCGTTGGATTTCACCATCGACTTTAACCATCCGGCGATTGATGCCAGTAACCAGCGCTATCGCATGAATTTCTCGGCCGACGCCTTTATGCGTCAGATCAGCCGCGCGCGTACCTTCGGCTTTATGCGTGATATCGAATATCTGCAGTCCCGCGGCCTGTGCCTGGGCGGCAGCTTCGACTGTGCCGTCGTTGTTGACGATTATCGCGTACTGAACGAAGACGGCCTGCGTTTTGAAGACGAATTTGTTCGTCACAAAATGCTGGATGCGATTGGCGATCTGTTTATGTGTGGTCACAACATTATCGGTGCGTTCACGGCATACAAGTCCGGCCATGCGCTGAACAACAAACTGCTGCAGGCGGTTCTTGCTAAACAAGAAGCCTGGGAGTATGTGACTTACGAAGACGAAGCAGAACTGCCGCTGGCATTCAAAGCACCTTCGATGGTTCTGGCATAAGCTAAAACCCTATAACCAATACGACTGGTTAACCTGGCACTCTCTCCGGCCAGGAAGGCCAGTCGTTTTGTTTTCTGATGTTAGCCCCACCGCCTCTTTCCTGCTGCCATTCACGGTGTGAAGTTACCTTCGCACATCTGCTTTACGGTTTTGTGACGATTTCTCCGGCACATAAAAAAGATAACCGATCGTTACGGCATGTTTCGTGCTGCCTGTGCGTGGGATTGATGCTAATATTCGGGGTTATTAACATTACAAGCGGACCGGGAATATCCGACAGGTCCAGGTGAGCAAGGTGTCTGGAATTTTAACGCGGTGGCGACAATTTGGCAGACGTTACTTCTGGCCGCATCTCCTTCTGGGGATGGTCGCGGCAAGCCTTGGCCTGCCCGCGCTAAATAATAATACCGGCCAGAACGCGCCAGCTGAAACCTCAGCCATTACGCCAGGCCGTAGCCCGCTTGTCGATGTCACCAGCTTTATCCGCATTCAGGAATCAGCCAGACGCCCCTCCTTTAGCGTCGATTACTGGCACCAGCATGCGATCCGCACCGTCATTCGCCACCTCTCTTTCGCCATGGCCCCACAGGTGTTGCCGGTGGCGGAAGATACCCTGCCGCTTCAGGCGCACCATATTGCGCTGCTGGATACGCTTAGCGCGCTGCTGACGCAGGAAGGCTTACCCTCTTTCATTACCCGTTTCGTTATCACACCGGAACGCGACACCCTTGCCGCTTTCAGTGTCCTCGCCTGGCTAAGTCAGGTGCAGGGCATTCGTGCCGGACCTCAACGCCTCAGCTAACAACTTTTCTACTTTCACATTTATTTTCTCGCGAAAGCGAGGCGTTTGAGAATTTATTATGCTAATCAAGTTATTAACTAAAGTTTTCGGTAGCCGTAACGAACGCACCCTGCGCCGTATGCGCAAAGTGGTGGCCCAGATTAACGCCATGGAACCTGCCATGGAAAAGCTCTCTGATGATGAGCTGAAAGCAAAAACGGGCGAGTTTCGTGCGCGTTTAGAGAAGGGAGAGGAGCTGGAAAACCTGATCCCTGAAGCTTTTGCCGTGGTGCGCGAAGCGAGTAAACGCGTGTTCGGCATGCGTCACTTTGATGTCCAGTTGCTGGGCGGTATGGTGCTGAACGATCGCTGCATCGCCGAGATGCGTACCGGTGAAGGTAAAACGCTGACCGCAACCCTGCCGGCATACCTGAATGCCCTGAGCGGCAAAGGCGTTCACGTTGTTACCGTGAACGATTATCTGGCGCAGCGTGATGCTGAAAACAACCGTCCGCTGTTTGAATTCCTCGGCCTGAGCGTCGGCATCAACCTGCCAGGCATGCCTGCGCCGGCGAAGCGTGAAGCTTACGCTGCAGACATCACCTACGGCACCAACAACGAATACGGTTTTGACTACCTGCGCGACAACATGGCGTTCAGCCCGGAAGAGCGCGTACAGCGTAAACTCCATTACGCGCTGGTGGATGAGGTGGACTCCATCCTGATCGATGAAGCCCGAACCCCGCTTATCATCTCCGGTCCGGCAGAAGACAGCTCCGAGCTGTACAAGAAAGTTAATAAGATCATCCCGAACCTGATTCGTCAGGAAAAAGACGACTCCGACACCTTCCAGGGCGAAGGCCACTTCTCCGTGGATGAGAAAGCGCGTCAGGTCACGCTGACCGAACGCGGCCTGGTACTGATTGAAGAGCTGCTGGTGAAAGAAGGCATTATGGAAGAGGGCGAGTCGCTCTACTCTCCGACCAACATTATGCTGATGCACCACGTAACCGCCGCACTGCGTGCCCATGCGCTGTTTACCCGCGACGTTGACTACATCGTTAAAGATGGCGAAGTCATCATCGTTGATGAACATACCGGGCGTACCATGCAGGGCCGTCGCTGGTCAGATGGTCTGCACCAGGCGGTTGAAGCTAAAGAAGGCGTTGATATTCAAAACGAAAACCAGACGCTGGCATCCATCACCTTCCAGAACTATTTCCGCCTGTACGAAAAACTGGCGGGGATGACCGGTACCGCCGACACAGAAGCGTTTGAATTCAGCTCCATCTATAAACTCGATACCATCGTGGTGCCGACCAACCGTCCGATGATCCGTAAAGATATGCCGGATCTGGTCTATATGACCGAGCTGGATAAGATCGCCGCGATCATCGAAGACATCAAAGAGCGTACCGCTAACGGCCAGCCGGTGCTGGTGGGGACCATCTCCATTGAGAAATCCGAAGTGGTTTCGAACGAGCTCACCAAAGCGGGCATCAAGCACAACGTGCTGAACGCCAAATTCCACGCCAACGAAGCGGGCATCGTGGCCCAGGCCGGTTATCCGTCGGCCGTGACCATTGCCACCAACATGGCCGGTCGTGGTACCGATATCGTGCTGGGCGGCAGCTGGCAGGCTGAAGTTGCTGAGCTGGTTGACCCGACTCCGGAACAGATTGCTCAGATCAAAGCTGACTGGCAGGTGCGTCACGACGCGGTGCTGGCCTCTGGCGGTCTGCATATCATCGGCACCGAGCGTCACGAATCACGTCGTATCGATAACCAGCTGCGCGGCCGTTCCGGTCGTCAGGGTGATGCCGGTTCCTCGCGCTTCTACCTCTCTATGGAAGATGCCCTGATGCGTATCTTCGCCTCCGATCGCGTTTCCGGCATGATGCGCAAGCTTGGAATGAAGCCGGGTGAGGCGATTGAGCATCCGTGGGTGACCAAAGCGATCGCTAACGCGCAGCGTAAAGTGGAAAGCCGCAACTTCGATATTCGTAAGCAGCTGCTGGAATACGATGACGTTGCCAACGATCAGCGTCGTGCGATCTACACCCAGCGTAACGAACTGCTGGACGTGTCTGACATCAGCGAAACGATCAACAGCATCCGTGAAGACGTGTTCAAAACCACCATCGATGCGCATATTCCGCCGCAGTCCCTTGAAGAAATGTGGGATATCCCGGGCCTGGAAGAGCGTCTGAAAAACGATTTCGATCTTGAACTGCCGCTGACCGAGTGGCTGGACAAAGAGCCGGATCTGCATGAAGAGACACTGCGCGAACGCATCCTCGAAAACGCGATTGAAGTTTACAAGCGTAAGGAAGAGGTTGTGGGTATCGATATGATGCGCCACTTCGAAAAAGGTGTAATGCTCCAGACGCTGGACTCCCTGTGGAAAGAGCACCTGGCAGCAATGGACTACCTGCGTCAGGGCATCCACCTGCGTGGTTATGCGCAAAAAGATCCGAAGCAGGAGTACAAGCGTGAATCCTTCTCCATGTTCGCCGCTATGCTGGAATCGCTGAAATATGAAGTGATCAGCACCCTGTGCAAAGTCCAGGTGCGCATGCCGGAAGAAGTTGAAGCGATGGAGCAGCAGCGCCGTGAAGAAGCGGAGCGTCTGGCACAGATGCAGCAGCTTAGCCACAGCGACGACGAAACCGAAGCTGCCGAAGCGCTGGCCGCGCAGAACGGCGAGCGTAAAGTCGGGCGCAACGATCCGTGCCCGTGCGGTTCCGGTAAAAAATACAAACAGTGCCACGGCCGCCTGAGCTAAGGCATCCGATAACAGCAAAGGCGCAGGAGACTGCGCCTTTTTTATGGGCTGACGACTATGAAAAATATCCGTATTGCCGCCGGGATCATCCGTAACAGCACCGGCGACATCTTTATTACCCAGCGTGCCGCCGACGGGCATATGGCGGGGAAATCTGAGTTTCCCGGCGGCAAGATAGAAAGGGGCGAAACCCCAGAGCAGGCTTTAGTGCGCGAACTTCAGGAGGAAGTGGGTATTACCGCGACCCGTTATGAACTATTCCAGACGCTGGAGCATACCTTCGACGATCGCCACATCGCCTTCTGGTTCTTTATGGTTGAAGACTGGGAAGGAACGCCGTGGGGCAAAGAGGGGCAGGCAGGACGCTGGGTCGCCCAGGCGGCGCTCGACAGCGATGCGTTCCCACCCGCGAATGCGCCGGTTATCGCGCGTTTGCTGGCAAGCGCCGGGCAATAAAAAGGCCGCCTGCTGGCGGCCATACTACGATGAGTAGCCTTAGTGCTGCTGTTCGCTCCAGTCGTCGCTATCGTTCAGATCGCCGCTGCTGGGGATGCGTTTCTCTTCATCCGCCCACTCGCCAAGGTCAATCAGCTGGCAGCGTTTCGAACAAAACGGACGGTACGGGCTACTTTCATTCCAGACGACGCTCTGGCCGCAGGTTGGGCAGTCGACGCGGGTAATATCACTCATTCTTTCTCCTTAACAGCAGGCCAGTTCGAAATCGAGACGCTCAGGCACGCTGCCTTTTTCACTGTCGAGCGGCAGGAAGCGAATCGCGAACCGGCTTTTATGGCCTGAAATCTGCGGATAAAGCTCATCCGCCAGATTAAGTTGCAGGCGCAGTAGATCGGTATCTTCGGCATTATCCTGATAAAAACCATTCAGGCTGGTCTGCTTGCGCAGCGCAGACGAGTTGCGCACCAGATCCAGCACCAGCCGCAGCGAATGCTCAAGCGGTTCCAGGCTGTGGAGCCAGGCGCTGACCTGCGCGTCGCGCTTCTCCTGCGGCAGGTGGAGCCACAGCTGCAGTCCGGGGAGATCGAAGCTGCAACAGCCGCCGGGAATACTCAGGCGCTGGCGGACCAGAGCAATCAGCTTGTCCTCGCGCAACTGCTGCCCCATGCGCGGCGCGGCCAACAGCACGCTGCTGCTCGCTTTAAGCTTCTGGCGCAGCGTCACGATCATCTCCTGATCGACGCCCGGTACTTCAACCCATGCCTGTAGTTTCCGCTGCTGCCGATCCAGCTCTTTAACCAGCTCCGAACGCACATCGCCGCGCTCAAACAGGTCCAGCAGGTCGCCTGCGTTGCGGAAAAAATGCAGTGCGGTGGCGTGGTCGCTTAACGGGAGCTGAGCGTTGAGCTGGTTGAGTAAGAACTCAATGCGCAGCCAGGTACGCATCTTTTCATTCAAAGGATATTCATAAAGAACGTGGGTATGCATTACTCATATTCCTGTTGTTCGGCCTCGGCAGCCAGCGCAAGATAACGCTGATGCAGGCGGGCAACATCTGAAACAATCGCGTCTGGTGCGCCGTTATTATCGATCACGTCATCCGCTACCGCCAGCCGAGTGGCGCGAGAGACCTGGGCCGCCAGCATCTTTTCAGCGAGTTCACGCGTCACGTTGTCGCGCAGCATCGTGCGCTGCAGTTGGATTTCGGGCGTGACGTCAACGACCAGTACGCGATCCGCATTTTTGTATAACTGGTTTTCAACCAGCAACGGGACAACCCAGAGCACATAGGGGGAGGTTGCCCGGGCCATTTCAAGACGGGTTTGTTGCCCGATAAGAGGGTGTAGCAGGGCGTTAAGCCACGCTTTTTCATCGGCGCTGGCAAAGATTTTTTCGCGCAGCGCGCGGCGGTTCAGGGTGCCGTCGGGCAGGCAAATAGTCTGACCATAGCGGGCAATGATGGCTGACAGTGCAGGCGTTCCGGGTTCCACCACCTGACGGGCAATAATATCAGCGTCGATAATTGTTACGCCAAGTTGTGCAAAGGCGCTGGCCACCGTGCTTTTGCCGCTGCCTACGCCACCTGTCAACGCTACCGTATAACCCATAAAAACGATCCTGAGTTGTCGTAACGCGGCTCTGAATCCACACTACGTTGCCCGTGATACCCAACGCTGGCTCGCTGTCTGACGGGCCTTTTTCGCCTCGCCGTTCAAAAAGCCATTTTTCAGGTAAATTTTCGGGATTGTAGCGTAAAAAAGAAGGTTTTCGCAGTCTTGCGGCACCATTATTAGTGCGTATGATAACGTCACTGGAGTTGGCAGTTGCACCGCCGCTTTTATTTATGCGTTCATCGCCATTAACCCAGGAATTCGCTCATGCGTATTGAAGAAGATCTGAAGTTAGGTTTCAAAGACGTTCTTATCCGCCCTAAACGCTCCACGCTTAAAAGCCGCTCTGACGTCGAACTTGAGCGTCAATTCACATTCAAACACTCTGGTATTACCTGGTCTGGCGTACCCGTTATCGCAGCTAACATGGATACGGTGGGAACGTTCGCAATGGCGAAGGCGTTAGCTGGCTTCGATATTCTTACCGCCGTGCATAAGCACTACAGCGTTCAGGACTGGTCTGGCTTCGTTAACAGCGTTCCGGAAAGCGTGCTGCGCCACGTTATGGTCTCCACCGGCACTTCGGATACCGACTTCGCGAAAACCAAAGAGATTCTGGCGCTGTCCGCGAACCTGAAATTCATCTGCATTGACGTCGCCAACGGCTATTCAGAACACTTCGTCCAGTTCGTCAGCAAAGCACGTGAAGCCTGGCCGGATAAAGTTATCTGCGCCGGCAACGTGGTCACCGGGGAAATGTGCGAAGAGCTGATCCTCTCCGGGGCAGACATGGTGAAAGTCGGCATCGGCCCGGGCTCGGTCTGCACCACGCGCGTAAAAACCGGCGTGGGCTACCCGCAGCTTTCCGCGGTTATCGAATGCGCTGATGCAGCGCATGGTCTGGGCGGTCAGATCGTCAGTGACGGCGGTTGCGCCGTGCCGGGCGATGTAGCCAAAGCCTTCGGTGGCGGCGCTGATTTCGTGATGCTGGGCGGCATGCTGGCTGGCCACGAAGAGAGTGGCGGCACGGTGGTGGAAGAGAACGGCGAAAAATTCATGCTGTTCTACGGCATGAGTTCAGAGTCGGCCATGAATCGCCATGTGGGCGGCGTAGCGCAATATCGCGCGGCCGAAGGCAAGACCGTGAAGCTGCCGCTGCGTGGCCCGGTTGAAAACACCGCGCGCGACATCCTTGGCGGCCTGCGTTCTGCCTGCACCTACGTGGGCGCAGAGCGTCTGAAAGAGCTGACCAAACGCACTACCTTTATCCGCGTGCAGGAGCAGGAAAACCGCGTATTTAACTCACTCTGAGTACGCGTTCTTCTTCAGAATAAGGCATCCTTCGGGATGCCTTTTTTATCCCGCGCTCATGGCATCGCCAAGGTGGAAAATGGGTAAATACATTGCCACTACCAGCGTGCCGATGATGACACCCATCACCACCATAATAATGGGTTCGAGCGACGCAGCCAGGTTGTCGGCCCGCTCCCGGGTGCGCCCGGTATGGATAGCCGCCAGCCGCTGCAGCATGACATCCAGCGCTCCCGTCGATTCTCCGGTGCGGATCAGGGGAACGCACCACGGGCTGAATACCATTTCCTGCTCCATAGCCCGCCACAGTGGCTCACCCTCCGCTACCCGTTCTCTGAGCCGATCCAGCGCCTGATGCCAGTACTGGGCCGGGAGAGTTTTACTGGCGCAGCCCAGACCATTGAGCAAAGGAATACCGGCCTGCTGGGTGAGCGTCAGCACAGTGTAGATCTGGCTCAGGCGCTGGCCGCGCACCAGTTCTCCGGCAAGGGGCATTCGCAGCAGCAGCCGCTGGCTTAGCTGATGGCAGTGCGCATTGCGGCGTAAAAATCGCCCGATAATGATAACGGCAATGCCTGTCGCTATACCGTATCGCCAGCCGCTTTCCAGCCACTCAGAGAGCGCAATGACCCCCCGCGTCAGCGCCGGGAGAGGCGTATTGAACGTCTGATAAATGGCTGCGAACTCAGGGAGTACAAAGCCCAGCATCCCCAGCGTCACCACGATAGCGACGGCGACAACGAAACCCGGATAACGCAGCGCTTTTACCACTTTCTTTTTCAGTATCCACTGCTCTTCCTGTTGCGCAGCAAGATGCAGGCAGCACTCCTCCAGTTTGCCGGTCAGCTCGCCGGTTTCGATAAGCGCGCAGAACAGTGGGGGAAACACAGCTGGCCACTGCTGCAACGCCTGTGACAGCGGCTGGCCGTGCAGGATCTGTTGCGTCAGATGCATGAGCAGTGCACGCCACTGCGGTACCGGATGCTGCTGCGCTATCAGCATCAACCCGTCGGCCAGGGTTACCCCTGCCTGAAGCAGCGTGGCAAGCTGGCGAGCAAACTGAATAACATACTCGATATGCCAGTAACGTTTCCGTATCGAACGAGGGCGCAGAGTGAGCAGGGAAATGCCTTCGCTCTGTAACGCCAGCATGGCATTCGCGCGGCTTTGCGCCCAGCAGAAGCCATTCTCACGCGCGCCCTGGCTGGTGATGCCTTCCCAGTGCCACAGCTGTTTACTCGTCATGGGGCATCCCCAGTACCCGATAGACTTCATCCAGCGTGGTACGGCCCTTCTCAACAGCGCGCAGGCCATGATCGAACAGGCTCTTCATGCCCTGCTGATGCGCCAGCGTTTCAATCTCGCTTGCTGATGCGCCAGCAACAATCTGACGGCTCAGTTCCGGGGTAATGTGCAGCATTTCAAAGAGGGCAATGCGACCATAAAAGCCAGCGTAACACCGTTCGCAGCCGTTCTCTTTCCAGTCCGGAAGCGGCCGCGGCCATGTCGATTTCGCCAGCAGCACCGGCTCCGGGTTCAGGCTGCGACAGTGAGGACACAGCCGCCGGACCAGGCGCTGAGCCACCACCAGCTTCAGGGCTGAGGCCAGCATCCAGCGCGCCACGCCCATCTGCTCGAGCCTCACCAGCGTCTCGGTGGTGGAGTTGGTATGCAGGGTGGAGAGCACCAAATGGCCCGTCTGGGCAGCATTGATGGCGATTTCCGCCGTTTCGCCATCGCGGATCTCACCCACCATGATGATATCGGGATCCTGACGCAGCAGGGCGCGCAGAATAGCCTGAAACGTCAGCCCGGCTTTGGGATGGATCTGCGTCTGGTTCAGCCCGTGAAGCGGCAGCTCAATCGGGTCTTCCACGCTGCAGATATTCACATTTGGCTGGTTGCGCTCGCCCAGTGCGCTGTACAGCGTCATGGTTTTACCGCTGCCCGTTGGGCCGGTGACCAGCACCAGCCCCTGCGGTTGCGTAAGCGTGTGACGAAAAAGCCCGAGCTGTGAAGCGCTCATGCCGAGCGCCTCTGCATCGATATGTTGTTTGCCCTGATGTTGCAGGCGCAGCACCACTTTCTCTCCGTGCCGGCAGGGAAGGGTGGAGATGCGAAAAGAGACTTTCTGTTCTCCCAGCATGATGCTGAATTGCCCGTCCTGCGGCACGCGCCGTTCGGCAATATCGAGGTTACCCAGCACTTTTAATCGGGCGGTGATGGTACTTGCCAGCCTGGCGGGTGCCACAGCTGCCGGATGCAGCACCCCATCAATGCGCAGACGAACCTGATAGCGCTCCTCACCCGGCTCGAAGTGTATATCCGAGGCCCGGCGCGCCAGCGCTTCGTTCAGGGTCTGGTTTACCCAGTCCACCACCTGTATCCCTTCTTCCTGAAGCGGGGCCGCTTCCTGGGGGCGCTGCTGCTTCTCCATACGCTCGGCGCTCCAGCACTCAATATCGACCTGTTTCTGAGTGGAGAAACGCAGCGCATCCAGCAGTTCCTGAGCGGGGTGTTCAACAACGGCTACGTGAATAGCCGTATCAGTGACGTTAATCAGGTGAGCGCCGAAACGTTTGCACAGGGCGGCGATATGCTGATGTGTCATGTCCGCCTCCGTTATTCCACGCTGAAGCGGAACACATCTTCACAGGCCTGCTGCAGCGCGCTGTCGCCAGTGACGGTACAGACGCGGTTCCAGCCTTCAATCCCTTTCGCATCGCTCCACACCGGCGTCAGCGCCACGGTCAGACCATTGAGGCTGGATTTTCCGGTCATAGTCACCACGCCTTTGCCCAGCGTCATCGCGGAGACATAGCGGCTGGTACGCACGCCCGGTATACCGTTAGTACCCGCATCGCAGCTCGCCACGCCGCCACGATCGATAGCGCAAAGTTCTACTGCGGTGCGATAGGGCAGGAAGGTTTGCAGCACATCCGTCAGGGCTGCTTTGCGCAGGTAGTTCTGGTAAGCCGGAATGCCGACGGCGCTCAGGATGGCGATGATGGCAATCACCACCATCAGTTCAATTAAGGTAAAGCCTTGCTGTTTGTTCATGATCCACTCCTTGTGTTTAGGGTGTGGTCACTCTGACAAAGGCAGCATCGTGCAGCGAGCGGCAAAACAGCAATTGTGGAGGCGCTATCAGCAAAATTTCAGGTTATTGCAGCGTATTGAATTTGCACTGCGGTGAGGGTCGCAAAACAGCAGAGCACGCCGGAGCGTGCTCTGTGGAAAACTCAGCGAAAGCGCATAGAGAGGTCGAGCGCCTGAACGTGTTTGGTCAGCGCCCCGACGGAGATGAAATCGACGCCGGTGAGGGCAAATTCGCGCAGAGTTTCTTTGGTGACGTTGCCGGAGACTTCCAGCCGCGCCTTGCCCGCGGTGAGTCTGACCGCTTCGCGCATCTGGTCGGTTTCGAAGTTGTCGAGCATGATGATGTCTGCCCCGGCGTTCAGCGCCTGCTGCAGTTCGTCGAGGGATTCCACTTCCACCTCAACCGGCACCTCAGGATGCAGCCAGAACGCTTTCTCAACCGCCTGGCGAATCGAGCCGGAGGCGATGATGTGGTTCTCTTTGATCAGAAACGCGTCAGACAGCCCGAGACGGTGGTTGCTGCCGCCGCCGCACAGCACCGCGTACTTCAGCGCGGTACGTAGACCGGGCAGGGTTTTACGGGTGTCCAGCAGTTGGGTGTGGGTTCCTGCCAGCAGATCGACGTAGCTTTTAACCGCAGTGGCGACGCCGGAGAGCGTCTGGACAAAGTTGAGCGCGGTACGCTCGCCGGTAAGCAGCACGCGGGAGGGGCCATCGAGTTCAAACAGCGCCTGGTCCGCCGCGACGCTGTCGCCATCGTTGACGTGCCACGTCACGGTGACGGCGTTGCCGAGCTGAATAAACACTTCTTCGACCCAGCGTTTGCCGCAGAATACGCCGTTTTCGCGGGTAATGACGACGGCGTGCGAGCGGTTATCTGCCGGTAACAGTTGCGCAGTAATGTCGTTATTCGCATCCGGCTCGCCGCCTAAGTCTTCGCGTAGTGCCTGAGAAACGGTCTGGGGAATATCGAGCGCGATACGCTCAAGCAGCGCGTCGCGACGTTGGTCCGGATTATAGCGGCGAGGTGGCATGAGAAACTCCAAAATGGTGGCGAATCAAAAGATTGAAACATGCTACTCTGAAGCGAGATTAAGTACCATACAAAGGAGACACCCCTCATGCAGCTGAACGATGGCTGGCTGGTGGGCGTAAGAAAAGTACCTTCCCCCCATTTCGATGACCGCCCGGATGGCGAGCAGCCATCACTGCTGGTGGTCCATAATATCAGCCTGCCGCCGGGTCAGTTTGGCGGGCCGTGGATCGATGCGCTGTTTACCGGCACGCTGGATGCTGGCGCCGATCCCTTCTTCGCTGAAATTGTGCATCTGCGCGTCTCGGCGCACTGCCTTATCCGGCGCGACGGCGAAATTGTGCAGTATGTTCCTTTTACGAAACGTGCCTGGCACGCCGGCGTCTCTTGCTATCAGGGGCGCGAACGCTGTAATGATTTCTCCATCGGCATTGAGCTTGAGGGCACCGATACCCTCGCTTATACCGATGCACAGTATCAGCAGCTGGCGGCCATCACCCGCACGCTCGGTCAGGTTTACCCTGAGCTGACAGAACATCTGACGGGGCACAGCGATATCGCCCCGCAACGAAAAACCGACCCCGGCCCGGCGTTTGACTGGGATCGCTTTCGCGCGCTGGTCGCCGCGCTGCAGGATTAAGGAGAGAACATGACGTTGTTTACCTTGTTGCTGGTGTTAATCATTGAGCGGCTGTTTAAGCTTGGGGAGCACTGGCAACTGGATCATCGCCTTGAGGTGGTATTCCGTCGCGTGACGCGCTTCTCCCTCATCGCCACGCTGGCAATGACCGCTGCGGTGATGCTCATCGTCTGGCTGCTGCTGGAGGCGCTTGAAGGGCTGTTTTTCAACGTGCCGCTGCTGGTGGTGTGGATCCTTATCGGTCTGCTCTGCATTGGTGCCGGGGTAGTACGCCTGCACTATCACGCTTATCTGAAAGCCGCGAGCCGCGATGATGCCCACGCGCGCGATCTCATGGCAGCCGAACTGACCCTGGTGCATGGCGTGCCGCCTGAGTGCAGCGAGCGCGAATATCTGCGCGAGCTACAGAATGCCCTGCTGTGGATTAACTATCGCTTTTACCTGGCGCCGCTGTTCTGGTTTGTGGTCGGCGGCGAGGCCGGTCCGGTACTGGTGGCTGGTTACGCGTTCCTGCGGGCCTGGCAGACGTGGCTGGCGCGTCATCACACGCCGGTTGAGCGTTTACGCTCCGGGATTGATGGCGTGCTGCACGTGGTGGACTGGGTGCCGGTGCGGCTGGTGGGCGTGGCCTACGCGCTGATCGGGCACGGTGAGAAAGCGCTGCCGGCGTGGTTTGCGTCGCTGGCCGACCGCCATACTTCACAGTATCACGTCCTCACCCAGCTGGCACAGTTCTCGCTGGCGCAGGAACCACATCACGATAAGGTGAAAACGCCGAAGGCCGCGGTGTCGATGGCGAAGAAAGCCACCCTGGTGATTGTGGTGGTGGTGGCGCTGCTGACGATATACGGCACGCTGGTGTAACCCAGCGTGCGCCATGTTTTATGAATGATCCGCAGGCGGGATGCCAAATACCGGCATGCCGTCGGCATCCCAGCTAATCAGCTTCAGGCGGGTGTGGCGATTTGGATCGTAGAGCGGGTCGCCTTCTATCTCCGTATAGTTTCGCGCGTGATACACCAGCACATCCTGTCCGTCGGGCGTTTTCGTAAAGCTGTTGTGCCCCGGTCCGTACTGGCGGTTCTCATAGCTGGTGGTAAATACCGGCTGCGGCGCTTTATGCCAGTTCTCCGGTTTTGTTGGGTCGGCGACCATGTCGATCCACAGTAGCCCCATGCAGTAATTCTCATCCGTTGCGCTGGCAGAGTAGCTGATAAACAGCCGTTCGCCGTGGGTGAGCACCGCCGGACCTTCGTTCACCAGAAACCCTCTGCATTCCCACTCATACTCCGGCTTGCTGAGCATCACCGGTGCGCTTTTCAGCGTCCACGGGTTTTCCATTTCCGCCAGATAGATATTGGAGTTGCCGGGGATGTCCGGCGCTTTCTGCGCCCAGAGATACCAGCGTTTCCCCTGATGCACGAAAGTGGTGGCATCCAGACAGAAAGTATCGAACGGTGTGACAAGCTGCCCCTTTTCCACCCAGCGGCCGGTGAGCGGATCGGCATCTTCACACGCCAGCACGAACATGCGGTGCTGGAACATGTTGAGTTCATCCAGTGCTTTGGTGTGCGCGGCGGCGTAATAGATGTACCACGCGCCGTCGATATAGTGCAGTTCCGGTGCCCAGATCAGTTCGCTCATCGGCCCGTTGTCCGGCTTGCGCCACACCACAACCGGCGCGGCGTCACGCAACCCTTCCAGCGTGGCGGCACGGCGGATCTCCAGCCGGTCGTATTCCGGCACCGAGGCAATAAAATAGTAGTGCTCGTCGTGGCGCAGAATAAACGGGTCGGCGCGCTGCTCAATAAACGGGTTCGGCCAGGGGGAAGTATTCATAGCGGTTTCCTTACTGCGTCGGCAGCGTCCAGACGCTGGTAGTCATTCAGTTCACGGTAGTTAACGCGGCGTTTCTCGAGGTCAGCCTGGATCTGTTTCATCAGTTCGCGGTCCACTTTCAGCAGGCGCACTACGCCCGCCGTAATCAAATAGCCCACCGCCGGAATAATCGTGAACAGCATCATAATGCCATTCACCGCGGTGGCGCTTTGCTGCTTCGCACTGGCGTCGTAGCCATACCATGAGAGCAGGAAGCCCACCATCGCGCCCGCCACTGCCAGCCCGACTTTCAGGAAGAAAATGTTGCCGGAGAAACTGATGCCGGTGATGCGCTTGCCGGTTTTCCACTCGCCGTAGTCATCCACATCGGCCATCAGCGACCAGTGCAGCGGAGACGGGATCTGGTGCACCACGTTCAGCAGGAAGTACAACACCACCACCAGCGTGGTGGCGCTCGGGTCGACGAAGTAAAAACCGCCGGAGAAGATCGCCAGCACGATGTTGGTCCAGAAGAATACTTTCAGTTTGCACCAGCGATCGGTCAGCACCTTCGCCAGCATACTGCCGATCATCATGCCCACCACGCCGAGGCTGATAAACAGCGTGGCGAAGCTGGTGCTCTGCTGCATCACCCAGGTGACGTAGTACATTGTCGCGGCCATGCGGATAAAACCGGGGCAGACATTGCACAGCGTCAGCAGCAGAATGCGCACCCACTGATCGTTTTTCCAGATGTCCTTCATATCGGCTTTCAGATCGTCGTTGCTCGGCACGGCCGGGCGGATACGCTCGCGCACGGTGGCGAAGCAGAACAGGAACATGCACATGCCGACCAGCGCCAGCACGCCCATCGCCATCTGATAGCCTTTCGCTTTATTGTCACCGCCGAACCAGTCCGCCATCGGCAGCAGCGTGAGGGACAGCAGCAGGGTGGCGATACCCACCATCACAAAGCGGTATGACTGGCAGGCGACGCGCTCGTGCGGATCGTTGGTGATCACGCTGCCCAGCGAGCAGTAAGGAATGTTGATGGCGGTATAGGCCACCGACATCAGGAAATAGGTGACGAACGCGTAAATGACTTTACTGTTGTAGCTCCATTCGGGCGTGGTAAACATCAGCACGCTGAACAGCGCATAGGGAAAAGCGACCCACAGCAGCCATGGACGAAATCGCCCCCATTTACTGTGGGTGCGGTCGGCAATGGCGCCCATAATCGGGTCGATAATGGCGTCCACAACGCGAATGGAGAGCAGCATAATCCCGACCAGCGCCGGGCTGAGGCCAAAGATGTCGGTATAGAAATAGTTAACAAACAGCATGATGGCACCGAAGATGATGTTGCACCCGGCATCACCCATTCCGTAGCCAATTTTTTCTTTTATGGATAATTTTGCGTTTTGCATCGCCATGTCTCCTGCATGAGATATGGAGCAAATTATTGGTGTGCTTATGATTTTTTGCGCAGCAGTAAAGAGGCGCAGAGATGGATAATCGTGTCGTGGCGGGGAAAATGTGAGAGAGATAACACTACGGCGCAGCGGTACGGCAAAAAAATGCTCCCCGCCCCGGATGGCATCCGGTAGCAGGGAGCGAGGCGTCAGGCGGTTTTGCCGCTGCGTTGAGTTTTAATCCAGTAGCCGATGCCGAGGATTAGCACCCACACCGGGATCAGCCATACCGAAATCGCCATACCCGGCGTGATGGCCATGATCACCAGAATCGCTGCCATAAACAGCAGGCAGACGTAGTTCCCGAGCGGATAGAGCAGGGCAGGGAAGCGCGTTTTCACGCCCTGCTGATCTTTCCTGCGGCGGAACTTGATGTGCGCAAGGCTGATCATGGCCCAGTTAATCACCAGAGCAGATACCACCAGCGCCATCAGCAGGCCAAAGGCTTCGCCCGGCATCAGGTAGTTGATCAGCACGCACAGTGCGGTCGTGATGGCAGAGACCAGAATCGTGCCCACCGGAACGCCGCGCTTGTCGACTTTCAGCAGTGATTTTGGCGCATTGCCCTGCTGGGCCAGACCAAACAGCATACGGCTGTTGCAGTACACGCAGCTGTTATAGACCGACAGCGCTGCGGTCAGGATCACCACGTTAAGCGCGTTAGCGACCAGCGCATCGCCCAGTTCGTGGAAGATCAGTACGAACGGGCTGGTGTCGGCGGTGACACGCGTCCACGGCATCAGGGAAAGCAGCACCGCCAGCGAGCCAACATAGAAAATCAGGATGCGGTAGATAACCTGGTTGGTGGCTTTCGGGATGCTGGTTTCCGGGTTATCCGCTTCTGCTGCGGTGATCCCCACCAGCTCAAGGCCACCGAAGGAGAACATGATGATCGCCATCATCATCACCAGACCGGTCATCCCGTGCGGCAGGAAGCCGCCCTGTTCCCAGAGGTTACGAACCGTGGCCTGCGGGCCAGCGCTGTCGCTGAACAGCAGCCAGGCGCCGAACAGGATCATGGCGATAACCGCCACCACCTTAATAATGGCGAACCAGAACTCCATCTCACCAAACACTTTCACGTTGGTCAGGTTGATGGCGTTGATCAGCACGAAGAACACTGCGGCGGAGGCCCAGGTCGGGATTTCCGGCCACCAGAACTGAATATACTTCCCGACGGCGGTCAGTTCCGCCATCGCCACCAGCACGTAAAGCACCCAGTAGTTCCAGCCAGAGGCGAAACCGGCAAAGCCGCCCCAGTATTTGTAGGCGAAGTGGCTGAATGAACCGGCTACCGGCTCCTCGACCACCATTTCACCGAGCTGGCGCATGATTAAAAACGCGATAAAACCAGCAATAGCGTAGCCGAGGATAATCCCCGGACCTGCGGACTGGATAACGGAGGCGCTGCCCAGAAACAGCCCTGTTCCGATAGCTCCCCCCAGCGCGATGAGCTGAATATGGCGGTTTTTAAGGCCGCGCTTCAGCGTATCGCCGTGCTGTTGTCCTTCCATCTTTAAACCTCGTGTGTGGTTAAAACGTCTGTGCCCAGGTGATTACACTGTACATAGCAAAATCCGGACCGTGTAATTATATGTTTACGGTTAATGATTCGGAATTTTGGGTCGAAGTCTACCGTCCCGGCAAGAATAGTGATAAGCGCCAGCGAATGCACCTGCTTTGTGAAGGGAAGTGACGAGGTGAATAAAAAGAAACCATTTGTAAATCGCTTCGCTTACGCCTTCTACCCCTGACGGGTTTCAATTTACGCAATGCGCATGCATTTATATGCATATTTTAAACTGATGAAACGGTTCAGGATGAGAGGCGTGGCGTTTCAGGAAAGTTAAAATTACTTCTTTGTGAGTAAAGGGCGTTTTTGTGCAAGGTTACATATTTGAAACGCCATTTCTGGAATGTTGTTAAAATGTGTATGGTTTCCTGATTTCAATCAAACCACGATAGACAGAAGGTGAATACTTTGTTACTTTAGCGTCATGAAGATAAAATTGGTATGACCAATTTACTCCGGGCGATGGCAGAGACAGGGAACAATGGCCTACAGCAAAATCCGCCAACCTAAACTATCTGATGTGATTGAGCAGCAGCTGGAGTTTCTGATTCTTGAGGGGACACTGCGCCCCGGCGAAAAACTCCCACCTGAACGCGAACTTGCAAAGCAATTCGACGTTTCCCGTCCCTCACTGCGCGAGGCGATCCAACGCCTTGAAGCAAAGGGTTTGCTGCTTCGTCGCCAGGGCGGCGGTACCTTTGTCCAGAACACGCTGTGGCAGAGCTTCAGCGATCCGCTGGTAGAACTCCTGTCAGACCATCCCGAATCCCAGTTTGATTTGCTTGAGACGCGCCATGCGCTGGAAGGCATTGCCGCCTACTATGCCGCGCTGCGCAGCACCGAAGAAGATCGGGAGCGCATCCGCGAACTGCATCAGGCGATTGAACGGGCGCAGGAGTCCGGGGACCTGGACGCTGAGTCAGATGCCGTAGTGCAATATCAAATTGCTGTCACCGAAGCGGCACACAATGTCGTGCTGCTGCATTTACTACGCTGTATGGAACCCATGCTGGCGCAGAATGTCAGACAGAACTTTGAACTGCTCTACGCTCGCCGGGAAATGCTGCCGATGGTAAGCAGCCATCGCACCCGTATTTTCGAGGCGATCATGGCGCGGGAGCCGGAGCAGGCGCGTGAGGCATCGCACCGTCACCTGGCGTTCATTGAAGAGATTTTGCTGGACCGCAGTCGTGAGCAGAGCCGTCGTGAACGCTCGCTGCGCCGGTTTGAGCAACGCAAGAATTAGTATTTTTCCGGTGTCTTACCGGAAGATTTGTACCATAAGCGCCATCATGCGCGGCAACTAAACCCAGAACCTGTCTTATTGCGTTTTGGTCGTCAGAACGCAATGGGACAGGTTCCAGATAAATCAACGTATTAGATAGATAAGGAATACCCCCATGTCAGAACGTTTACACAATGACGTGGATCCGATCGAAACTCGCGACTGGCTACAGGCGATCGAATCGGTAATCCGTGAAGAAGGTGTTGAGCGCGCTCAGTATCTGATCGATCAGTTACTTTCAGAAGCCCGCAAAGGCGGCGTGAAAGTAGCGGCTGGTGCAGGTGCTGGCAACTACGTCAACACTATTGCCGTTGAAGATGAGCCGGAATACCCTGGCAATCTGGACCTTGAGCGTCGAATTCGTTCTGCTATCCGTTGGAACGCCATCATGACCGTGCTGCGTGCGTCTAAAAAAGACCTCGAGCTGGGCGGCCACATGGCATCTTTCCAGTCTTCAGCAACTATCTACGAAGTGTGCTTCAACCACTTCTTCCGCGCTCGCAACGACAAAGATGGCGGCGATCTGGTGTACTTCCAGGGCCACATCTCTCCGGGCGTGTACGCGCGTGCCTTCCTTGAAGGTCGCCTGACCGAAGAGCAGATGAACAACTTCCGTCAGGAAGTTCACGGCAACGGTCTGTCCTCTTACCCGCACCCGAAACTGATGCCGGAATTCTGGCAGTTCCCGACCGTATCTATGGGTCTTGGCCCGATCGGCGCTATCTATCAGGCTAAATTCCTGAAGTACCTGGAACACCGCGGTCTGAAAGACACCTCCGCGCAGACCGTTTACGCGTTCCTGGGCGATGGCGAGATGGACGAGCCGGAATCCAAAGGTGCGATCACCATCGCCACCCGTGAAAAACTGGACAACCTGGTCTTCGTCATCAACTGCAACCTGCAGCGTCTGGACGGCCCGGTAACCGGTAACGGCAAAATCATCAACGAACTGGAAGGCATCTTCTCCGGTGCTGGCTGGAACGTTATCAAGGTGATGTGGGGCTCCCGTTGGGACGAGCTGCTGCGTAAAGACACCAGCGGTAAGCTGATTCAGCTGATGAACGAAACCGTTGACGGTGACTACCAGACCTTCAAATCCAAAAACGGCGCCTACGTGCGTGAGCACTTCTTCGGTAAATACCCGGAGACGGCGGCCCTGGTTGCTGACTGGTCTGACGATGAGATCTGGGCGCTGAACCGTGGCGGTCACGATCCGAAGAAAATCTACGCTGCATTCAAAAAAGCGCAGGAAACCAAAGGCAAAGCGACCGTTATCCTTGCTCACACCGTTAAAGGTTATGGCATGGGCGACACCGCCGAAGGTAAGAACATCGCTCACCAGGTGAAGAAAATGAACATGGATGGCGTACGCTACATCCGCGATCGTTTCAACGTACCGGTAGCTGATGCTGACGTGGAAAAACTGCCGTACATCACCTTCCCGGAAGGCAGCGAAGAGCACAAATACCTGCACGAACGTCGTCAGGCGCTGCACGGCTACCTGCCGTCTCGTCAGCCGAACTTCTCCGAGAAGCTGGAACTCCCTGCGCTGTCTGACTTCAGCTCCCTGCTGGAAGAGCAGAACAAAGAGATCTCCACCACTATCGCTTTCGTGCGTGCCCTGAACGTGATGCTGAAAAACCAGTCCATCAAGGATCGTCTGGTTCCGATCATCGCTGACGAAGCGCGTACCTTTGGTATGGAAGGTCTGTTCCGTCAGATTGGTATTTACAGCCCGAACGGCCAGCAGTACACCCCGCAGGACCGTGAGCAGGTTGCATACTACAAAGAAGACGAGAAAGGCCAGATCCTGCAGGAAGGCATCAACGAGCTGGGCGCAGGTTCTTCCTGGCTGGCGGCGGCGACCTCCTACAGCACCAACAACCTGCCGATGATCCCGTTCTACATCTACTACTCCATGTTCGGGTTCCAGCGTATCGGCGACCTGTGCTGGGCAGCGGGCGATCAGCAGGCGCGTGGCTTCCTGATCGGCGGTACCTCCGGTCGTACCACCCTGAACGGTGAAGGTCTGCAGCACGAAGATGGTCACAGCCACATTCAGTCTCTGACTATCCCGAACTGTATCTCTTACGACCCGGCTTACGCCTACGAAGTCGCTGTGATCATGCACGACGGTCTGGAGCGTATGTACGGTGAGAAACAAGAGAACGTTTACTACTACATCACCACGCTGAACGAAAACTACCACATGCCGGCTATGCCGCAGGGTGCAGAGGAAGGTATCCGTAAAGGTATCTACAAACTCGAAACCGTTGAAGGTAGCAAAGGTAAAGTTCAGCTGCTGGGCTCCGGTTCTATCCTGCGTCACGTACGTGAAGCAGCGCAGATCCTGGCGAAAGACTACGGCGTGGGCTCTGACGTGTTCAGCGTTACCTCCTTCACCGAACTGGCCCGTGACGGTCAGGACTGTGAGCGCTGGAACATGCTGCACCCGGCCGACGAGCCGCGTGTACCGTACGTTGCCCAGGTTCTGAGCGACGCACCGGCAGTGGCTTCCACTGACTATATGAAACTGTTCGCTGAGCAGATCCGTAACTTCATCCCGGCAAGCGATTACCGCGTACTGGGTACTGACGGTTTCGGTCGCTCTGACAGCCGCGAAAACCTGCGTCACCACTTCGAAGTTGACGCGTCTTACGTGGTTGTAGCAGCGCTGGGCGAACTGGCTAAACGTGGTGAAATCGATAAGAAAGTGGTAGCGGAAGCCATCACCAAATTCAATATCGATGCAGATAAAGTCAACCCGCGTCTGGCATAAGAGGTAAAGAGATAATGGCTATCGAAATCAATGTACCGGACATCGGGTCTGATGAAGTAGAGATCACCGAGATCCTGGTAAAAGTGGGCGACAAGGTTGAAGCTGAACAGTCGCTGATCACCGTAGAAGGCGACAAAGCCTCTATGGAAGTTCCGTCTCCGCAGGCTGGCGTCGTAAAAGAGATCAAAGTCTCTGTCGGCGACAAAACCGAGACCGGCAAACTGATCATGATTTTCGATTCCGCCGACGGTGCAGCTGACGCTGCACCTGCTCAGGCAGAAGAGAAGAAAGAAGCCGCTCCGGCAGCAGCACCTGCAGCCGCGGCAGCAAAAGACGTTAACGTACCGGACATCGGCGGCGACGAAGTTGAAGTCACCGAGATCATGGTTAAGGTTGGCGACAAAGTTGAAGCCGAACAGTCTCTGATCACCGTAGAGGGCGACAAAGCTTCTATGGAAGTTCCGGCACCGTTCGCAGGTACCGTTAAAGAGATCAAAATCAGCACCGGCGACAAAGTGTCCACCGGCTCTCTGATCATGGTCTTCGACGTGGAAGGCGCTGCGCCGGCTGCTTCTGACGCGAAACCGCAGGTTACCGAGCAGGCGGCTTCCGCCCCGGCAGCCGCGGCTGGCGCGAAAGACGTCAACGTACCGGACATCGGCGGTGACGAAGTTGAAGTTACCGAAGTGATGGTCAAAGTGGGCGACAAAGTTGCCGCTGAGCAGTCACTGATCACCGTAGAAGGCGACAAAGCCTCTATGGAAGTTCCGGCACCGTTCGCAGGTACCGTTAAAGAGATCAAAATCAGCACCGGCGACAAAGTGTCCACCGGCTCTCTGATCATGGTCTTCGAAGTGGAAGGCGCGGCACCAGCTGCGGCTCCGGCTAAGCAGGAAGCTGCTGCCCCGGCTCCGGCGGCGAAAGCTGAGAAACCGGCTGCTGCCCCGGCGAAAGCGGAAGGCAAATCTGAGTTTGCTGAGAACGACGCTTACGTTCACGCAACCCCGCTGATCCGCCGCCTGGCGCGCGAGTTCGGCGTAAACCTGGCGAAAGTGAAAGGCACCGGTCGTAAAGGCCGCATCCTGCGCGAAGACGTTCAGGCTTATGTGAAAGACGCGGTGAAACGCGCTGAGTCTGCGCCTGCTGCTGCCACCGGCGGCGGTATCCCGGGCATGCTGCCGTGGCCGAAAGTCGACTTCAGCAAGTTCGGCGAAATCGAAGAAGTGGAACTGGGCCGCATCCAGAAAATCTCTGGTGCTAACCTGAGCCGTAACTGGGTGATGATCCCGCACGTTACCCACTTCGACAAAACCGATATCACCGATCTGGAAGCGTTCCGTAAACAGCAGAACGCCGAAGCTGAGAAACGTAAGCTGGACGTGAAATTCACGCCGGTGGTCTTCATCATGAAAGCCGTTGCCGCTGCCCTTGAGCAGATGCCGCGCTTCAACAGTTCCCTGTCCGAAGATGGCCAGAAGCTGACGCTGAAGAAATACATCAACATCGGTGTTGCGGTAGATACCCCGAATGGTCTGGTGGTTCCGGTCTTCAAAGACGTGAACAAGAAGAGCATCACCGAGCTGTCTCGCGAGCTGACGACCATCTCCAAAAAAGCGCGTGACGGTAAGCTGACCGCTGGCGAAATGCAGGGCGGTTGCTTCACCATCTCCAGCATCGGCGGCCTGGGTACTACCCACTTCGCGCCGATTGTTAACGCGCCGGAAGTGGCCATCCTCGGTGTCTCCAAGTCTGCAATGGAGCCGGTGTGGAATGGTAAAGAGTTTGTGCCGCGTCTGATGATGCCAATCTCTCTCTCCTTCGACCACCGCGTGATCGACGGTGCTGATGGTGCGCGTTTCATCACCATCATTAACAACACACTTTCTGACATTCGCCGTCTGGTGATGTAAGCGAAAAAGCCGGCCCGACGGCCGGCTTTTTTCTGATAATCTTCTGGCGGAACGCCGGATTATCAGGTGCGAAAACAGGATTCGTTTGCCGTTTGTTGTTTCAAAATTGTTAACAATTTTGTAAGATGCGGACGGATAGAACGTCCCGGTGGATGAAGGACGTTAATAAAAATATCCTCAAAAGAGGGTAGCGTCAGACCCGCCGGATAAAAATTAAGAGGTCATGATGAGTACTGAAATCAAAACTCAGGTCGTGGTACTTGGGGCAGGCCCGGCAGGCTACTCTGCGGCCTTCCGTTGCGCTGATTTGGGTCTGGAAACCGTAATCGTTGAACGTTACAACACCCTCGGTGGTGTTTGCCTTAACGTCGGCTGTATCCCATCAAAAGCGCTGCTGCACGTAGCGAAAGTTATCGAAGAAGCCAAAGCGCTGGCGACTCACGGTATTGTTTTCGGCGAGCCGAAGACCGATATCGACAAGATTCGTACCTGGAAAGAAAAAGTTATCACTCAGCTGACCGGCGGTCTCGCTGGCATGGCCAAAGGCCGTAAAGTGAAAGTGGTAAACGGTCTGGGTAAATTCACCGGGGCTAACACCCTGGAAGTGGAAGGCGAGAACGGCAAAACCGTGATCAACTTCGACAACGCTATTATCGCAGCGGGCTCCCGCCCGATCGAACTGCCGTTCATTCCGCATGAAGATCCGCGCGTGTGGGACTCCACCGATGCGCTGGAGCTGAAATCCGTACCGAAGCGTATGCTGGTTATGGGTGGCGGTATCATCGGCCTCGAAATGGGTACCGTATACCATGCGCTGGGTTCAGACATTGACGTGGTTGAGATGTTCGACCAGGTTATCCCGGCTGCTGACAAAGACGTCGTTAAAGTCTTCACCAAGCGTATCAGCAACAAGTTCAACCTGATGCTGGAAACCAAAGTGACCGCGGTTGAAGCGAAAGAAGACGGTATCTACGTCACCATGGAAGGCAAAAAAGCCCCTGCGGAACCGCAGCGCTATGATGCCGTACTGGTTGCCATCGGTCGCGTGCCGAACGGTAAAAACCTCGACGCCGGTAAAGCGGGCGTGGAAGTGGATGACCGTGGCTTTATCCGCGTTGACAAACAGCTGCGCACCAACGTGCCGCACATCTACGCTATCGGCGATATCGTCGGTCAGCCGATGCTGGCGCACAAAGGCGTGCACGAAGGTCACGTTGCTGCGGAAGTTATCGCCGGCATGAAGCACTACTTCGACCCGAAAGTGATCCCGTCAATCGCTTACACCGAGCCAGAAGTGGCATGGGTAGGTGTGACCGAGAAAGAAGCGAAAGAGAAAGGCATCAGCTACGAAACTGCCACCTTCCCGTGGGCAGCGTCTGGCCGTGCTATCGCTTCTGACTGTGCAGACGGCATGACCAAACTGATCTTCGACAAAGAAACCCACCGTGTTATCGGCGGCGCGATTGTCGGCACCAACGGCGGCGAGCTGCTGGGTGAGATCGGTCTGGCAATCGAGATGGGCTGTGACGCTGAAGACATCGCGCTCACCATCCACGCGCACCCGACGCTGCATGAGTCCGTGGGCCTCGCAGCCGAAGTGTTCGAAGGTAGCATCACAGACCTGCCGAACCCGAAAGCGAAGAAAAAATAATCTCTGCTTTTGCAAAAAACGCCTCTCCGGAGGCGTTTTTTTATGCCTGCCTACCATTTTTAGTAGGTATCTGAT
Source organism: Siccibacter colletis (assembly GCF_000696575.1). Lineage (GTDB taxonomy): Bacteria > Pseudomonadota > Gammaproteobacteria > Enterobacterales > Enterobacteriaceae > Siccibacter > Siccibacter colletis. Next base: position 87,775 of record NZ_JMSQ01000001.1, on the reverse strand, counting down.
TGATTTATCGATTAAATATCCCTCCATCTCTGCCGATACTCTCTTTATAATGTTGCAACTTTCATCAGGAACGCACGGTTCGCTTTCCCTGTGATGAGGGTGTTATGGATAGATGGTATTTGCCGGACAGGGAGTGTTTTCATTGTTCTGCCTGCTGTGACCTTTTTCCTCGTTGCCTTCATCCTTCAGCCTCTGCGGCTTTCCTGGCTTATTCCCTTCGTTACTCTGGGATTTTTGTACGTTAAAAAGGAAGAAACATGTCTTTGAAAAAACTGGCAGTTGTAGGCCTGGTCATGGCGACCGTGGCGCTTTCAGGCTGTGGCGCGATGAGCACGGCAATCAAGAAACGTAATCTGGAAGTGAAAACCCAGATGAGCCAGACCATCTGGCTGGAGCCTTCCAGCGAAAAAACGGTCTACATCCAGGTTAAAAACACGTCTGACAAAGACATGAGCAACCTGCAGACGCTGATTGCCAACGATCTGATTGCCAAGGGCTACAAGGTTTCCAGCTCTCCGGATACTGCGTACTACTGGGTGCAGGCTAACGTGCTGAAAGCCGATAAAATGGATCTGCGTGATGCGCAGGGCTTCCTGAGCAGCGGTTATGAAGGCGCTGTTGCCGGCGCGGCGCTGGGTGCAGGCATCACTGCCTACAACAGCAACTCCGGCGGTGCAGCTCTGGGCGTTGGCCTGGCAGCGGGCCTGATCGGTATGGCGGCAGATGCAATGGTGGAAGATGTGAACTTCACCATGATCACCGATCTGCAGATTTCCGAGCGCAGCAAAGCGAAAGTCACCACCGATAACATCGCTGCACTGCGTCAGGGTACGTCCGGTATCAAACTGCAGACCAGCACGTCTGAAGGCGATCGCGCTAAATACCAGACTCGCGTAGTATCCAACGCCAACAAAGTTAACCTGAAGTTCGAAGAGGCGAAGCCGGTTCTGGAAGCACAGCTGGCCAAGTCTGTTGCTAACATCCTGTAATCACCGCTGAAGATGTAAAAGGCCGCCCCGAGGGGCGGCCAGTAGATCAATGCTCACCTTTTCGCCGATCCCACCGTTTTTACGCGTTGCCAGCAATCCCGATGTAAATTCTGAAAGCGGTACGCAAAATAGCCAGGCATGCTTGCGCGTGCTGAAAAGCGGTGGCAATATCAGCGGCGTATCTTACTTGCCACAATACCTGTCTGACGGTGCCTGCTACCACCCAGGACAACAACGAAACCGCCGCTGGCGGTTTTTTTGTGCCCAAAAATGACCTTATGAACTGTGTTATTCGCTGCTTAACGATTCAGCAAGTATTTAATGTTGCTTTTTTGTAAACAGATTAACACTCCCACAAAATCCTGCTATGCTGCCCGTCGCGGTACCGGGCATATACCCTACAAACTGCTGTCTCACAGGAGCGTGAAGAGAACGCCTGCCGCACTATGACAATGAGAGCGAGGAGAACCGTCGTGCTAGTAGAATACCGTAAGCACGTAGCTGAGCGTGCCGCCGAGGGGATTGTGCCAAAACCCTTAGATGCAACCCAAATGGCCGCACTCGTCGAGCTGCTAAAAAGCCCGCCCGCTGGCGAAGAAGAATTTCTGATAGATCTGCTTACCAACCGTGTACCCCCAGGCGTAGATGAAGCCGCGTATGTTAAAGCCGGTTTCCTGGCCGCCATCGCCAAAGGCGAAGCGACATCCCCGCTGGTTACCCCTGAAAAAGCGATTGAACTGCTCGGCACCATGCAGGGTGGCTACAATATCCATCCGCTGATCGAGGCGCTGGATAACGACGCGCTGGCACCGATTGCCGCGAAAGCGCTGTCCCATACGCTGCTGATGTTCGATAACTTCTACGACGTCGAAGAGAAAGCAAAAGCCGGCAATACCTGGGCGCAAAAGGTAATGCAGTCCTGGGCTGACGCTGAGTGGTTCCTGAGCCGCCCGTCGCTGCCTGAAAAAATCACCGTTACCGTTTTCAAAGTCACCGGCGAAACCAACACCGATGACCTCTCTCCGGCTCCGGACGCCTGGTCGCGCCCGGATATCCCGCTGCACGCTCTGGCGATGCTGAAAAATGCCCGTGAAGGCATCGAGCCGGATCAGCCAGGTGTGGTTGGCCCGATCAAACAGATCGAAGCGCTGAATCAGAAAGGGTTCCCGCTGGCTTACGTCGGCGACGTGGTGGGCACCGGTTCTTCCCGTAAATCCGCAACCAACTCGGTGCTGTGGTTTATGGGCGATGACATTCCGTACGTACCGAACAAGCGCGGCGGCGGTCTGGTGCTGGGCGGCAAAATTGCGCCAATCTTCTTTAACACCATGGAAGATGCTGGCGCGCTGCCGATCGAAGTTGACGTGAATAACCTGAACATGGGCGACGTGATTGACGTTTACCCGTTCAAAGGCGAAGTGCGCAACCACGAAACCGGCGAGCTGCTGGCCAGCTTCGAGCTGAAAACCGATGTGTTGATCGACGAAGTGCGTGCTGGTGGTCGTATCCCGCTGATCATCGGTCGTGGCCTGACTACCCGTGCGCGTGATGCACTGGGTCTGCCGCACAGCGATATTTTCCGTCACGCGAAAGATGTGGCGGAGAGCAGCCGCGGCTTCTCGCTGGCGCAGAAAATGGTGGGCCGCGCCTGTGGCGTCACCGGCGTTCGTCCAGGAGCGTACTGCGAGCCGAAGATGACCTCCGTGGGTTCGCAGGACACCACCGGGCCGATGACCCGTGACGAGCTGAAAGACCTGGCGTGCCTGGGCTTCTCGTCTGACCTGGTGATGCAGTCCTTCTGCCACACCGCCGCCTATCCGAAGCCGGTGGACGTCACCACGCACCACACGCTGCCGGACTTCATCATGAACCGCGGCGGCGTGTCGCTGCGTCCGGGCGACGGCGTTATTCACTCCTGGCTGAACCGCATGCTGCTGCCGGACACCGTCGGCACCGGCGGTGACTCCCACACCCGTTTCCCGATCGGTATCTCCTTCCCAGCGGGCTCTGGTCTGGTAGCCTTTGCTGCTGCCACCGGCGTAATGCCGCTGGATATGCCGGAATCCGTGCTGGTGCGCTTCAAAGGCAAAATGCAGCCGGGCATTACCCTGCGCGATCTGGTTCACGCCATTCCGCTGTATGCCATCAAGCAGGGCTTGCTGACCGTTGAGAAGAAAGGGAAGAAAAATATCTTCTCTGGCCGCATCCTGGAAATCGAAGGTCTGCCGGATCTGAAAGTTGAGCAGGCGTTTGAGCTGACCGATGCTTCCGCCGAGCGTTCAGCGGCCGGTTGCACCATCAAACTCAATCAGGAACCGATTATCGAGTACCTGACCTCCAACATCGTGCTGCTGAAGTGGATGATTGCGGAAGGCTACGGCGATCGCCGCACGCTGGAGCGCCGTATTCAGGGCATGGAGAAATGGCTGGCGGAACCGCAGCTGCTGGAAGCCGATGCTGACGCCGAGTACGCGGCGGTGATCGACATCGATCTGGCCGATATCAAAGAGCCAATCCTGTGTGCACCGAACGATCCGGACGATGCGCGCCTGCTCTCTGATGTGCAGGGCGACACCATTGATGAAGTGTTTATCGGTTCGTGCATGACCAACATCGGTCACTTCCGCGCGGCGGGTAAACTGCTGGATACCCATAAGGGCCAGCTGCCGACCCGCTTGTGGGTCGCGCCGCCAACCCGTATGGACGCCGCGCAGCTGACCGAAGAGGGCTACTACAGCGTCTTCGGTAAGAGCGGGGCGCGTATCGAGATCCCTGGCTGCTCGCTGTGCATGGGTAACCAGGCGCGCGTGGCGGACGGTGCGACGGTGGTGTCCACCTCAACCCGTAACTTCCCGAACCGTCTCGGTACCGGAGCGAACGTCTACCTGGCCTCTGCGGAACTGGCTGCGGTTGCGGCGCTGATCGGCAAACTGCCGACGCCGGAGGAGTACCAGACCTTCGTGGCGCAGGTCGATAAGACGGCGGTGGATACCTATCGCTATCTGAACTTCGACCAGCTCTCTCAGTACACCGAGAAAGCGGACGGCGTCATCTTCCAGACCGCCGTGTAATAACCGCTACAGGGGCTGCGTGCCCAACAAAAACCCACTGCTCCTGCGGTGGGTTTTTTTATTTTCACTCCTTTCACCGCTCATGCTTTTTTTCTTCCTTCCTGCTGCGATAATTAGCGTAATGGCTTTGCAGAGGAAACCACGATGGATTACGAATTTTTACGCGACATCACCGGCGTGGTGAAGGTACGCATGTCAATGGGCCACGAAGCAGTCGGCCACTGGCTTAATGAGGAAGTGAAGGGCGATATGGCACTGCTGGATGAGGTTGAGCAGGCGGCCAGTGAAACCAAAGGCAGCGAGCGTCAGTGGCAGCGCGCCGGGCATGAATATACCCTGTGGCTGGACGGCGAAGAGGTGATTATCCGCGCCAATCAGCTGGAATTTGCCGGCGACGAGATGGAAGAGGGCATGAGCTACTACGATGAAGAGAGCCTGTGCTTCTGCGGCGTTGAGGATTTCCTGCAGGTCATCCATGCCTATCGCGAATTTATGAATCAGCGTTAACGAAGCGTCCCTGCCTCGTGTGCGGCTTATACGGCGGGGATATTGCGGCCGTAGTAAATTTCGCGCATCTCTTTCCAGAGCAGATCGGTAATGGTTTTGCGTTCCTGCTCTGTCAGATCTTCAGGTCTGGTGTGGAACATGTAGTGCTTAAGATCGAACTCCTTAAGCAGCATTTTGGTGTGGAAAATATTTTCCTGATACACGTTCACATCCACCATGTCGTACAGCGCTTTCATGTCATCGGACATGAAATTCTGAATCGAATTGATTTCATGGTCGATAAAGTGCTTCATGCCGTTCACGTCGCGGGTAAAACCGCGCACGCGGTAATCGACGGTCACGATATCCGATTCCAGCTGGTGGATTAAGTAATTCAGCGCCTTAAGAGGCGAGATCACGCCGCAGGTTGAGACTTCGATATCGGCGCGGAAGGTGCACAGTCCGCCTTCCGGGTGGCTCTCCGGATAGGTATGCACGCAGATGTGGCTCTTATCAAGGTGCGCGACCACCGCTTCAGGCAGCGGACCAGGATGCTCGGTTTTATCGATCAGCTGCGGATCGACCGGCTCTTCGCTCACCAGAATGGTGACGCTGGCGCCCTGGGGTTCATAGTCCTGACGCGCAATGTTCAGGATATTCGCACCGATGATGGAACAGGTTTCTGACAGGATCTCGGTCAGACGGTTGGCGTTGTATAGTTCGTCGATATAAGCGATGTATCCATCGCGCTCTTCCGCCGTCTTGGCGTAGCAAATATCGTAAATACAAAAACTCAGGCTTTTGGTCAGGTTGTTGAAGCCATGCAGTTTGAGTTTTTTCAATTTCGTTCACCCCCTTAGGATGGCTGACGGTCCAGCGCATCGTGTAAATATTGCGGCAGAGCAAATGCTGCCGTATGAATGGCCGGATTGTAGTATCGGCACTGGATACCGCTGGCGGCAAAGCGCGCCTGGATAATTTCGCTGGAGTGATGGCGCAGAATGTCGTTATCCGTCGCCCAGGCGAAGGTCATGATGCCGCCGTAGTAGGTCGGGATCGCCGCCTGATAGAAGTTCACATCGGCAAAGTAGTGGCTCAGCTTGCGGTGGCTGTCGAGGGCTTCATCCTGTTGCAGGAAGCAGACGCCGTTCTGCGCCACGAAAATGCCACCCGGGTTCAGGCAGCGTTTGCAGCCTTCGTAAAATGCGGAGGTGAACAGGCTCTCGCCCGGCCCGATCGGGTCGGTGCAATCGGAGATGATCACGTCAAACGTTTGCGTCGTCTGGTTAACAAAATTGACGCCGTCGTCAATTACCAGCGTGAAGCGCGGATCGTCGTAGCTGCCAGCGTTATGGTTCGGCAGATACTGACGGCAGAAGGAGACGACGCCCGCGTCGATCTCAACCATGGTAATGGTTTCGACGTTTTTATGGCGGCACACTTCGCGCAGCATCGCCCCGTCACCACCGCCGATGATCAGCACATGCTTCGCGTGGCCGTGCGCCAGCAGCGGAACGTGGGTCATCATCTCGTGATAGATAAACTCATCGCGTTCGGTGGTCTGCACCACGCCATCCAGCGCCATCACCCGGCCAAAGGCCGCGTTTTCGAAAATGATCAGATCCTGATGATCGGTCTTTTCGTGATAGAGCACGTTGTCGACGGCAAAGTACTGACCAAACTGATCGTGCAGCGTTTCGTGCCACATTTTTTTATCGGTCACTGGTAGATACCTCTTATTAACACCCGTAAAAAGGGCGCAACATCATAGCTAACAATGACCGTGGATGCACGGTCATGGCTTTGGGGACTGGCGGGATTGACGTTACTTTACTTACTTCACGTAAGCGAGAAGACTCAGCGAGTCGCGGGCAAGGGCTTTGCATTTTTTCGCGGTAGGAATAGCGATGCCGCTGAGATCGCGGTAGCTGTCTTCCCCAAGCGCCTTCATATTGAAGCTGTCGTAATTACTCAGATCCCACTGATTCTGCTGGGCGAAAAACACCAGCGCGCGACGTATCTGGCCATTGGGCAAATTCTGGTAGCCGCAGTCATTTTTTAAAAACACAAACACCGCAGTGAGATCGGCCATGTCTTCGGCTTCCGATTCACTCAGCGCGAAGCTGCTGGCAGAAAAGCTCAGTAAACAGCCCAGCAATGTACCCCTGACCCACTTATTCATTACGTCTACCATTCGTAAAAAGATACCAAACGATAGCATAATTCATTTCACCACGAGGCGGTTATTTCCTTACGCGTTTCCCTGCTGGCGCAGCTCGCGCGGCCTGGTTGCCGCTTCTGAGAAATCACCAAAATGAAAGCTTTTTACCACGAGGGCGGTAAGAGAAACCGAAGTATAAAAAATCATGTTCTGGCCGATGGCCGGATGAAATTGCCGCTGTTTCGCGTTCGATTTTTTTATTGCACTCCGGCGAGGCGATAGACCCTTTTTCTAACCCTTCCTGTAACCCATTGATATTTCGTAACCCGAACACCATTCTGAAAAAAAGGGTATTAACGAGAATCTTTTGCTTAATCGCAACAGAAACAATAACCTGAGCGAGATCCGCTTCAGTTCACTGCCGTACAGGCAGCTTAGAAATAGTGAACCTGTTTCGCGTGCTACGCGATCCGGTTCACTGCCGCACAGGCAGCTCTTACTCCTTCTTGACCCCACCGCATCGCGCTATAAATCCGTTCTGGTCACGTTTACCCGCTCAGCCCGCTTGACCTTCCCGCAGGGGGAGGGTTTATGCTCGGGGCATGCTTGCTGAGAATAAGGAAATGAACATGCATCGCCGCGACTTTCTGAAATATTCTGCTGCGCTGAGTGCGCTTGGCGCATTGCCGCTCTGGAGCCGCAGTGCGTTTGCCGCTGAGCGCCCCTCATTGCCGATCCCGCCGCTGCTGGAGCCGGACGCGCGCAGCCACATCATGCTGACGCTGACCCAGGGCCAGAGCACCTTTGCCGGGAAAACGGCGACTACCTGGGGCTATAACGGCAATCTGCTTGGCCCGGCGCTGCGTTTACGGCAGGGGAAAGCGGTGAACGTAACGCTGCGCAACCAGCTGCCGCAGGAGAGCACGGTTCACTGGCACGGGCTGGAGGTGCCGGGTAGCGTGGACGGCGGGCCGCAGGGCGTTATCGCGCCGGGCGCGTCGCGCAGCGTCACCTTCACGCCGGAACAGCGGGCGGCGACCTGCTGGTTCCATCCTCATCAGCACGGGAAAACCGGGCATCAGGTGGCTATGGGGCTGGCGGGGCTGGTGTTGATTGAAGATAACGATCTGCTCAGGCTGCGCCTGCCGCAGCAGTGGGGTATCGATGACGTGCCGGTGGTGATGCAGGATAAAAAGTTCAGCGCTGACGGTGCCATTGATTATCAGCTCGACGTGATGACCGCGGCGGTAGGCTGGTTTGGCGATACGCTGCTGACCAACGGGGCGATCAACCCGCAGCACGCCCCGCCGCGCGGCTGGCTGCGTCTGCGCCTGCTCAACGGCTGTAACGCCCGTTCGCTGAAAATCGCTGCCAGCGATAACCGCCCGCTGTACGTGATCGCCAGCGACGGCGGCTTGCTGGCTGAGCCGGTACGCGTCACCGAGCTGCCCATGCTGATGGGCGAGCGCTTCGAAGTGCTGGTGGATACCCGGGACGGTAAGGCCTTCGACATCGTGACCCTGCCGGTAAAACAGATGGGAATGACCCTCGCCCCGTTCGATAAGCCGCATCCGGTACTGCACATCCAGCCGCTGCGTATTCCGGCGTCCGGCGCGCTGCCGGATGCGCTGGTTGACGTTCCACCCCTCCCGTCGCTGGAGGGGCTGAATCAGCGCACGCTCCAGCTCTCGATGGACCCGATGCTCGACATGATGGGGATGCAGGCGCTGGAGCAGCGCTACGGCAAGCAGGCGCTGGCGGGCATGTCGCATCATGGCATGGGTCACGGCGGGATGAACCACGGCGACATGAACCACGGCAGCCACGGCTTCAATTTCCATCATGCCAACCGGATCAACGGCAACGCGTTTGATATGACGAAACCGGCATTCAACGTGGCGAAGGGGCAGTACGAGCGCTGGGTGATTTCCGGCGAAGGCGACATGATGCTGCACCCGTTCCATATTCACGGCACCCAGTTCCGCATTCTGTCGGAAAACGGCAAGCCGCCAGCGGCGCATCGCGCCGGCTGGAAGGACACGGTCTGGGTGGAAAACGCCCGCAGCGAAGTGCTGCTGCGTTTCGATCACGCGGCGGCGGCGAGCGAAGCCTATATGGCGCACTGCCACCTGCTGGAGCATGAGGATACCGGCATGATGCTCGGGTTTACCGTGGCGTGATGTCCGTACCCTGGGGCGGGTAACGGGTGCGCATGGCATACCGCCCTGGGGTATCTTCCACATTCTCGCTGGGCGGGTAAGCGCAGCGCACCCGCCGGTTTTCACTCTCCGCTACGCTCCACTATTCCCTTAGCCCGCTAATCAAGCACGAATCGCTAACTTCCCGCATCGATTTCATTTCGTTCTGAGTTGTGACGGACGTATCATAATTTCGTAATTTTTTGTGAACGTTATGTAAACTTATATGGGATGACGATGATTACTAAAATAACCAGCGTAGTGGTTGCCTTGCTCGGCATCGCGCTGCTGCTCATGGGAGGGCAGTTGCTGTTTGCTGGCGGCAGTCCTTTCTATGCGCTAATGGCCATTGGCCTGCTTATTACCGCATTTTTACTGTTCCGCAATAAACGCAGCGCCCTGAGCCTCTACGCCGTACTGATGTGGATTACCCTGGCGTGGATAATCTGGGAAGTCGGCTTCGACAAATGGCAGTGGATCCCGCGCGGCGACCTCTTTGGCGTGATTGGCCTCTGGCTGGCTCTGCCCTGGACCGTGCGCGCCCTGACCCACAACGAGCGTCGCTTCCATCCGTTCCTCGGCACTACCGTCGCGGTGATGATCCTGCTGGTGGCCGGACTGAGCTTCTACGATCCGATTCCTGAGAAAGGCACCATCAGCAATCCGCGTGTCGCCTCTGAGGCTGCGGTCGCCGGTAACGACTGGACTGCCTACGGCGGGACCACCAACGGCCTGCGCTTCTCTTCCCTGAAGCAGATCACCAACCAGAACGTGAAGGACCTGGAAGTTGCCTGGACCTACCACACCGGTGATGTGCGTCAGGACGGCGACGCCAGCGAGTACACCTTTGAAGCCACGCCGCTGAAAGCCAACGGCATGCTCTACTTCTGTACGCCGCATAACGAAGTTCACGCTCTCGACCCGGAAACCGGGGCGGTGAAATGGAAACACGTGCCGGAGAAAGATCGTTCTAACCTGCAGCAGCACCAGACCTGCCGCGGCGTGAGCTACTTCGACAGCGCGGCGGCTGGTGCAGAAAACGCACCTGCGGAGCCTGCCCTGTGCCGCAAACGTATTTTCAACGCCACCACCGATGCGAAACTGGTTGCGCTTGATGCGGATACCGGCAAGTTCTGCGCCGATTTTGGTAACAACGGTGTGGTTGATCTGCATGCCAATATGGGTGAAGTCCGCCCGCATGCGCTGATGCAGACCGCTGCTCCGCTGGTCGCCGGTAATCTGGTGATCGTTGGCGGTTCGGTGATGGATAACGGTTTCAACAGCGGCAACCCGTCAGGCGTTATTCGCGCTTACGACGCGGTAACGGGCCGTCTGGTGTGGAACTTCGATCCGGCTACCCCGGAAAACACCCAGCCGATTGCGGCTGATAAGAACTACCCGTACGACACGCCGGTTGCCTGGGGCACCCTGAGCGCCGATATGAAAAACGGCCTGGTGTATGTGCCGTTTGGCAACGCGTCCCCGGACGAGCTGGGCATCGAGCGTGACGCCAACAGCAACACCGAAAAGTTCCGTGATGCGCTGGTGGCGCTGGATCTGAAAACCGGTGCCTTCAAATGGCGCTATCAGAGTTCAAATCATGACCTCTGGGACCGCGATAACCCGTCTCAGCCGTCACTGCTCGACATCGACTATCAGGGCAACAAACAGCCGGTGGTGGTGCTTCCGACCAAAACCGGTAACCTGTTTGTGCTCAACCGCCTGACGGGCGAACCGGTTTATCCGGTAAACCAGGTGCCGGTCTCCACCGAAGGCGGCGTGCCGGGCGAGAAATTTGCCCCGACGCAGCCGGTGTCCAGCCTGAACTTCATTCCGCAGCCGCTGACCGAGAAGTCAATGTGGGGCATCACGCCGTTCGATCAGATGGCCTGTCGTCTCGACTTCAAAAATCTGCGCTATGACGGCAACCCGTGGACGCCTGCCACTGAAAAAGGCGCGATTGTCTTCCCGGGTAACATTGGCGTGTTTAACTGGGGTTCTGTGGCTATCGATCCGGAGCGTCAGCTGCTGATCGCCTCGCCGGTACGTCTGGCGTATAAATACACGCTGATCAAGCGTACTCCGGAAACCGCCACGGCACGCACCTTCACCAAAGACGGCGACCCGTACTGGAACGAAAACTTCCACGGCGATTACGCGATTCACATCCAGCAGCTGGCCTCCAGCCTGGGCATTCCGTGTATCGCGCCGCCGTGGGGTCGTATGGTGGGTGTTGACCTGAAAACCGGTAAAACCGAGTGGCTGCGCCGCGTCGGGACTACCAAAAACCTCAACACCAGCTTCCTGCCGGGTCGTTTCCCGATTGGCTTCCCGATGGGCATGGTCGCTCACGGTGGACCGCTGGTCACTGCCGGTGATGTTGTCTTCCACGGCGCGACAGCGGATAACTTCTTCCGCGCCTATGACAGCAGCACCGGTGAACTGCTGTGGCAGACCGAGCTGAGCGCGGGCGCGCAGGCCACGCCGTCCTCCTTTATGGGGAAAGACGGTAAGCAGTACGTGGTGATCGCCGCTGGCGGCCACGGCTCGCTGGGGACGAAAGCCGGTGACAGCATGGTTGCGTTCCGCCTGAAATAATCTGTCCGATGCAGCTGCCTGACGGCAGCACGCGCAAAAGCCTCATCATTCAGTGATGAGGCTTTTTTTATGGGGCAGGGGAGGCAAACGGCGGGCAAAAAAAAAGCGGCCTTCAGAGAAGGCCGCGGGTCGCGTACTGATAATGTCCGCTTAACATTCGTTTAGCGGACGGGCGTACGGTTTACTTCGCGTCATCCGGCAGGGCATAGGCAACAATGTAGTCGCCCATTTTGGTGCCGAACGAACCGTGACCGCCGGCAGCAATCAGCACGTACTGTTTGCCGTTGGCTTCATAGGTCATCGGCGTGGCCTGGCCACCAGCCGGCAGACGCGCTTCCCACAGTTTCTCACCGTTGGTCATGTTGAAGGCGCGCAGATAGTTGTCTGCGGTTGCGCCGATGAACATCACGTTACCTGCGGTAGAGATTGGGCCGCCCAGCATCGGCATACCCATATTGAACGGAACCGGGAACGGCATCGGGAACGGCATGCTGTCGCGCGGCGTACCGATACGTTTTTTCCAGACGATCTCGTGGGTTTTCAGATCCAGCGCGGAGATGTAACCCCATGCAGGCTGCTTACACGGCAGACCAAACGGTGACAGGAACGGGTTCAGCGTCACGCCATACGGCACGCCGTACTGCGGCTGAATGCCCGCTTCGGTGCCAGAGCCTTTCGCATCTTTCGGCTGCTCCATCGGATTACCCGGACCGCGTGGGATCAGTTTTGACACAAACGGCAGCGCCATCGGGTTGGCAATCGCCACCTGACGGTTCGGATCGACGGAGATACCGCCCCATTCGAACATGCCGAGGTTACCCGGGAACACCAGCGTGCCCTGCTCGGACGGCGGGGTGAAGATGCCTTCGTAGCGCAGGCTGTGGAACATCACGCGGCACACCAGCTGGTCGAACATGGTGGCGCCCCACATATCCGCACCGGAGAGATCCTCTTTCGGACGGAAGCTCAGGTCAGAGAACGGCTGGGTCGGGGTGACGTAGTCGCCTTTCGCCGCGCCCTGCGGAACCGGTTTTTCCGGTGCCGGAACCACCAGCTTACCGTCGCGACGGTCGAGGACGAAGATGTTACCGGTTTTGGTCGGCACATAGACGACCGGCACCTGGTTACCGTTTTTGTCGGTAATGTCGGTCAGGGTCGGCTGCGACGGCAGGTCCATATCCCACAGATCGTGGTGGACGGTCTGATAGGCCCAGGCCAGCTTACCGGTGGTCGCATTCAGCGCGATGATGGAACTCGCGTAGCGCTCCTGCTCCGGCGTGCGGTTGCCGCCCCAGATATCCGGCGTGGTCACACCCATCGGCAGATACACCAGGTCCAGCTTCGCGTCATACGCCGCCGGTGCCCAGGAGTTCGGGGAGTTCGGCGTAAAGTGATGCTCATCCGCCGGGATGGCATTCGGGTCTTTCGCACCCGGATCGAAGGCCCACAGCAGTTCGCCAGTGTTCACGTCGAAACCACGGATTACGCCTGACGGCTCGCGGGTAGAGAAGTTATCCGTTACCGCACCGGCAATCACGATGGTTTTATCGGTGATGATCGGCGGGGACGTCGGCTCGTACATGCCCGGCGTGGTAACCGGCATGTTGGTCTGCAGGTTGAGAATGCCTTTGTTGGCGAAGGACTCACACAGCTTGCCGTTGTCGGCGTTGATGGCAAACAGACGGCCATCGTTCACCGGCAGAATAATACGGCGCGGGCAGTTAGCTACCACATCCGGGCTCGCATTCTGCGCCGTCGCTTCGTGGTAAGAGACGCCACGGCAGGTCAGATGCTGGAACGACGGGTCGGCTTTCAGCTGCGGGTCGAAGTGCCACTTCTCTTTCCCGGTCGCGGCATCAAGCGCAAAGACACGCTGGTGTGCGGTACACAGGAACAGGGTGTCGCCGACTTTAATCGGCGTGACTTCGTTGGTGATCTCACCCGGGTCGGTCGGCAGCTTCAGATCGCCGGTGCGGAAGGTCCAGGCTTCTTTCAGCTGGCCGACGTTCTCGGTGTTGATCTGCTTAAGCGGCGAGTAGCGCTGACCTTCCTGGGTGCGGCCATAGGCCGGCCAGTCACCATCAGCAATTGGCGGGGCGCTGCTGACGGCGGCGGTCGCATCGGTACGCAGCGTGCCGTTGATCTCCTGCGGGTCGTTGAAGCCGGCCCAGAACAGAATCACGGCGCTGACGATCAGCGAAACCAGCAGGGCAGGCACGGCGCGGGCAGAAGGCACGCGCAGCTTGCGCCAGACGAACGGCAGCACCAGCCAGACACCGAAGAACACCAGTACGTCACAGCGCGGCGTCAGCGCCCAGAAGTCGAAGCCGACTTCCCAGACGCCCCACAGCATGGTGCCAAGCAGTACGGCAGCGTACAGCCACAGCGCGGCTGCTTTGCCTTTCCACAGCAGCCAGGCCACGCCGAGCATTAAAATACCCGCGATGGGGTAATACCATGAGCCACCAATTGCCACCAGCCAGACACCGCCGATTAGCAAATAGAGCCCACACAGAGCTGCAAACAGCGCACTAATTTTGACGACTAGCGACTGTTTTTCCGGTTTATTTTCCGCCATAAAGACACTCTTTTAACGTTGTTAATTTTTTGATAGCAAGTAATTATAGTTATTAACAAGTGTGATCTTAATCACAAAAAGAGCTTTTTGTGCTAAATCGCCAGATAAAAGGTTTTGCTGATATACTCTCGTGCTCAGGTTTTGAGACCCGCCGCCGTTGCGCTGCAGCTCAGAAAAATACATTTTTATTCAGACGGTTAGCTATATGAAACATACTGTTGATGTGATGATCCCGGAAGCCGAAATCAAAGCGCGCATCGCCGCGTTGGGAAAAGAGATCACGGAGCGTTATCGCGATAGCGGCAGCGATATGGTGCTGGTGGGGCTGCTGCGCGGCTCCTTTATGTTTATGGCCGACCTGTGTCGTGAAGTGCAGGTGCCGCACGAGGTCGATTTCATGACCGCCTCCAGCTACGGCAGCGGTATGTCATCCACCCGCGACGTTAAAATCCTGAAGGATCTCGACGAAGATATCCGCGGCAAGGACGTGCTGATCGTCGAAGACATCATCGACTCCGGCAACACCCTGTCGAAAGTGCGCGAGATCCTCAGCCTGCGTGAGCCGAAATCTCTGGCTATCTGCACGCTGCTCGATAAACCCTCGCGTCGCGAAGTGAACGTGAATGTCGAGTACGTCGGTTTCTCGATCCCGGACGAGTTCGTGGTGGGTTACGGCATTGACTATGCTCAGCGCTATCGTCACCTGCCGTTCATCGGCAAAGTGGTGCCGCTGGCGGAGTAAACGTCAGGCGTAAAAAAAGGGGCCGCGGCCCCTTTTTCTGTTGCTACAGCGTTATTTGTGGCTGGAGTGTGTCTGCTGAATATTGCCGATACCACTGCGATAGCGCTGCTCCAGCGTCTCGCGGTCGGTCGCCGTAACCTGCAGGTCGCGCAGCAGACCGTCGTGAATACCGTAGGCCCAGCCGTGGATGGTCACGTTCTGGCCGCGTTTCCACGCCGACTGCATGATGGTGGAGTGGCCGAGGTTATACACCTGCTCCATCACGTTCAGCTCGCACAGGGTGTCGAGACGTTTTTCCTGCGGGAGTTCGCTCAGCAGTGAGCTATGTTTGAACCAGATGTCGCGAATGTGCAGCAGCCAGTTGTTGATAAGGCCCAGCTCCGGGTTCTCAACCGCTGCCTGTACGCCGCCGCAGCCGTAGTGACCGCAGATGATGATGTGCTCAACTTCCAGCACGTCCACCGCATACTGAACCACCGACAGGCAATTAAGATCCGTATGGATAACAAGGTTTGCCACATTTCGGTGTACAAAGAGTTCACCAGGCTCAAGGCCGGTCAGACGTTCGGCCGGAACGCGGCTGTCGGAGCAACCAATCCACAGAAAGCGTGGTTTTTGTGCCTGAGAGAGACGTTCAAAAAATCCCGGATCTTCTTCCACCAGCAGTTTGGACCAGACCTGATTATTACTGATGAGCGTTTCGATGTCTTTCATGAAGGTGTTAACAACCTGTAACCTGATTAGTGCGTTGCGCTAATATAGGTCAACTCCATTTATTTTTAAACCACACAACAATTGTGCGAACAAGGTAAGCGAACAATCCATGACAATAGCACTGGAACTTGAACAGCTTAAAAAGACCTACACCGGCGGCGTTCAGGCGTTGCGCGGTATTGACCTGCAGGTCGAAGCCGGGGACTTCTATGCCCTGCTGGGGCCAAACGGTGCCGGGAAATCCACCACCATCGGTATTATCAGCTCGCTGGTGAATAAAACCTCTGGCCGGGTGCGGGTGTTTGGGCACGATCTGGAAAAAGACGTGGTCAATGCCAAACGTCAGCTCGGGCTGGTGCCGCAGGAGTTTAACTTCAACCCGTTTGAGACCGTGCAGCAGATCGTCGTCAACCAGGCGGGCTACTACGGCGTGGAGCGTCGTGAAGCAGTTGCGCGCAGCGAAAAATACCTTAAACAGCTCGATCTGTGGGGAAAGCGCAATGAACGTGCGCGAATGTTATCAGGCGGCATGAAGCGTCGTCTGATGATTGCCCGGGCGCTGATGCACGAACCAAAACTGCTGATCCTTGATGAACCGACCGCCGGGGTGGACATCGAACTGCGCCGCTCCATGTGGAGCTTCCTGAAGGATCTGAACGACAAAGGCACCACCATTATCCTCACCACCCACTATCTGGAAGAAGCTGAAATGCTGTGCCGCAACATCGGCATCATTCAGCACGGTGAACTGGTGGAAAACACCTCGATGAAATCACTGCTGGCGAAGCTGAAATCGGAGACCTTCATCCTCGATCTGGCAGCGAAAAGCCCGCTGCCAAAGCTGGAAGGCTATCAGTATCGTCTGGTGGATACCTCTACGCTTGAAGTGGAAGTGATGCGCGAGCAGGGCATTAACAGCGTGTTCAGCCAGCTGAGCGCGCAGGGAGTACAGGTATTGAGTATGCGTAACAAAGCGAACCGCCTCGAAGAGCTGTTCGTCACGCTGGTACATGAGAAAGCAGGAGACCAGGCATGATGCAGCTTTACTGGGTAGCGTTGAAAAGCATCTGGGCGAAAGAGATCAACCGCTTTATGCGTATCTGGATCCAGACCCTGGTGCCGCCGGTGATCACCATGACGCTTTACTTCATCATCTTCGGCAACCTGATTGGCTCGCGCATCGGCGAGATGCACGGCTTCAGCTATATGCAGTTCATCGTGCCGGGCCTGATCATGATGGCGGTGATCACTAACGCCTACGCGAACGTGGCCTCATCATTCTTCAGCGCCAAATTCCAGCGCAACATTGAAGAGCTGCTGGTGGCTCCGGTGCCGACCCATGTAATCATCACCGGCTACGTCGGCGGCGGTGTGGCGCGCGGGCTGTGCGTGGGCATTCTGGTGACGGCGATTTCACTGTTCTTTGTGCCGTTCCACGTCCACTCCTGGCTGTTCGTCGGTCTGACGCTGCTGCTGACCGCGGTGCTGTTCTCGCTGGCCGGTCTGCTGAATGCGGTATTTGCCAAAACCTTCGATGACATCAGCCTGATCCCGACCTTTGTGCTGACGCCGCTAACCTACCTCGGCGGGGTGTTCTATTCGCTGTCGCTGCTGCCGCCGTTCTGGCAGGCGCTGTCGCACCTCAACCCCATCGTTTACATGATCAGCGGCTTCCGCTACGGCTTCCTCGGTATCAACGACGTACCGCTGGTGACCACCGTTGGCGTTCTGGTGGTGTTCATCGTCGCGTTTTATGCGCTGTGCTGGTACCTGATCCAGCGCGGACGCGGCCTGCGCAGCTAATGCTCCCTGACTCCCTCGGCCAGACGTTTGTCCGGCAGAGGGAGTGTTTTCTTCTGTCGTACGCAAATTAACCGTTGGTATTGATGACGGTTTTGTTAAAATGCGCCTCCGGTTCACTTCCCTGATTATCCCGCTATGTTAACGCGCCTCTTTCTCTGCCTGTTGTTGCTGACAACGGGTGTCGCTCACGCCAGCCTGCTCAGTCGGGAAGGGCTTACCGCACAGTATATGCAGACCACCGAAGACGCCGATATCTGGGCCCAGGTGGGCAACCGGGTCATTACCGTCGGGAAAATCGAAGAGGGGCAAATTGTGGCGGTGGTGCCGACGGCGGCGGACTACTACGAGTTTCGCTTCGGTTTTGGCACCGGTTTTATCGATAAAGATCATCTCGGCCCGGTAGCCGGTAAACAGCGCGTGGAAGACCGGCTGGGGGATCTCAACAAACCGCTCAGTAACCAGAACCTGGTGACGCACCAGGATACGCCGGTGTACAACGCGCCGGACAGCGGCAGTGCACCGTTTGGCGTGCTGGCGGATAACCTGCGCTACCCCATCATCGGCAAACAGAAAGATCGTCTGAACCAGACCTGGTATCAGGTGCGCATTGGTAACCGTCTGGCGTACATCAGTAGCCTCGATGCACAGCAGGACAGCGGCCTGCCGGTGCTGACCTATCATCACATTCTGCAGGATGATGAGAACACCCGGTTCCGTCACACCTCAACCACCACCTCGGTTCGCGCCTTCAGCAACCAGATGACCTGGCTGCGCGATATGGGGTACACCACCCTGAGCATGTACCAGCTTGAGGGCTACGTGCGTAACCGCATGAACCTTCCGGCGCGGGCCGTGGTGATCACCTTTGATGACGGGCTGAAGTCGGTGAGCCGCTACGCTTACCCGGTGCTCAAACAGTACGGCTTCACCGCCACGGCGTTTATTATCTCCTCGCGCATCAAAGCGCATCCGCAGAAGTGGGACCCGACGTCGCTGCAGTTTATGAGCATCTCCGAGCTGAAAAGTATTCAGGACGTGTTTGACGTGCAGTCGCACACCCACTTTCTGCATCGCACCGATCGCCCCTGGCATCCGGTGCTGCTGACACGCAGCTATCACAATATCCTGTTTGACTTCGAGCGCTCGCGGCGCGCGCTGTCCCAGTTCAATCCGCACGTGCTCTACCTCTCTTACCCGTTCGGTGGCTATGACGACAAAGCGGTAAAGGCGGCGAACGATGCGGGGTTCCACCTGGCGGTGACTACCGTGAAAGGCAAAGTGAAGCCGGGGGATAACCCGTTCCTGCTGAAACGGCTCTACATTCTGCGCGAGGACTCGCTGGAGACGATGGCGAAGCTTATCAGTAACCAGCCGCAGGGCTAGCAGGCATAAAAAAACCCGGGCAGCATGGCTGTCCGGGTCTGGCAGAGGCGGTGCGGTGAAGCGGTCAGGCGACCTGCACCGGAACTGCTTTGGCGGTACGCTTCATTTCATTATTGGCATCGAAGTAGGCCACTTTCGGCTGCCACTGGCGCGCCTGTTCATCCGGCATGGTGACGTAGCTGGCGATGATCAGGATATCGCCGACGTCTGCGCAGTGCGCCGCGGCACCGTTCACAGAAATGATTTTCGAACCGCGTTCACCGGCAATGGCGTAGGTGGAAAAGCGCTTGCCGTTGGTGACGTTATAGATATCGATGGCTTCGTATTCCAGAATACCTGCCGCCTCAAGGAAATCCTGGTCGATGGCGCAGGAACCTTCGTAATGCAAGTCTGCCTGCGTCACGCTGACGCGGTGGAGCTTGCCTTGCAGCATTGTGCGAATCATAGTCTGAACCTTAGTGACGAAATACAATCCGAGAGGG
The DNA here is from genome assembly GCF_000696575.1 of Siccibacter colletis. GTDB lineage: Bacteria > Pseudomonadota > Gammaproteobacteria > Enterobacterales > Enterobacteriaceae > Siccibacter > Siccibacter colletis. The sequence continues at coordinate 68,570 of NZ_JMSQ01000001.1, read as the reverse complement.
GCCGCTGCCCGCTCCGCTTCGTTCATCCCTGCTGCGATACCTGATTTGACCATCAGGCTATCGTCCCCCGCATGTCCACAGGCCGGGAGGCAACGGCGCGCTGAACCCGGCGCGCGCCGGGCTCAGCAGTATTGCCTGAAATAATCGGGCTGTCTAGCGGGGTAACTCAACGCTCATATTGTCGATAAGACGCGCCTGGCCCAGCCAGGCGGCCATCAGGATCACCGCGCGTTTGCTCTCCGGCGTCAGCGCGCCGAGGGTAGCGGCATCGCGAATATGGATTTCATCGGTACGAAAGCCCTGCTCGTCCAGCACCAGCGTCGCGGTGGCAATAAGCTCTTCTTCATCGCACACGCCAGCGGCCAGCCGGGCGGCAATGTCATGCATCACTTTATTCAGCCCCGGCGCGATTTTGCGCTGCTCGCTGGTGAGATAACCGTTGCGCGAGCTGAGCGCCAGGCCGTCTTTGGCACGCACGGTCGGTACGCCGACGATCTCAATGTCGTAGCCCATATCCGCCACCATTTTGCGGATCAGCGCCAGCTGCTGGTAATCCTTTTCGCCGAAGCAGGCGAGGTCGGGCTGCACCAGGTTAAACAGTTTGCTGACGATGGTCGACACGCCGCGGAAGTGGCCCGGACGGCTCGCGCCCTCCAGAATGGTGGAGATGCCCGGTACGTCCACAAAGGTCTGCTCGTCGGTGCCTTTCGGGTAGACGTCTTCCGGGGCAGGGGAGAACACCAGATCCACTTTGCGCTTGTTCAGCTTCTCGCAGTCTTCCTGCAGGGTGCGCGGATAGCGCGCCAGGTCATCAGCGCGGTCGAACTGCATCGGGTTGACAAAGATACTCACCACCACCACATCGGCACGGGCTTTCGCTTCTTCCACCAGCGTCATATGCCCGTCGTGCAGGTTGCCCATGGTCGGCACCAGCGCAATACGTTTCCCTTCCAGGCGCATCCGGCGGATGTGCTGGCGCAGCAGGGGTAAGGTTTCGATAATCAGCACAATGATTGCTCCCTGAACCTGAGTTAGTGAAAACTGTGTTCGTCGCCCGGATAGGCACCGGACTCCACTTCTGCCACGTACTGGCGCACGGCCGCGCGCATATCGTCGGCCCCTGAAAGGAAATTCTTAGCGAATTTCGGGATATGTCCACCGGTAATGCCAAACGCGTCGTGCATGACCAGAATCTGGCCATCGGTAACGTTGCCCGCACCGATGCCAATCACCGGAATGCTCAGCGCCTCGGTGATACGCTGCGCCAGCGCGACCGGCACGCACTCCAGCACCATCAGCTGCGCGCCGGCGGCTTCCAGCGCCAGAGCGTCGTCCAGCAGCGTCTGCGCCGCCACGTCATCGCGGCCCTGCACTTTATAGCCGCCAAAAATGTTGACCGACTGCGGGGTCAGGCCGAGATGACCACACACCGGCACCGCGCGCTCGGTCAGCATACGCACGGTATCCACCAGCCAGCGGCCGCCTTCAATCTTGACCATGTTAGCCCCGGCGCGCATCACCGCCGCCGCGTTCTCAAACGCCTGTTCCGGCGTACCGTAGGCCATAAACGGCAGATCCGAGAGCAGCAGGCAGGCTGGCGCACCGCGGCGTACCGCGCGGGTGTGATAGATGATGTCGTCCACGGTCACCGGCAGGGTGGAGTCGTGGCCCTGAACCGTCATTCCCAGCGAATCGCCCACCAGCATGACGTTGATGCCCTCTTCGGCAAAAAGCTTCGCAAAGCTGTAGTCATAGGCGGTGATGGTCGCGAAACGCTGCTTTTGCTCTTTGCGTTTGCGCAGCCAGGAAAGGGTGGTTGGTTTCATAACAGCTCCGAAAGCCAGGGGTTTGGGGCATTCTAATGACCTGCACCCCTCGAAACAATAATTTAAGGCGCTGGCAGCACAGGCTGTTGAAACATAAACCGAACAGGGCGGAAAAGGATAAAACCGGGGGGTAGCTACCAGCGGGCGGGTGCAGGAACGTTAAGGGCGTCGAGCCGGGCCTGCAGCGTGGTGCCGTCGGGGAAACGCAGCGCCGGGGCGATCTCAGACAGCGGCCAGAGCATAAAGCCGCGATTATGCATGTCGTAATGCGGCACCGTCAGGCGCGGCGTCGCGATGGTTTGATTACCAAACAGCATGATGTCGAGATCGAGGGTGCGCGGCCCCCAGCGTTCGGCTTTGCGCTCGCGGCCCTGCTGTAGCTCAATGCGCTGGGTGTGATCCAGCAGCGTTTCGGCATCCAGCTGGGTATTCAGTGCCACGGCGGCATTGAGGTAATCGGGCTGATCCTGCGGGCCGAGCGGCGGGGTGCGGTAGAACGATGAAACCGCAACCACCTCGCTGTCGGGAAGCTGACGCAGCGCGTCGAGCGCTGCGTTAACCTGCGCCAGCGGCGAGGCGAGATTGCTGCCGATGGCGATATAGACGAGGGTCATGCGTTTTCGCGGCGCGGTGCGCGACGACGTGGACGGCGCGGGCGACGGCGGGCAGCCGGCTCGTCATCCAGATCGTTCAGCATATCTTTCTGATGCGGCGGCGCGGCCACCTGGAATTCGCCCCACCACTGGGTAAGACGCTGCAGCTCGCCGTTGTTTTCGGCTTCGGCACGCAGGGCCATCAGATCGTAGGCAGCGCGGAACTTCGGATGCTCCATCAGCTTCCAGGCGCGTTTACCCTGACGACGCGACATGCGCAGCTGCAATACCCAGATATCGCGGATAAGCGTGGTAATGCGTTTCGGGATCGCCAGCGAGCGGCAGGCTTCGTCCAGCACATCGTTCATCGCCAGCGCGAACGCATCCTGCCAGGCCAGACCGCCTTCCTGCGCGATACGCTGCGCGGTTTCCATCTGCGGATACCAGAACATCGCCGCAAACAGGAATGCCGGGTTAACGCGCATGTCATTGTGAATGCGGTTGTCGGTATTCTTCAGCACCTGAACGATGATACGTTCCATCGGGCTGTCGCCCTGCTCGGTAAAGTTGCGGGTGATGAGTGGGAACAGCGGCTGGAAGAGATGGCATTCGCGCAGCAGCAGATACGTTTTATAACCGTAACCGGCCTGCAGCAGCTTCAGCGACTCTTCAAACAGACGGGCCGGCGGCACGTCGTTGATAAGGGTTGCCAGACGCGGGATCGGCTCGGCGGTTTCCGGGCTGATGCGCATATCGAGCTTGGCAGCAAAGCGCACGGCGCGCAGCATGCGTACCGGATCTTCACGGTAGCGGGTTTCCGGATCGCCGATCAGGCGGATCACGCCCTGCTCAAGATCGTTCATCGCCCCGACGTAATCGCGCACCGTAAAGTCGGCTACGCTGTAGTAGAGGCTGTTGATGGTGAAATCGCGGCGCTGCGCATCTTCTTCGATGGAACCGAAGATGTTATCGCGCAGCAGCATGCCGTTCTGGCCGCGCTGGGAAGTGTTGCGATCGTTGGCGGTCTCTTCGTGATGACCGCGGAAGGTCGCCACTTCGATGATCTCCGGACCGAACATCACGTGAGCCAGACGGAAGCGACGCCCCACCAGACGACAGTTGCGGAACAGCTTACGCACCTGATCCGGCGTGGCGTTGGTGGTGATATCGAAATCTTTCGGTTTTTTGCCAAGCAGCAGGTCGCGGACGCCGCCGCCTACGAGATAGGCCTCATAGCCCGCCTTATTAAGGCGGTAGAGCACCTTGAGGGCATTTTCACTGATATCTTTGCGAGAGATGGCGTGTTGTTCGCGCGGGACGATAGTAATTTGTGGCCGGGCTTGCGGCTCGTCAACCACGGCTTCCTCGCGGGTTAGCACCTTACGGCAAAAATTAGCGACTCGGGTAAAAATAGTACACCTCGGTAGTGTCAGACTCTCGGGACAAAAAACAGCGGCTAATCATAGCTCACAGCGGCGCGTTTGAGAATGCCGGATTCACCGGCGCTTCATCAGGAATAGTTTCAGGACGCCAGTGCGCTACCGCGCGGGCCAGCAGATCCTCCAGCGAGAGATCCTGCCACTCCTTAGTTACCCTCTGGTTTAAAAAATGTAAAGCATTGATTATTATCGGCCGCGGGTCGCCAGTCGGCAGGCCCGGGGCATGATTTTGTTTGGAAAGCTTATTGCCGTCGGCGGTGAGCGCCAGCGGCAGATGAACGTAGCGCGGCACCGGCCAGCCAAACTGCTGGTAAAGCGCGATCTGGCGCACCGTGGGGTCTATCAGGTCCGCACCGCGCACGATCTCCGTTACGCCCTGAAAATGGTCGTCCACTACCACTGCCAGGTTATAGGCAAACAGCCCGTCGCGGCGGTGGATGATGAAGTCTTCGCGCGCCAGCGCCTCATTGACGTGGATCTCGCCGCGCAATTCGTCCTGAAAACTCAGCACCGGCTGCTGCTGCACCAGGCGCACGGCGGCGTTGTCCGGGCCGTGGCCGAGGGTGCGGCAGTGGCCGTCGTAGTAGCCGCCGAGCTGCTGGATACGGCTGCGGGAACAGGTGCAGTAGTAGCTCTTACCGTGACTACGCAGCCAGGCCAGCGCCTCGCGATAAGCATCGTGGCGTTGCGACTGCCACAGCACCTCGCCATCCCAGTGCAGGCCATAATGTTCCAGCTGGCGCAGAATCGTCGCTGCGGCACCGGGAACTTCACGGGGGGGATCGATATCTTCAATGCGCACCAGCCAGGTACCGCGCTGCGCGCGCGCCTGCAGATAGCTGCCGAGGGCGGCAATCAGCGAGCCGAAATGGAGTTCACCGGACGGCGAGGGGGCAAAGCGCCCTGTATAGGGTTGGGAAGCGGTCATGGTGGTCTTTAAAAAAACAAGGCGGGAGAAGCTCCCGCCGTGTGGTTACCTGCGCGTGCTGAATCAGCCCGCCATCTGTTTTTCGCGGATTTCCGCCAGCGTTTTGCAATCGATGCAAAGATCGGCAGTCGGACGCGCTTCGAGACGGCGAATACCGATTTCGACGCCGCAGGATTCGCAGAAGCCAAAGTCTTCGTCTTCCACTTTCTTGAGCGTTTTCTCGATCTTTTTGATCAGCTTACGCTCGCGGTCGCGGTTACGCAGTTCGAGGCTGAATTCCTCTTCCTGAGCAGCACGGTCCACCGGATCGGGGAAGTTTGCCGCTTCATCCTGCATGTGTGTGACGGTGCGGTCTACTTCATCCCTGAGCTGATTACGCCATGCTTCAAGAATACGCTTGAAGTGCGAGAGCTGGGCTTCATTCATATACTCTTCGCCCGGTTTCTCCTGATATGGCTCCACCCCAGCGATGGCCAGAATACTCAGGGACGATGTTTTACGGTTTTGCCCTTCTTGCATGTTGATTCTCCTTAACACGCACTATCGATCCCCATGTCGGGGGAAAAATCAGGCCGCTATAAATAGCAGAAGCTTTTCAGGATAGCAATTAACTAAACGTTACGCTTGACAACCCTGTGAGGAAAAGCTTATTCGCGCAAGCGGTCGAATAAAAAAACACCATTGCCAAAACTGTGGATCACAGATGGACAGGTAGTGGCATCGTCAGACTCATGTTATCGGCAGAAACTGTAGCTTTATAAGCAATAATTTCCACCCCCTTTTGCTGTGCATCGTGCAGTAGCTGCGCGTAGATCGGATCGATGTGGCGGGCGGGTGCGACGTGGGCGATGGCGGTGTGTAATACCGCGAAAAGCAGTACGGCGCGATCTCCCTGGGCAACCACGCTCATCAGCTCCCGCAGATGCTTCTGACCACGCGCAGTCACCGCGTCCGGAAAGTAACCGTTTCCCTGTTCTGAGAGCGTTACCGATTTAACTTCAATATAGCAGTTAACCCGGTTCTCCGCCTGGAGCATAAAGTCAATGCGGCTGCGCTCTGCGCCGTATTTTACTTCGCGCAACACGCGCTCGTAGCCCTGTAATTCCGGCAGGCGTTGCGCCTCCAGCGCCTCACGCGCCAGGGTATTGGCACGCAGGGTATTGACGCAAATAACGTCCCCGGCGCGCGTCTGGGTCAGCTCCCAGGTATGCGGGTATTTGCGGGTCGCCACGCTGGAGGTGGAGTACCAGACGGTATCTCCCGGCGTGGCGCAGCCGGTCATGGCGCCGGTATTGGGGCAGTGCAGCGTCAGCTCCACGCCTTCAGGCGTCACTACATCGGCAAGAAAACGTTTATAGCGTTTGATCAGCGTGGCGGGAGCGAGCGGGGGCGTGAACTCCATTACAATTCCTTTTTAAGTGCGAAACGCTGTAGCGGCTGGTAGCGGGTGCGGCCCTGTTCAACGCGGGATGCGTACAGCACAAACTCTGTGATGCGGCACTCCCAGCTAAAGCCCGGCGCGGGCAGACGCAGCGTGCTGTCGGTCTGGCGCAGCAGGGTGATGTGCGGATGAAACGGCTGCGGGCTTTGCCAGCAACCGCTGCGGGCCGCCTGGGCGCGCAGCAGGGCAGCAAGCTGCAACAGCCCGCGCGGCGGCTGGCGTGAACCCAGAAACGCCACCCGCGAGCGTGGCCACTGCCCGGCATCGTCAAGGCGCAGGGTAAAGCCCGGCTGGCTGATGCGTCCGGCCAGATCCGTCAGCGCCTGCTGTTTCTCCGCGCTCACCTCGCCGAGGAACGCCAGCGTCATATGCAGATTCGCGGCGGCAACAGGCTTTCCCGCCTCGGGTGAGAAGTGCGTCGCCCGCCAGCGAACGATCTCCTGCTGCAGCGCCTTCGGCAGCTCCAGCGCAAAAAAGAGTCGGTTAAGGTGTGCCATGCGGTTACTCGGTAAAGGTTTGCCGGGATGCTACAATGCCCGCCTTTCAATGTTAACCCTCTGGAGCTATTTGTGTCGTCATTGCCGGTTGCCGCCATCCTCCCCGAACTGCTTGCTGCGCTGAAATCCTCGCCGCAGGTGCTGCTGAACGCGCCGACCGGAGCGGGGAAATCAACCTGGCTGCCGCTGCAGATCCTGCGCGATGGCAATATTGACGGGCGCATCCTGCTGCTGGAGCCGCGGCGGCTGGCAGCACGCAACGTGGCGCAGCGGCTGGCGGAGCTGCTGGGTGAAAAACCGGGTGAGACCGTGGGCTACCGTATGCGCGGCCAGACCTGCATCGGACCAGCCACCCGGCTGGAAGTGGTCACCGAGGGGATCATGACGCGCATGATCCAGCAGGATCCGGAGCTGACCGGTGTGGGTCTGGTGATCCTCGACGAATTTCACGAGCGCAGCCTGCAGGCGGACCTCGCCCTGGCGCTGCTGCTCGACGTGCAGCAGGGGCTGCGTGACGACCTGGCGCTGCTGATTATGTCGGCGACGCTGGATAATGAGCGCCTGCAGCGCCTGCTGCCCGGGGCACCGGTTATCGTCTCGGAAGGCCGTTCGTTTCCGGTGGCGCGCCGTTACGCCGCGCTGCCCGCTCATCAGCGTTTCGATGAGGCCGTCGCCATTGCGACCGCCGCGTTGCTGCGCGAGGAGTCCGGTTCGCTGCTGCTGTTTCTGCCAGGCGTCGGCGAGATCCAGCGCGTGCAGGAGCAGCTTAAAGAGCGGGTGACGGAAGATGTGCTGCTGTGCCCACTCTACGGCGCGCTGCCGCTTAACGAGCAGCGCAACGCCATTCTTCCCGCGCCCGAAGGCTATCGCAAAGTGGTGCTGGCGACCAACATCGCCGAAACCAGCCTTACCATCGAAGGTATTCGTCTGGTGGTGGACAGCGCCCAGGAGCGCGTCGCGCGCTTCGACCCGCGCACCGGCCTGACGCGGCTTGTCACCCAGCGCATCAGCCAGGCCTCCATGACCCAGCGTGCAGGCCGCGCCGGACGCCTTTCCCCCGGTCTTTGTCTGCACCTTATCGGCAAAGAGCAGGCCGAGCGCGCCGCCGCGCAGAGCGACGCGGAAATCATGCACTCCGATCTCTCCGGACTGCTGCTCGACGTGCTGCAGTGGGGATGCCAGCCCGACGCGCTGACCTGGCTTGACGCCCCGCCGGAGGCTAATCTGCGGGCGGCGCAAGCGCTGTTAACCCGGCTCGGCGCGCTGGAGGACGGACGGCTGACCGCGCTCGGCCAGCAGATCGCGCAGCCGGGGAACGATCCGCGCCTCGCGGCAATGCTGGTGGCGGCGAAAACCGCCGATGAGCAGGCCACGGCGGCGCGGCTGGTTGCGATGCTGGAGGAGCCGCCGCGTGGCGCAGGCAGCGATCTCGCCAGTGCCTTTACCCGTGCGCATCCCGCCTGGCAGCAGCGCAGCCAGCAGCTGCTTAACCGTATACAAAGCAAAGGCGGCACGCCGGATATCCGGCTGGCTCCGGCGCTGCTGGCGCAGGCGTTCAGCGATCGCATCGCCCGGCGGCGCGGCAGCGGCGGGCGCTATCAGCTGGCTAACGGCATGGGGGCGATGCTGGATGACGACGACGCCCTGAGCCGCCACGAGTGGCTGATCGTCCCGCTGCTGTTGCAGGGCAGCACCAGCCCGGACGCGCGCATTTTGCAGGGGCTGGCGCTGGATATCGATGATCTGCTGGCCCGCTGCCCGCAGCTGGCGCGCCAGCGCGAGGTGGTGGAGTGGGATGACGCCCAGGGCACCCTGAAAGCGCTGCGCCGCACCCAGCTTGGCGAGCTGGTCATCAGCGTCAGGCCGCTGGCGAAGCCTTCTGAAGAGGAGCTGCACCGCGCCATGCTGAACGGCATTCGCGAAAAAGGCCTTGATGCGCTTAACTGGAGTCCTGCCGCAGAGCAGCTACGCTTACGTCTCGCCTGTGCCGCGCGCTGGTTGCCGGAGTATGCCTGGCCAGCGGTGGATGAGGCGTCGTTGCTGGACTCGCTGGAGCGGTGGCTGCTGCCGGAGATGAACGGCGTACACTCCCTGCGCGCGTTACGCACTATCGATCTGGCGCGGGCGCTGCTGCACCTGCTCGACTGGCCATTACGTCAACGGCTGGATAGTGCGCTGCCAACTCATTACACTGTGCCGACCGGAAGCCGGATAGCGATCCGCTACCATGAGGAGAACCCGCCCGCGCTGGCGGTGCGGATGCAGGAGATGTTTGGCGAAGCCGCTACCCCGACGATTGCCGACGGGCGCGTCCCGCTGGTGCTGGAGCTGCTTTCCCCCGCCCAGCGGCCGCTGCAAATCACCCGCGACCTGAGTGCTTTCTGGAACGGGGCGTACCGCGAGGTACAGAAAGAGATGAAAGGGCGCTATCCGAAACACGTCTGGCCGGACGATCCGGCTACGGCGGCGCCGACGACGCGTACGCGAAAATACAGCAATCCCTCATCATAATGAGACGAGCCACCGCTGCGGTGACTTTGAGAGATTTCTACTTTCCCCTCTGCGGGCGAGAGATAAAAATCGGGCCTTTGCGCCTGAACTTTGTTGGAGAATGAGCATGGCGGGGAATGACCGCGAACCTATCGGACGTAAAGGCAAGCCTGCACGTCCGGCAAAGCAAAAGGTGAGCCGTCGTCTCAGGGACGATGAGCGCGACGACTATGAGAATGATGATTATGACGATGGAGAACCGATGCCGCGCAAGGTAAAAGGCAAAGGGCGCAAGTCCGGCAACGGCAAGGGCCGCAAGTGGCTGTGGCTACTGCTGAAGCTGTTTATCGTCTTTGTGGTGCTGTTCGCAGCCTACGGCGTTTACCTTGACCAGCAGATCCGCAGCCGTATCGACGGCAAGGTCTGGCAGCTGCCGGCCGCGGTGTATGGCCGTATGGTGAACCTTGAGCCGGACATGGCGTACAGCAAGCAGGAGATGGTGAAGCTGCTGGAAGCGACGCAGTACCGCGAAGTGACCCGCATGACGCGCCCCGGCGAATTTACCGTCAAGGGCAACAGCATCGAGATGATCCGCCGTCCGTTTGATTTCCCGGACAGCAAAGAGGGGCAGGTACGCGCTCGTCTGGTGTTTGACGGCAACCGCCTGGAATCCATCGAGAACATGGACAGCAACCGCCAGTTCGGTTTCTTCCGTCTCGATCCGCGCCTGATCACCATGCTCTCTTCGCCAAACGGCGAGCAGCGCCTGTTCGTGCCGCGTACCGGTTTCCCGGATCTGCTGGTCGATACGCTGGTGGCGACCGAAGACCGTCACTTCTACGAGCACGACGGGATTTCGGTATGGTCGATTGGCCGTGCGGTGGTGGCGAACCTGACCGCGGGCCGTGCGGTGCAGGGCGGCAGTACCCTGACGCAGCAGCTGGTGAAAAACCTGTTCCTCACCAACAAACGTACCCTGTGGCGTAAAGCCAATGAGGCCTATATGGCGCTCATTATGGATGCGCGCTACAGCAAAGACCGCATTCTGGAGCTGTACCTCAACGAGGTGTATCTCGGCCAGAGCGGCGACGATCAGATCCGCGGCTTCCCGCTGGCGAGCCTCTACTACTTTGGCCGCCCGGTGGAAGAGCTGAGCCTCGATCAACAGGCGCTGCTGGTTGGTATGGTAAAAGGCGCATCGCTCTACAACCCGTGGCGTAATCCGAAGCTGGCGCTGGAGCGTCGTAACCTGGTGCTGCGCCTGCTGCAGGAGCAGAAGGTCATCGACCAGGAGCTATACGACATGCTGAGCGCGCGTCCGCTGGGCGTGCAGCCGCGTGGCGGGGTGATTTCACCGCAGCCGGCGTTTATGCAGATGGTGCGTCAGGAGCTGCAGACGCAGCTCGGCGACAAAGTCAAAGATCTCTCCGGCGTGAAGATCTTCACCACCTTTGACTCCGTGGCGCAGGACGCCGCCGAGAAAGCAGCAAGTGAAGGTATTCCGGCGCTGATCAAACAGCGCAAGCTGAAGGATCTGGAGACCGCGATGGTGGTGGTGGACCGCTTCACCGGTGAAGTCCGCGCTATGGTCGGCGGAGCTAACCCGCAGTTCGCCGGCTACAACCGCGCGATGCAGGCGCGCCGCTCGATTGGCTCGCTGGCGAAACCGGCAACCTATCTCACCGCCCTGAGCCAGCCGAACCAGTACCGTCTCAACACCTGGATTGCCGATGCGCCGCTCTCGCTGCGCCAGCCAAACGGCCAGGTGTGGTCGCCGCAGAACGACGATCGTCGCTTCAGTGGCCAGGTGATGCTGGTGGACGCTCTTGCCCGTTCAATGAACGTGCCGACGGTTAACCTCGGCCTGTCGCTGGGACTGCCGGCGGTCACCGAAACCTGGACCAAACTTGGCGTACCAAAAAATCAGCTGCGTCCGGTGCCGGCGATGCTGCTGGGTGCCCTTAACCTGACGCCGGTGGAAGTGGCGCAGGCGTTCCAGACCATCGCCAGCGGCGGTAATCGCGCGCCGATGTCGGCGCTGCGCTCCGTGATTGCTGAAGACGGTTCGGTGCTGTTCCAGAGTTTCCCGCAGGCGGAGCGTGCGGTGCCAGCTCAGGCGGCTTACCTGACGCTCTACACCATGCAACAGGTGATTCAGCGCGGTACCGGTCGCCAGCTTGCTGCGAAGTATCCGCAGCTGCATCTGGCCGGCAAAACCGGGACCACCAACAATCAGGTTGATACCTGGTTTGCCGGGATCGATGGCCGTGAAGTGGTGATCACCTGGGTGGGCCGCGACAACAACCAGCCGACGAAGCTGTACGGTGCCAGCGGTGCGATGGCTATCTATCAGCGTTACCTGGCGAACCAGTCGCCCATCCCGCTGGAGCTGACGCCGCCGGAAGATATCGTTGATATGTCGGTGGATGACGCTGGTTACTTCCAGTGCATGGGCGGCGGCACCCGCGTGCTGCCGGTCTGGACCCGCGATCCGGATGCGCTGTGCCAGCAGAGCATGCAGTCTCAGCAGCAGCAGTCCGGCAACCCGTTTGCCCAGACGCCGCAGGAGCAGCAGGCACCGGCGCAGCAGCAACAGCCGCAGCAGGAAGAGAAAAGCGACGGCGTTGCCGGCTGGATCAAAGACATGTTTGGCAGCAACTAATTGTTGCCTCAAACAATGCAGAAAGGCGGCCTCAGGTCGCCTTTCTTATTTTTATCTGACGGCGTTTCCCTGACGCAAATTCGCGGTGCAGGAAAGCGTCATAATCGCCTTGCTGTTCATCTGGTTATTTCTTACCCCCTCAACGCCGCCAGGCCGCGTACTGCTTGCTAAGCGTACAGCGTTTCGAATATTATCCACGCGCATAATAATAATTCTCGTTTACGTTATCATTCGTCACTTTCACTCAGAGAAACTACAATGGCGCGTTCAAATTCTGCTCAGCCAGTTAACACCTCACTGTGCAAACTTGCGGTACTTGTTGCTGCCGCAACCGGCAGCCTCTCCGCCACCGCCTGGGCGGCGCAGACTACACAGAAAGAAGATACTATCGTGGTTTCTGCGGCAGCCCCGCAGGAAAGCGCCTGGGGCCCGGCACCGACCATCGCGGCCAAACGCTCCGCCACCGCCACTAAAACCGACACCCCGATCGAAAAGACCCCGCAGTCGGTGTCGGTGGTGACCAACGAAGAGATGCAAATCCGTCAGCCCTCTTCGGTAAAAGAAGCGCTGGGCTATACGCCGGGCGTAGTGGTCAGTAACCGTGGCGCATCCACGACTTACGACTTCGTCAGCATCCGTGGCTTTACCTCCGTCGGCCTGAGCCAGAATAACTATCTGGACGGCATGAAGCTGCAGGGGAACTTCTATAACGACGCGGTGATCGATCCGTACATGCTTGAGCGCGTTGAACTGATGCGCGGCCCGACTTCCGTCCTGTACGGAAAGAGCAACCCGGGCGGTATCATCTCTATGGTGAGTAAGCGTCCAACCACGGAACCACTGAAAGAAGTGCAGTTCAAAATGGGCACTGACAACCTTTACCAGACTGGTTTTGATTTCAGTGATGCTCTGGATGATAACGGTGAGTTTTCCTACCGCCTGACCGGTATCGCGCGTTCTAACGATCAGCAGCAGGAGCATGCGCAGCAGAAACGCTATGCCATTGCACCATCCTTCTCCTGGCGTCCGAGCGATAAAACCAATTTCACCTTCCTCTCTTACTTCCAGAACGAGCCGGAAACCGGTTATTACGGCTGGCTGCCGAAAGAGGGGACCGTCGAGAAGCTGCCAAACGGCAAGCGTCTGCATCCTGATTTCAGCGAAGCCGCGAAGAACAATACTTATTCCCGCAATCAGAAAATGGTCGGCTACAGCTTTGACCATGAATTCGATGACACTTTCACTGTGCGTCAGAACCTGCGCTTTGCAGAGATGAAAACGGCGCAGAAGAGCGTCTATGGCACGGGTATTCAGGCCGATGGACATACGCTTAATCGCGGCACCATCGTCGATAATGAACGTCTGCAAAACTTCAGCGTTGATACTCAGCTACAGAGTAAATTCGCCACGGGCGACGTCGATCACACCTTACTGACCGGTGTCGATTACATGCGTATGCGTAACGATATCAACGCTACCTTTGGCAGCGCCCCGGCTATCGATCTTTACGGCTCTTATACCCCGGTAGACTTCGAGTTCGGTGGCGCAGACCCGTACCAGCTCAATGAAACCGAGCAGACCGGCATCTACGTTCAGGATCAGGCCGAGTGGGATAAATGGGTGTTCACGCTGGGTGGTCGCTATGACTGGTCTCAGCAGGGCACTACCGTTCGTGCTGACGGCGGCTCCATCGAACGTAATGATCATCAGTTCACCTGGCGTGGCGGTGTGAACTACCTGTTCGACAACGGTATCTCGCCATACGTGAGCTACAGCCAGTCTTTCGAGCCGAACGCATTTGACCTCTACAGCACTCCGCGTATGGCATTTGCGCCATCTAAAGGTGAGCAGTACGAAGCGGGCGTGAAGTATGTGCCGAAAGATATGCCGGTTGTGCTTACCGCCGCGGTATATGAGCTGACAAAAACCAATACCCTGACCACCAGCCCGACCGATGCTACGCAGCAGGTACCATCAGGCGAAGTGCGTTCACGCGGTGTGGAGCTGGAAGCCAAAGCGGCGCTTAATGCGAATATCAACGTGACGGCGTCTTATACCTACATCGATGCTGAATACACCAAAGATACCAACCTGAAAGGCAATAAAGTCGAGCAGGTGCCGCGTAACATGGGATCTCTGTGGGGTGATTACACCTTTAACGCAGGTCCATTGTCTGGCCTGACGCTGGGTACCGGCGGTCGCTTCATTGGTTCAAGCTATGGCGACCCGGCTAACAGCTTCAAAGTGGGCAGTGCCGCAGTGATGGACGCAGTGGTGAAATACGACCTGGCGCGTTTGGGTATGGCTGGTTCCAGCATCGCGCTTAATGTAAATAACCTTCTGGACCGTGAGTACGTTTCCAGCTGCTTCCAGACCTATGGCTGCTTCTGGGGCGCTGAACGTCAGGTTGTGGCAACCGCCACCTTCCGTTTCTAATTCGTTTTCGGGCACGGTTCGCCGTGCCCTTTTACAAGTTGGCTTTTATGCAGGATAACAAAACGCATCCCGATTCAACGTTCACGCTTTCTGATGTCTCCTTTCGCGTGCCCGGTCGCACGCTGCTTCACCCTCTCTCTCTGACCTTTCCCGCCGGTCGCGTGACGGGCCTCATCGGCCATAACGGCTCAGGTAAATCCACGCTGATCAAAATGCTGGGCCGCCACCAGAGCCCGAGCGACGGCACTATTCTGTTAAACGATACGCCGCTCGACGACTGGAACAGCAAAGCCTTTGCCCGTGAAGTCGCTTACCTGCCGCAGCAGCTGCCGCAGGCGGAAGGGATGACGGTGCGTGAGCTGGTCGCCATCGGCCGCTACCCGTGGCACGGTGCGCTGGGCCGCTTCGGCGCGGATGACCGCGAGCGGGTGGATGAAGCCATTGCACTGGTCGGCCTTAAACCGTTTGCCCAGCGTCTGGTGGACAGCCTCTCCGGCGGCGAACGCCAGCGCGCCTGGATTGCCATGCTGGTGGCGCAGAACAGCCGCTGCCTGCTGCTGGACGAACCCACTTCGGCGCTGGATATTGCGCACCAGATGGACGTGCTGTCGCTGATTCAGCGGCTGAGCAAAGAGCGCGGCCTGACGGTGATCGCCGTACTGCACGACATCAACATGGCGGCACGGTTCTGCGATCATCTGGTGGCGCTGCGCGGCGGCGAGATGATCGCCCAGGGCAGCCCGCAGGAGATGATGCGCAGCGAAACGCTGGAGCATATCTACGGCATCCCGATGGGCATTCTGCCGCATCCGGGCGGCAACGCACCTGTGAGCTTCGTCTACTGATGCGCGATCCGATCACTGCCTCCCTGACGCGCCGCCGGTTATTAACCGCGATGGCGCTCTCGCCGCTGCTGTGGCACGCCACCACCAGTAAAGCCGCCAGCGTCAATCCGCACCGCATCGTCGCACTGGAGTGGCTCCCGGTGGAGCTGCTGCTGGCGCTGGGCGTCACGCCTTACGGTGTGGCGGACGTGCCTAATTACAACCTGTGGGTCAACGAGCCGGCGCTGCCGGACAGCGTCATTGACGTGGGCCTGCGTACCGAACCCAATCTGGAACTGCTGATCCAGATGAAGCCCTCCATGATCGTCTGGTCGTCAGGCTACGGCCCGTCTGCCGAGACGCTGGCGCGTATCGCCCCTGGCCGCGGCTTCAACTTTAGTGATGGTAAGCGCCCACTAACACTTGCAGAAAAGTCTCTGATGGAGATGGCGGCGCTGCTGGACATGACGCCGCAGGCCGAACGCCATATGGCGACCTTTAATCAGACCGTTGAACGCTATGCCCCGCGTTTTCGCACGCGCGGCAATCGCCCGGTACTCATGATGTGCACGATGGATGAACGCCACGTGCTGGTGATCGGGGCTAACAGCCTGTTCCAGCAGGTGCTTGACCGCTGGGGAGTAAAAAACGCCTGGCAGGGGGAAACCAACTTCTGGGGTAGCTCGATAGTGGGTATAGAGCGGCTGGCAGCGATCAAGGATGCCGATGTGCTCTGCTTCGAGCATGGCGATGAGGCGCTTTATCAGCGCGTCGCCGCGACGCCGCTGTGGCAGGCGATGCCGTTTATGCGCCAGCAGCGTTTCCAGCGCGTTCCCGCCGTGTGGTTCTACGGGGCGACGCTCTCCGCCATGCACTTCTGCCGCGTGTTTGATGCCGCGCTGGGAGGCAAAGCATGATGCCGCGTCGTATCGCGTTTCCGGCACTGCTGCTGGCACTGCTCTCGCTGTTTGCCCTGTGGCTGAGCTGGTTTAACCTCAACGCGCAGCTGCCGCGCAGCGACTGGTGGCAGGCGCTGGCTGCTCCGGACGTCAATGTTGTTGACCAGATGCTGTTCCACTACAGCGCGCTGCCGCGGCTGGCGATCTCCCTGCTGGTCGGGGCGGGTCTGGGCCTCGTAGGCGTGCTGTTTCAGCAGGTGCTGCGCAATCCGCTGGCGGAGCCAACCACGCTCGGCGTTGCCACCGGGGCGCAGCTCGGCATTACCATCACCACGCTGTGGGCGCTGCCCGGCGGCTATCTGGTGTCGCAGTTCGCGGCGCTGGCCGGTGCCTGTCTGGTTGGCCTGCTGGTGTTCGGCGTCGCCTGGGGTAAACGCCTTTCACCGGTGACGCTGATCCTCGCCGGGCTGGTAGTGAGCCTTTACTGCGGGGCGGTGAATCAGCTGATGGCGATCTTCCATCACGAACAGCTGCAGAGCATGTTCCTGTGGAGTACCGGCGCGCTTAATCAGACCGACTGGAACATCGTCCAGCGCCTGTGGCCGCAGCTGCTGGGTGGGGCGATCCTGACGCTGCTCCTGCTGCGCCCGCTGACCCTGATGGGGCTGGATGACGGCGTGGCGCGTAACCTCGGTCTTGCGCTGTCGCTGGCGCGTTTTGCTGCGCTGGCGCTGGCGATCGTACTCAGCGCGCTGCTGGTGAATGCGGTGGGGATTGTCGGCTTTATCGGCCTGTTCGCGCCGCTGCTGGCGAAAATGCTCGGCGCGCGGCGACTGCTCTCCCGACTGCTGCTCTCCGCGCTGATTGGTGCGCTGATCCTGTGGGTTGCCGATCAGCTGGTAGTGTGGTTGACCCGGGTGTGGATGGAAGTCTCCACCGGATCGATCACCGCGCTTATCGGCGCACCGCTGCTGCTGTGGCTGCTGCCGCGCCTGCGCACCATGACGCCGCCGGCGATGAATGCCGGCGACAGCGTGCCGGCTGAGCGTCAGCACCGCGTACTGTGGACGCTGGCGGGCCTGGCCGTGCTGGCAGCGTTTATCGTGCTGGCGCTGAGCCTCGGGCGCGACGCCCAGGGCTGGGTCTGGGCCAGTGGCGATGCTCTGTCGCAGCTGATGCCGTGGCGCTGGCCGCGCGTGGCGGCAGCGCTGATTGCCGGGGCGATGCTGGCGGTAGCGGGCTGCATTATTCAGCGCCTGACGGGGAATCCGATGGCCAGCCCGGAAGTGCTGGGCATCAGCTCCGGCGCAGCGTTTGGTGTGGTGCTGATGCTGTTCTTCGTGCCGGGTAACGCCTTTGGCTGGCTGCTGCCGGCGGGCAGTCTCGGGGCGGCGGCAACGCTTTTGATTATCATGGTGGCCGCGGGGCGGGGCGGTTTCTCACCGCACCGTATGCTGCTGGCCGGGATGGCGCTCAGCACGGCGTTTACCATGCTGCTGATGATGCTCCAGGCGAGCGGCGATCCGCGTATGGCGCAGGTGCTGACCTGGATTTCCGGGTCCACCTATAACGCCACTGCGCAGCAGGTTGCCTCCGGGGCCGTGGTGATGGTGGTGCTGTTTATCCTCACGCCGCTGTGTCGCCGCTGGCTGACGGTCTTGCCGCTGGGCGGTGAGACGGCGCGGGCGGTAGGTATGGCATTGACGACGTCGCGGGTACTGTTGCTGCTGCTGGCTGCCAGCCTGACGGCCTGCGCCACGCTGATCATCGGGCCGCTGAGCTTTATCGGGCTGATGGCACCGCACATTGCGCGCATGATGGGCTTCCGCCGCACCATGCCGCACATTGTGATGTCGACACTGATCGGCGCGATGCTGATGGTGTTCGCCGACTGGGCCGGGCGGATGGTGATGTTCCCGTACCAGATCCCTGCCGGGCTGCTGTCGTCGTTTATCGGCGCGCCGTATTTTATCTACCTGTTGAGAAAACAGAGCCGGTAACGGTGTTTGTTAAAGGTGGGTGCGCTGGCGCTTACCCACCCTACAAAAACCGGATATTTCAGTAACCGTAGGGCGGGTAAGCGAAGCGCACCCGCCGTTGACGGAGATGTTAAAGGTGGGTGCGCTGACGCTTACCCACCCTACAAAAACCGGATGTTTCAGTGACCCAGGGCGGGTAAGCGAAGCGCACCCGCCGTTGGCAGGGATTACAGCTGGGCGAAGACGCGGCGGGCGGCGTCGATGGTGTTATCGATATCCGCTTCGCTGTGGGCCACGGACATAAACCCGGCTTCAAACGCCGACGGGGCCAGGTAAATGCCCTCTTCCAGCATCAGGTGGAAGAAGCGCTTGAAGCGCTCGACGTCACAGCCCAGCACATCCTGATAGCAGGTCACGGTTTCGGCGCGGGTGAAGAACAGGCCGAACATGCCGCCAACATGGTTTACCACCAGTGGAATGCCGGTCTCGTTCGCAGCACGCAACAGACCCTCTGCCAGACGGGTAGTGAGATCGGTTAAGGTCTGGTGGATGCCCGGCTGCGCCACTTCGGTCAGGCAGGCGTAGCCCGCTGCCATCGCAATCGGGTTACCCGACAGGGTGCCCGCCTGATAAACCGGCCCGGTCGGGGCCAGCGCCGCCATCACCTCACGACGACCACCAAATGCGCCCACCGGCATGCCGCCGCCGATGATTTTGCCCAGGCAGGTCAGGTCCGGCACCACGTTGTAGTACGCCTGCGCACCCGCCAGCGCGACGCGGAACCCGGTCATCACCTCATCGATAATCAGCAGCGCGCCGAATTCGTCGCACAGCGCACGCAGGCCCGGAAGGAAGTCCGGCTGCGGCGGGATGCAGTTCATGTTGCCCGCCACCGGCTCGACGATGATGCAGGCGATATCCGCAGGATACTGTTCGAACGCGGCGCGTACCGAGGCCAGGTCGTTATAGGTGCAGGTCAGGGTGTGCTTCGCGAAATCTGCCGGAACACCCGGAGAGTTCGGTTGGCCGAGGGTCAGCGCACCGGAACCTGCCTTCACCAGCAGACAGTCGGCGTGACCGTGGTAGCAGCCTTCGAATTTGATGATTTTGTCGCGGCCGGTGAAGCCGCGCGCCAGGCGAATGGCGCTCATGGTCGCCTCGGTGCCGGAGTTCACCATGCGCACCATATCCATAGTCGGCACCAGCTCGGTCACCAGATCCGCCATTTTCACTTCCATTTCGGTCGGCGCACCAAAGCTCAGGCCGCGCGAGGCTGCTTCGATCACTGCGTTGCGGATGGCCGGGTGGTTGTGGCCCAGCACCATTGGACCCCAGGAGCCAACGTAATCAACATAGGCCTTGCCATCGACGTCATACAGGTAAGCCCCGTCGGCGCGTTCGATAAACAGCGGCGTGCCGCCCACGCCGGTAAACGCGCGCACCGGCGAGTTCACCCCGCCGGGAATGACGTTCTGCGCGGCGGTATAAAGGTTTTCGGACTTGCTCATGACTGGCTCCTGATTCGTAGGAAATATAACTGCGGGCTATTCTAGGGGTTATCCGTCCGTTGTTCTACCCACGCGCGTGCTTGCCTTTTCCGCCGCGTTTGCGCCAGCACAAGACCTTTGGCGCGTCGGCAACTACAATGTGGCCCGGCTTTGGTATGACAAATGAGTTGAATCCCGTTATGAAACCGGTAATTCCTGCTTCTCAACAGATTATCCGCTTACGGCGCGGCGACATGGTGCGCCGTCTGCTGCTGCGTGACAAAACGCCACTCCTGATCCTGCTGATGGCGGCCATCGTCGGGACGCTGACCGGTCTGGTCGGCGTGGCGTTTGAGCGCGCCGTGAACTGGGTGATGCAGCAGCGGCTCGGCCTGCTGGCTCAGGTGGCGGACAGCGCGGTGCTGGTATGGCCGCTGGCGTTTATTCTCTCGGCGCTGCTGGCGATGGTGGGCTACTGGCTGGTACGCCGCTTTGCCCCGGAAGCGGGCGGGTCAGGCATCCCGGAAATCGAAGGGGCGCTGGAGGAGCTGCGCCCGGTGCGCTGGTGGCGCGTACTGCCGGTGAAATTTATCGGCGGGATGGGGACGCTGGGCGCGGGAATGGTACTCGGGCGTGAAGGGCCGACGGTGCAGCTTGGCGGTAACGTCGGGCGGATGGTGCTGGATCTGTTCCGCCAGCGCGGGGCGGAGGCCCGGCATACGCTGCTGGCTACCGGTGCGGCGGCAGGGCTGTCGGCGGCCTTCAATGCCCCGCTGGCGGGCATCCTGTTTATTATTGAAGAGATGCGCCCGCAGTTTCGCTATAACCTTATCTCCATCAAAGCGGTATTTACCGGCGTGATCATGTCGAGCATCGTATTCCGCGTGTTTAATGGCGAAACCGCTGTCATCGAGGTAGGGCAGCTGTCGAGCGCGCCGCTGAATACCCTGTGGCTGTACCTGCTGCTGGGGATGATCTTCGGCGGCGTCGGGCCGCTGTTTAACACGCTGGTGCTGCGTATGCAGGACGGTTTTCACCGGCTGCATGGCGGAAATACCACCCGCTGGGTGCTGATCGGCGGAGCGATTGGCGGGCTGTGTGGCATTCTCGGGCTGATTGCGCCGGGCGCTGCCGGGGGCGGTTTTAGCCTGATCCCGATTGCCGCAGCGGGGAACTTCACCGTCGGCATGCTGCTGTTTATTTTTATCGCCAGGGTGATTACCACGCTGCTCTGTTTTTCCTCCGGTGCGCCGGGTGGTATTTTTGCGCCGATGCTGGCGCTGGGTACGCTGCTGGGCACCGCCTTTGGCATGGTGTGCGCCGCGTGGTTACCGGCGCTGGGGCTGGATGTCGGGACGTTTGCCATTGCGGGTATGGGGGCGCTGTTCGCGGCATCGGTGCGTGCGCCGCTCACCGGTATCGTGCTGGTGCTGGAGATGACCGATAATTACCAGCTCATTTTGCCGATGATTATTACCTGTCTGGGTGCGACACTGCTGGCGCAATTCCTTGGCGGCAAGCCGCTTTATGCCACGATCCTCGCCAGAACCCTGGCGCGGCAGGAGGCTGAACAGCAGGAGCGCGCCGGGGCGAGGACTTGAACGATTTGACCGCGTAACGGATAATGGCCCAATGCATTGGGTTATTATTTGCCCAGTCGGTAGGGTTAATGGGAGTGAAAAATGAGTGATGACGTAGCGCTGCCGCTTCAGTTTACTGAGGCCGCGGCCAATAAAGTGAAAAACCTGATCGCCGATGAAGAGAATCCCGATCTGAAACTGCGCGTGTATATCACCGGCGGTGGCTGCAGCGGTTTCCAGTATGGTTTTACCTTCGATGACCAGATCAACGACGGTGATATGACCATCGAGAAAGCGGGCGTAGCGCTGGTGGTTGACCCGATGAGCCTGCAGTACCTCGTAGGCGGCGCGGTAGACTATACCGAAGGCCTGGAAGGCTCCCGCTTCGTGGTGACCAACCCGAACGCGAAAAGCACCTGCGGGTGTGGTTCCTCGTTCAGCATCTGAGTCACCGAACGCAAAGAAAAAGCCGTGCTGAGCACGGCTTTTTTATTTAGTGCTTTTCGTCCAGCGCGAAGGTGGGCAGCTTCAGGTGCCAGCGAATGGCTGCGAGGCGAATGGACAGCGTGACCACCATTCCCATCATACTTGCCTGCTCCAGCGGCACTGCAAAGGTGTAATATGCCGTGGCGTGTACGATGCCGCCGACAATACAGGCGGTGGCGTAGATTTCCGTGCGCAGGATCATCGGGATCTCGCGGGCCAGCACATCGCGGATAATCCCGCCGCCAACCCCGGTCAGCACACCCATGCAGATGGCGACCAGCGGCCCGGTGCCAGCGAGGAACGCCTTGTTAACGCCGATGCCGACAAACACCGCCAGCCCGACGGCATCCAGCACCGGCAGTACCCATTTCGGCAGGCGACGCGGCTGGCGCACCACCAGAATCGTCACCAGGCAGGTGACCATCGCCACCACCAGGTCCGTCGGATCTTTCACCCAGAATACCGGGCCGTGCGCCAGCGCCATATCGCGAATGGTGCCGCCGCCGACGGCCGTCACCACGCCGAGCACCAGCACGCCGAACGGGTCCATGCGCAGCTTGCCAGCCAGCAAAACGCCGGAAATGGCAAACACCGCGGTGCCAATAATATCCAGCCAGTAGATGAGCATGCGTCGACTCTCCGGTTACGTTACCTGCTTCAGCGCGGCACACAGCTGCTGCGCGGCGAGGATAATACGCGGACCGGCGCGTTCAAACCAGTCATCGTTAATGGCGATAACCGGCACCGCAAGCTGGCTGCTCCAGTACTGCTGAACTTTCGGAATTGCGCGCGCCCCGCCGGTGATGACAATCGCCTCGGGGCGACGGGCCAGCACCTGCTCACGGCTCACCTGCGGCCAGGGAACCCGGCTGTCAGCAAACACGTTTTTGCCGCCGCAGGTTTCCAGTAGCTGGTGTTGCAGCGAGCCGGACCCGGAGGTAAACAGCGGGGCGGTGCCGAACTGCATAAACACCTTTTTGGGGCGGGCGGTGGCGTATTGCGCGCGCAAGGCCTGAAAGCGCTGCTCAAGCGAGGCCGCAGCGGTGCGCGCGGTATCCGGCGTCGGACTCCAGCGGGCGAGGGCGCGCAGGGCATCGGCGACCTCGGCAACCGTCGCCGGGTCGAGCCACAACACCTCAATACCCAGAGCTTTAAGCTGATCGACCTGACGCGCGGCGTTACCGGCCCGCCAGGCGACAACCAGATCCGGCTTCAGCGCCACGATGCGTTCCAGATTGATACCCTGCCAGTTTGCCACCTGCTCAAGGTTGCGGGCGGCCGCAGGGTAATCTGAGTAAGCGCTTACCGCGACAGGCGTGATCCCCGCAGCAAAGGCCAGTTCGGTGTTCGCCGGGGAGAGGGTAATGACGCGCGGCGCAGCAGACAGCCACGCCGGCAGCAATAACACCAGGGCGCACAGCGCCCTGAAAATACCGGGCTTAGCCACGCGCCAGGTTCTGGACGAGGGTTTCTACCATCAGGCTGGACTGTTTTGCCGCCGTCGCCAGGAACTCCTCAAAGCTCAGGTGAGATGCCTGGTCCGCGACGTCAGAGATGGCGCGCACCACCACGAACGGCACGCCGAAGTTATGGCAGACGTGAGCGATAGCGGTTGCTTCCATCTCTACCGCCACCGCCTGCGGGAAGTTGTGGCGGATTTTCGCCAGGCCTTCCGCGCCGTTGATGAACGCATCGCCGCTGACAATCAGGCCGCGCACGGCATTCAGGTTGAGCTGCTTAATGCAGGCTTCCGCCGCGCTCACCAGGTTATCATCGGCTTTGAACGCCGCCGGGCAGCCCGCCATCTGACCGATCTCATAACCGAACGCGGTGACGTCCGCATCGTGGTAGCGCGCTTCGTCAGAAACCACGATATCCCCGACGTTCAGGGTTGGCGCGAGGCCGCCCGCAGAGCCGGTGTTGATGATAAGATCCGGCTTGCAGTGCTCCAGCAGCAGAGCAGCACCCATCGCGGCAGAGACTTTCCCGATGCCCGATTTCAGCAGGGCTACGTCGGTGCCGTTCAGCGTGCCGGTATAAATTTCCAGGCCTGCCAGGGTGAGGGTCTGACGGTTTTCAATTTTGTCACGCAGCAGCGTAACTTCTTCTTCCATAGCACCAATAATGCCTGCTTTCATAGGTCAACTCGCAATAGTAATGGGACATAAACGCCTTTTCGCGGCATAGTCTATCATGGCACTGTAGCAGGGTTTACTTCGCATCTGATTCCGCCTCAGGGAGAGCGTATGGCTGAGATAGATTTTACCCGGAAGATCAACTGGCATCGCCGGTATCGCTCACCACAGGGCGTGAAAAGCGAGCACGATATTTTGCGCATTTTTGAAAGCGATCGCGGGCGCATCATCAATTCGCCGGCCATTCGCCGTCTGCAGCAAAAAACCCAGGTCTTTCCGCTGGAGCGCAACGCCGCGGTGCGTACCCGGCTGACGCATTCGATGGAAGTGCAGCAGGTCGGGCGTTACATCGCCAAAGAGGTGCTGAGCCGCCTGAAAGAGCAGAAGCTGCTGGACGCGTACGGGCTGAGCGAACTGACCGGGCCGTTTGAAAGCGTGGTGGAGATGGCCTGCCTGATGCACGACATCGGCAACCCGCCGTTCGGCCACTTTGGCGAGGCCGCTATTAACGACTGGTTCCGCCAGCGCCTGTTCCCCCATGATGCCGCCAGCCAGCCGCGCAGTGACGACCGCTGCCATAATGTCGATTTGCGCCTCAAAGAGGGCGAGGAGTCGCTTAACGCGCTGCGTCGCCAGGTGCGCCAGGATCTCTGCCAGTTTGAGGGCAACGCCCAGGCCATCCGTCTGGTGCACACCCTGCTGCGCATGAACCTGACCTGGGCGCAGGTGGGCTGCATTCTGAAATATACCCGCCCCGCCTGGCGCATGGAGCCGCCGCCGGCCAGCCACAGCTACCTGATGAAAAAGCCCGGCTACTACCTTTCCGAGGAGGAGTACATCGGGCGTCTGCGCCAGGAGCTGGAGCTGGCCCCCTTCAGCCGCTTCCCGCTCACCTGGATCATGGAGGCGGCGGACGACATCTCCTACTGCGTCGCCGATCTTGAGGATGCGGTGGAAAAACGCATTTTCAGCGTCGACCAGCTGTATCAGCATTTGCGTGACGCCTGGGGCGATCATGAGGCGGGGGATCTGTTTTCCCAGGTGGTGGACAACGCGTGGGAAAAATCGCGCGCCAACTCCATTCGCCGTAGCGGGGAAGATCAGTTCTTCATGTATTTGCGCGTCAATACCCTGAATAAACTGGTGCCATACGCCGCCCAGCGCTTTATTCATAATCTGCCGGTTATTTTCGACGGGTCGTTTAATCATGCGTTACTGGAAGATGAAAGCGCCTGTAGTCGCCTGCTCGACGTTTATAAACGCGTGGCGATCAAACACGTATTTAGCCATCCGGAAGTGGAACAGCTGGAATTACAGGGTTATCGGGTTATTGATGGCCTGCTGAATATTTATCGCCCGCTGCTCGATTTACCGCTGGTCGATTTTCAGGAGCTGGTGGAAAAAGAGAGCGTGCGTCGTCTGCCGATTGAAACGCGGCTGTTCCATAAGCTCTCCGGCAAACACCGGCTGGCCTACGTGGAGGCGGTCAGCAAACTTCACCCCGCTGCCCTTGATTTTCCGGTATGGGAATATTATTACCGTTGTCGGCTGGTTCAGGACTATATCAGCGGGATGACCGATCTCTATGCGTGGGATGAATACCGGCGTCTGATGGCCGTGGAGTGATCCACTATTCAGGATTAGCTTAAAGCCTGTTTAAGCAAGAACCTGTATACCGTGGCCTTGGTCATTTATTTCGCGCAGCGTCCCGGCAGTTTTGTAAAGACGACCAATAAATTTTTACTTTTTACAAAACGTTATTCCCTGAACTTCGCGCTATAAATTGACTCATATGTCGGTACACAGCCTTGCGTGATCTGTAATAGAGATTAGAAAACATGAAAAAAAATCTGTTCGCAATGAGTGCGCTGGCACTCAGCCTTAGCCTTGCTCTGTCTCCGCTGTCAGTCAGCGCTGCCGAGACAACCTCCTCTGCCACCACGGCGCAAACCATGCCGAGCCTGGCGCCGATGCTGGAAAACGTGATGCCGTCGGTCGTGAGCATCAACGTGGAAGGCAGCACCAAAGTCAACACGCCGCGCATGTCGCGCGACTTCCAGCAGTTCTTCGGCGATAACTCGCCGTTCTGCCAGGAAGGTTCCCCGTTCCAGAGCTCCCCGTTCTGCCAGGGCGGTGGCGGGGCCGGTCCTGACGGCGGCCAGCAGCAGAAATTTATGGCGCTGGGTTCCGGCGTGGTGATTGATGCCGCCAAAGGCTACGTGGTGACCAACAACCACGTGGTGAACAACGCCACCAGCATCAAAGTGCAGCTCAGCGATGGCCGTCGTTTTGACGCCAAAATGGTCGGCAACGACCCGCGCTCCGACATTGCGCTGATCCAGATCCAGAATCCGAAGAACCTGACCGCGATTAAGCTTGCCGACTCCGACAAGCTGCGCGTGGGCGATTACACCGTGGCCATCGGTAACCCGTTCGGCCTCGGCGAAACCGTAACCTCCGGTATTGTTTCGGCGCTGGGCCGTAGCGGCCTGAATGCCGAAAACTATGAAAACTTCATCCAGACCGATGCGGCGATTAACCGCGGTAACTCCGGCGGTGCGCTGGTTAACCTGAACGGTGAGCTGATCGGGATCAACACCGCTATTCTCGCGCCGGACGGTGGCAACATCGGTATCGGCTTCGCCATCCCGAGCAACATGGTGAAAAACCTTACCAGCCAGATGGTGCAGTACGGCCAGGTGCGCCGCGGCGAGCTGGGGATCATGGGTACCGAGCTGAACTCCGAGCTGGCGAAAGCGATGAAGGTCGACGCCCAGCGCGGTGCCTTCGTCAGCCAGGTGATGCCGAACTCCTCCGCTGCGAAAGCGGGCATCAAGCCGGGCGACGTGATTGTCTCCCTGAACGACAAAGCCATCAGCAGCTTTGCCGCGCTGCGTGCTGAAGTGGGCACCATGCCGGTGGGCAGCAAGCTGAAGCTCGGCCTGCTGCGCGACGGCAAGCAGATGACGGTGAATATCGAACTGCAGCAGAGCAGCCAGAACCAGGTGGATTCCTCCTCCATCTTCAGCGGCATTGAAGGGGCGGAGATCAGCAACCGCGGCGCAGATAAAGGCGTGGTGGTAAACAGCATCAAAGCCAACTCACCCGCCGCCGCCATCGGCCTGAAAAAGGGCGATGTGATTGTGGGTGCTAACCAGCAACCGGTGAAAAACATCGCCGAGCTGCGTAAGATCCTTGATGCAAAGCCGTCCGTGCTGGCGCTTAACGTGCAGCGTGGTGACAGCTCGCTCTACCTGCTGATGCAATAAATCACTGATTTCTTCCCTAAAGGGCCGCCTGTGCGGCCCTTTTTTGTGAGCCTACCCACAACTCCATACGTCCCCGCGCGGCTTTGTGCATACGCACAATGCCGGGCGCTAATATCTGACATATGCTGGAGCACTGCACAGGGGAGGGGTTATGGCGGGCTGGCATCTTGATACCAAAATGGCGCAGGACATCGTGGCGCGCACCATGCGCATTATCGACACCAACATTAACGTCATGGACGCACGCGGGCGCATCATCGGCAGCGGCGACCAGGAGCGTATCGGCGAGCTGCATGAAGGCGCATTGCTGGTGCTTTCGCAGGGCCGGGTGGTGGATATCGATGATGCCGTGGCGCGGCACCTGCACGGCGTGCGTCAGGGGATAAACCTGCCGCTGCGGCTGGAGGGAGAGATCGTCGGCGTTATTGGTCTGACGGGCGATCCGGAAACGCTGCGCAAGTATGGCGAGCTGGTGTGCATGACAGCCGAGATGATGCTTGAGCAGTCGCGGCTGATGCACCTGCTGGCGCAGGACAGTCGCCTGCGCGAAGAGCTGGTGATGAATCTGATCCAGGCGGATGAGCACACGCCGGCGTTAATCGAGTGGGCGCAGCGGCTGGGTATCGACCTGAATCAGCCGCGCGTGGTGGCGGTGGTGGAAGTGGACAGCGGCCAGCTTGGCGTCGATTCGGCGATGGCGGAGCTACAGCAGCTGCAAAACGCGCTCACCACGCCGGACCGCAATAACCTGGTGGCGATCGTCTCGCTGACCGAAATGGTGGTGCTGAAACCGGCGCTCAACGCCTTTGGGCGCTGGGATGCCGACGATCACCGCAAGCGCGTGGAGCAGCTTATTTCGCGCATGAAGGAGCAGGGGCATCTGCGTTTTCGCGTCGCGCTGGGCAACTATTTCACCGGGCCGGGCAGTATCGCCCGTTCGTGGCGTACCGCGCGCACCACCATGATGGTGGGCAAACAGCGCATGCCGGAAAACCGCAGCTATTTTTATCAGGATCTGATGCTGCCGGTGCTGCTCGACAGCCTGCGCGGCGGCTGGCAGGCCAACGAGCTGGCCCGT
The DNA here is from genome assembly GCF_000696575.1 of Siccibacter colletis. Lineage (GTDB taxonomy): Bacteria > Pseudomonadota > Gammaproteobacteria > Enterobacterales > Enterobacteriaceae > Siccibacter > Siccibacter colletis. The sequence goes on along the minus strand of NZ_JMSQ01000001.1, from coordinate 40,521 downwards.
CCGCTGGCGCGGCTGAAAGCGATGGACAATAACGGCCTGCTGCGCCGCACGCTTTCCGCGTGGTTTCGCCACAATGTGCAACCGCTGGCGACCTCAAAAGCGCTGTTTATTCACCGCAATACGCTGGAGTACCGGCTCAATCGCATCTCGGAGCTGACGGGGCTGGATCTGGGGAATTTTGACGACCGGCTACTGCTGTATATCGCGCTGCAGCTCGACGAGCAGCGTTAAATAAAAAGCCGGATGGCAGGGCGCGCATCCGGCGGACACGTTATTTGTTGCGGGTAAGCTTTTCGAGGTCGGACTCGATCTCGTTGATCTTGTTCGCCACCACGCTCTCAAGATGACGCAGATCGTCGAGGATCTTGCGTTTCAGATCCACTTCGGTGCGATCGCGCTGGCAGATCTGATCCAGCTCATCAATCACGTAGCGCAGGTTAGGGCTGATCTCCTGCACCTCTTTATACCCCTGGCCTACGCCATCGGCGACCACGGTTTTACGCTGGCGCGGATACTTAAACTTCACGCTTTTGGCAAAAAACTCGCCTTTATCCTTCTGAAAATAGATCTTCAGGATATCGTTGTTGGCTTCCTGCCGGAGGCTGTAACGATCGATTTCATCAGGATTAGTAATGCCCAGACTTTTCAGATTGTCGTACATAGCGGTACCCTTAATCGAATCATAACCAGTGAATAATTAACGAAAATATTCCTTTCCGCCACCGTCAGAGAGCAAAAAGGCGGGTTACCCCGCCTTTTTTATGGTTACTGTTAGTCGATGGTGCGCAACAGCTCATTGATACCCACTTTACCGCGGGTCTTTGCGTCCACCTTTTTCACGATCACTGCGCAGTACAGGCTGTACTTACCGTCTTTAGACGGCAGGTTGCCGGAGACCACCACTGAGCCTGCCGGTACGCGACCGTAGAACACTTCGCCGGTTTCGCGATCGTAGATTTTGGTGCTCTGACCGATGTAAACGCCCATGGAGATCACGGAGCCTTCTTCAACGATCACCCCTTCTACCACTTCAGAGCGTGCACCGATGAAGCAGTTGTCTTCGATGATGGTCGGGTTAGCCTGCAGCGGCTCCAGTACGCCACCGATGCCGACGCCGCCGGAGAGGTGGACGTTCTTACCAATCTGCGCGCAGGAACCAACGGTTGCCCAGGTATCCACCATGGTGCCTTCATCAACGTAAGCGCCGATGTTGACGTAAGACGGCATCAGCACGGTGTTGCGGGCGATGAATGCACCCTGACGCACCGCCGCTGGCGGCACCACGCGGAAGCCTTCCTTCTGGAAGCGCGCTTCGTCGTAATCAGCAAATTTCATCGGCACTTTATCGAAGTAGCGGCTCTCGGCACCCTCGATAACCTGGTTATCGTTGATGCGGAAGGAGAGCAGTACCGCTTTCTTCAGCCACTGGTGGGTAACCCACTGGCCGTCAATCTTTTCAGCAACGCGCAGCACGCCGCTGTCGAGCAGGGCAATAACCTGATTTACCGCTTCGCGGGTCACGGTATCAACATTCGCCGGAGTGATGTCGGCACGGCGCTCGAAAGCGGACTCAATAACGTTCTGTAACTGCTGCATTGTTAACTCTTTCCTGATGTTTACGTAGGTTCAATAAATTCATTGACCTTTATCGTTTGGATTGAGGGCCGCTGTCAACCGTTGTTGTACTTCCTGCTGGAGCACATTATTAAGGCCACGCCGGTCGGCGGTCGCGATTATAAATAAATCTTCTACTCGCTCGCCAATTGTCGAAATTCTCGCCCCGTGCAACGAAATTCCGAGGTCGGCAAACACCTGGCCGACCCGCGCCAGTAGTCCAGGCTGGTCGAGGGCAATCAGCTCAAGAAACGTGCGGCGGTCGGTATGGGTCGGCAGGAAGTTGACCTCGGTATCAACGTTAAAGTGGCGCAGTTTCGCCGGCTGGCGCCGCGGCTGTGGCGGCTGCCAGGTGCGCTGGGAGATCGCCTGTTCGAGCCCGTGACGAATCGCCTCGTGGCGATCCCCGGAGAGCGGGCTGCCGTCCGGCTCCAGCACGATAAAGGAGTCCATCGCCATGCCGTCGCGGGTGGTGAAGATCTGTGCGTCGTGCACGCTGAGATTACGCCGGTCAAGTTCGGCGCATACCGCAGCGAACAGGTAAGGGCGGTCCGGGCTCCAGATAAAGATTTCGGTGCCGCCGCGCGTTGCCTGCGGGCTTAATAAAATCAGCGGCTGCGTCAGATCGTGATTGAGCAGATGGCGAGCGTGCCATGCCAGCTGGTTTGGGCTGTGGCGCACGAAGTAGTTGGCACGGCAGCGCGCCCAGATGTGATGCAGCGCCTCTTCGTTGATGTTGTCCATGCGCAGCAGGGCCAGCGCCTGCACCTGATGATGACGCACGCGCTCGCGCATGTCCGGCGTGTTCTGCATCCCGCGGCGCAGCTGCTTCTCGGTGGCGAAGTAAAGCTCACGCAACAGGCTCTGCTTCCAGCTGTTCCACAGGGTTTCGTTGGTGGCGCAGATGTCGGCGACCGTCAGGCACAGCAGGTAACGCAGGCGATTTTCGGTCTGCACTTCGCTGGCAAACTGGCGGATCACTTCCGGGTCCTGAATATCGCGGCGCTGGGCGGTGACCGACATCAACAGGTGCTGGCGCACGAGCCAGGCGATAAGCTGGGTTTCCCGGGAGTTCAGCCCGTGCAGTTCGGCGAAGGCGAGCACGTCCTGGGCTCCGAGGATCGAGTGGTCGCCGCCGCGTCCTTTGGCGATGTCGTGGAACAGCGCGGCAATCAGAATCAGCTCCGGGTGCGACAGACGCGGCCAGAGATCGACGCACAGCGGATGTTTCGCCCGCGTCTCTTCGCTGGCAAAGCTCTCCAGCTTCAGCAGCACGCGCAGGGTGTGTTCATCGACGGTGTAGGCGTGGAACAGGTCAAACTGCATCTGGCCCACGATGTGCGACCACTGTGGCATATACGCCCCCAGCACGCTGTGGCGATGCATCGGCAGCAGGCCGCGCTTAACCGCGCCGGGATGGCGCAGCAGCGACATGAACAGTGCGCGCGCTTCGGGGATGTAACACAGCGGCTGCGCCAGATGCCGGCGCGCGTGACGCAGATGCCGCAGGGTCGCCGAGTAGATACCGCTGATATCGCGATTGCGGACCATGATATGAAACATGCGCATAATCGCCTGCGGCTCGCGGATAAACAGCGTGTCGTCACGCAGATCGATCAGGCTGCCGCGCAGCTGAAAATCGTCGTCGATGGGGCGCGGTTTTTCATCCGCGGGCAGGGCGAGGATCGCCTCATCAAACAGCTGAAGCAGCATCTGGTTGAGTTCACCCACCCGGCGCGTGACGCGGTAGAACACCTTCATCATCTGTTCGACCGGTTCGTTACCGTCGCCGCTGTAGTTCAGGCGCTGGGCGACGCTGAGCTGACGATCGAACAGCAGGCGGTTGTCGTAGCGGGTTAGCTCCAGATGTAGCGCGAAGCGGATACGCCACAGCTGGTGCAGACACTCGTCGAGTTCGGTGCGTTCGGCGGGGGTTAAAAAGCCGAAGTTGAGCATCTCGCTGAGCGACGTGGCACCGAAGTGACGGCGCGCCACCCACTGCAGGGTATGAATGTCGCGCAGGCCGCCGGGGCTGCTTTTGATATCCGGTTCAAGGTTGTAGCTGGTGCCGTGATAGCGCTGATGGCGTTCGTTCTGCTCTTCAACTTTGGCGGCGAAAAACTTATCCGAGGGCCAGAAGCCGTCGCTAAAAATGTGTTTCTGTAGCTCCAGAAACAGCGCGACATCGCCTATCAACAGCCGGGACTCAATCAGGTTGGTGGCGACGGTAAGATCCCCCAGCCCTTCGAGCAGGCACTCTTCCAGGGTGCGTACGCTGTGGCCCACTTCCAGCTTGATATCCCACAGCAGCGTCAGCAGCTCGCCGACCTTTTGCGCGTCTTCATCGGGCAGACGCTTACGGCTCAGGATCAGCAGATCAATGTCGGAAAGCGGATGCAGTTCGCCCCGCCCGTAGCCACCCACCGCCACCAGCGCCATGTCGCTGCGATCGGCAAAGCCGGCGTCAATCCACAGGCGCTGCAGTAGCTGATCGATAAACTCGGTGCGGGCTTCCACCAGTTCGGTCACCGCCACGCCGTGATCGAAGGCGTCGGCGAGCCAGCGCTGAAAATTTTCAATACGGGTTTTGGTTTGCGCGCAGCACAGGGCGTGCTGTGGCCATGAGGTGGGGTTGTCCGGCTGGCCGGGAAGGGTCGGCAGCGCGGTGTTGGCATACTGTTCGGGTAAACTGTGACTCATAAAAGCGCCGCCCATAAAAAAAGCCGGCATCTGCCGGCTTCTTATTAGTCGTTATGCGAAATGACGTTGGGGATGGTGTCATCCTTACGCAACGTGAGAATTTCGCAGCCGTTATCGGTCACCACAATAGTATGCTCGTACTGCGCAGACAAGCTGCGATCTTTGGTTTTCACCGTCCAGCCATCTTTCATAGTGCGGATGCGGTAGTCGCCAGCGTTGACCATCGGCTCAACGGTAAACGTCATGCCCTGCTGCAGCACTACGCCGCCGTCATCTGCATCATAGTGCAGCACCTGCGGCTCTTCGTGGAAGCCGCGGCCAATGCCGTGACCGCAGTATTCGCGCACCACGGAGAAACCTTCTGCTTCGACGAATTTCTGAATCGCCGCGCCAAGCTCGCGCAGACGGATGCCTGGTTTGACCATGCGCAGCGCTACGTAGAGACTCTCCTGGGTGATGCGGCACAGGCGCTCACCGAGGATGGTCGGCTTGCCGACGATAAACATTTTAGAGGTATCGCCGTGGTATTCATCTTTGATAACGGTAACGTCGATGTTCACGATATCGCCGTCTTTCAGCAGCTTACCGTCATCAGGAATACCGTGGCACACCACTTCGTTGATTGAGATGCAGACTGATTTCGGGAAACCGTGATAGCCGAGGCTCGCAGAGACCGCCTGCTGCTGATTAACGATATAGTCGTTGCAGATGCGATCCAGCTCGCCGGTGCTGACGCCGGGTTTGACGTGGGATTCGATCATCTCCAGCACTTCAGCGGCAAGCCTGCCCGCGACGCGCATTTTTTCGATTTCTTCTGGGGTTTTAATTGAGATAGCCATGAATGAAGTCCGCAGTTGCCGGAATTTCGACAATAATTATGAGTCAGGCGTTAATGGTATCAGGGCCGCCCGGAGGTGCCAAATTGAGAATCACTGGCACCGGGATGCGTCAACAACTATTGGTGTCGTCAGCGCTTTTATGATATAAAGCGCGCCGGACTTCTGTACCGCCTGTCGGGCACAGAGGCTACTACGCTCACATTGTGTAATTACACACACGTATCGGCACATATTCCGGGGTGCCCTTCGGGGTCGGTAATATGGGATACGTGGAGGCATAACCCCACACATTTATATAGAGGTTTTAAACATGGCAACTGTTTCCATGCGCGACATGCTCAAGGCTGGTGTTCACTTTGGTCACCAGACCCGTTACTGGAACCCGAAAATGAAGCCTTTCATCTTCGGCGCGCGTAACAAAGTTCACATCATCAACCTTGAGCAGACCGTACCGATGTTCAACGAAGCCCTGGCTGAGCTGAACAAGATCTCTTCTCGTAAAGGTAAAATCCTTTTCGTTGGTACCAAGCGCGCTGCAAGCGAAGCGGTAAAAGACGCTGCGAACAGCTGCGACCAGTTCTTCGTGAACCATCGCTGGCTGGGCGGTATGCTGACTAACTGGAAAACCGTTCGTCAGTCCATCAAGCGTCTGAAAGACCTGGAAACTCAGTCCCAGGACGGCACTTTCGACAAGCTGACCAAGAAAGAAGCGCTGATGCGCACTCGCGAGCTGGAAAAGCTTGAGAACAGCCTGGGCGGTATCAAAGACATGGGTGGTCTGCCGGACGCTCTGTTTGTTATCGACGCCGACCACGAACACATCGCTATCAAAGAAGCAAACAACCTGGGTATCCCGGTATTTGCTATCGTTGATACCAACTCCGATCCAGACGGCGTTGACTTCGTTATCCCGGGTAACGACGATGCAATCCGTGCTGTAAGCCTGTACCTGAACGCTGTTGCCGCTACCGTGCGCGAAGGCCGTTCTCAGGATCTGGCTTCTCAGGCGGAAGAGAGCTTCGTAGAAGCTGAATAATAAGGTTTGCTCGTCTTGAGCCCTTATTAACCAGGTAGTAACAAGTTTGGTTAGGGGGCCTGTCTCAGGTCCCCTTTTTTTTGAGTCTGGCGTGTCAGACATCTGCTCCGGCAAGTCAGAACTATACCCACTCGCATTCACGTTGCGGCACATCACTGTAACCTGAGGCCGGTAGGGTATATCTCCCCGTACGAGATAACCGAGGATTATAGAATGGCTGAAATTACCGCTTCCCTGGTAAAAGAGCTGCGCGAACGTACTGGCGCTGGCATGATGGATTGTAAGAAAGCACTGTCCGAAGCTAACGGCGACATCGAGCTGGCAATCGAAAACATGCGTAAGTCTGGTGCGATCAAAGCGGCGAAAAAAGCAGGCAACGTTGCTGCTGACGGCGTTATCAAAACTAAGATCGAAGGCAACTACGGTGTGATTCTGGAAGTTAACTGCCAGACTGACTTCGTTGCTAAAGATGGCGGTTTCCAGGCATTCGCAGACAAAGTGCTGGATGCAGCCTTTGCTGGCAAAATCACTGACGTTGAAGTTCTGAAAGCACAGTTCGAAGAAGAGCGTGTTGCCCTGGTTGCTAAAATCGGTGAGAACATCAACATCCGTCGCGTTTCTTCCCTGGAAGGCGATGTGCTGGGCAGCTACCTGCACGGCGCGCGCATCGGCGTTCTGATCGCTGCAACTGGCGCTGACGAAGAGCTGGTTAAACAGCTGGCAATGCACGTTGCTGCAAGCAAGCCGGAATTCGTTAAGCCGGAAGACGTGTCTGCTGAAGTGGTTGAGAAAGAGTACCAGGTTCAGCTGGACATCGCCATGCAGTCTGGCAAGCCGAAAGAAATCGCAGAGAAAATGGTTGAAGGCCGCATGAAGAAATTCACCGGCGAAGTTTCTCTGACTGGCCAGCCTTTCGTTATCGATCCGAGCAAAACCGTTGCTCAGCTGCTCAAAGAGCATAACGCTGACGTAACCAGCTTCATCCGCTTCGAAGTGGGTGAAGGCATCGAGAAAGTTGAGACTGACTTCGCAGCAGAAGTTGCTGCAATGTCCAAGCAGTCTTAATGCTGTAAAGGAGCCGCCTGAGGGCGGCTCCTTTTTATACCCGTGTCACCTCCCGCACCCGCACATTGGGTATAAAGCCGACATAAATTCAGTCTGCTCCGATTCGTTCAGGCTGAGGAAGAGACGCATTATGTGTCGTTCGATTTGACCATCCCCATTCATAGACTGTTCCAGGAAAGAAACATGGCTACCAACGCAAAACCCGTCTATAAACGCATTCTGCTCAAGCTGAGTGGCGAAGCACTCCAGGGCGCAGAAGGTTTCGGTATTGATGCGAGCATACTGGATCGTATGGCGCAGGAGATCAAAGAGCTGGTTGAACTGGGTATTCAGGTTGGGGTGGTGATCGGCGGCGGTAACCTGTTCCGCGGTGCTGGCCTCGCAAAAGCGGGTATGAACCGCGTCGTGGGCGACCACATGGGCATGCTGGCGACGGTAATGAACGGCCTCGCAATGCGCGACGCCCTCCACCGCGCCTATGTGAACGCTCGCCTGATGTCTGCCATTCCGTTGAACGGCGTGTGCGACAACTACAGCTGGGCAGAAGCCATCAGCCTGCTGCGCAACAACCGCGTGGTGATCCTCTCTGCCGGTACCGGCAACCCGTTCTTCACCACCGACTCCGCAGCCTGCCTGCGCGGCATTGAAATCGAAGCCGACGTGGTGCTGAAAGCCACCAAAGTGGACGGCGTTTACTCTGCCGATCCGATGAAAGATCCTGCCGCAACCCTGTACGATCAGCTGACCTATCAGGACGTGCTGGAACGTGAACTCAAGGTGATGGATCTGGCGGCCTTTACGCTGGCGCGCGACCATAAACTGCCGATTCGCGTATTTAACATGAATAAGCCTGGTGCACTGCGTCGCGTGGTGATGGGTGAGAAAGAAGGCACTTTGATTACGGAGTAATTTCCGTCTGCCGCAAATACGGGTACTATTCCGCTTCATCTGCAGGCTTTGATGCCTGGTTGCCGGAAGGTACCATGAATTAAACGGGCTATACTTAGCACACCCATGAAGGCGGTGCCGCAAGTCTGGTCTGCCGAAAAGCAAGTTTTCAAGGATTCGTAACGTGATCAGCGATATCAGAAAAGATGCCGAAGTGCGCATGGAAAAATGCGTTGAGGCTTTCAAAACCCAAATCAGCAAAGTCCGTACCGGTCGCGCTTCCCCGAGCCTGCTCGACGGGATCGTCGTCGAATATTACGGTACGCCTACGCCGCTGCGCCAGCTGGCCAGCGTCACCGTAGAAGACACCCGCACTCTGAAAATCAACGTCTTTGACCGCTCTATGGGCCCGGCCGTTGAGAAAGCGATCATGGCCTCCGATCTGGGTCTGAACCCAAGTTCAGCGGGCACCGATATTCGCGTTCCGCTGCCGCCGCTGACCGAAGAGCGTCGTAAAGACCTGATCAAAGTGGTGCGCGGTGAAGCAGAACAGGCTCGCGTTGCGGTACGTAACGTGCGCCGTGATGCGAACGATAAAGTCAAAGCGCTGCTGAAAGAGAAAGAGATCAGCGAAGATGATGACCGTCGTTCACAGGACGACGTGCAGAAAATGACTGACGCTGCCATCAAGAAAGTGGATGCAGCTCTGGCCGATAAAGAAGCTGAGCTGATGCAGTTTTAATTAACGGCATCGTGGCAGACTAAACGCCGTACAGAAGAGTCGTCCAGAGCGGCTTTTGCTGGCGGCGTTTTTTATTTCCCGGCGCGTAAGGCGCATTAACCGCTTTTCCTGTGAGTATCCCATGAAGCAATTGACCATACTCGGCTCGACCGGCTCTATCGGTTGCAGCACATTAGATGTCGTTCGTCGTAATCCGGAGCAGTTTGCGGTTACCGCACTGGTCGCCGGAAAGAATGTGGCCCGTATGGTCGAACAGTGCCTCGAATTCAGGCCGCGTTTCGCGGTAATGGACGATGAAGCCAGCGCGGCGGCGCTACGCACTCAGCTGCGTGAGGCCGGTTGCGTTACTGAAGTGATGGCCGGACGCGACGCGGCGTGCGAAATGGCGGCGCTGAGCGATGTCGATCAGGTGATGGCGGCGATCGTTGGAGCGGCAGGCTTGCTGCCTACGCTGTCAGCGATTGGCGCGGGTAAACAGATTTTGCTGGCGAACAAAGAGTCGCTGGTCACTTGTGGTCGTCTGTTTATGGATGCCGTGAAGCGCAGTGGCGCCCGGCTTTTGCCGGTGGACAGCGAGCACAACGCCATTTTTCAGAGTTTGCCCGAAACAATTCAGCGTAACCTGGGATACGCTGATCTGGAGAGTAACGGCGTCTCGTCGATTATTCTCACCGGATCGGGTGGCCCGTTTCGCGATACGGCTTTAGATGCGCTGGCTGATATGACGCCCGAGCAGGCATGCCGTCATCCAAACTGGTCGATGGGACGTAAGATCTCCGTTGATTCGGCCACCATGATGAATAAAGGTCTCGAATATATTGAAGCCCGCTGGCTGTTTAATGCGTCAGCAAAACAGATGGAAGTATTAATTCATCCGCAGTCCATGATCCATTCGATGGTGCGCTATCTGGACGGTAGCGTGCTGGCACAGTTGGGCGAGCCGGATATGCGTACACCTATCGCGCATACGATGGCCTGGCCTGAACGTGTGACATCAGGCGTTGCGGCACTCGATTTCTGTAAAGTGGGCTCGCTTAGCTTCTGCGCCCCTGATTTTCAGCGCTATCCCTGCCTCAGGCTGGCAATGACCGCTTTTGATAACGGGCAGGCTGCCACCACGGCGCTGAATGCAGCAAATGAAATCGCGGTAGCGGCTTTCCTGGACGATCGTATTCGCTTTACGGATATCGCTCGCATTAACGAGGACGTGTTGAACGTCATGGATTTACGCGAACCGGAGAGCGTGGAAGAAGTGCTGGCGGTGGATGAGAATGCACGCGCAGTTGCACAGAGCGAAGTGACGCGTCTCGCAGGGCGGTGATTATTCCCGCAGCGGGGCCTGTGCCATTTGTTCGCTATGTGCTTCAGTGATATAGTCTGCGCCACCTGAACGCGGGTGATAAATCACTAACGTTCAGGTAAGCCGTGAATTTGCACGGCTTTTTTATGCTGAGGGCTTCAGTATTCCAGAGTACCGCTTAATCCTTATCAGGGAATAAAAACGCGTTATGTTGTCTGCTAACCAACCATTAAGCGAACACTTACCTGCACATGGCTGCCGCCATGTGGCCATCATTATGGATGGCAATGGCCGTTGGGCGAAAAGACAGGGAAAAATAAGAGCGTTTGGACATAAAGCGGGAGCTAAATCGGTTCGCCGTGCAGTTTCTTTTGCAGCAAATAATGGCATTGATGCGCTTACGCTTTATGCTTTTAGCAGCGAGAACTGGAATCGCCCCGCACAGGAAGTCAGCGCGCTGATGGAGCTGTTTGTCTGGGCGCTCGACAGCGAGGTGAAAAGCCTGCATCGCCACAACGTGCGTTTACGCATTATTGGCGATACCAGCCGCTTTAATACGCGTCTGCAGGAGCGCATCGTCAAAGCTGAGACGCTGACGAGCCAGAACACCGGGCTGACGCTAAACATCGCGGCGAATTACGGTGGACGCTGGGATATTATTCAGGGAGTGAGGCAACTTGCGACGCAGGTTCAGGAAGGGCTGTTACGCCCTGAAAGCATTGATGAAGAGCTGCTGAACCAGCAACTCTGTATGAATGAGCTGGCTCCCGTTGACCTGGTAATTAGGACAGGCGGAGAGCATCGCATTAGTAACTTCCTGCTCTGGCAGATAGCCTATGCGGAACTCTATTTTACAGATGTTCTCTGGCCTGATTTTGATGAACAAGACTTTGAGGGGGCGCTTGATGCGTTCGCAAACCGAGAGCGTCGTTTTGGCGGCACAGAACCCGGTGGTGATGTTGCCTGATGGGGGTAGCTTTTGCTGAAGTATCGCCTGATTTCCGCATTTGTCATGATTCCGGTTGTTATCGCAGCGCTGTTCTTGCTGCCGCCGGCTGGCTTTGCCATCGCTACGCTGCTGGTCTGCATGCTGGCTGCCTGGGAGTGGGGGCAGTTCTGCGGTTTTGCCGCGCGTGGTCAGCGTGTCTGGCTCGCAGTCCTGTGCGGGCTGCTGCTGGCCGTCATGCTCTTCACGCTGCCGGAATATCACCACACCGCGCGCCTGCCGCTCATTGAGTTTTCACTCTGGGCATCACTTGGCTGGTGGTTAGCCGCACTGCTGCTGGTACTGTTCTACCCCGGCTCCGCGTCGCTGTGGCGTGAATCAAAGGTGCTGCGTCTGATATTTGGCTTCCTGACTATCGTGCCGTTCTTCTGGGGCATGGTGGCGCTGCGCTCATGGCACTACGACAGTAACCACTACAGCGGGGCTATCTGGCTGCTCTACGTCATGTTTCTGGTGTGGGGCGCGGACTCTGGCGCTTATATCTTCGGTAAGAAATTCGGCAAACATAAGCTTGCCCCGAAAGTATCGCCGGGCAAAACCTGGCAGGGCTTCATCGGCGGCCTGTTTACCGCTGCGGTTATCGCCTGGCTCTACGGCACTTTTGCAAAGCTGGAAGTCGCGCCGGTGGTACTATTGGTATCCTCGATTGTCGCTGCGCTGGCCTCGGTGCTGGGCGATCTCACCGAAAGCATGTTCAAGCGTGAAGCCGGCATCAAGGATAGCGGCAATTTAATCCCCGGCCACGGCGGCATTCTGGATCGCATCGATAGCCTGACGGCGGCGGTACCGGTATTTGCCTGCCTGTTACTGCTGGTCTTCGGGACCGTCTGACGGAAGGTACTATGCTGAGCATCCTCTGGAATTTAATGGCCTTTATCGTTGCGCTGGGCATTCTGATTACCGTGCACGAGTTCGGCCATTTTTGGGTTGCTCGTCGCTGCGGTGTCCGCGTTGAGCGCTTCTCTATCGGCTTTGGCAAAGCGCTGTGGCAGCGTACCGACCGCCACGGCACCGAGTTTGTCATTGCCCTGATCCCGCTAGGTGGCTACGTGAAAATGCTCGACGAACGCGTCGAGCCGGTTATTCCTGAATTACGTCACCGCGCCTTCAATAACAAAACCGTCGCACAGCGTGCGGCGATCATCGCTGCCGGCCCGGTGGCAAATTTCATCTTCGCCGTTTTCGCATACTGGCTGGTATTTATTATCGGCGTACCCAGTGTGAAGCCCGTGATTGGTGAAATTGCGCCCAATTCCATTGCTGCCCAGGCACAAATTCAGCCGGGCGCGGAACTAAAAGCTATCGACGGTATCGAAACGCCTGACTGGGATGCTGTGCGCTTAGCGCTGGTCGCAAAAATTGGCGAAGAAAGCACAACGCTTTCGGTCACATCGCCTGGCAATAGCGCGCGCAGCGACAAAACCCTTGATTTACGCGACTGGCACTTCGAGCCTGACCGTGAGGATCCGGTTGCGTCGCTGGGTTTACGCCCGAAGGGACCGCAGATTGAACCGGTGCTTGATGAGGTGCAGCAGAATTCCGCCGCAAGCAAAGCAGGTTTGCAAGCGGGCGACAGGATCGTTAAAGTCGATGGTCAGTTATTGACGTCGTGGATGTCATTTGTCACCCTGGTACGCGATAATCCGGGGAAAGCACTGGCGTTAGAAGTCGAGAGGCAAGGGAGTTCCTTGTCTTTATCGCTGATACCGGATACAAAGCCCGGTAGCAGTGGTCAGGCAGAGGGTTTTGCGGGCGTGGTTCCGAAAATTATTCCTCTGTCTGATGAATACAAAGTGTTGCGCCAGTATGGGCCGTTCAACGCGATTATCGAAGCCACGGCAAAGACGTGGCAGCTGATGAAGCTGACGGTTAACATGCTGGGGAAATTGATAACCGGTGACGTTAAGCTTAACAACCTTAGTGGCCCCATCTCCATTGCTCAGGGAGCAGGAGTGTCCGCAGAGTATGGGTTGATCTACTTCCTGATGTTTCTGGCGCTGATTAGCGTGAATCTCGGGATAATCAATCTGTTTCCTCTGCCGGTCCTTGATGGTGGGCACTTGCTATTCTTAGCGGTTGAGAAGCTGAAAGGCGGGCCGGTTTCCGAGCGAGTTCAAGACTTTAGTTATCGCATTGGCTCAATTCTGCTGGTGATGTTAATGGGGCTTGCACTTTTCAATGATTTCTCTCGGTTATGAGAGTTTGGTTAGGAAGAACGCATAACAACGATGGCGATGAAAAAGTTGCTCATAGCGTCGCTGCTGTTTAGCAGCGCCACCGTATACGGTGCTGACGGTTTCGTAGTGAAGGACATTCATTTCGAAGGCCTTCAGCGTGTCGCCGTTGGTGCGGCCCTCCTCAGCATGCCAGTGCGCCCAGGCGACACGGTGACTGATGAGGATATCGGAAATACCATTCGCGCCCTGTTTGCTACCGGCAACTTCGAGGATGTGCGGGTACTGCGCGACGGCGAAAACCTGTTGGTTCAGGTTAAAGAACGCCCGACTATCGCCAGCATTACTTTCTCCGGCAACAAGTCGGTAAAGGATGACATGCTGAAGCAGAACCTCGAAGCCTCCAGCGTGCGCGTGGGTGAATCCCTCGACCGAACCACCCTTTCAGATATCGAAAAGGGTCTGGAAGACTTCTATTACAGCGTGGGTAAATACAGCGCCAGCGTGAAAGCGGTTGTTACTCCGCTGCCGCGTAACCGCGTAGACCTGAAGCTGGTGTTCCAGGAAGGCGTGTCGGCCACCATTCAGCAGATCAACATTGTCGGTAACCATGCCTTCAGCACTGAAGAGCTGATTTCTCAGTTCCAGCTGCGTGACGAAGTGCCGTGGTGGAACGTAGTGGGCGATCGTAAATACCAGAAGCAAAAACTGGCGGGCGACCTTGAAACCCTGCGCAGCTACTATCTGGATCGCGGCTACGCACGTTTCAACATTGACTCTACTCAGGTCAGCCTGACGCCGGATAAAAAGGGCATCTACATCACCGTTAACGTGACGGAAGGCGAGCAGTATAAGATTTCTGGTGTTGAAGTCAGCGGCAACCTCGCTGGCCACTCAGCCGAAATCGAAAGCCTGACCAAAATGGAGCCAGGTGAGCTGTATAACGGCACCAAAGTGACCAAAATGGAAGACGACATCAAGAAATTGCTTGGTCGTTATGGTTACGCCTATCCGCGCGTTCAGAGCCAGCCGGAAATCAACGACGCGGATAAGACCGTTAAGCTGCGCGTCAACGTTGACTCCGGTAACCGCTTCTACGTGCGTAACATTCGCTTTGAGGGTAACAGCACCTCCAAAGATGCCGTCCTGCGCCGCGAAATGCGTCAGATGGAAGGGGCATGGCTGGGGAGCGACCTCGTCGATCAGGGTAAAGAGCGTCTGAACCGTCTCGGCTATTTCGAAACCGTTGACGTTGATACCCAACGCGTCGCGGGTAGCCCGGACCAGGTTGACGTGGTCTACAAAGTTAAAGAGCGCAACACCGGTAGCTTTAACTTCGGTGTCGGCTACGGTACCGAGAGTGGCGTCAGCTTCCAGGTCGGCGTTCAGCAGGATAACTGGTTAGGTACCGGTTATTCCGTTGGCATCAACGGAACCAAAAACGATTACCAGACCTACTCTGAATTCTCTGTCACCAACCCGTACTTCACCGTAGACGGTGTGAGCCTCGGTGGTCGTGTCTTCTATAACGACTTTAAAGCGGACGATGCGGATCTCTCCTCCTATACCAACAAGAGCTATGGTGTAGACGGAACCCTCGGCTTCCCGGTGAACGAATACAACACGCTGCGCGTGGGTCTGGGCTATGTCCACAACGACCTGTCCAACATGCAACCGCAGGTGGCGATGTGGCGCTATCTCGACTCCGTTGGTCAGAGCAGCCCGACCACGACCGATGAGAACGGCTTCTCAGCAGATGACTTCACGCTGAACTATGGCTGGACGTACAACAAGCTTGACCGTGGTTACTTCCCGACCGAAGGTTCTCGCGTCAACCTGAATGGTAAAGTTACCATGCCAGGTTCCGATAACGAGTTCTACAAGGTAACGCTGGATACCGCCTCTTACTTCCCGATCGATGACGATCATAAGTGGGTGATTCTGGGGCGTACCCGTTGGGGCTATGGTGACGGTCTTGGCAGTAAAGAGCTGCCGTTCTATGAGAACTTCTATGCCGGTGGCTCCAGCACCGTGCGTGGCTTCCAGTCGAACAACATCGGTCCGAAAGCAGTTTACTTCGGCCCGAATAACGAAAACTGCGAAGCGGGGACTTACTGTAGTTCTGATGATGCGGTCGGCGGTAATGCCATGGGCGTTGCCAGCCTTGAGTTCATCACCCCGACGCCGTTCCTGAGCGAAAAATATGCGAATTCCGTACGTACTTCGCTGTTTGTCGACGCGGGTAGCGTCTGGGATACAAACTGGGACAATACGGCAGCGATGCAGGCAGCAGGCGTGCCTGACTACAGCGACCCAAGCAATATCCGTATGTCGGCCGGTCTGGCATTACAATGGATGTCTCCATTAGGACCACTGGTGTTCTCGTATTCTCAGCCGTTCAAGAAATACGATGGAGACAAGGCGGAGCAGTTCCAGTTTAACATTGGTAAAACCTGGTAATTGCGCGTCGCAAAGGAATGCTGATGCAGTGTAGCGGCGTCAGGCGGTTGCATTACGCACCGCCTGTAGCCCGCGAAAAATCGGTACCCTCGGGTACTCATGGGATGGTAAGGAGTTGATTGTGAAAAAGTGGTTATTTGCTGCAGGTCTCAGTTTAGCAATGGCGGCGTCTGCACAAGCTGCTGATAAAATTGCCGTTGTGAACATGGGTAACCTGTTCCAGCAGGTTGCTCAGGGCACAGGTGTTTCCAAAACTCTGGAGAATGAGTTCAAAGGCCGTGCCGGTGAACTGCAACGCATGGAATCCGACCTGCAATCCAAAATGCAGCGCCTGCAGCGCGATGGCTCGACCATGAAAGCGAGCGAACGCAGCAAGCTGGAAAAAGATGTTATGGCTCAGCGCCAGGACTTCTCCGGCAAAGCGCAGTCCTTTGAACAGGATCGTTCTCGTCGTTCCAACGAAGAGCGCGGCAAACTGGTTACCCGTATTCAGACCGCTGTGAAGAAAGTTGCAGCCGATCAGGATATCGATCTGGTTCTGGACGCAAACACCGTTGCTTACACCAGCAGCGATGTTAAAGACATCACCGCAGACGTGCTGAAACAGGTTAAATAAGTAATGCCTTCAATTCGACTGGCTGATTTAGCCCGGCAGTTGGATGCAGACTTGCACGGAGATGGCGATATCGTCATCTCCGGCGTCGCGTCTATGCAATCTGCTTCCGAGGGACACATTACGTTCATGGTAAACCCGCGTTACCGTGAGCAACTGGCATTATGCCAGGCATCCGCCGTTGTGATGACGTCGGACGATCTTCCTTTTGCTAAGAGTGCTGCACTGGTCGTTAAGAATCCGTACCTGACCTATGCCCGCATGGCGCAAATTCTTGATACCACGCCGCAGCCTGCCGCTGACATCGCCCCGAGCGCTGTTATCGACCCGTCCGCGCGGCTGGGTAAAAATGTGGCTGTCGGCGCGAATGCCGTTATTGAATCTGGCGTTGAGCTGGGTGATAACGTTATTATCGGCGCCGGCTGCTTCGTTGGTAAAAACACGAAGCTGGGTGCAAACACCCGCTTGTGGGCCAACGTCTCGGTTTATCATGAGATCGACATTGGTGAAAACTGCCTGATCCAGTCTGGTACCGTTATTGGTTCCGACGGATTTGGCTATGCCAACGATCGTGGAAACTGGGTTAAAATACCGCAGATTGGACGTGTAATTATCGGTAACAATGTTGAAATTGGTGCCTGTACCACGATCGATCGCGGTGCGCTGGATGACACTGTTATCGGTAACGGTGTTATCATAGACAACCAGTGCCAGATTGCGCACAACGTCGTGATTGGTGACAATACCGCCGTTGCTGGCGGGGTCATCATGGCAGGCAGCCTGAAAATCGGCCGCTACTGCATGATCGGCGGTGCCAGCGTGATTAATGGTCACATGGAAATCTGTGATAAAGTGACGGTAACAGGGATGGGCATGGTAATGCGCCCCATCACTGAACCTGGGGTATACTCTTCAGGAATTCCGCTGCAACCAAATAAAGCATGGCGAAAAACCGCAGCGTTAGTGATGAATATCGATGACATGAGCAAACGCCTCAAGGCCATCGAACGTAAAGTCAATTCACAGGACTGAATCACTTCGGCTTGACGCCTTCGCGCTTACCAGATTCGCGGCCTGCTGGCTTTCTAAGGATTGCCGCGGGCCGTGTTACTATTATTGCCAATAAGTACATTCAGTACATTTAGACAGGAAGAGTATTTTGACTACTGACACTCATACTCTGCACATTGAAGAGATTTTAGAGCTTCTGCCGCACCGCTACCCGTTTTTGCTGGTAGATCGCGTGCTGGATTTTGAAGAAGGTCGTTTTCTACGCGCAGTTAAAAATGTCTCAGTAAACGAGCCGTTTTTCCAGGGCCATTTCCCTGGCAAACCGATTTTCCCCGGCGTTCTGATCCTCGAAGCGATGGCGCAGGCGACCGGCATTCTGGCATTCAAAAGCGTTGGTAAGCTTGAACCGGGCGAACTGTATTACTTCGCCGGTATCGACGAAGCGCGCTTTAAGCGCCCGGTCGTGCCAGGAGACCAGATGATCATGGAAGTCACATTTGAAAAAACGCGCCGTGGCCTGACGCGCTTCAAAGGTGTTGCGCTGGTTGACGGCAAAATCGTATGCGAAGCTACCATGATGTGCGCGCGTAGCCGGGAGGCCTGATACGTGATTGATAAAACTGCCTTTATTCATCCGACTGCTATTGTGGAAGAGGGTGCCGTTATTGGTGCCAACGCCCACATTGGCCCGTTCTGTATTGTTGGTCCGAACGTCACTATCGGCGAAGGTACGGTACTGAAGTCTCATGTAGTGGTGAATGGTCATACGACCATTGGTCGCGACAATGAGATTTATCAGTTCGCCTCTATCGGTGAAGTGAACCAGGATCTTAAGTACGCCGGGGAACCGACCTGCGTGGAAATTGGCGATCGCAACCGCATTCGCGAAAGCGTAACTATCCACCGCGGCACAGTACAGGGCGGTGGATTGACGAAGGTGGGTAGCGATAACCTGATGATGGTTAACGCGCATGTCGCACACGACTGCACCGTCGGCAGCCGCGTTATTCTCGCGAACAACGCCACGCTTGCCGGCCACGTATCGGTGGACGATCACGCTATCATCGGCGGTATGACCGCCGTACATCAGTTCTGCATCATCGGCGCACACGTGATGGTTGGCGGCTGCTCCGGTGTGGCGCAGGACGTGCCGCCTTATGTGATTGCTCAGGGCAACCATGCCACGCCTTACGGCGTGAACATTGAAGGCCTCAAGCGTCGCGGCTTCAGCAAAGAAGCGCTGCATGCTATTCGTAACGCTTACAAGCTGCTCTACCGCAGCGGTAAGACGTTTGAAGAGGCGAAGCCGGAAATCGCTGAACTTGCCGAACGTCATCCGGAAGTGAAGGCGTTTAGCGACTTCTTCGAGCGCTCAACACGCGGTCTGATTCGTTAAATGCAGGCGAAGCGTCCCCTTACGATTGCCCTGGTCGCCGGAGAAACCTCCGGCGATATTCTTGGTGCAGGTCTCATCCGCGCGCTGAAAGCGCGTCATCCCGACGCCCGTTTTGTTGGCGTCGCCGGTCCGCGCATGCAGGCTGAAGGCTGTGAAGCCTGGTATGAAATGGAAGAGCTGGCGGTGATGGGCATCGTGGAGGTGCTGGGCCGTTTGCGCCGTCTGCTGCATATCCGCGCCGACCTCACCCGTCGCT
Source organism: Siccibacter colletis (assembly GCF_000696575.1). Taxonomy (GTDB): domain Bacteria; phylum Pseudomonadota; class Gammaproteobacteria; order Enterobacterales; family Enterobacteriaceae; genus Siccibacter; species Siccibacter colletis. The sequence continues at coordinate 21,421 of NZ_JMSQ01000001.1, read as the reverse complement.
TCACCGAGCTGCAACCGGATGTCTTCGTGGGCATCGACGCACCTGACTTCAACATCACGCTTGAAGGCAAGCTGAAGCAGCAGGGCATTCGCACCATTCACTACGTCAGCCCGTCGGTCTGGGCCTGGCGCCAGAAACGCGTTTTCAAAATCGGCAGAGCCACCGACCTGGTGCTGGCATTTCTGCCTTTCGAAAAAGCGTTTTACGATAAATATAACGTTCCGTGCCGCTTTATCGGTCACACCATGGCGGATGCCATGCCGCTGGACCCGGATAAAAACGCGGCGCGCGATGTGCTTGGCATTCCTCATGAAGCCCACTGCCTGGCGCTGCTGCCGGGTAGCCGCGGTGCGGAAGTGGAGATGCTTAGCGGCGATTTCTTAAAAACCGCGATGCTGCTGCGCGAGCGCTGGCCCGATCTTGAAGTCGTGGTGCCGCTGGTTAACGCAAAGCGTCGCGAACAGTTCGAACGCATCAAAGCCGAAGTGGCGCCGGATTTACATATTCATCTGCTGGATGGTCAGGCGCGTGAAGCGATGATCGCCAGTGATGCAGCGCTGCTGGCCTCCGGCACCGCCGCGCTGGAGTGTATGCTGGCGAAATGCCCGATGGTGGTTGGCTATCGCATGAAGCCCTTTACCTTCTGGCTGGCAAAACGGCTGGTGAAAACCGAGTACGTCTCGCTGCCTAACCTGCTCGCCGGTCGCGAACTGGTAAAAGAGCTGCTGCAGGAGGAGTGCGAGCCGGCCCGTCTGGCCGCAGCGCTGACGCCGCTGCTGGACGGCGGGGCAAAAAGTCATGAAATGCACGACATCTTCCGTCACCTGCATGAACAAATTCGCTGCAATGCCGACGAGCAGGCAGCCGACGCGGTGCTGGAGTTAGCGCAATAATGATGGAATTTATCTATCCCCATACGCATCTGGTTGCCGGCGTTGACGAAGTGGGCCGCGGCCCGCTGGTCGGCGCGGTAGTGACCGCTGCGGTTATCCTCGATCCGCAGCGCCCCATCGTTGGGCTTGCCGATTCGAAAAAGCTGTCGGAAAAGCGCCGCCTGGCGCTGTACCTCGAAATCCGTGAAAAAGCGCTGGCCTGGAGCATTGGCCGTGCTGAACCGCATGAAATTGACGAGCTGAATATTTTGCACGCCACTATGCTGGCGATGCAGCGCGCCGTCGCCGGGCTGAACGTGGTGCCGGAGTATGTGCTGATCGACGGCAATCGCTGCCCGGCGCTGCCGATGCCTTCTCTGGCGGTCGTTAAAGGCGACAGCCGGGTGGCGGAAATCAGCGCGGCGTCAATACTTGCCAAAGTGACGCGCGACCAGGAAATGGCCGAGCTGGATCTCAGCTTCCCGCAATATGGATTTGCCCAGCACAAAGGCTATCCGACCGCTTTTCATCTTGAACGCCTGGCAGAACATGGCGCCACCATTCATCACCGACGCAGCTTCGCGCCGGTTAAACGCGCGCTGGGCCTTGTCTGCTAAGACACTGGCTTGTACATCGTTAATCGGAAACTGAGATGGCTGAACCACGTTTTGTACACCTGAGGGTGCACAGCGACTACTCCATGATTGATGGGCTGGCAAAGACGGGACCGCTGGTAAAAAAGGCGGCCGCGCTTGGCATGCCCGCGCTGGCGATCACCGACTTTACTAACCTGTGCGGTCTGGTGAAGTTCTACGGTGGATCGCACGGCCTCGGCATAAAACCGATCATCGGTGCTGATTTTGTGATGCAGAGCGATGCGCTGGGCGATGAGCTCAGCCAGATCACCGTGCTGGCGGCCAATAACACCGGATATCAGAACCTGACGCTGCTCATCTCCCGGGCCTATCAGCGTGGCTACGGCGTAAACGGTCCGTGGATCGACAGCGCCTGGCTGGCGGAGCTGAATGAAGGCCTGATCCTGCTCTCCGGCGGGCGCATGGGCGACGTCGGCAAATCGCTGCTGCGCGGTAACCGCGCTATGGTTGACAGCTGCGTGGCGTTCTATCAGCGCTGGTTTGCCGATCGTTTCTACCTGGAGCTGATCCGCACCGGTCGTCCGGATGAGGAAAATTATCTGCACGCCGCGGTCGCGCTGGCTGAAGAGACCGGTTTGCCGGTGGTCGCCACCAATGACGTGCGCTTCATTGACGCCGGCGACTTTGATGCGCATGAGATCCGCGTCGCCATTCACGACGGCTTTACCCTCGACGATCCGAAGCGTCCGCGTAACTACTCAACCCAGCAGTACATGCGCACCGAAGATGAGATGTGCGAGCTGTTTGCCGATCTCCCCGAAGCGCTGGAAAACAGCGTGGAGATCGCCCGGCGCTGTAACGTTACGGTGCGCCTCGGCGAATACTTCCTGCCGCAGTTCCCGACCGGGGATATGTCGACCGAAGATTTCCTCGTCATGAAATCGAAAGAGGGGCTGGAAGAGCGCCTGGAATTCCTGTTCCCGGACCCGGACGAGCGCGTGCAGAAGCGCCCCGAGTACGACGAGCGTCTGGATATCGAGCTGCAGGTTATCAACCAGATGGGCTTCCCGGGTTACTTCCTGATCGTTATGGAGTTTATCCAGTGGTCGAAGGATAACGGCATTCCGGTCGGGCCGGGTCGTGGTTCCGGTGCCGGTTCGCTGGTGGCGTATGCCCTGAAAATCACCGATCTCGATCCGCTGGAATTTGACCTGCTGTTTGAACGCTTCCTGAACCCGGAACGCGTCTCGATGCCTGACTTCGACGTCGACTTCTGCATGGAGAAACGCGACCAGGTGATCGACCACGTCGCCGATATGTATGGGCGCGACGCGGTATCGCAGATCATCACCTTTGGTACCATGGCGGCGAAAGCGGTGATCCGCGACGTAGGACGCGTGCTCGGCCACCCTTACGGCTTCGTCGATCGTATCTCTAAGCTGGTGCCGCCCGATCCGGGCATGACGCTTGCCAAAGCGTTCGAAGCTGAACCGCAGCTGCCGGAAATTTATGAAGCCGATGAGGAAGTGAAAGCCCTCATCGACATGGCGCGTAAACTCGAAGGGGTGACGCGTAACGCCGGTAAGCACGCCGGTGGGGTAGTTATCGCCCCGACTAAAATTACCGATTTCGCGCCGCTTTACTGCGATGAATCAGGTAATCATCCGGTCACCCAGTTTGATAAGAACGACGTGGAGTATGCAGGCCTGGTGAAGTTTGACTTCCTCGGTCTGCGCACGCTCACCATTATCGACTGGGCGCTGAAGATGATTAACCCGCGCCGCGAAAAGCAGGGGCTGGAGCCGATCGATATCGCCGCAATCCCGCTTGACGACAAGAAAAGCTTCGACATGCTGCAGCGCTCGGAAACCACTGCGGTGTTCCAGCTTGAATCGCGCGGCATGAAGGATCTGATCAAGCGTCTGCAGCCTGACTGCTTCGAAGATATGATCGCGCTGGTAGCGCTGTTCCGCCCGGGCCCGTTGCAGTCCGGAATGGTAGATAACTTTATCGACCGTAAACACGGACGCGAAGCCATTTCATACCCGGACATCCAGTGGCAGCATGAAAGCCTGAAGCCGGTTCTGGAGCCGACCTACGGCATCATCCTGTATCAGGAACAGGTGATGCAGATAGCCCAGGTGCTCTCGGGTTATACCCTCGGCGGGGCGGATATGCTGCGCCGCGCGATGGGGAAAAAGAAACCCGAAGAGATGGCCAAGCAGCGTTCTATCTTCGAAGACGGTGCGAAAAATAACGGCGTCGACGGCGAGCTGGCGATGAAAATCTTTGACCTGGTAGAGAAATTTGCCGGTTACGGATTTAACAAATCGCACTCTGCGGCTTATGCTTTGGTGTCGTACCAGACGCTGTGGCTGAAAGCGCACTATCCTGCCGAGTTTATGGCCGCGGTAATGACAGCGGATATGGACAACACCGACAAAGTGGTCGGGCTGGTGGATGAGTGCTGGCGTATGGGACTTAAGATCCTGCCGCCGGACATCAACTCCGGGCTGTATCACTTCCACGTCAATGATGATGGCGAGATTGTTTACGGCATCGGCGCGATTAAAGGCGTGGGCGAAGGCCCGATCGAAGCGATCCTTGAAGCGCGTAACGAAGGCGGCTATTTCCGCGAGCTGTTCGATCTCTGCGCCCGCACCGACACCAAAAAGCTCAACCGTCGGGTGCTGGAAAAACTGATTATGTCCGGGGCGTTTGACCGCCTCGGGCCGCACCGCGCCGCGCTGATGAATTCCCTGGGCGATGCCCTGAAGGCCGCGGATCAACATGCGAAGGCGGAAGCCATCGGCCAGGCGGATATGTTTGGCGTGCTGGCAGAAGAGCCGGAACAGATTGAGCAGTCGTATGCCAACTGCCAGCCCTGGCCGGAGCAGACCGTGCTGGATGGTGAGCGGGAAACCCTCGGGCTGTATCTGACGGGTCACCCCATCAACCAGTACCTGAAAGAAATTGAGCGTTATGTCGGCGGCATGCGCCTTAAAGAAATGCACCCGACCGAGCGCGGTAAAGTCATTACCGCCGCCGGTCTGGTCATTGCCGCGCGGGTCATGGTCACCAAGCGCGGTAACCGAATCGGCATCTGCACCCTTGATGACCGTTCAGGGCGTCTGGAAGTAATGTTATTCACGGACGCGCTGGAAAAATACCAGCATCTGCTGGAACAAGACCGAATCCTGATCGTCAGCGGACAGGTCAGCTTTGATGACTTCAGCGGCGGGCTTAAAATGACCGCCCGCGAAGTGATGGACATTGCTGATGCCCGTGAAAAGTATGCGCGCGGGCTTGCTATCTCGCTGACGGACAGGCAAATTGATGACCAGCTTTTGAACCGTCTCCGTCAGTCTCTGGAACCCCACCGTTCGGGGACAATTCCAGTACATCTCTACTATCAGAGGGCGGATGCACGTGCGCGGTTGCGTTTCGGCGCAACCTGGCGTGTTTCCCCGAGCGATCGTCTCTTGAACGATCTGCGTGGCTTGATCGGTTCGGAGCAGGTGGAACTGGAGTTTGACTGATGCGTCAGCATCAGCGTTCCCGAGTTTTGATACTCGAACCGGAAGCCGCGTGGCCTGCCAGGTCCGGAGCAGGTGGAACTGGAGTTTGACTAAAACAGGAATACTATGAGTCTGAATTTCCTTGATTTCGAACAGCCGATTGCTGAGCTGGAAGCGAAAATCGATTCCCTGACGTCGGTAAGCCGTCAGGATGAAAAACTGGATATTAACATCGATGAAGAGGTGCTTCGTCTGCGCGAAAAAAGCGTAGAGCTGACGCGTAAAATCTTCGCCGATCTGGGTGCATGGCAGATTGCGCAACTGGCGCGTCATCCGCTGCGTCCGTATACCCTGGATTACGTTCGTCTGGCGTTTGACGAGTTTGATGAACTGGCTGGCGACCGCGCTTACGCGGACGATAAAGCCATCGTGGGCGGTATCGCACGCCTGGATGGTCGCCCGGTGATGATCATTGGTCATCAGAAAGGCCGCGAAACCAAAGAGAAGATCCGCCGCAACTTCGGTATGCCGGCCCCGGAAGGCTACCGCAAAGCGCTGCGCCTGATGGAAATGGCTGAACGCTTCAATATGCCGATCGTGACCTTCATCGACACCCCTGGTGCCTATCCGGGCGTGGGTGCGGAAGAGCGCGGTCAGTCCGAAGCCATTGCCCGCAACCTGCGCGAAATGTCACGTCTGACCGTACCGGTGATCTGCACCGTTATCGGCGAAGGCGGTTCCGGCGGCGCGCTGGCGATCGGCGTGGGCGATAAAGTCAACATGCTGCAGTACAGCACCTACTCAGTTATCTCCCCGGAAGGTTGCGCCTCCATTCTGTGGAAAAGCGCAGATAAAGCCCCGCTGGCGGCTGAAGCGATGGGCATCATCGCACCGCGTCTGAAAGAGCTGAAGCTTATCGACTCCGTGATCCCGGAGCCGCTGGGTGGCGCGCACCGCAACCCGGAAGCGATGGCTGCATCCCTGAAAGCGCAGCTGCTGGCCGATCTTGAAGATCTGGACGTGCTGAGCAAAGACGATCTGCTCAACCGTCGCTATCAGCGTCTGATGAGCTACGGCTACGCCTGATTAGGGTTTGTTATCTGCCATCAAGGGCCGCATGATGCGGCCCTTTTTTTATGCCTGCAGCACTGAGATTATGTGAGTTGTCGCGTGAGACGTTGTGAGAATGCAACGCCCGCGCTTTCCATACACTCCCTTCACCACATCGGTATGTTCAATGCGAAAAGGGGAAGGGTATGACATCACCACACATCGCCGCGCTGGGTGCGGCAGGCTTACTGTTTGGCGCACAGGCGGGGGCAGCGCCGTTACTCACTGCCAGCGAACCTTACAGCGTTAACGCGGCGGATCTGCAGAAGAAAGAGCAGGAGCTGAGTGGATTTCCGCTGATGCAGTCGGTAAAAGCGTCTATCCGCACGCTGGATAATGCCCAGGTTGAAAAAATCGAGCCGGGTAACAGTGGCAATCCGGAAAACGTGCGGCGGGTAGAAAGCATCATTAGCGCGAAGGACTGGGATTTTCTCTTTCCGCTGCGCGCCAGAGAGTACACCTACGTGAACTTCCTGAAAGCGGTGGGTAAATTCCCGGCGGTGTGCGGCGCCTACAGCGACGGGCGTGACGCCGAAGCCATCTGCCGTAAGTCGCTGGCGACGATGTTTGCCCACTTTGCTCAGGAGACGGGCGGGCACGAGAGCTGGCGCGAGGAGCCGGAGTGGCGTCAGGCGCTGGTCTACCTGCGTGAGATGGGCTGGGCCGAAGGGCAGAAGGGCGGCTATAACGGCGAGTGCAACCCTGATACCTGGCAGGGGCAGACCTGGCCCTGCGGTAAGGACAAAGACGGCGACTTCCTGAGCTACTTTGGTCGCGGTGCCAAGCAGCTCTCGTATAACTACAACTACGGTCCGTTCTCCGATGCGATGTATGGCGATGTGCGCCCGCTGCTGGATAAACCCGATCTGGTTGCCGATACCTGGATGAACCTGGCGAGCGCCATCTTCTTCTTCGTCTATCCGCAGCCGCCAAAACCCAGCATGCTGCACGTCATCGACCAGACCTGGCAGCCGAATCAGCATGACAAAGAGAGCGGGCTGGTGCCGGGCTTCGGCGTCACCATCCAGATTATCAACGGTGGCGTGGAGTGCGGCGGCGAAGCGGAGAACGCCCAGTCGCTGAACCGCATCGCCTATTACAAGGAGTTCGCGAAATACCTCAAGGTAAACGTGCCGGCGGATGAAGTGCTGGGCTGTAAGAAAATGAAGCAGTTTGATGCCGGTGGTGCGGGCGCATTGCCGATCTACTGGGAGATGGACTGGGGCTGGAGCACCACCACCCCGGACGGGCTGACCTATGCCTGCCAGCTGGTGGGTTATCAGACGCCGTTCAGCGCCTTTAAAGACGGCGACTATACCCAGTGCGTGAAAAAACACTTCAACGTTAAGGTGGTTGAGGATGGATCGGCCACGCCAGCGCCAACCCCGACGCCAACCCCAACGCCGCAGCCTTCACCGGGTCAGACCAACGTCGCGCCGATTGCACGTATCAGCGGGCCGGTCGGCGCGGTCGAGGCCGGTAGCAAGGTATCGCTCAACGGTGCTGGCTCCAGCGATGAAAATGGTGATGCGCTGACCTACAACTGGATGGCGCAGACCGGGCAGACCGTGAGCGGCAAGGATAAGAGCGTGGTGACCTTTAACGTGCCTGACACCGCCGCCGATGCGCAGTACATCATCAGCCTGAAGGTGGACGACGGGAAGCTGAGCGACACGACGACCTACACCCTTAACGTGAAAGCGAAGGCGAAAACGCCGGATGACAAGCCGACCGCGTATCCGGCCTGGTCAGGTAGCCATGCCTGGAAACCCGGGGACATCGTGCTGAACAACGGTGCGCTCTACCAGTGCAAACCCTTCCCGGAAGGAAGCTGGTGCAGCGTGGCTCCAGCCTACTACGAGCCGGGCGCCGGTATCGCCTGGTCCGATGCCTGGACCGCGCTGTAACCCTGTTGCCAGCCTGCGGGCTGGCACTTTCCCTGCTCAACCCCCTCCCGCGAGGTGGTTTTTTCCCTTATCGGCTGCCGACGCGCTTCACTCAACTATGCTTACCAGACGCTTTTTTCCAGGAGGTAAGCATTGAATACCATTGCCATCATGGGCCCGCACGGGGCGTTTTATAAAGATGAACCCATCAGGGAGCTGCAGCAGGCGCTTATTCAGCAGGGGTTTCAGCCGGTATGGCCGGACAACAGCAACGACCTGCTGAAGCTTATCGAACACAACCCGCGCGTCTGCGGCGTGATCTTTGACTGGGACGAGTACAGCCTCGATCTGTGCTGCGAGATCAATCAGCTCAACGAGTACCTGCCGCTGTATGCCTTCATTAATACCCACTCGACGATGGACGTTACCGCCAACGAGATGCGCATGGCGCTGTGGTTCTTTGAATACGGGCTGGGCCAGGCGGAAGATATCGCCGCGCGCATCCGGCAGTACACCAATGAGTATCACGACAACATCATGCCGCCGCTGACCAAAGCGCTATTCACCTATGTGAACGAGGGGAAATATACCTTCTGCACGCCGGGGCATATGGCCGGCACCGCTTACCAGAAAAGCCCGGTCGGCTGTCTGTTTTACGATTTTTTCGGCGGCAATACCCTGAAAGCGGACGTCTCGATCTCGGTAACCGAGCTGGGATCGCTGCTCGATCACACCGGGCCGCATCTGGAGGCCGAAGAGTATATCGCCCGCACCTTCGGGGCCGAGCAGAGCTACATGGTGACCAACGGCACCTCCACCTCGAATAAAATCATCGGCATGTATGCCGCTCCTGCGGGCAGCACGCTGCTGGTGGATCGCAACTGCCATAAGTCGCTGACGCATCTGCTGATGATGAGCGACATCGTCCCGATCTGGATGAAACCCACCCGCAATGCGCTGGGCATTCTCGGTGGCATTCCGCGGCAGGAGTTCCTGCGCGCCACCATCGAGCAGAAAGTGGCGGCCACCCACGGCGCGAGCTGGCCAGTGCACGCCGTAATCACCAACTCCACCTATGACGGGCTGCTGTATAACACCAACTGGATCAAGCAGACCCTCGACGTGCCGTCGATCCACTTCGACTCCGCCTGGGTGCCCTATACCCATTTTCACCCGATCTACAACGGCAAAAGCGGCATGAGTGGCGAGCGGGTGCCAGGCAAAGTGTTCTACGAAACCCAGTCCACTCATAAAATGCTGGCTGCGCTCTCCCAGGCATCGCTGATCCACATCAAAGGGGATTACGACGAAGAGACCTTCAACGAAGCGTACATGATGCACACCACTACCTCGCCGAGCTATCCGCTGGTGGCCTCCATCGAAACCGCGGCGGCGATGCTGCGCGGCAATCCCGGACGGCGGCTGATCAACCGCTCCGTCGAACGCGCGCTGCATTTTCGTAAAGAAGTGCAGCGTCTTCGCGAAGAATCTGATGGATGGTTTTTCGATATCTGGCAACCTGAGGATATCGAGGAAGCCGACTGCTGGCCCATTGAACCGGGACGGGCGTGGCACGGCTTCAACAATGCCGATGGCGACCATATGTTCCTCGACCCGGTTAAGGTCACGATCCTGACGCCGGGCATGAACCAGCAGGGCGAGATGAGCGAAGAGGGGATCCCGGCGGCGCTGGTGGCGAAATTCCTCGACGAGCGCGGGGTGGTGGTGGAAAAGACCGGCCCCTACAATTTGCTGTTTCTGTTCAGCATCGGCATTGATAAGACCCGGGCGATGAGCCTGCTGCGCGGGCTGACGGAGTTCAAACGCGCCTGGGATCTCAATCTGCGGGTGAAAAACATGCTGCCGGATCTCTACGCAGAAGATCCGGATTTCTATCGCAACATGCGCATCCAGACGCTGGGGCAGGGCATTCACGATCTGATCCGCCAGCACAAATTGCCGGAACTGATGCTGCGGGCGTTCGACACGCTGCCGGAGATGAAAATGACGCCGCATCAGGCGTACCAGCAGCAGGTAAAGGGTAACGTTGAAACCGTGGAAATTGACGGCCTGCTGAACCGGGTGTCGGCCAACATGATCCTGCCGTATCCGCCGGGCGTGCCGCTGGTGATGCCGGGGGAGATGATCACCGAGCGGAGCCGGGCCGTCCTCGATTTTATGCTGATGCTGTGCTCTATTGGCCGTCACTATCCCGGTTTCGAAACGGATATTCACGGTGCCAGACTCGGGGAAGACGGCGTGTACCGGGTCAGGGTGTTAAAACAGGCTTAATGGCTTTCGGCAGCGCTGGCACAGGCTGCCGCATCAAACTAAGGAGAAAGGAATGCTGGGTTTAAAGCAGGTGCACCATATCGCCATCATCGCGTCGGATTATCAGACCAGTAAATCATTCTACTGTGACGTGCTGGGTTTTAACCTGTTATCAGAGGCCTATCGCGAGGCGCGGGACTCCTGGAAAGGCGATCTCGGCCTCGGGGAGCAGTACGTAATTGAGCTGTTCTCGTTTCCCTTCCCGCCCGCGCGCCCGAGCCACCCTGAAGCCTGCGGCCTGCGTCATCTGGCCTTCAGCGTCGATGACATTGACCAGGCGGTAACCCATCTCGAATCCCACGGCGTGAAGTGCGAGCCGATCCGCATCGATCCGCTGACCAACAAACGCTTCACCTTCTTTGCCGATCCCGATGGCCTGCCGCTGGAGCTTTACCAGCAGTAACGCTTGCAAGCGCGGATAATGCCCGGTAACGTTCCGGGCTTAACCGCCCGGTCTGTGACATACCCCTATGACGCCCGATACGCTTCTTGCTTTGCTTCGCCCGTCACACCAGTTTCTGGTGGCGTACAGCGGCGGCCTCGACTCCACGGTGCTGCTGCATCAGCTGGTGCAGCTCCGCGCCGCGCATCCAGATTTGCACCTGCGCGCCATCCATATCCATCACGGTCTGAGTGACAACGCCGATGCCTGGGCGGCGCACTGCCAGGCGCAGTGTGATGCCTGGCAGGTGGCGCTGGACGTCGTGCGCGTGACGCTGGTGGATGACGGCAACGGGATTGAAGCCCAGGCACGCGAGGCGCGTTATCGGGCGTTGTCTGCTGCGCTGCGCACGGATGAAGCGCTGGTCACCGCGCAGCATCTGGACGATCAGTGCGAAACCTTTTTACTGGCGCTCAAGCGCGGCAGCGGTCCGGCAGGGCTGGCGGCGATGCCCGCCGCTGTGCCGTTCGGCGCGGGATGGCTGCGTCGTCCGCTGCTCAATACGCCGCGTCATACGCTGGAGCAGTGGGCGCAGCAGCACGGCCTGCAGTGGATTGAGGATGAAAGCAATCAGAGCCGCCGCTTCGATCGTAACTTCTTACGGCTGGATGTTCTGCCGTTACTCAATGCACGCTGGCCCCACTTCGCCGGCATGGTAGCCCGCAGCGCCGCGCTGTGCGCCGAGCAGGAGCAGTTGCTGGATGAGCTGCTGGACGATGAACTGCACAGCCTGCTGGATGCCCGGGGCACTCTTGCGATCGTCCCCCTGAAAGCCATGCGCGAGGCAAAGCGTGGCGCGCTGCTGCGGCGCTGGTTTGCCACGCATCATGCGCAGATGCCGTCGCGTGCGGCACTGGCGCGAGTCTGGTCCGAAGTTGCGCTGAGCCGGGAAGATGCTGCGCCAAAACTGGTGTTCGGCGATTACGCGGTGCGGCGTTATCAGGACCGGCTCTGGTGGGTAAAAAATCTGCCAGCGCCGACGAACCCGGTCATTTACTGGGATGCGCCGTATTCGTCGCTCAGCCTGACGGGCGGGAGGCTGTCTCTCGGGGAAGGGCAGCGCGTGCGCGCGCCGCGAGACGGGGAACGCGTGTCGATCCGCTACCGCGCCGCAGGCACGCTGCATATCGTCGGGCGCGAGCGCGGGCGCAGCCTGAAAAAACTGTGGCAGGAACTGGGCATTCCGCCGTGGGAGCGCGAGATCGTGCCGCTGCTGTTTTACGGCGAACAGCTCATTTCCGCCGTGGGCGTGTTTGTTACTCAGGAAGGGCGGGCTGGGGATGAAAACGGCTGGCAGCTGTGCTGGGAGCGTGATGCAGAGGCGTAAAAAAGGGCAGCTCAGGCTGCCCACGTTGTAAACCGGAGGGGGATCAGGATTCGCTCACCACGACGGTACCAATTTCAGGATGGCTGAAGCTGGCGATCTTATCGAGGCGCAGCTCGCGTGTGGCACCCGCGTCTTCAACAATCAGGTATTCCACATTTTTACGTGACACCAGATCGCTGGCCTTCGCCTTCAGAACCTCACCGCTTTTAAGCTCCAGCGTCAGTAATAAATGATGCTGGCAGGCGAGTTCGAGATTGTCATAGTCATCGCAATTGATGGGTTGATAGGCATCATTCATTGACATAATCGCTCACCAGTAAGTTCGCGGCAGCATACGCCGCCTTTTCCCTGACCGCCTCTGAAATGGCGTCGTTCTCAACGACCTCATTCAGAACCCGTAATACGCAGCCCAGCGCATCGGGGACGTACCCCAGATCGCCGCTGGCAATCTCAGCATAACGCTGGCGTATTAACTCACAATATTTTTCCACATGCCCTCCTGTCCAGAGCCCAGACAACAGACTTTTCGTGGGATGCACGATAAGCCTACGAGGATAAACTCTGTTTAGCAAGGTGACTATACCATACTCGCCGCGCCATTATCAGCGTGGCACCGGGGCAGAATGTCAAAGCCCGACAGCGCTTTACGGGCAAATTCGTTACAATAGCCGCTCTTATGAAAAGGAGTGGTGTGATGGCGTTAAAAGCAACAATCTACAAAGCAATGGTCAACGTGGCCGACATGGATCGTAACCAGTATCTTGATACCACGCTGACCCTAGCGCGCCACCCTTCTGAAACCGAAGAGCGCCTGATGCTGCGCCTGCTGGCGTGGATCAAGTTCGCGGATGAGCGTTTGCAATTTACTCGCGGTCTCAGTGCCGAAGACGAGCCGGAAGCCTGGCTGCGCAACGATCATCTGGGTATCGATCTGTGGATTGAGCTGGGTCTGCCGGATGAAAAGCGCGTCAAGAAAGCCTGCACCCAGTCTAAAGAGGTGGCGCTGTTCGCCTATAATAGTCGTGCGGCGCAAATCTGGTGGCAGCAAAACCAGACGAAGCTTGCCAGCTACAGCAACCTCAGCATCTGGTATCTGGATGATGAGCAGCTGGCGAAGCTGACGGCCTTTGCGACGCGCACGATGTCGCTGCAGGCAACGATTCAGGAGGGCGCCATCTGGCTGTCGGACCCTGAAAACAACCTGGAAATTCACTTTACCACCTGGCAACAGCACGCATGATTGAACTGTCACGCAACGTCACCATTCCCGATAACGAGGTGGAGATCACCGCCATTCGCGCCCAGGGGGCGGGCGGACAGCACGTCAATAAAACCTCGACCGCCATTCATCTGCGCTTCGATATTCGCGCCTCCAGCCTGCCCGAGTCGTATAAAGAGCGCTTGCTGGCCGCCACGCATCACCTGATCACCGCCGACGGGGTGGTGATCATCAAAGCTCAGGAGCACCGCAGCCAGGAGATGAACCGCGAAGCGGCGATCGCACGTCTGGTTAACCTGATTACGGAACTAACGACCCCGCAGAAAAGTCGAAGGGCTACAAAACCGACGCGCGCCTCAAAGCTGCGCCGGCTCGATGCTAAATCCCAGAAATCAGCCACCAAGGCGCTGCGAGGCAAGGTCCGGGGTCTGTAACAGGGAATCAATGAAAAGGAATACCCATGAAAAAACGATTTATCCTGATTGCGGCCCTGTGCGCCGTGGCGGCGCTGCCGGGATGTAATAACCGGAATGACGAGCGCTCCGTTGCCCAGGAGCAGGCGGGAGAGCTGAAAGCGATGCAGCAGAGCTACCGCGGGGTGCTGCCCTGCGCTGACTGCAGCGGTATCGAAACCACGCTATTTCTGGAAAAAGACGGTACCTGGGTGATGAACGAGCGTTACCAGGGCGGCAAAGCTGACAGCGCATTTGCGTCGTATGGCCGCTGGGCGCGCACCGCCGACCGGCTGGTGTTGACCGGGGTTGATGGTGAGAAGCGCTATTTCCGCCCGAAAGGCGACGATCTGGAAATGCTCGACCGGGAAGGGCACCCCATCGAATCGAATTTCGATTACACCCTGAAAGCCGTGGATGCCGGGTTACCCGCCACGCCGATGGTGATGAAAGGTATGTACCGCTATATGGCGGATGCAGCGGTATTCACCGACTGTGTGACCGGCAAGCGCACCGGTGTGACGAACAATGCGCAGCTTGAACGTGGCTATGCCCAGGCGCGGGGTGAGGCGGGTGCGCCGGTACTGCTGATCGTGAAGGCGCATTTTGCCATCGACGCCAATGAAGATACCGGCGCGCCGGAAAAAACGCTGGTGGTGGATGAGCACGGCACCTTTACTGCTGGCAAAGGCTGCGATGACTGAGCCTCCGGCCGGTAAATAAAAAAGCCCCGCCAGTGCGGGGCTTTTGTTTTTCCGGGAGGGATTAACGCGGGATGTTTGCCAGCAGGTAATCCAGGATGTCGCCGGTCTTGATCATCTTCTTCTCGCCGCTGCGACGGTGTTTGTACTCAATCTCGTCGCTGTCGAGGTTGCGGTCGCCAATCACCACGGTGTGCGGAATACCGATCAGTTCCATATCAGCAAACATCACGCCCGGACGCTCTTTACGATCGTCCATCAGCACATCAATGCCTTTAGCGCGCAGCGCGTTGTAAAGATTCTCGGCCAGCTCCTGCACGCGGAAGGATTTGTGCATGTTCATCGGCAGGATCGCCACCTGGAACGGGGCAATCGCGTCCGGCCAGATGATGCCGCGGTCATCGTTGTTCTGCTCAATCGCGGCAGCCACCACGCGGGTCACGCCGATACCGTAGCAGCCCATGGTCAGGATCTGATTGCGACCATCTTCACCCTGTACCGAGGCTTTCATCGCTTCAGAGTATTTGGTGCCAAGCTGGAAGATATGACCCACTTCGATACCGCGTTTGATAAGCAGCGTGCCCTGACCATCCGGGCTGACGTCGCCGACCATTACGTTACGGATATCGGCGACTTCCGGGGTCGCCAGATCGCGATCCCAGTTAATACCGAAGTAGTGTTTGCCATCGACGTTAGCGCCCGCGGCAAAGTCGCTCATCACCGCTACGCTGCGATCGATAACCACCGGCACCGGCATATTGACCGGACCGAGCGAACCAGGGCCGGCGTTAACCGCGGCGCGGATCTCTTCTTCGGTGGCGAAAGTCAGCGGGCTTGCGACCTGCGGCAGTTTCTCCGCCTTCACTTCGTTGAGCTCGTGATCGCCGCGAACCAGCAGGGCAACCAGCGGGTAAGCGCTGCCTTCCACCGCTTTCACCAGCAGAGTTTTCACGGTTTTTTCGACCGGCAGGTTGAACTGCTCTACCAGCTGGGCGATGGTTTTCGCGTTCGGGGTCTCAACCAGCGTCATCTCCTGGCTGGCGGCGGCGCGCGGCTCAGCAGGCGCAACGGCTTCGGCCAGTTCGATGTTGGCGGCATAGTCGGAACCGGTAGAGAAGACGATATCGTCTTCGCCGCTCTGGGCCAGCACCTGGAATTCGTGCGATGCGCTACCGCCGATAGAGCCGGTATCTGCCTGTACCGCACGGAAATCCAGCCCCATGCGGGAGAAGATTTTGCTGTAGGCGGCGTACATGTTGTCGTAGGTTTCCTGCAAGGATTCCTGGGTGGTGTGGAACGAGTAGGCATCCTTCATCAGGAACTCGCGGGAGCGCATCACGCCAAAGCGCGGACGCACTTCATCACGGAACTTGGTCTGGATCTGGAAGAAGTTAAGCGGCAGCTGCTTATAGGAGCTGAGCTCGTTACGGATCAGGTCAGTGATCACCTCTTCATGCGTCGGACCGAGCACAAACGGACGATCGCCGCGATCGACCAGGCGCAGCAGCTCCGGGCCGTACTGCTCCCAACGTCCGCTCTCCTGCCACAGATCTGCTGGCTGCACCACCGGCATAGACACCTCGATCGCACCGGCGTTGTTCATCTCTTCACGCACGATGTTTTCGACTTTTTTCAGCACGCGCAGGCCGGTCGGGAGCCAGGTATACAACCCGGAGGCCAGCTTGCGGATCATCCCGGCGCGCAGCATCAGCTGATGGCTGATCACTTCCGCGTCGGCAGGTGTCTCCTTAAGGGTGGAGAGCAGATATTGGCTAGTACGCATGTTGTTACGGTTCCATTTGAGACATGCAGGCTGAGTGATGCCTGACACAAAAAAGTGGTTTAGTTTATCAGTGTGACAGAGTTGCCAAAAGAGAGTGATATCAATTTAGCGTGCTTCGAGTGCAAACACTTCTGCGCCATGCTCGGTTACCCGCCAGCGCACGTTGAAATCCAGCAGCCAGACGGCATAAGTTTTGCCCGCGTCTTCGCCCTTACGGTAGGCCGGGCGCGGGTCCTGAGCCAGCACATCGCGGATGAAGCGCTGAAGATGCGGATAGCGTTTTTCCAGGGTCTGCAGGCGGGCGGCGATCTCTGCGGTGAAAAAGACCGGCATATCGGCCTCGGGCGCGTGTTGCGCATAGCCGGCACGGGCATCGGGCAGCGCTTCGGCGAATGGCAGGTAGGGTTTGATATCAATGATCGGCGTGCCATCCACCAGATCGAGGCTGCCCAGCTTCAGGATCACGCGCTCTTTCTGGCAGATAATGCCTTTGATTTCGACCAGCGACATACCCACAGGGTTCGGGCGAAAGGTAGAGCGCGTGGCGAATACGCCCATCCGCGCATTACCGCCCAGCCGTGGCGGGCGCACCGTAGGCCGCCAGCCGCCTTCCATCGTCTGATGAAACACAAACAGCAGCCACAGATGACTGAAGCCTTCGAGGCCGCGCAGCGCATCGGGCTGATTGTAGGGCGCGAGAAGATGGAGCTCGCCGTGCCCGTCTTTCACCAGGCCTGGCTGGCGCGGGACGGCGAATTTTTCTTTATAAGGGGAGCGGATAACGCCGATTTGCTCAAAGCTGAATGCGGTCATTTCGCAGAAACGTTAAGCGCCGAACCGATACAAATTGCCTGACGATAACAACCCGGCGTGCCGCTGGTCACTTCACAGCTGTGCAGCAGAACCGCGTTCGCTTTCATTTTAGAGGCGTTGATCTGTAGGCGTTTCCGGGCGGTCGGGATATTCGGCGGTGAGTCCTGATTGCTGGCCTGGCACGACTCGCCGGTGACTTCACCCATATCGCGGAACGGTTTGCCCAGTAAGTCTTCAGCATTGGTGTAGATTTTTACCGGCGCAGGGGCTGATGCACGTGGTCTGGTCGGTTCCGTTTTCGCAGGCGCTGTCGTGCTTTTGGCAGGTTCAACAGGGGATCTGTCTAACATGGAACAGCCGCTCAGGGCGAGCGCTAATAAACAGATCGGTAAAGCACGCATAATTTGTCCTCGATGAATAAGCAAGATAAGCATGATTGAATCAGGTAATGGATACCGGCGGCAGCATAACGTCATGGAAGCGTGCGCTGCGTCGGGTAAAAAAGGTGTTGTTACCCGAAAAAGGTACCCGGTCAAAAATAACCGTCAATATCCTATAGCAACTTTAAAAGGTTGTCTGTTCAGAATAGTGGACAACATTTACCGCGAGACGGGCCAGAAATGAAAAAACGGGCCGTAGCCCGTTTGGTATAACTGTTGCGCTCAGGCTTACCAGCCTTTTACCGCGCCGCCGTTGAAGACTTTATTCGCTGCGGCGTTCACTTCTTCAGACTGATAGGCCTGTACAAATTTCTTCACGTTTTCCGCGTCTTTATTGTCTTCGCGGGTAACCAGCATGTTTACATACGGGGAGTCTTTATCTTCCACGAAGATGCCGTCTTTAGCCGGGGTCAGGTTGATCTGGCTGGCGTAGGTAGTGTTGATAACGGCCAGGGCAATCTGATCATCATCCAGCGAGCGCGGCAGCTGCGGCGCTTCCAGTTCAACAATCTTCAGGTTTTTCGGGTTTTCGGTCACGTCCAGCACGGTCGGCAGCAGGCCGATATCGTCTTTCAGTTTAATCAGGCCCACTTTCTGCAGCAGCAGCAGGGAGCGACCGAGGTTGGTCGGGTCGTTAGGGACCGCAACCTGAGAACCCGGCTGCAGCTCTTCCAGTGACTTAATCTTTTTGGAATAGCCAGCGATCGGGTAAACGAAGGTGTTGCCCACTGACACCAGCTTGTAGCCGCGATCTTTGATCTGCTGATCCAGATACGGTTTGTGCTGGAAGGCGTTCAGGTCGATGTCGCCTTTGCTCAGGGCTTCGTTCGGCAGAACGTAATCGTTAAAGGTCACCAGCTCAACATCAAGACCGTATTTCTCTTTTGCAACTTTCTGCGCCGCTTCAGCCACCTGCTGCTCAGCACCGACGATTACGCCCACTTTAATATGGTTCGGATCTTTCTCTTCCTGACCACAGCCTGCCAGCGCCAGCGAGCCGATAAGCGCACCCATCACCGCCAGAGTTTTCAATTTGAACGCCATAATCTTTCCTTACTCAAGTATCTTGATGTTGTGTGTAACTGCTTATTTGTGGGTAACCGTACGGACGATACGATCGCCTGCAAACTGAATTAAGTAAACCAGAACCACCAGCAATACCAGAACGGTATTCATTACGGTAGCGTTGTAGCCGATATAACCGTACTGATAGCCAATCTGACCGAGACCGCCGGCACCTACCGCGCCGCCCATCGCCGAGTAGCCAACCAGCGTGATAAGCGTAATGGTTGCGGCGTTCACCAGCCCCGGCAGCGCCTCCGGCAGCAGGATCTTACGAATAATTTGCAGCGGCGTTGCGCCCATCGCCCGTGAGGCTTCGATCAGGCCAGCCGGAATTTCCAGCAGAGCATTTTCCACCATACGCGCAATAAAAGGTGCAGCGCCGACGGTAAGTGGAACGATCGCGGCCTGCAGACCGATTGACGTGCCGACAATCACGCGGGTGAAGGGGATCATCCACACCAGCAGGATAATGAAGGGAATTGAACGGAAGATATTCACCAGCGCAGAGATAGCACGGTAAAGCTTCGCGTTTTCACTAATCTGCCCCGGACGGGAAATATAGAGCAGCACGCCAACCGGCAGACCAATGACAAAACCGAAGAAGCCGGAGACAAAGGTCATCGCCAGCGTCTCCCAGACGCCTTTAACCAGTAACCACATCATTGCTTCAGACATAACCTAACACCTCGACTTTCACATGATGTTCCTGGAGATAAGCGACCGCGGCTTTTGTATCCTGCTGCGAGCCGTGCATTTCAGCGAGCATAATGCCGAACTTCACGCCGCCGGCGTAATCCATCTGCGCGCTGATAATGTTGTTATTAACGTTGAAACGACGTGCGGTTTCCGAAAGCAGCGGAGCATCCACCGACTGACCGGTAAATTCCAGACGCAGCAGCGGTACGCTTTCCGCGGTTTCCGGCGCAGGGCGCAGGCGAACCGAGTAATCTTCGGGTACGTCGAGATGCAGCGTGGACTGAATAAACTGTTGCGCCAGCGGCGTTTTCGGATGAGAGAACACTTCGCTCACCGTATCCTGCTCAATCAGTTCGCCGTTGCTGATCACTGCCACGCAGTCGCAGATGCGCTTCACGACATCCATCTCATGGGTAATCAGCAGGATCGTCAGCCCAAGGCGGCGGTTTATATCCTTTAACAGCTCCAGAATGGAGCGCGTGGTGGCCGGGTCGAGGGCGCTGGTGGCTTCATCGCACAGCAGCACTTTTGGGTTACTGGCCAACGCGCGGGCAATGGCAACGCGCTGTTTCTGTCCACCGGAAAGGTTAGCGGCCCAGGCGTCACGCTTGTCGGAAAGCCCAACCAGCTCCAGCAGTTCGTTGACCCGACGTTCGATCTCTTCGCGCGGCGTGTTATCCAGCTCCAGCGGCAGGGCGACGTTACCAAACACGGTACGGGATGAGAGTAAATTGAAGTGCTGGAAGATCATGCCAATCTGGCGACGAGCCTGAGTGAGCTGCGATTCAGAGAGCGCAGTCAGATCCTGGCCACCGACCAGTACCGTGCCCTGCGTGGGGCGTTCCAGCAAGTTAACGCAGCGAATCAGCGTGCTTTTACCGGCACCGGAGGCACCAATCACGCCGTAAATTTGCCCGGCAGGAACGTGCAGGCTGACATTGTTCAGCGCGTTCACCACGCGATTGCCCTGCTGGAACACTTTGGTGATATTCGAAAGTTTTATCATCAGGCTAATAATTATCGTAAACGAGTAAAGGGTGGCATTTTATACTGCCAGACACGGACAAACGCCGTTATTGCAACGGATGGTAAGGCATCCAGACGTCTAAATCAATGCGGGCGACGCAATGACACTTTCTCTCAAAGGGAAACATGCGATACTAGGCGGCATAACTTATCTCAGGAGTACTCTGGTGGCGAATCAAGTCCCGGCTATTTTTCTCGACCGCGATGGCACTATTAATGTCGATCACGGTTATGTTCATGAAATCGACCAGTTTGAGTTTATCGATGGCGTTATCGATGCGTTGCGTGAGCTGAAGGCGATGGGCTACGCGCTTGTGCTGGTAACTAACCAGTCAGGTATCGCTCGTGGGCTGTTTACTGAAGACCAGTTTGAAACCCTGACCGAATGGATGGACTGGTCGCTGGCGGATCGCGGCGTCGATCTGGACGGTATCTATTATTGTCCGCACCATCCGGAAGCGGCGGTAGAGGCGTTTCGCCAGAGCTGTGACTGCCGTAAACCGCAGCCGGGCATGCTGATCTCAGCGCGTGACTATCTTCATATAGATATGAGCGCTTCTTATATGGTGGGTGATAAAGCAGAAGATATGCAGGCCGCCGCCGCCGCCCAGGTAGGAACGCGCGTGCTGGTGCGTACCGGTAAACCGGTAACAGAAGAAGCGGAAAAAGCGGCTGACTGGGTGCTGAATAGCCTTGCAGAACTGCCTCAGGCCATCAAAACGCGGGAAAAACAGGCGTAACGGTCAAAAGGCGAGCGGTCGTCATTTTTTTTCATATTACCGCTTGCCATCTCTCTCAGGCTCCCTATAATGCGCCTCCATCGACACGGCGCTAACGAATCACTTCGCAGCGTCGGGTCTGAAGAGAAAAGCTCAAATAGAGCTTGACTCTGAAAGAGGAAAGCGTAATATACGCCACCTCGCGACAGCAGGCTGCAGGCCGCGTCGCACTGCTCTTTAACAATTTATCAGACAATCTGTGTGGGCACTCGGGGCACTGATATCTTTCACGTCGCAAGACGAAAAAGCATTATCAAGTCTCAAGAGTGAACACGTAATTCATTACGAAGTTTAATTCTTTGAGCATCAAACTTTAAATTGAAGAGTTTGATCATGGCTCAGATTGAACGCTGGCGGCAGGCCTA